>NZ_MLQS01000001.1:0-920000 GCF_001866055.1 Anaerobacillus alkalidiazotrophicus
CGGACCTTTCCAGATCGCTTCGTCTACTTCGTTTCTTTGTAACTCCGTTTAGAGTGTCCTACAACCCCAAGGGGCAAGCCCCTTGGTTTGGGCTGTTACCGTTTCGCTCGCCGCTACTCAGGTAATCGAATATTTCTTTCTCTTCCTCTGGGTACTTAGATGTTTCAGTTCCCCAGGTCTGCCTTCTCATACCCTATGTATTCAGATATGGATACCATCCCATTACGGATNGTGGGTTCCCCCATTCGGAAATCCCCGGATCAAAGTTTACTTACAACTCCCCGAGGCATATCGCTGTTCGTCGCGTCCTTCGTCGGCTCCTAGTGCCAAGGCATTCACCGTGCGCCCTTTCTAACTTAACCTAATTTTTCCGTAATAAGCTGCGGATCTCTTCGTTGGCTTCTCTTTTCTGCGCTGCTCATGTATCCTTAAACATACACTCCGCTGCTCGAAAGCTCGCCGCCTCGATCTCCTTGCTTCTTCCGAAAAAATACCTGTTTTTTCAAAAGGATTTTTCGTCGAATTGAATTCTTGACTACTCAAGATTTACTCAAAGTCATAATGACTTCCGGTAAAACTTAAATGTATTGTTGTTATCTAGTTTTCAAAGAACGAGTCGGCAAATGATAAACGTCGTATTTCTTCGTCAGCTTTCACATTGCCTTACTATTTAAATGAGAGATCATTCTCTCAAAACTGAAACACAGCGTCAGCGTACTTTTCCTAAGAAAAGCATCGACTAGAGTATTACTCCATAGAAAGGAGGTGATCCAGCCGCACCTTCCGATACGGCTACCTTGTTACGACTTCACCCCAATCATCTGTCCCACCTTAGGCGGCTGGCTCCAAAAGGTTACCCCACCGACTTCGGGTGTTACAAACTCTCGTGGTGTGACGGGCGGTGTGTACAAGGCCCGGGAACGTATTCACCGCACGCATTTCACCGCTACACATGGAATTCCACTCTCCTCTTCTGCACTCAAGTCTCCCAGTTTCCAATGACCCTCCCCGGTTGAGCCGGGGGCTTTCACATCAGACTTAAGAGACCGCCTGCGCGCGCTTTACGCCCAATAATTCCGGACAACGCTTGCCACCTACGTATTACCGCGGCTGCTGGCACGTAGTTAGCCGTGGCTTTCTCGTTAGGTACCGTCAAGGTACCGCCCTNTTNGAACGGTACTTGTTCTTCCCTAACAACAGAGCTTTACGACCCGAAGGCCTTCATCGCTCACGCGGCGTTGCTCCGTCAGACTTTCGTCCATTGCGGAAGATTCCCTACTGCTGCCTCCCGTAGGAGTCTGGGCCGTGTCTCAGTCCCAGTGTGGCCGATCACCCTCTCAGGTCGGCTACGCATCGTCGCCTTGGTAAGCCGTTACCTTACCAACTAGCTAATGCGACGCGGGCCCATCCTGTAGNGTTAGGTAAACCCAACTTTTACTTTAGAACCATGAGGCTCCAAAGATTATCCGGTATTAGCTTCGGTTTCCCGAAGTTATCCCAGTCTACAGGGCAGGTTGCCCACGTGTTACTCACCCGTCCGCCGCTAATTTCAGGGAGCAAGCTCCCATCCATTCGCTCGACTTGCATGTATTAGGCACGCCGCCAGCGTTCGTCCTGAGCCAGGATCAAACTCTCCATAAAAGTGTTTGATAAAGCTCAAAATAAAACATTGACGAGATAATGTTATCTCTTTTAATTCGCTTGGCTGTGTGTTCAGTTTTCAAAGAACAATCAATGTTGTCCAAATCGCAACAAGAATTAAATCTTATCAATTTTTTCCTTGTTTGTCAACAACTTTTTTCAATAACGTCAACCGATGTTCAAATCAGCGACTTTTTAAATATACCATTTTAACCGAGTTATGTCAAACACTTTTTAAAACTTTTTTTTGAAAAATAAGTGTTTCACACTTTAAGCAACTAGCAACTGTCGTTTTTAGCGACAAGATTTATTATATCACCAAACCAACCAAAGTCAATAACTTTTTTTATCACCTAAACCTAACATAGTAAAACCTCCTAAATATTTCTTCACTATCTGTTTTCACCTTCATTATATCAATTATTCCTTTTTGAACTAGATAATCGACAAGTAAATTTAATTCAACCACACACCCTTTAAATTCAAGTTGAGTTATTACTCCTTCAATATCCACAGGTTCTTTTAAGTTTAATATCTCTATCAAGTAGGTTGCACTTAACTTTGATTTTGATGCTATCGCAAAATCAATCGCTAGAAAAAGGAGTTCTAATCTTTTTTCTAAGTTTTCACCACCAGTAACAATTTCATCATACAATTTATATATTTCTGGCTCAATACGTTTAACCTGTTTCCAAACATTAACCTCAGGATAATACCCATGTTCAATTATCGAGAGTTTAGCAAGGTGTTGTAACGAACAGACAATTGTATTGAAAGCATCCAAATAACATCCATTAAGAAATAATTTCTTACCATAGTTATATTTACGAATTAACTTCGCAAGTTCGGTTAGCATTTTTTGTTTTCTTTCCATTAAAGGAAAATCATTAATATTTTCTCGATACATAGTTATATATTCATCTTTTTCAAACAAAACCATACCACTTAGTACCCAATCAATTAGATGAGAGTCACTACTGTTTACAGAACCCCTCTCTAATTCATCTTTATTAATCCATTGTAACTGTACCAACTTATTTTTTATATCATAGTGTTCTAAAGGGTTAGGTTTAGCGCTTTCAACAATTAGTAGCACAACTGCAGAAAGATTCGGAATCCCTTCTACCTTGGACATCATTTCATTTATATACAATACCCCTAATGTATCTTCAGTAATCCTGTTATCATATAAATGATTAATCAATTGTTCCAAAGTTATACCCTCCTTAAAAACGCTTATTAATCATACATTTTCGACACTATAATAAGTGAAACCTTCTAAAAACAATCAATATTATTTCCACAAAGTTTTATAAATGGTAGAAGAGAGTGAACAACAAAAAAATGAGCCTTATCCACTCCAAGATCGGAGATAATAAAGCTCATTTGTATGTATAAAAGGAGCTGACTCAAAAAGTAGTTAAGTCAGCTATTAATGTTGCTCTTTTTTCGAACACTCTGGGCAAGTACCGTAAATTTCCATTCTGTGACTCTTAACTTTAAACCCGGTCACATGCTCAGCTAAGGTTTCCACTTCATCTAGGCCTGGGTAATGAAAATCAACTATCTTTTCACAACATTGACAGATTACATGATAATGATCAGATGTAACACTATCAAACCTACTAGACGAATCACCATATGTTAATTCTCTCACTAGCCCAACTTCTTTAAAGACACGCAAATTATTATATACAGTTGCTACACTCATATTAGGGAACTTTCCCTCCAAAGCTTTATATATTTCATCAGCTGTCGGGTGGGAAAATGAACTAAAGAGATACTCTAATATGGCATGACGTTGAGGTGTCATACGTACTTTTGTGTTCTTCAAGGAATCAAGTGCTTCTTGTAAACGATACGTCATAAACAAACACCTCTCCTTTTCATTAAATATAAATTATTATTTTATAATGTTTATAAATAGTATATTATAACTAGGAAGTACTGTCAATAATTGTACCATTAACACAAAAAATAATGACGTTAAAAGCTATTTGTAACTAAATATACTAATTTAATATCCTCTGTCAAAATCTATTTTGTTCAAATAATTTTTTTCACCTTTTAAGAATAACTTTAAATTCTCTTCAAAAATTTCAAGTGCTCTAGGTTGGTATTGAGATGAAATTCCAGACAAGTGAGGTGTTACCGTTACATTTTCCATATCCCAAAATGGGTGACTTTTTGGTAGTGGCTCTTCTACAAATACATCTAAAACAGCGTGAGTAACCTTCCCTTGATTTAAGGCTGAAATCAAATCTTTTTCTACTACATTTTTTCCTCGACCTATATTTATAAAAATTACATCTTCCATTAGATCAAATAGTTTTTTATTTAATAAACCATTTGTCATACTAGTGCTAGGAAGTACAGATACAATAAAATCACTTTCTTTTATTAATTTCTCTAGATTATCAATAGTGACAATTTCATTAAAACCGTCGACTTCTTTACCACTACGATTAAAACCTATAGTTCTCATGTTAAACACTTGCGCATATTTGGCAATTTCTGCTCCTATTGATCCTGTCCCTAGTATCCCCAATACCTTTTGATTCAACTCCATCATTGGTATGCGCCGATCCCAAGTATGATCTTGTTCATTTTGAATTAGTTGCTTAGTTTGCCTTGCTACTTGAAGCATCATGCCGATCGTATATTCAGCCATTGGTATTTTATGAATACCTCTTGCATTCGTTACTAAAATGCCTTTTTCTTTAATCGCTTGAAATGGCATCATATCTAAACCTGCTGAAATAACCATTATCCATTTTAAACTATTTACCTTTTTAATAATTTCATCCGTTAGATCCTCTCCATACGTAATTAAAACATCAGCATCTAATAACTCAGTTAGTCCTTCATCAATATTTTTATAAAAGTAGAAGGATACCTCTGGATATGTAGAAACTAATTTTTCTTTTAATCTTGTTTTTAAATTAGCAGACGAAACTACCTTCATTTATAAACACCTCTCAAAAAAGTTACCTTTATTTTAACAAACCATAAAGCTGAACTTCAATCAGTGGGGGTTTTCCTTCATCCCCCACTGATTGTTAGTTCAACTTATCGGACCTTTAGGGGCAGTTTATCCCCCACCTAAACTTCTCGATTTTCTTAAGTTTTGAGGTGGGGGTCTTACTTGCCCCTTAAGTGTGGGATAAAATAATTGTATGCTTTTCACTTACTGCTTATCTAAATAAAAAAAAGCGAGAATAACGTATATTCTCGCTAACAATGTATGAGGAGGAAAAATCAAAAACAAATTTCCTAATTTATCTATATTCACCATGAATAAAAATGTATAGACAGACGCCTCGACTTATGGAATTAAAAAACTTTAGTACAAATCCACCTCATTTGAGTGAATTTCACCATTACCAAAAAAACGTCACATAAAGCTGAACTTCAATCAGTGGGGGTTTTCCTTCATCCCCCACTGATTGTTAGTTCAACTTATACCACGGGCATAAGAATAACTAATCATCAGCTTCACTGATGAAAGTTATTCTATATCGGACCTTTAGGGGCAGTTTATCCCCCACCTAAACTTCTCGATTTTCTAAAGTTTTGAGCTGGGGGTCTTACTTGCCCCTTAAGAGTGGGATAAATCTATACCCAGTTAGAACTGACCTGCGTATCTAAATATAGTATCTTAATTGCGATAATAATGAATGATGCAATTCATTAAGTTAACTCACTTATTTCAAATTATTTTTAACGTATTCTAATGCCTCTACTACATGTTCCTTTACCTTTACTTTACGCCACTCTTTTACAAGTACTCCCTCTTTATCGATCACAAAAGTAGAGCGCTCTATCCCCATATATTCCTTACCGAAATTTTTCTTTAACTTCCAGACACCATAAGCTTCTGCAATCTCATGGTTCTCATCAGAAAGGAGCGAGAACGGAAGTCCATGTTTTTCTATAAATTTATGATGTCTATCTATAGGATCTGGACTCACCCCTAAAATAACTGCGTTTACCTCGTCAAAATTTTTATGATAGTCTCTAAAATCACAAGCCTGAGTCGTACAGCCTGGAGTCATATCTTTCGGATAAAAATATAATACAACATTTTTACCACGAAAATCTGAAAGTTTCATTGTTTTACCATTTGTTGCTTCACAAGTAAAATCAGGAGCTACCTGACCTATTTCCAATACCATATTACCCCTCCATTTTAAAACTTTAGTAAAGTAGTAAACCATGTATGAAATAATACGCGATTAATCCTACATTAGTATAAGGGTAACCAAATTCAACCAAATGTACAACTAGTTTGCTCTTATCTTTTCTTTTAAGTTAGCAACAGTAGAAACTACAAAAGCTGCAGGAAGTAAATATCCAAAAAATGCTTCAACCATCGCTATCCAACGACCGATACCTAAAGGTGTTATATCTCCATATCCGACCGACAAAATGGTCACTGCACTAAAATACAATGCATCTTCTAACAAATGAAAGAAAGATCCACCTACCCTAACTTCTCCTTCAGTCAGTACTGGCACTCCCATCAATTCTAGTGATATATATAAACAACCAAAACCTATCGCTACAGTCACATACACAAGAAATAAAATAACAAAATTCCGAACTGAAATCCTTTTACCATGAAAAATAGGTTTATGTTTTAAAATCAATAATACACTCATCATAATTCCAGCCACAGATATGAACATCACTAAAAAAAGCACAACTTTGCTCATAACAAAACCACCTCCTCATATTGTATGATCAGGTGGTTTCATTTAGGACAGGCAACAGCAACTAGTTGCCTGCACCTCGATATTTTTTTACACCAACATTCCATATACAGATCGATATTATAATAAAAATTAATCCCATTACTGGTGTTAAGAAAGCATAATAATACCATTCCTCACGCTTTAAGAAATAAGCAGCTGGATAGACCCCAACAAAAGCAAACGGTAAGATCCACGTTAAAATATAGCGAATTACTCGATGATAAATATCGACTGGGTATCTACCGTAGTTACCTATGTTATACATCATTGGCATAATATCGGTTCGACTATCTGACCAAAAACCAATGCTTGCTAATGAGATAAAAATACCAGCATAAATAAAGGCTCCACCTAGGACCATCACGATGAATACGAAAACATCATACCAAGCGATAGATAGTCCTAAACTACTTCCTGCATAATACATAATGACCAACCCAGTGACCACACCGAATAACGACTCTAGTTCCATGCGTTCCATAATAATTTGAAAAAGGCTATGAATTGGCCTTGTTAGAACACGATCCAATTCCCCTTTAACAATATAACGATCATTGAAGTCCCAAATATTAAAAAACGATGTAAATATCGCATAAGGGACTAGGAAAAAACCGTAAATAAAAATAATTTCCTCACGGTTCCATCCACTTAAAAAAGTTGTATGTCCAAATACAACCAAAATGAAAATAAGGTTTACTGCTTGGAACAGTAAGTCCGAAAGTATTTCTACAAGTGTATCCACTCTATAGGTTAGTCTTGTTTTTAAGTATTGTGCAGCATACTGAAAGAAAATACTCACATAAAACATACTTTCTATCCCCCCTGCACAATCAACTGTTTTTTAGCTATCAGCCATAACAATTGAATTGGTATTAGTAAGATTGCCACCCAGATCATCTGCAGAATAAGAGCAGAATATATCTCTTGGCCAACAAACCCCTCAGTGAAAATCATACTTGGAATATAACTGATCGCTTGAAAAGGCAAATATGTCATTACTGTTTGCGCCCATATTGGATAAAAACTAATCGGCAACAGTAATCCCGAGAAAAGGTCGATAACAACTCGCTTCGCTCTTATCAAACCAGAATTATTAAAAAGAAAAAACGTCATTATACCAGTAAGGAGATTAATCTGAGTGTTAACGATAAAGCTAAATAAAAGTGAAATAAAAAACAATCCCCAAGTTGTTAAATTGGCAGAAAAGTTTAACGGGAATAAAAATGCAACGATAAACATCCCTGGCACCGAAAAGAACAACAGGCGAAATACACCTTCGCCTAAACCTTGCATCGTTTTCATACCTAAATAGTTGTAGGGGCGGATCATTTCTATAGCAACCTTACCGTCTTTAATCTCGGCTGCAATTTCTCTATCAATGTTATTAAAATAAAATGCTCTAGCCATCCAGGCAACTGCTACATATGTAGTCATTTGAATGACTGAAAGGCCTTGAATTTCTTCCTTCCCACCATAAATAGCCGTCCACAAAAAATAGTAGGCACCTATATTAATACTATAAATTAAAATTCCACTATAGTAATTTGTTCGATAAGCCAGCATCATTAAAAAACGAACTCTTATCATTTCTAAATATTTACTCATGAAGTCGCCATTCCTTCTTCATATATTTTTCGAATGATTTCCTCAGTAGAAATCTCATTAATTTTAATGTTCTTAATTGGATCTTTCTCAACAACTTCACTAATTAATTTTGAAACTTGAGTTTCATCTCCATCAACCATTGCAATCCAAGTATATGGATCTTTCCTTTCCCATTTCACATTACCTTTCTTTGGTAATACTTCTTCAGATATATCCTTTAAAAACTGAAATTCAATTTGTTTTAATTCAACAGAATTAGCCTGTAATTGATCTAGTCTTCCGTCATAGACAATTTTTCCTTCATCTAATAACACAACTCTTTCACATAGCGCTTCAATATCAGTTAGATCGTGCGTTGTTAATAATACAGTAGTTTTATACGTTTCATTCATTTCTTTTAGGAACTTGCGAATTTTCAACTTCACTAGTACGTCTAGACCAATCGTAGGTTCATCCAAAAATAACAATGGTGGATTGTGAATGAGCGCAGCTGCTAACTCACATCTCATTCGTTGTCCTAATGAAAGCTTTCTTACTGGTTTATCTAACAAAGGACCAATATCTAACGTCTCAATTACATATCCCATATGCTCTTTATAATCTTTATCAGATACCTTATAGACCTTCTTTAACAACCTAAAAGATTCTTGAACGGCAATATCCCACCAAAGCTGCGAGCGTTGCCCAAATACAACACCAATTGTTCTAACAAACTCTTCTCGTTGTTTATGAGGATCCATTCCATTGACGATGACGGATCCTGATGTAGGTGTCAAAATACCAGTAAGCATTTTAATGGTAGTCGATTTACCAGCCCCGTTTTCACCAATATAACCCACCATTTCACCTTGTTTTATATTTAATGAAATATCATCTACTGCAGCCATAACTTTGTAATTTCTAGTAAACAAGTCTCGGAAAGCTCCAGTTAGTCCTGAACGACTTGAATAAGACTTAAATTCTTTACGTAATTTTTTTACCTCTATTACATCCATTCTTAATTCCCCCTGAATTTTTCAACGAGTTAAGTGTAACTGGTGGTCTTCATTACTTCAAGTAGTCTGTGAAAATTGAAGGGCTATGGTATAAAATAATTTCAGATCAAGAACTAGAAGTGAAAAAAACAACTAATTTATGAACAAGGAATACAATGATCAATGTTGTCGAACAGCAAAGCATAAAGTTACATAGTAAGTCATCATTCATGCTAGAATATGTAGGACCTTAAATGAAGGAAGATTTAAGGCATCTCTCTAATGTTTTTTTAACTTAGTAAATTTCATCATTACATTGAATACATCGACACAAACTAATTCTATTCAAAATGCGCTAATTCAACTAACTATAGTAACTCAGTCGAATAAACTTTTGAGTATTATTGTTTTAAGGAGGAAATTATGGAATTTCAAAAATCAGAACTTCTATATAATGAAGCACTAGAACATATCGTTGGTGGCGTTAATAGTCCATCACGCTCGTTTAAAGGGGTGGGTGGTGGCACGCCAATTTTCATGGAAAAAGCAAAAGGGGCTTACTTTTGGGATGTAGATGGAAACAAATATATTGATTACTTAGCTGCATACGGACCATTAATTACTGGCCATGCTCACCCCCATATAATAGAGGCAATTACAGCTGCCGTAAAAAATGGAGTTTTATACGGAACACCCACAATTCTAGAAGTGAAATATGCAAAAATGTTAAAAGAAGCCATACCATCTATGGAAAAAATTAGGTTTGTAAACTCTGGAACCGAAGCTGTTATGACAACTATTCGTGTTGCACGAGCCTACACGGGGAGAGATAAAATTATTAAGTTTGCTGGATGTTACCACGGACATTCTGACTTAGTCTTAGTCGCCGCCGGGTCCGGACCATCGACTCTCGGAACACCTGACTCGGCTGGTGTTCCTAAAAGCATTGCCCAAGAAGTCATTACCGTACCTTTTAATGATATTGATGCATATGAAAAAGCCTTACATAAATGGGGTAATGAGGTGGCCGCTGTTTTAGTCGAACCAATTGTGGGTAATTTCGGAATTGTCGAGCCTTCTTGTGGATTTTTAGAAAAAGTTAACGAACTTACTCACAAGGCAGGAGCGCTTGTCATATATGATGAAGTAATAACAGCATTTCGCTTCATGTATGGTGGAGCACAAAACCTTTTAAACGTAGAGCCGGATATAACTGCTTTAGGAAAGATTATTGGTGGTGGACTACCAATAGGCGCCTATGGTGGAAAAAAGGAAATCATGGAACAAGTAGCACCATTGGGGCCTGCTTACCAAGCCGGGACAATGGCTGGGAACCCAGCATCAATCAGCGCAGGAATAGCTTGTCTTGAAGTTTTAAAAGAGCCTGGAATATACGAAAAGTTAGATCAATTAGGGAAGATGCTAGAAGAGGGAATTGAACAACTTGCAACTACACATCAAATTCCTATTACTATCAATCGACTAAAAGGTGCGTTAACTATCTATTTTACGACTAAAAAAGTTTCTAACTATGAACAAGCCGAACAGACAAATGGAGACATGTTTGCTAAATTCTTTAAATTAATGTTAAAAGAGGGAATCAATTTAGCACCTTCGAAATACGAAGCATGGTTCCTCACAACCGAACATACAAAAGATGATATCGCACTTACATTAAAAGCTGTTGAAAACGCATTTAGGGCTTTACAAAATGAATAAACATACATTATATACCGCCCTGAAGAATATTAATCAAACTAATTTGTACTTAAGGGGCATAGAACCCCACCTCTAAGCGTAGTATAGGTGGGAACTTCCATTCAGGTGGAGTTGAGACTCCATCTGAATTTCCGATGTTCTAGCGAAGCTAGAACGAGTTCTCTTTGAAAAAGAAACCGATCAAAAAAATCCTTTACTTAAACGAACTTGCCACTAATAAACCTTCACATATTAATTGTCGCTCGTCCATTCGAATAAATACAAATAATTGATTTAAATATTAACAAGTGATATACTTATTTTATAATTCTGACAATTCAACTAACATACTTCTGTCGTTACCTACCAATCTAGTATTGGTTTTTTTTAAGATTGATTAAATTAAATTTCATAATCTAATAAACATAACTACAACTCTATATTTGGTTAAGAATGGTTCAACTCAACCAGCCTAAATGTCCATCTAATAAACGAGCGCACAATACCGCCAAATGGCGTAAACAAACTCATACATCATATGTTATAGACTTTAGCTTCTATCCCATTTCTTAATAAAGCTAGTCTAACTTTTTTATTGGAGGTGACGGTCAGTACTTGACCAAATACTATGAAAATTAAATGGAGCCCCGAACACTTTACTGGTTTTAAGAATGAAGAGCATGACTCATGCGGTATTGTTTCTGCCATTGAAAAGAAGCGTATCCCAACAAAGAAGAATATTGATAATTGTATTAACGCATTGATAAAAATGAATCACCGTGCAGGCTTTATTAATGAAGAAGGTGATGGCGTTGGTATACACATCGATATACCTCGTGCTCTCTGGAAAGAAAAGTTACATGAAGTCAATCAAACCCCCAATATTGTAGATAATCCAAATTTCGTTGTCGGTCACTTCTTTATAAGTAAGGAAACTGATGTAACAAAATCTAAAGATAACATTAAAGTTAAATTTGCAAAAGCTAACTTAGAGGTTGTCTATGAAACTGATCAAGTAACCAACTCTGATGCATTAGGACCATTGGGACGCAGAGAAGAGCCTTACTTTTGGCAAGTAGCTTTACTTGCCAATGACAATGTCGAAAATCTCTCTAGAAAATTATTTGACTTAACAATTGAAATCGAAAAAGACGCTTATATTCACGTTACCTCTCTCAGCCAATACTCTGCTGTTTACAAAGTAATGGGTGCTGGTGATATCTTACCTAAATTCTACAAGGATCTATCTAATCCATTAGTAGCTTCTACTATGACACTCGGCCATAATCGCTATTCCACAAACACATTATCAAACTTTTTTCGTGTTCAACCATTCAGTCTCTTAGGACATAACGGAGAAATAAATACGATTGCTAGATTACGTGACGAAGCAGCCATGCTAGGCGTGCCTCTTGTAGAAGGTGCTAGCGATTCCCAAGATTTAAGCCGCATCTTAGAAACATTCATCTGTAGACATAATTATTCTTTATTTGAAGCTCTTGAAATTATGTTCCCACCAATCATAAATGAAATCAAATCTTTTCCAGAACACTTACAAGATTTATATACGTATATTCGCGAAGCATGGGGCCATTTTGCCCAAGGTCCAGCTGGTATCATCTCAAGATATGGAGATGAAGCGGTATTTTCCTTAGATTCGTTAGGATTGCGTCCTCTTTGGATGATAGAAAATAAAAGTACGTATTATTTTTCTTCTGAACAAGGAATTTTAACCACTAATGAATTTGTTTCTGATCCTAAACCACTTGCCCCTGGTGAAAAAGTTTCCTTAAAGTGGAATAGAGACGATATTCAAGTTTACTTTCACGATGAAGTTCAAGAAGAAGTCTATAATCGGATGAAAAAACGACTGAACTTTACGGGGAGCCGTAAACGTTTAAGTACAAAACTAGAGAACATTAAAACACCTCATAAAATGAAAATAAAAGTAACAAACAATTACTATTCAGCGTTTGGATGGAATCGTGAACACATTCAAATGGTGGAGCAAATGGCTGAAAAAGGTGTAGAACCAATTCGTTCATTAGGTCATGATGCCCCTCTTGCATCTCTTGATCAGAATCGTAAAAACTTGGCTGATTTTATTAAAGAAAGTGTAGCAGTCGTGACAAATCCAGCAATCGATAGAGAACGTGAAATGGAACATTTCTCAACTCGAGTTATTGTTGGTAAGCGTCCATCACCATTTACGGATGCACCATTTCATGTTATCGAGCTAGCATCACCACTCGTAATTGAAGGTTCACCTGGTGAATTTATAGCTAGAGAGAATAACCACCCATCTTATGAGCAAGTAATGGGAAACTTTAAAAATAAAAATGAAGTTTATTATATTGCTATCTCCTTTTCTAAAGAGGAAAAAATTGAGGATGTATTAAAACGATTAGTTGAAGAAGCTGCCTTAGCAACGAAAAACGGTGCCGCACTTATTGTCCTAGATGATGAAAAAGCACATAAGGAAGATCAATTGTGGTTAGACCCTCATTTAGCCGTTTCTGCCATTGACCAAGGGTTAACAGAAATGGAACTAAGACGTGGCTGTTCAATCGCTGTACGGTCTGCTAGTGTTCGTTCATTACATGATGTAGCTGTAATGTTTGGGTTAGGTGCAGATATCATTAATCCTTATTTAATGTTTGCAACAGTTGTTGAACAAAGTGATGAACCAGCAATTAAGCTTTTCACCGCATTAAACAAAGGACTAGAAAAAATTATTTCTACAATTGGTATACATGAGTTACGCGGGTACGGTCGTTTATTTTCATCGATTGGTTTGAATAAAGAAATTGCTGATGTATTAAATATTGTAAATTTCTTAGGGTCAAGCGAAGTAGTTCTTAACTTTAAAACATTAAAAGAAGATGCTTTAGCACGCTACAAAGATTTTCATAGCGACAAATCAAAACCAGGAAAACTTTTTCATTTCTTCCCTCGTATATGGAAGTCAATAGGAGACTTAGCAACTGGTGCCGCAACTTACGAGGATTATAAAAATAAGCTTAATGAACAAGAATTAAAAAATCCTATTTCTATTAGACATTTAACAGATATAAAGAAATCAAAAAAGAAATTAAATCCAGAAGATGTTAATATCGGTATTAAAAAGCATAGTCTCCCATTCATTATCAGTTCTATGTCATTCGGTTCTCAAAATGAAATTGCGTTCCGAGCTTACGCTGAAGCTGCCGAACGCCTAAATATGATTTCGTTAAATGGTGAAGGTGGAGAAATCAAGGATATGTTAGGTAAATACCCGAATACAAGAGGGCAACAAGTTGCTTCTGGTCGCTTTGGGGTAAATGTAGAGCTCCTTAATTCAACAAATTTAATCGAATTAAAAATAGGGCAAGGAGCTAAACCTGGTGAAGGTGGACATTTACCTGGTTCTAAAGTAACGGCAAAAGTAGCAGCGGCTCGTAATGCTACTACTGGATCAGACCTTATCTCACCATCTAACAACCATGATATCTATTCAATTGAAGATCTTGCTCAAATAATTACAGAGTTTAAAACTGCTAATGACCAAGCGAAAGTAGCCGTTAAAGTACCAATCGTCCCAAACATAGGAACTATCGCTGTAGGAATTGCTAAAGCCGGGGCTGATTTTATTTCATTAAGTGGGTTCGACGGCGGTACCGGTGCTGCTCGTGTTCACGCTATCCAACATGTCGGCCTACCAATTGAAATTGGTGTAAAAGCAGTCCATAACGCCCTTATTGAAGCAGGACTTCGAAATTCTGTTGAAATCTGGGCCGACGGCGGAATGCGTAGCTCTCTTGACGTTATGAAAATTATCTTATTAGGGGCTAACCGAGTTGGATTTGGTACATTAGCGATGATCGCGGTTGGTTGTACAACTTGTCGTGGTTGTCACTTAGATACTTGTCATGTCGGGATTGCAACACAAATCGAAAGTGAAGAACAAGCTAAAGAACACGGGTTGCGTCGTTTCGTTCCTCGGCAGTTTGATTTGGCCGTTAATGGATTGATAAACCTTTTCACAGCATTTGGAAATGAGTTGAAAGTACTTACTGCATCTTTAGGTGTAAAGCGTACACAAGATCTCGTCGGACGATCAGATTTACTAGAGCAAGTACGTGGTAAAGAATTAATGGATTTAACTAGTATGTTAGAAACTATTTCAGTAACTGATATTTCTCATTTTGATTCTCATCAGCAAATGGAAAAAACTGCGTTATCACTTGCAGTTGGAGCTGAATATTTAGATGGAAACGTAGACGAACTTTCTCAATCTAGAGAGTTCACTTCTGTAACTGCAGAGCAACGAGTGCTAGGAAGTCGCGTTTCGTGTCATCGAGTAAGAGGAAAACTCGATGGTTCTTATCGGAACCTTCCTGAAGTAACCTTAAATTTTAAGGATGGATCAATTCCTGGGAATGGACTTGGCGCATACAATTGTGCTGGTGTAACTATTAATGTAGTAGGTGGGGCTCAAGACGGCATTGGAAAAACTTCCTTTGGTGGCTCGTTTGCAATTTTAAAATCTGAAGGAGCTGACGGTAGGTATTATAATGGATCAGTCGGTAAAGGAGCAGGGTATGGCGCTCAAAAAGGACTTTTCATTATTCAAGGAAATGCCGATGCGAGAGCAGGGATTCGCCTTTCTGGGGCAGATATGATTATTGGTGGCCGAGTAACAAAACCACTTCGTACCGATTACTTTGCAAACATAGGTACACACGCTAATATAAAAGGATTTGCTTTTGAATATATGACAAATGGCCGTGGTGTTGTTCTAGGAGATCCTGGTCCATGGATTTGTGCTGGTATGACTGGTGGGATTGTTTATCTACGTCACCAACCTGAAGTTGGCTTAACAAAGGAAGCTCTTCTTAGACGCATTGCAAAAGGAGCTCACGTCACAATTCAGCCGTTAACCAATAGAGGAATTGATGATTTAACAGAACTATTGACTATTTACAAAGATATACTAACGAAGAATGGTCAATCAGAAGAAGCTGAAATCATCGGTATGTTGCTTACTGAGCCAGAAGAACATTTCTTACAAGTAATCCCGACAAAAGAGCAGGCAGATCCATCAGTTTCTACAGAATAATAAGAAAAGCGCAAGCGCCTTGGTCACGAGCAGCTGCTCCTGTGCCACTCCGTTTGCTCAAGAGCAAAGCCGCTTCGAAGTAATCCAAGTAGTAGCTTCACTGGGGCGGCCTTTGACAGAAGCCGCTCTTTGGCTTCTTACATGCTTCTGCATCTTCAAGTACTGCTTCGTAGTAAGCTTCCTCGAAGCAGTGTTTTGTGCGACGAGTAACCGCAGGAGCAATTGTTTTCCGTGCGACGAGTAACCGCAGGAGCAAAGCTGCATGAAGCTAATCAACGAAGAATTTCAAGCGGTAATTGAAGTCAGTTGCTTGACTGAAGTGACCGAGCTCGTAGGCGCTTGCGCTAGACAGTTTCCAAGTTAGAAATTTATAAATTCTGGTGTATAAAAAAATATTGAGTACATTATAAATGCACAATACGCGAACAACATTATCTTTTATAATGTAAAAATAATATCTTTTCATTTTCTATCTCCAAAAGGTCAAGTTTACCAGATTTATCACCTGGTAAACTTGACCTTTTTTAAAGAACCTTATTTCATTTTTTTGTCAATTTTGAAAACGAAATCATTTTAATACTAAAACTTTTTTATCTTGATTGTTTTATAAATTAAGTGTATATTACCTTTCGATGGATTAAGTTTAGTGCGGTTGTTAATAATACTTGTTTAACAATCAAATAATAGGATATAGGTAAAAATATTTAGACTATAATAGAAATTTATAACGAAAGGAATTAATAAAGATATGAAACTTGGAGCCCGGATTTTTAAAACCGGTTTATCCATTACACTTTCGCTTTACGTGGCTCTTGCTTTTAATTTGCAACCACCTATGTTTGCTGCTTTAGCAGCTACATTTGCTATTCAACCTTCAATTTACAAAAGCTTTCAAACAATACTAGAACAGGTTCAGGCAAACATTATTAGCGCCATACTAGCTGTAATATTTGTCCTTACATTCGGTCATGATCCCTTTGTTGTTGGTGTCGTAGTTATCATTGTGATTGCTATTAATATTCAATTAAAAATGAACTCAATTATTCCACTTGCAGTAGTTACCGTTATTATTATTATGGAAACTCCTACAGATGATTTCATTACTTTTGCAACAACTCGATTTCTTTTGATTATGATTGGTGTATTTTCAGCATTTATTATTAATTTATTATTCATTCCACCTAAGCACGAAACTCAGCTTTATTACAAAATTTCTAATAGTACTGAAAATATTATTAAGTGGATTCGTCTTTTAACGAGGAATGATGCCAAGCATAAAATGCTTAAGAAGGATTTATCAAAACTAAAAGAATCGATGATGAAAATTAACAATCTCTTTCTTTTATATAAAGAAGAGCGAAATTACTTTAAAAAGCGACAATATGCAAAAGGAAGAAAAGTTGTACTTTTTCGCCAAATGCTAGCTACTTCAAATAAAGCACTAACGATCTTGAAATCACTAAACAGAAGAGAAAATGAACTACATCATATGCCGGAAGAATTACAAATGCTAATTCGAGATCGACTTGATTATTTAACAAATTATCATGAACGTATCCTTCTTAAATATGCTGGTAAAGTAAAATCTCACACAACTGACGAATGTATTCAAGAGGTTTGCCACGGCAAAAAAGAGTTAACAGAGCTTTTTATGAACTTTTATAAAAAAGAGGATATTGACTCAAATGAATGGCTTCACCTTTTCCCAGTTATTGCTCAAATTATTGAATATAGTGATCAATTAGAATACTTAGATAAACTTGTCGACAGTTTCTTTACTTACCATAAGCAAGAAAATGAAGTGAATCTTAAGGATAGAGAAGAATAGTTATTAGTCATTTGATTGATACGTGGCTTACTGAAAAAAAGTCCAATACCTATAGGTATTTGGACTTTTTATGTATACGAGTTCCATGCTTATCTTTCATTCAAGATACACTTTATTTATTGTACTTGTTAAATATCAAATAATTTTCGATACGTTCCACCACGATTAAGCAACTCATCATGTGTACCGACTTCAGAAATTTGCCCATTTTCAATTACAACGATTCTATCCGCATGTGTAATTGTTGAAAGACGATGTGCAACGATAAATGTTGTACGATTTTTTGCTAATCTCTCCAGAGCGACTTGAATCCAATGTTCACTTTCATTATCTAGTGAAGATGTTGCTTCATCGAAAATTAATAACTTTGGACTTTTCAAGAACACTCTAGCTATAGCAATTCTCTGTTTCTGACCACCAGAGAGTTTTACTCCTCGCTCACCAATTTCTGTTTCGTAACCCTCGGGTAAGCTCATGATAAACTCGTGAGCATCTGCTGCTTTTGCTGCAGCTATCACTTCTTCTTCAGTTGCAGCGGGGTTGCCCATTAATATATTAAACTTAATAGAATCACTAAAAATAATATTATCCTGTAAAACCATTCCAATTTGATCTCTTAATGAACGCACTTTATAATTTCTTATATCCTCACCATCAAGGAGAATTCTTCCTTCATTCACATCGTAAAATCTAGGTAATAAGCTTACTAACGTACTTTTTCCCCCACCACTCATTCCGACAAAAGCGATAGTTTCACCACTACGAATAGTTAAATTAATATTCTTAAGAACTGGCTCTTTGTCTTCGTCATAGGAAAAAGTCACATTTTCAAAACAAACATCACCTTTAACATTCTTTAATTCTTTTGATTTTGAATGATCAACGATATCATACTTTTCATCAATAAATTCAAATACTCTATCCATAGAAGCGACTGATTGTGTTAGTGAGGTTGAAGAATTCACCAGACGCCTTAGCGGATTATAAAGTCTATCCATATATAGAACAAAGGCACCCATTGCTCCGATACTTAAATCTTCATTAATAACTAAAAATCCAGCATAACCTATGACTAATAAAGGAGCAATATCGGTAATCGTATTAACAACAGCAAACGTTTTTGCATTCCACTTCGTATGATCAATCGCTTTTGATAGAAAATTAAAGTTCCTTCTATCAAACTGTTCTTGTTCATAATTTTCAAGAGCAAAACTACGAATAACAGTCATACCCTGTAGCCTTTCATGAAGGTGACCTTGAACTTCTGCTAATGCTTGTGAACGTACTTTAGTTAACATTCGTAGTCTACTATAAAAGAATTTAATCGAAAATCCGTATAACGGTAGTAGCGCTATAGCTACAATTGTTAACTTTACATTCATTGTAAACATAATAATAATTGCCACAATTATGGTAAACATATCAAGCCAAACATTCATTAAACCTGTAATAATGAATGTTTTGGTTTGTTCTACATCATGTATTACTCTTGAAATAATTTCTCCAGATTTACGATTTGAATAAAAGCGGAGACTAAGTTTTTGGATGTGTGAAAATAATTGATCACGAATATCATATAAAATTTTACTACCGGTCCATTGCGCAAAATATTGGCGATAATATTCGATAGGCGGTCTTAACAAGACAAAAATAACAAATACAATCCCCATTAACCAAACTAATTCTGTTATTTTTTCATTAGCAGATTGATTTCCACCAATTATGTGATCAATAACATATTTTAAGATAAGTGGCATAGCTAGAGGAATACCGAATTTTAACATACCAATAAAAATTGTCCCAATAATTTCTTTCGTATAAGGTTTTACAAAAAGTAAATAACGTTTAATACTATCCATTAAATCACCACCATTTTTAAGAAAAGCGCAAGCGCCTTGGTCACGAGCAGCTGCTCCTGTGCCACTCCGTTAGCTCAAGAGCAAAGCTGCATGAGGCTAATCAACAAAGGATTTCAAGAGGTAATTGAAGTTAGTTGCTTGACTGAAGTGACCGAGCTCGTAGGCTGCTTGCGCTAGACAGTTTTAAGTTAGAAATTTTATACTTTCTTACCTGATAAAAAAGCATAAGCGCCGCAGCTCTAGACGTCATAAATAATTGTGCTTGTTGTTTCTACAAGAATATCCTCGTGTTGAATTACTTGTACAATGCTACATAAAACATTGTATTTTTTGATTATAAATGTAACGTAACCTCGACTAATTGTAAATGTCGAGGTTACGTTTTATTACAACGTATTTAAATTCAGAACTAATCACGATATTGTAGAAACCTTTCATACCACATTTCTACAAAATGAGGATCAAAAGGACCTTTCCGTTGAGTAATCCAACTAATTAGTTCCGTCATACTTTTTTGAATAATGCTATCTAACGCCTCAGGATAGTTCATTAATTTACGATGCTGCTCATACTCATCTTCATCCAAAATTACATATGTCATATCTGGAAAGACTTTAATATCTAGATCGTAATCAATATACTTTAAGGCTTCTTGATCCCATGTAAAAGGTGTTCCTAAATTACAATAATAGTATATTCCATCTGAACGGATCATCCCAATTGTATTAAACCACTTTTCAGAGTCAAAATAACAAATCGCTGGCTCTCTAGTTCGCCAATGCCTGCCATCTGCTTCTTGGACTAAAATACGATCATTTCCACCAATAACAACATTCGACGTCCCTTTTAACACAATGGTTTCTTCCCAAATTCGATGTATAGTCCCGTTATGTTTATAGCTATGAACTTGAATGCTGCTTCCTGTCTTTGGGAAACTCATGCTAATCTCCTTTCTGTATTATTCAGGACGCCGATGAGTCACCATTTTATCCCTTTTATCAAGGTATAATTCAACTTCAGGTTTATTATGCAAATAATGCCTAATTAAGTAATAGCTGATTTTCCTATCCGGATTCCCTGGAATAATGGGTTCTTCACCTGTTTCCTGCATATACTGATCTACTGCTTTTTGAACATTGTCAATTTGCTTAGGAAGTTCAGCTGTTTCAAATATTTCAAACGTTTCTTTGGACATATAAAAAGGTTGACTAGGCAGCCCTTTTAGCGTCCCTTTTAATAAATGAAAATCAATGGAGTGATCATCTAAGATTAATGTTCGAAGTGAGATGCCTTGCTTAAGTCCGTCCGCATATTCATTAACCGCTTGTCTCACCTGACCAATTGTAACATTGATGATTTGTTCCTTTACTTCTCCTTTCTGCTTGCTTTTTCTTTTTTTAAAGAACAATGATTTCAACTCCTTAAACTTTCGAATATTTGAACAACATTTCCCCATTTTATTAGTGCTTTTTTTTCTATCATATCTATTATACAGTTTTAAAAGTAAATTTGAAATGAAACAACCACCCTTTTTTAGGGTGGTCCGGAATTTAACTATAAAATAAATCTATTATCCACAAAATGTTTGCACATATTCTTCAGACCTATGCTGAAAGGCCTTTCTTAAATGATCATATAACTCCTTTTTTTGTTGTAGCTTTACTTGAATATAATGAATCGCAAACTCTGTTTCTACTTGCTCATCTTTACAACCTAATGCTTTTTTATGAAGTTCTCTATCGCGTTTCAAAACCAATTCTTTCTCTAATTTTTCATAATACTCAATCTCATTTTCAATAGCTATTATTTGATCGGCAATCTCTACTTGAATTTGGACAAGTTTTTCAAAATCATTATGTCCCACTATATTCGCCTCCTAATAAAAGCGCTAGGTAACTGAATGTAGGCAAAACCAGAAGAACATACACCAAATACCGGTCGATAAGTAGACTGAAAGTGCCTTAAAGTGGTTAAGCCTAGCTACCTCGAGCTAGATTACATTCTAACTATAATTTTCCCTTCCAATATCCTCGGATAAAAATAGGTTTTTAATTGAGTGAATTTCATAATTACCTAAATGGAGCTACATAAGTCTAAATGTTATTAGAAACGGTCTTTATCCAACAATATTTAGTATCCTAGTAGCGAAAATTAATAATTTATAAGTTCATTAAATTTTGTAATAGCTATTTCTATATTGTTATATTGCTATCAATTTAGGATCGTTCACTCCTAACTAGAAGAATCCTTTTATAACTCTAATAATTCGATGTATTAAAAGTGTTTCCTTTGACTAGTTATGTAGATGCGTAAGAACTTTTGTAGAAATATATGATTTGATTAAGCTTACAGAAACAGGAAAAAGCACTCCTTCGTGTAAAGGAGTGCTTTTCTCAATTATTGTTGTTGTTGACTTTTCTTTTGAGCTGATTGTTGATTTTGCTGACGAACTTCTTGAACATCAGTTTCGCTAGCAAATTCTTGGCTTAGCCCTTGAGCAGAAGATTGGTTTTGTTGTTTAACTTTTTGTGCATTAGTTTTTGATGGATTATTTTTCATCACTATCACCTCCACAAAAATTAATATCTCCTCACGATGTGATTTTATCCAAAAAAATATTAATTTTATTTAATGGAGTGAATTTCAGTATTACCTAAATCGAGCTACATATAGTATCTCACTGGTGAGAATAATGAATGATGAAGCAATAAATAGTGTAGAAAAAACATTATATGCTTAGTTAAACTAATAAAGAAATACCACCATCTACAATAATAGTTTGCCCTCTAATCATTGAAGCATCATCAGATAATAAAAACATGACTGCATTAGTTAAATCAGTTGGGGTAACTATTCTCCCTGCCGGTGTTCTATTTGCCGCATTTTCTAAAATTTCTTCACGGTTTGGAAAATGAGTTAATGCATCTGTATCAACTGCTCCACCTGAAACAGCATTTACTACAATGTTTTTTGCAGCTAATTCAACTGCTAAATACCTCGTTAACGCTTCAAGTGCTGCTTTCGAAACTCCGACCACAGTATAATTTTCTAAATACCGAATAGAGCCTAGTGAACTTAACGATACAATTTTCCCACCACCTGTTTTTTCCATTCTTCGCGCAGCTTCTTGCGCACAAAATAGAAGAGCTTTACTATTAATATCCATTGTCCAGTCCCAGTGAGTTTCTTCTAACTCCATTATAGGCCTTAACACACCAGAAGCAGCATTGTTAACAAAGACATCTAACCGCCCAAAGCGCTCATCGATTTGAGTAAACATTTCTTGGATTTTTTCTTTTTTTCCAACATTAGCCTTAACAATTAGTACATTGCTTCCTAAGGCTTCTAGCTCTTTTGCAGTTTCAATTGCAGCTGTTTTATTTCTTGCATAATTAATGACAATATCATAACCTATACTTGCTAATCGAAGTGCAATCTCTTTTCCGATTCCTCGACTGCTCCCTGTTACAAGTGCAACTTTTCGTTCCATATATAAGCCTCCTACAAAGTATGTACATCAAACATTATACCGAATACTTATTATTGTTACTACAAAGACTAGAAAAGATGAGAAAAACTCATCTTAATTAAATAACGGTTCGCCTGAGGAGGGAATTGTTCATGTATGTTGGCCGTGATATGACTGAGCTCTCAATGATGTCTAAAAAAGAATGGACAGATAAAGAATTAGCTTATTTTCATCGAAGCTTACAACAGGTGGTTCCTTATTTAAATGCTGAAGGCGTAACAATCCACAGGGAAATCGTTAAAGAAATTATGTCTCGAGGCAGCATGTCTCAGGAAGACGAAGCAAGTTATGAGCACGGGTCAAGAGTTCATTTTGAATAGTTCAAAATGAAAAGCTTGCTTCACAATAAAGCTGAACTTCAATCAGTGGGGGTTTCCTTCATCTCCCACTGACTGTTAGTTTAACTCATACCACAGGCATAAATAAAAAGTATAGATTTCTATCCTTAAAGGTTGAGTTTTAACTCAGCCTTTTTTTATACTAATTTGGACTATAGTTTTATTTTTAAAAAGATGGAAGCTTGAAACAGGCTAAATTTCTATATTTATAAAGGGGAGAAATCCATGTTTGATCCGACAATTTATGAAAATTTAAAGGTTGTATTGGAGGGGCAAATTTATGAGCGCGATTTTAATAATGAAATAATTATTGTAGATCGGCAAGACAACATTGACCTAGCGTCAATGTCTCGTCAATATGTTATTACTTTCTCGATAAAAAGTGGCTCAAAGAATTATCAAGCTAAAGTAAAACTAAAGGCGGATTCTAAAGACCTCTATGGTGAAATCTTAGAAAAAGAAACAATAAGTAACTGTGGGTGCCATTTGATGCTTTCTTTAAATGGTCCATTAACAAACATTTCTTCAAACCCCCAAATAATCAAACAAATGTTAGAGAACAAATGGAATAAACGACCTATAATAACTCAAGAAATATATTACACTTGGAATCCAAACGAAGCTCATCAATATTTTTTTAAAACCATCTTAAGCTTCGATCGAAAAATTAATGAAGATCATATAGATGATTTCGATCAAATAATGAATCTTCTAATTGAGTCTCTACTACTAGTGGAAAAAATTAATACAAACCCTTGACGAGAGCTTTTCTTGCGATAATAATGAGTAATAATTAATTTCACAAAGGACTGGTAAATATGATTAATCACTCAAAAAGGTTAGCTCCTTTATCAACTGGGATTTTTAATCAACTATTGCAATATAAACAAGAACAGTTAAACCTCGGAGTTGATATCATCGACTTAAGTATCGGTAGCCCGGATTTGAAACCACCTACTTTTGTCACTAATACACTTTCTACCTCTGCTTTAAACACCGATTTATACGGTTATGCCATTAACAGTACATTAGAATTCAAGGAGGCCGTAACTCATTACTATAATCGAAAATTTAATGTTACGTTAAAAGAAGAAGAAGTTCTGCAACTTATGGGTTCACAGGACGGTTTAGCACATTTAGCTTTAGCTTACTTAGATCCAGGAGATATCGTGATAGTGCCTGATCCAGGTTATCCAATCTATTCTGCGAGTGTTCATGTTGCAGGCGGTAAACTTTACCATATGCCTTTAATTGAAGAGGCTGATTACCTACCATCTTTAGAACAGATCCCAGAAGAAGTTTGCAAAAAAGCAAAAATGCTTATAATTAGCTACCCAGGAAATCCAATCCCTGCTGTGGCTAGTGAAGATTTTTTCAAAAGCTTAATTGAATTCGGAAAAAAACATGAGATATTAATTATTCATGATTTTGCATATTGCGAATTACTTTATGACGGTAGAAGACCGTTAAGCATTTTATCGATACCTGAGTCCCGCGACATAGCCATCGAGTTTAATTCACTATCCAAGAGCTTCAACATAGCGGGAAGTCGTATAGGTTACTTAGTTGGGAATGCAAATTTACTCTCTCCTTTAGCAATACTAAAATCTCATTTTGATTACGGAGTATTTCTACCCATTCAAATCGCTGCAACAAAAGCTTTAAATGAGGGCGATCAATTTTTAGAAGATCAAAGAAAGACATATGAAAAAAGACGAAATACATTTGTAGAAAGTTTATCAAACGAGGGATGGCAAGTAAAAATTCCTGCTGGAGGCATGTTTGTTTGGGCTAAAATACCCGATGGATATACATCTTTTGAGTTCACACTTAAAGCTATTGAAAATGGTGTGGTTGTTACCCCTGGTGATGCTTTTGGTCCTCATGGGGAAGGCTATATTCGAATTGCCCTCGTAGAAAGTGATGAACAATTACGAAAAGCGGCAAAACGGTTGAGTAGTATATATTCTGAAAAGCCATAAATGATGATTTTCGAAAATACTCCGTTCGAATCGCACACAAACACTATACAACACACTTTCAAACAATCTATAACATAACATAAAAGAGCTTTTTTATTTTTCAAAAAAAATTTCTACCAATACTGGAAGTAAAACAAAGGTAATTAGGACATACTCAATTGGTAGAGGTGATAAAAGATGAAAGGCTTACATGTAAAATGGTTTACGGAACTCGAACCCATAAGAGAGCCAATTGAAAATATACTTACGTTGAACTTCTTTTTGGTTTCATTATTAATCGCAGCCTTTTTGGCAATTTTACCGCAAATCATTCCTTATATTATGCAGCTTAAAATTGTAAAAGCATTTGACAAAAAGTTATCAACTTTAGAACCTTACACAGGTTTAATCTTAAAATACGGAACCGCATTTGCGATCATATTACAACTTTTTTGGGATTCAATTTTAGCTCCTGAAATCCATTTGACATCATTCTCTTTGATCGTTGCCATATTTGTAGTTATTGCGCTACTGATTCCTCACCATCTCGCAACTAAAATTGGTGCAATAGGAATAATCATTCTATTTATGGATGCATTATTACATATAGGATGGTTTAATACATTAGATTATGCTTTTTATTTAGCTATTGCTTTTGCTTTATTTACTCAAAAAACAAAGTGGGAAAAATTCGGGATGCCCGCCCTTTATCTTGGAACAGGATTATCTTTATGTTGGGTTGCTGTAGAGAAGTGGGTATACCAGGAAATGAGCATTGATATTATTTTAAATCATGCTGTTCCTACGTTTGGACTTGAACCTGTAACCTTCGTAATTATCAGTGCTTTTATTGAATTTGTTGTCGGGTATCTCCTTATAGTAGGGGTATTAAACCGATTATTAGCTCTAGTACTTACGTTAATATTTGTTGCTACAACGATGTTGTTTGGGCTACTTGAAATAATTGGTCACTTCATCATTCATATAATATTAATTACATTTATCATAGAAAATACAAGTTTTTATAATCCACCTGTTCAAATGCACAAACGAAAAATTGATCAAATTATTTTTATCTTTTTAAACTTTCTCTTTGTGTTAGCTACTACCTTGCTCATTTACTATCGTTTTGCTTAGAGAACTCGTTCTAGCTTCGCTAGAACATCGGAAATTCAGATGGAGTCTCAACTCCACCTGAATGGAAGTTCCCACCTAAGTTTTTAGGTGGGATTCTTACTGCCCCTAAAAAGTAGTATAAAGCTGAACTTCAATCAGTGGGGGTTTTCCTTCATCCCCCACTGATTGTTAGTTCAACTTATCGGACCTTTAGGGGCAGTTTATCCCCCACCTAAACTTCTCGATTTTCTTAAGTTTTGAGGTGGGGGTCTTACTGCCGCTTAAGAGTGGGATAAAGCTGTTCCACAAGACAATTTTCTAAAAATTTGACTTCGATTGACCACCATCTACATTGAGTGTAGCACCTACAACCCATGATGCTTTTTCCGATGCTAGAAATAGAACAACGTTTGCTACTTCCTCAACAGTACCGAATCTCCCTGATGGGATTTCTTTTTCCACAAAGTCATTTATTTGTGTAGGATTTGCTTCAAGTCGTTTCTGCCAGTTACCTGTTGAATGAAGGATAGAGCCAGGAGCAACACCATTGACTCGGATCCCTTCCTTAATAACTTCATCAGCCAAAGACTTAGTAAATGAAATCATAGCTGCCTTGGCACTATTATAAGTAGGTTTACCGCCAGATTCGCGTCCAAAAATAGATGATATATTTATGATTACACCTTGCCCTTGATTTTTCATTATTGGAACAGCCAGTTTACTAAAATGGACAGCGGAAAAATAATTTAAGTTCATCGCTGATTCGAAAAGTGAAAGATCTGTTTCGACTGTCGTACTTCCATTACTTCCCCCAACATTATTAATAACAATATCTACTGTTCCAAAATCATTAATTAATTGACGGAAAATATTTTCACGATCTTCACTCACAGATAAGTCACCTTCGTAATGAGCATCTAAGTCAAGTTCAATACTAGCTTTTTCTAAATCTTGCTTCGTCCTTGCAGCAATGGCTACTTTTGCTCCTTCTTCTTTAAAAGCTTTGGCAATTGCTTTCCCAATCCCCTTTGAACCACCTGTGACGAATACTACTTTTCCTTCTAATTGTAAGTCCATAATTAAATTTCTCCTTTCAAGCAATGATTCATTATTTTTTGATGGGAAACTGGAAAAGGATATGCCTTTATCTCTGAACTAGATACCCAAACAGATCGTTCATTCTGTTTTTCACCACTACTTAACAACTCCACTTCAAAAATCTTAATATCCCACTTTAGGTGTGAAAAAACATGGTCAACATGGAAAATTTGTTCACCAATAATGGTGTGTAAGGAGAATTCGGTTAACAAAAAGTCGGTTAATTGCTTCTCAATAGGATTTTCATCATTAATTTCAAGATTGGGGAATTCCCATAAATTTGCTAATAGACCGACGCTTAGACGTTGATGAATAAGAACTTGCCCATCTTTATTTTTTATAAAAGCACAAGCCATTTTTTTCTCTTTTGGTTTTGTCTTTTTTGCTTTAATAGGAAGTTGAGTTTGTACATTTTCTTCATATGCTTTACAATGCTTTTGAACAGGGCATATCGCACACGAAGGCGTAGTAGGGGTACAAATTAATGCTCCTAGTTCCATCAAACCTTGATTAAAAGCAGACGGATCATCTTTACTAATAAGTATTTTTATTATTTCTTCAATATTTTTTCTAGTTTTTTGCTTACTAATATCATCATAGCTAGCAATAATACGCGAGATTACCCGCATGACATTACCATCTACAGCTGGCTCCGGGATATCAAACGCAATACTCAGAATTGCTCCTGAAGTATATGGACCTACCCCTTTTAACTTAGATATTTCTGCTTTAGAGTTCGGTACCACCCCACCATAACTTGTATGGACTTCTCTTACAGCTGCTTGTAAATTTCTTGCTCTAGAATAATAACCTAATCCCTCCCAAGCTTTTAGAACATCCCCTTCATCTGCCAAAGCTAGGGCGTCAACAGTAGGAAACTTTTTAATAAACCCATTAAAATAAGGAATTACAGTTTCTACTCTAGTTTGTTGAAGCATAATTTCTGATACCCAAATCTTGTATGGATCCTTATCCTGGCGCCAAGGTAAATCGCGTTGATTTCCTTTAAACCAACTAATTAAATCATTTCGAAATCCTTTCACTGATGCTATATTATCTAGTTGCATTTTAGCTCCTCTATTCTTGAATTTGCTTTGTTTGAAATGCCCAACAGTTTAATCTATCCAGTCCACCTTCTATATACTTATCTAACTGACTAAAAATTGGGTGTTCATAAGATTTTCGTAATTTTTTCAATGCTTTATAATGAGCAATATTTGGAACTTGAAACATTTCCACATATAAATTTGGTTGATCTGTTGAAACAAACCACTGTATATTTTCTGCACTATACTCCGGTAACTTTCTTATGACTTCTTGCATAACAGATTCGTATTGAGCAACTTCTGTCTCATTAATTTTATATTCTATAAAAATTTGTAAATTTAATTTATTCATATTGTAAAACCCCTTTTTAAACTATATAATTTCGGGTAAAACTAATATAAATTAGAAGAAGATGTTGATACTATGATGAGACAACGTCAATTTTTAACGGAGGTGCAATCACTATTGGATACTGGTACGCATGTTGTTATGGGCATTGCTGTTGGATCCATTGCAACGTTAGACCCTGTTGTAGCAAATGACCCTTTATTGGCACAAACTATCATGCTAGGTGCCTTAATTGGATCGCAAGCACCTGATTTTGATACAGTACTTAAACTAAGAAATAATGCTAAGTACATCCGCAATCATCGCGGTATTACTCATTCGATTCCCGCTGTTGTTCTTTGGCCTATTTTAATAACTGCAGCATTAGCTTTTTTTATTCCGGGTGTTAATTTGCTTCACCTTTGGGCGTGGACATTTTCAGCAGTTATTCTGCATGTATTTGTCGACATTTTTAATGCCTACGGAACTCAAGCTCTATATCCTTTTAAAAAGAAATGGATAGCCTTAGGTGTTATTTATATTTTTGACCCATTTATATTTATTGGCCACATAGTAGCAATAATTTTTTGGCAGATTGGTTTCCATCAAGGATTTACATTTCTGACTCTTTATTTCGTCTTAATTTTTTATTATGTTTGGCGTTTTTATGCACGTAATAAAGTATATAAACTAGCAATGCAAGAACATCCTGATGCTACTCATGTTTTTATATCACCATCGTTTAAATGGAGAAGGTGGCATGTTGTTATCAGAACAAAGGATATGATGTATGTTGCACAAGCAGAAAAAGACCAAATAAAATATCATGAAAGCTATCCTTTTGAACCAATACCAAATATTCCGATCATTAATGCTGCAAAAAAAGATGAAAATTTATCTGCATTTTTATCCTTTTCTCCATCGTATCGTTGGGAAATTGTTGATGAGGGTGATCATCAAGAAGTTCGTTTTATAGACCTTCGTTATCGTAGTAAAGGTCATTATCCATTCGTTGCTATTGTAAAGATTGACAATAACCACAATATTTTAAGCTCATACACTGGCTGGATATATAACCAAGATACGTTAAAGAAAAAATTGGAGTTTGCTACTGAATAAATGGTAGCAACTCTTTTTTTCTACCTACTTTAGCAAATGCTTGAACTTCTCATTTTTTGAGGCGAACTTATGAAGATAAGCACCATAATTTTGAATAAATTGTTTCACATAGCTTTCTGTTACCTCTTGTCCTTCATAATCATGTCCAGCTTTTGCTCTAGTGGCTTCAAAGTCTTCCCACAAAGCTTCCACCCAATTCCGAGCTAACTGTTCATTTAGGTCACAATTTTTTTCCATTAATAATTTTGCTAAACGCTCAAATCTTTCTTCCATACAAACTCTCCTTTACTAATTATTGCTAGAAATTTCACATGCGTGTTAGTTCAGCCAACTTTTACTACTAATAATCCTTCATCGAAAACTCATACTAATAACGTACCGCTTTGAAAGGAGGTTTCACCAAATGCGTAATAAAGAAAAAGGATTTCCTAATCGAATGTCTTTCGACGGAGAGCCGCGAGCAAAAGTAGAATATTCTTCTAAAAGAGCCGATGGCACAATTAAAGATCATCCACAAGAAAGAATGATGAACTCTAATCAAAATCGAAAGTAACTATTTAGAAATCATTGTTTGGATTATTCTAGGAGGTGCTTATCTTGGCAAAAAATAGTAAGGACCATCGAGCCCACTATCAAGATCCGTTCCAATCTCCACGTGCAAATCCAAAACATGCTTTTATGCAAGTGAATGGTGAAACTGAACAAAGTCTTCACAACTACGTTCTTCAAGTTCAAACACGAAAAAGATCGTAGAGGTACAGGGCTACTCATTCGAATACTCCAAATGTAGTAACTGATTTACTACAAATAGGGTACCTTTATGGGTAGCCTTTTTGTTAGTTAGTTTACTTTTCTAAGTAATAATGAAATTGGAAAGGCTTCTTCTTCGTTCTCATTACCAATTCTAAATCCCCAAGCGAAAATACCATTCATATGCGATATATGGAATAACGAGCCGTCATTTAATTCATAGGTTTCTCCTGCCTTAAAATCATCAGGATGATTTAATAAGTATGACCTTGCCATCGTAATTTTACGTTCATAGACTGCCAATTCATTTATCATACCCATCTGTTCAGCTTTCTTTGATTTATCATTTAATTTTGTGATTTCTTGGTGTAATTCGAACTCCGTCATTTGACTATAACGTTTCTCCAATAAGACCACTCCCATTTAATGAATTTCAAAAAAATAGATATTACTCGACTAAAATAGTATATCTAGTTGAATTAGCGCTTTATCAACTTTAATGGTCGCTGAAATAATGATGAGATTCACTTCATTGAAAAAGTATTGTAAGTTTAATTATAATGTTATTTTACGAAAAACAAAACTTTCATAACTTGAATGATCACTTTCAGCAAATAAAGCTGAACTTCAATCAATGGGGATTTTCCTTTATCCCCGACTGATTGTTAGTTCAACTTATACCACGGGCATAAGAATAACTAATCATCAGCTTTCGCTGATGAAAGTTATTCTATATCGGACCTTTAGGGGCAGTTAATCGCCCACCTAAACTTCTCGATTTTCTTAAGCTTTGAGGTGGGGGTCTTACTGCCCCTTAAGAGTGGGATAAGTTCAATAACTTTTTTCACAAAAGTACAATGGTACACACTTTCTACTTGCTACTTTTTCTATCCTACACACAAATTTCCTTTATTTACTTTGAAAAAATTTCGTTTTGACTAGGAATTTATTCTTTTCCTTCACGATTTGGTATACCCTTTGCTGCAAAGTTACTTTTCCCAATTTCCCATTTACTTACGTGTTTCTGTACTTCACTACCCGTTCTATTCTATTCTAATTGGGTACCGTATTTCGTTACTCAATCTCTACTTATACTTACACATTTGACTTGAAGACATCACTTCAATTGTAGCAATTTAACAAAAAAACACACGGCATCTGCCTATACAGACGCTGTGTGTTTCATTTCATATCTAAACTAAATATGCCAATATTAGACCAATTAAACCGGAAAATAATGAGTAGTAGAACATTGGTCCAAGTGTCATTCGAATAATCGTACCTTCTTTTCCTAATAAACCAACAACTGAGGCTGCAGCTACCACATTTAGTACACAAATCATATTTCCAGCATTTGCACCTAATACTTGCATACTAACCACAATTGTTGGATCTACTGCTATTTGATCAGCAACACTAAATTGGAAAAGTGAGAACATCATATTACTAAATGTTGCACTTCCAGAAATAAATGACCCTAAGGCGCCTATTAAAGGTGCCACTAATGGCCAAGTCCCCCCCATTAAAGCTGATGCAGTATTTGCCAGTTCAATCGGCATACTTTGTAAGTTTGCATCATTTAATCCAGAGTTAATGAAAATACGGACCATTGGAACTGCAGTAAATAAAGCAATAGCGCTTCCTACAATTGCCTTCCCCGACAGTGAGAAGGTTCTTGCTAACTGATTTGTACTCATATTATGAACAAAAAATGTTATCAATACTACAAGAATAAAAACTGTACCAGGTAAATATAGGGGTTGAAGCGACGTCCCAATATTAGTCCCTAAAATATTGTTCCAAGTTATACTAAAGCTCAATAACCACTGTTTTAGCCCTATTGCCTCTATCCTAGTGAGTACTAGAAAAAGACCAACTAATAAATATGGGATCCAAGCAACTAATAGCGGTAGCTCTTTTTTCATTCCTTTCTTTTTTACGTAAGGTGCTTCACTTTCTTCTTCCCGTCCAATCCATGATTGAAGCCAATTAGCTTTTTGAGGGAAATCCCATGATTCTTTCGGTAATAAAAATCCCTTTTTAGCTGCCGGTACAACAATGATTAATCCAATTAAACCACCAAATATTGAAGGGAATTCTGGGCCTAAAAAGGTTGCTACAAGGAGTGCTGGAATTGTAAAGGCTAAACCAGCAAATATAGCAAATTTCCAAATTCTTAACCCTTCCTTAAACGTACGATTTTCACCAAAAAATTTTGTTAATAATAAAACCATTATTAATGGCATTAGTGTTCCTACAAAGACATCTACCCTCATTGCTTGAGCACCAATGATATGCATGTAATCTAGCATATTCATATCACCTAAATACGGTTGAACGATAGGAGCAATAATTGATCCTTCTTGAAGACCTTGATTTACCCCTACAATTATTGGTGTACCAACAGCTCCAAAGGATACAGGGCTACTATCAGCAATTAACGCTAACACAACTGCTGCTAATGGCGGGAAACCTAACGCAACCAATAATGGTGCACATATTGCTGCTGGAGTTCCAAAGCCCGCTGCTCCTTCAATGAACGCTCCAAAAAGCCATGCAATAATAATTAATTGCACACGACGATCCGGTGTAATTCCTAAAAAACTGTTTCGAATCGTATCAATCGCACCACTAATTTTCAAAGTATTTAATAGTAAAATTGCCCCGAATACAATGTATAAAATTGAAACGCCAATGATAATTCCCTCAAGTGAAGCAGCCAACACTTGGATAACCGGAACTCTCCAATAAATTATAGCTAATATAGCTGTTGCCAAAAGGCTTATTGGCATAGCTTTCACAGCTGGTATTCTTAAAATAACTAAAAATAATAGTACAGCAATTATTGGTGTAAGTGCTACTAAAGTTGTAATCATAATTATGCTCCTTTTTCTACACAAAGTTATCCTATATACAGAGTCCATAAAAATTTGAATTTTATGTTCCTAATACTATTAGCTTGTCCTAAAAGGAAAAATAAAAAAGCAGAAAATTTCTGCTTCCCCTAAACATATTTATTTATCTTTCCTTAGACAAACTCTTCAATAAATTTTTCAATTAAATCGACTGTAAATCCACGGCGATATAAGTATTGTTTTATTTTTTTCTTTTTCTCCCAACCATCTTCATTTTTATATTTTCTCAGCGCTTTTTCACCTTGATAAGTTACAGCATCCCACTCAGCATCAAAATCCTCTACCGTTTCTTCAATTAATTTCTGTAATGCATGTTGTGCAATTTCATAAGTAAACCCTTTAGATAATAATAATAGTTTCATCTTATTATAATATTCTGTTCGTGAAGTCCGCTTAGTATTCAAGTTTTTTTTCAGTAACAATGTACTAGCTTTTTCTATTTGATCTTCGAAAGTGTACATCTTTAAACTTTCAGTAATTTCTACATTACTTATTCCTTTCTCAATTAATTCTTTTTTAACAAGTTCTGGACCTTTGTTTGTTAAATTAATCCTCGAGCGAACAAAAGCATTAGAAAATTCAGCGTCATTTATGTACTTCTCCTCGATTAATCGATCAACTACAATAGAAATAACTTCTTTATCAAACTCTTTTTTTATTAAATAATCAATCACTTCTTTTTTTGATCTCATACGATAAGATAAGTAATTTAAAGCATGATGGTATCCTTTCCTTATCATCTCTTCATGAGTAATTTCAGTTAATAATTCTTTTGTTATTTCCAATCCTTTTCTAAGTTGGAATGTAACCAAAACTCCTTGATCGACACTAAATGCATATTGTTCTCCATGACCATCATCTAGAAATATATTGTAACGTTCTAAATTTTTCTTTTGGGTAGTTATTTTTGAAATCACTGCCACATCCATCACTTCCCTTCCTAAAATTAACGTAGTATCTTTTCGTACACTAAAAAATCTATTGGAGGTAAATTATGAAAATTGTAATTGCTGGTGGAACTGGTTTAATTGGCGCTCATTTAGTTAAAAAACTAGCTCATGAAGGACACCATATTTATATATTAACAAGAAATGTTCAAAATAAGAAAACAAACATGAACACCACCTACGTAAATTGGTTATCGAAAGAGTCTAAACCAGAACAACAATTAACCGATATTGATATATTCATTAACCTCGCTGGTGAAACTATTAATAGAAGATGGACGAAAAAGCATAAGGAACGTATCTTACATAGTCGAATTGAAGCCACTAGAAGATGTATTTCATTAATGAAAAAATTGAACAGATTACCAAAGGTATTTTTAAACGCTTCTGCAATAGGCCTTTATGGTACATCACTAACCCATACTTTTACAGAAAATCATCAACTGGTTGGAGACGATTTTTTATCATCGGTTGTGCACAAATGGGAAAAAGAAGCCTTAAAAGCAGAATTACTTGGCGTTCGAACCGTTTTACTACGTTTCGGCGTCGTTCTAGCAAAAGAGGGTGGTGCATTATCGAAGATGTTACTCCCTTATCAGCTACTAATTGGCGGAACAATAGGTTCTGGACGCCAATGGATATCGTGGATTCATATCGATGATGCAGTAAACATGATTTATTTTGCTATAAATAACGAAAATATTAACGGAGCATTAAATATTACAGGACCAGAACCGATACAAATGAGCTCATTCGGAAAAGCTATAAGTACCACATTTCAAAAGCCTCATTGGCTTCCCGTACCATCTTTTCTCCTCAAGATACTATTAGGTGAAATGAGCACCCTTGTACTTAGTGGCCAAAAAGTATTACCTAATAAAGCAATGAACCAAGGCTATCAGTTTACATATTCTAATATAGGTGATGCCTTAAAAAATTTCACATTAGATTAATGTGCTTGGGGATCTATCTCCAAGCACATTTTGATGGAAAGGGGTTTAGATATGGAAATACTCATTGAAAATGCAACAATTTACCCAATTACCTCTGAAAAAATACAAAAAGGTTCATTATTCATTAAAGACGGGAAGATAGTTGCAATAAAAAATTACATTGAACCTACATCTAATATGACAGTTATAAACGCTGAAAATAAATATTTACTCCCTGGTTTCATAGATGCTCATACTCATCTTGGTTTATATGATGAGGGAACAGGGTGGGCTGGAAATGATGCTAACGAAACGATTGATGCTCTAACACCTCACATTCGCGCCATTGATGGTGTGTACCCATTAGATATCGGTTTTAAAGATGCTATCAAATATGGTGTTACTACGGTGCATGTCATGCCAGGAAGTGCAAATGTGATTGGTGGGACTACATCAGTAATCAAAACGGTGGGAAAGAACATTAAGAAAATGATTTTAAAAGAAAGAGCAGGATTGAAAATCGCCTTAGGGGAGAATCCTAAGCGTGTTCATAGTAATTCTAATAAAAATGATATTACTCGAATGGGGATCATGGGAATGCTTAGGGAAGTTTTTTATCAAGCTAAGCGAAATCAAAACAAAAATGATCTTCGAATGGAACCTATCATTTCTGCGCTTAATCGCGAAATACCTGTTAGAATCCACGCTCATCGTGCTGATGATATATTAGCTGCAGTTCGTTTTGCCCAAGAGTTTCAATTAGATTTGCGAATCGAACATTGTACAGAAGGTCATTTAATTGCAGAGGAATTAAATGAGTATCCATTGCAAGTAACAATTGGGCCAACATTAACAAGGCGTTCTAAAATTGAATTAAAAAATAAAACATGGGATACGTATCGAATACTTTCTGAACTTGGCATAAACGTATCGATTACCACTGATCATCCTTATACACCCATTCAATATTTAAATATTTGTGCCTCTATCGCTGTGCGAGAAGGTTTACCTGAAAAGAATGCTCTTGAAGGTATAACAATTAATCCAGCAAAAAATTTAGGTGTCGCAAATCGGGTTGGTAGCTTAGAAGAAGGGAAAGACGCAGATGTTGTACTTTGGAGTCACCATCCATTTCATTATATGGCCACCCCAATTATGACCATAATAAATGGGGTAATAATTTACAAAAAAAACATATAAAAAAAGGTTCCATTTTGATACGAATTCGATTATGATGATATAGGATTTTCAAGTAATCACAAAAATGTGTAAGTAAATTTAAGTTTTTGTGCATATAATTAACCAATAACAACATATTTGACAATATTTCATGATTTATTTGAGTTTTTCAAGTTTTTTACAACAGAATAGGCAAGAATGGGAAGGCAATTGGTTGCGCCACCAGATTACTGGTCCTAGTGGGTTCGATTCCCACCCCGAATTTGATACGAAATTTCATTAAATTCGAGGGGTAGGCCTTTTTCTGCCCCTATGTGGAGGGGTAAAAAAAGATGATTAAAAAGCGCGAATTAACGGATTGTCAAAAATTGTACGAATTAATGATTGACCCAGCTGTTTTCCCATTTGTTCGGCAAAAAGCACATTCTTATGAAGAGTTCCTTTTCCTAACTAAGCAAACAATTGAGGCTGAAGAACGAGGCGAAGTCATTTCACGAACAGTTGTAGACGAGTGGGGTAACCCAATTGGTACCATTAATTTATTTGACATTAACAATCATGCTGGTTTTTTAGGTACATGGTTAGGTAAACCATATCACGGGAAAGGCTACAATAATATTGCAAAAGATGCATTTTTTAGTGAGTTGTTTTATGAACTTTCTATAGAAGCAGTATTTATGAGAATTCGAACAGAGAATGTTCGGTCTAGAAAGGCTGCAGAAAAGTTACCTTATGCAGCTTTAGCAAATGAAACTCGAAAAGATATTTATAATGAAATTAATCCCAATTCAAAGATTTATGATTTATTTCAAATTGAAAAAGATCAATTTACTTTATACCAATACAGACAACAAGCAGATGTATTCGAGTTAAAAGAAGCATAGTACAGTTTTACTTCAGTCCTACACATTCAATCATAAAAACTAACCATCTTCAATTTCTTTTAATTTTAAATTGTGGTCTTTTGCCACTTTAAAAATGAATTGAAAAACGAGCTGCCTAACAAGCTCGTTTTTTTAGTATAAAAAATTGGTCGGATAAGCAAACTACAACAGAAAAAGCTAGAGCTTAAAGGTGGTTATATTATGGAAAGTAAAAAACAACGCGCAAGAGAAGAAAGAAAAACGATGAGTAAGGCTCAGGAATTTCATTACTTATCAGATTTCAAAGCAGCTGATCGTGCCATGGATCGAGCAAGGAATAATAAAGCTTAACTACGAGTAGTCCAAAAGGAAAAAAAGTAAGGAGTGAACCAAAGTGGGTAAAAAGAAAAAACAGAAAAATCAAGAAATCATTAGTGATGGTAGAGATATAGAATTCTCTCAAGAGTTAGCTGATCAAGATGATTTAGAAGCACAAGAAAGATCACAAGCAGCTGACAATAGAGCAAAAAAGAAAAAATAACATTTTTCAGGGAAACGTCAACTTTTCTTGACGTTTTTCTTTTTACAAAAATAAAACACTTAACTTTCGAAAATTCCCGCATTTATTATTTGGTGGGTGCATACTTTAAATTAAATCATTGCTAAAAGTTGTGTGTATTGAGTCACTCTTTACATACAACTTTTTTGCTGCTAATCGCACTTGGAATAACCACATCTTTTGTGTAAGATAGTAGTAAATATAGTTTTAAAAAGAAAGTAGGGATGTTTTTTGAATAACAAACTTCCACAATGCCTTCTAGGGAAAAAGGTCTATTTAAACGAAAAAAAGGCTTATACAATTAAATATCAAGACAATCGTAACAAAGACGGAATCCATGTTTTATTGTTTGTGGGCGATAAACCTGTAATTTTCGCTATACTGAAAAAAGACGGCTCATTTAGTGAATCATTTTTTCTTGATAAAAAAACAAACGAGGCATCAGTAATAGCGATAAATCGGTATAATCGAATAGTAGATCGAAAAGCAAAGCTACAGTTGACCCAAGATGATCTAAGGGATGCACTGCGAAGTAAAGAAGATGCAAAAATGAAAAACAATCATATTATTAAGCTTCTCGTAGATGAACACTTAGAAGATATAAGCAATGGTTGGTCTTCTCGCCTCCTCTATTTACAGATGACAGAATTTAAAACAGATCAATCTCTAATAAACGCTTCCTTAAGAGAAGCATTACGAAAAGCCAACCCACAAAAAGCATTTTACTACCTTACTCTTCATCGTCGTGATGATCTCTTACTTGAACTAATCCACCAATTATCCAATCAAAATCAATTACTTGAAACAATTTTTGAATATTATATAGCTTTTCCTGAAGAAACCTATTTACTTTCGTTTCTGAAACAAGCTGCAAAAACACTTCCCATAACTGATATTAAATTAATTCAAAAAGTACTTACCTTCACTCTTTCTTTCGACATACATTACAAATCCCATTACTTCAAACCTATTTTTTTATTATTTTATAAACGCACAAAAAAAGAACCAGATATTGAAACTAAGGATTGGCTCACACAGATTTCAAGAGATTCATCGTTAAAAGGAGCTATTCGATCCATAACAAAAACCAAATAATTTTTTATAACAAATTAACTCTTCTATTCTTACAACTACCTCATACAAATATGTTGAGGTGATACTATGGGTAGAAAATTTATAGAACAAATTATAACTCTGTTTACTGCTGCGATTGGTGTTATGGCTGCCCTTGCTTGGAATGATGCTGTACAAGCCTTATTTAATTCTTGGTTTCCTCAAGGAGGAGGAATTAAGGAACGTTTTGTTTTTGCAATTATGATAACAGCGATCGCCGTTCTAGTTACTAGCATATTTGCAAGTTACTTAGATAAAGATAATTAATTAGTTGCCCAGTTTTTTCTTAAAACAGATAAAGAATTGTTCAAAATTCAAGAAAAAACTTTTTTAGGAATTTTATCTGCCGCAAAAACACAAGTAATTTGTAAAAATTTCTCACATTATTTGAAAACAGTTGGAAATAGCACAATGATGTAGTATTAAATTATATTTTAATCCTTACGTACACTCATAACGACTGATGGTAAATAATCGCTGATTTTCCCTAATAAACAAGTTTGATAATAATTGTATAAATAATTATGATTATTTATGTGCAATAATAATTACTTTAAAGGAGAGTGAATTATATTTTCATTCAAAGACATCTTCTCAATCGTGGTGATCTTCAATGAAAAACAATTATCATATGAATCAAACATTAACGATAGAAAAACCAACAGTTGCAGATGGAGCCTTAATGTGGCAACTAGTAAAACAATCGACACTTGATCTCAATTCTCCCTATAAATATATCATGATGTGTGAGTATTTCAGAGAAACGTGTGTGGTTGTAAAAGAAAATGATGAATTACATGGTTTTATAACTGCTTTTATTCCCCCAGACCGTCAAGACGTTATTTTTGTATGGCAAGTTGGAGTTGATCCATCACAACAGGGTAAAGGTATAGCATCCAAAATGCTCCAAGAGTTACTTTCAAGACCTGCTTGCAAAAATGTACGATATTTAGAAGCAACTGTTACCCCTTCTAATATTGCCTCACAGTCATTATTTCGAGGTTACGCACGAAAGAATCAAACAAATTGTGTTGTGAAAGAATGTTTCTCTGCTGACCTTTTCCCTGGTAAAGGTCATGAAGAAGAATTAACATTTCGAGTCGGACCTTTATCCTAGTAAACAGATCAGAAAACTTTCATTCATTTAGTAATACCTAATAATTTAAAATGATTTCTAATAAATCGAGGAGGTTTCATTAAACATGGTAAATAATGATTTGAAAATATTTGAGGAATTAGAATCAAGTGTACGTAGTTATGTAAGAAGCTTTCCAACTGTATTCAAAAAAGCAAAAGGCTATAAAATGTGGGATATTAACGGAAAGGAATACATCGATTTTTTTGCAGGTGCTGGTGCCCTAAATTATGGACATAATGATGAAAAAATGAAAAAAAAGCTACTAGAATATATAGCACAAGATGGTATTGTCCACTCTCTTGATATGGCCACAGAAGCGAAAGCAAATTTCTTAGAGAAATTTAACGAAGTAATTCTAAAGCCTCGTAACATGAATTACAAAGTAATGTTCCCGGGACCTACTGGAACAAACACTGTAGAGAGTGCTTTGAAACTTGCACGCAAAGTAACTGGCAGAACAAATGTTATTTCTTTTACAAACGGATTTCATGGAATGACGATTGGTTCATTATCTGTTACAGGCAATTCTGCAAAACGCCAAGGTGCTGGTATTCCTCTTCAACACGTAGTAACAATGCCTTACGATAATTTTGTTAGTAACAATCTCGACACCGTGGAGTATCTCGAACGCTTTTTAGAAGATAACGGTAGTGGCGTTGACATCCCAGCTGCTATGATTCTCGAGACAGTCCAAGGTGAAGGTGGTATTAATGCCGCAAAGTTCGAGTGGCTAAAACGTATTGAAGAAGTATGTAAACGTTGGGGCATTTTACTTATCATTGATGATGTGCAAGCAGGAGTAGGTCGTACAGGTACTTTCTTCTCATTTGAAAAAGCAGGTATCAATCCTGATATTGTTTGTCTATCAAAATCAATTGGTGGAAACGGTCTACCACTAGCACTTACATTAATTAAGCCCGAACTAGACATTTGGAATCCGGGTGAACATAACGGAACATTCCGAGGAAATAACTTTGCTTTCATAACAGCAACAGAATCTCTTACTTATTGGGAAACTGATGAGTTTGAAAAAAGTATTGAAGAGAAGTCAGTAAAAATTACTGAATTTTTAAATAATATCGTTGAAAAATATCCAGAACTTAACGGGAAAGTAAAGGGTCGTGGCCTTATGCAAGGAATTAGTACTCCGATTGAAGGTCTTGCTAGTGAAATTGCTGCTAAAGCATTTGAAAATGGATTAATTATGGAAACAGCTGGACCTGAAGATGAAGTATTCAAATTATTCCCACCTCTTACTATTGATAACGAAGGTTTAGAGAAAGGGTTTAAAATCATTGAAGAAAGTGTTCGTAGCTTAGTAGCATCGAAACAATTAGTTGGACAATAAAAAAAACAATAAAAATTTTCTAGATATTTTCGAGGAGGAACAGTAATGAAAGTTGTAAAATTAGAAGATATTATCGGAACAGATCAAGAAGTAAAAGGTGAAAACTGGACTAGTCGTCGTCTACTTTTAGCGAAAGACAATATGGGCTATTCGGTACATGACACAATCATTAAAGCTGGAACTGAAACACATATTTGGTACCAAAATCACCTTGAAGCTGTATATTGTATTGAAGGGGAAGGTGAAGTTGTTACTTTAAAAGATAATAAAGTTCATCCAATTACAGCAAACAGCATTTATGCCCTTGATGAAAATGATGAGCATTTACTAAGAGCAAAGACAACTATGCGTATGGTATGTGTATTTAACCCACCAATTACCGGAAAAGAAATCCACGATGAAAATGGAGTTTATCCACTTGTAGAAGAAACAAAAAAATAAGAAGAACTTACCCTCGCTTGTCATTAATCAAGCGGGGGTTTTTTTGTTAACCCTAGTCATATACATTTTTATTTCTGGACCTTTTAGAAAATGCCTACTATTCCTGTATGAAAATCAAATCACAACAAAATATAAGTGTATAGTTATTCCACTAGCTGAGGTGAGAATTATCAAATTATCTGTATTGAGTATGAATATTCGTCATGGTCGTGGTTTGGACGGGAAAGTGAATTTAAAACGCATTGCTGAATTACTAAAGAATTCGAAAGCAACAATTATAGGTTTAAATGAGGTCGATAAATATTTTTCAAGAAGAAGTAATTTTGTCGATCAAGCAAATTGGTTAGCAAGTGAATTGAACATGTTCTATGTTTATGGACCAGCTATCTCATTAAAATGGGCCACAACAAGAGAATATGGCAATGCCCTATTAAGTATTTATCCGATAGTTCAACACACAAATAATATTTTTCGCTTGACTACTAAAATAGCTGAACCAAGGTCTGTTTTAGAAGCAACAGTTAATGTAAATGAAAGAAAACTGAAAGTATTGGTTGGTCACTTTAGCTTTCACCCTACCTTACACAATAGACAAATAGAGTTTTGCCTTGGAACTGATGAATCGTATCCTCTAATAATTATGGGGGATTTAAATCGAAAACCTAATTCTTCTAGTTATAAAAAAATGGTGAAAAAATACCACGATTGTAGCTTTAATAATAACGATTTTACATTCCCTTCTAAAAAACCTAAATCCAAAATTGATTATATATTTGTAAACAAGTATTTTACTGTCGATTGCGCTAACGTTATCAAAAGTGATGCTTCTGACCATTTACCGGTATTTTCAAAATTAAAATTATTGAGTTGAATTGAAGTAATATTCAAAAAGGAAGGATGATATATTATACTCCATCCTTCCTTTAGCTAATTAAAATATTGATAGTTCAATGGAAAGAAAGCCAAAATTCCCCTTTCTTATCGATGATATCGATTATTTTTAAGAAAGGTATTTTAAATGTCGGAAAGCCCGCTGCATAAGGGCCAATTTCATAAGGTTCAAAATAAATAACCAGAAATTCTTCTTCAACATAAAACGGCTGATTTTTAGATATTCCTTTATAGGCACCTGGAAATACATAGTCATACTTCGGATCAGTTTTTATCATATGTCTAATAATTTCACTTAAGCGTTCCACGTAATCACTATCTTTTTTAAACAGATTCTCTAACTCATAAAACCGACCGTTAATTAAATTTATATTGACAAAAGTTTTATTTGGCATTCCGTGGGCTGCTCCAAAATAATACTCATAACCATACAACTCTATAACGAGCAGATTTTTTTTGAAAAAGGTCACATTAAAATCACCATTATAGCTATAATCTAGTTGTTCGTTTTGTTTGATTTTTTTTAATTTTGATAACAATTTTAGTCTTTTATTAACTACCATTTCTATGACACCAATTTTTAAGCCATCGAGTTGTGGATAATACACAACATAATCTTTATTAGGTTTATATTTTTTTTCCAGTATACGATACCGTTTTGTTAAAGGAATGATTGTATTTTGTTTCCATATGAGTTTTCCTTTTCTATCTACGTAGCTAACTCTAGTATTTTCAAGAACACGAATTAACTTCCCAACTAAAGTAACACTATCCGCGTTTTTCACAACAGGAAGGCCGCGTGCCCTATTTCCTGAACGATCGATAAAATAAGCTTTTTCATCTTCTGATACAGAAGCAATTCCCTGATCAAACAAAGAAATATGATTATATTTAAAAGCTGTGAGAACTTCTCCCTTCCAATTTGCAACAGCATACTTTGAACCAAGATATGGCCTTTGTTCGTCTATAGCTTTACCTACTGCAACTCGGTGTTCTCCTAGGATCGTAATATCATTATAAATTGGCTTTATAATGTAAGCACCTTTTTTATTTATTAAACCAAACTTATTTCCGAAATCTTCTGCTGCATTTACAACCGCCCTCCCATTTTCAAAAGGTTGTGCACTAGTAAAGGATGGTTGAATGACAATAGTTCCTTCTGTATTTACGTACCCATACTTCCCTTTGACACTTTTCCGAAACGAGAGCATATTTTCTCCATAATTTCCTACATAATTATAAAAAAATAATTTAATTTCGTTACCATTAATATCAATTAACGAAAAAGTATCTTCCTTGATTTTGACAACAGCCATACCGTCTTTAAAATCACTAGCCATTTCATATTGTAAAGGGATAACGACATTTCCTGCTTTGTTCAAATAGCCATATTTAAATTTCCCGTCTGTATCAATATCTGAAAATAACGCTCTACCATCTTGATACATACTAATAAAATTAAATGGTTTTGAATTTAATAGTAATCCCCTTTCATCTATCACATGAAAGCCATTATCTAAAACAACCGTCGCTCGACCCTCAGAAAATTCATTAATAGATTCAAATTTCGGTGGTATGACAAAATTCCCTTTAACATTAATACCACCATAACGTTGTTTCGTTTTTACAATTGCCAATCCATTACTTTGAAAGTCATTTGCAAAATCAAAATGAGGTTTAATTTCGAATTCACCAGTTTCATTAATATATCCCCATTTCGTTCCATCCTTTGTTTTTAATGAAGCTGTATATAAGAAGTTATTATTAATGTCCATCCATAAATTCTCCTAATAACGTTTTCTGTATTATATGGAGATTTGTTTAGGTTCGTGCCTACTAGTTCGATTAATATAACTCTATATTTTTTTAATTGTTAGTTTAATAAGTTGTTATTTTAGAAAGACTGATAACAACGATATCAGCACGAATACATTGAACAAATTAACAAAATACTTACAAGTGCGAAGGATGAAACAGAAGAAGTTGAATACATTAATTTATATTTAGAAGAATTAAGATCATTATTTTCCCAATGATCTGCTTTTATCCAACTGAGTGAATTTCTAATTACCTAAATGGAGCTACATAAGTCTAAATGTTGTTGGAAACGATCTTCATCCAACAACATTTAGTATCAGAGTAGAAAATAAGCAATTATGAAATTCCTTAAACTAAATAACTAAAAAATTGTTGGACAAAGTCCCATTTTTCCCTTACTTACATATTTTACTTTTGTATGTAATGAATGAAGGGAGAGGGAAGCATGTATCACTTTTATCAACCTACAAATATAGTTGTCCAAAATGCGGCACTGTACGATTTACTAGCTAATTATTATAAGTATCTAGATCCTCAAAGGCATATTCACTATTATCAGTTGCACTTCATGTGTATGCAACAACTTTGCCAACTCCAAGCACAGCAACAACTTTATAGACACTTTGAAGAAAATAGAAATTATTACAGAGCAAATGCGAAGGTTCGTGTACTTCACGCCTCACCAGATGCTCCAGCTGTTGACGTTTATGTAAATGGAGAAAAAACTTTTGATAATATGACATATTATCAAATTAGCCCTTATCTAGAAATTCCAGCAGGCTCTTATGAGGTAGAAATTTACCCTGCCGGACAAACGACCAATCCTGTTCTAAGTCAAAGTGTTGAAGTGGAAGCTGACAAAAACTATACAGTCGCTGCTAGTGATCGCCTCAATAATATTCAGCTAGTTCCTGTTGTCGATACAACCGATATCCCTAGAAACAAGTCTAAAGTTAGGTTTTTACACATATCACCTAATACCCCTGCAGTAGACATCGCCGTGCAAGATGGAGATATTTTATTTGAAAACATTTCTTTTGGTAATGCTTCAAATTATATAGAAGTAGACCCTGGCAGAGTTACACTTGAAGTTCGAAAAGCTGGAACAAATGAGGTTATCTTAACACTTCGAAACACTAATCTCAGAGCAAACCAAGCTTATACAATTACGGCAATCGGAATTTATGAAGGACGACCACGGTTAGAAGCACTCATTTTAGAGCCGTGAACTACTATCCGTTAGTTTTTGCCCTTCACCTAGTTTAAAGATGGGTGGAATACCCTTGACGAATTTGCTATTTACCTTCCGAAAAGTGGGGAAGTTACCTAATCATTCGTTGTGCTTTAGCTAGGAAAATTTAAATTTTCAGCTTTAAATCTTGTTAATACAAAAGACTGTTTTCGTAAACTTTATTGCTTTTAGGTCATCAAGCATTCGCTTAGTTACGACCTAAAAGCTAATAGCAACAATCTTTTAGAAAAGAGCGATACAAAAAGATAAAGGCTGTATCAAAATAAATTGAAAGCCTTTATCTTTTATTAATACTATTAATCTAATTTAATGAATTTCTTAATTCATTATTCTCCCCACTAAGATACTGTATCTAAGTGCAGTACATTTTATTAACTAAATTTATAAGATTGTCACACCGCTCTTTTTTCCATCGACTTTTCTACTTATCCAGTTTGATTAATCAAATTCTTTAAATCAGTTAATTCAATTGTTTTTTTTGTATGATTAGCTAGACTTCGAACTCTCTTTAAAAGTTCTTTCCCAGTATTTTTGTCTACTAAAATCCCTTCTTTTTCAAGAAAATATTGAAGAGAGCTTAGTCCTGAATGCTTCCCTAATAGAAAAGAATGATCTTGACCTACTTCAACCGGGTCGAAAGTTTGATATGTTTCTCTACTTTTAAGCAACCCATCTACATGAATACCAGATTCATGGGCATACACCATAGATCCAACGATTGGCTTAGATTCTGATAAAACCCGTCCTGAAGCTTCAGAAACTATTTGAGCTAAAGCATGAAACAGTCTTGTATCAATGACGGTTTCTCCTTTATATAAATGTTTCCATGCCATTACAACTTCTTCAAGCGGTGCATTTCCAGCTCTCTCACCTAAGCCCATAATTGTTGTACTTGCCCATTTGGCTCCAGCCTTAATAGCTGCCAAAGTATTAGCAGTTGCTAAACCAAAATCATTGTGAGCATGAATTTCTAACTCTATATTGGGACATGCCTTTATAATGCTTTCAATATTTTCATACATATCAAAAGGTTGTAACGCTGATACTGTATCTGCATACCTAAAACGTTTTACCCCAATATAAGATAGTTGCTCAATTAGTTTAATTAAAAAGTGATGATCAGCTCTTGAAGCATCTTCAAAGCCAACCGAAACTTCCACGTTTTTATTTAATGCATATTCTACGACCTTTTGAATCATATACATAATCTCTTCTTTATTACGGTTCATCTTTCTTTGCATTTGTACATCTGAAGTCGGAATAGACAAGTGTGTCCAGTTAGCTCCTACACTTACTGATGCATCAATATCAGAAGTCGTAGCTCGATTCCAGGTAATTAGTTGTATTGGTAGATTCATATTAATTAATGAATGTATATCTCTTTGTTCCTCCAACCCCATTGCTGGTATACCAATTTCGGCTTGTTCAACACCAGCATCAGCTAGTAAAGATAGGATTGCCTTCTTTTCTTGTAAGGAGAAAACAACGCCAGCCGCTTGTTCCCCATCCCTTAATGTAGTATCACAAAACTTTATCTGCTTCATCCTTTAACCGTTGCCAAAACATTATAAAACTCTATAAAAATTTGTTTCTTTCTTGCTTCCACCTGTCCAATTTTGCCGAAGCTTCTCTCGTGTGTTGTGACAGTCCACAAGCGTAAATTCGGGTACAACGAACCCTACATATTAACAGTGTCTTTTGAGTGACTAGACTGCTAATTTTCCAAAGTTTGATAGATTGATAGCCGCATTCAAGTCTCGATCAATTTTCAATCCGCAGTCACATGAGTAAGTTCGATCAGAAAGGTTTAAATCTTTCTTGACATCTCCACATGATGAACATGTTTTGGATGATGGATAAAAACGATCCACTTGTACGAATTCAATTCCATACTTCTGACACTTGTATTTCATTTGGCGAATGAACTCATAAAACGTTTGATTCGCTACAGCTTTGGATAAGTGACGATTTTTTATCATCCCATTCACATTCAAATCTTCCATGACAACTTTGCTAGGTTTGGTTTTCACGATAGCATTTGTCGTTTGATGAATGTGATTGGTTCGAATATTAGCTAATCGTCTGTGTAGTCGTTGCGCTTTCTTTTCGAGTTTTATAATGTTGCTTGTTTTGACAAAACGGTTTCCCTCCTTATTCATTTCATATTTACGAGAAACACTAAGTTGCAACCGACGTAAGCGTTTCTCGGTCTTTCTTACTTCTTTCGTTTTGTTGATATTTTTGAAGTTTTGGCCTGTGGAACAAACAGCTAGTTCTTTTATTCCTACATCAATTCCTATAATGCTGTTTGTAAGTTCGACTTGCATTTCAGTTTCAACCCCAACTGAAATGTACCAGTATTTATTATCAAAACTAATACGTGGGTTTTTGTACTTTACATCAGTAGGAAGCTGTTCGCTCGTTTTTATCCAACCTACTTTTTCAATTAGAACAAGGTTTTTCTTCACTTTTAATTTTTCTGTATCGTTATAGAATGACGCTTTTGATTTTCTTCTGCTTTTAAATTCAGGGAACTTCGTTTGACCTTTAAAGAATTTTTTATATGCATCACACGCATCTTTTACAGCTTGCTTTGTGATGTTATTTGATACATTGTAGAGCCATTTGAATTCTTCTGTCTGTTTCAGCACAGTTAGCTCTTTCCTCAAATCTCCATTGGAAATAAACTTACCACCTTGCTTATAGTTTTCTTGTTGTTTATTCAATGTCCAATTATACGCCCATCTAGCCGTACCTACAGATTTCCATAGTTGTTGTTCTTGCTCTTTTGTTGGTCGAAGTCTAACTTTCTTCGCTAGAATCACTATCGATCTACTCCTTAATCATCTTCTTACATTATGTGCTCGTTTACCTTGTAACCTATGATCAGAGAATTTTTTTCACTTTTACGAGCAATTACCTAAACTTGATACCTTACATGCTGAGCACGGAGATGATTTTTGAAGAATCATAAATCCTTCACTGTCTCCTTGTTTCACATATTCAATTACTGCACCAGTTAGCATATGAAAAGAATCAATATCCATAAATATATTCATAAAGCCCTGTTCTACAACTGCATCTCCAGGTCTCTTTATATCTTCTAGTGTCATCTCGTAGTTAACATTACAACCATTCATCCTTGCTTTTATCCGAAAACCTATATAACCTTTGTTACTTGGATGATCAAACAATTCCTTTGCCTTTTTTTCTGCTTCTTGTGATAATCTGATCATGCCGTTTCCTCCTTATCTAGGGATTGCAATTCCCTTTCCATACAACCTACAATAAATCCTCCACTCAGGTAAACAGAATAAATCAGAATATCTTGTAAAAAATACCCATGGTCTACTACGACGCCTTCTGTACCTTTTTTTACAATTATTTCTCCTCTTTCATAATTAGGAACTGTACCATCATTACGTAAATCTTTTGTGATAACAACTCTTTCGTCTAAATCGTATTTATATAACATTAGCTATCACCTTTCTTTAACATATCTAATGAAAAAAATGCAGATTGTTGTTGAAAAACAGGAAATACCTTTTCAACGAGTGGTGATGAGGTAACAAAGTCTTCATAAGCTTTCTTAAAAAGTTCCCTCTGCTTATTCCAAGTATCGGCATCAGATTCACATACAATTTCGACTAAACTTTCCTGTTCTAGGTATTGTCTAAAACGTTTTAAAATGTGCAATCGAGTAACTCGGACTACTTTTGGATCAAATGGTACTTTGTAAAAACGGAAAAAATCTTCAGCATCATGTAGCTGCTCTATATTCATGTTCCTTCTCCCTCCTCTCTACTCCCTTACAGTGAGTACATTCTGAATTTCTTTTTAGAGAAACCGTATATGGCTCTAAAGTCAACGTATTCAAACGATAAAGTTTATTAATAAATGGTGGTGCAATCCCAGTAATAAGCTTGATTACTTCAATAGCTGCAAGGCACCCTGCCACCCCTGAAGTAGCACCTAACACCGGAAATCCTAATGGTTCCCAATCCTGTTTTTGCTCTGGATAGATACATGCTAAACATGCCGTCTCACCAGGAATTACTGTCATTAAAGAAAGTTCAAACCCATACATAGCAGCTTCAACCATCGGTTTACCACATGCAACACTTAGACGGTTTAGATCATATCGTTCTGGAAAGTCATATCTAGCATCGATGACAATATCAGACTTTTCAACCCATGGTTTTGCTTTATGAAACTCAATACGTTCAGCATAGCCCTCTACTTCTACTTCTGGATTAATTCGCTTAAGACTTTCAATAGCGCAACTTATTCTCTCTTCGCCTAGCTTTTCGTTATCCATCAAGATTTGTCTATTTAAGTCTGGAAGCACAATCACACCCTCATGGGCAATAATAAGCTTTCCTACACCAGCTGCAGCTAAATAGACAGCTGCCGTCCCACCTAACCCCCCTATACCACCGATAAAAACAGTTGACTTCTTTAACTTTTCTTGACCATCTTTACCAAGAAGCTTTAACTGTCTACTATAACGATCAAATGGATCCTGTATACTATTTAGCTTCCAATTCACCTGCATCTGACTCACCTCTATACATAGGAAATCTTATTATCTTTAATCAAGCCCTCTATATTTAACTAGTAAGATGGGAATACCTATCTAATGTTTTTACAGCCAATTCAGAAATTTTATCACCTTGTTTACAGGCCCTTTCCATATTTGTAAAGGCAAGTTGTTGAGTACCACGAATAGCTTTATTGACCATAATTAAATTCCCCGAATAAATTAGAGCTCTTCCGAAACCTTCACTATTCATTTCTACAATACTACTAACCATCTTGTTCGTTTTCCTTTCAACATTTAAAGCAACTGCTTGAAAAAAAATATTGATTTGGGCTTTTAACCGTTCAGAAATTTGTCCACAGGAATCCATTTGTTTCTTTTCATCAACACTTAATAAAAAAGCTCGATTTAGCTTTTGTTCATCAGATAGATTTTGAAAAACACCATACATGTCATAGGCATTAATAATTTGTAGTAAAGAAGCTTGAAATGAATAACTATTCTCTGCACTATCCATAGTTGGCCTCCTTTAGCTAACTATTTGCCATAGCTTTAGCCAGCCATATCGGCGGCTTAGTTTTTAACATATTTACTAGACGTTCCATCTGTTCAAATATTGTTGTATCTTCACTGACTTTTACAGGCATTATTTTACTATTCGTAACTTTTGCCGCTGCAGTTGGCCCAATTTGTGTAAGAAAAACTAACTTACAGTCTTTAATAAGATTTACCCGAGTTTCAATTCTGTCCATCTCATTTAAAGACTCAACATCTACTTTTCGAATTTCCAAAAGAGAATAATTATCATCTTTTATTTCGTAAATTGTAAAAAAAGGGCACTGTCCGAAATGAGCATCAATATCCGTACTATTCGTTGAAGAAAAAGCTACTTTCATGATTATGCTCCTCCTTTCTCTCCATTAATAAGTTTCCTACCTTATTTACTAATTCAAGTGTTCCACGGTAACCAACTGACGTTGCATGCACAGCACCAAGTATATGATAAACAGGAAAACCCATTGGCATGTAACTACATTCTTTTCGAATAGCCCCTTGTTTTCCTTGCGAGTTACTGATCCAAACGTCATTTTTGTTAGCACCCACTTCTAAATCATCTAAATCTCCAATAACCACTTCTTCGGCTAAATTGTGAATAACTGGAGAATGATGAGTTGTTACTAACCGCTTAAGCTCAACCCCCATCTCTCGTAACCACGAGCTAATAGAATAAAGATGATCTGGTTCTAAAGCTACTACAGCAGAACTTCCTAAATAATAGAAATGTGCATCTAACATTGCGTCAACCAAATTCTCTCTTTGTAACATATACCTTAAAGGTACGTTCTCTCGACTTATCGATTGAAGGAATGTAAATAATGCATCAGTCGCTAGTAACCCAGTCACACTCGGGAAAACCTGAAAAGGTATACCGGTATAGGCAAATATTTTCTCTGCAATAGGTTGCATACTTGCTCCAATTGCAATAGTATACTTTGCTGTTACTAATTGCTCTAAATAATCTAATGGAACTCCTCCACGACTTAATGGCGTAAACCCTTCTAGCAAGTGGCCTGATAGTGATGTAGACAAGTCCGGAATGGCAATAACTTCAAAACCGTAAGATGTGATGATATCTTTTAATTCAATTACATCTGCCGGTGTTAAATGTGAGCCTACTAACAAATTAATTCGTTGATTCAACCTTACTTTTGGTACTTTCGATTTTGTTTGTTCTAGTACAGCACTAACAATCGCATCTACAGTTTGGTTATAACCACTTTCTAAAGACCCAACAAAATCTGGTAAGGAAACGCCTACCACTAGTTTATTCTCGCGATAATTCTTCTTTAGATAATCCTTAATATTTGCTTGAATATCATCACCGGCAACTTCAGTTAAACTAGTACTAAGAACACTAATAATATCTGGGTCGTGTTTTTCAATGACATTATCAATAGCTTCATATAAATTTTCAACACCACCGAAAATCACGTTCATTTCTTGAAGTGCTGAGGTTTGAATGCTAATCGGATCTCTGAAGTGCCTTGTCATCAACGCTTTTATAAAAGCTGCACATCCTTGAGAACCATGAATAATTGGAATTGATTTATAAAATCCTTGCATAGCTAACGTTCCACCTAAAGGTTGGCTAACTTTTAACGGATTAATAGAAACTGACTTTTTTGATAGATTAGTAGCCATCGTTATCACCTACCCAAGGAGCTTTATACTTAGTTATTTTCCATATTGGATGTTGTATGGAATGAACTAGGTCGTTTGCAAGTCGTCGTATACCTTTATATGTGGCATATGCGGTATGACGTTCTTGGTTAATATCTAAAAAAGGTATTTGTTCTTTGATCGCTAAATACATATTACGACCACCGGCTATTAAAATATCAGCTTGTTTATTTCGAATGACATTCAAAATTTCCTTAGCTCCACCTTTTTCAATAAGAACACAATCAAAGCCAACTCTTTCTTTTATTTTAGATATATCTTCTAATGTGCTTTTATTCGTACCTACACCTACTACTTCTATTCCTAGTTCTTTTAATGCCGAAATAATAGACCAACTTTTTACTCCACCAGTGTAAAGAACTGCTTTTTTCCCTTTTAAAAATTGACGATGCGAAAGTAATTCAGAAAAAACTTTTTCTTCTTCCTCATATATAAGTTCATCAACCTTGGCTTCTAGTGTTCGATCCCCAATTAAATAAGCAATTTGTCGGAGTGAAAAACTCGTTTCCTTAATACCATAAAAAGAACCTTCAAAATATGGTATTTTGTATTTTTCATCCATTTCACGCGCTAGACTTATTAACGCCCTACTACACACAACCATATTTACTTTAGCTCTGTGAGCATAAGTTATTTCTCTATACCTACCATCTCCAGTAATTTTCGATAATACTCTTATTCCGACTTGATCAAATAACTCTTTAATATCCCAATATTCTCCAGCGATGTTGTATTCCCCAATAACATTTACATCGTAGTCTGTGACTTTTTTGGGCTCCCCTGTTCCAATTACATGTTGCAGCAAAGAATAACCGGCTAATCGATTACCCAAGTTTTTACTTCCTACAAAACCTGGACTATTTACTGGAATGATCGGTATATTCCACTTCTTACTTTCATTCTTGCAAACAAAGTCTAAATCATCTCCAATTAATGACGTCACACAAGTTGCATAAACAAAAATAGCTGGCGGTTGAAATCTAGTTACCACTTCACTAATAGCGGAAATTAACTTTTTTTCTCCCCCCATAATAATGTCTTGTTCTGACAAATCTGTAGTTAGTCCATATTGGTAAAGAAGAGGGCCTGATGACAGGCTACCTCTTCCTCCCCAGCTGTTTCCAGCACAAGCAATTGGACCATGAACAATGTGAGCAGCATCTGTAATTGGAAGTAGAGTGATTTGACTCCCATCAAATGAACAGCCCCCCGCAGCTTCACCTGGTTTCGGCCTTGCACAGCCTTGCTTCGCTTTGGGTGTATGGTTATGTTCACAAGCGGGTTCTTGAAAAGCTTCTTTTACAATATTTTTCATCACTCAAACCTCCTTTTGTTTCCTCACATCTATCTTACAACATCATAGTTAAATCCATCAGCATCTTTGTCCATATTATCTAACAAGGTATTTACAATAAGTGTTAGTACATTTAGTGTACCTTGGTATCCAATAATTGGGTATCTATGCATATGGTGACGATCAAAGATCGGGAAACCAATCCTAACTAAAGGAATGTCTGCATCTTTGGCATTGAACTTCATATGAGTACTTCCAATAACAAAATCTACTGGATCCGTAAACAATAAGGAACGTAAATGCCATAAATCTTTTCCAATATAAACCTTAGCGTCAAGCCCATAAGGACTGCTAGCTAATAACGTTTCTGCTTCTTCTAGGAACTTCTTATCACCATTTGTACAAACGATGTGTACCGGTTCAATTCCAACTTCTAAACAGAATGAAATTAAACCAAGGAGTAAATCTGGATCCCCCGCCATAGCAACTCGTTTTCCATGCACATACGTGTGCGAGTCAGTCATTGCATCAACGATACGTCCGCGTTCTAATTTAAGTTCTTCTGGAATTGGTAAGCCAGTCATCTCACTAATCGTCTTAACTAATTCGTCTGTCTTAGTGATACCAATTGGCGTTGAAGAAACTGAAACAGATTGCTTCCATTTTTTCTCAATATACTTCATTGTTTTCTTAGTCGAATATTTTTGTAGAGACAATGTACCTTGCGCTTGAGCAGCTTTTGGTACCTCATCTAGTTTTGTTCCACCATAGTAATACTTATATTCTCCATCTGCAGGTGAATCTAAGTTTTCACTATAGTCACATAGATACGTATAATCAGCACCAAACAAATCTAGAATTCGTTTCATCTCGGAAAAATTCCCTGTATACGTATCAAAACCGTGAATAATGTTAATTTTTTCAGTTTTTACTTCTTTATCAATTGTTGCCTTCTCACTTAAGTTACTTAAAATTGCCTTAAGCATGCTATCATAACCAGTTAGGTGAGAACCGACGAAGCTTGGTGTATGTGCAAATGGTACTGGGAAGTCTTCACTAATTACTCCTTCTGAGCGTGCATTTCCGATGAAGGCTTGTAAATCATCACCAATAACCTCAGCCATACATGTTGTACTAACAGCAACCATTTCTGGTTTATACATTTTCGTACAGTTCTCTAAACCGTCTATAAGATTTCGCATTCCTCCAAAAACTGCTCCATCTTCTGTCATTGAAGAAGAAACCGTTGGTACAGGCTCTCTAAAGTGTCTTGCAAAGTGGCTACGGAAATAAGATACACAACCTTGTGAACCTTGAACAAATGGTAGTGTCTTTTCAAACCCTAGCCCAGCCAAAACAGCCCCTAAAGGCTGACAGGCTTTAGCTGGATTAATGACTAAATCTGTACGAGCGAAGTTCTTTTCCTTGTACTCTTCAGTTTTCGTGTAGTCCTTAATTTTTTCAACTTCTTCAGTAGAACAAGCTGTTTCAAATATTTTCTTATTCTCAGCTTGGTCAATATATTTTTGATCTTTAAATAAAGTATTATGGTCTTTTAGTTCAAGCTTTTTTGTCATCTTTTCTCACCTCTCTTTTTAAAATGGAGATTTAATTAAATCCCAAGTCGGACTGTTAATAGCCATATCCATGTCACGTGCAAATATTTTAAAACCATCAAAACCATGGTATGGTCCACTATAATCCCATGAGTGCATTTGTCTAAACGGCACACCCATCTTATGATATACATACTTTTCCTTAATACCTGATCCCATGAGATCAATATCCAGTTTTTCTGCCAAGAGCTCTAATTCTAAAGCAGTTGGATCATCATAAATGATTGTTCCTTCTTTAGTATCTCTGTAAGTTTTTTCGTATTCAGTACTATGAGCAAACTCATAACCAGTACCTACAATTTCCATACCTAAATCTTCATATGCCCCAATTGTATGACCTGAACGAAGACCACCAACTAAAAGCATTACTTTCTTTCCATCCAAACGAGGACGATACTTAGCGATTACTTCATCCATCTCATCTTGATACTTAGCAATAAGCTTTTCACAATTTTCCTGAATTTTTTCATCAAATTTGGCCGCAATCATTCTAAGACTCTCAATTGTTTTTGTTGGTCCGAAGAAATTATATTCCATCCAAGGAATACCATATTGATCTTCTAATGTTTTACAAATATAATTCATTGATCTATAACAATGAATTAAGTTCAATTTAGACTTATGAGTAATAGATAACTCATTAAGCGTTCCGTCACCAGACCACTGGGAAATTACACGTAATCCCATTTCTTCTAATAGAATACGGGAAGCCCAAGCGTCACCACCGATGTTATAGTCACCAATAATAGCAACATCATAAGGTCCTGTTTCCTCTAATTCACGTGTTCCTAGAACATGATCACGGATTGCATCGTTAGCAATATGGTGACCTAATGATTGACTGACACCACGGAAACCTTCACAACGAACAGGAATGACTGGCATTTCTAACTCTTTTGTCTTTTTCTTTCCAACTGCTTCTATATCATCACCAATTAGTCCAACTGGACACTCAGATTGAACAGAAATACCTTTAGCTAATGGAAACATTTCGGTAATTTCATCACAAATTTTATCTAACTTTTTATCTCCACCAAAAACAATATCTTTTTCTTGGAAGTCACTTGTGATTTGCATTGCACCAAAGCTATCGATACCTAATACACCATTTGCATAGTTACGACGCGTACCCCAGCTATATTGACCACATCCAACTGGACCGTGACTTATATGAACCATATCTTTAATAGGTCCCCATACAACACCTTTAGATCCTGCATAAGAACAGCCTCGAGGTGTCATAACACCAGGTCGGGATTTTTTGTTTGAGACAATTTTCCCTTTACATGTTTCAATCTTTTCTTCATCATTAATGTCAAAGTGTTTCTTTCTATCCTTTTTTGCTTTATCTGGATATATTTCTAATAGGTCATCAATTAGTTTTTGTTTTTCATCCAACACCTTTGCCATATGAAACCTCCTCTACAGTTCCCTTTATATTACTGTTACTATTACTGACTTGCAGCTTCTTTTTCTTCTAGTTTTTTGATTTGAGTTTCTTCATCTTCAATAATACCGAATTCCATTAATAGTGATTCTAACTCATCAGTTTCGATCGGCGTTGGAATTGTCATCATTTCGTTTTCTAAAATTTTCTTTGCTAACATATCGTATTCTTTCGCTTGATTACTTTCTGGAGCATACTGAGCAACTGTCATTCTTCTTAACTCAGCATGTTGTACAATATTGTCACGAGGAACAAAGTGAATCATTTGAGTGTTTAAACGTCTTGCTAATTCTGTAATTAGTTCTGCTTCTCGGTCAGTGTTACGACTATTACAGATTAATCCACCTAAACGTACACCGCCACTATGAGCATATTTTAATATCCCTCTTGCAATGTTATTAGCAGCATACATTGCCATCATTTCACCAGAACATACGATATATATTTCCTGAGCTTTATTTTCACGAATTGGCATCGCAAATCCACCACAAACAACGTCTCCTAATACGTCGTACGAAATAAAATCTTTCCCTTCATAAGCCCCTTCTTCTTCAAGGAAGTTAATTGAAGTGATAATCCCACGGCCTGCACACCCTACACCTGGCTCCGGTCCACCAGACTCTACACATTCAATATCTGAAAAACCTTTTAGTACAACCTCTTCTAGCTCTAAATCTTCAACTGTTCCTTTTTCAGCAGCTAAAGATAAAACTGTTTGCTGTGCTTTCGTATTTAAAACTAGTCTCGTAGAGTCAGCCTTCGGGTCACATCCGACGATCATAATTTCTTGACCATAATTTTTTGATAATTGAACTAACGTATTTTGAGAAGTTGTAGACTTACCAATACCACCCTTACCGTAGAAAGCTATTTGACGCATAAAAATCATCTCCTTAATTTTTTAATAATAATTTTTTAATGTGTTAAGTGAATGAAGTTAATTAACGGAAGCTGTAGCATAGGTAGATCCATGGTAAAAATATCGATAAAACATACTTGTTTGAAGCAGTACTTCTTCAATCTCGCCCTCTTGGACGATTGGAATAATTCCATGTTCATTTAGAAATTTATTTGCCCCTTCACCAATACCTGCACAGACTAACATTTGACAATCTTTAATTGTGTTAACAACTTCAGGCATTGTATCTGCTCCTTCTTGACTACAACTAGATTTCCCTTTGCAGTGTGAAAGCAATTTACGAATGCCAATAAATTTTACTTGCTGGTTTTCAACTTCATAAATCATAAATTCTTTTGCTTGCCCTAAAAATAAATTTACATCTCCATCACCCCTAGAAGTTACCGCAAAACGAATGACTTGACTTTTGTTTTGCGCTCCGAAAGATGCTCCTTTCACCTCCCTTCGCTTCCTTTTTACTCTATTATTGAAAATCTTTTGTAAAAGTTCTTCTTGATGTTCGCTTCTTTTAATTGGATCGTAGCGAGAAGTCATAGTTTCTAAATGTTTCTTTGTGAATTCCTCACTTCGATCTTCTCCCAATAAACCTACAGCATCAGCCCGACACTGACGACAATGCTTCATCATCTTCATGTCACCAGAACAGGAGCTCCTTAATTCATTTAACTCCTCTGCTAATGGCTCTCGGATACCTCTTCTTGCAAATTCTGTATCTTCAGCAACAATGATTGGCATTATATTATGAAGAAAAGCACCTTTCTCTTTTACAACTTTCGAGACTTCTTTTAGATGTAAGTCATTTACACCAGGAATTAAAACAGAATTAACTTTACACAAAATTCCTCTTTCTGTTAAAGCCTCAAGTCCTGCCAGTTGTTGTTTGATTAAGATTTCTGCCGCCTCTAGTCCTTTATAACGTTTACCGTTATAATAGATCCAAGAGTAGATATCCTTTCCAATTTCTGGGTCTACTGCATTGATTGTTACCGTTACATGCTCAATATCTAACGCTTGGATCTCATCAATGTAATCCATTAACTTTAATCCATTTGTGCTTAAGCATAGACGAAGATCAGACGCTTGCTCTCGAATTCCTTTGAAAGTGGCCAATGTTTTTTCAGGATTAGCTAAGGGGTCTCCCGGGCCAGCAATACCAATTACAGATAACTGTGGAATTTCTCCAGCAACAACAAGTGATTTTTTTATCGCTTCTTCCGGCTTCAACACTTCACTAACAACGCCTGGTCGACTTTCGTTTGCACAGTCATACATTCTGTTACAGTAATTACATTGAATGTTACATGCTGGAGCTACTGCAACATGCATCCTGGCAAAGTAGTGATGCGCCTCTTCACTGTAGCAAGGATGGTTCATAATCTTTTCATCTAAGTCAACTCGAGTATTGGTTGACACTGATACGCATCCTGATTGAGTTTTTTTGCTCGAACACCCCTCTTTTTGTGTGAGTTTCATATAATCCTCCTTTCCACCTTCAAAGTTTTGTAGATTTTCTCACATCACTTCCATTCCGTTTAAAGAACGTTGTGTAAGATTAGCTAAATAGTATTACCGAAACCTAATAGAGTCAATGAGTCCGGGCTTTTGTTAACAGTTTATACTTAAGTCATGTGATATTTTCTGACGTACACCGTTATCTTTTTTGACAATTAAACGCTTTCACTTCACAAAATGCGAAAGGTACGTTTCTGTGTCGAAACGTACCTTTTTTTGTTGATTTAGCTATTTAATTAAAAAAATTTTAATAGTAAGTTATTTATTCCTACACTAACATATAACTAATTAACCTAAAATGGCAATAAGAATAGTAATTGTTATGATACTGATTAGTGTAGTTATTAGAGTAATAGTAGAAACTAACCTAGGTTCAGAATCAAACTGAACAGCATACATTACTATCGTAGCCGCTGATGGCATCGCAGCCGATACGATTAATACTTTAGCAAGAAGTGGATCAAATGGGAACATAAGTGTAATGAGAAATGCAATAAATGGTGAAACCAATAATCTCATGATCACCCCGTAGGTTATACTACCCCATTGAAAATTTCCCCATTTAATATTCGCTAGCTGCATTCCCAAAATAATCATCACTGTAGGAATTGCCGCTTCTGCAATAATATTAACTGTATTTAATAGATTACTAGGTAATTGAACGTTTATTGCTTTTAACAAAAGAGCAATGATAACTGCATATGTCGTTGGCATTTCAAATACAGAACGAATTGCCATCCTGACACCTGCTCCTCCACGAGCCGCATAATACACTCCAAATGAATTCATGATAATTGATTGGAGTACCATGAACGAGACTGCAAATGCAAAACCAGCATCACCATAGGCAAATAAAATAATTGGCGCTCCGTAGTTTCCAGCATTCATAAAAGAAGTTGAAAGAATTAAACCACTTTCTAGGGAAGCGGATTGTTTTGTTAGTTTCGTATATATTTTATTTATTACTATAAGAATACATAAAAGTCCCAAGGCAAATGCAACCATATATAAATGTTGGACATCTAACTTCGTACCGTAAAATGTTCGAAAAACAAGCGCTGGTGTCATAATATAAATAGCTACTGTTGAAATTGATTTCAACTCTACCTTTTTCCACTTTTGTACAGCAAAACCCACAGAAAACACAAGAATAACTGGTAAAACAACTTGATAAAAGATCGTCATCTAAAGAACCCCACCTAACAATTGTGAATTACTTCATTTTACAATACCGCATTTTTTAACCTACTCATATGTAGTAAGATATTAATCTAATTACAGTTTACGATAAAGGAGCTTCTGATTATTTCAATAAACTTTATTATACTACTAAATTTTAAAACTAATAAAACTTTAAATTCATTTCCAATTTTCAAGACAGAACTCTTCTTCGCAAATAACAGATCGTTATTCTAACACGCCAAAAACGCAGGGCGAGAATAGCTCCTGCGCTTCAAATTTATTTTACCAAGCCATGTTTAAATGAGTAAATAACAGCTTGTGTACGATCATTTACTTCTAACTTACCTAGTATATTACTAACATGAACTTTGACTGTTTTTAAGGAGATAAATACTGTATCAGCTATTTCCTGATTGGTTTTCCCCTCAGCTATCAAGAGCAATATTTCAATTTCTCGTTCAGTTAGCTGTTCATGAGGATGTTTCACTTTTTTTTGACGCATTTTTGTCATCATTTTACCTGTCACTTCAGGCTCTAATACAGTTTGGCCTGCAAATGTTGCTCTAACGGCATTTACAATTTCACTTGCCTTCGATGTTTTTAGCATATAACTAGTAGCACCTGCTTCTAATGCAGGGTACACTTTTTCATCATCAAGGAAGCTTGTAACAATAATGACCTTTGCTTCAGGCCATGCCTCAATTATTCTCCTAGTTGCTTCTATACCATCCATTTCCTTCATGACTAAGTCCATTAAAATGATGTCTGGACGAAGTTGTAAGGCAAGTTCAACACCTCGGGCACCATTATCAGCTTCTGCTACCACTTCAATATCAGGCTGTGCAGATAAATAAGAGGTTACACCAATCCTTACCATTTCATGATCATCTACAAACAACACTTTTATCATTTGTTAGTCACCTCTCATTAGCGGAACCTTAACCTCTAAACGTGTTCCTTTATTTTTTATACTTACTACTTTAAAAGTGCCACCAATTTCCTTGGCCCTTTCCTTCATATTAGATAATCCGTAAGAACCCGCTTTTTCCTCGTTAATATCAAAGCCAATACCGTCATCAACAATGCGCAAAATAATTAAATCATCACGATTGATTAACAGAACTTCTAAGCTAGTAGCTTTCGAGTGACGAAGTGTGTTAGATACAGATTCTTGGAGTATTCGAAATAAATGATCCTCTACTCCTTTTTCTAATGGAATATCTTCAATTTTCCAAGATATTTCCATTGGAACTTTTTGCTTTAATTCTCCTAGTAACTCCTTCATACCCTCTTGCAACGACTTACCTTTCAACGGTACCGGTCGTAAATGTAGTAATAAAGCTCTCATTTCTAGCTGAGATTGATGAATCATTTCTTCTACGAGCTTAAGTTGGCGCGCTTCACCACTACCGGTGTCATTCTTCGTTTCCGTAATAGCGGACATCAACATTGATGCAGCAAAAAGCTGTTGACTAACGGAATCATGGAGTTCTCTAGCTAAACGATTCCTCTCCTCTGAAACAATTTTTTGAATTTGTTTTTCTTGATCGATTACTTTTTCACTGGCTAGCTTTTGAGCAATCTTTACTTGCTCAGCCATCTGCTTATGAATATTTTTGACTCTACTAATTACGGTTTCTAGTCCCTCTGCCTCAACAAGTTTCTCATCATCAATCAATCGGCCATGTTCAAGCTCATAAAGTGACTCTTCCATGATTTCAACTTTCTTTTTAAATGCCATACTATTTACCAACCCAAAGATAATCCCCATTGTAATAGCAACCCCAGGACTAAAGATCCATATAGGTATATCAAAAACCTTTCCTTCGATAAGTACCTCCCAGTTTTGAACTGGAAAAGCAAAAAAATAAATAATGATAAACAAAGAAAAAAGAAGTAAAGAAAACAATATGCTCCAGAGCATCTGTTTCTGAATCATCCTCATATTCTCTTCACCTCTAATCTTCCAACCCCCATAGAAGTGATGATTTTTATTTTACGTTGAGCGATTGCATAATTTTCCGTACGGTAATGTAATGTTTGATTAAATAACCTTTCATCAGCCTGGTCAAAAATAATTGTTGTTCCCGTAATTACTGAATGAGAAACACTAATCTCTATATCATACGGAACGAGAATTTGAATATTCCCAATAAAATTACGAATTGAAATGACAGCTTCATCTTTAGGTAGAACCGTATTACTTAAATCTATCCATGTATCACCAATTCCAGTTTGAATATTTACATCTTCCCATTCAAATATATCCTCCGGAGTCTTTTGTTTTCCTAAAAAGATATTCTTCAATAACGATTGTCGACGAATGATTCTTGCTTCATTAAATGAAGAGTTTCCCTTCAAAACTGGCTCTATCACGATCGGTCGACTTTTCGATTTAAAGAAATGAAATAAAATATAAGCTATAATAGCAAAAATTAAAAATTTAAAAACGATCATATTAATAGTGGTAAAAAAAAGAACAAGGCATCCTAAAGCAAAAAATAATTTTCCAATTGAACTACCAAGCCTTTTCCCACCAAAGTAAAGTAACATCCCTGAAAAAATTACCGAAAAAATTAAACCTTTATTAAAAAAAGTAATTTCCACTACGAGAAGAAGTAGTCCTATTAAAACCGTCCAGCTAATGTAGTCTGTTTTTTGATGATTATCCATTTCGGTCTCTCCTCCTCGTAAAATATGTAATGGGCTGACATTTTATATCCTTGTTGTCAACCCTAGTCTCTCTTTATTTACCTATTAAAATATATCATGTTTTTACTCTGAAATAGAATGACTTTCTTCATTTTTTAACTGTTTTTCCAACTGAGCTATACGACTATCAATTGTGTGACGATGATACTGTGAGTTCGCTTGATGTTCGAGCCGATCAATATATCGGTCCATTTCATCAAATCGAGTATCTATTTTTCCAGTAAAACTATTTCCATCTAACATTTGACTCATTCGATAATTAGCACGAGTAATGTTTTCCCGTCCCATTAACTCCATCTGTCTTATATGCATATCTTTTAATTTATGCTTCATTTCTCCATACTTTTGTTCAAGTTCTTGTAAATGAATACTCGCTTGCTCTAAAGAATTCTTCAAACGTTGAGAACGTTCTTCGAATTGAGTTTGTTCATTAATAGCAAACTGCATTAATTCAATTTCGCCTGCCCGCGATGCAATCTCTACTTGATATTTTCTCTTATCCGCTAATTGACGGGCTTCATTGTACTCACGAGTAAATTGCTCCTTTAATAAATATTGTCGTTCAACTAACTTTCTGACTTTTTCAACTTCCTTTTCACATTCACGTAAATATTGATTTAAAGCCGCAATTGGATTTTTTTGTTCTTTTTCATCTAACATTTCATGAATATCTGCTGATATCGTTTTTTTTATTCTCGTAAATAAGTTACTCATCGTACAACACTCCTTTATTTTAAAAGTTTCTTTTTAATTCAGCCCACTCTTTTTCAAAGTTGATGAATGGATCTTTTTCATTATTTTCATTATTTTCATTCAAAATGACTACTTCATCATCTTCATTCCATTTTTTATACACGAAATAAAGAATGATCGCTGCAACTAATCCTACGAGGGCTGGTACATTGGAAGCAGTTATCGTAAACAAGATCAACCCAAGTATCGCCCAAGTGACTTTACTTACTGACGTTTCTGCCTTAAAAAAACCTTTGAACGCGTAGTATAAAATAATTAAGCTAAGACCAAAAAGTACGATCGGACCTAAATTTGCTATTAAGATAATCGCAGCAATACCACCTAATATAATTAATCCTAATTTTTTCATGTGAATCGCCTCCCTTCTTGACTCTATCTTACCTATATTTGCAATTTCGCATAATCAACCTTAGCTGTATTTTAACTAAGACTTGAGGCGTATTGTGTTGTAAGTATTTACTTCAATACACTAAAACTAAATGAGATAAATAAAGCTGAACTAACAATCAGTGGGGGTTTTCCTTCATCCCCCACTGATTGTTAGTTCAACTTATACCACGGGCATAAGAATAACTAATCATCAGCTTCACTGATGAAAGTTATTCTATATCGGACCTTTAGGGGCAGTTTATCCCCCACCTAAACTTCTCGATTTTCTAAAGTTTTGAGCTGGGGGTCTTACTTGCCCCTTAAGAGTGGGATAAAGCAAAAGAGCAGCCACAATTGTGACTGCTCTTTTGCTTTAGCTAGTTAACTTTTCTTTTTCGTTATTATCTTTATTGTATTCATTAACCCAATAATCAGCATTTTTAATCCCGAGTTTCTCAGGGTTAAAAACAGGATCAAGACCTTGCTTCTTTTGTATCTCGTAATCTTTTAACGCCGCTAACGCTGGTTTTGCTAATAGTAAAATGGCAATGAGATTTAACCATACCATTAGTCCAACACCAATATCACCTAACGTCCAAGCTAAATCTGCTTTCCTGATAGCGCCATAATAAGTAGCAAATAAAAGAACGACTTTTAAAAGAAACATTGGCACTTTGTTATTCTTACCGAAAGTTAAGTAAGCTATATTTGTTTCCGCAATATAGTAATATGCCATAATGGTTGTGAAGGCAAAGAAAAATAACGCTATACCAACGAAAGAAGATCCAAATCCTGGAAGGGCCGATTCGATGGCTGCCTGTGTATATCCTGGTCCTGGCTCTACTCCAGCTAAGCCTCTATATATGACTGTATCATCCGCACCTACCGTATTATACATACCTGTAAATAAAATCATAAAGGCCGTGGCCGAACAAACGAGTAACGTATCAATGTATACAGAAAACGCCTGAACTAACCCTTGTTTTGCAGGGTGAGATACTTCTGCTGCTGCTGCTGCATGAGGTCCTGTTCCTTGACCTGCTTCATTTGAGAAGATACCACGCTTTACCCCCCACGAGATAGCCATACCGATCATACCACCAAATGCTGCATCTGCACCAAATGCACTCTTAAATATTAATGAAAGAACTCCCGGTAACTCAGAAATATTCATCGCAATAATAACAAAAGAAATCAATATATATGCTAATGCCATAAAAGGAACAACTAGTTGGGCTACATTCGCAATCCTTTTAACACCACCAAAAATAATAAGACCAATAATTACAACAAGAATAATTCCAGTAACATTAGGGGTGATATTAAAAGCATTTTTTAAACCCGTAGCAATTGAATTAGATTGAGTTCCCGGAAGAAGAACGCTCATCGCAAGCAACGCTGATAAAGCAAAAGCTACTGCAAACCATTTCCATCCGATCCCTTTTTCAATATAATAGGCAGGTCCTCCTCGATATTGTCCATCTTGCTTTACTTTATAAATTTGGGCTAAAGTCGATTCTATGAATGCACTCGAAGCCCCAATAAATGCAATGGCCCACATCCAAAATACTGCCCCTGGTCCACCAAAAGCAATTGCTGTCGCTGTTCCAGCAATATTACCTGTCCCAACACGACCAGATAAGGCAAGTGACATTGCTTGGAAAGAAGATATACCTTCTTTAGAGCTTTTTCCTTGAAACATTAGTGTTACCATTTCTTTAATGTGGCGAACTTGTAAAAAGCGAGTTAACACTGAAAATAGTAACCCTACCCCTAAACAAATATAAATAACAGGGTCACTCCATAAAATACCATTAAGCCAATTGACCACTTGCTCCAAAATAATACGCCTCCTAAAAATTTTTTTCTTACAAAAAAAAAACAGAATTACAAATTAATTCTTACTACAATTAAACAATTTAATGTGTTAAATTATCCTTTAATAATTTAACACATAATCAAACATTAAGATAACTATTGTGTAAATAAATCTTCCGAGGTTTTACTAATAAACGTGTAGTAATGATTTTATGCTGGAAAGATCGTATGAACTAAGGACTGAATTCCCTATTAAAAATTTACTCAAACTTACCAGTATTTAACGTAGTACATATATTACTGGGTAAATACACTTGAAATCTCACAAAGCATGTCATGTAACTGTTATGATAATGCGGTAATTGAGAACTTCTTTGATATTCTAATATCATTTTTTATATACTTAGGAGTTTGGTAGTATTGAAAATTTTATACAGCAACTAGCTGAGTACATTAATTGCTATAATAATAACAAACATATTAAGGCAAACGTAAAAGGCTTGAGTCCAATACAATACCGAACTCAAGCTCTGGAAGCAGTCTGACAATAAACCTGTCTAACTTTTTGGGGTCAACTTCAAAACCACCTACGTTTCTTGTATCTTTCTACCTTTTAGCATTTTCCTCTTTCATTTGCTTACTTCGTAATTGTCCACAAGCAGCATCGATATCGGTACCATGTTCTTGGCGAATACTACAAATAATCCCTTTCTTTCTCAATGTCTCGTAGAAGCCTAACACATCTTTTTGTTCACTTCTTTGATACTGATCGTGTTCATCGACAGGATTATATGGAATCAAGTTAACCGCTGCACCTTGCGGAATATCTTTTAGTAGATCGGCAAGTTCAAGTGCATGTTCTTCTTGGTCATTAACACCTTTTAATAAAATATATTCAAGCATAATTCTACGGTTTGTTTTTAAAAAGTATTTTATAGAATCCATTAGTTTATCAATTGGATATACACGATTAATTTTCATAATCTTTGTTCGAAGTTCATCGTTTGGTGCATGTAATGAAATGGCTAAATTCACGTGTAATTTTCGATCAGTGAATTCATAAATTTTACCTACAATTCCACTTGTTGAAACGGTAATTTTTCTAGAACCAATTGCAAGTCCTTTTTGATCAATAACAACTTGTAAGAAGTTTACCATGTTTTCAAAATTATCAAATGGTTCTCCAATACCCATGACAACAATGTGACTTACTTTTTCACCTTGTCCAAGTTGATCTAGATGAAATTGCACTTTCATTATTTGTTCAACAATTTCACCTGCAATTAAATCACGGTTTTTCGTTAGCAAGCCACTAGCACAAAAACTACAGCCAATATTACAGCCAACTTGTGTGGTTACACAAACAGACAATCCATAAGGATGCCTCATTAAAACTGTTTCAATGAGATGATCATCTTGTAACTTAAATAAAAACTTAATGGTCCCATCTGATGCTTCTTGTTTTATATGTTCAGTTAACGTTTCTATGACAAAATTATCCTGTAATAATTGAATACAATCTTTATTTACATCAACCATTTCTGTAAAATTCTTTACGCGTTTTCTATATAGCCACTCCCAAACTTTTTCTGCGCGGCCTTTTTTATGCCCATGCTCTAATAACCAGGCGCTTAATTGCTCAAATGTTAATCCATAGATGGATTTATTAGTCATCTTTTACCCTCTTTTCAAACTTAAAGTTCACCCTATATTTTACTTAAAAGAGGCCAAACTAGCAAACAGGACGCAACTGGTGAATTTTATGATTTGTAAATCTTTCCTAAAGTTCTAATTCTTTCATTAATTCATCTACCGCAAAGGCGACACCGTCTTCACTATTTTTTTTCGTAATAAAATGACAGATCTCTTTAATATCTTCCTCGGCATTCTCCATGGCAACCGCTCTTCCTGCCATCTTTAACATGGATACATCATTATAACTGTCGCCTATCGCTATTACCTCTTCCATACGAATGCCCTTTTGCTCTGCATAATTCCTTAAGGCTAACCCTTTTTGAGCATTTATGTCATTAAACTCAATATTTTGGCGGACAGAGGATGTTATCATTAGTTCTGGTTCATTTTCGAGTTGTCGTGAAATTGTAGCCAACTCGACAGGATCATTAGAATAAGCTTCTATTTTATAAAATTCCAAATCGTTTATTGGATGATGATCTTCTATCGTCTTCACCTTTTCAATCGTAAGGTGTTGTTCGGTCATCGTTTGAGCTTCTTTAGTATCAAGATTAGGCTTTAAGGTTGTCATTAAGTCAAACATTAATTGAGCCAAACGTTCACGGCTATTTGTATAACTTCCATGATCCGTATACATGTTGAAAATAACATTCTCTCTTTGACATACATTTATTATTTTTGGGGATAACTCGTCCCGAAGAGCTATACTTGATTGTTTTGTACCGTTTTCAGAGCGAATTTCTGCGCCATTTAAACAAATAATTGAGCAGGAAATCCCAGCAGCTTGCATAAGCTTACTAGCCGACAGATAGGAACGTCCTGTGACAACAACAAATTGCATCCCTTTATCAATTGCACTCAAAATTGCACGTATATTTGCTTCACTTACAACACCACGATCATTTAATAACGTTCCATCTAAGTCCGTTGCAATTAATCTCACACTTTTCACCCTATTCTTTTTTCATTGTAAAAATAGTGTGCCTCAATACTGAAGCACACTACTTGTTTTATTTTCTACTCTATCAATATAACGTTCTTTTGAAAGAAGTCTCCTTCTCAAGCGTAGTTAAGTGGTGAGTAGTTCACGAGTTAGTCTAAACTCGCTCCGTTTGTAGCAATCACATTTTTATACCAATCGAAGCTTTTCTTTTTCACTCGATTAAATGTTCCATTTCCTTCATTGTCTCGATCAACATAAATAAAACCATAACGCTTTTTCAATTCCGCTGTAGAAGCACTTACCAAGTCAATTGGTCCCCATGAAGTATAACCAATTAAATCTACACCATCAGCAATGGCTTCTTTCGCTTCTTTTAAGTGCGCATGTAAATAATCAATGCGGTAATCATCTTGAATTGAACCGTCTTCTTCGACAACATCGACAGCACCTAAACCATTTTCAACGATAAATAAGGGTTTTTGGTAACGGTCATATAACTGATTTAATACCGTACGTAAACCTTTAGGGTCAATTTGCCATCCCCATTCAGACGATTGTAAATATGGGTTTTTTACACCATTTAATAGGTTTCCGTCAGCTTTTTCTAAATCTTCTGGAGCAGTGCTTGCTACAAATGACATGTAATAACTAAAACCAATATAGTCAACAGGATATTGCTTGAGGATGTCCTCATCCCCTTCTTCCATAACAATAGTAATATCATTCTCTTTGAAATAACGTTTCATATAACCCGGATAAATCCCTCTTGCTTGGACATCAGAGAAGAATAACGTTTTTCTGTCTTGCTCCATCGCCGCAAAAGCATCTTCTGGGTTACAAGTATATGGATACGTGAGCATTGAAGCAATCATACAACCGATTTTTGCTTCTGGATTGATTTCATGACAAGCTTTCACCGCTAACGCACTTGCTACAAATTGGTGATGTGCAGCTTGGTACATGGAATTCTTTTTGTTTTCTCCCTCTTCAAATACAAGCCCACCACCTGTAAAAGGTGCGTGTAAGACAACATTTATTTCGTTAAAAGTCATCCAATATTTCACTTTATCTTTATAACGCTCTAATACTGTTTTTGCAAACTGCTCGTAAAATCCAATTAAATCACGGTTTTTCCAACCACCATAATTTTTCACAAGTCCTAGTGGCATTTCATAGTGAGAGATGGTTACTACTGGCTCAATATTGTATTTTAGCATTTCATCGAATAAATCATCATAAAACTTTAATCCTTCTTCGTTCGGTTCTAGTTCATCTCCGTTTGGAAAAATTCTTGTCCAAGCAATTGATGTACGGAAACATTTAAAGCCCAACTCCGCAAATAAAGCAATATCTTCTTTATAACGGTGATAAAAATCAATACCATCATGGTATAAATTTAATTTTGTCATTGTTTCATCAAATGGATACAAAATTCCATCAGGAGAGACATCTGCTGTAGACAGACCCTTACCTCCTACGTTATATGCACCTTCTAATTGATTAGCGGCTACCGCACCACCCCAAAGGAAATTTTCTGGAAACGTCTTTTCAATTTTACTCATTTTCTCCACCCCATATTTTCACCTGTATTTATTCTCTTCTATAAAACTAAGAAACTAATTACTGGTAGATTTTTGTATTTTCCAAATATATAACCTTCAACTTTTATAAAAAGCACCTTACAAGCATAGGTCTCTCAAATAAGGCACTTAGTCCTTTGTTTATCTGTTAACTAAAGTTGTTCTCCATTCGTAGCAATCACTTGTTTATACCAATCGAACGATTTCTTTTTCGATCTTGTTAATGTTCCGTTCCCCTCATTATCTCTATCAACAAAGATAAAACCATAACGTTTCTTCATTTCACCAGTTGTAAAAGAAACTAAATCAATACAACCCCATGGTGTGTAACCCATTAGATCAACACCATCTAACTCGATCGCTTTTTCCATTTCTTGAATGTGTGCTCGTAAGTAATCGATACGATAGTCATCATTACAAGTACCATCTTCTTCCTTCACATCAATTGCACCAAATCCATTTTCTACAATAAATAATTGAAGTTCATATCTTTCATATAACAGATTTAAGGAATATCTTAATCCAACAGGGTCAATTTGCCATCCCCAATCAGATGCCTTTACATGTGGATTTTTTACACTCGCACTTGATCCAACAATCTTGTTCCCAGTTTCTTCATTCACACCAGATTTAACAGCATCAGACATATAATAGCTTAGACCAATGTAATCTACAGTTCCTTCAGCTAATATTTGAGCGTCCTCTGGTTCCATTTTGATATCGTAACCTTTTCTTTCCCACTCTTTTAATGCATAAGATGAGTAATGACCTCTGCAGTGTACGTCAGCAAAGAACCAACGATCATGCATAGATTCAACTTGTAGCATCATGTCGTCTGGGTTACAAGAGAATGGATAAATCGGTACGAAAGCAATCATACAACCAATTTCGAAGTCAGGGTTTATAGCACGTCCAGCTTTCACTACTAAAGCGCTCGCAACTAGCTCATGGTGAACAGCCTGGTACATCACTTCTTCTCTGTTTTCGCCTTCTTTAAAACGTACTCCAGAGCATGTCCATGAAAATAATGGGTTAGCCGTATTCTTTTGATTATTTATTTCATTAAAAGTCATCCAATACTTAACTTTATCCTTATAACGCTCCATCACTGTTGTTGCGTAGCGAACAAAGAAATCAATGACTTTACGGCTACGCCATCCACCATATTCTTTTGCTAAATGGTAAGGCATTTCGAAATGACTTAGTGTAATGACAGGTTCGATCCCATGCTTTAATAATTCATCAAACATGTCATCGTAAAACTGTAGTCCTTCTTCGTTAGGCTCTAATTCATCACCATTAGGGAAGATACGTGCCCATGAAATACTAGTGCGAAAACATTTAAAGCCCATTTCTGCAAATAATGCGATATCTTCTTTATAACGACCATAAAAGTCAATTGCTTCATGGTTAGGGTAGTATTGACCTTCAATGACCCCATCAGTAATTTCTCTTGGTACCCCATGTGCACCAGCAGTCATAACATCTGCAACATTAGGACCCTTGCCACCTTTATTCCATCCACCTTCTAATTGGTGAGCTGCAACAGCTCCACCCCATAAAAAATTTTCTTTAAAAGCCATAAGATTACCTCCTAATTTCTATATAAAAAAATAAGTTTAATATTCTTCCCATAAAGCTGAACTTCAATCAGTGGGGGTTTTCCTTCATCCCCCACTGATTGTTAGTTCAACTTATCGGACCTTTAGGGGCAGTTTATCCCCCACCTAAACTTCTCGATTTTCTTAAGTTTTGAGGTGGGGGTCTTACTTGCCCCTTAAGAGTGGGATAAATAATAGCCATTTATTAAATTTCATCTGATTACGCTTTCATAAATTGACTATAGTATAATAGTACAGAACTAGCATTCACATTTAAATACTTTGCAAGTACATTAGAATACCATTCTAATTTTTATAGTTATTTTAGATTAAATTTTGAAATGCCATTTCAAAAATGAAGGTAAAGGAGTACTTTTTTTATGATTATTTCAAATAAACTTGAATCGATGGACTCTTTTTCTAAATCAGAAGAAATCCTAGCTAAATATATACTTAACGAAAAGGAAAATATAGAGAAATTATCTACAAAGGACCTAGCTGAGGCTACATACACATCACCTTCAACAGCGGTGCGTTTATCAAAAAAACTAGGTTTTAGCGGTTGGAATGAATTCAAAGAAAAATATCTCGCGGAACTTACTTACTTAAACCAACACTTTTCTAACATTGATCCGAATTTCCCTTTTGAAGCAAACGATACGTTGATGAATATTGCTTCAAAAATTGCCCATCTTGCTACAGAAACTATTGAGGATACTCTTTCCCTAATAAAACACGATGAACTAAAAAAAGCGGTTGATTTATTAAATAAAGCTCAAACTATTAACGTTTACGGTATTAGTAACTCTCTTCTTATGGCTTATGATTTCAAGCATAAGATGCTTCGGATTAATCGCCATGTTGAAATTATGAGCTTACAAGATGAGCAAATATTCGTTGCTTCAAATTCCTCTCCAAATCACTGTGCGATATTAATTTCATATTCTGGAGAATCTGATGAAGTTTTGAAAATCGCTGAAATACTAAGGGATAAAAAGACACCAATGATTGCTTTATCAAGTATTGGCGAAAACACATTAAAGAACTATTCAGATTGTACTCTCTCGATATCTACGAGGGAAAAACTCTATTCAAAAATTGCCTCCTACTCTACAAATAACTCGATCCATCTCATCTTGGATATTTTGTATTCGGGTTTGTTTAAATTAAACTATCATCATAATTTAGAATACAAAACGAATGTATCTAAAAAATTTGACCAAAGAGTTTCAAGTAGTGTTTTAATCCAGGAGAAATAACACGTAAAAACTTAAATCCGAAACATAATCCTATTTAAAGTTGTATAACAATTGGAGCTTTCCCTAATAACTAAAAATCCTCAGCATCACTTAGTTAAGTGTTGCCGAGGATTAACTTTTAATGCTTCAATCTAATATCCAATTCTTTTGCTGCTTTTTTTTCAATCGTCGGTAAAGCAGTCATTGCCTTTTTTCTGAAGCTAAAAAGACCGATTATAATTTATTTACATTGTAGCCTTTAGCTCCCAAACAGAGACCTCTTGAATATCTGATTTCTCTCCTTCTATTGAAAGTGTTATGTTATCTCCTTTGAAGTAAAACCTATTAGTCATGACAAGTTTACCACCATCAACAAAAAGTTCGATGCTTGAACGGTCAATGTAAGCTTTTAATGTGATTTCATTATTTTCTGTTTGATAATGAGCTTGACATAGATCTTGTTCCCCTTGTAGCATCCCACGTCGATCAGTAATGATTTGTTTTTCGATTGTATCATAGCCGACAATAATAGATTCGCCTATTTCAGATGAGAGTGTAAATCCTAATTTATTTGAATTGTCTAACGAAACTACCATCTCTACTTCTAAACAGAGATCTGCTACTTTTATTTCTTTTTCGTAAGTAGATACAAGTTGATTGGTTCTTAAGTTTTTCATTTCTTCAACAGGCTTCATGATCAGCTTTTCATTTTCTACTGATAGTTCGCGTGGGATTGTTAATGCACCTGCCCAACCATCTGTTTGTTCCGGCATATCTTTTTTCCACATATTCATCCAACTAATGAGAATTCGTCTATTTTGATCATCTTGAAACGTTTGTGGCGCGTAAAAATCAATTCCATAATCAATCTCACCACTATTCTTTGCCTCAAACTTCCCTGTTTCTTGATCCATTTTTCCAATCATGTATCTTGTCTTAGACCCTTCCATATTCATTGGAGAAAAGATTAATACATCGACATCTTCAGATAGGGAGAAAAAGTCCGGACACTCCCACATATCTCCTTGTGTGCCATCGCTCTCGACCATTACTCCAGTGTACTCCCAGTCCTTCAAATCCTTTGATCGATAGAGTACTGCTTTTCCAATCCCGTCTTTACTAGAACCAACGACCATGTTCCAAATATCATTTTGCATCCATACTTTCGGATCACGAAAGTCAGGTGACCCATGAGCTGGCGGAACTGAAATCACAGGATTTTCAGCTAATTTTTCAAAATGAATTCCGTCCGTTGATTTGGCTACACATTGAACTTCTTTTGGATCTCGCTGTTCATTATGACCAGTGTAAGTTAAATACATTCCATCACCTGAAACGACCGCACTCCCTGAAAAACATCCACCTGCTTCATAGTCATATTCAGGAGCAAGAGCTACAGGTAAATGCTCCCAATGAATTAAATCTTTACTTTTTGCATGGCCCCAGTGCATTGGTCCCCATTGGGATGCATATGGATAGTGTTGATAAAATGCATGGTACTCCCCTTTATAGAACACAAGTCCATTAGGATCGTTTAGCCAACCAGCTGGCGGTGCAATATGATACCCTAACCAGAACTTTGATTGCTTCACTTTTTGAGCATTTTTTTGTAACTCTTCATTTGCCTTTTCAATTGTGTAGTTCGTTGATTTCGTTTTCAAAAGAAAAACCTCCTACCTATTTTACTGCCCCATCAGATACTCCACCGATAATATGTCGTTGTAAGAAAAGATACACAACAATAACTGGCATTAACACCATTAAATATGAAGCAAAAGCTAAGTTGAAATTTGCAGAGTATTGCGATTCAAAAACATATTGCATAAGCGGTAATGTCCAATCACTTGATTTACTTAATACCACTAACGGCATTAAGAAATCATTCCAAATCCAAATAATGTTTAATATTGCTATCGTTACGGTCATCGGTTTTAACATCGGGAAGATAATATGCCAAAATGTTCGAAACACTCCACAACCATCGATCATAGCTGCATCCTCTAACTCTCTAGGAACCGACTTAAAATAAGCTACGTACAGAAAAACACTTTGGAACAGACTATATGTTACATATAGCATAATCAGCCCCCATTTGTTTAACATTCCGATCGAACTTAACTGTTGAATTAAAGGTAGCATCAAAACTTGAAAGGGAACAAACAAACCACTTACAAAGAAATAATACATCACACGGTAAAATTTCTTATCTTGATTTCTTGCAATTGAATACGATACACTTGCTCCTAAAATAATGATAAATACGATTGAAATTGCAGTAATCATAAACGAGTTCATAAACCCTTGAACATAATTCGTCATCTCTATCGCTTGAATGAAATTGGCAAACGATATACTTTCAGGTAGCGCAAGAAATGATATTCTCGTTTCTTCCGGAGTTTTAAAAGCTGTAATTATCGTTAAATAAAGTGGAAATAGAATTGCGAGACCACCAGTAACAATAAAAGCATATTTCCAGAGCTTTTTTAGATTCATTATAACTGCACCTCCTTCTTACGTAAGAAGTAAATTTGGATAAATGAAATGATAACGATGATTAAAAATAACATGAGTGCTGCTGCTGTTCCGTAACCAAATCTATTATTTAAGAACCCTAAATTATAGATTAAGAGCGTAACAGATTCAGTCGCAAAGCCAGGGCCACCACCAGTCATGGCAACAATATAATCATAAACCATTAAATGTTGCTTCATTGCAAGGATCAAACAAATCGTAATTGAAGGAACAATGAGAGGTAATGTAATTGTAAAGAACCTCTTCAATCCACTAGCTCCATCAATTTCTGCTGATTCGTACACTTCTTGAGGAATTGTCTGTAACCCAGCCATGTAAATGATAATTAAGATTGCTGACGCCTGCCAAACTGTTACGATAACAAGAGCCCAAAATACTGTATCTTGATTTCCTAATAAATTCGTTTGAAGTACTTCAATATTCAAACGATCACCTAAATACGGAATAAAACGGAAATAAATTTGCTTCCAAATAAATCCGATAATTAACATACTTAACACAGCTGGGAAAAAATAAAGCCCACGGAAAAAGTTTTGAAACTTAATTTTCGATACAAGTGCCATTGCAACACTTATTGCAATGATATTAGATAAAATCGTTGAAACGAACGCGTACTTAAAGGTAAACCCTAATGAATTTAAAAACCTTGCGTCACTGAAAATATTAATATAGTTTGATAAACCTATGAATTCCTTTGTACGACTTACCCCATCCCAATTTGTCATACTCATATAGACACCATTTAATAATGGGTAGACATAAAAGAACCCTAGAAGAATCAGTCCAGGCAATAGTAGAAACATATAACCCCGACTCATACTTCGATATATATTTTGATTCATAACATACCCTCCATTCTATTTAAATGAGGGTGACTAGTATAAAAGCCACCCTCTCAGGCATTTTATTGACGATAACTAGCGAACATCATTTCTAAATCTTGTAAATACTGCTCAATGTTTTGGTGACTAAAGAAGTTTTGTGAATGACTTTGGTAATCAGCTTCTGCAGCTGTTCCACCAGCCCAGTAATGGTTAGGCCAATTGGCTACTTTTCCAGCTTCAATATTTGGCAATAATCCTTGTAAAACAGGATCTTTAATTTCAACGCCTTCTACTGCGCTAAATGATCCATCAAGGTCAGCAAAAGTTTGTGCTTCATCAATAAGGAACTCAACAAATTTCAATGCTTCATCAGGATGCTTAGTATCCGCAGAAATTGATAGACCTACATCAACACCCGAAATTGTAACATTTTCATCTGGATTATTCGTTTGAGGGAATGGGAAGTAACCAAATTCCTCATCGAAGTTAGGATTCATATCGCGAAGTGCTGGTACTACCCATGCACCCATGACATACATTGCACCTTCACCATTTGCAAATGCTGAGTTAGCTTGAGCATAATCTGTTCCCATATAGTCACGTTGGGCAAACCCAAGAACATCTAACATTTTTTGTGCTGCCGCTTCCCAACGTGCATCTCCTACAATCGTTTCATTTCCAGCATTCATACTTTCCCAATACTCAGGACCAAACTGTTGGGCAATAAGATTTAAGTTAAAAACTGAACTCGTCCAAGGTTCTTGACTTCCCATGATTACTGGAGTCTCTCCTGATGCTTGTAAAGTCTCCATTACCTCTAGAAGTTCATCCCATGTCTGTGGTACCTCTACTCCATGCTCTGCAAAAATCTCCTTATTGTATAGAACACCGTTCGCATTTAATGACAGAGCTACTCCATACATTCTGTCATTTTCAATATAGCGATTTTGGATATCCTCATTTAACTTTTTAATAAATGGCTCATCCGTCACATCTAGCAAGTAGTCATTGTTTGCACGTAACACATAATCTGCTTCAATTGGATACGTGATAAAAACATCCGGGATGTCATTTGTTGAAAAGCGTGTTTTTAACACCGTCATTCCATCTGGTACAGTATTTTGCTCAACTTTAATAGTTGGATTTTCTTCTTCGAATTTCTCAATCAAATGGTTAAATGTTTGAACTGCCTCTGATTTCACTTGAAAAAATTCAATGGTCGTTACACCACCGTCATCTGAAGCGCTTCCATTCGGTTCCGAATTTCCACACCCTACAAGAAGTGCCATTGATAATAAAGCTGATAAGATTATTGATTTTTTCATTTTCCTTCCCCCTTTGATTACATAATACACCTAAGAAAACGTTTACAGAATGAGGTGTTCTTTCGACAAATGTTTGATTTTTTTCGAAAGCGTTTTCTAGAAGATTTAATAAAACCAGTATTTCCCAACACGAAAAAGCTCATTATGAGTGATTATCTCATAGTGAGCTCGTAGTAAATCAATTTTTTCAACAATGAAACGCAGTATTTATTAAACCGCTAAATTCATTTAACTATTCACTTACATTTTTTCGATAGGTACTAGGCGTTACACCCATTTTCCTCTTAAAAACTTGGCTAAAATAGCGTTGATCCTCATATCCAACAAGACTTGCTATCGCATACGTTGGCTTTTTCGTATCTTTAAGTAAACTACACGCATGCTTAATCCTTACATTTGTTATATGGTCAATGAATGTTATTCCATGATGCTTTTTAAATAATGTACTAAAGTAACTCGAACTAAAGCCAAAATGTTTTGCAACACTTTCGTTCGTTACATTTCTTTGATAGTTAGTTTCGATATACTCTTTTGCTGCCTTTAAAACTTCAGCACTATCATTCGTTAATTCTTGATAAGCTTGATAGTCCTCTTCCGTGATAATATTCTTTTCAACAAACTGCCTAATCGCACCTAGCTTTAAAGCAAATTCATAAGATATATTTAGATTTTTCAGGTCCCTTGTTTCAGAACCAATTAATATAACCGCTTCAGATATATTATTTCGAATCTTATTAGCGATAAACTCCATATCCACCATCACTTTTTCATTTGTTCCAAAAGCGATCACAACTTGTCCTTTACTTGGGTGATACACATACAGCAACTTATCTTCGGTTTGGATATCCTCTAAGAGCTGCTCTATTAGATCAGTAGCAATTGTTTGAACAACCATGACACTATATTCACGATATCTAAAATGATCCAGTTGCTCTGGCTGATCTGTTTTATGAATGAGTAAATCAAAAATTTTCTGTTTATCTGTAGAGTGAATAATTACTTTTTCTTTCCCAATTTCTTTAATTGCCTTCTCAATAACTTGATAGAGTTCCTCACGATCGACTGGCTTTAATAAATATTGAAATGCTTTGTATTGAAGTGCATCACGAGCAAACTCAAATTCGTCAAACCCACTTAAAACAATTACTTTGTCCGACTTTCTTTTTGGAAAAATCGCTTCAAGAAAGTCAATTCCATTCATATCAGGCATCTTTATATCCGTTATCACAATATCTGGGTTATATTTCTCATATACTTCAATTGCTTGACGACCATTATTTGCGGTTGCAACAACCTGACAATTCATCGCTTCCCATAACACCGTATTTTTTAAGCTCTCAACAATTAATTTCTCATCATCAACTAAAATCACTTTATACATCTATTCATCACCCTTCACTCCGAATAGGTATATTAATGCGAATGATTGTACCACTTTCAGAGCTACATATCATAAGGCCACTACCAATTCCATAATAAAGATTTAAACGTTCGTGTACATTTAGTACACCATGTCCATGATTATTGGTAGAAGCAGTTTTATTTCTTAAATTCATTAGGCTTTCATTCGAGAAACCAGGTCCATTGTCTTCAACATCGACAATTAGTCTATCCTTTTGTCTATGAGCACGAATGGAAATCAAGTTAAAGGCTTCATGATTAATCCCATGCTCAATACAATTTTCAACAAGAGGTTGTAAAATTAACTTAAGAATTCTTAATTTCTTTACGTCCTCATCGATACGATTTTCATAAGTAAACCGGTGACTGTGTCTAATTTTCTGAATTTCTAAATAACTTGTTACATGGCGTAACTCTTCGTTAAAAGTAATTTCATATGGCCCCTTTAAACTTATCCGTAGCAATTTACCTAAGTTAGTAACCATCCTTTGAACCTCATCAGTCTTATTTAAACTGGCTAAGGCATTTACTGATTCTAGCGTATTATAGAGAAAGTGCGGATTAATCTGATGTTGTAAAACTTTAAACTCAGCTTGCTGTTTTTGTTTTTGTTTTTCTTCAACAAGTTCAATCATCACCTTCAACTTTTTAACCATATCATTAAAGCCTTTAGACAATGTTTGAAACTCGGGCTCTTTAAAATCTGGCATTTGAACTTTTAAATTTTCTTCTGTAGTTTGATCCATTTTCCCTTTTAAAATGGTAACAAAGTTAAGCAACTTTTGTGAAAATGTTCGATGAAAAATTGTAAAAAGAAGTAAAAGTACTAAGACAAGAATAAACGTAAACTTACGAATTGGTTCGATTTGTGCATTTACACTTTCCCAACTTTTAATAGAAACAAGCGTCCAATCATTAATAGTTGGAGAATATGTTAATAAGAACTCCTTACCATCAGCTCGTTGATGCATCGTTGAACCACCTACTTCACCATCATCTCCCTTTTTGTACATGGATAAATCCTCTGAAGTAAGTTCATTCCCTACACTGTATATAATCGATCCTTGCTCATCTAAGATAAGCCATTCACTTTCACTATTTTGCGCTATGCGATTGGTCTTATTAAGCATCTCGGGCTTTACATGTAAAAACAAATAACCTATTGTTTCAAGTGTATTTGGGTTTAATATGCTCCGTCCAATCGTAAATAAAGAATGCCCTTCTCCTACTAACTCTTGATTTTTCATAGGACCAATCCAATATGGTGCGCCTTTTCTCCCTTTTACTTCTTGAAAACTTTTTTCTGCCTCTAAAATATGAAAAGGTACATTCATAGGTTTTATAAAATATAATTGATCACCATCACTATTAAATAACAAGAAATCGTACGTAAATGGATAACTAAACAACAGTCTCGTAATTGAATTTTCCATCATCACTTTCTCAGAGGTAAACCGCCATTCTTGTCTCATAAGATAGTTTTGGACTGTTTCTGAAGTAATAACATAATCGGTAAATAAATTAACTTCACCTATAATAGAACTTATATTCAAATTAATTGCATCCTGTGTATCTAACATATGCTGACCAATTTGGTCTTTTAAAATTCTCGAAGATACTTCATAAGACATCCACCCTAAACCAATTAGTGGAAGTAATATAAAGCCAACAAAAGCCAAATAAAAACGTTTTTTAAAGTTCATTCGTTCTCCTTTTTAATTAATGTAAGTAGAGAATAATCATAGAAATATATACGACACAACTATGTCCTATTATAAAATTAGATAAATGATATATCAAAGGTTTCCCATGTTCATTTGATTAATTGGCTAATCATAATTCGGTTACCTTTCACTTCTGCTACTAAAGGCTTTCCGGTGCTCCTATTTAAAAACCCCACTCAAAGTGGGGCAACAAAAGCTAAAGTAAAAGTATAATTACCCTTACCTTTTTAATTCTATATACTTCTCAATTTTATCAATCTTCGGTAGTGCAGTCATTGCTCCTTTTTCTGAAGCTGCAAGACCTCCAGATATACTTGCGAATTCCGCCATTTGCTTTAACTCTTCTAATGTGAGATCAGAAATGGCACCTTCATATTTTTCTATTCCGTAAAGCAATCCAGAAACAAAAGCATCACCAGCTCCAGTAGTATCGACGGCATTTACTTTAATTGCTGGGATGTGAATTTTTTCACCTTTTAAAATGACATAGCATCCGTTTTCACCTAATGTAACCACCGTTATAGGAATATTAAAATGGTTTAAAACAGATAAACTTTCATCAAAATCGTTTTCTCCTGTAATAAACATTAGTTCCTCCTCGGAGATTTTCAATATATCCGTATGAGGTAACATTGATATAATCGTCTCTTTTGCATGTTCTTCACTCTCCCAGAGTGACAGACGCAAATTAGGGTCATACGATACAATCATGTTATTTTTCTTTGCTAATTCTACTGCTTTTTTTGTAGCAGCATCGGAAGTCTTGCTTATTAAAGAAATAGATCCAAAGTGAAGAATTTTGCTTTCTTTAAAGATCTTTTCCTTAATGTCACTTTCCGATAATAAAGTATCTGCACTAGGGTTAATAAAAAACTCAAAGCTTCGTTCACCTTTTTGGGCTAGTGTGACAAAAACGATTCCCGTACGTGCTTCGTCTGTTAAAGACATATATGATGTATCCACTTGGTAAGTTGTTAGTGTTTCCTTTAAAAAACGTCCAAGAACATCATTTCCCACTTTACCTAGAAAATAAGATTTTACATTAAGCCTCGCTAATCCAACAGCTACATTTGCCGGCGCACCACCGGGACATTTCTGATATGTAATGTTTTGGTTATCTAAAGGTACAAAATCTATTAATGCTTCTCCTAAAGTAATAACTCCTTTTTTCATAAGTAATCCTCCTACGTATGTAAAATAAAGGAAATTAGACGTTTATAAACTATCTAATTTCCTATGTTCATAACCATCTAAATCATCCAGAACGAAATTCCCCATAAATAATTTGTTTCAATTCCACCTGTTCTCTTCCATGAATAGAAATATTTTTCCCTTTATCCTGATCATACGAAGTAAAGCTCACTACCTTTTCTCCAGAGTTAATAAATAACTCAATGGAATGAAGATCCATGAGGAATTCTAACGTCATGTCTTCTTTTTCATTGCTGAAATCACTAATGTTGATGCGGTCCTTACTACCATAATCAGATGAAAATGATATTCTATTGTTCTCTACATCTACTTCTATACAAGTAGACTTCGCTTCATTTTTATTAAGTTCAACACTAAAGCGTTTCGTATTGGAAGTAGGTACACTAATATGCAAATACCCAACATCCTTATTTTTAATTTCGAATGTTTCTTCTCCCCCTAATTGAACTCTTTCTTCTTTAATCGAAGGCTTGAAATACTTCTCTTTATCAATGAAAGGCTGTTGGATTAGTTTTTCACCTTCTATACTTAATTGCCTTGGCAATGACATCATTCCATTAAATCCATATTCCTTTGGCGGTGTTGTTTGATGCCAACGGTGCATCCACCCTATCAACAGCCTTTCTCCGTTTTTTCCTTCGGTTGACTGTGGCGCATAAAAAGTATAACCGTAATCGAGAAGGCCCCTATTTTCAGCATGAAAGATTCCTTTTTCATAATCCATTTCCCCGATCACATAGATCGTATTTTGGATCACTTCTTCTTTAAATTCAGGATCACAAGGCATGACAGAAAAGATTAACACATCTTTATCATCGATACGAAATAAATCTGGGCACTCTAAAAGGGTATTTTCTTCTAAGTGTGTTTGGTAAATAGAAGAATGAAAGGTCCAATCTAGTAGATTGTTTGACTTGAACATGATAATTTCGCCACGTCTCTGTTCGTTTCTTACCGCCAACACACAATAATAAACACCGTTTACTTCAATCACTTTGGGATCTCTAAAATCACAAATCATATATCCTTCAGGTAATTCTTTATCACCAATAACAGGGTTATTTAGATACTTTTCAAATTCAATTCCATCTTCAGAGAACGCAACACATTGCTGTTCAATAATTTGTGTTTCATCGCGATCAAAACCCAGATTAGGGTCAATGTGACCAGTATACATTAAGTATAACTTTCCGTCCTTTTCAATAGCACTTCCAGAAAAGCAGCCATTAGCATCATATATTTTATCATTTGCCATTGCGACAGGCTGATAATTCCAATGAATAAAATTATTCGTTGTGGCATGACCCCAGTGCATGTCGTTCCAAACAACATCATAAGGATAATACTGATAAAACAGATGATATTCCCCTTGATAAAAAGTAAATCCATTCGGGTCATTCATCCAACCAACTTCAGGGGTAAAATGAAAATATGGTCGATTTGTAACCTTTTCTTTATTCTTTTTAATATATTCATTTGCTTTTTCTAATTTATTCATAATACTCCTCTCTATTTGATGCCGCTTCGCATCGAACCATCAACAATGTATTTTTGGAAGATAATAAACAGAACAACAATCGGAATCGTGACAATCGTTAATGCAGCCATAATATGACTTGTAAAAATATTATACGTATCGCTAAAGATCGCATTTAAAGCAACTTGAATTGGCATTAATTGTGCATTCGAAAGCGCCATAACCGGCCATAAGAAATCATTCCAAGAAGCTAAGAATGTTAAAATTCCCACTGTGATGTACATATTTAAACTTGCAGGAACGACGATTCGAAAGAAACATCCAACCTCACCTAATCCATCCATTTTTCCTGATTCGATCAATTCACCTGGAAATGATAGAAAGTGCTGCCTAAATAAAAAGATGTTCATCACGTTAATAAAAAACGGAAGTAAATAACCTGGAACCGTATTAATCATTCCCATTTCATTCACAACTAAAAATAAAGGAAGAATAGTTGCCTCGATTGGGACAATCATGAGGGCAATAATAAAAATTAAAATGGCGTCTTTAAATGGAAAAATAAATCTTGCAAGAGCATATCCAGCTAATGAGTTAATAGTTAACCCGAATACAACTGTAATAGAAGCATAGATTAAACTATTTAACAAATTTCCAAAGATATTGTAGTAGCCTAACAATTCGAAATAGGATTTAAGTGATAAATCAGAAAATCTAGGAATCACTGCAAAGATTGTACCTACATCCTTGTAGATGACCTCATCTATTTTAAATGAGGATAGAATCATCCAAACGAGAGGAACAAGGAATTGTAGCGCTAGCATAATGGCCAATAGATAAAATAATGTTTTCTTTACGATCTTCATGCTGCCCGCTCCTCTCTAAATAACTTTTTAATTACAATAGACACAATAACTAAGAAAATTGTAAACATTAAGGTAATCGCACTTGCATAGCCAATATTTCTGTGACGGAATCCGTATTCGTAAATATATTGTAAAATTGTCATAGTTGAATAATCTGGTCCCCCACCTGTCATAACCATTGGTTGCACAATTAGTTTAAATGCTTGAATTGTAGTTGTAATGACAAGGAACATCATGATCGGTTTTAACGAAGGCAGTGTAATATACAAAAATTTATGCATGACGTTTGCACCATCAATGTCTGCTGCTTCATATAAACTAGAATCAATGTTTTTTAAACCTGCTAAAAAAATCATCATTTGATATCCACAACCAGACCAAGCTGAAATGGCTACAATTGTATACATCGCTTGCTCAGAACTTGTAAGAAATGGTTGTTTCGGTAGACCAATATTGGAAAGTATTTGATTGATCAATCCAGAAGTAGGATTTAACATTACTGTCCATAGGATAGAAATAACAACTAAAGATAAAACAGCTGGTGCAAAATAAGCGGTTCTAAAAAAACTATTTCCTCTAATTCTTTTATTAACAATCATAGCTAATCCGAGAGCCATTGAAAGTTGAAGTGGTACAACAAACAAAACAAATTTAAACGTGTTATAAAAACTTTTGATTAACACTTCATCCGACAACATTCGTCTAAAGTTGTCCAGCCCATTAAATTGTTTATCATTTGGCTTTAATAAATAATAATCGGTAAATCCATACGTAAATGCTAATATAATCGGTAATACAATAAAGAGAATCGCCAATACCATCGCAGGAGTTAAAAATCCAAATGCTGATAAAGTATCATTTCGTCTTTTAGAGTATTCATTTAGATTTCTCACTTTGACATATCGTTTAAGATTTAGATTTCCCACTGTTTCACATCCTTTATCCTTTGCATAAGAGGTGAGACAAAGGTCTCACCTCTTTTAACGTCTATAGACTATTTACGGTACTTCTCAAATTCTCTATCAATTTTGTTAACTGCATCATCTAAGTAACCTTTAATAGTCTCAGGATCTGTTGCTTTATTTTGAGCAATCCTTAAAATGACATCTCTTGCAAATGTTTCAGATAAATATGGATATCCTGGTGATACCGGACGAGACTTATTTGTATTTTGTACTTGGTACTTCAATACCGTCCATGCCTCATTATGGTATTCATTTTCAGTATTCGTATCAATTACCTCAATAGAATTAATTCTCCCTGGAATAGCACCATTTGCATGGAAATATTCTTTATGGGCTTCGTCATTATTAAGCCACTCCATAACCTCTATCGTCTGCTTAATACGTTCTTCATCTTCCACTTGACCACTTCTAACAAATGCCCAACTTCCAGATGGCGTATATAAACCATCAAAATTTTCACTCATTTTTGGATAACGAACAGTTTTAAATTTAAGGCTCGGATAATTATTGACAAGGTCACTGATATACCAGAAACCACTTACAGATAAGGCTGATTTACCTGTATGAAATGTTTTTTCTGATTCAGATGCATTCGCAAGTGGTGTTTCTTCAAACAATTGTGCATATTTCGTTAAAGCTTCCACACTTTTTTCACTATTCAACACACCATCTACTGTTAGGCCATCTTCAGCAATAATGTTTGTGTCATTCCCCCAAAGTAAAGGTGTGAAATAGTATGTTCCCAATTCATACGCACCTGCAGGAATATCTGTTAACAATAGACTAACGGCAATTTCATAATTCTCAAAAGCTGGATCGTCAGTTTCTTTGGCAAAATCATCTATTTTTCGAGCTAGAGTTAAGAATTGATCCCATGTCCAGTCTTCATCAACAGCTGGCACCATCGCTTTTACGTCATCTGGTAAAGCATTAATCATGTCTTCATTGTACATCACTGCTACACCAGAATCTTGGTAACCCATCGCATAAAATGTACCATCAATCGTTCCTTGATCGATCATCGCTTCAGTGAAGCCCTCTTTAAATCCTGGTGTCATATAACTATCCAATTCACCTAAGATTCCTGCATCAACGTAGGCTGCCACATCCGGTCCATCAAGGGTAAAAATGTCAGGTACATTTCTAGATGTAATTGCTGCATTTAACTTATCAATATAACCTGAACCCGCTCCAGCTCTTGTAATGTTTTCAATCTCTACTTGAAGCTTGTCTGGATTTTCCTCATTATAGCGCTCTATCCGTTCAGCAAACATTCTACCTTCTGGGTGATCTGCTGATGCTTGTGTCCAAATGACAATTTTGTCATTTGACCCTTTTGAAGCCTGATTTGAACCACAACCTATTAATGAAAATATTAAACCTAATCCTAAGACTAAATATGCCACTTTTTTCATATTTTCATTGACCCTCCTCATGTAGTATTTTTTTTAAAGAACTTTTTTCATTTCCGTATTTGACCGTTCCCTCCTCTTTTGTTTCAACTTCTTTACAAGTTTATTATAATTTAATTAAAGCGCTTTCATAATGTGGTATATCTTTGATTTATGTTTAAATTTTTATTATTTAGATAGAATCTTTTTTCTTTAGAAAGTACCGTGCATCAATACTTTCAATAACCCTTTTTCCAAAAATTAAAATCCCCCATTAATGATTAGACCGTTCAGTTTTGGGAGAGAAAAAGTGAATTCACAAACTAAATAACGGATAATTTCGCATTCAAATTCCATAGAAGTTAACATTGTAATTAGCATACAAAACGCACAGATCTGTGCGTTTTTATCCTGTTTTCTTTTCTTATTGCACTAATGCTCTGCTAACGGACACAGTGGACCTTATTTTACCGATTTGATCAAATAATTAGAGCTATCGGACATGAGGTACGTTATTTCATGAAAATCTGCTATATTTGGTGCTAAATTAAGTAAATAACGAACCTGATGTCCGCTACCCCTTTTAAAATACTCTTTTGTTCACAAATAACGGCTCTCTTGTCCGATAAACACCGCTTTTTAATCCAAATAGAGGTGATGGTAGATACAATTAAAGAAAATAGTAAAGTCATTAAACAGCAATATTCTTAAACACCCCATTAATTTCTTGTTCTATTTTAGCTTCCGAATAATTAGCAACGCTTTTAGCATATGAAATAAAAGAGGAACATAAATCTATGTGTCTTGTCTAAACGATCTGCTAAATCCTTTGCTAATTTTAGTATAAAGCTAAACCAAACATTGATATAACAACAAAAAAATAGCGTACCATATCCTATGTGAATTGGACGCTATTTCTATTGCTAGTTGTTATTTTCTCTCCGAAAACTGTTAATTAATGATGGAGGATTTTAATGAAAAAACATTATTTATTACTTCTAATTCATCTGTCTATATTTCTCAAACATTTTCTCCAAACTTTCAAGATAGCTATAAATATCACGATCTAAAAAGAATTGTTGTGAAATTCTTCTGAAGTCATCTTCAGCAGCTGTGCCTCCTACCCAGTAGTGGTTTGGCCAATTTACAGTTTTCCCTATTAAAACATGAGCTGCTAAATGCCTTACTTCTTTTTTGTTCATAATCACACCTTTTACAGCACTAATATTCCCTTCATAATCAGAAAAACGTTGCGCATTTTCTTTTTTTAGAAGAAACTCTAAAAATCTTTTTGCTTCATCAGGATATTTCGTATCCGCTGAAATTGAAAAACCCCCATCAACACCGCCAAGTACTTTATTCTGGTCAGAATCATTCATAACTGGAAATGGAAAAATCCCATAATTTATTTGTGGATTTAATTTTTCAATTTTTGGAAGCATCCAGACTCCCTCAATAAACATGGCACCCTCCCCATTAACAAATGCCTGAATGACCGCATCGGAGTCATCGTTAAATGAGTTGGGCTGAGCAAACTCTAACACTTGTAACATTTTTTCGGAAAGGTCTATCCACTTTTGATCATTCTTGATTTTAATTTTACCTTTATTCAACTGCTCCCAATAATCAACATCAAATTGATTGGCAATAAAATTTAAATTAAATACGCTAATGCTTTGAAGTTCTTTATTACCTAATAGAATTGGCTGCCTACCTACTACCTTTAACTTTTCTAATGTTTGTAGAAATTCATCCCATGTTTTTGGAATTTCAAGATCTAACTCCGTAAATATATCCGTGTTATAAATCACTCCAACCGCATTTTGTGACAACGCTACCCCATACATTCGACCATCGATTAAATAGCGTTCTTGAATATCGGGCTCTACATAACGTATAAAATCTTCATTTGTAATATCTAAAAGATACCCCTTTTGGGCACGTACTAGATAATCTTGCTCAATCGGGTAGTTTATAAAAATATCCGGAACATCGCCACGTGCAATACGTGTCTTTAAAACGGCCATGCCATCTGGAACATTCACTTGTTGAATATCAATATCGGGGTACTGCATTTCAAATTCTTTAATCATTTCATTAAAAAATTCAACTGTTTCTGGTTTTGCCTGAAAAAATTCAATTTGCTTTTTTTCAGCTTCTAAAAGGACTTCTTCCTTTGCAGAACAAGCACTCAAAATAACAAGCAAAAAATAAATCATGTTTTTAGTTTTCATTTCGAGCCTCCCTTATCATTAGAAAAGCGCAGACAACTTAATCACAAGTAGTTCCTCGTGTGTTACTTCGTTTGCTCGTCTGAAAGTGAATACTAAGTAAATGCCCGTAACTTCACCTGAAGTGACCAATCTCGTACGTGCTAAAACTAGTTTGCTTTCCAACTTAAAATTTTATATGCCTTTTTACCATGCAAAATCATTTACTTATGCGATATTGACTTGGTGTAACATGCATACGCTTTTTAAACACCTGACTAAAGTATCGTTGGTCACTGTACCCTACCATATTAGCAATCTCATAAGTTTTTAAGTCAGTTGTTTTTAAAAGTACACACGCATGTTCCATTCTTAAGTTTGTTAAATATTCCAAAAAGGTCACTCCTGTTTTTTGCTTAAATAGAACGCTAAAATAACTAACACTTAAATCGACTACTTCAGAAACAGATTCAATACCAATCTCCTTTGTAAAGTTTTCCTGCAAGAATGTTTTTGCTTTTATAATCGCTGCATCAGGAGAATATTTCGAGCGATACTCATTTTTAATATCATCTTCTGAAATCAAGTTCATTTTTAAAAACGATGCAGATTCTAATAATTTATATGTCGTTTGAAATGAGACAGCGAGGTCATTCATCCCAATAACATCTTTTCCTACTGCTATTTTCATATGTGCCTTTATCTGCTCACTTAACTTTTTCATAGAGGATTTAACCGTAGTGGTAAAATCAATATTCTCTTTGGAATGAGTATAAACAATGACATATCGAGAACTCTCAAACTTATAGAAAAATACTTCTGAGTAATGGTCTTCTCTTGCTTTATTCACCCTATCCCTCAACTGTTGTTCATCACTTGCGGAAGCTTTATTTAATTCTAACGCTACAATAACATAATGATGATCATCATTTACAAAGCTAGTCTTGTCCCTCCCTATTGTAAGAGATTCATAGATCAGATGTTTTCGATATTCATGTTCTTTTCTCTTAACATCTTCAAATTTAACAATGGCTCTTTGTAAACATTTTTCTAACTCTTCATGATCAATTGGCTTCAAAATATAATCAAAGGCATTATTTTGTAACCCTTCTCTAGCATACTTAAATTCATTGTATCCACTTAAGAGAATAACTTCTGGCCTTACCTGAAGCGTTTGTACCTTTTTCAGTAATTCAAGACCAGTCATTTCCGGCATACAAATATCGGTTATCACAATTTCTGGCTGAATATCTTGAATAAGAGAATACGCATCTTGTCCATCATTAGCCGTTCCTACAACCTGACAATTAAAAGCTTCCCATTCAATAATCTTGCTTAAACTTTTTAGAATAAGCGATTCATCGTCAACTAGTACCACTTTATATGTCATCTCGTTCACCCTCACTTAGCGGAAATGTAAGCTTCATCGTTGTTCCTCTGTTCTCCTCCGAACAAATCATAATCCCGTAACGTTCACCATAATAAAGTTTCAAACGTTCTTGAACATTCATCACTCCACAACCAATGTTCTGTTTTGAGGTCTTGCTCCCTCGATTATATTCATTTAAGGTTGTCAGAACTTCATTTGTTATTCCCACCCCATTATCTTCAATAAAGAAGAAACCTTTGTTACTCGAGATGCCACCCCGTATCTTTATTACACCATCAGTTTTGTTACGATGAAAAGCATGAATTAGAATATTTTCAACTATTGGCTGTAGAACGAGTTTCAATATAAAATAATGTTCTAGCTGTTTATCAATCTCAATTTCAAACCTAAACCGTTCATCAAAACGAACCTTTTGAATTTCCATATAACTAATCACATGACGTATTTCATCACTGACCGTTACTTTGTCATCAGTATTTATACTAATCCGAAGTAGCTTTCCAAGATTAATTGTCATTTTACTAATATCTCTGCAGCCATGTAACACTGCCATAGAATTAATAGATTCTAATGTATTATATAAAAAATGGGGATTAATTTGATTTTGTAGCACTTTAAATTCAGCTTTTCTTTTTCGTTCTTGTTCATTATTAACTCGCTTTATTAAAGTCGATATTTCCTCAACCATTCGATTAAAACCTTTTGCTAAATGATTTAACTCCCCTACGGAAAACGCTTTCATCCTTGTTGTTAATTGTCCATTTTCAACTTGTTTCATTTTAGATTGAAATTCAGTAATAAAATAAATAATTCCATTTAAGAATAACTGTTTAAAACAAACAGCAAACACTGTAACAAAAATAACTAAAAAGATGGTCACTTGCCGAATAAACTTTGTCTCATTCGTTATAAAACTCCATGGCTTAACCGAAACGAGAAAAAAATTAGAGGACTCAAACTCATTAAAAGTTACGGGGATAAATGTAATTAAACTTTTCTCTTGTTCCCAATCATCAACGAAAAAACCTGTTTGTTTAAACATTATTTTTTCTGGGAGAACAACCGTTTCACCGATCAATTGATGATTTCGGTTATATACAATCTCACCTTTTCCATTTACGATCATTTCCTGTGAATTTGGATGCTGAAGTCTCTTAAAAACAGCATCGAAACGGTCTAGCTTCACATCAAGTATGAGATAACCAATATCACGAAGAGTATTAATATCCTTAATGACACGTCCTTGTGAAAAAATAGGTTGTGAACTGTTTACAAACTTATCACTTTCAACAGTAGATATCCAAACAGGACGTCCTTCTTCTTCGATCATCATACTGTAAAACTCTGATTCTAGAAAATGCCCATATGATGGTATTTGCGTTTTTTTAAAGCTATAAACTTGTCCAGCAGCACTATAGAGAACTAAATCATCAAGTTTAGATTGACCATAAAGAAGTCCTGCAATAGCTTGGCCTTTGTTATAAAAATCGAGCAATGACTGTTCATCATTATATTTAATAAAGTCTTGAACTTCCCTCGAAGAAATTATGTAATCTGATAGAGTATTAACCTCAGACATGACCATCTGTAAATTTAAATCTATTGCTTCGAGTGTATACAACGTTTCATCTCCTACTTTATTCTTTAACGTTGAAGATGTAACATGATACGAAACGAAGCCTAAAATGAATATTGGAACTAATATGAAAAATAAAAATGCAATGAGAATTTTATTTTGTAGTTTCACAAAAACACCCATTTTTCTAAAAATTTTTATTATAAAAATAGTAGCATATCGTGTTAAACAAGTATACATGATATTCAAATAGTAAAGTAACGATGGTTAAAAAGGTAGGATTAGTTGTAATGGAAGGTATTTTACAAAGGGAATGAAGTGAAATGTTAATTGATGCGACAGTTTATGTATCTAAAAATCGTACATTTAGATTTTCCTTGTATATTTATTAATTATAAGCACATATTAAATATTTTTATAATGCGGTATTTTTTTGGTTAATGTTTAAATTTTGTCCTATATTAGCATTCCGGGACGTATAAGCACTCCAAGAAATGCTTTTAACCTTCAAGACGTTCTTCATTCAACGCTTTTACATGCCTTATTATTTACATCGTACACAAATTCGTTTATAAGGAGAAAAAGGACAAGGTGCCTCTCCCCTTTGTCCCTGAGTTTATTCCATTGCTTTGGCTGTTGCTAAGTCTGCTCTTTCTTTTAAAAATCTTGTTAGCAGTTCTGCTAGCAAAATCATTCCAAAAATGACTAATGTAATTCCTAGTACTTGATCATAGGCAGCAATACGTGATGCTCTAACTAGCTCCCAACCAATCCCACCAGCTCCAACAACACCAAGAACTGCTGAATAACGAATGTTAATATCAAAGCGGAAGATAGACCATGAGATAAATATACTCATAATACTAGGAATAATCCCTTGCATAACTATTTGAAATTTCGAGGCACCAGTAGCCCTCAAAGCATCAATCAAGCCAGTATCCATTTCTTCAATTGCTTCTGAATATACTTTTATCAACATACCAATACTATTAATAGCCAACGCTAAAATACCAGGAGTTGGTCCAAGCCCAATTGCTATTATAAATAATAGAGCCCAAATTAATGCTGGTACTGCACGGACAAATGCACCAAAAGCTTTTAATGCATAACTTATGCTAATATGTGGAGTTAGATTTTGGGCTGCGAACATTGCTAGAGCAATTGAAAAAATAATTCCCCATAATGTTCCCATAATAGCTATTTGCAAAGACTCAATGGCTGCACCTGCTACATCTATCGGTTCATTTACTACAGGAGGAAACATGCCAAGTAGTAAACCCTCAACTCTAGAAAAAGCCTGAAATATTCTTTCGTCTAAAATACCAACTTGAAGTAAGCTAAAAATAAAAAACACAAACAATAGCCAAACGATCATTTGATTTGTTGTTTGTTTTTTCTTGTTTATTAACTGATTCATAATAATCGTTCCCTCACTTTTGCCGTCGTAAATTCAACGATTAAAATTAAGAAGAAAATCATTGCAATTCCAACAGAAGCTTTATTATATTGGAACAAATTTATATGACCTTGTAATGTGTATCCTATCCCACCAGCGCCAATTAAACCTAGGACTGCTGCTTCACGAATATTTAAGTCCATTTTGTATAAAGACCAAGCAACAAACCCAGTCTTAAATTGCGGCCAAACTCCTTGACCCATTACTTGAAACCAAGAAGCACCAGTAGCCCTTACAGCATCAACCTGACCTTGGTCAATTTCTTCTAAAACATCAGCAAATGCTTTCCCGAGAATTCCAACTCCAGATATACCTAACGCAAGTGTTCCTGATAAGGTACCTAACCCAAACGCAACAACTAGAATAATCGCCAAAATTAGAGCTGGGGTTGCTCGAATAAATGCTACAATTGACCGACTAACTAATGCAACCAATGGGTGAAAAGTTGTATTTTTTGCAGCCATAAACCCAAAGAAAATTGATAAAACAACAGAGAAAACCATACCTACAAAACTCATATAAATAGTCTGCAAAGCAGGTTGTATATAACTGCCAATAGCGGAAATATCGGGTGGCAGTAAGTCAGTAAAAATAAAGACAGCCATGTTTGTTGTCCCTTTATAAAGGAAAGAAAGGTTAAAATTCGTTCCCGTCCAACCCCAAACTATCATTGCAATGATGATAGCCCAGATAAATAACTGATTCTTAAATAAGATTTTTTTCCTACGCATTAATTCAGCGTACATATCTTTTCTTGGTTCCTCTACCAAAGGAGTTATTATTTTTTCTGCCGGTGTCCCCATGTCTTTCCCTCCTCCACTATTTGTTATAATAAAGATAATTAATAATTCCGTCGGTTAGTTCTTTTGGTGAGCCATCAAAGATTACTTCTCCTGCTTTAATACCAATAATTCGATTTGCAAATTTTTTTGCAAAGTCTACTTGGTGTAAGTTAACAATCGAAGTTAATCCATCTTCTTCACAAACAGTCTTTAAATAATTCATTACGTTCTCAGATGAGGATGGATCTAAACTAGCAATTGGTTCATCTGCAAGTAACAAAGAGGGCGACTGAGCAATTGCCCTCGCAATCCCAACTCGCTGTTGTTGACCACCTGATAGTTCGTCTGCACGTTTAAAGGCTTGCTCCTCTAAGCCTACTCTCCTTAAAATATTTAAAGCTTGACGAGTATCTTCTTCAGAGAAACGTCCTAGACCACCTTTAAACGAAGACATATAACCTAACCTTCCATGTAAAACATTTTGGTAAGTAGGTGAACGTTTAATTAAATTAAAATGTTGAAAAACCATCCCTATTTGTCTGCGAATAAGTCGAAGTTTTTTCCCTTTTGCCTTAGAAACTTCCTCCCCTTCGAACATGATTGTTCCCTCTGTCGGCTTGTTAAGCAAGTTAATTGAGCGCATAAATGTACTTTTACCTGCACCACTCGGGCCGATGATTGATACTAATTCACCTTTCCGAATTGTCAGATTAATATTATTTAAAGCTCTTGTACCATCTGGAAAGGTCATTCCTAAAGAATTTGTTTGTAATACGATGTCAGACATATTCCTTACACCTCACATAATTATCTTTAATATTATTTAAAGAGAGGAAGGGGGCGCCCCTCCTCATAAATCCTAGTTTAGTAGATCTTCTGGACTTAACCCTAGTGCTTCAGCCGTTTCCTGAACAACATTGTACACTTCATGACCAACTTCAGCATAACCACCTAAGTAATCATTTTCTTCTAAGAACTTTTTGCCTTGCTCGTGGTCTTTCATGTCCAAAAATGCTTGTTTTACCTTATCTTTAAATGATTGAGGTAAATCTCCTTGAATGACATACGGTCCCCCTGGAATCGGGGCTGATTCATGGAATACTTTTAACTGATCAAAGTTTTTATGATCTTTTACTCGATCAAAAACTCTCTCGATACAAGTACTACAAACACCAGCCGTTTTCACGTCACCATTTAAAACTGAATATAAAGATGCTTCATGACTTCCAGAGAAAATAACATCAGAAGGAAAATCATCAACATTATCCATCGTTAATCCTAATTCGTTTATGAGCATTGCCTTTGGAAATAAGTGACCAGATGCAGATGCAGGGTCAGCGTATGCTAGCGAGTTCCCTTTAATATCTTCAAGACTATTAACCCCATGTTCCTCTAATGTGATCATTTGTGCATAGTAAAAAATGTCGTCTAAGGTACCGCCTTCTTGTCTTATTGGAATTGCAAATGCTTCTCCATTTGCCCTTTCGTGTGCCAATAGATAAGAGAATGGCCCAAACGTCGAACCGTGAATATGGCCGTTTGCCATCGCTTCAATTAGCGCTGTATAATTTGCTACATTATAGAGCTCAACATCCATCCCCAAATATTCTTCTAAATATTCAATTAGAGGGTCATAGCGCTTTGCAAGTTCCGCTTGATCCTCTGTTGGCAACAACCCAAAGATAAATTTATCAGGCCAGCCGCTACGCTCATCGCCACCGCTCACTACATTTTCAGATCCTTCATTAGCTGAACTTCCTTCCTGAGTTTTTGATGCACTCTCTCCCCCACAAGCTGTAACAACGACTAATAAAAATGTTAACAACAAACCTAAAAACCATTTCGACATAATCTGTCTCCTTTCTTTCCTATCCCCCAAATATTGTTATTACTTTTCTCATGTTACAGAAAAGATATTAAGACTGTTTAAAGGGAGTGTTTGTCTTTTATTAACTATATTAAAATTGTAAATAATTACATAAAAGTTAAATGCAACCTAGATTTTAACAATTGACGACAAAAAAGCGATGTAGCAAAGTTTTTATTAAAAAATTCTACACTACATCGATGTTTTTCTATTTTATTAACTTTATAAATTCTTAATAATTCTTACAAAAAGTCGACAACGAGTAGGTCCCACTTCATCAGTAGGATTATCACACTTCATCTTCAATCGCTCTTGCGGTGATCTAATCATCACTTCAGTACGTAAGGATGGTGCAAATTTCCGGATGTCATTTTTCCAATTATATTTTCTATCTTAACTTTTCACTTGGTCTCATTTAATAATTTTCCGACATATTAACACGTACTTATACTTTTTACGTATAAGTACGACCCCCACCACAATAAATCCCCCGAACCATTAGTCCGAGGGAACATAAAACATACTTCGATTTTCACCTAAAATCCATTAAACCTATTGCCAACAGCTATTTTAACTCTATCAACGCGACTGTCTCAACGTGTGTTATCATTTACACTTGATACATATTCGCTAAAGTTTGAATTTCGCGAGAAGGTGGCCTCGACTATCGAAAAATACTCAAATGGGTATTTATTCGCAGCTACAGTTTGGAGCATTACAGAGAATTATCGAAATATTCGAACCTCTATTTTCATTGCGATTGATTTGAAAAAAATCGTTATTATTTTCCCCTTAAAATATACCCATAATTCCGATAGTAGTACCCTATAAAAGGCTAATTTTTTATATTATGAAAGCAACAAATCTTCTAACCATTTAGGCATATAATCGACCTTTTTTCTCTTTATAATTTTTTCTAATATCTCAATACTATCCTCTTCTCTAAAAAAGCGATCTCTCACATAGCAATCGTTGCTGCAGAACTTACGCTTTTTAACCCTTTCAGATATATACTCTTTTCTGCAATAATCACAATAAAGTTTTTATAGCTTTGGATTATCTCTTTCCCAATCTCTTTTAAAAGCAAAGGAACAATATTTCTTCTTTGCTCCTCTTTTAGGGTGCTCTAATTTCAACCCACAGCTAAGGCAGTACTGATAGGACATCTCACTAATGAATTTCTCGTCAATTTTTACTTTAAGATCTTTTCCTAAACCACCTAACCCATTACGCTTACAATAAAATCTAACGCTATCACGTGATAGACCAGCGGCTTCTGCTATTTTCATATAGCCTATTCCTTGGTACCTCATAACTTTAATTTGTAGTCTATGCTCTTCAGTCATTTTCGAATCACTCCATAACAAATAGTAGCCTAGTAATCACTCGGTATAGACTATTTGTCAAGGAGTTATCGTACCTGAGAGTGTATTCGCAATTTCAATATGCAGATTATGGAACTATTGTTATTTAAATGAATATAAAAAAGCAAAAATAAGCATAAAATTGCATTAAAACATGCATATTTTCAACTCATTAAAATTTTGAGATGTTCAAAACAATGGCCAGTTTGTTGAATATCCTATTTTATTGAATAGTATCGTTGTACTATGCAGCAAATGACTCTGTTATTTTTTTGTCTTTCTTCTTCAACATAAGGGAACTTCTTTAGTTGAAGAAGGATTGAAGAATAAATACATCTACTACATATTATTTCTCTAGTAGTAAATAATAAATCTATACTAATTATAAGGACAATATGATTATGACTGATAAGTTAGAAGCCATTCTGTAGAGTATTGCTCTCCCAGGCTTTGCTCAGTTATTAAACAGAAAATTTGTTAATGGTATCATTTTTATTTTCTTCGAGTTGCTCGTTAATGTTAATTGTCATTTTAATATTGTGATTTTGCATAGCTTTCAAGGAAACATTAGAGAAGCAATCGAAGCAACAAATTACCAATGGCTAATGTTATATCCCTGTCTTAATATGTTTGTTATGTGGGATGCGTATAAAGATGCCGAAGTAGAAACTCATACTTATTCCTACCTTCCTTTTGTATTTAAGGACAAATATTACTGGGATCTATGTGGCTTCCAATTTTGTCTTTATTCCCAGGTTTATTGGTTGGACATCTCTTAAAGTGTATGTTAATGCGAATTAAGGTTCAATGAAAGCGGGTATTATTTTGGTAAATACAGTAAATGGAGGCTGAAATTATGAACCAAAAACTGACTTTAAGTTCAAGTGAATTAGGGACTTTGTGGTTGACCTATCAACAAAAAACAATGGTACAAAGAATGCTTGAATATTTTATAGAACAAGCTGATGACAATCAAGCCAAAGAAATCATGCAAGATGTACATATGAAAGTGATTAACTATGTTGAGGATATAAAAGCCATCCTCAAAAATGAAGGGGCAGTTATTCCAATCGGATTCAAAGAGGAAGATGTTAATATTGGCGTACCTAAGCTGTATGACAATATGTTTGATATTATGTTTTGTCGTCTTATTAGTTCAATAAGCATGGGATTGCATACACTCCACATGAGTATGGCATATCGCAAAGATATTGTACTTCTTTACAAGGAATTAACTGCCTTTACTCAAAGTGTTTACGATGAATGTGTAGACTATTTGCAAAAGAAAGATGTTTTACCACGTTCTCCTGCTGTATCTATGCCAAAGTCTGTGGAGTTTGCTGATGGAACTAATTATATGAGTGGTTTTAACTTGTTTTCTGAAAAGCGTTCATTGAATACAGTTGAAGTCGCACATTTATATAATTCAATTGAAGCCAATATTATTGGAATGCAAATGATAACAGGATTCGCACAAGTGGCAAATGAACCTGAAGTAAAAAAATATTTCATAAGGGGAAAAGAATTAGCAAAAAAAATTGTAACTGACTATACACAGTTATTTCTTCAAAGTGATATTCAGCCACCTTCAACATGGGGGGCAAATGCAACAGATTCAAAGGTAGCTCCTTTTTCTGATAAACTAATGATGTATTGTACTAGCATATTTTGCGGTTTTGGTTTAGGTAGCAATGCATTAGGAACAGCGTTTAGTTTACGAAGTGACCTCCCAGTAACAATGGTTAATACAGCAAAAGACGTATTAACTTATGGGCGGGATGGTGGAAAAATAATGGCGAAAAATGGTTGGCTTGAAGAACCACCTGCCATGCAGGATAGGAACAATTTAACTAAATAATCAAGATGAGATTACTAAAAGTTTATTAAATTATCTAAACAGAATCACTCGAAAGGAAAGCGAAGGTAGATAATACCTTTGCTTTTTTGATTTTTTATTGCTTGTTGAACTATCCTGTTCATCAGTTTAAGTTCATTGTTTCACAAAGTCACCTAAAAATGAAGATAATTATTGCATAGTATAAAGTCAAATACGAAGAAGAAACGATCACTTTATAAACGTAATCGTCTCCGAAATTTCTCAACAGTATCGTTGTACTCGCAACAAATGACTCTGATTTCTTTTTATGTAAGGAAATTTGGAATCCGCTTCCCAGTCTTTGGCTCATTTAACTTAGCAACTGGATTTTTTGAAATCCCCCCCTCCTCATGAGGCACCTGAACCATGATTTTATAAATCTAACTCTATGGTAAAGACTTGCTGGTTTGAGCTTCTCACCATCATCACTTAAATAATGTTTTAAATTCTCCGTAGTAATCTCTTTGACTTGAACATCTCCGAGGTAGCGATAATAAGGTGGATTGAAGTTGATACTCCATGGCATTGTTTCAACTTGTTTTCCTTTGTTCATACATTCCCTTTTTACAAATAACGTGTTTTATTGTTATTTCTTTGATTTGATCAAATGATTTCGGTCTTCCATCTGAGGTGGCTCTTCCATCCAATGATGTTTCACCATTAGCTGACCTCCTTTATTGGCAAACTGATATACATCTTGGGAAAGTAAAGTTAATTTTAAAGGTAGATCGCTTCGCAAACTAAGGGCTATACCTAGTGCATTACTAGTTAATTGAAAGCCAGCTAGTGTGGTTGAGCAGTACATCATTAATTTATCTGAAAAAGGAGGTTCAGTTGAATCTGTTGGTCTTCCAGCCCATGTACTTGGAGATTGAATATCACTTTGCTGTAGTAAACTCCCTAAGTCAGAAACAATCTTTTTGGTAAGTTCTTTCCCTTTCATAAAATGGTCCCTAACATCATTTTCCTTAGCTACTTGTGCAAAGCCTGTCAATAGATGTGTTTCTATTATGTGACCCTCTATAGATTGATAAATGTGAGCAACTTCCACTGTATTTAAAGGTCGTTTATCTCCAAATAGCTTTATACCTTTCATAAAATTTTTTTCCCCAACAAATTCTCCTTCTTTAGGCATCGTAACATATGGGGAACGTGCTAAAACTCCTTTTTCCAAAAGATATTCTGTACAAGCATCAAAGATCTCTTGAGAACTCGTTGATGACCGTTTAAAAAAATCCCTTATGTCTTTTCTATACGTCATATCTAAGTGCAATGCATTTAGTCCTGAGCTTAGTTTCATCATAAGACGTAGAAACAAAATAGCAAACATGTTATCAAACAAGGGTTTTGCATCCTTATGGACATCTTTTTCATTAAAACCTGATGGAACAATAGCCCCTTCATCCTTGAATATATCTTCTATTTCAACCACAAATTTATTGTTTTCTTTGCAGTAGTTTATCATGATTTTTTTAGCAGCTCTATCTTCACTTTTTTCTATAAAATACTCCATCATATTAATCATCATTGTTTTTCTTTGGTATGTCGTCCATAGTACTCCTAATTCACTTGATGTAATTGGGATTGAATTTTTCATATCTTATATACTCCCCCTGATATCTAAAGTATCTTTTTTAATTTTTGCTAAAATCAGGTGTTTTATACTCGTAAGCGTAACATAACCACTACCTGTTAATGAGATGGGGTCTACTTCTACTGCGTGTTGTAAATATTTTTGTATAAATATTATATCTTCCCTAACTGACGATGATATAACTGCACCATTAGCTGCAATCCCGACTTTCCCTATGTTCCTAAATAAAATAAAGAGGGTTTTATCTAACTCTGCATTTCTTAATTTCCATAAACAGATCTTTGCTGCGCAGTATTAGTCTACGCTTTAAAGAATGACTATTTTCTTATTTTATAATTACCGCTTGGTAAGCATAGTAACTACTGCATCACATGTATGTATAAACATTAAAACCTATAAAACTGTTATTGGGTAATGATTCTCCAAAAAAATCAATAAACAAACTGCCAAAACCTTTTCAATCTTATGAAAATTTATTACCAGTAATTCTTCTGATTAGTTTACAAAAATCGGCCCAGTCGTCCGGATACTTGTTTTCACCGTACTTTTTAATGTTTCGACCATTTCTAATAGTCTCCACGCTCCAGCTTGTACCATCAAGTACACCCGGTTCTTTATATTCCCTTTTCCAATTGAGAAGGTTGATTACCTTCAGCTCATCAAGGATTCTTTTAACAGTAGCTTCGTTAGCAGTCTTATACTCCATATCCACCACTTCTCCTCTATCCCAATAGTGCCAAGTTATTCTACCCGTAGTTAAATCAACTTCAACACTATAAGAACCACCGAAGTATCCACTCACTGAAGCTTTAAGTCCCTTAATTCTTTCATAAGCCGCTTCAATAGCCTGTTCTTTATTCCATTCATTCTCGCAATCATTACAATAGTATTCCGTCCCACCAACTATAACGCAGCATCCGCCAAGCCTAATTTTCCCTGCTTCTGCTTGTTCAATAGCCTCATGGGTTGGCATACCATATAAGATTTTAAGAGTGTTTTTTGATGCACATCTTGGACACTGCTTATAGTTAATGGCCATAAATACTCCCTACTTCCTTAATCTATATTAAAGATTTTAATCGGTAAATTTTTTCTTTTAATTCTTCAATCCCATACGGCTTATCGCCAATTTTTGAGTGAAGTGCTAAATGGCAGTTTGGACAAAGCGAACGTATGTCATTTATTGGCTTCACCTCATACTCCTACTTATTTTTGAAGTAGAAAGACAAGCAAGAAAAGTAGTATCTTTTAAATTCTGTTTTAACCTCATTATAAATCTTATATATTACAACTACTACATGACTATATTAAATATTCTTCTGTTTAATATCATTTAGGATTAATTAATCCATACTGTTATTCGAGCATCCTTTCCACAATGTTAAATAACCAAGAAACCCCATCTACTAGAGTTCCTTGGTTTTCAGAGTAACCTAACTACTAACCTGCTGTTTTCTGAACAGCTGATATATAAGAAAAACCAACACACCAGATACTATCGCAAATACAGTGAATATGAGAGTTGGATACAGCAGAGGAATTCCAAATACGTTGTAGGCTCTAAAATACGTAAACATACTGGAAACCTGCATTAACTCTGTATAGCTAAAATTAGCTACATATCCCAGTATCCCACGTGTTACTCCAAGCTGCTGGAGTAGAACTGGCACAGCCATTACAACTCCACTGATAAAAAAGGCTAGCATCGTATTTTTCGTAAGAAACGAAAGAAGTGATACAAGAATTCCTGCTGCTATACAAGCTAACAACTGCAGACCTAAAATTATCAAGAAAAACTGCCATACCTCGAAGCTATACGGGGATCTGTCGTAGCTTATGAAGGAAAAGGAGTCCAATCCAGAGGATATACCTTGTATTGGTGCATCCCAACCTGCTGCACCACCAAACTTCCACATTTTTAGAATGCTATTCACCAATTGAAGAGACAGGAAAACCGTAACAATATAGGTTAATACAGCCATTATTTTGCAGTAACAAGCTTTCTTTTTCCATGTTTCGTAGCTAATATTAAATCTGTCGTTCGCTTGGAATATTCCTCTGCAAACACAGGTGTTATGCCAATAAATATCAAAGCAGACAGCAAAAGCACAGAAGTCACTGGCTCTATTAATTCGAACATTCCACGCCATGAGCGAATTAGGTAAAATCCGTGAGTCTCTCCTAACTCCAGTAACATATCCCGTTCCTTCAAAGCTTCTCTGTATTCATACGTTCCATTCGCGAATTCCACCAGATGCCCCTCACGCATTTGAACCCGCTCACTCTGTTCTTCTTTTTGCATCGAGGCACTTACTACGTGAAACTGCACATAATCTGTTGCCCTAGACTCAAACGTATTATTCGAGACCGTACCTGCATCAGAAGCATGCATAGTCTCCTTCGCAAGGGAGACCTTCTCCTCCGTTACAGGGCCACCCCATGTTTCTTCAAGCTCCTCAAAAAGTTCTTCCTTCATCGTCATATCCAATGGTAGCGAATTGACATAGACTAGTAAAAGAACAATGATTGCAAAAACAAAATAAATACTCTTTTTCGTAAAAATCTTATAGCATTCCTGTTTATACACCGTTCCATCCTCCTTCCCTGTTTCAGTTCATAATTTGCTGATTTTTATACATGCGAAAAATAAGTAGAACATTCACAGCAGCAACCAACAGGAAGATGGACAGAAGCAAATATGGGTACAATACAGGCTGCCCAAAGACATCGAACGCAACGAACTGGTCAAATAATCCCTTTACTCTCATGAGTTCCGCATAGCTAAACTGAATAATATATTGAATGAACTGTTGCTCTAAGCCCAACTGTCGTAACATAAATGGCGTTCCAATAATTGCTCCACTCACAAAGAACGTCAGCATCGCATTTCGTGTGATGATTGACAAGAATAAAACCAGTAGTCCAATCACTAAGGATGCAAAAAATTGGATACCAAGCGCAACTCCGTAATATTGCCAAATCGTTAGTCCAAATGGCGATTGAATAAATAAATATAAATTTTGAAGCGACACAGTTCCATCCACAAACGCTCCAAACTTGCTCCACTCTAGCACGACATTAATGATATGTAACACGACAAATAACGATGCGATGTAGGTAAAAGAAGCCAAAATTTTAGCAGTAGCTACTTTTCCTTTTCCATGTTTCGTGCTAACGATTAAAGGAGCTGTCTTATGGCTATGCTCATCAGCAAAAACCGGAGACAGACCTAACACGATTAGTACTGTTAAGATGATAAATCCCAGTGTATTTACAAAATCTACGGTACTACTCCACACCGTCGTGTTATAAAAACCAAAAGGCTGGTCTAACTTCTGAATCATCCGGAGTTCTTTTGCGACAATTTCCGCTTCATAAGCTGACCCTGAAGAGCTCATGGCCTTCTCTAGTAAATTCTCTTTCCGAGCTTCAAACGAATCGATGTACCCACCTGTCCAAACAACAGAGGAATAAACGTAACTAGAAGCCCGGTCCGCCATGCTATGAGGGAATGCCCCTTCAAAATCACCAGATTCTTCCACTTCTTGATACATCTGTTCCTCTAGTTCGCTTCTTTTTTTGTTTGCCAATTGGATTTCTTCTGTGGTCAGTGGTCCTCTCCATTCCTCATACAGTGCCTGGTACTCTTCCGTTTGGATGATATCATTAGAGCCGCCAGGCAGCAGTATGAAGAGGACGAATAGGAGGAATGCGAAATAAATGCTTTTTCTCGTAAAAATCTTATAGCATTCATGCTTATACAACGCCTTCGACCTCCCTCTCGAAGAAATATAAATACACATCTTCTAAGGTTGGAGACACTGCAACGGCATTCGTCATCGGCTTCTCGTCGCTGACAATCCGCACCTCGATTCCTTTTTCTCCGCGCTGAATATTCCCTACTTTATGGCTCCTTTGCAGCTTGGACAATTCTTCCTGTCCTACTCTCCCCTTCCAAACCTTCCCTTTCACACTTTCTAGCAGTCTCTCAATCTTGCTACGTTGAATCAACTCCCCTTGGCGCATGAGAAGGACTTCCTTTGCAATGTACTCAATATCCGAGACGATGTGGGTGGACAATAGCACGATTCGGTCACCTGCAATTTCTGAAAGTAAATTTCGAAACCGCACTCGTTCCTGTGGGTCTAATCCGGCTGTAGGCTCATCGACAATAAGAATTTTTGGATCATTTAGGAGGGCCTGTGCAATTCCCAGTCTTCGCTTCATTCCCCCTGAATACGTTCCGAGCTTCCGTTTCCGCTCCTTCTGCAAGTTTACTAACTCTAGAACTTCCTCTACTCGCGCTACCGCTTCCTTTTTATCTAATCCTTTCAAGCTAGCAAAGTAAGATAGAAATCGAACCGCAGTGAAATTTTTATAAAGGCCAAACTCTTGAGGAAGATAGCCCAGGATATCCCGGTAATTGTCTCCCATTAAGGAGATGTCTTTCCCATTTAAAAGGATTCTGCCAGATGAGGGCTTCAAAATATCCGCCAGCATCCTCATGAGCGTCGTTTTCCCAGCTCCATTTGGACCAAGGAGGGCATATACGCCCTCCGTCAGTTCTGCAGAAAACCTCGTAACTGCTTTTTTATCTTTAAACTCTTTTGAAATATTTTCAATAGTTAACCTCAAAGCGAGCTCCTCCTTCATATATTGCATAGTTCTTGATTAATTGCCTTACCTGAAGCCCTATCAACAGGATTCCAAGTCCTAGAAAAACAAGGTGTAAAACAAGACTGGCGTTTAGAAATGCCGCCACCCAATGATTGTTCGATAGCACCAGTACAGTTAACACGAGCCATAACGTAAGGAAGGTTGTCACAAATACTTGCCCCTTAAATTTCATGCTCAGCCATAGGGCGATGGCCACGAAAAAGGTAAATGGTGTGAACCACTTAAGAAGCATCTCCACTAGTGGTCTTCCTGTTACTGAAGAGATACTTAGCGTTAGTACCGTATTTAAGGTGACATTATATACCCCTATTAAGAATAGACGAGATAGTATAATTTCGTGTGCAGAAAACTTACAAGAAAGCTCCATCTCAAGCAGTCCATGCTCCCTTCCTTTAAACACCTCTAATAGTCCAAAGATAAATGGCAGTGGCGCTAGAAAAACGACGGTTAACAACGGATCATTATTCGGCTGATTCGCAATGAAATAGCCTAGGAGAAACAGAATTGTACTAGCAATCCAATACGTTTTGCTCACTAACGTAATTTCCGTTCCTGCCCGTTTGATTATCACAACAAGTCTTTCCATAACACTTGGAGATTGTCTTTTGCGATCCGGTACATATTGACGTAGTGTCTCTATCGTGGCATCTATTTTGTGTTCATCTGGGAATTTCACAAGGTAATAGGATAATTCTTCTTCAAGCGCTTCATATTCTTTTTCGTCAAATATATCATCCAACTCATCGAAGTCTGTTTTGTTGGTTTGGTTGACTCTGTTCATCCTCATCCCCTCCTTTTAATAGAAGTTTTAATTTATCGATACCTTGCTTGAGCCTGGATTTCACGGTAGATTCCTTTGCTTCCGTCAACTCTGCAATTTGCCTTATTTTTAGGTCCTGGTAAAACTTTAATATAATTGCTTCACGTTGATAGTCTGGCAACTGGTTCACCGCTTCCTTCACTTTGACGCTATCTAGCTTTTTACTCAGCAAATCCTCTACATTCTCTCGATCATCCTTCAACTGGTTATCTACCTCGTTTAATTCATCCTTGTATCTATAAGCACTGCTTCGGTAATAATCTCGGCAGTGGTTCACCGCAATTTTTAGAAGCCAATGCTGAAATTTACCTTGTCCATTGTAGCTTGCAATTGACTTCACCATTTTGATAAAAATCTCTTGGGTCATATCGTAAGCTAAATGATAATCCCCTACCTTCCGATATGTATAGGCAAATATATTTCTATAGTGTTTTTTAACTAGCACTTCCATCGCAGCTTGACTTCCGCTCTTTATTTCTTCTACTAATGATTCATCTGATTGCATGTTTCTCACCACCTCTACTAATATTAACGAAATTAGTTTCAAAAGGATTTAAAAAATAAATTTTTTTTTAAAGCTGGCATTATGATAGGTGCAAAAGTATTTTCAGTACTCTCCCATTCTATTTCCTAGGGAGAAATTCCTTACTACAGTAGGAAACTATCTTAGAAAGTAGAAATTAACTAAACAAGGAGAACTGAGTTTCGTATAGAAAATTCGTTAATAAAAGGATATATAAAGGGAAATACGATGGAAAAGAATATCACCGACAAAAAGTTACAAAGCACATGAAGCCTAAGGACTATAAGCCAGTAGCAACTTAGGCTTGGAGCTATTTCAAGCCTCTTTATTTCCTCGGTTTCACCTAGATCGGACGTCGCTTCTTTATTATTTAGCAAATTTACATTCAATTTCTGTCCCATCCAGTTAAGCTACAATCACGTTGTTTTCTTTAAACACTGTCATCTTTTTAACTAATGTAAAAAATAGGTTTGTCTTTTATTGATAAAAGAAACAGCTTTGCTACTCATATGTTAAACAATGGTGCACCCCTTGAAGTGATCCAAAGTTTAGTGGGGCATGAAAATAGTGAAACCACCCACTCTATGCATAATTGAGTGGAAAATTGAGGCGTGAATTGTATAGTAAATATTTTTAAAAGGAGAACGTTTCCCTTCTCAGTTCCCACTTTTTTGTAAATTATTATGTTATTATGGAATTGTAATTCACAAAATATAAGATCGTTAATATGAAAGTTTGTGAACTTTTTCACTTAAAGTAATGGGCAGAAGAGTTGAAGATGAAGATAGGAGAGGTAATACTTGAAATACTTTTTATATGACTTACATTTAGCTCAAAATATGGATAATATCAGTGAAGAAGAATTTAACCACAATGATAGACTATGGTTACAAAATGTTACTGAGTATCAAGAAATATTCAAGACTTTATCTAACCGATTACCCCACGATGTTTTTGAACATTTTAACTCCTGGGGATTTCACGACTACCGTTTAATAAAGATGGAAATGGAACATGAAAGTCTTCTTGATTTAAGTGTACATTTCACGATTTCAAGTGATGTTGAAAATGTAGAAAATGAGAAGTTATGGATATTGAGTTTTCAAAATGTTTCTTTTTATGATTACCATCACTATAATTATGATAATCAGAAAAGTGTTTTTCACAGAGAGATAGATGATTGGTTATATCAAGAATTTCTGCCGATTGACCAATCAAAAATATCATTTGAAGTGCTATTTTCATCAGGCGGAAATGTGTTATTACACTTCCCAGCCAAATCAGTAACAATTAAAAGGGTAAAATAAACCCTTTGTCCTTATTCATTAACGGGGGCTTTAGCTGTTGCATCTCCATACTATCCGCCTAAACCTTTCATCATTAGAATTCCAAACCTTTCTCCCATAGGCGCCCCCACAATCGCTACATATCACTTTACTTGCAAAGGGGTTATCATCCATTCCATAGTCCACTCTTTTAAATCCGTGTTTTTCTGCAAAAGATTTTTTCCTTTCCATTTCAAGCTGCACCGCTTCCCACATATCTTTATCAACAATGGCTGGGTGGTTGTCTTCAACATAGTAACGTGGAATTTGTCCGGTGTTGGCTACTCGTTTTTTGTTAATAATCGACTGTGTAGGCCTTTTGCAAAAGGGCATCGCCTTTGTATTTTTCGTTTTTCAACATATTCCTGATACTGCCTTCATACCATTTTGTTTTCCCGTTCCAGTTTGGAACTCCCTCTGCTTCAAGTTCCCTTGCAATTCGATTTGGTCCTTTTCCATTCAATTAGTCAGTGAAAATTACTTATCCGCTTTTTCGCAGCTGCGATACCTATTGAAGTTGCCAAATGTGTTTTACCATTATGAAAAGCTCTCCATAATGGTAATACACACTTCGATTTTCACCTAAAATCCATTAAACCTATTGCCAACAGCTATTTTAACTCTATCAACGCGACTGTCTCAACATGCGCCGTATGCGGAAACATATCAACTGGCTGCAGGTATTCTAACTTAAACCCTGCCTTTAGTAATTGATCGACATCTTTAGCTAACGTAGATGGATTACAAGAAACGTAGACAATTCGTTTTGGTTTTACTTTGATCATTGCTTCAAGGAGCTTGCGATCGCATCCTGTTCGTGGTGGGTCGACAACAAACACGTCAGGACGCCAACCTTGTTTTAACCACTTTGGAAGAATTTCTTCTGCTTTTCCAACTTCATAATGCGCGTGTGTAAAGCCTTGTTTTTCCGCATTACGTCTTGCATCCTCAATGGATTCTGGGATTACATCCATACCTCGTAATTCTTTTGCATGAGGGGCGAGCCATAGTCCGATTGTTCCTACACCGCAATAGGCATCGACGATTTTTTCTTTTCCAGTTAACTCTGCTGCTTTCTTTACCTCATCATATAACTTTACTGTTTGGATCGGATTTAGTTGGAAGAAAGCCCGCGCTGATAGTTCAAAGTTTAAATCACCTAATGCTTCTTGGATAACTTCTTCACCATGTAGATGAACAGTTTCTTCACCAAAAATAAGTGACGTTTTTCTCCCATTAATGTTTTGTAAGACAGATTTCACTTCTGGTAATCGACGTTTAATTTCTTCGATCACAAGTTGTTTACGTGGTAAATCTTTCGTTGCAGTTATTAAAACAAGTTGAACATCCCCTGTACTAAATCCAACTCTCGTAACAATTGTACGAACAATACCTTTTCGTTTTCTCTCTTCATAAATCGGAATATTTAAGTCTTGCAGAATACCTTTTACTGTTTGCGTTACTTTGTTCGTCGCAGGATGTTGTACTATACATTCGGAAATATCGATTAACTGATGGGAATTTATTCCGTATAATCCTGCAATGACTTCTTCTTTCTTTTTTCCTACTTGAAGCTGGCTTTTATTTCGATAATTCCAAGGATCTTCCATTCCAATCGTTTCTCTCAATGGAAGCTGATCACCTTGTAGCTTCGCATGACGCTCAAAGGCTTGTCTAACAATATCTTGTTTTTCTCTTAGTTGCGCCTTGTAATCTAGATGTTGGAGTTGGCACCCCCCACATTTTTCATAAATCGGGCAAGGTGGTTTAATTCGCTCCTTAGATGGTTTGCGAATTTTTTTAATTTTTGCTTCTGAAAATTTCTCCTTCACGTCTGTCACGGTCACGACGACTTCCTCGTTTGGCAATGCTCCTGGCACAAAGACCACTTGCCGTTTAAAGTAGCCGACACCTTCTCCGTTAATACCGAGCCTTTTTATTGTTAATGGAAATTCTTGACCTTTTTTTATTTGTACTTTCTGATTTTTCATCATTTCAACTCCGTGCTTTTTGATTTCCTAAGCTTTCCCACAAATAAAGGGATGCATAGCTTTTGTACGGGGACCATTGTTCACTCATCGTTAATAACTCTTCAACCGTCGGCTTCTTCTCTAATTCGAATAAATTTTTCACCGCATTTTGAATACCAATATCTTTTACAGGAAATAGATTTTTACGAGCCATCCCAAAAAGCAATATATTTTCTGCGGTCCAATAACCGATCCCTCTTATTTTTACCAGTTGTTCAATGGCTTCTTCATCCTTTAATAACTTTAACTCATCTAAATTTAGTTCGCCACTTGCAATAAGCTTCGATGTATCAATGACGTATTCTGCTTTACGTTGGCTAAATTGCAACTTTCGTAAATCTTCATAATCTAGATTACTAACTGTTTCTGGAGTTGGCGGAAACCAAACACCGTCCTGGTCTTTTCCAAAGCTTTTCACAAAACGTTCTGTTAATGTATGAGCAAAACTCAAATTTAATTGTTGATGAATAATCGTTTTCATCACACAATAATAGAGATCAAATTCACATAGTAAAGGGAGACCTGGATTAACACGAAAAAATTTTGCTAAATCGGTATGTAAAAAATGATTGGCTATTTCTTGTAGTGACTCTTCTAATTGGAAAATAGTTATGATTTTACGAATCCCTTCCTCTTCATATCCTGATGGTAACTGAATATGACAGTTAGGGTTTTCAATAGGTCCTGAAAATGCAACACTAGCAACAACATCTTTTCCATAAACATTAATGGGTACCATAACACCGTTCTTTTCTTTATCAATAACACGAATAGGATCATAGCTTAAACGTTCGATTACATGTAGGTAGTTGTATGGTCCTGTAATTTTCACATCCATATTTTCACACCTCTTCAAAATGATAAGGATGAATCCTTATTATAACAATAAACTTCCTAAACTTACTATCTCACAGTTTGAATAATCTTTGTTACAATGAGGAAAGTAAAATGATTAAGGGAGAGATTATTTTGTCGATTTCAACTGACGTAGCATCAATACAAATTATGGCAGAAGTATATAAAAAGAACAGCACACAATCTGTTTTTGAAAAAACAGTAAATAGCCTTGTTCAAGAAGTTCCATATATAGATTGGGTAGGTATTTATCTTATTACAGAAGGTCAAAACCTACAATTAGTTGAGTCATCTGATGACGCTGATGATTTAGGTTGGGACTATAATGGAGAATTAAAATTTTCGATTACAAATTCAATGAATCAGCAAATCGGTTTAATCGTTGTTCGAAGCAAACAAGCGATTGCGTTTGATGTAACAGATGTGACTACTTTAGAAACAATTGCTGATGCGATTGGTCAAATTTGCTATTCTAATTAATACGAAAGAGGCTCTTAATAAGGTTTGTTTCCCTTACGAAAAGAGCCTCTTTTTAGTTTAAGAAACAATAAACACCTTATATTTCTCGTAATTTTTTGTTAAGCATATATTCGTCTAAACTTTTAAATTCATACCCTTGTCTACGTAATTCATCAATGACATCATCTAGTGCTTCCGCATTATCACTAGAAATGGAGTGGATGAGCATCACTGCGCCAGGGTGAACACGCTTCATAATTTGGTCATAAGCATGTTTCCAACCTTTTTGATCCTCAACAATCCAATCTCTATAAGCCAACGACCAAAATACGTTAACATATCCTAACCTCTCTGATAGAGCTAATGTCCTTTCACTAAAAACACCTCGAGGCGGACGTAAATAAATCATATCGTTACGACCAGTAATCTCTTCGTATTTGGCTTTTACTTTTTCTAATTCCCTTTTTAACCTTGCATCATCAACTGCCACTAAACTTGGATGATGCCAAGAATGATTACCGACGATATGCCCTTCATCAACCATTCTTTTAATTAATTCTGGCTGATCTAGTAAATAATGACCTGTTACAAAAAAGGCTGCAGGTACATCTTTTTCCTTTAGAACATCAAGAATTTGTGGGGTATAGCCATTTTCATAACCATTATCAAACGTTATGTATACTTCCTTTTTATCGGTATCTCCAATATAAAAACCACCGTATTTATTTAGTAATTCTTCATAAATTACCTCAGTTGTCACAGGCTGGTTATCTGGCTTGGGGTTATAACTCCAATTGTATTCTTTGTTACTATATGCTTCAGTATTACTTTGGGGGAAAATCAAAGAAACGAAACAAATGACCAAGAAAAAGACAACTTTCCTCATGATATTCACCTCTCCTCTTTATTTCCCCTTAGTTTTTTCATTCTCAAAAAAAATATCCAATATTTAAAATCGAATTATTACTAGCACCTTACGTTACATTATAAATTTTTTTAAGCAAAAAGAACCTTAACTTAACCTAACAGATACAGTTTTGAGATGGGAAAAGTGAATTCACAAGATAAATAATGGAAAATTTTGCATTCAAATCCCATACAGGTTAACATTGTAATTAGCAAAACGCACAGACATAACATCTGTGCGTTTTTAACCTGTTTTCTTTTCTTATTGTACTAACGCTCTGTTAACGGACACAGGGGACCTTATTTTACCGATTTGATCAAATAATTCAAGCTATCGGACATGAGATACGTTATTTCATGAAAATCTGCTATATTTGGTGCTAAGTTAAGTAAATAACGAACCTGATGTCCGTTAACCCTTTTGAAATACCCCTTTGTTCACAAATAACGGCTCTCTTGTCCAATAGAGTTTAATATAATCAACATCGCTATTTCTATTGCTATTTGTTATTTTCTCTCCGAAAGCTAAACCCGTTAAGCTTAACCAAGGTCCCCTTTCTCTACTTATATTTTTGATCTAAAGCTTAAAAGTAGAAATAGACTCATTTAATTCTTGAGAAAGCTTCGTTAATTCTTCAATTGATTTGTTGATTTGTTCAATAGCATGAGTTTGCTCTTGGGTCGAAGCAGCAACCTCTTCGGTACCTGCCGCTGTTTCCTCAGAAATTGCCGAAATGCTTTCAATTTCTTGAGCACTATTTTCACTTTCACCCTTCACACTTTGCATTGATTTTGCGATTTCCATAAACTCTTCAGTAATTGCACGAATCATTTTAGAGATATCAGTAAATGCTTCTGTTGTTTTCGTTACACTTTCAGCTTGCTCTGTGATAATATTTCTCGTTTCTTCTGCTTCTTTAACGGTATTATTCGTAGCACTCAAAATATCATGAACAAGTGCCTGAATTTTTTCTGCAGAACGAGATGATTCTTCGGCTAATTTACGGACTTCATCAGCTACAACAGCAAAACCTTTACCATGTTCCCCTGCTCTTGCAGCCTCAATTGCTGCATTTAAAGCAAGTAAATTTGTTTGTTCACTTATTCCACCGATAACTTTGACAATATCGCCAATTTCGGCAGATTTTTTATTTAACGAAAAGATAGAATCTGCCATATTAGCGAACGCTAAACTACTATCATTCGTAATTTGTTCTTGATGACCAACAACCTTCATTCCTTCATTTGATGCTTGCTCGGTATTCATGGCGATTTCAAGAGACTTTTGATAATTTTCTTCAATTTTCTTTATGGATTGAACAATCTTATTAAATGACGTTGAACAATTTTGAATACTAGCAGCTTGCTCGTCACTTCCCTGTGCTACCTCATTCATAGCAGTAGCAATTTGACTTGTAACTGTATTAGCCTGCTTTGAAGACTCTAGAACTTGATCAGATGTTTTAGAAAGTTTGTCAGAGGCTGTCGCTACTTGTCCAATTAATACACTTAGTTTATCTTTCATTTCATCAAATGACTTAGCCAGGTTACCAATTTCATCTTGCCTATCTAACTTAATTTCATAAGTTAAATTTCCATTAGCTAGTTCTTTAGATGCTTCTGTTAGTTTTAATAACGGTTTTGTTAAAATGTTTGAAAACACAAGTGCGACAATTGATGAAATGACAACTATCCCACCCATAAGTAGAGCAAAAGTCACCATCATACTAGACACTGGGCGAAATGCTTCTTCATATGTCTGTCTTATAATAACTCCCCAACCAACAGTTGGAACGGATGTATAAGCAGAAAACATCGATTGTCCTTCAAACTCATAACTTGCATTACCCGTTTCTCCATTTACGGCCTTTTGCACAGGATTTAAATATGAAAGATCCATTTGTTCTTCTACGTATACAGTATTAGGGTGGGCAAGCAAATTACCGGAACGATCCGTGACAAAGGCAAAGCCTGTTTCACCTAGTACGATGTTATTACGCATTTCTTCAACAGATTGTAGATCAACGGTTGCTCCCATAATACCTACAAAGTTATTTCTGTTATCAAATATAGGTGTAGCGATCATAAATGCAGGTTTTCCAGTTGTTCTAGATATTGTTACATCACTGATTATAGTTTCTTTTGATTGAAAAACCGCTTGAATATAATCTCGATCAGATATATCTAGCAAGTTATCAAAACCATCTGAGCGAGCAATTTGCTGTCCATTCGTATTAGTTATAAATAAAAGAGCAAATTGTTCATTCTTTTGAAAAATCGCTTCTAAAACACTTACTTGATCTTCAGGATTTAAGTTTTTAACATCATCTAGGAGTGCAAGGGATTCTAGTAAAGTCACATTGTTCACAATATAATCATCAATACGTCCTGCAAGTGTTGAAGCCATTTCCCTCGTACTGTCTGTTAAATTTTTCTCAATTGTACTGCCTTGAATAGTTATAGCTACTATTCCTATAGCTCCTACTGAAAAAATTAATAAACCTAAAATTAAAAACAGAATTTTACCTTTTATCTTCAGCTTTTTAAACATTGTCTATCTCCTAATCTCTTGAAAGTAAATTCATCTTGTTGTTATAGGAATTCTCTAAATCCTTTTTAAAACAACTATAGTTTCTTAACGAAAAAAGACTCAAAATTAGCAACCCACTAATTTTGAGTCAACATAACTTTTACTTAAATACTTTTTCCTTAAATTGTGAAAGCTTTTCTAAAGACGTTTTATCTACATCTGCATGTAGACTATTTCCATGCGAATCCATTGTTACAATGGCTGCAAAGCCTTCTACTCGTAAATGCCACATCGCCTCTGGTATGCCGAACTCGAGAAGATCAACACCTTCAACTTTTTTAATACAGTCAGCGTAATATTGAGCAGCACCACCAATTGCATTTAAGTAAACACCACCATGTTCTTGTAAAGCCTTTAATGTCTTCGGACCCATGCCACCTTTACCAATTACTGCACGAATTCCGAATTTTTTCATAACATCCCCTTGATAAGGCTCTTCACGTATACTCGTTGTCGGCCCAGCCGCTTTTACGTGCCACTCCCCATTTTCATCCTTTAACATAACGGGACCACAGTGGTAGATTACTTGCCCGTTTAAGTCAATCGGAGCATCATGTTCCACTAAATGATGATGGATTGCATCGCGCCCTGTATGAATCGTCCCATTCAGAATGACCACGTCCCCAACCTTAAGGTCTCGAATTTGTTCTTCTGTTACCGGAGCTTGTAACACAACTTCGCGGCCTTTCTTTCCTTGAGTAGTCACCTCACTCTTATCTTGTGAGAAGTCTATTTTATCTCCATCCTTATATTGCCACTCTTTAATTTCACCAGTTGTAGAATCAAGCGTTACACCTAAACGGCGAAATGCCCAACAATTATAAGCGATAGATACAAAGAAACTTGCAGGCAATCGATTAAGAGCTCCAATTTTACAGCCAAGTAATGTTGCTTCACCACCAAAGCCCATAGTTCCTATACCTAATTGATTGGCATGCTCCATCACGTACTCCTCTAGCTTCCGTAGATTTTCGTTTACATTTACGTCATCAACCGAACGAAAAAGCTGCTCCTTAGCTAAAGAATAACTTGAAATTCGATCACCACCAATTCCTACACCAATAAAGCCTGCACTACAGCCTTGCCCTTGAGCTTGGTAAACAGAGTGAAGAATACATTTTCTAATTCCATCTAGGTCTCGCCCAGCTCTACCTAGTCCTTCAATTTCAGCCGGTAAACTATATTGAATATTTTTATTTTCACAGCCGCCACCTTTTAAAATAAGGCGAACGTCGATTTCATCTTTTTCCCACTGTTCAAAATGAATGATCGGTGTACCAGGACCTAAGTTATTTCCACTATTTTCCCCAGTAAGCGAATCTACTGAATTAGGACGAAGCTTCCCATTCTTTGTTGCTTTGTCAATCGCTTCATGGATTGCTTTCTTCATCTCAATCTGATTGGCTCCAACAGGAACCTTAATTTCAAAAGTTGGCATGCCTGTATCTTGACATATTGGAGATACATTATAATCGGCCATACTGATGTTTTTTGAAATTGTCCCGAGAGCTAATGCAGCTGTTGTTCCCGCATTTTCTTGCTCTTTTGCCTTTACAATTGCTCGTCTTACATCATTTGGTAGATTGGTAGATGTTTCAACAATAAGCGTGTACATGCTTTCTCTAAATTTTTTCAATTCCTTTTCCCCTTTCAATAGAAAACTAACTACCTTCATGTTTTAGGTGAGCCTTATTACACTACTTTTCACTAATGAACGGTTCCTTAAAGCTTTTATCAACCATTAAATATTATATAACGCAACAGTTATGATTTGTTAAAAAAATTCCAAAATGATACGTAAGCGATACTTTTTTTGTAAAACCCAAAAATAAGTGGACATACCTTAAACTTTTGTCCACTTATTTTCTATTAATATAAAATACTCTCATTTGGCACGTTCCCACTTACTAAGTGAGCATCGTTATTAATATAATGAAAGATTGGTTTGTTACTATCAGTAAATTCTATTTTCGAAACACCAGTATTGCCAATTATAAACGGACGATGTATATCATTCCAGTTCTCACCAAACATTAAATACATTAAGAAAATACTAATGAATCCCCCATGTGATACTAGAACGACTTTATCTCCTCTATGGCCTAATAATAGTTGTTCTACAACATACTTACATCGACTAGTGATTTCTTCAACAGTTTCGGTTCCTTCTATTCCCGTTGTTAGTATAGATGGTATATCTTTCAATTCAGGGAACTGTAGTTGTAGTTCTTTTCTTGTTTTACCTTCAAGTGGTCCTAAACCAACTTCTCTTATTTTCTCCCACTTTTTAACCTCAATAGGATGGTGATGACTTATTGATTGAGCTGTATCAAAAGCACGTATTAAATCACTGGAATAAATATAGTCCATAGCTTTAGAAGCAAAAAATTGTCCCAATAACTCCGCTTGTTTATACCCAAGGTCAGATAATGGAAATTCTTTACACCCTTGTAGTATTCCACTTTCATTAGCAACAGACTGACCATGCCTTATTAAATATAAAATCAATAGTTACCTCTCCCTTTTTATTTTCTATAACTAATTTATACACTTCTTATGCGCTCTAACAAATATAATCAAATTAAAAAACTGTGTACCCAACGGCACATCAGCTTTTCATTTTATGTTTAAGATTAACATAATCATAACATTATTATGGTTTTAATTCATTTCTAAATTTTTTACATTTATTCTCTATCTCATCTAACATTTCAATAATCCGATCGATTTCCTCTACTCCAGTTTCTTCTGGATCCATAGAATCTAACATCGTCATTAAGAGCTCCATTTTTCCATATAAAAAATTAAGTTGTTCCTTTTGATCGTAAATTGATTTGCTCAAATTATAACTACCCCTTTCATTTCTTTACATATGTAGTATATATTTTTTTGAATTGAAAACAAAGGTTTCTAATTGTATTATTTTAAAATTGTTATACTTTAAAATTGTTCCCTAAAAACAGTTTTTAAAGCGTTTATAGTATGATATTTTTATTTAACCTACTTATTTAACTTAATTATGTTGTAAAATGTTAAAATAGAATAGTTATAGAAAGGGAGTTTTCGGTGGAAAAGATGAAAACTATAACAACTTCCTACGATCCGTGGGAAGCTTATTTAGAAATTGAAGAGTTTAACGAATTACGCTTAACGAATATTGAATTTACAACAACAACATTATGTAACATGCGTTGTGAACATTGTGCGGTCGGCTATACATTACAAACAAAGGATCCTGATCCCCTTCCATTAGATTTATTAATTCAGCGTCTTGAAGAGATTCCACACTTACGTTCTTTAAGTATTACGGGCGGTGAACCCATGCTCTCAAATAAGTCCGTCGATAATTATGTTGTGCCTCTCCTGAAATATGCTCATGAAAGAGGGGTAAGAACACAAATCAACTCTAATTTAACATTGGAATTAAGTCGTTACGAAAAAATTATTTCTTATCTAGATGTCCTTCATATATCTCATAATTATAGTAGTGTAGACGATTTCGTAGAGACCGGTTTTGCGATGATGGAAAAAAAACCATCCTATGAACAGCGAGCTCAGTATTTTACGCGTATGATTGAAAATACTAAAGCTTTATCAAAAGAAGGGGTTCTGGTCTCCGCTGAAACGATGATAAATAAGCGTACTTTACCTCATCTAGAAAGTATTCATAATCAAATCATCGAAATGGGCTGTAAGCGTCACGAGATTCATCCGATGTACCCCAGTGATTTTGCTAGTACTTTAGAGGTAGCGACTACCGAAGAACTTAAAAACGGTATACGTCGCCTTTTAGCGTACCGTAATAAAGATGTTTGGATGTTATTTGGTACTTTACCATTTTACGCTTGTAGTTCAAACAAAGATGACTTAGCACTATTAGAACAGCTTTATAACGCAGAGAACGTGACCGTTCGTAACGATCCTGATGGTCGTACTCGACTTAATATTAATATTTTCAATGGTGATATTATCGTTACTGACTTTGGTGATATCCCTTCGCTAGGTAATATAACAAATACTTCCTTGCAAAATGCATATGAAGGGTGGATAAAAACAGATTTTGCAAAAAGTATCTCTTGTCACTGTAAAGAAGTTCAATGTTTAGGTCCTAATCCACTTGTAAAAGATACGTATTACAAAGACATTGATTTTACTAAACAAAAATCTAAAATTGTTCTAAGATAAACAATAAAATGAGTTATCGAATCCTCTGCATATGAGATGAGGGCAGCTTTCTAGCAGACAAGGCGTTTAGAGTTAGATATCTATACTTCCTCGCCTTTTTAGGAAATGCAGAAGCAGAATAAGAATACCTTTCTCACCTTACCAAATGACCTGACTCAAAATTGAGCCAGGTCATTTACATTATCTTGGTTGATTAGCTGAATAAAACTTTAATGCAATGTGATCTTGAACAGGTATCCATGCCCCAATTCCTTGTTGCGTCACATTTTTTACTTCAATTCGTTTTTTTCCACCTTTAATAATTAAATAAACTTCACCGTAAGTTACTTTACCTTTCTCGCTAGCTGCTGGCACATAGGCTGATAAATAACCCACTTGTTTTACAGGAATGTTATAAATTTGTTCCTTCTTTGTCCCGTGGCCGATAACCGTCGATAACGCTAAAGGTAGTCCTGTATTTTCCGCAGCTTTGATCATCATCATTTTTTGTACTTCATCACTGTTAGGTATTTGTGCCGTTAAGCCACCTGTTACCTTTTTTTGTTGCTCTTGACTATAATGAATTTTCTTTGCAGCATTTGAACCACGATTATCATGATAGTTCGTATTCACTTTTTGATATTCCCAATTAACACTAGTTTCATTAGACTCATACGCGAGTGGCCATTGCCCTAAGTAAATGGATGCATTAAGCGTAAGAGCCAGCTTATTACCTTTTATAGAAGATTCATTTAAAATTTTTATCAACTCTGGATTTTCAATTAATACGGTTGATGTATCCAGTAATTCTTGAGCCATTTCACTTGGATGTAATTGAGGTAGGTCTTGAGTTGGATTAGGATACGTATTTTCTTTGGAAATATTTAATACGTAGTTAGGGATACTAACTCCTTCTTGGTCTTCGTTTTCCCCTTCTGCCAAAGCTGAAAATGGCTGAGCTAATAATATACTAAAAACAGTAATTATCATTAATAATTTTCTCATAAATTATCCTCCTAAAATAAACAGTAAATTCATTTACCGTTATTTTCTTCGAAGGTATAAAATTTTATCCATTCTTTTTTAATGGTACCCGTATACGATTCGTTCTACATAAGGAAAAAATAACTGTACCATCGGACCGATAGATAAAGTAACTACGATTGTCCCTACTCCAATGGGCCCACCAGCAATAAAAGCAAAAATTAATGCCGTGACTTCTCCAATTGTTTTACCTGTCATAAGGTTCACATTAAAACGTTTTTGTATTGCTACCATGAAGCCATCAATTGGTACAATCGTAAACTCCGCTTGTAAATAAGTGGCAATTCCACATCCCATTAATGTAACACCTAAACCTAATACAACAACTTGAATCAATACAGTTGTTGGAATGAAATTTGGAAAAACAAACAATAACCATAAATCAATAAAATAGCCTAAAATAAGCGCAGTAACAATTGATAAAAGATCGGGTTTTTTCATTAAAATTATTGCATTTACAAAAATTAAAATCACTCCAATTAAGATCACCCATGTCCCTACGGTAAAACCGGTTAATTGTGCTAAACCTACCGACAAAGCATCCCATGCACCAGCACCCAGTCTTGATAGAATAGTAAAACTCACTCCTAGCGATAAAATAAATAACCCAAACATAAAACTAATAAACCTTTTTATCGTTAAACTCATTTACATTCTCCTTATAAAAAATAGATTTAACTCAGAATAATTTTAAAGCATTAACAAAAACTTACTAAAAGGTAAAAAAGTACAAATTTATTTAAAAGTAGGTGATCACTTTGGATTTCCATTGGGTTTGGAAAGCCATCCTAATTGTATTGGCAGGTTCAATAATTTTACGTATAGCTGGTAGAAAATCAATTTCTCAGTTAACAGTATCACAAACCGTAATCATGATTTCAATCGGAAATCTTATGATACAACCTGTTAGCGATAGGAATATTTGGATCACCTTTCTCATTGCTCTTTTACTTGTCCTAGTATTAATTATGTTAGAGTATATCCAAACAAAATATAATAAATTTGAAAATTTCATTACCGGAAAAGCAATATTAATAATTGATAACGGAACAATTTTAGAGCATAACTTAAAAAAATTACGTTTAACTGTTGACCAATTAGAAGTTAGACTTAGACAGGTAAACGTGAAAAGATTTTCTGATGTTCAATTTGCTACAATTGAACCAAGTGGACAGATAGGATTTGTGTTAAAAGAACATACTCAAGCGGCTACAAAACAAGATCTTCAAATCTTAATTAATTATCTTCACAGTAAATTACCAGGTGACCAAATCCCACCACCTTTATTTACCGAGCCAAAACTTGAAGTTAACGAACTATTCATTGAAGTTAAGGAAAAGGGTGGAGATCAACCAAATAACGAAGATCTAAAGTAGCCACATACCTAGTATACTCGTTCTATTCAAAAAATTTTTTCTTTTAAAAGTGAATGAAAATAAATTTTGAACAAAAATTAAGGTGAATATCAGAAGGGAGTTTTAAAAATGAACCAAGACACACTAAAACAAGAAGCCATTAATATTATCGATCAAAATCATGTAGGAGTTCTTTCAACCATGCAAGAAAACAAACCCTATGCTAGATATATGATGTTTTTTCATGATGAACAACAACTTTATTCAGTGACAAATAAAGAAACACATAAAGTTGAGGAAATTAAAAATAATCCAAACGTTAATGTCCTCTTAGGATACGATGAAAATAAAACTCAATATATAGAACTTCAAGGTAGGGCAACGATTGTCGATGACAAAGAATTAAAAAAGAAATACTGGGATGAACAATTAGTGCCATGGTTAAACGGGCCAGACGATCCTGAGTACTGTTTACTCCAAATCACACCCGAACATGTTGAACTCGTTCAAGGTAATCACGAAAAAACAATTATGTAAGAAAAGTAAGCAACTGATTTTTTAGAATATAGAAAAAGCTGCCTTCCAAGCAGCTTTTTCTACTTACCACAACATTTATCATTTTTCATTAGGAACAATTTCAAATGATTCTGTAATTTCGATGCTATCAATTACTGATTGAACCATTGAACAGTTTTTTCTAGTAACCATTAAACATTTTTCAATAACTTCCTCGGATATATCCGAACCAGTTATAACAAAGTGCATATGAATTTTTTCAATTCTATCTGCTTTCTTTTCGTTTCTTTCAACTTTTGTTGTAACTGTAATATCAGAAAAAGAAACCCGTTTTTTTTCTAGAATTTTTCTTAGCACTCCACCACTACAAACAGCAATCGCTGAAACTAATAGTTGATAAGGTCGAAAACCGTATTTTTCATCGCCACACACTTGTAAATTCCCATATTCTACCTCAGTTTCAAATCCATGTTCTTTCATAAGAAATTTCATACTTTTTCACTTCCTTCATCATGTAGATCATTCTTTTTCATTGTATACATTCTAAGATCTTTCGTCATCTTTTTTCACTGTTTAGAGGCTATCTATAACTTAAAAACAGCCTTCACAATGAAATTTGTGAAGGCTGAAATAAATTATTATAATTATCGTTTAGTTACGTTAGCAGCTTGAGGGCCACGGTTACCTTCAACGATTTCAAAAGAAACTTCTTGACCTTCTTCTAAAGTCTTGAAGCCTTCATCTTGAATAGCAGAGAAGTGAACAAATACATCGTTTCCACCTTCAACTTCGATGAAACCGAAACCTTTTTCAGCGTTAAACCATTTTACTTTACCGTTTTGCATATTAAATTGCCTCCTAAAATACCATGTCTTGCACATGTATGTTTAAATTACTAAAGCGCTTGCTTTAGATCAATATAATATTAGCATAGCAATAATTAAATTGCAAAACATATGTAAAAAAATACAAACACAACTTTTTTTACCGTGAAATTTTAACAACAATAAAAAAGAAGGCAACCACGTAATGTGATTACCTTCTTAAACCATCATACACTTAACTAACTACTCAAAATTGATGCTTTTAGGGTCGTAGCGGTTTTTATCTGCCGGTAACACCTCTTTCTAGTAGGCATAATTACTTTTGAACTTCAACTACTCTGTTCAACGCTTATCACACCTCTCTTGAGATGAAGCTTCAAAAAACACTTCACTTTCCTACATCTTTATTGAATTTTAGTTGTGTATTTGGTTTTATTGAAAAGGGCTGTTGCCCTCTTCGATATTATATTGTGCAAAATAAAAAAAATCATACATCTTTTTTTTCTTCTAAATTTTCAGTTGTAATATTGGACTTGGGTTTTTGATTTTGATTACAATCCTCGTACAAACTCATTAACTCTCCTTTTGTTTCTTTAACGGCAGTTACAACTTGTAACGAACTGTTTCTTAAGTGTTTAATATTTTCAGTTATAGCCTTAATATCATGGTTAGTATCATCAATTGCTTTGGTTAATTTATTGCTCGTATTTTTTATATGATCTAGGATTTCACTTCGATTTTCATTAATGAAATTAATAAATGTTGATGTTTTTTTGGTACATGTTTTTAAACAACTACATACATTCTTTTTAGATTTAGTTGCCATTACTATCGAGCCAACAATACCACCTATAATCATAGTACGAACTAATTGTTTCTTCTTATCTTCATCCACTACCTTCTCCTCCAATCCTTTTTAACTAATAGTTATATTTTAACAATAATTAAAGATTAGAGTAAAAGGTTTTCAAAAAAATTATTAAAGCACTTCAATTTTCGTAACGAATCACATATTATACCAGATTTTCATTATAGTTGATTATAAGCTCGAAAAATCAATTGAAAGCGCAAGTCGCTTTGGTCACGAGCGATAGGCACTGGAAGGCCTTTGACAGAAGCCGCTCTTTGGCTTCTTACGTACTTCTGCGTCTTCAAGTACTGCTTCGTAGTAAGCTTCCTCGAAGCAAAGCTGCATGAAGCTAATCAACGAAGGATTTCAAGAGGTAATTGAAGTCAGTTGCTTGACTGAAGTGACCGAGCTCGTAGGCTGCCTGCGCCAGACAGTTTCCAAGTTAGAAATTTATAAAGCTGAACTTCAGTCAGTGGGGGTCTTACTTGCCCCTTAAGTGTGGGATAAATTCTGATTAAGTAAAAAAAGCTTAACAAATGTTAAGCTTTGCATTATCTATTTTTAGTTATATGCTTCTGTAAGAAATACATCTGTATCTAATTTCTCAAAGCCATTGTTTTTAGGCTTTTTCAGCTCGTTTAACTCTTTACTTAATCGCTGAATTTGTTTTTCCATTTCTTCAAGCACTTTTACATCAACTGTCACTGTCATAAGATGTCCCCCTACTTTTGCTGTGATTAAGCAACATATTGTTTTTCTAGAAAAATTTTATTTATGTGAATATTCTAATAAATTAAATCGGTTTTGTAAATAACCGATGGCCCATTAAACGTTTACATTTCTGAACATTATGTGAAATAATGTAACCAAAAGACCTGAGGATAAGTGTCAGTTTTGGGGATAACTCTGTGGATATACATGTGTATAGTGTGAATAACTTATTACTTATCCACCTATACTGTAATATTTACTGTGGGTAATTATATATAGCATTTGTTGATAACTAGCTAATTTTCGACAAGAAATTACAAAACGAAATAAACCACTATCAAAGCAACTAGTTAAAAATGAGTTTTTCTCGTTATTATTATGAAAACAAATCATGTTGATATATTGGTGATGGATATAAAGCAAAAGTTCTGTCCTTTAAGCAATTATTTATTAAGATATGGTTTAACATGGTTAAATGCCTTAATTCATCATGAATGAAGTCTGCAACTAGTTCGCGAATATATACGTACGGAGATAAGTTCCTCATTTTCTTATAAATTGACAAAATCTCTAATTTCTGAAAATATAAGCCCTCAATTCCGGCAATATATGACTCTGGTATCTCAAATTGTGGAGGATCACCTTCAGCCTTTTTCCCCGTTAATGAAAAGTAGATCTTTTTTAACTCATTAAAATGTTCCCGTTCATCTTCTAACATTGATTGTAATAACTTCTCGTCTCTTTGATCTTGTGCAATAACTTTCAGGTAATCAAATGTTAGTTCAGTAATCGCTTCATGTCTTACAACTTCAATAATTAATGTAAGTAATATTGAAATATCCTGAGAAGTAGTACCCCTAAGAAAATAATTTTGATAATACATATTTCACACTCCATTTGCTTCTTTGCTTGCTCCTAATTTTTTTAGAACTTAGATGGTTAAATACACTTTTATATACATTATGTAACTTTAAAAATTAGGTGAATAAATATTTTTCGTTAATGAGTGCATTCCATTATTACCAAAAATGAACCACATAAAGCTGTACTCAATCAGTGAGGTTTCCTTCATCCCCACTGATGTTAGTTTAACTTAATAACACAGGCATAACTAATCATCCGTTTTCACTGATAAAAGTTATTCTATCTCTGGGTTCAATTCATAAAATTTATTTCAACTGCAAAAACCACCATCTTTACTATAACAAGCTTAAATTAATTTATCTTCGGCAGATAAGATACAGATAATTCGAAAAATTGTAACAAAATAAAGCGTTTTCATATCTAGAAAACGTTATAATCAAAGTAATAAATAAACTACTTAAAAAGGAAGATGTTGATGAGGAAAATCTTCAGTAAAACATTTGAAGAACTTGTAGAAGAAAATAAAAAGCAGTTATTAAGTGATCCAGAAGCTTTAAAAAAAATTGAGACAAAACTAGAACAAAAACATATGGAGTATTCCCAAAGCAAATAAAAGGGGCTGACAATTGTCAGCTCCTTTCTTTCAATAATATTAGGAACAATGAATTTCATAATTGTATTTTTCGCTTCTATGATACTAACTGTTGTTGGATAAAGAGCATTTCGTTAATTTTATGTAGCTCCATTTAGGTAATTATGAAATTCACTCAACTAAAAAATAATTATTTATTATTTTTCTAACGTCTTAAAAATTAATTGTTCAACTTCTGATGCGAACTCCTTTAAATCTTTATTCATGTAATCTTTCGGTTGTATTTCCGGTAATATCGTTACTGTTACATCAGCTGGTTTAATAATAAAACCATTTTTCTCCATAATTTTGAAAGAACCGTTAATGGCTACAGGAACAATCGAAGCTTCTGCTTTTTGTGCTAATTTAAAACTACCAGATTTAAATGGATTTTTCTTTATCCCTTTACTTCTTGTCCCTTCAGGAAAAATTACAATATTCGATCCATTTTTAATATTTTCAGCACCTTGATTTATAGCTCTAATTCCTTGACGTCGATCTTTCCGATCAATGAAAACACAATTCATATAAAACATCCAATCCCTAATGATTGGCATCTTTTTCACTTCAACCTTTGAAATAAAACCTAATGGGCGCTCAAGAAATCCTAATAAAATAGGAATATCGAAATTCCCTTGATGGTTACTTACAATGACAAATGAATTTTTCTCAGGTAAATTCCCTTTTCCATTGACACGAATAGTCGATCCACTTAATCTCACAAGTTTCTTCGCCCAATTACTTGAGATTTTAAACACAAGTTCGTTCATTTGTTCAGTTTGTCCGGCTTTTTGTAATTTTTTTACCTTTAAAAGGGATGGGTACGTAATAATTAAATAATACCAAAAATAAATAAACCATATAATTGTTCGAAACATAATAATAATCCTCCAAAGTTCTAGTAATCTCCACTTTATTATACTAGTTTAGTTATTTTTTTACATATTAAATTTTGATTAGAAGTGAGGATTTTATTACAATAATCAAAAGCGGCAAAGGAGGATGAGAATATTGAAAAGTTTATCAATAATAGTCCATGGTAAAGTACAAGGCGTTGGATTTCGTTACTTTGCGTTGCAATTAGCCTTAGAAAATGAAATTACAGGATGGGTAAAGAATATGGATGATGGTGGTGTTGAAATTGAAGCAGTTGGTGATGAACACCAACTTGAAAAGTTTATTTTTAACTTAAGAAAAGGAAATCGTTTTATCAAAGTTGAAAATCTACAATTTAATGATATAACTGTAAAAAAGCCACATAAATCCTTTAAAGTTAAATATTAATACCATTTAAAGTCTGGCTCAAATCTTCCGAAAAGTTGATTGAGCCAGACTTTCATACTTCTTGTTACTTCGTATTTTTCTTTTTGGCTACCACTGCTTCTTTACTTAAAGGTTCAGTAGAAAATTCATGGTCTGGTGAAACTCCCATTGGATTAACACTTCTCTCTCCCATTACTTGTGGGTCCTTGTTTCCTCTTGTTGGTCTTGGTGTTCTTGCCACTGTCATCACCTCCTAAACATTCATAACATTCCCATCTATTTTCAGATTATGATTTACGAATGCTTTGTAACTTTTTTATAGCAAGAAAAGCGCAAGCGCCTTGGTCACGAGCAGCTGCTCCTGTGCCACTCCGTTTGCTCAAGAGCAATTGTTTTCCGTACGACGAGTAATCGCAGGAGCAAAGCAGCTTCGAAGTAATCCAAGCAGTAGCTTCACTGGGGCGGCCTTTGACAGAAGCCGCTCTTTGGCTGCTTACGTGCTTCTGCGTCTTCAAGTACTGCTTCGTAGTAAGCTTCCTCGAAGCAGTGTTTTGTGCGACGAGTAACCGCAGGAGCAATTGTTTTCCGTGCGACGAGTAACCGCAGGAGCAAAGCTGCATGAAGCTAATCAACGAAGAATTTCAAGAGGTAATTGAAGTTAGTTGCTTGACTGAAGTGACCGAGCTCGTAGGCTGCTTGCGCTAGACAGTTTCCAAATTAGAAATTTATAAATTCTGATTATGTTAGAAAAAACTTGGCAAAACCAAAGCCTTTGGGCGCCGGCTGAGCCTTAGTTGCACTTATACTTAAAGACTTTAAATTTTTAACATCGTCGATAAGCTACTTTGCTAAAAATTTATACTTTCGCTCAACGTATAAAGAAAAGGACTGTCACTAGGACAGTCCTTTATTTAAATCTATTAAACACCTTTATATGCTTGCTTGTAGATCTCTGCTAATTCAGTTACAAGAGGAAGTTTCGGATTAGCCGTTGTACATTGGTCTTCAAAAGCACGGTCAGCTAAAACATCTACTTTTGCATCAAAGTCTTTCTTATTGATACCGCAAGCTTCAACACTCATTGGAATTTCTAACTCTTTTGCTAATTTAATGATTGCTTGAACTAGGCTTTCAACACCTTCTTCAGTTGTCTTAGCAGGTAATCCTAGAACTCTTGCAATCTCTGCATAACGTACGTCAGCTTTAAAGTGCTCATACTTAGGGAATGCAGTAAATTTCTTAGGTTTTGTTGCATTGTAACGAATTACATGCGGCATTAAGATTGTATTAGCACGTCCATGTGGAATGTGGAACTCAGCACCTAGTTTATGCGCTAAACTATGGTTAATTCCTAAGAATGCATTTGCAAACGCCATACCTGCAATTGTTGATGCATTATGAACTTTTTCACGTGCAAGTTCATCGTTACCATTACGGTAAGCTCTTGGTAGGTATTCAAATACTAATTGAATTGCTTTAATAGCTAAACCATCTGTAAAATCATTTGCTAAAGCAGATACGTAAGCTTCAATCGCATGCGTTAGTACGTCCATACCAGTGTCAGCAGTAACACCTTTTGGTACTGTCATAACAAATTGCGGATCAATAATAGCTACGTCTGGAGTTAATTCATAATCAGCTAATGGGTACTTTTCATTATTTGCCTTATCTGTGATAACTGAGAATGAAGTTACTTCTGAACCTGTTCCAGATGTTGTTGGAATAGCTACAAATTGAGCTTTTTGACCTAATTTAGGATATTTCACAACACGTTTACGAATATCTAAGAATTTTTGCTTTAAGCCATGGAAGTCTGCATCTGGATGCTCATAGAATACCCACATACCTTTGGCTGCGTCCATTGCTGAACCACCACCTAAGGCAATGATACAATCCGGTTGGAAATTAGCCATCATTTCTGCTCCAGCCATTACTGTATCAAAAGATGGATCAGGCTCAACATTTGAGAAAACTTCAACTTGAACGTAGTCAGGGCGTTGTCTTAAATAGTAAGTTAATTTTTCAACATATCCTAGTTTAACCATCATTGGATCTGTTACAATTAATGCTTTTGTGATATTAGGCATTTTTGCTAAATATTGAGTCGAATGCTTGTAAAAGAAAATTTTTGGTGGAACTTTAAACCATTGCATATTAACATTCCTTTTCGCGAGACGTTTAATATTTAATAGATGAACAGTACTTACATTTTGTGAAACAGAGTTTTTACCGTATGAACCACAACCTAATGTTAGTGATGGTAAAAACGCATTGTAAATGTCACCAATTGCACCTTGAGATGATGGAGCATTTGCTATAATACGACAAGCTCTCATTCTAAGTCCATATTTTTTGAGAACTTCATCATCATTTGAGTGGATAACTGCAGAGTGCCCTAATCCACCGAACTCTAGCATTTCTTCTGCACGTTTGAAACCTTCTTCTGTAGAGTTAACTTTATAGCAAGCTAATACTGGGCTTAATTTTTCTCTTGAAAGTGGGTGATCTGGTCCTACTCCTGTTAATTCCGCAACAAGGATTTTTGTATACTCAGGAACATTTACACCTGCTTTTTTAGCAATTTCAAATGCTGGTTTACCTACGATTTCAGCGTTAACTGCGCAAGCTTTTTCATTGATTACTAGCTTTTCTACTTTAGCCTTTTCTTCTGCATTTAAGAAGTAGCAGTTATTAGCAATCATTTCGTTTTTAACTTCTTCATAAATTTCTTTGTCAATGATAACCGCTTGTTCAGAAGCACAAATCATACCATTATCAAATGATTTAGAAAGGATTAAATCATTAACTGCACGTTTGACAGTAGCTGTTTTCTCAATATAACAAGGAACGTTACCAGGTCCTACACCTAATGCAGGTTTCCCTGTGCTATAAGCAGACTTAACCATTCCAGCTCCACCTGTAGCAAGTACTAATGCAGTACCAGCATGGTTCATTAATTGTTGTGTTGCATCAATTGACGGTGCATCAATCCATTGAACGCAATCCTTTGGTGCACCAGCTTTTACCGCTGCATCACGAACAATGCGAGCTGCTTCACTACTACATTTTTGTGCAGATGGGTGGAAAGCAAAGATAATTGGGTTTCTTGTTTTAACTGCAATCATTGCTTTGAACATCGTTGTAGACGTTGGGTTTGTTACAGGTGTTACCCCTGCCACTACCCCTACAGGCTCAGCAATTTGAATTAAACCATTATTTGGGTTATCGTCAATGACCCCAACAGTTTTATCATACTTAATGTTGTTGTACACATACTCAGTAGCAAAAATGTTTTTAATAATTTTATCTTCGTAAATACCACGGCCTGTTTCCTCAACAGCAAGTTTTGCTAGTGGCATATGTTGATCAAGACCAGCTAAAGCCATTGCTTTAACAATCTTATCGATTGCTTCTTGGTCTAAGTTTAGAAATTCTTCTAATGCCTTCTGACCATTTTCCACAAGCTTGTTAATCATTGTTGTAACATCATTCTGTTTTTCCACTTCTTTTTCTACAATTCCCATGAATAAATCCTCCTTAAAATAAATCCTTAATTAATTGTGAAGTGATGAGCATTTTTTATTTTAAAAAAATTACTTAAAACAAATTTATGTGAAGCAATGAGCAAGTTATTTTAAAAAAAATTACTCACACACTGGATTTCTTTGAATTTTTGTTATTGAAATATCATTGTACATTCTTGAATTCTTTTTTATTATACAAACATAGTTAGATGTCCATATATATGAAGGAAAATCCTTACCATCTTCAAAGAGCATTGCATCAAATTCGTCTTCAACAAGTTCTTCAAACATCTCTTGTGTGTATGTCTCAGTATCAGTTGAAAACTCTTTCCATTCGCATAAAATCATTTGTTATCAGCTCCTTTTGCTTTCTTGAGTTTATTGTAGCATAAAAAACTTTGTGAAACAGTGAACAAACTTTGTCTGTTTTTAAAACGCTTCCATCGTTGATATTAAAAGGTTTTATTTTCTCACTAAAAATTTTTTGCTAGTTTTCACAAAATTCGCTTTTTTTTCACTTGATTTTTCATATGATTCTAGCAAGCTACCACATGGTTAATATTGCTTCTAAATACATAAGCACACAAACCAGCTTGAAATTATTTATGCTTCACAGAAAACCTACATAATTGCCTTGCTTATTGATGTAAAAGAACCAATCTGTCCGTGAGTAAGGTTGTGAAGTAGTTGTGCGAAGAATAACCGTAGAAGCAAAGCACAATGATCCATTTAGATATTTATTTTATGTAGTAATTGAAGTCCGTAGCTTGTCTAATAGTAAATTTAACCGTAGGTAATGGAACTATCTAGTAAAATTAAAAACGCTAGATATTGAAATCCAGCGTTTTTTTGTGTTATCTAAATATACTATCTAAACGGATAGTCGTATTCAATTTCTTCATCGAACTCCACATAATTCAAGTAAACCATAAGTAATAAATAACGCTGGCCTGTTTGAGGATCGCTTAATATTATATGATCTCTTCCGGCAGCTTCAATAATACCTTCAAACATTTGCTGTCTGTCTTCAGGTGCTCTACCGTCAAACGTCATATAAACTCTAGCAATTTTCCCTCGATTTAGGCGAAGAATATTTTCAATATAAGACATCTCTAATGGTAACATTCCTTCTACAGGAACTTGAGGTAATGTATGCATAGGAATTCGTCTAGTACTTTGACTTGTGCAACTTCCTGTAGGAGGATATTGATTTTGAGTTACGTAAGGGGAAACAATTTGATTATTTGTTGGCAATTGATAACTATTATTTTGGTTTGGTTGATAATACATAAGAACATCTCCAATCTTAATTTAGAATACGGAATAAACTTCTGGACATTCACTAGCTAGAGGTGTATAAAAACAATGTTCTTTATACCTTCCAGAGTTCCATTGTCCCCACCATTGCGCAGGACATGGTCCATCTGGTCTAAAGAACCATAATGAGAATTCAGCTGGATGATGACGTTCCCCTTTAATTAACCTATCTACTAAACGCAATTCATGTTCTCGCGCTGGTTGATAAAAGTAACCATGAAGGACCGCCTCAAATCCTCCTGGTGATTGAAATGTCATTTCCGGTACTGTTCTAATATGAACAAAATCAAGACATGTTGAACGAACACGATTAACCATAACATTACCCGCTTTAAGCATCCCTAAATCGCCTTCACCTTCAGCCTCGGCTCGTATTAGCCTTGCCAACATTTCGCGATCTTTTTGATTTACTTTAATGACTGCCATCTATTCACCCCACTTATCAAGTTCATATATAAAATATAGGGTTTTATCTAATTTTGTGCTTATTTTTTTGAAAAATGGGCTAAATCAAAGAAAAGCTACCTCTTTATGGATTTAACCGATTGAAGTAGCTTTGTTAGCTATAAAGCTGAGCTTCAATCAGTGGGGGTTTTCCTTCATCCCCCACTGATTGTTAGTTCAACTTATACCACGGGCATAAGAATAACTAATCATCAGCTTCACTGATGAAAGTTATTCTATATCGAACCTTTAGGGGCAGTTTATCCCCCACCTAAACTTCTCGATTTTCTTAAGTTTTGAGGTGGGGGTCTTACTTGTCCCTTAAGAGTGGGATAAAGTTTTATTCCTGTATTCAATAGACCATTATTATGACTTCGTTGCACACATCCCAATAAAATTTAAAGTAAATCAATACAAGTTTCTCTTGATCTTTAGGCAGTTGTACCGCACCTAAAACTTATCTAGTATGAGGCAGGGCCCATAAAAAAACTTGACTACCTTTCACTACATTTGCAATAACTCTTTTTGGAACAAGGGTAAGTAGTTAGCTTCATAAACATCGTCAGGAAAAATAATAGGGTCATTCTCGTTATCTACTATAGTCTCTTCGATTGTATTAACTACTGCATAAATATAGTATTCATATAAAAATTCATAGCTAAACACTTCCTCAGGAATATAATTATCAGCACAAACTTGTGGATTGCAATAATTCAAGTACGTCCTACAAGGTATTGGACGTTCGTCATAGCTTTTACATGTATTTGTTTTTTTACCCAAGAATGGACATGGGACTTTCTTAGTTTTGATCTGTTTGAAAATCAATACTAGAGACGGCTTCCAATTCTTTACTTTGATAATAGTTTTCTAGATGGCGATGAGGTCATGTCTTTCCTTTTCTGGCAGTTGCTCTATATGTTGCAGGATAAGCTTAGCTTCCATCTTTGGAACAATAATGGAAAATAACAACTATTTACTTTCCAGTTATCGGACAGGCACCGCACCTCTTTTTTTTCATAATATATATGAGGAGGAGACACCCACATGCCATTTGAATTATATAGGGAGGTTATTATATTAAAGGGTAGCTCATATATCCTTCATTTATAGCCTCCTGAATGCTCTATGTACCAGAATAAGAGTAGATCGACTTTCCCTTTTCGCAGTTCATAGGAAGTATTTACAATTTAAGACAAGCCCATCCTGTTACAAGATTTTATTTAGAAACATTTAAATTGAGTAAATATATCCGGTTTAAATGAATCATTTTTTTATACAATTTAGAGAACTAACGTTACGTTCTCTCATTAGTATCAGAAATGATAAAGAGAATGAAACTCTTTTATTTTTATGGAACGAGATGTAAGACTTTTTCAATAAGCTTCAGTTTAATTAGGATACGCGCTAATGATTGCCAAAAGGGACCTAACCTCAGTTAGATCCCTACCCTACAAAATATCAACTATTCTCAATCTCTTCAACTAACAATGACAGCTCTTCCCACCGTTCCATCGCTAATTCTAGTTCAACTTCTACGTCTTTTTGTTTTGCAAACAATTCATTAATACGTCCAATGTCACTGCCTGCTTCAACAATTTCCGCTTCTAAATTTGATTTCTTTTCTTCTAAAGCAGCAATGCGGTCTTCGATAGTATCCCAATCTTGTTGGTCTTTATAGGATAACTTTTTCTTTCGTTCTTTCCGTGGTTGCTCCTGTTTTGTCACCTGTTGAACTGCTGAAACCATTTCTTGTCGTTCTTTTTCCTTCTCCATGTATTCAGAATAACTTCCTTGAAAACGACTTATAGTCCCATTATTAAATACGAGCAAACGATCCACTACTCTATCTAAGAAATAGCGATCATGTGAAACCGTAATTACTACTCCAGGGAACCCTTCTAAATAGTCTTCCAAAATACTTAATGTTTGAATATCTAGGTCATTTGTAGGTTCATCTAGAAACAATACGTTAGGCTCAGTCATTAATATTTTTAACAAATAAAGACGACGGCGCTCTCCGCCTGATAAACGACGAATATACGTCCATTGCATCGCTCTTGAAAATAAAAATCGTTCAAGCATTTGCTCTGCTGTAATAGTTTGACCATTTGAAGTATGAACAACCTCAGCAATTTCTTTAATGTATTCAACAACACGTAAATCACCATTCATCTCTTCGTCACCTTGAGTATAGTAACCAATCTTTACTGTTTCTCCTACTTCAAGCGTCCCACTATCAGGCTCCAAACGTCCAGCAAGAATATTTAATAACGTCGATTTACCACTCCCATTTGGACCAATGATACCGAGCCTCTCTCCAGGTACAACTAAATAACTAAAATCATTAATAAGATTCGAACTCCCAAATGCTTTAGCTATTCTCTCGACTTCAATAACTTTGTCTCCAAGACGCTTCGAACCAATTGAAAATTCAACATTTTGTTTAGCCACAGGTCCTTTTTGTTCCTTCAGTTCTTCGACTCGATGAATTCTTGCTTTTTGCTTTGTTGTTCGAGCCTTTGCACCACGGCGTAGCCATGCCAATTCTCTCCGTAACGTATTTTGGCGTTTTTCTTCATTTTGTTCCTCAATAATTTCTCGTTCAGCTTTCTTTTCTAAAAAGACCTCATAGTTTCCTTCGTACGTATATAATTTCCCAAGATCTAATTCAAAAATTTGATTCGTGACTCGGTTTAAAAAATAACGGTCATGGGTAACTAACAGCATTGCACCCTTATACTGAGATAAAAAAACTTCCAACCATTCAATCGTTTCATTATCTAAGTGGTTTGTCGGTTCGTCTAATATTAGGAGATCAGCCTTTTGTATAAGTGCTTTTGCGATCGCAACACGTTTTTTTTGACCACCCGATAAAAGTGCAACGGATTTAGAAAAGTCGGTAATCCCTAGTCTAGTTAAAACCGTCTTTGCAACGGTATTTGCCTCCCAAGCTTCTAATTCATCCATCTTTTGTTGCTTTTGTAAAAGTCGCATTTGCAACTTTTCACTCTCTGGTTCTTTTTCTAACTCGGCAATAGCTGCCTCATATTCCCGCATCGCAACCATAATTGCTGAATCTCCAAAATAAATTTGTTCCAATACAGTTAGCGAATGATCTAATTCTGGTTGTTGCGGTAAATATTCGATATGAAATTGATTAGCATGTGTGATCTTACCTTTGTCGTATGACTCAATTCCAGCTAATATCTTTAATAGGGTTGATTTCCCTGTTCCGTTTACTCCTATAAGACCAATTCGATCTCTTGATGAAATTGTAAAAGAAAGATCATCAAACAACGTTTTATCTCCATATGTTTTATGTAAATTCTCTACTGAAAGAATACTCATGAAACCATCCTTATCTATTCCGTATATTAATCTAAATACAATAGTTCTATTATAGCAAATCTACATTATAAATGATGAGTAAGCAAAAGTATTTTAAAGAAAAAAGGTACATTAACTTATTTTATGAATAAAAATAGGTTAAGGAGGTGATTTAATGGTGGAAAAAGATGAGCGTACGTTAGCCATGCTGATTTACCTTATTAGCTTTTTCACAGCATTTATTGGCCCACTCCTCATTTGGTTATTAAAAAAAGACGAGTCACAATTTATCGATCACCACGGTAGAGAGTACTTTAATTTCTTAATTTCGTTTACGGTTTACTCAATTGTTAGTGCGATATTAATCATTATCGTTATTGGTGCTTTTCTTCTAGCCATTGTCGCAATTGGTGCATTTATATTGACTATTGTAGCTGCAATTAAGGCATATGAAGGGGATTACTATCGTTTTCCATTTATCTTCAGAATATTATAAGGGTTACATTACTAGGCTAATTAGAACCTTTCGTTTACTTTTCTAATTACTAACCGGTGGAAAAAGCAAAAAAGCACAGTAATTACTACTGCTGCTTTTTTGCTTTTATATTTTTAGTTTTCGTTAAGGTACTTATCCTACTCTTAAGGTAAAAAAAGTTCCATCTCAAAATTATAGAGAAACATTAAGAATATTTAATAATAAACACTTTCCGTCCATTTACATTTGCGACATTTTCGCATTAGCTCTGTTTCAACAAAATCATGAGAACAATTATTTTGAATAGTTTTTAACTCATGTTGTAGCTGCTTCTTTTTCATATCTAGAATTTGAATTTCCGCATTAATTCTTTTTACCTGTTCAATATTGTTACTGTTATTTATAGAGCTTTGCTCCATCATTTACGAACTCCTTTGCTTTAAGCTTCATTCCTTCGTCAATGATCTCAGCATCCGATTTTCCTTGTTCATTCGCAGAGTTTCTAATATCATGAGAAATTCTCATCGAGCAAAACTTTGGTCCACACATAGAGCAAAAATGAGCCGTTTTAGCCGCTTCTACAGGAAGAGTCTCATCATGGAATTCTCGTGCGCGTTCTGGATCAAGAGAAAGGTTGAATTGATCATGCCAGCGAAACTCAAAGCGTGCTTTTGATAAAGCATCATCTCGGTTTTGAGCACCTGGATGACCTTTAGCTAAGTCAGCTGCGTGAGCCGCAATTTTATAAGTAATAACCCCTTCTCGAACATCTTCTTTATTAGGTAAACCCAAATGTTCTTTCGGTGTTACATAGCATAACATGGCCGTTCCATACCAACCAATCATCGCTGCACCTATCGCTGATGTAATATGATCATAACCTGGAGCAATATCTGTTGTAAGTGGACCTAAAGTATAAAATGGTGCCTCTTTACAAATTTCAAGCTGTTTATCCATATTTTCTTTAATTTTATGCATCGGCACGTGTCCTGGGCCTTCGATAATAACTTGAACATCATGTTTCCAAGCAATTTCTGTTAGTTCTCCTAATGTTTCTAGTTCAGCAAACTGAGCATCATCATTAGCGTCAGCAATTGACCCTGGGCGTAAGCCATCTCCTAAGGAAACAGCAATGTCATACGCTTTAAGGATTTTACAAATTTCTTCAAAGTGAGTATATAAGAAATTTTCCTCGTGGTGAGCTAAACACCATTGTGCTAATATTGAACCACCACGAGAGACAATTCCAGTCATTCTATTAACTGTCATAGGAATGTAGCGAAGTAATACTCCCGCATGAATGGTGAAGTAATCAACACCTTGTTCCGCTTGCTCTATTAACGTGTCACGGTACACTTCCCAAGTAAGATCCTCAGCAATCCCATTCACTTTTTCTAAAGCTTGATAAATAGGTACCGTTCCTACAGGTACTGGGGAATTACGAATAATCCACTCCCGTGTAGTATGAATGTTTTTACCCGTTGATAAGTCCATAATAGTATCCGTACCCCAACGAGTTGCCCATGTCATTTTTTCTACTTCTTCTTCAACTGACGAAGTAACCGCAGAATTTCCGATATTAGCATTAATTTTCACATGAAAGTTCCGTCCGATAATCATCGGCTCACTTTCTGGGTGATTAATATTGTTAGGAATGATTGCGCGCCCACGAGCAATTTCGTCACGGACAAATTCCGGATCCAAATTTTCCCTAATCGCTACAAACTCCATTTCAGGACTTATAATGCCTTGTTTTGCATAATGCATTTGCGTCACACATTTTCCAGCTTTTGCACGAAGCGGTCTGCTGCTTGTGTTTGGAAACCACTCAAGGTTTGCGCGTGGATCGTTTTCTTTAAAACCATTATCTTCAGGTTTTATTTCACGCCCATCATACTCCTCCACATCATTTCGCTCTAAAATCCATTGTTTTCGAATTGGGGGTAACCCTTTACGAACGTCAACTTCATAGCTTACATCCGTATAAGGACCACTCGTATCATATACACGAACGGGAGGGTTCTCTGAATTCCCTGCAATTCCAGTAGTCGCTGAAAGCTCAATTTCCCTCATAGGTACTTGAATATCCTTTCTTGAACCTTCAACATAAACTTTTTTACTTGCTGCAAATTGTGACTTTAATTCAATAGACATTTCTTTTTGCATTGACAACGTAACTTCCTCCTCAAATTAAATTTGTGACTGAAGATACACCAACTATAAAGGAAATGATTTTTCTATAAGTAGACTTAGCTATACACCAAGTTATTATTGGTAAAAGCCTTAGCTACCTAAACTATTATCCTACAAATTTTATACTTTTTAATAGAGTGAAATTCATAATCTAAATTAACCTATTCAGCTAGATACGATATCGTGGCGTAATATCTATAAAGTATAAAATAAAAAAATCGGGCTCTGAATACAGAACCCGATTGGATGTAAGAAAAATCAAAGAAAGCGACAAAAGATATACGTATTCCCGTCAACCTTCTTGTTTTTACTACTTCCCTCCGCTGGTATCATCCAGATCAGGTTCCAAGGGTCAAAGAATTTAACGCATTCTTTTCTCAATCCAAGCATTATGGACTCCCCTAGTAGACTTTTCACTATTATCATAACGTAATTCTTATAAAATTAATACCAAAACTTACAAAATCCCTAAAAAAAATTTTATTTTTTAAAAAAATTCAATCTATTGAACGAATTCCATAATTTTTTACTCCCCACACGAATCTATATCTAGTTACAAACGTACCAAATTAACTAGATATAGTATTCGGCAGGGAGTTTTTTTATTATATAAAGAATGGAATGATTATCGGAACAACGACAGATGTAAAAATAGCCGCTAACCCCATAGCTACTCCAGCTACGGCACCTTGTAATTCTCCTTCTACTGCAGCTTGTGCAGTCCCTTGACCATGGGAAATTGTTCCAAGTGATAACCCCCTTGAAAGTGGGTGGTCAATTTTTGTTACACTCATTAACCACGGACCTATCATCGTTCCGAGTACACCAGTAGCAACCACAAATGCCGCTGTTAATGCAGGGTCACCCCCAATAATCGTTGAAATTTCCACCGCCACTGGCACTGTTACTGATTTTACACTTAATGAAGCTACCAACTCGCTAGAAAGCGTAAAAAGCTTCGCTAAAAGTACAGCTGCTAAAATCGTTGACAGTGTACCTAAAATCATACCTACTAAAGCAGGTCCACTATGTTTCTTAATAATTTCACGATTTTTGTATAAAGGGACGGCAAGGGCAACTGTTGCAGGCCCTAATAAAAAAGTCATGATATCTTTTGCTAATGTATAATCCTCAAATGTTAATTCAAAGGAAAGTAACACTACAATAATAACTGTCGTACTAAAAAAAACAGGAGTTGTAAAAGGAGATGGATACCTTTTTCCGACTTTTCTAGAAAGGAGATAAGCACCTACTGTAATTGCAATACTAAATAGGGTGACGCTCATGTTCAACATTTCCACCTTCCTTCTTCTTTGCTAGTGTCTGAGATATCATCCCTGTAACATAAATACCAATAGCAGCACTACCAATTACAATGCTAGCAAGAGTAATACCATGTTGTATAAATAGACTACCAAAACTCATCAATCCAACTGCAATCGGTATAAAAAAGAATGCTAAATGCTTAATTAATAAAGATGAAGCCTCCTCTACCCATTTTAATGAAACAACACCAGTCAATAAAAGAATAAATAACAATACCATCCCTAATACATTTCCAGGTATAGGCAAATTGAATGTATTCACTAGAAAATACCCTAACTCATTTAAGAGCCAAAGAAAAAATAACTGAACGACGACTATGAGTGCTTTTTTCATGCAACAAAACTCCTCTAATAACGTTTAATTAAATTATTTTAACATATTTTATAAACGTAAAATAACTTGGTTTTTCTAAATATTAAACAAGTACCTTAGTTTTTTTGTAAAATCATCTAGAAAATTTCTAGTAAAAAAAAAGAGACTAACTAAAATAGTCTCTAAACTTAGTGAAATTTCTGATTTTTTACAGTATATGTCTTATTTGATTCCAAATTTAGCTAAGAGTACTCTTTTAAAATGTTTATTAGATTAGAAAAGTACGTGTCGAAAGTATTCATTCCGCTACAAAATCAACACTAATAGTTGTGAAGCTATCGAGATAAAAATTAAAGCAATTGGATAAGCCGCAGCATAAGCAATCGCAGGATCCTCTGTATCTATCAAATTGTTACAGGCTCCTAATCCTGGTGTGCTCGTCATTCCACCACAAATTGCCCCTAATGAATGGATAATACTTAAATGAAATAGTTTTTTAGCAATAATAAATGCTGTAATTAACGGAACAATCGTAATAATTGCACCACCAATAATTAATACAAATCCTTCTTTTTCAATGACTTCTACTAAACCTTGACCAGCAGTTGTACCCGCTCCTGCTAAAAATAACACAAGACCAATATCCCTAATAACTCGATTAGAAGGTTGATAAAATCTCGCTTTTATTGGACCTAATTTTCCAAAATGTCCAATAATAATAGCAACTAATAATGGACCTCCTGCAACTCCTAATGTCATAGTCCCTAGCCAGGGCAAGTGAATAGGAATCATTCCTACAAGAATACCGATTAATAAAATGATACTTATTGAGAAAATATGCACATTTACTTCTTGATGTTGCTTTGCCCCAAACAATTCCTGTACTGCTTTAATTCTTTCTGGACTACAAACAACAGATAGCACATCCCCACGTTCAAAGCGCCACTTTGAACTAGGATTAAATTCATATCCACCTCTTTCTAATCTAGTAACAGTAACACTATATTTTTCTCGTAATTTTATTTCTCGTAGATTTTTCCCAATCATTTCTTGGCAATCAACAACGACACGATGCATCTTTAAGTTATCTCTAAAATTAACATTAGATGTTACTTCTGAACCAACAGCCACCTCTAATTTAGATAAGTCCTCAGGGTAACCAACAGCAATTATTTCATCCCCCTTTAATAGAACTGTATCATTTCTTCCAAGAAAATTACGATCTCCCCTAATTACACGACTAATTACCGCATTACTCTTAATCATTGATTGTAGTTCTTTTAACGTCTTTTTATGGATATTATTTTTTTCTATAGCTATAGCCATTTTTTTGAGAGAACTTTTATGTTTAACAGGACTGAGAGTTTTGTTTAAATCTCTGCGTAAATCAACTTTTAAAACTTTCGGAAACAGTTGAACGAATAGGACAACAGCAATTACTCCAAAAGGATAAGCAATTCCGTAACCTACTGACACAATCGGGTCATTGGTCGCCTCTAGAGCCGCAGCTAATCCAGGAGTACTTGTCAATGCACCCGTCATCAAACCAATTGTCAACGGTGCCGAAAGATTAAAAAACTTCCCTACTAAAATGGTCGTTAAACATGCTATAACAATAATTAAAAATCCTAAAATTCCAAATACTAACCCACTACTTTTCATCATCCGAAAAAATCTTGGTCCGGCTTGCAGCCCTACTGCAACTATAAATAAACTTAATCCTAGATTTTGGACGACAGCAGGGATTTGATATCCATAATGTCCTAACACCATACCAAAAAGCAAAACTCCTGAAGCTCCCAAATTTATCCCCTTATACTCTACTTGCCCAATAAATGAGCCTATAAATAAAACGAAAAAGATAAGTATTAAAGGTTCTGATAACAATGATGATATGCCAAACATTTTATAACCCTCCAGGTTTAAAATTAAATTTGATTATACCGGTGATTAATTATAGCAGACCTAACAGATGTTATTTCTATTTTTTTTTACAACTTAAGTACTTTTCCTTAATGTAAAGGTTTACTTTTCAAAATTGTAAAAATTATTAGTAACCCCCCTCCAACATCTGGTTATATCTGTAAAATATTAGGGATCATAATTAATAGAAAAGTAGAAAGGGTGTTTTTAATATGGATCACTTTGATAGGTTAAGTAAAGCTGTTATGAAGGAAAAAATACACGAAAAGTTTCTAACCGGAAAAATGGCAACTGAGGAAATGGAAAAAAAAATTCGTAGTATTGGTGAAAGAATAAAAAACAGTAATAAACGACGAAAAAACAATTTGTAACTAAGTAAGAGACTTAGACGACATCTTTTGTGGACTTAAGCCTTTACATGATGGAAAGAAATAAGATACCTTTATAGTGGGATGAATTCTACATACCTATCATTCCGAAGAAGGAGAAATTTTATGAATGGAAAAGTACTAATTATGACAGCTGTTAAAGCTGAACAAGAAGCTGTGTTACGTGGACTAAATGGTGACAGTAGGTTTGATGTTATTGTAGCTGGGGTCGGACAAGTAGCTGCAGCAATCACTACAACAAAAGCACTAGCAACTTCCAATTTTCATGTAGTAATTAGTGCTGGTATCGGTGGTGGTTTTCGTAATCAAGCAGAAACTGGTTCAGTTGTAGTAAGTTCTGAGATCATTGCAGCTGACCTTGGCGCCCAAACAGTTGATGGGTTTAGTACGGTTGAAGAATTAGGTTTTGGTTTTTCTCGGGTCTCAGTAGACCGGGAATTAGTCATTAAAGTAACGGAAACATTAAAGAATTCGGGAATGATTGTTAAAACAGGGCCCATTCTTACTTTATCTACTGTTACTGGAACCGAGGAAACTGCCCAAGAGTTGGCTGCGCGATTTTCGGGTGCCACCGCTGAAGCTATGGAAGGGTTCGGAGTTGCCTCAGCAGCTAAAGAATTTCACATTCCCTGTTTAGAAATTCGGACGATCTCAAATCCAGTTGGTCCTCGTGATCGAAGTGCCTGGAAAATAAAAGAGGCACTAGAAGCACTAGAAAAAGTAAGTTCAATATTACCGGAGGTGCTAAATTGAACATTGTATTTTCACCTTGTCCTAACGACACTTTTATTTTTCACGCATTAGTACATGGCTTAATTCCAGGGACACCTAAGTTGGATGTTACTTATGCAGACATTGATGTAACAAATAAACTAGCTGTACAAAAAAATGAATTTGATATATTAAAAATATCTTATGCCGCCCTACCATGGGTACAATCTGATTATGCATTGCTACCTTGTGGCGGGGCACTAGGACGTGGTTGTGGTCCTCTAGTTTTATCAAAGGATAATTTTTCTGATCCTTCCGTCCTTTCTGGTAAACGGATTGCTGTCCCAAGTGAACGCTCAACAGCTTATTTACTATTTCGATTATGGGCAGCCGAGAAAGTGCCTGGTGGTGTAGGAGAAATAGTTGTCATGCCATTTCATGAGATTATGCCGGCGGTTCGCGATGGATCGGTTGATGCAGGCTTAGTTATTCATGAAGCACGTTTTACTTATCATACATATGATTTGTCACTCCTCACTGATTTAGGAGAATGGTGGGAAAACGACACTGGTTTACCTATTCCACTTGGAGCAATTATCGCCCGTCGCACATTAGATTTAGATGCTTTGGCTAACTCAATCCGCCAATCCGTAGAATATGCTTGGAAAAATCCCGATGCTTCTTTAGAATACGTCATGGGTCACGCCCAAGAATTATCTCCTGAAGTTGCTCAAGCACATATAGATTTGTATGTAAATAAATTTTCTGCAAACTTAGGAAAAGATGGCTTCGCAGCTATCGAAGCATTACTTGGTCGTGCTGCAAAAGAAGGGTTAGTTCCAGAAGTGGACTTAAATGCATTAAAGTGGTAATTAATCTATATTTAAAGCGCGTCCTATTAGGGATCGCGCTTTTTTTGCTTTTTATTTTTCATTTAACTGTACCTTACTGCCGTGAATTTGCATTTTAATTGCGAGTTTCAAAGATTTACTACCAGGTCTTCATTTTCACAAACTTATCAATAACTACTTATTTTACAACAGCAAAAAAAGCATTGGTACAATGACCACTGCTTTATTATTGCAATACTTTTTGAGATGTTAATGTTTTGATTAATTCATCAATAGAAGGCTTTGATAAACAGTCATCAACTTTCAAGCCTGCAACTTGTGCTGCTTGATGAGACTTTTCACCAAAAGTAATGATTGTTTTATTTGCAAAATAATCATTTGTATTAATTTTATTTGCTTGTAGAGTATCTATAAAAACTTCCACTGATTTTGCACTTGGAAAAATAACTGTATTCATCATTTTTTCCGTTTCAAGTCGACGTAAAGTTTCTACCGATTGTTCAACTAACTTTGTTTGATGCAAGGCCAAATAGTCTAAACGTCTATTAAGTGGTACCGGTGCACGGTCACTTGTTTTACCACCAATCATTAATAAATTGCTAGAAAAAGATAATTCTGAATCAGGTTGAGACGTACACCCATATTTTTTTAAAGCATTTTCGGTTTTTATCGATTTTGCAAAAAACGTTCCTTGTATAGAACGGATATCCATGCCATATAGTGAAAGTGCTTCAAAAAATAAATCTACACTTGTTGGACATGTAAATAAAACTTGCTTGTAATGAGTAACTTTTTGAAATTTTCTCTTCGTACTTTTATCAAAAAGTAAAGATTGAGACTCGAAACGCGGAAATTGAAATACATCTGCACCAAGAGTTGTTAATTTTTGAGCAACTTCTCCTTCTCCTGCTGTTGTTCTTGCTAAAACAATGCTTTTGCCAGAAAGTGTTTTTTTCTCAAACCACTTCAGCTTCTCTCTCAGGGAAACAACTGGACCTACTAATGTAATAGCTGGATTTTGAAACCTTTCCTCTTCTGCTTTTTGACTAATTGTTTGTAAAGTACCTTCTAACGTTTGTTGATGACCATATGTCCCCCATTGGATTAGGATTACAGGGGTTTGTTTGGATTTCCCATGTCTTATTAGTTGACTTGTAATATAGGCTAAATTACCAATTCCCATGTAAAAAGCGATCGTATCAATGCCCTTAGCTAAACTCTTCCAATCAATATGAGGCACTCCATCTTTTGATTTATCATGTCCAGTTACAACCGCAAAAGAGGTAGCATAATCTCGATGGGTGACGGGAATACCGGCATACGAACTTGCGGCAATTCCAGAAGTTATACCTGGTACTATTTCAAATTCAATTTCATTTTGTGCAAGTACCTCAGCCTCTTCCCCAACACGGCCAAATACGCTTGGATCTCCACCTTTTAGCCTTACAACTGTTTTACCTTTTTTACTTTTCGTAACAAGAAGTTCATTAATCTTCTCTTGTCTTACTATATGTTGTTTAGGAAGTTTTCCGCAATAGATTAATTCCACTCCTACTGGGGCTTCCTCTAATAGCAATGGATTAACAAGCCGATCATATAAAATAACATCGGCCTTCTGAATACATTGTAACCCTTTCACTGTAATTAGTTGTTTATCTCCAGGTCCAGCCCCAACTAGATATACTTTTCCTTTATTCATTACGAGACACTCCCTCTAACATCTAGTAAACTCTTATTGCATTTATCTTAGTCTTATTAATGTTTAATTATATTGAGGTAAGGCATGGTGGAAAAGCTTGTAATTACATATCCCCACCACGCCTTGATTTTTAAATGAAAATCTACTAGTTTATTATTTTCCAACAATTAATGATAACATTAACGATTAACTCTATTTATTACAGTTGAATAAAAACGTCATCTCCCTTAACCGTTACTTCGAAAGTTTTTACACATCCCGTATCAGGTTTTTGAACAACTCCATCTTCAAGAGATAATTTCCGATCATGCAGTGGGCAAAATACATACTCACCACTTACGATCCCTTGAGATAAAGGACCTTGTTTATGTGGACATTTGTTCTCTATGGCTTTTACATTCCCGTTAGCTAACTTAAATAATGCTATTTCATGTCCATTTACGATAACTTCTTTTCCTAACTGTACCGGCAGCTCTGATAGACTTGCAACCTTAATTTGACGATTATTTTTCACAACAGTTTCCATTTGAATATCCCCCCAAAAGTTTATAAAGGTACACTTTCTTATTGCAAAACTTCAATTCGTTTATTTTTAAACAGTTCATCCTTCAACGTTTCACTTTCAATAATTTCTTCCCATGGATCTTTAACTAACGTTGATAGTGTAACTTCCATTCTTTCTACCAACTCTGAGCGAAACTTGTCATCATTTAATATTTTTTCTTTAATATTCTCTAGTCCAACACGTTCAACCCAATGTGAGGTTCTTTCCAAATATCTTGCCGTTTCGCGATAATATTGGAGGAATGCAGCTGTAATCTCTATTACCTCTTCGGTTGTTGTTACTTTAGCAAATAAATCTCCTTTTCTTAAGGTTGCCCCTCCATTTCCAGCTACATGAATTTCCCATGCACCTTCTATTCCAACAATTCCAACATCTTTAATTCCTGATTCTGCACAGTTTCTTGGACAAGCAGAAACGGCCATTTTCACTTTATGTGGTGTGTTTAATCGTTCAAATTTTTTCTCAAGAGCAATTCCAAGTCCTATTGAATCTTGTGTTCCGAAACGGCAGAAACTTTCTCCTACACATGTTTTTACAGTTCTTAAAGTCTTTCCATATGCGTAACCAGATGGCATTCCTAACTCTTCCCAAACAGCAGGTAGATCTTCTTTTTTCACACCTATTAAATCAATTCTTTGCCCTCCAGTTACTTTTACTAATGGCACTTGATATTTTTCTGCTACATCAGCAATTTTTCTCAAATCAGCTGGATTAGTAACTCCACCATACATTCTAGGTACTACTGAATACGTACCGTCTTTTTGTATATTAGCGTGCATACGTTCATTTACAAATCTAGATTCTCTCTCATCTTGGTAATTGGTAGGCTGAACCATCCCTAAATAGTAGTTTAGTGCTGGTCGGCACTTTGAACATCCATCTTCTGTTTTCCACCCAAGAACATTCATTACTTCTCTTGTATGTGTTAACCCTTTTGCTCGAATTTCTTCTACTACTTCCTCATGAGATAAATCTGTACAACCACAAATTGTTTCTTTATTTGAAGCACTTGCTAATTCAGAACCAATCGTTTCAGCAAGTATCTCACCTACAATTGGTTTACAAGATCCACAAGAACGACCAGCGTTTGTACAACTGCTAATCTCATTTACCGAACATAACCCATCTTCTTTAATCGCCCGAACAATTTCTCCTTTTGTTACCCCATTACAGCCACAAACGGTATCTTGATCAGATAATGTGGTTGTAGAGCCGGCATCATCAGTACCGACATTTTGAATAATGTTTACGCTAGATAATCCTGAAATATCATCCTGGGACTGTATCATGTTAAATAACTTTGTTCCTTCAGATGTGTCCCCATATAATACGGCACCGATGACTTTGTTATCTTGAATAACAACCTTTTTATATACACCAACAAATTCATCATGCACACGAATACTTTTGGATTCTGGCGTATTGAGAAACTCACCTGCTGAAAATACATTTACTCCTGAAACTTTTAGTTTCGTTGATAGAACTGAACCTTCGTAACCCACTTCTTGATGTTTTCCAGTAATGTGGTTTGCTAGTACCTTTCCTTGTTCCCAAAGCGGTGCAACTAGACCGTAAACCATATTTCGGTGCTCGGCACATTCACCAACAGCATAAATATTCTCAGCGCTAGTTTGCAAAAAGTCATTTACAACAATGCCTCGGTTCACTTCAATACCACTTTCAACGGCGACTGCGATGTTCGGTTTTATTCCAACTGCCATGACAACAAGGTCTGCCTCAGTTTCAGTTCCATCTTTAAACTTCACTTTTTCAACACGGTCTGTACCACAAATCTCTGTTGTCATTTTAGACATTAAAAAGTTCATACCTTGTTGTTCTAATTCTTTGCGTAATAATCCTGATGCTACCTCATCAAGCTGCCTTTCCATTAAATATTCTGGTAAGTGGACAACATCGACTTCCATGCCTAAATTTAATAGTCCACGAGCGGCTTCTAATCCAAGTAATCCCCCACCAATGACAACTGCTTTTTTATAGGTTTTCGCAGCATCAATCATCGTTTCACAATCTTCAATACTTCTAAAAGCAATGACTCCTTTTAAATCTGCACCTGGAACCGGAAGAATAAAAGGATTAGATCCAGTAGCTAAAATTACATGGTCATAAGAAGTCTCTCTCCCTTTATCTGTATAGAGCACTTGTTTTTCTTTATCTACTCTAGTTACTTTTTCATTTACATATAATGAGATGTTATTTTCCTCATACCATTCTAAACTGTTTAGTTCGATGTCTTTCACCGTTGTATCCCCAGCCAACACTGCCGACAACATAATTCGGTTGTAATTTACGTGGGGTTCATCTCCAAAAATTGAGATTTCGAACTCTTCGTTCCCACCTAATTTCAAAATCTCTTCAATACAACGCACACCAGCCATACCATTACCAACTAAAACTAGATGTTTTTTTGCCATAATTTTTACCCCCTGCATAATTCTGTGTATCACTCAGCTTTTTTCTATAGTCAGAAGACCTTCTAACTTCCCCTTCGTTTAAAAATATAAAATTTTCAGTTAATTAATAGCAGATTAAAGAGCCTTTCTCTCTTCATATGTTTCGAGTGACTCTTTCGCATTCGTATCCTCGTCTACAGATGACGTATAATAATCTTCTGCAAAAGCATTTTCTGGCTCTTCTAAAAAGAAGAAACAAACGAGAAAGCTAATAAACGCTCCTGATGCTAAAATGAAGAAAAACTGTTGAGGTGTTACGAACGTATAAAGTGTTAAATAAATCGTTGAACCGACATTCCCGTATGCACCAGCCATTCCAGCAATTTGTCCAGTAATCCTTTTTTTGATCATTGGAATAACCGCAAACGTCGCCCCTTCTGCCCCTTGTATAAATACTGATGTTAAAACAGTAATTAAAATAGCTAAAACTAACGGCCAACCTGAGTCTATGAAGCCCATTGCCACTAAGCCAATTGATATCCCAAACATATATACCAACATCGTATTTCTTCTGCTTCCCATACGATCGGATAGAATACCACCAAGTGGACGAGCTACAATATTAATAAAAGCAAACGACGCTGCAATTAAACCTGCTGATGTTGGTGTAAGCGAGAACGTCAATTGGAAAAACATCGGTAGCATTGAAACAATCGCTAGTTCAGCCCCAAAGTTAGCAAAATAAGTAGTATTCAAGGCCGCTACATTTTTAAATTTATAACGATCGTCCTTTGGAACTCCCTTCTTCAAGATTGGTACATTCACTTGAAGAATTTTATATACTTGATATACAAATGTTAAAAGTATAACTCCATAACTAACGTGCAAGGCAGTACTTGTAATAAACCCAAGTCCTTCTAATCTCCATGCTAATATTGCAAGTGCACCACCCAAAGGAATTGTCCAAAGGATTAGTTGAACCATGTCACCCCAACTACTAACTTCCATTGCTCCGTTTCGTTTTGGACGGATATACTCTTTACCTTCTGGTGTATCTTTAACAGAGAAGTAATAAATAAAAGCATATATAATACAAAACAAACCAGATAATGCAATTGCATATCGCCAACCATTTTCACCACCAAACATCGTTAAGGCGATCCACGGAAGCAACATCGCTGCCACGGCTGAACCAAAATTACCCCAACCACCGTAAACTCCTTCAGCAAATCCAATATCCTTTGGCGGAAACCATTCTGAGACCATTCTAATTCCAATAACAAAACTTGCCCCTATACTACTAATAAGTAATCGTGAAATCATTAATTGCATCCAGCTATTACCGAAGGCAAAAGCAAAAGTCGGAATTGCCATTACAAGCAATAGTCCAGCGTAAACTTTTCTCGGACCAAAACGGTCAAGTAATATCCCGATCACAATCCTTGCCGGAATAGTAAGTGCCACGTTTAATATAGCTAAGGCTGCCAGATGTTCTCTCGTTAGCCAATCCATACTTTCTAGCATCGTTGTCGCTAAAGGAGCCATATTAAACCAAGTGAAGAAGGAAATAAAAAAAGCAATCCAAGTTAAATGTAATACTTTCATCCTTTCATCTTTAAATGTAAACAAACTACTAATCTTCATGTTTTTAGCCCCTTTAATTAGTTAATATGGTAAAGTTTAACTTCAAACCGTAAATAATTTTCAATTACTGCTTGTAAGTTGAACTTTTCGGACCTTCAGGGAAATATCCCATCTAGTCTTTTTTGTTTCTCTTAAGTTTTTATTTGGAAGTCTTAATGCCCCTTAAGAAATTGATGAAACGATAGTTATAGTTTTACACGCTTTGTGTCTTTTTTGTGAATTTTTGATAGAATATATAACAAAGGTTTTTAGACTTTTCTGTTTATTATCTTTTTTATACTTTTTTGTTACAACGTAGTATAAATGCCTAAACACTTGAAAAGATCACATGATTTCAAGTGTTTAGGCATTTATTTCTACTTAAATATTTCGTTTGCTCTAATTTCATGGTTAACTATTGTACTTCGAGGGTTTACTTATTATTTGCAATTATGACTCGGGTTTACACGATTCACACTCCATTATGTTCGATCATCACTCCGTTGTGCGCTATGTTACACAGGTTATGCACGATACCACCTATTTTTTGAGTTTCTCCCCTCCTACCACATATAACATAAGAATTTGGTAGCTGATCCATCGTCTTAAATTATTATAAAAATCATTTATCTAACTCTATTCGGGCATTTATATTTCTACTATAATAATTATTGAAGTATTATCATGGAATAATCCAAATTTACCTTTCATATATTCATCATTAATATGAGCTACTATTAGGGAGGCTGTTGTGTGAGAAAAGTTGTTGCTAAGATGATTTTTATTATTTTAACATGTGGTTTTATATCTACCATTGTTCCAGAAAGCTTCATTGTACAAGCGGCAAAAAAGGAAACTATCGTCGCTCAAGTGGAACGCTTTCTTATTGATAACAGTTCTTCTAAACACCCACAGATTACTTATCAGGGATCAACATTTTACCCCCTGTCAGAGTTCTTAACTATTTATAATGGTGAATTATATATCGAAAATTCTAAGGCTTTTTTTACGTTACCCTTGCAACTTAATAACGGTATTAATTCAACACCATATATTAACCCAACTAAAATAAGACCTATAGAAAAGCAGATTAATTTCAAAGAAACTGTTCAAGCTGAAGCTGCGATTATTATTGAAAACACACCTGATAATATATTTTTCTCAAAAAATAGCAATGAAAAATTATATCCAGCAAGTACTACAAAGATCATGACTGCTCTTCTTGCTTTAGAACTTGGAAATATTTCAGACACGGTTATTGTTTCAGAAGAGATTGAAAGTATCCCATTTGATAGTTCGAAAGCTCATATCAGACCTGGTGATGTCTTAACTCTTGAACAATTATTATACGGATTAATGGTACCTTCCGGAAACGATGCTGCAGTTGCAGTTGCTTGCCATATTGCTGGTTCAGAAAAGAATTTTGTAAAAATGATGAATGAAAAAGCAATGGAAATCGGAGCTGTAAATACACAATTTGTTAATTCACATGGTTATCATGATCCTGACCAATATACAACTGCTGAGGACCTTGCAAAAATAGGACTTTACGCTGCTCAATATAAAGATTTTCTTCCTTTAGTTAGTACTCCTACCTATAGGGCCAATTTTCACCGAGAAGATGGAGAAATAGTCGTCCGCAACTGGAGAGCAACAAATCAACAAATAAGAAAACAGAGTCCATATTATGACGAGACTGTCACTGGTGGAAAAACTGGGTATACAAGTGCGTCAAAACATACTTTAGTTAGTTTCGCTAAAGAAAATGGTTATGATTATGTAACAGTTATTCTACAAGGGCACCCATATGAAAGATACGTAGATACTTCTAAACTCTTTGAAAGAGCGATTACAGAAAGAACGATATATAACGAAACAAACAAGCAAAAAATTACTATTGAAAATCTTAACTCTACTTTAACCTTTGGCAATAAAGTGCTGGCTAACTACGAACATATTTTTATGTATAACAATCAACTGTACGTTAATGAAGACGTTTTACATCGTTTTCTAGATGAAGTAAACACAATTAATAAAGTTAGGTACAATTTAATCCTACCAATGCTAAAAGACAATCTTTATTTACACAATGGTAAGTTCCCTTTGCAACTTCGATCAATCCATGGATTATATAATCATAGGTTTGATTTTTTTCAACAGAAAGAAAAAGACATTATATCAACTGCGTTAAATAGATAAACAATTTAAGGAATTTCATAAATCATCATTCCTACAACTAGATATACATTTTTGCAGCAAGGTTTTGGTAGTTATAAAATTAAAATTCCCTATGAAAATGGCGTATCAAACTGTGATTAGTTCGATACGCCATTGCAATGTTATTTTTATAGTTCCATTTTATTCAAAATTTCCTTAAGTTCTAGTAGTTCTTCTTTAGATAAAGTAATTCCCTTACCCATTTTTTTATGATCGGAATCCCAATCTCGTAAATCATACTTTGGTTGACGATCATTCCAGCTTATTAAATTTAATTCTTTTTTCCATCCTTTTGCGTTTTCAGAGACCTTACCAAATGTCTCAATAATTTCATACTTAATTTCTGCCATTATTTTTCATCCCCATATCCTTAATCTATCTTCTTAATATAGCATTGTAGCAACCCAATAAAAATATGGTATACCGATAATTAGGTTAAATGGTAACGTTAACCCAAGTGCTGACCCTAAATATATCCCAGAACTAGCTTTTGGAATAGCTTGTTCTATCGCGGCCGGAGCTGCTATATAGGACGCACTTCCCGTTAAAATTGCCAGAATAAAGGCACCACCCAAAGATAATCCAATTACGTTACCTACAAGTACCCCTATCGTACCACCAATAATTGGTAGAATAAAGGCAAACATAAAAGAGAGTGGGTTTAATTTTTCCATTTGTTTAATACTTTGTGTCGCAATCATACCCATGTGTAATAAGAAAATACATAGGACTCCATAAAATAAGTCCCCGAATAGTGGTTGAATTTTTATTAGACCATCGGTATGAGCGACAAACCCAATAAAAATTCCCCCTAGTAATAAAAAGATACTCTTTCCAAAGAAAGCTTCCTTTACAACATGTTGCAAACTCGAATTAGGATTGTTATTTTCTCCCCCATTCTTTTGCACATACATTTTATAAAAAATAATCGCTAAAATAATTGCAGGACCTTCCATAATCACTAGTATCGCTGACATATAAGCTTCATAATATACAGCAACCTTGTCTAAAAAAGCTATACCTGCAACAAAAGTGACCGCACTTACTGAACCGTAGTGAGCAGCAATAGCCCATGAATTAACTATAGAAAACCGGAACAATTTTTTCACAATAAAATAAGCAATAAATAACATCATTATACTTAGGAAAACCGCCGCAAAAATTGCAGGTAGCATTTCCAAAAATGAAACATTTCTTAGTTCAACTCCACCTTTAATACCAATTGTAAATAAAATAATCATTGTATATCCAACATAAAAAGCTGAAGGAACTTTTAGATCAGAATTTACCAACACTGCAAGAATACCCATCAAAAAAAATAAAATCATCGGCGATAATAAATTAGCGTAAGCAATTTCCACGATTTGCCCCATCCAAACACCTCTTTCCACTATTTTTTAACACCAAATGACTATTGGTATTGTTTACTAATATGAACTAATAATACGACCTTTTTTGTATTAAAACAATTTAATTGATTACTGATTTTCATAATTATCAAAACCGAGTCGCACAATCTGCTCTTCAATCAGTAGTGGATTTAGCCTCTTAATAGTTTATTTACATTAATTCTCAAATAACAAATATCACAACATACGATAGGAGGTCAAACAAGATGCAACAAAGCAATGAACTTTTAGTCTATCTTTGGTCATGCCTGAACCATAAGTCCTTCACTTTATCGATACAGCTCCTTTGCTCTCTCTCTAAGAAATTATTAAATCACCACCACTCCCATGTTTTACGTTAAATTAAGAATTCCTTGTTTGACATGATCTTTTACACAAAAAATTGATAAGGCAACAACACTACTTTTAACTGTAAACTGAATTCTTTTATAGTTTGCTTTTACAATATGAAAAACCCTTATTTAGCTAATGACATAAATGCTAAATAAGGGTTACTACTGCTTATTCATTCTCTAATGAAGATATATCCACTTAGAATCTCATTTCATCCCCGGTAATCATATATAAGAAAAGCAAGCCAAAAACAAGTGTTAATGCTATGCGTAATCCTTTAGAATAATGGCCAAATTTCCATAATGTGTAGATCCCAACTGGTGGCATTAAAATTAATCTAGCCCAGGCAAACCAAAGTTGTTTGTAAAATCTATTATCTTGGTGTTGATCTTGTCTCATAGTATCCTTCAACTAATGGTGTTTGCCCTTATAATAAGGTATTTTCACTTAAAATACTACAAAGATAATGCAATTTCGAAAAACATATAATAATATTCTTTATTTAAACCAGCCTTTTTCTTTGAAGCGAGTAATTGCCTCGATCCGGTTACTCACTTCTAATTTATCAAGGATAGATGATACATAGTTTCGCACCGTTCCTGTTGTAATGAATAAATTACTGGCAATCTCTTTTGTACTCTTACCTTCAGACATTAAAACTAGCACTTCATTTTCCCTGTCTGTTAATGGATTTTCTTCGCTATAGACCTCATCAACTAATTCTGGTGCATAAATACGTTTCCCACTCATGGCACTTCTGATTGCACTAGTTAATTCATCACTTGGGCTATCTTTCAGCATATAACCGTACACTCCTGCTTTTAAAGCTCTTTCGAAATAGCCAGAACGCGCAAATGTAGTTAAAATAATGACCTTACAGCCAAATCCTTTAAGTTCTTCTGCCGCTTCAAGTCCACTTTTTCCTGGCATTTCGATATCCATAATACAAATGTCTGGTTTATGCTGTCGTACTAACTTTACAGCCTCTTCTCCATTTCCGGCTCTCCCTACAACTGTCATATCTTCCTCTAGATCAATTAATGCACTAAGTGCTCCAAGTAGCATTTTCTGGTCTTCAGCAATGACAATTTTAATCATCCTTCTCCCTCTCCTTCTTTCATTTGATTGAAAACGTTAGGTACTTTGATCGTTACGGTAGTACCTAAATTTGAGACAACCTCTAAACTTCCGTTTACAAATTCGAGCCGCTCTCTCATACCCTGTAAACCATTTCCGCTCATATTTTTAAGAGAATTTCCCATACCTACTCCATCATCTATTACTCTTACAACAAGTTCATTTTGTCTAGGTTCAATGACTACTGAACAGTTAGCAGCATTACTATGTTTAACTACGTTTGTAACTGCTTCTTTTATACACATACTCACTACATTTTCAGCAATGAGTGATGTGTTCGTTAATTTTGGATTTCCTTGTAAAATAAATTCTATTTCCGCAGCTTTTAATATCTGTTTGACACGAAATATTTCATCTTCTAACTTTGTCCCACGCATTTGTGTAACCATTTGTCTTACTTCCTTTAATGCAATTCTAGCCGTTTTATGAACATCTTTCATTTCTATTCGGGCTTGCATTGGATCTTTATTAATTAATTTTGACGCAAGATCGCTCTTTAATCCAATTAATGAGAGCTTTTGCCCCAAAGTATCGTGTAAATCTCGAGAGATTCTTTGCCTTTCTTCTAACTTAACTAATTCGGATATACGCTTATTAGCATCATTTAATTTCCCTTGAAGTTCCTCTTCTTTATTTTTATTATAAGTATTAACTGGAAGAAGAATAACAGCTATTACACTAAGAACAACAAATGGCAATTGTGTTATTAAGACTCGATAATGAGTTGTAACCAAACCATAATAAATAGTAGAAAATGTACTAATTAGTAAGATAATATATAGAACGATAAACGCAACTTTATTTTTAAGATTCCCTGTAAAAAAAGCCAAAAAGAGAAAGAAGTAAATATACCCAAATAGTAAACCCATGGCAGCTGAAATACCAATTTGGACACTCGTCCCAAAATAGACAAGCCATCCTTTAGACACAAAGGATAGCACATAGCATATAAAGAAACCAATAATCATAATAATTCCTATAATAATTTGTGGAGTTGATGAAGACTGAAAAATAAAATAAAAAGGGAGAATGTAAAAAACAATCCAAACATAAGGACTAAGTCCAGTATTTTCAAGAAATTTCTGTTTTAATGCTTTCACAAGTGCTCCCGCCTTTATTTTATAATCAGAATTTATAAAGCTGAACTTCAATCAGTGGGGGTTTTCCTTCATCCCCCACTGATTGTTAGTTCAACTTATCGGACCTTTAGGGGCAGTTTATCCCCCACCTAAACTTCTCGATTTTCTTAAGTTTTGAGGGTGGGGGTCTTACTTGCCCCTTAAGTGTGGGATAAATTTCTAACTTAGAAACTGTCTAGCGCAAGCGCCTATCGCTCGTGACCAAGGCGCTTGCGCTTTTCTTTCTTATTTTTATAGCATTAATGAATTTCATTATTAAGCATTCTCGCCACTAAGACGCTATATCTAGTTACTTAGAGCCGTTCATAACTAAATATATATTCATGCGGCTCATTTTTGAAATTATGAAATCCATCAACCCGACTGTTAATTTGTTTTCCTAGCAAATCGAACATCTGCTTTTTCATATTGTACTTTATTATTTTCTATCGTACCATTTTTTCTTAAAAAATGTTTTACATCTTTAAAGCTTACAAAGTTTTTACTTTCTTCGTCCCAAAGACGATAGCTTAGTGATTTTAAACTAGTTTTAAGTGTAATAGTTGTTGCTTTTTGAAGTGGGACCGCTGCATTATGCGCTTTTTCTAAATTATAATTAGGAACACGAGGACTTAAATGATGAACGTGATGAAATCCAATATTCCCAGTAATCCATTGCAGAAGTTTTGGCAACTTATAATAAGAACTTCCTTCAACTGCGGCTTGAACAAAACTCCACTCATCGTCATTTTCAAAATAAGATTGTTCAAATTGATGCTGTACATAAAATAACCATATGCCAAGTAATCCCGCCAGGAAGAAAATTGGCCCTTGAATCATCACGAACGCCTTCCAGCCAATTAACCAAACCAGAAATACATATAATGCTACAATTAATATATTTGTAAGATAAAGGTTCAATCTTTCTTTTCGTTTTGCACCTTTCCGATTAAAACGGTATTCAATTAAAAACACAGCAATTGGACCGATGCACAGCATAATAAATGGGTTGCGGTAAACACGATACGCAATTTTACGCCACAATGGTGAAGCCATATATTCATCGACAGTAAGAACCCACATATCTCCAGTTCCTCGTTTGTCTAAGTTTCCACTCGTCGCATGATGTACAGTATGAGTATACTTCCATTGTTGATAAGGAACTAGTGTTAATACTCCAGTAAGAGTACCTACTATATCATTGGCCGTTCGACTTTTGAAGAACGATTGATGGCAACAATCATGAAACAAAATAAACGTTCTTACCATAAAACCTGCAGCAACAATTAAAATTGGCATTGTCAGAAAATAGGATATAGAAAGACTCAAATATGCTACGTACCACAAAATAAACAACGGGCCAATTGTGTTAACGATCTGAATAATACTTGAACGTATATCAATTTTCTCATATGGAGCCACATCTTTTTTTAAGGTTGCTATTTTTTTTACATTCATTTCATTATTCCCCCTCTAAACTCCGAACTTAACAATATAAACACTGTATTTATTATAAAAAACTAATATCATAACATTAAGTCATAAACGTCAAGTAGTGGACATGACATTTGTCATATAGTGTCACAGGTTAGAATTGGCTTATGAAGGGAAACTGTAAGTAAAATCTTTAAAAAATCCACAAAAGAAAATAGCCCATAAAAATAGAGAACAAGCGTTTTAGGCATTGTTCTCTAAAGATTCGTTTCGAAACTGACTAATCATATAATTCAAACCCTAATTTTAAGGTTTCTACAATGTAATCAACTATTTCTTGAACTTCTTGGTTGTCCATTTCTATCTTCGAATGATGTGCTAAATATATTTCCTGTCTATCATTAAATAGTTTTTCTATTTCCTCTAATGATTTGCCCTTTAATACCGGACGACTATCAATAATTAAACTTATTCTTTCCTTCCAAGATTCCCATGATAAATCTAAGAAGAAAACAATACAGTTTGACAAGCATGTTTCTCTTATTTCTTCTTGTAAAAATGATCCACCACCAAGAGAAATAATCTTCAACTTTTGTTTAGATAGGTTTGTTATAACTTCTTTTTCTTTCTGTCTAAATGCTTTTTCGCCAATTTTTCCGAATATTTCCGAAACCGGCATTCCATATTCTTCTTCTATCACTTGATCAATATCGATAAAATCACGGTATAATTTTTTTGCAACAAGTTTTCCAATCGTCGTTTTCCCTACACCCATAAACCCTATAAAGACAATACTCTTTTCTCTTNTAGCCATGTTATTTGTCATTATTTCTACCCCACCTAATATATTAGAATGTATATAATAACCGTTCGAAATTTTCAATTTATTTAATAATCACTTTGTTAATAATAACTTAATTAATCCAGTAAAACTAGTCATATTAGCAGTGATTTTTGGGAAATATGTCGCGAAAAGAATTTGGAAAGATCAAATTGTACTAGCTATGGGTACCTATTTATTTTGAATAATGCTAATAAATCAAGAAAATTTTAATGTTAGTTTAACTTATACCACGAGCATAAGAATAACTAATCATCAGATTTCGCCGATGAAAGTTATTCTATATCGGACCTTTAGGGGCAGTAAGAGTGGTATAAATTTTATCTATAAAAAATCCCAATTTCAACCCGACAAGATATTTATGCTTAAAAATCTTTTACAAAACTTAAGCGACTTAAAAGTAGGAGAATAATCAAAAAGCTGTTCCAAAAAGATGTCAGTTAACATAAATGATACATTAATAGAAAATGGTTCATTCTCCTATTAATATCTTTTAGGCGACATTTCTTGGACAGCCTCTTTATTTATATCTTTTCCTTAAGCAATGCTTCAAGTTGATCAGATTTGACGGGTCTACTAATGAAATATCCTTGTACTTTATCGCAGCCTTGCCCCTGTAAGAACTTGAGTTGATCTGGTGTTTCTACTCCTTCAGCAGTAGTAGCAATATTGATCGTTTTAGCCATATTAATTATAGTCGTAATAATGGTTTTGGCATTTTCATCGTGAAAAATTCCATTTACAAATGAACGATCAATCTTAAGTGTATGAATAGGAAACCTAGTAAAGTAAGCTAAAGATGAGTATCCGGTACCAAAGTCATCAATTGCAATACGAATTCCCATTTCTTTCAACTTCCTCATTTTTACTAACTTTTCTTCAACCATGGTCATAGCATTTGTTTCTGTTATCTCTAGTTCAAGAAACTGAGGCGGAACTGAAGTTTCCTCTAAAATATTTTTTACCATCTCAACAAAATTTGGTTGATCAAATTGAATAGTAGAAATATTTACCGAAACGAACATTGATGAGTGACCTAAATCATGCCATTTTTTCGTTTGAACTAACGCTTCCCTTATAACCCATTTTCCAATATCAATAATGAAACCAGATTGTTCTGCGATTTCGATTAATTTAAGTGGAGAAACGCTTTCAAATTTCTCGTGTTTCCACCTTATCAATGCTTCTGTCCCAATTATCGAATTTGTTTTTATTTCAACAATTGGTTGATATACTAAATACAATTCCTTTTTTTTGATCGCATGATAGAGAGCATTCTCTATTTTTTGTTCTAGCTTGATCTTTTCATTAATTTCTAAATCATAAAACTGATAGCGATCGCCGCCCTCTTTTTTCGCTTGATTCTTAGCGATATTCGCTTGATTGACAACATCTTCAACCGGAGTCAAATAAGTATCCATAATAGAAACACCAATAGAAATTTTTAAGTGATACTCATTTTCCTTTACTTTCATCTCGGTTCTACACTGAACCCATAATCTTTCAATTCGTTTCTCTAGTTTCTCTAAAGATTCTTCCCTTAATAATAAAATAAACTCATCACCGAAATTCCTGCCTATTCCTTCACCGCTTTCTATAAAACCTTGAAGTTGATAAGCTAACTTTTTAAGAACTAAATTACCACCTCTATAGCCGCTTAAACTATTAATCCGCTTGAAATCATCAATTGAAATAACCGCAATGGCAATAACTACATCTTTATCTTTTAGTCGTTTTACTTTATAAGGTAAATCTAATAAAAATCCATTTAAATTATATAAGTTAGTTAATGTATCATAGTATGTTAATTTCTTAATTTGCCTAAGCATTTTATTAAAACTCTTAGCTGCCATACCTACTTCATTATTTACATTTTCATTCGCGACTACATTTAAATTACCGGTTTCTGCTTTATCAAAAACTTGTTTTAGTTTAAGGATTGGCTTTGAAATAGAAGTCGCATAATAAAAAGCAAATATACTCATAGAGAAAATACCCAACACAAAAAATAAAATGATCTTTATACGAGCATTACTAATTTCCCCTAACACTTCTTCATTATTAATCGTTAGAAGTAACGTCCAATCAGGTGATCCTTCAATTGATTTGTAAAAAGTAAACTTTTCTTTGCCATGAAAATCCTTATACTTAAACCATCCTGAATCTTCTTCCTGTTTAAAAATAACGTTATCGTTATTAGTAGGTGGTATCAGTTCTGAAATATGCCTATGATATCCAATTACTTGGTCATAATGTGCAACTATATTACCTTCTTTATTAACAATCCATGCATAACCTGTTTCCCCTAGATTAATGCTTTGAACAACGTAATTAAGGAATTTATTAGACAGAACAATGTTAACTAACCCTACTAATTCTGCGTTTCTTTTGACTTCATGGGAAATGATAACAATTGGAATATCTTGATCTGCATATGGACTAATAAAAGGTTGTGAGATCCAATTCGGTCTACCTTCTAAAATAATCTTTTGATATTGTTCTTGATCTGATATATCTATGTAATCACCCTTTGTCGTCCAAGCTTTACCGTCTAAATCAGCAATGGTCATATTTCTATGTTTCCCCTCAACGACTAAATGTGGCAAGTAATTTTGGATTTTTCCCAATTCCATTGATTGGATAATAGGAGATTGTGATATAATTTTCGTTTCAAAGAGGAACTTTTCTAGTTCTTTTTGGACTCCATCAGCTCTAGCTTTTGAAATTTCTTGAAATTGAACTAACACATTTTCGGGTAGTCTATTTAATTCTTTATTTACAACATATATTAAAAAACCAAACAAGATAAGCAATCCGACTAACAAATATATGAGCATTTGACTTCTAATCGATTTGATTATCACATTTGTTCTCTCCAATCGCTATAGTTTTTAATATCATGATTTTCCCAGGACATTTATTTACATTTGATTAGTTTCATTATACAAGAGTTATGTGAAAATTTGTCGGTTTTTGCTCCTTTTTCCTCAAAATAAAAAAAAAAAAAAAACAGTGGCACAGTTATTTTACTGGCTATCTGCTTTAGTGCTTTATTAATTTCAACTCTCCTATTCATAGTTCACCTAACTTTAACAATGAAAGCGTTTTGTATATGAAGGGATTTTGAACCTTCAAAACTTTTGATTCCCTTAATATTTTTTGTGTGATAAAGTAATGGATATCTTAAATTCAATATTTTTCTTCCACTTTCCTTCATTAATCTATGAAGCGCAAAGTTTAAGACTAATTAAAAGGAAAGGTGAATATACAATGGAAATTGTCGCTCTTTCAAAAGTTGAGGAATTAGCATTAAAAAAACAAAAGGTTTACTCACAAAGTCGAATTCGCTATCTTCTTAGATCAATGTTAGCTAGCCTTTTTATTGGTTTTGGAGTTATTGTGGCTTTTAAGACAGGAAACCTTTTTTATTTAGAAAGTTCGCCATTAACGTATCCAATGGCAGCCATTACCTTCGGTGGTGCAATCATTTTAATTGCCTATGGAGGTGGGGATTTATTTACAGGGAATACATTTTACTATACTTATACAGCCCTCCGGAAAAAAATGAACGGAATAGATGTTGTAAAGTTATTAGCTATGAGCTATGTTGGTAATTTTCTTGGTGCAATTTGCTTTGCCATTCTTATTTATTTTACTGGTCTTTTTAATGACCATTCCGTTAATAGCTTTTTATTATATGTGACTGACCAAAAAATGAACACTCCTTGGCTAGAGTTATTCTTTCGTGGAATTCTCTGCAATTGGCTAATTTGTCTTGCATTCTTTATCCCTATGACGCAAAAGGATGAAGGGGCTAAAATTTTTACAATGGTTTTGTTTGTTTTTTGTTTCTTTATATCTGGTTATGAACATAGTATTGCTAACATGTGCACGTTCGCTATTGCATTAGTATTAAATCATCCTGATACAATTTCATTAAATGGATTAATTCACAACCTTGTTCCTGTAACTATTGGAAATATTATTGGTGGAAGCTTATTTATGGGCGTGTTCTATTATTACATGAATACTCCTAATCAAACTGAAGAAGTGGTACAACAAAGAAAAGAGAAGGTTAAAGGAATTATCTAAAATTAGCAAAAAAGGGAGAAGGGCCTTGTAATAGTAACGGGCTCAGCTTCGGGAGAGAAAATAACAAATAGCAATAGAGATAGCGTACCAATTCGCATAGGATGTGGTACGCTATTTTTGTTGTTATATCAATATTTTGTTTACCTTTATACTAAAATATGCAAGGGATTTAGCAAATCGTATTACAGTGATAACTTAAGTTTTTCGGGTATTCAAGATTGGAAAGGGATGGCAAGGAGTAACTACTCTAATTCTTACATAAGGATTATTCAAATGACTAACATTTTTGTTCGAATAGTGTAATAAGCGCTGTTTATCGGACAAGAGACGTTATTTGTGAACAAAGGGGTATTTTAAAAGAGTAAGCGGTCATGAGGTGCGTTATTTACTTAATTTAGCACCAAACATAGCAGATTTTTATGAAATAACGTACCTCATGTCCTTTAACTCGAATTATTTTATCAAATCGGTAAAATAAGGTCTCCTGTGTCCGTTAGCAGAGCATTAGTGCAATAAGAAAAGAACACAGGATAAAAACGCACAGATGTTCATATCTGTGCGTTTTGTATGCAAATTACAATGTTAACTTGTGTGGAATTTGAATGCGAAATTCTCCGTTATTTATCTTTTGAATTCACTTTTTTCCTCATGAAAATTGAAGCATGTTTTACTAATAGGTACCTTCTTTTTCGTTTCATTAATGATAGTCATTCTTTTTATTAGCACTACCACTTGTTTTATGTTTATTTCCACTTTTTTGTTTCTTATTATTTTTATTATTATGGTTTTGCTTATTATTACTCATTCGTATTCCTCCTCCTTTTCCAATGAGCTTTATAGCCCTATTACTAACAAAGACGGATGCCACTTACATGTGTAAAGAAGGATGACCACTGGTTGTGACCACCCTTCCTATTAAACCATACACCCTTAACATCTATTCAAAAAATAATGATCTAGGGCCGTAACGATTTTTCTTTCCCGTAGACACCTCATTTCAAAGAGTTTCTGAATATTGAACGAAACTGTTCAATGTTATCACACCCTTGAGATATTACGTTTTCAAAAAAGAATTACTTTCCTTACATCTGTTTGAATAGTTCATGGACTGTATGGTATTGAAAAGGACTATGTCCTCTTCAAATATTATGATGTACAACTTTCAAAAGATTATTCATTTAAGACAGGAACTGAGCGAATTTCATAATTACTAAAAATGGGCTACATAAAGCTGAACTTCAATCAGTGGGGGGTTTCCTTCATCCCCCACTGATTGTTAGTTCAAATTATCGGACCTTTAGAGGCAGTTAATCCCCCACCTAAACTTTTCGTTTTTCTTCCGTTTTGAGGTCGGGGGTTACTGCTTATTAATTATCGACCAAAAAACCTACCAGTGCTTCACTAGTAGGTTAATCCTTTGTCTACTCTTTCTTCGCTTCATCAGCTAGCTTTTTAAAAGACTTTACTTTACCGTGGGGATTTTGCGCTTCTTTTCGTGCTCGAAATTGTCTAACTTCTTGTGATTTCGATTGTGTCACTGTAGATAAACTTCCTTTCAAAATGTTTTTTTGTTTCTGAGTGTATTTTACCAAAAAACCTTTTACAATATTCCTGTATTGTATTTCAGCTTAATTTATACTTTAACCACTTGCATAGCTAGTGAAATTTCAACTCTTATGCCCGTTTTCTTTCCATTAAGTTTAATCCTATCCCCATACAAATGATCCCCATTGCAAACAATACGGCTGCTGGATATAAAAATTGCTTTACATCCCACTGTAACAATGTTGCACCCTTTAACAGCTCCATCCCGTATGTTATTGGTACAAAGCTAGCTAACAAACGCATTACATCTGATGTGACAATTTCAATAGGCCAATATGCTCCACCAAGCATCGCAAAGCTTACAGAAACAAGAGGAATGATTACATTTAATTGCTGATGGTTTGTAGCTAAACTACCAATTAAGACACCTATTGAAACGATCGCAAAAATATATGGAATGACAACTATTAGCGTCATAACAAAACCACCATAAAAATCTACATCAAATAGTAATTTAAATAACAAGAACACGATGATCACTTGACTATAACCTAACATAAAACTGAATCCTAGATGCCCTGCATATATTTGAGATTTTTTAATTGAAGACAAAATAATACGATCCCATATTCCTTCTTGTTTTTGAATTACGATCGTACTGATCGTAAACATCACCGAATAAATGACAAAAAACAAACTAAAGCCAAATAACGCTTGCAATCCTTGGTCATATAAAAACTCAGAAGTGCCCTTGAACGTCTTTTCTTGAATGGTGAGAACAGGGTTTTCTAGTGCTTCGACAACCGTTTCTTTTAACATCTTTTGATCTTCACCAAAATGTTCAACCATTTCGGTAACAATTATTTGTTCTTGGTAAAAGGAAAAAACATGCGTATGCAGCGCTCGACTATTTTGCGAATCTACTACTTGTAAAATTTCAAAATCATTCTCTTTTAGTACAAGTGCCATTTCTGCAACGTTTTGTCTTAACTTTGCTTCTACCTTTTCTTGATCTTCAATTACTATATTGAATTTTTCGTGCTGATTTAATTGCTCGCTATATTGCTCGACTTGTTCATCAGTTAGCCCTTCTGTATATGCAGGTACGGATGTAACACTGAAATCTCCTTGACCGAGTACAGTTGCAAAAGCAAAGGTTAAGCCGATCATCCCTAAAATCAGCATTGGCTGATGCTTTAAAGAACGAAGATGACTCCAAAATATCGTCCACATTTAACTCATCCTCCTTTTCGGAAAAAGCCAAACTGAAACGAGAACGAGTAGGATGCTTAAGATGAAATTACTAATCAATCCAGATAGTGCACTACTTAATTCTCCACCTCTCATCACAAGTAAATAGGATTGTAACGCACTACCATTTGGGGTTAAGCTTCCTATTTTCCAAAGGCTTTCCGAAAAAATATTTACAGGTGTAAAACTCCCGCCTAAAAACGCCAGGATTGAAATAATTCCGCCAGAAAAAACATCAACTAATCTATTTGTTTCGAATTTGTAGCAAAGAGCTGTGATCAATACACCTAATGAGCCTACTGCTGCACTAAGAATGACCGTGACAACCAAGAAGTTTACTAGACTTGGCCAATGAACATTGTAGAAAACAGCACTAACTCCAAATATGACACATAATTGAATAAATGCGATCAATGAAGTGGAGGCCCATTTACTTAGCCCGTAATCCCAAGGCTTTATGTTTGCAAGAAGCATTCTGTCAAACACAAAGGTCTGTTTCTCAGTATAGGCATATCCCGCTGCGTAAGTGGCAGCATAAAGGACAAACATGACCGCCATTCCAATCGTATAATAGTCAAAGGATGTAACTGGTTTTAAATTTTCAAAATGAGTCATTGCACCTATGTTTTCAAATTGAAATTCGATAGGGGAATTTGATTGTTCAAGGTCAGCTCCCCCCTTTCCAAGAGCGGTATTTATGTTAAACTGACGATAAAATGACTCAATGATATCTGAAATAATATTTGCTTGAAAAGCTTCCTCTTCATTTAAATAGACTTCTAAAGCAAGTGGATCTTCCCCATCTAAAAACATTGCTTTCCACGTAGTTAACCGATAATCTTCAGGATAATGAACAATGGCGACTGTTTCCCCTGTACTCTGTAAATCTTCTAAACTACGATTTTTTTCAAGCTTGATAAAATCTGAAAGTTCCTCTGTGAATACACGATCGACCAGCATTTCAGGGATAGATAGCTCTTCACTTAATTGAAGCAGAACTTCTTGCACTTCAATAGGAAGATTTATTTCTTCTAATAGTTTTTCAAATTCAATTCTTTGCTCATCATAATTCCCTTCATCTACAACAGCGACATCAATAGTGAAATCCGATTGACTACCTTCAATCATGCCACGAAGAGAAAATCCAAGAATAGAAATTAATACGATCGGCATTAGTACTAGGATCACTAACTCCTTACGATCGCGGAGTAGCTGCAGTAAGTCCTTTTTTAATAAATTCCAAAACATTTAAATACCACCTCTCTAATCACGAAGTTTTCGACCAGTAAGATGTAGAAATACATCTTCCAAACTTGGGGTCTGCAGTTCAAAAGATAGTAGTTTCGTCCCGGAATTTTTCGCTATTTCAATAATATCCTCCAACAATTGAGCTTTTTTGGGAGCAATTATCGAGATAATTTGGTTACTTATAGTAACAGATGAAATACCAGGGTATTTCCTTAATGATTGATAAAACATCTCTGAATCCTCTTCTACTTTTATATCAACGGTCTGTTCTTGTGATAGAATTCCTTTGATTTCTTCTTTTGTCCCCGATACAATAATTTCGCCGCGATCCATAATGTATAGTCGGTCACAAAGATACTCGACTTCTTCCATGTAGTGACTTGTATAAAGTACCGTCATTTTTTTCTCGCGATTTAAATTACGAATCGTTTCAAGAATGTAATTCCGCGACTGTGGATCAATCCCAACTGTAGGTTCATCCATAATGATCATTTCAGGTTCATGAAGAAGTGCTACAGCTATGTTCAATCGGCGTTTCATCCCACCAGAATAAGTTTTAATTTGTTCATTTTGCCTTTCAGTTAAACCAACTAATTCAAGTATCTCTTGCACCTTCTCAGTTAGCTTTTTTCCTCTTAGCCCGTAAGCCCTACCGAAGAAATACATATTTTCTTTTGCTGTAAATTCTAAAAAGAGCGCGATATCCTGCGGCACGACACCAAGAATCGGACGAATTTCGTTTGGGTTTTTTGCAACTGACTTCCCCTTTACGAGGATATCTCCACTTGTAGGTTTTATTAACGAAGAAATCATTGAAATAATTGTAGATTTACCAGCACCATTAGGACCGAGTAATCCAACAATTTCCCCCTTCTCGATAAATAAATTGACTCCCTTCACTGCTTCCACTTTTTTATAACTTTTGACTAACTCAACGGCTTCAATCACCATTTATGCCTCCCTTCATACTTTAAAGACTTAGATATTCGACTCATATACAATGTTTTCTAACTGAGATTATTTTAATTGATCTTCTTTTGAAAAAATAGTCCACTCCGTCACTAATAGCAGGAAAAACCATGACGGAAGTCACATCCACTTCGTCATGGTTTTTCAAGAAGTCTATTTCAATCACTTGATTAAATCATTTTTAACTGCAAAAATAGCTAACTGGGTCCGATCACGTAGCTCCAATTTATCTAATATATGACTAATATGGTTTTTTACTGTCCCTACAGATAAACAGAGTGATTTAGCTATTTCTTGATTGTTTCTTCCTTCACCAACTAGCTTTACAATCGAATATTCACGTTTCGTTAAAGGGATTTCAACGTTTTGTTGTACCTCTTTTTTTAAAAGACGTGGTACAACTTTAGCTGCTACACTTTCGTCTAAAGTCATACCGCCCGTTAAGCAACTTTCAATTGCCGCAATAAGCCGGCTGCCGTCTGTATCCTTTAGCATATAACCGCATGCTCCATATTTCAGTGCTTCAATTGCATATTCATCATCATCAAAAGTTGTTAACATGAGAATTTTTGCTTCTGGATGGCGTATTTTAATTTGCTTTGTCGCTTCTAGCCCATTCATCTTCGGCATTCGGATATCCATAACAACGATATCTATACTTTTTTCATCAAACAATCGCACAGCTTCTTCTCCATTTGATGCTTCAGAAACCACTTTAAAGTCTTCACGCTGTTCAATCATTAACTTTAGACCTTGTCTCACTAAATGCTGATCCTCAACAAGTAAGATCTTCTTCATCATCTTCCCTCCCTAATTGGAAAAGTTCCCGTTAAATAAAAGAATCCATTTATTTGATGAGCTACTAACGTTCCGTCAATAGCTTCAAACCGTTCTCTTAGTCCAGATAAACCAAATCCTTCCTTAAATGGGGCATGATCATAAACACAGTTAGCAACCTCTAATTTCATTGTATGATCACCTAATATTTGTAATGTTACTGTTACTTCTCTTGATTGTGCGTGTCGCATCGCATTCGTTAAGGATTCTTGAATAAAGCGATAAATGACTACATTTTGGTCATTTGTTAACGGAGCTGATAAAACTCCTTTTTTCGTCGTTAAATGAACACGGATATGAGTTTCAGATTCTAATTTTCGAATTAGCTGAAGAACAGAGCTCATCCCTCCTACACCATCAACCTGTAATACTTTTACAGCTTTTCTCGTTTCTTGTAGACTATCACGTGCCATTTCCTTCGCTTGTCTAACACCTTTTTTTTCCTTCTCACCAAACGAATGTTCAAGAATTTCTAAATGCATCATTAAAGCCGTTAATTTATGTCCAACAGAATCATGCATATCCCGTGCAATCCTTGTCCGTTCCTCAGATCTCGCGCTTTTTTCCACTTCAAATGCTTGACGCTTTAATACTCTATATTCTTTAAACATTTCAGTATATAATTCTTCTTTCTCGTTAAGATCATTCAACCTGTTATACATGTACCATGAACTTGGAGCAATAAGAGAAACAAGGATCATGTGGTAGACTATCAAAAAATTTAATCCCGAAAAAAAATAAGGAAAAAAACTAATCAGTAGAGTTAAACCAATAAAAAATTGCCCTTGTTTATTTTTAATAAATATAGAAGGTTCAGCTAATAAAAAATAATAAATAAACCAAGCAGAAATTGATTGAACTCCTAAATAACCGATATGTATTACTAAATATATTACTAGCAGTAGGATATGGCTGAAAAGTTTTTGTTGCATGATTGGTCTAATAAAATAGATAAGAAAAAAAGAACCTAATAAAAACATAAACCCTGCTTCACCTATTAAAACATCCCAATACTCAAATAAGACCATAATCCAAATAGATAATAAAGCAGTGATTCTCCATAGAAAATTTGCCACATTTATTCAACTTCTTTCTGTATTCTTCTTTCATTATACACAACTCATTAACGAACATTTCTAAAAATATGAAATATTCTATGAGATATCTTCAACGATTGTATACTATTTGAACTCGAGCACGTATTAACGATTTTCGTAATAAGGCCCACTTTTCAGAGAACTCGTTCTAGCTTCGCTAGAACATCGGAAATTCAGATGGAGTCTCAACTCCACCTGAATGGACGTTCCCACCTACGCTACGCTTAGAGGTGGGGGTCTTACTTGCCCCTTAAGAGTGGGATAAACAAAAGAAATACTCGAGAGTTACAGCTACTCTCGAGTATTTCTGTTTATATTTACTATAAAGCTGAACTTCAATCAGTGGGGGGCTTACTGCACCTTAAGAGTGGGATAAAAACTACAGCTAATGTTAGTCCACTATTTTTCCTCAAAGAATTTTACGATATTCCGCCCACTACTTTTGGCATCATATAATGCCTGATCTGCTTTTTCAATTAACTCTTTAAAACTAGTTCGTTTGTCCGGAATTGTCGTAGCAAACCCGACACTTACCGTGACAAACTCACTTACCTTAGAAGTAGAATGTGCGATTTGTAAATTTACAATTTCTTTTCGAACTCTTTCAGAGACACAGCCTGCTCCCTCTACATTTGTTTCTGCTAATATAATAATAAATTCTTCACCGCCATATCGGGCTACTAAATCTCCTGGTCTTTTCAATATATTTTCCACAGTTCTTGAAATGTTTTTTAAACACTCATCACCCTCTTGGTGACCGTACGTATCATTATAAGCCTTAAAGAAGTCTATATCAAAAAGAATGATAGATAACGGTTTTCCATTTCTGGCATGTCTCTGCCACTCTTTTTTGCAAGTTTCATCAAAATGACGCCGGTTTGCTATTTCGGTTAACCCATCTTTTCTGGAGAGTTCGTCGAGCTTCCTATTTGCTTCTTGGAGTTTATTTTCTGAAATTGTCCTTTCGGTAATATCTGAGATTGCCGCAACAACTGTAGTTATATTATGATCTTTGTCAAACAAAGGGGAAGCATTAATAGAAACAATAACTCGTTCTCCATCATTTTTAGTTAGGCCATGAACAATATTGTGTACTACCTTTCCTGTTTTCATTACTTGAAAAAATGGTAACTCTTCATCTAGAAATTCTCCTCCATCAAGAGAGGTTATGCGCCATTGTGGATCATTATAATAGCGTTTCGTAATTTCATCCAAACTAATGTGCAGTATTTTCTTTGCTGTACTATTTGCAAAAGTAATTTTCCCTTTGTTATCCAAGACAACTACACCACTCGGTATCGTTTCTACGATTAGACTTAAATAATCTTTGCTGTCTCTTAGTTTTTCTTCAGAAGCTTCTAAATCAAGAATGGTCGTTCTAACTGTGACTGCCATTTCGTTAAATACATCACAAAGCTTTCGAAACTCTTCCGGACTTTGCTTTATCACATCCTTATCAATTTGCGTAACATAATTTTTGCTACTAATTAGTTGCGCTCCATTTAATACATAATCAATCGATTGAGAAATCTTTTTATAAACGACGACTATGAAAATATACGCGATTACTAAAATCGTTACGCTAATAAATATTGTGTAAAACATCATACGATAGAAAGAAGTAAATACTTCACTTTTTTTAATTTCACCAATTATTAACCAATTACCGTTATTTGCCCATTTATATGTTCCTAATACTGTTTCATCTTGATAGTTTTTATAATAATTAACAACCTCATTATTTTGTGCTTTTTGTAAAAGCTCATAAGGAATTTGTATTTTATCACTTTGTTCCTCAAATAGTTCAACACTCTTTAAGCTATTTCGTCTATTAGTAATTAATGTGCCATCTTTATCAACTATAAAGGTTTCTCCAGTATTACCTATCTCAAGTCGGTTCATTAATTCATCAAGGGTATCTAATACTACAGTACCTAAAACTAAACCTTGGAAATTATCACTTTGATTATAAATAGGTGCAGAGAAGACAATTATATTAGCCCCTGTGATGCGGCCAGTAAGGACATCAGAAATGTGTTCATTCCCTTTTTTCCCCTCGATAAAATACTCCCGATCAGAAACATCCGTATACGGTACCTCTTCAATACTCGTATCATATTCGGCAATACCTTCCATGTTCACATACAATAGTGAGGTGAAATCTACATTATTCTCAACAAACGTGCGAAAATAAGGCTTCATATTTTCTTTATCAACCGCTTTTACAACCGGAGAAAAAGCTAGCGTTCGAATATCGTTTGCTCTTTCTTCTAACCACTTTTCTATAAATAAATGTTGAAGGGCAATGACATTTTCTAAACTTTCAGCTGTTTCTCTTTCGTGTTTCTTTTTATCCATTGATAATGGAAGAAAACTATGAAATGCGATTAGTATAATAAGCAAGAAAACGCCAACTTCAAATAACCGCTTTAAAGATACATTATTTGAAAACACATTATTCCTCCTAACTAATGTAAATAGCGTTCGAAAATTGATATATTTTGTCGAATTAAAAGTTTGCATAAAAAATAGAGGGCACAAGTTACTCTTAGTATTTTGTGTAACTTTTTTATAGTATGTGCCGCACTTTGAAATGAAACTATACATTTTTAAAGCATTAGATAATACAATTGATAAACTAGATATTGCATATTAGTAGCATAAAATTTTGTTTTATGATATTCATAAACATAGTTTAATTTTATCACACTTCCAAAATTTATTGACAATATATTAACCAAGTAAGTTGATTAAACATTTCTATCTATTTAGAATTTTTAAGTATTCGTGTAACATTAAGGGATGAAGAAAATTTAGGAATTGAGGTTTACTATATGAACAAAATCTTAAAACAATCTCCCATTTTACTACTTATACTAGCTACAATGATATGGGGTGGAAATTTTGTAATTGGTCGGGCAATTGTTGATGAGCTGCCACCTTTCACACTAGCTTTTTGGCGTTGGGTTGTTGCTGCGTTTGTATTCATTCCCTTCGTTTGGAAAGAAATAGTCGATAAAAAAGAAATTTTGCTAGCAAATGTAAAGTTTTTATTTTTAATGGCTTTAACAGGAGTAGCTGGGTTCAATACCTTATTATATGTAGGACTTCATTATACGACATCCATAAATGCATCACTAGTTAATACGACAGCCCCTTTGATGATTGCTACATTTTCCTATTTTTTATTAAAAGAAAAGCTCAAGAGAAATCAACTACTTGGAATCATTCTTTCTTTCTCTGGAGTCATGGTTATTTTTTCGCAAGGATCATTAGAAGTTCTACTAACTTTATCCTTTAATATAGGGGATGTTATCGTCATTATCGCAGTCATTCTATGGGCACTCTATTCGGTTACGATAAAGTATCATTCTAACAGGCTACCTCCACTTAGTTCTTTCGCTGCTTCTTTAGTCATCGGTACATTTATTTTATTCCCTTTTTTCTTATGGGAAAACGTAATTGTTACTAAGGAAACTGTCTGGAGCATTAAATCCTTTGGGACAATCAGTTATGTAGGTATCCTTGCTTCCATCGTAGCTTTCCTTGCTTGGAATAGTGCAGTTAGTCAAATTGGCCCTGGAAAAGCCGGCATCTTCCTTCCACTCATTCCTGTTTTCACCACCGTTTTTGCAATAATTTTTCTAGGTGAAAGATTAGTTTGGTTTCAAGTTTTCGGCGGTCTTATGGCTGTTTTAGGTATTTATCTTGCAACTCGAACGAGAGAAGGCAGCAAAAAAAGAGAGTATATCTCAAAAGCGGAACAACAAATTAGTTAATCTTCTTACTATAATAAAAAGACGGGAGGTTTATGTAGAATAGTAGGAAGTTAGTATTTTCTAAATTAACAGAATATAGGAGTGTAAACATTGAAAATAATATCAATTTGTCCAAGTAACACCGAATTATTACTATACTTAGGTCTAACTTCTTCAATAGTAGGAGTCGATGACTTTTCAGATTTACCAGAAGAAATGACCGAGTTACCAAGGTTAGGGCCCGATTTAAAAATAGACATGGAAAAAGTAGAAGCTCTGCAACCAGATTTAGTTATAGCGTCTCTCTCTGTACCAGGGATGGAACGAAATATCGAAGAGTTAGAGGAACGGAAACTCCCTTATATTATTGTCCCTAATCCCAAAACGTTATCCCAGGTTGGCGAAAGTTTATTATTTGTTGGAAAAGCAACAAATACATACGAAAGGGCACAAGAACTATTCAAAAAATATAACTCTATAATTGAACAATATCGCTCTTTAAGAAAACAAGTGACTGTGCCTAAATCCCTGTATTGGGAGTGGTGGGCCAAACCGATTTTCACCCCTGGTGCTAACAATTGGTTAACCGAAATAAGCGAACTAGCCGGTGGTAAAAATGTGTTTGATGAATACAATCAAGAGAGTGTAAAAACAGACTGGGAAGATGTAAGAAAAAGAAATCCTGATGTCATTTGTGTTGCCTGGGTAGGCGTACAAAAGGGAAAAGTTAATCCGAAGGTTATTCTAAAACGTCCTGAGTGGGAACAAATGGATGCGATTAAAAACCAACAATTATATATATTAGAAGAGCATTTGTTTTGTCGACCATCACCGCGTTTATTAGTTGGATTGAATAAGATCGCCAATATTCTCCATCCCCATATATATCCTGATTATAACGACCATATCGACCCATTGTTAGGAGAATAAACCCCAAAAAATCCCACCTATAACGGGTTTAGGTGGGATTTTTACACATGAATAGATCGCGACTCAATTATTCACTTTGCTACGGATTATTTTATTTTTTTAGCTAACCCATGCCATACATATTGTACATCATTTGCATGATTAGCTACGTCCTGTAAAAGCCAGCCTAATAAATCCCTTACTCTTCTTTCTTCCTTATTAATAGGGACAATTCCTCTGCCTACTTCTAGCATAATGATGACAATGGTATCATTCCTTTTTTGCTCCTTTACCTTTAAATCATTTATTAGGGATTGAAACCTTTTCCTTATCTCTACATCATCGTCCATTTTTTTTAGCTCATTAGCTATCCAAATTTCCCACCCTTCCAAAATTAACGTTGAATTTTCAGCCCAGCTAGTTTTCCAATCGCACAATAAATCTCCTTCATAAGCTGTAAGCCAACTATGTTTTCTATATTGCGCTTTCACTAGTTTTCGCTTTCCTGAGTAGGCACCACCGACAACGAGTTGCATATCCATTCTCCTCTCTGCCAAATTAATGACAATTTTAACGCTTTTCCATGTTCAACAGGGAAATCCCAAAGAGTACGAGATGCATAAAATTTTAATAATAAATAACGAATAACACCACCGTGAGTCACCATTACAATTGGAAACTTATTTTTCTGTTCTTTTTGAACTCGTTTTATTAATTCATCTAAAAACAAGTCTATTCTTGAAGTAAACTCAGACCACGCTTCACCATTTGGTGGAGAGGATTGTTCCCAATCATTTAACCACTCTTGATAATTAGCGTCACACTTTAGCTCATCATATGTTTTTCCTTCCCAATCCCCAAAGTTAATTTCTCGCAATCTCTCATCTACTATTACTGACATCTTTACATTTAAATAATCAAGCGTTTCCTGACAACGTCGTAAATCACTAGAAAATACGTAGCTAAATGGTTGACCATATATTTGCTTTTTCAAACCATCTAGCGTTTCCAATTCACTTTGCAATAGACCAATATCTGTATGTCCTAAATAACGTTTTTGTTTGTTCCAATCAGTCACACCATGACGAATGAGAAGTAAATCCAAGCGATCGCAAGTCCCCATAGTTCTCCTCCTTCGATAGCCGTTCCTAATAAATCACCATTAATTCCTTTAAACACTTGTCTTACCCATACTCCGTAAAGCGCAATAAATAAAACGTAGGCTGGTAAAACAAAAAAATAACTTGGAAAGAAAACAAAAGCTGCACACATCGGTAATACTGCTATGAAAATGTCTAAACCACTTAAGTTACTTTTCCATTCCCAAGCTAAACCTTCTTTTTTGGCAGTAGGGAGAAAAAACAATAAGGACACTGCAGAAAATCGCGAAAAGGCGATAATGATCATACAGACGTAAATGAACTGATAGGAAATGTCTAACAGAAAGTATAAAAGGGTAGCCTTCCATGCGAGTAAAAATACGAGTGCCAAGATACCAAAGCTCCCAACATGAGGATCTTTCATAATGATCCACTTTTTTTCTAATGGAGCATTTGATCCAATTGCATCGGCCACATCCATCCAACCGTCAAGATGTAATCCACCAGTAAGCCAAACCCATAACGTAAGCACGAGTAACACTAGTATGGCTAAAGGTAAGTAGCTTTGGAGAAAAATAGTCACAAGACTAATTATTGTCCCTATTAATAACCCTACAACAGGATAATTTCTAAGTGCCCATTTACTCGTTTCTTTGTTCCATGGACAAGCGACCGGAATTGGTAACCGAGATAAAAATTGAACGGCTAATAAAAATCCGTAGATAAATTGTTTCATTTCACTTCCCCCTTCCAATAAACTGGGATGCCCGCAATCAATTGAATCGCCTGATCTACATTATTAATGATAAATTGGTGCAAACTTTCTAAATAATATATATAATTATGAACACTTTTATATGGTAGAGGGTAGCCCTCATTTACATCATTAGAAACGATAAAGAAAACTATCTGTTTTTGCTTAACGATTTCTACCCAATTTCCAACTGTTTTCGTTAATTTTTCTATGTCATAATTCAAATCGAACATCATGTTACTTAACCATATCGTTAAACAATCAAGCAAAATAACATCACCCTCTCTAGCATTTAATAGAATGGAGAAAATGTCATATGGTTCCTCTAAGGTGTGCCAACAATTCGCTCTACTTTGCTGGTGAATTTGAATTCGTCGTTTCATTTCAATGTCCACTTTTTTAGCAGTTGCAATGTAGGTTAACTTTGATTTTGGATCAATATCTTTCGAATTATTGTATGAAGAAAGTGCTTGTGTCTCCGCAAAACTACTTTTACCTGATCTTGCTCCTCCCGAGATAAATACAATCATTGCTCATTTCTCCATTTCTGAAGATAAAATAGTAACTGTTTATTCTCCTCTTCTGAACGAATAGCAATACGTAAATACTCCCCTTCAAGTCGCTTAAAGTTATGTGTATGTCTCGTTAAAATTCCATGTAGAAATAGATAGTGAAACAGTTCATCAGTTCTATTTGGATTAAGGTTATCCCTAAGGAGATAAAAATTAACTTTTGAAGTTGAACAATAAAAATCTAAATCAGTTAACTTTTCGAAAAGATAAGTAGATTGCAACTTAAGCCAGTGGTGTGTTTTTTCTATAAAAGTACGATCCTCTAGTAACCTAGGAACAACAGCATCTGCAAAAGCATTTATGCTCCACGGCATTTGTGCCTCTCGCATTTTTTCAATAACTTCTTTATTAGCTAAGACATAGCCGAGTCTAAGTCCAGGAATCGTATACATTTTCGTTAAAGACCGAAGTAAAATCAAATTTGAATAAGAGGCTAACCATCGTGTTAAAGAAGGGATCGAAAAAGGGAGGAAATCTACGAACGCTTCATCGACAACTATATATGTTCCTGTGTTTCGACCTTCGTTTAATAACTGTTTCAAACTTTCTTCATCGACGACTGTTCCAGTTGGGTTATTAGGGCGACAAAGAAAGATAACATCCACTTCCTTCATTTTTTCAAAAATCTGCTGTAAAGGAAGTTGGAAATCACTTTTTTCATCTAAAAACACATCTTCTGTTACAATTTGATAATGAATACATGCTCGTTCATACTCTATAAAGGTAGGTTGAACAATAATAGCTTTTCTGCCTTCAAATAATTTTGCTGCTAAAAAGATAGCCTCTGCCCCACCATTCGTGAGCAAAATTTGACCATTAGAAGCTCCTTCATATTCAGCGATACAACTACTACTACGAGAGTATGATGGATCGGGGTAACAAGTAAGACTATCTAGATTTTGTATGATCTCTTCCTTTAACCAGGTGGGTGGCCCTAAAGGATTTAAATTTGCGCTAAAATCAAGGATTTCTTTATCATTTTCTATATTACATAATTTTTTCATTGCTTGGGGCTGTCCACCATGACTTGGCCACTTCATTTCTTTCACCTCAACTCATTTTTTCAATTACAAGAACGATCATTATTAACATGACGATAAAACCGAACCATCCTGCGTGCATGTAAAGAATTGCATCCTTAATATGGTTACTCCTCAACCTCATTAAAGGATCTCCCATTGTTGCACGTACAGACTTTTGACCATGATAGTAATTTACTCCACCTAGTTGAACACCAATTAAACCCGCAACCATTGCTTCTGGCCAACCGCTATTTGGACTTGGATGCTTTCTTGCGTCTCTTAAGGTAATCTTTAACGCATGCTTTATTTTTGAACCTTTAATAAAAAAAGAAGCGGTGATCATCGAGAAAGCAGTAAGACGTGCTGGTAACCAATTTGCAATATCATCTGTCTTTGCTGATGCCCATCCAAATTCTTTATAACGTTCATTTTTATATCCCACCATTGAATCCAATGTGTTAATCGCTCGGTAAACCATTGCTAACGGGGCGCCGCCAATCATTGCCCAAAAAAGCGGAGCCGTAATTCCATCTACTGTATTTTCAGCAATAGTTTCTACCGTCCCTCTTACGACTTCACTTTCCGATAAGTCTTTCGTGTCTCGCCCTACAATCATACTCAATTTCGTTCTCGCCTCTTTCAAGTTTCCTTGACTTAACGGTATATAAACTTCCAAACCAGCTGTACGAAGCCCCTTAATAGCAATAGTAGTTGAAATGAAATAGACTTCTACCAGTACCCCTACAAAAAAATGAAGTTGGTAGGCGAAACGAACAACCAAAAACGTAACGACAAAAACAATTGTAATTACTACCGCTGTAAGCATTACACCCTTTAATCTACGTTTTCCCCCTTGATTACATCTCTTTTCTAGAGCTGAAATAAGTTTTCCGATCTGAATAACAGGATGCGGTAGCCATCTCGGGTCACCTATTACTAAATCTACGATAACTCCAGCAACAACAATTAATAGTACGAAACCTAGAAGACTAGTTTCTTGAAACATGGATAGAGCATTAATCATCATTCTTTTTTACCCTTTCAAGATAGTTACATGTTGCTTCCTTCGTAGCTTGATAAACAACTTCTCCAATCGCCTTGCCCACTACTGTCCCTGAACCAGCATACGGTGTTCTTTCTCCATTTTGCGTAACAGCAATAAGCAAACTGTCAGTGGAAGTACCTGTAGCAAGTGTATTTGTATAGGGATCTTTGATTTGAAGGTCCAAAAGAGCTCTCACTTTCGCTTCCGTTGCCGACATACACGCATTCACGAGAGCACCATCAGTAAAATGATCATCAATAAAAACCATTATATTTATCGTTCCTATACTACTAGTGATTTTCTTTTCTTGTTTTGCAGTAATATCGATAGCATTTCCGACACCAGATGTTACGGCCGCCATGATGTGAATATCACCTAATTGTTTCGTAGTTATAACCATATCCTCTAAGGTTACCGCCGTCATCATTCCAACCGTTTGCTCGTAAGGAATATGATAGTCTGCTAGCCACATCTGAATATCTTTTTTCGGATCAGGGGAATCATAATTTTTTTCAACATGGAAATTACAAAAATGTGTTTTCCACTGAATCCCATCCCCGATCACTCCATTGGAAATGGTTCGTAGTGGTTGATTAAATTCAATATGGATCAATGTTTCGGTTTGTTTGATCATAAACGATTGACTAAAGTCACTTAACTCATGTGTTGCTACATAAGTCGGGGTCATCAGAAGCTGAGGTTTGGGAACCGTTGGATGCGACTGTGTTTTTACTTGGACATCATAAACCTTTTGCAGCTGCTCTTCTTTTCGTAACGTATTAATATCACCAACTTCAAGTAATTGTCCATGATGAAGTAAACCAATTCGATCTGAATAAAGTGAAGCTACATTTAAATCATGCAAAATAGCAAAAACCGTTAGTTGCTTTTTTTTCTGCCACTTTTTTAATAGATCTAGCATTTCAAATGTATGTTTTATATCCAAATGGTTTGTAGGTTCGTCTAAAAGTAAAATTTCAGGCTCTTGAGCGAGTGCCTTCGCTAATAAAACTCGTTGCTTTTCCCCGCCACTAATCAGTCGAAATTGAGACTTTTGAAGTTGCTTCGTTTTTGTTATCTCCATGACATCTTCAATAACTTGCCAATCTAGAGGTGAAAGTTTTTTTAAGAAGCCTTTTTGATGAGGATAACGACCAAGGCTAATGATTTCTTCAACTGTATAATCAAAAGATACTTGCGCTTCTTGAGAAAGAACAGCCATATGCTTAGCTTTATCAATGGATGAAAGGGAAGAGAGCTCTTTTCCTGCAATTAAGATATCTCCTTTTTGTAGAGGAAGCTGGCCAGTGACCAACTTAAAAAGAGTCGTTTTCCCACTCCCATTTGGACCGAGTAACGTGAAGAATTCTCCTTTTTCGATACAAAGATTAATTTCTCTAATAATAGGCGTATTAGAATATCCACCTGCAATATTTTTTATCGAAATCATGATAACCTACCTACCTTTTCCGATTCGTTCTCTTATTAACAGAAAAGCAAAAACTGGTGCGCCTATTAACGCGGTAATGACACCAATTGGTAATTCCTTCGGTGCAATGATGGTTCTAGCAACCAAATCAGCGAGAATAAGGAATGCCCCTCCGGTAAATAGGGATAAGGGGAGTACGTGTCGGTGATTAGGACCAGTTACAAGTCTAACAAGGTGCGGAATAACGAGACCAACAAAGCCAATCGATCCCGAAACTGCAACCGCTGATCCAGTTAATAAGGATGCACCTATCAGTATCATTGTTTTACCTCTATTTACATTCACACCTATATGCTCTGCAGCTGCCTCACCTAAAGCCAGGGCATTTAATTCACGGTAATGCATAAGTAAAATAAGTGTTCCAAAAATGAGAAAGGGTATAATTAATTGAACATGACTCCAGCCCCTCATACTCACGCTACCATATAACCAATAAATAATTTGTGTCATAGAATCCCGATCACCTAGTGAAATAATTAAGGAAATAACAGAACCAATAAATGCACTGACAATAATCCCAGCTAAAATAATTGTCTCAATTGCAAGACTTCTACTACTTAATCTAACTAAACCAAATACAATAAATAAAGCAATAAACCCGCCAAAAATTGCAACTACCGGAAGTGTAAAGGTTCCCAATCCAACAATCGTCACTTGAAAAAACAATACAAGTACAGCCCCTAAAGCAGCTCCAGATGAAACCCCAATCGTATAAGGGTCTGCCAACGGATTACGTAACAACCCTTGAAAAGCTGCCCCTGCTAGCGATAAGGAAGCTCCCACCAAAAAAGCTAGTAGCACTCTTGGTAAACGAATATTCCAAATGATCATCTCTACATTCGTTGGAAGCTCCTCACCAAAGTTTAGGTTAAATACATTTTTTGTAATAATCGTTAAAATGGTAGAAGGAGAAATACTAACACTACTTACTAATAAACCAAGGAGGGCTGTACAAAGTACAAACCCTCCGGTTACTATATAAAGCCAAATAACGTTACTACTCAAAAATTTCTGGATAAATTTGCTTCGCAAGTGTTTCCACTCCTTCAATTAAACGAGGACCTGGTCTGATGACCGTATCACTTTCGACATCAAAGATTTGTCCATTTTTCACAGCAGATACGTCTGCCCACCCTTGACGCGATGTAATTTCTCCTTGAAGATTTTCAAGATGATAAGTTGTAATAATCACGTCTGGATTTAATTGAACAATCTCTTCTTCGGTTAGCATAACCCAGCCTTCTTGATCACCCGCAGCATTAATCGCTTCAATAGATTCAAGCATCTCATGCATAAATGTTCCTTTTCCAGTCGTAAAAATATCTGGAGCAGGAGAAACTTCTACCCATACTTTCTTTTGATCTGTAACAGCTTTTGCTTTCTCTTTCAGTTCTTTATGACGTTGTTTCATATCAGTAATAATTTCTTCTGCGTTTTTTGATGTACCAGTAGATTTACCGATTAATTCAATTGAATCATAAACTTCATCAAAGTTTGACTTACTACCAATGACAATCACGTTCATCCCAACTTCTTCAAATTGGTTTAAGATTCCCTCATGATTTCGATGATGATAATCGGTTACTAGAACGATATCTGGTAATAATGTTAAGATCAATTCAGCATTCATATCTTGTCCACCAACTTTGTCAACAGACAGTGCTTCTTCAGGATAATTACACCAATCAGATACACCGACCATTTTATCGCCCAAGCCAAGGGCATAAGAAATTTCTGTTATACTTGCTTGTATAGAAACAATCGACTTTGGTTCTTCCTCGATCGTTACTTCTCTTCCTGCATCATCAATGATCGTCACAGGAAATTCAGCTACACTATCATTTTGAGTTTCAGTAGTAGCTGCATTATCTTGTTGATTACCGCTATCTGTTGTACCACACCCTACTAAGATTGCAGCCATTAAAAATAATATAAAACATAGAAATCCAAAGCTTTTTAACATTTGTTTCGTCATTTTATCAATCGCCTCCTGCTTTTTCTTATACTTATTAACCCTTTTAAAAATTAAACTTTCTTAAAGTACAACAAAAAAACGCATTCCCAAAAAAGAAAAGCGTTCGTGTAAAAGCACAATATGTAGGCTATATCTAAATTAAAGATAGCACGACAGAGTAGTAATCTAGATTTATAGATTACTATTATGTACTTTAAACATCCTTTTCCTCGAAGGAGCTTAAAAAACAGACTAGGCAGGTCTCCTGACTTACGCTTCAACAGTTAGCTACTCCTTCCCATGAATAAACACAGTGGAGATATGTTAGCTTCCCTCAACGATTACAGTGGCGGGACCGTGTTGGACTTTCACCAACTTCCCTTTTCATCTTACATTTTAAAAATGTAAGAAACCTAATTGTTTCATATTCGTTTTTTTGTTCTGAGAGTTATTATAAAGTAGTTATTAGTAGTTGTAAAGAATGCAGCTTCAATCTTTGCTAGATATTACCCGAACTACCTTAACAACCTTTTCTGGAAGGCCAATCCAAAAACAACATATCATTTAATGAATATGTCAATAAAGCTGAACTTCAATCCGTGGAGGTCTTATTGCCCCTTAAGAGTGGGATTTTCTTTGATCAAACCTTCTAAAGACACTATTCTATAATTAAATGATCAATTTCAACAACACCCTTACTATCACGAAACGTCCCAGCTGACACTCCAACTGCTTTCCGAAAAACTTTATTAAAATAATTAGCATTTGCAAAACCTACTTGAGTAGCAACCTCTGTAACAGGTGAATTTGTTACACGAAGTAATTCTGCTGCTTTTTGAATACGAATTTTTGTAAGATATTGCATTGGCGTTAAATTAAGTTGATGTTGAAATTGTTTAATAAAATAATACCTTGAGAAACCTGATACAGTTGCTATGTCATCTAGCGCAATTGGTTCGTGATAATGCGTTTGAATAAAGGATATAGCTTTTGTAATCTCCTGTGAGAAACCTTTCGTTACTTTTTCTATATTTTTTATAAAGCGATAACACTCCATAATAAACTCATAGGCTTTTGAAGATGCGCAATATGCGTCTGTAATCTTCTGGTCCATCGTATCTTGATAAATTTTCAATAAAAGTTGAATTAACTTAGAATCCGGTGGTACTTTCAGTATAGGTCCACTCTGTTCCATCATATACCGCCAGCAAGCGGCTACTTCTTTTCCCACTAACGTAATAAATATAAATTCCCAACCTTTACTATCACTAGGAAAGTAATAACGGTGGTCACTCGGAATTTCAACAATAAACGCTTCCCCTGCCTCTAATGAATAGCTTTCCCCATTAATGTCTAGTCTCCCTGATCCTGCCAAAGTATATTGAAAAACATATGTACCAACATCTTTCCGCTGTAAACCATGCCAATCATAACATTCATCTGGCTTTTTCACATCTCTACCAATCACCCATATATTCGCCACACTGTTTAGAAGTACGTCCTGAAATCGAAAACCATATGTTCCGTAATGCCCATCTTCCCACTCACAAATAAAAGACAATATTTTACCCTCCAATCACACTAACTTACCGTTGAAGTAAAATTATATGCGTTTTATGATTATTATAACAACAAGTAACAAGAAATTAAACTTGAGAGAACCAACCGCATATTAAAGCAATTTTTTAACTTGTTTACTATTTATAATTCAGGAGGTACACTATGTCAAAAATTACGTTTATCGGAGCAGGAAGTACAGTTTTCGCAAAAAATGTTCTTGGTGATTGCATGTTTGTTCCAGCTTTAGCTGGATTTGAGTTCGCACTTTTCGATATTGATGAGCAACGACTAAAAGAGTCTGAAAGTATGTTAAAAAATTTAAAAGAAAGTTTAAAAGCAAATGTAGTAGTGAAAGCCTATACTGATCGAAAAGAAGCTTTAAGAGGAGCAAAATACATTATTAACGCTATTCAAGTTGGCGGCTATGAACCGAGTACAGTCATAGATTTTGACATCCCTAAAAAATACGGTCTTCGCCAAACCATTGCCGATACAATCGGGATTGGTGGCATTTTCCGATCACTTCGCACAATTCCAGTTATGTGGGATTTCGCGAAAGATATCGAAGAAGTTTGTCCAGATGCTCTGTTTTTAAACTATACAAATCCAATGGCCACATTAACAGGAGCAATGTTACGTTACACAAATGTTAATACAGTCGGATTATGTCACAGCGTGCAAGTTTGTACGGAGCACTTATTCGAATCTTTAGGTATGGATCATGACGGAATTGAAGAAAAAATTGCTGGTATTAACCATATGGCTTGGCTTCTTGAAGTCAAACGTAACGGTAAAGATTTATATCCAGAAATTAAACGCCGTGCAAGAGAAAAACAACAAACAAAACACGATGACATGGTTCGCTTCGAGTTAATGGATAAATTCGACTATTATGTAACAGAGTCCTCTGAGCATAATGCTGAGTATCATCCATATTTCATTAAGAAAAATTATCCAGAACTAATCGGAAAATTTAATATCCCTCTTGATGAATACCCACGTCGTTGTGTAGAACAAATTGAACATTGGGAAAAAATGCGCGATGATATCGTCAACAATTCACAACTCACGCATACTCGTTCTCATGAATATGGTTCTCGTATTATTGAAGCAATCGAGACAAATGTTCCATTTAAATTTGGAGGGAATGTTTTAAATACAGGACGATTAATTAGTAATCTTCCACAAAAAGCAGTTGTTGAAGTACCATGCGTGGCTGATCGAAGCGGCATTACCCCATGTTACGTGGGAGATCTTCCAGAGCAGTTAGCAGCACTAAATCGAACAAATATTAATACACAACTATTAACGATCGAAGCAGCCGTTACGAAAAATAGAGAGCATCTCTACCAAGCAGCAATGCTAGATCCTCACACTGCAGCTGAATTATCGATGGACGACATCATCGCGATGTGTGATGACTTAATTGAAGCTCACGGTGACTGGATCCCTAAATTCGAGTCTAGCAAAATAGTTTCTCTAACAAAAGAAAAGCGCAAGCGCCTTGGTCACGAGCGATAGGCACTGGAAGGCCTTTGACAGAAGCCGCTCTTTGGCTTCCGAAAAGGACTGAAGTGACCGAGCTCGTAGGCGCTGAAGCTAGACAGTTTCTAAGTTAGAAATTTTATACTTTCTTACCTTGTAAGAAAAACGCAAGGCGCCCGCCTATCGGCGACAAACACTGGAAGGTCGGTAAGTAGCGGTCTGCTCTTTGACCGCAATCTATGTGCTTCTGCGTCTGACAGCTTTGCTTCGAAGTAGGCTTCCTCGAAGCAAAGCTGCATGAAGCTATTCAGAGACGTTATTCAAGTAGTTATTGAAGTCCGTTGCTTGACTGAAGTGATCGAGCCGATGGCGCCTGGAGCTAGACAGTTTTCAAGTTAGAAATTTATAAATTCTGATTATAAAATAAAAATACAAAGAGCTAAAACACATTTTAAAATGGACCCTGTAAAATAGACAGTTTAAAAAAAGAGGCTTGTCCTTGAATTTTTTTACTGACTCTGTTTTGCAGGGTCTTTTTTTTGTTATAGTTTAATTATTCAAACAGGTGAGGTTGTAAAATGGGGAAAAACAAATTTTCAGAAGAACAACAAAATCAACTACGGTCCAATCCTTTGATCGAGAAAGTAAGTGAAACAAATATTTCTTACACAAAAGAATTTAAAGAACGTTTTTATCAGGAGNAAGAACAACAAAATCAACTACGGTCCAATCCTTTGATCGAGAAAGTAAGTGAAACAAATATTTCTTACACAAAAGAATTTAAAGAACGTTTTTATCAGGAGTACCAATCTGGAAAAGGACCATCTGCTATTCTGCGTGATATGGGAATTGATCCGACTCTTTTAGGTAAAAGGAGAAAGGACAGTCTGGTTCAAAGAGTTAAGGATTATGCAGCACGAATAGATGGCTATCAAGACCTGAGAGGTAAAAATTCTGGTCGTCCTTCCACTAAGGAATTATCAGATGCCGACCAAATAAAACGGTTGGAGCATCAAATAAGGTATCTAAAACAAGAGAATGAATTTCTAAAAAAAACAGAGTTTCTAGACAGACAGGCAGAGTGGAAGGAAAACCAGAAGCAACGCCAGAAGAAAAATTCAGACACATCGAAGAAATGACATTGCGAGATAACAATGAGCTTAATATCAATTGGCTTTGTGAAACGGCAGGTGTTTCTAGAAGTGGCTATTACAACTGGCTGAACTCAGCAGAGAAACGCAGAAATAAAGATGAGCAGGATAAAAAGAATTTTGAATTGATATTGGAAGCATATCGTTTTCGAGGATATGACAAAGGCAGACGCGGCATATATATGCGCCTTCTGCATATGGGTATAAGGATGAACCAAAAGAAAATCAGTCGCCTAATGAAAAAGTTCAATTTGTTTTGTCCAATCAGAAAGGCAAACCCATACAGAAGAATGGCTAAAGCATTGAAGACAGATGCCGTATCAGAAAATATAGTAAATCGTGAATTTGATAAACATGGTGCCGGGAAAATACTCCTTACAGATATAACATATCTTTATTACAATAATGGCTGTAAGGCTTATCTCTCTGTCATAAAGGATGGCTACACGAAACAGGTGCTGGCATACGTTCCAAGTGAATCACTTGAAGTCGATTTTGTATTAGAAACAATCAAAATCCTACTAGAAACGCATGGTAATAGCTTAGAGACTGATGCCATCATCCATTCTGATCAAGGATGTCACTATACAAGCATCTCTTTCCGGCAACTGTTAAAAGATAAGGAACTTAGGCAATCCATGTCCCGACGTGGTAACTGCTGGGACAACGCACCGCAGGAATCATTTTTCGGGCATATGAAGGATGAAATCAATTTGAAAAACTGCCGTTGTTTTGCGGAGCTTTGCCAGGTAGTTGATAACTACATGGATTATTATAATAATGACCGGTATCAATGGAAACTAGCAAAGCTCTCTCCTAATCAATATGCAGAGTTTTTGAAAACAGGCGAATACCCACTTAAAATATAGCAGCGTCATCACCAATGACGTCAGTGACCGATTCATCATTCAAGCTACAACGGATTCCGAATAATTCTTTCTTCAAACGCTGCCCGTAGCGATTCCACAGTACCGGCAACCACTCATCTTTGATTAGTGACTGCGGATTACATTCGGGATCCATAATATCTTGAAAATACACAGCATAGGATAAATCGTCAAAATCATACTTTAAAATCCATTTTAGTACATAGAAAAGGTAAGCGGTGTCCGTGACAAAGGTAACAGGTTCCAACATCTGTTCATAAAACCACTGCCATTGTGAAGCATCCAATTGTTTACAATACCTCTGAACGTAACACGGAACACCTTCCCCCAACATAAATACTTGAAAGCTATCAATAGACTTTATAAAACTTCTATTCATAAATACATCTAAGACACGGATAAAATTTAAGAACCAGTAACTTTCTGAGGCAGAAGAGTTACTGGTTCTTTTGTCGTATCTCCTCCTTAACGGAAGAATACGATATTAATTATCAAAATTTAAGGCCTTTTTTTCAAAGTGTCCTTGACATAGNTACCTCTGAACGTAACACGGAACACCTTCCCCCAACATAAATACTTGAAAGCTATCAATAGACTTTATAAAACTTCTATTCATAAATACATCTAAGACACGGATAAAATTTAAGAACCAGTAACTTTCTGAGGCAGAAGAGTTACTGGTTCTTTTGTCGTATCTCCTCCTTAACGGAAGAATACGATATTAATTATCAAAATTTAAGGCCTTTTTTTCAAAGTGTCCTTGACATAGGGACCACTTTAAGGAACGTTACCTTAGCTAGCTCTTTTTTAGTTACTTTGTTTATGACTTTAATAATCTCATCCGATAACTATTCTTAGCTGTTTCCCCTAAGACTTCGAGAAAATGATAGTTTGCAATAGCACCTACAATCGCACCAAATCCTGGTATTAGTTGTAATAGCTTTATCAAGTCGATATGATCTCGATATTCAAGCTGGAAAGATTTCCAGTTTATCTCCTCTAAGTATATTTCTTTATCGGGTAAATCATCTTTTATTTGTTCCCATCTCTTAATTTTTTCAAAGACATCTCTTTTTTTATTGTCACTTGAATATGCAAGCTGGAAAAGATAAAGAATAAATAATCTTTCTCGATAATCTTTTACATCAAAACCATAAATACTTGCAGCTTCAAATAAAAATCTCATTTTTATCGATAAAAGTAAAGGAAAATCGACCATTCCTAGAATTATGCCGCCCGCACCTGTTCCAGCACCTTCGAATGCCGCTGTCTTCTTATATACTTTCACTTTCTCTTCTAACTTCAACTCTCGTTCTTGTAAAGGAACACCTTCTAATGGAATAGTTGTCGTAGTGTACTCAGAACCTACTAAAGTCGCTTGCACCATATTTTTTACACTTATTGTAAAGATCGAATGAATCTTTTCAGGTATTTTGTTATTTATTTTTGTTTGTAACTTTCTAGTATAAATGCTAGCTAGGGAGCTTTTTTTCTCCATTTTCCTTTTCCAACGCTTCAGCTCTATTCGTGCTCTTTCCTCATATAACTCTTCCAACTCCCCACTCACCTCCAACAATAAAGCTTATACTAACTTTGACTTGTCTTACTCATGTAAAAGTACGAATATAGATAACTAAATACAAACCCTAATACCAAAACAAAAAGGGCCTCTGTTAAATTCGTTGCTAAAAATGTAAACAAAGTAAAAATACTAACTTTAATTAAAAGCAAAGAAAAGACGACTGAAGAAAAAGCTTTCTTCCTTACTTCTACATCTATCGGATATAAATCAATCCACAAAGTAAGATTATGATGTTTCATAAGTGTTGATAACTGTAATGCTGACATATAAAGAAAAAGCAGAGCTACAAATATTCGTCCGTAATCAAACTGAACATAAAATATAAAAACGATTGCAACGATAGTTAGTCGAATATAAATACCAAAATAATCATTAGCCCTAATAAAAGATTTTAAAAATAAATATGGAAAGGTTGATGTTTGATTAAACGTTAAAAAATTTGGAATAGAGCTCCAAAATTTCCTTTGCTTTACTTTTGTACTCAACTTAGGTACATCGGTAAACATATTGGCGATACGATAAAAAAACATAACCATTCTCTCTTCTACTTCTATTAAAAACTCCCATTTCAAACTATGCCGCTGCTTTATATGTTGATAATAAAGTAATAGTAATAATCCTTTCATAATAACTAAAGCAACGATAAAATATATTGATGCTCCTGAAAAAAGAAAATATGTTAATGTTAAATTAACAATAAAACGCATAAGTGTATGCGCCTGCCGTATACCTAAAAATAATAATCTAGCTTCCTCCCATTGAACAATAAGATTCCACCCTTTGCTAATAAGCAATACTACAATGATAAATATCAGTGAGCTTGCATCATCTACAATAAAATGACGGTACATCGGCGTTAATAACACTATTACGAAAATAATAACAAAGCTTTGTACAATAAATGAATAAAATAAAGAAAAACGAAAATATGCTTGTAATTTGCCTTCTATTGGTGATAGAAAAACAACATCAGCTGATTTTAGAAATGTTCGTAGCGGACTTTTGGTTACAAATACCGCAGTTAAAGTAGCTAAAAATAGAGCAGCGGGAAACCACTCAGGAAGCCACTTTAACAATTCACTATAATAATAACTCCCAACGATGATTGATAAATATATTGTAAACAAAAATCCACTGTTACCAATTAAGCGTAAATATCTTATTGCCCTACTCCAATAATCTTTTGCACGCTGACTCCATAATTCTTCAGTAGTATTCATATTAGCCTTCCTTTGTTATTTCAATGTAAATATCGTCTAACGCTGCACCTGGCATACTTGTTTTCTCCCTTAATTGCTCTAATGTTCCCTCAACTATAATTTTCCCGTGATGTAACATAATAAAGCGATCACAATACCTTTCAGCAGTTGAAAGAATATGAGTAGACATTAAAATTCCAGCACCTTGCTCCTTCATTAGAACAAGATGATTTAATAAAGATTTTATAGCAATAGGATCTAAGCCTATAAAAGGTTCATCTATAATATAAAGTGGTGGGTATAATAAAAAAGCGCACATAATCATTACTTTTTGACGCATTCCTTTTGAAAAGTGGCCCGGAAACCAATTTAACATTTTTTCCATACGGAACTCTTTTAAAAGATGACTACTTCTTTCTTTTAACTCTTCCTGTGATAATCCATAAGCCATAGCTGTAACATGTAAATGCTCTTGTAATGTTAAATCGTCATATAAAATAGGTGTTTCAGGTATATAAGAATAAGAAAGACGATACTCATTTGGAGAATTTAGAAAGCTTCTTCCATTTATTTTTATTTCACCACTGTGAAGTTCCATTAATCCTAAGACATGCTTTATCGTTGTACTTTTACCTGCACCATTCAACCCAATTAATCCTACTATTTCACCTTTATTAACAGAAAAAGAGAGGTCGTGCAAAACTGATTTGCCCTTATGATAGCCACCACATACATGATTTAGTTCCAACAATGTACTCATCTCATTCTCCTTATATTAGAAAAATTCACTATAAATATAGTAACAAATTATCTTATAAAAGGAAACTTTTCACAGTGGTCGCATTTCATTCATTTTTATGATAAAATTTGTTAAAATTTTCATCAAAATAAAAAGATTTGAAAGGATGGACCAAATGTCTATGCATGAGAATTGTATTTTTTGCAAAATTGTAAATGGAGACATTCCAGCAGCAAAAGTGTTTGAAAATGAGCACGTTCTGGCATTTTTAGATATTAGTCAAGTATCAAAAGGACATACACTCGTAATTCCAAAGCTACATCAGGAAAATATTTTTGAATTAAAGCCAGAAACAGCTAAGGAATTATTCAGTGTTGTACCTAAGATCTCAAATGCTATTAAAGAAGCTTATCAACCACTTGGTTTGAACATATTAAATAATAATGGTGAAATTGCTGGTCAAACAGTATTTCATTATCACTTACATTTAATACCTAGATATGGAAAAGGTGATGGTTTTGGTGCTGTATGGCATGATCATAGCTCCCAATATAAAAAAGAAGACTTACAAGAAATTGCTTCTGAAATTTCCTCTTCAATTAAATGACTGTCATAATTACCATAACCGAGCACATAAATCTATAATCTAGTTACCACTAGATATAGATTTATGTGCTGATGAAATACATTAAATTAAATAATTAATCTTTATAAAAACGCAGAGAATCAAAAGTTTTTTACTACCCATTAACATGTGGTAAAAATTCCCTCTATTGTCCCTTGAAAATATTTTGTGAATTTTTAAAAAAATAATAGCAAATTCTACAGTTAACATGGTAGGATAAAAATATTATTTTAATCATTTAACGTATAAATGTATGAAAGAAGTTAGGAGTGGAAAACAGTGAAAAGAGCATACAATTTTAATGCTGGACCATCTGCATTACCATTAGAGGTTTTATTAAAAGCCCAAGAAGAATTAGTAAACTTCCAAGATACAGGAATGTCTGTAATGGAACTAAGTCATCGAAGTAAAGATTATGAGGCTGTTCATAATGAAGCTCAATCTTTATTGAAACAGCTTTTACAAATACCTGATAACTACGAAGTCCTTTTTATACAAGGCGGTGCTAGTTTACAATTTTCGATGATCCCAATGAACTTTTTAGCTGAGGGGCAAATTGGAAACTATGTCTTAACTGGGGCGTGGTCAGAAAAAGCAATCAAGGAAGCAAAAATACTTGGACGAGCTACTTCTATTGCAGCTAGTGCTAAAGAAACCAATTATGACCGTATCCCTAAATTATCTGAACTTAACGTTGCACCAGAGGATGGATACTTACACATCACTTCAAATAATACGATCTTTGGAACGCAATGGAAGGAATTCCCAACCGTTAAAGACAATATGTTAATTGCCGATATGTCAAGTGATATTTTAAGTAAACCATTACCTATTAATAATTTTGCTATGATTTATGCTGGTGCTCAAAAAAATCTAGGTCCATCTGGTATAACTGTTGTTATTATCCGTAAAGACTTACTTGAAAGAAGTCATGATCAAGTTCCATCAGTATTACGATATGATACGTTTTCTAAAAATAACTCTTTATATAACACACCACCAACTTTCGCAATTTATATGTTAAGAAATGTTCTACAATGGGTTACTGATCAAGGTGGGGTAGAAGCCATTGCAAAATTAAACGAAGATAAAGCAGCTCTTATTTATAATGCCATCGATGAAAGTAATGGATTTTATAAAGGGCATGCCCAAAATGACAGTCGTTCACTAATGAACATTACATTTAATTTATCTTCTGATGAATTAAGCAAGAAATTTTTACAAGAGGCTAAAGATGCTGGATTTGTCGGATTAAATGGGCATCGTTCAGTAGGCGGTTGCAGAGCATCTACTTATAATGCCGTTCCATTTGAGGCATGTGAAGCATTACGTAACTTTATGATTAAATTTCAAAAAGCAAACGCATAACAAAGATAAAGCGGAGTTGGATTATCCAACTCCGTAAAAGTATAGAATAATGCCTAAACATAAGCTTACACATCCGAAAATACCAAGAATACTTCCATATCGCAAATATTTTCTTTTATCTTCCAACTCTTGTCTCATCTTATTGACGAATAAGAACGTGTGAAGCATTCCGTATAATAAAACCATAGCTAAAGAGATTAAGGCAAACACAAAACTATACATGTAACCCCCTCCTCTTTTTTGTGGAATTTGTTTATTTATAGATAATATTACAAATTTTAAAGGAATATTATTGGAATATTATAGAAATATTATAGAAATATCATTATTTTATTCAAACATTTTCTAAAATGTGGTAATCTATAAAAAAACGGACACCTCTAATTATGGTGAAAGGAATGGTGCTAATGAGTGGAAAATCACTTTTTTATGGTTTCGTAACTGGAAGTATTATTGCTGGTGCAGTTACATTATTGGCTACACCAAAATCAGGTACAGAAGTACAAAAATTAGTTGTTACTAATGCAAATGAGCTTATTAACTCACTCTCTTGTGTCAAAGAAAAAACGTTAAAACTTAAATCTCAAGTTGAAACAGTTGCAAAGGAAGGCTCAACAACAATAAAAAGTGTTTCAAATGAAGTCCAAAACTCAATTAAAGAATGGAAAAAAGATGTTGAGCCAACTATGACAGATATCCAAAAAAGTATTCAGGAACTTCACGAGACTATAGATCAACTTGAAAGAGAGATTAAAAAACCTCTTATATGAATTGAATAACTTATCTACATTAAACTATCTGGTATATTACAGAGTAACTAATAAACCAGAGGTAGTCCTAAGTGGAGTTTAAGGTGGGTTTTTATAACGATAATGGCTTCCTGTCATAAAGTAAACTACATGACGGAAGCCTTAGTTCTATTTTGAAATTGTTACACTTTAAAGTCTTAATGCGCTAAATATTATCAGAAAATAAAATAAATTTAAATTTTTTGTTGTTTTCAAATTCTACTATGTGATATTATGTATATATCATTTTACTAAAAAAGTAATGAATATTCTAAATCCTATAATACAACGGAGGTTTTATATGGATAAGAATTCGCCATACTCCATCAAACAATCAATTATATTTACCCATAAGGTCGCTCAATTAAGTAAAGCATTGTGGAAATCTATAGAGAAGGATTGGCAAAATTGGATCAAACCATTTGATTTGAATATTAATGAACATCATATCCTATTAATTGCCTATCACCTTGAAGGAGCTTCTATTTCTGATGTCGCTAAATTTGGGGTCATGCACGTCTCAACTGCATTTAATTTCTCAAAAAAACTTGAGGAAAGAGGACTTTTAACTTTTTCGAAGAAACAAAATGATAAGCGTAATACTTATATATGCTTAACTGACGAAGGTGAAAAGTTATTACTAGATACTTTAGAAGTATTCGATCCTAGAGAATATGGGATTTATGAAGGTGCCTTACCAATTAAAGAACTTTACGGAAAATTCCCTGAGTTCTCTGAGGTCATGACAATAGTAAGACATATTTACGGCCCCGACTTTATGGTTATATTTGAAAAAACATTAGAGAAAATGGAGCAAGACTTTAGTGAAGAAAACGGATGTTTAATTAGCACATCTAACGTGAAAGCTGAAACAAGTTAAGTTTGTTTACTAGCCTTTATTAATTCATTTGTTAAATCACGATAAATACCTTGATCATGTAAAGCCCCTAACGTCTGAAAGGGGTCTAGTTTATAATTAAGCATACCAACAAAATGTGTAAGAAGAGGGAAGAACGTAACAAACCCCTCTTCTTTTTGTTTTTCATACTCATTATTCAAATGTTTACAAAGATAGAATATTTCTTCTACTTCTTTTTTTGATAACTTATTATTTATTATCAAAGAATAAAAAGGGTAAGCAGTATTTGTTACGGAAAGAAGTAGCTCTTGATAGAATTCCAATTTTAGAATTTTTTCTTCATTCGTTTCCATTAACTGACTTCCCCCTTTTCTTCAGTTTATTTATCGAGTTGTCCAAATTTATCTTACTAAGAAACGGTTAATTCTTGCTTTTAGCTCTATTAAGGAAAATGGCTTTGTAATATAATCATCTGCCCCTGCATCTAACGCTTTAGCAATATTTTCCTCAGATTGGTTTGCTGTTAACATGATAATAGCTGTTTGTTTAAACCTAATATTCTGCCTAATTTCAACCAAAACATCGTAACCATTCATTTCGGGCATCAAGCCATCAAGTAATATTAATTTTGGATGCTCACGCTTAGCAATTTCAAGCGCTTCCCTACCGTTTGTGGCTTCTAATAAGGACCACTCTTCCTCATTTAGCCCGTCCAACAATATTTGCCGTGTAAACCTATCGTCATCAACAATTAAAATTTTCGATTGTTGTTTCTTCAGCTTCATTTTTGGCTCATATATGAACACTCGATTACGCCCATTATTCTTAGCAACGTATAGTGCTATATCAGCTAAATTTAATATTTCAACAGGATTATTTATATTAGCCTGGGCGGATGCAATTCCACCACTAAATGTCTGTTGAATAACTTTATCACCGACTTTAATATGCAAATTTGAAAACTCTTTTCGTAATGAATTCAGTTTTTTCCAAGCGTTTTTCTCCTCAGTTCTTGGCATTAATAAAATAAATTCTTCACCGCCATAACGAGCAAAGATATCGGTATTCCTTATTTTCCCTCTAATAAACTTTGTAAATTCTACTAATACTTTATCGCCAACCGAATGCCCATACTTGTCATTCACATGTTTAAAGTAATCTAAGTCAAATATAGCTACAGAATGAACAAATTGCTTTTCATTATGATTGCTTAAGTAATATTCGAGTCGCTCCATCATAAATTTTCTTGAATAAATTCCTGTCAACTCATCTATGTTCACTTGATTTTTCATACGTAAAGCTTTATCAGTTAATCTCATTACTTTTAAGAATAAATCATCCATGATAAAAGGTTTTAAGAGTGAGTCGTCGGTCTCAAATTTAATTTTTTCGATCAATTTAGTTTGATTTTTATCACCAATCGCAATGATCGGCACAAAGAAATCACTGACTTTTCGCTTTAATTTTTCAATTAACTCTTCTATTGTAATATCGACTAAATCTACTCCAAAGAGAATGCAATCTGGTAATGTTTCATCAATAATTTGAAGTCCTAGATTACCTCTATGTGATTTTAAAACATTAAATCCAGCTTCTGATAATAGGCGAGCAATTTTGTTTAAAAAAAGCAAATCATCTTCAATAATTAATAAAGTTTTTGGATGGTCTTTATGATTATACTCTTTTACTAATTGTAAGACTTGTTCATCTTTTATTTTAGGCAAACGATATTGAATTTGCGTAGGAGTTTGTAAAATAAGTAATATTTCATCTAATAAATGCAAAAATGCACGTTCCATATAAAGTGGCAAGTATCCACTTTTAACCATAGTTAATAACGTCTGAGCAATGTGGGTGACATCGTTCATATTGAATTTTTTTGATGAAGCTTCTAAATCTTGAAGTTGTTCCAACATCTCACAGGAAAGTTCTCTATCAGCATTTCTTCTGTTAATAACCTCATTCATTAATACTTCTATTTTTTTCGGGGTTTGTATCAAGTATAATTCTTTACTACCGTTTGGCTTATTCGGATCCATCTAATCCCCCTTTCTTATACAATGAAAAACTGTAATTGAGTGAATTTTATAATCCCATTTATTGAGCCGCATCAATCTATACTTAAATGGGACCTACAATATAGTATCTTAAGTTGCATGAAATTCAATAAATTCCAAATGAATACAACATTCTCATAATAAAAAGATCCATCCTTATTATACATTGAATATAATAAGGATTGGAAAGAAATAATCCTAAAAAATTACTTGTATTTTTTTCAATAAAGTATTGAAATCCTAATAAAAAAAGCGTAAATTAATCAAGTATGTCTAAAATGTTAGGAGTTTTTTTTACTATGTTTTGTTATAAATCCGTGAACGTTATTGAACAATATGGCAAAAGTAAAATTGTTTTCTTTTCTTCAAGTGCATTTCTTTCATTTTTTATTTTGTACTACTTAATTTTTAGAACCTTTGTTTCTAATACAGCTTTACATGATCTTGGTTTTATATTTTTTATTGTATCGATATATATTATTATTCCAATTCATTCCTTATTTCATTATATACCATTATTTATAGCAAATAAAAAAATAAAATTAATATTAAAAGTTATAAAAGGTGTACCAATAGTTACTGGAAAAGTTCCTAATCCTGTACCAAAGTACCTAGCTATAATTGTTCTACTATTTCCTACTATAATGATTACTACTTTGGCAATAACCAGCTCTTTACTAGCACCACAATTATTGCATTATATCTCCTTAATTGCAGCTGTAAATATAGGGCTATGTATTTATGACATCATTCCATTAATTCAAATTGTCAAAGCCCCTAAAGATTCATATATTCAAATCTATAAAAATGGATACCGTATATTAAGAACTAGCAGAACTTAAAGAGAAATTCTAACATATCACTCGGATATATTGATTATTTAGTATTAGTATTATTTCCAACTAAAAAACTATCTTTTTTTCTAATTAAATGATAAAGTAATAGTTGGAATCCTACGGACATGGAGGTAACTATGCTAATATTTTATTTTCCCTTTGCTTTATTTATCTTATTCATGATTAATTCTATGACAAATTCATTATGCCTTCAGAAGGAAATCCCTGAAGAAAAGCAACCTAAAGTTTTCCGTACTATAAATGTTCTAATTACTATACTATTAACTTCATCTTATATTAAAATCCTCTTCACTTAAATTGAAGAGGATTTTTTATTACAATGTTTTGTCAAACTCATATTAAATAAAATTTTTTAGTTACTTTTTTCTTTTATTGTTTTTTTATGCTATAGTAATCATTGTGTAAACTAGAAGAATATGATAGAGGAGTTGTAGAACGTGAAAAAGTTAATAACAGCATTCGCTTTAACTGGATTACTCGCACTTTCTGCTTGTAACGGCGCTAATACTACTGAAGATCGTGTTATTGCAGAAGTTGAAGGTATTACGATTACAGAGGCTGAATTTATTACCCAATTAAAAGAGGCTAATGGTGATCAGGTTCTTACCATGTTAGTACAAGAGAAGGTATTTGAAGCTGAAGCAGAAAAATTAAACATTACTGAAGAAGATGTTAACAATGAACTTGATAAGGTTAGAGAAACATATGACCTTACTGACGATGATGATTTCACTAATTTTCTGCTAGTTCAAGGCTTCAATGATGAAAGCGAGTTCATTACTTTAGTTAAACAACATTTAGTGATTCAAAAAATTGCAGGTCAAAATGTAGAAATCACAGAAGAAGAAGTTCTTAAAGAGTATGAGGCAGGGAAAGAAGTAGAAGCTAGTCACATCTTAGTTTCTGACCTGGAGACTGCTGAAGAAATTCTAGACAAGCTTAACGATGGTGAAGACTTTAGCGAACTTGCCCAAGAACACTCCATTGATCCAGGAAGTGGAGCTGAAGGAGGTCAATTAGGCTCATTTGAACGTGGTAGAATGGTTCCGGAATTTGAAGAAGCTGCATTCTCACTTGAAGTTGGTGAAATTAGCGATCCTATTCAATCCGACTTTGGCTATCACATTATTAAAGTAACTGACCGTACACCATTTGAAGAAAGCTTTGAGGATGTAAAAGAAGAATTAGAAGAACTTTTATCACGAAGACAAGCTAGACCAATTGATGAAGTTCAAAGAGAATTAATGGAAAATGCAAGAATTAATATTAAGGATAAGCAATTTAAGCATCTCTTTACCAACTAAAACTTTTGAAAAACACAAAGGATTACCGTTCTTTGTGTTTTTTATGTTTTCTGCTACAGTAGAACAACCTTACAATTTATCCATTAATAAAGTTGTTTATATCGTCGGACCTACAACTTAATAAAAAATTTCCATAATAGCCCAGTACGAAAATTATATCTCCTACATAGAGTGATTAAGAGAGGAATTTCCTCATCAAAAAAAAGCTGAAGGGATGATTTAACATGACAGGATGTTTACCTCCAACACCACCAGCACCAGGTCCAGGGGTAGGTTTTGCGTTAATCTTAGTATTATTTATTCTATTAGTAATTATTGGTGCAGTTTATGTAGCTTACTAATACGATCACGAAAAAAGAGCTGACGATAATGTCAACTCTTTTTTTCGTTAATCATTAATAATTTGTTTGTTTTTTCGCCTCTCACGAATAGGTTCCATAAAGATTTCACCTTCTTGTTCAATCCAGAGCTGCTCCATTTCTTTATCTTCCTTGGAGTATTTATACGATAAATAACCACTTACGATAATACCAGCCAACAATAGATAAACCCACCACGGACTCGTTTCGACTAAGACTGCTATAGGAGTTACTAAAAATAAAGTTTTTACTAAAAATAAAAGTATCAATACACCTATAATAACTCGAATAAATTTTACCGGGGTCATATCTTCACCTCTATTAATAGTTTTGTAATAGTAATAGTCTATTCTAGTCTATTAATAGATATACCAATTTATTAGAGAATACTATCATAGGCAAAACTAACTCCTACGTTGTAGCCTCAAAGCAATATCATTCAATTAGAAAAGGTAGGTTTATAGAAACTTCTGTTATCCATAGCATATAATTTTTCGCTAAATTCTCCAGGCTTTACTCTTTCCATCGCACGATCTAACATATTCATTTTTGCGTCAATATTATCGACCATATGCAAAATTTCAGCCTCTCGGATCAATGGAGGTTTTGGACTTCCCCATTCCCCCTTTGAATGATGGCTCAACACTAAATGTTGTAAAACCATGACTTCTTCTCCCTCAATAGCTAACTCGTTTGCAACTTGCCCAATTTCGTTTACCATAATTGAAATATGACCAATAAGCTTCCCTTCCACTGTATAAGTAGTACCAACAGGTCCTGATAACTCGATAACTTTTCCTAAGTCATGTAAAATTATCCCTGAATAAAGTAAATCAGTATCAAGAGAAGGATAAAGATTTGCTAGTGCTTTTGCTAAATCTAACATGGAAACAACATGATAAGCTAGACCAGAAACAAACTCATGATGATTTTTCGTTGCTGCTGGAATTTCAAGAAAAGCCTCTCGATGTTTTTTTAGTAGATGACGAGTGATACGTTGAAGATTTGCATTTTTCATTTCGAAAATATATTGAGTAATTTTTGCAAACATTTCTTCTGGGTCAATTGGAGCACATTGTAAGAAATCAGCTAATTTTACGTGATCCATTGCAGTTGTTGGCCGAATACCTTTAATTTTAAGTTGTAGCTTGCCGCGGTATTCTTGGATGTCCCCTGTTACATGAATGATCGTACTACTAACAAACGTCGTTTCATCATCTGGATTACAATCCCATAATTTTGCTTCCATTTCTCCTGTATGATCACCTAATTGTAGTGTTAAAAAAGGTTTTCCATTACTAGCTACACCCTTTGCAACTGATTTTATTAATAAATATCCGTCTATTTTCTCTCCCACTTGAAAATGGGCTATCCCTTTATGCAATCTAGACACCACCAATTCTTCATTTTGATCTACTGTTAAGGAATATGTACCCTCTACCTAAAGGCGAGAAGCTCCATATAGAACAACTGCTCCTTAACGTTCAATATAAAACAACTTTTATCTAGCTGTTATTTTCTTTTTCTTTTACATTACAATAATCGGATTAGAAAAAACACTGATGAAAAAAACTTTACAATGGCAAATATATTTTAAAGCTTACTCCATTTTCCTCATTTATGACCGTTGGATAGCCACCGTGTAATTCAGCAATTCTTTTTACAATAGCTAAACCTAAGCCAAACTGTCCTTTATTTCCTTTTCTAAATGGTGTAAAGATGTGCCTAAGCTCTTTGCTAGGAATATGTTCTCCATCATTGGAAACCGTAATCTCAATCGTATCATTAACAATTAATGCTTTCATAGTAATCGTCGCCTGAGCATAACGTAAGGCATTTTCTACTAGGTTTTCTAACAATATTTGAACTTGCTCTTTATCCCCATAGAAAGTCACTTCGGCTCCTTCAATAATAAAAGATAAATCATTTCTCTGCACTCGGTAACGTTCTTGTAATTGATAAGCAATTGATCCAAAGATAATTTCTTCTCTATGAATGATTTCTTCCTTAATAGAATCAAGTTTTGTATAGTACAACATATCCTTTACTCTTTTTTCCATTCGGTTTGATTCTTCAATAATTACATCCATAGCTTGTTCAATGTTATCTTGTGGAAAAATGCCATCCTTAACCGATTTAGCATAGCTTTTCACAACCATTATCGGTGTTTTAAGTTCATGCGATGCATGTTGAATAAACGTTTTTTGAGCCTTATCATAATTTATCAAATTTTGCCGCATTTGCTCAAATTGAAAAGAGAGTTTCTGAAAATCTTGATCTCCTCTCCATTCAAAAGGTTCTTGCCAATTACGATTAGCAATTTGCTCAAAGTGATTTCCTAATATAGTGAGTGGTTGACGCAAATAATTTTTCAACCAAAATGCAGGTATTAAACTTAGTAAACTCGCAAGAATTAATATATAAAGTAGTCTCTCCCATAATTGATTTACCATTTGATCACGATATGAATCCCACATATAAGAAATATGATAAACTTCGCCCATATACGTATCTATTTTTTTCACAACATAAAATAATGTTGAATTATCATAGGTTAACTCGTAGCTACCATAGTCTGTCATTTGTTTATATGCTCGGTCTTTCATTTCAATAAACACTTCAAACGGAACAGGTTCTCCTTGAAGTCGCCCATACTCCTTTGCGAGAAATAAATGCATAACTAAACGTTCAGCATCTCGCCTTTCATTAAAATCAGCTTCTGGTTGATATTCAGAAGGAGCTGTATATCGTTCCTGTTCCTTTTCAATAATACGGTACATTTCTGCTGTTAAAGTGCTTTTTACAGAAATTGGATAAACAACAACTAACAATAATCCAACTAAAAGTATTAATGAAATAAACGATAGCCAAATTCTTTGTGTTAAATTCACTTTTTTCATGAAGATAAAACCCGATATCCAAACCCATAAAGTGTTTCTACATGTAGACGAGGTAATTTTTTACGAAGTCTTCGAACAACATCATCAACTGCGCGTTCAGAACCGTAATAGTCGGAGCCCCATACGTAATCGATAATTTCTTCGCGAGAAAATGCTTTACCAACCTTTGAAGTTAGCAGGATAATCAAATCTAATTCTTTGGTTGTCATTTCTACTAAGTGATTGCCATCATAAATGTTTCTAGTAGTTGGGTCGATAAAGTAACCATTAACTTCAATACGTTTTTGTTCTGTCTTTTGAGAAGTGTACGTTCTTGATAGAATTCTTTTCACCCGGATAATTAATTCCTCTGGTAAAAATGGCTTTGCTAAATAATCATCACTTCCTAATTCAAGACCCAGAACCCTATCAAGATCTTTATCCCTTGCAGAAATGAAAATAACTGGAGTATCATGTTTTGTTTTGATTGCTTTTAATAATTGATATCCATCCATATTAGGTAACATAATATCCAAAATCCATATATGAGGTGTTGCATGGTTAATGGCTTCATATGCATCTTGTCCATCTGCAAAATGATGAACTTCCCAACCTTCCCGAGTCAAATATGCCTTCAATATTTCAGCTAAGTTTTTTTCATCTTCTACTAAATAAACAATATATTTATTATCCACTTTCATCTCACCCTTTAATTTATATCTTTGCATATCTCAATTATTAACAATTTTATAAGATTTAACGATAGAATAAATAAAGCACGCGCCTAAGTTGTTTGTTTTATAGCTTCTGCGTAGTATTTATATGCCACCTTGTTTCTGACCCTTTAATCCTATAATAAATTCAAGCTTATTTAAAGTAAAAGAAAAAATCCTACCATTTATGATAGTAGGATTTATGATTTCGTTTTTGGAACAAGTTCAAATATTTTCCCATTTTCAACAACCTGGACAAAACGTAAAAGCCATTCATAATATCCTCGCGCGTATTCTAGTCGAAGAAGATCTTCAGTAATACTTTCTTTTAATTCCTCATCCTCGGTCTGCTCATGTAATTTTAATAGCTCTTCCTTAGCCTCGATCATTTCTTCTATATTAGTTTCAGTAGCCTTTTTCCAAGTTCTAGAGAATAAAGCAGCAAAGGATTTATACCAATCTGCTTCCGTTCGATATAAATCCTTTCGTACACCACGCTTGAAAACAGGTTCAACCATTTTCATATCTTGCAAAGTTCTAACACCTGTACTCATACTTGTCTTACTCATCCCTAGAGCTTCCCTCATATCATCTAGCGTCATAGGTTCATCCGAGAAATAAAGCGCTCCATATAGACGGCCAATTGATGGAGTAATACCATACAAATTCATATTATTAGCAATGCTTTGTATAAACTGCTCTTTTGTTTCTTCATATCTTATCCATTCTTTATCATCATGTCTTGAGACTTCATGATCATTATTTACCAACAAAATAACCTCCAGTAGTAACACATTGTTGTTTGAAGCATTCAATAAATACTGTATAAACTGATTTTATCAGTTTATACGCCTGTCGAAAAGACACTTTATTAAATGATTTTTTCTTTTTAATAAAAAAGTCAATTTCATTATCACAAATAACAATTTACATAAAGTCATACTAGTTACAAACGGTTCGAGGTAGCTAGGAATAATATCTTAGTAGCGAGAATAATGAATGTTGAAATTCATAAATGAATATTGCTTTTATCGTTCTTGTTTTTATCCCACTCTTAAGGGGCAAGTAAGACCCCCACCTCAAAACTTAAGAAAATCGAGAAGTTTAGGTGGGGGATAAACTGCCCCTAAAGGTCCGATAAGTTGAACTAACAATCAGTGGGGGATGAAGGAAANCCCCCACTGATTGAAGTTCAGCTTTATAAATAACCGCCACGAAGAAAAGAATAATTTCCCAAGAATAATAGGACTTTATTTCAACTTTAAAGTGACTCATCTAAACTTTAATAATTCCCTAATTATTTCATAATCATTTGACGTGAGGCTCTTTATTTATAAGTGGGACATAGAATAATAATTGGTTGATAATTCAGATGTCATAAATGGATGACAAGTAAAAAATATAATTTGATGTTTTTTTGACATTTCTTTTATTAATGATATGGATTGTAACCGTCTTTTTGAATCAAAATTAACAAATATATCATCAATAAAAATTGGATAAGAATCTTCCTTAGAATGAACAGTAGCCAGTGCTAACCTTACTGATAAATAGAGCTGTTCTTTCGTACCTTGACTTAATTCATTTGGTTCAAATCTCAGCCCATCTATCCGTTCAACAATAAATTTTTGTTCTCCAATGGGAGCATAAAGTTTCTTATATTCGCCATTAGTCATAAATGAAAAGAATTTATTTGCTTCCTTTAAGACAAGTGGCTGTCTTTCCTTCTCATAAATAGCTTTTGCTTCGCCAATTACTAATTGGACTGTACGATAAAAAGCCCACTTTTTAGTTTCTTCTTTTAGAATACCCTTTTCGTTTTCAAAATTATGTAAACTATTTGAATAGCTACTCCCATCTTCCAATTCCTTTAGTTCTATATCAATTTGAGCACTACGTTCATGAATTTTTTTTTCTTTTTCCCAACATGTTTTTATTTGTCCTTCTAACATGTGAATTTCTTCTTCTAGTATATTGCGATACTGAATGACATCGCCTTCTAATTGTTCTAATTTTTCATCTGTATCAACAATAGGAATTAATTGGCTTTTTAAGACACGAAGTTGAATTAATAGTTCGCGACCCTCATTCCAAGCATTTCCTTTTCGCAAAAACTCTTCTTCAGTGTTAATAGTAGCTGCATCAAACAATTTCTGAATTTCCTGTTTATAATGTTCAGCTCTTAAGTTTAGCGTTTTATATTTTTCAATTAATTCATCTTTTTGATCTTTATAGCGAAGGTAACGCTTTTCTCTCTCTTTATCTTGTTTGAGCAATATAGATAACCTTTCAATAATTTGATGGTGTTGATCCTTATTATAGGGGATTTTAAAGTTGTGACAAAGTTCTTTCGCTTTACATAACATTGCTTCAATATCTTTATTAATAATTACTAACTTATCATTTAATTGAGTTATTTCGCGACATTTCTTTTTCATCTGTTCGAGCAATTTAAGTAACTTTAAATAATTACTTGCAGCTAACCCATTTGGATAATGATAATTAGTTACCCAACTCTGAAGTTCATCTTGAAAGTTTCCATAGGCTTGCTCCCACTTATCAAATTCTTTACACACTTTTTCATAACCTTCATTTGCTTCCTTTAATTGTAACTCTTTTAAAAAAAGCTGTTCTCGAATTCGGTCATCCTTTTTAAGGATATCATTTACTGGACTTTCTTTTTCTCTACTAATCGCTTCAAGTTCAACTTCTAGCTTTTGTCTACGTTTAGATAGTTGCTCTCTTTGATTGTGCATATTCTCTACGACTTTTGCATAGATATTCTTAGGATTACGTTTTAAAGCAACTAAGATACCAATTGCTAAACTAATTAAAGATATACTTACATACCAATTATGTGAAATAACAAAATAGATTGCAGCTAGAAAAACTATAAATGCACCAATGAAAAAGTATAATTTGTATGAATTTTTAGGTTGTGAAAATAAGTGTAATTGGCTTGTAATTTGTTGCATTGAATCGTCAACATAATGTATCTCTTGTTGAAGTTCAAGCTCTGATCGTTGTTCAGATCTCTTTTTTTCTAATTCTTTTCTTTCACCTTCATCTAGTAACTGAACAGTTAATTTATCTACTTGTATTTCCTTTTCTTCAAGGATGTCCTGAGATTGTTTTAGTTGAGTTTGGAGAAGTTTTTCCTGTTGTTTGAGTGTAACTTCTTCATCCATTAACTTTTCTAATTTTTGTTCAGCTAAAAAACTAGTATCAAAACTAAACACATCAACACTTTCGATACCTAGTTTTTCCTTCATCACTTCATATTCTTTTTGTTCGAAGCGAAGCTGTTGTATAAGTAATCCTTTTTCTTCATGCTTACTCTCATATATTTTCCCTATTTCCCTTACATTTACAATTGCTTCTTCAAGTTCTGGTAGATCTTCACGTATGTGAAGCTTGGCTAATTCTTCATTTATTTGTTCAAGCCTCTCCTTTACCTCTGAGACTTCAGCTTCAACTAACAAACAATGATCTTTTAATTTTTCAAAACGTTGCATTCCATTTTCAGGAAAAGGCTCAAAATCCGGTAATTGTTGCAATCTATTTTCATACATTTTTATATCTAAAACGATTGGAGTGATTGATTGAAGTTTTTCTAAATAACGTAATTTTTTGTTTAAATCCATCTTTTTATCGGTTAACGTTTGTAAATTCTCAGTTAAACATACTTTCTCATTTACTAGTATCTCGTGCTTAGAAAGTTTATTTTTCCATGCATTTACTTTATCTTCTATGTTAGAAACTTTTTTTAAATGTTGATTAATCACAGGTTTTCTTCCAGTAGGTTTATATAATTCTTGTAATGCTTTATCTGTTTTTTTCTCAATTTCTAAAAGGCTGTGCATTCCCGATATTCCTACACCATACAAAAAACGATTAAACTCTTCTGAATCAAGTTGCTCGATATTTTGTAAATCTGTAAGTCCAAATGAATAAATACCTAAGAAATGGTTTCGATCCAATCCTCCTAAGACGTGTTTCAACGTCTCTTCTCTTCCGATGTTTCCATTACTAAAATAAACTTTTACATCTCCAACCGCTTTTCCACGCACACGCTCAACAGTTACCTTACCGTATCTTTGAGTATCGATTTCAATACTTCCTCCATAACGTCCACCTAATCGTGGTTCATAGCGAATTTCACTTTGCAACTTAGTAGGAAACCCAAATAAAATACAGCGAATGAATGCCATAATCGTTGACTTACCTGCCTCATTATCTCCTAAAAAACTGTGAATAGGCCCTTTTGAAAACTCAATTTGACAATCTTGAAAGCGACCAAAACCGTATATATGTAACTTTACTAGTTTCATTCGTCCTTCTCCTTTAATAGTATTGCTAAAAGATAATTTTCTGCTTCTTGTAGCAATTGTTTTTGTTCTTCAACCGTTAACGTCTCAACATAACGCTTTACCTTCGGATTACTGTACAGTTCATCTAATATTTCTCTCATGGGCTCTTCACGATCAAACAATCGGTCGACAACAGTAACGATATCTTTTACTAAATGTTGCTCCCTTTTTAATTGCTCTCTATCCCATTGGCCAATGGTTTCTACTTTCTTATCGATAACATATGTAAATGAACTCTTTTCTTCTTGGCCGATATTTAAAATTTCAATTAAATCATCGACTTCTTCAATTAAATAATCATGTAATGGACCTACACCAGTAAAACGTAATATAGCAAATAGACCCTTTTGAAATCTATTAGCTTCTTCTAAAATAACTTCACAACGATTTTTTAGTATATCAACTTCTTCAATTCCGTCTATTGATACAACGAACTCTTCCCAATAAATTTGTGATGTGGGTAAAAAAGTTAGTGTTGTTGTATTTGTATCTGATAACTCTACTAAATACACCCCTTTTTCACCTAACTCTTTTTTATGTCTTCCTTGAGTGTTACCTGAATAAACGATATATGGCTTCTGATGTAAAATTTGCTTTTTGTGAATATGTCCTAATGCCCAGTAGTCAAAGTTCTTTTCTAATAGTTGTTTTACAGAGAAAGGTGCATATGAATCATGTCCCTCTTGACCTTCTGCTGTTCCATGTAAAATACCAATATGAAAGTTAGCATTCCCAACCTTTTGATAATAGCTTGTCATATTCTCAGTTACACTTTTTTCTGGATAACTAAATCCGTAGATATGTACAGTAATTTCTTCTTTTTTATAATCAAAACACTCTACTTGACCCTTGAAAAAAAAGACATTTTTAGGCCAAGTAAGCGATATCCAATTTCCTTTTAAATGATCGTGGTTACCATGAATAATATAGCATGCGATCCCATAGTAATCTAATTCTTCAAAAGCTTTTTTTAATCTAGATTGAGCTTTATAACTACGATTTTCACCGTCAAAAAGGTCCCCGGCAAATATAACGAAATCTACTTGATATTCAATTGCATGTAACACAATCCTTTGTAATGCTTCAAAGGTGCTTTCTTTCACTCGATCTACTAATACTTCGGGCAAATTTTTCAACCCTTGAAAAGGACTATCCAAATGTAAATCTGCTGCATGGATAAAACGAATGTTTTTCATTCTTCTCCCCTTACTAAAAAATTCTTTCTTTAATCTATTATAACATTATAGACAAAACATTTGTTCTTATAAGCTGTTTTTATACGATTCTTTTCTAACGGTGGATACAACTCTTACATAAAGCTGAACTAACATTCAGTGAGAGTTTTCCTTTCCCCCCACTGAATGTTAGTTCAACATATACCACGGGCATAAGAATAACTAATCATCAGCTTTCGCCGATGAAAGTTATTCTATATCGGACCTTTAGGGGCAGTTAATCCCCCACCTAAACCTCTCGATTTTCTTACGTTTTGAGGTGGGGGTCTTACTTGCCCCTTAAAAGTGGGATAAATCATGGATTTGTTTATGATACATGCCTACCTCCTACTTCCTAGATAGGATATTCAGAAGCTGGGCTCTAGGCTACATATGTTTTTCCATTTTGGGAGGGTGATTCTAACTTAAAGATTTTATCATTTATAACAAAAAAAAAGAAAGGAAAAGACTAATGTTTAGTCCTCCCTCTTTTTATTTGTGCTTAAAATTGCATATTTAACTGTTTACGGAATACTTCTCTTACCATGTAAGCAACTCCATGCTGATCGTTTGAACGCGTTACCCAATCAGCCTGATCACGAATGATCTTTGGTGCATTTCCCATCGCGACACCTAAACCGACTTGAGTTATCATCTCAATATCATTTTCTGAAGAGCCAATAGCGACCATTTCATTTAGACTAATCCCTAATTTTTGTCCTAATATTTGTAATCCCCTAGCTTTAGAAATACCTTGCGACAAGATTTCTAAAGCACCTTCGGACGATGCCGTTAATTGGATACCTGGTATTTCCTTTATTAGTTGTTCCTTAGCCTTTATTCGGTCTCTCTCATTAAAGAAATACGCATGAATTTTTGGTGGCATTACAGGCTCATTTAATAAATAATTGCTTACCGAGTCAACAAAAGTAACTGGATAAAATAAAGGATCACCGATGCCAATCGTCATCTTTGCAATTAAATAGTTTTTTTGACGAACTTTATTACCAATTGCATACTTTTCATGCATGACACGAATGTGACAGCGATATTTTTCCAATAATTCAACTATGTGATAGGCTTTTTCATTATTCAATCTTCTCTCAAATGTCGGGGTTTCAAACGATGAAGAAATAAATGCCCCATCATGGGTAATTAAGTCAGTATCAAGTTTTAATGCATTTGCTACTTTTTGTGCTGACGGAAAAGCTCGCCCTGTTGCCAAAGTTACATATACACCTTTCTTTTTAACAAATTCAATTGCATCTTTTGTTTGTTTTGCTAGCCTGTGATTCGAACGCAACAGAGTACCATCTACATCTAATGCTAATAAACGATAAGCCACTTTAATCCCCCTTTTCATAACATTTACTGTTTGGTAAAAGCCTATGATAGATTTTGGGATTATAGAACATTGAAAGCCATGTTGATATTATCATTAGCAAACTTAATTTCTTTAGATATAATTCCTTACTCACTAAGAAAAATCAGTACTAGTCAAATTTCCAAGTTAGAAATTATCTTTCTTACCTTTTAAAAAAAGATGACTCCCTACTTTATAAGTAGAGTGTCATCTTTTTTATTATTCGCCTTCTCCGTATAGCTTTTCAAGTGGTTCTGCGATAATTCTGTTTAAATCTCCAATTAATTGGCTCATACGTTGTTCTGCTTGCATAAGCTGTGAGATTAACTCTTGCTGTTGAACAAGTTCAAAAACACTTTGTGCTTTTTGAATTTCTTCGTCAGTTAATTCCATACCTTGCATTTGCTTTTGTTGAAGCTCGATTTGAATAGCACGAAAATTATCAAGCATTTGTTTTGCTTGTGAATCTGCCTTTACCTTCGCGTGAAGTTCTTCTAGTAGTTTAAACTCACTACTCTCTTTTAGTACACTACTAAGCTCATGAGCCTTTTCATAAGGGTTAGACATTGAACAAAACCTCCTAAATTTTAGCTTACTACTTTATTCTATGTATGAAGTAATACGCTTTTTATTAATGCTCCCACACGACTATAACATTTTTCTTCATTTAATTCATCCTTTAAAGGAAATTTATTGTAAGAAAACAAGGAAAATCCCTTGTAATAAACCAATAAAACCACCTAATAAAGCCCCTAAATAAGTAATTAGCTTAAATTCTCTCTTCGATATTGAGAGAATCATTTCTTCAAGTCGCATAACTGGAAATTGCTCAACCTCATTTTTTACTACATCTTCCAATTTCAGTTTCGTTAAAAAGGTAGCAAGTTCCCTCGAAATAGCAGTTTGTCCATTTTGAACTAAATAAGGAATGATTTGATAAATTACAATATCGTATTTGTTCATCCATTTATATAATGGCATTTCTAAAAAATAGGTAGGTATATTTTCTTTTATTTTCTCTTTAGTCCAAACTACTAACCCGGTTAAATTAATGTGTTTTTCTATTTCTTCTATTTTAAATTCCTTAAGGGTTGTCCATTCTTTTCTTATAAAATCTTCAATCATTTCATGTGTCCCTTTATCAGTTAACATTTTCACCATTTCCGGTTGAAGCTTTAATACTAATTGATCACGACTAATAAACATCGATAACATGCTTCCAAGTGTACCCTTTCCGATTAAAAATCGATCAACCATATGACTTAATCTTTCAACACCTTCGTCACTGTTAAAATAATCTTTTCCTTTTTCTACAAAAATCGTTGTTAGTTTAGGAATATACAGCTCAATTTTTTCATCCAATGCTTCCGGTATAATGTCCTTTATATACTGCGGTCTTAGTTCTTCTAAAAGTTCGTCACTCCTTGAAGTAAGCCAGTTTTCTAACTGAAGCTCAATGATTTGCTTTCCACCCGAAACCCCAAACCATTTTTCCAATATGGATGAAATATTTTCTTCACTTCTTAAAAGGCCCTTTATTTCCCTATTGAGCCAATCGGTCATTTCAGAAATAAATATAGAACTTTCTAATTTCTTTTTTAACCCTTCAACTGTAAGTAGATGGTTGACAACAAGTTTCCCAAGCTGCTTTGCTAGCTCCTCGCGCCGTTTAGGAATTAATCCAGGTGTAAATGGCAATCGAATTCTTCCAACATATATCGCTCGATAAGGTCGAAACAACATTTTAATTGCTATCGAATTGGTAATTCCACCTATTAAAGCTCCGACTGCAACCATGATGAATAAAACGTACATATATATCTTCAACTCCTCAATAAATTATTAACTTTCTTCACACTTACCCATAACCTAACATAGAATACGGTATCAACAAATGCCTATCTCCTCTTATGTAGAATGAGAAATGCTTTTTGAAAAATCCAGATAAACAGTCCATTCTACGTAATATAACTTTTTATAAATGAGTGGTCAAATATGTTCAATAGAAAAATAATTGTTCAAGCTACAGAAAATGGTTCACTACAAAAGAGTGATCAAATAAAAATTTCCCAATCTCTTTGTAAAAAGTGGGCTATACGCGATGGAGAGCAAGTCTCTATTAAGTTTGGAAATCACCTCGAGAAAGTTTATGTTAATGAAACTCCGTCACTTAAAACACCAACAATAGTAATCACTTTTGCCCTAAAGGAAAAATTATCGATACCCTTTGAAATATTACCAATACATTGTCTATATAATTCCAACGAGAATACACTTAAATTAGGACCAATTCTTACTTGTATTACTAATCAGATGTATCATGAACAAACCCAATTTGGCACTATAACAACATTTTTTGAGGAAATGGCTCGTTTTGCAAAGAACCATCATATATTTTTTTATATTAAACCTTTGATCAATTGGGATGGAAGTTTTTTTGGTTATACATTTGAACAAGACAAATGGCAAGAGTATTTATTACCTTATCCCGATGCTGTCTATAACCGGATCGGATCACGTGGTTTCGAGGCATCTAAAGTATATCAAGAATTTTCATCACACTTACGAGAAAATGGAATTAATTATTTCAATCATAGTTTTTTAAATAAATGGGAAATAAATCAAGCCTTATCTAGTTTCCCTGAAGTGCAACCATATTTACCTGATACAACTTTATTTGGAGATTACGATACATTTGCAGAAAAACTCACCATTTACAATTGTATTTTCGTTAAACCTGTAAACGGTAGTCAAGGAAGACAAATCTTAAAGATTGAGAATAATGATCATGAATATAGCGTTTACTACTCGTCGTTCACACAGGAAATTTCAACTAAATTTCAATCTAGCTACATTCTTTATCAGCGATTAAAAGAACGTCTAAAAAAGAAAACTTTTATCGTGCAACAAGGTATTGATCTTATTCATATTCAAGGCCGTCCACTTGATTTTCGCGTCTTATGTGTAAAAGGAGGCGAAAACGAATGGAAAGTCATATCTTCCGTTGCAAGGATTTCCCCGAAAGAAAAAATGGTTTCAAACCTTGCACAAGGCGGTGAACAGAAACGTCCACTCGATGTATTAACAGATTTATTTGATGAAAAGCTAGCACAACAATATGTAAAACTAATGAGCGAACTTGCTATTGAAGTAGCATATTTAATTAGTGAAAGTTATGAAGGACTCTTTGGCGAGCTTGGAATTGACATTGCATTAGATACTGAAGGAAAGCTTTGGATAATCGAGGTGAATTCAAAGCCATCTAAATCAGAAATAGAAATTGGAACTGAGCGGATTCGACCTTCAACTAGAGCAATCATAAATTATCTAGCCTTTTTATCAGGTTTTCCCATTCAAAACAACAGAAGGGGAAAAAAGGAGCGATAATTTCATGGACAGTCTTGGAATTTTAGTAACGAAACATAATCAGGAGCAATCTTATTTTACTGATATAGCAATCGAAGGGAAAAAAGATAATATAACTATTTATTTATTTTTACCGAATGATGTCGACCTGCTAACTAAAACAACTAAAGGAAGAAAATTTTGTCATATATCGAACAGCTGGATAGAAGACACCTTCCCAATTCCACCTTATATTTATGATCGGTGTTTTTATGAAAATAAAGTCGCTTATCTGAAGTACTTCCCTTATGTCTCCTGGCTTAAATCACAGTCCGATATCCACTTTCTTGGACACGGGCTCCCAAACAAATGGATTATATATAATGCACTATTAGACGATGAAATTATCAAGGCTCATTTACCTAAAACTGCGGTGTTAGAAAGTTCAAATCAAATATTAACTTTTCTAGCTAATCAAACTTCGATTTTACTAAAACCCTCAAGTGGTTCTCAAGGAAAAGGCATTTTTATTTTATCAAATAATCAAGATGGTTTTACCTTACTCGCCAAAAGAGAAGGTAAGCCATTTTACAAACCTTTAACCAAAAAGCAACTTCAACATTTAGTTTTTAAAATAAGATCATATCAATATTTAATACAACCATTATTAACTTTAACTGATCACGAACAACGCCCATTTGATTTACGTGTTTTTTTACAAAAAGATGAGAATGGAGATTGGAAAGAGGTTGGTAGAGGAATTCGTAAAGGAAAATTAGGTGATTATACATCAAATCTAGGAAGCGGTGGGCAAGTAGCTACGTTTGAATCCTGGTACAATTCCTTGACTAATGAATATCAACATGCATTCCAACTCTCATTGCACAAATTATTACTACGAATACCTAGAATACTAGAAAGAAAAGGATACCAACTATTTGAGTTAGGCTTAGATTTTGGTATTGACAAGAATGGGAGACTTTGGCTCCTAGAAGCAAATTCAAAACCCGGTAGAAAAGTGGTTATGAGTCTATATCCACATAAAAAAGCCTTTCTAGCAAAAGCTCCGATAAAATATAGTTTACTGCAAGAAAAGCGCAAGCGCCTTGGTCACGAGCGATAGGCACTGGAAGGCCTTTGACAGAAGCTGATTTTTACCTTTCAAAGAGGCGTGATGTACCTGGGCTCGTAGGATTGGAGCTAGACTGTTTTCTTACTTCAGAATTTAATACCTTTTTTCCTTGGTAGTTCGTGCTAAAAGTAACAGTAAATTTGCTGTTTTTAAATAATAGGCTCAATTTATTTACTAATGCAATAGAAAGGGAGTTGGAATAATGAAGCCAATTACTTTACCATTAAAGAAAGCCAAAAATATTTCAAAAACATTTTTTGTACCATTAGAATTATTTAAAGAGTATGTAGAACGTGTTCAATTTCCTAAAGCTATTTCCTTTGGGACAAAAACTGTTCAATGTGAAGTTGCCCCTCATCCAGATAAAAAAAATGAATATTTACTTTCAAGTGATTTATGGGATGAACTTATGATTCCACAAGAAAGCATGATACATTTATTTCAAAAAGATGAAACTATTTATATCGGTCCTCTTGTTGGGATATTTACTGCTGGTTTTACTCAGTTCCACTTACGTCCAATTGGAGAACGTTCATTATTTTTTGCCAAACTCCTATCTGCTGAAAGAAAAGTAGGAGCCTTTTATTTCGTATTCGGTGCCCACCAAATTGACTGGGAAAGTGGAACAGTAAAAGGGTATTTCTATACAAAAGATGGTTGGAAGCAAATAAGAGTTCCACTTCCTAGCGTAGTTTATGATAGACTTCCTAATCGAAAGGTTGAAAGCTTAGAAATATCAAAACAAGTAAAAGATCGATTACAAAAAGAATACGACATTCCATGGTTTAACCCTGGTTTTTTTAACAAGTGGGATATTCATCAATTACTTATTGATGATGAGACCGCAAGCAAACATTTACCCGAGACCTATTTCCAACCTACGAGCTCAGATGTCCAAAAGCTGCTAGAAAAGTACAAACAAGTGTATATAAAGCCCGCAAATGGAAGTCTCGGACTTGGGATTCAACAATTAATTCAAAAAAAAGATGAACCACTCGTTTATTGTCGTTTTCGAAGTAATGAAGAAAATCGCTTAAGGAGATATTCTTCGTTAAAAAGATTAATTCGTCAACAGTTTCCTTATGGACTTAATGAGATGATTGCCCAACAAGGGATTAACTTATTAAAATGGAACAATAATCCGATCGATTTTCGTATTCACACAAATAAAAATGGGTATGGTGAATGGTGTGTTAGTGCCGTCGCAGCAAAAATTGCCGGATCAGGTAGTGTAACTACCCACGTAAAAAGCGGCGGTGAAATAAAGACAGTAAATGAAATTCTTCATGATATAGGGATTAACTCTGCCCTTAATAAAAAATTACATGCCACAGCGCTTTTACTCAGTGAAAAAATTGATAAAAAAATGTCGGGATTTATAGGAGAGATCGGTTTTGATATTGGTGTTGACCAAAATGAACACGTTTGGATGTTTGAGGCAAACTCTAAGCCTGGAAGAACTATTTTTTCCCACCCTAAATTAAAAAGTGACGATTTGTATTCAAGAAAACTACCTTTGCATTATGCTGTTTACTTATTTAAAAAGTCGATAGAAAAACAGCCTGAGCTTGTGAATGCCAATGAACATTTTTTACGATAATAAAAAACAGGAATGGCAAAGTCTAGTTAAAAAGCCTTTAAATTTCGGAAAAAATCTCCTTCCATTAAACTATGAAAATAAACCTAGTGGTAGTTGTTTTCATGTAAAAACAATTAACAACAAGGTTGGCCCTCTTATCGGTATATTAGCGAGTAGAGCGAATGGGAAGGAGTTCTATGGTAATCGTTCTACCTTCATAAAAATTCAAGATCAGCTACAAAAACATGGAGGTATTTCCTTTGTAATGACACCTGAGCGAATAGATGAAGTATCAGTTGAAGGTTATTTTGTTCATGAAGGGAAGTGGCAAAAAGGGCTCTTCCCTCTCCCTGATATTTTCTATAACCGAATTGCAACTTACCATGAAGAAAAAAGTAGTGAGATGCGAAAAGTTCAAGAAATTGCTAACAAAAATAGGATACCAATTTATAATCCGCACTTTTTTGAAAAATGGGAAACATACAAACACCTAATCGAAAATAATGTAATTAAATATCATTTACCTGAAACAGACATTTTTACCGATAGGAAGCAACTTAAATCTTGGCTAGAAGACCATCAATCCTTGTTTATCAAACCCGTCCTTAGCAATCAAGGAAATGGTATTTCCGTTATTTCTAAAATTGAAGATAAATATATAATAAAGACAAATAAATGGTGTAAATCCTTTAAAAACTTTGATGATGCATTTGCAAAAGTAAGTGAGAATTTACGAAAACGAAAAGCAATCATACAAAGAAAAGTTCACTTGAAAGAATACGAAGGTAACCCATACGATTTTCGTATTCTCGTTCAAAGAGTAAAGGACAAATGGTTTATGAGTGGTATTGGAGTCCGTTGCGCGAAAAAGGGTGGAGTCACTACTCATGTTCCCCAAGGCGGAAGAATCATTCCTTTAGTAGAGGTAAATCAAGAAATAAATACTGACCTAATTAGCAAAATTGCCATTGCAACTGCACATCAACTTGAACGCTCATACGGCTACTTATGTGAATTTTCCATTGACTTAGGAATAGACACTAATAATCAACATTGGATTTTTGAGGTAAATGCAAAGCCAATGAAATTTGATGAGCCAGACATTGAAATGAAAGCATTAAATACGTTAATCAAATGTTTCTATAATGACTCTGGATTTGAGCTGTGAATGGTTATACAAAAACCATTTACAGCTCTTCTTGCATATGCCCTTATCATAATTCATTAAAGTTTTACACACAATAAAGCTGAACTTCAATCAGTGGGGATTTTCTTTCATCCCAACTAAACTTCTCGATTTTCTTAAGTTTTGAGGTTGGGGTCTTACTGCACCTTCAGAGTGGGATAAAACTTAACTGATCAAACCTTAAAAGGATGCTCCCCTCTTTTTATCAACTAACTAATTTCTTGAGTTTCAAGAGGTGTTGCTAAGTACCCCAAAGGTGAGATATATGTATATTCGTATAAAGGAGGGTAAATAAAATGAAAAAGAAAGATTCAAATTACGAAGGTAGAGAAAACGTATTTTTAGATGTCGATAGAATGACAAATGAAGGTTTGGCTGGTGGAACTGTAACAGGCAAATACGATCATCCACAAATAGAGGAAGCTCAAGACTTCAAAGAAGAAGAAGAAGAACCAAAGGAAGTATAAAGCTGAACTTCAATCATTAGGGGGCCATACTGCCCCTTAAGAGTGGGAAAAAGTAGTTATTTTAGAAACATGAATTTCCACAAAAATATTGTCTTACTATTACGAGTTTGATACCCTTTCAATAAGTTTAACTTTCAATTAATTGGGGGAAGTTGTATCTCCCACTGATTGAAGGTTTTGCTATCCGAACTTTTTGGACAACATTTTCACCTAATTTTTTTGATTTTTCATAGTTTTAAGCATGATTTAGCAGTTCATTAAAAGTTGGATATTACTTTCGATTTGAAGGGATTAAGTTATGATAGAACATTTAAAATTAATTTTAAAAGACGCGATTTTAGAAGAAAAAGAAGCACTACTAAACGATAATCTCAAGATCCTACAATATGAATTTCCTAACAAAGAAATATTAACATTAAATGCAAATTTACTAACAAAAGAACAAGTTCAATTACTAAACGTATTCTTGAAATCTGTAAAGCACTTAAACAACACCGATCAGCGATTCTGGAAAACTCTAGTAGAAGAAAACCAAGTAATTGGTAAACTACCTGTACAATCAGATGAATTTCGCTTTATACATTTTCACATTAATGGGACACTCCAAGATGAACTAGAGTTTGAGGATGCTCTAAAAAATTACTTCCCAGAAAATGTTACACTTGTTTGGAATAACAATAGTAAAGGTTTTATCGTCGAATATATAACAGACAAAAAAACGGAAGATTATTGTGATAGTAGTATAGCTGAAGCAATCATGTCAGACTTTTATGTTAAACTGTCAATATTTCAAGGCACTAGATTTTGTGAGTTAAAAGAAGCTAAAGAAATATATACATGGGAAATAAGCACGTTCTCTCTTGCAAGGCGTATTTTACCAAATCTTAATGTTATTCAAAAAGAACAGCTCATTCCCTTTATTTTAACGAATGAAATTAGTGGTATGACAAGGAAAGTGCTGTTACAAACAATTCACTCTTTTCAAGAAGATAAAGAATTGCTAAGAACAATAAAAATATTTTTTGAATGTAATTTAAATACGACTTTAGCTGCCAAAAAATTATATATGCATCGAAATAGTCTCCAATATAGAATTGATAAATTTATTGAAAAAACCGGGATAGATATTAGGCAATTTCAACAAGCTGCCGCAATGTATATGCTATTAACATTAGAAGAAACAAATAGGAAGCTTTAATTTAGCAAAGAATTGGCCAAGCTTTCTTGCATTGTGCACAAACGAAACAATCTATCTTTGTGCACGCTTACAATTTACTAAAACGCTTTCAAAGGCTACAATTAGGACATAAATTAATCACAATATTGGAGGCGTTATAAATGGCAGATATTTCGTTAAAACATATTTATAAAATTTATGAAGGTGACGTAACAGCAGTTACTGATTTTAACTTAGAAATTAAAGATAAAGAGTTTATCGTTTTCGTTGGTCCATCTGGTTGTGGTAAATCTACTACTCTACGTATGATCGCTGGTCTTGAAGATATTTCTAAAGGAGAACTTTACATTGGAGATCGTCTTGTAAACGATGTTGCGCCTAAAGATCGCGATATCGCAATGGTATTCCAAAACTATGCACTTTACCCACACATGAATGTATATGATAACATGGCGTTTGGTCTTAAACTACGCAAATTTAAAAAGGAAGAAATTGACCGTCGTGTTAAAGAAGCTGCAAAAATTCTTGGTTTAACAGAAATGTTAGATCGTAAACCTAAAGCTATGTCTGGTGGTCAGCGTCAGCGTGTTGCTTTAGGACGTGCAATCGTACGTGATCCTCAAGTGTTCTTAATGGATGAGCCGTTATCAAACCTTGATGCAAAATTACGTGTACAAATGCGTGCTGAAATTACAAAACTTCACCAACGCTTACAATCAACAACAATCTATGTAACGCATGACCAAACAGAAGCAATGACAATGGCAAGCCGTATTGTTATCATGAAAGATGGAGTTATTCAACAAGTAGGGGCTCCAAAAGAAGTTTATGACTTACCAGAAAACGTATTCGTAGGTGGATTTATCGGATCACCAGCTATGAACTTCATAAATGGTAAACTTGAAGATGGGTACTTCCACATTGGTAGCTTAAAAGTAAAAGTACCTGAAGGAAAATTAAAAATGTTAGAGTCATATAAAGGCCAAGAAATTCTATTAGGTATTCGTCCTGAAGATATTCATGATGAGCCAGTATTTATTGAATCTTCACCTGAAACAAAAATTTCTGCAAAAATTGAAGTTGCTGAGTTAATGGGTGCTGAAACTTTCTTATATTCAAAAGTTAGTGAACAAGACTTCATCGCTCGTGTAGACTCTCGTACTGATATTAAGAATGGTCAAAGTATTGATCTTGCATTTGATATGAATAAAGTTCATTTCTTTGATCCAAAAACTGAATTACGTATTCGTTAATAAGAAAAGCGCAAGGCGCCCACCTATCGGCGACAAACACTGGAAGGCCTACTCTAGCGGTCGGTTTTTGACCGAAAGAGTAGGGCTGAAGTGGTCGAGCCGATGGCGCCTGGAGCTAGACAGTTTCTAAGTTAGAAATTTTATACTTTCTTACCTTGGAATAAAGAAGCTGGCCTTGGTCAGCTTCTTTATATTTCATCAATTAAAATCGTATTTTCCATATGACATTGATAACAATAAAAAACATGAGGACACTGATTATTTTTTTGATCATCGGTAATTCCATCAAATAACTTCATTCCATCAATATCTAAGTATGCACTATAGTCGTCAAAATAATCTAACAGTCTCCCTTTATCGCTCATCTCACTATGACATTGTTCACATTGTATTTCGACCGAGGTTAATCCATTACATATAGGACACATAGCCATCGAATATTACTTCCTTTTAGGTATAATTATTACAAGAGGGGATGGAATATTCCACCCCCTAAAAGCCATGATATTTACTTTTTGTTAACGTGATCCACCAAGCTGTTGCTCAGCCATTTGAACAAGACGCTTTGTGATTTCTCCACCAACTGAACCATTTGCACGAGCAGTAGCATCTGGACCTAATTGTACTCCAAATTCAGAAGCAATTTCATACTTCATTTGATCTAAAGCTTGTTGTACGCCAGGCACTAATAATTGATTTGAACTATTGTTGTTTGCCAAGATAATCACCTCCTCTTGTACTACTATTTTGTTTCATTTCGTCTAATCTATGCACCTAATAATTTAGTAATATTTGACAACAATCAGTTGTCAGTTGCCCCTAAAGAATGGGATAAATCTATATCTAATTACGAACGGTTCAACTTAGCTAGAAATAATATTTTAGTGGCAATAATGATGAATCATGAGATTTATTATTATACATTTTTTGCTGTTTCATTCAGGTTTTCTGCCGATTCAGCAACAGAAGATGTCGCTTTTCCTATCTCTTCAATAACAAGAACTAAGTCTTTAAAGCCACCTTCCACTTTTTTTACTTCCTCCATACTTACCTCTAATGAGGATACAATTTCATTAAAGTTTTGTTTTGTATTTATTGTTTCTTTCTCACCTTCCCCAATAAAACCTTCAACTTCATTTAAGGACTTAAAAACATCGTTCATAAATTGAGAAGATTCTTTAATTAACGTTTTAATATTTTGCACCGAATTTTTTGTCTGCTCTGATAGCTTACGAACCTCATTTGCAACAACCGCAAATCCCTTGCCATGTTCTCCTGCTCTCGCAGCTTCAATAGCTGAATTTATAGCAAGTAAGTTTGTTTGTTCAGCGATATTTTGGACAATATTCACTACCTGTTGAATTTGCTCAGAAGAATGCATCAATTGCTCGACAACATTACTCATTTGAAGTGCACTCTCTTTAATAGTTGCCATTTTGATCTCTAAATCAATAATGCTTTTATTTCCTTTCATTGCAGCTTCTTTTGTTTCTTGGGAAGTATTGGAACTCTTAACCACTCGCTTACTTAAATCCATCGTACTTGAAATTAATTGCTCAACTGAGGCACTTGTTTCCTCAGATAAAGCAGCTAGTTCTTCACTTATATCAGTTATGCTATATTTTAGTTCATTTTTGACTTTTTCATATTCGACTTCTCTTTGAAGCAGATTTTCCTTCTCATATGCTTCAAGTACTAATTGCTGTTCAAAATTTAATAATTTACTGATTACATTAACACTGTCAGCTTGAGTAGACGGATCTGTAATATTTTTTTGGATGACTTGTTGTATTGAACTAAAAAGATTTTGAAAAGCACCCATATACCATTTTGGTTCTAAACCAATATGAATATGCATTTTTGCAACTTTAATTCTTTTTTCAATATAATGGTAATCAATCACACCATTAAACATCTCAAAAATATGTGTTTCAAGTGTTTGGCGAAGACGATTTACGGAACTATGTTTTTCAATTATTTCCTTTAGGTTTTCCGCTTTTAATATTGTTTCATAGAATGTATCTACTAACGCTCCTTTATTTTCATTTAAAAGTGGCTGAAGTCCTTTAATTAATTTTAAATCTTCTAATGTTAAATCAATAATTTTCAACTGTTTAATAATATCATCATTGTCTGTCATTATTATGCTCTTAAAATTTTGATCTACATTTATATGGTAGCCAGCATCCTCTGGTTTTTGTTTTAATGCATTAAAAAAATTCATTTAGTTGCCTCCTAATTTGTCTTGCATTCATTATAAAGTCATTAAACAACATATGTATAGTTTTAAATATCAAAACACTATTTATTTAGTGTTTAAAAAATCAAGGAATTTACATAATGTGGACCGACTAAAATACATTTGGATAATTAAAGTATGTTTGCATACTTTAATTTTGAAATAATTATTTTGTAAGGAGGGTTTTTATGGAAATTCAATTACCCACAGCTTTTCCACCCCAACATCAAACGAAACAACCAGGAATAGAAACAGAAATGAAGCCTCGCCCAATATTTGATGATCCATCCTATAAAGGCAGCGGAAAGCTAACTGGAAAGGTTGCATTAATCACTGGAGGGGATAGTGGAATTGGACGGGCTGTTGCTATCGCATTTGCTAAAGAGGGGGCTAATGTTGCTATTGCCTATTTGGATGAAACTGTCGATGCAGAGGAAACAAAAGAGTTAGTAGAAGCAAAAGGTGTACAATGCTTACTCCTTCCAGGGAATATTGAAGAAGAAGCAGTATGCAAAAAGATAGTCGCTGATACAGTTTCTCATTTTGGTAAGCTTGACATACTTATTAATAATGCCGCTTGGCAGATAGTTCAAAATAATATAAAAAACATAACTACCGAACAACTAGAGAAAACTTTTCGGGTTAATATTTTTTCTGTTTTTCACTTTGTTAAAGCTGCCTTGTCTCACTTAAAACAAGGAAGTTCCATTATTAATACTACTTCAGTAACGGCTTATCACGGTCATGAACAATTAATTGATTATTCTTCAACAAAAGGTGCAATGGTCACTTTTACAAGATCATTGTCCATGCAACTAGCTACTCTTGGAATACGGGTAAACGGTGTTGCACCTGGACCGATATGGACTCCATTAATTCCCTCTTCCTTCCTTGCTAGCCAAGTTGCAAATTTCGGTAGTAACACGCCAATGAAACGTGCAGGACAACCTTTTGAACTTGCTCCAACCTATGTATACTTAGCTTCTAATGATTCTTCTTATGTATCTGGACAAATTATTCATGTAAATGGAGGAGAAATTGTAAACGGATAAAAGGAAATGAAAATAGATACGCATCTAAAGACAGCTAATTGCGTCCATTACATGAAGTACTTTCTTTAGCTTCTTGTAATGGGCCAAATTGACCAGATTATGTATATTCAACCTAGGCAGCTTTCCATTTATAAAAATTTAATATTTTCCTAACTAAAAACTGGTACCCCATTGAGGAGTACCAGTTAATTTTTATCCTAAATAAGCTTTAAGCATCCAAACATGTTGCTCTAAAGAAGTCTTAATACCGATGAACATATCAGCAGTTGATTCATCACCAGCAGCTTCAGCAAGTTCAATAGTTTCATTTGATTCTGCAATTACTTTTTCAAAATCAGCAGCTAAAACTGAAACCATTTCTTTTGCCCCTTCATTACTAGAAGCTTCTTCAATAGATGATGCTTCTAAGTATTCTTTTAGAGTCGCAAGTGGTTTACCTTCAATTGTTAAAATACGCTCTGCAATTGAATCAATATAAGTAGCAGCTTCAGTATAGTATTCTTCAAATTTTGCATGTAGTGTAAAGAATTCTGGTCCAGTTACATACCAATGATAATTGTGAAGCTTTGTAAATAATACATTCCAGTTTGCTAATTGAGAATTAAGTGAATTAACTAGTTTTTCATTTGCCATTTTTCGAAAAACACTCCTTATTTTTTAATGATATATGTTATCTTAACGCAGATTATAATTAATATCAAATGATATAGATTATAATTAGCGTCAATTTACTCATACCTTCTAATATTTTTAGTATAATATATTTTTCTATAATATGGGTTAATTTCCACAAAAAAAATGAAAATAAAACAAATTAGACACAAAATGTCACTTTGAAGATTCCCTTACAAATATATTCAATATTAAACGTAAAAAAAACGCTCCTTGAGTCAGTTACGACTAGAAGCGTTTTTTCTACTAATGTGGGTAATAAAATTATAACTTACGGTATTGAATTTCCTTTACATTTAATCCATTTCCTAAAGTACTATAAACTTTTTTATCATGTGGGTCCAAGAGTTCATTCTTCTCATGATAAACTCTTGGCGTTTTATATAGGGTCAATAAAGCTCTTGCAAACGGCATCTGATGATAGCGCTCAGGCCACTTTTGTAAAATAAGATCTTTTACTAAAGGATAATATTTAGGATTCATTGCTGGAAAGAGATGATGTTCAGTGTGGTAAGAGAAATTAAAGTGCAACACATCTACCCACTTAGGAACAGTCACTGTTAGACAATTAGCCAATGGATCGTTAACATCTACTAAGGGGTTTAAGCGATGATTAGTTGAGATATACCCCATTACAATAGAATTAGCAATGAATAACGGTAATAAATAAGCAAAAAACCAAGCTACAGGTCCAATTATAAAAAGTAACCCTATCCAAAACATCCATGGTAACACAAGTTGGATGAAAACGGCTGAACGATTTTTCATATTGAACTCTTTAAAATATAGAAAGAACATATTTATTGAGTGTATCGAAAACGATATCGCTAAATATAAAAAGCCAAATATAGAACGAACTTGTAAAGGTAATTTATAAACTAACCGGACAATCCAATTTTTTGAAAATTTATTTGCACTTGGCCAAGCGTCTGGGTCCTTAGTTTCATCTTGAGTGTGAACATGGTGCTCCATGTTATGCCATTTTCTCCATAAACGTGGACCAGTACATAGTGGCCAGAAAAAAATTGCACCTAACAAATTTCTAATTCTCGGATTTCTAATTACTGTACCATGAAGAATTTCATGTCCTAAAAAACCCATTGCCGAAAAACTAAACCCAATGATTATTGAAATAAATAAATTGACAATTATCGGTAATTGAATTTGACTAATCAATAACATTCCAGTAATGACAGTGATTAAATATGCTATTCCTCCAAATAACCTTGTTGGAACTGGCTTAAATGCCTCCTTTGGTAATTCTGGAGAAATTCTTGCTGCGTACCATCCAAACGTCTTAAGATCGTTCATAATATCGTCTCCCTCTTAACTTCCTATCTTTAGCACTATGTTAATAGTACAAATTAATAATACCAAGACAACATAAGAGTTTCAATGTTTTTTTTATTACCAGGTAATAATAATTGGTTTTAATATTGTTGTAATTGTTTTACCGACTGAATAAATAATTCAGGGCTTGAGTGAACCTGAAATGGAAAAACTCCTTCATTGGTATGTAAGTAAAGGGTTCCATATTTATTACTAGACGTCTTCCTATACGAGACATCAAACACATCTTTTAGTTTATAAGTTTTGTATGGAGAAACAATTTTTGTTTCGTATAAATACAAATAATACACATTTTCAATATACTTTTGTTCTATACCATTAATTTCTCTAAATACTTTTACATACGGCTGTTTTAAAATTAGTGACAAGTTAAGGCTCCTTCTTATAATTATTATTAGTAATCTTACCACTCATCGTTGTTCAATAAAACTCCTGGATAGAAACGAGTAAGTACTTTGTTCTTCTACGGATCGTTTTATAATCTTTTAAAATTAACTATAAAGCCTAATATAAAATACCTACCAAATAGGAAAAATAAATGGTACACTCAACAATAGAAAATTACAATTCATTAAAGGAGAAATATATGTCTACAAACGATCAAGATCAACCAAACAAGAAAAAAATCTCTTTACAAGAAGCCATTCAACAACAGTTAGCTAATAAAAAAGCAAAACAAACACAAAACAAAGAAAATAACAAATGGAGTAATACAAATCAAACAATGAAAAGCCAACAAACAAAAAAAATAAATAATCAGCGAAAGAGACAGGGAGTTTAACAAACACTTCGCACAAGCAAAAACAATACTTTATAGTAGTATTGTTTTTTTTATTTAAAGGAAATACTATATAAAAAAATAATATTTAGGGGGAAAGTAATGAGTTACGTTCAGAACATAAATGAAAAATCTTACTGTGTCAATGAATACGGTGTGCTCAGAAAAGTTATTTTATGTGAACCTAAACATATGACTATTCGTGATGTTATTAATGATACTCAAAAACATTTTAAAGATGTAGGAATCCACATAGAAAAAGCTATGGAGCAACATAAGCATTTCGCTCAAGTATTAAGGGATAACAATATCGATGTTATTTTACTACCACCTGCAAAGAAATTCCCAGAACAAGTATTTACTCGCGACATTGGGTTTACTCTCGGTCATACAATCTTTGTAGCTGATATGGCAAACAACATTCGTCGTGGTGAAGAACAAATATTAAAGGATTGGCTAAAAGGCGAAGAAGTTTCTTATTATAATATTATCGGTGACCAAATTGAAGGTGGAGACGTCATAATAGACGGTGGTATGATCTATGTAGGTATTAGTGACCGTACAAATGAAGCAGCAATTGCTCACCTGACAAGGCTACTACCTTCCTTTACTATTATTACAGTTCCTTTTCAAAATAAATATTTACATTTAGACTGTATATTTAACATTCTTTCTCCTTCAGAAGCACTCATTTATCCGGGAGTTATTGATAAAAAGAAAGAGGAATTAATAGCTTCTCGTTACGAACTAATTGAAGTAACAAAAGAAGAACAATTTACGCTTGGAACAAATGTACTTTCTATCGGTAACAAAAAAGTAATTAGCCTACCAGTTAATAAAAACGTTAATAACGAACTACGCAAAAGAGGTTACGAGGTCATTGAGGTTGATATTACAGAAATAATTAAAAGTGGTGGATCATTTCGTTGCTGTTCGATGCCACTTGTGAGGGAAAAGTAAAATAGAGAAAATTTTTTGAACATACAAAAAGGTATCCCCAAAAGGATACCTTTATTCATTAGTTTGGTTAATTAAGCTTTAGTAACGTTAGCAGCTTGTGGTCCACGGTTACCTTCAACGATTTCGAAGTTAACTTTTTGACCTTCTTCTAAAGACTTGAATCCATCAGATTGAATAGCTGAGAAGTGTACGAATACATCGTCTCCGTCTTCGCGCTCGATAAATCCGAATCCTTTTTCTGCATTAAACCATTTAACTGTACCTTGTAACATGTGTTTTCCTCCTGATTTGTGTGCATTTCCACACGGTTTTATTCACTATCCTTGTTCATTCATAACATTTAAGAGGAAAACTTTTTAAAGCCATCCATCCAATAACATTAAAACGATCAAAAATAATTACTCTTAGTATAACACTAATAAATGAAAAAATAAACCTTTTCATTATTTTTATAATAAGAAGATTATCCTTCTATATGTTAAGCGAACGTAAATCAAAAAGCCGCTTCTCCACACCTTACATAGATAAACTTTCAGATACTAATATGATACGTAGATATTACCAAAGAGAACTCGTTCTAGCTTCGCTAGAACATCGGAAATTCAGATGGAGTCTCAACTTCACCTGAATGGAAGTTCCCACCTACGCTACGCTTAGAGGTGGGGTCTATGACCCTTAAGTTCAAATCAGTTTGATCAACTGAATGAGGAGATGGTTTTATGTATATAGGAAGCAAAGGATGGTATGTTCATTAGTTAAAAAAATTAGGGATTTATGTTTTAATAGGCATTTTTATCTTTTATTGTTTAGGTTTGTACTTTAATGCAAAAAATTAAATTGTAGTATGAAAAGGAGCGATCAAAAGTGAACACAAACATTTTCCATTTAAGTATTGAATTATTCGTAGGTTTCCTGGCTTTATTAATTATTACGAAGGTTTTAGGTAAAACACAAATTACTCAAATTACTCCTTTCGATTTCATTTCAGCACTAGTGTTAGGTGAGCTTGTTGGGAATGCAATTTATGACAAAGATATTAGCGTTTGGTATGTACTTTATGCAATAACCTTGTGGGGTATGCTCATTTATGCAGTGGAATTACTTACACAAAAATTTAAAGGGACAAGAAAGATTTTAGAAGGAAAGCCGGCCATCGTTATACGAAATGGAAAACTCGATCGTGATGAATTAAAGAAAAATAAATTGGATATTAACCAACTACAGCACCTTCTGCGGGACAAGGATGTATTTTCAATTCGTGAAGTTGAATTTGCAATTTTAGAAGCAAACGGCTCTGTGAATGTGCTAAAAAAATCTAATTATGTAACCCCGACAAGAAAAGACCTTAACATCACACCACAACAAGTAAACTTACCAATATCTATTATTTTGGATGGTGAGGTACTTTGGGATAATTTATCTGAAGCGGGCTTTAATGAAATATGGCTTAATCGTCAATTAAGTTACCATGGCATTACCAACCCAGAGCAAGTGCTTTTTGCTGAATGGCTCGAGGGAGAACCCCTATTTGTTACTTCCTATCATTTATAAATCAAAATAATAAAACTAATTGTTTTTATATTTATAGTATTTATTGTGCTGGATTATTGTTAAAACTAATAAAAGAATTATTTAATAAAATCAAACTAAAGGTTCGTAATTGTATAGAATATTATTACACAGGACTTTCTTTTTGAACCATGACTTTCTTGAATTTATTAGTTCACTGAGTTATCTTAAAAGAATAAATGATTATTAGAGGTGTGTTTCATAGTGCGGATTAATAAATATTTAAGTGAATCAGGGATAACGTCAAGACGGGAAGCTGATAAATGGATTGCAGATAAAAGAGTAACAATCAACGATACAATTGCCGAATTAGGAAGTAAAGTTGAAGAAGGAGACGAAGTCAGAGTAGACGGAAAACCAATTACGTTAGAACAACAACACGTCTATATTGCACTTAATAAACCTGTAGGAATAACGAGTACAACGGAAAAACATATTAAAGGGAATATTGTTGATTTCGTTAATCACCCCCTTCGAATTTTTCATATTGGAAGACTGGATAAAGAATCAGAAGGATTAATATTATTAACTAACGACGGGGATATCGTAAATGAAATATTGCGTGCAGAAAATAAACATGAAAAAGAATATATTGTAACTGTAGACAAGCCTATCAATTCTGTATTTTTAAGAAAGATGTCTGATGGTGTAGAAATCTTAGATACAAAAACATTGCCCTGCAAAATTACAAAAATATCTTCACATGTCTTCCGAATTATCCTAACTCAAGGATTAAATCGCCAAATTCGCCGTATGTGTTCAGCTTTGGGATATCAAGTGCGTAGGTTACAACGAATTAGAATTATGAACATTCAATTAGACGGACTTGCTAGTGGCCAATGGCGAGATTTAACAAACAAAGAACTTAAGTGTTTATTTAAAGAGTTAAATTATAATCCTAAAAAACGATCATAAAAGTACGATTACTTACCTTACTCCCACCCTAAAGGTAAATGACTTAACTCTTGTAGGTAAATTTAAATATTCTTAGGAATGTAATGAAACGTCAGACAGGGACTTACTTAATAGTAGTCCCTGTTTAATCATATTGTATAAAGCTCCTTCCAATTCAATAAGAAAGGGGCTGCCTCTACGTTCGGTTCATTAACAACCTCTTTTGTCATTCCATTTTGAATAACTTTCCCATCAATAACAACAGCTAAACTATTCGTTATATGGTTTATTTCAATGAGGTCATGACTCATAAAAAATGTTGTAGTACTAGTTTCATATAATATTTCCTTTAATTCTTTTAGCAACTGTACCTTAGTCGGGAAATCTAAAACAGAAAATGGTTCATCAAGAAATAATACTTCCGGTTCTAAAATTTACTTTTTCTTTCAATGATGATTATTATAAAATTTGTAAATACTAAACCTACTCTACGAGAAACAAGAACAAAATACATTAAGGTAGGAATTAAAGTATGGTGATTGAAACTTTAAAATTGTCTTGTTTATTTATTTTAGTATTTATTGTTATGAGGCTTCTAGGAAAAACGCTCTTATCACAATGGACAGCCTATGATTTAGTAACAATTATTTTTTTATCCTACGCTGCCCTAGGTGCAGTAAAAGTAAAAAGCTTCTACCATGCGATTATATGCATTCTATCAATTGGTATATTATATATGATTTTATCTAGATTAAGCCTTTGCGGAAGATTAACTTCCATTATTATTGGAGAGCCTACTATTTTAATTAAGCACGGCAAGATTATTGAAAAAAACTTAAAGAAACTTCGGTACTCATTAACAGAATTACTTTCGACAGTTCGCGCATTTGGGTTTCCGGATATACAAGATATCGAATACGCTATTTTAGAGCCAAACGGAAAAATTAGCGTAATACCCAAAAATAATTTACGTCCTTTAACACCAAAAGATTTAAATATTGATTGTCAGTATATAGGTTTACCTATTACTTTAATAGCAGAAGGGAAAATTGAAAAAGATAACTTAGCTCTTATAGATAAGTCAGAAGAATGGTTAATAAACGAGTTAAACCTTAATGGTTATCATGACTTACAAAACATTTTTTATGCCTATATAAAAGATGACATAAATTCCTTAACTGTTTTTCCTTATCAATAATTTACATTCTTTTGTACTAATTATTTCACCTTTAATAATCTTTTACTACACTAAAAAGTCCGGTACAACCGGACTTTTTAGTGGTTCGAGTTAAATTAACAGAATAAGTTTATTGACTCTAGGGATAATATTACCAACTCATCTTATCACGCTAAACTTTTTAATAACCATATGACACGTTAACAAGGTGAAAGACGATGAATAAAATCAAAAAGAAAAAGCCAAAATCATTAGCTTCCTTATTAAACAAAAAAAAAGTTGAAACGATCGAATTTATTGAAGACGATTACGGCTTGGAAACTAATATTGTTACAGAAAATTTAATAAATAACATAAACTATTTAAAAGAGACTATGGGTTTCAGTAACGATTTAGTCACTCGAGAATTGATCATTAATCATCACCCATTCGTAAAGGGTTTTGCCTGTTATATTGCTGGACTCGTTGATGAAAAATTAGTAAGTGAATTTATTATTAAATCTTTAATTGAAGAGCCAATGGAAATACATTCAAATTTTAAAGATGAACTTTTGATGGCCATTCAAAAAAATACGCTTACTGTTGCTAATGTTAGCGAAGCAAATGAGTGGAATGAAATTATCCATGGTTTACTTTCAGGAAAAACAATTTTGTTTATTGAAGGAATCAATCAAGCGATCTTAGGAGGAACTCAAGGTGGTGAATGGCGTTCTATCGAGGAGCCAACTAGTGAAATTACTATTCGTGGTCCGAAAGACGGGTTTAATGAATCATTAAAAACGAATATTTCTTTAATAAGGAGACGAATAAAAAGTCCCCACTTACGACCAGAAATTCTTCAATTAGGTACCGTAACTCAAACAGATGTAGCTATTGTCTATATTGAAGGAATCGCCAATCCAAAGCTCGTACAGGAAGTGAAAGATAGAATTAACAGAATTGAAATTGATGAAGTATTAGCTTCGTTGACTATAGAGGAACTGATTCAAGATCATTCTTTTACACCATTTCCTACTATCTTTAATACAGAAAGACCTGATATTGTCGCAAATACACTAGTGGATGGAAGGGTGGTAATCATCGTCGATGGAACACCATTTGTCCTTATCGCTCCTACTAGTTTTGCGCAATTCTTTAAAGCAGCAGAAGATTATTATCAGCGCTATGATTTATCAACACTAATACGTATTTTAAGATACCTTGCCTTTTCTGCCGCCTTATTAGGACCATCTATTTATATTGCACTCATTACGTTTCATCAAGATCTAATTCCAACAACATTAGTCATTTCTTTAGCCGCACAAAGGGAAGGAATTCCATTTCCTGCTTTTATTGAAGCTTTGATTATGGAAGTTATGTTTGAGGTGTTACGTGAAGCAGGGGTACGAATGCCCCGAGCCATAGGGCAAGCAGTTTCAATTGTAGGTGCATTAGTAATCGGTCAGGCTGCAGTTCAAGCAGGTATTGTTTCAGCCGCAATGGTAATTGTGGTTGCAGGAACTGCGATTTGTAGCTTTACCACTCCAGCCTACAGTTTAGCAATAGCCGCTCGTATTTTAAGGTTTGCAATGATGATATTAGCGGCAACCATGGGATTATACGGGATCATCCTTGGTCTTATCATTTTTGTGGCACATTTATGTAGTTTAAGATCGTTTGGATACCCTTACTTAGCTCCTTTTGCACCGTTTATCTTAGAGGATCAGAAGGATGGTTTGTTTCGTTTTCCATTGTGGGCTAGAAGAAAACGTCCACGGTTAGTCAGTCAAATAAGATCGACAAGAATGAAACAAGGTTTAAAGCCTACCCTCCAAAACAAAAAAAGTGAGGCAAATGATAATGTTTAAATGGGCATTAATCGTAATGATTATATTTCAATTTTCGGTTTTATCAGGCTGTTGGAACGCTAAAGAAATAACGGAACTTTCAATTATCTCTGCAGTTGGAGTTGATAAAACTGATAAAGGTGAATTTTTAGTATCGTTTCAACTCATTAACGCTAGTGAAGTTGCCACTGGACAAGAAGGCGGATCAAGAAACGCTAGCACAACCGTTGTAGTTTCTTCTACAGGAGATACACTATTTGAAGCTATTAGAAAAGCTACCCAAAGTGTACCGAGAAAACTGTATTTCCCCCATACGAATTTAATTGTCATTAGTGAAGAAATTGCTCAAAAAGTAGGTATAGAGAAAATCATAGATTGGTTTGAGAGAGACCACGAAATTCGAACAAATATTCAAGTAGTGATAGCTAGAGGAACAAGAGCTGAAGATGTCTTAATGGTGCAATCAGCTGTAGAGAGAATCTCTGCAAAGAAAATTACAAATGAGCTTGAAACCTCAGAAAAAGCCTGGGGGGAAAATTTGGTAACTGAAGTTGACGATATTATCCAAGCACTCGTCAGTAACGGAAAAGAAATCACAATTACCGGAATAAAATTAGCGGGTAATAAAATAGAAGCCAGAAAGGTTGAAAATCTACAGCAATCTAAACCACCTACAATTCTTGAAGTTAGTGGAATTGGAATGTTTAGAGAAGGAAAATTAGTACAATGGATTGATAATGAAGCAGCAAGAGGACTATTGTGGATACTTAATCGCATAAAAAGTACCATTGTCAACCTTGACTATCAAGATCAAAGAAATTGTATTTCTATTGAAGTCCTTCGCTCACAAACAAAGGTATCTTCTGTTATTAAAAATGGGAAACCTACCTTTTACGTTTCTATTAATACGGAAGGAAATATTGCTGAAGTCGATTGTCCAGTAGAACTTGAAAAACACGAAACAATTAAGGAGCTAGAAATAGCACTAGAAGAGATTATTGAAAATGAAGCTATGAAGGTAGTCACTATCTCCCAGAATGAAAAAAGTGATATTTTCGGCTTTGGAAACGTCTTACAAAGACAGTATCCTCGTTATTGGAAAAAAAATGAGGAAAATTGGCCTAATTTATTTTCGACTAGTGATGTAAATATTGTTGTCAATGCATTTATTCGAAGAACAGGAATGCGCACAAATCCTTTCAACGTTGAATAGTAATGTTGATTGCAAGAGAGGAGGATAAATGTGGAACAGGGCAAGATAAATCCTTTCCAGTTATTCGTATTAATGGTACTTTTCGAATTAGGAAGTGCCATCGTGATTTCTATTGGAGCTGGCGCCGAGCAAGGTGCTTGGATAGCTATCTTACTAGCGTTAGGTGGGGGACTCATTATGTATTCAATCTATTACTATTTGTATAAACAATACCCTCACCTCCCATTAACAGGGTACCTCCCAATGATTTTAGGGAAATACTTAGGCAAGACGATTGGAGTTTTATACATCCTTTATTTTTTCTATATTTGTGCAAGAGTACTTAGAGATTTTGGCGATCTTCTTTTAACATCAACATTACCAGAAACACCTATATTTGTAATCAATTTACTAATGGTTTGTACGATTAGCTATGTCTTATACCTAGGTATTGAAGTCCTATCTAGAACAGGTGAATTTTTCTTTTTTATTATCTTGTTATTTGGTGTTGCCGCATTTATATTGATAGTTGCATCTGGAATTATTGATCTACAGAATCTACTCCCTATTTTAGGTAATGGGTGGATGCCAATTATCACCACGGCCTTTCCATCGGTGCTTACTTTTCCATTTGGCGAAGTCATTGTTTTTACAATGCTATTCCCCTATTTTAATAATCAAACTTCTGCTCTTAAAGTTGGTTTCTTTGCATTAATATTTAGTGGATTTTTAATTTCTATTACAACAATTGTGAACATTTCCGTACTTGGAGTAGATATTGCTAATCGTGCCATCTTTCCCTTACTTACAACTGTCGGAAAAATACGAGTTCTTGATTTTTTAGAAAGACTAGATGCTTTAGTAGTCGTAACCTTAGTTGTCTGTATGTTTTTCAAAATAGCGATTTTTTTTTATGTAGGATTAATTGGGATCACTGAAATGTTTCAGATTGAGAGACACCAAAAATTAATACTTCCAATAGGACTCATCATTTTATTTTGCTCACTATCTATCGCTAACAACTTTTCTGAGCATATAGAAGAAGGAATAGTGATTGTCCCTTATTACATACACTTACCATTCCAAGTCTATATACCAATATTCTTATTCATTATTGTACTAATCCGTAAAAGACTTAAACAAAAAAACTAACCTTTCTTTTTTTTATAGAGCTTGTAACAGTAAAATAATGGGATAACCAAGGAGATGACAATTAATAAAAGTAAAATAATAAATTCTGCATCCTCTATTACACTAAAAGGGTTCAGTACATTTTTAACAGTCACATGTAGCGGAATGCCCAATAGTAAATCCATTGTTATTAGAAAAGTTTGTAAAAGAAGGAAAAACAAAATAAATATTAATAAGATTTTGCTCATTTTAAATCACCTCTATTTATTGTTCTTAAATTACGAAAATTATATGTAAGTATAAGCAGCTAACATAGAATAGCCCTTCAGATTAGGAAAAGCTTGTGTCACTCTATGATGCTTGATAAAAAAAATAAAAAAAAATTTATTGAAATCCTCTTGACTCAACTTGTATATACAAGTTATAATTTATTCACAACCGACTTGTATATACAAGTTTATAAAAAGCGGTCCTATGTAACCGCTATCAGGAGGGGATAAAATGGCAAATTTTACAAAAGAAACAATTGAACAAATCGTTCAAGCCATTGGTGGAAAAGACAATATTTCATCTGCTACTCATTGTGTAACGAGACTTCGCTTTGTCCTACATGATGAGTCAAACGTTAACAAAGAACAATTAGAGAATCTTGATATTGTAAAAGGTACGTTTAGTTCGAACGGACAGTTTCAAGTAGTCATCGGTCAAGGGTTAGTCGATAAGGTTTATAAAGAAATGGTCAATGTTACAGGAATTGGTGAAGCATCAAAAGAAGAAACAAAAGCTGCTGCTGAACAAAAATTAAACCCTATACAACGTGCTATTAAAACGTTAGCTGATATATTTATTCCGATTTTACCCGCTATCGTAACTGCTGGTTTATTAATGGGGATTAATAACATTCTAACAGGACCTGGGATTTTTTATGATGAACAATCCATTATTGACGTTCATCAGCAGTGGGCTGATTTTGCTAGTATTATTCATTTAATCGCAAATACAGCATTCGTCTTTTTACCTGGTTTGATCGGTTGGTCAGCTGTCAAAAAGTTTGGCGGTAACCCTTTACTAGGGATCGTACTAGGATTAATGCTCGTACACCCTGACTTATTAAATGCTTGGGCATATGGGGCTGCCAAAGAGGCTGGTGAAATTCCTTATTGGAACTTATTTGGTCTAGATATTGCCAAAGTGGGATATCAAGGTCAAGTTCTACCAATTTTATTTGCATCTTATATCTTAGCAAAAATGGAAATTGTTTTACGCAAACGAATACCAGATGCTTTCCAATTGCTACTAGTAGCACCTATCGCACTTCTTGTTACCGGTTTCTTAGCTTTTATACTCATCGGACCTTTTACATTTGCAATTGGTAATGGAATTACGTCATTATTTGTAAATATCTTTGAAAACTATGCAGCATTAGGTGGTTTATTGTACGGGGCTATTTATGCACCGTTAGTGATCACAGGAATGCACCATACGTTCCTTGCTGTTGACATCCAGTTAATCGGTACATTAGGAGCTACTTTCTTATGGCCAATATTAGCTTTATCAAATATTGCTCAAGGTTCTGCCGCATTAGCCATGATGTTCGTGACGAAAGACGAGAAGTTAAAAGGATTATCATTCACATCATCAGTTTCTGCTTACCTAGGTATTACGGAACCCGCAATGTTTGGTGTAAACTTACGATTTAAATACCCATTTATTTGTGCAATTATTGGGTCAGCAATTGCCGCTACTGTTATCACACTAAGTAAGGTTGTAGCGTTATCAATCGGTGTTGGAGGACTTCCAGGAATTTTCTCTATTGTTCCTGATAAGTGGGTACCATTCTTTATCGGAATGCTAATCGTAATCATCGTACCGTTTGTTCTAACGTATACGGTTGCAAAAATAAAAAAGCAAGCATAATAACCACGTTTTGACTTTTATTAACTGAGAGGGGCCAGGAGCAATCCTAAGTCCCTCCTTGGAGTAAAAAATCATCTTATACTATGGGCGGTACCGTTGGTTTATTAACCAATGGTATTCTCACTTTAGAAAACTAAAATGTAAACCGGAGTGATTATTTTATGAAACGAAATGAATGGTGGAGAAAAGCAGTAGTTTATCAAATTTATCCGAAAAGCTTTAACGATACAACTGGTAACGGAGTTGGAGATATTCAAGGAATTATTGATAAACTCGATTACTTAAAAAATCTTGGTGTAGATGTTGTTTGGCTGACACCTATATACTCCTCTCCACAAAAAGATAATGGCTATGATATTCGTGATTATTTCTCTATCCATGAGGAGTATGGGACAATGGAAGATTTTGATCGCCTTTTAGAAGAAGCTCACAATCGAGATATTAAAGTCATTATGGATATAGTAGTTAACCATACTTCTACAGAACATGAGTGGTTTATTAAGTCAAAAGAATCCTATGACAATCCTTATCGTGACTTTTATATATGGAAAGATCCTGTTGACGGACAAGAACCTAACAACTGGATATCCAAGTTTGGCGGTTCAGCATGGAAGTTTGATGAAAATACACGTCAATATTACCTTCATTTATTTGACGTTACACAAGCAGACTTAAATTGGGAAAATGAAATGGTAAGAAATAAAGTGTATGATATGATGCACTTTTGGTTTAAAAAAGGTGTAGACGGTTTTCGCCTCGACGTTATTAACCTCATTTCAAAAGATCAACGCTTTTTAAACGATGATAAATCAGTTGCGCCTGGTGATGGACGGAAGTTTTATACCGATGGACCAAGAGTACACGAATTTATGCGTGAAATGAATGAAAAGGTATTTTCTAAATATGATGCCATGACTGTAGGTGAAATGTCTTCGACGACGATAGATCATTGTATTAAATATACAAATCCAGATCGAAAGGAATTAAGCATGACCTTTAACTTCCATCATTTAAAGGTTGATTATCCAAATGGTGAGAAGTGGGGAATTACTGATTTTGATTTTCAAGCTTTAAAGCAAATTTTATCAAAATGGCAAGTGGAGATGCATAAAGGCGGTGGTTGGAATGCCTTATTCTGGTGTAACCATGATCAACCACGAGTTGTCACACGTTACGGAAATGATGGTGAATTTCATCAACAATCGGCAAAAATGCTAGCAACAACCATTCATATGATGCAAGGAACCCCTTATATTTACCAGGGAGAAGAATTCGGAATGACTGATCCAAAATTTGAGGATATTTCCGAGTACCGTGATGTTGAAACTTTAAATTATTTTAAAATCATGAAAGAAAATGGCTCTACAGAAGATGACATAATGGAGATCATTAAACGTAAATCTCGTGATAACTCTCGTACACCAGTGCAATGGAACAACTCGGTTAATGCTGGATTTACAACAGGAACACCATGGATTGGGATTCCAGATAACTATAAACAAATAAATGCAAAAGCGGCAGTAGCTGATCAAAATTCCATTTTCTATCATTATAAAGCTCTTAATGAGTTAAGAAAAAAATATGAAATTGTTACGTCTGGTGATTATCAATTAATTCTAGAGAACCATGAACAAATATTTGCATATATACGAACCTATCAAGATGAACTATTACTCGTTGTTAATAATTTTTATGAAAAAGAAACAGTCTTTGAATTACCACCACATATACCTTTATCAGAATATAATAGTAACATTTTACTATCAAACTATGAGGCATCCTCAAATTTATCAACACAAGTTAGCTTACGACCATACGAGTCAATTGTTTATCATTTAAAAAAGAAGTGATAAGCTAATGTAGGGTGGTTTTTAATGAACAATAAATATATAAAAATTTACGATGAATTGGTCGGTCTCATTCAAGAAGGGAATCTGAAACCTAATACAAAGCTCCCTTCTGAAAATGAGTTAAGAGAAAGATATCAAACAACAAGAGAGACAATTCGTAAGGCGTTACATCTCCTTTCAGAGCATGGTTATATCCAAAAGGTTCAAGGGAAAGGATCCATCATCTTAGACGTAAAAAAATTCGATTTTCCAATTTCCGGTCTAGTTAGCTTTAAAGAATTGGCTAGTAAGATGGGACAACGCGCAAAAACAACTGTAGAAAATCTAGATACAATTACTCCTAGTGACTATTTAAAGGAGCAATTAAAATTAAAAAAGGCTCAAAAAGTCTGGGAAGTTATTCGTGTTCGTGATTTGGATGGTGAAAAAGTCATTTTAGATAAGGATTACTTTAACAAAAAAATGATCCCTACCTTAACAAAAGAAGTCTGTGAAAATTCTATTTATGAATATATCGAAGGTGACATGGGACTTGCCATCAGCTTTGCAAAAAAAGAAATTACTGTAGAAGAACCCACAGAAGAGGACCATAAATACTTACACATAAAAGGGTATTCAAATATTGTCGTTGTGAAAAATTATGTGTATTTAGATGATGCAAGTTTATTTCAATACACGGAATCACGACATAGACCAGATAAATTTCGATTTGTTGATTTTGCAAGGCGTAAATAACATAAGGATACGGCATAAGTTTAATTACCTTCCAAACTTATGCCGTATTTTTTTATTTTATAATCATTACTGGGCATTTAGCTCTTTTGGCAACTTTATGGCTTACTCCACCCAATACCATACTTTGCAGACGGTTTAGCCCTCTACTTCCTATAACTAAACAATCAAAAGAATTGTTATTTGCATAATCTACAATTGTTTCACCAGGATCGCCGTGTAAAATTATATAATCATGGTTAATGTTCGAAGTTTCTAACAACGACAAAATATCCTTAACCTTTTCTCTTCGTTTTTCTGCTATGTCCTTGCTATCTTTATTATGTAAAACATCTGACTTGGATGTAGAGCCATCTACTACATAAACCACTTTGATAGAACCCGTTTCTTTATTTGTTAGTAAATGAATGGCATTGTTCGCCGCTCTTAATGAATGAGCTGAACCATCAGCCGCTAGTAAAATATTTTGAAACATAAAATTCCTCCCACCATAAATTTAAGATATTTTCTGAACAGGTGATGCGTAATTCTCAACATCGATACGTAATCAAAAGAGATTTTCTTACACAATTATCTTAAACTACTTTCCAAAAAATTCATACTTTTTACAATAAAAAATATCTACTTGCTTCTAAATATATAGAGTTTTTCCCTCTATATACACTTACAGAAGCAAGCAGATATTTTAAAATCAATACTCTTATTTTTTAGTGGCCTGAATTTTTCGATAAACCACCAATTTTATTCATTAATACTGAACTTTCTTTATTCATTCCTGTTAAATGAACGTTAATTCCATTTTGTTCATACTTCATTTCTACCTTATCAATCGCACCAATAGCAGAATCATCCCAAAGATGTGCTCGGCTAAAATCAATCTCTACTTCTTTCACATCATCTTTAAAATCAAATGATTCAATAAAATCCGTAACAGATACGAAGAATAGTTGACCTTCTACAAAATATGTCTTTTTCACACCTGAATGTGAAAGCTTTGAAGAGACATGAACTTTTGAAATTTTTGCACCAAAGAAAAGTGCACTTAAAACAACACCTGTTAAAACTCCAATTGCTAGATTATGAGTAATAACTACGGTTAATACTGTAACAACCATAACTGTTGCATCCGTTCTTGGAACTTTGTGCAATGTCTTTAAAGAATTCCAATCAAATGTTCCAATAGATACCATGATCATGACCCCAGCCAAAGCAGCCATTGGAATTTGAACAACAACAGAACCTAGTACAATAATTAAGAACATCAGGAAGACACCGGCTACTAAAGAAGATAACCTTCCTCTACCACCAGACTTTACATTTATAACAGATTGACCAATCATCGCACAACCAGCCATACCACCAAAAAATCCAGCTATAATATTGGCAATACCTTGTCCCCGACTTTCTTTATTTTTATCACTTTCAGTATCAGTCATATCATCAACAATTTGAGCTGTTAATAACGACTCAAGAATACCTACAATCGCTAATGCTAAAGAATATGGTAAGATAATCATTAAAGTTTCAAGTGTTAATGGAATAGATGGGATCAAAAACATTGGCAGCGTACTTTGGAGCGCCCCCATATCACCAACCGTACTTACACCTAAATTACCGAAAATTGCTAACATAGTTACTACAATAATTGCTACTAACGTAGATGGAATAGTTGTAGTAAACCTAGGTAAAATATAAATAATAGCTAATGTTAACCCGACTAACGCATACATCACCCATGTGACATTCACAAAGTGTTGAAGTTGAGCCATAAAAATTAAAATCGCTAACGAATTTACAAATCCTACCATAACTGATCTTGGAACAAACTTCATATATTTCGCTAACTTAAATACACCAAAAAATATTTGTATAATTCCCGTTAAAATTGTAGCAGCTAATAAATATTGAAGTCCGTGATCAGCTACCAACGTAATCATTACCAAAGCCATCGCACCTGTAGCAGCAGAAATCATCCCTGGACGCCCACCAATAAATGCAATAACTACAGCAATACAAAAAGAAGCATACAAACCAACCATCGGATCGACTCCTGCGATAATTGAAAAGGCTATTGCTTCTGGAATCAATGCTAACGCAACTACCATTCCTGCCAATGTATCTCCTTTGACATTGCTAAACCATTCTTGTTTAATTGCTTGTAAATTCAAGCTAACACCTCTTTCTTATTTTGTTTTTATTTCGACTTTCGACTCTCACGAAAGTCAGTCCGTTATCAACAAAATGAATTCTACCACGGAAACGCCAAAAACAAAATTCGTATGTAAGCGTGAGACAAGACTCTTATTCTTCAGTTTTCTTATAATATCTCTCGTATACTGTTATTATTATAAAATACTATAAAAAACTAAAGTTGAATTAATAAAAAAATAATACGTTATCCACCTTAATTTTACTTAAGTCACGTTTCGAGGCTGCTTTTCCTTTCAATCCCAATATTGTTTATTTTTTGTTTTTCATCATATTTGATATTCTTATCTTTTTGCTCTCTAATCCATAAACGCTCTTTAGCTATAAGTAGTTTTGTATAGTACTTTCTTATTTCTTTCTCTTCGGTTGTATCAAACAACTTCCCTTTTAACTCTTCAATAATTTCATTTTCGTAATTCTGCACTTCTTTTGTCATTTTCATTCTACCTTTCTAACATTTGTCTCCTTCTTAGGAATTCTTATCTATACTACTTTCAACTATTAATATTTATTGACATATTACGTTATTCCAAACCTATCCCATTAATTTTTTGAAAAATATCTAGGATTTTTTTGTCGAATCTATTAACAGTTTTTAATAGCTAATATAAAATAGTTTCTGTTGTCTAAAAATTAAGTTCATTTATCCATTAGGCGATAAGTTATTAAAATAGAACTACTTAAAAGTAAATTAGAAATGAAAATAAACTCACTACGTGCATTGATGGTTTCTACAGCTCAGTTAAAAGGGGTTACTCATCCTGATACGATTAAAAGTAGTCAAGAATTAGATGTCTGCTTAAATGAATACCTCAAGATATCCATTCCCTATATTCCTTCTTAATTTTGGTCCCTTACTAAATTATGCAATGCTAGATCCAAAAATAAAAAGTAGTGATTGATACAAAGTGATCAACCACTACTTTTTTACTAATAAAAACCACCTAAATAACTCACTGAAAATGATATAACCTCGTTTTGTAAAAAACAGTAAGCAGTTCTACTTAATTATTCAATTATTCTTTTTGAGAATAAATAATTAGCTCCCCAATAAGGATTTCCTAATACATTGTCCGTAATATCAACTCCCAGTGAAGTAGAAGCATGAATCATGCTACCATCCCCCATGTAAATTCCAACATGTCCAACTCTACCGTCTGAGTATAGTTCATTATTTGTAAAGAACATCAAATCCCCTGCTTTTAAATCCGTTACATACCTTCCTTTTCTCGCTTGATCTCTAGACACACGGGGGATATCAATACCGACATACTTAAATACTAGTTGAGTATATGAAGAACAGTCAAAAAGATGTGGCGCTTCATCAAGTGTTGCTCCAAACTTATATCCGGCACCAATAAACTGAGTTGCTTGATTAAGTAGCTTTTCTCTATGAACTTCAACTGTTTCATTTCTATCCCAACTATCAACCGGTTCTTTTTCACGGATAGGCTCTATTTCTTTTGTTTTTTCCTTAGCAGGGATTTTCAATTTCTGACCACTAAAAATAATATTCGATTTCAAGTTATTTATTGTTTTTAAATCATGGACGGTCGTATGGTGTGCTTGTGAAATTGCCCATAACGAATCTCCACTTTGTACTACATAATGCTGTGCTGGTTTTTGTACTTGAATTGAACCATTTTCTGGTTTGAAAGTAATATAAGCATTAAACAATGAACTAGCGGCATTTAATGACACATATGCAGTTTTATTTATCCACCTCGGCGGCTCAATGTTTATGTACTCATCACCTTTTTTGGCTTTAGTCCCACCCATTGTGGCTCTTATCGAAGAAGAACCATCGGTCACGTCGTATGTCAATGTTCCTTCTTCAAATTGGATATGATTATACCCTAATATTTTTGATAAATTCACTAGAGGAAGGTAATAATCCCCATCTAAAATGATCGGGTCAATACCGTCAACCACTTCGCCATTAATTTCTATTCCAGCCGTTGGAACTTTTTCGTATTGCGCAATGACCGTTATAGTACCATTTACAAAAAGAGTAAACAGCATTAAAGTAATCATCGTTAACCGAAGTCTAACCTTTTGTTGTTTTTTCATAGTAATTTCTCCCTTTTTTAAAAGTCTACTTTATCTTGTGTAGGGCATTATTTTTTATACCTTACTTACTATGAGGGAAATTACTATAAAGTTTTCATATTTATGTTGTTTCTAAATAAAATAGGCTGCCTCCCTTGAGACAGCCTATTTCTCCTATAAATACCTTCTATGAATTTTCTTACCGTCATAAATAAACACAATTTGTTTTTCTGATACACATGTTTCTATGTGTACTGTTCGGCCCCATAGTTGATGAATATAAGGCATTACTTTTTCTAGATATTTGACATCAAGTTCAATTCCCTCGTAGTAATGCGTTAAATATAGCTCACCATTTTTCAAATAATCACCGTCTGTAACAGAGATGAACGGGAAGCCACCGTTAACACGCATATTGACTAATTGATCACGTACTTCCTGCCACTGTTTATCAACAATTTTATAATCACGACCTTGTTTTTGGAACAGGTACATATCTTCTCGTAACACTAAATCCTTTGTTAAATAGTTTCTAATAAACGAAATGTCCGATTCAATTTCTCGTACTTCAAACATTTTTTCACGCCCACTGTTTGGCTCAACACCTAATTTCTTCATTTTTTCTGTTGGATTGTTGTACCTCTCTTCGATATCCTCAAAGATCTTCAAGCCAAGGTAATACGGATTTATCGATGTTTTGGATGGCTGTACAACACCAGCATTTAATTTAGCAAATTCGATCGATTCATCAGAAGTAAGATCTAGTTCACGTAAAATTCGTTGATGCCAATAAGAAGCCCAGCCTTCGTTCATAATTTTTGTTTCTAGTTGTGGCCAGAAATAAAGCATTTCTTCTCTCATCATTGTTAGTATATCTCTTTGCCAAGGTTCAAGTTCTCTACTATATTCTTCAATGAATAATAGAATATCCTTTTCTGGTTGAGGAGGGAATTTCTTTTTCTTTTTTCTTTGTATTGGTGCAACATCTTTTTTCTCCAAATTCCACAAATCATCATAAGGAGTTTCTGTAGGTGTTTCTTCCTCTTCTAAATCGTCTAGAGACCACGCTAACTTTGGTCGTACTAGACTTGGATCAATATGTTCTTGGATGGAGAGAACAGCATCTAAAAATGTTTCCACTTCATCTTTTCCGTGGACCATTTCATAATGAGATATACGTTCTGCTGTCGCTGTCATACTCTCAACCATATCACGTCTAGTATTAGAAAACCTCACATTATTTTTAAAAAAGTCACAGTGAGCCAATACGTGGGCAATAATTAACTTGTTTTGAATAAGTGAATTTGTGTCTAATAAAAAAGCATAACAAGGATTTGAATTAATAACCAATTCATAAATTTTGCTGAGTCCTAAATCGTAATGAAGTTTCATCTTATGGAATTGCTTCCCAAAACTCCAATGCGCAAAGCGCGTTGGCATTCCGTATGCTCCAAACGTATAAATAATATCGGCCGGACATATTTCATATCTCATTGGATAAAAATCTAATCCAAAACCTTCTGCAATCTCGGTAATTTCATCAATAGCCTTTAATAATTCACGGTCATCTGTCATAAGTTATTTCCCTCCCTCGAATGTTCTTATCACAATTTATGATAGGAAAACGAAAATGATGAGGGATGTCTAAAATTTGATTAAGATATTGGTAGACAATTCCTAAAAATAGCAAAAAGGTGGCACGAATTAATTTGAATCCGTAACCACCTCTTGTTTAAAATATCATTTAGCTCCTTCAAGTTTCGTACTTTTAGGAGAAAAGTGTTTCATAAAGCGATTAACCCCGTAAACCATATTAGCTGCAGTACAAGCAACAACATGATTACTTGTAGCTAGCGAATGAGTCCTTTTGGAAGCATGTACTGAACGTAGCGACTCTTCATCTAACCCTTTAAAAGCAAGGGCTTCTGAAAATTCTTTTTGTGCTGCTTGTTTTGCCTTAAACAACATCATTTGAATACGACTATAAACATTTACGGCTCCATCTCCTGTCGTTTCAATTGGAAGAAAAATAGCCTCCGGGTATCTTTCTGTGATTAACGATTGAACTCCATCTGATACTCCCGATGAAGGCATACAACCAAATGGTTTCACTGAGATCGTCATATTAACCTTCTTTTTCATAACATTTAATATTAATTTTCCCACTTCCATATGTCCTTCGCCACCTCGGAGCTGATTATTATAGTGTTTGTTAGCTACGCTTGCAACCTCATCCATATCTGGTAAGTGATAATCATGTAAACCAATAATTTTTGCATAGGCTTGAAACCATGCCTTAACCGTGAAGTCCGCTATTTTTAATAACGCTAAACGCTTAACAGGATTTTTTCCCTTTAATCCGAAACGACCTTCATCATCTTTACGCAACTGCATACGCTTCTTTGTATCGTAACGTCCTTCCCAAATTAAGAACAAGATCCATGCTGTCAATGATTGTACATCAACTTCAGCGCCTTCCTCTTCTAAAAACTTCTGTAGTTGATAGTTTCCATCGCCCTCAGTTGTCATCGCCCAAAATTCCCCAATGATACTTACTTTCGGTTTAACGATACTTCGGTCTACCTTAACGGCTTCTAGAATTTTACGACAGTTATATAGTGACTTTATAATTGATTTCCTTTCACTAAAGGCATCATATAAAAGTGTTTTACATCTTTCTAACGCAGCATTTGTCGTCCCAGGAGTTACTTCATACGGGCGAATTCGGTAGCCTATCGCATTTAAAATATCACCTATTAATACCGCTTTTAAAAACGTAATGAAAAATGAACTATCAAGCTTTAAAGCAGATTCTTCCCCAGTTGCTTGTTTCAAGCCACTTTGTTGTTGAAAGAGTAAGACTCGAAATCCATCAAAACCAGCATCACGAAGCGCCTTTCGATATTCAGTCACATATGTCCCAAACCGACATGGTCCACAAGATCCGCTTGTTACAAAAAGATATTTTTTTACTATTTCTTCTTTCGTTTTACCTTCTACATCTCTTAAATACGTTAAATGTTTAATTAAATTTCCTACTGTAAAATAAGTTGGGTTACATTGCCCGCGGTTTCCAAATTCTTTTCCGAAACGTAATGCTTCAGTATCTGGGCATTCAAGATGAGCAACATTATAACCAATACCTTTTAATCCACCCGCCACTAAATAATCGTGAGCCATAGTAAGACCACCAAACAATATCGTTGTAGAATCTTTATCTTTTGCAAAAAACTGTCTTGGTACTGGATCAAACCAGTGTTTTTTCGTTTCATTCAGACCTAAAGCAACCTCTTGTTCTTCTCTGTAACGAAATAGCTCTTCTTCAAAGTTTTTTTCAACATTACTAACCTGCTTTTTCATTTTAGAAGTCTCCTTTAAGTTTTTTAGGATTGAGCTTTCTTTCTAGATAGCTCATCTATCGATTGAAGAATTTGGTTTCTTTCAAGCGATTTTCGCTTTTTCTCAATTAATTTTTCTAATTCTTCTTTTTTCCTTGCTAAATCTTGCAGGCGTTCTTCATTTAAACTTAGGCTATGAGCATAAGTTTTCACACGAATTTTTATCGACCCACTTGGTTTATTGGCATCAATATCATGTAAAGCGGAATACGGAGTTCCAGCTGTTGATATGATCGAATCAATCAAACCATACGTCGGTGCATCATGACCACACTTAAAGCTAGATAAGTCCAAGACTGCTACATGTGGGTGACGTGCCGCAAATTTTGCAGCCCAAACCTTTTGTACACTATTAGAGCTAAAGTTTTCCGGCCAAACATCTGTAACATCCAACGCATAATCGACTTTTTTACTTTCTAGATCCTCTTTAAAAAATCTCTTTAACCAAGCTTCATCTTTCGGTATAGAACGCATCGATAAAATCGGATAACCTAACACCTGAAATTCATCCAAAACACCATGATTTAAGCCTGGATCAGAGTGATATGGTCTTCCTATCATTAAGATGGCTACTCGATTTTCAGCTTCTACCAGTTCTAATATTTCCTTACCTTTTTGCTGCATTTCTGCATCAAACTCACGCATTGCTTTCGTTGCTTCGTCTGCTGCAAAATCACTTTCATCTTCGGTTATTTGTAAGAACGATTCAAACGCTTCAAATAACTGTTTCTTTAGTAAGTTAGGTTCAGTAAAAGTGACTGCTGGGTCGAAATACTGTATATTTCTTTCTTTAAAAAAGTCTGTTTCTTTTGTAAACGCAGCTTTAATTACATTTGGAGCTCCAGCTACAATTGGACAACTCGCAGAATCAATGACATTTTTCATATGGCTATCGATATGAGTAATACAAGGAAAAAAGATGCCATCTAGTGGCTTATTTTCTTTGTGATGTTTAAAAAGTAAATTATGAATGTGGGCTTGAGCAACCTTTGAAGGATAACACGGATCAATTGAACCGTATTTTCCACCAGCTTGCCACATTTCCTCACTTGTAAAATCACTAAAAACAATATTTTTCTCTGGTACACCTAGTGCCTCAAAATAGGTTCGCCAAAATGGTGCGGTTGACCAAATATTAAGTACCTTTGGAATACCAATACGTAAATTTTTCCGATGTTCTATTGCCGTTTCAGAAGAACGTTGAAACGTTCTCGTATAAGTAACCTTTTTTGTCCCTAATCCAAACATTGATGATTTTACTTTTACATCCTGAATCATAGTTGTTTTACTAGGTAAAGATCTAGGCTCATAAAAATGTTTATACATTCTTTTTGCTTCATAATCCACTAAGTTGGGATAATGTTTTTTTAGTTGATTCCGCTCTTTTGTCAAAGCTATTAATGCATCTTTATCTTCAACCGTTCCTTTTTCACAACTAAAACCTGAAATATAACGAGCGGTTTGGCCATCAGGAGTCTGTGTATCAATAAACGTCCGACTACATAAGTTAGGACAAAAGTTGCAACGAGTCGATTCATCATTTCGTGATTCGTAGGTCATTCCAATAGCAGATTCTAAACCGAGGAACGTTGAGTACCCTCTTCTTTTTACAACACGAATTGTTTCCATTGCAGCCCCAATCGCACCTGCTTCCCCTGTGTGAGGGTGTACAAATACTTCAGCATCCGGCACACGTTCTTTTATGTAATCGACTTGTGCTTTTACGGCAGCTAAGTTATGTTGGGTACCACCTTGAAGTACAAACTTCCTACCTAATTCCGCCATCCTTGGTACTTGAACGACGTACTGCCACACATTTTTCGGTAATACAAGAGCTAAACCAGCTAATAATTCTTCTTTTGCATACCCTTCTTTTTGAAAATTCACACGGTCTGAATCTAAAAATACGGCGCACCCGTAAGAAAATTTCGGTGATAAATCTGCTCTAAAAGCAGCATCTGCATACTCTTGTATTGGGATACCAAATTGATCAGCCATTGCTTGTAAAAGCATGCCATTCCCTGCAGAACATTGGTTCGATAAACGAAAATTACGAATATCTCCATTTTTTAAAAAGAGAACTTTTATGTCTTGTCCACCAATGTCACATATAACATCAACATGACCGAAAAAGTGAACAGCACTCATCATATGGGCAACAGTTTCAACGATATTAACGTCAGCATTTAACGTTCTTTCTAATACGTCTGCAGCATATCCAGTTGCTCCAAATCCCATTACTTCAAGAATAGCCCCACTATCATAAATTTTGTTACGGATTTTTCCTAGTAACTCTCTAGTATCTTCAATCGGGTTACCTTTTGATAGTTGGTATTCTTTTAATATAATATTTCCTTCCATATCTACGAGGACAGCTTTAGATGAGGTTGATCCCCCATCTAACCCAATAACCGCTTGAATTTTTTGACCTTCTTTAAATTGCACTGGTGTAAATTTCGGAATGCTATATTCAATTCTAAATTTATCTAGCTCTTCTGCATTTTTTACTAAAGGAGCCCCTGCTTTTTCCCCTAATTTTGCTTTTCTACCGTGAGAAATAAAGGTTTTTAATTCCTCAATTCCTTTATAAACTCCAACTTCAGCTGGTTCATGCATACCATACATGACCGCTCCAAACGCAGCGTAATATTGAGCATTTTTCGGAATGAAAATTAACTCTTCTATCGGAACATCTTTAGGATATTCATAGCCTCTTTGGTCCCAGCTTTCAGGAATACGTTTTCTCCAACACTCTTGTAAGAAAGGTAGATAAGTGTTTGGTCCCCCTAGTAAAAGGACTTTATGTCGCAACGTATTCCCTCTTGTAAGTACAGATAAATTTTGCATAACAATTGCATCTGCTAGTGAACACATTATTTCAGAGGAAGGTATACTACTTTTTACTAAATTAACAATATCAGTTTCAGCAAAAACACCACATTTCGCAGCTACATGATGTAACTTCGAATCATCAAAATGTAATTTTCCTACTTTCTCCTCCGGCATACCTACTTTTATCATACATTTATCAATGGTAGCTCCAGTTCCTGAAGCACATTTATCGTTCATCGAAGTAATTGCTTGCTTATCTCCTGTTTCTTCATTTTCTTTAAAGATAATAATTTTAGCGTCCTGCCCACCTAACTCGACAACACTACCAACATCTGGGTGTAATTCTTCGACTGTCATAGTGACCGCATTTACTTCTTGAACAAATTTTGCTCCAATATGTTCAGCAATTGGACTTCCACCAGAACCTGTAATAAAAACTCGAATGTTTTCACTATTTATGTATGAAAACTCATTACCAATTCGAATTAAAAATTCTAATACCATTTCTGCTTGTTTTGTATGATGCCTCTGATAATCAGACCATAAAATTTGTTTGTTAATAGGATTTACAACGGTAGCTTTAACCGTAGTCGAACCCACATCAATTCCTATAAGAATTGAATTTAGTTCCTCATTTTTCACAAGACCACCCCACCAAAAATTAATACCCTTTTAGTATGTCATTACTTTTCCAACATATTCATAGTGTAAAGTGTAATATATATTTTAGTATGACCTTATCAATGTTCTGTTTAAGACTATTATTATGAATAAGTTCGATTCCTGATTGGTTTCGAGATACAATAATTCTGCACGCTTCTCTTTTTATGCTCGACTTTGACCGTTTTTGCTATTTTGTGCGTGTCGTTTTTAAATGACCTTTTTATCTAATCAAAAAGGTACACTACTTTTTTTAGTAGTGTACCTTTCTAAAATTCTATATATTATGTAGATTAACAATTAGGTCAATCCAAAAATTAATCTGTAAATTAAAAAGAGAACTAACCAAATTATCAGTTCTCTTTAATGCTCAAACGATCTCCAATTATGGCGCGCCCTGAGAGATTCGAACTCCCGACCCTGGCATTAGAAGTGCCATGCTCTATCCAGCTGAGCTAAGGGCGCATGTTGTTTTACCAATGATGCTTTTCATGAAGCTTACGGACGATGTTACGCTCCGTAGATATCCTGTCTCTTCCTCTTCTAGCTTTGCTTCGTAGTTTGCTGTGTCGAGACAACTCGTAGCTAGTTCAGATAAGTTTCACTCGTCGCTGAGCTAAGAGCGCATGTTGCTAAGATTAGGTCAAGAGAAACTTGGCTCAAGCCAAGTTTCTCTTGAGTTAGTACCGAGGGCCGGACTTGAACCGGCACGATAGTCACCTACCGCAGGATTTTAAGTCCTGTGTGTCTGCCAATTCCACCACCCCGGCATATTTCAAAAAAGGACTTGCTAGTTATTATAATTATTAATGGTGGCTCGGGACGGAATCGAACCGCCGACACGAGGATTTTCAGTCCTCTGCTCTACCGACTGAGCTACCGAGCCGTTTTTGCTTAGAATAAATGGCGGACCCGACCGGGATCGAACCGGCGATCTCCTGCGTGACAGGCAGGCATGTTAACCGCTACACCACGGGTCCAAATTGAATATGGCGGAGGAAGAGGGATTCGAACCCCCGCGCGGTTTAACCCGCCTGTCGGTTTTCAAGACCGATCCCTTCAGCCAGACTTGGGTATTCCTCCAAAAAATATAAAAGTCAGTCACAAGAATATATATTACCAGGGAGTTTTTTATTTGTCAACAAATAAAAAATAATATATTTAAAATTGATAACTAGGTAAATCATTTTCCTGCTTTTCAATAATGATTCTAGAGTATTTGTTTAATAGCTCGTCCAGTTCTTGACTATGCTGAATTGTTATCTCTGCGTTAAACCCATAATCATAGGCAGCGTTAATCATCATCGTACGTTTATGTTCTATATATAGCCTCAATATGTTTTTTGAAGTCAATAGAATCTCCACCTTGAAAGATATTATTTATCTCATTTTACATTATTTCCAAATTAATGCTGTGACAAAAATCACACTATTTTTCATTATTTAAGTACTATATTTCAAAAATTTCATAGTGAAGGCACATAGATTTAAATCTATGTGCCTTCACTTCTCTCATTATATTACAGAAAACAGATAATTCCATGTCTAAATAATGAACTTTTTTGTGAAACGATAAAATCCCACTAGAAAACAGGACTAATTTACCAGTTGGACTTGATCTAGTAATGCTGTCTTTAGCTCTTCAAGCTGATTTTTACTTTGCGCTAATGAGCTACTTGTTGTTCCCATATAAAACTTAATTTTAGGTTCAGTACCTGATGGACGTACACAAACCCACGAATCCCCCTCAAGAATGTATTTAAGAACGTTTGATTTTGGTAAATCAATATCTTCTACTGAACCAGACTCAACTTTCGTTCTTTTCTTAGTTAAATAATCTTCAACAGATACTACCTTCATACCAGCAAACTCTGTTGGTGGATTCTCTCTTAAAGAAGTAATAATCGTATTCATTTTTTCGATACCTGTCTTACCTTTTAAAGTGATTGAATGTAGGCCTTCTAAGTAATATCCGTATTTTTCAAACACTTCGATTAAACCTTCATACATTGTTTTATTTTGCGACTTATAAAAGGCCGCAAGTTCAGCTGCCAATAATACCGCCTGGATCGCATCTTTGTCTCTAGCAAAATCTTTAACTAAATAACCATAGCTTTCCTCATAGCCAAATAAGAAAGTATGCTCCTTAGTTACTTCATATTCTTTAATTTTTTCTCCGATAAACTTAAAGCCTGTTAATGTGTCTAATGCACTTAAATTATAATGATTAGCGATCACTCTACCTAATTCTGAAGTAACAATTGTTTTAATAACAATCCCATTCTCAGGTAAAACACCTTGACTTTGTTTTTGAGAAAGTAAATATTCAAGCATTAGTGCTCCCGTTTGGTTTCCTGTTAATACAACATATTGCCCGTCTGGATTTTTCACTGCTACTCCGACACGATCGGCATCAGGATCCGTAGCGATTAATACATCCGCATTGCTTTTCTCACCATATTGGATAGCCATCTCAAACGCTGCATGCTCTTCTGGATTAGGTGACTTAACAGTTGAAAATTTCGGATCCGGAATTGCTTGCTCCTCAATAATTTCGTAGTTAGTAAACCCAACGGCTTCAAACGCTCGTTGTACTGGTAACGTTGCTGTTCCATGTAGTGGTGTAAAAACTATTTTTACATCCTGACCATGTTTTTGTACCAGTTCTTCGTTTACTACAACAGTCTTTAATTTCTCTACATATTCATTATCAATCTCTTCTTCAATCATTACAAGTAGTCCACTATCGATCAACTCTTCTTTGTTAGCGATTTCAACCAATAACTCATTTTCTACTTCATTAACTTTCTGAACTAACTCTATTGCTGCATCTGGTGTTAATTGCGCCCCATCGTCACCATAAACTTTAAAACCATTATACTCTGGAGGATTATGACTTGCTGTAATAACAATTCCAGAAAATGCTTGTAAAGTTCGAACTGCAAAAGATAATTCAGGTGTAGGACGTAGATTTTTAAATAAGTATGTTTTAATACCATGTTTACCTAATGTTAAGGCAGATTCTAAAGCGAATTCCTTTGATTTAAAACGATTGTCATATGCAATAGCTACTCCTTTTTCCATTGCAGTTGCACCGTTTGATATTATGTATTGCGCTAAACCTTCAGCTGCTTTACGAATAGTATAAACATTCATACGATTCGTACCAACGCCAATTTCTCCTCTCATACCACCTGTACCGAACTCTAAATTTTTATAAAAACAATCCTCAATCAATTGATCATTACCAGACATTTGCTCAAGCTGCACTTTTAACTCGCTGTCTAAACCTTCATGATTAACCCAAACTTCATATGTACTTTTCCAACCCATTGCCAAATACCTCTCTTCTCGATAGTTTTTTAACTACATGAAACATTTTATCAAATTATTACTGGATGATGACAACAGTTCCTTGTCATAATATATAATTTTCAACACTTATGTTAAAAACTCCTTTTAAAATGGAAATTTTTTAGGATACTATTTTTTTTATGCAAATGAATATTAAAATACAGCTTTTCACATCACATCGAGGAAGTCATTGAAGTCAGAAACTTGACTGAAGTTACCAAGCTCGTAGGCTGCTTGCGCTAGACAGTTTCCAAGTTAGAAATTTATAAATTCTGATTACATAAAAAAATACGGAGATAACAAGTATCCAGAAGACTGGAATAATTTGTGCAAACTACTCAGAAGAATTACTGGGAAGAAATTTTCATAAGTTATATGAACTGTTTCGTGCATGTATTTAAGTATGTGTTTATAAATTCCCTTGAATTATTTCCTAATTAGAACTATATTGCTGTTATTATTTATCATACTTGTAATGCAGTAGTTACTATACGAACAAACAGTTAAGTGTTTCTTGCGTGAAGGTTGTATAAGATTTACAAAATAATAAAGGTTAATAATCAACCAGAAATGTTTCACTTAGCTAAAGTATTCTTCGAATTGTTGCGGCAGAGTTAGATTATCCTGATGATTTACTTGTATGGTATGAGATTAGTGAAATGATAGATAGACTTCAATATGATAATGTACCTCTAGGGTTTAATGAAAAGGATGTTATATCAAAAATAAAAAACGAGGCAATTTCTTTTTTGAGGTTAGATGTTTATTATTTTAAACAACTGGCAATGAGGGCAGGTTTCTACCTTGGGGGCAAAGTTCGCTTTCTTGCGGACACAGAAGCCCTTATTTTGCTGATTTTGATCATATTCTTGTTTAAAAGGACACCAGGTTCCTTATTTCATTAAAATCTACTAAAAAAGAAGTAAAACTAGCCAAATAGCGAACCTGGTGTCCTCTTACTTTGATAAAACACTGGTTTGTTCACAAATAACGGCTCTCTTGTCCGATATAAATATAATTAAGAAAAGCGCAAGCGCCTTGGTCACGAGCAGCTGCTCCTGTGCCACTCCGTTTGCCCAAGAGCAATTGTTTTCCGTGCGACGAGTAATCGCAGGAGCAAAGCTGCATGAAGCTAATCGACCAAGGATCTCAAGCAGTCATTGAAGTCAGAAACTTGACTGAAGTGATCGAGCCGATGGCGCCTGGAGCTAGACAGTTTCCAAGTTAGAAATTTATAAATTCTGATACTATTAAAATAGCGTGACTACTAACATTCTAATTAGCAGCCACGCTTTCTAACAAAATACAATATATTAAGCATTTTTCCTTAAATGTAATTTCTCATTAACAGGCACTGTTGCATGCTCAATTTCTTCCTCTACTTTATCTTTATAGTAAAAAAGTTCTTCAGATGACCAGTTATAGTAATCTTTCATATAGTTTAATACAGCTCCTTTCCATTCCTTTACCCAGTTAATATTAAAGAAAATTGCACTTGTACGGCGATTAAAGAAATCTACAGGTGTAGCTACCATTTCTTCTTCAATTCCATAAACTAATGCAGCAAATACTTCCGGGCTTAAATTATATTGTTTAGTCTTTTCACCCGACAAACGAATAATTTCAAACACTTTATCAACATTTGTTCCATATAGTTTTGCAAGCTTTCGTGCTTCCTTGTTAGATAAACCTAAACGTTTCCCTTCCTTAACTTTATCTTCTAAAAATTTAGGAAGATTTTCTGAGCCACCGAGATCCCCACCTGAAAGTTTTATTTTATCTGTAATACAAGGGTGATTCACTCCTAAATCTTTCCCTACAATATCAACAATTCTTTCTGCCATTTTACGATAACCAGTAAGTTTCCCACCAGCTATAGAAATAAGACCAGATGTCGAGAAAAAGATTTCGTCTTTTCTTGAAATTTCAGAAGCACTTTTCCCTTCTTCATGAATAAGTGGACGAAGCCCAGACCAGCATGACTCAATATCATCTACCGTTAGTTTCACTTCTGGAAACATATAATTGACAGCCCTAATAATATAATCACGATCTTCTACAGTCATTCGTGGATGAGTAATATCATCCTTATAATACGTATCAGTAGTACCTACATACGTTTTTCCATCTCTAGGAATAGCAAAACACATTCTACCATCGCTTTCAGTATCAAAGTACACTGCTTGCTTTAATGGAAAACGTGATTGGTCAATAACTAAATGTACACCTTTTGTTAAATATAAATACTTACCTTTTTTAGATTGATCCTTATCTCGAAGTGTATCTACCCATGGTCCAGCTGCATTAACAATTTTTTTAGCTCGGATAACCGTTTCCTCTCCGGATAACTGATCGACTACCGTTACTCCTACCACTTTACCATTCTCATAAATAAACCCATCAGCTTTTGTATAGTTTACAGCTAAAACACCACGAGCCACAGCTTCTTTCATTATTTCTAAAGTAAGTCTAGCATCATCCGTTTTATATTCTACGTAAACTCCTCCACCTTTTAATTTATCTTTACGTAGTAGAGGCTCTTTTGCCATAGTTTCTCCCCGGTTTAACATGTAACGACGTTCAGATTTTTTGACACCCGCTAAATAATCATATACCTTTAACCCAATGGAAGTAGCAAATTTACCGAATGTTCCACCTTCAATCATTGGTAAAAGCATCCACTCGGGACTTGTTACATGAGGAGCATTTTCAAAAACAATAGCTCGTTCTTTCCCTACTTCTGCAACAAGTTTTATTTCGAGCTGTTTTAAGTATCGCAAACCGCCGTGAACAAGTTTGGTTGATCTACTAGAAGTTCCCGCTCCAAAATCTTGCATCTCAATTAGTCCTGTACGTATCCCTCGAACTTGTGCATCTAGCGCGATCCCTGCACCAGTTATTCCTCCTCCAATTACTAGTAAATCAAGCTCATTGTTGCTCATTTCATGTAAAATATTTGAACGCTCTTTACCTGAAAACTTTTTCCCCATAATTACCTCTCCTTTATGAAGTCAAAAAATACAAAAAGACCACAACAGCTCTACTGCATTTCGCAACAGAGTGTTGTGGTCTCTCCTATTCTCCGACCGATCTATTAACTTAATTTTATCCTATCATTTTTTGAACATTTTGTGAATACTATTTTAATTTAAAAGTTGTCGTTGCTTCGACTGCTTTCTTCCAACCTTGATAAAGCTGTTCTTGTACTTTCTTTTCCATATTTGTTTCAAAGGTTTGATCTACTTTCCATTGATTTGCTATTTCATTACGATCTTCCCAAAATTCCACAGCTAAGCCAGCTAAATACGCAGCACCAAGAGCTGTTGTTTCATTAATAATTGGACGTTCAACAGGTACTCCTAAAATATCAGATTGAAATTGCATTAAGAAATTATTTGCTACTGCTCCACCATCAACCCGTAGAGTTTTTAATTGAATACCAGAATCAGCTTCCATAGCCATTAAGACGTCTTTTGTTTGATACGCGAGTGACTCTAAAGTTGCACGAATAAGGTGCTCCTTTTCTGTTCCACGAGTTAAACCAAAAATAGCACCACGAACTTCACTATCCCAATAAGGTGTTCCTAGCCCAACAAATGCGGGAACCATGTAAACGCCATCCGTTGAGGCCACACTCATAGCATACTTTTCACTTTCTGATGCAGATTTTATCATTCTTAACCCATCACGTAGCCATTGTATTGCCGACCCAGCTACGAAAATACTTCCTTCTAAAGCATACTCTACCTTTCCATCAATCCCCCAAGCTAAAGTAGTAAGTAAACCATGCTCAGATTTAACTGCATTTTCTCCAGTATTCATTAACATAAAGCATCCGGTTCCGTATGTGTTTTTGGCCATACCTTCTTCAAAGCAAGCCTGACCAAATAAAGCCGCTTGCTGATCGCCTGCTACTCCAGCAATTGGAACGCTCTCTCCAAAAAAGTGATAATCAACTGTATAACCATAAATTTCTGAAGAAGGACGTACCTCTGGTAACATTGACTTAGGTACTGTCAACATTTCTAGTAATTCGTCATCCCACTGTAAATTATATATATTATACATTAACGTACGAGAAGCATTCGAATAATCCGTCACATGAGTTTTTCCACCGGAAAGTTTCCAGATTAACCATGTATCAATAGTTCCAAATAACAATTCACCGTTTTCAGCTTTTTCCCTAACACCCTCGACATTATCCAAAATCCACTTCACTTTTGTTCCAGAAAAATAAGCATCAATTAAAAGACCTGTTTTATCCCTTACAATTTCACTATATCCTTGAGCTTTTAATTCTGTACAAATATCTACTGTTTGACGAGATTGCCAAACAATTGCATTATAAACAGGATGACCAGTCTCTTTTTCCCAGACAACAGCCGTTTCCCTTTGGTTAGTAATCCCAATACCTGCAATTTCAATTGGTTTTATTTCAGTTTTTGATAAAAGTTCAGCAATAACGCTCAATATTGATCCCCAAATCTCATTAGCGTTATGTTCAACCCACCCTGGATTAGGAAAGATTTGGGTGAATTCCTTTTGTGCAGATGCAACAATTTCGCCTGCTTTATTAAATAGAATAGCCCTTGAACTAGTTGTACCTTGGTCTAATGATAAAATATATTTTTTCTCCATTGAAATTCCCCCTAATATTATAATATTGAATAGTTATGATTAATAACATATAATTAGTTTTAAATACCTTATGTTATGCCTTGTGGTCTATGCTACAAGGTTCTTTTTTTCAACATCTTTTACTAAGGCTTTGTTTGCAGCTATCGATCCTATCATGACTATTAAAAATGCACCTAAGAAAATCCAAATCGAAGAATGTATAATCCCCCTAAAAGCTGCCTCGTAAAACAACGCCCCTAATCCACCACCAATAATCGGTCCAACTACCGGGATCCACGCATATTTCCAATCAGATCGACCTTTTCCTACAATCGGTAATACAAAATGAGCAATACGTGGTCCAAGATCACGAGCAGGATTGATTGCATAACCAGTTGTTCCACCTAAGGATAAACCGATTACAACAATTAAGAAACCTACGATTAATGGATTTAAACCTTCTGTAAATTGATTAGCCCCTATTGCTAATATTCCAAGAACTAAAATAAATGTCCCAAATATTTCACTAAAAAGATTTGCTGGTGTATGACGAATAGCAGGACCAGTTGAAAAAACAGCTAACTTTGCCCCTTGATCTTCTGTTTCCTTCCAATGAGGATAGTAATGTAACCATACTAATGTAGCTCCGATAAAAGCCCCAATCATTTGTGCAGCAATATAACTAGGTACTTGTGACCAAGCAAACTCACCAATTAAGGAAAGTCCAATTGTTACAGCTGGATTTAAGTGAGCTCCACTAATACCACCTACTGCATAAATTGCTGTGGCGACCCCAAGTCCCCACCCCATTGTAATAACAATCCAACCTGAATTTTCTGATTTTGATCCTTTCAACACAACACCAGCTACAACTCCACCACCAAAAATAATCAAAATCATTGTCCCTATTACTTCACCTAAAAATGTCGACATAAATCATCCCCCTTTAATTTTATTTTTATAGTAAAACTTCGGCTTAAAAAAATAGCTTGTAAAAACCAAAGTTTAACTTTTGACACAAAGTTCAAAATCCGCATCGAGGTATGCGATTTTTCACTAAATATTAATACTTTCCTAATTCACAACAAAAAAAGAGACCAAAAACACCCTATCTAGTAATTTACTAAATAAGCAATTGTTTTGATCTCCATATCTCCGTCACAAAATATTAACTTATTTATATTAAACCACCAGGTGAAAACGCTGTCAATATCTTTTTGAAATTTCTTTGAAGTTTAAACAGCTACAAATTACTAGAAAAGTTATATCAAAACAAAAAAGTAAAATAAACAGACAAAAACCCTAATGTTGTTATCCTAACAACATTAGGGTTTTTGTCTAAAAATCCTTCCATAATTCTTTCCTTGAAGTCGTACAAGCTATTGCCCCTGCTTCAATCGCCTCGTTGATTTCTCGCTTTTCCCTAATTAGCCCACCTGCAACGATAGGAATACCTGTTTTTTTATAAACTTCATTAATAATATGTGGCATCACACCAGGTAATACTTCAATAAAGTCAGGTTTTGTAGTTTCTAGCAACTTATAACTTGACTCTAATGCAATTGAATCTAATAAAAATAAACGTTGAACTGATATCAGACCATGCTTCTTTGCAGTTAGTACAACATTTTTCCTTGTAGAAATTAATCCTGTTGGTTTGATATCTTGACATAAAAATTGAGCAGCATATTCATCGTTTCGTAACCCTTGAACTAAATCTGCATGTAATAGGAGCTTTTTCCCTTTCCCCTTTGCTAATTGTACTAAACTTTTGAGTTGACCGATGTGACTATTTAACAAAACAATATACGTTAAGTTACTATTGACCATTTGTTCTAAGTCTCGTAAGTTATGAGCTGCAGGTAATATTTTCTGTCCATTAAAATCCACACTAACACCGCCAATTCCCTTAGTTATGATATTAGCTATCATACTAAAAAGATTACTACCTAGCTACAATTAATGAGAGATTTTTTTTGTATTGGTGGTTTCCTACCTTCACTTCAATTTCAGCATCCCATTTACCCCAATGTAAAAATTGAACTTCCGTTTCATAAAGTCCACTATCAATATAGTTAAGATTTTGTTTTAAAGGTTCAGTTACATTATTAACATCACTTAAGTGGATAGCTACTGCAGCCTTTTCTATAGGCCCTTCCTTTTTATCGTAAACTAGCACTTGAAGCGTAGACCCGTTCCCTACCACTATTGGTGAAACTAATGCATGTAGCTCTATTTGAAGTTCCTCTATTGGCTCAATGTTACTGTAGGTAAAAATAGAAGTTATCAAAATCACATAAAAAAATAATGCAATAATCAAAATGGATAAAAAAAGTTTTTTTTCCTTTAATTGTTCATTAAAAATTTCCATATTATTCAACCCCTTGTCGTTATGACTAGGATGAACGGAAATTCCACTAATTAAACGTGATAATTATATTTTACAAAAGCTCGCCGTTTGGCGAGCTTTTGTATTATTTCTTATAATTAATTTCGTAAATATCCTTTCTTCGATCTTTTAATTGTGTAACATTCCCCGACTTTCGATGTCTCCGTAAGATTTCTAAATCAACATCACCAACGATAACCGTTTCAATATTTGTCGGACACTCACCTTCAATTCCATCTCTAGGAAATGTAAAATCAGATGGTGTAAAAATTGCTGATTGTGCATACTGAATATCCATATTTTCTGCCTCTGATAGATTACCTACAGTTCCTGAAATGACTGTATACACTTGATTTTCAATAGCTCTTGCTTGAGCACAATATTTTACTCGTAAAAACCCTTGTCGTTCATCTGTACAAAAAGGGGTAAAAATAATATTAGCACCCTTGTCTGTAGCAATTCGGGCTAATTCTGGAAACTCAATATCATAACAAATTTGGATCGCGATTTTTCCACAATCTGTGTCAAAAACCTTCACTTCATCTCCGCCAGTTATCCCCCAGTACTTTCTTTCATTTGGAGTAACATGTAGTTTGTATTGTTTTTCAATTGTACCGTCACGTCTAAATAAATACGCAATATTATAGATTTTTCCTTCTTCCTCAACAAAGTGTGAACCACCAATGATATTTACGTTATATTTTACAGCAAGACCATTAAATAGTGATATGTATTCTTCTGTAAATTCTGTAAGCCTTCTTATCGACTGACTCGGTGATTTTTCCTCTATAAAAGATAAAAGCTGTGTTGTAAAGATTTCTGGAAAAACTGCAAAGTCCGACTGATAACTCGAGCTTACGTCTACATAGAATTCGCATTGTTGTGCAAAATCATCAAAGGAATCTATTTTTTTCATGCTATATTGGATGACACAAATTCTAACAGGAAATGAAGTTTTAAAGTGGCGCTTTGAATTAATAGGTTGGTAATCTACGTTATTCCATTCCATTAATGTTGCATATTTCATGGATGCATTATCATCAGCTAAATAATTTTTATTTACTCGCTTTAATGTAAAACCATTCATAATTTGAAATGTTAAAACAGGATCATAAATATTGTGATGGATCACTTCTTCTACATATTGCCTAGGGGTATATTGGTTAGCGTATTCGTAATATTTAGGAATTCTGCCTCCAATAATAATACTTTTTAAATTTAAATTCCTTACCAAATCTTTTCTAGCCTCATACAACCTTCTACCAATTTTCATTCTTCGGAATTCTGGATGAACCATGATCTCCATTCCATATAAATTATAACCTTCCGGGTCATGGTTAGTTATGTACCCATTATCAGTTATCTCATCCCATGTATGTTGATCATCATATTCATCAAAATTAACAATTAAACTAGAAGAAGATCCAATAATTTTCCCGTCATACTCAACACAAAATTGTCCTTCTGGAAAAATTTCTATATGACTTTCTAATTGCTCAATTTTCCAAGGTTCCATATTCGGAAAACATTGTTTCTGTAGTTGAAGTATTTCCTGAAAGTCATTTTTTGCTATATTTCTCAACTCAATTTTCTTTTCGTATTTTGAAACATCAATTTCTTTCATTTTCAGAACTCCTTTTCAACTATTTAACTTAGTTCTTACTAATAATTTAAACATAAATAGAATATCTATCCAATTGATCTGCTTTTTCTAATAAATACCCCACACTTTTCAAGTACGATTGATCAAAACACAAAAAGACCACAGTTTTTTTACTGTAGCCTTAAATAATGTATATATGATTATTGCCCTTCTTCTTTAACTGAAATATGAACATCTAACAAACCAATTTGAGTTTGTAAAGGGACAGTGATAAACAATTTACTCGAACGGTACTTTGATGTACCCTCGTTTATTATAGGCGGTGTTACATCAATTATTACGTCTTCTTTAGATAGTTCAGTTGCTGTAGTTCCAGCTACCCAATTACCAAACTCTTGAATGGCACTCCATGCCATATCATCTAACTCGTCGATAGTCATTCCACCCATCATAACACCGACAATGTTTTTTGCAGTTTGGACATCCAACGAACAAATGATTTGTCCATTTAATTGACCATTAATTCCTAAAATAACTGATACTTGGTTAGAAGAGACCTCTGAATTCTGAACTCTTGGTTTAAGCGGTTTAACCTCTACTCCAAAGTGATTTACAAAAATAGATTCAGTAGCACGACAAATTGCATTAACATGTTTTGCGTTCATATTCTTCCCCTTTACATAATCACCACTATTCAAAAGCAGCAAAAACTTTATTAACTATTTCTACCTGTTATCATTCATATAGGAAATACTTTTATATAACTTTATCATTTTCTCGGATTAAATACCATTGTTCTCTAGCCATTTCTACTAATTTACTTTCCATAGAGCGGTTTTTATGGTTGATTACTTTTGAAAAAAACTTAACCGCTCCGTCTCGATCACCAATTTGTCTACTTAATTCCCCAATTAGATAAAACAAACGCATCTCTGTCATTTGTGTTCCACTATAGTCGGAATTTGCGTAGGAATTTTTATAATTCTCTAAAGAAAGTTTTAAAAATCGATGTTCTTGCTCCTTAATTTTTATTATTCGGTATAACCAAGCTAACCTTAAACTTATTCCAGCTAAGACTACGCTCGTTTCTTGTTTAATTGAACCCGATAGGATTGCTAACTTATATGTATCAATCACTTGCTGAATTGTACGCTCACTTCCAAAATCTCTTTCCTTCCATTTGTTCGTAATCTTACTTTTAATACTATCAATAATAGTAGGTGAAAAGGAATTCGAGAATGTATCTGCAAATGCATAACCACACTTTTTACAAACACTAACCTCATAAAATACGGGATTTAGTTCTTCATCTTTATATTTAGTAAAAAAATCAGCTTCAATTTTTTCTACTCTTATAAATCTAGATCGAACTTTTGTGGTCGTATAAGTAAAAGAACAGACTGGACACTTAACAGTTTTATCATAAAATGGTCTTAGTTTTTCTGACATAATAAATCACCCTCAACAATTTCTAGATTAAAAACCTAAGTTACCAACTATAGACTCAGTAGAAACTCATGACGAAAGTATCAGTTCCCCTTACACTAACCATTGTAACTTGTTTTTTACCACAAATCATAAGAAAATAGTACTAATCTTATCTAACTACACGAGAAATATCAAAACTTAAGGGTCATAGCCCCCCACCTCTAAGCGTAGCGTAGGTGGGAACTTCCACTCAGGTGGAGTTGAGACTCCATCTGAATTTCCGATGTTCTAGCGAAGCTAGAACGAGTTCTCTTCACCTAGAGTTAGGAATGTATACTATAAACTACAAGTGATATGTTTAGGAATTCCTAATGCACCAAATACAAGCCACAATAAAGCTGAACTTCAATCAGTTGGGGGTTTTCCTTCATCCCCCACTGATTGTTAGTTCAACTTATACCACGGGCATAAGAATAACTAATCATCAGCTTCACTGATGAAAGTTATTCTATATCGGACCTTTAGGGGCAGTTTATCCCCCACCTAAACTTCTCGATTTTCTTACGTTTTGAGGTGGGGGTCTTACTTGCCCCTTAAGAGTGGGATAAACTCTACATTTTGAAATTTATTAATATAAAAAAAGGCGTTTAATACTGCAGTCCAGTTTAAACGCCTTCTTCTATATTAATTTTATTTAGTTAACTAAATCACTTTATATAAAAGACAGTTGCCTTCTATTATCTACTTCCTTTTTCGTATGGTTTCCCAATAGCTCTTGGAGCTTCCGCTTTACCTACAAAACCTGTTAATGCTAAAATTGTCAGAACGTATGGTGCAATTAATAAATAAACTTGAGGTACATTTTGAAGAAATGGAATCGTTTGTCCTGTAATACTTAAAGATTGAGCTAATCCGAAAAATAAGGCAGCTCCCATTACTCCTAACGGATGCCATTTCCCAAAAATTAATGCTGCTAATGCCATAAACCCTTGTCCTGCAATCGTATTTCCTGCAAAATTACCAGCTGTCGTTAAGGCAAAGACCGCTCCACCCATTCCGGCAAAAGCTCCACTTAACAATACTCCAATGTATCTCATTCGATTAACCGCAATCCCCATAGTATCTGCTGCTGTAGGATGCTCACCTACTGAACGAAGACGTAAACCAAACGGTGTATAAAAAATGATATACCAAACGATAATAGCGGCTGCTATTGCAATAAATGAAGTAAAATAAACTCTTTGAAATAATAGCGGTCCAATAAAAGGAATTTCTTGTAATAACGGAATATTTTCTCTTGAAATTCGATGGGTAACATAATCGGTTTGCCCTTTACCATAAATATTTCTTACTAAGAACACTGTTAAGCCAACCGCTAAAAAGTTTAATGCTACACCACTTACAATTTGATCTGCTTTAAAAGTAATAGATGCAACTGCGTGAAAGAGCGAAAATACCGCACCTACAATTACGGCAGCTACTAGTGATAACCATGGAGACCAGGCACCGAAGCCTAAACCTTCAAAATAGAGAGTAGCAACGATTCCAGTAAAAGCTCCGACCACCATTAGTCCTTCTAACCCAATGTTAACAACACCTGAACGTTCACTAAATAGACCACCTATAGCAGTAAAAATGAGCGGTGCTGCTAAAAATATTGTTGCCGGTACGACTAATGCTAATATATCCATGAAACTCATTTATTTTCCCTCCTTTTGGAGTCGGTTAATAACGAGTCGAATTAAATAGCTAGACGCTACAAAAAAGATAATTAACGCGATCACAATATCAACTAGCTCTGGTGGTATTCCTGCTTGTGATTGCATATTCGGAGCCCCTACTTTTAAAGAACCAAATAAAGCCGCAGCTAATAACACACCAATTGATGTATTAGCACCTAGTAAAGCAACTGCTATACCATCAAAACCGACTCCAGTAAATCCAGCAAGTATAGACATATATCCGTAAGTTCCTAATCCTTCCATCGCACCTGCCACTCCTGCAAATCCACCTGAGATAACCATAGCTAAAATAATGTTTCCATTTACATTCATACCAGCATAATGTGATGCATGCTTATTATATCCTACCGCTCGAAGTTCATAGCCCAATGTCGTCTTCCATAATAAAAACCACAGAACTAAACATGCGAATATAGCAATAAAAAATCCATAATGTAACCTTGAAAAATCAGTTAACGATTGTAAAAATGGCGATGCCAATGAAGCTGTTGCATGAATCCGATCAGTTCTCTCACCAGGTACTAATAAATAAGTACGAATAATGTAGTTACTAACAAATAGTGCAACGTAATTCATCATAATAGTGACAATAACTTCATGAACGTAAAAACGTGCTTTCAAAAAACCAGGAACTAATCCCCAGATTGCTCCCGCTAATGCACCCGCTCCTATGGCTAAAGGCAAATGAATGATCATTGGTGCATCTACCAAAATCCCTACTGAGACACTAGCAAGCCACCCAACAATTAATTGACCTTCTACTCCAATATTAAATAAACCTGTACGAAAGGCAAATGCGACAGCTAGACCTGCTAAAATAAGAGGTGTCATCATTCTTAGCATTTCACCAAAATAATAAATATCTCCAAAAACACCATCTAATAGGGCCCAGTATCCAATAAAGGGGTTTTGACCAATAAACAACATAATAATAGCACCAACAAGAACACCTAATAATACAGAAATTAGTGGTACTAAGAAACTAGTTATTTTACCACGGTTCAACCATTTATGAATCACTTTGCCTCACCTACTCTCTTACTTTCCCCACCGGCCATTAATAAACCTAACTCTTTTTCATCTGTTTCTTTTGGATCAACAATTGCCACTATTTTTCCTTCGTAAATAACTGCGATACGATCACTAACATTCAAAACCTCATCTAACTCTAATGAAACTAAAAGTACCGCCCTTCCTTTGTCTCGTTCTTCAATAAGTTTACGATGAATAAACTCAATAGCACCAACATCGAGACCACGTGTAGGTTGTGCAGCTATAAGTAGCTCAGGAGATCTGTCAACCTCCCTTGCAATAATCGCTTTTTGCTGGTTCCCACCAGATAAAGCGCGAGCAAGAGTATGTTCACTAGGGGTACGTACATCATATTCTTCAATTAATTTTCGAGACTTTTCAAATACAACTGGAAAATTTATCACCTTATTTTTCGAATACGGTTCTTGATAATATGTTTGTAAAACAATATTTTCTGCAATAGAAAAGTCTAAAACAAGACCGTGCTTATGACGATCTTGGGGAATATGACCAATACCTGCTTCTGTAACTTTCCTCGTTTTTAACTTCGTTAAATCTTTTCCATTTAATGTGATTGTTCCATTGTTAATTTTCCGTAAGCCAGTAATAGCTTCGATTAATTCAGTTTGTCCATTTCCATCTACACCAGCAATCCCTAAAATCTCTCCAGATTTCACTTCTAAATTTAATCCGTTCACTACTGAGACTTTTCGGACATCTTGAACAACTAAATCGTTAATTTCTAATACATTGTGCTTAGGTTCCGCTTTCTTTCTGTCAACTTTAAAATTCACTTCACGACCTACCATCATTGCAGCTAGAGCATCTGGGTTCGTTTCTTTTACTTCTACCGTACCTATACCAACTCCACGTCTTATAACTGTACAACGATCACATACAGACATAATTTCCTTTAATTTATGTGTAATAAGAATGATTGACTTTCCTTCTTTTACTAATGCTTTCATAATTTGAATAAGTTCATGAATCTCTTGTGGTGTTAGAGCGGCAGTTGGCTCATCAAAAATTAATATTTCCGCACCACGATATAATGTTTTTATAATTTCAACTCTCTGTTGCATACCTACAGATATATCTTCAATCTTTGCTTTTGGATCAACACTTAAACCATATTTTTCGGAAAGCTCTCTGATCTCTTTTTCTGCTTTTCTTATATCAATTCTTCCCGCTTTTGTCGGTTCGCTACCTAATATAATATTTTCAGCGACAGTAAAGTTCTCAACGAGCATAAAATGTTGATGAACCATTCCGATTCCGAGTCGATTAGCAACATTAGGATCGGTAATATTAACCTTTTCTCCCCTTACTTTTATTTCGCCTTTATCAGGTTGGTATAGGCCAAACAAAATGTTCATTAAAGTTGACTTTCCTGCTCCATTCTCTCCAAGAAGTGCATGAATTTCACCCTGTCTTAGCTGAATGGTTATATTATCATTTGCAACAATACCAGGAAACTCCTTCCTGATATTATTCATTTCAATCACGTTATTCAAAGTAAACACTCCTAACGTATGTTGCATACTTCGTTTGCTACCTCATTAGCTTAAGCTTTAACAAAGGCTAGTTAAAAACTAGCCTTTGTAATTTAAATACTATAGGTTTTCAATAAAATCCTCGTACTCTTCAGTATTCATTGGGACATCTACTTCACCATCTAGAATTTTCTGTTTCCACTCTTCAACAGCTTGTAGACTTTCCTCGTCAACGTTTTCAGTTGTTGGTGCTATACCAACACCTTCCTCCTCAAGACCAAATTCTACAATTTGTCCACCAGGATATTCACCATTCATCGTTCTTTCTGATACAAAGTAAACTGCCTGGTCAACACGTTTAACCATCGAGGTTAATGTAACGTTTTCTGGTAAACCTTCATCATGTTGGTCTTTATCAACACCAATAGCCCATACGTCTTCTCCAGCTCGTTTACGCTCTTTAGCTTCCGTAAACAATCCATTACCAGTTCCACCTGCTGCATGATAAATAATATCAGCACCTTGAGCATATATTGTATCAGCTATTGCCTGTCCACGACTTGCATCATTAAATGATTCAGCATATTGAACAATAATTTCAGCATCAGGATTTACCGCTTTTACCCCTGCTTTAAAACCACTTTCAAATTTCTTAATTAAAAATCCATCAACTCCACCTAAGAAGCCGACTTTGTTCGTTTTTGTTTGCAACCCTGCTATAACACCTACAAGGAAAGAACCTTCATGCTCTTTAAATGTAATGTTAGCTACATTTTCCATTAGATTCCCATCATCACCTTCAACAACCATGTCAACAATTGCTAACCTTGCATCTTGTTGTTGTTCTGCAACAGCTTTTACATCGTCACCCATTAAGAAACCAATCGCAAATACAAGATCATTCCCTTCACGAACTAAGCGGTTCAAGTTTGGCTGATAATCAGCAGCATCACCAGATTGTAAATATCCAACTTCTACACCAAATTCACTTTCAAATTTTTGTAAGCCCTCCCATGCAGACTCATTAAACGACTTATCATCAACTCCTCCAACATCAGTTACCATTTTCACAGAAAAGTCCGCTGGTTCAGCCCCCTGTCCGCAAGCTGTTAATAGAGTACCTACAGCTAAGGTAAGTGACATTATAATTGAAAACTTTCTTTTCTTCATCTTCCTTCCCCCTTCATGTTTTGTTAGAAATTAAGTATCATGCTTACATTATCCATTTCGTCAAAATTTTAAACAAAAAAGATTACCACTTCTATCGTATGACGTCAGACCTATTTAAACAAAATTATGTATGTCCCATCATCCCATAAGCAAATACATTAATCAGCAATAATATATCATTTATTTTCATTTATTAAAAGTTAAACGTTGCAATTTTTGTCAGAAAAACACGTTTTTTTATTATTCATAGTTTATTAATAAAATTATTGTAGTTTTACTTCTGTTTTTTCAGTATCAACATATTTATAAAACGGAGCATGTATTGTAAAAAATCGTATAAAAGTTGAATTGATTAAGGAGTGGAACTATGTTTATATCAAAAAATGAATTTAAGCAAGCATTTAAATGTAGACTTGAAACTAAATTTGGGAAAACAATTAACGAAGCAACAATTAACGATGTATACAAAACACTTGGCCAGTTAGTACGAGAGCATGTATCAAAAAACTGGATAGATACCACTCACTATTATCAAGAAAATAAAGAAAAGCAAGTCTATTATTTTTCAATGGAATTTTTAATGGGAAGACTAATGCAAACGAACATAGATAACGCTGGTCTTACCAATATTATTAAAGAAAGTTTAGAGGAGCTTGGTTTTAATTTAGATGAAGTGTTTGAACAAGAGCATGACGCCGGTCTAGGGAATGGCGGATTAGGAAGACTTGCTGCTTGTTTCCTTGATTCACTTGCTTCTCTTAATCTTCCAGGTCATGGGTGTGGTATCCGTTATAAATATGGACTTTTTGAACAAAAAATTATTAATGGATATCAAGCAGAATTACCAGACTACTGGCTACAAGAGGATTATGTTTGGGAAGTGCGTAGACCAGATCGATCAATGGAAGTTAAATTTGGCGGGTATGTTGAGATGAAGGAAGTCGATCATAAACTAGAATTTATTCAAAAAAATTATGATACCGTATTGGCCGTCCCTTACGATGTTCCTGTTGTAGGTTATCAAAACCCAACGGTAAATACGTTACGGTTATGGAGTGCAGAATCAACTAAAAATGATTTTAACTTTTTTACTTCAAACAGAAGTGACTATTATCATTTCTTAGATTACAAACGTTCAATTGAAGATATTTCTGGTTTCCTTTATCCTGATGATTCAACATATGATGGTAAGATATTACGATTGAAACAACAATATTTTCTTGTATCAGCAGGAATGCAAAGCATCCTTAAACAATTCAAAGGTAAGTATACTGAAAACATCTTTGATATCCCTGAGAAAATAGCTATTCATATTAACGATACACATCCAGTATTAATTATTCCCGAATTAATGAGAATTCTTTTAGATGAGGAAGGTTTAAGCTGGGAAGAGGCATGGGATATTACCCAACGAACTATTTCTTTTACAAATCATACAACATTAAGTGAAGCTCTTGAAAAATGGCCGCTCGAAATGGTAAAGCAATTATTACCTAGAATTTATATGATCATTGAAGAAATAAACGAACGTTATTGCAGGGAGCTTTGGAATCAATATCCTTATGAGTGGGATAGAATTTCTAAAATGGCTATTATCGGAAACAATGAAATTCGAATGGCTCACCTAGCTATTGTTGCATCATATTCCGTTAATGGTGTAGCAAAAATTCACACAGAAATTCTAAAGAAAAAAGAAATGAAGGACTTTTACCATCTCTATCCACACAAGTTCAATAATAAAACAAATGGCATAACTCATAGACGTTGGTTACTCAACATTAATCCAGAGCTTGCATCACTAATTACTGAAACTATTGGTTCTAGATGGATCGCTCATCCAAAAGAACTTACTAGCTTAATAAAATATGCAAAGGATTTAGGGTTTCAAGAAAGAGTTGCACAAGTTAAACGTAACAACAAAGAAAAACTAGCCAAAATAATAAAAGAAAAAAATAATATTTCAATTAATGTTGACTCAATTTTTGATGTTCAAGTGAAACGTCTACACGCCTATAAAAGGCAGCTCTTAAATATTTTTCATGTCATCCATTTGTATCACGTATTATGCGAAAATCCAAATCTGGACGTTACCCCTCGAACTTTTATTTTCGGCGGGAAAGCAGCACCTGGTTACCATTTCGCCAAAAAAATTATTAAACTAATAAATTCTGTGGCAACGGTCGTGAATAATGACACTAGAGTACAAGACAAATTGAAAGTTGTATTTATTGAAAATTATAGTGTTTCCATGGCAGAAAAAATCATGCCAGCTGCTGATGTAAGTGAACAAATCTCAACGGCCAGTAAAGAAGCTTCAGGTACTGGTAATATGAAGTTTATGATGAACGGAGCTATCACTTTAGGAACGCTAGATGGAGCAAATATCGAGATTAATGATTTTGTGGGGAAAGATAACATTTTTATCTTTGGATTGAAAGCGGATGAGGTTTTACAATTATATACACAGAACTCATACAAAGCACGCGATATATATAATAATGATTACCGAGTAAAAAATGTTTTAGATGAACTGATGAGTCATAAACTTCCAGGTGGTGAAAGTGAGTTTAGAGATATTTATTATTCTATTCTCACTAATAATGATGAATATTTCGTATTAAAAGATTTTGACTCCTATGCAGAAGCTCACGAACTAATTGACCAAACCTATAGGGATCAACAAAAATGGCTTTCTATGAGTATTACTAATATTGCTCATTCTGGTAAATTTTCAAGCGATCGAACTATTCAAGAATACGCTACAGATATATGGGGAATAAGACCGCGGTTACTTTGATAAGAAAATCTTCATGTATCTACTCAAAGAAGTAGTTTCATTAATTAATCAGTAGCTTGAATGAGATGAGAGGACCTTCTAAATGTCAGACCTTTCTAACCAAGGTAAAAACCAGGCTTATAATAAGCCTGGTTTTTTATATGATATTTACATTCTATTTTTTTCTTATGATAAGATCATTGCCTCTGATTTTGAGCAAAAATCAAGTTTTTTGCCTTCAAAGTGCCATAGATCATTTTCGTTAATAAAAAATTTAACCCCGTTCATTTCGAAAATGTGAGCTTCTTGTTCTAACTCACCTTTCTCTACCCCTAAAAAGAAACCTTCTGCACCACGAACAAATAAACGAATTGCCTCATTGTTTTGTAAATCAAATTCATTTTTATAAAAATTTGCTGCTGATTGACTGATTTCAAATACCATTAGAAGTTCCCCCTCAAATTTTCCGAATTTGTGAATTAATTCACATTTACTTATAAAAAAATTACTAACTCCATTTGTTCTCTCTGTTTGTGAAGTGTTTCACTTAACTTACAAGACTACTTTACTATTGTTATTAAAATATTGCAAGATACTTCACAAAGGATACAAACTTTTACTAATATTTTCTTTTTTTAGCATTTAACTTAAAATCATGCTAATTTATCGCTTTTAAACATATATATTATTACTTACAACTTTTGTAGGAAACCTTTATTGAAAGGGGTAAATAATGAAAAAGTCTTTCAAACTCCCACTCATTTGGAAAATAATTACCTATTCCTGTTGGATAAATTTAAAACTAAGATGGTACACATTTTGGAAAAATTGGCACCATGTTAAATTCTATTATTATAACTCTTCCAGACACTTACTAAAAACACGAAAATATCATAGAAGATTTAGAAAAGCTTGGCATCAAGTAGAATTGTGGAATCAAGAGAAAATTTAATATATGCTTTTAATCAAAATAATTCTTCTCAACGCAAGTTCCAAATGAATTGATTACAAGCAAAAATGTGTTTACCTCTACTTGTTATACTTTGCAATACTTCCTCAACAATGTTTCATGACTCTTTTTTAGAAAGTTATTTTATGTAGGTACAGTTTTTAGAAATATGAGAATTAGGTTTAAATGATCAAACTAGCAGTAGCAAAAGCAAGGAATCCTTCGAGGTAGAAAATTATTTATTTCTCTTTAAAAATAACCTTGCTTTATGGTTATAATAAAGAAAGGTTTTCTTACCAATTAAAGAAGTAAGGTGATAAATATGAGCTTTTATGAGAAATTAAGTCAATATTACGATATTATTTTTCCTTTAAATCAGAAGTCAGTTGATTTCATCAATGAAAGAGTTAACAAAGGGTCTATTCTAGATTTAGGCGCTGGAACCGGTAATCATGCTTTAGCTCTTGCCAAATTGGGTCATAAAGTTACTGCGACAGACTTAGATAAATACATGATAGACAAAGTCATTGAAAAAGCGGTCGCAAATGATATTGCTATAGAAGCTATACAATTACCGATGGAGCAAATAGAACTCCTAAACGGTAGATCGTTTTCAACAATTATTTGTTTAGGGAACTCACTTGTTCACCTAAAAGATTTTGATGAAGTTATACAAGTCATCAACAATACTTATCTCCTCTTGCCGAAAAACGGGAAACTATTTATTCAAATCGTCAATTATGACCGAGTTTTACACGACGGAGTTACTGAACTACCAATTATTAAACGTGATGAAGAGGAACTAACTTTTAAACGTACATATAAACACCATGACAATAAAATTATCTTTCAAGGGTTATTAACTGTTGGTAAACAGACATTTAAAAATGAAGTCTCTTTATTGCCAATAACTAGTGATCAGCTTGAGATAATTTTGAAAAAAGCTGGATTTACATCAATATTAAAATATGGTTCCTATAAAGCAGAGGTATTTTCTCTTCATTCACCTGCTATCATTATTGAAGCTACTAAATAAGAAGATATCCATGCGTTTAACACGCACAAACCAGCATGAAAGTATATTACTTTCAAAGAAAGCGCAAGCGCCTTGGTTACGAATAGCTGCTTCGTAGTTAAGCTTCCTCGAAGCAGTGTTTTGTGCGAGGAGTAATCGTAGGAACAATTGTTTTTCGTGCGTAATTAAAGTCCGTTGCATGTCTGAAGTGACCGAACTCGTAGGTGCTGAAGCTAAACACCTTCAGATATAGGAACCTATCCGCATGTAATATAATTTTATAGCTTCCTAAACAATAGAGAAAATTCTTAATTCATTTCGCATAAATTAAGAATAACAGTATAATTATAACGATCTAATTTAACCACTTGATGTACTATAATATGTTGTTTTTTATGTTGTTTTTTTTCTTCACTTAAAATATCAAGTAATTCTTTACCTAAATCTTCATTATCCAGTAATGTAACATCATAAATTATTTGATCCACTATTAACATAGTAAAGTTCCTCCTTAAGTTTGCTCATACATTCTTACTTTTAATGTATACGTAATTCTTATCTAAAACTTGAGGAAGAACTTTCGACTAATTTTTAATAATGTGTACTATTCTACCATACGTTAGTCCAAACGAATGAAAGCGTTTTTAATATTTGTTTCAGCATAAGAAATTATGATAATCTCCCCGTAATATTAATTTAATAAAACAAACTAACAACCTATCTTTTTATTTCTATGAGCTGATTTAGTGCATCAAATATTGATTCATTCCCAACAAGGACAAAAATGCCTTTATCCTGCTCTTCTCTTCTAACAAAACCACCAGCTTCTTTCACGATTAGAAGGCCTGCTTCAATATCCCATGAGTTTAGCTTTATTTCCCAGTAACCATCGAACCTTCCAGCTGCAACTTGACAAAGATCTATCGCTGCGCTTCCAGTTTGACGAATACCTGCTACTTTAGTTATAACATTGTTAAAGTTATCCAAATTATTTTTAGGATCTGATGCTCTGTCATAAGGAAAACCAGTTGCTACCATTGCCAAGGGTAATCTCTTTATTTTTGAAACTTGTATATTTTCACCATTTAATTTTGCACCAAACCCTTTCATTGCTTCGTACATTTCACCAAGCATTGGAATATAAACTACTCCTAGCACCGTTTCATCATTATATTTAACCGCTATTGAAATTGAAAATAAAGGAAATCCATGTGCAAAATTAGTTGAACCATCAATAGGATCTATAACCCACTCATAATTATCCTCACCATGATGAAATCCGCTTTCTTCTGATATAATTCGATGCTTTGGATATACACTATTTATTTTTCCGATTAAGAATTTTTCGGTCCAAACATCTACCTCTGTCACAATATCAATTTCTGCTGATTTATATTGCAAATTCATAGGTTGATTAAAACGACAGATCTGTTCTTCGCCTGCTTCAATAGCCCAAGCCTTTATATCAGCTAACATTCGCTCCCATTCTCTCATGTTACTCCCTCCAGGCAAACTTTTAAAAATAAACATATATAATTATTATATATGACAGATATAAGAAATTTATATAGAAAGTTAATATTTTTCACAGAAAAGGGAATATTTCACATTCTAAAAATGGAACTCATGTATAAGAAAAGCACAAGCGACATCACATACGATAGTCTTAAAATAGTATAGATTTCCTCGAATCATAACACTAATGAAGCCTTCCAGAGATGTATTTTATATGGTAATTGAAATACATCGCATGAGTGAAGCGTTACGTTCAAGCTCGTAGGCACTTTCTTAATCGGACATATATACTTTTTTCTTTATACAAAAAACGCACCTCCAATTGTTTAGTTAGTGTCCAACAATTGAGGTGCAGTTGAAATTCCATACTTTTTTTGCTATTTAATTATAATAGCAACGTTGAAATTATATAGTCAGTTTAGCTTTTATCACTTTATCTAAATTACTATGTAATGAATAAGTTAACGGTTTCGAGTTAGAACAGCTTATTAACTTCAAAATTTTTATTTTCTAATATTTCTATTTGTTTTTCAGATGTTTTGGCAGTCTTTTTTGTAAACTCAACTAATGAAATGATATTATGGTAAGTTTGCTGTGCCCCTTTTATTAGGAGAGGCACTCCAATAAAATCAATATGTAGCCGTCTTGAAAATAGCCCTCCAAACGTCATCGCAATCGGTACAGTAGGAGAAGCATTGGAAAAAATAACTTTATCAGTTGATTGTGATCCTTCATTTAGTATTAATCCTAAGTCTTTTAATGCAGGAATAAGCAACTTCGATCTACTCCGACCAATAGTGTATACTTTATTACCTTCTTCATCTCTACCATGCAAAATAATTCTTCCCATATCTTTTGGAGTTAGTTTATTAAAAATATCTATATTCAAAATTTCCTCTTTTGTTGGCTGACGATCCTGAGGTAGTTTTTTTAAATGGTATGCTGCCGCTAAGGCAGATGAATGCGTACCAGCATAACAATTATAAATATAAATCATTTCCAACATCCTTATAATCTTTTTTAGATGATTAAAATGAAATGCATCATTAATAATAGTTTTCCTTTACCATCGTTTTTTTATACTTGCCTCTAATCCTCGTTTCCAGCGTACAGTCCAAGGTTCATGTTCTTCTCCTAAGGGTTTTACTAGTACAGTCTTCATTCCTAAACGTTTACCACATAATACATCAGTAAACAATTGATCCCCTAAAAAAATACTATTACTACTTTTCACACTAATTTCATGCATTATTTTCCTAATCGTACTTATCGTCGGTTTTTTACATCTTCCATAACCTATAATCTTGAAAGGTTTTGTAAAACGATCTACTCTTCCTTGACTATTATTTGATACTACGACAAGTTTTATCCCGTTGTTTTCTAACTTTTCATGCCACTTCGTAAAATCATGGTCTCCTAACTGATCATGTGCAGCTAACGTACTATCTAGGTCAGAAAATATTGTTGTAACATTATCTTTTTTCAACAATTCTATTGTTATATCTGTAAAATGATCAAATTCGTAATCCGGCTTAAAAAATTTCATAAATATCATACCTTCCTCGTTTTCTAAAGAAATATACTATTTTATATTATTTAAAGTTCTAACATTATTTATGTACGTTAATGAATTTCATCATCGATTATTCTCACTAAGAAACTATGTCTATGCGGCTCAGTTTCGTATGTACTGTAGCGGGAAAACCCTCTAACTTTAGAAAGTTAACCCTTCACAAAAGAAAGGAGAGGTTTTAGCCTCCCCTCCCTTTTCGTTTAGTTTTCACTTAAGTCATTATACACCTTTTCAATAAAAAGAGTCGACTGTTCACTTAGATCAATTTCTTCACTAATGCCTTCTACTTTTATAATTGGTCGATGGAGATGACTATCAATCCTTATTACAATCCCACATAACCCGTTATTTAAACGAATATGGGTACCAGGTGGATAACTAATTATTCCATTTGTAAAACTAAGGACAATATGATAACTATATTTTTTTTCTACTAATGACATAATTTTTTCAATAGCTTCATGAGGTTGGTACCCTTCTTTAGAAATCATATTTTCATAGTCATTAGCAACCATACAAACCTGAGCTAAATCAATAATTTGCTTAATCTTAATTCCTCTAGGAAAACCAGAACCCTCATAAGTTTCATGATGTTGATAAGCAACATGAGCGGCTAACAAGCTAACCTCTGGATTTGATTTTAATAATTGAAATCCTTTTTCCGGATGTTCTAGTGCTTCAGTTGTTACCATTTTTCCAATATCGTGAAGCAGTGTCCCAAGCCCAAGAGTACTCAATTGTAACTGATTTAAATTTAATTTTTTAGCTATTTGTAAAGAAATTAGCGTAACATTAACTACGTGAGCGTAAAGCGCTAACGCTTCATCAATTGTAGATGTCGGAATTAATATAATTGCTCGTCGTTGTGAAACTTCGTTAATAAGCTTTTTCACTGTATTTTGAAGTTCAGTAATAGATAGCTTTTGACCATTCTTTGCTTGTTGGTATACCTGTTCTACCATCGTAATAGCATCAATCCAAGTTGGCATATCAATCATTTCGTCTAAAGTTATTCCTACCGATATTGCATCTTCAATTATTAAACTTCTTATACCGATCTCTTTTAATTTCTCCATATATTTTGGATGAATTGTAGATCCACTTGCTAATAAAATTCTTTTTCTGTAATCGTATATAGGTTCTGCAAGCAGCATTGTTTTTTTGTCATACTCTTGAATGTTTATCATCCGCATACAGCAAACTCCTTAAAACATTTATCTTGTTAATACTTTACCAATAGATTCATTAATCCGTTCAGCATTAAACGGTTTAACAATAAAATCAGCTGCTCCCGATTGAATCGCTTCAATAACCATTCCTTGTTGTCCCATAGCCGAACACATGACAACTTTAGCATTAGGGTCTATCTTCTTTATCTCCTTCAATGCTTCGATTCCGTCCATTTCAGGCATTGTTATATCCATTGTTACTAACTCTGGTTGGGAACTTTTATAAGTTTCAATAGCCTCTAAACCATTAGCAGCCTCACCAACAACTTCATGCCCCGCTGCTGTCATAATATTTTTCAATGTCATTCTCATAAAAGCTGCATCATCTACAATTAAAATCTTTGCCATTATATTCCCTCCAAATTAAATTAGATGCTTTTAAATTCACTAAAAATGTTGTAATTAATGAATTTCATNATACACAAATCACACAACTAAGATCTATATCTAATTCAAACGATGAAACGATGCGTTTTTAACCAAATACAGTTTAATGTCGCTTAATTAAAGAAATCATGAAATTCACCAAATAGACTTTATTACATTTACAGTTTCTTTCTATTACAAACATTTGTAAACTACTAAAAAATAAAAGTTTAAGAATTATGTATAAATAGCCAAACCACTGTAATAAATATGACTACTTTCATTCATCTACCATAGTTCTATATTCCTTATATAAACTCTCAAATTAATATTTATTTAGTGATAAAGAACCATGCAGTATAACACTCGACTATGTCTAGTTTACTAACTATCAAATATCATTTCAATCATTTTCCTACAAATACAATATATTTTTCCACATTATTTATACATACCGTTCGAGAAAGTATTAAAAAAGTAGCATTATGACAAGGCGATGTCAAAATGCTACCTTATTTTCCTTATTTAATTCTGTTTAGGAAAGAATTCATTCGTTGCATGAATATGCTTTTGGAACGGATCTTCTTCATTTAAAACAGTTTCTTTCACTTTAGAGATTTCAGTACGTAATTCATCAAGATCTACATTTAGCTTTAATAATTCTTCTGTCGCTAACTTTAGAACATTGTTAGCTGCATCTGATGCCATTCTTAGCGTATCCATCCCACCTTGAGGATTGTGAAAACCATCAGAGTTTTCGGCTGCAATTATATCTGTATACCATTGTGCTTCTCTAACAAAATTTTGAGCTTCACTAATCCTGTCTTCTGGTGCACCTGCTGTAATCATTCTATTTACATAATAATGAGCTTCAACGGTCAAATCTTGGGCTTCATGTACCGCGTTTAAATGACGCTCTTGAATTTCACCTACTCTATCACGGATATATTTTTCCGTCTTATCTGAGTGACAAGTTCGACACGATTGTTGGATCGTCTCTAAAGGTGATACCCAATAATGGGATGATATCTTTCTTCTATCATCTCTTCTTTCAAACGGCATATGACAATCCGAACAAGAAACCCCTGCTCTACCATGGGAACCATAGCTCCATAACTCATATTCAGGATGTTGAGCTTTTAGTATAGGAGAACCTGATACTGCGTGAATATAGTCATAATTAAAGCCTTCTTCTATAGCAATCGTTTGAAAATAATCATACATATCTTCTGGTCGATTTCCTAAGTCCCATGGGAACCTAACCTTTTGTAATTCAGGTTCAAAATAATATTCAACATGACATTGAGCACAGACATATGTACGCATTTCATTTCTAGTAGCTTCTGTTACATCAATACCTTGACGAGCCAAAGCATTTGTTAAAGATGGTCGAGTAATTCTTAACTCCATTGTCACTGGATTATGACAATCTGAGCATCCTATTGATACATGTCCATATTCACCAAGCTCTTCTGATGCCCCAACAGAAGCGAGTTCTTCCATTCGGGGTAATATCTCGCCTCTGAAATTCGCCGCCCAATAATCATCACCAAATTCTTGTAATAGAGGTGTAACTGTTGAACTTTTACAGGTCATACATGACCCGATTGAACGTTCACCAATCCTAGCAATAGAAATTACATCCTCAACTGCGTATGTGTGTCCCCTCGTTGTATTATATTCTTGTTCAAAAGGAAAGCCGGCAAACAATATCGGTAAATAAGGTTCATATTCAGGAATGAATTTTGAAACTGGAGGCCTACCAATTCCCATATTACGTAAGAAACTTTCATAATGTACTGGAAAAGCATCTTTAAATGCCGTATTTAAATATTCATTTGGCGATAGATCTGTTAATGGCTCTGTTTCGTCTACCGTTAAATCATCTGGACCCAAACATGCCTGTAGAATTATTAAGGTAAGAACTATCATTAGTAGCTTAAACACTAGTCCAAATTTTCTCATAAGGGATCACCCTTTCTTTATTAAAAGTTTATTTTGCTGCATCAATATTTAGTTTTAAATGCCAATCAGGAGATTTAAATATTCCTAATCCGTGAGGTACTTGACGGTGACAGTCAGTACAAGTTCCTTTAGAATCATGTGCCACATTTTCTATCGTATAGGAATGACAAGAAATGCAATTATTATTGATCACATCAACTGAATTTTCAGTTGCGTGTAGTACATCAGGTATCTTACTCGCCCCAATTGTGTTCATATAAATATGCCCTAACCCTGCCTTTGCTTTGAAAACCATCTTTTCCACTATACTATCTGTAGGTGCGTGGCAATCATTACAGTCAAGCCGTGCATGAGGAGAATTTGTGAAAGCTTCATAAACAGTATCCATAACGTGGCAACTTGAACAGAACTCTCCTGTATCAGTTGCTTTAATCGCCGTTACTGATCCTGCATACACAACTACGCCAATTAATACCCCTAATAATACAAATAATAGCGCTTTATTATTCATTTCTTTAAACCGTTTAATCATCTTACACCTCCCATATTGACAAAAGATTATAAGATTATATATTTCCTATTTCACATACTTTTACACATTTATCCCAACTTTTATCTAAGTTTATGTGTGAAGAATCAAAAAATCAGCTTGCATCATTCACAAGCTGATTTTTCATTCCGACATTTTTTTATTAATTTTTCAATTTAATAAATTTCATCATTCATTAAACACGTCAAAGCTGAACTTCAATCAGTGAGGACCTTCATCTCGACTGATTGTTAGTTTACTTATTAATAAATTATTAATAAGCGTTTATTTGATAAAGTTCTTCCAATGAATCATGTATGGATAGTAACTCAAAATAAACAATCCTTTTTGTAGTGAAATGATGGAAAAATTGTGAAGACTTCGATAATTGGTTTGCTTCATATCTTAATTGAAAGTCTAATTCACCGATCAACTTATAGTGATCTTCTGGAATAGAATTTGAGGGATTCTCTAAAATTAATTGTATTGATTGAACGCTTTTTATAATAACTTCTTTTTCTTTCATAGTAAAATGCCCCGGCTCATTTACGTATTGTAAATTCCCAATATGTAATGCTATTTTTTGCATGATGGTATTCATTTTTTTTAGCTTATAAAAGTTACGGTATTCGCTAATTTTTATTTTATGATATTTCCATTCACGCTCTTGAAAAGATAATAATTCACTTACCTTTTCTGTTGTATTTCTAAACTTCAAATAAGTAGGATTAATCGCTCTTTTAGGATTTGATTCAATAATGCCTTGCATAGTTTTGCTGAGTACTTCGCTAGCTAATAAAAAGGTAGCTTTAAGCTTCTCATTTATGAGTGGAGTGAACTTCGGAGGCAATATTAAAAAATTAACTAACGTTGATACAGTAATACCGATAGTTGTCGTTCCTAATCTAGATAAAAAGGTTAAAATAAAGTGTCCATTAATATCAGGTACCATAGCAACTGCGGTTAACGTAGCAACAAGGATACCATCATTTAATTTTAGTTTTTGGCACAAGAATATTGTGAAAACAGCAGCTAGTGTATATGATAAAACCGTTTCTCCCCATAAAGCAACAAATATTACTGCAAATGCTGCCCCGATTGCCGATGCCGGAAAACGGATAACTCCTTTTCTAATTGAATCAAAAGCTGTTGGTTCAATTGTTACAATTGCCGCAATTACTGCAAACTCTGCAGGTAAATTCAGCTGTAAACAAATAAAAGCAGTGATAAAAACTGCTATACCTGTTTTAATTATCCTTCTCCCTATAAATTTTCCAGTTTTCATTTTTCTCACCTTCAAATAACTTTACACTTGAATTTTAATAGCTTCCCAGTTAAATCGGGAAGCTTTTCCTAAAAATGTGCTACGAATTAGAAAGAGATTTAGCATTCTTTATTGGTAAAACAACTTCAACCTTCGTTCCTACCCCTTCTTCACTAGTAAAATAGATCTCCCCATCGTGTTGGTGGACTATTTTATGGCTTACAGTTAAACCTAGGCCTGTACCTTTTTCTTTCGAGGAATAAAAAGGTTCTCCTAATCTTTCGAGAAACTGCTCAGAAATTCCAATACCTTTATCTTCAACATTAATAATAACATGATCTTGATCTTTTACTAATGTAACTAAAACTTCACCTTTTTCATCAGAAGCTTCTAAAGCATTTTTAACTAGATTAATAAATAATTGTTTGAGTTGGTTTTTTTCACAATCAATCCACACATTTTCTAACTGCTTAACTTTAATACTTACATTATTCATATTTGCCTGTGGCTCTAATAAAGATACTACATCTGTTAGAACTTCTTTTATATTATAAGTTGAAAAGTGAATCTTTTGCGGCTTAGCTAAAAGTAATAATTCCCCAACAATATGATCAATTCTATTTAGTTCCTTAATCATAATATCGTAGTATGTTCCATTTTTATTATCATTCTCTTGAAGTAATTGTACAAATCCTTTAATTGAAGTTAATGGATTTCTAATTTCATGTCCAACACTTGCTGCTAGTTCACCTACAATAGATAGTTTTTCACTTTTTCTTATTTGTTCTTCCGCTTGTTTCCTATCAGTGATATCACGCCCGATAACTACTAGTGCTTTCCTACTTCCATCATTATAAAATAACGGAACCTTTATCATTTCAAAATACTTATGAGTACCATCAGGAACTGGAAGCAATTCTTCACAACGAGTAATTTTTTTGTTTTTCCATGCTTCTTCATCTAATTTTTCATTATTTATTAAAGCTTCACGATAAAAATCAGTATAAGAGGCAAGTTCAGAATCTTTTTTTCCACGATAATCAACGTCTTCTAATTGAAACAGCTTTAATCCAAAGTTATTTGCTTCTAACCAACGACCTTCACCATCTTTAAAATTAACAAAGTCTACCATAGAGTTAATTAAAGTTGATAGCTTTTCTTCTTGTTCCTTGGAAGAATTTAATTCCTCTATTTTCCCAAGAATTAAATAAAAAACAGATCCTGTTAAAACAACATAGAGGATTCCTTTCATTCTTTGGAAAATCATAAACAAATCGGTAGGTGCATAAACTTGAACTAAAAAATCTGTAATCATTATCCATAAAACACCAAAAACGATATATATCAAGAAAATATTTCTTTTATTCATAAGTAACTCCTTTATGACTAAATAATTAGCTTACCTCCTATTCTACCATTTTTACAATCTATTGAAATTGGTAAATTATATTTTAAATAGTATGACACCAAAAAGCTCTTACAATTTGAATAACCGATAAGAGCTTTACATTACATACCATAATAAAGTAGGGTTTCCCTCTTTACTGCTACGAAATTTAAAAACCTCGTTCACAATAATATGTAAACGAGGTTCTCCCAAACTGTATATAATTTTATGCCTTCTGTAATTTCTCTAATCATTTCAGTAACTGATACTAATCCTCCACCTGCAAGGTACCATTAGTTCGGGTCTAAGTAAACAATTTTATCTTCTTGATATGCTCTAGTTTTTTCCGTTAATTCATTTTCAATCGTTTGTTTTGCTGCTGCTTCTCCACCAGTTACGGCTGCACCACGATCAACTCCGAATAAGTATTCAGGATCTTTTTCTAGAGTATATTCATAAGAAACGTTCATACCGTGAGTAGAAACTTCAATCGGCTCATCTACTGGAGTAAAGCCAAATACTTCATGAAGAATACCAAAACGGGATCCTGGCCCGTAAGCACAGATTCCGGACACCCTTTCATAAAAATAAAGCTGAACTTCAATCAGTGGGGGGGTTCCTTCATCCACTGATTGTTAGTTCAACTTATCGGACCTTTAGGGGGAGTTTATCCCCCACCTAAACTTCTCGATTTTCTTAAGTTTTGAGGTGGGGGTCTTACTTGCCCCTTAAGAGTGGGATAAATCGATGATAAAGTAGTGCAGTTAACTTTCCAGGGAAAGATTTCGGAGTAGAATCCGGATCATATTCCTCTTGTAAATAAGTTAAGCCTGCTTCTGTCGTGTTGGAAAAAACATATCTAATATCCCTTGAGGTAGCAACTTTTAAAATTTCATCCCAATTTTCGACTATATTAATTCCCCTTGATATAGAAGAGACTATTTCACTCTTCTCTACTCTTTCACCTTTAACAATCCCCTTTAAAACTACTGTGTATAGACCATCTTGTTCATTAATTATTGGGATTTTATCTTGTGATCTTGCAAACTAAAAGACTATTCAATTTAGAGCGCTAATTGATACGTTATCGAAACTACCTACTTTATAATAGAGCTTTTTTATAAGTTTGCATTATTACTCTTTATTTATTTTGAAAGAAATACTAAAATAAAATCATATAGGAGACAAAAACAAAACTACTTTCATAGAAGTATACAGGTATCCTCTATATATATTTTTACGGAGGTTCAAATTATGGCGGTAACAATCAAAGATATTNCTAAACATGCAGGGGTTAGTTATTCAACTGTATCTAAAGCATTAAGAAATAGCCCTTTAGTAAAAGAACCAACAAAAAAGAAAATCATTAAAATTGCCGAGGAAATGGGATACGTTCCTAATGTTGTTGCGAGGAGTTTAGTACAGAAAAAATCTTACGCCATTGGTGTTGTGTGGCCTACGGTTGAGCGCGTTACTCCATCAGCTTTAATAACTAAAATCAATGAACTATTAGAGGAAAAAAGCTACACCACCTTACTTTCTATTAATAGTGTCGATTCGGCTATTGCAACTTTTAATCGTTTTCAAGTTGATGCAATCGTCGTATTTGCAGAAACTATGAGTGATCTAACTCGCTCTAAAAATGTTATGTCAAAAGTACCTATTCTTTATTACGGAATAAAAGAAAGCTCTGAATATCCGACCATTGACGTAAATCGAAGACATGCAATAAAATTAGCAGTTGAACATCTCGTAAAAATTGGTCATACAAAAGTTAGTTATATTGGAGATGTTTCAACACAGGACCACCTTCAAAAAGAAAAACACCTTGGTTTTCTAGAAGCGATCGATGAGTTTAACTTAGAACTTTTTTCAAAAAGCATCGTTCCAACAAATGGATTAGAACTATATGACGGTTATTTAGCTGCAAAGTCTCTCTTTAATAAATCTACGGAAGTAACTGCAATTGTTAGTGGGAGTTATGATCTAACTCGCGGAATAGTTAGAGCTGCTCAAGAACTTAATATTAATATCCCTAACGATGTTTCTATTATTGGCTATGATAATATTTCTCAATCTGAGGATCTCGATATTCCTTTTTCTAAAGTTGGGGTACCATTAAATAGAATCGCCAATAAAATTACAGAAACATTGTTAGACATTATTAATGAGAATATTACTAATAATTCAATTATTTTAGAACCTGAATTAAATATAATAAATTCATGTGCTAAGCCTAAAAATAATTAAAAGCGTCTAACCCAACTTTGTTGATGATAGACGCTTTTATACGGCCCTTTCGTGTTTCTTGGGGTACCACAAGTATGATAGACCCCTTGATACAAACATCTAATTGCCGAAAATAAAATCAAAAAAACTAAAACTTGATAGACATCAACAATTTGTTTTGACATCTGCTACATTTCTTTCCCTTATTTTTATTAAAACAATTTGAACACCGCTCGTTAACAACGTTGTTAGTTCAAATTTAAATTTTCCCTAATTTTTATTTCAACATTTATTAGAAAAATAGTTGTTGCTCTCATCATAGATTACTACTAATATTAATGAAGAAATTTCCTTTTTTGTATTATATAAATAGTTTGTCAGATTATATGACTAACTGTATTACAAATCGCTAAATTTATTCTAAAATCTAACCATAACAAAAGATGTTAGTAAAGATAACACTAAAGGGGATGGATAAAAATGTCAGTAACAACAAGTCAAGCGGAAACGTTAGAAAGTATTAAAGAAGTAATAAAAGAAAAAAGTGTTGAACTTCTTCATTTACAATTTGTTGACATTGAAGGGATTTTAAAACACGTTACAGTAACTGTTGAACAATTAGAGCAAGTAGTAGACGGAAAAATCATGTTCGACGGATCGTCAATTAAAGGCTTCTCGCCTATAAATAAATCAGACTTATATTTACAACCTGACTTAAACACTTTCGCAGTTCTTCCTTGGTCAGTTGAAGAAGGTTACTCTGAAGCACGTTTCATTTGTAGTGTAAAGACTCCAACTGGAGACGATTATGAAGGTGACCCTCGAAATGTATTGAAAAAAACTGTTGAAAAAGCGGCAGACCAAGGCTATGCAATTAGCGTAGGACCAGAGCTTGAGTTTTTCTTATTTGAAACTGATGAGCTTGGACGTCCAACTCAACAAACTCAAGATTTTGCTGGCTACTTTGAACCATCTCCACATGATAACGGTGAAAAAGTACGACTTGAAATCTATCGTGCACTTAAACAAATGGGCTTTACAATTGAAGCATCTCACCATGAAGTAGCGAAAGGGCAACACGAGATTAACTTCAAGTATTCTAACGCTCTAACTGCTGCTGATTTAGCTACTACTTATAAATGGGTAGTTAAAACAATCGCAAAGAAATTTGGTTTACACGCAACATTTATGCCTAAACCAATCGCAGGTGAAAATGGTAGTGGAATGCACGTGAATATCTCTTTATTTGATGTTGAAAAACAACAAAACGCATTCTTTGACCAAGAAGATTCTAGACAACTTTCAGAGAAAGCTTACCAATTCATTGCTGGTTTAATTGATAACGTGAAAGATTTTGTTGCTGTTACTAATCCATTAATTAACTCTTATAAGCGTTTAGTACCTGGATACGAAGCTCCTTGTTATATTGCATGGTCAGCTTCTAACCGCTCAGCATTAATTCGTATCCCAGCTACACGCGGCGCTGGAACTCGTGTAGAAATTCGTTGCCCAGACCCATCTGCAAATCCATACTTAGCATTTGCAGTGATTGCATCTGCTGGATTAAACGGTGTAAATAATAACCTTGTTGCTCCTGAAGAAGTTAAAGATGATATCTTCAGTATGACAAGTGAAGAACTTAAAATGCGTGAAATTGATCACTTACCAGCAAGCTTAGAGTTTGCATTAAATGCTTTCGAAGAAGGAACAATCGGAAAAGAAACTCTTGGTGAACATGTATTTGGTGAATATGTTGAACTAAAACGTAAAGAATGGGATAGCTTCCGTACAACTGTACATGGCTGGGAACTTGAAAATTATCATACTAAGTTCTAATAAAAGCGAATATGTAAATAAAAAAGCATTGCCTAGATTTAATTAAGGCAATGCTTTTTTATGCCATTTATTACTCCATTCCTTTAAGCTCAGATTTAGTTAACAAAGTACAATACCTAAATAAAAGATCAAAACAAGGTTATAACCAAGTTTTGATCTTTTATTATCTATTTATTGTTATTAGATTAGTTAACTTTTTCTAAAGGTTCATTACTAAAATCAACTACTGTTTGCAATTTTGGAGTAACTATTACTTTAGCCAAAATAATTGCTATTAGGGAAATAAATGCTGCTAATAAAAATGCACTAGAAAAAGAAATATATTTAATAATAATCGGACCTACAAAAGCCGAAATACCATAAGCTAGATACATTATTCCATAGTTAGCTCCAATATTTTTTGTTCCGTAAAAATCAGCAGTTATAGATGGAAACAAAGCCAAAAATCCGCCAAAACAAAAACCAATTAAAGAAACGGAAATTAAAAACGTTAAATTGTTCATTGTTCCAAAACTCATATAAAGCATTATTAGTGTAGTTATTCCATACATTAATATCAGAGTATTAATTCTACCGATATTATCTGATATTTTACCTAATATAATCCGTCCACCTGCATTAAATAGTGCTATTACCATTACTGCATTACTAGCTGTTACAACATCTAGTTTCACTAATTCTAAACCAATATCAACTGCGAAACTTATTACTAATAAACCAGCCATTGTACCAAACAAATACATAAACCAAAGTAGATAAAATTGATATGTCCCTAACATCTCCTTAGGAGAAAATTGTTCACTCACTACAGTTAAAGCTTCCCCGTCACTCTGATGACTATTTAGTTCATCACCAGCTTCAGGGTTCGATAATAATTGGGCTCCAAGCACTACTAGCACAAAGTATATGATGCCTAAATATAGGAAAGCAGAAGATACACCAAAATTATCAATTAAAAATAAAATAATAGGTTTGTAGACTAAGCCACCTAAACCGAAACCAGCTACCGCTACTCCACTAATTAGCCCTCGTTTATCTGGAAACCACTTTACACAAGCTGAAAGTGGACATACATATGTTATTCCAATCCCAGCACCGCCAATGATACCATAAAATAAATATAATTGATAAATCGTCGTTGCCTGACTTGCTAACATTACTCCAAGTCCTAATAAAATACCACCTATTGTGGCAACCCACCTAGGACCAATTTTATCTTGAATTTTTCCAGCAATAAACGCACAAGCTGCAAGCATAAATATCGTAATCGAAAACGTAACAACAATATCTTCTCTATCCCATCCATATGTTTCTATTAATGGTTGATTAAAAAGGCTCCATGCATAAACAGCGCCCAAGTTAATTTGAATTAAAATTGCTCCAATAACTACTAACCATCTTTTCACAACTATTCCCTCCTTATTAAGAAAACATCCATGCGTTTAACACGCACAAACCAGCATGAAAGTATATTACTTTCACAGAAAAGCGCAAGCGCCTAGCTAGACGCCTTTCCAACTTAAAATTTTATCTTTATAAACCAAAAGAGACCAACGATGATTAAAATAAATCAGCGCTGGTCTCTTTTGTACTCACAATTTGTGCTTACTTAAGCAACCAAAATATATATTTAATTTTTAAATAGGTTTTCTTAACTTCGCTTATATAAAAAAACTAATCGAAAGATTACTTGTTGATTTCCTCATACCCTTGCTAATAATCTCTTAACATTGGTAGAAGCTATCATTTCGTCTAACATTAATTTACTAACTATTTCGTATAATTATAATTTGAATTCATTGTCCTTGTCAAGATTATTATTATATTTCATTTTTTTTGAGACTAAACCTTGGTAATGTAACACGAAATGTCGTTCCTACACCAACCTCACTTTTCACATCAATTTTTGCTTGATGTAGGTCAATGATATGTTTAACAATTGATAAACCAATACCTGTCCCAACCTTTTTACTTCGGGCCTTATCAACTTTAAAAAAGCGATCCCAAATATACTTTAATTCTTCCTTTTTGATACCTGGTCCTTGGTCTTTAATAAAAACCATTACATTATGATCAAGTTCATTAATTATGATTGTTACTAATCCTTTTTCAGGTGAAAAATTAACAGCATTTTGAAGTAAATTTCCAAAAACCTGGTCCATACGATTTTGGTCTGCAAAAACTTCAATATCTTCATCTAGATTACCTTGAAACTCAATGTCTATATTTTGTTTTATTAATTCCGGTTCCATTTTCGCAATTAGTTTTCGAATTTGTTCTGATAAATTATAGTTTATAGGCTGAATAGAAACTTGTCCTGCTTCAATTCTAGCAATATCCAATAAATCATTAACTAATTTTATTAAACGTTCAGTTTCATCTTTCATTAAATATAAATATCGCTTTTGTTGATTTTTAGGAATAGTTCCATCTAATAATGCACCAACGAAACCATTAATTGAGGTTAGTGGCGATCGCATATCATGAGAAACATTAGCCACAAACTCTTTTCTCATCAAATCTAAACTTGATAATTCATTTGCCATATAATTAAATGTTTTTCCTAATTGTCCAATTTCATCATTACTTTTAATCTTAACCTTATTAGTAAAATCTCCTTTTGCATATTCCATAGCAACATGATTCATTTCTCGTAACGGTGCTGTAATTTTCTTAGATAAAGTATATAAAAACGTCGTTGTTACAACAATTGTTATTGCACCAGCTAATAAAAATAAACCTTTAATACCGTTTACTACTCCAAAATAGTTGTGAAGAGCAATAACAACTACTTTTTCATCAAAGTCAAACTCATTAGCTTCGATTGGAGAAGCCATAATAAATAAGGGATTAGCTTTATCTTTAATAAATTCTTTAACACTCGCTCCTTGAAGTGCTTTATATATCATTTCCTCTTCAATATGAATAGGTTCCTGCAAAGTAGAAAACCGATACAATAATTGTCCATTTTTATCATAAATAAAAATACTCCTATGTTCTTGATCATTAATAATACTTAATGTAGAAATGATCGCCTCTTTATTCTCTTCTTGATAAGCAAGTTCTAAAATTTGTACAACTTGTTCCTGTTGAGTTTCCATTGAATTAAGGAAGCTTTGTTTTAAGTTGTTATTAAATAATAAATAGAAAATAAAACTAAACAGGATAAAGGCAGCAAAAGAGCTTATTAAATAAGTAAAAAACAGCTTCATAAAAATGCTTACTTTTCGCTTTTTCACTGTGCTTTCACCTCGAACTTATATCCAATACCTCTTAACGTTTTAAGCTCCCAATCTATAGCTTCCTTACCAAGCTTTTCCCTAATTCTTTTTATGTGTACATCTACAGTTCTAGGGTCCCCTTCAAAATCATAACCCCAAATTTGGTCTAACAATTGTTGACGTGTAAAAACACGATTAGCATTCGCAGCTAAAAAAAATAATAACTCAATCTCTTTAGGCGGGAGGGTAATTTCTTCTTCATAAGATCGAACTTTATATTGCTTCATATCAATAACAAGTGTTGGAAATGAAAGGATTTCCTGTTCACTATTTAATACATTATATCTTCTAAGTACCGCTTTCACTCTAGCGATTAACTCTTTTGGGTCAAATGGTTTAATAACGTAATCATCTGCCCCTAAATCAAGACCTTTAATAATGTCATAACTTTCTCCTTTGCCCGTTAACATAATAATAGGAGTTTTGAAACTAGAACGTATTTCTTTACACAATTCCCACCCGTCTAGACCTGGTAACATAATATCTAGAATGATTAAATCAAAAGAGTCATCATAAAAAGTATTTAATCCTTCTGTTCCAGAATAAGCTATTTTAACTACATATCCTTCTTTTTCACAATATAAACGGATCAATTCACAAATATTTGGATCATCATCAACAACTAATAACGTTAATTTCTTCATTTATGGTCCTCCTCTACTTTAAGTATATCCATTTAAATAGTTTCTAATTTTAAAACAAAGGGACATACATAACATAGTAGATTTATAGAATATAGGGATAAGCATATCATGATAATATGAACACAAAATGAACAATATCTAAATAGAAATCAGTCGAAGTTTATTATTGGTTAAAGCATCTAGTTTTTTTATACCTAAAGGCATTTAATAACTAACAATCGTCCTCTTCACTTTATATGCAAAAAAAGAAGGGCATCATAATCAATTATGGTGACCTTCTTCTTTCATTTAAAAATCATAGTTAAATTTTTATTATTCTCATTGTTAACTATTTTCTTCCTCTTATGTTTTTTATAAATGTAGTAAGTTGTAATAAAAACTATAAAAATAAATGAAAGAAAATAACTATTAACTTCACCCGTTAAAAATCCTAATGGTACAAGGGCAAGGATAAAAAAATATAAAAAGTTACCTATACTTGTAGCTATAATAAAATGAGTAAACTTAATGGAACTGACTCCTGAAATTAGGTTTACAATGCTTGTTGGAAAAAAAGGAAAAATTCTAGCAATAAACACATACATAAATCCCTTTTTTTCAATTTTCTCTTTAAATTCTTGATTTATTTTGTTTGTTACCATTTCTTTAAATAAATAACGTACACTCAAAAATACAAAGGCTGAAGCAACAATACTACTAAACCAGCTCCAAATGATTCCATTTAGAAAACCCCAAAATGCAATATTAATAGTTAGAACAACAACGAGTGGAATAATGGTAAAGGTATTTTGTACTGTCATGATAAGAAAAGTAAGAAGTAGCAAAGATATTATATTATCATTGGCCATTTGTTGAATTTCGCCAACATTACCAGACCTAACGTAATTCAACAATTCTGTATTTAATACCACTAAAGACAATATGATTAACAAACACAAAAAGACAAGTAACTTCATCCAAGGTTTGATTACGATCACCTTCTTTCGAGATAATCTTTATTTTAACAAACCAATATGAATAAAGTGTGAATAATCTTACCTACATTTTAAAAATATAACTTAATCAAACTGATTTCAAGAAAAGCGCAAGCGCCTTGGTCACGAGCGATAGGCACTGGAAGGCCTTTGACAGAAGCCGCTCTTTGGCTTCCGAAAAGGCCTGAAGTGACCGAGCTCGTAGGCGCTGAAGCTAGACAGTTTCTAAGTTAGAAATTTTATACTTTCTTACCTGAGAACATAAAGGTCATAGACCCCCACTTCTAAGCGTAGCGTAGGTGGGAACTTCCATTCAGGTGGAGTTGAGACTCCATCTGAATTTCCGATGTTCTAGCGAAGCTAGAACGATTTCTCTTCTTTTGGTATTCCACATTCGACCTTACTCTCATCTCACAGCTATAGCCAGTAGGCTTTTCCATTTATAAAAACCTGTAAAAGACCTTTAAGTCAGCTTATCTTTTCAAAAGGTACTTCAATACTGTTTACCAAAGGAAAACTAATATAAAAAGTCGTTCCTTCGTTGACTTTACTTGTAACAGTCAATTTCCCTTTCATTATTTCAACAATTCGAAAAGTAACCATCATCCCAAGTCCTGTCCCTTCTCCACCTTTAGTAGTAAAGTAAGGCTCCCCTAACCGTGAAAGTTGTTCTTCAGTCATCCCTTGACCATTATCTGTTATCTCAATAGTAAGCCTACCACTTTCTTCTGTCGTTTGAATGATAAGTTTTCCATTACCTTCCATAGCTTCTATACAATTTTTTGTAATATTTAATAAAATTTGTTGAAGAAGTTGTGGATCTCCTTTGATAAAAAATGTACCTATTTTATGTTCTACCTCAATAGAATTCATGTTTGCCAAAGGCATTATGATATTAATGGCCCTTAGTAATTCATCTTTAATATTCATTACATCAAAAGATTCAGGTATTGGTTTAGCAAAAGTTAAATAATTACGAATAATATCATTAGCCCTATCAACCTCAGCAATTGAGATTTTTAAATACTCTTTCCTTTTATCAGATGACAAATCTACTTGATCCATCATTTGTAGGAACCCCCTGACTACTGCGAGAGGATTTCGGACTTCATGTGAAATAGATGAAGCAAGGTAACTGACAATTTCCATTTTCTCTGCTTTAACTAACTTATTATCTATTATTGTCTTTTCTAAAATTAGTTCATATAGGTAAACAACTAATAAAGTCGTACAAATCATAAAGGATAGATAATTAATAACGAATGGAGAGCTAACTGTAACCTGATACACTGACAGAATAAACAAAACAAATATACTTGAGAACAAGGAAAGACTCCCACTTAAAAGTAATTTCTTTTTCATGGATAATACCTGATAAGTGTGTCTTACTAAGTAAACACTAATTAATATTGTCATACCTATAAACATTGCTGTATAAAAACCATCTCCACCAAGGAAAAAATGATACATAGTCATAGCGACAAAAATAAGAATGTTTCCTAAAGTACCACTATATAAGCCGACAAAAATAAGTATTATCCAACGTAGATCAAATTGAAAACCTTCGTAAATGTTTATTGGGAATAATAAACAACTAATACCTCCTACGCATGCTGAAAACAGAAAAATTCTACGCTTTTTGACTGGTGCAAGTTCATTTGACAGCCTTTCAACAAAAAAAGGTACAAATAAAAGAAAACATAGTAAAAAAAGGACATTTAAAAGTAGTGGTTCAATTTCATTCACGTGAATACACCTCTTTAAGGTATTATTTTTTTGATTCTTTTAACTTGAATAAAGGATCTACGAGAACTAAAAATAAACACTAACTTCTTAAATATAAAGCTGAACTTCAATCAGTGGGGGTTTTCCTTCATCCCCCACTGATTGTTAGTTCAACTTATCGGACCTTTAGGGGCAGTTTATCCCCCACCTAAACTTCTCGATTTTCTTAAGTTTTGAGGTGGGGGTCTTACTTGCCCCTTAAGTGTGGGATAAACTTTCTGCTTAATGTCTTACAAAAAATGCGAACTTTTTGGTCAGCAACGTGAGAAATTCGTTTCTACGTCTGCTCGTAAACTTGATTATGTAAGATTCTCTACACAATGCAGCACCAAGTCATTCAGAGAAGGATTCCGCAAGGCGCCCGCCTATCATCGGCGACAAACACTGGAAGACCAACTCGTAGCAGTCGGGTTTTTGACTTCTTATGTACTTTTATCGCCTTCTAGTATTGCTTCGTAGTAAGCTTCCTCGAAGCAGTGTTTTAATGCGACGAGTAATCGCAGGAGCAATTGTTTTCCGTGCGACGAGTAATCGCAGGAGCAAAGCCTGCATGAAGCTAATCGACGAGGGATTTCAAGCAGCAATGAAGTCCCTGACATGACTGAAGTGTCCGAGCCGATGGCGCCTGGAACTAGACAGTTTCCAAATAAGAAATTAATAAATTCTGATTATAAAAAAAAGAAAATTCATACTACTTAGTATTCCACTAGCAGGATGATTTTTCCTTTTTTATACATTTTTTTATTATAAAAATTTATCGACAATATAAATAATCGCCTCCCAAAAGATTATACTCTCTTGAGAAGCGATTTTCTAATACTTCAAACAGTGACATACGCCTCACTAATTTTAATTTTTCTATATCCCCTCTTAAGGGCAGTTATCAGCTTTATTCTTTTGCGTCTTTTTTCCAGAAACCAAGCATGAGTGCCGTAACTGCTGCACCAATTAATATTGCTACAATATAAAGCAATGGATTTCCATTAACAATTGGAATAACAAACAATCCGCCGTGTGGAGCAGGTAAACCAATACCAAACATCATAGATAATGCACCCGCTACTGCTGAACCAACGATGATCGAAGGAATAACACGTCCAGGGTCAGCTGCTGCAAACGGAATTGCTCCTTCAGTAATAAATGAAGCACCCATAATGTAGTTTGTCTTTCCAGCATCTTGTTCTGCTTTAGTAAATTTCTTCTTAAAGAAAGTAGTTGCTAGAGCAATTCCAAGTGGTGGAACCATCCCACCAGCCATGATTGCTGCATGAGGAGCAAAGTTACCCGCATCAATCATAGCAATTCCAAAAGTAAATGCCGCTTTGTTAATTGGACCACCCATATCAACTGCCATCATTCCACCTAAAAGTAAACCTAAGAAGACAAGGTTTCCTGTTCCCATTCCACCTAAGAACGATTCAATACTATTATTTAAAGCAACAACAGGCTCAATTACAATGTATAACATAACTGTACCGGTAATTAAAATACCAAATAAAGGATAAAGTAATACAGGCTTAATACCTTCTAATGATTGCGGTAGACCATTAAATAAACGCTTTAATCCAAGGACTACATAACCAGCTAAGAACCCAGCGATTAATCCACCTAAAAACCCAGCACCACCTGAGGCAGCCATTAATCCACCAACCATACCAGGAGCAAAACCAGGACGTTGAGCAATACTCATTGCGATAAAACCAGCAAGTACTGGGATCATTAATCCGAATGCATTACCGCCTCCAATTGTCATTAATGCTTCGGCAACTGGATGATATGAAGGGTGATTAGGATCAAAGGCTTCAATTCCAAAGATGAAAGAAATCGCGATGAGAATACCACCACCGACAACGAATGGAAGCATATTTGAAACACCACTCATTAGGTGTTTATAAAAACCAGACTTACCTTTCGTTTCATTTTCAGTTTTATTACCATTCCCTGATGCACGATATATTGGTGCATCTTGTTTCATCGCTTTTTCAAGTAATTCTTGTGGTTTACGAATTCCTTGAGCAACTGGTACTTGAATAACATGCTTTCCGTCAAAACGATCCATCTCAACATTCGTATCTGCTGCAACAATGATTGCCACTGCATCTTTGATTTCAGCTGCAGTTAATGGATTACCAACACCCGTTGAACCATTCGTTTCAACTTTGATATCGTAACCTAGTTCTTTTGCCTTGTTTTTCAGAGAATCAGCTGCCATAAATGTGTGAGCTATACCAGTTGGACAAGCAGTTACTGCTAAAATTTTACCAGCGTTTGGCTTATTAACCATCTTATCTTCCTCCTCATTTTCTGCTTCTTTCGCATTTATTGCTGAAATAACCTCATCTACTGTATTTGCACTTTCTAACTTTTTACGGAACTCACTATCCATTAAGAATGATGATAAGCGAGAAAGTGTTTGTAAATGAGCATTATTTGCTCCTTCACTTGCAGCAATCATGAAAAATAAATGACTAGGTTGACCATCAAGAGCTTCATAATCAATACCAGATTTTGAACGTCCAAAAGCAATGGCCGGAGTTTTAACTGCGCTAGTTTTTGCATGTGGAATGGCAATACCTTCACCAATCCCCGTCGTACTTTGAGCTTCCCTAGCTAGAATGGCCTCTTTAAATTTAGCTTTATCTGCTAATCTTCCAGCTCTATCAAGCTTTGCAACTAGCTCATCAATAACAGCTTCTTTAGAGCTAGCTTTAAGATTTAATTCTATCGTATCTTTTTTTAATAAATCAGTTATTCTCATAGTTATACCCCCTTGTAAATTAAAGTTGTTCTATATTAATTTCTTTTAATAACGATTCAACAGTGCTTTTTTCACATAGATCATTTGAAAAAGCAGTTGCACTCCCTGAAGCAATACCATACTTGAATGCTTCAAGGAAATCACCTTTTTCCACATAAGCTGCTATAAATCCAGCAACTAGTGAGTCTCCTGCCCCTACTGAATTTTTCAGTTCACCTTTTGGAACATTTGCAAAAACTGTCGTTTCACCATTAAGTAACAACGCACCGTCTCCGCCTAGCGAAACGATAACGTTTTCAGGTCCAAAGTCTAACAGCTTTCTACCATACTCTACCGCTTCTTCAATAGATGAGATTTCTACATTAAAGAACTCTCCTAATTCATGTTGATTAGGCTTAACTAAAAATGGTTTATACGTTAATAAATCTTTTAATGCATCTCCTGATGTATCAACAATTAAGCGAGTTTTGTTTTCCTTACATTGTTTTGCAAGAAGTTGATAATAGTCAGGCGATAATGTGGGTGGTAAACTACCAGCCAAAACAAGATAATCTTGGTCTGTCATAGACGATACTTTCGCGAATAATTCTTGCTCATTTTCCTTTGAAACCGCTGGGCCTTGACCATTTATTTCGGTTTCCACTGAAGACTTCAATTTGACATTCACTCTCGTAGGTTCAATTACTTCAATAAAGTCTAAGTGTACACCCTCCTCTATTAGTGAATTTTCAATGAAGTGACCAGTAAAACCACCAATAAATCCTAATGCAGTAGTTTCTTGCCCTAACCTCTTTAATACTCGGGAAACATTAATTCCTTTACCACCTGGATAAAACGCTGTGTTATCCGCTCTATTTAAAGAACCGATATTAACGTTTTCAATTTTCACAATATAATCTACAGATGGATTTAATGTACAAGTATAAATCATCATTTCACAACCTTTATCTTCGTTTGCTCCATAAATGGCGCTATTAGTTCATCATCAATATCATTTGTTATAATAACCCCTTGTTTTAATTCGGCAATCTTAGAAAATGTAACTTCATTAAATTTTGTACTATCACTAAGAATAAAGCTTTCTTGTGAAAGATTTATAGCCATTTTCTTTACCATTGCTTCTTCAGGGTCGGGTGTTGTATAGCCATAAGCAGCATGAATACCGTTCACTCCAATAAAACTTTTATCAAAACGGTAAGTCATAATGCCTTCTAAAGCACCTCTACCAATTAATGCCTTTGTAATACCTTTTATATAACCACCTGTTAAGTAGGTATGAATTCCTTTTTCTAATAATGCTTCCAAGTGCGTTAATCCATTGGTTACTACTTTAATATCTTTTACATTAATATGTTGAATCATTTGGAACGTAGTCGTTCCAGCATCTAAAAATATACAATCTCCTTTTTTTATAAGTGAGGCTGCGTATTTAGTAATTAACTCTTTTTCGTTTAAGTTTTTTGTAGATTTTTCAATGACACTAAGTTCTTCACCTTTTTGCTTTAAAAGTGAAGCTCCACCATGAACTCGTTTTAACTTCCTTTCTTCCTCTAGTTGACTTAAGTCTCTACGAATGGTTGATTCTGAAGAAGATGTAGCATCAACAAGTTCCTGAAGTTTCACCACTTCCTTTTCTAGCAAAAGATCTAGTATAATTCGGTGTCTCTCAGGAGTTAGCACCTAATCTCACCCCCTGTTATTATTGCTCTTACATTTATAATAACGTAAGCCCTTTCATTTTTCAACCACTTTCTTTCAAAAACATTCAAAAATAATTAGTTTTTTAGATTTCCTCCTTCAAAATCATTCAACGTCATTTAAGTTTTTACCATAATTTACATTAAATTAGAACTTCACCTTAGATTACCCATGTACATAGTGTTTATCCCTTTTAAAAGAATTTCATCATTCATTACCCTTGCCATTAAGATACTATATCAAGTTACGTTTTAATCGTTCGTAATTAAGTATAGATTTATGCAGCTCGGTTTTGGTCATTAAAGAAATACACTCTTTTATTAAAATTTCAAAAAATTGAAGGAACAACATTTTTTTTGTCGAAATAGGTATATTAGTACCTATGTAGAAGTGGTGAGGAAATGGTGAAATTCTCTAATTTGATTGACTTTTTCGATAAATACGATACTAAATTTCTTGACGAGTGGTATCATAATATCCAACTAGACTCAAACGATATATATAAAGATGAAATTAAAGAAAATGGGCTATTAATGTATCAACTAGTACAAAAGACATTGGCAAACTCTATTTCAATAAATGAACTAAAAGAGCTTGCACACAAAGTAGCTAAAGAAAGAGTTGAAGCAAATCAAAACATTGGTGATTTCGTTTATAACGTGAATTATGGAAGATCTCTAATTATTAACCAAGCATTTTCTGCAGAGATCACTAGGAATGAATTACAATTAGCAATTGAAAGAATCAATGTTACCTTTGATCATTTTTGCTACTTCGTTGTAAGAAAGTATACGTTGTTAAAAGAACAACAAATTGAAGAAAAAAATTTATTAATTAATCAGTCTCATAAAGACAAGCTGAGTTTACTAGGTCAAATGTCTTCAAGTTTTGTACATGAGTTTAGAAACCCACTAACAGCAGTCATTGGCTTTGTTAAATTATTAAAAACTGATAATCCAACATTAAAATATATTGATATCATTGAACGTGAACTTGACCAGCTAAAATTTAGAATTACACAATTCCTACACACTTCAAAAAATGAAGGCGCACAAGAAAAACGTAAAGAAATTTTAACTGTTCATCTTTTATTAGAAGATATCATAAAGTTTTTATACCCTAGTATTGTCGACATAGATGTAAATGTATCGACTAACTACGCAAAAGATGCATTTATTATTGCTAATGAAAATGAAATAAAGCAGGTATTTCTTAATATTTTAATGAATTCGATTGACGCTATTAATAAGAAGGAAAAACCAAGAGAAATTACAGTTGAAACTATTCTCGACAAACAAAATGTCCTTATTAATATTACAAATAACGGTCCTTTAATTCCGGATGATACAAGAGAAGTAATATTTGAGCCTTTTTATACGACTAAAGAGTTAGGCACAGGAATAGGGTTATTTGTATGTAGAAAGATTATTGAGAAGCATAACGGAATAATTTCATGTATTTCAAATGAAGAAAAAACAACTTTTAGTATCCAATTACCTGTTTTAAGAAAAGAAACACCCCACTTGACTAAATAGTCAAGTGGGTGTTTTTTAGTGTTTTTTACTAAGTTTTCTACATTTATGCTTTTATAATGTAAAAACCTTATTGCTGTGTTCAGGCAATAAGGTTTAATTCTGTATACTGAGATCAGTAAACATATTAAATACTAACACGATCCCACGGTTTATCCATAGATAATTTTTCGGCTAATTCTTTACTTTTAATTCTTCTTTCTTTCCGAATTTTTGCTCGATCTTCTGCTGTCTTATGCAAATATTTTTCTTCTTCTGTTTCAGGAATAACTTTAGGAACTTGGACAGGAGTTTTCGATTTATTCAATGCTACGAATGTTAAAAAGGCTGTAGCAGCAACACGGCGCTCTCCAGTATTTAAATTTTCAGCAATAACCTTTACAAACACTTCCATGGACGAATGACCAGCCCATGTAACAAAAGCTTCTAAACAAACCGAATCAGTAGTCAAAATAGGATGAAGAAAGTCAACCGAATCAGTTGAGGCTGTAACCACTTCACTTCGACAATGTCTTCTTACTGCAACAGATGCAACTGCATCAATTTTTTTCATAAGAATTCCACCAAAGAGTGTGTTATGGTTATTTGTATCAAACGGTAATACCAAATCAGTTTGAACTACTCTTGATTCTCTAATATATTTTTTTTCCATTGCACCCTCATCCTTTATTTATAAATTTTGAACATTAAAAAATCAAACGTAATTTCTTAATAATCTAACATATTCCCTTGATAAATGTCTAGTTTTCAAATTATAGCGTTTTCATTATATATAGAAATAAAGCTAAACTTCAAACAGTGGGGTCTTACTGCCCTTTAAGAGTGGGATAAAATAATTGCTTTTCATATTTTTTTACAAATTTACATGATTAACAAATGTATTAATCGCATTTTTTCAGACTACTTTTTATATAATTTAATATAGATTTATTCATTTTTTACCGTATCAAGGTCAATTACAATCAAATAGTTATAAAAAAAGGAGGATTAGAGTTATTTAAAAATATTTCTCGTTGTCCTTCAAATTGGAGAGTGATGAAACATGAGTGTACCGAAAAAAGCACAAACAATTGAAGAAAAACAATATCTTGTGCGATTTAAAGCAGACAAAAATTCCCATCTACATGTCTTAGATCACGACACTTGTTTGACAAAATGCCCAGATAAGATTTGTACCATTTTTTGTCCTGCAGAAGTATATAAATGGGAAGAAATCCGTATGCATGTAGGTTATGAAGGTTGTCACGAGTGTGGTAGTTGTCGTATTGGATGTCCTTATGAAAATATTAAGTGGGAATATCCAAAAGGCGGGCACGGTATTGTCTTTCGTCTCGCATAAACATATTTCTCGAAAATTGAGTTAAATCTCATTTTATTCCACCATAAAGAAAGCGCTACCGAACGCTATTGTCCCCCTCAAAGTGAGGGGGACTTTTATTTTGATTATTTATCTAGAGCTATGTCTCTTTTCATATTACGCCTTTTGGGCTTTCTAAATAACAACCTACTTAATCCATTTTTTATATCTTCAAATAGAAGATATACAGACGGAATGAGTAGTAATGTAATGAACGTTGCAAATAATAATCCCGAAATAATAACGATCGCTAAAGGAGATTGGTAGTTACTCGCTGTACCAGTCGCAATTGCTAGCGGAAGCATACCACCAGCTGTTGTCAATGATGTCATAAAAATGGGACGGAGACGATTTTTCCCGGCTTCAACGAGAGCTTCACTTGATTGATATCCCTGGACACGAAGCTGGTTCGTTCGATCAATGAAAAGAATTGCATTGTTCAAGACAATACCGATTAAAAATACCATTCCCAATCCCGATAATATACTTAATTCAGATTGGGTAAGTAGTAATCCAAACAAAGCTCCTGTTACTGTTAATGGAATGATTGACATCACAATGACAGGGTGAAGAAAGCTATTAAACTGAACAGTCATAACGACATAAACGAGAAAAATTGCAATCCCTAATATGATAAGCATATCTTGCTGTGCTTCTTTTTGCTCTTGCAAACTCCCAGCTGTTGTAATCGAATATCCTACAGGAGCTTCATAGTTTTTTAGTACCTCTTCAATTTCACGATTAATTGAACCTAAATCCCTTCCTTCAATATCTGCAAATACTGTTATCATTCTTTCTCCATCTTTTCGTGTTACTTCCGTCGGCACTTTCGTTTCTACTAGTCGTAAATAAGTAGATAAATTTTTATTACCATTAATTGTAGCAATCTTTTGCTTTAATAGATTTTTTTTATTATTGATATTTACATTTGTTGTTACAAAAATTGGTGATTGTAAATCTTCTTGCTTTAGTTCACCAGCTGGTATCCGAATAGACCAATCTTGCATTTGTGAAAATAGCTGCGCAGCTGTTACGCTATCTTTTTTCATATTTTCATATTTGAATTCAATCAACTCTTCAGCCATGTTTTTGTTTGATGATGATGTAATACCTACCAAACCCTCAACAGATGTAAGTTTCAGCTCTAACTCATTTGCTATTTGATCTAAACTCTCAAACTCTTCACCTTTAATTTCGATAATAACTGGAAAACTTAAGCCTGAAAAATCGGCAGTACCTACATTTTGAATAGGGTAGTCTTTTTGTAATTCACGTAATCCTCTATTTATTCTTTCATTTACTTCAGTTTGATGTAGGGTTGCAGTCTCTTCTGGTGTCATGTTAATAAGAACAAAAAATGCATCAACATTATCCATGATTAAATTATTTTCTACATCATCGATCTCATTTAATGCCTTATTGATTTGAATGGCGATTTCTTCCCGGTCAGTTGGCGTTAGTCCCCTTTCAAGTTGAACCATAATTTCAGCATACCGATTTAAAACATCAGGCATAACTGTCATAGGGATTTTGGTAATTAATAATAAAGAGCTTATAAAAACAGCTAAGAATATAACGATAATACTATATCGATTTCGTTTTTTTCTACTGACCCAGGAAATTAACCTTCCGTAATTTATTACAATTCTACCTTCCTGGCGCCTATGCTTTTTATTCTTTAATTTAAGAAAATTTTCACTTAAAGTTGGAATAAGTGTAAAGGCTACAATCACTGAACTCACTAAAGTAATGACTACGATGATCGATAAAACAATCATAAATTGACCGATTTCACCACCGAGTAGTCCAATCGGTACAAAAACAACGATAGTCGTTAACATTGATGCAATTACTGCTGTTGCAACTTCCTTAACTCCAGCTAAAACTGCATCTAGTTTTTTATAACCTTCCTCTTTTTTTCTATAAATCGATTCTAAAATAACAATCGAAGAATCGACCATCATTCCAATTCCAAGTCCTAATCCAATAAGTGTTAATATATTAAAGCTATAATCAAATAACCACATACCTATGAACGTTAATAAAATCGATAACGGGATAGATAAACCAATAATAAAAGTTGCACGAAAGTTTCTTAAAAATAATATAAGAACGAGTAAAGCAATAATTCCACCTAGCATAACATTTGTACTAACACCTTCAATGGTATCTGTTACATAATCTGCTTGAGCAACCAACTCTTCAAAAACAAAATCATTAACTAGCCCTTCCTCATTTATCTTTTCTAACTCTTTTCGGACACTAGCTGCCATTTCTACCTGTGTAACATCCGATGTCCGGCCTATTTTAACAAAAATAAATTCTCTTGTACCATTATTCCAACCGACTGAAGTCGTTGTATTATTTTCTTCGTAGACTTTTGCTATTTTACTTAGTTGTTTTATACCAGCAACAGTAGGAATTTCAATTGACTTAACATTATCAATAGTAGACAAGCTTGTCGTCCACCTCACTGTCGGCCTTCCACTTTCTCCTTCTAACGTAGCGATTGATGTATCAATATTTGCCTGATTAATTATTTGGACAACTTGTTGGGGAGAAAGTTGTAAATCTTGAAGTTGATTTAAATCTAATTCTACTATAACTTCCTTATTTTCTATTCCCTCTAAACTAACTTCTCGAACCTCTGGTAACGCCTCAATACGCGGCTTTACTATTTGCTTTGCAAATTCAGTCATTTTGTCCATTGGGCCGTCTTTAATCGTCATATAAAACTCATAAGGCTGCTTAGTAGAAAATTGGTAAGTAGATATAAAATTAACCCCAGAAAGTTGATTCTCCAAACCGATCATTGTAGTTTCAATTTCTTTAAATACTTCTTCACCTAAACCTTCTTCCGCTTGAACAGTTATTAGACTAACACCAATGGAAGAAGTACTCTGAATATGCTTAATTCCACTTATATTGTTGAGTATTCGTTCTATTGGCTTAGTAACTTCCTCTTCTACATCTAACGTTGACATTTGCCCTGCATTTACATAAACTTGCGCACCATCAAATGATATGGTTGGAAACAATTCGCGGTCAAGTTTACCAGCACCATACATACCAATGATTAAAATAAATACAACCATTAACCCTACAATTTTTTTTCTAGACATAAGCAAACGTAATAAACTCATAAGTTCTCCTCCTCTATATTACAAACAATTTAATTATATACAAAAAGGAAATATTTAGGTCGTAATTTTGTACTTTTTAACAATTTAATATTTTTTTGTTTATCCATTAAGATCATTCACCTTTACCTAACCATATTGAAATCCTGGAAAAGAATCAAAAAGTACACGACCAATGGAAGTCGTGTACTCTCTATTTAAATTATATTATGCTGTAGTTTCTACATTGTTTGTTTTCTTAATTAGCTTACCGAATACCAATTGCTTTAAATATGGTAATACCCAACGGTCTCCACCAAATTTCCCTGCATTAGCACCTGCTGCTAAAATAAACATTGAAATTAAGATCATCCACGGATTTGTTGATACTGTTCCCGCAAACATGAAACTGAAGTTCATCACAACTCCGAAGAATGCAGCTGCTGTAGTTAGTACACCTAAAATTAAGCCTAACCCTACTAGGAACTCTCCCCAAGCTACCATAAAGCTAAAAAGATCAGCATTAGGAATAGCTACATTTTCTAAAAACGCTACATAGTTCGGATACACTAAACTTTCTCCACTCATTACTGGGTTATTGACTGNTGAAATTAAGATCATCCACGGATTTGTTGATACTGTTCCCGCAAACATGAAACTGAAGTTCATCACAACTCCGAAGAATGCAGCTGCTGTAGTTAGTACACCTAAAATTAAGCCTAACCCTACTAGGAACTCTCCCCAAGCTACCATAAAGCTAAAAAGATCAGCATTAGGAATAGCTACATTTTCTAAAAACGCTACATAGTTCGGATACACTAAACTTTCTCCACTCATTACTGGGTTATTGACTGACCCGTTCAAGTATCCTGCAGCATTGAAAGGTTCGCCAGTGATTTTACCCCATCCTGCAGTTAACCACTTCCAACCTAAATATATTCTTAACACCGTTAATATTCCAGATGCATATACGTTATTTCTTAAAAAATTCATAAACATAAGTCCTTCACTCCTTATTTAAAATTAAATTTATGCGTTAGTTAGTGATTACTAACTTACTTTAAGTATAATATATTTATTTGTGAATAGTTGATCAAAGTTTGACGAATTTGTTACTTTTTATTTAATAAACTGTGACGATAGTGATAACCACTGTAGAATGAATTTTATAATTGATTCTACTCGCCAGTATTTATATTTAACCTTCTTAACTAAAATATAGTTTTATGTGACTTTGGTTTTGCAATCTTGAAAATCACTCAAATGAAATAATTTCGTCATTTCTACTATGACGTAGAATCAAAAGTACACGACCAATGGAAGTCGTGTACTCTCTATTTAAATTATATTATGCTGTAGTTTCTACATTGTTTGTTTTCTTAATTAGCTTACCGAATACCAATTGCTTTAAATATGGTAATACCCAACGGTCTCCACCAAATTTCCCTGCATTAGCACCTGCTGCTAAAATAAACATTGAAATTAAGATCATCCACGGATTTGTTGATACTGTTCCCGCAAACATGAAACTGAAGTTCATCACAACTCCGNGTACACGACCAATGGAAGTCGTGTACTCTCTATTTAAATTATATTATGCTGTAGTTTCTACATTGTTTGTTTTCTTAATTAGCTTACCGAATACCAATTGCTTTAAATATGGTAATACCCAACGGTCTCCACCAAATTTCCCTGCATTAGCACCTGCTGCTAAAATAAACATTGAAATTAAGATCATCCACGGATTTGTTGATACTGTTCCCGCAAACATGAAACTGAAGTTCATCACAACTCCGAAGAATGCAGCTGCTGTAGTTAGTACACCTAAAATTAAGCCTAACCCTACTAGGAACTCTCCCCAAGCTACCATAAAGCTAAAAAGATCAGCATTAGGAATAGCTACATTTTCTAAAAACGCTACATAGTTCGGATACACTAAACTTTCTCCACTCATTACTGGGTTATTGACTGAACCGTTTAAGTATCCTGCAGCATTGAAAGGTTCGCCAGTGATTTTACCCCATCCTGCAGTTAACCACTTCCAACCTAAATATATTCTTAACACCGTTAATATTCCAGATGCATATACGTTATTTCTTAAAAAATTCATAAACATAAGTCCTTCACTCCTTATTTAAAATTAAATTTATGTGTTAGTTAGTGATTACTAACTTACTTTAAGTATAATATATTTATTTGTGAATAGTTGAGCAAAGTATGACGGAATTGTTACTTTTCTTTGAATAAACTGTGACAATAGTGATAACCTCACAAATAGAAAAAACCTTCCCTTCTTATATACAGAAAGTAAGGTTTTCTACCGTGGTAATAGTCTATCCTTAAAAAGAGTAGTTTAGATGATGAAAAGACAGACTTATATTTAAACATGTTACTTCACTATTAATCCATTCACTAATAATTGAATCGTACTGTTCATTTCTAGTTCATAATCCCATTGTTTTTCAGGTAACAGCACAAACATTGACACAAGAGTTCCAACAATCGTCGTTATGATTAATCGTATAATTGTATCAGGTGGTAACGGAACAACTTCTCCTTTATCTTGAAATTCAATTATCTTATTTTTAAATTTTTCATAGATATGATCCTGAAATAATTTCATGTAAGGCTCTTTCAATTCATCGTGAAGTGAAATTTCTTGAAGGAGAATTCTAACAACTAATGAATGTTTTTTTACAAACTCATACCTATTTAAAGCTAAGTTTCTAATAAAATCTTTAAAACTTTTATATTCCACTTCAAATATATTTTTAGCAAAATCTTTTGCCATATGTGGCCCGACAAGTTTCGTCATTAACGGAGAAACAATAGCTATAAGTAATTCTTTTTTAGTATGGTAATGACGAAATATCGTTCCTTCTGCTACTCCAGCTCTTTTTGCAATTTCACTCGTCGATGTCGCTGCATATCCTTTTTCAGAAAAAGTTTCAATAGCTGCTTCTAAAATTTTTAATTGTTTTTCACTGTATTTTACTTCGTTGCTTACATCTAATAATAATAGTTCCCTAAAGGAATCTGATTGTGACATATTTATTTGCTCCTTTAATCACTACAAGAGTACTATCATTATAAACCTTTAGCCAACATCAGACAATTTCTCTAAATCTTTCGGTGTTTTTTTAGAGCGAGATTATTTAATATCATAAAACCAATAGAACATAACATTAATATTGTTAAGTTAAACACTATATCTGATATTCCTTTTCCTCGTAACATAATATCTCGCATTGCTTCTCCACCATAGGTTAAAGGCATAATAATGCTTAATGATTTAAGCCACGGAACCATCGTATCAACATTAAATAGACCTGAGAAAAATACTTGAGGGACAATGACAATTGGAATAAATTGAAACATTTGTAATTCAGTTTTCGCAAATGCAGATAGTAAAGTTCCAAGAGTAAGAGCGGTCATTGATAAGATAAGGGTTATTAATAATACTAACCAAATTGAACCTATCATCGTCATCCCCAAAATTTTTATAGAAAAAAAGACGATAATCGCTGATTGTATCGTTGTAAAGATCCCGAATCCTAGTACATAGCCTATAACGATTTCCCAGCGCTTTATGGGTGTTGATAATAATTTTTCTAAAGTTCCACTCGTTCTCTCCCTCAGAAAAGAGACTCCTGCTATAATAAATACAAAGAAAAAAACAAAGAAACCAATTAAAAAGGGACCTATATTATCAAATGTACTCATATTTTCAGAACCATAATAATAAACGATTTCTGGTTTCGATTGTTTTTCGACATTTGAATTTTGGAGACTTTGTATGGCTGTTTGAACCATATGAATTACAGCATTATTAATAGCTGGATCAGTTCCTTCAATAACGATCGTTGGTGAGCTTTCTTGAATAACTAAATATCCATCAATCTCTGTGTTTATTAAAGCAGTTAACGCACCTTTTTCTTCGTTAAACATCACTGCATTTTCAAACTTTTCAGCAATCCTTTCATCCCCACCTACAAGACCAACTGTTGGCTCATACTTTTCTCCAGCAAAAACTAGAGAAACTAACCAAAGGATAAACATAGGCGCAACGATAATCATCGCAATTGTTCGTCTATCTCTTATAAACTGCCGTATAATTCTTATAACTAATGCTTTTACCTTCATACATCAGCACCTCCATATTGTAAAAAAACTTCTTCGATTGAAGATGCATTTGTTTTCTCCTTTAACTCTTCTGGAGATCCAGTTGCTATTATATGACCATCCTGAAGTAATGCTAAACGCTCACACTTTTCTGCTTCATCCATTACATGGGTTGTAACTATTATAGTCGTACCGTTTTCACTTAGCCTCTTAAGTTCGTTCCACACAGACTGCCTTAGTACCGGATCAATCCCCACTGTTGGTTCATCTAAGATTAATATTTCTGGTTCGTGTAACAATGATATAGCTAAGGATAACCTTCTTTTCATTCCCCCTGAATATTGACTTACTGGCTTCCTCAGATTTTCTGTAAGCTTAACTAAATCCATGACTGAATCAATTCTGGCTTTTCTTATACTACCTCTCAATCCGTAAATTGCGGCAAAAAAATCTAGGTTTTCTAAAGCTGTAAGTTCACCATATAAAGCATCTGATTGAGCCATAAACCCAACCTTCTTAAGTAATGATAGGTTCGGCATCAATACATCTAATACACGAATCGTCCCACTGTCTGCATTGTTGATACCTGCAATCATTTTTACTAACGTTGTTTTCCCTGCACCAGATGGACCAAGCAATCCAAAAATTTCACCTTCATTAACATCTAAATTAATGTTTTGTAAGACTAAATTATTTTCAAAGCTTTTACAAACGTTTGTTACTTGTACTTTTAAAGAAGTATTCATCATTTGCTGACCTCCCATCTTTTAATGAGTGATTACTCACTTTTATTTTATGTAATAATAAGGTCATTTACAATAACTAACTGAAAAAAACTTTATTCCCTGAAAAGAAAAAAAATCCCTACTACCATGTAGTAAGGATTTTTCACATCATTTCCCATTTTTCTCATAAAGTAATTAATCTGCACTTGCAGAGTATTCTTCAAACCCTTCCTTTGTTTCACGGTAGTGCATAATATCTTCATCAGTGAAATAATAAATAGAAACTGAAGAAACCTTATTGTTTTCAAAGTATACAAAAACTTGCGCGTTCATACTTCGCTCTGTCAAACCCGCAACATCGACAGATATAAGCTCGTTACTATACTTGTAGCCATCTTCCGTATAATCATATCTCCATGCATGCATAATCGTATCTTTATGATTAACAATTGGCTCGCCGAGTAATTGCTTCACATCATTAATTTCCTTTCCTACAATAACTTTACCTTTTAATAAGGTGACAATATCTTGATCAACTTCCGATGCACTTTCTTCCTGATTTAGGTTAGAATCTTCTTGCTTAGATTCCTTCTGTTCGGTTTCTACTTCTTCCTTTGATGTTTCTTCTTCGATACTAACTTCATCATCTAATTCTTCTTTTTCTGCTTCTTCTTGTTCATTTTTTTCTTCTATAGAGTCTTCACTTTCAGGGATTTGCGTTCCTTCATCAGGTGAACAAGCAGTCCCTAGAACTAGTAAGCTTGAAAACAAAATAAAAAATAATAGGTTTTTCATTTTCTTTCCTCTCCTCGTTATTGTTTTGTTAATCAAATCAATTATGATGTTTAGAGATCCAATTAATTAATTCACTCTATATACCTTACAACTTATAAAATAGTTTTCAACTTTCATATTTTTTCTTAACCCTTATCTTTCAAGTGTAAAAGAGTGCAAGGGTACACCTTAGTTTACCTACTGTAGTCTGAAAAAGTAATCTATTTTACAAGAAAAGCGCAAGCGCCTTGGTCACGAGCGAAAGGCACTGGAAGGCCTTTGACAGAAGCCGCTCTTTGGCTTCTTACGTTTACGTGCTTCTGCGTCTTCTAGCATAGCTTCGTAGCAAACTTCCTCGAAGCAAAGCTGCATGAAGCTAATCGACGAAGGATCTCAAGCAGTAATTGAAGTCCGTTGCTTGACTGAAGTGACCGAGCTCGTAGGCGCTGAAGCTAGACAGTATCCAAGTTAGAAATTTATAAATTCTGATACTGGAAAAAAGACACTTCTATTATTAGAAGTGTCTTTTGAAACTACCCGTAATTAGCATTTACTTATATAGCAGTCTTACCAACTATTTTTTTCTCCTTTTTATTCACCGCTGTTATATCTTTAGCTTTATTTTGTTCTTTTAAATCTTTATTAAGTCCTTTTACCAAACCATAACACATGATCAATATGATAATAGTAAGCGGTAAAGCACTAACAATGATAGCCGTTTGTAATCCGGCTAACCCTCCAGAAGCCATTAATACTAAAGTTGACGCAACAAGAATAATTCCCCACGTAACCTTAACTCGATTGTTAGGGTTTAACTGACCACCAGTTGTCAGCATTCCTAATACAAACGTTGCCGAATCAGCTGAAGTAACAAAAAAAGTGGTTATCAATGCTACTGTTAAAATAGAAAGAACAATTCCGAAAGGTAGATGTTGATATACGTAAAATAACGCTGTTTCAAGTCCCTGACCTGATACATTTAGACCTTGAATTAATTCTAAATAAATCCCGGTTCCACCAAATACCGTAAACCAGAGACCACAAACAAGTGTTGGGACTAGTAATACCGCTATTGTGAATTCACGTATCGTTCTTCCTTTTGAAACGCGAGCAATGAACATACCGACAAATGGTGTCCATGAAATCCACCATGCCCAGTAAAATACTGTCCACCCTTGTGTAAAGGCTGCTTCATTTCCATCGAAAGGTGATAAACGTAAACCCATTAGAGCAACATTTTGCACATAGCTACCTAGACTTGTCGTAAACATGTTGAGTAAAAATAGCGTAGGACCAAGGATTAGCATTGCAAATAAAAGTAATGTCGCTAATGACATGTTAATATTACTTAAATACTTTATACCTCGAGAAATTCCTGTGTTTGCTGAGATGATGAAAAGAACTGTTATGATACCCATAATTAACATTTGTACCATAAAGTTATTAGGAATACCGATAAGATATTCTAGTCCTGCGTTTATTTGTTGAGAGCCTAAACCTAATGAAGCTGCTACTCCAAATAAAGTCGCAAAAACCGCGATGACATCGACTGTTTGACCAATCGGACCTTTCACCTTTTCACCAAGCACAGGATAAAGTGTTGCGCTCATTAATCCCGGTGCGTCTTTTCTAAACTTTTGATAAGCAAGTGCTAAAGCGACCATTGCATAAATAGCCCAAGCATGTAAGCCCCAATGAAGCCATGTATAGCGCATCCCCATAATGGCAGATTGTTCTGTACTGCCCTCTCCCATAGGTGGTGAAGCAAAATGAGCAATTGGTTCCGCTACTCCATAGAATAACAGTCCTATCCCCATACCTGCTGAGAATAACATCGCAAACCATGTCGGTCGACTAAATTCTGGTTTAGCATCTTCTTTTCCAAGTTTAATCTTACCAAATTTACTAAAGATCATATAAATAGCAAAAATCAGAAAAAATGTAGCTACTAGTTGATAAAACCAACCAAAAGATTCAAGCACAAAGCTTTGAGCAACAACCATTGCTTGACCTAACTGATTAGGAATAAGCACACCAATTAATACAAAAAGAGCAGCGATACCAACTGATACTTTAAAAACTGACCTGTCACTTTTATCCATTATTATGACACTTCCTTTCCATAATCGTTCTACTGTTCGTAAAGTTTTTTCTGTACATACAATATAATTTAATTAAACCATAAATTACCGCAAATGTGAAAAGCCATACTCAGCGATATTCTCGAGTTTTCATTGATAGTCATGAATAGCTTTAAATTATCCCCTAAGATATTTCGTATTGCTCTTATTTTAAGTATCATCCTCTTGTTTCCGAAAAACTAGTCATTATATCAAACTTACTTGTCTTAATTTTATTCCATAATAATGAAAAAGAGTTTTTAGCTAATAATGCTAAAAACTCTTGAATTTCATTTCACAGTTACTCGTTTACTTATTAATCATTTTTTAAAGATCATCAAATCCATTATCAACTGATACTTTTGTGTACTGGCGTGATTTTTGTTCAAAGAAATCGCTTTTGCTACTATTAACGTCCTCATAGGCTTTAATCCATTTCATAGGATTCGTCCGATAGCCTTCATATGGTCGCTCAACTCCTAGCTCATTCACACGCTTATTGGCGATAAACTTTATATAAGCCTCAAGATCATTCATTTCGACTCCATCTATTTTTTCTCCAATAATATATTTCGCCCACTTTATTTCAAGTTCAGCAGCTTTACGAAACGTTCGTTGAACAAACCTATGATTAGCTTCACTATTAAGTTCAGGATACTCTTTTCTCAATTCCTTAAAAATATTTGAAAATAAATGAACATGCAGTTGTTCATCACGATTAATATAATTAATCATCGTTGAGGTTGATACCATTTTTTGATTTCGTGCTAAATTGTAAAAGAAACTAAAGCCTGAATAAAAATTTAAACCTTCTAATATAACATCAAATACAATCGATTCTAATAACGTTTGTGGAGTTGGATGTTCAATAAAACGTTCATATCCTTCAGCAATAAAATCATTTCTTTCACGAAGGATTGGATCATGTTTCCAATATTCAAAAATCTCATCTTGTTTATGTTTTTGAACAACACTAGATAAAACATAGGAATAGCTTTGATTATGAACCACTTCTTGAAACGAAAGAACAGTCATTAATGCTGACAAACTAGAATCTGTTAAGTATTTGGCCACATGCATCGAATAATCGGTTTGAATACTATCTAAAAAAGCAAGTAAACCAATAATTTTATTAAAAGCTTCTTTTTCAGTTTCAGATAAACTTTCATATTGCTTAATATCCGTCGACATATTAATCTCAAACGGTGTCCAAAAATTTGCAAGCATATTTTTATATAGAGGATAAGCCCACGAAAATCGTACATCATCCCAATTTAAAACGTTAGAACTTTTTCCATTAATGATTCCCGTTGAAGCATTTGGTGCTGTAACATCATAAAGTTTACGTCGTTGCAATATACTCATAAATTAATCCTCCCTTAGCTTGAACAACTTTCACACTCTTCTATCTCACTAGAAGTTGAACGAACATAATAAGTAGTTTTTAATCCTGCTTTCCATGCTGCTATATGAAGTTCTAACAACTCCTTAGCACGTATCGTATTTTTCACATAAATGTTAAATGAGATCGCTTGATCGATGTGTTTTTGTCTTGCACCATTTTGTTTAACACTCCAATGCTGATCGATCATGTGAGCCGGTTTATAGTACCAAGTTGTCGTAGCACTCAAATCAGGAGCAGTAACTGGAATTTTATAATTTTTCTTCTCTTCTGAGTATTCTTTTTTAAATATTGGATCAATTGATGCAGTCGAACCAGCGATGATCGAAGTTGAAGAGTTTGGTGCCACGGCAAGCAAATAACCGTTTCGAATTCCATTATTCATTACTTCAAACTTAAGTTGCTTCCATTTCTGTGAGTGATATTCTCTATCATCAAAATATTTACCAGACTCCCATTCAGAGCCTTTAAACATCGGATAAGCACCTTTCTCTTTTGCCAGTTCAAGACTTGCCTTTATTGAAAGATAATTAATTTTTTCATATAAATGATCTGAATATTCAACAGCCTCATTTGATTCCCACTTTATTTGTTTTAACGCAAGTAAATGATGCCATCCAAATGTTCCTAAACCTACGGCTCGATACTTTTGATTAGTGATCTCAGCTTGCAAGACGTTAATACGGTTTAAATCAATAACATTATCAAGCATCCTAATTTGAATTGGGATTAATCGTTCTAGAACGTCATCGAGTACTGCTCTAGCCAATGATATTGAGCTCAAATTACATACAACGTAATCACCTGGCTGCTTTGTTACGATGATTTTTCCGTCTTTTGTGGCCTCTTCCTTTACCGTGGTTGCACTCATATTTTGCATAATCTCTGTACAAAGATTTGATCCGTAAATCATCCCAGCATGTTTATTTGGATTTAATCGATTCACTGTATCTCGATAAAACATGTATGGAGTACCTGTTTCTAACTGCGATATCATGATTCGTTTAAATATTTCAATTGCAGAGACTACTTCTCGTGATAAAGCTTTGTTTGCAATACATTGTTGATACTTTTCTCGAAAACTCCCCTTACCTTGTTCTTCGTCATAGTAATCTTCTAAAGAAAAACCCATCACTTGCCGAACTTCATGTGGATCAAATAAATACCATTCTTCTCTTTGTTCCACCATTTCCATAAAACAATCTGGAATACAGACGCCGGTAAATAAATCATGTGTCCTAAGCCGCTCGTCGCCATTATTTAATTTTGCATCTAAATAAGAAAAAATGTCTTTATGCCAAACATCTAAATATACTGCTATTGCGCCTTGACGTTGCCCGAGTTGATCGACACTAACAGCTGTATTATTTAACTGCTTCATCCATGGTAAAACCCCCGATGAGTTCCCTTTGAACCCCTTAATTGACGAGCCTTTCGCACGAATTTTACCTAAGTATAATCCTAAGCCACCACCGTTTTTACTCACAGTCGCTGCATCTGTGTTACTATCAAATATGCCTCTTAAACTATCATCAACTGTATCAATAAAGCAGCTCGATAATTGTCCATAACTTTTTCCTGCATTTGCTAAGGTCGGTGTTGCAACCGTCATATAAAGATTAGATAAAGCCCAATATGCTTCTTTCACGAATTCTAATCTTTTTTGCTTCGGCTCTTTACTCATTAATGTCATCGCAATGATCAAAAAACGTTCTTGTGGAAGTTCATAAATTAACCCTTCATGTGTTTTGGCTAAATAACGATCCGCCAACGTCTTTAACCCAATATATGTAAATAATTGATCATTTTTAGGAGTAAGATATCTTTCTAATTCATTAATTTCCATTGGGTCATAACTGTTTTTTAGCTCCTTACTATAGATCCCTTTTTCATATAAACTTTCAATGAGATGATTAAATGATTGATAGATTCGTCCGCCACGATTTCTTTCAACCTGTTTGTATAAAAGCTTTAAATAAAGTTGTGCTGCAATATACGTCCAATCTGGTTCTTCACTAGAAACTTGATCAAGCGTTTCTAAAATAAGAGTATTTATAATTTTATCCTCATTTTGATCATCCAATTTCTCCAAAATTCGCAAAGATTTTTCTTCAAAACTTATTCTATTAAGGTTGGGAAATTTATTTATAATATTAGTTATTTCTTCTTCCCATTTTTGTTTATAATCAATAACTGCATTCAAGTTATATCCACCTCTCTCAATTTTTCTTATCTTTCCTAACGTGTAAAAAACCCCTTCCAATGCAGAAAGGGGCTAGAGAAACGGCATAATATAATTTATGAGCAGGTAATAAACCTCTCAGGTCATTATTCGCACCGTTTCTAGAATCCTAGTCCCCGAAGACTTAGAAACTTGTAGGAAAACAGGCAGGTCTCCTGACTTTTGCTTCACCCTACTTTGAGCCTTCCCATATAAGCACCACAAAAGTGACAATCTTATATAGTGGTTTTCTCATTTCGTCCACAATTACAGTTGCGGGGACAGTTTCGGATTTTCACCGAATTCCCTATTAAGCCTATATTAGACACCTGTATTTCCAAAATATCAGTAATATTTCAATATATAGTTTTGGAGAAAAGGAAAAAAACTATATATTGTACTCGTAATTTTATATTAGTATTCACTATTTTGCAATTGTTTTGTTTATTCGAGGAATTACTTATAAAGCCCTCAGCCACTACTGAAAAATTAACTAAGGACTTCGTACAACTGTTTTAATTATTTATTACCTTGAGCCTTTGTATAGTCAGCATTAAAAATAAACAAACGGAAGAGCATGAATAAAGACGGAATGAGCAATATTAATCCGCTAATAAATGCTATAATTAAGGAAATACCCATCTCGTCACCAGTAATACTTTCATATATCGTTAATTTTGGATAGAGGATATAAGGTAGATGTGTATAACCATATCCAAAAAAGGCGAATCCGTATTGTAAAGCTACAAAAATAAATGCTGTACCTAAATATCTTTGCTTATAAATCAACCAGACTGCCCCTATGAAAAATATTAACGATAAAGCAAAAAAGTGGAATTCTCCAACCATTGCCAGAAAGTGTTCCAAATTATGAGTTCGTAACGTTAAAAAGACTAAGAAACTTAGGAGGATTGTTGGGCCACTCCAAATTAACGTAGCCTTTCTCATCAATTGAAAAGCATCGTTATCTTCTGCTCGCTGTGCGTAATATGTTAAAAAGCTAGCACTAATAAATAAAACACTAACAATCGATAATAGAACTACAATCCAAGAATATGTACTGGAAAAAAGTTCAGAAAACAACAAGTGAACATGGCCACCTTCTTCTACAATAAATCCACCTTCAGATATCGTTAAAACGATTGATAAAGAAGCTGGGATAAACAAACCTGACACACCATACAAAAACAAATAGATGCTATTTTCCCTTACCCCATAATTCGCAAATGCATAAAAAGAGCCTCGAATGGCAAGAAGTACTAATGCTATACTTCCTGGGACGAGCAATGCTGTCCCATAATAATAGGCAGTGTCAGGAAAAAATCCTATCAAACCAACAAAGAAAAAAACGAGAAAAACGTTGGTTACTTCCCATACCGGAGATAAATATCGATCTATTACAACACGAATACTATGCTTTTTATCTGTTACCTTTGCATAAAAAGAATAAAATCCAGCACCAAAATCAATGGATGCAACCATTAAATATCCATAAAGAAAAATCCATAATACGGTGATCCCGATAATTTCAACGGAAATTTCATTCATTGTAACACCCCACGTTCCTATAAAATAATCCCTCTTTTTTCGATCTCAGTCTCTGCAGATTTTTTTGAAAATAAACGAATTAAAATAACCGGTACTAATAAACCTAAAACGAAATACAAACTTGTAAACAAAATTAGCATTTCAAACACTTGTCCTGCTGTCGTGACCGCTTCACCTGTCCTCATAAGACCTACTAAAATCCACGGTTGCCTACCTACTTCAGTCATAATCCATCCTGATTCGATAGCAAGCATTGCTAAGGGTCCACCTATAAATATGCCTCGTAATATCCAAGGGTGTAGCGAATTTAATGCTTTGACATAATAAAAAACAAAATATAGAACAGCAACAAATGCTAAGAACATTCCACTAAATATCATAATGTTAAAAAAATAATGAATATAAAGTGGGGGCCATAAATCTCTTGGGAAATCATTAAGTCCTATTACTTCCGCATCAGGGGAATTATAGGCCAATATACTGAGAGCCGCTGGAATTCCAATACCGTATTTTACCTCTAGTGTTTCCTCATCAAGAATTCCACCTAAAAGCAATTTAGCTCGGCTTTCTGTCTCAAAATGCCATTCAGCTGCTGCTAGTTTTTCTGGTTGGTACTTGGCTAAATACTTACCAGCGAAATCCCCATTTAACATGGTAAAAATCGAAAAAACTAAACAACCTATCATTGAAAGATGTAGTGCCTTTTTATAATAAACGTGACCTTTCCCTTTTAATAAAAAGTAAGCTGTAATACTTGCCAATACAAATCCTGAAGTTAAATAAGCTGTTGTCAATACGTGTGCAACCTTTGTCGGTGTAGCAGGGTTAAACATCGCAACTAATGGTTGTACATTCAAAAATGAGCCATCAACTAATGTGAAGCCTCTTGGTGTATTCATAAATGCATTTACAGTTGTAATAAAAAATGCAGATGCTGATGACCCAATTACAACAGGGATGGATAATAACCAATGAAAAATGGGATTAGAAAAACGGTCCCACGTATATATGTAGATCCCTAAAAAAATGGCTTCAAAGAAAAAGGCAAAAGTCTCCATAAACAATGGTAGTCCAACTAAGTGACCGGCTTTTTGCATAAAACTAGGCCATAATAAGGATAATTGCAAACCTATAATCGTGCCAGTTACGACGCCAACAGCAACAAGAATTATGTAACCTCTCGTCCACCTCCTTGCTAATAAGATAAAGTATGGATCTTTTCTTTTTATACCAATTAACTCGGCTAAACATATATAAAGCGGTAAACCAACACCGATCGTTGCAAAAATAATATGAAATGCTAACGTTATAAATGTAAGTAAACGGCTTAATAATAACGTATCAAACTCCAATTTTTATTCCTCCTTCTACTTATAATTTTCTTTACTTTTTAATGCCCATATAAAGAAAACAATAACTGAAATAAAAACGACAAGTACTGGGGCAACCATTATGATAAAAAAATCCACCTTTACCAAACCCTTTCATTTTTCTTAAATGCATCACTTATTTTTACCGTTATTGGTAAAAGTATGTAAAAAAAGAAAAACACAACTTATTGATGTAAAAAACGATAGAAACATGTTAGATGAAAGGAAAGTCGAAAGATGATAGACTTTCCTTTCACACAACTAGAATATAAGAATTGCAATAAGCCATTTACGTGTCCCTACTTTAATTCTAAAGAAAAACCTAAGGCTTAAGAATAAGCCCTAGGTTTTACGGTTATTTTTTTGAGTCTACATTCATTTGTTGCTTTTGTAATACTTTTAGCTTAATTTCTACCACCATTTTTTCTTCGATTTTCGTAAATGTACCTTCTTCGAAAGGTGCCTTAATGCATTCGCCTCTTTGGTTGTATACTTGGCCCATTTTACGATCTAATGATTCATCGTATTGAATAAAACGGCTAGAAAGTAGCTCACAATATGGTAACTCGTTAAATTCCTCGCCACTAAACTGGTCAAATTGTGATAAGTCTCCTGAAAGTAGATGTTCTTTTGATGAGAAACCAGCTGGAAGCTCAGACTTAGTAAAGAACGTAAATGTTTGATCCTGTGGTCCAAATGAAAACTGAGGTTTTCTAATATAATCAATTTCTGTAACAGCATTAAATGGAACGTCAATTGTTAGTGATCGAATACTAGAAATAACAGCATCTTTTGTTCCATATTTAGGTGTCGCATATTGAATGTTTTTACGGACAAAACCTGCTAAAAATAGTTTGTTTGTTGGTAATAATAAGCGGCATTGTGTTATTTTCAAATTTTTCTTGATATTCTTTATTTCTAGTACTGGTTCTGGAAACTCAATCTTAGGATTTAATTCTAGCTGTACAACTGTTTCTGCTAAAACAACCGGAACTTTAACAGTTGCCTTTCCAGTAATAACATCTGGATCAACATTATGATTACTAACTTTTGGTGAAAGAGCATTTTTTTGCTTCATTGGCTGGTAGTTAAAAAATGGCGGTGCCGGTTTTTTTCCATGATTTCTTTTATCTGACATAAACTATCACCTCCTTACGTGTTTGTTATAGTTTATGTCCACATAAATATTGAGTATAGGTTACTTAAATAGATACAAGCACTAATTAGTAATTAACTAACGAATTCACTAGTAACAAAAATACCTGTTTAAATAAAGCTGAACTTCAATCAGTGGGGGTTTTCCTTCATCCCCCACTGATTGTTAGTTCAACTTATACCACGGGCATAAGAATAACTAATCATCAGCTTCACTGATGAAAGTTATTCTATATCGGACCTTTAGGGGCAGTTTATCCTCCACCTAAACTTCTCGATTTTCTTACGTTTTGAGGTGGGGGTCTTACTTGCCCCTTAAGAGTGGGATAAACCAAATTCTATCTAGCTTCATCTTGTTACCTATCAACACGGCTTACCGTTTCTTTTTTCTATTACGATTAACAAGAATTTGATGATCATTACTAGAAATCGTGGTTTTCTATTTGGCTTGCGCTTCAATTTCCATCTCATCCTGTATAAAAGATAAATTACCAACCGCATATCGTTATCCTAGAGAAATCTACAGCTATTGCTAAACGTTTACAACATTCTTAATTTTTGTTTTTTAATTTTTTCAACAGGGTTGTTATTCGGTTCGGGTATATACGGTCTTATCTTTTCCACTGTTTCTTGCATAATCTCACCGAACTCAAATTGATGTTTTATGCGCGATTCGGCTTTTTTTATGCGCGTTTTCACAAATTTGTGCGCGNTGGNCATTTTGTGCGCGTTTTCTNNTCGNTTNTGCGCGNTTCGNCCTTGTTTCTGCNCGATTNGGCTTTTTTTATGCGCGTTTTCACAAATTTNTGCGCGNNGGCCATTTTATGCGCGTTTTCTTNTCGATTGTGCGCGATTCGCCCTTGTTTCTGCTCGATCCGACTCTTTTTATGCGCGTTTTCACAAATTTGTGCGCGATTCGGCTTTTTTTATGCGCGTTTTCTTCTCGGTTGTGCGCGATTCGCCCTTGTTTCTGCTCGAGCCGACTCTTTTTATGCGCGACTTTCTATACTTGTTACTTAATTTGTCCTTAGCTTTATTATAATCTTCCAAAATCCCAAACATAAAAATAGAGCACAAATGCTATTACCACCATTTGTACCCTTGTAAAAATTAACTTCTATTACGAAACCTCTGCATCACTGTCGTCTTTCTTACGAGAAAATAAACCTTTCCACCAGTTTGTAAAACTATCGGTATAGATATAAATGACAGGTACTAGCACTAAAGTAATTATTGTAGAGAATGTTAATCCAAATACAATAACAGTTGCCATCGGTGCTTGAAGTTCTGCACCTTCTCCAATTCCAATCGCCAGTGGCAACATAGCTAAAACAGTTGTTAACATTGTCATAAGGATTGGGCGTAACCTTGTTGGACCTGCTTCCAAAATAGCTTCTTCTCTAGTCAAGCCCCGCTCTCTTAACTTATTAATATAATCAACGAGAATGATCGCGTTATTAACTACAATTCCAGCTAACATAATAATCCCAATAAAAGCTGGCGCACTTAACGGTCTGTTTGTTAATAGAAAGCCTACCATAATCCCGATAAACGTCGCTGGCAAACTAAACATTACAATAAAAGGATATAATACTTTTTCAAATTGGAAAGCCATCACTGCATAAACAAGAAAAATGGCTAGGACTAATGCAAGGGCTAAATCAACAAATGCATCCATCATCATTTCATATTCCCCACCTGTATGATAATCATATCCTTCAGGGAATATATATTGATCTAACTCTGCTTCAATTTCTGCAATGACACTACCTAAATCTCGGTCCATAATGTCACCACTAACCGAAACCCCACGAGTCTGATTTTGTCGTGTAATAACTGTTGGCCCTTCTGCTTGTATAAAATCAGCTATTTCAGAGAGGGGAACAAGGTCACCTGTAGGCGTTAGTATCGGTAAGTTTTGCAAATCAGTAAAATTCTCGCGATATTGATCAGGTAAAATAACTTTAATACTTACTTCTTGCCCTTCTCTACGCATAAGTGAAGCTACTTGTCCACTAACACTACTTCTGACCGTATCCATAACTTCTGCATAAGATAATCCGTGTTGTCTCGCAACATCTCGATCAACAACAATCTGCATTTCTGGCCTTGTTTCTCCCATCGAATGGGTGACATTTGATGTGCCTGGTACTTCACTAATAATATCTCTAATATCATCTGCTATTAGTTTTAGAGTCTCAAGCTCATCCCCCCTTACTTCGATATCAATCGGATTTCCACCCATTCCATCACTTTCAAACGATCTAACATTGACATCAATAGTAGGAAGCGTCTCAGTAAAATCTCTAAATACTTCAATTAATTGATTAGTCGTAATACTTCTCTCATTCGCTGGTATAAGCCGAATAAAGAAATTACCATCACTCGAGCCTCCACCCATACCCATCATGCCGCCACCGCCAATAGACGTTTGCACGACTTCAGTTACGCCGGTGTCTAGTAAGAATTCTTCTATCTCCTTTACAGCTTCTAGCTTACCTTCAATTGATGTCCCAGGTGGAACTTCAAAGCTTGCTGAAATCTCCCCTTGATCAAATGCGGGCATCAATTCAAGACCTACTAATCTAACAGTACCTAAACTAGCAATCAGTAAAAACATTGTACCAAACACAATTGTTTTTTTATGATGAATGGACCATCTTAAAATTTTTCGATAACGTTTAGTTATTCCTTCAATAAAACGTCCGAAGCCTGCACCAATTTTCCTAAATCCTTTAGGCTCTTCGTCGACCTTTATCTCTGGTAACAAAAGTCCTGACAACATTGGAACAATCGTTAATGCAACAATTAATGATGCAATCAAAGTAAACCCAACAGTTAGAGCTAATGGCATAAATATTTCAGCCGCAATTCCTTGAGTGAAAACGATCGGAAGAAAAACAACTAAGCTAGTCATCGTCGAAGCAATTACCGCAGAAGATACTTCAGAAGCACCTTTTATTGCAGATTCAACTCTACTATAGCCTCTTTCTCGAAATTTATAGATATTCTCTAAAATGACTATCGAGCTATCAACTAACAAACCAATACCTAGCGCCAGGCCACCTAAGGTAATAATATTAATTGTTTCACCGGCAAAATAAAGTAAGGTAAAAGCAGAAATAATAGCGATCGGAATTGATAACCCAATGATTAGCGTACTTCTTATACTTCTCAAAAATGCTAAAAGAACAAGAATAGCCATCGCTCCACCAAGAAGCATGTTCATAGTAACACTATTAATAGATTCTTTAATAAACATCGAAGAATCCATAATTTTAGTGAGTGTTACACCTTGTGTTAAATTTTGTTGAAGATTATCTAGTTCCTTCGATACCGCATCAGCAACCTCAACGGTATTCGCATCAGCCTGCTTTGAAATATCAATGTTTAATGTAGGTTTACCATTAACATAGGCATACGACGACTGTTCCTTAAACGTATCCTTCACTTCAGCTATATCAGACAACTTAAGAGTTTGTCCTGTTCTTAGGGGAATATTAATATTCTCAATGTCTGATATCGTACGAAATTCTCCTACAATTCGTAACGGCATTTCTTGGCCACCACGGGTAAGCTCACCCGCAGGTGCACTAATGTTTTCTCCACCAATCATCTGTGCAACTTGAGCAATTGTTAAACCGTATCTTTGCATTAATACCAAGTCTGGTTCAACAATAACTTCTCTTTCTTGGCCACCGGTTAAATTGACAGAAGCTACACCTGGAATACGCTCGATACGAGGGACAATATTGTCCTCTGCAATATAAGTAAGCCTCGTTAAGTCCATTTCTGCTGAAACACCAATTTGCATAATTGGCATTTGGTTCGGATCAAATCGCATTGCAGAAGGTGTTCCGGCACCATCTGGTAACATCGGACGAACCATATCTATACGGTCACGGAGATCAAGCATAACACTATCCAAATCAGTATTAAAATCAAACATTAACAAAATCAATGATTGATTTTGCGTTGAAATGGACTGGATGGTTGTTAGACCTTCTGTAGCGCTTAACACTCCTTCTAGTGGCCTAGTAACCAAACTCTCGACCTCTTGTGGAGCTGCACCATTATATGGGGTTGAAACAGCTGCAATTGGCAAATCTAAATCTGGCATTAAATCTACTTTTAAACCAGATAAAGACACCACACCTAACATAATCATGACGAGCGCGATGATAACTACACCAACCGGCCGTTTAACCGATTCATTTATTAGTCTCATTTACGTACCTCCGAATTTGCGCGTTATACCTCGTTTTCACTACTAGACTCTTTATCTTCACTTTCTAGTGGTTCTTCTATTTTTTCTCCAAAAGATTGACCGATATCGTTGCGGATATTAATTAACGCTTCATCGTACAGTTGATGAATGCCTCGAATTACTACGAATTCTCCTACTTCTAAGCCACTTTCAACACTGATCCATTCTGAAGTTTCATTTCCAATTGTTATGACACGTCTTTCTACACTTTCTCCATCAGCAGTCACATAAACGATACTCTCATCTTTTTCATACATAACTGCATCAACATGGACAAGTACTTCCTGATTAACCATTGAAGGAGTAATCAATACTTCGGCAAGCATTCCTACTCTTAATTTTTCTTCTGGGTTTAAAATAGCGATTTCTACAGGATAAGCACGTGACTGTTCGGTAGGCATAATACCAATATAGGTAATACGCCCATCATACTCCTCGTTATTTGATCTAATATATACACCAACTTCTTGATCTACCTCAAGATTTGCTAACATCGATTCATTAACGTTTAGGTGAACGACAGGTTCATCCATTTGAACTACTTGTAAAAGTGGGGCTTGAGGAGAAACCATTGCTCCAACACTCGTATTAAAATTGCTAATTTGTCCCCCGATTGGTGCTCTAACAACAGCATGTTTCTTTTGTTTTTCAGCCATTTCTACAGACAGGTTTGCTTGCTTAACTGAAGCACTTGCTGCATCAACTTGTTCTGTTCTCTTTGCTTGCGCTAATGCCATTTCCGCTTGTTCTACAGCTGTTTTAGCTTGTTTTTTATCTGCTTCTGTAGGCATATTACTTTGTATTAAACGATGAAAAATGTCGTGAAACTCTTCAGGTACGTTTTCAAGTTCAATATCGATATCTTCTGCCTCATTAAGCATCTTATAAAGTTCTTTTGCTTGATTTAATTGCATTTGTGCCTGACGTATACTTTGTTCTCTCATCGCCTTAGTTCCATTTAAATTCACTTCAGCTGCCTCTAAACCTGCGCGAGCTTGAGAAAGACTAAGTTCGATATCCGATACATCTATTTCAATAATAATATCTCCTCGTTCAACAATATCCCCATTTTTTACATGAACGGCTTTCACTTCACCAGCTACCATTGGGAGAACCGGTAGTTGCTTACTTGCCATAACATTCCCAGAAAGACTTAACTGACTAGTAAGTGTTCCCATTTCAATCTGACTAATCTCAACAGGGAAGCGAGCTGGTTCGTCTTTTTCCTCTGCCAATGTACTACCATTAGTACTACAACCTACTAAAACTAACATTAATGCAAATAGAAAAACAGATCCTTTTTCTTTCGTTAAAGCCATTTAGTAACCCTCCGTTTATAATAAAAATCTTAATCAATATCAAATAAAGCTGAACTTTAATCAGTCGGGGGTTTCTTTCATCCCCACTGATTGTTAGTTATTCTATAACGGACCTTTAGGAGCTGTTAATCCCCCACCTAAACTTTTCGATTTCCTTAAGTTTTAAGGTGGGGGTGTTACCGCCCCATAAAAGTGGGATAAATTAATTCTTGTCTATAGTAACATGTCTAAATGAACATAGTATGAACAAACCTTTATTTTTTTATAGAGTTTAAAGTCCTTATTTTTCCACTGTAATTTATTATTTCACTTAAGTGTCACATAAATAAATAACTTATATTTATTTATTTTGTTAAAATATTTTTAATAAGAAAATATTTATTAAAGGAGTCATTTTAATGAGAAAAAGATTACTATTAATCAGTAGTTTGCTTTTATTACTATTAACTGCATGTACGAATGAAGAAAAGACAGAAGAAACAGCTGATCCTCATACGACTCCTGAAGTATCAGAAGATCATTCACTTGATCTACTAATTGCAGGCGGAACTTATGGAAGCGAATACTTTGCTGTCGTTGCTGGTGGAGCTAGTAATAAAATATTAATTTTTGATGCTAAGTATCGAAAATTGGTGACAGCTATCGATACAGGTGGTCCAAAGCTTGAGAGAACAATTCCAGAATATTATCCTAATTTACACGATGTTCATGCCATGACATTTACGAATGACTTTTCCATGTTCTTTACTGTTAATTGGTTTGACTATGATGAGCCTTCGTATGTACTAGCCTATGATACAAAAACATTAAAAGAAATATGGAGAACACCGGTTGGTAAGGGTGGACATCATGCAGCACTTTCTCCTGATGAAAAATTTTTGTACGTAGCAAATGATCGAAGTGGTACAATCTCTATCGTTGATATTAAATTACAAAAAGAAGTTGACACTTTACATGTTGGTGAAGGTGCAGATTATATTACACCAACAATGTATTGGGATGGCATCGTTATTGACACACCTTACCTTTTCGCTACTGTTAACACAGAAAGTAAAGTCGTGGTGTTTGATTGGAAAACAAACGAAATCATTAAAGAAATCATCGTTGGTGAAACCGAGGGAAAAGTACACGGTGTTAATTTAACACCAGATGGAAAAACAGTATGGGTTGCCGTTGGTGGCGATAACACTATAGTAGTAATTGATGTAGAAACACTTGAAATTACAAATCACATTCAATTTGAAAATCGTCCAATTCATATCTCTTTTAGTCCAGATGGCGAATTTGGATACGTAACAACTGGTGGGCATCAAATCTATAAGGTAAACACAACGACTCATGATGTTGTCTGGAACCAAACTGGAACGATTATTCCAGCACATATGGCTGTAAGTCCAGACGGGAAGGAATTGTGGACATTAAATCATGGAATGTCTACAGAACGTTATCCTTATTTAATTGGTGGAAGACCGGTAAGTGGAGTGCAAATTTGGGATACTGAAACTGGGGAATTACTTGCAGAAATGCCTTCTGAAGGTCCCCCTCACGAAATCCAATTTGTACCTTATCATGCATTTGGTTTACAACAAGTACAAAATGACTCAGATACTGTTACTGCAGAGGGGTTATATCAACAAGCTTGTTCCTCTTGCCATGGTGGTAATCTAGAGGGTGGCGGTGGTCCAAGCCTAAAAAACCTTTCAGATAAAATTACCGTTGATGAAGTGTCAGAGATCATTCTAAAAGGAAGCGGGATGATGCCAGATGGTCTTGTTAATGAGGGAGAATCTTATCTGATCGCCGAATGGCTAATTAACAATGGAAAAGATAACGACGTACACAGTCATTAAGGGAAAACCAAGCGAACTCGTTCGCTTGGTTTTTTGTTATTCGATTTTCTTAAATTTAGTGATTTATATCACCGTATAAGCATTCTCCTTCGTGTTAAAATACAGTTGAGAATAAAAATCATTCGCACTTTTTTACTAAGAGGTGAACAAGTTATGAAAGAAATATCTTTAAAAAAATCTATATATCAACTGTGTACCGCCTATCCAGAATTAATTGAATTAATGAAAGAATTAGGCTTTGTAAATATTACAAAACCAGGGATGCTTCAATCCATGGGGAAAATTATGACTATTCCAAAAGGATGCCGTACTATGAAGATCCCTTTAGAAAAAGTAAAAGAGCATTTAACAAGTCATGGATTTAAAATCATCGATTAAGGGAGTTGAATTAAATGAGTGAAATGATAAATAACCGTGAAAAACAGGAGTTAAATCAATCTCAAAGACAAAAACTATTAAAAGAGATCATAAAAGAATTACACGACGGAAAAAATGTAGATGAAGTAAAAGAACGGTTTCAACAGGCCATTGATAAAGTAAGTGTCAATGAAATTTCTCAAATGGAGCAAGCCTTAATGATCGAGGAAGGTATTTCTGTAGAAGAGGTTCAACGCCTTTGTTCGGTCCATACAGAAGTTTTCAAAGGTTCTATTGAAGAAATTCACAGCGATGAAGCTCTTGGAACTAAACCAGGACACCCTGTACACACATTTTTTAAGGAAAATCGAGAAATTGATAAATTCGTTAATTTCAAACTTAGTCTTCATAAGGATCAATATCAACGTGATCAAAGTGATGAAAATAAAGAAAAACTTTTTCATGATTTAACGGAACTCCTAGAAATAGATAATCACTATAGCCGTAAAGAAAATTTACTTTTTCCATATTTAGAGAAAGTCGGTATTTTTGGACCAACGAAAGTAATGTGGGGTGTCGATGATAAAATACGAGCAGCAATCAAAGAAGCACGTAATCAACTCAATGATGACACATGCCAATTAGAAGAACTCATAGCAAACCTAGAATTTATTATCGAAGAAGTTTCAGAAATGGTTTATAAAGAAGAAAATATTTTATTACCGATGTCTATGGAAAAGTTAACAGAAGATGAATGGCTTAAGATTGAACGCGAGGGTGACGTGATTGGCTACACATTTATTGACCTACCAGAACCCTGGCAACCTGAGCGAGCAAATTTATTAGATCAATCGTTTATGAAAGAAGGAGTAGTTCAACTAGAGACTGGAATTTTATCTTTAGACCAATTGGAATTAATGATGAATCACCTCCCTATAGATATTACATTTATTGACGAAAATGATGTAGTACGATACTTTTCACACGGTAAGGAGCGAATTTTCCACCGTACTAAGTCGATTATTGGTAGAACAGTACAAAACTGTCATCCACCACAAAGCGCTCATATTGTAAATGCATTATTGGACGATTTTAAGTCTGGTAAAAAAGACGTTGAAGATTTCTGGATTAATTTCCATAATAAATTTGTATACATCCGTTACTTTGCAGTTCGAGATAAAAATGGTACGTATAGAGGAACAGTAGAATTCACTCAAAATATTCAACCTATCCAAGCTATCACTGGAGAGAAACGATTAATGTCATAACTGCATGAAACTAATCAAAGAAGGATTTCAAGCAATAATTGAAGTCGCGCGCTTGCACTAGCAGTATTCTAAGTTCAAAATTTATGGAAAATCCTTACTATCAGCTTTGATAAGTAAGGATTTTTTGAATGGTAAGAAGCGAAAATTTCCTGTAAAAATAATCGTATTATTATTTAACTCTACTATTTTGAGTGCCATCATTTTATACTATTAATATACTTTTTATTTAAAAGGAGAGTTCCTAATGGGCAATAAAAAAATCATTAATGAAGACGAAGAAGTCGTCTCTACGCTTTTTTGTTTTTGATATGAATATGTATTTTTCCGTTTAACTATTGATAAATAATTCCATTTAGGAAGGTGAGGTACAATGAAGCTTCAACAAGGTCAAAAATTATTGTTTATTGGCGATTCGGTTACAGATTGTGAACGTGTTAAACCAGAAGGAGAAGGACTATTCGGAGCGTTAGGCAAAGGTTATGTATCTAATATTGATGCACTCTTACAGTCAGTTTATCCAGAGTTAGGCATTAGAATTGTTAATAAAGGTGTTAATGGAAACACTGTTCGTGACTTAGAAAAAAGATGGAAAACTGATGTACTAAAGCAACAACCTGATTGGTTATCCATTATGATTGGAATAAATGATGTTTGGCGGCAATATGATACACCATTCATTAAAGATTGGCACGTATACATCGATGAATATGAGGAAACCTTACGAAAACTGATAAAAGAGACAAGTCCTCATGTAAAAGGGATTGTACTGATGGCACCTTTTTACATAGAAAGTAATGAACAAGACGCCATGCGTCGGGCAATGGATCAATATGGTTTAGTTGTAAAGCAAATAGCTGAAGAATTCAATTGTATTTTCGTCGATACACAAGCGGCTTTCAATGATATCTTGAGGAATCTTTACTCTTCTTCATTGGCATGGGACCGTGTCCACCCTACCGCTACTGGCCACATGATTCTAGCAAGGGCCTTTTTACGAGAAATAAATTTTGATTGGAACAAGTAATACTGGGTATAATCGATGACGCTATACAAACATTAAACCCTTGCTGAATAAAATTAGTTATTCAGCAAGGGTTTCTCAAACATACTATTCAGGTAAAATATAGCCGTTCAAAATCTTCTACTGGTAAAGGGTGACTAATGAAGAAACCTTGAACTTCCTCACATTGGTTGTTTACTAAAAACTTGAATTGTTCCTCAGTTTCTACTCCTTCAGCAACGACTCGTAGATTTAATTGATGCGCTAAACTGATGACAGTATTAACGATTGCAGCCGATTTATTATCTATTAAAATCTTCTGTACAAACGAACGATCAATTTTTAATACATCAAAAGAAAAATCGGTTAAATATGAGAGTGAAGAGAAGCCTTTACCAAAGTCATCAAGTGAAATCTTAACATGTAACTTTTTTAGCTTATTTAGTATTTCTATTGTATGCTGTGTATTTAACATTAAAATACTCTCGGTAATTTCTAATTCTAATAATTGTGGATTAAAATTCGTATCCTTTAGTACATTGGCAATCATCTCTACAAAATTTTCTTGTTCAAACTGCCGAACTGACAAATTAACCTTTAATACTAAATCACAATAACCTCGTTTTTGCCATTGTTTTACTTGTAAGCAAGCAGTTCTTAAAACCCATTCTCCTATTGGAATAATCGCCCCATTATCTTCAGATATCGGAATAAACTCGCCTGGTGAAATCATACCTTCGTTTGGATGTTTCCAACGTAATAATGCTTCAACAGAACATACTATATTTTTGATTGTATTGATGATCGGTTGATAACAAATAAAAAATTGATGATTAGCGATCGCATATTTCAAATCTTCAGCTAGTTTTCTTTTTCTAACAAACTTTTCCTTAATCTCTTCAGTATATAATTGAAAATTATTTTTACCTTTCTGTTTAGCAGTGTCCATTGCTAAGTTAGCATTCCTCACCAATTCCTCGCGATCTTTCCCATGAGAAGGATAAATGCTAACACCAATACTTACTGGTGTCTTTATACTACGTCCTTCTATAGAAACTTCTTCGTTACAAACAGATAATATCTTTCTTGAAATAACTTCTACTTGCTCGATATTTTCTATATTAGGAAGTAAAATTGAAAACTCATCTCCAGAAACTCTTGCTATAATAGCATCAGTTGATATGCATTTACTAATTTTCTCGGAAACTCTTTTTAGAACATTGTCAGCCATAGAATGTCCAAGAGATTCATTTAATTGTTTAAAGTTATCAAGATCGAAAAATAAAATAGCCATTTTTTGTTTTACTAGTTTCATATTATCAAGTTGCTTTTGAATTAATTCATTAAAATAAAAACGATTAGGTAACTTTGTTAAATGATCGTGATAGGCCAAAAATTTAATTTTTTCTTCGTTCTTTTTTCTATCTGTAATATTTCTGGCAATAGATTGAACACAATTTTTCCCTTCATAAATAACCACACGAGAGGTAATTTCAATGTCTACGCTTTCACCATTACATTTGAAAACTTTTATTTCAACCGGATCTAGCATTTTCGCCTCTCCAACATAATACTGTTTTAATCTATTAATAATAATTGGATGGTCTTTTGGATCAATATATGAATAGATAGATTTTCCTAAAATTATACTAGGGTTATCGACGCCGATAAGAGTAGCTCCAGATTTATTCGTATAGACAATCTCTCCATTATCGTGAACAAGTATGGCATCTGGTGATGAGTCGACCAATATTCGATATCTTTCTTCACTTTCTTTCAATGCTTGTTCAATTATTTTTCTTTCTTGAATATCCCGACCAACCATAACAACATTTTTAACCTCACCGCTTTTTTCCAACACGGGGACGCCTGTCACTTCAATTGGTATGTACTTTCCATCTCTATTCATAATATTAATTATTTTGAAATCATTGGCTTTTTCTTTTACAATTTTCCCAAATTCCTCTGAAAGAAATTTAACATCATTTAATGGTAAATAGTCGAATGTATACTTCCCAAGGAGCTCTTCTGGATCATATCCTAATGTTGTTTTAAAAGAAGGCGATGCATAGGTTATGTACCCTTTCGAATCTAAAATTAGAAGTAACTCTGTAATATTTTCAGCCATTAACTCATACTTTTCACGTTTTTGCTCAACTTTTTGCCTTTCCATCGCAATCCCTGCTAAGTATGTAAATCTTTCAAGTACATCAATTTCACTCATGGACGGTTGATATGGTCTTGAGTAATATAATGCAAATGTTCCCAACAGTTTTTTTTCTGGAGAATGTATTGGTCTTGACGAACAAGATCTCAATCCAAAAGATAATGTGAAATCTCTATATTTACTCCATAGTGGATCTAAAGAAATATCTGAAACAATCACTTTTTCACCAAAGAACGCTGCTGTTCCACAAGAGCCCTCATTTGGCCCTATTTTTACCCCTTTATTTAATGAAGCTAAGTATTCCTCAGGTAGACTTGGCCCGATAGCATTCTTTAATATTTTTTGTTTATCATCAAAAAAAAGGATCGAACACACTACGTCACTGAATATGTCTTCTATACTTAAAATTATTGTTTCAAGTACATGAATAAGGTCTACCCCTTGAGAGATTTTTTCTAATACTTCATTTTGCTTTATTAAAGATTGTAATAAATACTCATGATCAACATTTTTCATAACATCAAACCTTTTCATATTAATCTATACAAAATCTTTCTGTATATAATTATCCATCAGAAAAACAATAACAATTACCGCCACATTGCTTAGCTTTATATAGAGCCATATCCGCTTTTTTTAATAATCTATCTGTTTCTTTTGCATGAGTTGGAAAGACAGCAATACCTAAACTAATGTGTATATCAACCTTTATGTTTGCATAAATCCAATCTCTTTTCATTGTACTATAAATTCTATGAACAATTTTGAGAATATCTTCATTGTTATTAATTTCTGATAACAAAATAGTAAATTCATCGCCACCTATACGAGCTACACTGTCATTAATTCTCACACTTCTTTGTAACCTTTTTGCTACCTCTATTAAAAATTGATCTCCTACATCATGCCCATATTGATCATTAACCGGCTTCAAATTATCACAATCAATATAAAGCATTGCCAATTTACTTTTTCGTCTATTTGCATTTTCTATTGCACGATTAATATCTCTATTAAATAACTCTCTATTAGGAAGTCCTGTTAACGAATCATAAAAGGCCAAATGACGAATTTTTTCTTCGTAAAGGTGCCGAGCAGTAATATCACGTGTAACGCCAATGATATAAGCGACATCGTTTTCTTCATTAAAAATAGGACTTAGAACCGTTTCACCATACTTATCTTTTTGATATCGTGCAACAAAGTTGTTTTCTTTTTTATTTATTACCACTTCTCGATACTTTTCGATTAAAAATTTAGCATCTTGCTTCGAAACAACGTCTTCTATTTTTAAACCTATAATATTTGGGACAGTAAGTACTTTTTTTGCTGCATCGTTCACAATTATATAACGAAAGTCACGTTCACTTATCACTTCCATAATGAAAATTAAATCCTTTAAATAATTAATAAATTTTATAAATTGGTCACGGTTAGTCTGAAATAACTCTTTCACAAATTTACCTCCCTATAAAAGTATACAAAAAGCACATTCTTTTCTTACTTAGAATGTGCTTTTTCTCATTATTATCCGTCGATATCACGCTTATTATATCCTAAAAATCCAAGTAAAGCGAGAGCAAGTGCGACAATTGTTAACACTAAGACTTTTAAAAAGTCAAAATCTTCTACTGGGAGTTTTGGTACATGGCCAAATGGAGATGCTTTTCCCAGCCACTCTGGAAACTGAAGTAATCCCCCTAAATAAACGATAAAGAATGAATAACCTAAATATAGCCAACTTATCCCTGTTAATGATGGGAAAAGTCCAACAAGCAAGACAGCTACCCCAATCATCACCCACATCGCTGGTAAATAAACCATCCCAGCTCCAAATAACGTTTCAAATGAAAGCGGATCATCCATTACTCCTGTTGCAGCTATCCAAAGGCCAATTACTGCGAGGACTAGCATCATTGAGCCAAACACAAATGAAATGAAAAAATAGCTTCCCATTATTTTTGTACGGGATACCGAACGAGCAAGGATATGTTCAAGGTGTCCTCTTTTCTCCTCACCTTTCAGCTTTAATATAAACATTAAAGCAGGGATCGTACATAGCATTGCGATTACCGACATTAGCATTGTTAAATATTGTTCTGTTAACGATAATCCTTCTACCGCTTGTAACATCTCTCTTAGCATTTCGTTACTTTCAAGAAATGTTTCCAAATCACCTAATACAGATCCGTAAGACGTTCCTAATATGAACATTCCAATTGCCCATGCAATAATTCCGGTTCGCTGAAGTCTAAAAGGTAAACCAATTGAACTTTTTAAGAAGCGTGACGCATATTTTCTACCTGGTTTTGTTGGTAATAAGCCAGCACCTAAATCACGGTTGGCGTTCAAATAAAATGCAACTCCCACCACTAGAAGTGCTATGACTACTGTAAAAATTATCGGCCACCAATCATTATTAACATACACCTGGGTTTGCAAAATCCAACCAAGAGGCGAGAACCACGAAAGTATCTCATTACTAACATCCCCGACGGCCCGAATTAAGTAAGCAATCATTAATAAGGTAAAGGCATAACCAATCGTTCCTCTCGTAGTTGACGAAAGTTGGGCAAACAATGCAGTAATAGAAGTGAAGAAAATTCCAGTTGCTCCTAATGCTGCCCCATAAAGGAGGGATCCTTGTAGATCCATACTTTCTATTCCTAATGAATACAAACCAAAACCAATCAATAAGGTCAAAATAACGTTTACTATAAATAATACAATCACTGGTGCACTTAAATTTGATAACCTCCCAACTGGAAGAGAACGAATTAATTCGATCCGACCTTCTTCTTCATCATTTCGCGTATGTCGTGTTACGAGTAAAATACTCATAATCGCTACAACAATTGCAGTAAATAACAACATTTGATGAGCCATCATCGCACCTTCGGTATAATTGTCTAAACCAAATCCTGGTCCAACCATTGCTGTCATAGCCGGATTTCTCATTGTCTCAGCAACAATCTGACGCTCTGCTTCTGTTTGGTATAGTCCAGTAAAAGCATTTGCAGTAAGAAATGTGACTAAGGTTAGCGAAAGTAACCAAATAGGAATACGAATTCGATCACGTCTTAAAATGAAATAAGACAGCCTTCCTGTTTGAGTGTAGAACTGCTTCCACATTAAGCTTCACCCACTCCTGTATGAGAATTATGATTTGGCCCTTCATAATGACGCATAAATAAATCTTCTAATTTCGGAGGTGAACTTTCTAATCTAACTAACCCGAACTGACTCACATATTTCATCACAACGTCTAATTCTTCTGGATCTACTTGAAATGATAAGGCTTGTTCTATCCTTTCAATATCATAAATCCCTTTTAAACCGTTTAGACCGGTTAACTGTTGCTTTGTTTCCACAATCAAATTTGTTCTCGTTAAGTGACGTAATTCTTTTAACGTTCCTGACTCAATGATTTTACCTTGACGTATAATACCTACTTTGTCGCACAGTTTTTCTACTTCAGATAAAATATGACTAGAAAGTAAGACACTTTTCCCTTCTTGTTTAGCATCCATGATACATTCATGAAATACCTTTTCCATTAGTGGATCAAGTCCAGATGTAGGCTCATCTAATATATATAAATCCGCATCCGATGAGAAGGCTGCAACTAAAGCAACTTTTTGTCGATTGCCTTTAGAATAGGTTCGACACTTTTTAGATGGGTCTAAATCAAATTTTTGAATGAGTTCCTCGCGGCGACTTTTATTGTTTCCCCCTCGTAACTTCGTAAATAAATCAATAACTTCTCCACCCGTTAAATTCGGCCATAGTGTCACATCACCTGGTACGTACGAAATACGCTTATGAATTTCAACCGCATCTTTCCAGGCATCCTTACCAAATATTTTTGCTTCTCCCCCGGTTGCCTTCAAAATCCCAAGTAATATCCGAATGGTTGTCGATTTCCCAGCTCCATTTGGCCCAATAAAACCAAATACCTCTCCTTTGTTCACTTCCATATTTACACCATTTAGTGCCTTACATTTACCAAACTTCTTTGTTAGATTTGTTGTTTGTAAAATGGTCATTAGAAAGCCTCCTCTTTTCCATCAAACTTTTTGTTTGCTGGAAGATTTTGTTTAATTTGCAATTAAGACTTGAAAGTTATGAAATATTTTAACTTATATATTTCATAATATACAAAACAAACTCCTTTGACAATAGTTTATGAACTATTTCATTTGTCTTATTACATAATTTTTATTAAAATAAACTAGAGGTGAAATAAATGGACGGGTTTCAACGACGAAGAGAACTAAAGAAACGAAATATTTTAGAAGCGGCATTAGCTTTATTTATGAAACATGGTATCCAAAAAGTTTCCATTGTTGAAATTGCTAAAGAAGCAACCGTTTCTCAAGTTACTATTTATAATTACTTTGAAAGCAAACATAAATTAATTCATGAAGTATTCAATTTTTATATCAATAAAGCAGTCGTTGACTTTGAAAACATTATCGAGGCGAAACTACCTTTCCCTGAAAAAGTAAAGAAAATCATTTTTAATAAAAAAGAGGCAGCTAGTCAAATTCACGAAGAATTTTATCAATATATGATGAAGGAGTATACAGAGGGAAATGATATTGAAAAGCTATATAATGAAAAGGCGATCCCTTACTTTTTAAGATTATTTGAAGAAGGTAAGGAGCAAGGATATGTCGACCCTAACCTTTCAAATGAAGCAATTTTATTTTATGTGCATATGTTAAAAGAATATATTCAGAAAGAAGAAGTGTATCAGAAAATATTACCTTTAACTGAAGATATTACGAATATTTTCTTTTATGGGATTGTTGGAAATAAAGAAGTATAACGGAGAAGTAAAATGTACTCTTAGAAAAAACAAATCCTTACAATCAGTCAATGCTGATCGTAAGGATTTTGTATTTATAAACCAACATTCTTAGAACTTAACACGAATGGTAAAGATTTATTCATCTTCTATCATTTGTAAAAACTTCTTTGTTTGCTCTTCTGATGGTTGTTCAAGAACTTGCTTAGCACTTCCCTCTTCAACAATGTAGCCGCCATCCATAAACAGCACCTTATCTGCAATCCGACGAGCAAAACTCATTTCATGCGTCACAATAACCATAGTCTGACCTTCTTTTGCTAAATCTTCAATAACTCTGAGAACTTCACCAACAAGCTGAGGGTCAAGGGCTGAGGTTGGTTCATCAAAAAGCATAACCTCTGGCTTCATCATGAGCGCTCGAGCAATAGCTGTTCGTTGTTGTTGTCCTCCTGAAAGTGAATCAGGATATTTGTCACGGTGCTCGAACATTCCTACCTTTTTAAGTAATGCTTCTCCCTCTCTAATTAATTCCTCTTTCTTTTTTTTCTTTACAATTAACGGTGCTTCTATAATGTTTTCGATAACCGTTTTATGTGGAAAAAGATGAAATCCTTGAAACACCATTCCCGAGAAATTCCTTAGTTCACGCGTATCTTTTTTCGAAGGCGCCTTCTTTCCAAACGAAACAGTTTTGTCGCCAATCATAATCGATCCTGCATTTGGTATTTCTAATAAATTTAGACAACGTAGTAAAGTTGTTTTTCCAGAACCAGAAGGACCGATCAGACAAACTACCTCACCTTTTTTGACTGAGAAGTTAATAGACTCTAAAACAGTCAGATCGTCAAATTTTTTATTTAAATTTGAAACAGTAATCATAAAAAGCTCCCTTCATTTACCTTTTACTCAAATAGCGATTGTATCGTTTTTCTAATCTTTCCTGGAAATAACCGATTACAATACAGACGACCCAGTAAATAAGAGCAGCAGTCGTATACATCGTCATACTCTCAAATGTACGTCCTGACACAAGTCTTGCACTATATAATAACTCTTGTACAGTTATTACCGAGGCTAATGACGTTCCTTTTACAACATCCATGAAGATACTAAATGTTGGTGGTAAAGCTATTCGAGTAGCTTGAGGGATGATGATTCTTCGAAGTGTCTGTACATACCCCATCTGTAAAGAAGCAGCTGCTTCCCACTGTCCTCTAGGCACTGACATAATGGCAGAACGTACGACTTCAGCGTTATAGGCAGCGAAGTTCATACTAATTCCGATAATCCCTGCTATAATTGGACTACTAAAATTAATACCAAGTACTGGAAAACCATAATAAAGAATAAAAAGAAAAACAAGTAATGGAGTACCACGCATAAAGGAAATATAAATCCTTGCTGGCCAGCGAAGAAACAAGAACTTAGACATGCGAGCAATTCCTATTAAAACACCTAATATTAATGCAAAGAACATACTAAATAGTGCAATATATAATGTATATTTTAAACCTTCAAATAAAAACGGTAATGATTCCCATGCAAGTTTAGGATCATATAAATGTTCCCATTTAATTTCATTAAACCATTCAAACAACTTTTCTCCTCCTTTCCCAAACCACTTAAAATTGAAAAAGAAATACAAGGAAAATCTCCTTGTACTTCTACTATTTATAACTTACCATCTAATCCAATAATTTCCGATTTATCTAATGGTTGAGATACGTCTTCTCCTAGAAATTGTTCCGATAACTCTTTTACTGTACCATCTTCAAGTAATTCTTCTATTACCTCATCAAGACGTTCTTTCAAAGTAAGGTTTCCTTTTAACATAATGATCGCACTTTCTGTTGCGTGATATTTTACATTTTCTGCAACCGCCAGGCGGTCATCACCAAATCCTTCTAATGTACGATGCAGTACTAAGCGATCATTTAAATAAGCATCACGGTTTCCATTAATAATATCTCGAAGAATAGCATCGACTCCACCATCATATGCCACACCGTCTGCTCCAATATTATCTGCAAACACTGCATAGTTACTTGTTAACGATCCTAATGCAACTTTCACACCTTCAAGATCGTGCGCTGATTCAAATTTATCTACATCTTCCACTCGAACAATCGCAGAGCCATAAGAATATTTGTGTGGAAGTACAAAATCAAATGTCTCTTTACGTTCTTCTGTTATTGCAAAATCATTAGCTGCAATGTGGATTTGTCCATTACGTAATGCAGGTAAAATTCCATCAAAGGACATTGTATTGAATTCAACTTCTACACCTAATCTGTTAGCCATCTCTCTAATCAATTCAACATCAAAACCAGTTAGATTATTGTTCTCATCATAATATGTAATAGGATTATACGTACCTGAAGTTCCTACAATCATCTTTCCAGCTGCTTCTATATCTGCCCACGCAGTATCGCGTGCTTCTTCACTCTCTGTTTCCGTTTGTATATCGTTAGTTTCCTCTTCGTTTGGTGTCTCTTCAGCGGGACCACAAGCTACTATTACCACCGTCATCAGTAGTATAAACAATAAAGTTATAATTTTCTTCATTTTCAAACGCCTCTTTCTCTCTTGATTTCATAGTATTTCAATCGGAATAAAATAAAAAATACCATTGTATCAATAGCTTGTCAACTATTTGTTACCGCCCTATATTTAGCGAATGGTGCTTTACTTAAAAAGCTATTCATATTTTGTCCAATTTTGTTAGTTTTTTATGAATGGAACTTAATTTTGATACTCCTTTTTAAAAAGACCACCACAGAAATGACAAAAAAGAGACTCATTTGAATGCAATATCCAACAACGAAAACTTAACGACATCCCTTCAAATAGCGACCTTCCGATAAAGTGTTGTGATAAAAATAACCGAGAGACCAGATCCTTTATTAGATAGATTTATTAATATTTTCTTACAGTTAATATGAATAACGGACCTGGTGACCGAGAAGATTAATAAAGTGACAATATTTTAATAATAGCGGTATCTCTGTCCTAAAGAACGCCAACGATATTATATTTCTTTTGCTCTCAGTAGTAAAATTTACCAAAATGAAGCGCTGAGCCTTTCCGGAATTTGTGTATAATTTTTTGTTTCATCCACTTCAATAGTTAGTTCATCAAGGATTGGTATTTTCACTACTACGCCACTTAACTTGTAAACACGACTAACTACTGATGTTCCACTTAGTTCATTTAAGAATATGTAATTCAAAATTCACTAGTGTACCTCCATCACCTTCCTTTTATTTACATTATTGTCACCATCCGGAACAAACCTAGATTTATTAAACTTTAAGCTTTATCATTTCAATATTTTCATCTCAAAAAAAATTTTATTTTACTATTGAAATCTGTATAATTTATGTTAATCTAAAGGAGCATTATTTGGAAAACTAATATTTAAAAAATATCATGTATTTCCAAGCAGATAATTTTGACCACTTCCATCAAGAAGTTAAGGCCATACGGACAGCCGGGTCAAATGCCGATTGGCAACTTAGTTGCTTTATTGATTGAGTTAAAAGCTCAAATTTTATAAGTTGGTTACTTTACAACCAGTGCATATAGGCACACAACTTGTGAAACGATCAATAAGAGTGATAACAGTAATTATTTGCTATATAAACTCTGATCTCGTACTGATATTTTTTGAATATTTAAGAGCTAGTTTCCTAATGAAAAGTTCTAGGAATTTGTTATTATATTTATGACCTTGTATCCTAAATATATTGATGCTTTTTTATATTGAAAATTATATCTAAAGCAAGTGTTGTGCGCATTATGCGTTTGCACTTGCTTTTTTGTTTTAAAAAATCTTTTTGAGGGGATATTTTAACAAAGAATTGCTAACTACCTAATATAGGTTGTATGCACCACCTCTCAAGGTTGCAAAATCTATTTAGTAAGGAGAGATAAGAATGGGAAAAGCACTTATTATTGGTTGTGGTGGAGTAGCATCAGTAACTATCCACAAATGTGTTCAAAACAGTGAGGTATTTGAAGAGATTTGTATCGCGAGTCGTACAAAATCAAAATGTGATGACTTAAAAGCAAAATTAGATGGTGGAAAAACGAAAATTACAACTGCTCAAGTTGATGCAAATAATGTTGATGAGTTAATTGCCTTAATTGAAGAGGTTAAACCAGATATAGTAATGAACTTAGCTTTACCTTATCAAGATTTAACAATTATGGATGCTTGCCTTGCGACTAAAACTCATTATTTAGACACTGCCAATTACGAACCGGAAGATACAGCAAAATTTGAATATAAATGGCAATGGGATTACCGTGAGCGCTTTGAGAAAGCTGGAATTACTGCTCTTTTAGGTAGCGGCTTTGATCCAGGTGTAACAGGGGTATTTTCAGCCTATGCCTTAAAGCATCATTTTGATGAGATTGAATATATTGATATTCTTGATTGTAATGGTGGAGATCATGGCTATCCATTTGCAACAAACTTCAATCCTGAAATTAATATTCGCGAAGTTTCTGCAAATGGACGTTACTGGGAAAACGGTAAGTGGATTGAGACTGAGCCAATGGAAATCAAACGAGTTTACAACTTCCCAGAAGTTGGGGAAAAAGATATGTATTTATTATACCATGAAGAGTTAGAGTCGCTTGCTGTGAACATTCCTGGAATTAAACGTATCCGTTTCTTCATGACATTTGGTCAAAGCTACTTAACTCACCTTAAATGTCTTGAAAATGTTGGAATGACTTCAATTGAGCCGATTGAATACGAAGGGAAGCAAATTATTCCACTTCAATTCCTGAAAGCTGTATTACCTGATCCTGCTTCACTTGGACCAAGAACAGTTGGAAAAACAAATATCGGTTGTATCTTTAAAGGGAAAAAAGACGGAAAAGAAAAAACTTATTATGTATACAATGTTTGCGACCATCAAGAATGCTATAAAGAAGTGGGCTCACAAGCTATTTCCTATACAACTGGAGTTCCTGCAATGATCGGTGCAATGATGATTATGAATGGAACATGGAGTAAACCAGGCGTTTATAACATCGAGGAATTCGATCCAGATCCTTTCATGGATGCTTTAAACAAATGGGGCTTACCATGGCAAGAAGATCATAACCCAGAGCTTGTAGATAATGAGCCTGTAAAAAAGTTAGATCCGGAGTACGTTCGTTAAGATGCGGTTTGAAGAATTACCGACACCGTGTTATGTAGTTGATGAAGGTCTTTTGGAAAAAAATTTAAAAATCCTTAATGGAGTTATGAAACGTACAGGATGTAAAATTGTTTTAGCACAAAAAGCATTTTCCATGTCTAAAATGTATCCTCTCATTGGAGAGTATTTAAATGGAACAACAGCTAGCGGCTTATTCGAGGCTCGCCTAGGTCACGAGGAAATGTGTAAAGAAAATCATGTCTTTGCCCCTGCCTATCGTGATGATGAAATTGATGAGATTATCTCAATTTGTGACCACATTATCTTTAATTCATTTTCTCAACTTGATAAGTTTAAGGACAAGGCTTTACAAGCTGGTAGAAAAGTGGGCTTGCGCATTAATCCTGAATGCTCCACTCAAGAAGGGCATGACATCTATAATCCATGTTCACCTGGGTCTCGCTTTGGTGTGACGATCGAGCATTTTCGCCCTGACTTGTTAGACGGTGTATCAGGATTGCATTTTCACACACTATGTCAACAAAACTCGGACGATTTAGAAGTAACTCTAAATGCAGTCGAAGAAAAGTTTGGTCCATGGCTCTCACAAATGGAATGGATTAACTTTGGTGGAGGGCATCATATTACAAGAGAAGATTATGATATCCCATTGTTAGAAAAATGTATTAAAAGAATGCAAGAAAAGTATGGTTTAGTCGTATATCTTGAGCCAGGAGAAGCAGTTGCTCTCAATGCAGGATACTTAATTACAACAGTACTTGATACGCTTCAAAATAAAATGGAGATTGCCATTTTAGATACTTCTGCATCTTGTCACATGCCAGATGTTCTAGAAATGCCTTACCGCCCACCGCTTTTCGGTTCAGGCGAAGTTGGTGAAAAGCCATTTACGTATCGACTTGGTGGTCAAACTTGTCTTGCAGGAGATGTTATCGGCGATTATTCCTTCGATCAGCCATTAAAAAGTGGTGATCGCTTAGTTTTTGGTGATATGGCCATCTACTCAATGGTGAAAAACACCACGTTTAATGGAATGCCATTACCAGCTATTGCCGTTAAAGGTAAAGATGGAAATTGTTACATTGCAAAACAATTTGACTATCAAGATTTTAAGATAAGACTCGCATAAGAGTGTAATAGAAACTTAAAGGGAGTACATTCTTGAAAATGAGCTACCCTAACAGAGTATATAAAAAACCAAGTTCATAATTATGAATTTGGTTTTTTTACTCAAGTAGATATAGTACCTTATAGGTGTAACGGTCTATACCGCTCGTAAGGGGGACATGATCTTCATCTACCCAAACGATGTTCACCGTACGACGAGCTCAGAAGTACTTATGTGTGAACGAATTCTAGTTAACTTTACTGGTGAGTTCCTTACGACACAGTTGTCAACAGGCCACGTACCCTTATTGAAAGAGATTTGCGGAGCTACATTAATTCGCTTTTCCGTTAACATGCAGGCAATAGTTGAAGAACTGCTTCAAAAATTAATACGTGAGTGTGAGACAAAACAGGTTGCTTAAGAAACTTATGCCGAAGCACTCTTAACCCAACTGCTCATTCATATGCATCGAGATTCAATAAAGCTGAACTTCAATCAGTGGGGGTTTTCCTTCATCCCCCACTGATTGTTAGTTCAACTTATCGGACCTTTAGGGGCAGTTTATCCCCCACCTAAACTTCTCGATTTTCTTACGTTTTGAGGTGGGGGTCTTACTTGCCCCTTAAGCGTGGGATAAAAGAAAATATAGAGAAACTCTCCTCACTGCATCCGATGCACCAGAAAATATCGGAAATATCAACTTACTTGAACGATCATTATCATATGAAAATCACGCTAGAAAAGGTCGCAAAACACTTCTATATTAGTCCATCTTATTTAAGTCACACATTTAAGAAAATTACAGGCTTTCAATACAAAGAGTATTTGCAAATTATTCGTTTACGAGAAGCGAAACGATTGCTCAGAGAAAGCGATGAACAAATTGCACAAATTGCAGATAAAACGGGATATGAACATCCAGCCAATTTCCCTGTAATCTTTAAGAAAATTACTGGAATTACTCCAGGCCAATATCGAAAAAGCTATCGAACGTAAATTAGAAACTGAAAAAAGGTGTCTGCCCCGGTAAAGTAAAGCTTTATCGCAGGCAGACACCAAATCGTTTTAGCAACAAATCTACACCTTCGTATCGTCGATAATATAATCTAAGAAGTAACCTTATCTTATTGCGCATATCGTTGTACTATGCAGTAAAGGAGTTTGTTACGAATTTTATTCTATAATTCATTTCACTGTAGATATACCTCTCCTAAACTATATTTTCCGTCAAATTCTTCATTCGTGCTTTTTATACGCCCGGATTGTGCGGTTTTTAATTTAAGAGTTGGGAAAGAGCCTTTTTAATGTCTCCTTCATCTCAGGTTTCACATTAATTTTCGGCCTTGCCGTTTGGGCTATTTCTTCAGCTTTTTCTATTGTATCAGCTTTACCCAAACTTAATAGTGTGCCAATTGCTACTGTTCCTGTACGGTTACTACCGCCCTGGCAATGAAAATAAATATTTTTCCCCTCATTATAAGCCTTAACTACTTGTTCAATGGATTTCTTAACGGATTCATCTTGGTTTGCTGCATCATCAACGATTGGACTGTGCACGCGATTATAGTTTGTTTCTTCTGCTGGCGCCTCTGCCCTTAAGTCAAACACAAGATCAACTTCTTCATTACTAAGTAGCTCATTAACATCGTCTGCTCCACCAATATAAATCCTATTTTTAAATAATTCATGGTAATTTTTTGCTGTCATTACATTCATTCTCCTTTTGCACTTCTGTAATTATTCCTATTTTAATTAATAAAATCTTTTAGGCTGTTATAACCTATTTTTTCCTCATGGAACCAAGGAATAAGCGCAGCATTATCTGCCAGCTTATCATGTACTTCTTGGATCCATTCTTGCTCGGCTAATGCTTTTCCTTTTAATATCGGATCAGTTGTATTTGTTGCATATAGACTTTGATTAATCACCCACCATTTCGGATGAATACTAGCACGTCTCAGGTCATCTTGTAACCTTGAAGCTTCTAGAACAGGTGTTGCCTCTGCAAGCGTTACAATGACTACAGCCGTTTCTTTTGGATTTCTAATTTGTGGCAAAAGGTTTTTGGCACTTTCAGGAACTTCCCCTGTTGATCTTGCTATTTCCTTGCTATAAGATTCGGAAGCATCTAATAATAGTAACGTATGCCCTGTTGGCGCCGTATCAATGACAACCACTTCATTTTCTGATTTGGCCACCACTTCTGCGAAAGCTTGAAAAATAGCAATCTCTTCTGTACAAGGCGATTCTAGATCCTCTTTTAAATAAGCAAGGCCTTCTTCATCTAAATCCTTACTTGATTGTTCCAGCACTTTTGCTTTATATTTTTCAACTTCTACCTCAGGATCTATACTGCTAATCGTTAATCTCTCATTCTGCTGTTCAGATTGGAATTGATATTCTAAATGCGCCGCAGGGTCGGTCGTCGTTAAATGGACACGATGTCCTTTTTCGACTAATCCAACAGCGATCGCTGATGCAATCGTTGTTTTACCTACGCCTCCCTTACCCATGGTGAATATCAGCTTCGTGCCTTTATCAGAAAAGTCATCGACTACTGCCTTTAACCCTGGAAGGTTTATCTCCTTTTGTTCAACATTCGCTTCAATTACTTTCGCTTTATACGGCTTAAAAATACTACGTAAATTCTCTATTCCTGTTAACGAGTATGGTACATACGGTAATGAGTATATCTTAGTTTGTTTTAAATTCTCTGGTATCTTCCTTAAAGCCTCACTTTGACGCATATAAAAGGTTGACGCCACTTCATCACTTTCGTTATGCTCCTGTAGGAGGCCATTGACAATGAGTATTTGATTATTGATGCCGATCTCTTTTAATTCTCGGGAAGCACGATCCGCTTCTATTAGGGATGAACTTTCAGGTCTTGAAACAAGAATTAACGTTGTTCTCGCCACATCAGATAAGGCAGATACCGCCTTTGCATATAAATCCTTTTTATCTGCAAGCCCCGATAATGGACCCAAACAAGAAGCTCCGTGTGTACTTTCTTCTAAAAATCCATTCCAAGCCGTTGGTAATTGTAATAGTCGTAACGTATGGCCTGTTGGAGCTGTATCAAAAATAATATGATCGTACTGATCGACAATCTCGCTTTTAGTAAGAAAACCCGTAAATTCATCAAATGCAGCAATTTCAACTGTACAAGCACCTGATAACTGCTCTTCCATTGTAACCACAACAGCTGCAGGCAATTTATCACGATACGGGCCTACCATTTTTTCGCGATAGGCTTTTGCCGAAGCTTCAGGATCGATATTACTAACATATAAATTCTCAACCTCAGGAATAGCTCTCGGTATACTCGTTAATTCGATATTAAATACATCTTGTAAATTAGAAGCAGGATCGGTACTAATTAATAGTACTTTTTCGCCTCGATCTGCTAATGCTACCGCTGCTGCACAAGCCGTCGATGTTTTACCTACCCCACCTTTTCCTGTTAAAAATAAGAATTTCGTCTCGATATAATTAGGGTTGAATAGTGGATACATTGTTTCACCTGCTTTCAAGTTTACTTAAGGTTATCTAAATTAATGGATAGTCGCGCTTTTGGTTTTTTAGTTAATTCTTCAGCCTTTACGTTAAACCATTCTGCTAATTCTTCGTTGGTTGGATAGCTTCCTACTTTTACAGCAAGATCATTCACTAAAATTATAGGTAAAGCATCAGGTCCTTTTTTATTTAGAATTTTTGTAACTTCTTGGTTTTCTGCAAATTTATCAGGGTCATTTGTTAACTGATATCGTTTAATATCAAAGCCTTTTTTCTCGAGCGAATATATTGCAGAAGCTACTCTCGTTAATTCTGGATCAACACTCGGACCACAAACCCCAGTTGAACAGCACATTGCAGGATCAAAAATTTCTACTTTTCTCATTGATAAAACCTCCACATAGATAATGACATCTACATATAAGCAAATACTTATATGTAGATTAAGAAGAGAACCAAGAGAATCCTCTCTTGGCTATTTGATTGTTATTCCCCGGTTTCAGTAAATCGTTTTATTCTGTCTCCCACTTCATCACGTACACGTTGGAAAAATGCCCATTTTTCTTCTTCTGTTCCTTCAGCCTTAGCTGGGTCGTCAAAGCCCCAGTGCTCGCGCTTTACATGTGGTGGTGTCAAAGGACATTTATCGGCTGCGTCACCACATAATGTGACCACCAAATCAGCATTATTTAAAATCTCAGGATCAATAATATCCGATGTTTGATTTGATATGTCAATTCCAGCTTCTTTCATTGCTTTTACAGCATTCGGGTTTAATCCATGAGCTTCAATCCCTGCACTGTAAACATTCCACTCATCCCCTAGATGTTTCTTTGCCCAACCTTCTGCCATCTGACTTCTACAAGAATTACCAGTACATAAGAAATATATTGTTTTTTTACTCATTTTAAGCTCCTTTAAATTGAATGTTTTTTTTTTTAGTCTTTCATTATCTTGCCCATTTTTGTTCGGGAAACCAATGCCTAGTATTATTTGCAATTTTAACTAAATACAGCATAAGTGGCACTTCAACAAGTACACCAACCACCGTTACTAAAGTAGCTCCAGAATTCAATCCAAATAAAGCAATCGCAACCGCAACTGCTAATTCAAAGAAATTGCTAGTTCCAATCATGGCTGCTGGTGCAGCAACACTATGATCTAAACGCCATTTCTTAGCCCAGAAATAAGCAATAATAAATATAAAGAACGTCTGAATAATTAGTGGTATAGCAATCAAACCAATATGAAATGGATTATTTAAAATAACTTCACCTTGGAAAGAGAAGATAATAATTAAAGTAAGCAAAAGACCTACTATCGTAAACTTTCCTGCTCGTTTTAAATAAACTTGCTCGAACCACTCTTTACCTTTATTTTTTATTAGTACAACACGGGATAAGTAACCTGCCACTAAAGGAACGACAATAAATAACACGACTGATAAAATGACTGTTTCATATGGGACCACGACATTGTTAATACGAAGTAAAAACATAACAATTGGTCCATAAGCAAAAATTAAAATCAAATCATTTACTGATACTTGAATAAGAGTATAACTCGCATCTCCTCTTGTTAAATAACTCCAAACAAATACCATCGCTGTACAAGGAGCAGCACCTAACAAAACCGCACCAGCAATATATTCAGTAGCTAATTCCCCTGAGATAAAAGGTGAAAAAATCACTTTAAAAAAGACCCAAGCAAAGAAAAACATCGTAAAAGGTTTGATGATCCAGTTCACTACAAGTGTAATCACTAAACCTTTAGGCTTCTTTCCGGCATTAACAATGCTAGTAAAATCAATTTGCGCCATCATTGGGTAAATCATTAACCAAATAAGTATGGCAACAGGGATAGAAACTTGAGCATATTCAAATTGACTTAAAGTTTCAGGTACTACAGGTAACCACTGACCAATAGCTAAACCAATAATAATACACAAAGCAACCCATACCGTTAAATATCGCTCAAAAAAACCTATCCCTTGCTTTTCTTCTTTTTCTGTACTCACTACCTCCACTCTCCCTTTTTATTCACATGAAATACGCAATCCTTGTTCTTCCAATTCCTTTAATTTATAATCCTGATTTGGAAGATATTGAATCATGTTTTGGACTAACGGATAAAAGTCGCTCCCTTTTTCCAATGAATAGATAATCCATTGCCCTCTTCTTGTTTCTCGAACTATACCAACGTCTTTCAACTTACGTACATGTTGACTTATTGCTGGCTGACTAGCTTTAAATATTTCAACAAATTCACAAACACAACAATCATGGGAGTCTAATATTTTAACCATTGTTAATCGTGTTTTATCTCCCAGGACCTTCAGAACCGATGCAATCTTTTCTATTTCCATAGCTGATTTCATTCCAAGAAGTCCCCTCCTTAACTCTTTTAAGCTAACAGCTATATAAGAAACTCCCTATATAATCATTTGCTTATATAATAATCAACTTATATATGAACTTCAAGCATTTTTTTATGAAGTTTTTGTAAAGTCTTTATCTGCCATTTGCGAAAGTACAAGCATGATTACTTATCATAACAAAGTATTAAAGATTTTTAATTAATATTGTTTATAATAGTGGATCATTTATGCATATTAAGTGAGATATTAAGGAACCTTTTTAATTAAGATAAATTTTGGATATCTGCAAATGCCTTAATAGCTAAACTTGCCGCTATTGAATGTATTCCACTAGGAGTAATTGATAATAAAATTTAGGTTCTACAGTATTTTGTTAGTTTAATTAAAAAATCTTTACAAAATCTTTACAATAAATTTATTTACGTACATGTAGAATTTCTATACAATTTTAAATGGCTTAAGACTTGTAGAAAATTGTCGTTTAGTACAAAGAGGGGATGTTACTACTATGGATTTACAGACAATGTTATTTATGTTTTTTGGTGGGTTAGGTATTTTTCTTTTTGGGATTAAATATTTAGGAGATGGACTTCAAAAAGTTGCTGGTGACGGACTTAGAGATCTCCTTGACCGCTTTACCACAAACCCAGTAATGGGGGTATTGGCAGGGATTTTTGTTACTGTATTACTTCAAACGAGTACTGGAACTACAGTTTTAACAATCGGATTAGTAAATGCAGGGTTTATGACATTAAAGCAAGCTATTGGTGTTATTATCGGTGCTAATGTCGGCACAACTGTTACAGCATTTATTATCGGAATTAAAATATCCGCATATGCACTACCAATTATTGCTTTAGGAACTTTTTTCATTTTCTTCTTTAAAAATAATAGAATAAATAATTATGGACAAGTTATATTCGGATTTGGTGCACTGTTTTTAGGGCTTAATTTTATGGGTGATGGTCTCCGTCCGTTACGAGATGTTCAAGCGTTTGCTGATTTAACAGTTAGTATGAGTGAGAACCCTCTATTAGGTGTTTTAATTGGTACTATATTTACCATTGCTGTACAAAGTTCTACAGCGGCTATCGGCTTACTTCAAACTCTTTTTGGACAAGGGCTAATGGACTTAAACGCTGCATTACCTGTTCTTTTTGGTGATAACATTGGGACGACAATTACTGCTGTATTAGCAGCAATAGGGGCGTCAGTTGCTGCGAGACGTGCTGCTGCAGCTCATGTTATTTTTAATTTAATTGGAACCACTATTGTATTAATCATTTTAGTTCCTTTTACAGTTTTAATTGAATACATCCGTGATAGTTTAAATTTAAACCCAGAAATGACAATTGCCTTCGCACATGGTATTTTTAACGTTTCGAATGCAATTATCCAATTACCGTTTGTTGCTGTTCTTGCATGGATAGTTGTTAAAATCATTCCTGGACAAGATTCAGCAATTGCTTATAAAGCAGTTCATTTAGACGAAAAGTTTATTAGGCAATCGCCAGGTATCGCGCTAGGTCAAGGGAAAAAAGAGGTAATGCGTATGGCCGAGTTATCTGAAAATGGACTGAAAGAAGTAGGCCTTTACTTAAAGACACAAGGAAAAAAACATAGAGAATTAATCCCGCAATATGAAGATGCCATAAATAATTTGGATAAAAAAATTACTGATTACCTTATCCAAGTATCTTCACACTCATTATCAAATCAGGACACTAAAGTTCACCACACTCTCATGAATACTATTAGAGACTTTGAGCGTATTGGTGATCATATGGAAAATATAATGGAACTTGTGGAATACCAAATTACAAATAAGGTCAAGTTTTCAGAGTCAGCTATCGCAGATCTAGAAGAAATGTTCGAGTTAACTTTATCTACATTAAGACAAGCAATTAAAGCATTAGACTTGGAAGATATTGATGAGGCTAGGGCGGTTCTAGAAAAAGAAAAGAAAATTGATAAAATGGAGCGTGAACTACGTAAGAAACATATCCTTCGTTTAAATGAAAACAGGTGTACTGGACAGGCTGGTATTGTATATGTAGATATAATAAGTAACCTTGAACGTATTGGTGACCATGCGGTAAATATTGCTGAAGAGGTCATTGGAGAAGAATAGATGTTTGTATCGTTGAAAACGACTAGAATTTAGTTCTGGTCGTTTTTTCTCGGGTATAGGTCAAATACGAAGGCGATTACTTTAAAAGCAATCGCCTCTTTAGTGGGTTATTCTATTACCAGGTATCGTTACACTGCGAGATCACTAGATCTGTTGTATTATGGTCTTTCTTGTTCAACATTACCGCCTCTTTCACAAAATAAGAGCCACCGTTTCGACATCTCCTTGTTTAGTTATTCCACCCAATCAGCTGAAAATCATGTTCTTTTCAAACTTGCTTCAAATAAATCTATTATTTCTAAAAATCTCTCAGCTTCTCTAAAAGTATGGTCAGCCAAAAGAGGATGAATATTACTTTTTATACGACATGCTTCAATTAATTCCCTAGCTGTTTTCTTAAAATCCCTTAAAGAAGCAACCGATACTTTATTTTGATTTAAAAATTGACTTAGTATAGGTTTAGTTTCTGATTGAGGACGCATGGAGTCTAAATCAACCGCTTGAAACATCAACTGGTCGAAATCATGGCTAAATTCCCTTGCCTGTTCAACCAATTTTCTTTCGGAAGGATCTAAAAGATGTCCAATAAACTTTGCATGGTCCGCCATAATTTTTAAGAAAAATACATTTTCTTCTATCACTGTATCTGGTTCTGGGGCAAGCTTCCCTTCATTCAGCTCTATTAAACGATTAGCAAAATATGCTGCCTCTCTGCTTGTATGATCAACTAACAAAGGGAAATTATTATGACGGATTTGGCAACTTAAAGTTAACCCTAAAACTTTTCGTTTGTAGCCCCATATTGCTGCTGCAGCTTGGTAAACCTCGCTATTAAAGTCTTGAACTTGACGTAAATGTGAATTGACGTTAAATCTAGCTAACTTTTCTTCAATACTTTCGAACAACGAAATAAACTGTCGAGCTTCATCAATAAGTTGTTTCTGTTCATAAGTAAAACCTAAGCTTAAAAATAAGGCATGTTCTTTCATAATCCTAGACCAAAATCGGATTTCGTCTAATGACCTCTCAACTATTGCATTTGCCATATTAACCCTCCTTATTTAACCTACCCTTTCTATATATACGTGTGATACTTTGTACTAATTTCTTATTTATTCCTTCAATGGTTGTGTATATTTTATTGGTTGAATGTGAGATTCCCCGGCCCTATTTTGGTACTTATTGAATATTTCTAGTCATATTCTTACAAAAGAAAACAAAAGAAGGGGTGTAAGTTAATTGAAAAAAGTTAAGGTTAGTTTACAGCCAATTGTAAGTAGGATAAATTTACCTACTGTTTTAAAAACAACTATACTTCCAGGGGACTCAATTGGAAGATTATTTATTGCAACCCAGGTAGGAGAAATTTATTACATAGGAAACGGCGAGATAAGGACTTTTTTAGATATTCGCCCACAAGTCATAAAACTAGGTGCTTTTGATGGCGGATATGATGAACGGGGATTGCTTGGCCTAGCTTTTCATCCCGAATTTTATTATAACGGTCTGTTTTATCTTCATTATTCAGTAGCTGGAACACAAGGTCCAGGTGCTCTCCCTGAATCTTTTATGCCTAACCCGGGTGCTCCCGAAACCTTAAACTTAAAATGGGTAAATAGAGAAATTCAATATGATCATATAGATACAGTTGAAGAATGGATATTACAATGGAATGGTCAACCTCAAAAACGACGAACATTACTTAATTTAAGAAGACCATTTTTTAATCATAATGGGGTCAATAGCTTAAACTTTTCACCTGAAACAGGAAAACTTATTTTAACAACCGGAGATGGTGGATCAGGCTATGATCCATTTAATTTAAGCCAGGATGATATGGAAATCGCCGGTAAAATAATTGAAATTGATGTAGTTAAGAATTCATTTATCAATAATCCACCTGTAGTCACACGTTTTCATGAGCTTCCCACACCTATTCAGGAAACACTTACAGTCATTGCCAAAGGAGTTCGCAATGCACCAGGCATTTCATTTCAAAGGTTTAATAATCAGTATATTAAATATACGGGAAATATCGGACAGGATTTGGTGGAGTCGATTTTTTCATTTGTTCATTATAAACCCATACCGGTTACACAGCTTAATCAAGCTTCTTTAATGTATTCTAAGCCTGACCGAGAAAGATTTATTAACTTTGGCTGGCGTGGATGGGAAGGTTGTTTTCCTACTCCGACCTTGACAGACTGTCCTAATAATCCGTCTTTGGATGAGAAAACAATTGCTTATTACAATGAGGCAGTAGCACTTTCAGGGAGTCGCCTTCAGCCTTTAACGAGTTATTTTCATAAAGATCCCAGACCCGATAAGTTTGAAGGAAGTGCACTTACAGGAATTCAGCCTTATATGGGGCATCGAATCCCTGGTTTAACAGGAAGTGTTGTGTTTACTGATTTTGCCCGGAAAGATCCTCAATCTCAGGGTAGAGGGGCTTTAGCTTATACCAAGGTGAGACTAGATGGCAAACAAAATGATTTTAGTGTGATTCAAACCGATTATGATTTTGGGGCTCAATCAGCCTTTTATACTAGTTTGGGAACGAATCTGGGTCAATCTAGACTATATTTAGGGGTTTATGGCTCTATGAATGTTACTGATTTTAACCAAGGTACTGTTTTTGAAATCGTTCCATAATTGGTAACTATAAATCTCGTTAATCTTGATATATCTCTTTCATGGATTAAATTTAATCTAATTAAAACCAAGGGAGGAATCAGGCTACCTTGGTTTTAATTTCTCCAGTTATTATACGTTGAACAAATTGTTTTCAAGATCACTATATTATAATCATTTTTATTTTTTTAATAATGATTAAAGCAACTTCAACCCATAGCCAGCTATAAAGGAAAGCAAATAAAAAGATACTTATAGTTGTAAGAAATGAAAAAGAATCAGAGACGATTGGACCTAAAATTGGAAAGTTAATAATAAATAGTAGACTCATAATTCCTAACATTAAAAGAATTGTACCAGTAGCTATAATACTTATTCTCTTCCTAAAAAGGTAAAAAGCTGCCCCTATCCCAAGCCCTAACAATCCTGTTGTAAAAGGAAATACAATTAGTTCGGTTGGCTGTAGGATGAATAACAACATAATTGTCAGAAAATAGGACATTACTCCAATTGGAATGGATAACATAGAACTTAACAGAATAGGTGCAGTGGCAAGCGGGCTTATAAAATATCCTATACCTAGGAAAAAGCCGCCAGCAGACTGTAGAATTGCAGCAATACAGGCAAAAATAGACCCTAATATGAGCTTCATCGTTTTTTTATGTTTATCGAATATTATTTGAGATAAACGAACCTCATCAGAAATAGGTTTTAAAAAGTACACTTTTCCACCTCACTCTAAATGGTTTTTACGTTTTCCATACATTATATTTACCATTTATTAGATGAGAACTCTGATGCTAGTAAATGTGCCTGAATTATCTTCCATAGATTAAAGAACCAACACCTAAACGTTGGTTCACTATTAAACAGTTATAAATTTCACTATGTTATTATCATCGTCTTTAACTACAAACTAGTTCTTCCTTCGTATCTATGTCTATGAGCAATTCTACCATCAACCGTTGTTTCCCCACTAAATTCATGATAATGTCCTCCATTCGGTAAAGCAATTGCTGGTCCTGTTACTCCATTAATAACATGTTGATGGACCATCATCAAAACTTGTAAATGTAAAATAACGATGAATATGCTGTCCCCCACTTGGTGCCGGCTCAGTAGTACCTGCAAATCGATGATTATGACCTACATCAAAAGAAGTTACACCTCTAGACTCATGCGTATGAACAGGTTGACCATCCCATGTCGTAATATAAAGATTATGAGAGTGGAGAGGGTCATCACCATTAGATTGTAATAAATATCCACTAACAGGTATTGTATTCATATGATGAACCCTTGACTGCACCCTTTCAAGACAAATCGTACCCATAGAGGATCCAAGTCAAGTCCTTAAACACTTATCTATGGCTACATGTAAATAAAGATAAAAGGGTATTTTATCAATCTTTTTAGGCTGATACTGTATATAACTGCTCGTTACTTCAACTAGGAAATGATGATTATGTAAAGAACCCTAAAGCTAGTTGTAAATAGGTGGCATTTGTTGGTGTTCATTTTTTAGGGAAACGTGAAGTTCGTGGTCACCATTAATGGAAGCGAAAAAAACGCGATCTACTTGTGCAATCTGTCTTCTTTGTAATTCAGAAACTAACCATTGTCGATTTAAGCCTAAATAGTTTAGTATATCTTCGTAAATTTTCCCTTCTACGATTAATGGATAAGACAAACTTTTACTTTTCTTTTTTACATTTATATCCTCAATGGTTACTCCCAATTTATTTTCTTTTTTTAACACACTTATTTGCCCATTTGCTTCGATAATTGCAATTTCAACATCACTTATATTAAAAATATTTTTTTGTCGTAACATTTGCAGCACGTTATCGATGGTATACCTAATCCTTTTTAAGTTTTCCACTAAGAGCTTCCCATCTTGAATGACGAGCGTAGGTTCGAACGTTATTTTTTTCCCTATTTTTCGATGCGTAATTGATAAGTAGGCAGTTAATCTTTGTATCAGTGGAATAACTATAACAGCTAAATACGTATAAACATGATCTACTGTTGGATCAGCAATGTCAGCTCCTACAACATTGGTTAAGGTCATAATAATAAGAAAATCGAAAATAGGCATTTCTCCGATCGAGCGTTTGCCCATATATTGTGTTATTAATAAAAATAATGGGAAGATCGTAATAATTCTCGCCAATATAATTGCTGACTCTTTTAAAACCTCCATATGTTTTCACCTATTCCTTTTTGGGAGTATATATGAGTTTCATGATAGTTATCTCCACGATGTGGAGAAATATTACATTCATTACATCAGTCGAAGAATACATTAAGCAAATTACAATCTAAAAAAAGTCGAATTCTTGTACGCTCAAGAAACGACTTTTTTTTATTTGTCTTCTATGCTGAAGCTTCCTTTAGTTAAATAAGCGCAACACTACGATAATATGCGATTATCGTAGCATACTCTCCATTTTGTTCTTCACTAGCACCCATTCCTTTTCTTTTGTTCAACATCTTTAATCGTTTTTCCATTAGCAATTTTATAAAGACGACTCTTCGGTACATATATCATTTGAGAAGGCCACAGTCCGTGGTGACCTGAAAATAAATAACTCGTTAAGCACGCAACGAAAAGAAATTCAATTCCTTGTCCATCAAACAGCTCAACCCCCAAAAGGAAAGCGGCTATCGGAGTATTGGCCCCCCCACAAAACGTTGCAATCATCCCTAAGCCGGCCAGGAAAGACATAGGGAAGTCAATAAAATGATATAAAGTATTACCTAACGTTGCCCCCATAAAAAATAACGGTATTGCTTCCCCGCCTACAAAACCAGTCCCTAGAGTTACCGCTGTAAAGACGAGCTTAGCCAGAAAGGCATAGGGAGGAACATCTTGTTTAAATGACTCTTCTAGCATATCTAAACCACGCCCATTGTAATCATAGGAACCGACTATAAATGTTAAAGCAACAATAATCATTCCTCCAATGAAGGCTCGTAATGCATGGTTTTTCTTAGTATATTTTTCTGAAACCTTATGTATTCCGTGTCTTAATTGGCTATATAACACACTTACCAGACTAAAAAGAATGGCTAATAAAATGACTTTTGCAAATGACATAAGTGATAGTTCTGGCACAGATTGGATAATAAATGTTTCATGTTGGGTACCCCAAACTTTCTCGGCCGTATAGTGACCTACAAAACTTGATACTAGACAAGGAACAAGTGCTTTGTATTTCATCTTTCCTAAAGTGACCATTTCCATTCCAAAAATAGCACCCGTAATTGGTGTACCAAAAGCTGCGCCGAATCCAGCGCTAATTCCACTCATCAATAAAATCTTGGTATCGATAACGTTTACTTTAAAGAACCTGTTTACAGCTTCGGCGACACTTCCTCCCATTTGAATGGCCGCACCTTCTCTGCCTGTCGATCCGCCAAATAAAACTGTCATAAATGTTCCTAAATAGACAATAGGTCCCAACCTCCGTAGTATCTTGGCCTTACCATGAACCGCCTCAATTACAAGATTATTCCCTTTATACAATTCAGTTCCAGCGCTCGTTCCTAAATTCATATATATGTAACCTAGAACCAATCCTGCTAAAGGAAGACAAAGAATTAACCAAGAATTTCCTTCCCGTGTCTCTCCAAGAAAATCATTGGTATATAAGAGGAAGGCTGTTGTAGAGCCAATAATTAAACCAATAATTGCTCCAAAAAATATCCATTTGAAAAGAGTTAAAAAAAGATTTTTATACATTTAAGTCCACTTCTACTTTCTCATTTCAGATGATTTTGAGGTTGTTGTTCATGCTCCTTATGTAATACTTCTGTAAAAAGGTTCTGTGACATACTTGACCCGATTTCTAATGTTTTGGTTGGTATATTTGGGCTAGCCGTTTGAATCATAGATATCAATATCTGTATATCCTCTTTTGTAGCGGGTTGCTTTTCAGGTTTAAGTAGATAGCCTAATTAACAATTTGATTCGATCGTAGCCCACTGTACATCACTTATTTTTTGAATACCTAGTTGTCTCATTCTTACTTCAAGCATATCAACGGATAAACGCATTTTTCTTAAATGTTCCTCATTAATCTGACCATTTTTAACAACCATGACTGATTTGCTGTAAAAAAAATTTTCAAGCTTGTCGTTTTTCAATACGATATATTCAATAAACAGGAGTGTAAGGACAAGTAACAAAGTAATAATCAACGTAACCCAAATATTTCGATTCCGCTGAATGATTAATGAACCAACGGCAATCATCATGACCGTCTTTGCAACAGTCAACTGTGAAATTGATTTTCTACCAGCCAGCCGCAAAATAAGAACCCCACCAAAAACAATAACAATAGCTTTCCATATAAAATGTAAATCCAAGTTATGCTCTCCTTCCAAAGCATTTTACTGCTTTAATATTTTTAACTGAAATAATTTAAATATGTAGAAATGAACACGCAAACTATAAAATTGAAAAGGTATGAAAATAATCAGTTAGTAGGTAAAAATGCGTCCGAATACTGCAGGGGGGGTTATGTTCGTTTATTTATGGACCAAAAGGATTTTAAGGAGGTAATTAATTAGGAAGTTGCAGAAGTTAGCTAAGTCGAAGAGTGATTTAAAACAAAAGAAAAATGAACTTAGCGTTCAACAAAGTTATTGAAGTCAGTAGCTTGACTGAAGTGATCGTGCCGATGGCGCCTGGAGCTAGACAGTTTTCAAGTTAGAAATTTATAAATTGTGATTACATAAAAAAAGTCCTCACCCACAGCTTTCAACTGTTAGTAAGGATTTTATTTAAGAATACATTCGCAATTTATTATGATATCTTCCAATTGGTATTACAGAAGGAGAACCCGAAACAGGGTCTCTTATTACAGTGCAATGGAGACCAAAAATATCCTCAATCAATTTACTTGTAATAACCTTTGAGGGTCCGCCCTCTGTGACAAGCTTTCCTTTATGAAGAGCAAAGATATGGTCTGCATAACGTGCGGATAAATTGATATCATGAAGAACCATTACAATTGTTGTTCCCCTTTTTCGATTAAGATCTGTTAACAAGTCAAGAATTTCGACTTGATAAGTAATATCTAAATAGGTTGTTGGTTCATCAAGAAACAATATGTCTGTTTCTTGCGCCAATGCCATTGCAATCCATACACGCTGCCTTTGACCACCTGAAAGCTCATCAATATTTCGATCGGCAAATTCAGTGATATTCATAATTTCCATTGCATCAGCAACAGCTTCATAATCTTTTTTTGTCCAACCTTTAAGAAACGTTTGGTGTGGGTATCTTCCTCGTCCCACTAGATCTGCGACCGTTATTCCCTCAGGAACAATTGGTGATTGAGGTAAAAGTCCTAACACACGAGCCAATTGTTTTGGGGGAATTTTATTGATTGGTTTTCCATCTAAGGTAACTTGCCCAGATGTAGGTTTAATAAGCTTAGCCATCGTCTTAAGTAGTGTAGATTTACCACAACCGTTGGCTCCAATAATAATGCTTATTTTATTGCTTGGAATTGAAATACTAACATCATGTAAAATTGTTTGGCTATCGTATCCAGCAGTGATTCCTTCAGATTGGAAAATATGTGTTGGTTTCATTATAAATCTCCCTTTCGATTGATTCGGATTAGCAAGTAGATCAAGTAAGGCGCACCAAGAATTCCTGTGATTACACCTACAGGGTATCTAGCAGTAAATGCGAATTGTCCAATAAGATCTGATGCTAAAACTAAAATGATCCCAACAAGACCGGCTGGAATAATGCATGAAAACCCAACACCAACTAGCCTTTTTGCGATAGGACCAGCAAGAAATGCGACAAATGCGATTGGTCCTGTTGCCGCAGTAGCTAAGGCAATGATAAGTACTGAACTGATAACAAGTACAAGTCTTGTTTTATCAGTATTTACTCCAAGAGAAGTTGCTGCTTGCTCTCCAAGTTCTAACATATCTAATCGTTTCCCGAAGACGATGACTATAGGAGTAAATATGAGAACAGTAATGATAAGAGGATAGAGATTCTCCATATTAGCCCCATTAAGACTGCCACTTAGCCATCTCATTGCAGTAGGAAGATCGTGTTGCTTACTAATAAGTAATAAATAGGAAATGACCGCGTTTAGCATTGCTTGAATTCCAATTCCTATTAATATTAATCTACCAATAGAAAAAGAAGTTCCTTTCGATAATAGAAATATAACTAAAACTGTAGCAAGTCCACCAACAACAGAAGCAATAGAAACAACCATATTACTTGCATGTAGTACAATGATACAAAAAACAGCAGCTGCACTTGAACCAGCTGTTATTCCAATGACATTTGGGTTTGCTAAAGGATTTCGCAGCATTGTTTGGAAGATATATCCGCCAACTCCGAAGGCAAATCCAGCAAAAACACCTGCAACCATTCTTGGAAAACGTATCGTGCCCACTGCAAATGATGCACCTTTTACTTCTTCTCCGAGTAGAACACGTACTACATCCTGAACGGGATAAATCGTGTTACCTAACATAAGCATCGTGCAGCAAAGAGCTAAGGCGATGCTTGCAAGTAAGGCAGTCACAAGTATAAAACGGCGACGTCTCTTTGTTCTACCTGCTATAATAAGATTCATAGTTTCATTCATCATAACGCACGCATTTTCGCTTTCATAGTTAGTAAGATTAAAATAGGAGCCCCAATAAATGCTGTAACTATACCAACTTCTAACTCACTAGGACTCCCAATAATCCTACCGCTTATATCTGATATAGTTAAAATAATGGCTCCTGTTAAAGCTGACATAGGGATAATATAGCGTAAATCTGGTCCAATAACGAGGCGTATGACGTGAGTAGCTAATAACCCAATAAACCCAATGGGACCCGCTAGTGCTGTTGCTGCAGCACACAATAGAACACCACCAAAAGCCGCAATAAGTCTAAGCATTCCAGTACGTACTCCTAAACCTTGAGCAACTTCATCACCTAATGCTAATGCATTCAGTCCTGGAGCCGTAAATAATGCTATTATTATTCCTAAAATAAGAAACGGAATAAAAGTAGAGATCAAGCCCCAGTCTCCTGATCCAACACTACCAACTTGCCAAAATCTAAATTGATCCATAACATTTGTGCGAGGAATCATTATTGCGATTACTAGAGAGGATAATGCTGCACTTGTAGCAGCCCCCGCTAAAACGAGTTTAAGGGGCGTGGCACCACCACTCCCCATAGAACCAATTCCGAACACAAAAATGGCAGTTATAATTGCTCCTACTAGTGCAAGCCCAATAAATTGACTAGCCGAACTAATATTTAAAAAGGAAATCCCCAAAACTACAAAGAGAGCTGCCCCTGTGTTGACTCCTAAAATACTAGGATCTGCAATAGGATTACGAGTAACTGATTGCATAAGAGCTCCAGAAACTCCTAATGCAGCACCACACATCAAACTAAATACAGTCCTAGCAATTCTTTGGCGAACAACATTTGCTTCGTGGGACTGTACATCTGGGTTAAATAAACCATTCATTAGTTCAGTCCATCCAATTATACGAGAGCCAAAGGCAAGTGATGCCAATACACATATACCGAGTAAAATAATAAGAAGAATCAGAACTCTTATAAAATTTTTCGGCATAAGTAACTGCTTGTTTTCTGAAACGGATGAGTTAAACATTTTATTTTAACTTGCTAGCTGCTTCTGAAATTAAACTTACATATTCATCAATTGTATACTCAATTGAAAGTGGATTTGGATTTCCAGCCGCTGCTAACGGAGTGTTATCTCCAATAACTGCAACAGATCCTCTTTTGATTGCTGGAACTTGCCCAAGAATTGGATCAGCTTGCAGTGCTTGCAATGTATTTTCATCTCCATATGTGATTAAAACTTCAACATCATTAAGTGCATCTGCATTTTCAGCACTTAATTCGATATAAAAACTATTTGGATCAGCAATATGAACCTTAAGACTTTCAGGGTATTCCATTCCTAACTCACCAAGGAACTCCCCACGCGGGTCTGCAGGTGTGTAAACATAAAATTTAGATAAATCTGTCGCATTAATCATAGTAAATGCAGCTTTTTTACCTTTAATTTCTGGATACTTATTTGCAGTATCTTGAATTAATTTCTCTGTATCAGCAATAAGTTGTTTACCTTCTTCTTCCATTCCCATACCCATGGAATTGAATTTAATTTGATCGCGCCAAGAAGTTACCCAAGGGCCAGTTTCATATGCTACTACTGGAGCAATTTGACTTAAAGTATCATAATCTTCTTGAGTGATTCCTGAGTATGCTGCAAGAATGACATCTGGATTAGCGTCTGAAATTGCTTCAAAATCTAAACCATCAGTATCTTGGAAGAGATTCGGATTTTCTTCACCTAGTTCTTTTAATTTCTCTGCAGTCCAAGGTAACATTCCGCTTTCATCTTGAACTCCATAGTTAGCAGCTGAAAAACCTACAGGCACAACATCAAGAGCAAGAACAACGTCATGATTTGCCCATGAAATAGTAGCAACGCGCTCAGGTTTCTTTTCAATTACTGTTTCCCCAAATGCATGCTTGATAACGATTGGATATTCATTTGTTACCTCTACAGAATCAGTTGTTTCCGTGTTAGTCGGCTCGCTCGTTGTTGGTTCTGAACTTGACTGCTGACCAGAGCAACCAACTAGTGCAAACATAAGCATTGTAATCAGTAGTGTTGCAATTAATGAAATTTTTCGTTTTAGATTCATTTATATACCCATCCTCGTCGCGTTTTTTGATAATGATTATTAATATCATTTATTATAGTTTTTAAAAACAGTTTGTCAATGAAATTTCTTATATAACTTAGGAGCGATAGTTAATAAAGTCGGTTACAAATTATTCCTATTACATTTTGTTTCATTTTACATTCGTTATTAACTATTTCTTTAATTCAACCCCATTTATTTTTAAATGATCATTAAATACCTCTAATATTAATGGAAGATCCTCTGATTTTTGCCATGTTGAAGTATTCCAGATATTCGATTCCTTTAATGCTCTAGGGCAATGAATATAACATTCCTCTACATCTATTCCTATCCCTAGTAATGGAGTTTTACCTTTTAAACTCATTTTATCTAAGATTTTTTCATCTTTAATAATCGTTGCTCGCCCGTTAATACGCAGCACCTCTTCTAATCCTGGAATTAAAAATACAAGACCCACATTAGGATTAGATAGTATATTTATAATTGAATCTAGTCTTCTATTTCCAGGACGATCTGGTATTACTAATTGATGTTTATTTAAAATGCTAATAGTACCAGGCAAATCACCTCGTGGCGAAACATCACATTTTCCTTCTCCATTGGCTGTGGCAAGAAAAAAGATTGGTGACACAGATATCATTTTTTTGCAATGCTCGTCTAAAAAAGGAATACTTTTCTTTACTATCAATTCATGCGGCTGCCCGATAATTTCTCTAACTTCCTCCTCTAATGTAATTGCACTACGTGAAAAATTTACTTTCTCCATCAAATCAACTCTTTCTTAGGCTTTTAACAAAGTAAATTCAATTTCTAGCATAAGATGTCTCTACCTTTGTGTCTGCTAGTAATAATAACCAGTCGACCAACTAAATAGTAACTAGAATGAACAACTCAGTTTTGAGTTCTAAGTAAAATTTAACCCTCAAACGACACTTTCAAAAATCAGAAAAATCATACTGGCTGAAAACAGAAAATCCTATCTTAAGAATCATTTAAAAGGTTGAACTCAAGTGCAATGTTAATTGTATATGATAATCATTATCACAGGAATACCTGCACCTAATTTAATTATTTTTGCAACTCATCTAATTGAAAAATATAAAATGATGGAATATACTTTCTTTAAAAGGAGAATGAATGAAAGAATGATCATAACGTCTTACCAACAATCTAAGTCTACAATTTTAGAAAAACTAACTTTTACTAAAATTGAATTTGAAAATTATACATTATACACGAATAAAACTAGACCTGAACTTGGTTACCTTATTAATCATTCAAGAGAAGGTTATTATGATTTACTAATTGCTGACTATACAATACCTGAGGATTTCTCGCTGATCTTTGATAATCCGGAGTTATTAATGCGGTTTGGGGTAGTTTATGAAGGTGAAACACAGTTTAAGATGGAAAATAATCCTGTATACTCTTTTACTCCTTCATCATTTTTTGTTCTTGAAAAAGATCTTAAAGTTACAACGACGTGGAAAAAAGGACAACATTTTCACGGAACCGAAATAACTATATTCGAAAATTATTTTAACGAAATTTTAAAGCCTAATTTTCCAAACATCATTGATTTTCAATCATTAATTAAGAACTATACTTATATTTATCTACCCTTGGATATTATTGATATCATTGGCCAATTACAATGTTTAAATCACGAAAATTCTTTAACTAGCATTTATTTAGAAAGTAAGATTTTAGAGTGCATCGCTATATTAATAAATGAAGTTACAAAATCTAAGGAAAATGCTTTTACAAATCAAATTGACTATGGAAATATCCAAGTTGGTTCCAACAGAATAATGAAACTAACCTTTTCTGACATTCAGGCCATTAAAAAAGCCCATGATATTTTACAAAAAAATTATTGTAATCCCCCTACTATTAAAGCCTTAAGTAAGATGGTATTTTTAAATGAACAAAAGTTGAAGGCTGGATTTTCGAAGCTTTATCACACATCCATCGGAGAATATATAAATAACCTAAGAATGTCTCTTGCTACAAATCTTTTATCTACCACCGATTTAAGTATTGAAGAAATTGCTCATAAAGTTGGTTATAACTACTCCGCAAACTTTTCTAAAATGTTTAAAAAAACTTATGGAAAAACTCCGTTAAAATTTAGAAAGACAAAATAACGGACAAGGACGAACTATAAAAGAATTGCTAGATTGCTTCATGGAAGTAGCCCATGAAGCAAAAAGGAAGAATATCTACACTCACTATTCACTGTCATCATTTATTACGGCATAGTAATCGTCAAATACGAAAAGACGATCACTTTGAATGGAATCGTCGCTTTGGTGCTAATTCTTTACCAGTATCGTTGAACTGCGCAGCAAGAGATCCTGTTATAACTGATAGGTCTTGTTCAACTAAAGGTCAGTTAGTTGAATAAGCAATCTTCTTTTTTATCAATTACAGAGTTCGAAGTTAATTGTAAATCCTTTTAAATTTAATTTCACTGGATAAATTTCTTTACCAGTTAGATACTAACTCTAGTGTTATTTTTCAACACTAAACTCAATGTGGAGGGATATACTTTGGATATTCTTTTTAGTTTATTCTCAAGCGTAATTACTGCGGGAGTTAGAGTAGCATTCTTCTTTAGCAATATCATATTCAGATTAAATACGATGTTAAGGATGCAATCTCTAAATTAAATTATTGAATATTCATCAAGTATTACCTTGTGTACATTGTTTACGAAAAAGGCAAGCCAAGTATTTTGCTTGCCTTTTTTAGTTAATACACATTCATACTTATATAAATAACTCTCAAGAATTCAAACTTTACATTTCCTTTATATTTTTTAAAAAGATTATATTTCTCCTAATTAGTAAAATATACTTTATGAGGTGATTTTATGGATAAAGAGGATTTAAAGCTCACATCTGCTGAGATAGGGACTTTGTGGGCAGAATATGTTAATGGTACAGCTGTTGATATTATAAACAAGTATATGTTATCCATTATAGAAGATGAAAAAATAAGAACACTTTTTGAGGATGCGATAAGTACATTTGCAAAACAGAAAAATCAGATAGCTACGTTTATTGAAAATGAGGGATTTACTGTACCAATTGGATTTACTGATTCAGACCTTAATAAAGGGACAAAAAGATTGTTTTCGGACATTTTTTGTTTACACTATTTACACGTTATGACATTACATGGTTTATTGGGACACATAACATCACTTAGTGCCTCTGTAAGAAAGGATTTGAGAAATTTTTATGATTCATGCGATAATGACGGAAAAAGAATGTATCATCAAACGATAGAATTACTGTTAGAAAAGGGACATTTTCAAAGAGACCCTTACTTTTACCCTGAAGCAACTCCTGAATTTATTTCAGGTCAACAATTTTTAGATGGCTACTTTGGGGACAAACGACCTTTAGCTGCGACTGAAATTATCAGTCTTTCGTTTAATTTGAAAAAGAAGATATTGGAGAAAACTCTTTCTATTGCATTTAGCCAAGTTGCCCAATCTAAAGAAGTAAGAAAATTTTTGGAAACATCGCAAAAGACCTCGGATAACCAAATTCAAGCACTTAGTACTATATTAAAGAAAGATAATTTGCCTGTACCAATGTCTTGGGAAACAGAAGTCACAACTTCTCAGGATTCTCCTTTTTCAGATAAGTTAATGTTGTATCATATTGGTTTCCTACTACAAACCGCACAAGCCTATCATGGAACTGGACTTGCTTCTGCAATGCGAACTGACCTTGCCGTAACTTATGAGAAGATTATATTGAAAAACTTGATGGTGACAAAAGAATGGTTCAATATAATGACGCAGTATAAGTGGTTAGAGGAGCCTCCACTTTCTCCAAATAGAAAAAACCTTGCAAAAGACAAATAATTAACCAATTAGCACCTCTTGTTAATGAGAGGTGTTTTATTTATGACCAAAAGTTCTTACTCAACAAAACTGCTCGTTTAAGTTCATTTTTTCACAAACCATCTAAAAATGAAGATATTTATTGCACAGTATTTAGTCTACTGCGCAATAAAAGATTCTGTTATAAATGAAAGTTCTTTTAAAGACTGTTTCTACGAGATTACTGTTTTGTTTCATAAACTAAAGCAATCTCGTACCTACCGAATAAGAACCGATTGTTGATAACCTGAATTTAATTATAAAAAATCCTTACTACCAGCACTCAACTGGCAGTAAGGATTTCTCCTTTTATTAAACCATCGCTCCTTCTTCTTCCTTCTTAAAGAAGCTCTTCAACGCTCGATACACATCGCCTTTTTCTTTTAATATATAATGACGGAATCTTTCGTCGTTAATATTTTTGTAGGCGTTCATAAGTGTACTATGACGATTGTATTGGTTCACCTCACCATACCCAAACATGCTTGATATTTCCATTAATTCGTTAACGAGCTTTAGGCAACGTGCATTATCGGATGTTAGGTTATCACCATCAGAAAAGTGGAACGGGTAAATGTTATATCTTGAAGGCTCATATTTTAAATTTATTAATTCTAATGCCTTTCGGTAAGCACTTGAACAAATCGTACCTCCGCTTTCACCCTTTGAGAAGAAGTCTTCTTCAGATACTACCTTTGCTTCTGTATGATGTGCTATAAATTCAATGTCTACTGTTTCATATTTCGTACGAAGAAAACGTGTCATCCAAAAGAAAAAGCTACGTGCCATATATTTTTCCCATTTCCCCATTGATCCTGATGTATCCATCATTGCTAATACAACTGCTTTAGATTCAGGCTTGACGATTTCATTCCACGTTTTAAACCTTAAGTCATCGTTGTGAATTGGTGCGATTCCTGGTCTACCTTCCATTGCATTTCTCTTAAGAGCTGATAGGATTGTGCGCTTTTTATCAATATTACCCATTAATCCTTTTTTACGAATGTCGTTAAATTCAATATCTTCAACAATAATATTATCCTGCTCTTTTTGCTTAAGATTAGGCAGCTCTAATTCCTTAAATAACATGTTTTCTAGCTCCATAATTGAAACTTCTGCTTCATAATAATCATCCCCAGCTTGGTCGCCGGCACCTTGGCCTTTTCCTGGACCTTGCTTTTGATCTCCACTTCCATCTCTTGCTACAACATCTCCTACTTCGCTGTCTCCATCTCCTTGACCTACATGTTTGTTTTTATCATAGTTATAGCGAATTTTATATTCATCTAGAGATCTTATTGGGATTTTTATGACGTCTCGGCCGTTGGACATAATAATATTCTCTTCACTAACTAAGTCTGGTAAATTTTTTGTAATTGCGTCCTGTACTTTTTCCTGATGTCTCTGCTGATCCTGATATCCTTTACGGTGAAGAGACCAATTTTCTTGAGAGACAACATAATTTTTGTCATTACCGCCTTTCATCCATCATTCCCTCCTCTTTGTCGAATTTATTCCATTACCATTACATTTGGCAGGAATATAGAGCTTAAACATTTTACATTACTAACTAATACTTAATACTATTTCTGAAGTTTCAACAAAAAAATTTTTTGGGTTTTAATCACATTTTTGTTATCTCTTGCATATAAATAACTCGACGGAATATAGTTGTGTGAATTTCTAACATGTCTGAAGAGAAAAATATTTTATTTACTCTATCCTATGCAGAGGCTTACTAGAGTTGACAAGAATTTCTGATATTTCTTTAAATTCTTGTTTGGACAAGTATCCTAAACAATGAATAAAGGAGTTTATTAAAACGTAATAATCTGGACATGCCGATGTCATCTTTGACCGCAATCTATGTGCTTTTTGCGTCTGACAGCAACGCTTCGAAGTAGGCTTCCTCGAAGCATTGTTTTGTGCGACGAGTAACCGCAGGAGCAATTGTTTTCCGTGCGACGAGTAACCGCAGGAGCAAAGTAGCGTGAAGCATAATCAAAGAAGCAAATCCAGAAGTCAGAAACTTGACTGAAGTGATCGAGCTCATAGTCTGCTTGCGCTAGACAGTTTCCGAGTTAGAAATTTATAAATTCTGATTATAAAGCAAAAGATCGCACATGGGGTGCGATCTTTATTTAAGTTTTCGAAATTCTTTAATTGGCCAGTATGCAATATCAGCTTTCCCTACAATGTCATCAAAGGAAATAAAACCAATTTGTCTACTATCAACACTATTACGGCGATTATCACCTAATACAAATAAATGATCTTTCGGTACATATTTTTCTCCTGTCAATTCTTCTAAAGTAAAATCATGTGTATATGGATACCTTTTGTATACATCCGTTATTTCCACTAAATAAGGTTCATCTACCGCTATGCCGTTTACATATAGAACATCATCTTTATATTCAATGAAATCCCCTGGAAGACCAATAACACGCTTAATATAATCTGTAGTTTCGTTAGCATGAAACACAATCATATCGAATCTTTTTGGTGCACCTATACCATATCCAATCTTATTTATTATCACTCTGTCACGATCTTGGATTGTCGGCATCATGGAAGAACCATAAACGATATAGTTAGTAAACAAAAAGCCTCGTATCGCCACTACTAATACTAGTACAACCACTAGTGTTTTCGCCCAACTTATGATTTCTTTTTTTACTTTTTTCCTTTTTTCTATATTTTCTAATCGTCTATTTATCTCCATTTGTCCACTTCCCAAATTTTTAATAAGAAAAATATTAAATATGCGCACGATCAATTTTCTAAAAATTATTAATATGCTCATTTTTACCATTTTTTATTTATTTAAACGTGGGGTAAATGAAAAATGAACGTTCGTTCCAAGAATTGTCTAAGTTAAAAAACACCTATCAAAAAAAGATAAGTGTCTCTATGTATTACTTTACAATCATAACAGGACAGTTTGCTCGCTTAGCCACTTTATGACTAACACTTCCTAAAACCATCTCTTGAAGAGTGTTCAGTCCGCGACTTCCAATAACAACTAAATCATATTGATTTTCATTAGCAAATTTCACAATAGTCGGCCCCGGTTCTCCATGAACTAAATGAAATTTATGAGAGATATCGTCTTTTACTAACATCTCCTCTATCGGTCTAAGTTTTGCCTTTCTTTGCTCAGTTATAACTTTTACATCAAAATTACTTAATACATCAGATTTAGATGTTGAACCATCAATAACATAAATAACTTCTATACTACTTTCATTACATATTTTAGATATTGCCAAAGCTTTTTCTGCTGCACGAATGGAATGTTCAGAGCCATCTGCTGCTAACAATATTTTTTTAAACATTGTAATTCCTCCCCCTTTTCAACTCTAATATATTATATCTACTCGATAACATGCATTATCCATTTTACTCCAAATAATTGTTTCTTCATACAGTGTTACATCTCCTACTATACTTAATAAATTTTAATAATTTTTTCTCGACTTGAAACAAGCTAATACTACAGATTTTTTATCTTTTCAAGAATACAAAGTCAAAAGAATACTTGAACAACAGCATACCTTTTACAGTGCTCCCTTCCTTAATAAGAGGAAAGATAATAGGCTTTAATAATTTTCAATTTCCCAACTTAAAAAAGTTGACTCTATAGTATCAGTTCTTGTGAAAAAAACTGATACTATGAGTCAACTTCCTCATTTATCTATTTAACAAACTACCTACATAACGTAGCAATTCATTAGCTGATACAGAATTGTATCCATGCTCGTCGATAAGTCTTGCAATTACTTCATTAACCTTTTTCAGCTGATTTTCGTCAGGTGTTTTGGTCGATGTAGTAATCTTGACTACGTCTTTGAGATCAGCAAATAACTTCTTCTGTATAGCCTCTCTTAAGCGCTCATGTGAATTATAATCAAATCTCTTTCCTTTACGAGCATAAGCGGAAATTCGAATGAGTATTTCTTCCCGGAATGCTTTTTTCGCATTTTCTGAAATGCCAATTTGTTCTTCAATTGAACGCATTAACTTTTCATCTGGATTCATCTCATCTCCAGTTAATGGATCACGCAGTTTATTTTTATTACAAAATGCTTCAACATTATCTAAATAGTTATCCATCAACGTCTTAGCTGACTCTTCATAAGAATAAACAAATGCCTTTTGAACTTCTTTCTTTGCAATTTCATCATATTCTTTTCTTGCTACAGAAATGAAATTAATGTATCTTTCACGGTCTTCTTTAGATATAGATGCATGTTGATCTAATCCTTCTTTTATAGAACGTAATACATCCAATGCATTAATTGACGATAGTTCTTTGCGAATTATTGCCGAGGAAATACGATTAATGACATAACGTGGGTCGATTCCTGTCATACCTTCATCTTGGTATTCCTTTTTCATTTCCTCAACGTCTTGTGTATTGAATCCTTCGACAGTTTGCCCGTCATAAAGCTTAAGTTTCTTGAGAACATCTACGCCTTGTTTCTTTGATTCTTTGAGCCTTGTTAAAATAGTAAAGATAGCAGCAACCCTTAATGCATGTGGAGCAATATGAACATCAGAAATATCACTATCTTTAATCATCTTCTTATAAATCTTTTCTTCTTCAGAAACTCTTAAGTTATAAGGGATTGGCATAACAATAATTCTCGAATGAAGGGCTTCATTTTTCTTATTTGAGATAAATGATTTATACTCTGCTTCATTCGTATGAGCTACGATCATTTCATCTGCTGAGATTAAAGCAAATCTACCGGCTTTAAAGTTCCCTTCTTGGGTTAATGATAATAAATGCCATAAAAACTTCTCATCACACTTCAACATTTCTTGGAATTCCATTAAACCACGGTTAGCTTTATTTAGTTCACCATCAAATCGGTAGGCACGTGGATCTGACTCTGAACCATACTCAGCAATCGTTGAAAAGTCGATACTTCCAGTTAAATCCGCTATATCTTGAGACTTTGGATCTGATGGACTGAATGTACCAATACCAACACGGCGATCCTCTGAAAGCAAAATTCTTTGGACGATCACATCTTCAATTACACCGCCATACTCCTGTTCCAAGCGCATCATATTGAGAGGAGAGAGGTTCCCTTCTACCTTTATTCCATATTCATTATAAAAATCTTCCCTTAAATGATGAGGGATTAAGTGCAATGGATCTTCATGCATTGGGCAGCCTTTAATGGCATAAATAGCACCATCTTCAGATCGAGAGTATTTCTCTAAACCTCTTTTCAGCATTGAAACTAAGGTTGATTTACCGCCACTAACAGGTCCCATTAGTAATAAAATACGCTTTCTAACATCTAACCTTTTAGCTGCTGAATGAAAATATTCTTCTACCAACCTCTCGATAGCTTCTTCTAATCCATAGATTTCATTGCTAAAGAACTTATAACTTTTCTTCCCATCAACCTCTTCAATGCCAGCATCCTTTATCATATTATAAATACGAGAATGTGCTGTCTGCGCAACCTCAGGCTTCTTTTTAATGATTTCTAAATATTCACGGAACGTACCTTCCCAAGTAAGTCGTTTCTCTTCTTCTCGAAACTCTTTAAGTCTATCTAAGATACTCATTAAATCCTCCTCCCAATCTATCTGCTTAAATTACGTACTTGATTTAATACTATGCGCTAAATAACTTGTTCATTCACTAATCACCTTATTCCATATAAAAAAAATAACAGTTCTAAAGTCTAAAATGCTAAAATAAAAAGTAGTTTTTATTATTAATCGCTACTAAAGGACTAGAAAATCAAGTCTAGTGGTAGTAAAAAATTTCTAGAAAGAGTGAGTTTGTTGGGAAAAATCCTAGGTTTTTTTCTTATTTTGATCTTTATTAGCGTTTTTTCATTTTCCTTCATTGGTTTTTCAAATGAGTTAAGTCAAGTTCAGACTATAGAAAGCCTTTTAGGAGAAAAAGTAACTACTTATGATTTTTCTCTACATAATAATAGCTATATATATGATTCAAACGGGGATATAATTTCTGAAATTTATAGAGAGGAAAATCGTATTTATATTTCTTATGATGAGATACCACCATACTTTATCGAAGCAATTATTGCCACAGAAGATCGACAATTTTTTTCACATAAAGGTTTTGATATAACTGGTATTGCTAGAGCTTTTTTGGTGAATGTTGAAAACCAATCAGTTGAGCAAGGCGGAAGTACACTTACACAACAGTTAGTTAAAAATATTTATTTAACAAATGACCGTACTTACAATCGTAAACTTACAGAATTGTTGTACGCCTTTCAGGTTGAAAAAATGTTTTCAAAAGAAAAAATTCTTGAACTTTATCTAAATGCAATATTTTTCCAAAATGGCGTTTATGGTATCGAAGCTGCCAGTCAATTTTATTTATCGCGTTCTGTTAGTGAACTTTCATTAGCTGAAGTAGCCTATTTACTTGCAATACCAAACAATCCGACTCATTATAATCCTTTTATCAACCCCGGTAATACAACCGAAAGAAAAAACTGGATATTAACTAAAATGCTGGAACTACAATTCATCACGAAAGAGCAGCACAATGCTGCTAGAGATAGAAAAATAACATTAAACCCATCAAAAAAAATCGATCTCTATCCAGATTACGTAACCTATATCCATTATGAACTTGAACAATTAGTTGGGGAAAAAGAGGGATATAATCAAAAGATTGAACGTGCCTCTACAAATGAGCATAAAAATCAATATATAAGCCGTCGCAAAAAACGTGTAGAGGAACTGCTTTCAAGCGGCATTGACATTCATACATCACTTCAACCAAAAAAGCAAGAGAATATTTACCAGGTCATCGCTAAGCACATCCCCAATCAGAGTATACAAGGTGCTGCCGTCATAATTGATCATCGCTCAAACAATATTGTTGCAATTAGTGGTGGAAAACAATACAAAAAGTTTGATTTCCATCGTGGTTTTCAAGCATTTCGCCAACCAGGATCATCTATAAAATCACTACTAGTATTTGGTCCATATTTATCAGAAAGGAATAGCTCAATCAATAATTCCATTAACGCTTCGAATTTTTGTGAAAATGGTTATTGTCCAAGAAATTACGGTGGGACTATCTATGGAAATGTAAGGTTAGAAACTGCCTTTAAACATTCTTACAATACAGCTGCTGTTCGAATGCTTGACCAAATAGGGATCGAAACGGCTTTTTCTTACTTCTCTAAATTGGGTTTCACAAAAATAGTTGAAGAGGATTTCAACTTACCTTCAGCCTTAGGTGGACTCACATATGGCGTGAGCCCGTTAGAAATGACAACAGCCTACACTATATTTGCCAATGACGGGATGTTCCAAAAAGCAAGGGGCATTGAGAAGGTATTGGATTCAAACGGAAAAGTATTACTAGAGTGGGATAAACAGCCACAGCAAGTATGGAATAAAGAAACCAATTCTAAAATGAGAAGTTTACTAAATAAAGTCATCACTGAAGGAACAGCAAGAAAAGCTTACTTTAACTCCGGGAATAATTTTATTGGAGGGAAAACAGGGACAACCAACGCTTTTTTTGACCTTTGGTTTATCGGACTTAATGAAGAGTATACAACAGGAGTTTGGGTTGGGTACGATCAACCGAAAAGCCTATCTCATATAAATTCACGTGCTCCTCATTTACTCATTTGGCGCGATTTAATGCAAGACTAAATCCAAAAAATGTAGAATATTAGATTATTCGAAAAACTAACATTCTACATTTTTTCTAAATTGGCAAACTTGCTAAAAAACTGTTATACAGTTTGGTCATGGCATATGATACTGAAAGAACAAACGCAAACCAAAAAAAGACGTGAAAAAAAACCATGCCTATTAAGCCAATCGAAGATAAAGACGAACTCACTTTATAAACAAAGAAAACAAAGTAACTAAGGGTAACTACTATTAAAATGATCAGAATAAACATTATATGATAAAACAAAAATAATGATACGACACTACCTACTAGGTAAAGCCAAGAGCCTGATCGAATTTTTGTTAGCTCTACTCCCTCTTTATCATTTGAAAAAAATAGAAGTGAAAGTTCAATCATTGTATTAGCAATCAGCTTTAAAGCTGCAAATACCATGAAGAAAAATAATAAAAGTAAAAATAATAGTGTTAATTTTATCCCACTCTCAGAAAACACTTCCGTCATTCCTTGGTAAACACCTAAATCATACAGCTTTTGAATAATGATTCCTTCGACATATAAAGATAAGGAAGTACTAAACAGAATAATTGAAATTAACGGGAAATGGCTAGTTAAATATGTATTTTTCAAAAAAAATCTTTCCTTTACTTTAAGTATCCTGAAAAAGAGCTGACGTGTAATGTCAGCTCTTTTGTTTAAGTTAAATCCGGAAAATTCCGTTGTCGTAATGCCTCATACACTAATATAGCTGCAGTATTTGAAAGGTTTAAAGAACGAATTTTATCTGATTGCGGAATACGTAAACAACGGTCTATATTCGCATCTAATAAATCCTTAGGTAAACCTGTTGTTTCACGACCAAATACGAAGAAATGATCACTCTCTAAATTACTATAATCGAAATCAGTATAATTTTTCTTTCCTACTGTTTCAATAAAGTAAAAGTTTGCCTCTGGGAAAGTTTCAAATAATTCATCCATCGAATCATAATAATTAATTTTTACATTTGGCCAATAGTCGCACCCTGCTCTTTTAAGCATTTTATCGTCTGTTGAAAATCCTAATGGCCGAATTAAATGTAATGACGTATTAGTCCCTGCACAAGTACGAGCAATATTTCCTGTGTTTGCTGGGATTTCGGGTTGATATAAAACGATATGTAATCCCATTTTTTCACCTCTATTTCTTAACAAATTATCCTTTTATTATGCTTAGGAAAACTTTGGCTTTTCACCAAGTCCTAAATAGCGGAAAGCTTTAGTTTTAATTTCTTATGGCGCAAAGAAAAACTCCCACTGAAGGAAGTCTTTTTATTATAGCATTTCCAACTAGTTAGGAAAAAGATAATTTTTTTAACGTATTATAGCCAGAGGCCTCCTTCCTTTAAAATATACCCATAAAAAAAGAGGTACTAGTTGTGTTTAACTGATTACAACTAGTACTGCTAAATTATCTTAATTTAATAAATTTCATATTGAAATTCCTAATATACTATTATAGTTACACCAAACCGGTCGTAATTATGAAATATACTCATTCAATAATGTGAAAGAATTTATACTTTATATTCGGAGTCCAGGCAGTAGAATCTTCGTAAGCCCAATACCTCATTCGACTATTTGTTGTTTGTGCATTGACTAACGGCATATTATTCTCATCTTTTGCAACAACAATTGTTGTATGTTGCCATCTACCATCTCCACTAAAATCATAACAAATAACGTCACCTTTTAGTAATTCCTCAGGTTTTGATACTTCTTTAGCTCTTAGGCCAACTTTTGATCCACTTAAATGCCAACGTAATGAATGGGCAACTGCCCAACTAAAGCTCCAATTTTTATTACGATACCACCAACCTTTGCTACGATTTGGATGCCCCGTCATCGGAGTACCTCCTGCATGGATACACTGGGAAACAAAGTTAGTGCAATTATTCTCAAATTTTTTATAGTTAGGATTGTAACCATTCCACCACCGTTCAGCATAACGTACAGCTTCTAGTCGTGAGTATGCGTATCTATATTCTTCTTCTAAACCGTCACGCTCTTGGGTTGGTGGTAACTCGTTGTTCAGTAATAGTTTTTCATTTAAACGGCAATAATCATCGATTAATTCTTCTGCTGAGAAAATTGCCCGCCTTTCTTCTTGCCTTTCTTCCATATAAAACTTACTTTTTTGTTTTATGAGATGCTGATAATGTACTATATAATCAACTTGTCTAAGACCATCAATTTTTTGTGCACTAATGACCCTACCATCAACAATCGATTTAACTATTTTAGCTCCCCTATCTTCTAAACCATCCTGTTTTCTTTGAAAAGATTGTTGTTCATCTTCTCTTATATAACCATTTCTTGCAACATTCATAGTATATGAACTATTTAACAACTTAATATGTTCTTTTAGCTCATTTAACCAGCTCATTAAAAACCTCTCCTTTGACGTTTTTTCTGCTAATTAAATGTATGTTCACTAAAACAGTTACATGATGTTTATCCCAGAACTTTCCACCTTCATTGATCGGTTACCCAATATAGCCTCTAATAAGTACGAAAAAAAGTGACTACGTAAACGTAATCACTTTAAGAAATCTTTTTTATAGAACCTTCAATTTCTAACAATATTTCTTTTTTCTCAACACCGCCACCATAGCCAACGAGAGCACCATTGCTCCCTATCACTCGATGACATGGAATAATGATTGGAAGAGGGTTTTTATTATTTGCCCCACCAATAGCTCGAACTGCTTTAGGAGCTCCGATCTCTTTTGCTATTTGTTTATAAGATTTTGTTTCACCATATTCAATGTTTCTTAATGCTTCCCAAACAAGGCATTGAAATTTCGTCCCTATCAAATCAATTGGCAAATCAAATGTAACTCTTTTTCCTTTAAAATACTGAGTTAGTTGAGTAATGACTGGTTTTACTTTTTCATGGTTTAAAGACAATTCACCTTTAATAAAATTTTTTTTCATCCAGACTTTTATATTGGTTAAAGCCTGTTCTATGGATCCAAATTCGATTAAACAAACCCCTAAATCACTGCAAACAATCGTTAACGGACCAAGTGGGCTATCCATTTCATCATAGAAAATGGCCAATCTCTTTTCCATACTTTCCCCTCTTTTCAATCCAGTCTTGTCTTAATAGTACTTGACAATAAAATCCTTTTCCACGGTTAAATATTGTGATTTTCAAGCAAATTCAGCCCTTTTTCAATCTCACGTAGCACATCTGCATCTTTTTCTCTCTCTTTCGCCACTTTTAGTATTAATTCGGATTTTTCTGCTGCTATTTTACCAATTGCCCAAGCCGCCGTCCCTCTAATTACCGGTCGCGGATCTTCTTTTAGCAGCCTTTCAAGATCTGTAATAGCATTGACATCTTTAAAGTGTGCAAGCGCAATAATTGCATTTCTCTGGAGTGGTTTTTTCCCACGCCAAGCTCCGGATAGAAGACCATATGTTTCTTTGAATTGGCGATTACTAATAAATAATAGTTCCTTTAGTAATGGTTTTACAACTTCAGGATCTGGTTCCATTTCATCATGTAAATGAAAGTCCTTCCCTTTGTTTTCTGGACATACTTGCTGACATGTGTCACATCCGTATATTCTGTTTCCAATTTTTTCTCTATATTCATCGGCCAAAAACGTTTTTGTTTGTGTTAAAAAAGCAATGCACTTATTTGAGTCCAACTGTCCACCTTGAACGATAGCACCTGTGGGGCAAGCATCGATACATTTTGTACACGAACCACATTGCTCAGTAATTGGAGTATCTGGTGGCAAAGCTAATGTAGTAATAATTTCCCCTAAATATACATACGACCCAAACTCTTCAGTGATAATTGAACAATTTTTACCACTCCAACCAATCCCAGCTCTTTGGGCCACTGCGCGATCAGATAATTCTCCTGTGTCGACCATTGAAACCACCCTAGCATTAGGTGCTTTTTCTAAAATAAAGGCTTCTAATTGCTCCATTTTACGTTTTAGAATTTTATGATAGTCTTCTCCCCAAGATGCTCTACAAAATAAACCTCGCCTTGCACCTTTTGTACTTAACGGCGCATGTTTCATCTTTGATGGGTATGCTAAAGCTATTGCAATTATCGACTTTGCCTCCGGGAGCAAAAGTTCCGGGTGAACTCGTTTATCAATATCAGGTTCTTCAAACCCTGATTGATACCCTAAGTCTTGTTGGTTTATTAGCTTATCTTTGAGATCAACGAAGGGATCAGCAGATGCAAAGCCAATTTTATCAATTCCGATACTGATACTATATGCAATGATTTCTTGTTTTAGTTGGGCTAATGTCACCGTAATCCCTCCTTTTATTTTATAATGTATCTTACTTAATGAATTCTATAATTGTTTAGTTTCTCGTTTGATTACATTTTCCCATTCAAGCATTTGTGGTATACATTTCCAAACAAACGTAAATAATAGAAAAAGTAGTGAACTCTTAAACTCAGAGCCACTACTCTATTAATGTCAGTAAACTTACAATTAGCACAGATACTTATTTTACTGATGTTATAAGATCAAGTCAATGACTTCATTTTCCCATAAAGTTTAGTGGGGGGCCTGACCCTTAATCCAGATAAAGCTAAACTTCAATCAGTGGGGGCTTACTTCCCCTTAAGAGTGGGACAAACAATTAACCTTATGTTCTTTTCATGTAAAAGCTTTATCTTTTCTAACTCCAAGCTGTATGTTTATTCCTGTATTGACTAGGTGTCATACCTTCTACCTTTTTAAATACTTTAGTAAAATAACTTGGTTCAGTATAACCTAATTCAAACGAGATATTAATAATTGGAATTTCAACATTTCTTAATAACTCTTTGGCTTTTTCAATTTTTCTTTCGGTAACATAAGTAACAAAATTTTTACCTGTTTCTTTCTTAAATACTTTACTTAAATAATACGAACTAATCTCAGTTTTACCTGCTACATATGAAAGTGTTAAATCCTCATGAATATTACTATCAATAAAGTCAATTATTGAGGCAACTTTGCTTTTTATTTTTCTTTTATTTTCATGTATAGGTTCATCACATATTTCTTTATTAATATTAGCAAGCAATAATTTTGGCCTTAAAGGCTTCAATAAATATTGTGATACTCCTAATTTTTGAAAAGTTTCACGTATATAATGATCATTCGTCATTGTATAAACAATAATCTTTTGCCACGGTTTTTTCTCTTTTATAATTTTCGTGCAGGTTATTCCATCTAATTCAACTAAGCGAGTATCTAAAATTAATAAATCAATGTTATTATTGTCTATAAGCTGGATTGCCTCTCGCCCAGATTCTGTTTCGAAAACAATTATTTTTTTTTGAAACCGCTCCTCTAAAAGTAATCTCAAACATTTCCTTTGTATAGGCTCCAGGTCAGCAATAACAACTTTTTGCATCCTATTCCACTCTCTCCTTATAAAGAAAAGCGTAAGCGCCTTACTTGCCCCGATTATTACATTCGCGGCTAAGCGTTGGAGCTAGACACCTTTCCAACTTTATAATGATACTACTTATCTTTAAAACACTTAACTTAATTGACATAAGGAATTACAATTGTTACAACAGTTCCTTTGTTCTCACTACTTTCTAACCTTATGCTAGCTCCTCTAGAGTACCTCTCTTTCAAACGTTGTTGTAGCATTTTCAAACTGCTTGCAGAAGTTTGAGCATCATCATTTAAGCTTAGAACACTTTCTACTATCTGTTTAGACATACCTTTACCATTATCTTCAATAGAAATAACCACTTCATCATTTTGGGTTTGAACACTTATTTTGATCATTCCAAAACCTGGCTTAATCTCCAACCCGTGGACAATTGCGTTTTCAACGATTGGTTGTAATAACATTGATGGTATTACTATCTTTTCAGCTTCATCAACAACACTAATTTCATAACTTAACCTATTTCCTAATCGAGTTTTTTGAAGAAATAAGTAGTTCTCTATATAAGACAATTCTTCTTCTATTGATACATCTTTACTAACGTTCGTCATTAAATACTTGACTATATCACTCAAGGCAAATGTTACTTCACCAGTTTTTTTAGCCTTTTCTAAAAAAGATAGATTGCCAATCGTATTTAAAGTTTGAATGATAAATTGTCGGTTGTCCTGTGTTTGCATTATTTTAAGCTCAGCAGCATCCAGAGCAGATTGTAAACTATCTATATCATCATCTGATTGAACTAATCGCATGGATTGTTGTTGCAACTCTTCTTTGGCTGCATTTACATAACCCTTTTCAGCTATTTTCTTCGCAATCGTAAACATTAAATTTGCTGCTGACTTAATCTTTTTAAATGGAACGATTGGAATTTGTGTATAAGCCTCAATTAGTTCTACGTCCTCTTCAATATTAATTACTTCATCAATAATACACTTAACATTTGGTACTTCCTCCGAACTAACTACTTGACCACCCATAATTGCTCCTAGGTACTGACCATCGACAACAATTGGTGCCGCAAAAGCAATAAATCCAGAATGGCACAAAAATATATACGGTTTGCCAGTTCTCGCAGCTTCTAGCCCTGCTCTTGAATCACACTTTTCACATAACTCTCGAGTCTCTTCACGGCTCCTTATTATATGACAATACTTTGAACAACCACTATGTTTAGTAATTGGTTTTCCACGAAAATCAACTGTGATTGCAGCAAATCCTGTTGCTTCTGAAAAATCATCTTGTATTCTTTGTAACGTTTTTAAATTAACTATATTTTCAAGATGTAATAAAGTCTTCATAATCGTTGCCTCTCTCCAAAAAGGGGTCATTATTAATTAACACTACATCGTTTAATTAAGGAAGTAAACACGATTCACAGCTCAAATTCCGACGATTTTATGATAAAATTCCCTTCCATAAGGCTAAGTAATCCATTTTAACTAATCAACTTCTGAATTAATAATAAATTCCTATGTTACCCTACTAAAGTTTTACTTTTTTTCAAATGTGACAATGAAATCCACTTATATGCTGCACAACAAACCGAGAAAATACATACTATTTATTAATGAACTATTTTGATATTGGTAACTTTTAAGTTATAAGTGAGGTGAAATCTTCGTGGCAGACACTCAATATTACGTATTGTTAGGTCTTGTGATATTTTTATTTATTACTTTTTCTCTTGGAATTAACGGTGAAGATGAACAAGGTGTACCTGTAGAAGTTCTACCTGTCAGCGTTTGAGGTTAGGGAGGTGAGCTTATGACTAAGAAAGGTAATGATAGTTTCTCAAAAGGAGAAAAAGAAAATTTCAAAAAACTAATTGACAGCTATAAGCTATCCCCTCAACAAATTGCGGTTGTAGCTGCAGTGTTATTTAACGCCTTATATGTTCAATCAGTTCTTGTCGATAGAAATCAAACTGTCGTTATAATATTAGAAGGGTCACTAAGAAAAAATAATAACCCTGGAATGGAAAAGCTTTTAAATGAAGTAAAGGGATTAAGTATAGGCGAATTAATGGAACTTTTGCAGTCGAAAAGTTAAATCGGAACCTATTTAGGTGTAGAAAATTTATTTTAATCTTAGAAAATTTGTGAAGCTAGATATTTTTCTTACAATTAACTTAATACATGGCAATTCACAAGGATAAAAGCTGTTTCAAAATTACTTATCGTACGAAAAAAATAAGTAGTTATTGTTCAGCCTTTATTTTTGTAGAAAAGGAAAATCTTACCTATATACTGATCCGTTATGATTCTAAAAAAGTTCAAAGATATTAAAAGTAAATTAAGCTTTTTACACATTACAATTAAGGTCGAATAGATTAATATTTCTTTTTTGAGAAACAGCTTTAATCAATTTTAATTCGGTATCCAATTCATTCGTTAAACTTCCAGTTTCAATGTTTTTTTTAATTTCTACATAGAATCGAATTAACAAATCATTTGGTAATTTTTCATAAAAAGAATCTGACATACTATTACCTCACCTTCTTTTTTCCGAATAACTTAATAATACAAAACCTCCCCACTCATGTGAACGCTTTAATTTTGTTTTTATTGATAAACTCATAATTACATATTTTTAGAAAAGAAAGCTCTTTACTTCTTAAATACAAATATCCAAATAAAGTTAGAGGTCTTGGCTGTTAAGTCAACAACTCCTTCAAACCCAAAATCAATAAGCCATTCTCTTTTGAAGTATCCGAATAAGAAATAGCAATTTATTAATCTTAATCAAACTGATTTGTACTTAAGGATCATAGCCCCCCATCTCTAAGCGTAGCATAGGTGGGAACTTCCATTCAGGTGGAGTTAGAATGGCTAAGGTAAAAGAGACTCTAATTATGAGCAAAAATAAATTATTAATTTCTAAGATTTTAATTATAATTCAGATAAAGCTGAACTTCAATCAGTGGGGGTTTTCCTTCATCCCCCACTGATTGTTAGTTCAACTTATCGGACCTTTAGGGGCAGTTTATCCCCCACCTAAACTTCTCGATTTTCTTAAGTTTTGAGGTGGGGGTCTTACTTGCCCCTTAAGAGTGGGATAAAAATGTACGTTGTTTATGGCAAACTAAATATGTAGGTAAGGGCATTTAATTTTTGCATGGAATGGCAATTAAGGAAATACGATTAACTGTATAAATTGTGATGTTCTCTTCAATCGTATTGTACATTCACCAGAATAACTTTCCATAATAATCCTCCCTGTTATTTCGTTTTAATTTTGTTTATTCCATTAACGGTAGTTTAAGAAGATTTATTCACAAAATCTGTATATTCCTTCCTTCTATTTTAACATAAATACCCAAACACATTTCTTTAACATAGGAATTCACACGTTAATTCACACCCAAATCACAAGATGGAAATATTTATTTCCATCTTGTGATTTGCTATGCGATTTTAAGACTATATGAGGGTAAAATGTTGAAATAACGATAATAAAACACATGTGATTCTTGTGTTAAATCGTATGTGTTTTTGATTGTGAATGACTTGTTTACACCCCTGAAGTAAACCCGTTTAAAGTAACTTGATGTTTTAATTACTTCTTATACACTTCTCCTTCAATTTATCTCGTTCAGGCTTTAAAAAATGATAAGGAAAAAATTTGTTTATATTTTGGCAATAACCTGATAGTAAAATAGAGGATATATATTAATAGAAGGAGCAAAACGATGAGTGACATTAAACGAATTATTGTTATTGAAGATGAAGAATCCATTTCTGATATTATTTCGTATTCCTTGCGTAAAGAAGGTTACTTTGTTCAATGTGCCTTCTCTGGTAAAGAGGCTTTTCCTTTAATAGAGAGCGTGCAACCAAGTTTAATATTATTAGATGTCATGTTACCAGATACAAGTGGTTTCGACATTTGCAAAACTATAGTTCAAGACTTTCCCCATATACCTGTTATCATGCTAACTGCCAGAAATGACATAGTTGATAAAATTCTTGGACTAGAGCTTGGGGCTGACGATTATATAACAAAACCATTTGATATTAGAGAATTACTTACCCGTGTTAAAGTTTCTCTACGCAGGGTTCAAAGCTTACCAGAAACGAATCATTATATTAAAATTAATGATTTAATAAAAGCAGATCCTACTTCTAGAACAGTTTTTAAAGAAGATGAAGAAGTTAAAATAAAACCAAAAGAATATGAACTCCTACTTCTTCTTGCTGAAAATAAAGATCGTGTCTTTTCACGTGAAGAAATCCTAGATTACGTTTGGGACATTGATTATGATGGTGATTTGCGTACCGTTGATGTCCATGTTCAAAGGCTACGAAAGAAGTTAGATATTGATTCCTATCCTTCCATTATAGACACTGTATTTGGAATCGGGTATAAAATGAAAGGTTTTAAATAATGAATAAAAAATGGATGATACAGAAGAAATTTTTGTATGGATTCTTATTTATTTTTTCCATCTCACTTATTTTATTAAATATTGTATTAAGTAATATGCTGTATAAAAATAGTGAAAGCATAATAATAACAGAAATGAAAAATACAAAAACGTATTCAAGAGAATATATTAAGCAACATCTCCTTTTGAATAACTTAACGGGTAATGTGTTTTCAAATTCAGGAAATCATCTTGCACAAGAATTAAGTCAGAACCTACAAAGTAATGTAACCCTCTATGATATAGAAGGTACCTTTTTATATGAAGCATTGGGTGGGAATGAATATGTCATTGTAAACACTATACCAAGTCAAATGTTGCAGGAGAGTAGTGAACAAGATTTACAACTTGCATTAGACAATAAAGCTGCTTATACGATCAATAAATTAGATAAACAGTGGATTGTAAACTTCTCTTACCCTCTTCACGTTAATGGTGAACACTATGGGATTGTAAGGCTGAGTAAAGACTATACTCCCCTATTTGAGTCTAATCAAGAGGTAGTTACAAGTATTATTCTTTTTACATTATTACTGTTTTTAATCATTTTCCTTTTTTCCTTTGTATTATCTAGTAAAATCATAAAACCATTAACGAAGATGACTCATGCTTTTTCTGAGGTAGCTAAAGGTAATTATAGTGTAAGTTTAAATATCAAAACTGGCGATGAAATTGAAGAGTTAAATGATCGCTTTCATATCATGAAAGATCAAATTAAGGAACAAATCGAAGTAATTACAACAGAAAAAGAAAAGGTAATTAAGTTAGAGAAAAGTAGGAGAGAATTTTTTAATAACGTTACTCACGAATTAAAAACACCACTAACTACTATTTCCGGATACTCTCAGATTTTAGCTGAAGACAATTTTAATGACCCAGAATTCTTAAAAAAAGCAGCAAGACGTATTCATTCAGAAAGTGACCGTCTTCATCAAATGGTCGTTGATGTGATCGAGCTTTCGAAACAACATTCAAATGAAATGAAAAAAGTTGATTTAACCTACATAGTCACTCAACTATGTGAAGACATGCAGTTGAAAGCAGCCAAATATAATATGACACTTCAATGTAAAAAACCTGAACAATTAACTGTATACGGAGTAGAAAATCGATTACTAGAAGTGATTATTAACCTGTTAGATAACGCTATTAAATATGGCGAAAATAACTCTTCTATTAATGTAAGCTTATATAGTCAATCAAATAATGCTATTGTACAAGTTTCAAATCGATGTAATCATTTTAATTCTTCCATTTTAAGTAACGCATTTGAACCGTTTTATCGTGGAAGCAAAATAACAAAAGATGAAAAAGGCAGTATCGGTTTAGGGCTATATATTTGTAAGCAAATCATTAACGAGCATCAAGGAACCATTTCTATTGTAGAAGAACAAGGTTTAATTACTTTTAAAATAAGCCTCCCGCTTCGGCAACAACTTGGCAACATGTAACGCTATTTTGGCAATAACTATTTTCTAAAATTAAGTTGTAAAATAGATGAGGAGGTAATCAAAAAATGAAATTAGTTAAAGGAGTATTAGGTGCAACAATGGCAGCCATGTTATTAACAGGTTGCAACTCATTAGGTATCGTACAAGGTGAGGGAAATACAGTCGTAGTAAGTGAAGATGTGGTATTAGAAAGCATTATAACTGATGCAAAAGTTGCCGTTTCTCAACCAGAGCAAATAAGTTTGGACCAGAAAATAAACCACCGAGAGTTATTAAAAATCGATGAAAATCAAATATTGTACATGAAAGATAATTCGCTTTATTCTACTAACCTTAATCATTCAAGTCCTAACCTAATTAAAGAATTACCAGTTAGAGAACTATCAAATGATGGTAGAAAAGCATTAAGTGTAGAAAATGGTACTATTTCTATTTACAATATTGAAACAGGAGAAACAGCTGAATTTACTGATTTAGATGAAAGTATTGATGGGATAAGTTTTGCTGATCCTAAAGGTAATTATATTTCCTACTACTCTTTTGAGAGTAGCAGATTAGTCATCATTGATACAAACACTGCTGTAAAAACATTAATTGATTTAAACGACCTATTTAATAATCCAACAAACTTTTCATTTTCAGGGAGCGTTATTCATAATGATGATATTTATTTAAGAACTCATATTCAAGGTGAAGGTTCAGCAATTTATAAAATTAAACCTGATCATAGTGTTGAAAAAATTGTTTCAACCAAAGAATTAAATGACAATATTTTTGACTTTGAATTTGTAAATGACGATCTCCTTGTTTTCAATGGAATTATCAATAAGGAACCAGGAATATTTCTATATGATATTCCTAATCAAGAAGCTAACAAAGTTGTTTCCGGTGGTACAAGTTCTGAAGGAACATGGATACCTTCATACAGCATTTCACCAGATGGATCAAAAATGCTTTTCAATACGATCCTTCATAAAGGTGATGAGTTTCTAGATAATGTCTTTATAGCTACAATTGAAAATAACAATTTATCAAGAAGTATTCAAATTATACAAAATGCACACCTTCCAGCTGTTATTAAAATACTAGCACACTGGAGTAACAATTCTTCTGCATTTTTTATTCCCCGTACTTCACAAGATATAACTGGCTATGATGAACTTACAATTGAATATATTTCAGTTTACAAGCTTGATAAAATAGAAACCGAATAAATTATCTAAAGACAAAAACGAGTATAGGTATCCCCTATGGAAACAAGAAGAAAGATAAATAAGTGTATCTTTTACACTTATTTATCTTTCTTCTGCTCTTCAGAATATTTATTAAGGACATATTCACATCTCTCTCTTAATTGCTTTAATAATGCCTTTTCTTTTTCACGAGTGGTAAGCCACAAATCTCCATAATCTTTTTGTTCGTTGGACAATACGTTATCTGTTAAGATATGAGTACTTGTAGGTCAACCAGATGATGTATTAGCAGAGAAACTAAATAAAGAGCTTGAAGCAGTGTACTGGATATCCATCGTAAAACCTGGTTTAGCGAGAAAAAAATTTATTAATCAAAGCCAAAACTTAAAAGGTTAAACAACGAATAATAGTAAAAGACAGTAAAAAAATCCCCTGCCTTTTATATAGAAATTTGTTATGGAAACCTTTTTCTTTATTAAAGATTGATAAAGCTGAACTTCAATCAGTGGGGGTTTTCCTTCATCCCCCACTGATTGTTAGTTCAACTTATACCACGGGCATAAGAATAACTAATCATCAGCTTCACTGATGAAAGTTATTCTATATCGGACCTTTAGGGGCAGTTTATCCCCCACCTAAACTTCTCGATTTTCTTAAGTTTTGAGGTGGGGGTCTTACTTGCCCCTTAAGTGTGGGATAAACTCTATCATCAATTGAAAAAGAACTTCGAATAAGAAAAACATAGGAGATTTTAGTCTTCCTATGTTTTCAATTCATATTATTTATCTGTTTGTTTTTGCTTCTTTTTCAAATACTCCGCACGTATTTTTTCAAGTTGCTGCTTTTTATCAAATTTGGCAGGCTTCTGTTTTTCATGAAACTTTGTCACAGCTACCTGACCTTTGGCATCCAATTGATATTTTCCCACTTTGTTCACCTACTTTTCTTGTCTTTAAAGAGAATCTATTCAACAAATATAATATACCTTATTTTACTGAAGTAAACCTTATTACTTTATTAGTGTACTGCTAACTTTGCATATATCAGTAAAAACAATAAAAACTTAGTAAAAATTCATTGCCAAATGGTATTCATTTCATTGCTATAATCAAAATAAAATGCCATGACACTTGCATAAGCCTTAATAATTCTATTTCTTGTTTGTTCAGCTCTCTTCTAAAGGTCCAATTGTTCGGTAAATAAGTTTTAAAATATTAAAACAATCTAAGTCTACTCCATCTTTTAAATGGTTCTTAATGCTAATAACCATTACGTTCTCGATGATTTCAAATTTAGGTTTCTGAGGGGAAATATTGTTTTTTTGCAAAGTCTTTTTACTATTTGTTTAAAAAAATCTACATTCCCAATATTTTTCTCCAAAAAATCCCCCCTTGTTATTAACTTTTCTACTTATATCTATCTTAACCCAAATATTACCTTCTTCAACTAACTTGTCCGTTAGTTGAAGTGAATTTATTCACAATCTCATAGATCTTCATAAAACAATACTACCAAAAATAACGGATATTATTCTTAGTTTTCACAAAAAAATGGAAATGTTCCTTCAAACAAGTTAATGTAGAAATTCAAAATTTGAGTTTATCTTTCGAATCACAAAAAAAGTCAAAACAAAATTAATAATATCTCAAGAGAATTTCACCTCCAATAAACTCAACCGTTATGAAAAATTCAATAGATAAGAAACAAGAAAAACTGAGTGAGGAAAACCACCTCACTCAGTCCTTTTTAGTTTCCTGCAAATTCGATAGCTTGTACTCTACGCCATGTATCCCTTTGTAATACTCAGGATACATTTCACCACCACAACTTTCACAAGCAAATTGAGGTGGATACGTCGGGTCTCCATCATCCATCAAATCAAAATTTCTTACTACGTCATATGGAATATCTTCTTTCTCATGACACGCTAAACAAACATAGCTGACGCTCTTTGGCAGGTCGACCGTAGTATTTGTAGTAAGAGTTCTCAAGCAGCTTGTTAACAAAACTAAAATCCACGAAATCGTTAATGAGTTTTAATGTATGATTTTCTGGGATTTTATTGTATAATTCAGTGTAGAAGCTTAATTGTTTAGATTGATTAAGCATAAAAAAATCCTCCCTTTTTTGTTTTTGGTTTCTTGTCAATTCCATTATACCAAAAAATGGAGGATTTTTTATTTGTATCGTTTTACATATTTTAGGAGTCGATTTTCAGTGGTCTCGGACAGGTTCATTGTCCCCCTGTGTCTAACTTTATTTTGAAATAACGGTACCGAAATCTGTAATTGTTAAATCAACGTTAAAAGTAATAGGTACATCACTGAACGTTTGATCCCAATCATCTTTCTCTTTTTCCCATAATTTTGGGTGGTGAATGCGTAAATGTTCTCCAAACTTTGCTACGTCAACATGTAGTTCCGTTTGTATTTTTTCTAATATATTTTTCACTAATTCTTCTACTTTTTTTTCTGCTGCTTTTTCAACACTGTTTAAAAATTCGTTGTCATGCGATTTTTCAACAACCCAATTTTCAGATAATCGTCCTTCTGCTTTTATGGTGACATCAAAGGAAATTTTATTTCCATCAAGCGTAGATTTGACTTTTCTTTTCATTGAGTTTATCTCAAATAACACAATTTTTGCTGTTTCTTCATCGATGGTTTTTAAGACTCCACCTTCTGCTTCGCCAGTTAACCACATCAATCCTTCTAGGTCCACTTCATCCAAAAAACCATGCCATTTCTTTGTTTTGCCATTGATTATGGTAGCACCTGCAAACTTAACTTCTCCATTTGCCGAGGCTACATTTTGTAAAATAAAACTTGAGGTTGAATGCATTTTTCCGATTAATTTTGTAAAAGGAATGGAAGGTACTACTTTTGTTGATCGAAAGTCATTCTTTGTGATTCCAAGTAGGTGCATTGCCGGAAAATCTCCAGCGCCTTCTATTTCTAGTGTCTCACTAGCTTTTCCTTTGCTAGTGAGCGCATAAGTGCTTAGTCTTAACTCATTGTCACGGAGATATAAGTCCAATATTTGGTGCAAACTGAGATTCTTAAGAAGCTCTTCACTAATAACTATGACCTTTAAGTGTGGACTAAATATTGGACGATCTCTTCTTAATGCAATTTCTCGAATCACTTGATGAATGGAATCACCTGTTTGTGAAAAATTAATGTAAGGTTTTTGATCGCCCCCCCCATGACCATTTCCCCCTGCTGATCCCATTGGATTAATAAACTGATAAGTTAATGTAATTAAGTCCCTTTTTGGAAATCCTGCACCTTCTTCTCGTAGTTTCATTTCAGCTTCTGTTTCTTCGCCTTTATCGAATGAAATAGCTGTTACAAAACCAAGTTCATCTATTTCATTGCTGCTCCAACATCCTGCGAGAATAGTAATTAAAAGCACTAAAGGGATAAAAAAGCTACCAATATTTAAGTTTCTCTTCATCCTTTTGCCCCCTTCACTTTGTTGATAGAAAGAAACAGGATCGGGATTATACCAAATATAATTAGAGCGGCATTTCCGATTATATCCCCTAGCGTTTGTAAATCATTGATATTTTTAGGCGTCATAGCAATGAGATAAATCACTGGGAGTATTCCGAAAATAACGGGAACAAGGCCCTTATTGGAGAGCTGAGCTACGCCTAGTGATGCGGCATAGTAGGTAATAATAAAGGTGGAAAATATTTGCATAACCCATATAGCTAGTAACAATGATTCAAACCTTTCAAATAGCATCCCTTCAAATTCGTAGCTTTGAATTAAGTCAATCGTTGGCCATGTTCTCGTTACCACTCCATCAATAGAGAATGCTCCGATAACCATTACGACTGTTACAACGTAAAGTATTAATGGAATAATTGTTGCAATGAGTACGACTTTCACAGATTTTTCAGGTTGTTTCATAAATGCGACAAGAAACAACATCGCCTCAAAACACGTAAAGCTGAGAGCGGTTGTTTTGATCCCTTTTAACGGTGGGGCTATCCCAACACCTAAAACTGGACGTAAATTATTAATTTCAAAGACATCGACGCTCATGAACAGTACTAGCAAAAGAACAACAACAGTAACTGGAAATATGATTTCCATTAAACGAGCCATCGGGTTTATGCCTCCAGAAATTAAATAGATTCCAACCCACATCATCGGCATAATAATCGCCCAAAAAGGGGTCCTTTCCAGTAAATAAAACTCTGTTATTTCTGCCAGCACTCGAATTTCAAATGCGGATAGTATTAAAAAGTATAGGATGATTATGCAGCTTATAAATCGGCCAACTGCTTTTCCGACAATTTCCTGGCTATATTGGTAAAATGTTTTTTCGGGAAATTGTTGACTTAATTTTGCAATGATGATCGAGATAAATAGTGCAATAAGGCCACCGATAATAACACTAATCCAAACATCAGGTGTGTTTACCTCATCGACGGTTACTCTTGGTAAGGTAAGAATTCCGACTGCAATTATATAGCTGACAAGAATGATAACAGTTTGTGAAGTCGTAATTTTATCTTTTGGGTTAGAAATCATCGGTAACAATCACATCCTTTTATCCCACTCTTAAGGGGCAGTAAAACCCCCACTGATTGAAGTTCAACTTTAGAGGAATTAGCCTTTCCTTGTCGAGTTTTTAGGAGACAAAATCTTCGGTCGGTTCTTCATCATAAAAAGTGGTGCGCGAACTAGTAAGTCTTTCCAATCCTTTGGTTGGTAAGGAGCAATAGGGCTGAGATAATGTACGCCAAAACTCTTCAACTTGACCAAATGACTGAAAAGAAAGAGGAAAAATAAAATAAGCCCATACAAACCAAATACCGCAGCAAAAAACATCGCTGAAAAACGGAGGAAGCGTAATGAAATTCCTGCGCTATATTGAGGGATTGCAAAGGAAGAAATGGCCGTTATCGCCACTACTATTACGAAAATTGAACTAATAATCCCGGCTTCGACAGCAGCTTCACCAATGATTAATCCACCTACGATTCCGATGGCGGGGCCAATCGGTTTTGGTAAGCGAAGTCCTGCCTCCCGTAATATTTCAATGGATATTTCCATAATGAGTGCTTCAATAAGCGCAGGGAATGGGACGCCCTCACGGTTGTTTATAATAGATATAGCAAGGGCAGTTGGGATCATCCCTGGATGAAAGGAAACAAAAGAAATATACAACGCAGGCCCAGTTATTGAAATGAAGGCTGCACCAAACCGCAATAAACGGATAAGGGTACTTGGAAGCCAACGTTCATAGTAATCTTCTGGTGATTGCAATAACATAGTAAATGTAACGGGTACAATTAGGGCAAAAGGAGTTCCTTCTAATAAAATCGCCACTCGTCCTTCGAGCAGGGCGCCGTTAACTCTGTCAGGCCGCTCTGTGTTTTGTACTTGTGGAAATGGGCTGAGGTAATTATCTTCAATTAATTGTTCTACATATCCTGACTCTAATACGTCATCAATGTCGATTTTTTTAATTCGTTTTTTTACCTCTTCTACTAATTCTGGATCAGCTATATCCTGATAATAAGCAATGATTAGCTCTTTGTTCGTACGTTTTCCCACCGTGAATTTCTCTACTGATAAATCTTCATTTTTACTATTACTTCTCAACAGGGCTGTATTATCACTTAAAATTTCGGTGAAACCGACTCGTGGTCCTCTAACTAGTGGTTCTGAAATCGGTTCCTCTATGCTACGCGCTTTTTCTTTGGCGGTACCAAGTTTTATTGCTTCTGTTGATCCATTTATTAACAATGCAGTAGAACCTTTGAGCACTTCGATTTGCACTTCTTTAAATGTACTTACTTTTTCAACTTGACTAATAGATAGGACATGATTGGTAATATAATCCGTCAATATTGAATTGTTTTCTATAGGCTGCATTGCATCGTATTTAGCAGAGATATTATTCATAAGTGAACTCATAATATGTTTATCGATCAGTTCTTTGTCAGCAAGCCCGTCAACAAAGATAATGACAGAACGTATACCTGTACCACCTAGATGGAACTCCCGGAAATTCACATCTGAGTTGTGACCAATTCCTTGTTGAATTTGTCCTAAATCGAATGTTAGATCACCCGTAAAATGAATAGGGGTATCGTTGCTACATGCTGCTTCCTGTTTGTAATCATTCAAAGGAGTAGACTGTTGATAGAAACTTTTCTTTATCCTTTTCTTAGTCATGACTCTTCCTTGTGTACTGGAGCCTGTTTAAATAATTTCCAAATAACCAAAGGAATAATAAAAGCGAAAAAAGCTTGCATAAAAACTTGCCAATTTGGAAGATAGGAAATAATTTGTGTCACACTCTGCCCCCCTAAATAAATGTCTACGATTCCTGTGAAGTTTAAGTTATTTTTTTCCTAAATAGCTATTTTTATTCAATTGATATGAAGTGAAATTAGCTGATCCTCTGTCTGTTTCAAATGCGAGCGGATACTAAGGGTATACCGTGTTCACTAATGATCAATCTCATCTTCTGAAATTTAACTATTCTCAAAAAAAGCTTGACAGTGGTTAATCTTAAAATGTAAGATTAACCCAAAGAAAGCGATTACAATTTTATACTTAAAATTTGGATTGTTACTGTTCGGCAGGCGAAACCTAAATTTGTAGTGGAACCCTAATTAAGCGGTTTTCCTATCTACAAATTTGGTTTTATATATATATTTTCTTAAGTCAGATGTAAGGAGGGGTGATAATGGAAATAAGGAAGAAATTAAATAATAATGTTGTTGTAGCGACTAATGAGCTAAATGCTTTGCGATCAGTAGACATAAACAAGGGATCCAATTAAAAAATCCATTGTTTTGGGAAATTAGGAAGTATTGGTAAAAGGTGATCCTTTTCAATTTTCAATAATTGTTCAGGTGTTTTATTGCTCTGTTGTTTCAGTGGTTTTCGGTTTAGCTTCATGCATAGATCTAATAGATACTGGTTTGCTTCCTCAATCGTCTCAAATCTATCTCGAAAGGCGAATGCTTTCCTACGAATATACTCAACACTGCGCTCTACGTGCCCTTTCTCATTGCCACTTTGAACATTGCAGAAACGAAATTTGAACATATAATAGAGTGATAGTTTTAATAAAGCCTCCGTTGGTTCTTTTTGATGTCCAACGAATTTCTTAACAGCGACTTTCATATTGTCATAAACCATTGTTTGATATACGCCGCCAATATGATCAAAGAATAATGCATGCGCTTCTTGAAAACACTCTGTTTTTTTCTTTGTAAATAAATAGGCCATACGATAATTCCCATATGCGGAGGTGAATACCGCTAATTGTAATGTTCTTTGTTTTCCATTAATCACAACCTTCACTTCGCCCCAATCAAATTCACATACATTTCCTGGTTGATAGGAACCCTTGATATAGGCTTCTTTTGCCTTTCTAGAAATTTCGTTTACTTTATTTCTTACCGTGGTATAACTTAGTGTAAAACCTTCTTGTTCTAATGCCTCATGAATATCAATTATTTTCTTGGTTTGTTTATGTAGCCCCCTTTGACGTTTATGCTCATTTTCTTAATAAAATGATGAATCCTATTTTCGATTTCCTCTGTTAATACTCTTTTTGTTCGATTAGAACTTTTGTATTTTGGTTTATCTACTAAACTTTGAATTAGCTCCTCTAAATTTGCAGAACCCTTTTGTTCAATGATCTTATTAAGTTTACTTTCATGCTCTTTAATGTAACTTGCTACAGTCTTTTTATCGACACCAACTTCTTTTGCAATAGACCTCTGTGATTTCCCCTCCCTAAAGTACATTAGTAGAATTTCTCGTTTCTTTAACAACTCGATCACCACTCTCAGCTCCCCACAATTGGAAATAAATCCTGTGGGTTTATTATATCAGTGGGGGAATTTTGAATTGCGATTGTGGTCCAGTTTTAGATTACTATATACATATACCCTAAATTATCAAATCTAAAATAGGATCTACTTATAAATTCTGATACTGTAAAAAAGAATTGGTCGTTAATGACTCTGCAAGTAAACGAATCTAGCGGAATGGAAAGCCCTTTTCCTACCATTTTGATATAACTTTCTTTGAGTGACCATAAATCATAAAAATAAAACAACTTTCATTTTCAGTTTTTTCTTCAATATCTCGAATCTCTGTTTCAGAAAAAAAACTGTATACAATCTGAAAGTCAATCGGTTTAATTTCTTCTATATCAATTCCAATAGGTTGATTATCTGTAGCGCAAACTACCCAATTGCCAGAATGTGAAACATTGAAATGAAAAGATTGCAAGCCTTTCACGAAAGGCTTGCAATCTGTGTTGGTTTCAAATTGGAATTTGTTCATTTGGAATTTGAAATTGGGTAACGATGCTTTTTCTAGTTAATAAGTCAGCCACTATACTTCGTAAAGCATCTTCCCGAAAAACATATTGTTGATACCTTCTTGTTTCTCTACAGTAAGTTTTGATAATAATGTATTGTATTGTTTTTCAGGAACATTGTAATTTAGTTGTGTTACATAAATATGTGACATTTTTGCCTCCTAGTCTATTAACTGACCATTAGTCGTTTATTAAACCTTAATAGGCCCTGAACATATTGTTAAACTTTATTTTCAATACATTTAAATTTACTTGCACGTGTGTTTCTCTTAAGATTTACTATATCTCCAATGGTTATTATCACGGTTTTTGACCACTTTAGAACCCCATACCACTTAACCATTTAGAAAGCTTCGCTTCTCTTTCTTTTATATTATTTACTTCCTTTTTATACTTTCCAAGCTGTTTTTCACTGACAATTTGCCCATCCAACATATAAATAACACGTTCTGTTTTTGCTGCAACTTTGATATCATGGGTGACTAATAAAATCGTCGTCCCTGAATCATTTATATTTGCTAATATATCCATGATTTCACCTGCTGCTTTAGAATTAAGTGCTCCCGTTGGTTCATCACCAAATATGATTGGAGGATTATTGATGAGTGCTCTGCAAATTGCCACCCGTTGTAGTTGACCACCTGAAGCTTGCGTAATGTCATGATCTGCAAGCTCGGCAATATCAGTCTGCTTCATTAATTCTATCGCTCTTTTATTAATTTCTTTACGACTATCTTCCTTGGCCAAATATGCTGATAGGATGATATTATCAAAGATTGACAGGTTTTTCAGAAGATGAATTTGCTGAAAAATAAAACCTATTTTGTGTAAACGCAATCTAGATAAATCCTTTTCAGAAAGAAAAGAAACATCTTGTCCCTCAAGAATAACAGTTCCTGCTGTCATTTGATCCAAGCCGCTAATATTGTAGAGTAACGTTGATTTACCAGACCCTGATGGACCCATTACAGATACAAATTCTCCTTCTACTATCTCTAAATTCACATTTTTAAGGACGGTATTTTTTTGATCACTTCCATAAACTTTATTTAACCCTTTTGCTTCTAGTATGGTCTTCATGTTTCCCCTCCCTATTCTATATTCATCCCAGATATATTCGATTTCTCTATGGACGACGTGCTTATTATCGTAGTAACTATGACACTTGTCATTAGCATAATTGGACATAGAACATAAGCGTGAATAGGATTAATAATAAACTCTATTTGGGAAGCGCCCATAAATGACCATAAAACGCTAACGATACTTTGACCAATTGTATTTGAAAAAATCGTTCCAAGAATGATGCCTATAACCATTACAAGTAATACCCTTGCTACATATTGAACTTGAATATCCTTTGAAGAAAACCCTAAACTTCTCATAATTGCTATTTCGGAAGAGTCTTTGGCAACTAACATTCTCATAAACAAAGATGTAATGAGTATTGATACAAATATAGCAATGACGGTAGATATGATTGTCAGAAGCACTAACTGGTCTATCGTATTACCCAGTGTTTGTACTAAATAACCTTGTAAATGTGTCACCTTTGTGGGATGAAAGGCTTTCGTATATTCATCAATCTTTTCTGCTATACTGATATGAGGTTTCACGTCTAAACTGACCACATACCAAAGTACGTTTTCATGGTTTTCAGGTAATAGCGCTTTAGCTGTCCGCCCACCATTGGTTATATCTTGATAGATGCCGCTTACCAGCATCTCTTCCTCGTTACCATGATTATCTGTTATTAGCCGTAAAGTATCTCCAACCGATTTATCAAGTTCATTCCCATTAAGGTAGGAGAGGGCAATTTCATTTTCCCTTGTTGGGGCTTGACCTTCTAAATACTCTAGAGGAAAAACAGATAAATCTCCCGTCTCTACACTGATGTTTTCATAAATGCCATCACTGTTGATAACTTTAAACCGAGAAGTAATCAAAGGAGAGAACTGCTCTACATCTTCATCATCTTCAATGTATGTGATTACATTTTTAAATCGTTGTACTATATCCTCTGATTGTTGTAAATCAATCCGTATATCACTTTGTCCAATCCCCATATAGGTGATAAAACTAGGAGATTGTATTGTGTTTAGGAAGTTCACTGGGACAATGATAATAATAGAGCAAACAACAAATACAAAAAATAATAACCCAAATATTTTCAGTCGTCCGAAAATATCCTTTAAACCTAAAAAACTATTAACTTCTAAGTACTTACTTTTAGTTAAAGAAAGAAAACCTTTACTGATTTTAGTTTCTCCGATACTACCTGAGCGTAAAGCCTCTACTGCAGTTATCTTATTGAACCTTCTGAATGTTAATCTACAAAAGGTAATGACAATTAAAAATATTAAGATAATTGAAATGAAAGGAATGACATATTGAAGAATATTTTCCGAGGCTGTGCCAGCATATAACATGATGTTTTTTGTAAATAACGGACTAATAAATAAAGACACTAGATAACCTGTTATGCAAGCTATAGCAGCTATAGCAATGTACTTAACTAAATAAATTCTTATAATATAATTGAGCTCGATACCAATCGCCTTCATGACTCCAATCTCTCGATAATCTTCTTCAACGGTGGCAAGAATCGTAAGCCGCAGACAAAGGCTCGCTATAATAATAAGTAAGAAGCTGACCAAAATAATCACAGCGGCGACAATGCCGTCTGTAAGGGCATTCAAGATTTTAAATGTATGATAGTCAACAGTTGGCCCTCTATTAGGAAGGCTTGAAGATTGGTAAGTATGACTAAATTCACTCAGTTTGCTCATCGCCGTGAGTTGAAATTCTATCAGGTATTCCATTTCACCCAGAGTATTTTTAAGTGTTTCATAATCAACTTCATTGACTAAAAAACGCTTTGAATGGACAATCGAAGGGTTCATCAAAGCATCTCGAACAAAATATCCAATCGTAAATTCCTTATCAAAGGCTCCATTAGAAATCCTAACTTTGTCACCGATTCCCAAATTATCCCTCTGCATATAATAGATTGGGACACCAATTTCACCACTAGAAACTTGTATTATTTGGTTTTCAAGATCTAGTAAAAAATCAAATACTTCGTTCTGCTTCACAAAACTTATATCCATCACGCTGTTTGTTTCTTGCTGTTCATTGTTGCCTAATAAAACATTGGCCCCGTCTATATTTACCATCTCTACAGTTTGTTGATTTCTCACAAGGCTGTTTCTTGATGACCAGCTATCAATTTCGGTTTGTTCAATTTCTCCGGAGTGCATTTGTACAAAATGCGGTGCATTTGATTCGGAAAACAAGTTTTCAATAGAGTCTATTAGTTTGATAATCATGCCTGCTCCACTAGAAACAAGAAACGCTGATAACATAATGAAAATAAACAAGGTTATTGTTATACTTTTCTTTCTTTGAAAATCTTTTCGTAGTATTTTTAGCAACATCCTACTATCGTTACTCCTTTCGCTTACCAAACTAAGAGCTTTATACTTTTCAGCAACAACACTTAATTCATCTCTACTTTGATAGACGATAGCTACTGCTGAAAGATATCTTTATTCCCTTTTGCACGGTTGATTCTTGTGAAATCTACATTTGAAAAGGCAATCGTTGAGAGCAATAAACATAAGACACCAAATACAAAAACAATGAGAATACTAATTTGAGGAGTAATAATAAAATTGTTTATTTCAAAAGCAAGTTGTTCTGCTATCAACTCCTCTGCTGACAATGACATTTTTTCTAAACTAAGCGTTCTAAAAAGCGCTGTTGCATATGTCATTGGATTAATTAAAGCGACAAACTGTAATCCTTGCGGAAGTAAGCTAAGTGGTACATAAACACCGCATAAGAAAGTAATTGGAATGGTAATAGCTACTGATACAATCTGAAAGGTTTGAGAGTTTTTTATAGACGTAGCTAAAAATAATCCGAATGCAGAAAATACTAGTCCTATAAAAATCATAAAACCGATGATAGCAAAAGGTGTAATGATAGATGTATATTTCATACCAATGAAATATCCTACAAACAAAATAATAATTCCTTGAAAAGTAGCAATCGTTGTTGATGCTAATATTTGTCCTGCAGCAATCTGGACTCTTTTTACAGGACTTACAAGAATTTCTTTCATGTAACCTGAAACTATATCATCTATAGTTGATGTTGCTATATTGAGAGATGTTTGAAAAACTACTATAATAACAATTCCTGCTAACACATAATTGATTGGATTACTTATAAAAGTACTTTCAAAAATTTTACTTAATAAATATAAATAGAAAAACGGCATGATAACAATTAAAACAAGCTGTACACGATTTCTCACAAATAATTTTACATTTCTAAACCATAAAGCCGAAATAATTCGCAATAAAACTACCCCCTCATATCCTTTCCTGTAATTTTAAGAAACACATCATTTAATGTTCCCTTTTTAATTTCAATGTCTTTAATAGAGGATGTATGTTTGTTGATTAGTTCCATTAGCTGTGATATTTCACTAACCTCTATAGAGTAAAAATTAGCATTTTTCTTGAATTTCATATTGTATTCTTTTAAAAGGTCAACTAACGCCAGCTCATCTAAACTTGCTATCTGTGCTTCGTCCTTTGTATATCGTTGCTTCAATGCATAGGGACTATCAAATGCAATAATCTTACCATTATCCATAATAGCTACTTTATCGCAGATTTCAGCTTCATCCATATAGTGGGTTGTTAAAAAGATCGTTATGTTTTTTTCTTTCTGTAGCTTTATTATATAATCCCAGATATTTGCTCTCGTCTGAGGATCAAGCCCTGTAGTTGGCTCATCCAAAAACAAAACTTTAGGAAAATGTAAAAGACTTCTTGCGATTTCTACTCGTCTTTTCATGCCTCCTGATAAGCTACTAACCATAGCTTTTTTCCAATTCACCAAATCTACTATATCCAACACAAAGTTAACTCGTTCGTTAATAATCGATCTCTTCAAACCATAAAAATGGCAATGCATTTTTAAATTTTCTTCAACAGTCATTTTATTGTCTAGCGTTGATTCTTGAAAAACAACGCCGATTATACTTCTGACATATTCTTTATCACGACTTACATCCTTACCGTCTATCAGCAAAGTACCAGAGGTTTTCTCAAGAATAGTACATAGCGTGTTGATTGTTGTACTTTTACCTGCACCGTTAGGACCTAAGAAAGCAAAGATGCTTCCACTTTCTACCTCAAAGGAAACATCATCAACCGCTGTAAAATCTCCGTATTTTTTGACAAAATCTTTTACAACTATTATATTTTCCAATTAGATCACCTTTTTTTATTTTTTAGAAAACTTAATACGTTATAAACCTTATCGAAAGCACTGCTTATATCCCCAGAATTAGATAATTCATCACTTAACACTTCTTCAAATGCATCTATAACTTTTTTACAATCAATAATATTTACCCCTGATTTTTCTGAAACTTTTCCAGCCACTTCTAATTTATTCATATCATTCATCTCCTTCTTCCTTTTGATCTTCATTCATCTGCTTAAACATTTGTGACATGTAACCAAAGGTCCCTTTTTCTGCCCCTAATGTAGTCTCCATAATGTAGGAAAATGCTATGGCTTTTTCTATTAGTTGATGGGGCTGCCATTGAAAAATACCTTCATCAAACAAGAATTGTGATGACACGAGCAAGAATTCCACCGTTTCCTTAGGGTAAGGAGTTTTAAATGATCCTTCCTCTATCCCTTGTTCAATAATAGATGCCAAAACAGGTGTTAGTTTCAGAATCGTTTCTACTAAGCTTTTCTGGTGCATTTCAGCATTGTTTACTTGGTGAAACTGGTCAACAATTTCCTTTTTCTGATTCGTATCAGCTTCTTGTGACATAAGGATATGAAATATTTTCTCAGGGGCTTTAAGGTTTGAATCTTGGGCTATAGCCTTTGCAGCCTCTACTCCACTGTCTATAAAACGCAAGACAATGGCATCCATTACTTCCTCCTTTGATTGGAAATAGTAATAAAAAGTCCCTTTAGCGATACCTACCTTTTGAAGAATGTCATTAACTGTAGTTCCTGAATAACCCTTTGTTAAAAATAGAACCTCAGCTGCGTCTATAATTTCATTTCTTCGTTCTTCAGGATTTTTTGTAATTCTCATACTAAACCTCCACTACTCCAATAAACCGACCGTCAGTCTATTGGAATTGTAACATTTTTCCATCCGGAAAGTCAATAAGCTAATTTCCGACACTATCTTGAAACAATAATTTTTATTAAATCTTTTTTATAATAAATACTCCACTAGTATCGCATTAATTAAATTAGAATAGAATATTAAAATAATCAAAATCTTCAGTGATTTTATTTTGTGCAAAGAAAAAGTCCTTTATAATGGATAAGTCAGGCGGCAAACCGTCCAAATCCACTAATAAAGGACATCTCTCATGGACAGATCACACGAAAAAATTAACGACAGATTCATTCCTAAAACTACTACATTTTGCGCAGTTACAAGAAGTTGAAAGTCTACATGCGCTAAGCGATTGTCTTTTCGATGACCAACTTCAAAAAGAGACAAACCTTGATTCTATCAGTATTTCTCAGCTGTCACGCCGATTTAATGCCATGAATCCTTTAGGTACTTGTCAATCGTTCTCCGATCTACACCTATCTCTCGTGCCAATTTACTTTTATTGATTTTCATCTTTAAACTCTCCATCAACATGTTTAATTTAGGTAAGTCTAGTAGACTCTTAATTTCGATATTTGTTTTTATATTTAGCTGCATCTGCATAACATTCAGGAACGAAACAAAACTCTTAATTTACGCTATTTCACTATTTTTTGAGCTTAAAAGAAGTCGTTTTATTGCATTTCAATCTAAATGAGCTATTTGTTCACGGAACATCTGTACAAAACCATAAAGCTCCTTTATTTCTGGATATCTACTTAGAGTTAAATTTAAAAGTTTAATCTCTTTCTTTGATATTTGCTGATTTAGTTTCCAATAAAGAGGAATAACAGATTTACGAAAACAACGTTCTTCTCTAGATTTCTTTGAACATAATATGACTTTTTCTAGCTAAGGAAGAGGAAACTCTTCCTTTTTTTGTATGCATTATTTAGTTAATATTGGTAGGTTGCATGTTTTTTCATGGGCTATGCACATGAAAAAAAAAGAATATCATCACTAACCTAATTGTTCGGTTACCCCAACAATTAGGTTAGCGCCATATAAAAAGACTTCCTAATTGGCAGGAAGCCTTATAAAATCAAGTGTTCATATGTAGAAATGGTACCGGTGGTCGGGGTCGAACCGACACTCCAGAAGGAACACGATTTTGAGTCGTGCGCGTCTGCCAATTCCGCCACACCGGCATATTTTATAACACTAATTAATTAAAACACAATCAGTTAAATATGTCAATATAACAATATACAAACTTGCATAACACGAAAGGTCATCTATTTACTTTTAGAATTTAACATCACCTTTCCAATGAAACAACTTTAATGGATATAATGATAATCTATCTCGAAAATGAATATTCTGGTGCATCGTTATCCGAAGTTAGTAAGTCTCAATCTGGGGACTTCTCATCAAGAATTTACAAGTTAACAGCGATTAACTCACCTATTCATCAACAAACAGCCTCTCAAGAAAAATTGGAAGTAAATTAACGCAAAACTAAGGCTTCCTACAATTTTGTAGAAAGCCTTAGTTTTTTCTTTGAAAGATTATACTTTAGTTGGAAAATCCAAATGAATACTTAGTTTGAGAGAAATACTTCTCGCCTTTTTCAAGCACAATGGATGGAAAATGGGGGTGGTTAATGGCGTCTGGTATTCCTTGAGTTTCTAAGCATAACCCTAAATATTTTCTAGACTGGGTTTGACCGATTTTGAAATGATCTTGTAGTTGAGTACCAGTGTACAGCACAACACACGGTTGATCTGTTTCAATGACTAGACGGCGTCCACTTTCTTCATCTATTAAAATAATTTCTTCCTTATTATTTTCATTTAATAGAAATGGGTGATCATACCCTTCCCCTGCTAGTTGATTTTGTGGATGTGAAGAATAAGAACCATCAACAATCTTTCTTCCTTCTCGGAAATCAAATGGTGTTCCTTCAACAGGTAAATGTTCACCAGTAGGTAGTAATTCATCATTTAACTCAATAAATTGATCACTCTTTAGCTGTAATTGATGATTTAATATATCGCGTTTCGCATTTCCACTTAAGTTAAAATACGTATGGTTTGTTAGATTAACGATCGTTGTTTTATCTGTTTCACCTTCATATGTAATAGTGAAAGCGTTATCCTCTGATAATGTATACGTAACTTTTACTTCTAGGTTTCCTGGATAGCCCTCTTCACTATCCTTACTTAAGTAAGTAAATATAACCGATCCTTCATGTTCATTTTCAATGACCCTTGAACTCCAAGCAACTTTATCAAAGCCTTCTATACCACCGTGCAAATGGTTATTATCTTTATTAGTTGCTAACTGATACGTCTTCCCATTTAACTCGAACTGACCTCTAGAAATTCTTCCTGCCACACGACCACATACGGCACCGAAGTATGGTGAATAATTTTGATAATCTTCTAACGTATCGAATCCTAATACGACATTTTCAATGTTTCCTTTTGCATCAGGAACCAAGATTTTAGTGATGATGCAACCATAGTCAATACAGGTTACTTCCATTCCATGGTTATTTTTTAGAGTATAAGCATAAATTGATTCGCTCTTTAATTCAGCAAATAAATGTTTTTTTATTTTCATATCTTACCTCTCCCTCTAACTATAGCATCACTAAAATTCTATAGTAAGTTGACCTTTTCCTACCGGATCTGCACTAAACAAGTCAAATAGAACTAATGTAACTGCTCCAATAGAAGTGGCGTAGTTCCCTAATTTAGAAGGAACAATTTCTGTTTTTCTTGCATCTTCTGTTAGTGCTTTTGAAGCGATAAGGCTTTGGATAGGATCTAAAATATAAGATCCTGCTTTAGAGACCCCACCACCTATGATCACTCGTTCAGGATTAATAAAGTTAACTAAATTCAATATCCCCACACCTAATGATTTACCTGTTTGAACTAAGATATCTTTAGCTACTATGTCACCTTTTTGTGCATATTGAAAAATCAGTTCACCAGTAATTTCATCTTTATTAACTACATCTTGAAGTAAAGAAGACTTGCCATTCGAAAGTTCTTCCTTTGCTTTTTCAACTAACGCTCGGCCACTTGCAACGGTTTCCAAACAACCATAGTTTCCACATGTACATTTCGTTCCATTAATATCAACAATCGTATGCCCTATTTCTCCAGCAATATTATTTTTCCCATGGTACAGTTGCCCGTTCATAACAATACCAGCACCTATACCAATTCCAACATTAATGCAGACGAGGTTTTCAAATCCGTAGCCATTTCCAAACCAGGCTTCACCTAGGGCAAATGCTCTCGCATCATTTTCTACATAAACAGGTAAATCAAACTCTTCTTCCAATTCTTTTTTTAACGGAATATTTGTTAGTTGTAAATTTGGAGCAAATAATGCTACTCCTTGATGATGATCAACCATCCCATGCATTCCAATTCCAATTCCTAATAACTTTGTTTTTTCTACTTTTGAATTTGCAATTAATGACGTAATCACATTTTTTATATTACTTAGTAGATCTTCCTTACTCAAACCTTTTTGAAAATTAATGCTAACACTTTCTTCAACTTCCGCATTTAAATCCGTTAATACTCCTCTAATTTTTTGCCCACCAATATCTAAACCAACGACATAAAAACTTTTCGAATTCATTGATAGCAAAATAGGTTTTCTTCCACCTTTCGATTCACCTACTTTGCTTTCTTTTACAAGCCCGACTTCCAATAGCTCATTCACAATATTTGTAACTGTTGGTGGTGTTAAATGAGCCTTCTTCGCTATTTCTGCTCGAGAAATTTGTTTATGCTTACGGATTAAATGCAATATTACCGAACGATTCATTGATTTCATTAATTTAAAACTACCTGTAAGCTGTGAACCCGACACATCGTTCCCCCCTTTCTCTATAATATAAGAAAAGTTCAAGCGCCTCGGCCACCTGCGACAGCTAATGATGCCCCTTTACATAAAGCGTACCCTTTAGCTTCATAATAAAGGGGCAAAGTGCCCTCGAGCGAGTAAGTCCTAAAGCTAAAAAACTTTCCAACTTCAGAATTTTTCTTATCTTTAAAGTATAAACCCTCTTATAAAATATATTAATAAATATTTTATAAGAGGGCATACCTTAATACAACAAATGCCATCAAGTTTTTTTGATTAACTACGTGATTTTCTAAAACCACATCATACTCTACCTACTAGGATGACAGTATAACTCAACGAAAGCATAATTTTAGTAACGTTATAGCTGTAATATAAACTTCCATATGGTGCGACAATACTTACACTTCAGACGCTTTCTTAATAAATTTTACAAAGGCTTCATTACCCGCTTCATCTCTCTTAAATACACCTGCATGTTCAAGAATAGTTGAGAAAATTTTACCTACCTCATCCTTTATTATTTGCTGAACATTATTTTCATTAAGATTACTATACTTTGCTTTAATTTGGTTTGCCCAATCTAGATGCTTACTAATATCTTCATGGCCCTTTATCTCATTCACGTAGTCCTCATTCAATAAAGCCTTAGCAAGAAATTGAAGCTCTTCTTTTAGTCTGCCTGGCAAAACTGCTAAACCCATAACCTCAATTAATCCAATATTTTCTTTCTTTATATGATGAACCTCTGTATATGGATGGAAAATCCCCATTGGATGTTCATCGTTCGTACGATTATTCCTTAAGACTAGATCTAGTTCAAATAGTTCTCCCCTTCTTCTAGCAATTGGTGTAATTGTATTATGAGGCGTATCCTCAGAAAAGGCATAAATATCAACATCTTCATCGGAATATTGCTTCCAAAATGAAAGAATATGGTCTGCTAACTGTACAACACTATCCTTATCCTCACTTTGAAGTCTAATTACTGACATCGGCCATTTAACAATACCAGCAGTAACATTAGGAAACTTTGAAAAACTAAATGTTTCTTGCATCTCTGCTTTAGCCATCGGGAATTCGTGGTAACCACCCTGGAAATGATCATGGCTTAATATCGATCCACCGACAATCGGTAAATCCGCATTCGAACCTAAGAAATAGTGTGGATATTGTTCAACAAATTCAAGCAATCTCGAAAATGTCTTTTTTGATATTTTCATTGGTACATGATGTTCTGAAAATAAAATAGAATGTTCATGATAGTACACATATGGCGAGTATTGTAAATACCACTGCTCATGCATAAGTGTTACTGGTATTGTACGTAAGTTTTGTCGTGCAGGATGATTTACACGTCCCAAATACCCAACATTCTCTTTACATAGTAAACATTTCGGGTATGAACTTTGTTTTAGGTGTTTTGCTGCTGCAATTGCTTTTGGGTCTTTTTCTGGCTTTGATAGGTTAATTGTTATTTCGATATCACCATATTCAGTTGGACTATACCAATGCTCATTTTTTGCAATTCGGTCAGTTCGAATATAATGACTTTGTTTTGATAATTGATAAAAATATTCCGTTGACTCTTCAGGACTATTTCGATATTTATCTTCAAAGGTTCTAATGACCTCAGAAGGTCTAGGAACAAAACACCCCATAATTTTCGTATCCAATAAATCACGATATGTGACGGTATTTTCTTGTAAACAACCATTAACAGCAGCCCAATCAAGAATTTCTTCTAAAATTTCTACGGGAGATTCAAGATTCTCACTTTCAATCTCAACATCTACTACTTCTTCAAGGCCTAATATATCTAATACCGAATTTCGGGTGTAATCTTTATCCCACTGACTTACTAAATTATTTTCAATCGCAAATTGAATTAACCTTTCGATCTGTAAGTGAATATTAACTGACATAATGACCTCAGTCCTTTCGAAAGTTAGTTTGACTGTTTTGGGTACCCACTAGGGTTTTTCTTAAACCATTCCCAAGCACTTAAAATGATTGTTTCTAAGTTTTCATATTTAGGACTCCAGCCCAGCTCTTTTATCGCTTTTTCTGATGATGCTACTAATTTCGCAGGGTCACCAGCTCTTCTAGGAGAAACAATCGCAGGAATAGGATGATTAGTCACTTTTCTCACCGCTTCAATAACTTCTTTAACACTAAATCCATTTCCATTTCCTAAATTATAAATAGCACTTGTTTCTTCTTCATTCAATTTATTTAACGCTAAAATATGGGCGTCTGCTAAATCCGTTACATGGATGTAATCTCTAATACACGTTCCATCTTCTGTATCATAGTCGTCACCGAATATTGAAATTGCCTCACGTTTTCCAAGAGCTACTTGTAAAATAATCGGAATTAAATGTGTCTCAGGGGAATGATCCTCGCCTAAAATCCCCTTCATATGCGCTCCTGCTACATTAAAATAGCGTAAAATGACATGTTTAATCCCATGAGCCTCATCAGCCCACTTTAGCATTTTTTCTACAGCCAACTTCGTTTCCCCATAAGGATTTGTAGGAATTGTTGGGTCTGGTTCTAAAATTGGAATGTTTTTTGGCTCGCCGTATGTTGCTGCTGTAGATGAAAAGACGATTTTCTTCACACCATGCTTTTCCATTACTTTCAACAGACACAGTGTCCCATAAACATTGTTATCATAATACTTTAATGGATCTGTTACACTTTCACCAACTAGTGAATCAGCCGCAAAATGAATGACTGCATCAATTTTAAATTCATTAAAAACCGTATCAAGAAACTTTTCATCTCGTAAATCACCAACGCATAATGTTGCTTTTTCTAATACAGCATCTCTATGACCATTTTGCAAATTATCAACAACGACTACATCTTCACCACGATCGAGTAATTCTGAAACTGTGTGACTTCCTATATAACCAGCACCACCACAAACTAAAATTGCCATTTTATTTTCCTCCTTAATAAGTTAATCTTATATCTTCCTTGCTCCATCACCAATTTGAACAACATAAAAATCAGCAGTTAGATTAGTTTTTTCCTTATAAATTTTACCGACATTTTCAATAAACTCATCTACTTTTTCGTCCTCAACAATGCTAATTGTACATCCACCAAAACCAGCACCTGTCATACGAGAACCTATAACCCCATTTTGTGACCATGCAGCTTCAACAAGAGTATCTAACTCAAAGCCAGTCACTTCATAATCATCTCTTAAAGAAATGTGCGATTGATTCATTAACTCACCAAAACCCTGAATATTACCATTTTTCAAGCGCTCAACCGCCTCAATTGTTCGTGCATTTTCATAAACTGCGTGTTTGGCTCTTTTTCTATCAATCTCATTTGTAATTGCAACTTTAAGTTGTTCAAATTTCTCTACTGTTAAATCTCCTAAAGAGTCAATAACGACAACTTCCTTCAATTGATTAAGAGCACGTTCACATTCTGATCGACGCTCATTATATTTTGAATCTAGTAAACCTCTTCGTTTATTTGTATTGGCAATTACTAATGAGGCTCCATCTAATTTAATAGGGCTATACGTATAATCTAACTTCTGACAGTCTAAAAGAACTGCATGATCTACTTTCCCCATACCAATTGCAAATTGATCCATAATACCGCAGCTCACACCGATAAATTCATTCTCAGCTTTTTGACTTAATTTCACCATATCCACTATGTTTATATCTAGGTCAAAAAGTTCCTTTAACATCACTGATGTTACAAGCTCAACCGATGCTGAAGAGGATAAACCTGCACCGTTCGGTATATTTCCGAACAATAGGACGTCGACTCCAGAATCAATATTTAGTCCAAATTCCTTGAATATCTTCATAACACCTTTTGGATAATTAGCCCAGTCATGTTCTTCTACATACACCAACTCTTCCACATTGAAACTAACGATGCCAATTTCCTCAAAGTTTAAAGAATACAGTTGTATATTTTTATCTGTTCGTTTTCTAGCAATTGCATAAGTTCCTACACTTAATGCACATGGAAAAGCATGTCCACCATTATAGTCTGTATGTTCACCAATTAAATTTACCCTTCCTGGAGCAAAGAAAGCTTCCAACTCCCCTCCTACCCCGAAAACCTTTTCAAATTGACTTATTAATTTTTCTTTCATCCCTTACACTCCTTTATTTATTGGTACATTCATATACTTTACTCATTCTTTATCAGTTTAATAGTAATTCAGAACAATTAAGACTTAGTTGTACGACAACCAAATACCTTAAGAAAATAGTTACTAAGTTATCATCCGCAACTTAATTAATTAATTTAATTAACTAAGTTAATTGTAATCGTTTTACTATTAATATTCAATAAGTAAATTTAAAAAATTATTGAATTAATACAAAAATCTTCTACCTATCTGTTAGTATGAAGCTAGACAGTTTCCGAGTTAGAAACTTATAAATTCTGATACTACAAAAAAACCTTAACCAAAATTGGTTAAGGAAATTTTTATGTATGGTACCGAGGGCCGGACTTGAACCGGCACGATAGTCACCTACCGCAGGATTTTAAGTCCTGTGTGTCTGCCAATTCCACCACCCCGGCAAAACTAAATAGACTTACAATAGAACTTGGAGGCGGCACCCGGATTCGAACCGGGGCTGAAGGTTTTGCAGACCCGTGCCTTACCACTTGGCTATGCCGCCTCAGTATTAAATTGGAGCGGAAGACGAGATTCGAACTCGCGACCCCCACCTTGGCAAGGTGGTGTTCTACCACTGAACTACTCCCGCAAAATGGCTGGGCTATCTGGATTCGAACCAGAGAATGACGGAGTCAAAGTCCGTTGCCTTACCACTTGGCTATAGCCCATTAATTAATAAAATGGGGCGATCGATGGGAATCGAACCCACGAATGCCGGAGCCACAATCCGGTGCGTTAACCACTTCGCCACGACCGCCATATTAACTTTGAATGGCAGGGGCAGTAGGAATCGAACCCACACTGGAGGTTTTGGAGACCTCTGTTCTACCGTTAAACTATGCCCCTATAAAATCTAAATGGTGGAGGGGGACGGATTCGAACCGCCGAACCCTAAGGAGCGGATTTACAGTCCGCCGCGTTTAGCCACTTCGCTACCCCTCCATATTATATAAATATACATATCATTAAGAAATACGTCAAGATTTACGAAGAATATAATTCAATATTACAATACACCTGGTGCCGGCCAGAGGACTCGAACCCCCAACCTACTGATTACAAGTCAGTTGCTCTACCAATTGAGCTAGGCCGGCATATATAGGTAAGTTATTTTTGCTCCACTTTAGTTACGCAAAAAAACACTGGTGGCTCGGGACGGAATCGAACCGCCGACACGAGGATTTTCAGTCCTCTGCTCTACCGACTGAGCTACCGAGCCATAGTTTTTTATTTGTTTTAAATGGCGGACCCGACCGGGATCGAACCGGCGATCTCCTGCGTGACAGGCAGGCATGTTAACCGCTACACCACGGGTCCAAGGTAATTTGGTTGCGGGAGAAGGATTTGAACCTCCGACCTTCGGGTTATGAGCCCGACGAGCTACCAGACTGCTCCATCCCGCGACAATAAAAATATAATGTTTCTATGCTTGCTTTTGATGTAACGACTCGCTCTTCCTCTACTAGTAATGCTCTGTAGCGGCTGTGTCGAGCTGCGGGGGTTATCCTTCGAAGCTATCTCATTGTGCTCCATCCCGCGATAATAAAGATATAATGTTTTGTGCTTGCTTTTGATGTAACGACTCGCTCTTCCTCTACTAGCAATGCTCTGTAGCTGTTGCGTCGAGCTGCGGGGGTTATCCTTCGAAGCTATCTCATTGTGCTCCATCCCGCAATAATAGTATGGTGGAGGATGACGGGATCGAACCGCCGACCCCCTGCTTGTAAGGCAGGTGCTCTCCCAGCTGAGCTAATCCTCCGACTCACAGGACGTGCTAGTACTTGCGTTGCAACAGGACGTTGCGATCTTAGCAAGTAGTCCTATATTGTTTTAATAAATAATGGTGACCCGTACGGGATTCGAACCCGTGTTACCGCCGTGAAAGGGCGGTGTCTTAACCGCTTGACCAACGGGCCATATAAAACGAGTGGCGGAGAGCGAGGGATTTGAACCCTCGAGACGGTTTTACACCGCCTACACGATTTCCAATCGTGCTCCTTCGGCCAACTCGGACAGCTCTCCATATGGCTCCACAGGTAGGACTCGAACCTACGACCGATCGGTTAACAGCCGATTGCTCTACCACTGAGCTACTGTGGAATAATATATAACCTAGCAACGTCCTACTCTCACAAGGGGAAGCCCCTAACTACCATCGGCGCAAAAGAGCTTAACGATCGTGTTCGGCATGGGAACGAGTGTGACCTCTTCGCTATCGCCACTAGATTATATTAAATTCAGAGATCATTCTCTGAAAACTAGATAACATACATATAAGTTTCTTGAGTGTGAATTCAATTCTTATTTTAGGATAAGTCCTCGACCGATTAGTATCTCTCAGCTCCACACGTCACCGTGCTTCCACCCGAGACCTATCAACCTCATCATCTCTAAGGGGTCTTACTGGATTAACTCCAAGGGAAATCTCATCTTGAGGGGGGCTTCATGCTTAGATGCTTTCAGCACTTATCCCTTCCATACGTAGCTTCCACCCGAGACCTATCAACCTCATCATCTCTAAGGGGTCTTACTGGATTAACTCCAAGGGAAATCTCATCTTGAGGGGGGCTTCATGCTTAGATGCTTTCAGCACTTATCCCTTCCATACGTAGCTACCCAGCTATGCTCCTGGCGGAACAACTGGTACACCAGCGGTATGTCCATCCCGGTCCTCTCGTACTAAGGACAGCTCCTCTCAAATTTCCTACGCCCGCGACGGATAGGGACCGAACTGTCTCACGACGTTCTGAACCCAGCTCGCGTACCGCTTTAATGGGCGAACAGCCCAACCCTTGGGACCTACTTCAGCCCCAGGATGCGATGAGCCGACATCGAGGTGCCAAACCTCCCCGTCGATGTGGACTCTTGGGGGAGATAAGCCTGTTATCCCCAGGGTAGCTTTTATCCGTTGAGCGATGGCCCTTCCATGCGGAACCACCGGATCACTAAGCCTATCCTGTACAAACTGTACCAAAATCCAATATCAAGCTACAGTAAAGCTCCATGGGGTCTTTCCGTCCTGTCGCGGGTAACCTGCATCTTCACAGGTAATATAATTTCACCGGGTCTCTCGTTGAGACAGTATCCAAATCGTTACACCATTCGTGCGGGTCGGAACTTACCCGACAAGGAATTTCGCTACCTTAGGACCGTTATAGTTACGGCCGCCGTTTACTGGGGCTTCAATTCAGAGCTTCTCCNNANGGATAACCCCTCCTCTTAACCTTCCAGCACCGGGCAGGTGTCAGCCCCTATACTTCGCCTTGCGGCTTCGCAGAGACCTGTGTTTTTGCTAAACAGTCGCTTGGATCTATTCACTGCGGCTCTCTCGGGCTTTAACACCCTATCAGAGCACCCCTTCTCCCGAAGTTACGGGGTCATTTTGCCGAGTTCCTTAACGAGAGTTCTCCCGAGCGTCTTAGAATTCTCTTCTCGCCTACCTGTGTCGGTTTGCGGTACGGGCACCTCTCACCTCGCTAGAGGCTTTTCTTGGCAGTGTAGGATCAGGAACTTCGCTACTTAAATTTCGCTCGCCATCACAGCTCAGCCTTCGCGAGAAGCGGATTTGCCTACTTCTCAGCCTAACTGCTTGGACGCACATATCCATCAGTGCGCTTACCCTACCTTTCTGCGTCCCCCCATTGCTCAAACGGTGAGGAGGTGGTACAGGAATTTCAACCTGTTGTCCATCGCCTACGCTTTTCAGCCTCGGCTTAGGTCCCGACTTACCCTGAGCGGACGAGCCTTCCTCAGGAAACCTTGGGCTTTCGACGGAGGGGATTCTCACCCCTCTTTTCGCTACTCATACCGGCATTCTCACTTCTAAGCGCTCCACCAGTCCTTCCGGTCTGACTTCACAGCACTTAGAACGCTCCCCTACCACTGACACCTAAGGTGTCAATCCATAGCTTCGGTGATACGTTTAGCCCCGGTACATTTTCGGCGCAGAGTCACTCGACCAGTGAGCTATTACGCACTCTTTAAATGGTGGCTGCTTCTAAGCCAACATCCTGGTTGTCTGGGCAACTCCACATCCTTCTCCACTTAACGTATACTTGGGGACCTTAGCTGATGGTCTGGGCTGTTTCCCTCTTGACTACGGATCTTAGCACTCGCAGTCTGACTCCCGAGGATAAGTATTTGGCATTCGGAGTTTGACTGAATTCGGTAATCCTGTGGGGACCCCTAGTCCAATCAGTGCTCTACCTCCAATACTCTTTCCTCGAGGCTAGCCCTAAAGCTATTTCGGGGAGAACCAGCTATCTCCGAGTTCGATTGGCATTTCACCCCTACCCACACCTCATCCCCGCACTTTTCAACGTGCGTGGGTTCGGGCCTCCATTCAGTGTTACCTGAACTTCACCCTGGACATGGGTAGATCACACGGTTTCGGGTCTACGACCACGTACTTACAAGCAATACGAAGTATTGCTACTTCGAAAGCATGTGCTTCGCCCTATTCAGACTCGCTTTCGCTGCGGCTCCGCCTCATCAGCTTAACCTTGCACGTAATCGTAACTCGCCGGTTCATTCTACAAAAGGCACGCCATCACCCGTAAATGGGCTCTGACTACTTGTAGGCACACGGTTTCAGGATCTCTTTCACTCCCCTCCCGGGGTGCTTTTCACCTTTCCCTCACGGTACTGGTTCACTATCGGTCACTAGGAAGTATTTAGCCTTGGGAGATGGTCCTCCCGGATTCCGACGGGGTTTCACGTGTCCCGCCGTACTCAGGATCCACTCTGGAGGAAACGAAGTTTCGATTACAGGGCTGTTACCTTGTTTCGCGGACCTTTCCAGATCGCTTCGTCTCTTCATCGCTCACGCGGCGTTGCTCCGTCAGACTTTCGTCCATTGCGGAAGATTCCCTACTGCTGCCTCCCGTAGGAGTCTGGGCCGTGTCTCAGTCCCAGTGTGGCCGATCACCCTCTCAGGTCGGCTACGCATCGTCGCCTTGGTAAGCCGTTACCTTACCAACTAGCTAATGCGACGCGGGCCCATCCTGTAGTGTTAGGTAAAACCCAACTTTTACTTTAGAACCATGAGGTTCCAAAGATTATCCGGTATTAGCTTCGGTTTCCCGAAGTTATCCCAGTCTACAGGGCAGGTTGCCCACGTGTTACTCACCCGTCCGCCGCTAATTTCAGGGAGCAAGCTCCCATCCATTCGCTCGACTTGCATGTATTAGGCACGCCGCCAGCGTTCGTCCTGAGCCAGGATCAAACTCTCCATAAAAGTGTTTGATAAAGCTCAAAATTTTAATCCATTGACGAGATATTTACTATCTCTTTAATTCGCTTGGCTGTGTGTTCAGTTTTCAAAGAACAATTGTTTCAAAGTTGTTTTCTACAACAAGAGTTTAAGTTTATCAAACCGAGCGTATCTTGTCAACAACTTTTTTCTCAGTAACTTCATTGCTAGATTAGCAACTTAGATAATGTACCATAGAAGCAAAGTAAATGTCAATACTTTTTTATGGTGGGCCTAAGTGGACTCGAACCACCGACCTCACGCTTATCAGGCGTGCGCTCTAACCAGCTGAGCTATAGGCCCATTGGAGCGGGTGATGAGAATCGAACTCACAACATCAGCTTGGAAGGCTGAGGTTTTACCACTAAACTACACCCGCATATAAAATCTCATGGTCGGGAAGACAGGATTTGAACCTGCGACCCCCTGGTCCCAAACCAGGTGCTCTACCAAGCTGAGCCACTTCCCGAAAAAATATAATTGATATGGCGCGCCCTGAGAGATTCGAACTCCCGACCTTTTGATTCGTAGTCAAACACTCTATCCAGCTGAGCTAAGGGCGCATGTTAAAACTTACAGTGTGATAAAATTAAATATAACCAAGTGCGGTCGAGAGGACTCGAACCTCCACGGGAGTACTCCCACTAGCCCCTCAAGCTAGCGCGTCTGCCATTCCGCCACGACCGCATATATAAACAGTAGACCTTGAAGTGAAGTTGTCCTAAAAATAAAAATGGTGCGGGTGAAGGGACTCGAACCCCCACGTCAAAGACACTAGATCCTAAGTCTAGCGCGTCTGCCAATTCCGCCACACCCGCATTTTTATCAAAACATGGCGGACCCGACCGGGATCGAACCGGCGATCTCCTGCGTGACAGGCAGGCATGTTAACCGCTACACCACGGGTCCTAAACATTTAGATGGTGGAGGATGACGGGATCGAACCGCCGACCCCCTGCTTGTAAGGCAGGTGCTCTCCCAGCTGAGCTAATCCTCCAGGTGAAACTTCTATAAGATAATCGCAACAAAAAAATGGTGACCCGTACGGGATTCGAACCCGTGTTACCGCCGTGAAAGGGCGGTGTCTTAACCGCTTGACCAACGGGCCATAAAAAATGGCGGAGAAGGAGGGATTTGAACCCTCGCGCCGCTCACACGACCTACACCCTTAGCAGGGGCGCCTCTTCAGCCACTTGAGTACTTCTCCTTATGGCTCCACAGGTAGGACTCGAACCTACGACCGATCGGTTAACAGCCGATTGCTCTACCACTGAGCTACTGTGGAATAATCACTTCCGACTTAGACTATTTTAACTTGCCCATGTCAGTTTGTCAACAATATTTTTCTTTTTAAAATTTCGCCCATCAATTTAGCGACTTTTTAAATTTACCATAGAAGACTGTTTAAAGTCAACTTGTTTTATAAGTTTTTTCTCTCCTTATTTTACCTTTACATTTCCCACATACATATTTCTTCGTATCAATCAAACGCTTCCTGTTAAACGTCGTTTTACAAGATGTACAAGTATAAACATGTAAAGTCTTACTTTGCCTTCTAGCTCCCGGAATAGAATCACAGTACATAGAGCCTCCTACTTTTGATAGAAGCTGCTGAAAATCTTTGTCTACATGACGATATCCCCTTTTTTGAATATGCAAGTGGTAATGACATAATTCATGTTTAATTATATCAATTAGCGCCTCTTTCCCAAAATGCTCTAACTGCTTCGGGTTTATTTCTATATTGTGATTCCCAAGAAGATACCTTCCACCAGTTGTACGTAATCTTGGGTTAAACGTTGCGCGATGTTTAAAAGAAATTCCAAAATACTTATTAGATATTTCCTCAACTAACAGCTGCAAGTCATGTTCATTCATGAATGTCTTTCCCCTTATTAGTTATTGTTTATTTGAAAATCAATCGTACAAGAACGAATTTAATTACTAAATTATTCTTAGCAAAAATCAAAAAAATCATCAACAATGACAACCTTCCGTTCATATACTATACATACTACCACATCATAGAATAATTCTATTATAAAAACTTTCAACTTAACATACTCGCTCTTAATCATTAAAGACTAGTCTTGTTTTTCATACACTAATAAAGGAAGGGGGACTTCCGGTGCCTGACTGGCTACAAAAGCAAATAAAAAATGCTTTCCTCGAAAAAAACACTCAACAAATCCGTTTGTTAAACCAATGCTGGTTTTACTACCATCGGAGGTATGAACCAAACAACACCCACAAAAAACAAACAAAATAGAGAGAAGAGGGGATAATGAAATCCCCTCTTCTTGTATAGGACCACTATCTAGAGGCTATAACCAGACTTTCAGTCAATTCCGATCGATAAGGTTCTACTCTACTAAATCTGTACTTTATATCTGATTTTCTGGTTTAAGCATCGTTAACGCAATACGTTGTTTCTTAATATCAACAGAATCAACCCAAACTGTAACAACATCACCCACAGAAACAACTTCCATTGGATGTTTGACAAAACGATTAGTTAATTTCGATATATGAACAAGCCCATCTTGTTTAACCCCAATATCTATGAAAGCCCCAAAGTCCACAACGTTTCTAACAGTACCTTGTAACTCCATACCACTCTTTAAATCTTCCATCTGTAAGACATCTTTCTTTAAAAGCGGTGTAGCAACCTCGTCCCTCGGGTCTCTTCTCGGTCTAATAAGTGCATCAATAATATCCTTTAATGTAGGGATCCCAATACCTAGCTCTGCCGCAACTTCTTGTAGATTAAGCTGTTTTAGCTGCTCGCTTAATTCAGCCGATCCGATTTGATCAGTCCTAGCACCTAATCGTTTCAAGATCTTCTTCGTCTCTTGATAGCTCTCAGGATGAATTCCCGTCTGATCTAGCGGCTCTTCCCCATCAGTGACTCTCAAAAACCCAATACACTGTTCATACGTTTTAGCACCTAATCGAGGAATTTTTTTCAGTTGTGTTCGATTAACAAACTTCCCTTCTTCTTCTCGCTTTTTAACAATATTATTAGCCACTGTTTTTGATAAACCAGAAACATATTGCAGTAGCGAACTCGAAGCAGTATTTACATTTACACCCACCTGATTTACAACCGTTTCAACAACAAAAGTCAAAGAATCGTTAAGCTTTGATTGAGTCACATCGTGCTGATATTGACCTACCCCAACAGATTTAGGGTCAATTTTTACTAGCTCCGCTAACGGATCCTGCAATCGCCTTGCAATCGAAATCGCACTTCGCTCTTCTACTTGTAAATCAGGGAACTCCTCTCTTCCTAACGGTGAAGCTGAGTAAACACTTGCTCCAGCTTCATTAACAATTAAATAATAAACGTCTTTATTCGTCTCTTTTATTACATCGGCAATAAACTGTTCAGTTTCCCTCGAAGCAGTTCCATTCCCGATAGCAATGACCTCTATAGAATATTTTTTTATTAAATCTTGAACAATTTGTTTCCCTTTTTCAACCTCATTCTTTGGCGGTGTAGGGTATATAACCGAAATATGTAATACCTTTCCAGTTTCATCGATAACCGCCAATTTACAACCTGTCCGATAAGCAGGGTCTACCCCTAATGCGACTCTCCCTTTTAATGGTGGTTGTAATAAAAGGTTCCTAAGATTTTCCGAAAATATGTGTATTGCTTGATCTTCTGCTTTTTCAGAAAGTTCTTTTCGAATTTCACGGTCAATTGACGGCTCAATTAGCCTTTTATAGCTATCAGCTATTGTCTCCTTGATATACGACGTTACAGGCGATTGCGAATTTTTTATATACTTCTTTTCAATCAACGTAATAATTCGATCTAATGGAGCAGATAGCGATACCTTTAATATCGCTTCTTTTTCACCTCTATTTAAAGCTAATATACGGTGCGGTACAATTTTTCCAATTTGTTCTTCATATTCGTAATACATTTCGTAAACGTTTTTTTCATCTTTTTCCTGGTCTTTTACAAGAGAGATGATTTTTCCTTCTTTATACGTCATTTGGCGTATAAGTTTTCGTATCTCTGCATCATCAGAAATCCACTCAGCAATAATATCTTGTGCTCCTGATATTACATCCTCAATTGTATGAACTTCCTTTTCCTCTGAAATATAATCTTTAGCGACCTCTTGAACATTCCCCTCAGCCGGAAATGAAAACAACCACTGAGCAAAAGGTTCGAGCCCTTTCTCCTTAGCAACAGTTGCACGAGTTCGACGCTTTTGTTTATAAGGGCGATAAAGGTCTTCCACCTCTTGTAATTTTGTGGCTTTCAAAATAGATTGCTTAAGTTCATCTGTCAGTTTATTTTGTTCCTGAATGATGCGGATAACTTCTTCTTTTCTTGTTTCTAAATTATTTATGTATGTCCACCTTTCAACAATAGTTCTAATTTGAACTTCATCTAGGGAACCTGTTAACTCTTTTCGATAACGAGCAATAAAAGGTACTGTATTACCTTCCTCTATTAAACCTATTACGCTTTCAATTGCTTTAATCGAAAACGATGTCTCTTTCGCGAGTAACTGAAGCATCTTTTGTTTTTTTTCTTCCATTTTACGCCAACTCCCTTCCTTCATATTTATCTATTTTATATAAACGATTAAAGAAAATAAAGAAAACAGCTAGACTTTTTTTACCAAGAGATACATAGTAACAAGAAAAGCGCAAGCGCCTTGGTCACGAGCAGCTGCTCCTGTGCCACTCCGTTTGCTCGTCGCAAAGCCGCTTCGAAGTAATCCAAGTAGTAGCTTCACTGGGGCGGCCTTTGACAGAAGCCGCTCTTTGGCTTCCCCGTGCTTCTGCGTCTACTAGTAAAGCTCTGAGGTAGGCTTCCTCGAAGCAGTGTTTTGTGCGGCGAGTAACCGCAGGAGCAAAGCTGCATGGAGATATTCAGAGGAGTATTTCATGTAGTAATTGAAGTCAGTTGCTTGACTGAAGTGACCGAGCTCGTAGGCTGCTTGCGCTAGACAGTTTCTAAGTTGGAAATTTTATACTTTTTTACCTTGACAAAAAAAGGATGACTTTTCATGTTAGTCACCCCCTTTAAAGAAATTCTTCACTGTTAGTTTGGCCTTGTCCATGATTAGCTTTCCGAAGCATCGGTTGGTAAGGATTTCTGTACTTTCTCCAACGCCCTTCTTTGCAAACGGGATACGTGCATTTGTGATATCCCTAACTTTTTGCCAATTTCCTTCTGACTAAGACCTTCATAATAAACACAATATAATATTTGTTTTTCCATATCATTCAACACCGAAAAGACTTTCTCAATTAATAGCTGCTGATCGGTTCTTTCATAACCAGTATCAGTTGCCCCAACTAAATCTAACAATGTCACAGTTCCACCTTCTTGATCAGTATCAATCGAACGATCGACAGAGAGGGCATGATAACTCCTTGACATTTCCATCGTCTCTAACACTTCTTCTTCTGTCACATCTAAAAAACCAGCTATTTCATAAACCTTTGGTGAACGTTGCAATTCTGTTGTTAGTTTTTCAACTGCATTCTTTATTTTTGGACCTAATTCTTTTATTCTTCTAGGCACGTGTACACTCCAGGTTTTATCTCTAATGTATCTTTTTATTTCACCTATAATTGTTGGTACAGCATACGATTCAAAACTGCGTCCATAAGATGAGTCAAACCTTCGCAAAGCTGCTAAAAGACCTATCATCCCCACTTGAATAAGGTCATCACCATAATCTTTACCTTTTGAAAACTTTCTTGCTAACATATACACTAACGCTTCATACCTTTTTACTAATATGACTTGTGTTTCTTCTGAATTCGACCGCTGAAAGTCTTTGATCAATTGTTCAATTTGATTGTCGATCTGTAGTTGTTGCTGAAAATCTTCCGACATTTTGTTCCACCTCACCTCTTTGTAGGAACTTAGTCATAACAACAATAACCCCAATATCATTTCTAATCTCAACTTTATCCATTAAGGTTTCAATTAAAAACAAACCCAGACCACCTTCTTTTAAATCAGCAATTGGTTTATTTGTATTAACTGGTCCAAAATCGCCCCTTGATTTCTCTAGAGAAAAACTCTGACCTCGGTCTGCTACCATAACTTCCAATCGGTCTGGATATACTCCGCAACCCACAGTCATTTGACCACCTTCATCGTTATATGCATGATCAACAACATTTGTACACGCTTCGGCTACCGCGATCTTAATATCTTCGATTTCATCATACGAATACCCTAACCGATTGGCTATTCCCGATATGGTTAATCGGATTACACCGACGTATTCAGGCTTCGCCGGTAATTTCATCTCTATATAATCAGATGTTTGGCTCACTTCTCTTCCTCCCTCATACTTTCATCGATGTTCATTACTTCATCTAACCCTGTAATATGAAATAATCTTCTCACTCGTTCAGTCATCCCAATGAGTTTAATAGAACTATCATGTTTGTGGGAAGATTTTAATGCTCCAATGAAAGTCCCCAATCCAATACTATCAATATAATTCACCTGAGATAAATCAATAATTATTTCATTTCCTTCTACTTCTGTTAAATGAAGGAGAGTTTCATTAAGTTTTTTCGCTGTATAAACATCTACTTCTCCATTTAGAATTAAGTACTGCTTTCCCACTTTTTCTATTTGTATAATTTCCAAATTCAATTTTGTCCCTCCTCACAATCACAATCTTTATATACCACTAATATGAATTTTTTAAACGTTTCTTCTAATAATCATTAAAGTAAAATCATCTTTCAAACTATAATTTTGGATTTTTTCTAACTCAGAATAAACGCTATCTACCATTTCTTGAGCAGATAAATGTATATATTTTTTTATTATCCTCGTAATCTCGACCCTTTCTAGAAATCCTTCATCAGTCCGGCACTCTGTGACACCATCAGAAAGAAGGATAATTAAGTCATTTTCCATTACTTCTCGTTCATACTCTATAAATTTTGCTTTTTTACTTAAACCGAGCACTACCCCCTTCGTAGTTAAGTCATAAAACTCTCCTGTTCTATGGCAATAATAAAGGCCCGGTTCATGCCCTGCACCTGAATACCGAAATACGTGTCCATTTAAGTCATACGAACCAAATACCATCGTTATAAACATATTAGAGCCAATATTCTGCTCAACAACTCTATTTAAATTTTCTAATAGAGCATTAGGTTGCAAGCGTAATTCAGGTAAACTTTCCAAAGCATATTTAATCATAGACATACAAAGGGCAGCTGGTACTCCTTTACCGATAATATCAGCAACAGCCACTCCTAGGTGCTCTTGTTCATCATGGATGAAATGATAGTAGTCACCACTAACGGCATTTGCGGCAACACTTTTAATGCCAATATCGAGTTTTGGTGTTTTAGGAACAACTTTCGGAAACAACTCTTGTTGCATCTTTGCTGCAACTGACAATTCAGAATCCAATTGTTTTTGCCGGTCTCTTAAACTTTGATGTTCTTGATAGGCTAATCCGTAACTAACCATCACTTCAAGTAGTAGGTCGTTTGTATCCACTACTTCCTTAGGTAAGTTAGGAAGTAGCTCTTTAATAACGGATACATGAAGACCCACCATATCCTCTGGCGAAACACTTTCTTTGGTTATATCGACAGAAAATTTTCGAGCTTCATGAAACGAACGTTGACTGTCTGTCTTTAAGTATTTTTCAATAATTGTTTTATAGTCCGCGCGTAGCTTCTCACTCTTTTTTTCCATAAGCTTCCCCTTTCAAATGAAGCCTTTTTTATTGATGCTATAGTTTCTCCATTCACCACAATTGTGAGCCTAATAATAAATTCAGCTGTTTCTATCATTATTTCATTTCTCGATTTAGGATGCAAAGATTTACATAGTAATTAACTCCTATTATCATCTATAACTTTTGTATCGTCAGAATACTCGGAATATTAAACGCAAATAAAAAAAGCTGCTCATTAATAGCAACTTTCCCTATCTGCATAATTCATTTATTAATGTAAAAAAATAATTAAAAATCAATTAGTCCTAAACTAATTTGTAGAGCTTCATTTACTCGGGACATCATATCATCATCTAGATGAGTAATCTTGTCTGTTAGACGTTGTTTATCGATTGTTCGAACTTGTTCCAATAGAATAACAGAGTCCCGATCAAAGCCATAGCGTTTAGCGTTTATTTCCACATGAGTTGGTAGTTTTGCCTTTTGAATCTGAGCTGTAATTGCTGCGACGATGACTGTTGGGCTAAACCGATTTCCTATATCATTTTGAATGATGAGAACTGGCCTTACTCCCCCCTGCTCTGAACCAACAACTGGTGAGAGGTCAGCAAAATAAACATCGCCACGTTTAACAATCAAAGTTTACACCCCACTTACTAAGTCAAGTGTACGCGTATGCTCCGCTTCCTCTTCGGCAAGAAATGCTTCTGAAGCAATGTTCAAATTAATTTTAGCCATTTCCATGTAACCCTGCTGCATAGTCTCTCGAATTTGACGCTTCTTTTTTTCACGAAGATACGCTTTTGTAGCTTGTGAAATAAATTCACTACGGTTTACATTTTCTCTTTTAATCAACCCATCAACCTCATTTAATAAATGTTGTGGTAAGCTAACCGTGATCCTCTTTGTGTTATCAGACACAAAAACACCTCCAACATACACCTACAACTAAATTTAGTTTATATCCATCAATAATCATAGCATTACAATTCAAGTTTTGCAAAGGTCTTTGTTATTTATCCCTAGATAAATGTTCGTCAAATTCTCGTACCATTCTTGTTATTTCTCGTATTCTTTATAAAACCTCATTATTTATTGTTACTATTTTCCTATCCTTTAAAAAGACTCTTGGAACACGGTAACTAATCATGCATGGGACCTCGTAATTAATCGTCCCAAGACGATCAGCCACTTCATCAACGGAAATTGCATCTCCCATTTGTTCTCCAATTAACGTAACTTGAGTACCGACTGGAACTTCTTTTGGCAATTTTACCATCATTTGATCCATACAAACCCTACCCACTATAGGAGCCCTTTCACCTTCGACGAGAACATAACCATTATTACTATTTTGACGTAGCCACCCATCGGCGTAGCCTACTGGTATTGTCGCAATCCATTCCTTTCCAATTGTTCTATAAGTAGCCCCATAGCTTATTCCTTCATTAGCATTAACTTCTTTTACATGAATTATTTTGCTATGAAATGAAAAAGCCTCTTTTAATAAGAAAGGAATTTCATCTTCAATTTCCTTAGACGGAGTGAGACCATACATAGAAATACCTACTCTTGTCATCGTAAACATTTTTGACGGAAATCTTATCGTTGCGGCACTGTTGCCACAATGAATGTATTGAACATTTACACCATAATCACGTAACCACTGAAGCATGTCTTCAAAAGAATTGTATTGTATTTGAAAATAATCTAAATCCTTTTCATCAGCTGTTGCAAAATGTGTATATATTCCTTCTAGATAATATTGTTTATTTTCATTTATACAATCAATAACAGCTTTTCCTTCATTTTTTGATCTTATACCAATCCTGCCCATCCCAGTGTCAATTTTCAAATGAAAAGTACAAGAAAGTTCTGAATAAAGATGTTGTTTCGCTTCTTCTAACCAGTCTGCTTGAAAAACAGTTAAGGTTATATTATGTTCTGCCGCTATATTTATATCACTCGGCCTTACCCATCCAAGGACTAAAATAGGTGCAATTATTCCCTGTTTCCTTAATGCGATCGCTTCATCTAATATAGCTACTCCTAAATAGTGGGCACCAGCTTCTAACGCAGCGCGTGCTACGTGAACTGCTCCATGACCATAGCCGTTAGCTTTAACTGCAGCCATGATTTTTACATCGTTAGGTAGGTTCCTCTTGATGCAAGTTACATTCTCACTTATTGCATCAAGATCGACTTCAACCCACGTATCTCGATAAAAACAGTTCAAGTTTTTCAAAACGTGCCCTCCTCTAACAATTAACATTTATATATGATAATAATAAAGCCATAATACAGCTTGTCAAGAATTTAAAGGAAAATTAATTATTAATTATTTTTAACTATAAATCTCCTTAGTAATCGTAATTATTTTAAAGTTAGAGGACCTTAGAACTGAAGGTAAAAACATCATTTCCTAGAAAAAATGCAGACCCCTAGTTTTGCGCTACAGAGTCTGCATTTCCTTTTTACTGTTTATCTAACTCATATTACGTAGAAAGACCAACTATAAACCTTGAGCCTCCTAGGTAAGAGACCTTTTAAAGTCAATAAAATTACTTAGAAATGAAGAGTGATTGGATACAATTTTATAAAGCTGAACTTCAATCAGTGGAGGTTTTCCTTCATCCCCCACTGATTGTTAGTTCAACTTATACCACGGGCATAAGAATAACTAATCATCAGCTTTCGCCGATGAAAGTTATTCTATATCGGACCTTTAGGGGCAGTTTATCCCCCACCTAAACTTCTCGATTTTCTTAAGTTTTGAGGTGGGGGTCTTACTTGCCCCTTAAGAGTGGGATAAAATCACAAATACTCACTGCTATCAGTTTCCTCAAAAATTGAAGTGAACTTTATTATTTTACTTCAGTTCCATAAACTGATCTCGCGATTGAAATCATTTCTTCCGTACTTAAATCCTTTGAAGCTAAGAAGAAATCTACACCGTCATAAGACCAATTAATTGATTTTGTTTGAGCTTCACTTGTAAGTGCCCCAACTGTAAACCCCAAATCTACAGGTTCTCCATCCGTAATATGCATTGGAGTACTTGCTTGCTGGACTCTGCTTTTTTGTTGAATTAACGTAAAATCTTGGTCACCGGTATATGTTAAAATTACTCTTTTCCCATCCTCAATATTTACTTCTTTTGAATCGTTTAACACCGTTCCATCTGGTACATACATCGGGAATGAAACAACTAGTGGCTCGTCACTTTCTTGGGCCATTGCTGGAAGACTTTCTAGTTGAGCCCCTGTCATATTACGATCCATATCGAAGTCACCTTCATTAAAGCTAGCATTTAGTTCGAAATCTTCAAACTCAACATTCACCAATACCTTTAACTCGACATCCATAATCTTAGCAGATACAGGTGTTAAATCTTTTTTATTTAAAGTAATTTCTTGTTGTTGTAAATTTTTATTTGTGTAATTTGTTTTAGTTTGGAATACATAGTGCTCGTCATTCGCTGTAAAGATTCGTTCCGGGTCCATTAAAATATCGTTTACAAGGGACTCATATAAGTAGACTTGACTGTTGTTTTCTGGCCAATCACTTTGGAAACGGAAACTTTTATTTAATGCTGGTGTCAAAACAAAAACACCCTCATCATTTCGTAAAATAATTTGACTTTGATCCTTGTTAGCGTTATTTAACGCTACACGATAATAATTTGGATTCTTATGCCAAATTTCAACAACATATTGCTGAGGATCTTTCCCTGTTTCAAGAGTCATCGTAGCCTCAGCTTTGTACCCTGTCATATTTTTTATATTTTCTCCTAATTCTTCGATGATATCTTCTTGTGTTTTCTCACCACAACCAGCTAACATCCCTAGAAGTACGATACACGAGAAAATAAGTGCTACCATTTTTTTCATTCATTCTCAACCCCTTTGTCTCATTTAGACGACAAGGGAGGGAATTCTATCGGTATTTGTGATAACGGTTTTGAATGCTATTCAAAACTTTCGGAATTATATTAATTAAATCAGATGCCATTACACTTAACGGGCTATAATCATGACTAATTAAATAATCCGCCGCCATACCATGAAGAAATATAGAGTTACTAATGGACGATTGCAAATCTTTTTGTTGCATAAGTAACGCAAGCACCATACCCGTTAATACATCGCCTGATCCACCCTTAGCCAAACTAGGATTTCCACTTGTATTAATGAACTGCTGTCCGCCTGGTGTTGTCACTACTGTATATGGACCTTTTAATACAAGATAAACTCCATATTTAACAGCAAAATCTCGAGAAACCTGAAAACGATTTTTCTCAACCTTAGCAATAGGCTCATTAATGAGATAAGCAAACTCACCTAAATGAGGTGTTAAAATAGTTGCACCTTTTCGTTTTGCTAAAATCGTTAAAAAGTCCTTCAAGTAAAAAAGACCATCTGCATCAATGACTATCGGTTTATCAAAATCATGTAAAAGAGTTTCTATAAACTCGCCATTATTATTTCGCCCAAGTCCAGGACCTACGGCGATTGCATCAAACCGATTCATTAATTCATTATCAAGATTTAAGCTGTTAATTTCACCGTTTATCGATGGACATAGGTGGAATGTCGACTCAATCAATTGACTTGCAACTGTGTTAATGATTGTGTCAGGTACCGCTAACGTGACTAATCCAGCTCCTAACCGATGGCATGCTTTAGCAGTCAATATTGGTGCTCCAGTCATAGTTCGAGAACCTGCAATAATAAGCCCTTTTCCATGACTTCCTTTATGTGATGATGGCTTTCTTACTGGCAAAGAACAGGCAACATTTTCTTCAGTCCAAAGAAACCGTTCACTATCAATTTGTTTAATAGCAAGCTTTGGTATGCCTATATCAACTATCGTCAAATCTCCGTAATATTCCCTGGAAGGAAAAGTGTAAGCACCAAGCTTCGGACACTGTAAAGTAATAGTACGAGATGCTTTTATTGCATCAGTAAACTCGTAATTCCCATTTGCGGGCAACCCACTAGGAAGATCGACAGAAATAATTTGACATTCTAACTGATTGACTTGTTCAATAATCTCCTTATATGGGTGACGCAAAGGACCAACTACCCCTGTCCCTAGCATTGCATCTATTACATGTGTTTTTCCCTTTAAATTTCTAACTAAATCCTCACAAGTAATTGTCTCATAGCTAGTAAACTCATATCCACACTTCTTAAACACTTCCATATGATAGCGTGCCGTGCCTTTCACCTTTTTCACGGGTGGAATTAGCCATACATCAACTTGATAGCCTTTTTCTAATAAAGACCTCGAAATAACAAAACTCACCACCATTGTTCCCTACACCAATGAGCACAGCAATTTTAGCTGTCTTTTTATTCATTAAATGTAAAATAGAACTTACGAATGCAAGACCTGCATTTTCCATTAGTAATTCTGCTTTTAATCCTATTTCTTCAATGGTATAGCGGTCAATTTGGTGCATTTCTTCACCAGTTACCACATTCAAAATAGTTCCCTCCTATCCGCACTACCACTATATGAGACTGTCCTAAACAATATGCAGACTAGCATGACAAGCTCGATAAAATTTCATATAGAAATGTAGCAAATAATATGTAAAAAGCTCTTATAACAAGCAAAGCACTTATTGAAATATTTTACAAAAAACGATTTACAACTCAATAATTACATTTGCCACGACATATTCTTTAGAATGCGAAATCGATAAATGAACTTTCCCATTTGTTTTTTCGGAAACGATAGTTGGTTTACCGCTTGTAGCCGATAAAATTTCAACATCCTTCCAAGAAAGATGTCTCCCAATACCAGTTCCAATTGCTTTTGAAAAAGCTTCTTTCGCAGCAAAACGTCCTGCTAAAAATTCTATTTTTCTTTTCTCTGTGAGTTTTTGAAAATTTTGTTCCTCTTTTTCAGTTAAGATACGTTTTATAAAATTAGGATGTCTATGTAACGTATCTTCAATTCTTTTTAACTCGACAATATCAATTCCCGTACCAATGATCATAAAATTTACATCCTTCCAATCATTTAATCATAAGCTTAGCTTCTATCGACCTTTCAGGGGCCATTGTCCCTACCTAAAAATACGTTTATTAGTGATGAGCTAAGTTCTTACTACCCTTTAAAGCAGGATTAAAAAAATTATTATTTAACCTTATTTCGCTTTTTGTAGCATTTATGAGATATTACCCAACTCGTTTTCCTAACATTTTATCACAGATAAAATCATAGAATAGAAAAAGCTTACTATTCATTTTGTCTCAATTATTACTGTAAACGCATGATTTTATGCTACAATAATGTTATTAAATCTAGGAAAAGGTGATCTACAATGTTTGTGAGAAATGAAAGTTTTCGTTCGTTCCTCAGATCCTACCCTGTTGTATCTGGAATTGTTACCCTCCATCTCATATTATTTTTATGGATGTTTTTATTTCCATCACTAGGTGGAAACCTTATATTTATTTTAGGAGTAGGACACAATTTATCAATTGCTCAAGGTGAATTATGGCGATTAGTAACACCAATTTTCATGCATATCTCACCAGCTCATTTCTTATTTAACTCATTCTCATTAGTATTATTTGGCCCTGCACTTGAAAGGTTACTTGGAAAATGGCGTTTTATTTCTATATATATATTAACTGGAATTCTCGCTAACGTTGCAACCTTTTATATTGGCGGTTTAGGATACTCACCTCACCTAGGCGCAAGCGGAGCAATATTTGGACTTTTTGGGATATACCTGTATATGGTCCTTTATAGAAAAGATTTAATCGATCAAGACAATTCTCAAGTGGTAATCACGATACTAGTAATAGGACTGATTATGACGTTTGTCAATGCACGTATTAATGTTTACGCACACATTTTCGGGCTGATTTCAGGTGCTGCTCTTGCACCAATTTTCTTATTCAAACTAAGAAGATACGTACCACAATATCGACATGTTTTTGATGAAGGCGAGATCAGTTTTAATCCTAACCGTTGGAAAAATAGACGTTTTAGCGCCGGAACAAAGAAAAAAGTATTTTGGATCATCTTTGTTTTACTTGTCATTTTAGGAGTAATTTTTAGATAGAGAAAGCCATGTCCAATTTATTTAGGACATGGCTTTTATTTATCTCGTTTAATACTTTTTCAATAAATATCGTAATGGAATAATTGAAACAAAAACAATTAATAATGCAGCAGGTGCAGCTAGGTGATAAATCGCCTCAGATGCTTCAAAATATACTCTAACCGCTAATGTATCAAAACCAGGTGGGCGTAACATTAATGTAGCTGGTAACTCCTTTATTGAGCTAACGAATACAAGTGCTCCTCCTGCTAAAACTCCCGGCAATATTGAAGGAAGTATTACCTTAAACATAACTTTCCAAGGAGGATGTCCTAGGCTTCGGGCAGCCTCATCAATGCGGGGGGATACTAGACTTAGCGAAGCTTCTCCTGCCTGCATTGCTTGTGGAAGAAATCGAACCACAAAAGCCAATGCAACCATATAAAAAGTATTATATAACATCGGGATGTGATTATTAAAGATAAACACGAAACCTAGTGCAACAATGACTCCAGGTAGAGCATATCCCGCATAACAAAGCTTATCAATAATTGTCGTAATAAAAGATGGATAACGGGTTTTTAAATAGATAATTGGTAACGCAACAAGCATACATAAGATAGCTGCTAATGCAGAAACTTTTAAGCTATTCCATGCAAAACCAAAAAATCTTCCATCTAAAGCACCCATTCGAACTCCAATATTTGACCAATATATAAGTACACTTATTGGCAAAAATACAGATACAAAAAATACAGAACTTACAAATACTAAAGCTAACGGCTTCCACTTACCTAATTTTAATATTTCTGGCTCTCGGAAAGTGTTAGAGGTTTGATAATATTTATTCTTTCTTCGTGTCCGTGCTTCAATCCACAATATTAAAACAGTTAGAACAATTAAAACTAAGCTTAGTACTGAAGCAGATTGAGTGTCAAAGCTCGCTCTCTGAAAGTAGATCGCTGCTGTGAATGTAACATATCGTAGCATCGCGATAGCACCAAAGTCAGAAAGGACATAAAGAGAAATAAGAATTGCCCCTGCACCAATGGCAGGTCGTAAAAAAGGCAAATTTACTTTCCAGAAAATCTTAGCTGTACTCATTCCTTGTGAACGAGCAACTTCTTCAAAATTACGATTCATTTTACGAAGGGAAGCACTCGTAATCAAGTAAACATACGGATACGTAAACATCGTTAAAACAAAGAATACTCCCCAAAATGAATATATATTAAGTGGGTAATTTCCAAATGTATCTACTAGCCAAGGCGTATCACGCCAAAAATTACGTATCCAACCACTTGGACCAAATACAATGATATACGTAACCGCCCCAACATAAGGCGGAATAACAAGAGGTAAAGCTAGGAGCCATTGCCAAACCTTACGTCCTGGTACATCCGTACGAACGACAATCCAAGCTAGTCCTACTCCAATTACAATGGCACAAATTGTGACAGCAACCGTAAGGGAGAATGTATTCCATAATAATTGCGGAATTCTTTCATCCAAGAGACGCATCCAACGATTAACTCCCGCAAAGAGTGAACGCCACATAACATATATAATTGGAATTGACATTACAATCGCAACAATTACTCCAAGAAGTAATAGAACTGGACCTGGAGGATTACCACGCCAAATCGCAAACCATTTTCTTCTTAAGATATGGAGAAGGGTTGGGGAAGACGTTTCCCCAACCTTAGCATTTTGATCATTATTTAATTTAGAATTTTTATCAATATCATTGTTCATAATGCCCTCTCCTATATGTTGCAAGTTATCTATAGTTATCTTAATTCTAGATCTAATCCAGATTGTTCGATTAACTCTTTTGTATCTTCAAAGTAATTACCTAACTCTTTAATTGGCATATCTTGAGCTTTTAATTCATTAAACGGAATAACATGTGGTTCTACTTCTGATGGGTAAACCGCACCATACTCTGAATTAACAAGAAGCTCTAAAGATTCACCAACAAATGCCACTTGATTTTCTGGTAATAATAACCACTCAAGAAAAGCAATTGCATTCTCTTGATTAGGTGCTCCACTTACTAAACCAACACCTGCTGCGTTAGCAACAACACCCATTTGACCTTCTTCTTGATCTAAGTAAACAAACCCTACATTGTTATCAGAAGGCTCTAATAATTGTTGGTGAAAGTAATAGTTGTTTACTAAACCAAAAGCATGCTCTCCAGCACCTACTGCACGACGAATGTCTCCGTGACCTTGATAAATACCTGCTGCATTTTCCTTAATTGCCTCAACCCATTCAGCAGTTTTTTCATCGCCCCACTCGTAACGAAGAGCTGAAACGTGACCAATCATACCACCGTTACCACCACGAGTAATTGCAAATTGATCTGCCCACTTGTCATCAAATAAATCTTCTACACTTTTTGGAACTTCTTCTTCAGAAATTAAATCTTTGTTATAAATAAATCCACGTGCACGAACTGAAAGTGCAAAGTATGCATTATCGTCTGCACGGAAATCTGCTGGAATTGTATCAATTCCTTCTGGGTTAGATGCTTCTAATAACCCTTCCATGTGTAGATATCCTAAAGCTCCTAGGTCATTTGAAATATAAATGTCTGCTTGAACATTTCCAGCTTCTTCAACAAGTTGAAGTGGTTCAGCACCATGTAAAGCTACAACTTCTACACCAGTTTCTTCTTGGAACTTGTCAAGTAATGGTTGAACAAAATTCTCGTTACGTGCTGAGTATACCACAATTTTCCCATCTAATTCTACTACTTCTTCCTCTGGTTGTTGCTCATCTTGTCCACTCTCTACTTCGTTCTCTTCTGGTTCTGCTGTCTCTTCTTGTCCACCGCATGCAGCTGCAAATAGTAGTCCGAGTGAAAGGATTGCAAAAAGAAACATTTTTAAAGATTTGTTCATTGTTATTGCCCCCTATGTATATTAAATTTAATTAGCGGAATGAAATTCATTCTCAACAACTTTCATAACATGAATTATATTGCTATTGATAATCATTGTCAATACATTTCGATGAAAAAAATTAGTGTTCACTAACCTTTCACTTTTTTTGTCAAATGTTTTGCTTATAGTCAGCACCCTAAAAGCTAAGAACATTCTTTCGTGATTTACTATCTTATTGTCGAAAAATAATGAAGCTTCATGGCGTGTTATTTTTTCCTCAAAATAAGAAAAAGTCTCCCCCATTAAGAGGGAAACTCCATCCTCAGGTTAATTACTCTACTACACAAACCAAGTCTGACTTAATATTAAATGAAACAACTGAACCTATTTCAATCTCTTGATCTATTGGCGCATAAATAACCATTGGATCTGATGAAGAATTTGATTGAAAATTTATATATAATTCTTGGTATTCGCCACTATAAGTGACTCTCTCAACTTTCCCACAATAATTCCCTGTTCCTTCGGCTACTATTTCGCAACCTTCTGGTCGAATCGAAAGTTTTACTGTTTCACATATTTCAGTTGTTTGATTTGGTAAGCATACTGTACCAATTGTTGTTGTTACATGTTTCATGTCCTTTTCTAGTTTCCCAGTAAGTAAGTTTGTTTTACCGACAAATTGTGCAACAAAGCAATTCTTAGGGCAGCGATACATCTCTCGCGGGCTAGCTACCTGCTGAATTACGCCATCTTTCATGACAACTACACGATCAGATACAGCAAATGCATCTTTTTGATCATGAGTAACAATAATAGCTGTAGTATTAGCTTTTCTTAAGATATTTGTAACATCAAAACGCATTTTTTCTCTTAATCCAGCGTCTAAATTACTAAAAGGTTCATCCATTAATACTACATGAGGACGAGGTGCTAAAGCCCTTGCCAAGGCAACACGCTGTTGCTGACCACCTGAAAGCTCACTCGGATAACGACTAGCGTAATCTGCCAAGCCTACAAGTTCTAAAACTTCGATAGCACGTAATTTTCTATCTTTTGTTTTCCATTTATTTAAACCAAACATTACATTTTTCTCAATCGTCAAATGAGGAAAAAGAGCGTAATCCTGAAATACCATACCAATTCCACGTTTTTCAGGTGGCAAAGAGCGGTGGTCATCGTACACAACTTGATCTCCAATTGATATTTTCCCCATACTCGGTTGCTCAAAGCCAGCAATCATTCTTAACGTTGTCGTTTTCCCACAACCACTGGGTCCTAATAAAGTAATAATTTCTCCTTGTTCGATCTTTAAATCCAATGCATCAACTGCTGGTTGTAATGAATTAGAAAAAAATTTCGATACTTGTTCGAGATGAATAAAGCTCACGATACTTAACCCCCTTTGACAATATGTATCTGCCTTTATCTCAAATAAACTCTGAATATAAAAGTCTAGTGATAATGATTTTCATTTTAACCCAATTATATCATAGGCTTTTTTTTAACGTCAATGTTGTTCAAGAGCTTGTCATATGTTTCGTCAACATTTCTACTGTTTTTACAAAGTGAGTGAGATACTTGTTCAGAGGCAAGGTAGTCAACTTCAAAATCCATAAATTTTCTTATAAAATATTAATCTTTATTCTGTTTATAAAGGCACAATTAACTATTTTTCATATACATATATCAAGACTTTTTAAAGCGAGGTCTCTTAATGGATAATTTGCAGTTCAACAAAAAAGATTATTCAATGTTTCATATAATAACTTTTTTCTCACTTACGGCAATTTTTATCGTTTCAAATCTTTATATCATGATACCTTTACTTGATAGTGTTTCCATTACTTTTTCAATTTCAACGACACAAGCAAGTCTTTCAATAAGTGCGTTTTCTTTTTTCTATGCTTTTGGGCTAATTTTTTTTGGGTCTTTATCTGAACGTTTTGGGTTAAAAGAAACGATCTCAGTTGGGCTTTTCATTCTTACAATTTTAATGATTGTTAGCTATTACATCAGTAACTTTTCGGCGTTTCTTATTCTTAGGGGATTTCAAGGGTTTTGGGCAGCGACGTTTGCACCTGTCTCTTTCATTTATATATTTAACGTACTTTCTTTAAAGCATCAAGGTATAACAATTGCCGTTATTAATACAGGATTCTTATCAGCTGGCGTTGTTGGACAACTGTTTAGTTCTTCTATACATCTTTTTTGGGGTTGGGAAGGAGTCTTTATTTCATTATCGTTACTTTATTTATTCCTTTTTATCTATTCATTAAAATGTTTACCTCGTCCTACAAAACCCGCTCAATCGAGGTCGGTCCATTTGCTAATTAGAACTTTATTAAAAATACCTTTTAGAAAAGACTTAAGAAAACTCTATTTTATAACATTTACAATCCTTCTAACTTTTGTAGCCTACTACACTGCATTAGAAAATTATTATTCTACTATACTTGGTTTACCCCCTGAAAATACACTGGTTATTAGGAGTTTTGGATTAACCGGGTTACTACTAACAATACTTTCAAACAAAATTAGTGGTCGAATTGGCTTTGAAAACACAATTTTCATGGGGCTAACTTTAATGTTAACAGGTGTATTATGCAGTACATCCTCAATCATTCTTTTTCTCATTTTTGGATCTGTTATTTTTGTTGCCGGAACATCAATCACCATACCTTCACTCATTTATATCATTAGTATAAAAGGTGCAGAAAATAAGAGCTTAGCAATTTCAATGTATAGCTTTATCTTATTAATTGGAGCTAGCTTCGGTAGTGGGATCACAATCATTACAAACTATTACGCAAAGCTTGCATTTTTATCGTTAATCTTACTATGTTCTCTACTATCAATATTAATGGAAAAAAGAAGTCAACTCGTTTCAGCAAGCTGAAACATCTGAAAATCCCACCTAACTACGCTTAGAGGTGGGGGTCTTTTACCCTAAAAAAAATGAGATAAATTCCTATAATGACTAGAACCTAAAGGTTAAACTTTTGTGTTCAAAGGAAGTGTTCGTATGAATGAAGATCAATTAACAGTTCTAATGATTAAGTATTTGAAAGAAAACAAAAAAAGTGCTTTTGAAAAAGTTCTTGATGAGCTCCAACCTTATGATATTGCTCAACTGTACCGTAACCTTCCTGAAAAACATCATTTAAAGTTTCTTTTATTTTTAACACCTAAAGAGATAGCGGACCTTATCCAAGAACTAGAAAGCGACTTACAAATTGAGATTATTCACCGGCTAGGTGTAGAAAAGTCATCAAAAATAATGGACTTGATGGAAAATGATAATCTGGCTGATTTGTTAAGTGAACTATCTGTTGAGAACATTCAAGAGTATTTATCAGTAATGAAAGCTGAAGATTCTACTTACATTCAGAATTTAATGAGTTACTCTGCTGATACTGCTGGCGGACTTATGACTAATCAATTTATGTCAATAAAAGATGACTATACTGTTCAGGATGCTGTGGATAAATTAAAATCATTCGCAGAAATGAATCATACCATTTACTACTTATATGTTATTAATGATGATAAACAGCTTGTAGGCGTTGTTTCATACCGCGATTTGGTATTAGCAGATACAAACGAGAGAATAAGTAATATTATGTTTAATCGTGTTATTTCTGTACCTGTAGATCTAGATCAAGAAGAAGTTGCCAACCTAATTGAAAGGTACGACTTCATAGCGCTCCCTGTTGTCGATGAAAACCATAAACTTCTTGGTATTGTTACCGTAGACGATGTCATTGACGTTGTGATCCAAGAAGCTAATGAAGATATTGAAAAATTATCAGCATCAGGAAAGGATATTGATTTCTATACAAAAGCAACCACTGCTGCTTTTCGAAGGTTACCATGGTTAATTTTACTATTATTTATCGGTTTAATATCTGGAAGTATTATTAGTGGGTTTGAAGAAACACTCGAGCAAGTAGTAGCATTAGTATTTTTCATGCCAATGATTGCTGGTATGACTGGTAACACCGGAACACAATCATTAGCCGTTGTTGTTCGTGGGCTTATCACTCATAAGTTAGATAAAAAAACGATCCTAAATCTAATTATTCGCGAGTTTGGAGTCGGAATAATCGTTGGAATTATTTGTGGATTACTCATAGCTATTATTGCTTTAGTATGGATGGGTTCAATCATCGCTCTTGTTGTTGGTATCTCATTAATACTAACTTTAATCATTGGTACACTCGCAGGAACTATCATACCGTTATTATTGTATAAATTGGGGGTCGACCCTGCTGTTGCCTCTGGCCCTTTGATCACAACATTAAATGATATCTTTTCGTTAATTGTCTATTTTAGTTTTGCAACGGCTTTTCTAGCTTATCTCTAATTAAGTTAGTATTACGGCACCCTCGAACCATTGCCTTCTATTGAATTAATTTTACGATACTACAATCAAAACATTATAAACATAATCACCTCATACTTTCGCATACAATACAACATGTCCTGTAAAATGAGGTTGATGATACATGTTTAATAAAAAAAAGTTGTTTGCTATTTTGATAGGAAGTTTTATCATAAGTCTCGGAATTAATAACTTTTTTGTTTCTTTTCATATTTTAGATGGTGGTATGATCGGTTTAGGCTTAATCTTTCACTACAAATATGATGTTAGTATTGGAATTTCTATTTTACTATTAAGTATTCCAATCTATATCGCTGCTTGGGTTTGGTACCGCGAATTTTTCTATAATAGTATTGTCGGTGTTGTTGTCTCTTCATTATTTATTGATATCTTTCATTGGCTTACTTTTAATACAGACGATGTATCTCCACTCGTCGCGGCTTTAAGCGGCGGTGCGCTTCTCGGTATAGGAGTAGGTATCATGTTTCTATATGATGTAAGTACAGGTGGCCTAGATTTATTTGGTCAGATGATAGCAGACATTACTAAAGTTAATGTAGGTATTATGATTTTCGTCATAGACTTACTCGTAGTCGTTGCAGGTGTTACAATTATTACATTTGATGAAATCATCCTATCAACAATTGCTGTTGCAGCTACAGGTGTAACAACGACAGCAATCGTCATGTTTAAGGAATCTACTTGGTAATATCCGACAATATATTTCCCAGGAAAACACAATTCAGCTAAAAATGAAAAAAATCGAGTACATAACTACTCGATTTTTTTTATTAATCAATTTTAAATTTGTTTACCTGGCCTTGTAGTTCTTTCGCCATTTCTAAAAGTTGTTCGGAAAATGCTGTAATTTCATTTAAGGATGTTGATTGTTGACTAACTGATGCGGCAACTTCATTAACTTGACCTGCTGCTTTCCTTGCAATATTAGCCATTTCCTCAAAGGATGCATTTACTTCCTCTGTACTTGCCGACATTTCTTCAGCTGTTGAAGTAAATAAGTCAACCTGATCTACTACATAACTAGCCGACTCCTTTATTTTTTCAAAGGCTTCACCAGATCGTTGAATTACAGTTACACCCGTATCTACCTCAGTAGTTACTTGATTCATTGCTTCTACCGTCCGCGAAGTTTCTGTCTGGATTTTTTGAACAAGTTCAGATATCCCCTCTAACGAGTCACTTGTTTGTTCCGCTAACTTTCTTACCTCGTCGGCAACTACTGCAAAACCACGTCCTTCTTCGCCAGCCCTAGCTGCTTCAATAGCAGCATTTAAAGCAAGTAAATTCGTTTGAGATGCAATTGCTGAAATGACCTCTATGATTTTACCAATTTCATTTGAATAATGATCCAACTTTTGAACTAGTTTCGTCGAATTGTTTACTGATTGGTGAATAGAATTCATTTGGTTAGATACAAGTTCTACCGTATTGATCCCACTCTTTGAATCTCCCACTGTAGTATGTGTTGCATCAGATACTTGTAAAGCAGTCTCTACAATATATTGTACACCTTGGGTTAAATCATCTATTGCCTGTGCACTTTCTTCAGAACTTCTAACAGTTGTTTTAGCCCCTTCACTAACTCCGTTCATCTCACTAATAATTCGCTTGTTATTTACACTCGCCTCATGGAAGCTATTAAACAATCTTTCTGATGTTTCAAAAAGCATATTTGTGTTTTTATTGATACTATAAATCATACTATTCATTTCGTTCACCATATGTTGAAATGCTTGACCTAAGTTACCAATTTCATCTTTACGATCGACGGAAAAATTTACTGTTAAATCGCCAGCCTTCACCTGATCGACTTGCTTCGTTAATTGTCTTAAAGGCGCAACCAAAAATCTAGTCATAAGGGCTAATACTACTACACTTATGAGCGATACCGCCATTGTTATCCACACGGCTCTTTTTCTACCATTCTCTAGATTTTCAGCTATATAAGTAGCATCAAAATCTGCACCCACAATCCCAATCACTTCTCCTGATGTATTTACTATTGGAGAGTATGCATATATTATTGAACCATATTCTTCGCTATTAACTAACTCTCCAACCATAGCTTGACCACTTTTAAATACCTCTTTAATTATAGGGTAATCTTCTATATCTTCTATATCACCAAGATTTGACGCATCTTCATCACCTATTGGAAACCCATCTACGACATAATAATACTCATCCGCTTCATTACTTTTAGCCATTGTGTAAAGGAATAAAAGACCATTTGTTTCGCGAATTTGATCTAGCCTCTCACGCAAATAATAATAGTAATCTGTTTCACCTTCTATTAATATCTCTCCAAACTTACGAGCATCAATGATTTTAGCAGTGCTTTCAGCCATTAATTTCGCTTGATTTCCTACTGATGATTCTACAATATTTTTTGCGTTGATAAACATTATTAATCCAACAAAAGAAACTGTTAAAATAAAAAAGATAGAAAAGAACACGATTATTTTTCCTTGAATACTTTTCACATTTCACCCTACTCCCATTATGTTCTAAAAGAATTTACCAATCTGCTCATCAAAACCATAGCCAAATTTACCCATGCGAAAATCACTAAAATAACAACATTATACATCAATAGCCCCAAAAATGGTACAAAAAATAAAGAGAAAGTGCAGACCTTTCCTTTTTATAGCCAAATTTACTCATTCATTCCTCTCAACATACTCAAATAAAAAAGATTGTCCATTCCTGTAAAAGCGCGGATCATAAATCCCTAACTTATCATCCTCATCAACTATAACAACAAACGGGGACCATTTATACAATGTTTTGGCTTCTGGTTTCTGTGAAAACAAATCGTTTAAGTCTGCTTGATCGTGGCTATATAGCACAACTTCTATTGCTTTTTCTGACCATAGATTAACTTTTGATATTTCAACCTGGCTTTCATTCTTTCCAATTAGCGTAAAGTTCCAAGGAATAAAGCTAGCAGACAACGCCTGTTGCTCGTAATGTTCATTTGTTTGTTGGTAGATAATATAACCTTGTCCAGTTTGTAAAGCAACGTGTATAAGAATTGCCATCCAAACAATACGGTAAACTTTAAACGACTGAAAATTCACCTTTTTAGCAAGGATAAAACCAAGTAAAATTATTATCCATATAACAAAATCTACTATTGGTATAGTACCAAAAGTAATTCTAGCGTTTGAGATAGGTTCGAAATACCCCGTACCCCAGGCATTAAATAAATCACTTGTATTATGGATAAACACAGATAAAGCACCCATTAAGAAAATACGGCGATCTTTAACTCGCCAAAATAAATAACATAGTAGAGTCAATACAATTGCCCATACTGGAACCAGAAATATTGAATGAGTAATACCGCGATGCCACATTTGATATTGACCTTCGGTGTCCCAAAGCCTTGATATAACATCGATGTCAGGAATTTGGCTACCGACAACAGTCGTAAAAAGTAACGCACGCTTTTTTTCTTTGGAAAATTTTCGTTTATCTACTGCTCCATATAAAGTTAAACCGAATAATGTGTGTGTAATTGTATCCATCCAGGTTACACCAACTCTTTTTTCTATATTTTATAATGAGAATAACCTCTTTTCATCAAGAGGTAGCTATTTGTTGATACTACTAATTTCGTTTCATATGTAAATAATACCAATTTTACTTTTTCATTTACAACTTTAATGAAAAAAAGCTTTCTCCTATTATCGAGAAAGAGCTTTAATTTTTATTTATTCATTGACTTAAGCGAATTTCATAATGTCCAAAAAAGAGCTGCAAAAAGCTATATCTAGTTATGAACATTTCAACGCAACTAGCTACAGCACATTACCTTAATGGAGTGAATAATGAATCCTGAAATTCATTATTTAAAACAAACAGAAATTTACGATCAATATGGTGAAAAACCAGTGGGATTATAGCCGCCCACTGGTTTTTAGACTAAACTATTGAATAAAGTTAATATAATTCGGAATTGGTACTAACTCCTTAACTTGATAGGGGCCAATTCGATCAATGTTTATGCCTTTGAATTGTACATATGAATGACCAAAATCTCTTACTGTAAACATGATCGCTTCTAACATCATTAAATTATCAATCGTATCTTCTATTATAGCGCCTTCTGAAAATGTAATTATGACAATATCACCATCTTCTTCTATTTCTTCGATAGCAACATCTTCTCGTATTGGAGCACTTAACCCAATTTCTAAATCATTTTGCTTCATCATTTCAAGTATCTCTGGCAAACTTTTATGTCCTTGATGTTCATGGTTTCCTGGTACTAAAAATTTATGATCCGTATTGCTATGAAAAACATAGTACCCTCGATTTGGTTGTTGTAATTTTATTTCATAAAGAGGTCCATATGGCCCCCAATTTACACCAGGTTTACCATCAGAAGTAAAATGAATTTCCGAAAATCGATGTTGGGAGAAAGTTTCCTTTAGTACTAACCTATACATTTCTGACTCTAGTGACGATAAGCTTTCTAAACTTTTTTCAGGGATATCAATGTTTACAATGCCATCATTTTCGATAGTAACAGTGTTGATTGGAATGGGCGGAAAACTTCCTATACCCCATCGCTCACCCCAAAATGTTTCCTTCGCTGCTAAAAATCTCTCCGAAAAAGATTTTTCATTAACCATTAATGTGATTGGAACAATCATTTCTCCTGACGGTAAGTGAGTTACTACCGCTATTGTTACAAGTTGATCATTAAATCTGTCTTCGTCATATGGTGTAACGGCACCTACATATCCCAGCTCATCTAATTCATTAGCTAAGTCTATTTCAAAGGTTTTTTCTGTTGTATCTATTCCGGTTTCTTCATCTGCCCTACCGTTCATCTCCATCATTATCTCAGCTTCATCATGGATTTCAGGGAAATCTGTTGTCAATTCTTGCTCATTGAAAAAGGGTGGTATCAAAAGCATCAATAAAAAGACAACAGAAGCAGTAGCAATAGTAGGAATAAACCAGCTCTTCTTTTTTCTTTGTATCATTTCATTTTCATGAATTTTTTCTTGAATTTTTTCTTGAATTTTTTCAAAAAGAGCTTCTTTTGTTTGTCTATCCTCAATTTTAGGTAATTTTTTCAGTTGGTTTTCTATAGTCTTTTCATCCCATTTAGAGGATCGCTTCATCTTCCCACCTCCCTTATTTGTGATTGATCGTTGACATGCAAAAGTTCTTTTAACACTTTTATCGCTCTATGTTGAGTTGTTTTCACTTTACTTTCTGTCCACCCTAAAACCGTTGCAGTTTCAGTAATAGAAAGAGATTCAATATATCTTAATATAATGACTTGTTGTTGGTCTAACGTACATTTTCCTAACATCATATAAACTTCTTTCATCTCTTCTTGTCCAACAATAATCTCTTCAGGTAAAGGATCTTCATCTCTTATTTGGTATTCCTTTTCTGAAAGAGAAAATAGTCCAAGAAACTTTCTCTTTTTTCGATTTTGGCTTCGAATCCAATCTACTCCTACATGCCTAGCTATAGAATATAACCATGTTTTTTCACTACTGTCTCCTTTAAAAGAAGAGTACGATTTAAAAACCTTTAAATATACTTCTTGTACCAGCTCTTCAGCTATTTGTCTATTGCGGACCATGTAAAATAGAAATTGAAATAATGAATGGTGGTAAGTCTCGTACAATCGCTCGAATTCATTATCCACTTCTGCTTTCCCCCCTCACAAACTAGTCGTCTTTTTTTAAAAAAGGTTACACCACAACTTTTTCAACAAAGATTAATAGTATTAAATAAAATATCTTAAGTGGAATTCATAAATCTAACTATCATTATAACTGTTTCAAGTGAATTTTTTTGCATAAAAAAATAAGAGCCTACTTTGGCTCTTGTTTTGGTACAATATCAAATATTTTACCTGTTTCAAATAATGAGATAACTTCGTCTAACCATGTATAATAAGCTTCAGCCTGACTGAGCTTTTTTAAGTCGCTTTTAATCAATTTCTTTACATTATCGCTAGTAGTTTGCTCTTGTAACTCCTCAAGCATTCCCTTCGTTTCTTCAATGGCAGTTGTATTTTCTACCGTCGCATTTCGCCAACGGTTAATAAATACATTAGAAAACGATTTATACCAATCATCCTCTGTTTTGTACAAATCTTTTCTAATTCCTTTTTCCCACACTCTCTCTACCATATCTGCTTCTAGCAAAGCCCTAATTCCGGTACTCATGCTAGTTTTGCTCATTCCTAAGGCTTCACTCATATCATCTAGTGTCATTGGTTCCTCAGCAAAAAATACAGTTCCATATAAACGCCCTACTGAGTGGGAAATGTCATATAAATAAATATTTTTTGCCACTTCACTAACAAAGTGCTCTCTCGCTTTTTTCAACTCATTTAAATCTTCTAATTCTTTTGTTTCTTTCCCTTTGTTTTCCATCCTACCTCCTCCGAACACGATTATTTATTACTGCTAGTTTAACAAAGCAAAAAAAAAGTTAAAAGTTTACAGTTGAAATGAAAAAAAGAGGATAGGAAAGTATTTTTAAGTATTTCCAAAGTATTTTATGTACAGTTTTTTCTGTACGTACTTTTTGTTTATTTTTTAAAGAATATACAGTTTGTGTAGAAAATAAAAAAAGAATATAGTATACCTTAGTTATCATATGATGCGGACTTAATTTAGAACTTGTAGATAAGTCATTTATCTAAAAAGAAACTGAGGTGGACAATGTGGAAAAAATAAAAGTTGAAAACTTAACCAAAGTGTTCGGGAAAAAACCTAAAAAAGCGATTGACTTATTAAAAAATAATTTATCAAAAGATGAAATCTTAAAACAAACGGGGATGACTATAGGGGTCAACCAAGCAAACTTTGAAGTAAAAAATGGTGAGATCTTTGTCATCATGGGACTATCAGGAAGTGGAAAATCAACACTAGTACGTTTACTTAACAGATTAATCGACCCTACTACTGGTAGTGTATGGATTGATGGTGTTGATTTAGCCGCTATGGATGATAAAGAGTTAAGAGAAGTTCGCAGAAAAAAGTTAAGTATGGTTTTTCAAAAATTCGGCTTATTTCCTTTCCGAACTGTCCTTGAAAACGTCGAATACGGTCTTGAGATACAAGGTATAGAGAAAGAGGAACGAAGAAAGAAAGCACAGTCTTCCCTGGAATTAGTTGGCCTTGAAGGCTACGAAGATAAATACCCAAGCGAACTTTCAGGTGGTATGCAACAAAGAGTGGGATTAGCACGTGCATTAGCGAATGACCCGGACGTACTCCTTATGGATGAAGCTTTCTCGGCATTAGATCCGTTAATTCGAAAAGATATGCAAGACGAATTACTAGATTTACAAGAAAAGATGCAAAAAACAATTATCTTTATTACCCATGATTTAGATGAAGCTCTAAGAATAGGTGATCGAATTACAATCATGAAAGATGGCTCTATTGTTCAAATCGGAACACCTGAGGAGATTTTAACTAACCCGGAAAATGAATATGTTGAAAGGTTTGTAGAGGATGTTGATCGTTCGAAGGTATTTACCGCTAGACATGTAATGAAACGTCCAGAAACAGTAAATGCCGAAAAGGATGGTCCGCGTGTAGCTATGCAGCGTATGAAAGATACCGGTATATCAAGTATCTATGTGACAAACCGTAAAAAAGAGTTACTTGGTGTGATTAGTGCCGAGAAGGCGTCTGAAGCTGTGAAGGATAAAAATTCTAGTTTACTAGACATTATGGAAAAAAACGTTCCTACTGTACATCCTGATACACCATTACACGACTTATTTGATATTGTTTCTACCTCACAAATTCCAGTAGCTGTTATAGAAAACGGCTTATTAAAAGGAATTATCATTCGTGGTGCTGTTCTTGCAGCCCTATCATCAGGTCTGGAGGTGAAATATGATGAATCTACTACCAAAGCTTCCGCTAGCTGATGGAATTGATGCAATTGTTAATTGGTTAAAAAGTATAGACGGTTTGTTCGATGTCCCAAAAGCTATTATCGGTTTTTTAGTTGAGTATATCAGTATTGGCTTAAGTGCAATCCCTGAATGGTTATTTATTCTTTTGGTCACAGCACTAGCATGGTTTGCTACAAAGAAAAAAGTAGGCTTACCGATCTTTGTTTTCCTAGGTTTATTTCTTATAGAAAACTTAGGTTATTGGAATGACATGCTATTAACGCTATCACTAGTACTAACATCTGCAGGGGTTTCTGTTCTCTTTGGTGTTCCCATTGGAATTTGGATGGCAAAAAGCAAAACGACAGAAAACATTATTACACCAATTTTAGACTTTATGCAGACGATGCCAGCTTTTGTATACTTAATTCCTGCTGTTGTTTTCTTTGGAATAGGAATGGTTCCTGGTGTCATCGCTTCGGTTATTTTTGCTATGCCACCTACAGTAAGACTTACTAATTTAGGTATACGCCAAGTATCTACGGAGTTGATTGAAGCCTCTGATGCGTTTGGGTCTACTCCATTACAAAAATTAGTGAAAGTTCAATTACCAATGGCAAAGAAAACGATTATGGCCGGAGTCAACCAAAGTATCATGTTAGCTTTATCAATGGTTGTTATTGCTTCCATGATTGGCGCATCAGGGTTAGGTACAAAAGTCTACTACGCTGTGGGTCGTAACGATGCAGGTGGTGGTTTTGAAGCTGGTATTGCTTTAGTTATCTTAGCCATTATTTTGGACCGCATTACCCAAAGCTTTAACCGCCAAAAAGGTGCTGCATAAGCCGATTACATAAACATCCTAATAATTGCAGCTAATAATTTTCTTACTTAGTTAGAGGTAGATTAATAAGTTTTTCACTCTTTTTTGAAAAAGAGACTATATAAAAATATATAAATGAGGAGTGGGTCAAGATATGAAAAAATACGTAACAAAGCTAGGTGTCGCAGCAGGATTATCACTTACTTTACTAGCTACAGGTTGTGGAAGTGACACAACTAGCGGTGGAGACGGTTCAGTAGGAGATCAATTAAACTACACAATCACTGGAATCGATGCTGGTGCTGGAATCATGGCAGCAACAGAAGAAGCTATTGAAGCTTATGGATTAGAGGATTACACACTTCAAACTAGTTCCTCTGCAGCTATGACTGCGGCTTTAGCAGCTGCTTATGAAAATGAAGAGCCAATCGTAGTTACTGGTTGGACACCACATTGGAAGTTTGCTAAATATGATCTTAAATATTTAGAAGATCCTCAAGGTATTTTTGGTGAGTCAGAAGTTATTCATACAATTGCACGCCTTGGACTTGATGAAGATCATCCATCTGCATTTGAAGTATTAGATAATTTCTACTGGGAACAAGCTGATATGGGAGAAATTATGATTGCAGTTAATGAAGGCGCAGATCCTGAAGATGCAGCTAGTGAGTGGGTAGCTAACAACCAAGAAAAAGTGTCAGAATGGACAAATGGTGTTGCCCCTGTCGATGGAGACAAACTAACTCTAGCATTGGTTGCATGGGATTCGGAAATTGCTTCTACCCACATGATCGGAAAAGTTTTAGAAGATATCGGTTATGACGTTGAATTATTATCACTTGAAGCTGCTGGTATGTGGACTGCTGTAGCAACTGGAAGTGCAGATGCTATTGTAGCTGCTTGGTTACCAGGTACACACGCTGCTTATTATGAAGACTATAAAGAAGACTTCATTGATTTAGGAGTTAATCTAGAAGGTGCTGGAATTGGGTTAGTAGTACCTACTTATATGGATATTGATTCAATTGAAGATTTAAATAATTAATTCGAAAAAGGGACTGGGAACAGTCCCTTTTTTTGAACTATTTTCCTTTGTGATTAATAAATACATATTTTTTATGATATTCTAGTAACAAACCTAATTACTTATCGACTAATCATATGAAAAGAATAAACTTTAAAGGACGGTGGTAAAAATGAATAAATGGATATCCATATTCCTAACATTTACATTATTACTAGTAGTTTCTGCATGTGGACAAGGCGCTGGTACCCCAAACGAAAAAGAAACTAACTTAGGTTCAGACGAAGAGCAATACGAAGATCAAGAAGATGTAGTAGAAGACTCTGACCAGCTCGAAGAAGAAGCAATAGAAGAAAAAGAAATAACTGATGCTCCTACTCCTGAAGAATCTACTAAGGACGAAACAAATGAAACAGAAAGTTTAGATACTCTTAACTTATACTTTGCTGATGCAGAATTAATGAGTATTTATCGTGTTAAAAGAGATGTAGAATATCCTAAAGATGAAGAAGGTATTCAAAAAGCCTTACAACTTTGGGTTGCTGGCCCAGTTGAAGAAGGATTACAGGGGCTTGTTCCTGAAAACGTAATAGTTCAGTCTGTAAATATAGACAACGATATTGTTTTTGTATCTTTCTCAGAAGAACTATTAAACGTAAACGTAGGATCTTCTGGAGAGTTATTTATTACCGAGCAAATTGCCATGGTAGTAGAACAGTTTGGGTATGAACAAGTATTTATTTTAATTAATGGTAGTGAGATAGATACACTTTCAGGCCATATAGATTTTAATGAGCCATTTACAGCCCGATCTCCGAAAGATTTTGAGCCATATAACAAATAATTTTAAGCTTAACTTTCATCAGCAGAAGATTTGCCCTCGCTAATTGAAGTTTTACTTATCAGCCTTAAGACCGGCACTTCCCCACTATACTAAGAGTTGAGGTGTCTGATCTATTTTCCCTTAATAGTGAGTGAAAGGAATTAGGTGACTTTTCCCAAAGTCGCCCTTTTTTATGTATGCAATAGCAGTAAAATTCTTCTATACTAATTAGGTGAGTGAATTTCATAATTACCAAAACCGAGTTACATAAATCCATATCTAGTTACAAATAGCCCAACACAACTAGATATAGCATCTTAGTGACGCGAATATTTAGTTATGAAATACATTATATTAGTAAATAAATACTCTAGAAAAGGTGACGCTTATGTTAAAAAGTACAAACGAAACCGTTCTTCATTGTTATCCAGGTTTAATTGCTGTAGTTACAGCCGAGTGGAATGGAACAAAAAATATCATGGCTGCTGGTTGGCATTCATACATGTCCTACGCTCCGCCCATTTACGGTGTAGCAATAGCGGAAGAACGTTTTACACATCATTTAGTTAAAAACTCAGGAGAGTTCGCTATTCACTTTTTACCAGCTGAATTTGCTCACTATATTGAGGGTTCAGGTAAATTATCTGGGAAAGATGGAGATAAACTAGAAGTTTTAAATATCCCTTATAAAAAAGGCGAGACAGTAAACTCTCCTATTCTAACTGATGCTTATGTCGTTTATGAGTGTAAAGTTAAAGACATCCAAAAGTTTGGAGACCATGACTGGATTGTAGGGGAAATTACAAAATTCCATAAAGATGAAACTTGCTTTGACGGCTTTCTCCCTAACTGGGACAAGCTAGAAATCCCACTCTATATTGGTCAATCACAATATGCAATTGCAAATAAAGAAACGAAAAAGATAACTGTTGAATTGAAAAATAACGATTAATAAAGCTGAACTTCAATCAGTGGGGGTTTTCCTTCATCCCCCACTGATTGTTAGTTCAACTTATCGGACCTTTAGGGGCAGTTTATCCCCCACCTAAACTTCTCGATTTTCTTAAGTTTTGAGCTGGGGGTCTTACTTGCCCCTTAAGAGTGGGATAAAGGGGCTGTTATTCAGCCTCTTTTTGTAATTTCATATAAAAAGCTTTCTTTTCCTGTTGTTGGAAACGATCTTCATCCAACAACATTTAGTATCAGAGTAGCGTAAATAAGCAATTATGAAATTCATTAAACTTGCTACGTTTTTCAATCTAGAAATTTTGTTAGATCACCTTACAACAAAGCAATAATTTCGCTAAATATAATTTTAAATCTAGTATTAATTTGTTACTATATTATATAGTAACAGCTTTTTATTACTTAAGTGAGTGAATTTCATCATTACCTAATTGGAGCTACATAAGTCTAAATGTTGTTGGAAACGATCTTCATCCAACAACATTTAGTATCAGAGTAGCATAAATAAACAATTATGAAATTCTTAAAGTATCAAACCCAAACTATGTATCATCTGTAACACTAAGGAGTTATCGTTATGGATCAAATAAATTTATTTCCATTATTTTTATCTTTAAGAGTTGCACTAACCGCAACTCTTTTCACAATTATTATTGGCTTACCTGTAGCCTATTATTTAAGTATGGCTAAGGGGAAGTTTACTGATTTTATAGATACCGTGATAACTCTCCCAATTGTGCTTCCCCCAACAGTGTTGGGCTATTATTTATTAGTACTTTTAGGGAGGCAAAGTCCACTAGGAATTTTTCTTGAAGAACGTTTGAACATTATGATTGTGTTCACGCCTACTGGGGCTGTTATTGCTGCAATGGTCGTTTCCATCCCTTTTTTAATTAAATCCGCTAAGGCAGCTTTCGCCAATATTGACCCTAACATCATAAATGCAGCAAGAGTTTTAGGGAGGACAGAATTTAATATTTTCCTTACGATTATTATTCCGCTAGCATGGAGAGGAATTGTAGCAGGAATTACACTGAGTTTCGCACGAGCATTAGGAGATTTTGGGACAACTTTAATGGTCGCAGGAAGCATACCTAATAGAACTATGACAATGCCAATTGCTATTTATGATGCTCTTCTAGCTGGAAATCGCGATTTAGCGAATATACTTGTACTCATCATGACTATTGTTTCTCTTACTGTACTTTACACAATTAACCGCCTTGAAAAACGAGTTTCGAAGGGGGGAAATTAATGATGTTAGAAGTGAAAATTAACAAGGCTTTCGGTAATTTTAATCTAAATGTCGACTTTCGTGTCGAAAAAGGGATTATCGGTATCCTTGGACCTTCAGGTTGTGGCAAAAGCTTGACTCTTCAAGCAATAGCAGGACTACTAAAGCCTGATAAAGGAAAAATTGCCATTGGTGGTAGGACCCTCTTTGATACTGAAAATAACACCAACGTACCGACACGCAAAAGAAAGGTAGGTTATGTGTTTCAAAACTATGCACTATTTCCTCACCTTACTGTGTTAGAAAATGTTAACTTCGGACTAGAGCACCTTTCCAAACAGGAAAAAAAGGAGAAAGTAGCTGCAATTATTAATACTGTTCAATTACAAGGACTAGAAAATCGCTTTCCTATTCAATTATCAGGAGGCCAGCAGCAACGAGTTGCATTAGCAAGAACGCTTGTCACAGAACCGGAAATACTTCTATTGGATGAACCCTTCTCAGCGCTAGATCAACACGTAAAAAAAAGATTGGAACTAGAGCTACTAGATATCATAAAACAAAATTTCACAGGCGTTGTACTCTTTGTTACCCACAATATCGAAGAAGCCTACCGTCTTTGTGACTATATATGTTTATATGACAAAGGAACTAATATTCAATTCGGAGAAAAAAGCGAGGTATTACAACGCCCGACAAGTAAAGCGAGCGCCCAAATTGTAGGTTGTGAGAATATCTTTGAGATTAATCAGGCAGAAAAAAGCTCTATAGTCGCAAATGGCCTTAAACTTCAAGTAAATAGTGTAATTCAAACTGAAAAGAAATATGTTGGTATTCATAGTCATGACGCCATTTTCACTTCAAATAAATATGAAGATAATACGTATCAATATAAGCTCAATAGCATTGTAAACAGTATCGACCGTTCGATAGTTTCTGTCTCCATTAATGAGCTAGATTTTAAAGTAAACGTGCCAAAGTCTCAAGTAACCAAGATTTTAAACGAAAATTCATATTTGTATTTACCACCGGATAAATTATTTCTCATGCACTAGTTATGGAAAACAACTTTACTAGAAAAGCGCAAGGCGCCCGCCTATCGGCGACAAACACTGGAAGACCTACTCGTTTCGGTCGGTTTTTGACCGAAAGAGTAGGGCTGAAGTGGTCGAGCCGATGGCGCCAGGAGCTAGACCGTTTCTAAGTTAGAAATTTTATACTTTCATATCTTATTAAAAAAACTCTCTACTACCATTTTCTAATAATTTTTTTGTGGTATCAGACTTATATTGGGTATAATGAGGTTAGAAGTGAATATGACAAAGCGGTGATTAGAAATGTTAAACGATACGGGGGAAAGATTGATCCCCAATAATATGAAGCCTTTAAATAGCTCGTTATTAGAACACGTGGCAAGATATTATTTTTCGACCCCTTATGTAACTGGTCGTGTCCTTGATATTGCTTGTGGTTCTGGATACGGTGGACTTATGGTAGCCAAAGAACGGAAACATGAAATTGAAGAAATAATTGGTGTAGATATTGATAAAGATGCTCTCAAATATGCAAAAGGCCAATATTATCATCCCCTATTAACCTTCAAACAAGGCGATGTTCTAGATCCTATGCTTCCTGAAAAGCTAGGTACATTCGATACAATTTTAAGCTTTGAAACAATTGAGCATGTCGACGACGACGAACTATTTATGAAGAATATGTACAATCTCCTTAAACCAGGTGGGAAGTTAATTATTTCTACTCCATTTGGGGAAGGTAGAGGAATCCCGTCCGGACAACCCTTCCATACTCATCAACTAACAAAGGAAGAATTCCAAGGGTTATTTAAGAAGTTTTCTAAAGTAGAAATTTATTATCAACGCGGAGTGACCATTGAACCACCTAGAGAAGGTGTGTATTATCCGATCGGGGTTGCGGTATGTGAGAAATAATGGATTTTCACTAAGGAAAATCTACACATTTCATAATGGGTGTATCTTAAATACACCCATTCTATTTTTTTGTAAAATTAATTAAACGTTTAATTAATTTTTTGTACAACTGAGGGTTTATAATAAAGTAACCCTTATATTCAAAACACTAAAACTATTAAACTTTAAATTTCTTTACTTCAACTTGCAATTCTTGAGCTAGTTGCCTTAAACTATTAGCAGAAGTTTGGATCTCTACCATTGCTGCTAACTGTTGCTCACTACCTTTCATCACTGATTTGAAGCGATCGGAAGTTTCAACCGTAACCTCAGCCATATCTTCTACTGAAGCATTAACCTCCTCAGTGCTAGCTGACATTTCCTCTGCAACTGCTGTAACTTCTTGAATTTGTATAGAAACATTTTGTATCGACGTTACTATTTTTTCAAATATAGAACTTGTTTCTCCTACTACATTAATTCCTTTGTGAACCTCTTTTGTACCACTATCCATTGTATCAACAGCAACTGCTGTGTCTGCTTGAATTTCACGAATAACAGACGAAATTTTTTCTGCAGATTTCCGAGATTCTTCAGCTAGTTTTCTAACTTCATCTGCAACTACTGCAAAACCTTTACCATGTTCTCCTGCTCTAGCTGCTTCAATTGCTGCATTTAATGCTAAAAGATTTGTTTGATCAGATATATCAGTGATCACACCTAAAATACTGCCAATTTCTTTTGAGCGCTCACCTAACCTACCAATGATCACTGTAGCGTCTTTAACCCCTTTACTAATCGAATACATTTGCTCAATAACTTTTCGTAATGAATGCTTGCCATTTTCCGCTTCTTGGGTTGCTTCTAAAGAGCTTTCTGAAACGATAGAAGAGGATTCAGCAATTCTTTGAATACCAACAGTCATTTCTTCCATAGCACGTGCACACTCCTTCGCACTATTTACGGTTAGTTCAGCCCCTTGAGATACTTCCTGAATTGTCGCTACAATCTGATTATTAGCTACTGTTGTTTGTTCAGAGCTAGAAGTGAGTTCTTCCGATGCTGCCACAACATGATCTGACGTTTCAACTGTTTTTGAAAGGAGATTTCTTAAACTAGTAGCCATTTGATTAATAGAAGCCGTCAACCGACCAATCTCGTCTTTCGTACGAACTCCTATTTCTTTTTTAGAAAGATCACCTTTCGCTACTTGTTCAACCCTTTCTACAACTGCTTTAATTGGTGAAATAATTTTTTTCGCTACTACAAGAGCAACAACAAAAGTTAAAATAATACCAATGACGATAACAACAATATTATAAGTAACAGCCGTTCTCCCATGTTCAGCCATATCATTCCTAATTTCAATAATTTTTGTTTGTCCAAGTCCAGATAAGTTTCGATATCCTACAACAATTTCATCTGCTAACGGGTCGATGTAACGTTGAAAACTCTCAAGAGCGGTCTCTCGATCATTTTTTTCGTACACAACAAAAATCTCTTCTGTGATCATACGGTCCCAAGTATGACTCTCTTTAATTAACTCTTTGAGCTGGTAATTGTCATTTAACTTTAATATTTCCTCTTCGAGTACTTTGCTTTCCTCTCTTAGATTCATGTAGCGCTCTTTGTGAGTACTATTATTTAATAAAATATATCTATTGGCTGCATCAAGTCTCTGTTCTGTATTATACGCTAAGTCTTCACTTATCCTTAATATTTGTAAATATTCTTGAAGTGTTTGTTCTACTGTTGTATTAATTTTATATACATTGAATAAGTTATACGTCGACATAATCATTAGCAATAGCAGAATAATTGAGAAACCACCAATAATCTTTCCGCGTATACTTTTCATTCATTCCCTCCTTGCTCGCCACTACTAGCTTAGTCGGTAAACATAACCTACATACTAAAAATTAATCATATAGTAATAAACTAATACTGATTATCACAATTTCAAAGAAGCTTTGAAAAACTTCATCACCATAATTCATATCCAGCTTCTGTGAGGATTTTGTACCATTGTTCTCTTGTCATCTGTATACCACCTATTGAATTTAAGGCTCGCATAATACGCTCTCTATTTCCAGTACCTAATACAATTACTGGATCTGACGAATGTTTAAGAAGCCATTTATATATCACTTCGTCAATATTCTCTAGGTGAAGTTCTTGCCTAATACTTTCTAATACATTCTTCATATTTTCTTCAAAGGCATTTTTAGGATTGAAAATTCTCCCCCCCGCTAATGGCGACCAAAACATCGGGTGAATTCCTTCCTTTAAACAATGAGTCATTGTTCCATTTTTATAATTTTCGATTCCAAGAGGGTGGAGCATAAATTGATGGGTAACAAATTTTACATCTACATATTTTTGCAGTGTATCAAATTCCAATGGATTATGGTTCGATAAACCAAAGTATTTAACTTTTCCTTCATCCTTCAATTGTTTAAGGGTACCATTTAATTCTTTCGGGTTAACTAGTAAGTCATGCATATGAATAAGTAGCAAATCAATGTATTCACATTGGAGTTTTTCTAAAGAGTTATTTACCTGTTTGAATATGTAATCTCTATCCGTATTAAAATATCTCGTTTTTATATTTGGATTTTCATCATTAGGTACACATATCGAACATTTTGTAATAATCTCTATTTTTTCTCTTAACTCGGGCTTCATTTGGAGAACTTCTCCAAATAATGCTTCATTATGGTGATTGCCTCCATAAATATCAGCATGATCGAATGTGGTAATTCCTTGATCAATACACCATTCAACAAAGTCAGTCCTTTGCTGCAAATTCAATCCAAATTCATGCATTCTCATACATCCAATAACTATTTTTGAGATTGAAAAATTTCCATGCAAATATACTTTCAGAATAAATCCCTCCTAACAATGACCGTCGTCTACATTTACATACTGTAATCCTCTTATTCTAATTAACTAATTGTATGAATCTTCACATTCTTACTATAGATGCTCTGGGTTAAAAGTATATAATTTCCTCATCGAAAAGAGCGACCACTGGTGACATTTCATCTTTAAATATTCGTATCAAGTCTTTATTAACGACTTGTTGAAAAAACTACAATATCTCCTCAAGTGTTGGAATGGCAGAAATCGCGCCTACTTTTGTACAAACTAATGCACCTACTTTATTACTAAAGGAAATGATATTTTTGAGTTGCTCAAAATTTTCCGTAACCTTTTTAGGTTCTTCTTCTTTCGCTAATTGGTAAAGTGTAGCTCCTACAAACGCATCACCGGCCCCTGTTGAATCAATGGAAGCAACTGGAATACTAGGGATAATTTCATTTATTTTTCCATTTGAGATAAAAGTCCCTTTTTTCCCTAATGTTACTGCTACAATTTTTGCTCCAAGTTGGTGAAGTACTTGAACACCTCTTACTAAGTCATCAACACCTGAGATTATTTTTAATTCTTCATCACTAACTTTAACAAAGTTAGCAAGTGAAACCCCTTGTTTTACTAACTCAACAAAAGTGGTTTCTCTTTCTTTCCAAAGATCAGACCGGAAATTAGGGTCAAAAGAAATAAATTTTCCTGCTTCTTTTGCTGATCTCATTGTATTGATATACGTCGTTTGAAAGGGGTCTTCTAATAGTGCTGTCGCTGAACCAAAATGTAAAATGCTAGCGTTGTTTATTTTTTCCTCATCTAGGTCACCTTCCGATAAAAAAGCATCCGCACCTCGATGAAAAACAAAATCCCTTTCTCCATTTTTCTTTAATGATACAAATGCTAATGTCGTAGGATTTTTATCATCTAAAACGAGCATCGATGTATCAACCTTTATTTCATCTAGAGTATTTTTTAAAAAATGACCAAATGGATCATTCCCCACTTTTCCACTAAACGTTGCATTTCCACCTAATTTCACAATCGTTGCACACACATTGGCCGGTGCCCCACCTGCCTGCTTTTCAAAGCTTTTACCTTCAACTAAGTCAATGTCCACTTCTTTACAGAAAAAATCAATTAATAATTCTCCAATACAAATAATGGATGAATTCATACTCATGTAATCTCTCAACCTTTCTTTTTCTATTTACAAATAAATAATGCATTTCAGCCAATTTTCTAGACAATAAATAACTGAAAAGCTCTAACCGTTCGATTAGAGCTTTTCAGATGATGAAATATTACTTATTCCAAATCGACGCTAGATCGGTAATTTTTAATTGAGTCGCATTTGTATTTCCTTCATTTGAAAATAAAGTAAGATGTTCTGATACCTTACTCGGGAAGATTAAACTAGTAACAGCAACCTCACCTTCATTGGCAAACACTTCAATCGATGAAGTATCGATAAAGATTTGAAGTTTAAGCCGACTATTTTTCATCCTCAAAGGAGCTTCTTGAACTGCTGCGAAGGATTCTGAAAAACTATTATCACCAGAATTCGTTCGATCAACTAGCAACATTTCCCTCTCAACATCATAAGTAACAACTGTCTTTTCTCCTTCAGAATTTTCAATAAAGAGACCAAAAGAGGTAGCGTTTTGTTTCTCAAATTCAACCGAAACTTCTGTTAAATCACTGATGTTGCATGAAAAGTTATTTTCTTCAATAGCTAGGTCTTTGTACACTTCCATACCTTTACGAATTGAATCGATTTCCACTACTGGTTTCTGGGCAATACGAACTCCCTCTTCACTGGAAGTTAACGATAACTCTCTCGGTAACGTCATTGAGCTGCGCCACCCTTCTGTCGGCACTTGATTTGCATAACGCCAGTTACTCATCCAACCAATATAAATTCGTCTGCCATCCTGTACATCTGACCAACTGACACCTGCATAATTATCACGACCATGATCTAACCAAAGAACCGTTTCGTCTGAATTATCGTTGATAAAAGTAGTTCCATCAAAGTCACCAATAAAATATTGTGTTCTCGATCCTTCTTTCAATTGTGGATTATCGCCAATACTCAAAAGCATTACCCATTTTGGGTTATTTTCATCACCATCTACTGGTAATTTAAACAAATCAGGACATTCCCAAACACCGTCATGCGAACCAGCTGTATTTCCAAATTCACTTGCAAATTCCCAATCTTTTAAATTTTTGGATGTATAAATGGTGACTGATTGTCCGGTCGCTAACACCATCACCCATTTGTTTGTTTCACTATGCCAAAATACTTTTGGATCACGGTAATCAGTAATATTCACATCAGAAAGGACAGGGTTCCCCTCATACGTTACCCATGTTCTTCCATTGTCATTGCTGTATGCTAAACTTTGCCGTTGACGAGATCTATCCGAATCTGGATAGTTATCCGTGCTCGTATAAATAGCCACTAATCCTGGCCCCTCATCAAAAAATCCAGATGAATTATTCCAATCTACAACTGCACTCCCAGAGAAAATAACACCGTGTTCATCAGGGTATAACGCGATCGGAAGCTCTTCCCAATGAATTAAATCGCAACTCACCGCATGGCCCCAGTGCATAGGCCCCCATGTAGTACCATGTGGATGGTATTGATAAAAGAGGTGATACTCATCGTTGAAATATACCATTCCATTTGGGTCATTCATCCATTTTTCCTCTGGTGAAAAATGATATTGTAGACGATGTTTCTCATTATATTTAACAGTCATTACTATTCTCTCCTTTAAAAGCAAGGTGCCAGACACCACCCTATAACATCGACAAAATTCGTCATATTCCGGGTAGTGACAAGCACCTTATTAATTTTTAGTTTGTCGCACGATCATATCCGGCTTGTTTAATTTCTAACCATTCTTTATAACTTAGACGTTCTAATTCTGTTAAATAGTCAGCCCATTCTTCTTCCACTTTTCCATTTGTAATCCATTCTGCTCTTTTTCTCTCTACATAAGGAATTAAATCAGCTTCAATAGTAGAAAGTCTGTCTAATTCTTCTATGGAGAAAAATACTTTAGGATAAATGTTTTCTGCTAACATGTCAGGAACCATTACTTCTTTCATTAAATTTAATCTCCAAGCAGCATCGTCGGGTTTCGTCGTCACCACACCATAATAGCTGTCTAAAATCGCTAACGGACCACCAACAAACGTTCTTTGTCTTAATTCCCATGGTGATGTGTCGCCTAACGGCAAATGCTTTAACATTCCTGTTGCATCATCTAGTTCAAAAATATTTTCTCCTTTGTCATCGCCATACGTACCCCAGTTGTTTTGTACTGATTGAGTTGGTTCATATAACTGATCAATCCACTTTGCAGTTAATTCAAGATTTTTATTTGCACTTGTAATGACCATTCGGTTTCTGTCAAAGCCCATACCATTTGTTCTAGTTACATTTTTATGTCCATCCGGGCCTTCCAAAGCACCCATAAGGTCATATGTGTCATTCGCCCCTGTAATATTTCCTTTATCCCATGTGAAATACAACCCATAGCGATGTTCTTTTCCTTTTGCAACATACGTGTTCCAATCCTGTTCAAATGCTTCAATATCCATTAGTCCTTCTTGATATAACTCATTTAAAAACTTAATCCCTTCCTTATAACCTTCATCGGCTACTGTAAATATTACTTCTCCATCATTACTTACAACGGTATGATCCCAGTTATCGCCTAAACCAAATGAACCAAATAGGAATGCTAAATCTTCTCCTCCGTGATTAATCATAAAGGACATTGGAATTGTTCTACCTTCCCCTGCTGGGTCATTATCTCTAAAAGCAATTAATACTTCTTTTAATTCTTCTGTTGTTTTTGGCATATCTAAACCTAATTGATCTAACCATTCCACGTTTATCCATGGAAAAACATCTACAGAGTGAATACTTTCTTTGCCTGAACCCAATTCTTCAATCCATGGAAATGTGTAAATATGTCCATCTGGAGCCGTCATCATTGCCCGGTACTCAGGTGCTTCCTCAAGAACTTTTTGTAGGTTTGGCATATATTGCTCAATTAAATCTTCAACTGGAATAATAACTCCGTCTCTTGCATTTCTTAATACCTCATAGTCACTTAATCCAGCATCTAAGATGGCATCAGGAAGTTCCCCACTGGCAATTGCTAAATTTCTTCTCTCATTAAATGTATCCCATGTATAATTCTTCCACTTAATTTCAACACCTGTTTTTTCTTCTAATCGCTGATAAATTAATTTATCATTTGGATCAGATGGTGCAAGAGGAGAACTTTGTGTCATAATGTTCAATGTTACTTTCTCTTCTAATGGGAACGAAATATCTGAAAGTCCATAATCCGAAGAAGAAGCGCTTTCGCTAGTATTACTGCCACATCCCGTAGCAACTAACATTCCTGAAAGAAGCAACGCAGACATTGTTTTCGTAAAGATTTTTTTCATGTAGACCCCTCACTTTTCATTTTTATTTTAATGATCCTACCATAACACCTTTTTCAAAGTACTTTTGGAAGAATGGATACATTATTAACAATGGTAAACTTGAAAGTACGATAGATGAGTATTTAATCATTTCTGAGACCCTCTGTAGCTCAGCCATCGCAAGTTGATCGCTAATCATTCCAGGCTGAACTTCATTCTGGATGAGTATTGAGCGTAAAATCAACTGCAACGGATAAAGATCTCGATCTTCTAGATATATCATTGCGTCAAAATAAGCATTCCATTGCCCGATGAACGCATATAAAGCGATTACAAAAATAATTGGTTTAGCCAAAGGCAATACAATTTTAAGGAAGATTTTGAATTCGGATGCACCATCAATTCTTGCTGCTTCCTTCAATTCATTTGGTATTGCTTTAAAGTACGTTCTTGATAAAATGATAAACCAAACAGAAATCGCATTGGGAAGGATAATCGCCCAAATCGTGTTAAGCATCCCTAAATCTCGGACAACTAAATATGTCGGGATTAATCCACCGTTAAAAAACATGGTAATTAAAAAGAAGATCATAAATATTTTTCGGCCAACTAGACCATCTGCAGAAAGCGTATATCCTGCAAGTATAGAGACTGTTACTGTCACAATCGTAAATGCAGTAGAATACAGAATGGAGTTGAAGAATCCTCTCATGATTGAGCCATCACTTAATATTCGTCTGTAACCTTCTAAAGTCCAATCAGAAGCATTAAATGAAAATCCTTTTGTAAGCAAAATACTAGGTTGTAAAAAAGAAGATAATAATACATATAAAAGTGGGGAAACAACAACTAAAATAATAACGCCCAATAAAATTTTATTAATGAGTAGCAGCAATCGATCCCCTTTTGAGTTGTTCATCCTTTTTCCTCCTTTCTTATAAAAGACCTTCGCCTTCATTTAATTTTTTTACTACTTGGTTAACAAAAACGAGTAAAAACACATTAATAACTGCATTAAATAACCCTACAGCGGTAGCAAATGAATAATCTCCTGCTAGTAGACCGCGTTTATATACATAGGTTGGAATAATTTCTGAAGTAGTTATATTCATCGATGTTTGCAATAAATAGGCTTTTTCAAAACCGATAGCCATGATTCCGCCAGCTGCTAAAATAAACAGCACAGCCATAACTGGTTTCAATGTTGGCAAATCAATATGTCTAATTCGTTGTAAAAGTGATGCCCCGTCTATCGTTGCTGCGTCATGTAGTTGGGGATCAACGTTTGCGAGCGCTGCCACATAAATAATCGATGCCCAACCAGCCCCTTGCCATACTCCAGACACAATATAAATGGTTCGAAATGCATCAGGATCAGACATAAACGAAACTGGCTTATCTAAGAAAATTGAAAGTAGAGCATTAATAGGTCCTGCTGGAGATAGAAAGAGAAATACCATTCCCGAAACGACAACGATTGAAATAAAATGAGGAGCATAAAGAACTAATTGAATATTCTTTTTAAATTTTGCTCTTCTCACCTGGTTTAACATGAGTGCCAAAATGATTGGAATAGGAAAACCAATAAGTAGTTCAAACGAACTTAATTTAAGCGTATTCATAAAGATTTGTAAAAAATTTGGTGATGATAAGAAGTTCTCAAAATGTTTTAATCCAACCCAATCACTACCCACGATCCCTTTTAATGGATTAAAGTCTTTAAATGCAATCGTCGCTCCATAAATGGGTACATACTTAAAAATAATTGTCAATATAACAGCCGGTGCAATGAGTAAATAAAGCACATAGTTTTTCTTGATATAATCGATGTTTCTTTTTAATTTTGATGCTGTTTTCTTTTCAGTTTTGATCTGGACAGCCGTTTCTTGGTTAGCTTTTATTAATTCTCGCATTCTCTTAACCTCCTTTTTTGAAGCTAATATACTAATTAGAAATTCCAAAGTCAGAGAACTCTTTCATAATACTTAGGTACAATTGCAAGTTTTTTTATCAGTCCTAGTAGAACTAAAAACTATGATCAACCTTCTTTTTCCCCCTTCATTTATTTTGTGTTCTCTATTTGTATTTTTACTATAACAAAATAGTTATTAAGAAGATTTCAATATCTTTGGTTTGTGACTTTTAATATTTTCAGAGGTTTGTAATCGTTTACGCAAAAAGGTGTCAGCATCTTCACATTATGCTGACACCTTTTAATTGTATTATTAAGATATCTATAATCGTATTATCATACACATGAGGAATACTCGAAGTTTTCTAGAATCCTATTTACCAGAAACTCTGACGCTAATACTCTTTTCTACTAAATTGTTTAAGTCTGTTATGATAACTTGTGTCGTTCCCTCTTTTTTTCCCCTTATAGTCGCATTCATACCATCCAGAGATAATTCTATTATTTCTGGATCTTCGACAGACCAAACTAAGTCCTCTCCTTTTATACGTAGCCAGTCAGGTTTTACTTGTGCTTGGAGTTTCTCTTCTTCATCAATGGTAATATGAACCCTTTCTTCATTGACAACAATTTGTGATATTTTATTATTAGGTGGTTGGTTTCGCCATGTCGAGTGAAGATGATAGAAGTTTAGTGATTCAATATCGATACTGCCCCCCTTTGTATAAAGTTCAATTCCGTTATTGGTCGGTTTTGTATATATCAAATTCGTGAACACGATTTCCCCATCATTTACAAATAACTCTACGGACGATTCATCGACAAACCCCCGCAGTTTTATATTTTTTTGTTTTGTTGGATAATCCGTTTCATAAAGAGAGCCAAAATCAAAAAAAGACCCATTTCGATCAATTAATCTTTGAAGTCCAGAATTTGTACGGTCAACAAAAACCTTCTCCGTTTTAGTATTAATTCCAATCACAGTTTCCTCATCATCTGCTTGACGAACTCGAATACCAAATTCCTCAACATCTTCCCATGTTATGGTTGCTTCAAATTCAAATGTTGTACCTGAAAAATCATCGATTCTGTGATTTCCTTCAAGATGAAAATTATTGATAGAATACTCTGTAGCCCTCAAGCTTTCTATTTCAGAGATCGGCTCTTGGAATAGCCTGATCTTACCGTCTTCAACAGTTCTTAACGATAATTCACGGGGAATAGACATGGCACCCTTCCAAGGATCTGTTGGACTTTGATAAGGATAGCGCCAATTAGCCATCCAGGCTAACCAAATTTTACGTCCGTCTTTTACTGGAATATCAGAGAATGATTGAGCCGCATAAAAATCTTGCCCATAATCCGTAATTAAGATATGATCGGCTGGGTATTCATTAATAAACTCCTTACCATCAAACTCGCCAATAAAATATTGGGCAGTTGATCCATTTGTCTCATTATTGTCTCCTACACTAACGTGAAGTACCCATTTCTCATTGCCATCTTCACCATTAACCGGTAAGCGAAATAAATCAGGGCACTCCCAAACAGCTACTTGCAAACCTTGACCATCGCCAAATCGGCTTAAGTATTCCCACTCAATTAAATTATCAGAGTTAAAAAATGTTACACTTTTATCAGTAGATACCACCATTACCCATTTTTCCGTTTCGTCATGCCAGAATACTTTCGGGTCTCGAAAATCTTTTATTCCTGGGTTTTTAATCACTGGATTGCCCTCATAACGTTCCCAAGTTCTTCCTCTATCACTACTAAAAGCAATACTTTGTGCTTCTCCCCCTGCTGTATTCGTGTAAATAGCTACCAAACCTGCTTTACCATTAAAGAATCCGGTGGTATCATTCCAATCAACAACAGCGCTTCCTGATAAAGCTTGACCTAGATCATCATGATCCAAGGCAATAGGTTGATGACTCCAATGTATCAAATCCTTACTAATTGCATGAGCCCAATGTCCATTTTTTTGATGAAACAAATGATATTCCCCTTTAAAGTAAATCAATCCATTTGGATCTGCTAAATTCCCAACTGGTGTGGAAAAGTGATACTGAGGCCGATATAATTCCGTATAGTACTCATCACTAGCATCATGTTCTAATTTTATCGTATTGGTACATCCCACAATTCCGATCATTGCAATACCTATCCCAAAAATAAATTTTTTAGCAGAATAAATCATACGTCTCTCCCTTCTTATAGGTTAATAGTTTTCCAACGTTTTGATACATGTTCTTTCATTGATTAGTGAAAGAGAAACAAGCAAATACCCTTACACCAGAAGGCGCTTTCTATTTTTGTGTCTTATCCCCCTCTCACCTTTTTTGAAAAACAAAGCTTACCATATAATGGTGAGCTTTGTTTTTCTTGTACTATAAACCTTTTATAATCCTTTCTTAAAGTGTAACAAAAAGACCAAAAGTAGGATTTCAATATTTTTGGCTAAGAACATTTAAAATTATTAGGATATAAATAGAAAAGGTAAAGATTTTTAGATTCTAACTTATTTCTAAGTCGAAAGTCATGCAACTTAAATGTAAAAAATCCCTAGTTACAAAACTAGAGGATTACTTATTTATCACTTCTGTATACCTTTTAAACTTGCATTTATTTTTTCCACCGCTTCATCTGCTGCTACTTTCACATTTTTTCCAGAAATCCCAACTTCCTCAAATAATACCTTAATAGCATCGCTTACAACTGGATATGCGGGAGTTACAGGGCGGTTCTTTGAGTTATTTTGTCCTTGTTGAAAAAATATATTTTTGGGGTACTTATTCATTTCGAGAATGGCAGTAGCTACTGAATATCTCGCCGGAATTTCACCGGTGACCTCAACATACCTTTTANTTCCCTCAAAACTTGTTATAAATTTAATAAATTCCCATGCTTCATCTGGATATTTCGATTTTGATGAAATTCCAAGTGCCCATCCCCCATTTGGCGCAACTTGATATTTAGCCTTTGGCAACGGAGCAATTCCGAAATCTTCTCCTAATACAAAGTTAGGGAAACTTTCTAATTCTGTTACATGCCACGAACCCAATACAGTCATAGCAAGCATTCCGGATTGAAAAGCATCCGGGGGCAATTCAACTGAAGCTACACGATGTTTGTGATATAAATCTTGATAAAATTGCAATGCTTCCAATGCTTCTTCTGAATTTAAATAACCTTCTGCTGTTGTCGCATCTGAACTTAAAATTTCTACTCCGAATTGCCATAAGAGAGGCATTTTAAAATATGCAGGACCTTCTCCGTCACCAAATCCTTGTGCTGGATCAATCCCATACACTCCCTTTTCTGGATTATAGACTTTTTTGGCTATCTCTAATACCTCATCCCATGTCATTGGCTTAGTTGGATCTTCAGAAGGATAAGGAATACCCGCCTCCTTAAATAAGTGCTTATTATAAAATAAGGCAATACTAGATTCGATGATAGGGGCGAGAAAAATTTCACCCTGATAGGTTAATCCGTGTAATGTTGGTTCAAGGATATCACCTATATTACCTTCCTTTTTCATGTAATGATCTAAGGATAGTAATACTCCAGCATTTGCATAAAGAGCTAAGTTGGGACTGTCGATCGTGATAATATCAGGAGAATTTCCTGCAGCTATTTCTGTACGCAACCTTAATTCAAAGTCTTGAGCCCAATGCGTTGATTGCATATTAATCACAATATTCGGATGTGAAGCCTCAAAAGCAGAAACTAATTCATCATATGCTTTATTAAACTCTGGGTTCCCTAAATTCCGTAAGAATGTCAATTCTATTTTATCTACATCATTCTTTTCACCAACATGATTTTCACGATCACTAACCGATATGTTAAAAAAAGAGAGTAAATAGCCAGCAAAAATGATTACAATTATTGAAATAATAATGAAAGCTACCTTTTTATTCATGATACTTCCTTTCTTTCGCTATCCTAATATTGGCCCAATTATAATATCGGTCAGCTTTTATAGCTAATTTATCGTCTCTGAATCCCCCTTAGACTTGCATCAATTTTTTCAACCGCTGCATCGGCTGCTTCGTTTACATCTCTTCCAGCGATACCAATATCCTCAAATAATGCCCTAACTGCATCACTTACGACAGGATATGCAGAAGTTACAGGGCGGTTCTTTGAATTATTTTGTGCTTGGTGGACAAATATATTTTTGGGATACTCACTAAGTTCAGAAAATTCCTTGGCTACTGAGTATCTTGCAGGGATATCACCTGTAATTTCAACATACTTTTTCGCTCCTTCAAAACTTGTCACATATTTAATGAATTCCCAGGCTTCATCAGGATATTGAGATTTTGAAGAGATTCCAAGCGCCCAACCACCGTTTGGAACAATTTGATTTTTCCCCTTTGGCAAGGGAGCAATCCCAAAATCCTCTCCTAATACAAAGTCAGATAAACTTTTCAATTCTGTTAAGTGCCAAGAACCTAATATAGTCATTGCCAAATTTCCAGATTGAAAGGGATTTGTAGGCAATTCAACGGCAGCTACACGGTATTTGTGATATAAATCCTGATAAAATTGTAGGGCCTCCAATGCTTCTTTTGAATTTAAATAGCCATCAGCTGTTGATGCATCTGGACTTAAAACTTCCGCTCCGAACTGCCAAAGGAGTGGCATTTTAAAATAAGCGGCACTTTCCCCGTCAGCAAATCCTTGTGCTGGATCAATCCCATACACTCCCTTTTCTGGATTATAGACTTTTTTAGCTATCTCTAATACCCCATCCCATGTCATTGGTTTAGTTGGATCTTCAGAAGGATAAGGAATACCCGCCTCTTCAAAAAGGTGCATATTATAAAACAGAGCCAGCCCAGACTCTATTATAGGCGCAAGATAAATTTCACCTTTATAGATCAGTCCCCGTAGAGTCGTATCTGGAATATCTTCAATAGCCCCTTCTTTTTTCATGTATTCATCTATCGATAAGAGCGATCCTGAGTTTGCATATAGAGCCAAATTTGGAGTGTCAATTGATAAAATATCTGGGGGATTTCCTACTGCAATTGCCGTTCGCAATCTCATTTCATAATCACCGTAAGGAATAAAAACCATGTTTACTTCAATTGTAGGGTGAGCTAATTCAAAAGCAGAAATTAACTCCTTATAAGCGTTATTTTCTGATAGCGTCCCATAACTTCGCCAAAATGTTAGTTGAATTTTATCGACACCATTGCTGCGGCCCTCAACATGGTCTTTCTTGTTATAGAATGGCTCGAAAACAGACAGCGTATATCCCACTAAAATAATTGGAATCATTGAAATAATAATAAATGCTATTTTCTTTTTCATACTGTCCCACTTCTTCCGTCAATTTTTATTGACTAAAATTTAGAGACTTACGGTACTCAACAGGTGTTTTTCCAAACTGTTTTTTAAAGACTGTACTAAAATAACCTGAGTTTGAAAAACCAACAAGGTGAGCAACGTCGATGATTTTAAGCTGTTGATCTTTCAAAAAATGTTGAGCTTTATCCATTCTCAATTTAATAAGATAGTCACTAAAATTTTGTCCAACATGGTTTTTAAAAATTTCAGATAAATAAGCACTGTTGATATGAAATTGTTCTGCCAATGTCGTAAGTGAAATTTCACTTGCATAATGCTTTTCCAAATACCGGCGAACATTTTCTACGATCATCGCCCCGTTTGACGAGCAACGAGCTTCATTTACCCTTTCAATAATTGATTGTGCTAAATGAATAAGCTGCTCAATGACTCTGTTTTGAGAATTAAGCTCCCAAATACTCTGTTGGCAATTCCAGATTGTATTATTTATATCGTTTGTATCTAAATCATATTTTCGTGCTAAAGAGCCTAACAAAAATAACACTCGGTTGGAAGAAAATGAGAAGGTCATGATTGATTGGTTATTCGTTCCACCTAAAAGAGAATAAATATTAGTTTTAAATGCATCATGATTCATATTTTCAATGGCATTAATTAACCTTTTTTCGAAATCGGGTGAATATTCGAACATCTCTTTACTAAATGTCCCATCGATAACCTGAGATTGAGAACCCAACTGACTTTGACTCCAAGAAAGCAACGCTGAAATAAAGCCAGACTTAAATTCTTTCAGACCAGTAACAACTTTTCCGATCCCAATCACTGTTTCAACATTTATCAATTCTTTTACTTGTCGCTGCACTGTTTGAATAAAACTGGAATTTTGTTTTAAAGGTTCTAAATCTACTCGATGTATAAAGTGAATGATATTAGCGTAACTTGCATCATAAAAAGAATAAGTTCCTTCATACCCTTCTGCTAATTCCCTGCACATCATACGAAAAGGCAACCATAGTTCCTTTAGGTTCATTCGATTACGATTTGAGGTCCTCATTTCAACCGTAACAAACTGAACTTCTACGTTTTCATTTGCAAAGGCTTCTAACTGCAGCTGGTACAATCTCTCAATAGCAATCGTGGGCTCTGACCAATCTTCCTTTACTAAATGCAGTAAATACTGTTCGCGAATTTCTTCTAACTGGTTATGAAAAACACGGCTCATCCGTTCAGATTCAATTTGCTTTTTCTTTTCTTCTTTACCTTCTCTCTTAATCCTTCTTAACACATCGACTAATTCATCCGGGGCTACTGGCTTTAATAAATAATCCTTTACTCCTTCGATTAGTGAAGATCTTACATACTCAAAATCAGAATAGCCAGATAAAACGATCACTTTTATGTGGGGATGTTCAAGATTACATCGCTTTACAAATTCGATGCCGTCCATGATAGGCATTCTGACATCTGTAATGACGATATCGACGTCAGTCACTTTTATTTTTTCGAGGGCTTCTTGTCCATTTGAAGCTTCTCCGACAATTTGAAAACCTTCTTTTTCCCAGTCAACTTTCATACGTAACCCTTTTCGAATTTGGACCTCATCATCAGTGATTAATACGTTCATGGTGTATATCCTCCTTTTCCACCTTTATACACAATGTAATCCTTGTTCCTACATTCTTTTCAGATTGAATCTTATAAGAAAAATTTTGCCCATAATATAATCTTAATCGGCCCAGGACATTTTTTAGGCCAATGCTTGTCCCCTTACTATCCAATACATTCCGTATTTCATTATTTTCTTCAGTATTATTAAGGTCTGAAATGCTTTCTTCCGAAATGCCGACTCCACTATCCTCCACAATAATAAATATTTGATCGCCGCTCTTTTTGGTTTTGATCTTTATGACTGCATGTGTATTTCCGATAAAGCTATATTTAACTGAATTTTCAACAAGCGGCTGAATGATAAATTTTATAATTGGAAAAGACTTCGTTTCCGGATCTTCCTCAATCTCAATATCAATGTAATCTTCAAATCTTACCTTTAAAATGTCAGTAAAATTTCTTATATAATTGATCTCTTCACCTAATTGTACGACATCACTATTTGTATTCAAAGAATACCTCATCATTCGCCCTAAATGAATGCTTACATTCATAACCTCTTTATTTTTTCCTTGTATGGCTAACCCTCCAATGATTTCAAGCGTATTATTCAGAAAATGGGGATTGATTTGGAGTAATAGGGCTTTATATTCCGCATCTTTTCTACGGATATTTGCTTCATACTCTGTTTTTATTAAATGGCTTAACCGATCAATCGTCTGACCAAAAACTTTTATCAATAGCCCCACTTCATCGTTATGCGATTTTATTGTCGGCATATAACGTTTCGCGCCATTAAAGTCACCTCGTTCAATAAAGCTCATTGCTTTAGAGAGTTTTCCTAAAGGACTTACGATATTGGAAGAAAGTAAAAATGAAGCAATAATTGTTAAGATAAAAATGAGTGCACTAATTAAAAATAATTTTTTTTGTATCTGATTTATCTTTAAGAACAATTCAGATTTGGTAATTTCACTAAATAGAATCCACTTACCTATTGATAACTTATGAAAAAATACGAGATAATCTTCGCCAAGATAGTTAGTTTCTATTAATCCTTTCTCTTGATGACTATTTAATATTTTTTCTAGGCTTTGTTCTAGTACAAAGTTGGGCGTATTAATATCTCCCGACAATATATTCCCTCTATGAGGATCTAATAAATAAACTCGACCACTTTCACCAAGTTTAATTTTACTTAACGCAGTTTCGAGCAATGACGATGGGAAATTAACTTTTATAATGCCATAATATTTAAATGTTTGCATATCATACAGTGGAATAAGAAAGCTATTAATATTGATTTCACGCATTTCTTGGTATTGTTGAAAAGGATCTGTATGTGATTTCACCCACCGTAGATCATTTTTAAAAAAATCTTTGAACCACTTCATACTTTTTAGTGAAGGATGATTTCCCCAAGTTCCAGTACCATCGTCAAGAAATACAGTTATCGACATTCCGTTTGAATTATTTATCATTATTGAAGATAATTGTGCTCTTAGGCGATTTCTCATCATCAGGCGCTCAGCGTCTGTCGTAACGCTAGCTTCATTTTCTAACTTGATCCATTGTTGCGTCGTTTCATTTATTAGTACCTGTTTCCCTATATCCTCTGCCTGCGTAGTAATTGAATCAACGTACAGTGAATATTGATCCATCATCTCTATCGTTAAATCTTGAGTCTGTTCTTTAATAATGGATGTAAACCAACTTGGAATAATGATAGATAAAATAATGAACGGGACTGTTAGTAATAATGTAAAAATTAAAAATAAACGATTTCGTAATGAAAAAAGCATTTAACACCTCCAAAACACAAAAGAAAACCCTTACAAAACCAACTACTACCTTTTCTAAATTTAAATTATATCATTTATGATGATATTTTTCATCTTTAGCATGTTACCATTAGTCGTTTTTTAGCATCTTGAAAAAGCCTGTTTATGTAAACATTAATGCTATTGAACCGTTTTTTGAACAATAGCATTCCGTCTTCAACAAAAAATTGAATCTATTAGTTAAATAATCATTTGATTAAATCATATATAGATCATAAGCTTACCATTGTGTCATTATTCAAATAAGAAATTTTGAGAATTTTGCTAACAGCATAGGCAATCTATTTAAGGAAACGCTCTGGTTATTTTTCTTATTCAACATAATTATTTTCTTGTTTATTTGATCTATTCGTTTTTTTCCCCATTCATACACCATCTCAACAATTGGTAGTAATGTCATCCCAAGCTCAGTCATTGAATATTCGACTTTTGGAGGAATTTCCGGAAACACTTCTCTATGAACGATTCCATCTTCTATCAGTTCACGTAATTGGTTTGTTAATACCTTATGAGATATTCCAGAGAATAGTCTTTGGAGTTCGCTGAAGCGATGTGCCCTTCTACACCTAAATGCCACAAAATAACAATTTTCTACTAATAATCGATAAGGTAAGTTCTTTTTCACAATGATATTCATGATTTACTATTCTTTTTAAGTTCTTCTCTCAATGTATTTGACATAGGGAGTTAGCTCCTTTTTGTATGAAAAACTTTTCGTTTAGAAGGCCATATTAAATAAGCCCCCAGTTCCTGATTTTTTTTGAAGGGGGATGATGTAGAGTTTTTTTAATTACAATGAAAGTGTTTAAGCAGTTTGCTGAGAGTTTTCGATTGTATAGCATTTCCTTTTTAAGTATTCAATCATTTTTAATTCTTTGTTCTTTTCTTTCTCTTTGAGGTAATCTGGGCCTAGTTCCTGATAGGGTTCACCTGTTTTTAAAATGTTGTAAGCGATGGTTAAAATTAAATGAGCGGAAGCAATTCGTCCCTTCATTTTTCCTTGACGCTTAGTAATCCTTTTCCTATGCGATGCAATTCGATTGTGTTGCCTTGAAGTAGCCAGGACACATTCGACGGCCATCGTTTTTAATGCTTTATTGCCTTGTGTGGATTTACTTGTTTTTTTTACCGGCGCTTTCGTGATTTCCGGGACAGACACCAGCCCATGATGCAAGATGTTTGGAAGACTTAAATACAGACATATCCACCCCCATCTCGGCAATAAATGTGGCTGCGGCAGCCTTATTTACACCTGGGATACCGTCTAGTAATTCTACCTGTTTACGATATGGGGACAGGAGATTGTCAATTTGTTCTTCCAATTCTTCAATCTTCTTTTCTAAATAACACATGTGATCCCAATGGTAGCTCAACATATCACGGTGATGACGTCGCATCCGGCCATTGATGGCACTTGCAATATCTGCAATACTTGCTTTTGTTCGCTTATCTACCAGTTCGTGCAGTTGCTTGGTTTCGATTTTTTCACCGTTGATGGTCGCCTCAAGAATACGACGTCCTGAAACACCGAAAATGTTTGATAGAACCGAAGTAAGCTTGATGTTGGCATCCTGAAGAATTTTGTGAATGCGATTTCGCTCCGAGGTACGATTATGAATTAATTTTTTTCGATAGCGAGTAAGATCACGTAAATCGCGAATATCCTCTGGTGGAACAAACGTGCTTTCAATAAGACCGCATCGTAAAAGTTGGGCCAGCCATTCGGCATCTTTTACATCGGTTTTGCGTCCTGGAACATTTTTAACGTGTCTTGCATTGGCAAGGATCAATTCGATAGTATCTTCGAGGATATTCTCCATACTGGTTTCCAGTAGATCCCGGTACTTTCCATCACCACATCCGTTACATCAAGTTCAGATAACCAATCACTTAGAGATAATAGACCGGTTGTAGTGGTTTCAAACGTTTCAATCGTTTTTTCTGGCTTTCTGTCTAACCGTCCAAATAATACACAAGCTACCACGGTTTCTTGGTGTACATCTAGGCCTGCACACCGTTCAATCATCGCTTCCATAGGAGAGTCACCTCAAAGATTAAATTAACAATACATATGACAGTAGTAATGATGCAAAAATTTTGTATACGTACTATTCGTACAGTAGATGGTCCTTCAATACTGTCACAACCAGTTTCTTATACAGGGTATCTTCTTGGAAGATCCACCAAAAAAGCATTCAGCCTGGTTGTATTGTTACTATCATTATGGACAGTGGATTTAGGGGTTAGACTTTATTTAGGGGAGGGAGATGAATTTTTTCATGGTAGATGGTGGCGGCGTAAAACGCCGCCATGGGAGTTTCTTATAAGAGTAACCGTTCGGTAACCCTTGCACAAAAAAGTGCATTCTTCACAATATAGAAAACCGTCGGTAGAATGAAATAGTCTTAAATACAAATCTTTTTCTAGTTTAGGAGGCAAATGGTTATGGGTAAAATGCGTTATTAATTATGCCACCAGAACGAAGGGGTGGCTCCTTTTTCACTTTTTAAGTAAAAAGAAAATTACGATTAGCTAGTGGTTTACTAAGTTCTTTCCCTGGCCCTCAGAACCTCATTGTTCAAATTATGGTGTTGTTGACAGCCACCATTATTTTAGGGATGGGAGTTTCGATTTACCTATAGGCAAAAATTTTCTGTAAACCCAAGGATCGGTTAATGGAGGTAATCCATGAAAGATTCGGATTCAGCATACGAACCGCAAAATTAATTGCGGAAATTTTTGCACTCACTCTTGCATTTTTATCCAATGGCGCAATTAGAATGGCGACCGTTCTTGTTGCCTTCACTACGGGATATTTCATTCAGTTTTTTTATCTGAAAATTTAATTCTTATTCAATAATACTCGTCAGGTGTTGTTCAAGAGTGAGTTTACTCTGTCTTTCGTTAAACTTAGATCTAAAAAAAAATACGCCTCTCAAAACGTGAGAGGCTTGCTTGTCATTACTAGCTTATTAAAAATAACTCTTTAAAAAAGCAGTTGCAAAATCAAACTAAACTTTTCTGTATCCAAAGTATTTTCTCTTTTTCTTTTGTAGGCAAAGACATCCTGAACTTTGTCTTCAATACATTGACATTTGAACTAATGAATCCTACTTTCTTATTAGGTTTACTATTTAAATTAGTAATTCCATCAAAATGAAGGGTCATTTTGAAAAGTAAATGACCCTCTTTTGAAATGACAGCTCGATACTTCCAATATATTCTCCATCTGCATATGTCCTTTTATTTTTCCTATCCAGATGCTCATTAGATTCATCACCCTGAAATAAGTAGAGACTTATCCTTCCATAGCCAATTAACTTCTTAAAATGTCAAAGTCTTCTCTCTTTCCATAAATCGGACACTTACCCGGATTCTATAGAATGACCTTGGGAATTAGACAGTTTCCAATAATGACCCTTCTTTTCCATTAATTCATTATGAGTCCCCTTTTCAATAATTCTACCATTTTCAATATACAAAATTTTGGTAGCGTTCTTAATAGTAGAAAGACGGTGTGCAATAATAAAGGATGTTCTTCCAGAAAGCAACGTCTCCAATCCTTTTTGTAAGGCAAGCTCCGTTTCCGTATCGATGCTTGATGTTGCTTCATCCAAAATCAAAATTTTCGGGTCAGCGAGTAATGCTCTAGCAAAGGAGATCAGCTGCCTTTGCCCAGAAGAAAGTCTTGTGCCTCTTTCATTTACTTCTGTAAAATACCCACCCTCTAAACCATCGATAAAGTCATGGGCTTGCACAGCCTTAGCTGTCCGAATCACTTCTTCATCCGTTGCACCGAGTCGACCATAACGAATGTTATCCATGATCGTACCAGAAAAAACAAATGGATCCTGAAGCATAATTCCCATTTGCTCTCTCAAAGAGGCAAGCGTAACCGTTTTAATATCGGTCCCGTCAATTTTAATTTGTCCGCTTTTCACGTCATAAAAGCGGCTAATTAAATTGACAATCGTTGTTTTCCCCGAACCGGTTGCACCAACAAGCGCAATCGTATCGCCTGGATTCACCTTGAAATTGATGTGATCGAGAATTCGTTCCTCTGTTTCATATCCAAAGACCACCTGGTCAAACTCTACTTTCCCTTTAATGGGCGGAAGCATAGCAGCATGAGGATCACTTTTTACAGTTGGTTTTTCATCAATGGTTTCAAAGATTCGTTCCAAGTAAGCCATTGCAGTAATAATTGCATTATAGAAATTCCCAATATTCGCTAACGGTGCCCAAAACATCCAAATGTACCCAGTAAATGCAATCAACGCTCCTGCTGTCATTCCACCATCTCCAATTGAAGCGATCCCAACCACATAAATAAACGATACGGTAAGAACAGAGATATTATCAATCGACGGCGATAAAAGAAATTGAATTCTTACCGCCTTCATCCATGAGCTTCGGTAGCTACCAGAGACATCCCTAAAAATTTTCTTGTTTTCTTCTTCCCTCACAAATGACTGCGTAATTTTGATCCCATTAATGCTTTCGTGAATATACGCATTTAAGTTTGATTGCTTGTTGCTCAGTCTCTGCCAACCCCTTCGTTGCGCATTTTTTAAAATAAATATAATGGTTGCTAGAACAGGAAGCCCAGCTAAGGTCAGAATTGTTAGCTGCACATCAATGTAGAGCATGAAACCGACAATGACCGCAATACTGAAAAGATCTGTAATGAGATTAATAATCCCATTTGACAGCAAATCACTCAATGAATTAACATAATTCACAACTCGAGCTAAAATCTTGCCATGAGGCCGGCTGTCATAATAAGAAAAGGAAAGCTTTTGCAAGTGGGTAAACAGGTCCTTGCGAATATGTTGGATCACACTCTGACCAATCCAGGCCATAATGCGAATCCTGTATTTCATACAAACCCCAGTGACAATGACAGCGATTAAATAAATGCCTGCCAACATGACAATTCCTCCTGTATTGCCACTTGGAATCTCTACATCAATCGCTTGTTTAATCAAATATGGACCAATTAAATTAGCCAAGCTTGCAACGAGCATCAAGAAAACAGTCAGAGCCATTAGTTTTTTGTATGGCTTTACATAACCTAACAATCGTTTAAAATGAACGAGTCGGAAAGGTGACTCTAATTCTTCATCGACATCAAATTTATTGCGTGCCATATCCGATCACTTCCTTACTATTATGCTTTTCATCAACATTTCCATATTGGTTTTTACAAAGGGTATAATAGTACCCTTTGTTAGCAAGCAATCTTTCATGTGTTCCTCTTTCAATAACCCTGCCTTTTTTCATAACGAGAATAAGATCGGCTTCTTTTACTGAAGAAATTCGATGGGCAATCATGAAGCATGTTTTGCCCTGACTAAAGGTTTTCAACGTCTTTTGAATACGAAGTTCCGTTTCCATATCCACACTCGATGTTGTATCATCAAGAATGAGAATAGACGGATTTTTCAGCAACGCTTGTGCTAGAGCAATCCTTTGTTTTTGCCCTCCAGAAAGGCCTACTCCTCTTTCTCCAACAATCGTGTCGTAGCCCTCAGGCAATTGCGTGATGAAGTCATGAGCCTCTGCCATCTTAGCCGCTGCTTGAATTGACTCAAGCGAAGCATCAGGAACTCCGTAAGCAATGTTTCCTGCGATCGTGTCTGAAAAAAGGAAAATATCCTGCATGACTACTGCTGTGTTTTCCCGTAAACTCCGAATATCCCACTTCTTTATGTTCTGTTTGCCAACTCGCACTTCTCCACTATCAGCATCATAATACCTGCAAAGAAGGTTGATGACTGTCGTTTTACCTGCACCCGTCGGCCCAATCAACGCGATAGTTTGTCCGGGCTTTGCACGAAAACTAATGTCTTTTAACACCTGCTCCTCACCGTAGCTAAAGCTTACATGACTAAATTCGACTACACCAGGCGAATCACTTCCTTTTTGGGACTGAACAGGACTGATAATGGTCGGCTCTGTGTTTAGCAAGTCTTCAATTTTCTCGGCGGAAGCAATAAATCTTTGGACATCATTAATCAACCAACCAGCCATTCTCATCGGATTGTTCAAGGCCCAGATAAGGGAGTTGAAGATAACGAGCTCACCAAAAGAAAGCGAACCGCCAATCACCATAATTCCACCAACTAAGATCATCAAAACCATAAGTAACCCGGCAAGTGAATCCAAAATCGGCAAATACTTTTCCCATACTTTCGCAGATTGAAGGTTTTTCTCCTTAAATGCCTCATTTTCCACAGAAAATTTATCAATCTCATACTTTTCCTTGGAAAACGCTTTGACGACCCGGTTTCCACTAATATTTTCCTGGACAACCGAGTTTAATCTTGCAAACTGCCCTCGAATCGCTGAAAATGTCGGTTTTACATCGTAGGATAATTTGTACGCAACAAATCCAATGATCGGCGTAACCGTTAACAGCGTGATCGTTAAAGGAGGATGAATATAAAACATAAATGCAATCGCAAAAAGGAGAATCGTACTATTTTCAAAGATTATATAAATTGACCATGCGGTAAAGTGCCGTACCGCTTCCATATCCCCTGTCATCCGAGCCATAATATCCCCCGTTTTCGTCTTATCATAAAAACGGAAATCCAACTGATGCAGCCTATTATACAGCTGCTCTCTTATCTTGAAAATGACACTTTGCGAAAGACTCTCAAACATCAATTGATACCCATAACGGATCACCGATTTGAAAAACATGACACCAATCATCAACCCCAATAATGGCCATAACAAGCTTTCTCTCTGTCCAAATATCACCTCATCAACAATTTGACCCGCAAAATAAGGGTTCAGCAAATTTAAACCAGAAACAAACAACGCAAGTAAAAGCCCAATTGCATATTTTCCTCGGAATCTTTTAATATATCCCCAGATCCATCGCAAGCTTTGCATCCTTTTATACCTCCATCCATTTACAACAACGTTAATATATCGTGATGATTTTTCATCAATAAGTTGGAATGAATTCATAAACAATGAATAGTGTAACGTACAAATTGGAACAAATTCATGGATGCGCTTTAACATTGAAATACGTTAAGTCTAATGAACGATCATTCCCTAATCAAATCGAAAACATAATCTTTAGAGAAGTAGTTGTTGTAGTTGTTGTAGTCATTTTCTAATAGTATAAATAAAATCTATCCTTCGACTTTCAAATATACTCTTTCATCACCAAATTATTCCGGTTTTCGAATGACTGATTTAGAATCCCCCGCTGCTATTGACTGCCTTTTGGGAACTACTTTTCTTTTAGAATTTGAACTGAATTCTTTTTACAACCGGTTAAATTCAAGCTCTAGGTCATCACAAAAGATACCCCTCTTAACAAGAGAGACTAGTGAGAAAGGTGAAAACTAACATTTTTCACTAGCCTCTTTCATTTCAACATTCTTTTCTGGAACTCTAACCTTTGTTTCGCAATGCCTTTAATGATGATGTCTACTCCACTATCAATATGTTTATCAACACTTTCACCATTTATCACTTTCTTTACGGTTTCAACGCTTAAATAGCCCATATCAAAAGGATTCTGTGCTATGGTCCCAGGTAGCTCTCTTTCTTCTATCAATTCAATCATTTCGTTCGTTCCATCTGTTCCTATAATTGGCATGTTCAGCCCATACGCTTCCATCACCTCAAAAGCAATTAATGATAGCGTGTCATTGGTAGCGATAATCCCTTTCACTTTAGGATGGGTTTCTATATTTTTTTCAATCTCCTCTTTGATTTTCAAAGGTTCAGAGTATATATTTACTTTTTCTACAACAATTTCGATTCCTACAGCCTCTAAGCTTAGTGCAGCTCTGAACCGAGTAGCGCACCTGCTCTTCTACCTAAAGCAACATTATCCGTACCGATATAAGTTGTTTTATTATCCCATTGATGATAGGTATCTAATAAAAAAACAGGAATATCCTTTTCAATAAACCGTTCTAAAGTAGGAATAGTATAATGTGGATACATAGGGTAGATTATTAAGATATCAGGATTTTCTATTAGAACACGCCCTAACATATCAACCTGCTCTAAAAATAATAAGTTAGTGGGAGCAATAATTTCACCCTCTATATCCAAATCCTCAAATCCTTTTCTCAAACCCGCTTCAACAATCCTCCAATATTCCGAATCTAAATCTTTTTATCCAACGACTACTGTAGGTTTTTCATCAATTGATTTAAAAATAAAAGACAATGCAACAATAACTAGAGGCAGAACGAATAACCTTTTTACCATTTGATACCCCGTCATTTCATATTTCTAGGCAATGCTGTTTCATTAATAAGGAAAAAATTATAACCATAAACACCTTTACCTGTTAATTAATTTTTAGAAAATATAACGCTTAAGTTCTATTCTTGTCTTGTTTTTCAATATAACAAAAGTGCTAGAGGGGAGATTTCAATATCTTTAGATGTAAACATTTAAAATATTCGGGAGTTAAAATCGATTATAATTTTAGAGGAAAGACCCTTTCTCTAAGCTCGCAGCACCACGTAAGCCTAAAAAATATCCCCTAGTTGCGTAACTAGAGTAATTCCTTATGGCTACCTTATTTCTTCTAACCTTGTACTTATTTTCTCAACTACTTCCTTCGCCGAAGCCTCTACATCTTCCCCCTTATGCCAAATTCTTCAAATAATGTTTTAATTGCATCACTTATAACAGGATAAGCTGGTGTAACCGGTCGGTTCTCGGAGTATGTTTGTGCTTGTTGGATAAAAATATTTCTGGGATATTCATTAAGTTCCGAAATCATTTGCCACAAAGAAATCTAGCTGGAATATCGCCTGTTAATTATATATAGTTCTTCATCCCTTCATAACTTAGAATATAAAGGATAAACTTCTAATCTTCGTCTGGGTATTTAGTCTTTGATGATATTCAGAGCGACCACCCTCCGTTTGGTACAACCTGATAGTGTGCGGATATAATCCGTATTTAAACTAACAAAAAAATAAAAGTATAAGAGCAAATAAAATTCCCATTGCAATTAATAATTTTTTGTTTGTTTTCTTTACTAATTCCATTACAATCCTCTCCTTTCAAGACGAGCGAGTTAAAGGAAATTTATAATACTTCAGATAACACTAGCCTTGTATAAATATTGTCATAATTTTCAGTTTAATTAATTTATTTGTTTAGAGCCAAAAAAATTAATACCCAACTAAAGATGGCTCCATCCATTTGGAAATTTATTTACAATTAGACTGGTGCAACGACGACAAATTGCGTATTAAGGGAGGGCTTTCCCTTCAATCTTTCGAAGCCAGATATGCGATGGTTTCCACAAAGCAGCCTTTAAATAACGGCTAATTTGCAATGTTTTTCGCTTACTTTTTGTTTCCATCTGTGCAAGTACATGCAGGCAAAAAACAATAAGTGCGATAAACACTTGATTTTGAATAGCCCATTCGCTTTGACCATAGAACTTTTTGATGTTGAGATGTTGCTTGATCCATTTGAAAAACAGTTCTATTGCCCATCGTGACTTATACATCTCTGAAATTTCTTCTGCACTTAAGTCAAAACGGTTTGTGATGAGATGAAGGATATTTCCTTTTGAATCTATCACTTTTAAAAGGCGAAAGTAATTTTCAGCATGGTTTTGAGTCGTACCAATTAACACCATTTGATCCGACAAAACAGACGAATTCTCAGGTAGCTTAAAATCATAAACTTCCCGTACGATAGCGTTTTTCCTTAGCCTAGAGAGAAAAAAGTAGCGATCAAAGCGCTCGTAATCTAAATAGCCACGGTCAAACACATACATGCATTCTTTGTCATCGACCATGATTTCAAGCTGGCCACGATCATGTTCTTTTGCGGTTGTCATGATGGCTTTTTCTGGATAGGAAATCCCTTTTTCCATAAACACAAGGCGTACATGCAATTTCACTCCCGCTTTTGTTTTGCGGAATTTTGCCCACCTATGGTTGGTTAAATTAAGTGGCAATGTGCTCGAATCAATGATTTTTAAAGGCATGATCAGTTTTGTATAGTGCGTTTTGACATGAATTTGTGAGACTAAATCAAGGAATAGACGTTGAAATAGATCTGGGTTCATACCATTTAAGCGCCGTGACAGCTGTGAAATACTGATTGAATCAAGGTCAATCGCCTTTTGAAGTTGGTCATCAAAAAGACAATCACTTAGCGCATGGAGACTCTCGACTTCTTGTAACTGGGCATAAAGCAATAATTTTAAAAATGATTCAGTCGTTAATTTTTTCGTATAAAAATCTAATTTCAGTGTTTTCACCTGTTCTCCAAATAATTCAAGATTTATTGGTGAAAACCATTGTCCAAATGAAGTTTTTCGTGTAATCTTGTCCATGAGATGTGTCCTTTATTAGTGGATTTGGACGGGTTACCACCTGACTTATCCATTATAAAGGACTTTTTCTTTGCATAAAATAACTTATTGAAGATTTTGAATGTTTTTAATAGTTAAACTGAATTAGTGCAACACTAGTGTTCAGATAAAAATATTTAAAACATGTTTTAAATATTTTGACCCGTTTAAAAGCGCTCCTGCTGCTATTACAGGAACGTACCCGTTGATGATGAAATTTATAAATTCGTCTCCACGGATTCAAAAGAATTTGGAACATTATGTATTAAATAAAGCCAGGTAGAATGCTTTACAAAATCGTCACTCATAATATTGGCAGGTGCCAACAGTTATCTTCGTCGACACTCAAGCTCATTCAACCTTATTATACAAAAATAACCAGAAAAATGTAAAAGATTAGAAAAGGGTATTTTGATATTTTGTAGAAATAAGTAATACAAGGGGAACGGATTAACAAATCTAACAAAAGAGGGTGACTAGTATGTTCAATTGGGTGCCGAATAATGAGCAAGATGTGTGTGAAAGAAGGCTTCGAAAGGTTATGAAACGCTTAAAGGTTGAAAACTTCAATTTCAACTACGATCGCAGCAGCTGTTACATTGATTTTCACTACCAGAATAAAATATACAGGCTGGAACACTCCATTGACAAAGCAAAGGATAGAGGATTGATCATGTTAAGAAACGGATTAGATTGTCTCTCTGAGCTGATCGACTCCCTTGAAGATCTCTGTCAAATCATTCAAAGAGGAACGTATAATCTTGAAACGTGGATAGCGGGTATGACGCAGTCAGCTTCTGTAGATAAGATCTCAGAAGATGTAGAAGAACTACATATCCGATATAAGCCAATAGGAAGACAAAAAAACGGCGAATACGACCGTCATGAAGAGAGGACGAATATTACTCCTGAGTCCTATCTCGAGGATTTGAGTCGGAATCAAATATTGCAGCGGATTCGAGGGAAGTAGAGACTGGTTAGAAACAGTTCAAAAATGGAATGTGCGTCAATAACGATATATATAAATATATATGTGTAAAAAGTCGATCTCCTAAACAGAATCGACTTTTTTCCTTATTATAAAGGAGTGGGCCAACTGCTCACCGTTGAACTCCACTCCTCTTTTGCAGTTACATTACAGGTTTGCAGTACCTTCCTGCAGCACAAGATCATGATGAAGAACTTCCCTCTCCATTAATGCCCATATTACCATAAAAACAAAAACAGGAGTTTAGATATTAACACTCCTGTTTTTTATATCCTTAAATCTAACATCTTAATTTAAAAAAGACACGCTCTTAATTAAATCATTTATAGTTATTTATTCCACTTTCACACTTTTGGCAAGTTTTCTTGGCTTGTCTACATCGCAACTTCTGAAGTGCTGCGTAGTATGCAATTAAATTCATTTCTTGTGCTTTCGCTGAATCTACAGCAAGTAAAGATAATACAGCCATTTGCGCTGTATAAGCCTTGGTAGAGGTAACATCAATTTCAGGTCCACCACACGTATGAAGTTTGTAATCTACCCCACGTGATAACGTTGAACCTGGTACGTTTGTGATTGTTAACGCAGGGTAACCTAACTTCTTCACAGCTACTAAAACTCCGCGGCTATCTGCAGTTTCACCGCTCTGTGAGCTTTGGGTCTGATCCTTTTTGCTTCTTATTTAATATGCGCTTCTCATTCTCCATACATTCATTTTCTTCACTTCAGATTCTCCTTCTGTAAATAACTCTAGATAGAGAGAATCTTCTCTTGATGGGTAGACGCGTGTCGTTAAACTGTTTACGCCATTGATATAAGCTTCAACCATGGAGCGGTCAAGAAAGATACGGATGCGTAAAAGATCATCTTCAATCTCAACTTTACCTCCTTGAATTCCTTTTTCTACATTGTCTGAAAGACTAGAACGCTCGCGGTCTACATTCATCGTTTGTTCGTCAAAATCATAGAACAAGAGCGTTTCTTCCTGTTGATCTGGTGATTGACGAACTTTTATGCCGACTTTTTGAGCCTCTTTTCTTTCAATTTCTAATTCAATTTCAAGCATGTCTCCACTGAGGTCTGCTATTTGTTGGTTCACGTCTTCGATCGTAGAAGGATTATCCAGGTTAAAAAGAAGTTCTTCCCGTAAACGTTCTACTTCCTGAACAGGTTCCACTCCTAGTCGGTGATTGTCACGAAGCGAAAGGACGATTGGTAAGCCGGCATTGTGAGCCCATCCGGCATTGTACCGACTTTCTTCAGTTCTTCTATCCTGTGTAATCGAAAAAATAATGGCTCGGCCTTTATCATCGACCATTCCACTTGGTCCTGTAAAGTGTTCGCCGACATCTAGCAACTGCGGATCCTCTTGATCAGGGATAAACTGATAGGTTTCATCATCCCACGAGCCGATCCAATACCAGACATATTTCACCGCATATTCACTATTACCGTCAAACCATGGATTAATGAGAAAAACGTATTTTTCTTCGCCGTGATCATCGTGCCCAATCGGTAAGAAAACAGGAAGCTCCCACACATCACCTGTTTTAGGATAGGTGTGGACATCTCCGATCATAAGAGGATGTTCATATTGCCAATCGATTAAATTATCTGATGTGTATACGAGTGCCGTTCCTCCAACGGATTCCTCGCCGTCTTTGATTCCAGAACCGACGAGCTGAACCCACTTATCTCCAGATTGAAAGACAAACGGATCTCGAAACTGACCATACCAAACGGTTCCTTTTTCTGTTTGAATGTGTTCATCTTGAAGCGTTACGGGTTCTGGATGCTTAATCCAATCAACTAAATCATGATTGTGATCATCTAAAAACCTACTTCTAGCTAGACCCGTCATCTGATTTGGCGTCATACTATCATTTCCTGCCGTAAAGAACAACGCAGGATTGCCATGTTCATCGATAATCGAATCTCCAGACCAAGAACCATCAGGATCGACTTCGTATGCTTCTGGGGCTAAGGCAATCGGTAAGTCTCTCCAATGAATCAGATCATCACTAACGGCATGACCCCAGTGTATCCCGCCCCAATAAGGTCCTGCTGGATTAAATTGATAAAATAAATGGTACTGACCATTAAAGTATAGTGGCGCATGTGGTTCGTTCATCCAATGCTCAGGAGGTGTAAAATGGTACTCGGGTCGATGACGATCCCCATCATATCTGCTTCTGTCCCAGGCAAGTTCTGAGCTAGGATTTGGAATTTCTCCATCAAAAGATTGATGAAATCGCTCTTCAATTTCAGGATGTTCATGGGCTGTTCTGTACACGGTCACCTCATCAATTAATCCATTAAACATACTTGCATCGAAGGTATCGCTAATGAAAGCGGGAAAATTGTTTTTGCCTATACGAAGTTCTTGATCTGGCAAGGCGATGGTAGTATGTGAAGGGATCTCGATATGCCCAGCTTGTTCGCCATTACGATAAAGGACGACTTCGCTTCTTTCTTTCGAAAAAACAGCGACAAGATGGGACCATTCATTTCGAGGGAGACGATACGCCTCATCTGCCCATACTTCAAACCATTCTTCCCCTGTTCCAAATTGGAAGGACCACGTTCCGTGACGAAACACTCCTAATTGAAATCCTTTCTTTTCTTCTTTGTTGTGATAACTAAGGATGGAAGAGAGTTTCCCTTCATTTCCCCATTCAAACGCACGAGGCGCAACCCAAGCTTCGAGTGTCATCGCATCTTCTCGGAAAGCCAGTGTCGATGCATCAGCTGACACCCACGTTGAGTAGCCATCAAACAGCAAAGCATGGCCAGAAATCCCTTGCCTCCAAAGGGGATCGCTGATCGGTTTATCTACCGCTTCATTAAATACATAATGAATGTGATGTTCTTGATTGGAGCGTGCTTCAACGGTCATCGTACCGGTTCCTTCATCAAATGTCCATAAGGCAGCCACATCCTCTAAAGATTCAACTTCTTGTTGAGGTTGTTCAAGAGGCTCCTCTTCAACTTGTTCGTGCTCGTCATTTTCTCCTTTTGTAGCAGTCCAAATGATTAGTGCTGCAACAATGATAATAAAGATTAAGAAATAACGTTTCATGATGCTCCTCGCTTTCTTAAATGAAAAATAGATGAAAGTAGCCTCTCACTTTAACTATAAGAGGTTACTCATGATTATTATTTAATTACACCTTGTCCTATGTCGCAATATGCGTATGGTCATGTTTAAAGCAATTTATAGAGATGAGCAGGCATCCCACCAAAACATTCAAATTGATACTCAGGAGTTGGAAGACCAACGTCTGCAATCGTTTTGTCTCCAAGGTCAGTAAAGTCTACAAAGCTAATGATCGTTCAAACCTTACAATATTTTCTTTACCACTAATAACAGTAATAATTCTTGAGCAATATCTTTCGGTTCTTTCCATTCGTCTTTTTTGTTCATCTTCCACCTTGAATTTATTAATTAAAGAAAATTCATCCGTTTGCACATTGATGATCAAATAAATAATAACTAAAAGGTAACAATGCACAATGGCGCTCAGTAAAAAAACTGAACGCCATTGCTTGTCCTTTACGTCAAAATCTGATAAATCTTGCTATCCATCAGTGGGGGTTGAAGAATAACCCACTGATGCAAGTCTCACTTTATCTAAAAAATCCTTGCTTCTTTTCATGAAGGATCTTTGTTCCATTACGTGTTATAGATATTTTTAATGAAGGTGCCAGCATTCCACCGAAATGTTCGATCTGATATTCTGGTGATTGCTCACCAATTTCATAAATATCTTTACCATCCACATCAACATAATTTACAAAACTTATTACAGTACCATTCGACATAACCATCCAAGAATATGCTTGATACGGATTATCGGTTGGATTTGCAATTACTAACCCACTTTCATTCAACGGTTGATAGCCTCCAAAAAGTGAGTCTGAAGAAAACCCATATAACCCTTCCGGTGCATTAAGACCGGAGGCAAATTTTTCACTGTGCGTCTTTACAAAAAGATAATATTTGTTTCCTTTTACAATGACACTTGGTCTCTCCAGTTCATCATTTACATAGTTCGCTTCTAGCAATGGGGGCAGCAAATTAAATTTAGACAAACTTTGATTCGTTGCTTTTGCAATGCCAACACTGCCATTAAACGCTTTTGATCCATCAGGGATAACATGGTTTTGACGAAATGCTGCGGAACCAATATATTCATGTTTATATGATCTGTCTTCAAGCTTCCCAGCAGAGTTTCCTTCAAACAAAAGATATTCTTCCCCAGTCTTTGGATCCTGGAAAAAATACGGGTCACGGAATGCATATGAAGATTCTACTGGACCTGTTTGTTCATTTGTTTGATAATATTCTCCATCAGCTTCAAGAATAATTTCATGTGTTGACCAATCCTCAAATGTCACACTATTGTTCGTTGTTTTTATATTTGCCGTTGCGGTTGCGATTCGCTGATCATAGCCTAGTTGAGTTTCACCTTTCTTACCTGTTGCAGTGTAAAAAATTTGTAATTTCCCATCTTTGTGAACAATCGAAGATCCAGCCCATTGTCTTGAACCTAATGCTTCTCCATCTTTGAAAACAGGGCCACCGGATTCCCAGCTCATACCATCCTTTGAAAAGAAATAATGAATTTCAGCTGTATCATGTCGCTTACCAGGAAGGACATCATTAGGCACTGACAAAGCAAAAATAATTTTAAAACCGTTTACTACAGCTTGATGGCCATTCTTTTCTTGCAATGGCCAAGTATCCCAAATATAAGAGTCTAATGTGATTTGAATAAGCTCGTCTTTATTAATAGTAGGTGCAGTATTATGAGCATTCATTGAAAGATTACTAACATCTTCACGAGTCCAATTATAAGTATCAATAGTTTCTTTGGCAGATACACCAGTGCTTACAATAGGAGCCAATATAGCAGAAAGGCCTACCAGCGCTGCTAAAAAAATTTTACCCTTCTTATCTCTTTTGCGTACCATTTATGTTCCCCCTTTATCTAAAGAGAAAGCAGCCTCTCAGTTTAATCATGAGAGGCTGATTCATTATCATTATCTGATTGCACCTTGTTTTAACTCTGTCACAATATGCGTACGATCTTGATTCAATGCAATTTTTAAAGATGGTGCTTGCATTCCACCAAAATGTTCAAATTGAAACTCATGAGATTGGTGACCAATGTCACCGATCGTTAAGTCTCCTAGATCGGTAAAGTGAACAAAGCTAATAACCGTTCCATTTGGTAAAACCAACCATGAGTAAGCTTGGTATGGATTTTCTGGAGGATTAGCGATGACGAGACCACTACCATTTAGTGGTTTATAATCTCCAAATAAATCGTCTGAAACAAACCCATATAAACCTTCTGGTCCTGTAATACCAGGAGCATATTTGTCAAAATGAGTGTCTGTGAATAGATAATAATTATTTCCCTTCACAATAATATGCGGTCGTTCTAGTTCTTGATTGACACAATTTGCTTCTAGTAAAGGTGGGAGCAATTCAAACTCTGTATAATCTTCATTTGTAGCTTTTGCGATCCCGATGCTTCCATTAAATAATACTGATACTTCTGGAACATCGTGGTTTTCAGCGAATTCAGGTGAACCGATGTGTTCTGGCAAGCATGCACGGTCAGCAGGCGCTCCACTAGAGTTCCCTTCAAAGATAATGTACTCTTCACCAGATTTAGGATCCTTAAAGAATTCAGGGTCACGGAAAGCATAGGCAATATCCCCTTGACTTCCTTGTTCTTGAGTTTGATAGTATTCTCCATCCGCTTCAAGGATAATTTGATGATCGGACCAATTTTCAAAAGAAATTCCAGCTCTAGAAGCAACTACATCAGCAGAAGCTTTTGCAAAGCGTTGCTCGTACGTAATATGTTCTTCTCCTTTTCTTCCAGTAGCTGTATAGAAAAAGTGAAGTTGATCATCTTCGTCAATCATGGCTGATCCTGCCCATTGTCGTGAACCCAATGCGTCCCCATCTTCAAAAACAGGGCCGCCATTAGTCCAATCTTTGCCGTTTTTTGAGTAAAAATAACGAACTTCTGCAATGTCATGGACTTGTCCAGGTAATACATGACTTGGGGCTGAAAGAGCAAAAATGATTTGATACCCTCTTACAACGGCGATAGAGCCATCTTTATTTTTTAGAGGCCATGAATCCCAAGTATGATAGTCTTCATCAAATTTTTCTAATTCATCCATGTTAATGACAGGAGCGGTGTTACGATCAGTTAGCTCGATATTCGTTACGTGTTCACGCGTCCAATTGGATACAGTATAATTGTTAGTTGCACCTACTGTTACCAGTGGGGAAAGGATAGCAGAAAGTCCGATAATCGTTGTCGCTAATAACAAACTTCTTTTCTTCTTTTTCATGTTCTTACCTCCTGTTTTTATTATTTCTTGATTTTAATGACTTTCGTAATCCATCATTATCGCCACTAAGATACTATATCTAGTTACGTTAAACTGTTCGTAACTAGATATAGGTTTATGTGGCTCGGTTTTTGTAATTATGAATTCACTCAATTAAAAGCGTATTAACTGTGCTCTTTTCTTTTTGAAAGAGTTATACCTTAATTTCTTTGTACTTATTATTTACCGTAACGATCTACCGTAAGGGCCGAACGGTTTAATTTCTCCAGCTCCCATTTCTTTCACTATTTTTGTTGTGTCACCGTCAAAGGATACCTTTAGCGTAGGTGCAAAGGTTCCACCAAATTGGACCTGACCATTCTCGTCTAAAGGTTCATTAATGAAGCTGATGACCTGACCATCCGGTGCCGCCCACCAAGAATAAGCTTGAAACGGTTTTTCCGCCGGGTTGGCAACAACTAGACCAGTACCGTTGACTGGCTTATAATCTGTACGCAAGCCTCCCTCGCCGACAAATCCGTACAATCCATCCGGACCTGTCAACCCTGGTGCAAACGTAAATTCATGACTGATCGTAAGCAGGTAGTAAGTATCGCCTTTCACCACGACATGTGGACGTTCCAACTGATGGTTTACCCCAACCGACTCGAGAAGTGGTGGCAACATTTCAAGTTCGGTTACGTCGTTGTCAAGCACTTTCGCAATACCTATATTGCCGTTGTAAAATTCCGCGCGTTCCGGAACATTATGAGTTTCGCGGTATTCTGCATCACCGATATTTTCCGGTTTAATATAATCTCTGTTCGTGCCTGCCTGACCTTCCCAAATAATGTATTCTTCGCCTGTATTCGGATCTTTGAAGAAAAACGGATCGCGGAACCCAGTGATGATATTTCCGTGTTCTTGAAACTGTTCGATCGTTTCATAATGTTCGCCGTCCGCTTCAAGAAGGATTTGGTGATCAGCTTCATTAGTAAGATGCACGCCATTTCTATCTGCACTGATATCAAATGTCGTCTTGGCGAGGCGTTGCTCAGCTCTTCGCACCCAATCGTGTTTATTAAATTCCTTACCACCATCAGCATTCATATCAGTGGTTGCCGTATAGAAGAAATGCACTTTTCCTTGCTCGTCCAACATAGCAGAACCAGCCCATTGCATGTGTCCTAACGCTTTGTCATAGTCATACGGAATTCCGGCATAAGTCCAATCCTTACCGTTTTTAGAGTAAAACATGCCGATTCTTGCTTCAGTATGGCGGTCATGCCAAGTATAAGTACGCGGTGCAACCAAGGCAAATGCGATTCTGTAGCCTTTTACGATCGAAAGTGAACCGTCTCTGTCCTGGAGGGGCCACGTATCCCAGACCCACACATCCGGAGCTACGTCTTCAAAGTCCAAATCAATGATTGGGGCTGTAGTCTCTTCCGTCAGAGCAACATTCTCTGCTTGCTGCCTGGACCAGGTCGCAGTGTAGTCATCCTCAATATCCCATTTAAAGCTCGCAGCAACGCTAACGCTCATCAGACTGCTCGCTAAAATCGCAGTACACAAAACTAATTTTCCTACTTTTTCACGAAATTTGATTTTCATTTGTATCTTCCTCCCATTAATTGATTATATTTTTTCTTTTACAAACAACTATTTTTTCACTCTTACCTCCTCTTTTTGTTTGGTGGGATAAACAGACCTAAAAGGTTCAAGGATTCCCGTAACAGTACGGTTAGTCTTATACATTTTAGGTTTTACTGTAGAAAAACAGTAACAATCCGACATATTTCGTTTACATATTACATTATAATTAAATCTATCTTTTTGAAATACGGTTTATATTGAGGATAATTTAGTCTTAAATTGATACGTATAATATCTTAAGGAATTTGGAAGAATGAATTTTATGTAATTGACTTCACGTCTAACCGACACCCAGTGATCAGCACGATTTTAGTATCACATTAGGAAGGCGTCCCAAATTGGTTTATATTATTCGAAGCGTTGAAACGAAGGAAACCCGTACCATTGGACTGTAACGAGTTATATTAAGAAGGATGGCATTAACTAACTTTATATGGAAATTTAATTGTATTTATCCATTGACGAAAGGAATATGATCGAGCATTTCCTACTACTTTTGGGGTCGAATATCATTTCAAAGGAGAAATTTTGTAAGATGGTGCTTGATTGACGCGTAATTCATCTTCTTTTGTACCTTCTCGCGCTCAAACTAAATCTCTTAATGCTCCGTCTTCTTTTGTCGGGATATTTACTGGTACCAATTCCCTTGCACATTAAAGTTTGGGGATAGTTGGCCCTCCCCGGCCAATTCTCCCCAAACTGGGTGGTCGGATGTATAAAGTGGCTCACTTTTAAAGTGATCACTATGGCTCAAATTATTGAAAAAAACACTTGATATTATTACAGAAGAAACCCACCCATTTTGAAAAAGAGATTGATCAAAATACGTGGTTTTGGATTTTAGATAGATCTATTTTTTTATCAAAAAAGGACCTAAAAAAAACACCCCTTTAGATAATCATATCCAAAGGAGTACTTCTTCGCAATTTTTTATAAACATTACGACTTTATTTTAAATATCGTATCTTTTTTAAAAACATCTCAACTTTATTCAAAGCCACAATGAACCCTCTAAAATAAAATATTCTATTCCACTGTCACACTCTTCGCAAGGTTTCTTGGCTTATCTACATCGCAACCTCTATGAAGTGCTGCATAATATGCAATTAATTGCATTGGGATCACGGTTACTAGTGGAGTTAAATATTCGTGTACTTTTGGCACGACAAATTGATCATCTTCAAAATTAAGCCCTTCTAGACTAATGATACAAGGGGTAGCACCACGAGCAGCTACTTCCTTCACGTTACCACGAATACTTAAGTTAACGTGCTCCTGTGTTGCCAATGCAAAGACTGGTGTACCTTTCTCAATTAATGCAATTGTCCCATGCTTTAATTCTCCACCAGCAAATCCTTCAGCTTGAATATATGAAATTTCCTTTAATTTCAGGGCACCCTCTAATACAACATAGTAGTCGGATGCACGACCGATAAAGAAACAATTACGCGTGACACTTAAATAGTCGCGAGCAATCTTTTCTAAAGCCTCTTTTTGATCACAAAGAGTTTCCATAACTGTTGCTACAATACTTAACTCTTTAATAGGGTCAAAATCTAATTCGAACCCTTGTGCTTTAGCTGAATCTACAGCAAGTAAAGATAGAACAGCCATTTGCGCTGTATAAGCCTTTGTAGAAGCAACAGCGATTTCAGGACCACCATACGTATGAAGTGTGTAATCTGCCTCACGTGATAACGTTGATCCTGGTACGTTTGTGATGGTTAACGCAGGGTATCCTAACTTCTTCACAGCTACTAAAACTCCGCGGCTATCTGCAGTTTCACCGCTCTGTGAAATAAAAATAAAGAGTGGGTTTTTTGAGATTAACGGCATATTGTATAAGAATTCACTCGCAATATGCGTCTCTACAGGTTTTTTAGCAATGTTTTCAATCAACTGCTTACCAACTAGACCAGCATTATAACTTGTTCCAGCTGCAATAATATAAATTCGGTCAGCAGCATTTACTGCATTACGAATATTCTCGTCTAACTTTACCTCACCGTTTTCGTCTTGATATTTTGAAATGATATTACGAATAACAAGAGGCTGTTCGTCTATTTCTTTTAACATATAATGTGGGTACGTACCCTTTTCAATATCGCTTGCATCTAATTCGGCGATATACGATTCTCTTGAAATTGAAACACCCGCTAAATTTTTAATTGTAACGGAATCACGTGTAACAATAACAATTTCTTGATCCATTAACTCTACAAATTCATTTGTTGTTTTTATCATTGCCATTGCGTCACTAGCAATAACATTAACACCGTCTCCTAAACCAACTAGTAATGGACTTTTATTCTTTCCAACATAAATCTTATCTGGATCTGTTTCATCGATTAATGCGATCGCATACGAACCCTTTAATAACGAAAGAGTTTGTCTAAATGCTTTTTCAACAGTATTTCCTTCGTCCATAAAGCGTTCTACAAGCTGAACGATCACCTCTGTATCCGTTTCACTAACGAATGGTACCTCTTGTAAATGATCAGCTTTTATTTCTTCATAATTTTCAATAACTCCATTATGAACGAGTGTAAATCTATGAGAAGTACTTTGGTGTGGATGAGCATTAACACGGCTTGGTGGTCCATGAGTTGCCCATCTTGTATGACCGATACCTGCTGTACCGTCTATATTACTATCAACAATATTTCTCAATGCGGCAATACGACCTTTTTCTTTAAAGAGATGAACACCTTTTTCATTGACAATTGCAATTCCTGCAGAGTCATAACCTCTATATTCTAACTTTTCTAATCCACTTAGTAATATTTCCTTTGCATCTTTATTACCAATATATCCAACTATTCCGCACATATTTTTAGTCCTCCCTCGGTGGGGCAAGAAAGCATGCGTTAGCTTAGCTTTGTTACTTAGCATATACTTTTCAAAAAAGCATATGCACAATAATAAAGCATAATCAAACTAGGGGCCTTTTGCCCCACTCTTTACATTTTTTAATTGCAGAGCACCAATACTTTAGTTTTTGTTCAAGAAGTCACCTTCTTGTTTTTTACCAAAGCTTGCGGTTGTGGTGTGGCAACCGAGAGGCATCCGCCGATGTTTTCGATAAAACCTCTTCCTCGTCAACTATTCTTGTTTCCGTCCATTAGAATAGTTCAGGCGCTTTTTAACATAAATGAGCCGATCCACCTTTCTCTTTTTGAATCAAACTAATCATACTAGTTTTTACAGAAAACGTCAATCACCTTTATACACCATAATTTACCATAACCTCACAAAAAATTTGTTTGGCTATACTATAAAAATATGCACAGAGCACTTTATTCGTGCATCTGTGCATATAACATATATATTATAGTGAACCTAATTCTTGCTTAACTACATCAACAATTTCTTGGACGTATTGATCACAAAGGTCTTGGGTAGGTGCCTCTGCCATTACGCGAACGAGTGGCTCTGTTCCAGAAGGCCTTACAAGGATTCTTCCATTACCATTCATTGTTTGTTCTACGCGACGGATTTCTTCATTTATAACATTATTAGTCATTAAATCCTGTTTGTTCGCCACCTTCACATTAACAAGCTTTTGTGGGTACTTTTTAATTTCTGATGCAAGTTCAGAAAGAGATTTTTGAGTTACTTTCATAATATTAACTAACTGTAACGCTGACAACATACCATCACCCGTCGTATTATAATCTAAGAAAATGATATGACCGGATTGCTCACCGCCTAGGTTATAACCACCCTTTCTCATCTCTTCCATCACATAACGATCACCTACAGCCGTTTGCTGTGCGGCAATACCTATCGCTTCAACTGCCTTATAAAATCCTAAATTACTCATAACTGTCGAAACGACAGTTTGATGCTTTAATCTACCTTTTTCCTTAAAATACTTTGCACAGATATACATGATCTGGTCACCATCTACTATGTTCCCATTTTCGTCTACTGCAATTAAACGGTCTGCATCTCCATCAAACGCTAACCCTATATCTGCCCTTTTATCCAAAACAAACTTTGCTAATGTCTCTGGATGAGTCGATCCTACACCGTCATTAATATTTAAGCCATTAGGATTTGTTCCTAAAGTTGATATATCAGCCTCTAAATCTGCGAAAAGATGCGGCGCAAGAGATGATGCTGCTCCGTGTGCACAATCAAGAGCAATGTGAATACCTGAAAAGTCCTCATCAACAGTCTGCTTTAAAAACTGTAAATATTTCTGCCCACCTTCAAAGTAATCGTTCAGTTGACCGACATTTCCCCCAGTTGGTCTTGGTAATTGATCATCTACTTGATCTAATAACTTTTCAATTTCTAATTCTTGATCGTCTAATAATTTAAAACCATCTGGCCCAAAAAACTTAATCCCATTATCTTCAACAGGATTGTGTGAAGCAGAGATCATAACCCCTGCATGGGCACTTAATGCTTTTGTTAAGTAAGCAACACCTGGAGTTGAAATAACGCCAAGACGCATAACCTCTGCTCCTATTGATAACAGACCTGCTACTAAAGCACCTTCTAGCATGTGCCCTGAAATACGAGTATCTCTACCAATTAATACTTTAGGTTTCTCTGTATTTTTAGTTAAAACAAAACCACCGTACCTTCCAAGCTTAAATGCTAGTTCTGGGGTTAATTCGGTATTTGCTACCCCTCGAACTCCATCTGTACCAAAATATTTTCCCATTTTCTAAATCTCTCCTTAGGTTAACATCCTTAATTTTCTACGTTTCAGTCAATTCATCATTATTTTCATTAATCTCTTCAGTTGCATTAGTTTCAATTTCTTCTTCAATACTCAACACTTCGGAAATAATAATTTCTATTTCATCAAACGGCAGATCAAATGAAATATTTTGAGGTCCACTAACTTGAATTGGTACTGAATGTTCACCAACCGCTAGCTCATTCAAATCAATATAAACTTTCACGTCATCTTTTTGAATTTTTTCGATTGCCGCCGGTGAACCTTTTACAATTAAACTAATGATTTTATGGTTTGGATTTGAGAATTCAGCATCCATTCTCTCAGATAGGCCAATCACTTCTAAAGGTATCTCTTCTATTTCTAGTGTTTCTTCTATATCTACTTCAACAATTATTTTTACAGTAGAAGGTGATACCTTCTCAACCCCTGGTGGCACTGGAAGCTCAAGTTCCATTACTGTATTTTCAGTAATTGTTAAGAGATTGACTTCCACTCCCTCTAAGTGGGATATTCCATCTATAACATCTTGCGGTCCAAAGATCGTTACTTCTTTTGGATCCGTAACAATTGAACGGATACTTAAACCTTCTGGCAGTTCACCAATTCGGGTTATTTTAAGTGGAACATCTTTGTTAGGACTTGTTACGGGTATTTTTACATCTACAACCGATGGACTAACATCAATCGCCAGTTCATTACCTTGCTGATCATAAACTTTAACCGGAATACCCTTTTCCACCGTTTTATTAACATCTTTTATATCAACAAACCCTTTAACAAATGCTACGTGTTGGATGACACTCTCCGCAGCAGTTATTTCTACATTTACTGGATTAACGATTGGCGTACCAACTGTATAACCTTCTGGTACTTCAGCTTTATTAATTAAATCAATCTCAACAGGCAACGATATTGTTCTTTTTTCCTCAATAGTAACTCTAATCGTTTCCGGTACAATATTAACCGTTAATTCACTTGGGAAATTTCGATATTGAACATTTACATGATGTGTACCTGGTTCTAAATTACGTAAATCAACAAATACATCATAGGACGGCCTAGCAATTTGGAAATAAGTCAATACATTTTGTGGTCCTCTTAAATTTACTTGTACGTTTTCAACGATTTCTGTGATCGCTAATTCATCTTCATTATAATAAACATTTAAAGGGACTTCCGGAATTGTATAGGAACCGTTTGTTACGACTGGTATTCCACCTGGTTGATTATTTGGATTATCAAAGTTCACAACTGCAAACAGTAATAGGGCAATTAAAAAAGAAATCGCCTTAACAAACCATGGGTTTTTGTATAATTTATCCATTCTTCTTCCCTCCCCACTGCCAAAGAGAAGTTGAATTCGTCTTCGTACTTGTAACTAACTCTTGTATTAATAACTCTTTTAATGCTTCTTCATCTAAATTCCGATGTAACTCACCGTTTTTAGTAACCGAAATATTCCCCGTTTCTTCTGAGACAGCTAAGGTTATCGCATCAGTAACTTCACTAATCCCTAGGGCAGCTCGGTGTCTTGTCCCTAACTCTTTTGATATAAAGGGATCTTCCGACAATGGTAAATAGCAGCCTGCTGCCATAATTTGATGGCTCTTGATAATCACAGCTCCATCGTGTAATGGTGTATTAGGAATAAAAATATTAATAAGTAATTCAGATGTTAATTTACCTTTCACAGCTATTCCAGTTTCAATATAATCGTTCATTCCCGTTTCTCTCTCAATGGAGATTAATGCTCCAATGCGACGTTTCCCCATATAGATTGACGCCTTTACTATTTCTTCAATTGACTTCTCCATTTCCTGATCGTCAATTGAGTTTGATCTCGATAAAAATTTTCCTCGACCTAATTGTTCTAAAGCTCTACGCAATTCAGGTTGAAAAATGATAATAATCGCTAGTAAACCATAAATTACAGCTTGAGACATGATCCATCTAAGCGTATGTAATCCTAAACTACCACTTAAAAACCATACAGCTAAAATTACAATAATTCCTTTAAATAATTGAACAGCTCTTGTGCCACGGACAATCATAATAAGTTTATATATAACAAATGTAACAAGTAGTATATCTACTGCTATTCTTAATACATCAATAAGTTGAATATCACCTAGTATCATTACTTCCCCTCCATATAACAATTCTTACTTACGAGGTACATAACTTTTTAATTATACCATAACATTATTAGCATAACAGTATGTGACACTTGGTATAACCTGTAAACCTAAGTATTATTATATCTATTAAGTTTTCTAATATAGATCATACAGAAAAGGTGATACATATAATAATGTACCACCTTTTTATTCGTTTGATTTTTTTCCATCAAATACATTTACTGCATCAGAGAGAAAAGATTTTATATTGTACCATATCCACTCTAAACCTTTATCAATTTCTTCAATATTGCCAGTTACATTCCCTACTGACGCCCTATAATTTTGACCGTTAATAATCGTCACATTCCCATTCACTTGTCCATCTATTTGTAAGCTGCCATTCCTTACAATAAGATCACCTTCAACAATTTCCCCTTCTGGAATAACCACAACATTTCTATCTTTATCAATTATCAGATTGGCTTGGCCTGAAACAGACAACTCATCTCCACTGTCTAACCAAAAAGAGAAAACACTTGTTGACATTAAAATAATAAATACTGAAGCGGCTACTAGAAAAGGATTTTTTTTCATCCACCGCTTCCAATTGTTTGACCGTTTTGGTTGTGGTAATTGTTTCATTACAAGATCTGTAAAATTTGGTGGAGCAACAATATGAGAAGAGCTCTGTACAAATGCAATTGATTTTTTTAATTCATTAAAATGATTACGACAATGATTACACTCATTCAAATGTTGTTTTAGTTGCTTATTCTCTGTTTCAGTTATTTCTTCATCGAAATACTTATGAATTAAGGAGACTATATCTTTCCTGCATTCCATTTGTAAATCTCTCCTTTTTATACATTACTCAATCTTTTTCTAAGTGCTTCTCTACCCCTATGAATTCTTGTTTTCACAGTAGCAATTGGAAGATCTAAAATCTCACTTATTTCTTTCAAAGATAAGTCCTCAATATACTTTAAGATGATAGCAGAGCGATATTTTGGGGGTAAGTTAAGTATTTCTCCTTGTATCCAATCTTGTAACTCATAAGTTATTACTTGATCCTCTGGTAATTCATCTGTTGCAGCTATTTGTGAAGCCAAAGTAAGTCCTTCAGTACCATCAACTTCTTGATCCAAGTAGAAGTCTGGTTTCTTCTTTCTTAACCGATCAATAGATAGGTTTGTAACAATTCGAAATAACCAAGTTGAAAATTTCCTATCCAAATCATAAGTATCAATATTCATATAAGCACGTAAGAAAGCTTCTTGAGCTATGTCTTGTGCCTCGTGAACGTTCCCGACCATTCGATAAGAGATTTGATAAACTTTATCTTTATAAAGTTCGACTAATTCAGCAAAAGCTTCCTGATCACCTTTTTTTACATCAATAATAATTCTTTTTACTAATGTCTCCATTCTCCTCTATACCTCCGCTCTATGCGGTTACTTTATTTACGTATTTATAATAAATAAGTTTCAAATAATTTTATTTTATCATGAAAAAAATGAAATTCTACTATTTTTAAAATATACGTTTTTCTTTTTTTATTCTGGGTATATAATAGTTAAAAGGGAGGGAATTTTATGCATAGAGATTTAAAAAACAAAAAAATGCTTGAGGAAATTGAAACCGCCAGAAAAAAAATGATCCAATTAGCTTATGAAAACCCCCTAAATTCTAAAGAGGTCGTTGATGCTAGCACAAAATTGGACAAGCTATTAAATGTTTATAATAACATCGATATAAGTAAGAAAGCTAAAACCCTAGTCCATAGCTAAAATGCTGATTTGTACTAATTAAAGTAAACACACTTAAAAATAAAAATAAACCCTATTTTATATAGGGTTTTTCATTATGTATTGGTGGAGCCTAGCGGGATCGAACCGCTGACCTCCTGCGTGCAAGGCAGGCGCTCTCCCAGCTGAGCTAAGGCCCCAAGTGGAGCGGGTGATGAGAATCGAACTCACGACATCAGCTTGGAAGGCTGAGGTTTTACCATTAAACTACACCCGCATTTCATTTAATTATATCATAAGTTAATTATTTACGCAATACACTTTCACCTTGATATGTTTACGTTCTTATTGGAGCGGAAGACGAGATTCGAACTCGCGACCCCCACCTTGGCAAGGTGGTGTTCTACCACTGAACTACTCCCGCAAACAATGGTGAGCCATGAAGGATTCGAACCTTCGACCCTCTGATTAAAAGTCAGATGCTCTACCGACTGAGCTAATGGCTCGAAATATGGCTGGGCTATCTGGATTCGAACCAGAGGAATGACGGAGTCAAAGTCCGTTGCCTTACCGCTTGGCTATAGCCCAATAATAAATGGTGGAGGGGGACGGATTCGAACCGCCGAACCCTAAGGAGCGGATTTACAGTCCGCCGCGTTTAGCCACTTCGCTACCCCTCCAGATTATAATTAAGAGTGCCGGCCAGAGGACTTGAACCCCCAACCTACTGATTACAAGTCAGTTGCTCTACCAATTGAGCTAGGCCGGCAAATATAGGTGAGTTATTTTCGCTCCAATTTGTTACGCAAAAAAAACTCTGGTGGAGGATGACGGGATCGAACCGCCGACCCCCTGCTTGTAAGGCAGGTGCTCTCCCAGCTGAGCTAATCCTCCGAGGTAATGCATGTTTTTAAGTAGTTGGTGACCCGTACGGGATTCGAACCCGTGTTACCGCCGTGAAAGGGCGGTGTCTTAACCGCTTGACCAACGGGCCATTAAAGTAAAAATGGAGCTTCCAACCGGATTTGAACCGACGACCCCTTCCTTACCATGGAAGTGCTCTACCTACTGAGCTATGGAAGCATGGCTCCACAGGTAGGACTCGAACCTACGACCGATCGGTTAACAGCCGATTGCTCTACCACTGAGCTACTGTGGAATGATAATTTAATCCAATATCAGAATAAGTAGAAAAAACATTTACTATCATGAAACTATTATATAAATCATTTTAGTATTTTAATTAGTTTGGCAACGTCCTACTCTCACAAGGGGAAGCCCCTAACTACCATCGGCGCTGAAGAGCTTAACGATCGTGTTCGGCATGGGAACGAGTGTGACCTCTTCGCTATCGCCACCAAACTTATCAAAACACAAAGACAATAATTATTTTATATCACTCTTGATCAAAAGTCAACACTTTTTTCACACTAGTGAATAATCATTCTCTGAAAACTAGATAACATACATATAAGTTTCTTGAGTGTGAATTCAATTCTTATTTTAGGATAAGTCCTCGACCGATTAGTATCTCTCAGCTCCACACGTCACCGTGCTTCCACCCGAGACCTATCAACCTCATCATCTCTAAGGGGTCTTACTGGATTAACTCCAAGGGAAATCTCATCTTGAGGGGGGCTTCATGCTTAGATGCTTTCAGCACTTATCCCTTCCATACGTAGCTACCCACCAGGAGCATAGCTGGGTAGCTACGTATGGAAGGGATAAGTGCTGAAAGCATCTAAGCATGAAGCCCCCCTCAAGATGAGATTTCCCTTGGAGTTAATCCAGTAAGACCCCTTAGAGATGATGAGGTTGATAGGTCTCGGGTGGAAGCACGGTGACGTGTGGAGCTGAGAGATACTAATCGGTCGAGGACTTATCCTAAAATAAGAATTGAATTCACACTCAAGAAACTTATATGTATGTTATCTAGTTTTGAAAGAATGATTTCTTTCAATTAAATAATATCTAGTGGCGATAGCGAAGAGGTCACACTCGTTCCCATGCCGAACACGATCGTTAAGCTCTTTTGCGCCGATGGTAGTTAGGGGCTTCCCCTTGTGAGAGTAGGACGTTGCTAGGTAAAATGAAAAACACATTCCGATGGGATGTGTTTTTTTGTGTTTTCGGAAATTGAGTATTTGCGTTAAGTGGTGCTGCATCTGCTAGTATCGCTTTGAAGTAAGTTTCCTCGATGCAAAGCAGCACGTAGTAAATTCAAAGAAGCAACTCATGAAGTGATTGAAATTAGTAGCTTTTCTGCGTCTGCTAGTATCACTTAGAAGTAGGCTTCCTCGATGCAAAGAAGCATGTAGATAATTCGATGAAGTAACTCAAAATGAGGCTGAAGTCAGTGGCTTTCTTGTGTCTATTGGTAATGTTTGGGGAAGTGGGAGATGGTAGTTTTTCACTGGACTTTACTTTCTGTAGAACCTGTATAATAAGTTTTAGTTTTATAATTTTCTCGAAAATAGTTCTTATTATTAGTTTTTTTGAATAGATGTACAAACTATAGAAGGATTATTTAGCATCAATAGACAAGTATATATAATGTAAAAAATAAATGCATATAGTAATAAACAGTTAAGAAATGTTTTTTTGAAAGGCATGTCTTTTTGTAAGTTAATAATGTATAAAATTTCTAACTTAGAAACTGTCTAGCTTCATTGCCTACGAGCTCGGTCACTTCAGTTAAACAACTGACTTCAATTACCTCTTGGAATCTTCGAAGCGGCTTTTGTCAAAGGCCTTCCAGTGTTTGTCGCCGATAGGAGGGCGCCTTGCGCTTTTCTTAATACACCGATTGTTAGCACTATACATAGAGAGTATATAAATTCGATAAGGGGGATGATAATGGAGATTTTCAATTCAATAATAGCTTCAGATGCAACTATAATGATGCTTCGATTAGTGGTAGCCGCAATCTTAGGCGGTATCATTGGGGTTGAAAGAGAATATCATAAACACCCTGCAGGATTTAGAACACATTTGCTCGTATGTGTTGGTGCATGTTTAATTATGTTATTAGCTATGTTTGGATTTCAAGGTTATATGGAAGAAAACATTCAATATGTTAATTTTGACCCATCTCGTTTGGCGGCATATGTTGTTAGTGGTATAGGTTTTTTAGGTGCAGGCACAATTTTAGTCCAAGGTTATACAGTAAGAGGATTAACGACAGCTGCTTCCATCTGGGTTGTAGCCGGTATAGGATTATCTGTCGGGGTGGGTATGTATTTTGCAGCAATATTTACAACTGGAATTGTAATATTAAGTTTGATGTTTTTAAATAAAGTAGATGAATCATTCTCAAGAAAAAAGAAAGAAACGGAAGCAATTGTTATTCATGCTGAACCGAGAGATACAACGTTACTTTCAATTATTAACATTTTTGAAGAAAATAAAATAAATGTAAAAAAGGTAATGGTAGAAAGAGATAAAACATCCGAAAAAATCGAACTTTTAAGGTATCAACTAAAAGTTGTGTATCCTAATGAAACAGTGAAATTAACGGCAATTGACCTTTTGTATAAATTACCACAAGTTCATAAAGTATATTCTTTATAGGGTTTAAATAAGCATATGTGGAAATAATGGAAGCAACATAGTTGATAATTTTAAAGAATTGGATATAATATAATCAAAGTCAAATATAGTCAAAGTCAAACACTTTTTTCCGAGAGGAGGAGTTTGGTGAAAAATGTATCAGACATTATTGAAAATTATTTAAAAAGCATTTTAACCCAAAGTGATAATGATTTAATTGAAGTTAAGCGAAGCGAGTTAGCAGAGCAATTTCAATGCGTTCCTTCTCAAATAAATTATGTGATTAGTACCAGATTTACCATCGAAAAAGGATACTTAGTTGAGAGCAAAAGAGGTGGAGGTGGCTTTATAAGAATTATTAAAGTAAAAGCCCATAATAAAGCCGAGCTCTATGATCATATGCTATCTCTTCTAGGTGAAAAAATCACCCAAAGTGGTGGTGAGGACATCATTTATCGACTTTATGAAGAGGAAGCGATAACGAAAAGAGAAGCGAAACTTTTACAAAGTGCTATTGATAGATCTGTCTTGAATTTACATTTACCGTACCGTGATCATTTGCGATCAGATTTGTTAAGAGCTATGATAACTACTTTAAAACATAAATAAATAGGAGGGGGAGTTACCGTGTTATGCCATGAATGTAATGAAAGGGAAGCAACGTTGCATTTTACAAAAATACTTAACGGTAAAAAAACTGAAATTCATTTATGTGACCACTGTGCAAAAGATAAGGGTGAGTATATACCCGGTACCAATGGTTTTTCTATTCACCAATTATTATCAGGATTATTAAATTTTGAACAACCGATACCGAGCTCTCCCAATCGATCGTTACAAAATGAACAACAGTGTGGTAAATGTGGGATGACCTACCATCAATTTGCACGGGCAGGTAGATTTGGTTGTGCTGAGTGCTATCACACTTTTAACTCTAAACTAGATCCGATGTTGCGAAGAGTTCATAGTGGTAATACAAGTCATATAGGTAAAATACCAAAAAGAATTGGTACAGGAATTAAATTACACAGACAAATTGAACAATTAAAACAGGAATTAAGGCATCATATATCGAAAGAAGAATTTGAAGAAGCAGCAAGGTTAAGAGATGAAATCCGCGCTTTGGAAAAAAAAGTTCAGCAGAGTAGGGGGGATAATTGATGTCACTAGAGAAATTTATTAGTGAGGCGATTAGCCCTTGGATGAAAAATGAAGGATACGAATCTGAAATTGTACTAAGTAGTCGTATTCGTCTAGCCAGAAACTTAAAGGATTATTCATTTCCTATTATTTCAACTACCGACGAAGCTCATTTAGTTGTTAAACAAGTAAAAGAACATTTTGAAGGTAAAGATTATGACAGATATGGTCCCTTTGAACTTTTAGAAATGGATGAAATGAAACCTAACGAAAAAAGGATACTAGTCGAAAAGCATCTGATCAGTCCTCAACTTGCGGATGAATCAAAAAAAGGCGCAGTTTTACTAAGTAGTGATGAAGCGATTAGTATTATGGTAAATGAAGAAGATCATTTACGTATACAATGTCTCTTTCCTGGATTTCAACTAAATGAAGGTTTAGTACTTGCGAGTGGAATTGATGATTGGATTGAAGAGAAGTTACATTATGCTTTTGATGAGAAAAAGGGGTACTTGACTAGTTGTCCGACAAATGTAGGAACAGGTCTAAGAGCTTCGGTAATGATGCATTTACCAGCTTTGGTTTTAACAAAACAATTAAATAAAATATTACCCGCTATAAATCAATTAGGGTTAGTTGTAAGAGGCATTTATGGTGAAGGTAGCGAAGCTTTAGGTAACTTATTTCAAATCTCTAATCAAATTACTCTTGGTAAATCTGAACAGGACATCGTTGAGGACCTTAGAGGAGTAGTGTTACAACTAATTCATCAAGAAAGAGCAGCAAGAGAATTGTTATTACAATCTTCTAAGCTACAATTAGAGGATAGAATATATCGTTCATATGGAGTTCTCGCATATGCTAGAACCATTGATACAAAAGAAGCTTCACAAATGTTATCAGATGTTCGTTTGGGTATTGATTTAAAAATCCTTACAGGGATTTCTGCGATTATTTTAAATGAGTTAATGATTTTAACTCAACCTGGCTTTTTACAGCAATACGCGGGAGATATTTTATCTGCTGACAAAAGAGATGAACGAAGAGCAAAATTGATAAGAGAAAGACTCAAATTAGAAATAGATAAAAACTAACTAATATTTGGAGGTGGAGTTTATTATGATGTTTGGTAGATTTACCGAAAGAGCACAAAAGGTATTAGCATTAGCACAAGAGGAAGCAATTCGCTTAGGGCATAATAATATTGGTACAGAACATGTATTATTAGGATTAATTCGTGAAGGTGAAGGAATTGCTGCAAAAGCCCTTTTAGGTTTAGGTTTGGGTTCTGATAAAATTCAAAATGAAGTTGAAACTTTGATTGGTAAAGGGCAAGATGGTGCAAAAACCATTCATTACACACCGAGAGCAAAAAAAGTTATTGAATTATCAATGGATGAAGCAAGAAAATTAGGTCATTCTTATGTAGGAACTGAACATATCTTATTAGGTTTAATTCGTGAGGGTGAAGGTGTCGCAGCTAGAGTGTTAAATAACCTAGGAGTAAGCTTAAATAAAGCCCGCCAACAAGTGTTACAATTATTAGGAAGTAATGAAACATCTAGTAGTAGTCAACAAGGTGGTGCGGCAGCTAACGTCAACACACCAACATTAGATAGTCTTGCAAGAGATTTAACCGCTATGGCTAAAGAGGAAGGTTTAGACCCTGTAATTGGTCGTAGTAAAGAAATAGAGAGGGTTATTCAAGTATTAAGTCGACGAACAAAAAATAATCCAGTATTAATTGGTGAACCTGGTGTTGGTAAAACAGCCATTGCTGAAGGATTAGCGCAACAAATCGTTGCAAACGAAGTTCCAGAGACTCTCCGTGGAAAAAGAGTTATGACGCTTGATATGGGAACTGTTGTTGCAGGTACGAAATATCGTGGTGAATTTGAAGACCGTCTTAAAAAAGTAATGGATGAAATCCGCCAAGCTCAAAATGTTATTTTATTTATTGATGAGTTGCACACATTAATTGGTGCAGGTGGTGCAGAAGGGGCAATTGATGCATCAAACATCTTAAAGCCTTCCCTAGCACGTGGTGAGTTACAATGTATTGGTGCAACTACCCTTGATGAGTATCGAAAATATATTGAAAAAGATGCGGCTTTAGAAAGACGTTTTCAACCGATTCAAGTTGATGAACCATCCATAGAAGAATCAATTTTAATCTTAAAAGGGTTAAGAGATCGCTATGAAGCTCACCATCGTGTAACGATTACCGATGAGGCAATTGAGGAATCTGTAAAGCTTTCAGATCGCTATATTTCTGATCGTTTCTTACCGGATAAAGCAATTGACTTAGTTGATGAAGCAGCTTCAAAGGTTCGCCTAAGATCTTATACAATTCCGCCAAACTTAAAAGAGCTTGAAAATAAATTAGAGGAAACAAGGAAAGAAAAAGATGCCTCAGTACAAAGTCAAGAGTTTGAAAAAGCTGCATCACTAAGGGATAGTGAACAAAGATTAAGAGAAGAGCTTGAAACATTAAAGAAAGAATGGAAAGAAAAACAAGGGCAAGAAAATACAGAGGTTACAACCGAAGATATTGCTCAAGTTGTATCTAGTTGGACTGGAGTTCCTGTTTCGAAGCTAGCTGAAGAAGAAACAGAGAGGCTATTAAAGATGGAAGAAATTCTACATCAACGTGTAATTGGCCAAGAAGAAGCCGTTAAAGCTATTTCAAAAGCTGTCCGTCGTGCTAGAGCGGGTTTAAAAGATCCAAAACGTCCAATTGGTTCATTTATTTTCTTAGGACCTACTGGTGTAGGTAAAACCGAGTTAGCGAGGGCTGTCGCTGAAACGCTTTTCGGAGATGAAGATGCTGTCATTCGAATTGATATGTCAGAATATATGGAAAAACATGCAACATCTCGATTAGTAGGTTCACCACCTGGTTATGTCGGTCATGATGACGGTGGACAACTAACAGAAAAAGTTAGAAGAAAGCCTTACTCCGTTATTCTATTTGATGAGATTGAAAAAGCACACCCTGAAGTATTTAACATCTTACTACAAGTGCTAGAAGATGGTCGTCTCACAGACTCTAAAGGACGTACAGTGGACTTTAGAAATACAGCGGTAATTATGACTTCTAACGTAGGTGCAAGTGAATTAAAGCGAAATAAATATCTTGGATTTACGACTCAATCAGAGGGTCGAGAGTATAAAGATATGAAAGAGAAAGTAATGGGTGAGTTAAAGAAGAGCTTCCGCCCAGAATTTTTAAACCGTATTGATGAAATTATTGTCTTCCACTCATTAGATAAAACGCATATTCAACAAATCGTATCATTAATGGCAGATACATTAAAGAAGCGTTTATTGGAGCATGATATTGAGTTCGAACTAACAGATGCGGCTTTAGCAAAGATTGCGGATGAAGGGTATGATCCTGAATACGGAGCTCGTCCTCTTCGTAGAGCCTTACAAAAGCATGTAGAAGATCGATTATCAGAAGAATTATTAAGAGGTACAATCCAAAAAGGTCAAAAGGTAAAGTTAGATGTAGTTGATAATGAGTTTGTAGTAGAATCTGCTGTCAAAACTACTACATCTTAATAAGAATAGCCGGGAAGGTTTCCCGGCTATTTGTTTTTAACAAGGTAAGAAAGTATAAAAATTCTATCTTAGCAACTGTCTAGCGCAAGCAGCCTACGAGCTCGGTCACTTCAGTCAAGCAACTGACTTCAATTACGTCTTGAAATTCTTCGTTGATTAGCTTCATGCAGCTTTGCTCCTGCGGTTACTCGTCGCACAAAACACTGCTTCGAGGAAGCTTACTACGAAGCAGTACTTGAAGACGCAGAAGCACGTAAGAAGCCAAAGAGCGGCTTCCGTCAAAGGCCGCCCCATTGAAGCTACTACTTGGATTACTTCGAAGCGGCTTTACTCTTGAGCAAACGGAGTGGCACAGGAGCAGCCGCTTGTGACCAAGGCGCTTACGCTTTTCTTGAAGATATATAACTTATTCGTCTAGTGAGCACTAACGCTTGCTAAAAAAAATGAGAAACTAAGTGTTTTACGTTGGACAATATATGGTTAATTATATATATAATTAAGTAGTGATACTCGATATTTAATGGAAAAATTAATGGGATTTTATGTTAAAATATACATGTGTTTCTTAGAAAGGGATTAGTATGGCAAAGCGAAAAACAAAATTTGTATGTCAAGAGTGTGGTTACGAATCAAAAAAATGGATGGGGAAATGTCCCGGATGCCAAAGTTGGAATTCAATGACTGAAGAGTTTGAAGAACAGGATAATAAAGTAAGGGGCTTTGTTACATCTGTGAACTCGACTAACAAAAAGCCACAGTCAATAACAACTATCGAAAGAGATTTAGAACAAAGATTAAGTACCAATATGATTGAACTTGATCGAGTTTTAGGTGGAGGAATTGTTCCCGGTTCATTGGTACTTGTTGGGGGAGATCCTGGGATAGGAAAATCGACGTTATTATTACAAGTTTCCTCGAAATTGGCAAATAATAATCACAAGGTCCTATATATATCAGGTGAAGAATCAGTCAAACAAACAAAAATACGAGCAGATCGTTTAGATATTACTTCAGATCAGCTTTTTGTTCTTGCGGAAACTGATCTAGAATATATTGAAAAGTCAATTGAGGAAATTAACCCTGCGTTAGTAATTATTGACTCTATTCAAACGGTTTATATATCAGATATTACTTCAGCGCCAGGAAGTGTTTCGCAAGTACGAGAGTGTACAGCCGCTTTAATGAGAATTGCTAAAACAAAAGGAATAGCCATTTTTATTGTTGGTCATGTTACGAAACAAGGCGCAATTGCTGGCCCAAGGTTATTAGAGCATATGGTTGACTCTGTTTTATATTTTGAAGGAGAGAGGCATCATACATACCGAATCTTAAGAGCTGTGAAAAACCGTTTTGGTTCAACAAATGAAATAGGGATTTTTGAAATGAAAGAGGTTGGACTTGAAGAGGTTCTTAATCCTTCTGAAATATTTTTAGAAGAGCGTTCTCAAGGTGCTTCTGGTTCTATTGTCGTAGCTTCTCTCGAAGGCACAAGAACCGTTTTAGTTGAGCTACAAGCACTTGTCTCCCCTACTACATTTGGAAATCCAAGGCGCATGGCTACGGGTATTGACCATAATAGAGTTTCATTACTAATGGCGGTATTAGAAAAACGAGTAGGTCTTCTACTCCAAAATCAAGATGCCTATTTAAATGTAGCTGGCGGGGTGCGCTTAGATGAACCTGCTGTAGACTTAGGTATTGCTATTTGTATCGCCTCAAGTTTTAGAGATCAGCCGACAAGTCCAACTGATGTGGCAATTGGAGAAATTGGTTTAACAGGAGAGGTACGAAGAGTCTCGCGGATTGAACAACGAGTTTTAGAAGCAGCAAAGTTGGGCTTTAAAAGAGTGATTATTCCTGAAAAGAATATGGGGGGATGGAATGTTCCAGAAGGAATAAAAGTAATAGGAGTTTCAACAGTAAAAGAGGCATTAGATACCTTAATGGGAGGGTAATGAATTTGGATCTTATGAATAAAACGGCTTTTATTGATGATGTTTTAAAGATAGTAGCCCCGGGTTCTCCATTACGAGAGGGGATCGATAATGTTTTAAGGGCAAAAACAGGTGGGTTAATTGTATTAGGTTATAATAATGAAATGATGAATATTGTAGATGGAGGATTTTTTATTAATTGTGAATTCTCTCCAGCCTATTTATATGAACTAGCAAAAATGGATGGTGCAATTATTTTGAGTGAAGAAGGCGATCGAATATTATATGCAAACACTCAATTAGTACCAAATCCTACAATCCCATCAACTGAAACGGGGATCCGACATCGTACTGCTGAGAGAGTAGCGCGACAAACAGGGAATTTAGTCATATCGATCTCACAAAGAAGAAATGTCATTACTCTCTATCAAGGTGAATCACGTTACTCATTAAAAGATATTGGTGTTATATTAACAAAGGCAAATCAAGCAATTCAGACACTTGAGAAATATAAATCAGTACTTGATCAAGGGATTACCAATTTAGGTGCTTTGGAGTTTGAAGAACTAGTTACATTTCAGGAAGTATCACAAGTAATCCATCGAGTTGAAATGGTACTACGTATAAAAAGTGAAATATTAAATTATGTAAATGAATTAGGGGATGAAGGAAGACTCATTTCAATGCAGTTAGAAGAACTAGTTTCTAATATTGAAAAAGAGGCTGGTTTGTTATTAAAAGATTATATTAAGGATCAAAACCAAGACGAACAGCACATACTAAAACAATTGAAGAAATTATCAAATGAAGAATTATTAGAAGATCAAATCATTGTTAAGTTGCTCGGGTATTCTAAAAATATAAATTTATCGGAGCATACGATTACCCCACGTGGTTATCGAATTCTTCATAAAATACCAAGAATACCACCACTTGTAGTCGAAAATTTAATAGACAAGTTTGAAAATATTACACAAATTATGAGAGCTTCTATTGAGGAACTTGATGAAGTAGAAGGAATTGGTGAAGCAAGGGCAAGAAAGATAAAAGAGGGTTTAACAAGAATTCAAGAACAACTTTTTATAGATCGTCACATATAAAGATGTTGACTGCGTTTTCAATTAAAGTTATAATGGGGTATTTATTCATGAAAATTGACAACACTTTGCCGCTTTGTTATTTTAAACTTATGATTAATTTGAAACGTAATAGTGTATATAATAAAATAATAAAAATTTGTATAATAATGTTTCAAATTTTTCAGAATGTCTATAATGGTAAAGGAGGTGGAATCGATGGTGAGATGGATAGTTAAGCTTTTCTTTGTTATTTTAGGTGGAACATTGGGATTTCTATTTGTACCAGACGTAATAGAAATTTTGAATTTTGGTGGTTTGCCTAATTGGGTTACAAATTCTTATTCTGGTGCTGTAATTGGTGCAATTATATTATATTTATCTTCATTTTGGATTACAGATTATATTGTTGGGTTAATTCGTTTAGTAGAGGAAAAGTTAGTGAAGGCTCCGGCAACAGATGTTCTTTTTGGAACAATGGGAATTATTTTTGGATTAATTGTTGCATTTTTAATTGTATTACCTTTGAATACAATCCCTGTTGTTAGTACAGTTTTACCTATCTTCCTAACTTTATTATTAGGATATTTAGGTTTTCAAGTTGGATTTAAGAAGCGGGATGAACTTATTCATTTGTTTTCAAGAAAAAGTGATAAAAAGAAGGATGTTGATGAAGTAGTAAAAGAAAGACATGGTGTTGAGCTTAAAATACTAGATACGAGTGTTATAATAGATGGACGTATTGCTGATATTTGCCAAACAGGGTTTTTAGAAGGGACTTTAGTTATTCCGCAGTTTGTACTTGAAGAACTTCAGCATATTGCAGATTCATCTGATGTATTAAAGAGAAACCGTGGTCGCCGAGGATTAGATATATTAAATAAAATACAAAAAGAACTATCGATTAATGTTGAAATTTACGAAGGTGACTTTGAAGACATTCAAGAGGTTGATAGTAAGTTAGTTAAACTAGCAAAGCTTGTTTCTGGACTTGTTGTGACGAATGATTTTAATTTAAATAAAGTGTGTGATCTTCAAGGGGTTCCGGTATTAAACATTAATGACTTAGCAAATGCGGTAAAGCCAATTGTTTTACCTGGTGAAGAGTTACATGTCCAAGTGATAAAAGATGGTAAAGAGCATAATCAAGGTATTGCTTATTTAGACGATGGCACAATGATTGTTGTTGAAGGTGGTCGTGATCACATTGGAAAGCATATTGATGTAATAGTTACTAGTGTACTTCAAACATCAGCCGGTAGAATGATATTTGCTAAACCAAAATTATTAGAAAAGGCATTATAAATATTTTATAGAAAACGTTAGGTCAACATTTGTTGTCTTGACGTTTCCTTTTTTTCTCTAGTTCGCTATAATAATCATAGTTTAAGATTATACTTTTGAATGGAGAAGCTCTTTAATGAAATATTCTGTAGTGATTCCTGCAGCAGGGCAAGGAAAAAGAATGAAACTTAATAAAAACAAACAGTTTCTACTCTTAGAAGATAAGCCTGTCATCGTACATACATTAAACACTTTTCAAAATGATAACTGGTGTGAAGAAATTATTATAGTGGCAAACAAGGATGAAATTGAACAAATAACTCAACTGACAAATATATATAAAATTTCAAAAGTTTCAAAAGTAGTTTCTGGGGGCACAGAAAGGCAACATAGCGTTCGAAATGGATTGAAAGAATTGGGTGGAGATAAGATCGTGTTAATACACGATGGCGCTCGTCCATTTGTAAAGGAAGAGCATATTCACCGTCTAGTTGAAGAAACAGAAAAAACAGAAGCTGCAATACTCGCTGTGCCGATTAAAGACACCGTAAAAATGAGTGAAGGTGAATTTGTATCACATACAGTAGATCGATCTAGTTTATGGTCAGTTCAAACACCTCAAGCGTTTCGTTTACAAGCTATTCTTTCTGCTCATGAATGGGCTGAGAAAAATAATTTTTTAGGAACTGATGATGCTAGTTTAATGGAAAAGCTAGATAAACCTGTATCAATTGTTACAGGAGACTACTTCAATATTAAACTCACTACTCGAGAGGATATCGTGTTTGCATCGTTTATTTTGCGAGTGAGACGAGGAGAATTAGTATGATAAGAATAGGACAAGGGTATGATGTACATCAATTAGTCGAAGGAAGAAAATTAATCATAGGTGGAATTGAAATACCTCATGAAATGGGGCTATTAGGTCATTCTGATGCTGATGTTTTACTCCACACAGTTGCTGATGCCTGTTTAGGTGCAATTGGTGAGGGAGATATCGGAAAGCACTTCCCAGATACGGACCCTAATTTTAAAGACGCAGATTCGGCAAAACTTCTTTCGCACGTTTGGGAAATTGTCAAAGAAAAAGGGTATACTTTAGGAAATATTGATTGCACGATTATTGCACAAAGGCCAAAGATGGCTCCTTATATCCCTGAAATGAGACGTAGGATTAGTGAATTATTAGAAGCTGATTTAGATCAAGTAAATGTTAAAGCAACAACAACCGAAAAATTAGGTTTTTGTGGTAGAGAAGAAGGTATAGCATCTCAAGCAGTTGTGTTATTAGTGAAAAATAATCGTTAATTACTTTAAAATTATAGTCTTGAACACTTTTTCTGAAAATAGAATTATGAAAGAAATGGATGGTGTTAAACATGTCAAAACAAGTGAGAGTTCGTTTTGCCCCAAGTCCAACAGGACATTTACATATAGGAGGAGCGAGGTCTGCTCTATTTAATTATTTATTTGCCCGTAACCAAGGTGGAAAGTTTATCGTACGAATTGAGGATACAGATCAAGCAAGAAATGTAGAAACAGCTCAAGAAAAATTATTGGAAAGTATGAAGTGGTTAGGAATTGAGTGGGATGAAAGTGTCGATGTTGGTGGGGAGTTTGGGCCATATAGCTGTATGGAACGATTAAATATATACAAAAAGTATATTCAAGAACTTATAGACCAAGGAAAAGCATACTATTGCTATATGACAGAGGAAGAAAGCGAAAGAGAACGAGAGGAACAATTAGCACGCGGTGAAACTCCTAAATATAGCGGACGTGACCGAGACTTAACAGTTGAGAAACGTACCGCTTATGAAAATGAAGGTAGAAAACCGGTTGTTCGCTTTCGCGTTCCAGAAGGAAAGCTAGTAATTGTAGATGACGCTGTTAGAGGAAAAGTAGAATTTGAAGCAGAGGGTATCGGTGATTTCATTATTGCAAGGCGAGACGGAATTCCAATGTATAACTTTGCTGTTGTTGTTGATGATCATTTAATGGAGATCTCTCATATTATTCGCGGTGAAGAACACTTATCAAATGCACCACGCCAAGTTTTATTATACGAAGCTTTTGGGTGGGAAACGCCAAAGTTTGCTCATGCTTCATTAATATTAAACCAGGACCGTCAAAAGATGAGTAAACGTGACGAATCGATTATTCAATTTGTTGAACAATATCGAGATTTAGGGTACTTACCAGAAGCGATTGTTAACTTTTTAGCTTTACTTGGTTGGTCTCCTGTTGGAGAAGAAGAAATATTTACAAAAGAAGAACTCATTGAACAATTTAGTTTAGAGAGAGTTTCAAAAGCTCCTGCTGTATTTGATACACAAAAACTTGAGTGGATGAATAATCAATATATGAAAAAGGCTGATGGTGATCGAGTAGTTGAGTTAGCACTCCCTCACCTGGTAAAGGCTGGAAGGTTATCTGGAGCTATGACTCTAGAAAAGAAACAATGGGCAAGAGACTTAATCTTATTGCATCAGGAAAAAATGAGCTATGGTGGAGAAATTGTTGAACTAACAGAGTTGTTCTTTAAGACTGAAATTGAGTATAATGAAGAGGCAAAAGAAATTTTAAATGAAGAACAAGTTCCTGCAGTGTTAAAAGAATTTAAAACTCAATTAGAAGCTTTAGAAACATTTACAGCTGAAGAAATTAAAGCAGCTACAAAAGCTACCCAGAAAGCAACAGGGTATAAAGGTAAGCAGTTATTTATGCCGATCCGTGTAGCGACAACGGGTCAAACACATGGTCCCGACTTACCACAAGCAATAAGTTTATTAGGTAAAGAAATCGTGTTAAATCGTTTAACCGGATTATTGTAAAGCGTAGAAGAGGATAAGTAAAAGGACTATTTCTTATTTAGAGAGAGCTGCCAAGGCTGAAAGTAGCTTAAGAAATATCCTTTGAATTGCCCCTCTGAGTCTAATACTAAAATGTTTTTGATAACAAAGTAAGTATTGGCGGCACTCTCCGTTAAAAGAGTTAAGAGGAGTATAATACCATACTCAAACAGAGTGGAACCGCGCTAAAAAGCGTCTCTGTGCACATTATGCACAGAGGCGCTTTTTTATATGAGGTTAAAAACTTAGTTATCGATAAAGACATAGCAATAATTTATACAATTTAATGAATTTCATATTATAGTTATTAAATGCCTATTTGGTACGTTTATTTAGTTGATGCCGCTCGAAATGAAACTTTGAAATTCACTCGATTTAAAGATTTTACCGTAATAAAGCTTAATTTGTTAACTGTTATTTTAATATCTATAGAAATACGATTTTCGGTGTATGTTGTATCTAGAAGGGGGAGAAATGGTTGTTTAAAACGTTAAGAAACGATATTGATGTAGTGTTTGAACAAGATCCAGCCGCGAGAAGTAAAATTGAAGTGATTTTTACTTACTCAGGCCTTCATGCAATTTGGGCACATAGGTTTGCTCATTTCTTATGGAAAAAAAGATTGTTTTTTCTTGCTAGGTTTATATCTCAAGTTTCGCGTTTTATCACGGGGATAGAAATTCATCCTGGTGCAGTAATTGGCCAACGTTTATTTATTGACCATGGTATGGGTGTCGTAATTGGAGAAACGTGTGAAATTGGAGATAATGTAACTATCTATCAAGGTGTTACATTAGGTGGTACAGGGAAAGAGAAAGGTAAACGACATCCCACAATTGAAGATAATGTATTGATAGCATCAGGAGCAAAAGTATTAGGTTCAATGAAAATAGGGAAAAACTCACGTATTGGTGCGGGATCTGTAGTACTTAATGAAGTTCCACCCAATTCTACGGTTGTAGGGATACCTGGACGGGTCGTTATGCAAGATGGTGTGAAAATTAGAAGAGACTTAGATCATATAAATTTACCAGACCCAGTTGCAGATAAATTTAAAGAGCTTGAAGCTGAGATAAATCGTCTTAAAGATGAGCTAGCAAAATTAAAACAACCGTAAATGTATCTCAACTTAAATGAAATTAACAATACAGGTTTTACAACGCCAAATTATAGATCGAGTTGAATAGTGCCTTGGTAACTTAAATCTAAATTGGTGTGATTGAATTAATGCAATGATGGGCTTCACTCAACAAAATTTCAAATTATATTAAATGAAGGAGTGTAAAATAATGTCGATTAAAGTATATAACACGTTGTCAAGACAAAAAGAACTATTTCAACCAATAGAAGAAAGCAAAGTCAAAATGTATGTGTGTGGACCGACGGTTTACAATTATATTCATATTGGTAATGCAAGACCGGCGATAATTTTTGATATGGTTCGAAGGTACTTAGAGTTCCGAGGCTATGACGTAACATATGTATCTAACTTTACTGATGTTGACGATAAACTTATAAAAGCAGCAAAAGAATTAGGTGAAGATGTACCAACAATTGCCGAGCGATTTATTAAAGCGTATTTTGATGATGTAGCTGCTTTAGGTGTACGTTGTGCAGACGTTCATCCTCGTGTTACAGAAACAATGGTAGAAATTATTGATTTTATTAAAGGTCTTGTCGATAAAGGATTTGCCTATGAAGTTAATGGAGATGTATATTTCAGTACGAGGAAATTCAAAGGATATGGAAAGCTTTCGCAACAATCAATTGATGACCTACAATCAGGAGCCAGAATTGAAGTCGAGCAGCAAAAAGTAGACCCTTTAGATTTTGTTCTTTGGAAAGCTGCGAAACCAGGGGAAATATCATGGGCTAGTCCATGGGGAGAAGGAAGACCAGGGTGGCATATTGAATGTTCAGCCATGGTGAAGAAATATTTAGGAGACACGATTGATATTCATGCAGGGGGGCAGGACCTTTCATTCCCACACCATGAAAATGAAATTGCTCAATCAGAAGCAATGACCGGTAAACCGATGGCTAACTATTGGCTTCATAATGGGTATATTAATATTGATAATGAGAAAATGTCGAAGTCGTTAGGAAACTTTATTTTGGTTCACGATATTATTAAAAAATATGAACCTGAAATTATACGTTTCTTTATGCTTATGGCCCACTACAGAAGTCCGATAAATTTTAGTGACGAATTGTTAAATAGTGCTAAGAGTAGTTTTGATCGTTTAAAAACGGCAGTCAGAAACCTTCAGTATCGCCTAGAAGAGAGTGCTAACTTAGGTGAAAATGAGAACGATTGGATCGGAAAAATAAATGTAGAGAAAGAAAAGTTTATCAAAGAAATGGATGATGATTTTAACAGCGCCAATGCAATTGCAACACTGTTTGATTTAGCAAAAAAAGCAAATCTTTATTTGCGTGAGGATCATTCATCAAAAAAAGTACTTGAGTACTTTTTAAAAACATTTGAGGAATTATCTGGTGTGCTTGGTTTTGATCTTTCGTCAGCAAAAGAGCTGCTAGATGAGGAAATTGATAAATTAATTGAACAAAGGAATGAAGCAAGAAAAAATAAAGATTTTGCACTTGCGGATAAAATTAGAGACGATTTGAAAAATATGAATATTATTTTAGAGGATACGCCACAAGGAGTGCGTTGGAAGAGGGAATAACCATAATGATGAAACTAACAGAACCAAAAATTGATTTAAAACAACTAAATGCGTTGGCTTTAGCATATATGGGTGATACTGTTCTTGATACGTATGTCCGGTATCGGCTAATTGCTTCAGGAAAGGTAAGACCTAACGAACTTCATAAAAAAGCAACAAGTTACGTGTCTGCAAAAGCTCAAGCAATAGTTATTAACAGGTTGCTTTCGACAGATTTTTTAAGTAGAGAGGAAATTGATGTTGTAATGCGTGGCAGAAATGCCAAACCTGGCAATGTTCGAAAAAGTACAGACTTACAAACTTACCGACAGAGTACGGCTTTTGAAGCTTTATTAGGTTACTTATATTTATTAAATGAATACGAGAGACTTGACTGTGTTATTGAGAAAACATTTAAAATTTTGGAAGAAGAAGGAGGGAGTGTGAAAAATGGGAAGTGAATTTATTATCGGTAGAAATCCTGTTTTAGAAGCAATACGTTCTGGCCACCCGATTAATAAAATTTGGATTGGAGAAGGCTCTCAAAAAGGTCAAGTAAATCAAGTGATTGATCTAGCAAAAGCAAATGGAATTCAGTATCAATTTGTACCTAAAAAGAAAATAGAATCTTTGATCGATTCTCAAAACCACCAAGGGATTGTAGCTTCGGTTGCTGCGTATGAGTATGCACAGTTAGAAGACTTGTTTAAAAAGGCCGAAGAAAAAGGTGAGGATCCGTTTTTTCTTATTTTAGATGAAATTGAGGATCCCCATAACTTAGGTTCGATTATTCGAACTGCTGATGCTAGTGGAGCGCATGGAGTAATTATTCCCAAAAGAAGAGCAGTAGGACTAACCGCAACAGTAGCTAAAGCTTCTACTGGAGCGATTGAGTATGTTCCGGTCGTACGTGTTACAAACCTAGCAAGAACGATGGACGAATTAAAAAAACGTGGGCTATGGTTTGCCGGGACAGACGCTAAGGGTGATACAGATTTCAGACAGGCAAGTTTTGATTTGCCTATCGGTCTAGTAATAGGTAGCGAAGGAAAAGGAATGAGTCGTTTAGTTAAGGAGAAGTGCGATTTTCTACTCAGTATACCCATGCAAGGAAAGGTGACTTCCTTAAATGCTTCTGTAGCAGCAAGTCTTTTAATGTATGAGGTTTTAAGGAAGCGTAACACAATAGGATTGAAATAAAATGGACAATATACTACTCGTAGACGGCTATAACATTATTGGGGATTGGAAGGAACTAAAAGCATTAAAAAAGGATAATTTAGAAGGTGCGAGAGACGAGTTAGTTGAGAAAATGGCTGAGTATCAAGCTTATAGTGGTATGAAAGTCATTATTGTCTTTGATGCCCATATGGTACCTGGTATAGGGAAAAAATATAGTAATTACAGGCTAGAAATTGTATACACAAGAGAAAACGAGACTGCCGATGAACGTATTGAAAAATTAGTCCATGAATTAAAAACAATAAATACGCAAGTATACGTTGCTACTTCTGATTTTGTGGAACAATCAATTACATTCGGAAGAGGAGCCTTACGAAAATCTGCTAGAGAATTACGTACTGAAATGGCTATTATAGAAAAGGGAATAGAGAAAGAAGTCAAAAAGTCGAAAAAAGTAAGAAAAACGGCGAAAATAGCGATTTCTGACGAATTGGCAGAAATTTTTGAAAAATGGCGTCGAGGCAACATGTGAGTGGTTGACGCTTGTTAAATCAATGCTATATAATACTCCTATATTTATACAATTCTTTTTTGGGAAAAAGGAAAGCGGTTAATATTTTTTCGTAATCGTTGGTCATAAAAGGGGATTAAGTAATAGATTATCAGTTGCCATGTAATTGTTTTGTCATTGCTACTTGATTGTAAATATTCACCTTTTTATACGTAATACAATTCATCGAAGGTCGGGGGGGATTATGGTGAGCATAGGCCTCAAAGAAATCAAAAATGCTAACTTTGAGCAAATGGAAGATGAATACTTAGTTGAATACGTTAGGCAAGGAGATAGTGGTGCTTTGGAGTATCTTATTAATAAATATAAGAACTTCGTTAGAGCGAAATCAAGGTCTTACTTCTTAATAGGTGCAGATCATGAGGATATTGTTCAAGAAGGAATGATAGGACTCTACAAAGCGATTAGGGATTTTAAAGGAGACAAGCTATCCTCGTTTAAGGCATTTGCAGAACTTTGTATAACTAGGCAAATTATTACTGCGATTAAAACGGCAACTAGACAAAAACACATCCCATTAAATTCTTATGTATCACTAGATCGTCCCATTTATGATGAAGAAAGTGATCGTACCCTTCTTGATGTAATTTGTGGCAGTCGTGTAACCGATCCAGAAGAATTACTCATTAATCAAGAAGAGTTCGATGATATTGAACTGAAAATGGGTGAAATCTTAAGTGAACTTGAGAGGAAAGTATTAATGCTTTATTTAGACGGAAGATCTTACCAGGAAATTTCCGTCGACTTAAACAGGCATGTTAAATCTATTGACAACGCATTGCAGAGAGTAAAAAGGAAACTAGAACGCTATGTAGAGTTAAAAGGTGTAAGCATCTAGCAGGGATTTTCCCCTGTTTTTTGTTTACCCTTTTCTAAACTTTTCAATGTTCACTAGTAAGTTCTTAAAGAAAAAGTAAATAACTTTTTAAATTTACAAGGTAAGAAAGTATAAAATTTCTAACTTAGAAACTGTCTAGCGCCCTATCGACTAGAAAGCTTCCTTCGTCTCGTCTACGATAAGTCGAGAACGAAAGTCTAACGACTTTCGACTCTCCTATATCTCACTCGACTCAGTCCAGCTTATTACGTCGATGAGCAAGGGAACTTGCGCTTTTCTTATTAGTTAGATCTCACGACTTAAGAAACCATATCCAGTAAAATGGATCCGTTATCATCAAGTAATAGTTTTTTTCGCAAGAGATTACAGGGATCATAGAATTGATTTTAGCAATTTTTTTAATTGTTTTAAATTATTTAGTTTTGAAAAAGCAAATATTGGTTACAATTGTACAGTATATTGACACTATCAAAGCCCTGTGATATGGTTGATTAGTATGTGAATATTAACAATTACAAGATTGGGGTAATCTATAGTGCGAAAGAAAATTGTTCTTGCATGTGATGTCTGTAAGTCTCGCAACTACACTACGGAAAAGAATCATTCTTCTAATACAGAGCGTAAAGAAATGAAGAAATTCTGTAAAGTATGTAATGAGCACACCCTTCATCTTGAAACAAAATAACCTCGTAAGTACTCATCATATAGTACAAGCTTATGGATAAACGGTATAGAAAACACGATTTACCAATATTGTATGTTTATGGTTTTTCTGAAGTTCTTGCGTTTTAATCCTAAACCGAAGTTTCATGTTTAAAGTATAAATGATTCGCTAAAAGTAAGTGTGTAAAGGGCGGAGGTGGCTTAATGGCTGGAGTGGTTAAGAGAACGAATGATTTTTTGCGAGATGTAGTAAAAGAATTAAAAAGAGTTTCGTGGCCTAGTCGTAAAGAGTTAACAAGATACACCGTAGTAGTAGTAGCTACAGTGGTGTTTATTGCACTCTTTTTTACAGTCGTAGACTTTGGTATCTCTACGTTAATTCGCTTTATATTAGGATGATTGGTCTATCCTTTTTATTTATACGACCTTTAACCTTAATGGGTTAGTTGGGAGTGTAAGAAAAATCTAATTGCATGGTAGATTTTTCTAACTAAGTGGGATTGATCCATAGAGGAGGGAAGGGCGTAAGGTCCTATTCATTATGGAGAAAAATTGGTTTGTAGTTCATACTTATTCAGGGTATGAAAATAAAGTAAAAACAAATTTAGAAAAAAGAGTAGAATCCATGGATATGACAGATAAAATATTCCGTGTTTTAGTTCCTGTTGAAGAAGAAACAGAAACAAAAAACGGTAAAACGAAATCTGTTGTTAAAAAAGTATTTCCTGGATACGTACTAGTTGAAATGGTAATGACTGATGATTCGTGGTATGTAGTAAGGAATACGCCAGGAGTAACAGGGTTTGTTGGTTCTGCTGGTGCAGGTTCAAAGCCTACTGCACTTCTACCTGAGGAAGTAGAGTCTATTTTACGTCAAATGGGAGTCGAGGAACCTAGAGCAGAAATTGACTTTGAATTAAAAGAATCTGTTAAAGTAACAGACGGTCCATTCGCAAATTTTGTAGGTTCCATTGAAGAGATTCAAATAGATAAACAAAAACTTAAAGTTCATGTCAATATGTTTGGCCGTGAAACGCCAGTCGAATTAGACTTTTCTCAAGTAGAAAAAATCTAATAGAAAATAAAACTTGCTATCTTGTTTACAAAGTGATAAAATCTTCTTTGTTCTTAATGCGAATTTTGAACAAAGCTTTCTAATGAAAGTAAAATCGAGTGGGAGGATCTAATTTAGAAGATCCGGCTAACCACATCACGGACTTAAGGAGGTGTGTCGCGTGGCTAAAAAGGTTATTAAAATGGTAAAATTACAAATTCCTGCTGGGAAAGCAAATCCAGCACCGCCAGTTGGACCTGCACTAGGTCAAGCGGGAGTAAACATTATGGGATTCTGTAAAGAATTCAATGCTCGTACTGCTGATCAAGCTGGTTTAATTATTCCGGTTGAAATTACGGTATTTGAGGACCGTTCATTTACATTCGTTACGAAAACTCCACCTGCTGCAGTATTACTTAAAGTAGCTGCTGGTATCCAAAGCGGATCAGGTGAGCCGAATCGTAAAAAAGTAGCAACAGTAAAGCGTGATAAAGTACGCGAAATCGCGGAAACAAAAATGCCAGACCTTAACGCAGCTAACGTAGAGTCAGCTATGCGTATGGTGGAAGGTACTGCACGCAGTATGGGAATTGTTATTGAAGACTAATTCTCACGGTTTGCAAGAAGGTAATGAGCGAGGTTGCGGATAGGTCTATCAAAGACCTCGCAACCTTTATTTAAGGGCAAAATTGTCCTAAAACCTGGATAGCTTTCTAGCTCCAGGCGCCATCGGATTGAGCACGTTAAATCGTTGATACGATCATTAGTGTGTCGCCGATAGGCGGGCGCCTTGCGCTTTTCTTAGTGGGAGGTACTACCGCTAAAACCACAATCAAGGAGGAAATAAAATTGGCTAAAAAAGGTAAAAAGTATCAAGAAGCTGCAAAGCTTGTTGATCGTACAAAAGCTTACCCTGTAGAAGAAGCAATTGAATTAGTAAAAAAGACTTCATCAGCATCTTTTGATGAAACAGTTGAAGTTGCATTTCGTTTAGGAGTTGATCCTAAGAAAGCTGATCAACAAATTCGTGGAGCAGTTGTTCTTCCACATGGAACAGGTAAAACTCAACGTGTATTAGTATTTGCTAAAGGTGACAAAGCTAAGCAAGCAGAAGCAGCTGGAGCGGATTACGTTGGGGATGAAGATTACATTAACAAAATCCAACAAGGTTGGTTTGACTTTGATGTTGTAGTAGCTACTCCAGACATGATGGGGCAAGTAGGTAAACTTGGACGTGTATTAGGTCCTAAAGGTTTAATGCCAAACCCTAAAACTGGAACAGTTACGTTCGAAGTTGAAAAAGCTGTTAATGAGATCAAAGCAGGTAAGATTGAATATCGTGTAGATAAAGCTGGAAACATTCATGCTCCAATTGGTAAAGTTTCTTTTGATACAAATAAGTTAGTTGAAAACTTAACTACAGTTGTAGAAACTTTAATTAAAGTTAAACCTGCAGCTGCAAAAGGAACTTACATGAAGAACATCGCTGTAGCATCAACGATGGGACCTGGTGTTAAAGTTAATGTAGCAGCCGCTACAAAATAATTCCAGTTGACTCTTTTGTTTTAAATAGATATACTAACAAATGTGAATTGAATAATTCATACCGTAGACAGTAGGTGCGCATCATTCGCTTAATTTCCTACCGAGGTTGTTAAAAGTTGATCTAATCACTATAACAATAGCCTCCGTGTGTCTCGGCATATGGGGGCTTTTCCTATAGAAAGGATCACCTCATAAAAAAACGGTATGGTTTTAATACTATCAAGCTTTGATAGTATAAGAAACTTCGGGGTAAAACCTGGAAGTTTTCGAATAATCATAGGAGGTGTAAATATGAGCGTACGTGAACAAAAACAACAAGTAGTATCTGAGATTGCTGGAAAACTTCGTGATAGCAAAACAACAGTAGTTGTTGACTATCGTGGGTTAAACGTTGCTGAAGTAACTGAGTTACGTAAGCAATTACGTGAAGCAAATGTTGATTTTAAAGTTTACAAAAACACAATGACACGTCGTGCAACTGCAGAAGTAGAATTAACACAATTAGATGAAGTGTTAGTAGGACCAACTGCGATTGCTTTTAGTAGTGATGATGTTATTGCTCCAGCTAAAATTCTTAACGACTTTGCTAAAAAGCATGATGCGTTAGAAATTAAAGCAGGTGTAATCGAAGGTCAATATGCTACATTAGAAGAAGTTAAGGCACTAGCTGAACTTCCTTCAAGAGAAGGGTTACTTTCTATGTTGCTTAGCGTTCTTCAAGCTCCAATGCGTAACTTTGCATTGGCTACAAAAGCTGTTGCTGAACAAAAAGAAGAACAAGGTGCTTAATCCGAGCATAACTTTAATTTAAATTTAAACTTACATTTAGGAGGAAATATAAAATGAGTAAAGATCAAATCATTGAAGCGATTAAAGAAATGACAGTTTTAGAATTAAACGATCTTGTAAAAGCAATTGAAGAAGAATTTGGTGTAACTGCTGCTGCACCTGTAGCTATGGTTGGTGGCGCTGGTGCTGCTGCTGAAGCTGAGCAAACAGAATTTGATGTAATTCTTACATCTGCTGGTGCATCTAAGATCAACGTAATCAAAGTTGTTCGTGAAATCACTGGTTTAGGATTAAAAGAAGCAAAAGCATTAGTTGATGGTGCTCCAGCTCCGCTTAAAGAAGGCGTTGCTAAAGAAGAAGCTGAAGAAGTTAAAGCTAAACTTGAAGAAGCTGGTGCTTCTGTAGAAGTTAAGTAATAAATAAAAAGCTCGCATTTATGCGGGCTTTTTATTTGCAATTTCATAGGGTTATTTTAAAAGCAGAAAATTTGTATAGTTTTTATTTATTAAAGTAATAATGAATATTGGTGTAATAAGTAAAGGTGTGATGGATTTTGGCGAATCACTATTATTCGGAAAAACCGACAGTGAAAAGTTCTCGTAGAAGTTGGGAGTCGCAGCTAAGAGGAATGAAAATGTCATTTACTTCTGATGCGGGTGTGTTTTCTAAAAAAGAAGTAGATTTTGGTACACAATTACTTTTGGAAACATTTCGTTTCCCAGAAAGTATGGCTGCCATTTTGGATGTAGGATGTGGGTATGGTCCTATAGGTTTAACGTTAGCAAAAGAAAGAGCTGATTATCGTTTTGTTATGGTGGATATTAACGAAAGGGCTCTAGAGTTAACGGAACTAAATGCAAAATTAAATGGTATAAATAATGTAACGATTAAAAAAAGTAATTTGCTTAGTGATGTAAAGGGGGATACTTTTGCTGCTGTTCTTTCAAACCCACCTATAAGAGCCGGTAAAAAAGTTGTTCACCAGTTGTTTGAGGATGCATTTGAGCAATTAGAGCATTTGGGAGAATTGTGGATCGTCATTCAGAAAAAGCAAGGAGCTCCATCTGCCATTGAAAAGTTGGAGAGCTTATTCAAAGATGTAACTGTGGAGAAGAAATCAAAAGGGTATTATATTATAAAAGCAAAAAAATATTGACTTTATTTTCCGGTTGTGATAGTGTTATTTAATGCGTATGAATATCGTTTATACTAGTTTTTCTCGAAAGTCAACATGTTTTTTGAGTATAAAAAAACCATTTTATGGGCAAACTAATATAATCTTAAATTTTCTCAATTGCTTAAGTATTTTTGTTTATTATAACACAATTTGAAGAATCAGAACGTGATTTTGTAATTTGATTTGAGCAAAAATACATAGTTGCATTTTTCGCATCCGAGAATGAACTTTTTTACAACGTGGTCTTTTGGAACAAAAGGCCTTTATGAGTTGTATTTTTTTGAGAAAACCTTTTTCTTTTTAACAAAGGAAAAAGTTGTTGTCAAAACTAAGTTTTATCCTTTAATAAAGATTTCCTTTGTTAAAGTGTTATTTTTTGAAAACTAAGATCGATACTAATGTTTGTCTATCTTCATTGTTAGCAAATGTAGGTATGTACCTAGTTTTCCTAATAGACTTGGTTTCAAAGCTAAGTATTAAAAATCATATGTATTCCATATGATAATTATTTCATTGAAAACAAAAACGCTAGATTTAAGGGGTGAATCAGTTGACAGGTCAACTAGTTCAGTATGGACGACACCGCCAACGAAGAAGTTACGCTAGGATTAAAGAAGTATTAGATTTACCTAATCTTATTGAAATTCAGACGGCTTCTTATCAATGGTTTCTTGATGAGGGTTTAAGAGAAATGTTTCAAGACATCTCTCCGATTCAAGATTTTACAGGAAACTTAATTTTGGAGTTTATTGATTACAGTTTAGGTGAACCTAAATATTCTGTAGAAGAGTCGAAGGAACGTGATGTTACTTACGCTGCTCCTTTACGAGTAAAGGTACGTCTTATAAATAAAGAAACAGGAGAAGTGAAAGAACAAGAAGTCTTTATGGGTGATTTCCCTCTTATGACTGAAACAGGTACGTTCGTCATCAATGGTGCAGAACGTGTTATTGTATCACAGCTTGTTCGATCTCCGAGTGTTTACTATAGTAAGAAAATCGATAAAAACGGTAAAAAAGGTTTTACAGCAACTGTAATTCCTAACCGTGGAGCTTGGTTAGAACTTGAAACAGATGCTAAGGATATTGTTTATGTTCGTATAGACCGTACAAGAAAAATCCCTGTTACAGTTCTACTACGCTCCTTAGGATTCGGATCTGATCAAGAAATCATTGATCTACTTGGAGAAGATGAGTATTTAAGAAATTCATTAGATAAAGACAACACTGATAGTACGGAAAAGGCACTGCTTGAAATCTATGAGCGTCTTCGTCCTGGTGAGCCACCAACGGTAGAAAACGCTAAGAGCTTATTGGAATCCCGCTTTTTTGATCCAAAGCGTTATGATCTAGCAAATGTAGGCCGCTATAAAATTAATAAAAAGTTACACATAAAAAATCGTCTCTTCAACCAGCGTTTAGCTGAAACGTTAATTGACCCTGAAACAGGAGAAGTTTTAGCGGAAGAAGGAGTCATGATTGATCGCCGTCTTCTTGATCGCTTAATTCCTTATTTAGAAAACAATGTAGGATTTAAAAATGTATCTTTACATGGTGGCGTTATGGATGATGTTGAAGTCCCGTTACAATCAATAAAAGTTTATGCGCCGAACAACCAAGAAGAAGATGTGGCTATTAATGTAATTGGTAACGGTAATGTTGATAATAGCATTAAAAACATTACCCCAGCTGATATCATTGCATCAATAAACTACTTCTTTAACCTTCTTCATGGAATTGGTGATACGGATGATATTGATCATTTAGGAAATCGTCGCCTTCGTTCTGTTGGGGAATTATTACAAAATCAGTTTAGAATTGGTTTATCAAGAATGGAACGTGTTGTTCGTGAACGAATGTCTATTCAAGATGCGAATATGATTACCCCTCAAGCGTTAATTAATATTCGTCCGGTAATTGCTTCTATTAAAGAGTTCTTTGGTAGCTCGCAGTTATCGCAGTTCATGGATCAAACAAATCCATTGGCGGAATTAACACATAAACGTCGTCTATCGGCGTTAGGTCCTGGTGGTTTGACTCGTGAGCGTGCTGGATTTGAAGTACGTGACGTTCACTATTCGCATTATGGGCGTATGTGTCCGATCGAAACACCGGAAGGTCCGAATATTGGGTTAATCAACTCTTTATCCTCATTTGCGAAGGTTAATCAATTTGGGTTTATGGAAACGCCGTACCGTCGTGTTGATCCTGAAACTGGAAAGGTTACGGAACAAATTGACTACTTAACAGCAGATGAAGAAGATAACTACGTAGTTGCCCAAGCGAATGCAAAGTTAGCAGACGATGGTTCGTTTGTCGATGATAACATTATTGCTCGTTTCCGTGGAGAAAACACAATTGTTAAGCGTGAACGTGTAGACTACATGGATGTATCACCGAAACAAGTTGTGTCTGCAGCGACAGCTTGTATTCCGTTCTTAGAAAACGATGACTCCAACCGCGCGTTAATGGGAGCGAACATGCAACGTCAAGCTGTACCTTTATTACAACCTCAATCCCCGTTAGTTGGAACTGGGATGGAACACGTATCTGCTAAAGACTCTGGTGCAGCTGTAGTAGCTAAGTACAAAGGTGTTGTTGAGCGTGTAACAGCGAAGGAAATTCAAATTCGCCGCTTAATGGATGTAAATGGTAACGAGGTAAAAGGAGATCTTGATCGTTACAATCTTTTGAAATTTGTTCGTTCTAACCAAGGGACTTGTTATAACCAACGTCCAATTGTTAAAGAGGGTAACGTTGTTACTAAAGGAGAAATCCTTGCTGATGGACCTTCGATGGAATTAGGAGAACTAGCTCTAGGTAGAAACGTACTTGTAGGGTTTATGACTTGGGAAGGGTACAACTACGAGGACGCGATTATCTTAAGTGAGCGCCTTGTTAAAGATGATGTATACACTTCTATTCATATTGAAGAATATGAATCAGAAGCCAGAGATACAAAACTAGGTCCAGAGGAAATTACACGTGACATTCCAAACGTTGGTGAAGATGCGCTTCGTAATTTAGATGAGCGTGGAATCATTCGTGTCGGTGCTGAAGTAAAAGATGGTGATATTCTCGTAGGTAAAGTTACACCAAAAGGGGTTACGGAACTTACTGCAGAAGAACGTTTATTACATGCTATTTTCGGAGAAAAAGCAAGGGAAGTTCGTGATACATCACTTCGAGCTCCTCATGGTGGAGATGGTATCATTTTAGATGTTAAAGTCTTCAATCGCGAAGACGGAGATGAGTTACCACCAGGTGTTAACCAACTTGTTCGTGTATATATCGTTCAAAAACGTAAAATTCACGAGGGAGATAAAATGGCCGGTCGTCATGGTAACAAGGGTGTAATCTCAAGAATTATGCCAGAAGAAGATATGCCATATTTGCCTGATGGAACGCCAATTGATATCATGCTTAACCCACTAGGGGTACCATCGCGTATGAACATCGGACAAGTGCTTGAGCTCCATATGGGAATGGCAGCCAGACGTTTAGGTATTCATATTGCATCTCCTGTATTTGACGGAGCGCGTGAAGAAGACGTTTGGGGTACTCTTGCAGAAGCAGGCATGGCTAGAGACGGTAAAACTGTACTTTATGATGGAAGAACAGGTGAACCGTTTGATAACCGTATTTCTGTTGGTATTATGTATATGATCAAGCTTGCTCACATGGTTGATGATAAACTACATGCTAGATCAACAGGTCCATACTCACTTGTAACGCAACAACCATTAGGAGGAAAAGCTCAATTTGGTGGACAGCGTTTTGGTGAGATGGAGGTGTGGGCACTAGAGGCATATGGTGCAGCATATACATTACAAGAAATTCTTACTGTGAAATCAGATGATGTAATTGGTCGTGTGAAGACATATGAAGCGATTGTTAAAGGCGAAAATGTACCAGAACCTGGTGTTCCAGAGTCATTTAAAGTATTAATAAAAGAGCTTCAAAGTTTAGGTATGGATGTCAAAATGTTGTCAAGTAATGAAGAGGAAATTGAGATGCGTGAGCTTGATGATGAAGAAGAAGATCAAACGAACGAAAAACTTAATTTGAATCTTGAAACCACTGAATCTAACGGATAATCGTAGAACCTGAAAGTTGAAAGGGAGGTTGACCCCTTGATAGATGTAAACAATTTTGAATACATGAAAATTGGTCTCGCTTCGCCAAATAAAATCCGCTCGTGGTCTCGCGGAGAAGTAAAGAAGCCTGAAACAATTAACTACCGTACGTTAAAGCCAGAAAAGGATGGTCTTTTCTGTGAGAGAATCTTTGGACCTACAAAAGACTGGGAATGTCATTGTGGGAAATATAAACGCGTTCGTTACAAAGGTGTTGTTTGTGACCGATGTGGAGTAGAAGTAACAAGAGCGAAAGTACGTCGTGAGCGGATGGGGCATATTGAGTTAGCTGCCCCTGTCTCACACATTTGGTACTTTAAAGGGATACCAAGCAGAATGGGTCTTGTTTTAGATATGTCACCAAGGTCATTAGAAGAGGTTATTTACTTTGCTTCCTACGTAGTGACTGATGCTGGTGAAACTCCTCTAGATACAAAGCAACTTCTTTCTGAAAAAGAGTATCGTACGTATCGTGAAAAATATGGAAAAGGCTTTACAGCACAAATGGGTGCAGAGGCAATTCGTAAACTATTATCAGATATTGACCTTGAAAAAGAAGTAGATTCTTTAAAAGAGGAATTAGTTACGGCTCAAGGTCAACGTCGTACAAGAGCCATCAAACGATTAGAAGTACTGGAGGCATTTAGAAATTCAGGTAACGATCCTTCTTGGATGATACTTGATGTTCTGCCTGTAATTCCGCCAGAATTACGTCCTATGGTTCAGTTAGATGGTGGTCGTTTTGCAACGTCAGATTTAAACGATTTATATCGACGTGTAATTAATAGAAATAATCGTCTTAAGCGTTTATTAGACCTTGGGGCACCCAATATTATTGTTCAAAACGAAAAGCGTATGCTTCAAGAAGCGGTAGATGCTTTGATTGATAATGGTCGCCGTGGTAGACCGGTTACAGGTCCAGGTAATCGACCGTTAAAGTCTTTATCACATATGTTAAAGGGTAAGCAAGGACGTTTCCGCCAAAACTTACTTGGAAAACGTGTAGACTACTCAGGTCGTTCGGTAATCGTTGTAGGCCCACATCTACAAATGTATCAATGTGGTCTGCCGAAAGAAATGGCTCTAGAGTTATTTAAACCATTTGTAATGAAAGAGTTAGTAGCTCAAGGGATTGCTCATAACATTAAAAGTGCTAAGAGAAAAGTTGAGCGTGTTCAACCGGAAGTTTGGGATGTACTAGAAGAAGTAATTAGAGAGCATCCGGTTTTATTAAACCGTGCCCCAACACTTCACCGTTTAGGAATTCAGGCTTTTGAACCAACTCTAGTTGAAGGTAGAGCAATTAAGCTGCATCCGCTTGTTTGTACTGCTTATAACGCTGACTTTGACGGAGACCAAATGGCCGTTCACGTTCCTCTCTCAGCAGAAGCGCAAGCTGAAGCAAGAATTTTAATGTTGGCAGCACAAAATATCTTAAATCCTAAGGATGGTAAACCAGTTGTTACACCATCACAGGATATGGTATTAGGTAACTATTATCTCACATTAGAGAGAAAAGATGCTGTAGGTGAAGGTGCAATTTTTAAGGATACAAACGAGGCGTTGATTGCCTATCAAAATGGCTATGTACATTTACACAGTCGCGTAGCTATTCCGGTCGCATCGTTAAAGAAAACAACGTTCTCAGAAGGCCAACAAGGGCAACTATTATTGACTTCAGTTGGGAAATTAATCTTTAATGAAATTTTACCTGAAACGTTCCCATATATTAATGAGCCATCAATGACAAATCTTCAGGTAGCAACGCCTGAAAAATACATTGTTCCTCTAAGCTCAAATGTAAAGGAAATCTTCCAGGAAAGAGACGTTGTGTCTCCGTTTAAGAAAGGTTTCTTAGGTAACGTCATTGCAGAAGTATTTAAAATCTTTAAAATTTCTGAGACATCAAAAATGCTTGATAGAATGAAAGCATTAGGATTTAAATACTCAACAAAAGCGGGTATTACGGTTGGTGTTGCTGATATTGTCGTATTAGCTGAAAAGAAAGAGATTTTAGCTGAAGCAGAATTAAAAGTAGACAGAGTTGTAAAACAATTCCGTCGTGGTTTAATCACGGAAGAAGAAAGATATGACCGAGTTATCTCTATTTGGAGTGCGGCAAAAGATGTTATTCAAGATAAGTTAATGGGAACGCTTGACCACTTAAACCCTATCTTTATGATGAGTGACTCTGGTGCCCGTGGTAACGCATCGAACTTTACGCAGCTTGCGGGTATGCGTGGATTAATGGCTAACCCGTCAGGTCGCATCATTGAGTTACCGATCAAATCAAGTTTCCGTGAAGGTTTAACTGTATTAGAGTACTTTATCTCTACTCACGGTGCTCGTAAGGGTCTAGCGGATACAGCGTTAAAGACAGCTGACTCAGGTTACTTAACTCGTCGTCTAGTTGATGTGGCTCAAGATGTTATCGTTCGTGATGATGATTGTGGTACAGATAGAGGACTTAAGGTTGCTGCTATTCGAGAAGGAACAGAGATTATAGAAAGCTTATACGATCGTCTCGTTGGTCGTGTAGTATTCAAAACGGTTCACCATCCAGAAACAAATGAGTTAATCATTAATAAAAATGAATTGATTACAGAAGACCTTGCGAAAGAAATTGATGATGCAGGTATTGAAGAAGTAACGATTCGCTCTGCATTTACATGTGACACTAGACATGGTGTGTGTAAGGCGTGTTATGGACGTAATTTAGCGACAGGTTCTGACGTTGAAGTAGGGGAAGCTGTAGGAATTATTGCTGCCCAATCTATCGGAGAACCTGGAACACAGCTTACAATGCGTACATTCCATACAGGTGGGGTAGCAGGAGACGATATCACTCAAGGTTTACCGCGTATTCAGGAGTTATTTGAAGCGCGTAACCCTAAAGGTCAAGCGGTTATATCAGAAATCGACGGTAAAGTTATTGATGTATCAGATGCTACTGAAAAGCGTGAAGTTACTGTTCAAGGAGAGATTGAAACAAGAAACTATCCAATTCCTTACGGTGCTAGAATCAAAGTAACTGTTGGGCAAGAAGTGATTGCTGGTGAAGTTTTAACAGAAGGTTCAATTGACCCTAAAGAACTATTAAAGGTTTCGGGTATTAATGGAGTACAAGAATACTTGTTACGAGAAGTTCAAAAAGTTTACCGTATGCAAGGGGTAGAGATTGGCGATAAGCACGTAGAGGTAATGGTACGTCAAATGCTTAGAAAAGTTAGAGTATTAGATGCTGGTGATACAGATGTTTTACCTGGCTCATTAATTGAGATCCCGCAATTTAATGATGCCAATAAGAAAGTTCTAATTGATGGTGGTCAACCTGCTACAGGTCGCCCAGTACTTTTAGGTATTACAAAAGCATCCTTAGAAACAGACTCATTCTTATCTGCAGCATCGTTCCAAGAAACAACACGTGTACTTACAGATGCAGCTATTAAAGGTAAACGTGACGAGTTACTAGGTCTGAAAGAAAATGTAATTATTGGTAAGTTAGTTCCTGCTGGTACAGGAATGACTCGTTACCGTAATATTGACCTTAAGCTTGAAGGCCAAGAAGACCTAATAGATCTAGAAGTAGAAGAGAATGAAAAAGAAATTGTACTTCATGACTAAGATAGGTTGACAATAGCGCGCAAGGATGATACTATGTCTAAGTGCGTCAAAGACACCTGATACTTTGGAGGATGAACAATGTCTTATGAAAAAGTAGCGCAGGCTAAAGAAAAAGTAATTGGCACGAAACAAACCTTAAAAGCTTTAGAGGATGGGATTGTTAAAGAACTCTATATTGCAACGGATGCTGATTATAAAGTTATTTATAAAGCAATTGCATTAGCGGAGAAAAAGGATGTCCCTACCATAAAAGTTCAATCCATGAAAAAGCTTGGAAAAGCTTGTGGAATTGATGTTTCAGCAGCCACTGTAGCGATAATAAAGTAAATACGTTTTTGCTGAAGGGATAATCCTTTGGCAAAAACGTTGCTTTTGGGAAAAAATGAACCACCTGGCTCAGTGGTCTTAGTAAATGTTTTAGAAAGGAGGAAAATAAATGCCTACAATTAACCAATTAGTCCGTAAAGGTCGTCAAGATAAAGTAAAAAAATCTGACTCGCCAGCGTTAAATAAAGGTTATAACAGCTTCAAAAAAGCACAGACAAACCAATCTTCGCCTCAAAAGCGCGGTGTTTGTACTCGTGTTGGAACTATGACTCCAAAGAAGCCGAACTCAGCATTACGTAAATATGCTCGTGTGCGTTTAACTAACGGTATTGAGGTTACTGCATACATTCCAGGTATTGGTCACAACCTACAAGAGCACAGTGTTGTTCTTATCCGTGGCGGTCGTGTAAAAGACTTACCAGGGGTTCGTTACCATATCGTACGTGGAGCTCTAGATACAGCTGGAGTACAAAATCGTATGCAAGGTCGTTCTAAATATGGAACTAAGAGACCGAAACCAGCTAAAAAATAATAGCAAACAAAAAAATATGTTTAAGTATTGAAAGGAGGGGAAATAATGCCTCGTAAAGGACCTGTAGCTCGTAGAGATGTATTACCTGATCCACTTTATAATTCAAAATTAGTAACTCGTCTAATTAACCGTATCATGGTTGATGGGAAAAGAGGAGTAGCGCAAACAATTTTATATAAAGCTTTTGATTTAGTTCAAGAACGTACTGGTAATGATCCAATGGAAGTTTTTGAGCAAGCTCTTAAAAACATTATGCCAGTTCTTGAAGTTAAAGCTCGTCGTGTTGGTGGTGCAAACTATCAAGTGCCGATCGAAGTTAAGCCTGAGCGTCGTACGACGTTAGGACTTCGTTGGTTAGTAAACTACTCTCGCCTTCGTGGAGAGAAAACGATGGAAGAGCGTTTAGCTAACGAAATCATGGATGCTGCGAATAACACTGGAGCATCTGTTAAAAAGCGTGAGGACACTCACAAGATGGCTGAAGCGAACAAAGCCTTCGCTCACTATCGTTGGTAGGATTAAACGAACTAATAATCATTTCTTTATAGCATGAAGTCGGACAGACGTTTAGTTTCGCGCTAAACGTCTATAGTCAGGCTTGTTACGCTATATAGAGAAAAAATAACTTTCAACACTAGGAAGGAGAAAGAAACCTATGGCAAGAGAGTTCTCCTTAGAAAAGACACGTAATATCGGTATCATGGCTCACATTGATGCTGGTAAAACAACTTGTACAGAGCGTATTCTTTTCTATACTGGCCGTATCCACAAAATTGGTGAAACTCATGAAGGAGCTTCACAAATGGACTGGATGGAGCAAGAGCAAGAGCGTGGTATTACAATCACATCTGCTGCAACGACTGCTCAATGGAAAGGTCACCGTATCAACATTATCGATACACCAGGACACGTAGATTTTACAGTTGAAGTTGAGCGTTCATTACGTGTACTTGATGGTGCAGTTGGTGTTTTAGATGCACAGTCAGGTGTTGAACCTCAAACTGAAACTGTTTGGCGTCAGGCTACTACATATGGTGTTCCTCGTGTAGTTTTCGTAAATAAAATGGACAAAATCGGTGCAGACTTCTTGTATTCAGTTAGTACATTGCATGATCGTTTAGGTGCAAATGCACATCCGATCCAATTACCAATTGGTGCTGAAGATCAATTCGAAGGAATTATCGATCTTGTTGAAAATTGTGCGTACTTCTATGAAGATGACCTTGGTACACGTACGGATGCACAAGAAATTCCGGATGAGTATAAGGAACAAGCTGAAGAGTGGCGTACAAAGTTAATCGAAGCTGCTGCAGAACAAGATGAAGAATTAATGATGAAATATCTTGAAGGGGAAGAAATCACGAAAGAAGAGCTTAAAGCGGCTATCCGTCAAGCTACTACCAACGTTGAGTTCTATCCTGTATTATGTGGGTCAGCTTTTAAAAACAAAGGTGTTCAGTTATTACTAGATGCTGTACTTGATTATCTTCCAGCTCCGACTGATGTACCAGCAATTAAAGGTACTTTACCAGATTCGGATGAAGAAGTTTCACGTGAATCTAGTGATGAAGCTCCATTTTCGGCACTTGCGTTTAAAGTAATGACAGACCCTTATGTAGGGAAACTTACATTCTTCCGTGTTTACTCAGGTACAGTAAAATCTGGTTCATATGTAGTTAACTCAACAAAAGGTAAGCGTGAAAGAATGGGGCGTATCCTTCAAATGCACGCTAACTCACGTGAAGAAATCTCTATTGTATATGCTGGAGATATTGCTGCTGGTGTTGGTCTTAAAGATACAACAACTGGTGACACACTTTGTGATGAGAAAAATCAAGTTATTTTAGAGTCAATGCAATTCCCTGAGCCAGTTATTTCATTATCAGTAGAACCGAAGTCAAAAGCGGACCAAGATAAAATGGGTATGGCTCTTTCAAAATTAGCTGAAGAAGATCCAACGTTTAAAACTCACACTGACGAAGAAACTGGACAAACAATCATTGCTGGTATGGGTGAGCTTCACTTAGATATCATCGTAGATCGTATGCGCCGTGAATTCAAAGTAGAAGCAAATGTTGGTGCTCCTCAGGTTGCTTACCGTGAAACAATCCGTAAAGCGGCAAAAGTTGAAGGTAAGTTCGTACGTCAGTCTGGTGGACGTGGACAATACGGTCACGTATGGATCGAGTTCTCTCCACTTGAAGAGGGCGAAGGTTTTGTCTTTGAAAACAAAATCGTTGGTGGTGTAGTACCACGCGAATATGTACCTGCTGTTGAAGCTGGTATTAAAGAATCTATGCAAAATGGTATGCTTGCAGGGTATCCATTATTAGACCTTAAAGCTACTATATTTGATGGTTCTTACCATGATGTTGACTCTAACGAAATGGCGTTTAAGATTGCCGGATCTATGGCTCTGAAGAACGCGAAATCACATTGTGCTCCTGCAATTCTTGAGCCAATGATGAAAGTAGAAGTTGTAGTTCCAGAAGAGTATATGGGAGATATCATGGGAGACGTAACAAGCCGTCGTGGACGCGTTGAAGGAATGGAAGCTCGCGGTAATGCGCAAGTAGTTCGTGCGATGGTTCCACTTTCTGAAATGTTTGGTTACGCAACTTCACTACGTTCTCGTACTCAAGGACGTGGAACATACTCAATGCACTTCGATCACTATGAAGAAGTACCAAAGAGTATTAGTGAAGAAATTATTAAAAAGCAAACAGGACAATAATTAATTAACATTATTGTATCTGAGAGTAAAATGTTGTAAGCTAAGAAAGGTGATTTAAGGTCGCCTTTCCTAAATAATAAAAAATAATTCTCGTTTATTTTAAGGAGGAATTCCAAATGGCTAAAGAAAAATTCGACCGTTCGAAAACGCATGCTAACATTGGTACAATCGGACACGTTGACCATGGTAAAACTACATTAACTGCTGCTATCTCTACAGTTCTTCATAAGAAGTCTGGTAAAGGTACTGCTATGGCTTATGATCAAATCGATGGTGCACCTGAAGAGCGTGAGCGTGGTATCACAATCTCAACTGCACACGTTGAGTATGAAACTGATTCTCGTCACTATGCACACGTTGACTGCCCAGGACATGCTGACTACGTTAAGAACATGATCACTGGTGCTGCTCAAATGGACGGTGGTATCCTAGTAGTATCTGCTGCTGATGGTCCAATGCCACAAACTCGTGAGCACATCCTTTTATCTCGTCAAGTAGGTGTACCATACCTTGTTGTATTCATGAACAAGTGTGACATGGTTGACGACGAAGAGTTACTTGAGTTAGTAGAAATGGAAGTACGTGACCTTCTTTCTGAGTACGACTTCCCTGGTGATGATATTCCAGTAATCAAAGGTTCTGCTCTTAAAGCTCTTGAAGGAGACGCTGAGTGGGAAGCGAAAATCTTTGAACTTATGGATGCTGTAGATTCTTACATTCCAACACCACCTCGTGACACTGAAAAACCATTCATGATGCCAGTTGAGGACGTATTCTCAATCACTGGTCGTGGTACAGTTGCTACTGGACGTGTAGAGCGTGGAGTAGTTAAAGTTGGGGATGTAATTGAGATCCTTGGATTAGTTGAAGAGCCAAAATCTACAACTGTAACTGGAGTAGAAATGTTCCGTAAGCTTCTTGACTATGCTGAAGCTGGAGATAACATTGGTGCATTACTTCGTGGTGTATCTCGTGAAGATATCCAACGTGGGCAAGTACTTGCTAAGCCAGGTACTGTTAAAGCACACACTAAATTCAAATCAGAAGTTTACGTTCTTTCAAAAGAAGAGGGTGGACGTCACACTCCATTCTTCTCTAACTACCGTCCACAGTTCTACTTCCGTACAACTGACGTAACTGGAATCATCCAACTTCCAGAAGGCGTTGAGATGGTAATGCCTGGAGATAACATTGAAATGACTGTTGAACTAATCGCTCCAATCGCAATCGAAGAAGGAACTAAGTTCTCTATTCGTGAAGGTGGCCGTACTGTAGGTGCTGGAGTAGTTGCAACTATCGTTGAGTAATTTTGATTAATAAAAAGGTAACCTTTCGAGGTTACCTTTTTTTATATACAGAATTTATAAATTTATAAATTTCTAACTTAGAAACTGTCTAGCTCCAGGCGCCATCGGCTCGACCACTTCAGCCAAGCAACTAACTTCAATTACCTCTTGAAATTCTTCGTTGATTAGCCTCATGGAGCTTTGCTTCGAGGAAGCTTACTACGAAGCAGTACTTGAAGACGCTTTGCTCTTGAGCATACGGAGTGGCACAGGAGCACCTGATCGGGACCAAGGCTCTTGCGATTTTCTTATATAGAATTTGAGATAGGGGGTTTATATGTGTAATAATGAAATCGTGTATTATAAAGAGCATCGGGTTGAAAATGGTAAGCGAGTAGAACGTAATCGAGTATGATAAGCGTGGGAAATCAGTATTAGGGTGCGCGAATAGAAGTAAAAAGCTATAACTAAACATAAAGAAGATCGTCCATGCCTCTTTAATGAAGATTTCCGTTTAGTACTTTTTAGAAACAACCCAACACGAATCGAACATGATTGTTGTTGTAATTGGCTGTGTTGAAAATAGCATCTTCCATTCATCCCACTTCGTAAAACAGCTCCTTCAATTCTTTCATTATTATTAAGTAATCTCTGAAACAGTGTATCATACCTTTGTAATTGAACATGGAGGTTTATAATTTCAGATTTACGGGACAAATACCAGCGGCCTCCTTCTATATAATAGTCACCTTCATAATTTTTAACTTGAAATATATAAGTTTGGTCAGGAGATATTATAACCTTATAAACCTGAAAGGTGGTGTTATTAATTTTAACGAGTAAACCATAAAGTATGAGCCAACTTTCTATTAAATGGTCAATTATGTTATCAAAAGCTAACTCTCCAATCCCCTTTTCTAAATAAGAGTAATACATTCTACCCTTTTCAAGTAAATTCAGACGTATATTCAACTGACTAAATAGCATCAATTCGTACTGTCATTCCGGGTTTTAATGATCATAAGTCAATACCACTCTAATTACTAACTGTATTTTATATTTCCGTAACAATAAAACAATTATAAATTTAGAACATCAATAAGTAATCAATATATTATAGAAGAAACACGAAAGCGCTTCAAATATTTCTCTGACAACATAAATTAAAACAAACGAAACTCTTGGGAAAAATTCCATGCTGCATAAGTGTATAAATTTTTTCGACAACACTTGCAATAGTAATAAGATGTATATATAATAGTAAAAGTGCGACCGAGCAAATTAAATAAATACTTGCTTTATATATTTGAAGTATGTATAATATATAATGTTGGTCGTTGACAGCGATGATGTGGAAGGTTGCTGACACACCCGAGCCCGTTGCCATGGCTAGTGGTGAGGAAATTTTCACGGAGTATGTCTGTTTATAAAATGGACGATAAAGGAGGTTATCAAATGGCAAAGCAAAAAATTCGCATTCGTTTAAAAGCTTATGATCACAGAATTCTAGATCAATCTGCTGAAAAAATCGTTGAAACAGCTAAACGTTCAGGTGCTCAAGTTTCTGGACCGATCCCTCTTCCTACAGAGAAGTCGATTTACACGATTTTAAGAGCGGTTCATAAGTACAAAGATTCTCGTGAGCAATTTGAAATGCGCACACATAAGCGTCTGATTGATATTGTGAACCCAACTCCACAAACTGTGGATGCTTTAATGCGTTTAGACTTACCGTCAGGCGTAGATATCGAAATCAAACTTTAATTGTTTGACCAAACAAAAAATAAATGGCAAAAACAAATAAATTACTTAATATCAGGAGGTGTGACTCATGACCAAAGGAATCTTAGGGAAAAAATTAGGAATGACTCAAGTTTTCACTGAAAAAGGCGACGTGGTGCCAGTGACTGTTATCGAAGCTGCTCCAAACGTTGTTCTTCAAAAGAAAACAGTTGAATCTGACGGATACGTTGCGATTCAATTAGGTTTTGATGATGTGAAAGCATCGCGAGTAACGAAACCAGCTAAAGGCCATGCCGCTAAGGCGAACGCTAATCCTAAGCGCTACATGAAAGAAATTCGTGGCACGGAATTTGATGCTTACGAAGTTGGTCAAGAAGTCAAAGTAGATACATTTAGCGAAGGTGACGTAGTTGACGTAACTGGAACTTCGAAAGGTAAAGGTTTTGCGGGTGCGATCAAACGCCACAACCAATCACGTGGACCGATGGCTCACGGATCGCGTTATCACCGTCGTCCTGGTTCAATGGGACCAGTTGCTCCAAACCGTGTTTTCAAAGGTAAATTATTACCTGGTCGTATGGGCGGAGAGCAAATTACAGTTCAAAACTTAGAAATCGTTAAAGTAGATACAGAGCGTAACTTATTATTAGTAAAAGGTAATGTGCCTGGAGCTAAAAAGGGTTATGTAACTATCAAGAGTGCTGTTAAAGCGAACTAATTGTTAATAGGAAAGGAGGATGCCTCATGCCAAAAGTTGCATTATTTAACCAAAACGGAACGCAAGTTGGGGATATCGAATTAGCTGAAACAGTATTCGGTATTGAGCCAAATGAAAGTGTATTACATGATGCTGTTGTAATGCAGCAAGCTTCATTACGTCAAGGGACACATGATGTAAAAGGACGTTCAGAAGTTCGTGGTGGCGGACGTAAACCATGGCGTCAAAAAGGAACTGGTCGCGCAAGACAAGGTTCTATCAGATCACCTCAATGGGTTGGTGGTGGAGTAGTATTCGGACCAACACCTCGTAGCTATAGCTACAAATTACCAAAGAAAGTACGTCGTTTAGCGATCAAATCAGCTTTATCTTCAAAGGTGGTAGCTGAAGAAATCGTAGTACTTGAAGGTTTAAATTTAGAAGCTCCAAAAACAAAAGAAATGGTTTCGATCTTAAGTGGTTTATCTGCTGATCGCAAAGCGTTAGTAGTTACAGCTGATTACAATGATAATGTTGCATTATCAGCTAGAAACATTCCAGGAGTAACGTTTGTTACTGCTGAAGGAATTAACGTTCTTGATGTATTAAAGCATGACAAACTAATTATTACTAAAGAAGCTGTTCAAAAGGTAGAGGAGGTGCTAGCGTAATGGAAAACGCTCGTGACATCATTAAGCGCCCCGTAATCACTGAACGTTCTACTGACTTAATGTCAGAAAAGAAATATACATTTGAAGTAGATGTTCGTGCTAACAAAACTCAAGTTAAAGATGCTGTCGAAGAGATCTTTGGAGTGAAAGTTGCTAACGTAAATACGATGAACTACAAAGGGAAGTTCAAAAGATTTGGACGTCACTCAGGTTATACACCTCGTCGTAAGAAAGCAATCGTTACGTTAACTGCTGATAGCAAAGAACTAGAATTCTTTGAAGGTGTTTAAGTTTTAAGTGAAGGAGGGAAATAACAATGCCGATTAAAAAGTATAAACCGACCTCAGCTGGTCGTCGTGGTATGTCTGTTTTAGACTTCCAAGACATCACAACTGACAAGCCGGAAAAATCATTACTTGCGCCACTTCATAAAAAGGGTGGACGTAATAACCAAGGTAAGTTGACTGTACGTCATCAAGGTGGCGGACACAAACGTCAATATAGAGTAATCGATTTTAAACGTAACAAAGATGGAATTCCAGGACGCGTTGCTACGATCGAATATGATCCAAACCGTACTGCTAACATTGCATTAATTAACTATGCTGATGGAGAAAAACGTTACATTCTTGCGCCAAAAGGACTACAAGTTGGTATGGAAGTAATGAGTGGTCCAACAGCTGATATTAAAGTAGGTAATTCATTACCGCTTATTAACATCCCAGTAGGTACTGTTATTCATAACATTGAGTTAAAACCAGGTAGAGGTGGCCAATTAGTTCGCTCTGCAGGAACAGAAGCTCAATTACTAGGTAAAGAAGGACAATATGTACTTGTACGTCTTAACTCAGGCGAAACTCGTATGATCCTTTCTGAGTGCCGTGCTACAATCGGTCAAGTTGGTAACTTAGAACACGAACTTGTGAACATTGGTAAAGCTGGTCGCTCTCGTTGGTTAGGTAAAAGACCTACTGTTCGTGGATCTGTAATGAACCCTAACGATCACCCACACGGTGGTGGTGAAGGACGTTCGCCAATCGGACGCAAATCACCAATGTCTCCATGGGGCAAACCAACTCTTGGTTACAAAACTCGTAAGAAAAACAAACATTCCGACAAGTACATCGTACGTCGTCGTAAAAAATAACGGGATTGCACTACGGTTCATAGGAACCGTAGCACAATCGCGAAGGGAGGTATACTCATGGGTCGTAGCTTAAAAAAGGGACCTTTTGTTGATGATCACTTGATGAAAAAAGTTGTTGAAATGAATGAAAAAGACGAAAAAAAGGTAATTAAATCTTGGTCACGTCGTTCAACAATCTTCCCAGAATTTATTGGTCACACAATTGCGGTATATGATGGACGCAAACATGTACCAGTATACATTTCTGAAGATATGGTCGGTCATAAGTTAGGTGAATTTGCACCAACAAGAACTTATAAAGGCCATGCTGCAGATGATAAGAAAACAAGACGTTAATTCGAGAGGAGGTTCTCTATATGCAAGCGAAAGCAGTTGCTAAACAAGTGCGTATTGCTCCTCGTAAAGTTCGTCTAGTTATAGACTTAATTCGGGGCAAGCAAGTTGGTGAAGCTGTAGCGATTTTACGTCATACACCTAAAGCGGCTTCTCCAGTAGTGGAAAAAGTATTAAACTCTGCGATTGCAAATGCAGAACATAACTATGAAATGGACGTAAACAATCTAGTTATTAGTGAAGCATTTGTTGATGAGGGAGTTACATTAAAAAGATTCCGTCCTCGTGCTATGGGACGTGCAAGCAGAATAAACAAACGTACTAGTCATATTACTATCGTTGTTTCAGAAAAGAAGGAGGGATAAAGCGTGGGTCAAAAAGTAAATCCGATAGGACTTCGTGTCGGGGTCATCCGTGACTGGGAGTCAAAATGGTATGCTGAAAAAGACTATGCAGATTTATTACACGAAGACTTAAAAATTCGTGAGTATATCGAAAAACGTCTTAAAGATGCATCTGTATCTAAAATTGAAATCGAACGCGCTGCTAACCGTGTGAATGTTACAGTTCATACAGCTAAGCCTGGTATGGTTATCGGTAAGGGTGGTTCAGAAGTAGAAGCTTTACGTAAAGCTTTAAACCAACTTACAAACAAGCGAGTTCATATTAACATTTTTGAAATTAAGCAAGCTGATTTAGATGCTAAATTAGTAGCTGAAAATATTGCTCGTCAATTAGAAAATCGTATTTCATTCCGTCGTGCTATGAAACAAGCGATCCAACGCACAATGCGTACTGGTGCTCTTGGTATCAAAACTGAAGTATCTGGTCGTCTAGGCGGAGCTGATATCGCTCGTTCTGAACACTATAGCGAAGGAACTGTTCCACTTCACACGTTACGTGCTGATATTGATTACGGAACGGCAGAAGCTGACACTACTTATGGTAAACTTGGAGTAAAAGTTTGGATTTACCGTGGTGAAGTCCTTCCAACGAAAGGAACGAAAAAAGAGGAAGGAGGCAAATAATCATGTTATTACCTAAACGTGTTAAATACCGTCGTGAACATCGCGGAAAAATGCGCGGAAAAGCAAAAGGTGGTACTGAAGTACATTTTGGTGAGTTTGGTCTTCAAGCTACTGAAGCTTCTTGGATTACAAACCGTCAAATCGAATCTGCTCGTCGTGCGATGACTCGTTACATGAAACGTGGCGGTAAAGTTTGGATTAAAATTTTCCCATCAAAGCCTTATACAGCTAAGCCTCTTGAGGTTCGAATGGGTTCCGGTAAAGGTGCTCCTGAAGGATGGGTAGCAGTTGTTAAACCTGGAAAAGTTATGTTTGAAATTGCAGGTGTTTCTGAAGAAGTGGCGCGTGAAGCATTACGTTTAGCTTCTCATAAATTACCAGTAAAATGTAAGTTTGTAAAACGCGAAGAAGTGGGTGGTGACGCAAATGAAAGCTAATGAGATCCGTAACTTAACCACTGCCGAGATCGAACAGAAAGCAAAGTCACTGAAAGAAGAGTTATTCAACCTACGCTTTCAATTAGCGACTGGACAATTAGACAATCCAGCCCGCATTCGTGAAGTTCGTAAAGCGATAGCTCGTGCAAAAACAGTATTGCGTGAGAGAGAGCTAGGTATAACTAACGAATAATTTGAAAGGAGGTTTGCGCAATGACTGAGCGTAACCAACGTAAGGAATATACTGGTAAAGTTGTATCGGATAAAATGGATAAAACAATTACAGTAGTAGTAGAAACTTACAAAACTGATAAGTTGTACGGCAAACGTGTTAAGTATTCAAAAAAATATAAAGCTCATGATGAAAATAACTCTGCAAAAATCGGTGATATCGTAAAAATTATGGAAACACGCCCATTATCAAAGGATAAGCGTTTCCGATTAGTTGAAATCGTTGAAGAAGCAGTAATCATTTAATTAAAATAGATCTTGTATTGGTTCCGAAGGGAGGTAAGATCGTATGATTCAACAAGAAAGTCGTTTAAAAGTTGCTGATAACTCAGGTGCACGTGAAGTGCTTTGTATTAAAGTTTTAGGTGGTTCTGGACGTAAAACTGCTAATATTGGTGATGTAATCGTTTGTTCGGTGAAACAAGCAACACCAGGCGGCGTTGTCAAGAAAGGTGACGTTGTTAAAGCTGTTATCGTTCGTACTAAAACAGGTGCTCGTCGTAATGATGGTTCATACATTAAATTTGACGAGAATGCTGCAGTAATTATTAAAGAAGATAAGAGCCCTCGTGGAACTCGTATTTTCGGACCAGTTGCACGTGAACTTCGTGAAAAGCAATTCATGAAGATAGTATCACTTGCTCCAGAAGTTCTTTAATAACAATTATCAAAAGAAGCAAGAAGTCCGAGAACGAAGTTTCGCGCTTATTTTGATAATTGATGAACGGATTAATATAGAAAATGCCTTTTAAGGAGGTGCGATTATGTCAACACCTAGAATGCATGTTAAAAAAGGTGACACTGTCAAAGTGATCTCTGGTAAAGATAAAGGTAAGCAAGGCGTTATTTTAGAAGCATACCCAAGCAAAGGACGTGTACTTGTAGAGGGAATTAACATGGTAAAGAAACATGCTAAACCATCTCAAGCAAACCCACAAGGTGGTATCATCAATATGGAAGCGCCGATTGCTTCATCAAACGTTATGCCTATCGATCCAAAAACAGGTGAGCCTACACGTGTAGGATATAAAGTTGAGAACGGTAAAAAAGTACGTATTGCAAAGAAATCTGGCGAAGTTTTAGATAAGTAGTCAGGTCTGAAAGGAGGTCAATCACATGAATCGTTTAAAAGAGAAGTACCAAAACGAAATCGTCCCTGCACTAGTTGATAAATTTAACTATAGTTCAGTAATGGCTGTACCTAAAGTTGAAAAGATCGTTATCAATATGGGTGTTGGTGACGCAGTTTCTAACGCAAAAGCTTTAGATAAAGCTGTTGAAGAATTAACTCAAATTACAGGTCAAAAGCCACTTATCACAAAAGCAAAAAAATCAATCGCTGGTTTCAAGCTTCGTGAAGGTATGCCAATTGGTGCGAAGGTAACTCTTCGTGGCGAGCGCATGTATGAGTTTTTAGATAAATTAGTTTCAGTTTCCTTACCACGTGTACGTGACTTCCGTGGGATTTCAAAGAAAGCATTTGACGGACGTGGAAACTACACTTTAGGAGTTAAAGAACAATTAATCTTCCCAGAAATCGATTACGATAAAGTTGACAGAGTTCGCGGTATGGACATCGTAGTAGTAACTACTGCTAATACGGATGAAGAAGCTCGTGAATTATTAACTCAAATGGGAATGCCATTTCAAAAATAGTCGGTAAATAATTGAAGAAGGAGTGAAAACTTTGGCGAAAAAGTCTATGATTGCTAAGCAGAAGCGTCCACAAAAGTTCAAAGTGCAAGAGTATACTCGTTGCGAACGTTGTGGTCGTCCTCACTCAGTCATTCGTAAATTCAAATTATGTCGGATTTGCTTCCGTGAGTTAGCATATAAAGGTCAAATCCCTGGCGTTAAAAAAGCAAGCTGGTAATTTCCAAGTACGGAAGGAGGTAAAACAGATGGTCATGACAGATCCTATTGCAGATATGCTTACTAGAATTCGTAATGCAAACACTGTTCGTCACGAAAAATTAGAGCTACCTGCATCAAAAGTTAAAAAAGAAGTCGCTGAAATCCTTAAGCGTGAAGGTTTTGTTCGCGATGTTGAATATATTGAAGATAACAAACAAGGTATCATTCGCATCTTTTTAAAGTATGGTGCGAATAACGAGCGTGTAATTTCCGGACTAAAGCGCATTAGTAAGCCTGGTTTGCGTGTATACGCTAAAGCTACTGAAGTACCTCGTGTTCTTGGTGGTTTAGGAATTGCGATCGTATCTACTTCTAACGGAATTCTTACTGACAAAGAAGCACGTCAACAGCAAATCGGCGGAGAAATTTTAGCATACGTTTGGTAAGAATATAGAAAAGAAACGGAGGTGTATCGAATGTCTCGTATTGGTAATAAGCCAGTTGAAATTCCAGCTGGTGTAACTGTTACGTTAAATAATAATACTATTACTATAAAAGGACCTAAAGGAGAACTTAATAGAGAAGTTCATCCTGACATGGTTGTAAAAGTAGAAGAAAATACTCTCACAGTAGAGCGTCCTTCTGATAATAAATTACATCGTTCTTTACACGGTACTACTCGTAGTATCATCAGTAACATGGTCGAAGGTGTAACGAAAGGGTATGAAAGAGCATTAGAACTTATCGGTGTCGGTTACCGTGCGTCTAAACAAGGACAAAAATTAGTTCTTAATGTAGGTTATTCTCACCCAGTAGAAATCACTCCTGAGGCAGGCCTTGAAGTTGAAGTTCCTTCAAACACAAAGGTTATCGTTAAAGGGATTGACAAAGAGCGTGTAGGTGCTCTTGCATCAAATATCCGTGCTGTACGTTTACCTGAGCCTTATAAAGGAAAAGGTATTCGTTATGAAGGTGAATTTGTTCGTCGTAAAGAAGGTAAGACTGGTAAGTAAATAGTAAGATAACGGAAAGGACTGACGTTCAATGATTACGAAGCCAAGCAAAAATCTGGCACGTAAGAAGAGACATGCACATGTTCGTCGTACAATTACAGGAACTGCTGAACGTCCTCGTTTAAATGTATTCCGTTCTTCTAAGCACATCTATGCACAATTGATTGATGATGTTGCAGGTGTAACTGTAGCTAGTGCAAACAGCTTAGACAAAGAACTTAATCTTGAAAACGGCGGAAATATTGAAGCAGCTAAAAAAGTTGGCGAGCTTGTAGCTAAACGTGCTATTGAAAAAGGTTATGAAACAATTGTATTCGATCGTGGTGGTTACTTATACCATGGACGTGTTAAAGAATTAGCAGACGCAGCCAGAGCAGCTGGATTGCAATTCTAAAGAACAAAGGAGGGAAAATAATGCGCATTGACCCAAATACTTTGGAACTAGAAGAAAAAGTAGTAGCGGTCAACCGTGTAGCAAAGGTTGTTAAAGGTGGACGTCGTTTCCGCTTTGCTGCACTGGTTGTTGTTGGAGATAAAAACGGTCATGTTGGCTTTGGAATGGGTAAAGCACAAGAAGTACCGGAAGCAATTCGTAAAGCAATTGAAGATGCAAAGAAAAACTTAGTAACTGTGCCGATCGTTGGTACAACAATTCCACATCAAATCATTGGTCACTTTGGTGCGGGTAATGTATTATTAAAACCTGCTAGTGAAGGTACTGGAGTTATCGCTGGTGGTCCAGTACGTGCGGTACTTGAACTTGCTGGTGTAGGTGACATCTTATCTAAGTCTTTAGGTTCGAACAACCCAATCAACATGGTTCGTGCTACAGTAACTGGACTTAAAAACTTAAAACGTGCTGAAGATGTTGCTAAATTACGCGGAAAATCCGTAGAAGAACTATTAGGATAGGAGGGAACGTAAATGGCTAAGAAATTAGAAATTACCCTCACTAGAAGCTTAATTGGTCGCCCTGAGGATCAACGTGTTACTGTAAACACATTAGGTTTACGTAAAATGCATCAAACAGTAGTACAAGAAGATAATGCTGCTATTCGCGGTATGGTTAACAAAGTATCTCATTTACTAACTGTTAAAGAAATAGAAGCTTAAAATTTATAGATTGAGGAGGTGCTAAGATGAAACTTCACGAACTGAAGCCTGCTGAAGGTTCACGTAAAGAACGTAATCGTGTAGGACGCGGTATTGGTTCTGGTAACGGAAAAACAGCTGGACGTGGACATAAAGGTCAAAATTCACGTTCTGGTGGTGGAGTACGCCCAGGTTTTGAGGGTGGTCAAAACCCGTTATATCGTCGTCTTCCTAAACGTGGATTTACGAACCCAACTCGAAAAGAATATGCGATTCTTAACCTTGATCAGTTAAATCGTTTCGAAGATGGTACAGAAGTAACTCCAGAGTTACTACTTGAAACAGGTACGGTAAGTAATGCAAAGGACGGAATTAAGATCCTCGGAAACGGTAAGCTTGAAGTTAAGCTTACGGTAAAGGCTAACAAATTCTCTGCTTCTGCAGTAGAGGCAATTGAAGCTGCTGGCGGAAAAACTGAGGTGATTTAATGTTTCAGACGATCTCCAATATACTACGCGTGGGTGATTTGCGACGTAAAGTCTTTTTCACCCTGCTAATGCTCATTGTATTTAGGATTGGTGCCTTTATTCCTGTTCCTGGAGCAAACGCTGAAGTGCTTCAGTTTCAAGATCAAATGAATGCATTTGGTTTCCTAAATACCTTTGGTGGAGGTGCCCTAGAAAACTTCTCAATTTTCGCAATGGGGATTATGCCTTACATTACTGCATCTATTATTGTTCAATTACTACAAATGGATGTTGTACCAAAGTTTGCTGAATGGGCAAAACAAGGAGAGGCGGGCAGACGTAAATTAGCTCAGTTTACCCGTTATGGAACAATCGTACTAGGTTTCATACAAGCGATTGGAATGTCGGTTGGTTTTAATCGACTCGTTCCAGGCTTAATTCCTAATCCTAGTTTTGGAAAATTTATTATAATTGCATTAGTATTGACTGCAGGTACAGCCTTTCTAATGTGGTTAGGTGAACAAATTACCGCTAAAGGTGTAGGAAATGGTATATCTATCCTAATCTTTGGAGGGATCGCCGCAGGAATTCCTAATGCCGCAAACCAAGTTTATGCAACAAGAATTCAGAATGCTGGTGAACAGTTATTCTTAAATATAGTAGTAGTTTTATTACTGTTACTAATACTTCTTGCTATTGTTGTTGGAGTTATCTTTGTACAACAGGCATTAAGAAAAATCCCAGTACAATATGCTAAACGATTAGTTGCTGGAAAACCACAAGGTGGCGGCTCAACACATTTGCCATTAAAAGTGAATGCTGCAGGGGTAATTCCTGTCATTTTTGCAATGTCATTGTTTATATTTCCACCAACGATAGCTGGATTTATAGGTGATGATAATACTGTAGCTAGATGGATTACTACTTATTTTGATTTCTCAAACCCATATGGAATGGTTGTTTACGCGGCCTTAATTATTGGGTTTACGTATTTTTATACGTTTATTCAAGTTAATCCAGAGCAAATGGCAGAAAACCTTAAAAAGCAAGGTGGCTATGTCCCTGGTATTCGTCCCGGTAAAACAACACAAGTTTACTTAACTAGAATTTTATACCGTTTAACATTTGTTGGCGCACTATTCCTAGCGACAATTTCTATTATCCCAGTGTTTTTTACAACAGGTCTTAACTTACCATCATCTGTTCAAATTGGTGGAACTGGTTTGTTAATTGTTGTTGGTGTAGCCCTGGATACGATGAAGCAAATTGAAGGTCAACTTATTAAACGTCATTATAAAGGGTTTATTAAGTAATAAAGGGAAATGGGGAGATCCTCCCCAAATCCAGTTGTTAAAACGGATGATGGAGGGATATATATGAACCTAATTTTAATGGGGCTTCCAGGTGCTGGTAAAGGCACACAAGCTGAAAAAATTGTTGAAAAGTACGGTATTCCACATATTTCTACAGGAGATATGTTTCGTGCAGCAATTAAGGATGGTACAGATTTAGGTAAACAGGCAAAATCTTTTATGGATGCTGGTAACCTTGTTCCTGATGAAGTAACAATTGGTATTGTTCGCGAACGTTTAAGCAAAGAAGATTGCAACAAAGGCTTTTTACTTGATGGTTTTCCAAGAACAGTAGCACAGGCAGAAGCATTAGAAACGATGTTAGCATCGCTAGATCGTAAAATTGACTCAGTTATCTATGTTGAAGTTCCTAAAGAAGAACTTTTTGAACGTTTAACAGGTCGTTGGGTTTCTCCTACTTCTGGTGCTACTTATCATATTAAATTTAACCCACCAAAGGTTGAAGGTATTTGTGATAAAGATGGAAGTACTCTTGTACAACGTCAAGATGATAAGCCAGAAACAGTAGCAAATCGCTTAGAAGTTAATTTAAAACAAACTCAACCATTAATCGATTTTTATTCTGAAAAAGGATATTTAGAGCGAATTGATGGTAATCAACACATTCAAAAAGTCTTTGAAGATGTTGAAAATATCTTGAAAGGGATCCCTGCATGATTATATGTAAAACGCCTAGAGAAATTGAAATAATGCGTGTTGCTGGTAAAATTGTTGCATTGACCCATCAAGAGTTGAAGAAATATATACAACCAGGCATTTCTACTAAGGAATTAGACTCAATTGCTGAAAAATTTATTAGGCAACATGATGCGATTCCATCTTTTAAAGGCTATAATGGATTTACCGGTAGTATTTGTGCTTCAGTTAATGAAGAATTGGTACATGGAATACCAGGAGAAAAAATATTGAAAAATGGTGATATCATCAGTATAGATATTGGTGCGAAATACAATGGGTATCATGGTGACTCGGCTTGGACTTATGCTGTTGGCGAAATTTCTGCTGAAACTCAGAAACTTTTAGACGTTACTGAACAGTCTTTATATAAAGGACTTGAAGAAGCAAAGGCAGGAGTAAGACTATCTAATATATCCCATGCTATTCAAACGTATGTAGAATCGTACGATTTCTCCGTTGTTCGAGAGTATGTTGGCCATGGTATTGGTCAAAATTTACATGAAGATCCACAAATTCCACACTTTGGACCACCTGATAAAGGACCAAGATTAAAACCTGGAATGGTACTTGCAGTTGAACCAATGGTAAATGCAGGGAAACGTTATGTTCGGACTCTCCCTGATAATTGGACGGTTGTAACTACTGATGGAAAGATGTGTGCTCATTTTGAACATACTATTGCAATTGTGGAGACAGGGTATGAAATTTTAACGAAAGCCTAAAGTGATGGTGATTAATTATGATCGATCCTGATTCAATACCTCACATCGGACAAATGGTGAGGATAATGAAAGGCAGAGATGCTGGTGGAGTAGCATGTATCATTCAAATAGAGGATTCGCGTTTCGTGTATATCGCTGATGGTGATAAACGAAAGGTAGATCGCTCTAAGAAGAAAAATGTGAATCACTTACATTTGTTTGACTTTATTTCTCCAGAAGTGAAAAATAGTATTGAACAAACTGGACGTGTAACCAATGCGAAGTTGCGTTTTGCAATTTCCACTTTTATGAACGATTATAATTTCCTGATGGAAGGAGAGTAAATTCATGGCCAAAGAAGATGTAATCGAGGTAGAAGGTACGGTAATTGAGCCGCTACCAAATGCCATGTTCCGAGTAGAGCTTGAAAATGGACATAAAATATTAGCTCATGTTTCAGGTAAAATTCGTATGCATTTTATTCGTATATTACCAGGAGACAAAGTAACTGTTGAATTGTCACCGTATGACTTAACACGTGGGCGTATCACGTATCGATTCAAATAAATAAAGAGCATGTTTAAAAAAGAAAACTTATTTCCGTATTTTTTAAACATCCTCTAAAGAAAAACGTGAACACACTCCGTAGTAATAGGGAGGTAAAAAACATGAAGGTAAGACCATCTGTCAAACCAATTTGTGAAAAGTGCAAGGTAATCCGTCGTAAAGGTACGGTTATGGTTATTTGCGAAAACCCTAAGCATAAACAAAAACAAGGTTAAAATAAAGGAGGTGCGATAAAAAATGGCACGTATTGCTGGTGTTGACATTCCTCGTGATAAACGCGTGGTTGTGTCTTTAACATACGTATTTGGTATCGGTAAAACTAGAGCTTCTGAAATCCTTGCTCAAGCAGGTATTTCTGAGGATACTCGTGTACGTGATCTAACAGAAGAAGAATTAGGTAAGATCCGTGATATTATTGATGGATACAAGGTAGAAGGTGACCTTCGCCGTGAAGTATCATTAAACATCAAACGTTTAATTGAAATTGGTTGCTACCGTGGTGTTCGTCACCGTCGTGGGTTACCTGTTCGTGGTCAAAATTCAAAAAACAATGCTCGTACGCGTAAGGGACCTCGTCGTACTGTAGCTAATAAGAAGAAATAGTAAAGGAGGTAGCATAGAATGGCAAAAGGAAAAACAACTCGTCCTAAACGTCGCGCTCGTAAAAATATTGAAGCTGGTGTTGCTCATATCCGCTCAACATTTAACAATACAATTGTGACAATCACTGACACACAAGGAAATGCAATTTCTTGGGCAAGTGCTGGTGGATTAGGATTTAAAGGTTCTCGTAAATCAACACCATTTGCTGCGCAAATGGCAGCGGAGACTGCTGGTAAAGCTGCTATGGAACATGGCATGAAGACACTTGAAGTTTCTGTTAAAGGACCAGGCGCTGGTCGTGAAGCAGCTATACGTTCATTACAAGCAGTAGGACTTGAAGTAAGCATGATTCGTGACGTTACTCCAGTTCCACATAATGGCTGCCGTCCACCAAAACGTCGTCGAGTATAAAAAAGAAATCGAATTATTGTATAGATTTCCTTGATTTGTCAATAATGTGTAAGAAGTTATTTTTTAATTAATTAAAGTACGGTTCTTACAAAGGTTGACTCAATTAGGTATGAACGGCTCAGAACTACCTAATCGGGAATTCCGGTTGGACTAATACAAGTCGACCGGAGTTTCGACGTTTTGAAGGAGGGTTTGTTTAATGATAGAAATTGAAAAACCAAAGATTGAAACGGTTGAAATCAGCGACGATGCTAAGTATGGTAAGTTTGTTGTTGAACCACTTGAGCGAGGCTACGGAACGACTCTAGGCAATTCGTTACGTCGTATTTTACTATCATCATTACCAGGTGCAGCTGTAACAGCGGTACAAATTGATGGCGTATTACATGAGTTTTCTACTATTGAAGGTGTAGTAGAAGATGTGACCTCAATCATCCTTAACTTGAAACAACTTTCTCTTAAAATCTATTCTGATGAAGAAAAAACATTGGAATTAGACATTCAAGGAGAAGGTGTAGTTACAGCAGCAGATATTACTCATGATAGCGATGTTGATATTTTAAACCCTGATTTGCATATAGCAACTCTTTCAAAGGGAGCACATCTTCATATGCGTTTAACCGCTCGTCGTGGACGTGGTTATGTTCCAGCTGATGGAAACAAGAAAGAGGACTTGCCTATTGGAGTAATTCCAGTTGATTCTATTTACACGCCTGTATCTAGAGTTAACTATCAAGTGGAAAATACTCGTGTTGGGCAAGTAACAAACTATGACAAACTAACCCTTGATGTCTGGACAGATGGAAGCATTCGACCAGAAGAAGCTGTTTCTATTGGTGCAAAAATCTTAACAGAACATTTAAACATTTTTGTCGGTCTTACTGACCAAGCGCAAAATGCTGAGATTATGGTTGAAAAAGAGGAAGATCAGAAAGAAAAAGTACTTGAAATGACGATTGAAGAACTTGATCTTTCAGTTCGCTCTTATAACTGCTTGAAGCGTGCTGGGATTAATACTGTACAAGAATTAACTCACAAGTCTGAAGAAGATATGATGAAAGTTCGTAACCTCGGACGTAAATCACTAGAAGAAGTTCAGGAGAAGCTTGGTGAGCTAGGACTAGGTCTTCGTAATGAAGATTAATTCATAGTTTTATTGGTAAAGAAAAAAGTCAGGAGAAACCTGTACTTTATATCGTTTAGATTGTTTAACCATGTTAAATAATTAAAGTATGACAAACTTTTGCTTGAACATATTGTTTAGCAAAGTTTTAGATAGATTTGATTACTAAATGAACAGAAGAGTTACAAAAGAATGATATCTCTTCTTACTTCAAAACAAAAAGGAGGGAATCTCTAATGGCATACGCAAAATTAGGCCGTGATAGTTCTGCTAGAAAGGCTTTGTTCCGTGATTTAGCTACAGACTTAATCATCAATGAAAGAATCGAAACTACTGAAGCAAAAGCAAAAGAACTTCGTTCAATCGTTGAGAAAATGATCACACTTGGTAAACGTGGCGACCTACATGCTAGACGTCAAGTTGCTTCTTTCGTTCGTCGTGAAGTTGCTGACCAGGAATCAGGTCAAGATGCAATTCAAAAGCTTTTTGCTGATATTGCTCCACGTTATGAAGAGAGACAAGGTGGATATACTCGTATTTTAAAACTTGGACCTCGTCGTGGAGACGGTGCACCAATGGTTATTATCGAGTTAGTTTAATAAACTATAACTCCAAGGGCGAGACAAAGATTTTATGATCTTAGTCTGGTCCTTTTTTACAATTTTATGATGTATATCCAATTCACCTTTAGAAGGGTATCTATTCTTCTTTAATAGGCTTGGGTTCGGATAATTCGTATATAATCTACATACATAACAGAAGGTGAGTTGCAGGTGAGTAACACGTTAATTAGAATAAATGGTTTATCATTTAAATATGACGAAGAGTCTTTAAATGTCCTTAACAATATTCATATGCAGGTATGTAAAGGAGAATGGGTATCGATTGTTGGGCATAACGGTTCAGGTAAGTCTACATTAGCAAAGTTTCTTAATGGTCTTCTTATTCCGACTCAGCCTAACATTGTAACTGTCGAAGATCTAGATAGTTACGATGAAGAAATCGTATGGAAGGTTCGTAATAAAGTTGGTATGGTTTTTCAAAATCCTGATAACCAGATGGTGGCAACGACAGTTCGTGATGATGTGGCTTTCGGTTTGGAGAATATCGGAATTAAACGGGAAGAAATGCTTAATAGGATTGATTGGGCTATCCAAAAAGTAAAAATGGAAAACTATTTAGAGCATGAACCACATCGTTTATCTGGTGGACAAAAACAACGAGTAGCTATTGCTGGTATCATCGCTATGCGTCCATCAGTTTTAATCTTGGATGAGGCGACATCGATGCTCGATCCAATGGGGAGAAAAGAAGTACTAGATACAGTATGGAAGTTGAATAAAGAAGAAGGAATGACAGTAATTAATATAACGCACGATTTAGAAGAAACCGTTCTATCAGATAAAATCATTGTTATGAACAAAGGTGAAATTTCAACTTATGGTTCACCAAAAGAAGTTTTTGCTCAAGGAGAGAAACTAGTGGAAGCAGGGCTAGATTTACCATTTTCTCTTCAAATACAACAACTTATAAAAGAAAAAGGCTATAATATTCCTACAGCTTGTTTAACAAAGAAAGAATTGGTGAATGAACTATGGAGATTACAATCAAAAACCTAGACCATACATACATGCCTGGAACCCCTTTTGAACATGAGGCGTTAAAAGGTATTAATTTACATATAGAATCAGGAAAGTTTGTAGCTATTATCGGTCATACTGGATCAGGCAAGTCTACAATTGTACAACATCTAAATGGGCTATTAAAGCCCACGAGTGGAAGTATTCAAATTGGTGAATATTTAATTGAGGCAAATAAAAAAAATAAAGATATATCTAAGCTACGCAAACACGTTGGTGTGGTTTTCCAATATCCGGAACATCAGCTTTTTGATGAAACGGTTGAGAGTGATATTGCTTTTGGACCATTAAATTTTGGATTATCGAAAGAGCAAGTTCAAAAAAGAGTGGCAGAGGTAATACCATTAGTAAATTTAAGTGAGGACGTACTTAAGAAATCTCCTTTCGATCTAAGTGGTGGTCAAAAGCGTCGTGTAGCTATTGCCGGTGTCTTAGCAAGTAAACCACATGTTCTTGTATTAGACGAGCCTACTGCCGGGCTAGATCCGTTAGGTAGAACACAAATGATGGAACTGTTTGTAACACTTCACAAAGCAGAAAAACTTACAACAATACTAGTTACACATAATATGGAATTTGCTGCGATGTATGCGGATGTTGTAGTAGTTATGGACAAAGGTAAAATACTATTACAAGGATCACCAGAGGAGATATTTAATTCTAAGGACCTTCTTAAACAAATTGGACTTGATGTACCCCAAACAGTTCAGATGGCTATGATGTTAGAAGAACGCTTTGATATAAAGCTTCCAAAGCATTTATTTACGAATGAGAAACTTGTAGAAGCTATAGTAAAACTACTTGAAAAGGGGGGAGAATAACTGTGCTACAAAATATTATTATCGGTCAATATGTTTCAGGAAACTCAGTTATTCACCGTCTTGATGCTAGAAGTAAATTAATAGCAACTTTTCTATTTGTTATGATTGTTTTTATAGCTAATAATTGGATTACATACCTAGTTTTATTTACAACTGTAATATTTGCGATTGGTATTTCTAAAGTGTCTCCAAGATATATATATAAAGGGATGAAGCCTATTTTTTTCTTAATCATCCTTATGTTTATTCTCCATGGAATTCTGACTAAAGAAGGAGAGTTACTCTTTGCATTCGGATGGTTTGAGGTCTATGTAGGGGGGATTATTCAAGGTTTATTTATAGCATCAAGGTTATTGTTACTAATTATGATGACAACGCTATTAACATTAACTACAGCTCCAATACAACTTACGGATGGGTTAGAAGACATATTTGGCCCTTTACGAAAGTTTCACGTTCCAGTTCATGAAATAGCACTCATGATGTCTATTTCTTTACGTTTTATTCCTACGTTGTTGCAAGAAACAGATAAAATTATGAAGGCACAAATGGCAAGAGGAGTAGATTTTCAAGGGGGATCTCTAGTAAATAGAATAAAGGCAATTATCCCTTTATTAGTTCCTCTTTTTATGCAGTCATTTCGTAGAGCGGAAGATTTAGCAACTGCCATGGAAGCAAGGTGTTATAGAGGTGGGGAAGGTAGAACGAGATTAAGAGAGTTACAATGGACAATACTAGATACAGTAGCAGTTTTGTTAATTATTATATTAGGATTTCTATTATTTTTACTAAGATCATAGTAAGGGTGTGTAATAAGTGAAAAGAATAAAATGTGTAGTTGCTTATGATGGCACCTTTTTCAATGGGTTTCAAATTCAACCTAAAGGTAGAACCGTACAAGCGGAAATTGAGGGGGGATTACAAAAGCTCCATAAAGGTCAAGAAATTAAAATTTTTGCATCAGGTAGAACAGATGCCTTGGTTCACGCAAAAGGACAAGTTATTCATTTTGATACGCCATTACAAATTCAAATGGAGCGATGGCAAAATGCCCTTCAGACCGTTCTTCCTTCCGATATTTCAGTTTTAGATCTATGTGAAGTTGAACCAAAGTTTCATGCTAGATTCGACGTAATAAGTAAAGAGTATCGATATTATGTTCAAAAAGGTAGAAAGCTTGACGTTTTTATGCGTAATTTTCGCTGCTTTTACCCCTATCAGCTATCCGTTGAAAAAATGAGGCAAGCTGCAAACCAAGTAGTTGGGACTCACGATTTCACTTCATTTTCTTCAGCAAAGACAGACAAAGAAGATAAAGTAAGAACGATTTACTCCTTTGATATAGTTGAGAACAGTGATGTGATCGAATTTAAGATTGTGGGAGACGGCTTTTTACGTAATATGGTAAGAATACTGGTAGGCACTATTCTTGAAGTGGGTAGAGGGAAACGTGATCCAAATGAGATATCACAAATAATAAAAAGCAATGATAGGGAAACTGCAGGCCCTACAGCTCCAGGCCAAGGTCTCTTTTTATGGAAAGTAAATTATGACAACTGATCCTAGTGTAACATTTGTTGTTGACATTGTGCTTGAGATATTATAAGATGATCTATGGTATTTCAAAAACCCACTAGCCCCGGGTTTGAGAATGTTACTTTAGACACGTTGAAATAAAACTATATTAATTTAGATGTGAAAGCTTTAGGAGGGAAATAAGCATGCGTACGACATATATGGCAAAGCCAAACCAAGTTGAACGTAAATGGTACGTTATCGACGCTGAAGGTCAAACTTTAGGTCGTTTAGCTAGTGAAGTAGCCTCTATCCTTCGTGGTAAAAATAAACCAACTTTTACTCCACATGTGGATACTGGTGATTTTGTAATTATTATCAATGCTGAAAAAATTCATTTAACTGGTAAGAAGTTAACGGATAAGATCTACTACCGTCACTCTAACCACCCAGGTGGATTAAAGCAAAGAACTGCGCTTGAAATGCGCACAAACCGTCCAACTCAAATGATCGAGTTAGCGGTAAAAGGAATGCTTCCTAAAAATACTTTAGGACGTAAGCAAGGTATGAAATTACACGTTTATGCTGGTAGTGAACATCCACACCAAGCTCAAAAACCAGAAGTTTACGAACTTCGCGGTTAATATATAAGGAGGGTTTTCTTTGGCACAAGTACAATATTACGGTACTGGTCGTCGTAAGCACTCTGTTGCACGTGTACGTTTAGTTCCAGGTGAAGGACGTATCGTGATCAACGGTCGCGACTTAGACGAGTATTTCGGATTAGAAACATTAAAGCTTATCGTTAAGCAACCACTTGTAGAAACTGAAACTGAAGGTAAATATGATGTATTAGTAAACGTTAACGGTGGTGGATACACTGGACAAGCGGGTGCTATCCGTCATGGTGTTGCTCGTGCACTTTTAGGAGCAGATCCAGAATTCCGTGCTGGCTTAAAGCGCGCTGGATTCTTAACTCGTGATGCACGTATGAAAGAACGTAAAAAATACGGTCTTAAAGCAGCACGTCGTGCACCTCAGTTCTCAAAACGTTAATATCATTACGTTTCAAGGCTCTCATCCTTTTGGATGGGGGTCTTTTTTTATGAGAGTAATGCAGTAATGACTATATTTAAAAGCTGAATTTTTGTACTTGCAGAAGAATGTAGTATTATATACATATTAATTTGGTTTGGAGGATTATTTATGGATGCTAAAGAGAAGAATTTGTTGGCTTGGAACAGTGGTGCATATCAAGCTTGGCTTAATCGGTTTGGTACACCAGAAGAAGCTGCTAGGAAAATAAAGGTGGATCCGCATAAAAGGGTAGGATCAGTCTTAAACTATATGGGTGAAACAATACATGGAAAAAAGATAATAAATTTACTCGGATCAAATGGAAATAAAGCCGTTGCACTGGCTCTGCTCGGAGCAAGTGTCACTGTTGTTGATTTTTCAATAGAAAATGAGGCTTATGCCAATGAACTTGCAAAAGAGGCTGGAGTAGAAATTCGGTACATTGTTTCAGACGTACTTCAATTACCACCTGATGAACTAACGAGTGATTATGATATTGTCTTTATGGAATTTGGGATTCTTCACTATTTCAAGGACCTACATCCGTTGTTTGAATTAGTTTCAAAACTACTTGGAACAAAAGGACGTTTAGTACTACAAGATTTTCATCCAGTAACTACGAAATTAATTTCATCTCGTGGTACAACGGCAAAGGTTAGAAAGCATAAAGTGACAGGGAACTATTTCGATACGACTCTAGAAGAGAAAGAAGTATCTCACTCAAAATTCTTAGAAGCGAACAAAAAAATCTCAACTGATCATAAAGTTTACTTACGGAATTGGACTATTGGTGAAATTGTCACATCCATTGCTGATGAAGGTTTATTTATTAAGGTGCTAGAGGAGTTACCAAATCAATCTTCTGAAATTTTTGATCAGGGAATCCCTAAAACCTTCACAATCATTGCAGAAAAAATGTGAAAAAATAATACAATCAGAAAAATAACCCGCAACAGACTATTTTTGCCTATTTAGTTGCAATTTCCATAGCATTAACTATGCCTCCTTGATTGAAACTAACAAAAAAAGGGGGGATAATACAGTGAATGTGATCACTACCTTTGAGGATCGCAGACGTAAAAAGCAATGGAACTTTGAAAGACAAGTGTTGCGAAAGCTCTCTTTATCAAAAATAAGAGGCTACATTCATATGCACTTCCCTTCAGTTTTCGAAAAACACCAAAAATTAGGGAGTAGTTTTGCTGAAGATGCATGCATTGATTTTGCTATAGACGCTTATTTATTAGGTGCTGAATTTAGTCGCTTTGGCTATTACGGGGAAACAGAAGTGTTAGTAAGAAGACGTTGCCAAGAAGAGTATAATGAACAGATAAATCATTTATATGACCAACTATCTGGTTGGCTTTTCAAATATGAGCAAGACGATCATTTTTTTGCTTTGTGTGAAAGTTTTATTCTCTTTTGGTGGGAAAAGGGCTTTCAAGAGGGAGAAAAAAGGTATAGGATGAAGCTAAACTAATTTGAAATTCTCGTTACTTAAGTATGCTTGATGAGGGGTACTTCTTTCGGAAAGATGTTAAATTAAGTTCATATTTTCCTCCTTGTCCCAATATAATGTATGGAGACGATAGGAGGGGAAGGGATGAGCAAGTGGTTTAAAGGTGGAGTCTTTGCAGCTGGATTAATCATTTTATTATTTTATATTCAATATCAATTTGTAAGTACCGATTCAGGTTCTTCATGGTCATTACCTTTATCAGGGAAGATAATTATTGTGGATCCCGGACACGGTGGGATAGATGGTGGAGCTAGTTCAGATAGTGGGCTTTTAGAGAAAGATGTTGCATTAAGTATTAGTTTAATCCTTAGAGATTATCTCCAAGAGGCAGGTGCTCTTGTCATTATGTCTAGGGAAGAAGATACAGACTTGGCAGACCCAACAACTAAAGGAGTTAGGAATCGGAAAGTCCAAGATTTGAAAAGAAGAGTTCAGCTTGTAAATGAAACAGGCAGCGACTTATTTGTTTCACTCCATCTTAACGCAATACCTTCACCCAAATGGTCAGGTGCACAAACCTTTTACAATCGGTCAATAGATCAAAACGAAAGATTGGCAAAATTTATTCAAGAAGAAATAAGGTATAACCTTGAAAATACAAATAGATTAGCAAAACCAATTGGTAATGTATATTTATTAAAACATGCTCAAATACCCGGAGCGTTAATTGAAGTTGGCTTTTTATCTAATCCAAGCGAAGCCGACTTACTTAATACGAAGGCTTACCAACAAAAAGTTGCGGCTTCTATTTATCAAGGTATTATGAGGTATTACACAGAAGAGCCAGTTCCTTCTAGTTAATAGAAGACTGGCCTTTTTAACACGAATTAATATTTCCTATTTATACATTTAATAAATTGTTAAATTTCATAAGCTTTGTAACATTACTATTAAAGTGGCTGTGTTATACTATTTACATAACCTAATACATAAGGGGTGTTTATTTTGCTTACACAAGAAAAAATCTTAGATGCGTTAAAAACAGTGCGTGAACCGTTTTTAAATAAAAGTATTGTTGAAATTGATGGGATTCGTGAAATTAAAATAAAAGATGGTTTAGTAAGCATTAAAGTTGCCATTTCTAAAACTGGAACACAAGAGCAATTGCAGTTACAACAACAAATTGTATCTACCGTAAAAGAAGTTGGTGCGCAATCTGTTGGTTTACGGTTTGAGCAACTTACAGATGAAGAAATGAATAAGTTAGGTGTAGATCCAAATGGAGCTCCAAAGTCACTGTTAGACGAAGGTGTTCGCACAACCTTCATAGCAGTTACTAGTGGTAAGGGTGGTGTTGGTAAATCTACAGTCTCAGTAAATTTAGCTACCTCACTAGCACGATTAGGGAAAAAAGTAGGAATTATTGACGCCGATATATATGGATTTAGTGTACCGGATATGATGGGGATTGAAGAAAAACCTAAAGTTAAAGGTGAAAGAATTTATCCGGTTAATCGCTTTGGTGTGCAAGTAATATCAATGGGATTTTTTGTTCAAGATAATTCTCCAATCATTTGGCGTGGACCTATGCTAGGTAAAATGTTAAATAACTTCTTTACACAAGTAGAGTGGGATGAACTAGATTATCTAATTTTAGATTTACCTCCTGGTACTGGTGACGTTGCACTTGATGTCCATAACATGTTGCCAAGCAGTAAAGAGATTATTGTTACTACCCCACATCCAACAGCTGCTTTTGTTGCAGCTAGAGCAGGTGTAATGGCAATAAAAACAGAGCATGAAATTTTAGGTGTTGTTGAAAATATGGCTTATTTCAAAAGTCAGCTAACAGGGGAAAAGGAGTTTGTATTTGGCCAAGGTGGTGGTAAAAGATTAGCTCAAGAATTACAAACAGATATCTTGGCCCAAATTCCGCTAGGGCAGCCTGAAATAGATGAAGAAGATTTCGCTCCTTCTATCTATGCACCAGATCATTCTATTGGTCAAATTTATATGAAGATGGCTCAAAAAGTTATTGATAAAATTGAAGCATAATACAAAAAGCCCAACTATGAGTCTAACATAGTTGAGCTTTTTGTTATCATAAGGTTTTCGGGTTGGTAATAGTAATTAATATTTAATATTTAAATACTGGCTCAATTATTCGCCTTCTTCTTGTTCTTCAGCTGCTTCTTTTTTCATTTGTTCACTTGCCACTTTACCTAATATTTCATTGACTTGTGCTTTAAAGTATGGGCTTTCAAATGCGTCGGTCATGATGTTCATGACTTGTTGACGATATTCCTTACTTTTCATCAAATCGAGAGCCGCACTTTCCATTTCAGGATCTTGTAATATGTCCATCATCATCGTTTGATATTCAGGGTCTTTCATTAAATTTTTTAATATTTTTTCAACTTCAGTTTGTAAGCTTTCCGCTAAGGATTTTGCAAATTCAGGATCTTGCATTAAATCTTCCCAAAATTGCTTTCCTTGCTCAGAGGTAAGAACTTGCTGAATTGTTTCTTTAACAAGAGCTTGTTCAAGAACGATTTCTTGTTTGACCTCATCATCGCTTAATACTTCTTGAATAGATTTTTTTCCTTCATCGGTCTTAAGCATATCAACCATCATTTGCTTTGTGCTTTCATAGTCAGGTTGACTTCCTTGATCCTCTACAGCGCAGCTAGCTAATAATAGTAATAATAAAAGTAAGAGGAGCTTCTTAAAGCTTTTCAAGGTAGTATTCGCCCCTTTCCATATCATTTCAGTATTAATATGAAACAAAAAAACAAAAATTATCCAAAAAATAATGATTAAAGAGGAAAATACTTTTTAGATTACGCCCTAATTATGTGAGAATATTAAATATAAGTACCTTATGTAAGGTTTAACTACAAAAGGCACTTTTTCTTATACAAAGAAAAAGTGCCTTTTAATAATAATTTAAGAAATAGTTGTTTGGTGCGTACCTTTATAAAAGAAGTGTCACTTTAATAACTTTCCTTATTAAGATATAAGTAATTTCTTGCTGGAGCTTTTAAATTTTAAAATTTAATTTTATCCAGTAGCGGTGAATGTTGCTTTTTTGAGTTGAATCTATTTAATTTCTTTGCTTTTAGCATCTGTGTTAGCTAACAATTCAGTTACAGTAACAAAAGAATAGCCTTTATTTTTTAATTGGTCAATAACAACAGGTAAGGCTTTGTGTGTTTGTTTTACACGGTCTGAAGCATGGAAGAGGACAATATCCCCACCGCTAACATTGTTAACAACATTACTAATAATTTGTTCAACTCCTGGATTACTATAATCCTTTGAGTCTACACTCCAGTGAATTAATGTATATTTCTCGGCTTCTGAAATCCCTAAAACTCTTTTATCGAAATTTCCATTTGGTGGACGTAAAAGTTTTGGTGTTTTATTAGTTAGTTCAAATAATGTTTGGTGTGCTCTACGAATATCTTTTCGTATTTTATCGTCGTCCCATTGAGGATAGTTTTCGTACCTGTATCCATGATTGCCGATTTCGTGTCCATCTTTCCATATTCTCTCTACAATATCCGGGTGTCTTTCAGCCCATGAAGCAGATAAGAAAAACGTTGCGTTATTTATTCCCTTTTCTTTTAAAATATCTAAAATAGGTAAAGCTTTTTCTTCACCCCAACTAATATTAAAAGTTAAGGCGATCTTTTTCTCATTGGTCTCAGCCTTATATATAGCAGTAGCTTCGGCTGACGGAGAAAAAACAGCAATTTGACTTCTTTCCACATACAAAATACCTGATGTAAAAAATGCGGCGATGACAATGATTAAATATTGCTTTATTTTTTTACTATTCCAAACCCAGATGAAATTCATACCAGCCCTCCTTGTCCCTTTATTTGCATTATATGTATGCTTATTACTGAGTTGTTATGAATAAATTGGGCAAAATTAGAAAATAATTTCATAAGAGTACAAATTTTGATTGTTACTTTTACTCATATATTGAAAGGAAGGTAATTATGATTGGGGTAATGTTAAATAGCAAAGAATCTCAAGAAATTGAGTATATGTTAAAAAGAGAATTAGAAGAATTGTTATTGGATTTAACAGACTCAAGAATAGATGGAATTGTAAAAAGATCAATGGAAGAAAGGTATAAAATTATCTTTGGTCTATACAAGCGTTTTGCCTCCCCAAAAGAATGTTATAAGTATATTAGAATGAAACCTCGTCATAGCGAAAAAATGTAAAAAAATATTGACTTTATTATCATAAGTTGATATAGTATTAAACGTTGCTGTTAGAGATTAACTCGAGCAAAAAAAGTATTTTACTTAATTGTTCAGGAATGATATATTATTCAAGTCGCTGATTGAAAAAAGATGTTGACAAGATTGTGGTGACCTGATAAAATGAATTCTTGTGACCGTAACGAAAGACAAGAATTGTTCTTTGAAAACTGAACACACAGCCAAGCGAATTAAAGAGATAGTAAATATCTCGTCAATGAATTTAAATTTTGAGCTTTATCAAACACTTTTATGGAGAGTTTGATCCTGGCTCAGGACGAACGCTGGCGGCGTGCCTAATACATGCAAGTCGAGCGAATGGATGGGAGCTTGCTCCCTGAAATTAGCGGCGGACGGGTGAGTAACACGGTGGGCAACCTGCCCTGTAGACTGGGATAACTTCGGNATTGTTCTTTGAAACTGAACACACAGCCAAGCGAATTAAAGAGATAGTAAATATCTCGTCAATGAATTTAAATTTTGAGCTTTATCAAACACTTTTATGGAGAGTTTGATCCTGGCTCAGGACGAACGCTGGCGGCGTGCCTAATACATGCAAGTCGAGCGAATGGATGGGAGCTTGCTCCCTGAAATTAGCGGCGGACGGGTGAGTAACACGTGGGCAACCTGCCCTGTAGACTGGGATAACTTCGGGAAACCGAAGCTAATACCGGATAATCTTTGGAGCCTCATGGTTCNNAAGTAAAAGTTGGGTTTTACCTAACACTACAGGATGGGCCCGCGTCGCATTAGCTAGTTGGTAAGGTAACGGCTTACCAAGGCGACGATGCGTAGCCGACCTGAGAGGGTGATCGGCCACACTGGGACTGAGACACGGCCCAGACTCCTACGGGAGGCAGCAGTAGGGAATCTTCCGCAATGGACGAAAGTCTGACGGAGCAACGCCGCGTGAGCGATGAAGGCCTTCGGGTCGTAAAGCTCTGTTGTTGAAAGAGATGTCTGTGAGGATTATCGTTTTAGCTTGAAAGAGTAACGTATAAGCTTTTAATAGAATTGGAGAGCAAGAAAACAAGGACTTGTAAAAAAATGACATACAAGCCCCGGGTATCCTATTGCCTTTTTTCCTAAGTTGATTGATAGTTGATTGATCAACTTTTCTTTAGGCTGTATTATATTTTCCTAATTTAGAGGTTTAGATGTAATTTGTAAGTTATTGGCTCTTTAGCCTGATGACATTGGGGTCTTACTTGCCCCTTAAGTGTGGGATAAAACACCTGTAAAACCTTACAAAAAGGTCTTCAATTTGGTTATATTAAACAAGGAAAAAATGAGTGGTTCTCAGTTTAATGGGTTCTGTTGAGGGATGCAAAACTTGTATTGAAACTAGTTTTATCACTCAAAATGACAAATTATAGTTATCAAAAGACACCAGAAAAAAGATGGCAATTGCCATCTTTTTTGACATATGTTGAATCTTAATCATTTTTAAAGGTCTTTCTTCAACTAATGCTCACCGTTAATTGATGAAGAAATGTAGAATCGGGGGTGATAATAGTAATACAATCGCACTTATTATTAACGTTTTGGACACCGCTATAGGTAGTTTTTCTCTACCCTTTCCTTCGTACCATCCACTGAATTGTAGTTTATTTCTATATAAAACAAAGATTAATATAAAAACACCGAGCATAGCTGTCCATCCATATTTTTCTGTATGAATTCCAATATTTGAATAAATAGCATGAGGTATTCCACCTATTAGTGTTGCAAGAATAGCAAAAATAAAAATAATCCTTAGTAGTTCCAATAATACTCGCACATTACTCTCCCCTTTACGCTTCGTCACTAACGCGTTCGTTACTTCAACAGAATCAATAGTTGAATCTAGGATTTTCTCTTATATTCGAAAGCATTTCATTTAAATTTGATGGTTGTATGTTGGTTGTATTATAGACAAAGCGTTTATCTATTCCTTTACTTTCAAACTCATCCACTAATTCTAAACATCTTACTCCCATCTGATGTTCTTTAATCCTTAAAGCGTCTCTTCTTAACAGTTCAGCATGATCCACCCATAAAACAACATATTTAATTTCGACATTCTTAACCTTGGCATAAATCTTTTGAGAAAACTTTTCTACTTCTTCTGGAAAAGCAACGTAATCAATAATCACATTCTTTTTTGCCTGAACAAAATTGATACTTAAATCAGCAAAATTTTCCCAAGTTAATGATAGTAATTCTTCGCTTTCCCACGGCGGTAGGTATCCACCAATAACCATATGATTAATTAAATCGCCTTCAATATAAGCACTATGGTCAAACTGTTTAGCAAGTCTTATGGAAGTAGTAGATTTACCAACTCCTGCGGGTCCAGATATAATATAAATTTTATTCATTATTTACCACCTATTTTTTATATGTACATATGTAATTCAATGTTAAATCCTTAAAATCCTTTGTTCAACTAAACTCAATACTGTAACGAAAGTCGAACTATCGCTATTGAAGTAACGATTATCGTTAGTTAGAAATTTATTAATTCTGATTATAGAACAAACCAACAGAGTCTTCTAATTCAAATAAGATATTATTTAAAAAATTAAAGAGTGAAATCGTTAGTGAAAATCCCATGTAGATATTTTTTCTCTTCGAATCTCCAATAGCATCCTTACTATATTTAATATATGTCAAAGATAGCCAAATGAAAAAAGGAAAATATAATACCGCTAAAAGAATATACACTTCCAAGATTATCCTTCCTCTGCTTTCTTTTACCAGAACAATTGCACGTTCTTCAATTCTTCGTATAATAATCATTTTATGTGTATTCATTTAAAGAATAAGTTTCCTAAAAACAAACTGTCATTCTTCTACTAGCTTCGTTCGAATAAGAAAGTTACCTTAATAAAAGTTGTGATCTTTAACTCTTGCATCCGTTACTTTAAGTGTAATTCTTCGCATGTCTCCGATATAATTTGAGCAAATAAGAAGTAGGCATAGATTGTAGGTAATTAATTCATACTATATTAAGACTATTATTTTTAGGAGAATTTATGTGCAGATACCATTCGACCTTTATAGTGTAATTAATTATTCTCATGCTGAAAAAGACTGGAATACCATAATTGAATTGCGTGAATACATGTGGGAGTTACTTTTAGATTATTGGAAAACCCATACTTTGTTCTCTTTTAATTGGTGGTTTCTACTCATAACGACTGTTGGGTTTCTAGTTGTATGGTTATGGCTTTTGGACAAATCAAGGATTATTGAAATCATTACTTTTGGACTTTTACTTTCAACTGCTGCATTTAATCTTGATTTAATTGGAATTACTATGGTGTTATGGTCATACCCTGACAGATTAGTACCAATTATGACAACTATCATTGAAATTCACAAAGCACAAATGCCAATTATTTATATGCTCATTTATCAATATTTTAAGCCATGGAAATCATTTATTGTAGCCCTTACTGTTGCATCTATTATTTTTGCTTTCGTTTTAGAGCCCATTACAGTGTGGTTGGATATATACAACATTCATAATTGGAAATACGTATATTCATTTCCCATTTACATATTACTAGGTATTATTTTCAAATGGTTGATGATTAAATTAAAACAAATTGAATTCAATTATAAACATTAAAAACTGGTTGCACTTAACACAACCAGTTTTTGTTCATAGTTTTTATCGTACTTAATCAGCACTTGTTTTGACAGTGTTTTTGGCGGGTTATTAATGGCGTAATAAGAAACACATGAATCCCGCTTAATAACTTCCAATTAAAACCATTTCCCGCGTATTCGAACACAAGATGACGCTTGTATTTTTTTCTAAAGCTCGTTATCAAGACAAAAAGAGTGCAACTCTGTTAATCTTAATCAATGCCCCCGTTTATTCTTAAAAACTGATTAAGGCCTCTTTAAAGACAACTACTATACTATTACTTACCTACTTGTTTCATTTAATTGAAAAAATTCACAGTCTAACCTATTCCTAACATCAGAATAACATTTATATCCAATTATGAATATTAAAACTTCATGACGTAAATTCATCATAAGAAAGGCGACCACATTAATGTGATCGTCACTCGATACTTGTTTTGTTACCTGTATTGTTGTACTACACAGCAAATGCCTTAGTTTTGTTAGTTGTTCTCCTTAATGTCATTAACCTTTTTAACAAACTATTCATTTTCTCTGTCTAATTGTTGCTTAATGTTCTTTTTCTGACGCAACAGTTTTTGAAATGTTTGGTCAAGTTCTTCGGTCGGTCCAATGCTTAACTGGCTCAGCACATTCGTTATTTCCATCTCCACTTTCAACATTTCTTCTTTCAATGGAGTATGCTCTGCAGCCGGTTGTGCTTGAGCTTTCACATACTCTTCGTATTTGCCTTCGAAAGAATAGATGCGTTTGTCTTGAAAGGAGAAGACCTTGGTGGATGTGTTTTCTAAAAAACGGCGGTCATGTGAAACGAATAATACCGTTCCGGGATAATCGACAAGCAGAGACTCCAATGATTCTACCGCCTCAATATCTAAGTAATTCGTCGGTTCATCGAGAATCAGTACGTTTGCGTCACTGACAAATAACTTTCCGAGTGCTACTTTTACTCGTTCTCCACCACTCAAGACATGTACCGGTTTAAACACATCGTCTCGGAAAAAACCAAGCCGTGCTAGAATAATTCTTATGAGTGTTTGGTCTTGAGTCGAAGTCTTTCGGACATTATCCAGTATGGACTCCTTTACATCTAATACCTCTAGCATCTGACTGAAATATCCCAAAGAGACTGAAGGTGACACGTAAATCCCATCCGCCTCCTCTAAGATCATGCGTAAAAACGTTGTTTTCCCGCTACCATTTGGGCCAATGACCGCCACTTTATCGCCCGCCGTAATTGTGAAATCAAACTCCTTCCAAAGCAGCCTATCCCCCACGGTTCTGGCCACCTTTTTTCCTCGGATAATCGTTCGATTTTTTAGCTTCTCTTCATGCGCTACTTGCATTTTGATAGGAGGCAGTTCTTTTATTTTTTCTACTTTATCAAGCTGGCTAATCCGGGATTGAATGGCTTTTACTCCTTGGTTTAGCTTCTTTTGTTTTTTTGCAAAATATGGCTTTGCACCTGTTATTTTTACTTCGGAAGAGGAAATGTCCTTCGGTTTCTTCGTTGCTCTCTGCGCTTTCTGTTCTTTCTGGTGCATCGCCTCTTCTAATTGTTTCCGCTTCTGAACGTACTTCTCATACTCTTTTTCATGGTTTTTACGAGAAGCTAGTTTTTGCTGCTCATAATCCGTGTAATTTCCTGTATAAAAATGGACTTTGCCATCTTCTATTTCCCATATTTGTGTACAAATTGTATCCAAAAAAGCACGATCATGAGAGACAACAATGATTGCTTCCTTCCGTTCTTTCAGTTGCCTCTCCAATTTTTCTACGTTTTCCATATCGAGATGAGTAGTCGGTTCATCCGCGAGAAGGACACCTACTTCTTTAGCTAGCGTTTCGTAAATAATCGCCTGAGAGATTTCTCCCCCGCTTTTTTGTTTAACCCAAGGTTTCAACTGAGGGAGCAGGGATACCTCAGCGTTTTTATCCACAGTTCCTGACGTAGGTTCTACATTTCCCGCAATAACGTTGAGTAAAGCTGTCTTCCCTGAACCATTACGACCAACAAGTCCAATTCGATCTTTAGGGTAAATGGCTACATGATCAATATGAAATAACGTACGGTCCTTCACTTCACAACGGATATCTTGAAGGTGAATTAATTCCATTTTATCATCTCCATTTTCAATATAGTTGGAGACTAATTTCAAAAAAAATAGCCTCCTATTCATGGATAGACACGTTCAGAATAGGAGGCATAGGCATACATATTTCCCGTAGTGAACCCTATAGACCCTACTAATCCTATTCTGAACAGTGATGAATTCCATGCAAAAGAAACCCTCTCATCGAAAGGTTTTGGCATATGCATTCATCTGTTCTAAAAAATAGGATTAATACTTCATGAGCCTACAGTTCACCCTCTTTCATTTTGTTACTACTTATTTTAGTTTCTCGCATCTTAGAAGTCAAGCGACGTTTTTTATTGAATAGTAAGCTTCTACTACGTAATACAAGAGGTAACCCGGAGCCAAAAGAATACCAATTCATGCAAAAAGAGCCGTAGTCAAAAACGTTTTATTGAGGTATGCATTTACCTTTTTCCTCCAACCCCCTTGTTCCCATTTTTTTCTATATAAAGCTGAATTTCCATCAGTGGGGGCTCCCTTCATCCCCCACCTAAACTTCTCGATTTTCTTACGTTTTGAGGTGGGGGTCTAACTGCCCCTTAAGAGTGGAATAAAACAATCTATTAAATTTCCAACTTTTCACTACTAGGCAATTTCTATTAAACTATTATAATAAACTTAAGCGCTTATTTTTAACGCGATCACCTGGCTGTCCAACAGACAACAAACATTTATTACATCTTAAGAGGAGTTTTTTATGTCAATTAATAGAATAACAATTACTATTATCATAGCTTTTTTTCTTAGTTTAGGAGTTTTTCAGCCTTCTTTCATTGTGCATGGACAAACAACAAAGGTAGAGGCTTCTAGCCTGTTTCGTCCTCTTCCGTTCGAAGATGCAGAATTAGGAAGAAACTCTCATGCGTATTTAGGTAGAATTCAAGCCCCTACGGATCAAGAAAGAGAAACCTTCGTTAATCAAATTACGGAATACGGAATTCAGGCAAGCAAACAATATGGCATGCCAGCAAGTGCGATTATCGGTATGTCTATTATTGAAAGTGGCTATGGAACAACAAGAACGGCCCACTTTGCAAACAACCTTTTCGGTATTAAAGTGTGGGGATTTAACCCACCAAATGCATGGCAGTTAATAGGGCAGCCTGATGAAGATTTTGATAGAGCAATACCTGTCATCGCTAAATATGGATCTGATCGTATCGTTTTTGATGAAACACAAAGACAAGATAATTGGTACCGTAAATTCGATTCCTATGAGCATTCTGTACAATTCTTAACTGGAACTCTATTAGTCAACCAACGCTATCATTTTGCTATCGATAACTATCAAAATAGAATTGCAAACGGTTGGGATGTGAAAGATGCTTCAAAGGAATATCTTTATGAAATTGCGAACGCTGGGTACAATCACTTAGGCGGAGATTATTATCGAGATGTAGTCAGCAGACTCATGGATCAATGGGATTTATACCGTCACGATGTCATCGAGGATGATATAAAAGAGGCAGAGACACAGGTCACAGGTGTGTATCACACTGTAGTTTCAGGTGATACTTTGTGGATACTATCTCTTCAATATGGAACAACAGTCGATGCTATTGAGTCAGCAAACAACTTAACATCTGACATGTTATTTATTGGACAAGTTTTATTTATTCCTGTCAATCAACCTGTTTCAGAACCAATCGTTACGGAACCTGTAGCACCAACAGAACCTGAACCAACTAAAGAAGAAGTCGTTGTAGTACCTCAACCTGTCGTTGAAGAAGAGCCAGTGGCCCAAAAGCCTAGAGGAAATGGCAACAATAATGGCGGAGGTAATAATGGTGGCGGACCTAAGAAAAAATAGTTGAATTTAACTTTTCTCTGTTCAAATTAATCTAGATTAAAAGAAGATAGTCTTTAGGCTATCTTCTTTTAATTTAGCCCCCCATTCGACAGGTTCCTTTGAATCACGCCCATTAAGTGATTATTCCAATACGAGGAGAATTTATTCCGGATTAATGTAGACTAATTTTGAGTATTACACAAACGGATAAAGGGAAACCTATATTCAAAAATTATACAAATACAGGTGTCCTTAATCCCTAGAAACAACATACTTAAACAGCTAAAAAAAGCAATAAATAAAGCGGAATTTGTAAGGATTTACTTTTACCCTCTGCAATGAAAAATGTCGGTCGCTTTTCTTTTGATGAAAGCCATTCAAATGCTAAAAGCGTAGTACTAAAGAAAAACTGACAACTCCATTTCAAGGGGGCTGTCATTATTCTTAAAAAGGAGTATTATGTTTCAAAATAAATTATCAATAATCATTTCTTTTCACTAAATTCAATACTACAACCAAACCATTATTGCTCCTATTCCAGTAACGCCGCCATTCGTTAAATAAGAAATATCTTATCCTTCGCGAAAACCTAAATATCGTATTTCTCTTCCATCTACAACGGCAATATAAATATCACCTTTTTCATTCGTTTTATATATTTTTGTTCCTACGGGTAATTTTGTTGCTGTACCTTCAGTGAAATCTTCGCCATCTTTTGATTGTCTAACTATTTCTAAAACTGCATTTCCTAATGTCAAATCTGCTTTTTTTACCCAATCAATTCTTTCGGCATTAACGTAAACCACTTCATTCATAAGGAAAATATCTTCTCTTTTGTTTTTGGATAAAATCTCATTTGCGGTAGGACTACCAATATAAAGCTGTTCTTCTTCACCCATCTTCAATTGTTGCTCATTATTACAGGCAGATAACGAAATTGTTATAAGAAAAACGATCAAGAAACTTTTCAATTCACAACCTCCCTTTATTTGCTACTAATTTATATTCAATTAATAGCTTAATGAGAAGTTCAGCTTCATGAAGATCACGACAACAAATTGTATAGAAAACAATCTAACTTATAGTTTTTTCTTCTGAAAAGTTCCTTTAATACTCAACCGATACCCAATATTCACTATTATGTTATGTAACAAATTTGTTCTCGAAACTCTCATTCTTTTTATGATTGATTTCCATGAGTAAAACTCTTTCCTAAACCACATATAACCTTCAAACAATTCTTCTGGAGTCATCTGCTTTGGTTGAAAAGCAACTCTTGTTTTCCCATTATAAGTACTCCAATCCTCAGTAAGGAGGCGACCTTCTTTTTTGTACTGTTCATAAACTGGTGTATTTGGTAAAGGTGTCAAAATACTAACGGTAACACCATCGATACCTAGATAATTACATGCTTCAAATGTCTTTTTAAACACATCTTTCGTATCCGTGTCAAAACCAAAAATAATCCCCGCTTGAATTGAAATACCGTGTTTATGTACATTTTTTATGAGGGTCTCATATTTTCCTACATTATTAATCTTTTTGTTAACACTTTCTAGGCTTTCATTTGAAAAAGATTCAATTCCAACAAAAAAATATATACAACCTGCTTCCTTAGCAAGCTTTAATAATTCTTCATCCTTACACCTCTCAAGTGTCACTTGTGCTGCCCAGCGTTTATTCAAAACTTTGAGTTCTTTCATTAATGCTTTGGCATATTTTATATCACCAAAAAAATTATCATCCCAAAAAACAAAATACTTACTTTTAATTTGCCTTATGTCCTCTATTACTTCATGTATTGGTCGCGTCCTAAACGCATCATGATAGATTTGTTTTAAATTACAATATGAGCAATGATAAGGGCAACCTCTTGAGGCTATAACGGCCCCTTTTGTAAAAAAACGATTATAAATTAAATCCCTTCTAGGGATGGGGAGGCCTACTAATGAAGGTACTTCATTCATTTTATATAACTTCTTTTTACAATCCTCTCGATAAAATTCAGTTAAAAAATGAGGCCATGTATGCTCTGCTTCACCAACTATTAAATAATCACAATGTTCCATTGCTTCATCTGGTAGTAATGTTACATGTGGACCACCGAAAACAACCTTGGCACCTTTACTCCTAAATTCTGCTGACATACGATAACAATGTGAAGCATTTGAAGTATTAACTGTTATTGCTACTAAGTCAAAATCCTGGTCTATTGGTATTTCTTGATTGTATTCATCAACTAAAGTAATTAAATACTTTTCCTCATCTACGAAAGCTGCCAAATACGGCATTGTTATTTGAATAAAATTATTAAACTGCTTTTTTCTAAATCGGTTAATCTCCTTATTTTCAGGAGTAATCATTAACAGTTTCTTTTTCATTCTCCACCAACTTCTTTAAACTCATTAAATTTGTAGGTCCTTACTAACTCAACAGAATTGATTAGTAACCGATAATAACTAAATGCTTTTACTACTTTCAAGGTTTTTCGTCACTTTTGTACTCTAAAATATCTCCTGGTTGGCAGTCTAAAGCTTTACAAATTGCCTCTAAGGTTGAGAATCGAATCGCCTTTGCCTTTCCATTTTTCAATATAGAAAGATTAGCCATCGTTATTCCAACCCTCTCTGAAAGTTCTGTAACGCTCATTTTCCTTTTTGCTAACATCACATCAATATTGATTATAATTGCCATTTTTTTCACCTCAGACCGTTAAATCATTTTCTGATTTTATATCAATCGCCTCTATAAAAAGCCTTTGAAGAACTGCTGCAAAGAACGCAATTACTATAGAAGTAAAAATAATGACCATTCCAATTAAAATGACGCCTGTGGCGTCATCTTTTTCTGCCAAGGTGTAAATAAATGGAAAAATCACCACGTATACCGTACTAATTGTAAAAGCACAGTATTTTATTTTCGTTAAAGCCTTAACGGATAATTCTGAAAAAGCTTCGTTTTTATCAATATAAATTAAAAGGTTAAAAGCGTGATAAAGAGCATAGTAGAACGGTATTACTGTAACATACAAACCTATTATAATAGGATAAAGTATATGGACATAATTGGAATTAACTGGATTTCCCACCAACAGAAGTAACCCATATATACATAAGGCTAGAATTGGCGTTCCGATAAGAAAAACAGCTATTTTTAATAATAATGTTGTTCCTTTTTTCATAAAAAGCACCTCACTTATTTGTTATCAAATTCAACTTAACATTCAATTTATCGTTTTACAATAAATTTTTATTATTTTTTATAATGTTTTTGTTGTTAGTCTTTGTTAATTTAGACATAATAAAAAGCATTCCTCATGACAAGGAAATGCTCTATAACCTAGACGAATCATTTAGTAACATTTTAACGGCTGCCCGTTAGCCTCACATTAAAATAAAAGTTTGCTTTCAGATTACAGAAGATCTGATATATCTAGTTCGACATAAAGTCTTCTCTAATCATGCTTCGTTACTTCCATAGAATTTCAGCATGTCGAATTCATTTTGTAAAGGAATTCCTTATTTTTTTGTTCAAGTAAACTGCTCAATACTAAAACAAAACGTCACTAACAAAGTTCCACTATCGCATCGTTTGTTGAATAAGATTTATAAACTTCTTACTCTTTCTTAATTTATTCATGCATTAAATATTTTATCTACACTGCGACAAAAAACAGACTTAATAGAATTAAGATAATCGTAATCAAAGATAAGGTTCTACCTAATTTTGCCCACAAGTCATTTTTGAACTTATAACCCAGAATCAATGCTGGTAAATAGAAAATAAGCGAATAAAATATTGTATAATGAAATCCTGTGTCACCGTTTGACCAAGGGCTTAATCCAATAAATCTTAATATATTATCTCCATAAGATTCTCGATTACCGAATGAAACGGAAAATAATATTCCAAATATAAATAGCAATAATGAAATCGAACCTAACCCAACTTTATTATAATCTTGTTTCAAGATTAACCCCTCATCCCAAAACTCTTTTTTACAATTATTTTTTCGGTACTCATTTAAAACTTCCTTATTCCTCAATACTGCTTCGTTTAAGTGTATTTCTTCACAAACAGAGGCAATATTTCTTACACTCTTATATTAACATAATTAGCCATTAACCTTGAAAAACTTTCGAAATAATCATCAAATTGTTTGTAAATTAAAAAAGCAAAGGAATTTACCGACTCCCTTGCTTTTTATAATGCTAATTTACTATCAATAGTGATGTTAAAACTATTGCAAATGTAACTGCTAAATGCGTTTTTCTACCTCAAAACCGAACCCGTTACTAGGTATCACACCGCTTTTTTTACTCTTCTAATCACTAACATCCCTTTTCGGAATTTATAACTACATCAAAGGTTTTACCGATTTTTTTCGATGAAACCATATCATTACCGGAATGAGTAATAATGACAACAATCCTCCAGAAAATGATAATATGGCGTAACTTGAACCAGCAACAACCATTCCTGAAAGAGCTCCACCCGAAGCACCTGCTAATGCAATAAAGACATCGACTGTTCCTTGTGTTTTAGCTCGTGTATTCGGTTCGGTTGAGTCTACAATTAGAGCTGTACCACTTATCAATCCAAAATTCCATCCAATTCCTAGTAATGCAAGAGCAATAATCAAGAAGATCATAGAATCACCTGGAGCGATTGCTGCTATTATACCTGATAGTAGTAAGGTTAGCCCAGAAGCAATCGCCATATTTATGCGACCAATCTTATCTACAAGAATACCAGTAACAAGTGATGGGAGATACATTGCACCGATATGAATCCCAATCACAAGTCCGATTTGGCTTAGTCCATGACCATGATGTTGCATGTGTACTGGGGTCATTGTCATAATCGCAATCATCACCATTTGACTTAGGACCATGATCAATGCACCAACTGAAATTCCCCTTTTGTTATTTTCTTGAACATCTCCTATTGAAGATTCGCCGTTCTTGTTAGCCGTACCGTTCATCATTTTAACAATCAAGAATGGATCAGGACGAAGCATAAGAAAAATAACTAAACCGGCTATGATAAAGGCACTTCCAGACAATATGAAAGCACCAGCAAGCTCTGGAATACCGATAGAAAGAGCAAAACTCCCCATTACACCGACCAAGTTAGGTCCTGCAAATGCTCCAATCGTTGCTGAGACCATTGCAATACTAATAGCAGTTCCGCGTTGATTCTTATTAGCCAAATCAGTTCCAGCATAACGTGTTTGCAAATTTGTTGCTGTACCTGCACCATATATAAACAGAGCAATAAATAAAAGAAATATACTATTTATAATCGCAGCTAGCACAACCCCAAGCGCTCCAATACCACCTGCTAAAAAGCCTGTCGCAAGTCCAATTCGTCGTCCAAACGTTTGAGAAAGTTTTCCTACGATAAAAGCAGCACCTGCTGAACCTAGAGTAAATAAAGTAGCAGGAATTCCTGCCAATGCACTCGTACCCATCATTTGCTGGGCTAGAAGAGCACCTACAGTAATGCCGGCTGCTAATCCTGCCCCACCAAAAATTTGAGAGATACTCACAACGACAAGTGTACGTTTATATAATCTGCTTTGTTTCTCAGGAGAATCTAAGTAACTTCGTGCTAATTCATGCGAGCTAGACATTATTAAACTCCTTCTTTATAAAAATTTTAACCTGTAATTGCTTAGAATGTTACTACCTTATCTGCCCATTCTACTAATTCAACACAATCATTCATTGTCGAAATTGGACAAACTGTTTGATCCTCCAGCTTTCGAGACTTAATACAAGTACCACAAGCAAATAATATACCTTCACTATCAAGGAATTTGTTCATTTCTTCTGGAACATTATATTTCTCGTGTTTGACTTGCTCACATTCAACAGCTTCACCCATTAAAAAAAACTTTACTTCATGGTCTCTACCTATACAAGCATTGGCAAAACGGAAAGCATTCCAAGCCTTTTCAGATTCCTTTGTTTCAAGAATAATCCCCAGTTTCATCTGAAGCACTCCCCTTATCGATCAAGTGATTTATTTTCTAATTTTATTGTAAGACTATTTCTTTAATAAGTAAAATGCATTATTATTATGTTTGTAATGCAAAATACGCATTATTTGTGAAAAAAAGAAAAGCAACCGATCATAGGCTGCTTTACAAAAATGTATGCTTTGTTATAATTTGAACATCGTTTTTTTCAGTTACAGTGCCGATAACGTGACCTGATATTTCTTTGTCCGATAATTTTGTAAGTAACTCATCCACTTGATCTTGTGGAAGAACAATTAATAAGCCTCCCGATGTTTGAGGATCATGCAGTAATAATTCTTCTTCTGAAGTAATGTTTTCTGTATAATGTACTTTTGTTTTATAAGTAGAGATATTATTATATTTTCCTTCAGATGTAGCACCCTCTTTTAACAAAGAGAACACATCATTTAAATAAGGAATATTTCTCAAATCAAGCTCAATTGACAATTGACTATGATCGGCTATTTCACACAAATGACCAAGTAAACCAAAGCCAGTAACATCGGTACATGCATGTGTTTCAACTTGTCTCATAGCCAAGGAAGCGTCTTTATTTAACTTTAACATTTCATTAACGGCGATTTCTTGCTGGTCTTTAGTTGCAATCTTTTGGTCGATGGCTGTTGTGTAGACACCTATTCCAATTGGCTTCGTTAAAATGACAGCATCACCGACACAGGCACCTTTTTTCGTTATGAAACGTTCTCCATATGGGATTTTTCCAGTAACTGAAAGACCATACTTCGGACAAGTATCATCTATCGTATGTCCACCAACAATACTTGCACCTGCTTCATGGATTTTATCTACTCCACCTTTCAACATTTCTTCAAGATAACGTAACGGAAGTGTGGATGTAGGAAAGCCGATAATATTTAAAGCAAATAACGGCTCTGCCCCTTTTGCATAAATGTCACTTAATGCATTAGCACAAGCTATCGCACCAAATTGATAAGGATCATCTACAACAGGTGTAATAATATCAACAGATTGCACCATTATCTCGTTTTGCCATGAGTACCCAATAGCATCTTCTCCAATCCCAGCTATTAATTGTTTATCAGGCGAAACAGGTATATTACGCAAAACTTGCGTAAGGTCTAGGGACCTAACTTTACTAGCTCAGCCCGAACCAGTTGAATATGAAGTTAATGAGATATGAGGTTTCATTCTAGTTCCTCCTTTCTCTACTTACTATGAATTAGTTTATCATTTTTATTTTGAGAGGTGAATAGCTTTGGAATTTCATCAACTAAAGACCTTCTATGCTGTTGCTACACACCTTAATTTTACCAAAGCTGCAGAAGAACTTTCCTTAAGTCAACCTGCCGTTTCAAGGCAAATTGAAGCTTTAGAAAAGTATTATGAATTACCTTTGTTTTATCGTACGAAGAAAAAAGTTGAATTAACAGATGCAGGGAGACAACTGCTTAAATACGCAATGCAGATTATCTCAATAGCAGATCAAGCAGATAAGGCACTATCCTCACTTACTAACCTAGAAAGTGGTGAGCTTAATGTAGGATGCGGATCTACAATTGGTACTTATATCATTACGAATCTAGTTATTGACTTTCAAAAAAAACACCCAAATATAAAAGTTAATCTTATGATTAATAACACATCAACAATTATTGAAAAACTTATGGATAATAAAATTGATATTGCGATAGTTGCTAAAAGATTTTATGATCAGAAATTCAACTTCCAGCCATTTTTACAAGATAAAATTAATGCCTATTGTTCAATTGAACAGAAAGAAAAGTTTAAAGATATACATTCATCTACTGAGTTAAAAAACGAAACTCTACTTTTACGAGAACGTGGATCACACACTAGAGAATGTATTGAAGAGCAATTAAACATTGTTGGTTTATCTCCAAAAATCTTTGAACTAAGTACTAATGAAGCAATAAAACAAGCCGTTTTAAATAATAGTGGAATTGGATTTCTTTCCTCTACAACAGTTCGTGTAGAATTGAAGCATAATCTATTATTTAAAATACCCCTTAAAGATAAGTGCGAAAGGGAATTTTCAATCATTTCTCCAAAAGGAAAATATCTTTCACCGATCATGCTTATATTTAATTCTTTTTTATCGAAAAACATAAGAAGATGCTTTTAAAGAATATAAAGAGTTGTTGATCTGACTTTGATCTACAACTCTCCAACCCATTCTTCTTATCGAGATTTTTCATTGCTGTATATTCTTATCTTTCACCCTTTGTTAATTCTTCCTTTTTTCCTCCCAAAGCTGTATACGTTCTTCATGACTAACCTCTTTATGTACTTGATGCAGCATCCATATATAACCAAAGGGGTCCATGAATATGGCGTTCGACACTCCGTAGTCTGAGAGCTCAGTCACCGGTTGCACCTCTGTACAACCTAAATCCATCGCCATTGCATAGGTTTCCTTAATGTCTGGGACAGTAACATTAACCCAACTAGTTTTAGGGTCATCAGGATTTGGTGCGATTAAATGGAATTCTGGGTTTTCATCTAACATATGAAAGTGAACGTCATATAGGGTAAAAACTACCTCATTTTCACCGCGAGGAAAGTTTGAAACCTCCACACGCTCGATATCGAATATTTTTTCGTATAATTCCAATGCTTTTAAGCTATCTTTCACAACTATATCAATTTCTACCCCAACCATAATGGAAACACTCCTTTTACAAGTTAATAAATAACTTTACCTCACCATTTTCCCCAGTTTATCAATTAAAGTATACCAAATTCAATATTATTAGCGCGGTTAATATGGTTTTCTTATTGTACTATTGTACTTCAATCGTTCAATAAGTGAAAACACCCGTAACATCTTCTACACGAATGATAATCAGATTTTTTAAGGTGTTGTGAATTGGCAAATTAATTCAAGTGGAAGAAGCTAAAATAAGAGCAGAATTTATGAAAAAGAAATTAAAACACTACCAAGATGTTTTGAATCAAGTAATTCCTGATGACACCAATCCTCAAAAGTGGAAAGAAAACCACAAGCCGGTTGCTCATTAATTGCTGTTAAATCCGAATTATTGCTTTTTAATTTTTATTATTAACAAACTCGTAGATTTCTTTAACAGAACTAATGGGCAGTGAATATATCGTATGTGTGTCTTTTGTGTTTATTATTGTTCCAGAGTCGTTAGTAATCCAAAGAAAATAGCTATCTTTACCGATACTGAATTGATACTGTGGATTTGTCATATTGACAATGCCAGGCTTTTTCTTTGAATTAGCTATTGCTTTTATAAAAACATCAGTTTCTTCAATTTTTATTAATTCTAAAGAATTTGGAATACTATTAGCGCCTGTTTCGGAACTACTTTCATACTCAATATCTACTAAAAAAGAATAACTAGCATTACCTTGCTCCCAAGTTGCAAAAATTTCAAAAACAGCTCTCCCTTTATGATTTAAAGTGTCTATTTCAGTATATGTGCCTATAACACCACTACTTTCATCCCAAGTCCTCACTTCGTATCTAATAGGAGCTATCTCAAAGTCTATCGAAATAACCATACTAGAAGTTACTTTAAAGGGTTCCTCGTGTTGAACTAAGTTCGGTGGTGCATCAGCTGACGCTTCAATACTTATTGCTTTTCCATTACTGCAACAATAAGTCCAGCTATATGGGCCAAGTACACCCTTCACCTCCTCTACACCATTAGAAATTGAAACTTTAGGTGGATTCTTCGGGGTACTTTCTTGTAGTTCTTCATTTTCGTTATTCATTTCATTAGACATATCAGTTTTATTCGTGCAACCACCTAATATTAATAACAGCATACTTAGAAGAATTAGTAAAAATTTCAATTTCATATTATTCCCCCATAAAAAATTTTACCTACTGTATTTTCAATTAATTAGCCGGATAAGAGGGTTTAAAGTTTCAGTTATTACTCGTTTTTCTTTTCCTCTTCTGCTTGTTAGTAAAAGAGGAGAAGAATTAATATGTAACAGCTCTTACCCTTTAGTAACTCATCAATTAAATGATTGATCACTTTTTAATCTTTTGCCAGACTGAATCTTTTTATCTCCCTACTTTCACCAGAAGCAGTTACTAGCAGCACAACAATATCAGCTTTTCTTGCATTTTCAATTACTTTATCTAAATCTTGATTATCGGCAATGATATAAGTAAAGAAATACACACCTTTATCATTTGGATTTATATACGCTTGTTGACTCCCTCTCCCTCTCCACATGTTAGAATTGTTATTTTCGAACAGGTTTGGTTCCATAAAAGCGAATAAATGATCATGTGCTTCAATATACACTTCCACCTTTTCGCCGTCGATTTTCTCTGAACCAATTTTCTCAACGCCAGTATTTAAAAGGGTAAATTGATAATATAATGCATTTTTGTGAAATGTTTGATCATCTTTATCGTTAGGATTGTTACTGCTTTTCAATTCGTAATTACTCACTTCGAACTTTACATCTTCTAATTCTATTACACTTTCAAAAGACTTATGTGAATTCTGTGATGAACAAGCAGATAGTAACATTACAAACATAATTAAGATAATAAATTTCCTCACAAAATATTTTCCTCCTTATGAAGCGGTAAAAAAATTAGCATTCAATCCATGCCCAAATCACTTGGATAAGACCAACTCACAATATTGTACAACAAAAAGTAAAATATTTCCTTGATTATTTTTTCCTTTTTCATAAGCCTTAAACTTTACGAGAAGAGCCTTTTGTTATTACATTTTTACTTACCCCTTCATGAACTATCCTACCACGATTTTTAAACATGCCTGCTTCAATAGCAAAAAGCGTATCTTCCTTTTGTAGATACGCTACGCTTTCTTACTAGAAAAAGAATTTTCATCATCCATCTACTAAGACTTTCATCCTGTAATTCAATAACCTTCGCCCATTCCCATTGTGCAATTTCTGGAGCAAAAACAGCTAAGTCAAAATCAAACGTTCTTTATTATCACCGTAAGCTCTTGATCCAAATAGAACCACTTTTTGTATACAAAGGGATCACTGGGAATTTTTTGCACAAATACCGAAACGGAGCTCTAACTTCCCTTTTTTAGTAAAACGAACGAAGCAAAAGATCCGTCCCCTCGCTTCTCACAGTTTGGCGAGCCCTTTGAAAAGTTCCACTGCGATTTCGATGATCTCATCTGGGAAATCATACTTCACGGTATGGATATGAGGATAATCTTCTCCGTTTCCGATGTAGCAGATTGCGCCCTTTGTCTCTTTTAAATAATGGCCGAAGTCTTCGGACGCACGGAATGCTTCCTTCATCTCAACTAACGGAATCCCTTTCTTTTGACATACTTGACGTATCTTATCAGAGCTTTCCTTATCATTTACCGTTTCAGGAAAGATGTCACGATAAGAAAAGCTGGTCTTTAGCCCGTATTGTTCTGAAAGAGATAGCGAAAGATTTTCAAGATTCTTCTGTAGCTTATCCAATTCTTCTTCATAGAACGCTCGAATGGTTAGAAGCAATTCTCCCTTGCTTGCTGATACACCGAACGCGCTTTCCCCAACATTTACTTGTACTACAGTACAGAGTACCAATCCTTTGTTGTTCATTGAAGATGTCAACCGAGGAATCGCATCAATAATCTTTGCAATCGCAAATGCTGGATTTACTCCATCTTCCGGTTGACTTGCATGTGCTGGCGTCCCTTCCATGTGAATCGTCATCCCCTTAGATGCACAGTGAGCAGTTCCATCAATGACATGAACGGAATTTAAAGCCATACCACTCATATTGTGGAAAGCAAAAATTTCTTCGATGTGATTCTCCTTTATAAAAGAGACACACTGAAGAGCACCATCTCCTGTTTCCTCTGCATGTTGAAACAAGAAAAAAATGTTTTTGTCCGCACCTTTCTGATCGATTTCAAGTGCAAAGCCGGCAAGACAGGCAGAGTGACCATCATGTCCACATTTGTGGGAAACACCTGGGATCTTTGAAGCGTACGGAAGCAAAATGGTTTCTTCGATAGGAAGTGCATCAAAATCCGCGCGGAACGCAATGTTCTTTTTATCTTCGCCTGCACGATAAATCGCATAAAACCAGCGGCCTTTGTCTACAATCTCTAGTTTTGTATGTGCTTTAAGAAAATCGATTAAATGCTGTTTCGTCCAAATTTCTTGGTTTGAGAGTTCGGGATGCATATGTAAATGATGACGCAGTTTTCTTGTTAAGTCTAAATTTTTATATTCCACTCTATCTCTACCTCTATTTTTAAAGTCAATAAATTATATTTAAAAATAATATTTCGATTAGATCAATCCCTTAGGTACAATCAATAAGCTCAATGATGTTGTTTTTATCCAACATAGTCTGGATAATCAGTAATAATTCCATCAACACCCGCTTTCATTAATGGGGTGATTTGGCTTTTGGATCGAACCGTCCAAGACATCATTTTCATATGGTGCGAATGAATCCTTTCAACTAACTGTTTCGTTACTAGGCGACGGCTTGTGTTCACATAGTCGGCATACGATGTGAATTCTTTTAAATAATCATCCGTTAGATACCTTCTTTTCGAAATGATGACAGCGGTCGTCACTTCAGGTAAAAGTTCACGGATTTTTTTTACAAAATGAAAATTAAATGATTGAATGATAATGTTTGAATTTTGGGACTGATCCAATTGACGTCCAATCAGTATAGCAGCTAGTTTTTCTTCAATTTCTGGATACAATTCAGGTTCTTTCACTTCAATGATAATACCAATTTTCCTGCTAAACTCATCTAATACTTCTTTTAAAGTTGGAATACGTTCTCCGCAAAATTCGGTTCCATAATAGCTTCCGGCATCTAATTGTTTTATTTGGGCTACGGTTAAATCCGCTACATATATCGACCTTCTCGTATTCACATTCGTTGTACGGTTTACCGTTTGATCATGAATGACTACGAACTCACCTTCTTTACTCATTTGTACATCGAGTTCCAAATAATCACATTTCATTTCTACCGCTTTTTTGAATGCGGCCATCGTATTTTCAGGTGCATAGCCTGCCCCACCGCGATGCGCGATCGTAACATGGCGATTGGCTGCTTTGGGAAGAGTGCTCATTTTTATTGAAAATAAACTAGCTAAAAAAATAAAACAAAGTGTCAATGCTTTAAAAATGTTCAACCATCTTTTTTTACTCAAAAAAAATTACTCCCTTTTCATAATCTTTCCATTTATTATATCCTACACTAATTAAAATCTGTCATTCGCTTATTAGAAAAGAAGAATTAGAATAATCTTCCAGCGAATTCACAGGGAAGGTTGCGTTCCTCTTTTGTTCAGTAAAACGAAAGAAGCAAGAAATCCTACCACCTCGCTTTATAAAAATTAGTATGCTTTCTATATGTAAGAGTTTCAATAAGGTAATATATTAACAAAAACCGTTACACCTGAAACACAATACACAATTAATTGTCGTACAAGCAAAAAAAAACACACCGATTAAAAGTTGTCATTTAAATTGAAGTAAGCTAGACAACTCTATTAAAAACATTGGGAAAGAGAACAAATTGGTAAAGTTATTGACGTTGAAACAACTCCCTTAGCCATATTTTCTTTAAGTAATTCGCCACTAATAAATGAAACAACACCGCTAAAATCGGTTAGTTCCATACCCACCGGAATAGAATTAGTGACGATTGAGATGTCTTTTCCTTTCAAACAATTTGCTACAGCCTTTTTGGGCCAGATATTGAAAATTATTAAAAAAACTTCAAGTGAATAAGCATATCCTTAGAACAAGTGGTGTAAGATTAGATACCGGGTTGACCACTTCTTCTATAAAATCTTCAATAAAAAGGCAGATGGTACAGTGTGCTATCAATATAATCGCAGTTCTAGACCATTCAAAATTCTCTAAAATTAAAACTACTCTGTTGGCTCGTTTTAATGAAATTGACGTGATTGTAACATCATCCAAAGTGCCAAAACATTTTATAAAATCAATCGAAAAAGAAGGGTTTATATAACAGTTTAGTTAAAATTAGTTAATCTTTTCTAAATTTTACCATCTTAAGTAAGGGTTTTTATTTTTGTATTCAAATAATTAATAGATTGTAATAAAATGGATTTATAGGAGTTGTCTTCATGTACACAATAAAAGAAACAGCAAACATTATAGGGGTTTCTAGTTCCACGTTACGTAGGTGGGAAAAAGAAGGTAAAATCACTTCAACAAGAACTTTCCGGAGAGCACAGGAGATACACAACCGAAGATTTATCTAAAGTTAATAAAAAAAATTTAAAAAAGTAGTGATCTTCGTTCAATCACTCATTTGCTATGTGCAAACAGCTTACATCTAATCAATGCTTAAAGTTATCCAATATATTTGCAGCTAATAGTTGTCAAGCTCTTGGTGGACGTGGAAATCTACGAAACTTTGAATTAATTAAACACCTAATTAACTAAAATACTTAATGTTTAAGGAATTACTATACTATAATCAATTTTTATTTTGAAAGGATGATTAATTCTATGAAAGGGAAATTGTATATTAATGGTGAATGGATTGACCATTCCAATGAAACAATAGATGTACTTAACCCTGCGACTGGTTATAAAATAGGTACTATCCCATTTGCAGGAACAAAGGAAACAAAAGCAGCCATAAATTCTGCCTACCAAGCCTTTTCAAAATGGTCATCACTACCAGCTCAAGAGCGAGCATCCTACTTAATGGCTTGGCATGACCTTCTACTAAAAAGAAAAGATGAAATTGCCGAGATCTTAACCATTGAAATGGGAAAACCATTAGCAGAAGCAAAAGGAGAAATAAATTACTCTGCTTCCTTTATAGCTTGGTATGCTGAAGAAGCTAAGAGGGTTTACGGTCGTACCATACCTACTCACTTACCTAACAAACGTCTTCAGGTGATGAAACAGCCAGTTGGAGTGGTAGCATCTATTACTCCTTGGAATTTTCCTGCTGCTATGATTGCACGTAAGATGGCTCCAGCTCTTGCAGCCGGCTGTACATTTGTTGGTAAACCGTCAGAACTAACTCCATTTACTGCAATGAAACTTGTTGAACTTTGTGAAGAAGCAGGGTTCCCAAAAGGGGTTGTTAATCTTGTTATGGGTGATGCAGTTAGCATTGGTAAAGAAATGACAACTAACGATAAAGTAAAAAAATTAACTTTTACAGGATCAACAGAGGTTGGAAAGTTACTAATGAAGCTATCTGCGGATCGAGTTCAGAAACTCTCACTTGAACTTGGTGGTCATGCCCCAATCATTATTTGTGATGATGCGAATCTAGATTTAGCTGTACAGGGTGTCACCGCTTCAAAATTCCGAAATGCTGGTCAGACTTGTGTTTGCGCAAATAGAATTTATGTCCAAGAAGCGATCCTTGAACCATTTCTTAAAAAGTTTGAAAAAGTCGTGAAAAATTTACAAGTCGGAAATGGATTAGATAAAGGGGTTGAAATTGGTCCTTTAATTGATAAGAAAGCTTATAAGAAAGTAAAACGGCATGTAGATGACGCTGTTTCAAAAGGAGCTAACCTTGTTGTTGGGGGAAGCGGAATTGAAAAAGAAAATGCATACTTCTTTAATCCAACTATCCTAGCGAATGTTACAGACAAGATGGCTATTATGCAAGAAGAAACCTTTGGTCCCGTTGCACCTATTCAAACGTTTAAGACGATTGACGAAGCCATTGCAAANGCGAATGATACACGTTTTGGACTAGCAGCTTATTTCTTTACTGAAAATTTATCTAGAGGAACAAAAATTGCAGAAGCGCTAGAATACGGAATTGTTGGATGGAACGATGGGATGCCCTCAGTAGCTCAAGCTCCATTCGGTGGTATGAAGGAAAGTGGAATTGGTCGTGAAGGCGGAATAGAAGGTATTGAGGCTTTTCTAGAAACCAAATTCCTATCCATTACCTTAAATGACTGATGAGCTCAGACGAAATAGTCATTATACATTTTATTACCAATATTAAATTTAATAATTTTTATGTTAAACAACCAACCTCCCTGGTTCTCCACCAGTTTGCCTATGTTACTGAGAGGCTTGGCACCTACTCAGACTGGATTTTCACAAGTTAGCAATTAATATCGTGCTCAGCACGCAACACAAAAAACACATCCCTTGGAATGTGTTTTTCCATTTTACCTAGCAACGTCCTACTCTCAAGGGGAAGCCCCTAACTACCATCGGCGAAGCTACTAACTTCAATCACTTCATGAATTACGTCCTTGAATTTACTACGTGCAGCTTTGCGACGAGGAAGCTTTCTTATGCAAGAGGCTGAGCATTATATGAATGAGGTTATTGAAAAAGCCTTTGAAGAAGCAATGAAGTCTGGGGAAATAAATCGAGTTAATCCGCTATTTGCTACACAAACATTTTTAGCACTAATGAAGGTCGGTAACTATAAAAACCCTGATAACACTTCGATTCTCCCTACAATTCAAGAAACAGCAGTACAACTTGCCGATTTTGAAATGGTTATTTTCAAAAAAACTAACTTTTTAATCATTGATACATTTTCTTGAAATTTTCTTAAACGACCACCTTAGGGTTTGCTGCTGGTATTTATTTAGTATTTAGGGGCGCTTATCCCACACGTACCCTTCATATTTAGCACCAACAGCAATTGCTTTCAACAATCAATGACACTTCCACCGCCAACTGCCAAAAAAAGTCAACTCGTTTCCCTTTCCTATTTCAATTCCCTATTGAACAGTAGTTAAATTTTTAATTTAAAGTTGTAATACTTTTTTTAACATAGTTACTTCTTTTAAACCTTGTCTTACAATTGTCTTTTATTATTGTATCTTTATTTGCAGTGAAATTTATTCACCAGCTCATCAAATTTCTCAATAGAATCATCATATTCATTTACTTTTCCAAATCCGTACTTTGGCATAAACAAATGGAAGCCCCGCATACAGAGATGCCTTTAAGTCACCTTCAGTGTCCCCAACATAGACGGGAGCCAATAAGTTATTACCTTTATACTTGAAATATCTCCACTTAACATCTTCGGTATATTATAAGTGGAGAATTCCTAAGAACACCAAACTACATGTTCATTAATGACTTCACAATTTATTATTAAATCTTTCTACCTATTATTGAGACCGCAAACCCTGAAAGATGTGTCTTCACTTCAATTATGTTCAAGCCAACATCTTTAATCATTTGTATTGTATTTCGGTTAAGGTGGCATCCGTCACAAACACGTTTCCAAAGCGGTGTTACTAATTTTGAAGTGTAGCAAAAAGTGGGTGTTTCATTTGAACATGTTTAATTGATAAATTTTTTTGAAAAAATGACAATCTCCTCACTTACAATATCCCATTTATTTATTGAACAATGAATAGAACTAGAGTAAAGTAAACATTAGTTTATCTAACATAACAAAGTAATGATCTCTGACCGCCGGAAAGGAAACTAGGTGTTTTTTATAATGATGAAACAAAACTTTTTATTTAGAAATCTCTATATCTTTTATTCTTGCGCTTTCATCTTACATATTTTTAACGTATTTTTACAAAAAGATTTTCTCAATTATATTGTTGGGATATTAGCTATTCCTATGTTAGTGATATCGTTTTTTGGTGCGACAACACTTTTTAAAATTCTAGGATTCTCTTTTCTAGGAATTGGTACTTTTATGTTTTTAAGTGAAGGTCATCCCATTTCACAACTACCGCTGTTTTTTACATCTTCCATGTCCTTGCTGACCTTATTAGCAGTTTTACCTTGGATGAATAGTGTAGTCAGGAGCGGAAGGTTTGATCAAAAATTGAGGGATTTAATGAAAGCCAATGTGAACAATTTAGGTCAGCTATACCCTAGAAGTACAGCAACTACATACACTTTAGGGGCATTTTTAAATTTATCTGCTATTCCAATTTCTCAGGAAGTTTTGATGAATAGCTTAACGAAGATCAAAACGAAAGTTCAACAATCGTTTATTACTACGGCAACTTTAAGAGGGTTTTCATTAGTAATAATATGGAGTCCCGTAGAAATTCTACTTGCCCTTACGATTCAATCGACCCAAGTAAGTTATGCTAGTTTTTTACCTTGGTTATTACTCCTATCGTTTATAGGGCTCCTTTTTGATTTAGTATGGGGAAGATTTTATTATCGAAAGTTTCCATATGAAGCAACTGGCCCTAGTCACACGTTAAATCTAAAAGAACTAGGAATGAAAATTTTTCACTTAGTCACTGCTTTATCCTTATTCTTAATAGTAGTCATCTTTACTGGCAATTTATTAAATCAAGATTTTGTGATCATTGTTACCCTAGTTATATTACCATTTTCCGTCATTTGGGCAATTGTCATGAAACGTTGGCGAAGTTTTTGGTCAATCGGTTGGAAGACGTGGAAAATAAAAACGAATTCGATGCAAAATTTTATCGTTCTTTTTTTATCTTTAGCATTTTTCACCAATAGTTTACAAGGAACTGAATTACTACAATCGATTCAATATGTTTTTATCGCAAACGCAGATTATCCTATTGTCATCCTATTACTGATCCAGTTTACTTTTTTACTATTAGCGTTTTTTGGTGTTCATCCGGTAGCAACCCTCGGAATATTAAGCGAAGTTATCACACCATTATTAACGTTCATGAACCCATTAAGTGTTGGAATTGCCTTAATGATTGGAGCAGTAATTAATGCTTCTATAGGAACTTACGGCCTAGTAGTTACCATAACATCAATAAATACAAAACAAAGCCCATATCGAATTTCCTTAATAAACTTGCCTTTTGCCCTGTTTATGATTGTGGCGGGTACGACGTTAGCTTACCTATTACTTTAAAAGGATCACGAGTACTAAAGTAAACGACTTTAGCAACTCCTTAACACGAATTCAAAGGGATGGTTTAATCGCTTCTTAATTTTAGCAAAAATATGAAAGAAGCAAGAGGCCCGTCCCTCACTTCCCCACTGTTATCGATTTACTGTTTCCCACAAGCGAATTAATTTTTGACCGCTAACGTTTAACCATTGTTGATAGGCAGCTATTTTTACAATTTGTTTCTTTAGCACCGATGGATCGTCTATTCCGTCTAAATACCTTCCTAAAAAGTGGATAAAAACATCTAACCTTCTAAGTTGAACTAATAGTGGTAAGGCTTCAATTTCAGAATCCATTATATTCATCGTTGAAGCAAAGCCAGAGAAAAAGTGATGAGCTTTTTCTAAATAAACGCCTTCATTTACTTCTTTAGATATTATATCTGAAATACATACAGCTACCTCCATAATTCGGAGGTCACGAGTCGTAAATTCAAAATCAAGAATCGCATTTATCTTTCGATCAGTATTTATTAGTATATTTGATGCATTTAAATCTCCATGAATGATCTGATGAGGAAATTTCTTTATACTAGGGACGAACCTTTTGAGATCAACCAACTGAGAAGCTATCCACAAAAGTTCACTTTTAAATTCTTTCCATTCATCAGGTGGGTTGCTACACCACTCTACTACTTTACTGATCGAACATTTTGGGTGTGCATGTTCAATCTCATAATAAGGGCGATAAATCAAAGGCTGTTGAATCTGGATACCCTGTAGAACAGTTAACAAATGACCTACACTTTCTCCAAACGAAAAAAGAACTTCTTCCTTATTAAAAATTGGGTTGTCTCCTTCAATATAGTGATAGATACAAGCAATTTTATTTGAGGGCAATCGAAGTAAGGATTTTCCATCTTTCATCACCGGTAAAGGGATTTTAAAAGGAAGATCTGCAAGTTGATTCAGTTTTAATAAAACCTCATGTTCTAGCTTTACTTTTGCTTCCTCGTTATGTGTATCATAGATGCGTAGTATATATTTTTTCGCATCTCTTTCAAGATACCGAGTGGTATTGTTATATCCACTTTTCCCACGATAGATTGACACTGGTAATTTTTCTTGAAACATACTCTCTATAAGATAGTCAAACTCGCGGTCTTCATTCATTCCATGTATACCTCACATTGTTTTCTTTGTTATCAATATAATCATATACTAATTCTGAGCCTAAATAAATGTAATAAGAGCATAATCTAGATTTACAGTATCAAGTACAATTGCTTATAGGCACCACATGTACCTTAACCAATAAAGCTAAACTTCAATCAGTGGGGTTTCCTTCATCCGCCACTGGTTGTTAGTTTAACTTATACCACAGGCATTAGAATAACTAATCATCAGCTTCACTGATGAAAGTTATTCAATATCGGACCTATAGGGGCAGTTAATCCCCAACCTAACTTTTCGATTTTCTTAAGTTTTGAGCTGGCGGTCTTACTTCCCCATAAGAGTGGGATAAATATCTAATCACGTTGTGCCACTGGACTTAACTTGTGAATTCATTTCATTTAGTAACTTTATAATGTAGTTCCACAAACTGATTGAAGGACCTTGTACCTTCTAATGACAGCTCTAATTGGTAATCTCCTTGTTTAAATAAAGGAATTCCATTTCCTAATACTGTTGGGGCGACTGTTAAAATAATCTCATCCACTAATTTTTCTTTTACGAAAGATTGAAGTAAATCTCCACCACCAACAATCCAAATATTTTTCCCTTCCTTGTTTTTAATTTTGTTCGTAAAACTAACTATATCTTCATTTATAAATCTTACATCTTCGGTATCATCCATAATCGACCTTGTAAAAACATAACATCCTTTGTTTTTATATGGAAATTCACTTGCTTTGTGTTTCATTATCCAATCGTAAGTTTTTTTCCCCATTAAAATTGTATCCACTGTATCATAAAACTCTGAATATCCATTATCTCCTTCGCCTTCTACATTAAATAACCAATCTAGTGACTCATTTTTTGTAGCTATGTATCCATCTAAACTCGTAGCAATGAATAATACTAAACTCCGTTTTTTATTCATAATCCACTTCCTCAATCAGGAATATTTGTCCGTTTTTAATGTATCAAAGTAAAACTATTATTTCAAATATCCTACTTTGTTACAATAAAAGCGCAAGCGCCTTGGTCACGAGCGAAAGGCACTGGAAGGCCTTTGACAGAAGCCGCTCTTTGGCTTCCGAAAAGGACTGAAGTGACCGAGCTCGTAGGCGCTGAAGCTAGACAGTTTCCAAGTTAGAAATTTATAAATTCTGATACTGCAAGAAAAGCGCAAGGCCCCCGCCTATCAGCGACAAACACTGGAAGGTCGACAAGTAGCGGTCTGCTCTTTGATCGCAATCTATGTGCTTCTGCGTCTGACAGCAATGCTTCGAAGTAGGCTTCCTCGAAGCATTGCTGCATGAAGCTATTCAGAGACGTTATTCAAGTAGTTATTGAAGTCCGTTGCTTGACTGAAGTGATCGAGCCGATGGCGCCTGGAGCTAGACAGTTTCCAAGTTAGAATTTTATAAATTCTGATACTGCAAAAAAGAGGAACTGCCATTACAACAGTTCCTCACCTAATACACCCTAACTTTAAAAACTTCCGGTGTTATCGAATTTTATTAAATCACTAACTTTATATTCCTTTTCAAAGGCTTCTTTTGTTAGCTATCTAATTCTCCTTGTGGCCCAAAGAATTCAAAGTGTATATCTTCATTACGTACACCCCAATCTTTTAAGGCGCTGTAAATCACTTTCATAAATGGGACTGGTCCGCAAAAATAAAATTCGGCATCATTATTTTCTAAGATAGATTGAAGATACTCAAGATCTATTAAACCTTCTTTTTGATAATCTTTTACTACTCTATCCTCTTGTGTTGGTGCTTCGTAACAGAAAAAATAGTTTGCATGGTTACTTTTTGAAGTAGCTTCGATTACCTCTTCTTTAAGGGCATGATAAGAACCATTGATTGCTGCGTGAATAAAGGTTACCTTTCTTTCAGGATCCTTTTCTACTATTGTCTTAAGCATACTAACCAATGGAGTTTGGCCAACGCCGCCACTAATTAAGACGACTGGTCGCTCAGTTTCCTGTTTAAGGATAAAATCACCAGCAGGTGCCGTAACTTCTAATACATCTCCTTCATCTACTTGATCATGGAGGAAATTAGAAACCATTCCATCAGGTAATCCATCGCGCCCTTTTTCACGCTTAACACTTATTCGGTAATAGTCTTTGAAAGGAGAATCAGATAAACTGTATTGTCTAATATGTGTATACTCTTCTCCATCAATCACTGCTTTTATGGATATATATTGCCCAGGCTCAAACTCAGATATTTCTCCACCATCTTTTGGCTTTAGGTAAAAAGATGTAATCACATCACTTTCCTTAATTTTGTTTGTTACTACGAACTTTCGATACTCTCTCCAACCGCCCTGTTTTTCTTCAGCTTCATCATACATTTCTTTTTCTACTGTAATAAACACATCTGCAATCACACCATAAGCTTCTCCCCAAGCTTGAATAATGTCATCAGTAGCAGCATCTCCCAAAACGTCTTTAATGGCCAATAGTAAATGTTTCCCAACAATCGGATAGTGCTCTGCTTTAATAGTTAAACTACGATGTTTATGGGCGATTTGTTTGACTACTGGAAGGATTGCCTCAAGATTATCAATATACATGGCAGCTGCATAAACTGTATTTGCTAAAGCTTTAGGCTGATGTCCTTGTTTTTGGTGTGCATGATTAAAAATGTTTAAAAGTTCAGGATGATTTGAAAACACCAATTCATAAAATCTTTTTGTAATGGTTTCACCATGTTCAGCAAGTACTGGAACGGTTGACTTAATAATATTTATCGTGTCTTGACTCAATGATTTTACCCCACTCATAAAAAACCCCTCCGATAAATTTTAAATATGTATTTGAAATACCTCTTTATTAAAACATCAATCAACTATAAAAGCAATATTTTAGATACATCTTTTAAGCCACGATTTATTCTTAAGAGTTAAATGTGATACTATTATAATGACAGTCTATTTTTTAAAAAAGAGGAAGATGTTTTATGCAGTTAACAACATATACTGATTATTCTCTTCGACTTCTGATCTTTTTAGGGACACAACCGGAAGGAAAATTATCAAGTATTAAAGAAATTTCCAACATTTACGGCATATCAAATAACCACTTGAGTAAAATAGTTTATGAGTTAGCACAACTAGGACTCATCAAAACCGTCCGTGGTAGAAATGGTGGCATTAGATTAGCAAAGCCACCACGAGAGATTAACATTGGTTGGGTCATTCGTCAGACTGAGGATAACCTTGATTTAGTGGAGTGTTTTAATAAAGAGCACAATAGATGTATTATTACTTCTGCTTGTGGCTTAAAACATGTACTTAAAGAGGCATTGCAAGCCTATTTCCAAATTCTTGATGCCTATACTCTTGAGGATGTAATAGTAAATTCAGGATCTTTCAATACATTATTACATTCAGAACCAATCGAAAAAACCAATTCCTAATTACAATGGATTGGTTTTATTTTTGAGTAAGGATAACCGAAAAATCATTATGCTTGTGTCAAGACTTTCGTCACACTTTTTGTTTCCGGTGAGTAACATCACTGCACTAAAAAGATGAGTACATTATCATCAATTAGTCAGATATTTCTCGCAAAAATGGTTAGTGGATTTATCGCTTTAAATATGCTACTAATTTTATTAATTACAGGTTATCGACGTCACGTAAAAGCAAGGAGATTTAGAAGAAAGTCACATATTTTAATGGCTTTTTTATTTCTTTTTTTCGTGATCATTCATATTTTTTTTACTAGAATTGAGCGATTGAGTCACAGGACGTCCCTCGTGAAGTTTTGTACGAAGAAGTACACTTCGAAGTTAGACTAGTATGCAAAATAACACAAAACCGTAAAATGCATACTTTCTCTACGTTTTGATTGATTTGACCTTTTTTCTTTCACTTGCAATTGAAAAGAGAAATGTTTAGCTTGATTGAACAAACGAAGGGCGTGCGATATAGCATTTTGCATAGTTTCTGGCAGTGTATTTTTGTAAATTCGTTTAGAAAAATATGCTCGTTTCATTTCACACACTCCTTTCGTTTATAGATATTTCTATTACACAAGAACCTTTGTTTGTATACGGTATTTTAAGGTGATTTTTTCATATTTTTTCAAACAAAAATGCCATTCAACCCCCACTTATCCGATTGCGCGTATTGAAGCGGGGGTTGAATGGCCCAAATTGATAAATTTATGATAGAGACGGAAGTAGGGACAGTGTAATAAATCACTGTCCCTAGCTTTTCACGCTAATTCCATCGAGAAATAAGAATGAATGAGATAGACCTCTATAAACTTTGCAAGAGCATCTTCTTCATGATCGCCAATAACTAAGTTAGCTGCTGCTTTTACATTAGAAGCTGCGTTCCCCATCGCAACACCCATCCCAGCATGATTAAGCATTGAAATATCATTCGGTCCATCACCAATGGTAACTATCTCGTCTTTTCGAATTCCGTATGCACGTATTAACGTTTTTATAGCAGACCATTTGGATACTCCACATGCGACTATTTCAAATCCATTCTCCCAATTGATAAGTTCCGCTTCATTAGTAAATAGCATTGATAATGAATGGTTAGCTTTTCCCGTAATTACACTATATTTTAGAACATCTCCATAGTTAGCGTGGCGCAGGTCTCCAACGTATTTAGGCTGTTTGCGACCTTCTTGGATCCATTGGTTTACGTCTCTTGACCTTTCCTTACAATAAATGCCTTCCTCTGTGTGAATAATAACGTTACACGGTTCATCAGCAGTCAACCGATGAAACTTTTCTTCATCAAGAATAACTGGTTTCTTTTGAAGTGAACTACTCACCACTTATCCGACCTTACTGTCTGATTGAAGTGGGAGCTTCTTAGGAACTAGATACTTTTACTAGCTATCTATATTTACCAAGCTTTGAGGGTAGTCCCTACCCCTTCAGAAAATACCAATTTACATGGCTAGTTTTAGCAAGTTGATACTTGCGTTTATATCTCTGTCATGATGGGTTTTACATTCTGGACAAGTCCATTCACGAAGATTCAAGGTTTTTACATCTTTGTTTTTGTAGCCACAGCAAGAACATAATTGACTACTAGCATAATTCTTAGGTGCGATGATCAAGTCACGGCCTTTCCACGTTGCTTTATAGTCAAGATATTCTCTGAATTTAGACCAAGACACTTCGCTGATGGCTTTCGCTAACTTATGATTCTTTTGCATATTCTTCACTTTCAAGTTCTCAATCACAATAACTTGGTTTTCGTTTGTGATTTCGTTACTTATCTTGTGAAGAAAATCGTTACGAGGATTTGCAATCTTTTCGTGAAGTTTTGCTACTTGTAGTCGAAACTTGTTTCGATTCTTAGAACCTTTCTTTTTCCGTGACAAAGAGCGTTGCAAAAAAGTCAATCTTTTTTCAGCTTTTCGCAACCATTTAGGGTTTTCATATTTTGTGCCATTAGACAATATGGCGAAGTCTTTCAAGCCAACATCAATACCCACTCTTGTGTCGATTTTAGGAAATAGTTGTTCATTTTCCTTAACAAGAACGGAAGCAAAATATTTGTCCCACTCTTAAGGGGCAAGTAAGACCCCCACCTCAAAACTTAAGAAAATCGAGAAGTTTAGGTGGGGGATAAACTGCCCCTAAAGGTCCGATATAGAATAACTTTCATCAGTGATAGCTGATGATTAGTTATTCTTATGCCTGTGGTATAAGTTGAACTAACAATCAGTGGGGGATGAAGGAAAACCCCCACTGATTGAAATTCAGCTTTATTAGTTGGTGTTTGGGAAATGGTTACAGACTTAATCAAACCTTGGAATAATCGATGTTGCTTGATTCGTACCAGTGTTTTTAGTTTTGGTAGCTTGATATAGCCATTCTCAATGTAGACTGTTCCCTTTTGGTTGTTCGTTGTGTAACTACGATAATTGTTTTTTTACTTTTGAATTTTGGAAATCCAACAGATTTGTCACGAAAGAAATTAGTGCATGATTTGTTTAGATTCATTTGGGCATTGGCTAAAGCAAGGCTATCTACTTCTTTTAGAAACGAAAATTCAGCTTTATATTGTGCAGGAGTAGGATATTTGATAGATTTATCAATTTTTTCTTGAGATTCCTTATAAGAATCAATTCTATCAGAAAGCATTTTGTTATACACAAAACGTACACATCCAAAAGTTTTTGCGAAAAATAGTTTCTGTTCCTCATTTGGATAAATACGATACTTATATGCTTTCACCATTCTCTACACCTACTTTCTGCCTTGTTTTTCAATATATTGCTTGATTGTTTCTATGGAAGCACCGCCTGTTGTAATCAAGCAAAAACTTCTTGTCCAAAACATTTCTTTCCAAAGTTTATTGCGGATAATAGGGAAGTCACGTTTTATCAAGCGAGAACTTGCACTTTTGTACGCATTTAGAAACTTTGACAATTCACTATTAGGATGTGCCTTGAACATTACATGAACATGGTCTTTGTCGTGATTCCAGTCTTCAATCGTAATGTTATATGACTGTCCTATTCTCTCAAAAATATCCTTTGCATAATTTGATATTTCGTCATCAAACACTTGCCTGCGGTTTTTTACTACTAGTACAAGATGATAATGCAAAAGAAAGACTGAGTGCTTATTGTTATCTAATTTCATCGCGCTAACAACCTTTCTATATGTATAGACTGATTGTAGCATGATCTTTGGCAAACACCAACCGAAAATTCATCTCCCACTTATCGTTGGGCTTCACCCTTCACACGATTGAAGTGAGAGAATTCTTTTCGGAAGCCTTGTTAAATTACCTGTATGCCCATCGTAAATTGCGGCGCCATTTAAACAAATCATAGTCGTTTGAAGTCTACGTTGCTTGTGATATGGAACGGTAATATCAAATGGTCTTCCTGTAGCAAGAAATACTTTTACACCTTGATTAATTAACATATAAATTGCTTCAGTATTCCTCTTTGAGATCTCATTTTTCTTCGTAAGTAACGTACCATCCATATCGATGAATACTGCACGAATATCCAATACGATCATACCTCCTCAATATTTTGTTAAGTTGAGCGTATCATTTATTTGTAAAGTAGATTTTAACGTAGCGTTTAGATTTCTTTAATATAAAGACAAGCTACTAAAATACTAAACTCATTACTTCTTCCATCTTGAATTTTTGTCTTGTGCATCAAACTTTACTGCTATATTTGTTCTTTTTGTGTAGTAAATTTTTTCATGATCACCTAATTTTAATTTATGATATAAGGAGCTACTAAGTATATATTTATACTCCTTATCAACTTCTATATAAAAATCTATTGACTTAGAATTATTATCACTCCACTTGTAGGTAATATACCCTTCTTTTTCTTGTAACCTACCTGTGTGTATATCAAATACGTCTAGAAGATTTGTTATCCCTATGAATAAGAACAAAACCGCTAGAAGTCGTTGGAATACCATTAAAAACATTTTTGATCTTCTTGAATTCAAGTCTTTTAAAGGAATAAAAAAGAATAATAGAGCTATTAAAGGTCCGCCAATTGCAGTGAAATAAAGCCAAAACATTTTTTCACTACCTTTCTATTCATCTAACTTCAATATTTAATTGGTACGCTGCGATCATAAATCACTGAGAATAAACCTCTTTTTCGAACGTTTTCCCATCACTATAAACTACTTTTATTCGCAAGCTTGTATATTCAAATTTTTCATCTGTAACATTTTGATACAGGTGAATGCCATGTTCTTGTTTATTGGCCTCGTCCATCCATTCACTTGGCGTTAATTTCTCTTCACGTATAAAAATGCCATCCTTAAACTTTTGTATATAAGCTTCTTGGAGATCATTAGTTCTATTACTATATGACGGTGGTGCGGAAATAGAAATATGGTATCCACCTTGATTAATGTCAACAAAAGTATCAATGGTCCCATAATATTGTGATCCTAAATAGCCAAGATCGGATGTATGAATGTCGCCACTTTTGACTACATCATCATAGGAAACAGACACATAATATAAAAGGTGATTTGGATTATTTTTTCTCATATCGTATTCTTCAATCGTTTCTACTACTTCTTCTACAGCACTATATCTATTTCCCATTGTTATACTCGTATACCACTCCGGCTCTAATTGAAGTTCAGCAGGAATACTTGCTTCAAATAAACCACGTCCGATTTCCTCTACCAGTATTGAGTGATAGTCTTGTTCGTTACCATATTTGTAATGAAACTCAACTTTAGCATCATTGATCAGCTCTTTTATTTGCCAGTTAAAGCTTAAAGTTGCTTTATTATTCTCTATGCTTTTTGTTCCTACTTCCATTTCAATTGAACTAATCCAGCTTTGCTCCCTAATAAATTCATCCATAAGATTGTACAAATGACCTGTTTGATTATCGACACTTCGCGTGATGTCTATTTGCTGATAAGAAATGGAGTCCAATCGATTTTCCAGATCGCTGAATTTCGTTAATAATCGTGCATTCATGAATAAACTTATCAATAACAGCGCAACAACAAAAAGTTTCAGATGCTTCATCTTTTTCCCTCCTCATAAACTCACTCTCTATTATAACGATTAATTGCTTAGGAAAGTTACATTTTTCCATTATATTTGATTACTGCATATCACCTTACGATTATAATTAGAAATATATTTAATTGCCACAGCCCCATTGCTTACTAGTACTTTTGTAAATGAACTCTGCAACAAAAATAAGGGAACCACAGTTATACTGAAGCTCCCTTTTTCTATAAGTCTAAAAACAAAAAAATAATTCCCGCTCACCATCTAAACAAGTCCATCAGGCGCGTCCAAAATCCTTTTTCTTCTTCTACCTGGATTTCGTTTGTTTCTTGTACTTCTTTTTTAATCCTTTCTGTTTTCATCACAAACTGGACAAGGTTGATCTTTTCATTTTGAGAAGACACAAAGGATATGGCATCGAAATCAGATTTATCATATTCTGCAATCATCCGATCGATCTCCTCTTGCACTTGTGTAGGTAATTCGCTTGTTGCTTCATATAGTTGATTTGTACCATCATATAGTTCACCTACACCATCCTCTAACTTTGCTGTTCCTGTTGATAGTTCTACAATTCCAGCATGTAAGTTATGATATGAATTGGATAATTGACCAACACCTTTTGTATAGCTAACAAGGCCTTTATGAAACTCTTGATAATTGGCGGAAAACGCAGCTAATCCTTCTAGTAGTTGTGCCAAAGACTCGAGATCGTCCATACTTTCTAAAGTAGACGAAAGTTCATGACCGACAAATGCCAGTGAATTCCCCATATCTATCATAGATCCACTCATTGCCTCTAGGATCTCATCTACTCCGATAAAAGCTTCATTCGTCATAGAATAAGTCTCTCTGACAATCTGTGCAGCAGAATACGTCTCGATCAATTTATCAATGATCGCAGGGTCGGCACCACTTACATATAAGCTATTCATATCTTCTTCACTAATCTCAAAACTCGGAATGGCTCCAATTGCATCATCTAATTTATCAAAGGCTAACGTGTAATTCTCCTTTAGCGTAGCTAATCCATCAGCTGTTTCGAGAAGTCCATTCGCTAATTGCGTTAGCCCTCCAGGAAGATTCTTTAGATCACTTACATCTATTCCTCCGGGTAAATCTTGAAGAGATGTACCAATTGTCGCAAGAGCTTTGTTAATGGAATTTGAAGCATGAACAAGATCCCCAGATGATTGATCGATTTCACTCATTCCATTTTTAAAATCTAATGAACCGTTTCGTAGGCTACTAACACCTTTGTTAAGATCAGAAACACCATTCTTTAATTGTCCAACACCATTGTTAATTCCTTTAATTGCATCTGTTAAAGACTTCATTTCTTCCGTCATTTCATCAATATCTGGGGAATCAATCGCAAATGACGAAGGAACCGCGGCAATTTCAATCCCTTCTAACTCGAAATCCAGGACATCTGCTTTAAGATACAATTCTTCTTCATGATCTGGCATAACTGTAAAAGTGATTTGCTTATTTTTTCCGGCATTAGCGATCATTCCATCTGATATCTCAATGTCACGATAGATATCAGGATCAAGCATGAGGGATATTTGTAATAGATAATGCTCAAAAAAGACAGGATCGACATTTTCATTAGCTGACGTTTTAATCGTTATTTTTAGATGTCCATTTTTTCCCACATGTTCACTTGGTACGATTTTCTCGCCATCTAATTCATAAGAAATGGAAATATCCCATGGTATTTCTCCATCTTTTATGTTTCCTTGATAATAAAACTTTCCTTTAGTGGCATTAATTCGAATCGTATCATCAACATATACGATCTCTGATAAATCAGTTAAATTTTTAATATTATCATAGGTACCATAATCAATAATTATCCCTGGTTTTGTAACATCTAATGAATTCACGATATAGATCTCATGCAGCTCACCATTCGCATGTAAATTTGCATACACCACTTCATCCTTCGACGCCAACTCTCCGGCTATTTCAATCGTTTCGGCTAGAACAAGAAATGACGGCAATAGTAGACTTATAGCGAGAAGGACTAGCAATAATCGTTTTTTTCTCATCATCATTTCTCCTCATAAAAGTTTGCTTTATAGGTAGTTTTATTAATAACTTTATCCAATACCAATAGCATCGCTGGTAAGAAACAGAGAACCAAAATAAAAGCTAGCATTGCTCCTCTTCCAAGCAGTAATCCAATTGAGGATACGATCGGGTTAGAAGATGTAGCCCCTAAAATAAAGCCTACGCTTGATAATATGGAAGCAGAAATAGAAATTGAAAATGTTTTTTCGTCCAAAGTTTCCTTAATTGCCTTTCGTGCTGACATTTCTTTACGCTTCTCTTTATACGCCTCCGTGAGTAAAATCGCATAATCTACCGTAGCCGCAAGCTGTACAGTACTAATAATTAAGTACCCTACAAAAACTAACGAAGTATTGGTGAAATATGGAATTGAGAGATTGATCCAAACGGCAGACTGTATCGTGATGAGTAAGATTAAAGGAATGGAAATTGATTTAAAGGTAACAAGTAAAACGATAGCAATCGTTATGACTGTTACTATATTTACAACCCTATTGTCCCTGTTAACCGTATTTTTCATATCGTATAATGTGACACTCTCACCAAGGCTAAGGCCCTCAGCTCCATAATAAACGTTCACTTTTTCCTGTATCGCTTCTACGACAGAAAAAGGGACGTCTCCTTCCTTACCAGTGTTCTTATGAATAATAATCCTGCTATAGTTTTCTGAAAAAAATTCATTCTTTATTGTTTCATCTAGAAATTCAGGTGGGATAACGGTACCGACTGTACTTACATAGGAAATGACACTCGTAACATGGTTCAGCTTCTGTAGCTCTTGTACTAGTTCAGTCTCTCTAACCAAATCTCCTTTAGGTACTAATAAAACAATTGGGGTTAGCTCCCCAAATGCCTCTTCAATCATGTTAAAATCACTACCTGCACGCGTGCCCTCTGGTTGATCACCAAGACCATACATAAAGTTCGTATTACTTTGCGCTAGAAAACTCGGAATAAAAATAGCAAAAACAATGATTAAGCTTGGGATTTTAATTTTTAACAGACGAGCTCCAATTCCTTTGAAGCTTGGAACAAAATTTTTATGTTGCGTTTTATCTACCCATTTGTAAAAAAATAAGGTGAACGCTGGTAAGAAAACCATCACACTAATATAACTTAAGAATATCCCTTTGACTAAATTTACTCCAAGATCTGATCCAATTTCGAACTTCATTAGCGTCAGCGCCATAAATCCAAAAAACGTTGTTGCTGCACTTGCCGTAATCGCCGGAAAAGATTTCTTCATCGCAAGCTCCATCGCTTCTTCAGGATTATTCGTTTGCTTCCTAGCATCTGAAAAACTATGAAGCAGAAAAATCGCATAATCTAGCGAAACCGCTAGTTGTAAAATCGGGGCAACAGATTGTGTAACAAAAGAAACTTCCCCTATAAAAATGTTTGTACCTAAGTTAATAAGTACTGAAACTCCAATGGCCACCAGAAAAAATACTGGCTCTACCCAAGAGGTAGTTGATAAAACAAGGATCAGTATAATAATAGGGACTAACAGTAATGCCGCATAGAGCGATTCTGAACCTGCCATTTTTTGTGATATAGCTGTATCTAAAGCATCACCAGCCATGGAATTCTCTTCACCGATTAATTTATAAATCTCCTCGGTAATCGCAACTTCATCCCCATCTCTTACACTAAATGAAAAAAGTGCTTTGCCGTCCTTATAATAGCTTTCTACCGTCTCTTGGTCTGCCATTTCTAATGGCACTTTTAAATCAATGACATTATCCAGCCATATAACATCTGAAACCCCATCAATACTCGCGAGCTCCTCTTTATAAACAAGTGCTTTCTGTATGGTTACATCGTTGATCATCACTCTTGTATTTGGTACAGAGGCTGTAAATTCCTCTTCCATTATTTTCATCGCTCGAGTAGATTGCGCATCTTCTGGCAAGTAATCCACCATATTATAATTTACAGAAACAAAAAATTGCGCCACAGCAGAGATCATTGCGATGAGCACAAAAGTGAATACAATTAACTTTTTATGTTTGATCATTCGTGCTGCTATACCAATAATCGTTCATCCTCTCTTGCCCTATCCTATTTTTCACTTTATCATTATATAGACACAGTGTTGGATATACAACAAACAGTTCGTATGAATACGTCCAATCCCCAACATAAATTAATAGTTTGTTGGATAACACAAAAAATATAGGAGGATTTAATGTGACTTCTAAAATGGACAGGCGCAAAAAATATACCCGAATGGTTTTAAAAGATAGCTTAATGAAACTAATGAAAGAAAAACAAATTTCTAATATTACGGTAAAAGAAATATGTGAAACAGCCGATATTAATCGCTCAACCTTTTACACTCATTACTCTGATCACTACGACCTTCTATATAAAATTGAAGAAGAAATTATTGGCGATATGTACACCACACTTAGCTCCTACAATTTTACCAAAGAGGAAGAAGCGTTACAGATGACAGAAAAAATACTAGACTATATCGCCTTAAACAGTGATTTGTGTCAAACACTCATGAGCGGACACGGCGATTCCTCCTTTCAAAAGAGGATCATGAACATCACTCATCAATTTACAATGAAAAATTGGGTTACTATTAACAATCTTGATGAGAAAATCTCAGAATATGTAAGTATCTTTGTCGTGAGTGGAAGCATTCACGTTATTAAAACTTGGTTGGATAATGGAATGGATAAATCTCCAAGAGAAATGGCCGAAATCATTAACAACTTTGCAAACAAAGGACTTTCCTCTTTTCGGTAATAAGACGGAGGACAATAGAGATTTAAGAGGATCAGGGGTTTTTATGATTTTTAACTTATCAATTAGATCAATTCTTTCTAACAGTGCTTTTCCACCCTTTTCATCCTTCACTAATTCATAAGAACGCTCCGAGCTATTCGTAGCCACGGTAGGTAGTTCATTCTTTTTTAAACATTCATCAATTTTCATGATCCATGGCTTATCCTCCACCCACTTCTTTTCTGAAGAAGAAAAATAAGCACGTAGTTGAAATTCATTAAAAACTACATACTTATTCTTCCTTATATTTTATTAAACTTTACTCTACTTTGAAAAGAGCGATAACTAAAATTAAGTTACCGCTCTACGTTTGATTAAGATGGAAATTTGTATTCACTTTATCTTTTTTTCACTTGAAAGTAGATTGAATTTAATTTTCTCTTTGAAAATCAATTGTTTATTTACATATAACCTACAAGTTAAACTTACAAAACCGCCTAATTTAGCTTTAACTAATAGAGTATGGCCGTTTTCCTCAATGACACCAGTTAACGTTTGATACGGTATCATCCACGAATACCAACTTTTTCTTTTTTTCTTACATACAAGTTTATCGTTTATATACAATTCCTCTTGATTATATTTATTTACAATCTTTATACAATTATTTTTATAGTTAATACACCATGTTTTCTCAATCTCTTCTTTTATTTCTTTCAACATATCCTCCCAAGTTTCAATATCCTGATTATTATCGTCAAAAGCTTCCGGTTTCCTTTTTTCCTTAATGAGACTAATTATCCATTCAAATAAGAAAATCAAGATAAATACTAGAATTATCATGACAAAAAAATTGTCAAAAACTGGTCCCTTCGAAAAAACGCCATAATAATAACCTATCAAGTAAAAAATCACAAAATAAATTATAAATTTGATCATGAGATAATTCCTCCTTCCTAATCTTATGTTATGAACATTTTGTTTTTCTCTATTCATACCTTAATGCTTCAATCGGGTTTAACTTGGATGCTTTGTTAGCTGGTATGAACCCAAAAACAATGCCTATTATCATCGAAAATAATAATCCACCTATAATCACTGGAAATGAGAGTAACGACGGCCATCCGGCTATTAATGAAACTAAAGAAGCGATTATTGCCCCTAATAGGATACCAATCATTCCCCCTATCAATGTTAGAATGATCGATTCAATAATAAATTGGAATAAAATTTGTCTACGTGTAGCACCTAATGCTTTTCGAATGCCAATTTCTCTCGTTCTCTCAGTCACTGAAACTAGCATAATGTTCATTACACCAATGCCACCTACAAAAAGAGAAATTCCAGCAATTCCACCAATAATCATTGTCATGATTCTTGTAATTTGACCTATTGCCTCAGCTATCTCTTCCATATTTAACACATGATATGAATCTTCAGTGTTATTTAAACGATTTAATAGAGTAACAGCCTTATCGCCTGCAATTTGAAGTTCTTCCAAGCTATCGGCTTGAATAGAAACTTGGCTAATGTCTGTTCTCATATAAATGTTTCTCCAAGTCATCCATGGGATATAAACATCCATCGAACCGAAGGCAAAAAGTCCTTTTGGTTTTTCTAATACACCAATGACTTCGACAGGTTGATGACCAATACGAATTATTTCTCCAACCGCGCTTTTATCTTCAAAAAGCTCCTCTTGTAAAGCATGTGAAATTAGTGCTGTTCTACGGCCACCTAAAAAATCTGAAGTAGTAAAAGATATTCCTTCTGAAAGTGATAAATCATGAACATATAAATACGCATCATTTATACCAATAATTGCTGCCTCCGCTATATCTGTTTGATATCTCACAGTACTAAATTCTGAACTACTGGTAACCACTCGCTTCACTTCAGGAATTTCCTCAAGTGCCTGGATATCTGTATATGAAAATGCTGAATAGAAATCAACGTTTGGATTTGCTCTCAGTTCTTCCTCTGAAGGCATATAATAAACCTCCATCGTATTACCAACACCAGTAAGTTCAGATTTTAACATCTGTTCTCCGCCTTGACCAATTGCGACAACAATAATAACTGCTGCTACCCCAATGATTACCCCTAACATCGTTAAAATAGATCGCAATTTATGGGCACGGATAGATTGTAGCGCCATAAGTATGTTTTCAGTTACACTCATACTCAAGATGTTCCTTTCCTTCTTTTCGCTCATTCACGATTTCCCCATCACGTACAATAATTGTTTTTTGTGTAAATGCAGCAACTTCTTGCTCATGTGTAACAATGAGAATGGTTGTTCCTTCTCGATTTAATTCAGTTAGTAGTTCCATAATGGATTCGCTCGTTTTCGTATCAAGAGCTCCTGTAGGTTCATCGGCTAATATCATCCTTGGGTTATTCACTAATGCCCTTGCTATAGCGACTCGTTGTTTTTGGCCACCTGAAAGTTCATTAGGTAGATGGTGAACTCTATTTGCTAAACCTACTTTAGTAAGTGCATGCAACGCCATTTCTTTTCTTTCCTTTTTACTAAAACCAGCATAAATCATTGGTAATTCAACATTTTTTAATGCGGTTAACCTTGGAAGCAGCTGAAACTGTTGAAATACAAAACCAATGAATTGATTCCTTACTTTTGATAGTTCAACATCATTATAGGCTGTAATATCATTGCCTTCGAATTGGTACGTTCCGGCAGTTGGCTGATCTAAACAACCGATAATATTCATTAACGTTGACTTGCCAGATCCTGAAGGACCCATAATCGCAAGAAAATCACCTTGATTTATAAAAAGTGAAATATCTTTTAAAACATGGACATTTTCTAAACCTAGTCGATACGTTTTTGAAACAGATTGCAAGTTAATCAAGAACGATCACTTCCATTCCTTCATTTAACGTCAACATCGGTTCTTTAATTACCTTTTCGTCTACTGAAAGTCCACTAACAACTTCTATGTTATCCCCATAGACAATACCTAGCTCAACTTCCCTCTTATATGCTAAATTTTCCTCTACTACAAAAACATAGTTCATTCCACTTTCTTGTAAAATTGCTGCTAACGGTATCACCATCGATTTTCTTTCGTCCGTCTTGATTTGCAAAATCATTTGTAAACCAGGTCTAAGCTGATGAATATTTTCAGAATTGATTTCAACTGTGATAGGATACTGAACGGAAATCTCACTTGTGATGGGACTATAAGCAACATGACTGACAGTCCCTTCCCACTCTTCATCGTGAATCGCATCTGACTGGATCTTCACATGTTGCCCTTCTTTTACAACTAAGGAATTGTATTCAGATAAATTTCCATTAACAATAAAACCTTCTGTATTTACGATATGTAAAATCATTGGACTGCTTTCTAAGTACGCTGTCTCCACCGTGTCATTAGCAATAATCACTTTCCCATCTATATTACTTATGACGGTTAATTGCTCTTCGTTTGAATCAAGTAATCTTTTTTGCAATTTTTGCTGTTTTATTTCTAAATCTATTAGTTTTCTTTCATATTCGAATTGCTGTTGTTGTGTTAAAATGTGCCGTTCTTCAGCTTTAATTTGTTGTTTTTCTACTTCCAACATTGCTAGTGCTTCTTCTTTCCCTATTTCTTTCTTTAACTCCGCTTCTTTTTTCTCTAAGTCATCTTTTTGTTTTTTCAAATTAGCTCTCTGTATATTTAAATTGTTTTCTTGATTTTTTATTTGTGATAAACGTAGATTACTAGCTTCTACTGTTAAGACATGCTGCTCTTTTTGAAGCAAAAGAGAATCACTTTTATATTTCATTAGTGCAGTGCCTTTCTCTACTATTTCTCCTTCCTCAACTAACAACTCATAGACATGTCCTTTGTCTGGAGAATGATAAATAATTTGTTCATCTTTGACAAGAAGGGTTCCTGGCACCATCACTTCAGTTGCTAAAGGTTCCATCTTAGGATTTACTATTTCAACCTCAAAAATGTTTTCTTCTAATGAACGAGCAACCCCTACCGTTGTCATAGCTCCTATTAATAAAATAACACCTGTTATGATCCATTTTTTCTTATTCTTCATAAACTCTCCTCTTAATAATTACTAGTACTTAATACATATCCATCATGCCAAACTCAACGTCACTAACTAACAATTCTGATCAATTTTCTTTTAATAATGGATGTGTTTCTAACTTAAGAGACCTGTATACAAAGTCTGTTAGCATTTTGTTTTACATACATTAAAGTGCTTTCGCAACGACACTTGCAAAAAGCCGCATTTATGAATAATCCCCTTTAACTAATTAATAGAGCAATAATTATGCTAATGACATAAAATACAATGGTGGCTATCCATGCTAACACAGCATCAAAATTAGCTACTTTTCTTAGACCTGTTACGGTAACAATTAATTGCCAAATCGAGAATACTTCAATACCGATTAATAATGCGCTTTCCTCACCAAAGAATAACGCTAAACTAGTAAAAGGAATATCTGGATTCGTTCCAAAAAAAGTCGTCATAATCGCGTTAAATAATACTCCTATTCCGCCAATCACTGATACAAAAATTCCTAATGAAAATAACTGTTTAAACGTAACGGCACTTCTACTAATCTTTGCAATAATAATAAAAACAATAGCAAATAAAAGTGCACTTATAATTGGGATAAATAAACCGAAAAATAAGATTCCTATACGCATGAATATTTCCATTTCAGCAAAAAGATCGGCTTCCTCAGGACTAATTTGTACAAGTAACCACGAACTATCCATTCCAAAAGCCATAATAGCAGTTCCGAGAGTGTAAATAAGAGTTACTAATAGTAACGGTACGAAAATAAGTGGTTTAGCTTTTAACTTCTCAAACTGTTCACCAGGATATAAAAACATACCGAATAACGAAGGCTTCCCTTGCTTTAATATAATTTCATTTCTCTCGTGTAATTCTGACATTCACTACACCCTCTCTAAAATTGTAAATATTTAATAAGTCAATGAATTTCATAATCGATCATTATCGCCACTTAGATACTGTATCTAGTTACGTTGAACCAATCGTAACTAGATATTGATTTATGTAGCTCGTTTTTTATAATGATGAAATTCACTAAAGTGTTAATCTATTTATAATGATACGTTAAAAATGAATTTTTCGAACCGACAATATGTGGCGGAGTACCGCCATTTTTTGGCGGTCATTGACTGATTTAAGAGATTTTCTTCATCTAGAATCTCAAAAGGATGCTCTCAAATTGAGAGCATCCTCTTTTCAAATCAAAATCTCTGGTATCACCCCTAGCTGGCGTCCTTTTTCAATCACTTCAGATCTAGAACTTACATTCAATTTCTTAAAAGTCCCACTTAAATGCCTTTCTACAGTCCTACAACTCGTAAACAAGTCTTTTGCAATTTGTTCGTTTGTTAATCCTTTTGCGACCTTTACTAGAATTTGTTCTTCTTTTTGAGTTAACTTTATTTTTTTTCCAGTCTCTAGACATGGTTTAATTTCCGTTCTACGAAGTTGATGCAATAATTCTAAAGGAATTACGGCTTGGTTATCAACTACCCCTCTTATTGTACGGATAAGTTGCTGTTTTGAACTCGTTTTACTTAGGAACCCTGAAGCACCTACTTCAATTAAATAGTTAAAATGGCTAGAAATATCATGGCCGGTATAGATAAGTACTTTAGCTTTATCGTGAACACATAAAATTTTTTTTGTTAATTCTATACCACTTAATTCAGGCATATGTAAATCCAGCAAATAAACATTATATTTTTTTTCTTTTATTAAATCCACGATTTCTACACTTGATCCAAGAAAGTCAACACTAAAATCAGGTTCACTGTCTAATAATGTTTTTGTACCTTCTCCAACAAGCGAATGATCGTCTACAACAAGAATAGTAATCATACTGTCACCTTCTTACATCCTACTTATTTTAATGGAATTTCCGCTTGAACAGTCATGCCTTTATTAGGTTCTGAATTGAATTTCATACGTCCCCCTACACTATGAACCCGCCCTGCCATACCTACTAAACCTATTTTTTTTCGATCTGTACTTATTAAGTTAAGATCTGTGCCTACTCCATTATCTTGGTAAGATAATTTCAAATTTCTATCATTAATTTGAATCAAAATAGTTACTTCAGTAGCTTTTGCATGTTTATTGGCATTGTTTAACAGTTCTTGTACAATACGATAAATGACTAATTTATAATCGTTATTTAATAAAGGATTTGGGCTTTCTACAACTTTGATATTTAGCTTACTATTAGAACGTAATTTAAACTTCTCTACTAAGTCTTGTAACGCTTGTTCAAGCCCCATTTCCGACAAAAGTGGGGGAGCTAATTCCTGACAAGTTTCTCTCATATTAAACATTATATCTAAAATCTCTTCTTCTATTTCTGCTACTCTATTTTCTAACTCAGGTTGTTCTTTTGCAGGTACTAGCTTTATTTCTTCAACTTTCCTTTTAAGAATGATAATATCTTGCAGAAAAGAATCGTGGATATCACTAGCTAACTTCTTTCTTTCTCTTTCTGCCCAATGAAAGATTAATTGACTGAAGAACTTGCAATTAGTAGAAGTTAATTTTTTTGATTTTAAGCTCTTTAATTCTTTTATTAAATCTTCTACCTCAATCATATTTCTTATATCGTTTTTCAACACATGATTTAGAAGAGCAGTTCCTGATTTTATTTCCGGCATTGTATATCCATATTGCTGACGGTGCACTTGAAGCTTTAATCCCATAAAACTATATCTTATAAGACCTATAAAAAAAACTATCGCTCCAAAAGTTACAATCCAATAATTATAGCGCCAAAAATCATCAATGTTCATACTTCGTAAAATATAATTAGTAATTAATGCGAAAGTAATTGTCGGAATAAACGCTAAATTAACAAAAAGCCGTTGACGTTTTTTTGACGGATGCTGTTCCTTAATATATGCATATAAAAGTAACACAATACCGCAAATAATATAAGGTGTCACCCACCAGCTAGCAACAAAATACGGAATTATCAAAGTAGGATAGATTGGAAAAAACATACCCATAACAAAAATCGGTAAAAGGAGAATTATTTTCGAAAATTTTTTCCAAGATTTATTTAATTGGTCAGAATATACAATAGAAAAAACAAGGAATCCGTATGGAGTAACATAATGCGAAACGAAAGATAATAAATGCTCAATGAACGATAACGTACCATCCAAATAATTCCAACCTATATTCTCAACCATTCTTACTTTTACATTTTCTTCGATAACTACAGACAGTCCTCCGGCACCACCAGCAAAAGCTGTCACACTAGCCCAACGGTTTGAATCTCGTTTTGAATCAAACACTATTAATAATAAGCCTACTCCCCACAAAAGAAAAAATAAAAACAACATCGTTTATTCACTTCCATTAGTAATACAATTTTCAATGAATTCAAGCGTATCTTTAGCAATTTGCCTACGATTAAAGATAATTCCAGCATGTCCACAAGCATAAAGAAGACGCCGTGGTTTCCCCCAACCATTCCAAAGATTACTTGCATCTTGTTTTCTAACATACTGGTCATATATCCCACTAATCAGTAATATTTTTTCTTTTGGTATCATTGGTTGTGCCTCATCTGCACGAAGAATTGACCAACATCGTTGTAATTGGTGATAGGTAAAATTATGTTTTTGCAAGTCTTGTTTAATATATTTTCCAATAGGTGTATGCCAAATTTCATAAGAAAGATTATTCGCGTACATAACAGATACTAGCACATCAATCTCTTTTTCATATAAACTTATTAGGTTAGAAATATAGCCTCCTAGACTAACACCAATAAGTACTACTTTTCCACCTTTATTTTGTTTTAACCACTGAATTAACGCCCTAATCTCTACAACAGCTTGTCTAATAGCGGTTATTGTTCTGCAAATATTTGCACTTATCATATACTCTCCGCTGTATAGACTACTAGTTGCCCGATCAAAATGATATGGCAGAGTCGGAAAATAGACGTTATAACCTTTTTTTTGCATCTCTTTCAAGTAGATTAACTTAAATTTTTTCAAACAGTCTGAACGCCATCCATGTACAATAATGACATGAACAGGTTCACGACCATTTTGACTTAAATAGCAAATACCCTTTGCCATATCATTATCCGTATCTCCTGAGTAAATAGGACTGTTATAATTATAAGAACCTGACAGATCATATTTTTGATCCTTTAATTCAAACAATATATTAGGTATTTTATTTAACTGATAAAAGGAGAGTCGATTTTGATTGGATGTAAAAGAGTGCAAATCAAAATCATTGCGGAATTGTGTATGCATACTTTTGTTATAATGAAAGAAATGCAAGCCAACTTTATCAATGAGCATACTTAACCATTTATTCATGTAGGAACTCCTCACAGCTAAATCGTTTTGTCGATTTCAACTAATTTTTGTTTTATTAAATGATTTCATAATTACCAAGACGGAGCCATATAAATCTATACCTAGGTACGAAAAGTTAAACGTAACTAGATATAGGACCTTAGTGTTCAGAATACTTTATTATGAAATTCATTGTATTATTAAGTCAAAAATATGTAGACTAGTATTAGTTACTTATTTTCTTTTCGAACTAATAACAATATTTCATTAGTATGAAGCTCGAAAATATAAAGCTGAACTTCAATCAGTGGGGGTTTTCCTTCATCCCCCACTGATTGTTAGTTCAACTTATACCACAGGCATAAGAATAACTAATCATCAGCTATCACTGATGAAAGTTATTCTATATCGGACCTTTAGGGGGCAGTTTATCCCCCACCTAAACTTCTCGATTTTCTTAAGTTTTGAGGTGGGGGTCTTACTTGCCCCTTAAGAGTGGGATAAAGTAATGTATCAATTCCTAATATTATATTTTAACTAATAAAATTGTTAATTTCTACATTTTTTTCATATAATTTCATTATTTCGCGTTTGTTCTACATTCAGTCATAATCAAACGAAAGACTATTAAGTTTCATTTCAATTTCTTCCTCTCTTTACATGACCCTCATCTCATTAAACATTTCATAATTTGGCTTAAAAGATCTTTTGTATCCAATGTATTATTGTGTGAAAAAAGTTTTTCAATAGCGTTATCTTTATTTCCTTACAACAATTACTCCCCTTTCATTATGTCAATTAATTTTAGAAAAGCGCAAGGCGCCATTGTAACGATCGAAAAGCTCTGAAATGACCGAGCTCGTAGGCTGCTTGCGCTAGACAGTTTCCAAGTTAGAAATTTATTAATTCTGATTATGTAAGAAATACTATTTTCATAGTCTCTCAATAATTTTTACATTGCCACTTACCCCCAAATATGTTATTTTAGAAAAGTTGTTGAACTTTAACACATTAACGCTTTTAATTATATTAGTAGTCCTAGTATATCTAAAGAGGGATTCGTACACGAGATTGAGAGGAGAATTTGAATGTCATCAAAAGAAACATCAAATACGTCAGTACCAAGGGAACAATGGGGGTCCAGATTTGGTTTCCTATTAGCTGCAGCTGGGTCAGCAGTTGGACTAGGGAATATTTGGAGATTTCCTTTTGTCGTTGGTGAAGGCGGTGGTGCAGCTTTCGTATTATTATATTTAGGGTTTGTGTTACTTATTGGATTACCATTAATGATTGGTGAAATTAGTATTGGACGAAGAGGTCGAGCTAATGCTATGGATAGTTATAAAATAATACAACCAAATTCAAAATGGTACATAAATGGTTTTATTGGTGTGATTATTAACTTTATGATTTTAGCGTTTTATTCAGTTGTAGCTGGCTGGGCCTTTTATTATTTTATTTTAGCCCTTACCGGACAGTTAATTGCTAGTGATAAAGACTTCGAAAGTTCTTTTAGTAGTTTTATATCTGATCCGATAATGCCTATTGTCTGGCAAACAATCTTAATGACGGTTGTTGTCTTAATTGTCCTAAGAGGAGTTAAAAAGGGGATTGAAAAATGGAACAACATTCTCATGCCTACACTATTTGTCCTACTCCTTATTTTGTTATTTAAAAGTCTTACACTAGAAAATGCTAGAGAAGGAATACTATTTTTCTTAAAACCAAATTTTTCAGCAATCAATTCTGGCATTATATTAGCAGCATTAGGCCAAGCTTTCTTTAGTTTAAGCGTTGCAACAGGAATGTATGTAACTTACGGTAGTTATAAACGAAATGAAAGCAGTATTGCGCGCAATGGCGGTGGGATCGTTTTGTTAGACGTTCTTGTTGCAATTATGGCAGGGTTGATTATTTTCCCTGCAGTGTTTCACTTTGGAATTGATCCAGGAAGAGGACCGGATCTAGCCTTTATTACATTCCCAACTATTTTCAGAGATATGCAATTTGGAATTATGTTTGCTGGATTTTTCTTCTTCTTCGTTTTTGTCGCTGCATTAACTTCTGCAATTTCATTATTAGAAGTTGTTGTTGCGTTTGTTAAAGAAAAATTTAAACTTTCTCGAAAAGTAGCAGCACCTATTACTGGGGCGGTTATTACCTTAGTTGGCGGATTCTGTGCCTTATCATTTGGTCCCTTATCACATATCAAGGTATTTGATCGCACTATCTTTGGACTGTTTGACTTTATAGCTGCAGAAGTATTACTACCTTTTTCTGGACTTATTTTAAGCATCTTTATAGGATGGATTTGGAAGCCGATTGGTGTTAAACAAGAAATTGAAAAAGAAGGAAATTCATTCCCTCTCTTTAAAGTATGGAGCTTCTTAATTCGTTTTGTCGTCCCTATTGTAATCTTAATCATTCTTATAGATTCAATAGGTATCATCTAATATTTTTTATTGAAAACCCCACAACTTGGTGGGGTTTTCTAGTTGATGAGTCAAAAGTACCTAACCATTTGACAAAAAGTAACAAAGCTGAACTTCAATCAGTGGGGCTTTTCCTTCACCCGCAATGATGATTAGTTGGACCTTTAGGGCAAATTAATCCCCACCTAAACTCGATTTTCTTAAGTTTTAAGGTGGGGGATTACTGCCCCTTAAGAGTGGGGAAAATTAATTCATCCCTCTCCATTTTCCATCATTTTTAGATACTTTTTCTTTTTTTGCTTTTTCTTTGTGCGCTCGATTAGCAGCTGCACTACCAAATTCTTTTGAGAATTCTGCATCAGTTTTACTTGCGTCAAAACCTCTTTTATTCTTTTGCTCTGCGTCAGTTTTACCATTGCGTTTTGCCATATGTATCACCCCTTTTTTTATTATGATAATAAAAAAAAGAATTATACGTTATGTCTGAAGTGCAAAAGCATATCTTATCGAAAATGATATTATGTCAAAAAAATGGTCACGTTTAATAGAGATTTCCTTCAAACTATCGCGGTTTGCTTACTGGCCACTCTATCAAATTAAGGGGCGTAACCCTTAATTTGATAGAGTGAATGTTTTTTTGTTATGCATATTTTTGACCATCTTCATCAAATTGTTTATTTTCAATACACTTTAGGTATTGTTTAGTAATATTAATATCAGAGTGACCAGCTAATTGCGCTACAATTGATATATCTAAACCATTTTGTAACAACTCGTAACAAAACGTATGCCTTAATTTATGAGGATGAACTCCATAATGTTGCAACATATGTTGAACGGTACGTACAGAAATTCTTTTTTGATAATTTGACAGGAACAAAGCTTCCTCCTTATCATCTCTTGATTTCAAGTATTCTACTAGATGATAAACGAGAGACTTAGGAAGGGGAATTGTCCTCTCATTATTATCTCTCTTTTTTCTAACAACCATTTGTCCAGTTTGATTTTTATTATTTATAGATATATCTTCTTTATTCAAGTAACAAAGCTCAGATACTCGTATACCTGTTTTTAACAACGTATATACTATAGCTGTATTACGTTTGTTACTATCTATTTCGATTTTTTGTAATAATTCCTCAATCTCTACTTTAGATAAATATTCCGGAAGGACTTGATTTATTTTATTTTGTCGTGTAATATTAACATCCTGAGTAATTTCTATACGATTTATAGATTTGGCAAAAGTATTAATCGTATTAAAGACTTTCTTTATGGTAGATAAACTTCTTTGTTCAGTTTCTAAATAAGTTACATAAGCTTGTACATTTTCTTTATTTAAATCTTTCGTTGATTTACCATTACTATATAACCAGTCAAGAAATGATTGAAGAACCCCACTATACGTTTTCACTGTATTCTCGGACCTTCCCATTTCATGAAGATAGATTGCAAAGGAATTAAGAATATCATGTGTTTCAGAATTTTTATTTGTCAATACTATCTCCCCCTTTTTAACAAACTATACTTCAATTATTCGTCTTTGTCAAATTCTGCGCAAATACAATAGATAAAAAATATCCATAAAATTTCAACAATTGTTGAAATTTTATGGATATTTTTTTGAGTGAATTTTAGAATTACCTATATGGAGCTACATAAGTCTAAATGTTGTTGAAAATGGTCTTTATCCAATAACATTTAGTAACAGAGAATCGAAAAAACAATTATGAAATTCATTAATGTAAAATTCATTCTTAAAAATGGCGCACCCTAGAGGATTCGAACCTCCGACCGACGGCTTAGAAGGCCGTTGCTCTATCCAGCTGAGCTAAGGGCGCATGTTGTTTGTGCAATGATGTTATTTCATGAAGTCTACGGACGATGTTTCGCTCCGTAGATATCCTGTCTCTTCCTCTGCAAGTAACACTTTGTAGCAGGCTGCGTCGAAACAACTCGCAGTTTTTTCATAGATGTTATACTCGTCGCTGAGCTAAGGGCGCATGTTCATTTAACTTCCTAAAAATATAATAAAATTTATATGAGATACTTACAAAACAAACATGCGGGTGAAGGGACTCGAACCCCCACGTCAAAGACACTAGATCCTAAGTCTAGCGCGTCTGCCAATTCCGCCACACCCGCGTATGGAAAGTTATTTTGCTTAGCAAAATTTTGGTGAGCCATGAAGGATTCGAACCTTCGACCCTCTGATTAAAAGTCAGATGCTCTACCGACTGAGCTAATGGCTCTTAAAATATAAGAGTGCCGGCCAGAGGACTTGAACCCCCAACCTACTGATTACAAGTCAGTTGCTCTACCAATTGAGCTAGGCCGGCAAATATAGGTAAGTCACTTTCGCTCTACTTTGTTACGAAAAAAACTCTGGTGGAGGATGACGGGATCGAACCGCCGACCCCCTGCTTGTAAGGCAGGTGCTCTCCCAGCTGAGCTAATCCTCCAAGTAAACAACCATTGATATAAATCAAGAAAAACTATACAAATAATGTAGTTGGTGACCCGTACGGGATTCGAACCCGTGTTACCGCCGTGAAAGGGCGGTGTCTTAACCGCTTGACCAACGGGCCAGTATAAAAACTACGACTGGCGGAGAAGGAGGGATTTGAACCCTCGCGCCGCTTACACGACCTACACCCTTAGCAGGGGCGCCTCTTCAGCCACTTGAGTACTTCTCCTTAATTTGGCTCCACAGGTAGGACTCGAACCTACGACCGATCGGTTAACAGCCGATTGCTCTACCACTGAGCTACTGTGGAATATACATGGTATGGTGGGCCTAAGTGGACTCGAACCACCGACCTCACGCTTATCAGGCGTGCGCTCTAACCAGCTGAGCTATAGGCCCATACTCTTGGAGCGGGTGATGAGAATCGAACTCACAACATCAGCTTGGAAGGCTGAGGTTTTACCACTAAACTACACCCGCATTAATATTCAATTGCATGGTCGGGAAGACAGGATTTGAACCTGCGACCCCCTGGTCCCAAACCAGGTGCTCTACCAAGCTGAGCCACTTCCCGACATTTCTATGGCGCGCCCTGAGAGATTCGAACTCCCGACCTTTTGATTCGTAGTCAAACACTCTATCCAGCTGAGCTAAGGGCGCATGTTGCCTTTTAAATTTTTCTGGTACCGAGGGCCGGACTTGAACCGGCACGATAGTCACCTACCGCAGGATTTTAAGTCCTGTGTGTCTGCCAATTCCACCACCCCGGCAATTTACTAAAGACTTAACAAAAAAATGGCTGGGCTATCTGGATTCGAACCAGAGAATGACGGAGTCAAAGTCCGTTGCCTTACCGCTTGGCTATAGCCCATTAATATAATAATATGGGGCGATCGATGGGAATCGAACCCACGAATGCCGGAGCCACAATCCGGTGCGTTAACCACTTCGCCACGACCGCCATAGTTTTGTAAAGTAAGGACATTCAAAAATAAATCTTACCATGTTCTAGCGTTAAATTATTCACCTGTAATATCTAAATGGTGGAGGGGGACGGATTCGAACCGCCGAACCCTAAGGAGCGGATTTACAGTCCGCCGCGTTTAGCCACTTCGCTACCCCTCCAAAATATTAAAATGGTTGGTTATTAATGGCGGAGGAAGAGGGATTCGAACCCCCGCGCGGTTTAACCCGCCTGTCGGTTTTCAAGACCGATCCCTTCAGCCGGACTTGGGTATTCCTCCGTATCATATCAATAAATTAAGTTGATAAGTTATTTTCGCTTCACGAAAAAACTTTGGTAGCGGCAGAGGGGATCGAACCCCCGACCTCACGGGTATGAACCGTACGCTCTAGCCAGCTGAGCTACGCCGCCAAAAAATAAATAGGTAAGAGGAAGAGCGGAGGAAGAGGGATTCGAACCCCCGCGCGGTTTAACCCGCCTGTCGGTTTTCAAGACCGATCCCTTCAGCCGGACTTGGGTATTCCTCCGTATCATATCAATAAATTAAGTTGATAAGTTATTTTCGCTTCACGAAAAAACTTTGGTAGCGGCAGAGGGGATCGAACCCCCGACCTCACGGGTATGAACCGTACGCTCTAGCCAGCTGAGCTACGCCGCCAAAAAATAAATAGGTAAGTTATTTTTGCTCCACTTCGTTTCACAAAAAAACTTTGGTGGAGCCTAGCGGGATCGAACCGCTGACCTCCTGCGTGCAAGGCAGGCGCTCTCCCAGCTGAGCTAAGGCCCCATAAAAATAATCTAGCAACGTCCTACTCTCGCAAGGGGAAGCCCCCAACTACCATCAGCGCAAAAGAGCTTAACGATCGTGTTCGGCATGGGAACGAGTGTGACCTCTTCGCTATCGTTACTAAATTAACTGACTTCAATCACATCGTGAGATACTTCTATGAATTGACTACATGCAGCTTTGCATCGAGGAAGCCCACTACGAAGCGGCGCTTGTAGACGCAGACGCACAAAATCTAAATTCAGAACAGTAATCTATTTAATTGAAGGATTATTCCTTCAAAAAAGCTACTGACTTCAATCACATCATGAGATGCTTCTTTGAATTGACTACATGCAACTTTGCGTCGAGGAAGCTTCCTTCGAAGCGACACTTGTAGACGCAGACGCACGGTCTACATTCAGATCAGTAAACTATATAATTTGGAGGATTATTCTTCCAAAACTGAACACAAATGCACAAGCGTTACTTCTACTCTAAAGCAAAAGTATCGACTAGAGTATTACTCCATAGAAAGGAGGTGATCCAGCCGCACCTTCCGATACGGCTACCTTGTTACGACTTCACCCCAATCATCTGTCCCACCTTAGGCGGCTGGCTCCAAAAAGGTTACCCCACCGACTTCGGGTGTTACAAACTCTCGTGGTGTGACGGGCGGTGTGTACAAGGCCCGGGAACGTATTCACCGCGGCATGCTGATCCGCGATTACTAGCAATTCCGGCTTCATGTAGGCGAGTTGCAGCCTACAATCCGAACTGAGAATGGCTTTATGGGATTGGCTCAACCTCGCGGTTTCGCAGCCCTTTGTACCATCCATTGTAGCACGTGTGTAGCCCAGGTCATAAGGGGCATGATGATTTGACGTCATCCCCACCTTCCTCCGGTTTGTCACCGGCAGTCACCTTAGAGTGCCCAACTAAATGCTGGCAACTAAGATCAAGGGTTGCGCTCGTTGCGGGACTTAACCCAACATCTCACGACACGAGCTGACGACAACCATGCACCACCTGTCACTTATGTCCCCGAAGGGAAATCCCTATCTCTAGGGAGGTCATAAGGATGTCAAGACCTGGTAAGGTTCTTCGCGTTGCTTCGAATTAAACCACATGCTCCACTGCTTGTGCGGGCCCCCGTCAATTCCTTTGAGTTTCAACCTTGCGGTCGTACCCTTCTCATACCCTATGTATTCAGATATGGATACCATCCCATTACGGATGGTGGGTTCCCCCATTCGGAAATCCCCGGATCAAAGTTTACTTACAACTCCCCGAGGCATATCGCTGTTCGTCGCGTCCTTCGTCGGCTCCTAGTGCCAAGGCATTCACCGTGCGCCCTTTCTAACTTAACCTAATTTTTCCGTAATAAGCTGCNGATCTCTTCGTTGGCTTCGCTTTTCTGCGCTGCTCATGTATCCTTAAACATACACTCCGCTGCTCGAAAGCTNGCCGCCTCGATCTCCTTGCTTCTTCCGAAAAAATACCTGTTTTTTCAAAAGGATTTTTCGTCGAATTGAATTCTTGACTACTCAAGATTTACTCAAAGTCATAATGACTTCCGGTAAAACTTAAATGTATTNTTGTTATCTAGTTTTCAAAGAACGAGTCGGTAAATGATAAACGTCGTATTTCTTCGTCAACCGCGCTCCCCAATCGTCCTCATGTACCCTTAAATGTACACTCCGGCGATTGCCTCGCTTGTTTCCTCGAACTACTCGTTTCTAATTTACCTTTGGTAATTGATAAGTGGCGAATGTCTTCGTCAGCTTTTAAATTACCTTATTATTTAATAGAGAGATTATTCTCTCAAAACTGAAACACAGCGTCAGCGTACTTTTCTCTAAAGAAAAGCATCGACTAGAGTTATACTCCATAGAAAGGAGGTGATCCAGCCGCACCTTCCGATACGGCTACCTTGTTACGACTTCACCCCAATCATCTGTCCCACCTTAGGCGGCTGGCTCCAAAAGGTTACCCCACCGACTTCGGGTGTTACAAACTCTCGTGGTGTGACGGGCGGTGTGTACAAGGCCCGGGAACGTATTCACCGCGGCATGCTGATCCGCGATTACTAGCAATTCCGGCTTCATGTGACTCCATAGAAAGGAGGTGATCCAGCCGCACCTTCCGATACGGCTACCTTGTTACGACTTCACCCCAATCATCTGTCCCACCTTAGGCGGCTGGCTCCAAAAGGTTACCCCACCGACTTCGGGTGTTACAAACTCTCGTGGTGTGACGGGCGGTGTGTACAAGGCCCGGGAACGTATTCACCGCGGCATGCTGATCCGCGATTACTAGCAATTCCGGCTTCATGTAGGCGAGTTGCAGCCTACAATCCGAACTGAGAATGGCTTTATGGGATTGGCTCAACCTCGCGGTNTCGCAGCCCTTTGTACCATCCATTGTAGCACGTGTGTAGCCCAGGTCATAAGGGGCATGATGATTTGACGTCATCCCCACCTTCCTCCGGTTTGTCACCGGCAGTCACCTTAGAGTGCCCAACTAAATGCTGGCAACTAAGATCAAGGGTTGCGCTCGTTGCGGGACTTAACCCAACATCTCACGACACGAGCTGACGACAACCATGCACCACCTGTCACTTATGTCCCCGAAGGGAAATCCCTATCTCGCGGCTTCATGTAGGCGAGTTGCAGCCTACAATCCGAACTGAGAATGGCTTTATGGGATTGGCTCAACCTCGCGGTTTCGCAGCCCTTTGTACCATCCATTGTAGCACGTGTGTAGCCCAGGTCATAAGGGGCATGATGATTTGACGTCATCCCCACCTTCCTCCGGTTTGTCACCGGCAGTCACCTTAGAGTGCCCAACTAAATGCTGGCAACTAAGATCAAGGGTTGCGCTCGTTGCGGGACTTAACCCAACATCTCACGACACGAGCTGACGACAACCATGCACCACCTGTCACTTATGTCCCCGAAGGGAAATCCCTATCTCTAGGGAGGTCATAAGGATGTCAAGACCTGGTAAGGTTCTTCGCGTTGCTTCGAATTAAACCACATGCTCCACTGCTTGTGCGGGCCCCCGTCAATTCCTTTGAGTTTCAACCTTGCGGTCGTACTCCCCAGGCGGAGTGCTTAATGTGTTAACTTCGGCACTAAGGGCATCGAAACCCCTAACACCTAGCACTCATCGTTTACGGCGTGGACTACCAGGGTATCTAATCCTGTTTGCTCCCCACGCTTTCGCGCCTCAGCGTCAGTTACAGACCAGAGAGTCGCCTTCGCCACTGGTGTTCCTCCATATATCTACGCATTTCACCGCTACACATGGAATTCCACTCTCCTCTTCTGCACTCAAGTCTCCCAGTTTCCAATGACCCTCCCCGGTTGAGCCGGGGGCTTTCACATCAGACTTAAGAGACCGCCTGCGCGCGCTTTACGCCCAATAATTCCGGACAACGCTTGCCACCTACGTATTACCGCGGCTGCTGGCACGTAGTTAGCCGTGGCTTTCTCGTTAGGTACCGTCAAGGTACCGCCCTATTNGAACGGTACTTGTTCTTCCCTAACAACAGAGCTTTACGACCCGAAGGCCTTCATCGCTCACGCGGCGTTGCTCCGTCAGACTTTCGTCCATTGCGGAAGATTCCCTACTGCTGCCTCCCGTAGGAGTCTGGGCCGTGTCTCAGTCCCAGTGTGGCCGATCACCCTCTCAGGTCGGCTACGCATCGTCGCCTTGGTAAGCCGTTACCTTACCAACTAGCTAATGCGACGCGGGCCCATCCTGTAGTGTTAGGTAAACCACTCTCCTCTTCTGCACTCAAGTCTCCCAGTTTCCAATGACCCTCCCCGGTTGAGCCGGGGGCTTTCACATCAGACTTAAGAGACCGCCTGCGCGCGCTTTACGCCCAATAATTCCGGACAACGCTTGCCACCTACGTATTACCGCGGCTGCTGGCACGTAGTTAGCCGTGGCTTTCTCGTTAGGTACCGTCAAGGTACTACCCTATTCGAATAGTACTTGTTCTTCCCTAACAACAGAGCTTTACGACCCGAAGGCCTTCATCGCTCACGCGGCGTTGCTCCGTCAGACTTTCGTCCATTGCGGAAGATTCCCTACTGCTGCCTCCCGTAGGAGTCTGGGCCGTGTCTCAGTCCCAGTGTGGCCGATCACCCTCTCAGGTCGGCTACGCATCGTCGCCTTGGTAAGCCNTTACCTTACCAACTAGCTAATGCGACGCGGGCCCATCCTGTAGTGTTAGGTAAACCCAACTTTCACTTTAGAACCATGAGGCTCCAAAGATTATCCGGTATTAGCTTCGGTTTCCCGAAGTTATCCCAGTCTACAGGGCAGGTTGCCCACGTGTTACTCACCCGTCCGCCGCTAATTTCAGGGAGCAAGCTCCCATCCATTCGCTCGACTTGCATGTATTAGGCACGCCGCCAGCGTTCGTCCTGAGCCAGGATCAAACTCTCCATAAAAGTGTTTGATAAAGCTCAAAATAAAACATTGACGAGATATTTACTATCTCTTTTAATTCGCTTGGCTGTGTGTTCAGTTTTCAAAGAACGCACCCGTCCGCCGCTAATTTCAGGGAGCAAGCTCCCATCCATTCGCTCGACTTGCATGTATTAGGCACGCCGCCAGCGTTCGTCCTGAGCCAGGATCAAACTCTCCATAAAAGTGTTTGATAAAGCTCAAAATAAAACATTGACGAGATATTTACTATCTCTTTTAATTCGCTTGGCTGTGTGTTCAGTTTTCAAAGAACCATCATTTGTTTTACGCCGTTGTTTTTTTCAGCGACAAGAACTAGTGTACCACAACATTTAATTCCGCGCAAGTTATTTTTTGAAACTTTTTAAAAACAACAAGTCATTCAACTTCGCTTTTTAGCGACAAGGAATATCTTATCACAACAAACCATACAACGCAATAACTTTTTTAAAAAAGTTCTACACGAAGCTCGGCTGAAATGACAACTTTATAACACTATCATACATCTATTAAAATAGCAAATAATAAAATCCTCACATTATATAGCAGCTGAACTAAGACTTCCTTGTTCCTTCTCCTTCTTCGGCTAAATCCCGTTGCCCGAGAATTTAGACAGGAAGGTCTAAATAATATACATGACTCAGGACAGGCTATCTTATCTTGTTTCACTATTGACCCTGTTTACCAAATTACACCGAAATATCTCAGATTATCATTCCACTAACTTCTTTGAATAAAACTGGTGAAACGAGGAATCTCGTTCCACCTAACTCAATAACTGCAGAATACCTTGAGGTAATTGATTTGACTGAGCCAACATAGCTGTTGCTGATTGGGTCAAGATATTTCGTTTTGTAAACTCCGTCATTTTCAAAGCCATATCGGCATCTCGAATTCGCGAATTGGCTGATGTAAGATTTTCATGAGAATTTGTTACATTTGAAAGAATATGCTCTAATGCATTTTGATAGGAACCAAATGAAGAGCGTTTTGTTGATACTGATGCAATAGCCTGATCTAATTTTTCAATAGCATCTGTCGCTGTTTCACTTGTCAAAACCGAAAGATGATCAATTTCTAGTGCACGGGTTCGAACATCAACAACGTTAACGATAAAGTTTTGATCTTCATTTGCGCCTACTTGTAAAATGACTGGTTCATTAGCTGGCCTTCTAATGATTTCAACCGTTTGAACCGTCTCCGTTACCTGTTGTTCTACTTCTGTTGTTACTTCTCTTTGAACTTTTCTTTCTAGTTCGATCACTTCTTGATTGACTCCATGAAACTTAACCGTCAGCTGAGTGAATCCTGTACCATTATGTCCACTAGTAAAAGAAACATGTCCTTCTGGTCTTTTTAACGATTCGGTATTTCTAATTTGACCAAGATAAGAAACAATGTCACCTTCAATTCGATCATAGCCATCGACACCGACTATATCAATGAAGGAAAGGTGCATAAACGTCGGGTGATTGAATTTGTCGACAATGATTGCATTTTGATCTAGATCAATATACACTTCATAGTTTTCATTTGCTTGAGTAGTAAAAGTAAATGTCTCTCCATTAATTAGCTGTTCGAGTGGAATTTCAAATTCATCTGGGATCCCAGTCGTTTGTTCATGTAAAATTACCTTTTCAATTGTTGATAAGTCGATATCACTAATCGTTTCAGATAACACTTCTTCAATGAACGTTTCTGTTACAATGGTTGTCACTGGGACCATTATCGTGTAATCCGTTTCAATCGTCCTAACAATTCTTTCCTCTATATAACTATCTCCACTTCTATTTAACAAGTAAATCCCATTAAAATGCGTTTGGTTGGCAATATCATTAATACCTTTCTTTAATTGATCAATTTCTTCTTGAATGTACTCACGATCAGGAGTAGTCAGCGTATCGTTGCTTGCTTGTAACGTTAATTCTCTTATTCTTTGTAATTTGTTCTGAACCTCTTGGAGTCCTCCATCTGCCGTTTGTGTAAGAGATATCCCGTCTAGAATGTTGCGGCTAGCTTGATTTAGTCCTCTAATTTGACCTTTCATTTTCTCTGAAATAGCCAATCCTGCCGCGTCATCCACCGCTCGGTTAATACGTAATCCAGAAGATAACTTTTCCAATACTTTCGATGAATGAAATTGGTTCTGATTTAGATTTCTATATGAATTAAGTGCTGAAACATTGTTATTGATGATCATAGATAATTCTTTCTCCTCAGTTTAATTGCATAAATACACAGTACCAAAAACCTAGCTAAGTGGAAATATATGTTTTGCTACTTAAATTATAAAAATGTTTCAGACCAACTAAGATTTAACGTTACTAGAGAACTAAATCTAGGTCAGCTCAACCACGCTTAACTAAATTAAGGTGAAACACGAGGCCCGTCCCTATACCCTCCCGGTAAATTTATACTATATAACTTTTAACCTTATAAAAATGATCCCAATTACAATTACAGAGAATAGACGTATAGTTCCTGAATTATTCATGCACGATTACCGATATAATAATGATTACTCTTGACGATTTTACTACTCATCAAATGCCACACTAGCTCCAACGCATCTCTTCCACCTTGTCCCCTTTTTCACTTTCACGTGTATTTATAAAGTGAATGGACATCGGGGTCTGACCCCCACCGCGTTAAATCGTTAAAGTGATTAGGTTAATATATAGAGAGGAGGCGACCGCTTCCTCTTTTTATTTTAGGGTGACAGGTGCGAATCCCTACTAAGGGAAGCAAAGGGACACTTCCTAAGGAAGCAAGGGAACCGTCCCCGTGCTTCCCATGCTTACCCCTTCGCTGACTTGCTGAAACTGCGAAAGATGGTGTATACTTTAGTTAGAAATGACGTAAAATAAAAAGTACCTGAGCGCAGCTACGCTCAGGCAATGCAACTACATGCCGCTTAAAGAGCGGCTGAAAGAAAGATTTTTCCTGAAATAGCTCACCTTACTTTCTCAGGGCAGGGTGGCTATTTCTTTTTGTTTAAATTGACGACAATAGTTATAATTAGTGTGAGTAGCGCTATTAACACTAAACTAGATTGTGCTATTAAGCTAAATACTTGATATGTCGTCATATGCTTCACCCCCTTTCGTTCAGGGAGTTCAGCCGCCACCTTGCTTTATGTAGTTACTATCGTAATTATAGCAAACACCTATTCCTTATTCTACTGTTCTAGTTATTTGTTTCCTACTAAAGTCAAAGCACCCTCATTATTATGAACTACTCTATACTCTACTATCACATAGAAATTTCTTAGATTATCAATCTATTTAACTTACAACGTTCGACATATTTCACACGGCGACAGACATGAACTCTAATCGAGCTTCCCCAATTCCTGAATATAGCAAAGGGACACTTCCTAAGGAAGCAAGGGAACCGTCCCCATGCTTCCCTACAAAACCAATCAGAATCGAGGTCTACCTTTGATATCCGAAATCCATAATAAAATCTCACAAACTGGCAGCAACCTCTCGGATCGACTTGAAGATAAGCTAACTGGCGACTTCTTTGGGGCCATCCGATATCTACCTTTTGAAATAGGCTTAAAACATGTACTTACAACTACCCTATTTTCTAACCAAAACACCCAAGTAAAATGGCTATCCTTTATTTCTAATCAAAAACGCTATGATTATGAAATGGAGTTTTGGCCCCGCCAAGAGGGTGGTGAAATTGATTTATTGATTACATTTGAAGACACAGTCATTGGGATAGAAGTAAAGTATTTAAGTGGTATTTCATCTGAAGACCAGGAAGAAGACATAGTAGTTGATTATACTCAAAGTTACAATCAATTGGCCCGCTATTCCCGTATGTTGGAGAAGTTTTCTGTTAATAAGGATGTTTACTTACTTTTTCTAGCCCCATATGAAATGATGAACACAGTTAAGAAAAATATTGAAGATCGCTCTATTATTTCACCCTCGGTTCAATTAGGTTTTCTTTGTTGGCAGAATATCCTTGAAGCGCTAAAGGAACAAGAGTTAATAGATTTAGAAAAAGGACAGAAGTTGATCTTAGAGGATTTGCAGCTGCTACTAACGAAGAAAGGGTTTATTCGCTTTAAAGGGTTTAATGATACCATCTTTCATCAACCAATCATCAAAGGTGGGTATATATTTCAAAGCGACATGACACTAACAAAGAAAACTGGCATTGGCCTACTCAAATGATAAAGGAGAGAGATTATTATGTCTTCAACGAATCCTAATATGGGGGGAAATATTTCTATAGCAGTCGATGTATTAAGAGAAACGTACAAAAATCTCCATTTACTATTTTCAGAACTCGACCGTATTGGAGAGGATGAGGGCTTTGTTCCTATTACTCCTAAATTTCTAAGATGGAAATCTGACTCAGCCCACGAAGGCTGGCTAACCAGTAATTTTATAAAGCTATATCAAATAGAAAATGAGCACCCATCAACGAATATTACCGATTTAAAAAATGGGCCTATCTTTGGAATTGAAGTTGATCTTGGGGAAGACGAATATCCAGTGATAGCACTTATTCGCTATCATTTTGACTACTCTTATTGGACAAGACTGCCTAACGTCTCGGATCATTGGGTATTTATAAGCCCGTCCCCCTTTTTTGTCATTAAAATATTTATGGTTTCGTGCCTGTTACCACATGGAAATAACTAACACCACCCCTAGCCTTATATAATAAAAGATGATCAGAAATGGGTGTGTTTTCAGTAGACTCCCTCCAATCTACCTCTTCTAACAATCTGGGAGTTTTCGTTTTATCATCTATCCCATCCTCATATACACACCTGACATAAGTAAAGGCTTAACTTATTCTCTTTGTAAAAAAAGAACTTCTGGTAAAAAGAAGTTCAATAAGGGACTAGTAATATATTATCCGCTGCCATTAAAAATGCAGCAAAACATTCGTAAACCTACAATGAAACTATACTAACACCATGTTGCGAAATATCTAGTCTATCGCGCATTAAGAGTCAAATATGAAAAGACGATTACTTAGAATGCAATCGTCTCTTAGATGGTTAATCCATTACCTGTATCGTTGTACTGCTCAGCAAAAGATTATTATATTAGTTGATCTTCTTCAACACAAGCTCCCATTAGCTTAACAAACATTTAACATACATCTCAAATTTAAACTTATTTTTTCGATATAAAAGGATCGGAATATCCAATCCTCTATAATCACTTTAAAATTGTTCTTTCAAAGTTTTTTGGACCAAGAGGCTCACTGATATAGGGTACAGTTTACTGTCCCCCTGTTCCTGCGTAACTAGATATAATTTGATGTGGTTCGTTTTTGGCAATTATTAAATTCACTCACATGAGAATTTAATAAACTACTGATTCACTAACTACACAATCTTCGACATACTTCGGGTGGTGCCAGGCACACACCCCTCACCCTATTCCCTCTCCAACCTCAAAATATCATTGATATCATCTATATTTAAAGCGTTGGCGATTTTTTCAATATGCTCAAATTGTATCCGCTGTCTTTTTCCATTGGCTAACTCACTTAACGTAGCACGACGAATTCCGGTTATTAAATGTAATTGATGAATAGAGAGATCATGTTTATATAACAGTTCGTTTAGACATAGTTTTAACTTCCTCAATTTTTTTCCTCTCTTTTCCATATAAAGTGGTTGACTGTACTCTTAAGGGTACAATATAATATGTATAATTATTGTACTCATATGCGTACAAACTTATACTTATGCTTTGTAATTCAAATAAGTAATACTCGTGCACTTTATCCTGATTTAAGGGATGAGCATAAGCAAATGAATTTCCAAACAGCATCTTTAAAGGGAAATTTAATAAATAATAGAGAAAGAGGGATGAATTGAAGATGAATGTTGATAAACAACTGATTACCGTATTATTGGAAACACTACATTCTGATCAAACTGAACAAGTAAGAGATATAGTATTATCAATGTATCTGGAAAATAAAGAAGGCGAAGCAAATGATGATTGCGAACATTAATAAACGTAAAAGATGGAATAGGGCCATACTACTTTCGTAGAATAATAGTTTCGAAAGGAAGGGGATATTAAGGACAAATATTCTATACTTAGCAAAACTAGAATTAGTATATAAACAAATGGTCAGGAATACAAAAAAAGCCCCCCCGAGTCGGTTGGTAATACATACGACTCGGGGGGAACTATTTTAACTTGCTCTCCATTTACATAGACATTCTCAACTTGCAATTTTCGACAAATTCCGGGTGGTGACTGGCACGCAAAACCTTGTCCCCTTTTTCGCGTTTACGTGTATTTATAAAGTGAAGGAGGTGATAAGGATGAACGAAAACATTATGCAAACGAGATTATCATTAGTATTTCACGGTGGTTTCGATGATGAAGGTAAGGAAATTTTAGTAACAAAGAACTTCTCTAACATTGACATTACTGCAACAAGTGAACAACTTAAGAATACAGCACAAGCTCTAGCAACACTGCAGCAATTCACGTTAGAAGGTGTGACACGAAACAATGTGTATGACGTGTTGAACTAGTTACTAGATTAATAGAAAAACGGAGGTGAAAGTAGATGGCTAAAAAGATTGAACTTATCTTTAAAAATGAAATGGGTCGAAACGTAACAGTATCTTTAGACAATCCAATTGAACCAGTTGATCCAACCCAAGTTGCTCAAGTTATGGATGCAGTTATCGCTGAAGATGCGTTTATTTCCACAGGCGGTAAGTTAGTAAGCAAACATACGGCACGTATCGTCGAACGTTACGTATCTGACATTGAAATTTAAGGGGGTGACCCGATCACACTAAAGAGGAAGCGAACGCTTCCTCTTTTTGAATAAACATTTCAATCTAAACTTAGAAAGGAGCTCGATGACAAATGGAAATATGGATCCCACTGATCAGTGAATACGGTTTTCCAGTAATGATCACATTATATTTACTGCACAGAATCGAAAAGAAGCTAGATACGCTAAACGATTCCATGACCCAGTTAGCTAACCATCTTAAGTGAGGTATGCTCGTTGATACAGTATAAACTCATACGCAAACACAAAGAACGAACACGCAATCCGAAATGATGCTGTTCGTTCTTTTTATCGCTTTAAAGCGATGGGGGTCAGACCCCGAATAACCAATAAGTTATTAGTATGAAGGGAGTCTTTTATTGCTCTCGATTCTTTCAGTTTTTTCATTATATTTTAGCTCAAGATTAGTGATTTTCTCATCAATAAAAATTATCTCATTTCTCATTGTTATTTGAGCTTGATTTATTTCTGTTATATTGATAGTTTCACCCGCATATAATATAGGACTTTTTCCTTTAGCAGACCCAACTATACCTGCATTAATCGTCTTAACTGCTTCAACCTTTCCACCACGGATTACTGAATCTCTTTTCTCAAAATTAATTTCAGTACCTGCAAAAAGGGTCGAATTGATAATCCCTTCCTTTTTCACAATTATTCTACCATTTGTTTTGATTTGTGAAAGGTTTGAACTATAAAATGAGATATCACTTTCCTCTTGAATATCCGCTTCCATTTTTTGAATTAATTCATTAATTGAAAATTGGATACTTTGAAGCGATTGTTCAGAATCTATCGAATGGATCGCCTGATAATCTTTCAACTTCTTTAATGAATTCATAACAATTTGAAGATGGATCGGGAATTGAAATTTATTTTCCAACATTTTATTAATGATTTGATAAAAATCATTAACATTTTTTGTTATTTCTTTAAATTTAGTTTCCACTAGTGTAGCCACAATATAACCTATTTTATACTCGGTATTTTTAACACTAAGTGCTACTTTTAATTGGCTATAAGCGTATTGTAATCGCTTTAACGACACAGATAAATCTTGAGCAATTTTATAAACGCTACTATAATACATTCCAAATTGGCCACCATTCACTTTTGAACCGATAATATTACCAGTTACATAAACATTTTGTGAAGCAGTTAGAGTACTATGATAGACATTTCCAAATACAAACAGACTTCCTGAACAATCAATCCTCATGCCATCCTTTATATTCCCGCGGACAATGACATCTCCGTTAAAAAAGATGTTTCCAGTTTTCATATCAACATCGCCATTGATTTCATACGTATCCAGAATATCAAACTGTTTTACCGAGCTACCAGTTACAGAAGGTCTACCAGATAAAAGGGCAATCACTTTCCCATCATCAGATATTTTCACTCTTGGTTTAGGACGAACAATCACTTCTTTTGGCGTCTTAGGTTCTAAAGAATCGCCGTAAACATTATGACCAGCTTTTCCTTCTCGTGGCGAAAATATTTGGGCAATGACTTCACCAGCCTCTACCGTAGGAATTTTAACCCGATTTTTAAAATCTACCATTCCACTTACTTCTTCTAAAACTTCAGATATGACTGACGAAAAATATTGTTGAATATATCCATCCTTTGAAGGAATTACTGGAAGGCCTTCAGCTACTAAAATTTCTTTAAATTTAGGATCTAAAATTTCTTGCATAATTGCTGAAGTATTTATTTCTACACGGATACCTTTTTTTACAATATTTTCAGCTATTTGAGATATTATCTCTTCAACATCAAAATATTTCTCAACTGGCTCTATATCGATCATAATACGACGTGCTCTTTTTTGATCTTTTAAACGGTACCCTATAAAAAGATCAGGATAAACCTGCAAGGAAACTTGAAGGTTATCTTTACTGATCGATATTCCATAATCATTTGTTGGCTTGACATTCCATCGAATATCATCGTCATCAAAAACAACCTGCTCTTTTTTTAACAACGATCCATTTACATATATTTGAAGTTTTGAATTAGGAATCAAAACTGGCTGTTTTCCATTATTGCTAGGATTTATGACAAAAATCTGATGGTCCCTAACTTCAACATAGCCATCATCCTCACCAAGTATTTCTTGATTGTTAACAACTGGATCTTTTGTATCCGTATAATTAATTATATTTGACTTGTTAATATTAAGGCCTTTAATTAATTCTAATAAGTCATTATTTTTATTAGTCATAACAATCCGTCCTCCCTATGTAATTAATCTTAATAATCAATCTCAAAAATAAATATGGCCTTAACATTATTTACTATCCATCGTAATTAAACGGATCCTATACAATTTACTTTGGCACCCCGGCGATCATAGTACTTCACCTTAGACCCGTGGCTTTGCGTCCTTACCATTTAATAAGTTTGCCGTTTTTATTTTTTAAAACAGTTAATTAGCACTATTTATCTATACCATAATTATAGAGATTGTAAACGCATGATTCAACAAAATATATCCAAGTACTATATTTAGTAATAATCTTATAAAGTTAAACTTCAATCAGTGGGGGTTTTACTGCCCCTTAAAAGTGGGATAAATTTATGATCCAACGTAAAAAATCCTTTTAACGAATTTATGTTAAAAGGATTTTACCTGAATTATTCATAGAAAATCATTAACTAGCTACTAATGGCTATCTAGTAAGCTTTTTTGTTAAATAGTCATTCTCTTAAAAAATGAAAAAAGAATCCAATTCTGATAAGGTTAAATCACCACAAAATAACCACCAGATTTATTAACCTTACAACTTTCAACAAACTTCGGGTGGTGACTGGCACGAAGCCCCGAGGAGTGGCAGTGTTCCAATTGTGTATAATAATGTTAAATAAACTTGTTAAAGGAGTGGTCTAATGAGTATTCGAAAAGAAGACCTTCATACACTAATAGACCTTGTAAATGAACGTGATACAAAATTGGTTTATGATCTTATTAGAGTTGTAATTGAAAAAGACCATGAAGTGGATATTACTTTTGAAGCAGATAATTCTCCATTAACAGATCGAGAAAAAGAAGTATTAAAACAAGCAAATATTGATATTGAAAATGATGATCTCGTTGATTGGGATGACGTACGTGCCTAAATATAGAGTAAAAGTTAGAAAACCTGCTGCAAAGTATGATGAAAAATTACCACTTAAATTAAAAAAATAGGGTCAACGAAGTTATTAGTCAACTTTGCGAAAATCCTTACGCTATACCAAATGTAAAACCGTAGAAGGATCCGATCATGATGATTATCGAATTCGTATCGGATCTCTTCGTTTATTGTATCGAATACATAACAACGAATTGATTATCATTATTCTAGACCTTGGTCCTCGTGGTGATATTTATAAATAAAATATTAATAAGTCCATTTCAATTTGATATGGACCGATTTTTCAAATCCGTGAAACACCCCTGTGGAACAAGATTACGGGTGGTGACAGGCACGAAACCCATGTTCCAAGGTTGTCAATTTTTCATGTCAATTTTATTCTTTTTCTTTAATTCATTAATAATTCTCTTGGTGAATTCATCTTGATTTTTAAGTTCATAATTTGGAACTGCATATACTCCCGCTGCATCTTCTTCTAGCTTTTTTACCTTTTCTAAATACTCTTTGCTGAGAAATTGTGCACTCATCGCTGTTCCCTCCTTAATCAAAATACTTTTGAACCAACTTTCTTGCTCCATTCGTATCAATGATCATTCTACGTGAATTCGGATCAATTAGAATCGCTCCATATATATCTTGATAATGTTTAACTAACTTTGACTTCGCATAAAAAGCGGTATACCCTTCAAACCCTAAGTCAAAACTTGCCTTACAAGCAATCGCAAAAAGATGTCCACCTACACCTATAAAGTCCTTATTAGGTCCAATATTCCAAGGTGCGCTTTCTACCAAATTTAGTTCAACCCAACCATCTTTAATCTCATAGGCAACTAACCCTTGTATAATATCATCATTTTTTACTAATAATTTCTTCAAGACAAAATTTGGCCTCTCTAAATATATTCCCCAATCAAATGGATTCCAACCATTAATAACATTTATCTTTTTTAAATCTAATTTATTTACTGGCTTTACTTCAGTAGAAAAAGTTTCTCCTGTGATACTTTGAATAAGGCATGGAGTCAGCTCGTCGATTAACGTATCTATTTCTGGATATTGCAATTGAATATTATTTCTTATTTTAATTAATAGTACTTCTTTTTCCACAAGCATTACCCTCCAATTTACCGTGCTTGTTATAATTATACCATACGCCTTGATACAATTTTAGAGCTAAAAAATTGAAGTTGTACCACATGCACCTGTAGTCAGAGGATATAAATAAAGAGCAGAGGGACAACGGACTTGCTCCCTCGCCATTCGACAAAAACCAACAAAGTTCGGGTGGTGACAGGCACGAATCCCCATTTCCACAGGCGGTAAGTTAGTAAGCAAACATACGGCACGTATCGTCGAACGTTACGTATCTGACATTGAAATTTAGGGGGCTGACCCCATCACACTAAAGAGGAAGCGCACGCTTCCTCTTTTTGAATAATCATTTCAATCTAATAGAAAGGAGCTCGATGACAAATGGAAATATGGATCCCACTGATCAGTGAATACGGTTTTCCAGTAATGATCACATTATATTTACTGCACAGAATCGAAAAGAAGCTCGACACTCTAAACGATTCCATGACCCAGTTAGCTAACCATCTTAAGTGAAGAATGCTAGTTGAAACAGTATAAACTCATACGCAAAAAAAAGAACGAACACGCAATCCGAAATGGTGCTGTTCGTTCTCTTTATTGCTTTAAAGCGATGGGGGTCAGACCCCCGAAACACAAAATACATGCCATGGCTTCTGTTCACTGAATTCTACCGGATGCATAATTTTAGTTAAAAAGGCGGTAGACTAGTGAGGAAAAAAACGATAGTTGGAGAAAGGGCTGGTAGAATCATAAGATTCCACAGGGAATTAAAAGATATGTCACGCGAAAAACTGGCAGAACAATCTATCCTTAGTGCAGGTTATATTAGTCAAGTTGAAAGAGGTGAAAGAACTCCTTCTTTGGAAACCATTTATAAGATTGCTGTTGGCTTAGATATGGATGCCATGGTTCTTTTGGAAGAAATCACAGATGAAACCTTTCCCACTATTGAAGAATTTGTTAAAAAGAACCGCCCCGAGTACAACTAGTCAATCTCGTTTTATCCTCTTTCATCGCTTATTACTCACCACAAATTCCATGAATCATACTTTTTCTCGCTTTATCCAATCCTACCATTTTAAAAATTCTAGAAACATAAGTCGTTGAGAGGAGCTTTACCTATGACCAACCCAATACTAAAAACCTACGAAATCACCAAAAACACAATGGCCTTACTACCCATCGCTCACACAGATTATCACAGCATTGCCATTGAACCTACTTGTCAATTCTACATACGAAAAACACCGCTGCAACTGATCAAAAGCGCTTGTTTAGAAGGTGGTTCTACGTATGAAGGAAGACGTGCTGCTGTCATTCATCAAACAGGAGCCAAGCACAAAGTACCGATCCCAATCAATCCACTCGAGCAAATCTACGCATTTCCAAGCCACTCACCTTCGCAGTTTGAATGCTCATGGATTTTCCACCATCACATCCGTTCACTTACACCACAAGTCACTCCAAAAAAAATGAACGAAACTGTGATTACCTTTAAAAACAACCAACAACTGAAACTACCCGTATCCTATTACACGATGGAAAAACAACTGCAGCGCACGTCCTACTGCATGATCCGCTTTTCTCACCGTTTGTTCGAACTATCAGCTACAACCCCAACGATTTCTACAGAACTTTCCTACTAAAAAATCCCCGAAAGGAACATAAAAATGAAACCAGGAAACATTAAACAGTTCTCTCATTTACGTGAATTCACAACGCTCCAGCAATTTAATGAAACAATTAAACATGTCTTATCCCAACATGGTGACGAGTTTACGAAAGGAGAACGCCTTGCCTTTACGATCCTCACCCGTTTTAGTGTCAAAGAAATTGGCATTTGCAATGCACGAATATGTAAATTAGTGGAAGCCGCCCAAGCCCAAAAAGGGGGTGTTTCACGTTCAACATTTGAACGGATGCTTAGAAAAGCAAAACAACTCGGCGTCCTGTCCATACATCATACAACTCGAAAAAAAGGAGGTTACTCCCACAACGTCTACGTTTTCCACCGTTTTGACGGAACGCTAATCGAAAAATTGACGGACCGACAAACTACTGAAAAGTCTACCACACCAACACTTCCAAACGAAAAAATCCCTGCAGAAACTAGTAAACTTGAAAACAAAATAAAAGATAAAGATCTTCGTCCTATTACGCTAGATTCACTAGATCATACTTTCGTACCAAGCTATGTTCCCAAACCATTCACCAAAATCGTGAAACCGTTTTTTGACCGCGCCAAACAAATCTGTGAATTATGGGACCGTGCACTGATTGCTTATCGGCAAATGAAATTTACTGAGGCCATCGAATCACTACTACCAACCATCACCGAAGCGTTCAAGGAAACCGTCTATAAATACAAGCAAGGCAAAATCAAGAAAAGCTTTCATGCTTATTTTTACGGAACAGTAGCAGGAAAACTAATTGTGGAAAAACGAAAGATGGTAGCTACCAAAAGTTTATTTAGCCTTTGGCTTAGGAAGTGATCATACAAATTCCGGGGCGTGCGGTGTCACTCGTCGAAAAACGTACAAACTGTTCTCTCTTTTCGGTCTCTGTTCCAGGAAAGTAATTCAGAAGGTAAGTTGTATCGATATAGTTTGGGGGAATCACGTGTGGATTAGCGTAAAATCGAAAGCTACTCCACGGATAATGTTCAGGAGATTTGACCATTTTTGCCTTAATGGGATTCAGATGGATATAACGACTTACAGTAAGCATTCCAGTCGTATCTTTCACCATTTCTGAAAAGTACCTTTTTTCAAACACATGACCAGTTAACTTGTATTTTGTGTTGTAGTAGTTCGCATAGCGTTTATTCACTAGTGCCATTACTTTAGAGATCGGCTCTTCTTGCGATCGTAATAACAAATGGAAATGGTTAGTCATTAAACAGTAAGAGACTAGCTCGTAAGGAATTTTCTCATAGACCTTTTCAAACATATACAAGATTGCAATAAAATCATTACCGTCGCGAAACAGAGGGTCTCGGCGATTACCACGACAAACAATGTGATAAAACATATGTGGGATCCAAATTCGTTTTGGTCTACCCATGGTACTCACCTATTTGATATCCCTTCACCTTTATCCCACGTAACCCAAACGCCTCGATAATTGCTTGATCTGAGATCGTTTCTTCACTGTTTAAGTCAGAAATCGTTCTCGCTATCCGAGTCACTTTCACATGTACTCGGTTACTTAAACCATGCTCCATACAAATATCATGCATCATTTGCTTTTGTTTTTCAGTAAATGGACTTACTTCTAGTTGTTTATGGCAAACTAAATATTGAAACTCGCTCTATTATTTCACCCTCGGTTCAATTAGGGTTTCTATGTTGGCAGGATATCCTTGAAGCGCTAAAGGGACAAGAGTCAATACATTTAGAAAAAGGAAAGAAGTTGATCTTAGAGGATTTGCAGTCGCTATTAACGAAGAAAGGGTTTATTCGTTTTAAAGGATTTAATGATACCATCTTTCATCAACCAATCATCAAGGGTGGATATATCTTTCACAGCGACACTATATTAAACAAAGAAAACTGGCATTGGCCTACTCAAATGATAAAGGAGAGAGAGTATTATGTCTTCACCGACTCCTAATATGGGGGAAAATATTTCAATAGCAGTCGATGTATTAAGAGAAACGTACAAAAATCTTCATTTTCTATTTTCAGAACTCGATCGTATTGCAGAGGAAGAGGGCTTTATTCCAATGACTCCTAAATTTTTACGATGGAAATCTGACTCAGCCCACGAAGGCTGGCTAACTAGTAATTTTATAAAGCTATATCAAATGGAAAATGAGCAGCCATCAACGAATATTACCGATTTAAAAAATGGACCTATCTTTGGAATTGAAGTTGATCTTGGAGAAAACGAATATCCAGTGATAGCACTAATTCGCTATCATTTTGACTACTCTTATTGGACAAGACTGCCTAATGTCTCAGATCATTGGGTATTTTGGGGACCATTTAGATATGATCATTTATTTAAAATCAAAGAAACAGAAAATACCTGGACAAGTAAATCTGTTGAAAAAACGAAACAGCGCTATTGGGGATTAGAACATGCTGTCGCGCACTATATTCCCCTTTTATCGATCACCTCATCCGAGGACATCAAAACCAAACTATTCGAGGAACTAAAAAATTTACCAGAAAGCTTTTAAAAAATAAAAGTTAATGCTTTTAAAAGGAGCTTGGGGCATAATAGCTATACCCAAGATCCTTTTTCTTATCAAAAGCAGCTCAAAGTAAGTAACCAATAATAAACCATTGAACTAATCCAATTACCGCAAGAATGGTTACTCTTTGCATTACCCTAGATTTATTTCTGTTCACAATTGTAATACTCATCAAATACAGCCAAGTCCCACTCTAGCTCCAACGTTATAAAATTGGTGGAACAGAACGTCGACAAAGTCTATCAATCTTCATGTAGTGACAAACAACAAAAAGCATTATATACTTTAATTAGTTAAAACTTACTGTCTCCAAAAACATTTAAATAGGCTGTTTATATACGATTTTTAACATCAACACAATTGTATACGCTTACAAATCTGTGGTTAGTATATAGGCTAGCTCCGTAACTAAGTTAAATTAACTTTTTCCTTATCGATTAATAATTCGTTCTATATAAACCGGAAAGTCTAATTTAATATACTATTACTTTTTCTACAATGCTGTATCATCAGATGGACTTGTAGAAAATAGGAGGGACTTTTATGGTAGAGGAAGGAAACTTTGCAATTGGTATGGCTTGGGGAACATTGTTGAGCATTCCTTTATGGATCTCGATTATTGGTTGGATAAGGTTAACGATGGTATTTATTTTTTAATATTGACTTTTTTAATTAGTAATATCACAAACATATGTACATTGCTTAATTATCGATTTAAATATTTACAACTGCTAAATATTACGTACACTAGATAATAATGGTGGTAATAATTTTGTTATAACCACCATTATTAAACAAATAAATATACTTATAGTAACTCTCTAATACAAAATATTTAAACATTCCGAGCAGACAACTAGTCTCTATTAAATATATCTCTTGTATAAACCTTCTCTTCTACGTCATCTAAATCAGCTTCTAATCTATTGGAAACAATAATATCAGAAACTCGTTTGAACTCGTCTAAGTCTTTGATTACATGGAAATCTTCGAACTGATCTTCTTTTAAAACTGGTTCGTAAATAACGACATCAATACCTTCTTCTTTTAATCTGCTCATGATACCTTGGATGGCTGATGCTCTAAAGTTATCTGAATTAGTTTTCATTGTTAAACGATATATACCGACAACATTAGGCTTTTTCCCGATAATTCTAGCTGCAATATGATCCTTTCTCGTATCGTTTGCCTCAACAATCGCACTAATCATGTTATTTGGAACACCTTCAAAGTTTGCCCTTAACTGCTTTGTATCTTTTGGTAGGCAATAACCACCATAGCCAAATGAAGGATTATTATAATGACCACCAATTCGTGGGTCTAAAGAAACACCTTTGATAATTTGCTTTGTATTTAATCCGTTTAACTCTGCATACGTATCTAGTTCATTGAAATAAGCTACGCGCAGTGCTAAATACGTGTTTGAAAATAGCTTAACTGCTTCAGCTTCTGTTGAGTTCGTGAATAAAACAGGGGTATCTTCCTTAATAGCCCCTTGAACTAAAAGATTTGCAAACTTCTCTGCACGCTGAGATTTCTCACCAACAATAACACGAGAAGGATGTAAGTTATCATATAACGCTTTCCCTTCACGAAGAAACTCTGGTGAGAAAATAATATTATCCGTTTTGAACCTTGCACTTACTTCCTGTGTGTATCCAACTGGGATCGTTGATTTAATGACCATGACCGCATTTGGATTAACTGATAAAACATTATCAATCACGGTTTCAACAGATCTAGTGTTGAAGTAATTTGTTTCAGGATCGTAATCTGTTGGAGTAGCAATAACAACAAACTCTGCTTTTTCATATGCTTTCTCATACTCAGTAGTTGCTACAAGATTTAACTCCTTTGTCGTTAAAAACTCTTCAATTTCTTTATCTACAATAGGAGATTGTTTTTGGTTAATTAAATCTACTTTTCGTTGATCAATATCAACTGCGATCACTTCGTTATGTTGGGCAAGTAAGACAGCATTTGATAATCCAACATAACCAGTACCTGCTACTGCAATTTTCACGTTAAATATGCACATCCCCATACTTATTCAATTAGAAATAATTTATTTATATTCTGTTATCACCAGAAAGCTTTATTGATGGATTGTTTCTAAATTCTCTCTTATTTAACCGATATACGTATAATGACAATATTATTTTAATGAAATTAAGTAACATTAATATAAGCCTTTTTCGTGTTTAAAAAGCTGTAACTATTTTTTAACACAGTTTAGTTGTACCATAAGTTCCTCCAATGTATTAATAACCATTGTAGCTCCCATTCTACATATCTGATCTAGTTCCTTCGTCTGAACAGTAAATTCAGACATATAAATAAAGTCTATATTATGTTCTTTTGCTGTCTTCATATCTGACAGTGCATCTCCAATAAAAACAGCTTTTTTATTTGGATTATTATCTAGTATAATTTTTGCACATTCTGATTTAGTTTTTGGTGAACCATATATTTCATTAAAATAACCGATTAAATCTCTATTGTAAAAAACTTCTTTTAATTCTTTTTCATCACTCCCAGAAGCAACATATAACTTTTTATCCATGTTTTTTAATTCCAAGAGTAAATTTTTACAACCTGGTGTAATATTCGCCAAGTCATAAACTTGTTTACAGATATTTGCATAATTATTTAGCAAAATATTATATTTATCTTCTTGAAAAGGCTCTTTAGCAAAGTCACTTAAAAACTCTTTAAATTTAACATATCTAGAAACACCAAAAGTTTTTTTACAATAGTTAATAAATTCTTCAACGATATCTAAAGGATAACCTTGGACAGCCTTACCAAAAGCTTGGCACTTCAAAAGATTTACATCTATTAAAACACCATCGCAATCAAAAATTATAACATCATATTTATTAAGTATATCTGAAATCATCAAATAACCCCTCATCATTTTTTTACAAACTTATACATTAGCAATCTTTGCTTTTATTAAGCTTTCTGCTATTTCAAAGTCTTCAGACCAATCAATATCATGTCCTTCAATTTTATTTAAAGAATATAACTTAGGATTTTCTCCAATTCTATCATTTCTATCGGTATATATATCCACACTGGATAAGAAAACTGCACTATTAACCTCATGCAATGGTATAAGCGTTTGGGTTCTAGGCCATTTTTCTACACTTCTATCATAGTTGATTGGACCTCTTTCATTCCATACAAAACTTTGGATTAATGAAGTTGTCATTAATGAGTCATACCCTTGACTTAAGCCTTCCTTATATGAAAGAATTATTTTTTTGTAAGCATCGGAATTCAAAAATGGTGAAGTTACGTGCGTCCACAAAATATGTCCTTCATTAACTAGACTTCGTGCATGATTTACAAGGTCGTCTGTACTAGTTTGACTAGAAGATAACTCTTCTGCTCTTCGATGAATAATTAGATTTTTAATACCTGTAGACTCGGCATATCGAATAATCTCTTCATCATTTGTAGATAAAACAATTGAGTCAATTTCCTTTACTTTACTTAACTGTTTTAGTTTTATTTCAATTAATCCATTTCTATAAGATGAAAAAGGTCGAATATTTTTATTTGGTATCCTTTCACTACCTTTACGGCATGGCAAAAAACAAGTAATTTTCATCAAACATACTCTCCTATCATTTGGTAAACACTAGCTTTTTCAACTTGATATCTTGTAGGCGTGATTGCAATAATTGGTCTAGCATCTTTACTATTATTATATAGTTTTAATAACTCATTCATTTCTATATTTCTATTATCATCTGAACTATAACCATCAAATCCAGCCAATAATATCCGCGTTGCTTTCCCACTTGAGGCAATCGATAAGGCATATGCAATTACTAATGAAGTTGGTACCGTGCAATAATATTCCTCAAACCTAAAAGTATTTTCTTCACGTTTAATTCCAAAATCCTTGATTTCCTTACCTCTCAAAGCTGCCCTTATTTGATCATCTAACATTGTGACCGGAGTTGCAAGTGGGTGTGGTAAGCTTGCATGAATATGATAATCAGCCATTAGTCTTACAGGATGACAAGCGGCACATATATTTATCAAATCAGGTTCTATATGCGTTTGAGTATTTAATGCTATAACATAAGGTTTTGCAACTCGAATATATTCTTCTAATGCTTCCTTATGCTTAATAACCCCTGGACCAGTACCTAATATAACTACTTCTCTATCTAAGATGTCACTAGCTGGATTCCAAGTTCCTGATGGGTCACTAACATTAATATTTCTAGCAGCTTCTAACGTATCGGATTTGAATTTTTTTCCATTCCCAAACTTGAGATGATCGATTACAGCCAGTATATCCTTTTCATCATATCGAGCATCATTCAGCATTTCCTGAATATAAGTTGGGTGAATTCCATGTTTACCTGCAAGGTAATAATAAGTATTTGTACCCCATCCACTCGCTTGTTGCATTGGTTTAAAGAAAACATCTATTATCTTCATCAAAGGAATAATATTACAAGGAACTTGCCGGAATGAATCTAATTCAATAGCTAAATACTCTGTTTTAGCATTTCCTGGACCTCTTCCCATCCCAGTAACTGTTCCATCAATCCAAGTTACACCCTCATCAATAGCACGTATAGAGTTTGCTAGTGCATAACCCATGTTATCATGTGTGTGTATACCCAAAGGCCCTTTCCAAACATTACGTATGACCTGAACTATCTCGGAAATATGATTCGGATTTAAACTCCCCATACTATCAGCAAAATATAATACGTCTAGTGGATATTCATTTGCAATAGATACCAACTTACTGATCTCTTCAAAATTACGATCCGCGATTTGCATAAGATTAAACCCTACAATGTACCCTTGATTTTTCAACCAGTTTGAGGCAGGTAAGGCATTTTCAAATTCATGTATATGACATGCAATACGAACTAAACTTACTGGTGAATCGGAGGCATTAACAAAGAGCTTTGTTAATGCAGCTTCAATACCATCACAATGTTGGATTAAATCACTTGCATTAACCATTACCCCAAGTTTTAAATCTTTAGGTATATCTAAAGACCGAATAAAACTATCAGTAGTGTAAGCACAAGCACCTTTAAAACCATCTTTACTGAAGCTTCTAAGACCAAGCTCTACGTAATCCACAGAAATTGCATCCATAGCCTTCAAATAATCTTCGATAACTGCCTTATCGAAATCCCAGGAATTATAATATCCACCGTCACGAAGAGTGCAGTCTAATAGTTTTACTTTACTCAATTTATTACCTCCTTAATATCGTTTCTCCAGGATATCTTCAACCGAAATAATAATAGATTTGTCAAAAATTCCACTTCATGATCTTGCTAGAAAAATCTTTCCTTGAAGTTATTGCAGTAAAGACTCTGATACGCTATTTTATTTTTAAAAACTATCACATATTTTGATCATTCTTATAGTAATCAAGAATAATTCTTTTTTCTTTCAAAATCATATATAAAGAAAATATTCCCAATATACTCCAACGAATTATGGAACTTTCAATAAAAATATAATATACAACTATCATTATTAATATCAATATTAATGGTTTTACTAAAATTTTTAAAGAAAATAAATCTTTTTCAATTTTTCTAGCATATTTATAATGTAATACAAGGGATATAATATAAGAAATTAACGTTGTAAAGGCAGCTGCATACATTCCGTATATAGGTATAAAAATGAAATTTAATACAATATTACTTATAGCTGCAAGAATAGTATTCAAAGCTATTATTTTAGTCTTTTTATGAAAGTGCTCAATATTTACATATAAAGTATAAACAAAAATCATGAAACTAGATAATACAATTAATGGTATTATTATTTTTCCATGCCAATACTCTTTAGGAGCCATTAGTTTTAAAATCTCAGGAGATACAAGAATTATTGCAACTGTCATATAAGACATTATTGCTATATATATATTTACCTTATCATTAATTTGATTAAGGTTTCTTTCATTTAATTTTTTGTTAAACCACGGTATCCATACTCCTTCTAGAGAAACAATAACAACAGTAGCGATCATACTAAAATTATATACCAAACTATAAACACCGGTTTCAGATGCACCCACAAAAGAAGTAATCATAATACGATCTGATTGAGTCAATATGTTCAGAGATAGACCATGAAGAATAATCGGAAGCGATATAGATAATGCATATTTCCAATAAGTCTTATTTATTAGAACTTTACTTTTTCTAAATATCAAAATTATCAAAATGAATCCAAATAATGAGGTAACTAATACACTAGGAATTATTTTCCCAAAGTGTGCATTGTTCTCAAAAACAAAAAAGATAGCTAAAATAGCTATTAAATTAATAAAAAGGTTAGGAAAAACTAATAATACTGTTCGCCATTTATATCTTAAATTCATCATAAGATACATACTGTAATTCTGAATAATTGCAGCAAAAAATCCCTGAACTAAACACATCAATATTAAAGCTAAATTAACATCAATTGGTAACATCAAAACCATTACTAATATTAATAAAGACAAACTGAATGCACTTATAATACTAAAAAAAGTAATTGCAGACATAAAGTTATCAACTTTATTCTTATAATCATTAAAAGCAGAACGAATACCCATATGAAAAGTCATGCCCAATACCATGGTCATAATAGCAACCCAGGATGCATAAGTGTTAATAATTCCATATTCATAAGTTGTTAATATTCTTGTAAATATTGGTATTGTTAAAAAAGCTATCCCTTTATTAAAAAGATTACCTATTAAATAAAAGGATCCAGCTTTCAAGTATTTATTAGTCTTTTTCAACAAAATTCCCCGTTTCAAAATTAGCTATCCTCAATCAATTTTTCAAAAAACTTTCTATATCGGTCATTAGATTCTTCACCAATATATTTAATATGTTTTTTTGCTTCTGAAACAAAATTAAAATCATTAGATATTTTATCTTCTAATTCTTCAACTGTCGAAAATATTAAGTCATCATTAAGTGTATTGGCTGGTATACCACTTCTAAGTTTGTAAACCCTTTGTCCTAAAACTAACAATTCATATATCATTGACGTTGTATGTGCTAGGATGTAGCTTGAATCTTCTAAACTATTACTATTATTCATCAAGGTATTATCAAAGGTATAATTTTCAATAGAATCTTGAGGGTGTAATTTCACAATCACCTTCATTTTCCTTTTTTTTGCAATTTCATATGCGGCTAATAATAATTTTTTATTAAATTCCTTAAACAAAGGTATATCAAAAACAACTCCAATAGTTTCATGAATATTACTATTAGACTTTTTTTGTTTTTTTTCTAAAGGCTTTCCACAGATTTCAACTTTGATAGATGGATTATACTTATTAAAAAGTTTTTCTGTAGTTTCTCCCCAAGCTAACAAATACTTTGAAGAAACATCAATGTAATTTAGCATATTAATGTTAGGAAAATTATTATAATCAATATATAGTCCATGTTGCATGGTTACTGTATTAATACCACGAAGATTACTATACTGGACCATTAAGTTTTCGACTGGCTGAACGTCTGAAAATACTATTAAATGCTTATAATTAACATTATCTAGAATATTTAATATTTCGAGATAGCTAATTGCTTTAAAATATATAAATAGTCCTTCAGATAGACTTGATTTTTTCACAAAGATATAAAGTAATTCTAAATTGGAAACCGAATTTTTCAAGAAAAAGAAATTTATGCCATACGAACGCTTTAGTGAAAAGTCATATTTTTTATATGAGCATTGTGAATATATTTTTTCATAAAGCCAATTATAATCTTTTCTATCCTGTGATTTTACAAATAAAAAATCAATCTCTTTGTGCTTCAGTATCGAGTGATCAAATTTTTTTAGTATAGAAGCTAAAAAAAATTTTAATAACATTATAAAGCTTTTTTCTTTAACTTCAAAAAAAGTCACTCCAAAAACTTTAAAAAAGTTAATTTTTTTGATTTTATCTCTCAAATTTATATCCACCCCTTATTTCACCCACATTCTTATTAAAGAGTTGGAGAAAATTAAGCGTATAGCTGTACTTATTGTTACTTAAATTAGTTGTCAATATTTTTCCAAATTCATTTGTATATGCATACCGTTTAAACAAACCTAGTACAAAATCATATTAATAATTACTAGATTATTTGAAGGTTTGAACGAAAAATTTAATAAAGAAATATTCTTTTCATACCATAATTATTTAAATTGTAATAATTTTCAATTAGGCAATCGATTTATTTACTTCCTATTTCAAACTATTATGAAAAAAATAATAAACTTCGTTATCCGGATTTTTAATTGGATATTAATAACTAAAAAAACAATTTTTCTTGTAATACAATACTTTCAGCTACCGTATCCAAGAAAAATTGTCATACTGCAAATTAATTAAATACTGTATTGCTTCTCAAAATAATTTTGGTACTCACCACTAATAATTTGTTCCCACCATTGTTTATTATCTAGATACCATTGAATAGTTTGAGCTATTCCAGTTTCAAACGTATAAGTGGGTTTCCAGCCTAGTTGTTCTAACTTAGTAGGATCAATGGCATAACGTTTATCATGGCCTAAGCGATCTGTTACAAACTCAATTAAGTCTTCTGATTTACCTAATGCACTAATAATCGCTTTAACAACTTCTAAGTTGGTACGCTCGTTATGACCACCTACGTTATACACTTCACCATTGACACCTTCATGCATTACTAGGTCGATAGCTGCACAATGATCTATTACATGTAACCAGTCACGAATATTCTTACCATCTCCATACACTGGTACCTTTTGTTCATTTAGTACACGTGAAATTGTTAATGGAATTAATTTTTCAGGAAAATGGTAAGGGCCATAGTTATTAGAACAACGAGTAATATTCATTGGTAAACCAAATGTTTCATGATAGGCACGAACTAGCAAATCAGAAGATGCTTTACTTGCACTATACGGGCTATTTGGTTGTAATGGCGTATCTTCTGTAAAAAACGTTGTTGGATCAAAATCTAGTTCCCCATATACTTCATCAGTTGATACATGTACAAATTTAGTAATGCCAAACCCTTTCACTGCATCAAGTAATACTTGTGTTCCAACAACATTCGTTTGAATAAATATACCAGGATCCGTAATTGAGCGATCAACATGACTTTCAGCTGCAAAGTGAGCTACATAGTCAAATTTCTCTTTTTCAAATAAAGACATAATTGCTTCACGATCTGCTATGTCAGCTTTTACAAAATGATAATTTTCTTTGTTTTCAATTTCACGATGTTTTGTTAAATCCCCAGCATATGTTAAGAAGTCTAGGTTTACAATATCATAATTCGGGTATTTATTTACCATGAATTGAACGAAGTTACCACCTATAAAGCCTGCCCCACCTGTGACAAGAACCTTTTTCTTTGCCATTTATTTCACCTCTTGTTTTAACTCTGTTAAGTAATGTTTCAATGCATCTTGCCAATCTGGTAGCGGTTCGAACCTATTATCAATTAATTTTTGTTTAGACATTCGTGAGTTCTTTGGTCGAACCGCACGAGTCGGATATTCTTCTGTATTAATTGAATTTACTTTAACATCTTTACCTGCTTGTTTAAAAATTTCCGTAGCAAAATCCGCCCAAGTACAGAAACCTTCATTTGAAGCATGATAGATACCATATTTCTCACTTTGGATCATATCCACTAACAAACGCGCCAAATCAAATGTATAAGTAGGTGAACCCACTTGATCACCAACAACATTTAATTCATTCCTTGTTTCAGATAATTTAAGCATAGTTTTAATAAAGTTGTTTCCATTAATTCCAAATACCCATGAAATACGTACAATAAACGATTCAGAAAGCATTTCACTTACAACTTTCTCACCTTCATACTTTGTTTTACCATAGTATCCAACAGGGTTAGGAGTATCTGTTTCTAAAAAAGGAGTTTCACCTTCACCATCAAAAACATAATCCGTACTAATATACATAAACTTTGCATTTAATTCTTTTGCTGCTGTAGCTAAATACCTAGTACCTTCAACATTGACATTCCAGCACGTTTCTTTATCATCTTCTGCTTTATCAACTGCTGTGTAAGCCGCACAATGGATGATGGCATCAGGGTTTACTTGTTTTACATGACGATAAACAGCTTCTTCATTTGTAATGTCTAAATCATCAATCCCAATTCCATGCATATCTAAACCACGTTTTAAACCTTCACGAACAACATCATAACCAAGTTGCCCATTATAACCAGTTACTAATATTTTCATCTTTTACTCTCCAAAAGAAAAATTATTTTCAGCATTTTTTAACAATGGTGCTTTTTCATCTTTTTCTGACAATATAGGTGTAATATCCATTGGCCACTCTATCCCAATCTCAGGGTCATTCCATATAATCCCTCGATCATTCTCTGGTGAATAAAGCTCGTCCACTTTATATTGCACTTCCACATCATCTGTTAATGTCATAAAAGCATGAGCAAATCCTTTTGGAACTAATAACTGTTTTTTATTTTCCGCACTTAGTTCAATTCCAAACCATTGTCCGTACGTAGGGCTTCCTTTACGAATATCTACTGCCACATCATAGATAGCACCTTTTGTACAACGAACAAGCTTTGTTTGAGCTTTGGGATTTAATTGATAATGTAATCCGCGTAATGTGCCCTTTGCAGCGGAAAATGATTGATTGTCTTGAACAAAATTAAGATTCGTTCCAGCTTCTTTGAATTTGCTATCGCTATAGGTTTCCATAAACCAACCACGGTGATCACCAAACACAGTTGGTTCAATAATGATTACTCCATTTAAGTTTGTTTCAGTAAATTTCAAGCTAGAACCTCCTCTAGTTTTAATACATCTTTATGTTGTTTAGCTAACCTGATTAGATACTGACCATATTCATTTTTCTTTAATGGTTCTGCTAATTCGAGTAATTGATCTTTAGTAATATAACCTTTTCTATAAGCAATCTCTTCTAAACAAGCAACTTTTAAACTTTGTCGTTTTTCCACAGTCTCAATATATGTTGATGCTTCAAGCAACGATTCATGTGTTCCCGTATCCAACCATGCAAAACCACGACCTAGCAATTCGACATGAAGGTCATTTAATTCTAAATAAGCTTTATTTACATCAGTGATTTCAAGCTCACCACGATCAGACGGTTTAATATTTTTTGCAATATTAACAACCCGATTATCATAAAAATATAATCCTGTTACAGCATAGGTTGATTTCGGTTTTTCAGGTTTCTCTTCTATGGTAATGGCTTTGCCATTTTGGTCGAACTGAACTACACCAAAGCGCTCAGGATCGTTTACATTGTATCCAAAAACTGTTGCCCCTGTTTCTCTTGATGCAGCACTTTCTAATAACTTAGTAAATCCATGTCCATAGAAAATATTATCACCCAGAACTAAAGCAACACTATCATCACCTATAAATTTTTCTCCAATTAAAAAGGCTTGTGCTAAACCATCAGGATTATGTTGAACCTTATATTGAAGTGATATACCAAATTGTGTTCCATCACCTAATAAGGCTTCAAAGCGTGGAGTATCCTCAGGTGTAGAAATAATTAGTATATCACGTATTCCTGCTAACATTAGTGTTGACAATGGATAATAGATCATTGGCTTATCATAAATTGGTAACAATTGCTTACTAGTAACCATTGTTAATGGATAAAGACGTGACCCACTACCACCTGCTAAAATGATTCCTTTCATTTTCAAATCCCCTTCCATATAATTAAAGAGCCTATAAAGTTACTTATATACTTGTTAATATCTAAAAAAAGAAGTCTATAAAATATAAAAATAATTGCTCTTAGTAAATTCACAGAATCCATTTTTAAAATTAATATCAATAAATTTTTCTTAATATTATATTTTTATTAAATGAACATAATAGAGTAGTTTCAGAAGTGAAAAGAACCTTTAAAAATCGGAATTATTAACCCTATTATCACTTAAGCCTGCAAGAATAAAATAAAAACTTATTATTTCCATATCTTGTACATAAGGTAAGAAAATATATGCAAAGATTATAAAAACAGTTGTTACTTGAGTTGCTTTATAAACACCACCAATTTTTTTATTATCAAACTTCAGAGAATTCCTAATAAATATTGATATATATATAGAAAAATATAAAATAAATCCCAAGACTCCGAATTCAAAGAATATTAAAAAATATGATGATTCTGTATGGTAGAAATCTAAATAAAATTGTGCTGCTTTGGGACCATTCCGGCCTAGTCCAGTACCCATTAGATTATCCCTTGCTATCTCAACCGATTCTTCAATCGAAGATATATGGCTGACTGTTGATGTGTCTTCAAGTGTGATAGTTGAATTAAATAAATGATTTAAATTACCTATGATATCTACTTTTGTAATAATGCTACCGAAAATTAATGCTACTGTTAGAGTAGTAATTAAAGTTATAGAGGTTAGAAAAAAACTCACCTTTTTTTTACTTTTAAAAAACAAAAATAATATACCAAACCCTAATCCCAACCAACTACTTCTAGAGAATGATAATAATATCGCTGATAAAATTGTTAGGATATATATATTATAATATCTATGGCTTTTAAAGAATGACTTACAACTTAAGAAAATAATTACCATAATACAAGCAAAAAATGCAAATGTATTAGAAGATACAAATGTCCCAACAACTCTCTGGAAATTACCAAGTCCTGATAAATAGAATGATGGACTTAGTCTCCCATTTTCCTCTCTGTATGGGTAACCAATTGTTTTTAAGAAATCATCGCCTAGAATAAGAGCCTGAAAAACCCCATATATACAAATAACAACTGTAGTTGTTAATAATATATTAAAAAACCTCTTAAATTCAACTTGCGAGACGTCAGCATTTTTAAAAATAAAATATAGAAGCAAAGGTTCTGTATATAATCGAAACATGTAAAATGCAACATATAAATCGTCTGCTAAAAACGCCCAAAAAATATGATAAATAATAAATATAATTATAAGCAAACTAGTGGATTGCGGTTTATTAATTTCACCTACTTTAAATACTTTCAAAAGTTGCAATATTAATATTAACACTATAAAAATATCTTTCCAAAACCTTAAAAAAGCGAGTTCACTAAGTAATATACTAAACACTAGATAGTGTATAGGAAGGAATATCATCAATATTTTTAATAAAAACAGTTCAAATAACTTTAACATTTCCCCTCATCTTTCTAACCTCTTATTTAAAAACCAGAGTTACTTATTGTTACTATTATTTACAGCCTTCTTTACTGCTTCTAAATAAGCAAACCCATTCCTGTTATCAGGTTCTAGATAGGTTCCTTCAGCCCACTCATTCCAAGCGTTAATAAATAAAAACTCACTATTATCTTCTTTGCCTTTTCTAATCTGTTGACTTAAATATTTTTCAAATTTCTCAGGATTCGCGCCATTGAATACTAAAGCTTTTTCGCCTTTTCTAGCCGTATTATCCCAGTCTACAAACGCTCCCAAGAACACTTGTTTATTCTCAACTTTCATGTTTCTCTTCAATATTCTCTTCCATGTTATATCGTAATCCATTGAATTGTATATAAAAGATCCTTTATGAGGCATCATTAACAAATTCTTTAACTTATTTTGTATTTTATCAATTAATGGCCGATCATGATGAATTGTATAGTTTGGTTCAAACTGGATAACTGCTTCTGATATATTCGATACTTCTTTCTTTTGTAAACCATTTAATGTTTCAATAAAATATATACCTTCTAAACCATTCTCTTTTGCTTTATTTGTCCAAAACTCAAATAATTCTACATGGTTAGGTATACTCTCCACTTTATAAATAACCAATATTGGTTTATTATTAACTTTTATATATCTATCATCTTTAAAGAACTTTAACATATAATTAAAATGAGTTAACCAGTCTTCTTTATCTCCATACTCTTGCGCTAACAAAACTTCATTAGTTTTACCGTCCCATGACCTTGTCCAAGGTTCATTTGCCCAAGAGATACAAAACGGCAATTCAATATCTTTATTCTCTAATACTTGTTCCAATGGTTTTTGTAAAACCATCTTTCCATTAAACCAATAATGGTAGTAACAGAAACCATATATTCCATATTTTTTCGCTAAATCTACTTGCCATTTTTTTGTTTCATCGTCAAGTAAATTGTAATAATTTTCATCATATGGTTCTCGAGGCTGATATTGACCTTTGAATAACTGCTTTGCCTTCTTTGTATTTGTCCATTCTGTAAAGCCTTCGCCCCACCATTCATCATTTTCTGGAATAGCGTGAAACTGTGGTAAATAAAAAGCAATTAACTTCATTAAATAAACTCCTTTTATTTATTCATTAGTTTTAGCAAATAATAGATTGATTTCAAGGAATGTTTATAAATAAATCTATTTTTTTTCGAATTATTTTTTAAATATTCATTTGTAGCTGAATCTTCTTTGTGGAATATCATCACTTCTGGACTGTATAATGTTTTTAAATTATTTTTTTTACACAGGTAAAAAAGTATATCTTCTTCAAAATACATAAAGGTCTTATCATAAAGGCCATCAAACTGGTTTATATATATTGGTGAAAAGATTAAACAACTGCCATGAAGCTGAACATTAGCCAGCTCATTTTCGTGTTTAGTAATATACATTTTTTTATGTTTAACAACGCCCTTAAGGATTTTTTTAATTAATGATTCTAGTCTTAAATAGTTCAATACAAGCAATGTTAAGTGTCTGGCTAATTGATAATAGACATCTTTTTTATTCACTACTCTACTAGGTTGTGGATTTTGGTGGTTATTATCAACTATTGATATAATATCAGGACCCAAAACAGCATATTTGTTACTTCTATACTTAACTATTACTTCATGCAGAAAATTCGGTTGCTCTATAATCATATCGTTATTCATTAAAATTATGAAATCTGCTTGGTGTTCATATTTAGCCTTAATAAAGCCTATATTATTTCCTTTAGCGAAACCTAAATTACTTTGAGATAATATGACATCTACCTTACTATTATTATCATATATTGATTTCAAACTATTTCCTGAACCATTTGGAGAACCATTATCTACAACTATAATAGAATAATTTTCATAATCTACATTATTAATTATAGAATCAATGCATTCTATAGTATCTCTCTCTGTAAGATAATGTAATATAACAAAGCATATTTTCATATTTTTTCTCCTATATTTCCGCTATGATTTTAGATATATTTTTTACATAGTTTTCAATACCAAAAACCTTTTTTCTCTTCTCTTTTCCTTTTTGACCAATCATTTTTCTTAAAGAAACATCTGAAACTAATTTTAATACTACTTCACTCATTTCCGAAGCATCTTTATGGTCTACTAAGAAACCATCTACTCTATTTTCAATTATTTCTATCGGCCCACCATGATTAGTCGCGACAACGGGCAGTTCGCTCTCCATAGCTTCTAGAACAACCAAACCAAAGGGTTCAGGCTGAATCGATGGTAGGATAAATATATCTATGCTTTTGTAAAATGAATCCATATCTTCGACTCGGCCTAATAACCTTATTCTCTTTTCTAAACCTTTATTTATGATATAAGATTTCAAATCTTCTAATATATGATTTTCACCTTTATAAACATCCCCTGCAATAACAAACTGAACTGCCTTATTTTTAATTAATACTTTTTCGGCCATATCTACAAAGAGTTTTTGACCTTTCCATCGATTAATTCTTCCTGCCATACCAATTATTATCTCATCTTTATTCGATACACTTCTGTTCATAATTTGGTTTTCAGTATTTTCAATGGCATTGTACACTACTTTAAGCTTTTTATTATTTTGGCTAATTGCAGATGCTGTAGCTTTACTGTTTGCGATTATAGTATCTGAAAATAGATTAACAATGGCAGCTACTGCTTTTCTTTCAAATTTATTCTCAATAATTTCTCTTATATGCCATATACTTTTTCTCCTTAATAACTTTGCTACTATTCCACCTGGAAAAACAACAGATGTATTTGTATATACGACATCTATCTTTTTTTTGATGATGATATTTATTAAATAAAATAACGAGTTAATAAAATTAAAAGTATATTGAAAAAGCCCCTGAATTGATAAATGTTTTCGCCTAAGAGTAGCAATATCTTTAATAAAGACCTCAACATTATTAATTTTTTTCAACTCATCAACTAGAGGACCCTTTTCTGGTAATATAATAGTAATACGAAATTGTGTTTTGTTAATATTATTAATTAGGTTTAATAATGATCTATCCGACCCATATAATTCAGCGCTAGAGTGTAAAAATAATATATTCTTCATAACAGTTCCTCTTCTACAAAATAGTCAACCTTCTCACTGAACTCTAAAAAATTTTATTTAATCCCTTTGAGAAAGCAATCTTCATATTGGTTCACAATTAGTTCCCATGAATAAGCAGTCCTTATCCTTTCTAACGCTTTCTCCTCGATTTTTTTTGTTTCTTGAGTAGACAACTCATCTGCATACTTAATAATTGCCGATAAATTCCCCACTTCTTTATTGAAATAAATTGCAGCTTCTCTTCCGACTTCCCTATTAAAATTAACATCCAATAGTATGTTCAATGATGTAGTTGCCATTGCTTCAAGTAATGATGGATTAGTACCGCCAACTTCATGACCATGAAAGTAACCAAAAGCTCCTTTTCTAACTTGATATAATAAGTCTTGTTCGTAAATTGTTCCCACAAATTTAATTCTGTCATCAGTATTAAAGTCTGTCTTTTTCATAAGTTCATTATAAAACTTATTTTTCTCAATATTAGTAACTATAATCAGTTTCTTCTTTGTCTTAGACTTCATAAATTCACGAATAATCAGTTCATAATTATTTTCGGCAACAAATCGACCGACAATTAAATAATAGTCTTTTACTTTCAGGTTCCACTGATTGAGCCATTGATTATACTTATTTTCATCGATATCATCAGGCTTATTTACTGTAGCACCATAAGAAATATAAGTTGTTTTAGGTAAATAAGAATCATATTCTTTTTTAATATACTTTTCGATCTCAAGTGAGTCGCAAATTGCTAAATCTGTGTTCTTTATCATTAGTTTTTCCGATAACTTCCAATACTGCCGGATTCCCCAATTCCATTTAGCTCTTTTCCATTCATGACCATCCGGATTGACATACACAGGAATGTTTAGTCGCTTAAATTTTTTTTTATAAAATTTCATGAATGGCCCAATTCTACAGGCCAAAATATAAACAATCGCATCTCTAACATTATTTTCTTTTATATATTTATGAACTAGATCAAGAGATTTAATATCATAATAAATTGCTTTAGCTGGTCCAATGTCAGGAATTTTTACATTAAAGCACCTAGCTCCGTTATATTCAGTTTCATCAAAATTATCAGATAAACACGATACATGGTATTTAATACTCGGTGTTTTTTGATACTCTGTTAGTTTATCTACAAACGTTTCAAATCCTCCATATTTTGAAGGTATTCCTTTACTTCCAATAATAAATACATTTTTCATATTTAGCTTCAATCACTCTCTATAAAGGTTTATATTAAAAAAATGTTACATAGATATCAAATTAATTAGTGTAAGTTATATGTTGCAAACAGGTTAATAGAATGATTCGAGCATTTCCTCGAAAATGCAAATATATGTCTTTAATAAGCATTCTTAGATCCGAATAAAACAAGTACAGTCTTTAAAATTAATTTCATATCAAATAAAACAGTACGTTCCTTAATGTATTTCAAATCAAGTTCAACCATCTCGTCAAACCCTATATTACTTCTCCCACTCACTTGCCATAACCCGGTACACCCAGGAGATACAAGGAGCCTTTGTTTGTCGTAGTCCGAATACTCCTCCACTTCCCTCGGAAGTGGAGGTCTAGGCCCTACTAGACTCATCTCACCTTTTAATACGTTCCACAGCTGTGGCAACTCATCAATGCTTGTCTTCCGAATGAATTTCCCAATCTTTGTTACTCTAGGATCATCCTTCATCTTAAACATCGCACCTGTTGTTTCATTGTGCTTTAATAAATCTTGTAAACGATCTTCTGCGTCTGTCACCATTGAGCGAAATTTATACATATAAAACTCTTTTTCATCTTTTCCAATACGTACTTGCTTAAAGAACACTCCGCCTTTTGGATCCTCAATCTTAATAATTACTGCCACGATCATAAAAAGCGGTAATAACAATAGTAAACCAAATAAAGACCCTACTATATCCATCATGCGTTTCATAAACAAATAATGCTTAGCGTCATTTACTTCGACAACTGAAAAACTACTAGAACTTTGATACGAATTTGTCGTTGATATGGCCCGATCAACTGATGGCATGACATTTCCCCCTTACTTCAATACGATCTTTTCATTCTTAAGGATTTCTTCTAAAAACGGCACTAACTCTTGACGGATTTCTTCGTTTTGTAAAGCAAACTCAACCGTTGTCTTTACAAAACCTATTTTTTCTCCTACGTCATAACGTTTCCCTTCAAAGTCATAGGCAAATACTCGTTGAATTTCATTCAATTTTTGAATCGCATCTGTTAATTGAATTTCTCCACCAGCACCTGTTTGTTGCTGCTCTAGGAACATAAAGATTTCTGGAGTAAGAACGTAACGACCCATAATCGCTAAATTCGATGGTGCAGTTCCTTTCTCAGGCTTTTCGACAAATTGTTTCACACTATATCTACGTCCAGTATTACTCAAAGGATCAACAATACCGTATCGATGTGTTTCGTTATCAGAAACGGTTTGTACCCCAATGACCGATGCTCTTGTTTCGTCGTACTGCTCAATCAACTGTTTTAAGCCAGGTTTGTCGGCTTTTACGATATCATCACCTAGTAGTACAGCAAATGGTTCATCACCAATAAACTTACGAGCGCACCATACTGCATGTCCTAAGCCTTTAGGCTCTTTTTGACGGATGTAGTGAATATCTACCATATTAGAAGATTTACGAACTTCTTCCAGAAGTTCTACTTTCCCTTTTTCGATTAAGTTTTGCTCTAATTCAAAGGCACAATCAAAATGATCTTCAATCGCCTTTTTCCCTTTACCTGTAACAATAATAATATCTTCAATACCAGATGCAACCGCTTCTTCAACGATATATTGTATTGTTGGCTTGTCTACTATCGGTAACATTTCTTTCGCTAATGCTTTTGTAGCTGGTAAAAACCTCGTTCCAAGTCCAGCCGCTGGGATAATCGCTTTTCTTACTTTTTTCAATTCAAATTACCCTCCTTTATATCTTATATAATTATTTAGATACATAGTTAAAACTAATAAAAGTTTAGACAAAAAGATTTAATAAACCCATTTGTCTAAACTTTCATCTATTAATAATTTAATAGATAAGGCATCTAACCTCTCCTCACACCACACCATTGAAGAATGAACATCTAAGGCACGAACACCCACAGCATAGCCGAGTACCTCCATTGATAACGGTAAGGAGATATCACCAGGTTAGTAATGAAGTTGATAGTACTAATGTAGGTATACAAAATTAGTAAGTATCTTTTTACTAACCTTTTTGGGTTGGAAAGTTGGTTAGTTGGTTAGTTGGAAACGACTAAGGTGATCTTTCTACTTTCCAACTTGGTTCTTTTCCACTAAGTTGAAATAGAAACAAGTTCAAAAGAGAATATTCGAACGGTATTTATCTTTTCATAGTCAGCTTGCTGGCTAGTTCTTTAACGCTTTTCATAACCAACTTTCTACTATACCAACTAGCCAACCCTACTTATTAATCCATTCAACAGTTTTCCTACTTCATCTGTTAGGACTAAAGTTTGTTTATACATGGTACCATCTATATACTCCAGATCCCTTGCTAATAACAGTTGGTATTTCAGTTCTTCTAGTGATCCTCTGGCTATTAGTAGGAATCTTTTGTAGTCTTTGTTTGATCCGCGTGCTTTTCCTTCTACTATGTTGCTTGGTATCGATACCGCAGCTCTTCTCATTTGAGAAGTTAGTCCGTATTGCTCTTCTTTTGGGAAGAGTTTGGTGATGGAGTAGATTGTTAATACCAATGTATGTGATTTTTGCCAAACTATTAATTTATTAGTATCACAGTAGATTTAAGGACCTCCGTTTTGGTTGGAAAGTTGGTTGGTTGGTTAGTTGGAAATATCGAACCTGACTTCCTATTTCTACTTATACTTTTCTACTAAGTTTGATTTAGCTTCAAGTTCAAAAAAGGACGTTCGAATTGGGTTTCGTCTTTTCCCTAGTCAGCTTGCTGGCTAGTTCTTTAAACGCTTTTCCTAACCAACTGTCTACTAACCAACTAACCAACAACCTCAAAATATCCCCAGGAATTTCTTCCTCTTGATCATCTCAGGTGGTTCAACCAATGGCATTCTTCCATCCACAACCATCTCGGCGTTTTCTAAGAATAAATACCTGTAGAATATTCCACATTCATCTTCAATAAACTCGTACGCTTCTCTAAGATTAAACGGGCGACTTGTTAAGTTATGAGCATCCGTTGCTACAAAATGAGTTAAATTATGAGTAATCATATCTATTGAGAACTTTTGAATCTTTTTACCAAAATGACCAGTAACACTCCCAGCTGTTACTTGTGTCAGTGCGCCTTCTTTCACTAGCCTGTGGAGAATTTCTGGGTTTTCAACGATTTCAGCATTCCGTTCTGGGTGAACGATGATTGGCGTTACCCCTTGTTGCTGCAAATCATAAAATAATCGATTAATGTATCTCGGTACATGGCTTGATGATAACTCAACGAGAAGGTATTGTTGTAAATTATTCACCGTTAATAGTTCCTCGTCTAAGTAGCTATCGACCATTTCTCCAAAAATCCTCGCCTCTTGTCCTGGTAAAATCGTTAGAGGGATTTGCTCTTCCGTTAAACGTTCGTTTAATCGTTCAACAGAATCAAGAATACTAGATTTGGTGTTCTCGAATTGGCCATTGCGGTGATGTGGCGAAGCGATAATCGTATCAATTCCATCAGCCACTGCAGCTTTTGCCATTTCAAGAGCCATATCCATGTCTTTTGCACCGTCATCGACGTTCGGTAGTATGTGGCAATGAATATCAATCATCAGTAAACCTCCAAATCTAGTATAAAACATCTATAAAAATGTCAAAATTTCACAAAAGTCCACAAACTTCAAAAAACAATGTAACTATCTTACCATATTTTTACCATAAGATCTAGTATACGATTTCTACTAGCCTTTATTTTCCATAGTAGTAATATTGACTTTGTTTAACTTCTTTTTCGTTTAAGACAACACCTAAAATTTTTGCTTTTGACTTTTCTAATAAGTCTTTCGCCCTAACGGCTTGTTCGACCTCAGTCTTACCACTACTTACGACTAACACAACACCTTCACAAATATTCCCTAATACTTGCGCATCGGTAACTGCTAAAACTGGTGGTGTGTCAAGCAAAACAAAATCATACGTTACTTTTGCTGATGTTAGCATAAGCTCCATCGCTTTAGAACTTAATAATTCAGAAGGATTCGGTGGGATCGGCCCACTTGTTAAAATGTGGAGATTTTCTACATCAGAAGCAAAAACTGCCTCTTCTAATGACGCTTGTTTCGTTAACACTGTCGTTAACCCTTTTGTGTTTGGACAGCGAAACGTATAATGAACACTCGGTTTACGCATATCAGCATCAATTAATAAAACACTGTTTCCTTGTTGCGCTAATACAACCGCCAAGTTTGCAATTGTCGTAGACTTACCTTCAGAAGGGTTACTAGAAGTAACCATTATTGTTTTTAACTCTTGGTCAATCGATGCAAAATGTAAATTTGTACGAATGGTTCGGTATTGTTCTGATACCGGTGACTTCGGATCAACCTTTGTAATTAAACCACGCGTGGCATTCGCTGGTTGTTTTTTTCTTTTTTTAGGCAATTTCTTCACCTCTTTTGTTCCTTCTACTATTTACTGATCTTGCTACCATTTGATGATCAACTTCAAAAGTTGGAATGGCACCAATCACAGATATACCTAGATGCTTCTCAATATCTTTTTCCGTTTTAATCGTGTTATCTAAGAACTCTAATAAGAATGCCAAGCCAACTGCAGCCATTAACCCTACTACGAAAGCAATCGCCATATTCAATGTTGGATTGGGCTTTACAGGTGCTGGATTTTCAGTTAATGTAGCTTCTGAAAGAATACTGACATTATCAACATTCATAATTGAGACAATTTCTCGTTGAAATACTGACGCTACAGTATTGGCAATTTGTACGGCTAATGCTGGATCAGGGTCTTGAACCGTAATTCCTACTACCTGAGAATTTCTCTCTGCCCCTACACTAATTTGGCTATTCAGTGACTCTGTAGAGCGCTCGAGTCCTAATTCACTTCTGACCTTGTCCAATATAATCGGACTTTTAATAATAACGTTATACGTATTTATTAATTCAATATTGGTACGAACGTCATTTACATTAAAGGTTTGCATATCTGCTTTTGATTGATTGACTAAGATTTGTGTTGACGATTGATAAATGGGTGTTAAGAATAAATAACTAATAAAAGCACTAATTCCAACTGCGATAACTGTAATCGCAATAATCATTAAGATTCGTTTTTTTATTGTTTCAAACAACTCTTTTAAACTTATTGTTTCTTCCATTGATATCCTCCTAATTACCTAATCTAATTATAGAATAATATTTTCACGTAAAATTTAAGCCTTCACTATTTTATCATAATTTGTCACAGAATGTAGACTAAATTAATCAGATTTATCGATGGAATTCGACAACCGCTACTTATTTCGAATTAGTTTCTATAGTTCTATATTCACTCTTTAATCAGTGTTTATAAAGATGTAAGCGTTTTTTGTCTAATAAAGAAAACTTGTCGAACGATAACTTTTTTTGGTAGAAATGTTAGTAAAATACCTTTTGGAACAACTATATATTTCCTTAATTTCCTGAATAGAAATATTAGTTATTGCGACTCTTAGGACAACCGTCTATAATCAATAATAAATATTTCAATACTAGTACTAGGAGAATTTATATGACCAAAAGAAAAAAACTCTTTATCATATTAAGTCTAATCATCGGTTTACCATTACTAGGTCTTTTAGGCTATGGATATCACTTATATAGTTCCGTTGTTAAAACGGTTGATACGATGCACCAACCGATTGAGAGAGAATCGAAAAGGGAAATTGAAGTAAATATGGAAGAAAAACAACCACTTTCGTTTTTATTGTTAGGAATTGATGCAAGAGGTACAGAACGCGGAAGAACAGATACTCTCATAGTTCTTACTGTAAATCCCAATACAGAATCTATGAAGATGCTAAGTATTCCAAGGGATACTCGTACTGAAATGATTGGTCGTGGATTTGATGACAAGATTAACCATGCATACGCTTTTGGCGGTCCTGAAATGACGATTGCGACGGTTGAGAACTTTTTGGATATTCCAATTGATTACTATATGACTATCAATATGGAGGGCTTTAAAGATATCGTTGATGCCGTCGGTGGAGTAACAGTAGATAATCCTTTTGAGTTTGGGCATAGTGGTTATACATTTAAAAAAGGAACGTTAAGTTTAGATGGCTCTCAAGCATTAGCTTATTCTAGAATGCGTTATGAAGACCCACGTGGTGACCACGGCCGCAATGATCGTCAACGACAAATTATGAATGAGATCATCAAAGAAGGTGCACAAATTTCTTCTGTCACGAGAGTTGAGGAAATACTGGGAGCAATCGGTAACAACGTTCGTACTGACCTTGATCTCGACAAGATGATGAAAATCCAATCAAACTACAAAGGTGCCCGTCGTTCTTCTGAAGAGGTTACAATTAGTGGATCTGGTGCCATGATGGGTGGAGTTTGGTATTACATCGTTAGTGAAGAAGAACGTTTGCGTGTATCGAATTTATTGAAAGAACATTTGGAAATTGAATAAATATAGAGGAAGGCAGTCTCTCAAAATGAGGAGGCTGCCTCTTTTCATTATTTACTTTTCCTTCTCCATTAATTCCGTTTCATACAGCTCTGTAGGCTTATTTATTTCATCGTTTAGTAATACCGTTGAAGCAACTTCGCTTTTTGACCGACTTTCTTTTTCACTCTGTTGTTCACTTTCCACTTGTTCATCCAACAATGCCGTTGATTGAACTGGGGATTGGACTTGCTTTTTCTCAGGAGCTTGTTCGGTTTTCTCTGGTTCATCTGCTATGTTTCGGTTTTTTGTAACCGCTTTTCTTCCTATATATATAGTCATAAAAAAGACAATAAACGTAATGACAATGCCGGCTATACCGATGATAACCATGAGCATTCCTTGTGTGAGCATCATATTCCCCCTTACTCGATCCAGTTATTTTGTTTTAATTCTGCAATCAAGTTCACGAGTGGTAGTAGGTCTTGGGTTGTTTCGCCTTCTGGGCTGTTTTGTAAGGCCAGCTCGTAGTTTGCGATGACTCGTGAATAGTCGCGGTTTTGAACGGGCTTTTCGTTTTCTATTTCGGCGTAAAGAAGAGCTAGCTGCAAGTAGGCTCGGTAATCTTGTGGATAGCGCTCTTGCATGTCTAATAGCGTCGTTTCGCTTTGTTCGTATTCTCCTAATAGTTGATAAATAATCGCGATGTTACGCATTAAATACGGGCGAATATAGCCGTACGATAATAACTGTTCAAAGTGCTTCACTGATTCTTTTAGGAAAAATTCCCTTTCTTCTCCTTTCGAGATCATCGCTTTATCATAATACGCTTCGGCTAGTAATTCATCAAAAACGATAAAGTTACGATCTGTTAACTGATCGATTCCTTGATTTAAGATTGTAATCCGATCATCAATAGACTCGTTACCTAACTTTTGTCGATTATTTTTATAAAGTTGCGCTAATGTAATAATCGTTCGTTCTTTGATTGCCTCTGATGTTGCTTCCTCAATCGTTTGCCTGTAATAACCGATCGCTTCTTCGATGTTTTCTTGCGCTTGAAAGATTTCTCCTTTTACATAAAGGGTGACTTCATCAGCCGTATTTCGTTCAACCATTTGCACAAGGATCGCCTCTGCTTCTTCTAACATTCCGGCTCTCGCTAAACTTACTGCGTAATCTCGTTCGTAGACGAGATTTGTTCGGTCTAAGTCATAAGCTCTCATAAATTGACTAGCTGCTTCTTCATACTGGCTATTTTCAAATAAAGCCGTTGCTAATACGTAAAATAAGCTACTATCAAGGTGTTCACTATCTACATATGGAAGCACTTCTTTACTAACGTATTCGATTACTCGGTCAAACTCATTTTGCAGTAAATACGTTTGGGCAATATCACGGTACGCGTCTATTCGGGTTGGTATTTTCTCGATCGCTTTTTCGAATTCGTGTTTCGCTTCATCAAACTGATTAGCCAGCAACAATTCGTTCCCAGCTTCAACCATCCCCTCATACGCTTCTATTTTTTCGATCTGAAGTTGATTCACACCACCGACAGTTAAAAACGAGAAAAAGGCGAGCGAAACGACAAATGCCCCGTTACTTGCAATCTTCTTCCTTCTCGCTTTCTTGTAATCACTTGAAAACGTATGAATATTTTCAAAGTCTTTCAATAGTAGTTTGACATTGCCGTAACGTTCTTTCGGGTCTTGACGTGTACTTTTTAAAATAATATGCTCAAGGCCGACCGAAAGGCGCGAATCAAGTTCACGAAGTGGTTTAATTTCATACGGTGGATCATTTGGGCCTTTCCCTGTTACGAGATGGTACAACGTTACCCCTAAACTATAAATATCAGTTCTTGCATCGGTTTGCGCGGTTCCATACTGCTCTGGTGCTGCATATCCACGTGTACCAATGTATGTCGTATCACTTTTTGATTCTTTTTTGTATTCTCTTGCAATCCCGAAATCAATTACCTTAATCGAACCATCTTTTGTAATCATTAAGTTCGACGGCTTCATATCGCGATAAATGATCGGATTTGGCTTTTGAGTATGGAGGTACTCGAGGACATCACAAATTTCTTTCGCCCATTTGACGACTGTTTTCTCAGGTATTTTCTTCTTTTTTTCTAACTCTTCTTCTAACGTTATCCCTTCAACATAATCAAGCACAATATAAATAAAGTCTTGATCTTCAATAATATCAAAAATCCTTGGCAATGAAGGGTGATTTAACTTTTTCATAATGTTCGGTTCGGCAAGTAAGTCGATTTTGTCGTTGGTATGTTTTGAGATCCGCTTGATTGCCCAATTCGTACCAAGACTCACATGCTCACCTAAGAAGACGGTACCCATACCCCCTTCTCCGAGTTGCTTCATAATCTTATATTTCCCGTCAAAGACCTGTCCGATAACAATTCCCAATGTCATCACCCCTCGATCGTAAAAGTTGTCTTTTAATGATGTCTAGTAGCTGCTCTGGCATCATAAAGTTTGCAAGTTCTAATACATCTGTAATGGAATTGATTTTTATTTGAAACGCAAGATAAAGCGTATCATCTTCGATTTTGGCTTCTTGAAACTGTAAGGACCGCGGCGTGCCAATAAAGACGATGTTGTCTTCCTCATCGACTTCTAGCATCTCACCTTTCGACTTTGCTAAGCTTGAGATTACTGCGCTTTTACTTAACGGCAAGCGACCGATTTTTGCTTCTTCTAGTGCTAGTATGACCCGACCATTTTTCACTGAAGGCGAGTATCTAAGGCGATATTGACTTGGAATAAAGGATAGTATCTTGGAATTAGCGACAATGATTGCTTTTCCGTCTTCTAACGTACCGTTAACCGCAGTTAAGTTAAGATCCTCATGCACAGAAATTTGTACGAGTTCGTTAAAGCGGTCACTTGGTAAGCGTTGTTCAATATAAACCCCATCAGATCTTAGCTCAAAGGAAAGGTCATCAATGGTTGCCCAAAAGTGACTTGCGATTGCTCGGTCTGTTATCGTTGTTGGCTGAAGTTTCTCAACAGGACTAACGAGAATCACAAATGCCATAAACAACAATAGCGCACCTATAATCGATGTATAAATAATAGTTCGTTTCATTGCTTCCTCCTTTAATTGAAAGAAACTGCGATAATCGATAAGTTATCGTTTCCACCGTTTGTTAGAGCTTTTGATACACTCTGTTGACATAATTTTGCTAATTGTTCGTTTGTGTACTGGTCGTTATGACTAAAAAGAGAGAGAAGTGTTGCTTCATCGACAAATTGGTAGACTCCATCTGTACAAATAATGATGACATCCCCTTTTTGCATGCGTGAAATTTTGAGATACGGGTTCACGGATCTTGTTCCACCGATCGCTTCGGTTAACATATGCTTGTTTTGATGATTTTTTAACTCGTTTTCTGTAATTTCATTTCGTTCTAATAATTCATGAGCGACATTATGGACTTTTGACAGTAGTTGCAGCTCATGATTTCGAATGCGGTAGATTTTTGTATCACCTACGTTACTAATCAGGACGTCGTTATGAATGAAGTTCACCATCGAGAACGTCGTCACCATCGATGTGCTAAATTTTTTCCCTAACTCATAAATATGCTGGTTCACTTGTTTATATTTTTTTTGGAATAAGTAATAAAGAAACTCGGTATCCCATTGGTCGCATTGTTCTAGTTCGGTTTTGAATGCTTCGATGGTCATTTCACTCGTTCGCCTGCCAAAGTCATGACCACCGGCGCCATCTGCAATCGCAAATGAAAAAAAGTGTGGAAGCGCGAGGATCATGTCTTGATTCTCCTCACGCTTACCTTTCTCCGTACAATAACCGTATGTTAATCTTTGGGGAAATATATCCGTGGTAGCTACAGTCACGTTTTTAGCCTCCAATTACTTTAATAACCATTTCCGTTCTGCCAATTGTAAATGGTTGGTTTGCTTCAATTGGTTTCTGACCGGTAATTCGTTCACCGTCAATAAAGGTTCCATTTTTACTTTCGAGGTCAACAACAAAAAACTTGTTCTCCTTATTTAAAATCATCGCATGGTTTCGACCGATGAATGGATCTTCTGAAAGAACCAAATCACAAACTTCTGGATCACGGCCTACGTTTACAATTGAACTTGTGAAAGGAAAACTTTTTTCGGTTTCTTTTTCTTTATATTCAATCGTCATTGTCGGAACTGGCTCTTTATCAACCGCTACTTCAGGCTCTGCGGTTAATAATTGTGTTTCCATCACTGCCTTTTTACTCACTTGTTGACGAACTTCTTCTTTATCTTCTGATGATAACGGACGAATTTTTTCCTCTTGAAGCATCGCTGTCTTTTCATTCGTTTGATAAGGTCTCGCTTGTTTTTCTTGTTGCATTGGACTTGAATGATGTAACGCTACGGTTTTGTTGTACTCGTTATAATTAACTGCTTGCACTTGATTGTTTGGTGCTGTCTTCGGACGACTCACACTTTGTTTTTTCTTCTTAGACATAAACATAAAAAGTAGAACAACGTTAATAACGACGATCACACCTAAGACAATATACAATGTTTCTGTTTCCATTCACTTCTTCCCCCTATCTTAATTGTCTTTTAACTTTAAGGAAACGATACTTGCGATAATACAAATCACAGCTACCCCAACTAAAATCATCCAGTTTTGATAAAGTAACGATAATTCATAATCGAAGTATTCTGGCAAATCTCTTTGTGGTACTCGGAAGCCGCTATCTTCAATTTCTAACGGTCGACTATTTAAATCAAAAGAAATCCCAATCGCTCTTGCCGCCCATTTACTGATTGCTAAGTTTGAAATGACTTCAGCTGCACCTTCTAATTTAAAGACGAGGCCATTCAGAATTAATTGAGGAATGAGTAAATACGGGGCAATTCCCATGGCACGGTCAGAGTTAGATACCATTGATGATATAACAAGACCTAACGTTGTCGCTGCAAACGTCGTTAAAAATAACGTAATCATTAATTCAAGTCGTATTGAACCTAGTAACGATTCCGTTGGCAGCGTAATAAATTGTGTTAAAATCGCTACAAATAAAACAGCTTGAACGAAAGAAAGTACACCTAGAATAATTAACTTCGAAGAAATATACGGGATAAGCTTTAAGTTAACTGCACGTTCTCGTCGATAAATGTCATTTTCCTTCGTAATTTCCTGGATCGAATTCAATAGACCAATCCAAACACCAGTAGATGCGATTGTAAAAATAAGCTCTTTCGATGATTCGTAAAATTGAATCGGGTTATCACTAACAACAAGTAACAGTACGAAGGCAATAAACGGCGCTTGTAATAATAGCACAATCGATCGTTGCTTATCAGCTAGCGTCAGTTTTAAATATCGTTTACAGAGAATACTAAATTGCTTCATCGAGCTTCTGTCTGCCACTTCTGGAGCTGAAATTGGCTTTGGTGTTTTCACTTCAAGTGGCTTGAAGTACGAATAATATTCCGATTGCTTAAAGCGCATTTGCCAATCACTCGAATGTTTGTTAATACAGTCATAAATATCTGCATAATCCTTCACGCCAAAGAATTGTAACGAGCCACTTGGTGGACCAAAGTAACAAAGCTTTCCACCGAAGCCTAAAATAACAACTTTATCACACAGCATTAAGTTTGCCGTCGCATGAGTAATCAAAATGATCGTTTTGCCTTGGTTTGAAAGCTTACGTAAGAGCTGCATCATGTTTCGTTCCATTCCTGGATCAAGACCTGACGTCGGTTCATCAAGAAAGAATAACTTCGGATCAGCGAGAAGTTCAACCGCAATACTCGCACGTTTTCGTTGTCCACCACTTAATTGCTTAATAAGAACGTCTTCTCGTCCTTCTAATTCTACGTCACGAATGACTTGATCGACACGCGCCTGGATTTCCTCTTCAGTCGAATCCTCTGGCATTCTTAGTCTCGCGGCATACGTCAACATATCTTCAACGGATAACGTGTCATAAACGATATCTTGCTGCGGCACATAACCAATGATATTTTTGTAAGCCTCGTAATTTTCGTAAAAATCATCATCATTAATTAAAACAGATCCTTCTGTAGGTAGACGGAATCCATTTAACGCATCCATAAATGTCGATTTTCCAGCACCACTACCACCGATGATCGACACGAGTTCTCCTGCTTTAATACCAATGCTAATATCATCTAAAATCGTTTTTGGCTGTTTTGGTTTTAAGAAACCTTTACTTTCTTCAACGAATTTACTAATGTGAATGGCATCTAACCGTAGACCTGACGATTCGACATTGTAAATAATTTTATCCTCATGGAAAATCAACTTCGTACTTCCGATAAAAATCGTGTCCAACGGTTCGAGCTTTTGTTTACCCGTCACTCGCTTTCCATTTAAAAACGTGCCATTCGTACTTTTAAAGTCTTCTATGTAAAAATGAGAGCCTAACTTCTCAATCATCGCGTGCTGTCTTGAAACTAAACTGTGCACAATCACAATTTCATTGCTATCTTCACGACCGATTGTTACTTCAGTCTTTTCGCGTAACGAGTACTCTAACCATTTTTCATCAATGTTACTTGAATGAAGTGAATAAATGAACATTACCCCTTCATTATGGTTGTTTGATAAATCATCGATTCTAATCACATCACCATTATTTAGTACAGCACTTGGTTGTTTCTCACCATTGATAAACATTCCGTTTGTACTATTAAGATCCCGAACATATACTTGATCGCCACGAACCTCAAACACTAAATGTTCATTCGAAACAATTGCCGACTGTAAAAAGACGTCATTTTTCGTGGAACGTCCGAATGTATAAAATTTCTTTTGGCTGCTGTGATCAATATCAATTGTCGTTACTACGTCTCCCTTATAAGAAACAGTAATCGCACTTTTCATCGTTGTTTGCGCTCCTGCTTGCACCATTCAATCATCGCCACCTATTCTTTACTAAAAAATAATGAAAACACTACTATCGCCGACTAAAAGGTTTGCTCAATACCAACAAGAATAACTCGAGATACCGTAACGAGTGGAATAAAGGGAAGTGTCCCAAAACAAAGTTCCCGACACCGTATCACAACTATATATAGACGGAAGTAAAACCGAACCTATGTATATAGCAGTATACGCGTGGTGTCAGGCACTTTTGGGACACCCTCTCTCCTTTGGAACATTACCCTCTACGCGAACCCTTCATATTTGTGAATACATAAAACAGCGCAAATGTTTGTAAAAGAACAAAAGCAATTAAGATATACGTTAATGTATTTGAACTGCTCTCATTGTCACTAGCTTCCTCTGACTTATCGTCTGTTTCTCCATCAAGATTAAAATCACTATGAACTAAGTTGTGATAATACGATTCAGTTGGCGAAAAGTCATTTACTTTATTTCCAGCGAGCGTCAATTGATTTAAGTTATCTAGATTTGATAATGCTGAAATGTCAGAAATATTGTTTTCCTCTAAATATAATACTGATAAGTTTGTTAACCCTTTTAATGCTGACACGTCACTTACCTGGGCATGGTTTAGTAATAAAACCTCTAAGTTTGACAGGCCACCTAATGGTACGATATGGCTAATTGGGTTTCCAAAAAGACGTAATACTTTTAAATTTGATAAATTTTGAAGAGGGTTAATTTCTGTAAGTAAATTATTATTCAAACGAAGAACTTCTAGTTTGGTTAAATCTTTCAACGCGTCGATTTCGTTTATTTTATTATCATCTAAGTAAAGGTTTGTTAGCTTCTTCAAGTCTTTTAGAGCGTTTATGTACTGAAGCTCATTATTACTAAGTTGAAGAGTCGTTAATTTGTCTAAATCACTTAACGGACTTAACTCATTAATACTGTTATCGGATAAGTAAAGCGCTTCTAGTCTCGTTAAAGTTTCTAAAGGAGATATATCATCAATTTGATTATCGTTTAAACGAAGAACAACTAGCTTCGTAAGATCTTCTAACGGGGAAATATCACTAATGTTATTACCAGCTAAATTGAGGTTTTTAAGAGCTGATAAGTGTTCAATGCCTTTCAAACTTTCAATATCCCAACTTGAAGCATCTAATGTCGTTATTCCTTCTACATCTGATTTATAAATAGGATCATTTGGTTTATCAATCTCATTTCGAATCACCAGTTCTAATGCTTCATCTTCAAATGTAATTTCATCTTCTTCAGCAAAAACGGAAAGTCCTGTTCCAAAAGTCATAACGAACAATACTAGTACTATTAATAATTTCTTCACATTCACCATACGGATGTTACCCCCAACTTGATATGATTGAGCACAGGCTCATATTTAAAACTTTATGAAAGGATTGTGGGGGGATCAAATTCCCCCCACAACGAACCTTAAAAATCAGAAAATCTACGAATCAGTCTCTTCTTCCTCTTCTAACCTTGCTTCCTCGTCTCGCTGATTTTCTTCAACAACTTCTTCTGTTTCTTCTTCTGTTTCTTCTAACTGCTCCTCAGTTTCCTCTACTTCTTCCTCTTCCATGACTGCAACAGGCTCTTCTTGAGTCGGTTCTACCGGATTTGTATCTTCTGTAGAACCTTCTTCTGTTTCTGTCGAGGAATCAGTTGTTGTTTCTGACGTTTCTGTTACTTCTTCCGTTGTATCAACTGCCTCCGTTGTAGTAGTGGCTGTACTTGCTTCTGTACTAGAAGCTGCTACTTCGGTTTGATCTGAATCTTCTCCCGATGTCGTTTCTTCGCTTGACTCAGTATCGTTTTCCATCGGAATAATATCATTTCCAATGATTTTAAAGACATACCACTCTCTACCTACTAAATCAGTTGGTACTCGGAATGTTTCAACAAGTTGATTGCCTCGGTACACTCTGACTCTAGCGCTTGAATTCTTTAACTCTTCATCAGACGAGAATTGATGCACACGATATACGTATTCACCTTCAATTTGTTGATAAATTGTAATCGTCTCAGGACCATGGCCGTTTGTCACATCAACGTCTAAGCTAACATACGTTTCTTCACCATATGAATAACTACGGTTTCCATAAAAGACATGGAAATTCGCATCTGTTGGTGTCGGCCCATATAAATGTGCATCTAAGTCCCGTGGTGCAGCTCCCCAATCTAATACAATACGAATTTCATCCTCATAATCTTCTCTAATCGGCATAACCGATACGTTCGTCGTTGTCGTTTCACCAGCCTGAATTGTTACTTGTCTAGTCTCTTCAAGGTAATCTTCGCTTGTAAAGGTAATCATTACATTCTCATCATTTTCATCACTTGAAGCAAAGATTTCTGGAATATAGTAGTTTCCTTGATCATCTGTCGTTGTCGTGAATACTCGACCCGAATGAACTTCAGTAGCTTCCACTGTCACTCCTGACAATCTAGTTCCAGTAGTTGAATCTGTCACAGCCCCTTGTAAGCTACCATAAGGCCTAAAGGAAGCTTTGACATGAATATTGTTGTCCATGACAAGATGTAGTTCATTTTCATAGCTAAAGCTTACTTCCTCATTACCATCTTCCGTTTTACTCCACTTTTCAAACATTGAACCACTATTAACCATAGCCTTTAACGTAACTTCTTCACCAGGAAGATAGCGCTCTTTATCATTATCACTTACGTAAATGATATAACCATCACCAGAAGCCTCAGTCGTCAGTGTATAAGTTGTTACCTCCTCAAACACTGCTTTAACTGATTTGTCGCTTGTCATTGTCACTTTTATTTGTGGGTTTGTTCCAGTGGCGTCACCGGTCCAACGAACAAACGCCCAGCCTTCTTCGGCTTGAGCCGTTAAGGTTACTTCTTCACCATATGGATAGGCCGATTTTGTCGTACTTCTAGTGATTACACCTTCACCATCAACAGTTGTCGTTAACGTATACGTAACTTTCTCCTTAAAGACAGCGTTGACTGTTTTATTACTGTTCATTGTTACTTGTCTTTGTGGGTTTGTGCCAGTCACGTCGCCTTCCCAACGAACAAACTCATACCCTTGTTTTGGGTGCGCCGTAAGTGTTACGGTCTCACCTTCATTGTAACGATCTTTTTGGCTACTTCTTTGGATTGTTCCTTCCCCATTAACCGTTGTCGTTAAACGATAGGTGACAACCGGTTGTTCTTTTTCTTTAAAGACAGCACGTACCGTTTTGTCACTGTTTATCGTCACTTGTCTTTGTCGATTTGTGCCAGTCACATCGCCTTCCCAACGAACGAACTCATACCCTTGTTTCGGGTGCGCCGTAAGTGTTACGGTCTCACCTTCATTGTAGCGTTCTTTTTGGCTACTTCTTTGGATTGTTCCTTCACCTTGAACCGTTGTTGTTAAACGGTAGGTTTTCACCGGCTGCTCTTGTTCTCTAAAGACAGCACGAACGGCTTTGTTCGATGTCATCGTAATATCTCTTTGAGTAGTTGTACCTGTTAAGTCGATTTCCCAACGAACGAACTCCCAACCACTTCTAGGTTCTGCCGTTAATGTTACTCGTTGACCTGATTGATAGTCACTTGTATTACTACTTCTTCTTATTGTTCCTTCACCAGTTACTTCGGTTGCTAATCTGTACGTAGGCACTTCCACTTCTTCAAAAATGGCTCGTACCGTTTTTTCTTCGTCCATCATAAGCTCTTGTTCTTTTTGGCTACCTGTTAGAGCACCTTCCCAACGAACGAACTCCCAACCACTACTAGCAACGGCCTCTAGGGTAATCGTGCTTCCATCTTCATACTCAGATGCATTCGGCTTACGAACGATTTGTCCTGACCCTACAACAGAAGTATTTAACGTATGCTTTTTCTTTTCTACAGTAAACGAGAGGATCGATGTTACCTCTCCGTCTATTACATGAATTTCAACTGTACCGTCTTCAGAAGCAACAAACGCATTCGAAGTACCGGCTTGTTGACTTAAAGAACCTAAGTTAGCTTCATATAACCACTCAGGATCAATCTCCATTTCGTTTCCATCAAAATCGTAACCAATTGCTACGATTTCAACCGTGTCGCCGACTGCGATTGTATCCGCTTTGAGTTGAAATTCGATAGTAGCTAACGCTTGTTCACTCACTTCAATTTCAATTGCACGCTCAATAGAATGAAGTTTAGCCGTTACTTCTGTAACACCAATCTCAATTCCTTCAACGACCATTTGGTTTCCAAGCCCTTCAGAAATCGTTGCGATATCGTCTGGATTTAGAGACCACTCACTTGCTTTCAAGATCGTTTCGTTATCTTCTTCATCTACATGGACAAGTTGAACGATCGTATCATATCCTATTTGGATTATCGTTCGTTCAGCCACTAATTTAATGTTACTATCTAATTCATTACGCTGAGAAACGAGTGATTGATCATTTGTACTATCAATCCCATCGTCTAATACAGCAATCGCTTCTTCAATCCTACCTTCACTTATGTAAAGATCTGCTAGGAAACTATAAAACTTTGGTTCTTTCGGTTTGATCGAAATTCCTTCATGAATAACTCTTTCTGCTTCTGGGGTTCGATCTAATGCCACTAAAGATTTCGCTAGTCCTATACGCGCATCTGTATGACGCGGATCAATGTCTAATACTTTTTCAAAGGCGATAATGGCTTCTTCATAATCCCCTTCTGAATAAAACTTATTACCTAAATCTAATTGCTCAGTAATCGTACCTGATTGTACGACTTTTACCGTAAAATAACTTCCTAAACCTAAAAACAGCAACAATAGTAGTGCCGCTAAAACGATTCTCTTTTTTCTTCTTTCCATGACTCCTCCTTTAAAATAGTTAAAATGACGTATTCACCTTTTAAATAGTTAGACAATAGAACTAATATTTACTATAATAATACAGATCGATCAAAAAAACTTCATTTTTTTACTATTTTATCAACTTTTATCAAATTTGATAAAAAAAGGTTATTTAATAGGTATATTTATTCACGCCCTTTCTGCTTGTAGTGAGAGAATAGTCTTTTATTACTATGCATCTACCAAACTATTATTTACAGTTTTTTGACTTTCATAAAAAAAGACCATTTACCCCGATAATCAAACGGAACAAATGGTCTTTGTATCTTTAAAAATAAAACCGCAGAAGCACAACTGCACGAAGCTATACATTGGAGTAATTCATGTAGTAATGGACGTTACTAACTTGACTGAAGTGATCGAGCCGATGGCGCCTGGAGCTAGACAGTTTCCAAGTTAGAAATATATAAATTCTGATTATACAAAAAAGAACCCACCAGAATTGGTCGGTTCTTTACTACTATAAAAATTATAACGTCGCCCCAGCTTTTTTCTCTTCCGTCGCGGCAACTTCCTTTTTCGTCTCTGTTCCTTCTGCTTTCGTCTTATCAAATAATACGATAAACGTCTTTAATAAGATAACGATATCTAGCCAGAATGTATAGTTACGAATGTAGTATAGGTCGAAGCGTAATTTATCATCAACTTCTGTCGTATACTTACCCATAATTTGTGCATACCCTGTAATTCCTGGTTGAACTGTATTTCTATAGCCATAGTGATAGTACTCTTTTGAAAGCTTCTTAATAAAGAATTCACGTTCAGGTCTTGGACCGACTAATGACATGTCTCCTTTTAGAACGTTAAACAATTGTGGTAGCTCATCTAAGCGTGTGGCACGCATAAACTTACCGACTTTCGTAATACGTGGGTCGTTCTCTGTTGCTAATGTCGGACCTGTTAACTTTTCTGCTCCTTCAATCATCGAACGGAATTTATAAATCGTAAATGGCTGATTGTTTTTACCTAGGCGTTCTTGTGTATATAAGACTCGTCCTTTTGGGTCCTCAAGCTTAACAATTAACGCAGTAATGAATAATACTGGTGAAATAGCGACAATAATCAATGCCGATGACACAAAGTCAAACATACGTTTAATCACCACTTGGTCGAATGTTAAACCAAACGGCTTAACGGACATCACCATCGTATCATCTAACGGTGCAACAGTCGCACGTTGAAGCAATAGCTCATATAATGAAGGGATGACATAGACCATCTTATTTCGTTCCATTGCATGATAAATAATTAACGATTTCTTTTGTTTTCCGATTTTTGGGCATAATAAAACATAATCCACTTGTTGCAATAGTTCATCGATTTTTTCAATCGGTGTCGTCGGTTGAATGTGTTTTACACGCGTACCTTTTAACATTGGATGTTTCAACTTCAACATCGCACGTTGTGTATGCTCATCATCACCAACGATCAGAACGGTACCAACAGCATTTCCTCTCGTCAACTTTAAATACAAGCCTTTAAAAATAAGCATCAGGATAACCGTAAATACACTCCCGATTAGGACGATCGAACGCGGCATCGCAAATTCGCGGAATAAATAGGACGCTGCCATCGTGAGAAACGCCATAAAGATAACCGAAATGACAATCTTAACACTAACATCCCATAGGGTATTTTTGTGATCTAGAGAATACAATTCATAGATCGATATGAAAAATAAACCAATTAATAAAATCCAAGGCAATAGGGAAATAAACGATTCCCAGTTTCTTTGCGGAAACCCATTATAACGTACATAGAAGGCTCCGATATATGCTGCTAATATACATAGAAGATCGCCTAAGATGATGATGAATTTGTGATTTCTTAATTCACTGATACTAGGCATTTCATAATCTCTCCCTTACAGTAATTGAGACCCATTTTTTATCTTTTTATATCCCTTTTTTGTATAATCTTTCTCTATAGTAAAGGTTGCTATAGATTAAACAATCATAAACTACTATACTAAATTTTTGGGCGAAAGAAAATAGGAATTTTTTCTAAGGCATTTCTTACTATTTAGCGTGCTTAACTAGCACCTACAACAATTTTGTTAACACTAAGGTCGGCTCACGGAAAGGCAACTTATGCGATTACATTCGGATGCTTTATTACAGAAGCTAAAAGCCCAACTAACTTTTTAGACGTTAGTTGGGCTTTTAATGTTTCATTATTTATAAAATTTGTTTTGTACTTGTTAATTTTATCCGGCATAAATCTTCTGTCATTTAGTTAATTTATGTTCATAAATATCCTTTATATATTTAGCAACATCTTCACTTAAATCGTTCCTTTGTAATGCAAAATCAACTGTAGCTTTAATAAATCCTAATCGGTCACCAACGTCATAACGTATTCCGTGAAAGTTATAAGCTAGAACAGCTTGTGAATTGTTTAATACTTTAATCGCATCTGTCAGCTGAATTTCACCACCAGCACCAGGGGGAAGTGTTTCTAGGACATCAAAGATTTCTGGTCGAAGGATGTACCTTCCCATGATGGCATAATTGGAAGGAGCATCTTCAACGGATGGTTTTTCTACAAACGTTTCTGCATGAATCACATTACGCTCAATTTCGGATCCTTTTGGGGCGACTATCCCATATTTTGACACGTCTTCATCAGGGACTTCTTGAACTCCAACAACGGATGAATTGTATTTCGTATACACATCCATCAACTGTTTCAAACAAGGCGTTTCAGATTGGACAATATCATCACCTAATAGGACAGCAAATGGTTCGTTACCAATAAACTTACGTGCACACCAAATCGCATGTCCTAATCCATTCGCTTCTTTTTGACGAATGTAATGGATGTTCGTCATCGCCGAAATCGCTTGTACTTCTTCTAACAACTCCGTTTTATTCTTTTTTTCTAGCGTTTCTTCTAGCTCAAAGGATTTATCAAAATGATCCTCGATTGCTCGTTTTCCACGGCCGGTGACAACAATAATGTCTTCAATTCCTGAGGCAATCGCTTCTTCGATAATATATTGAATCGTAGGCTTGTCTACAATAGGTAGCATTTCTTTCGGTTGTGCTTTCGTTGCAGGGAGGAATCTTGTCCCTAAACCTGCTGCAGGGATAATTGCTTTTTTCACTTGCATGAATTTTTTCTTCCCCTTTCTATAAGTAAAGTACTTACTATTGATTATAGTGTGTAAAAGCATGAATATCTAGCTATGCACGAGTAGTTATATCCTTGCAAGAGAAGAAGAAAGAACCTAAGCAATCTTTACCTAGGTTCTTTCTTAAGTTATTACTACACATCCTTATCGATATTGAACAATGTCAAAACGTAACGTAGGGTTGTCTAGTTGATCGTATAAGCTTTTAATACGAGGAACTTGTTTAACCGCCCAACCCATATCTGTTGCATATTGTGGGAAGAAAGTTCCGCCTGGTTGACTCGGATACGCATGGTTCCATCTCATTTTGTATAACGTATTTTGACCACGAGCAAAATAACTGTTTGAAATAAAGGCTGCACCACCAACAATTGCAGCTTCAGGAGTAAACCAACCTGCATTATAAGCATAGATAGCACCTAATCTATACGGGTCACTATCAACAGCTCCGATACCAAACATATTGTACGTCGTTCTAATGTTACTTAAACTACTTCTATTACTACTTGTTACTAGAACTAAGTTTCCATTATTATTTCGACCAACTTCAATTCCAGTTGCTAATCCAGACGTTCCATTTCCTGTTTCAAGTAAAGCATGGGCAATTAAATAAATTTCATTCACTGAATGTGTAGTTCCTGCCGTAATAAATGCTTGACCCATCCCATTTAAAATTCCTCTACCAGAAAGGACACTATTTAACTGAGAAGCTGTCACACCAGCTGTAGCATCTAATACAAGATGTTGGAACCTGTCATTTTGATTAGGGTCTAAATATGGCATGAAATGCTCAGGTTTTGCATCTCTCCATGTACGGAAACGAACTTCATACCATTTCGTGCTTCCACTTACTGAAGTTCCCGATACCTCTCTTAACACAACTAATTCAGTATCTTTACTTACCGATCCAAAATTATGACTATTTGTATTCGCAGCTTCGCGCACTCGTGTATTATTTTGTTTTACAACGGCCACACTAGAACTACTTGCTAAGCTAGTATGAACGTATAGTGTTTCACCTTGGTAGTTTATTTTAAACCATTTATCATTTCCACTAAGGTTTTGACCTGTAACTGTTTCTTCAATCGTGAATGTTGTACCAATAGGAACTAGTCCATACGAACTACTTTGTGTTGTAGCATCTCTTCTAAGATTTACGCTACTTCCAGTGATGACTCCACGTTCAACAATATCAACCACACTGCTATGAACTAACCCAGGAGCAGTACGATAAAGATCTGTTTGTGGCGGAGGGTTTAAGCTGCTCTGCCTTGCAGCTGATTCAGCTAGCGTTAAGTTGTATTGAGTGTACGTAATAATTTCCTGACCTACACCTGATTCAATCAGTTCCGCAATCTTTGCTAATGTGATTTCATCAGCGATACCACTCACACGTAAACCGTATCTCTCTTGAAACTCTCTAACAGCTTGCTCTGTTTGAGTCCCATATAAGGTCGTAGGGTTATTTGAAACGTGATAACCGAAACGTGCAAGATCTAATTTCAGCTGCACAGCCGCTTCATGCCTTTGACCATTACGTAAAGGTGATGAAAGAACTTCAGAAATCTTCGATAAAGTGGCGTTATTAGCTACACCTGTTACTTGTAAACCATAATACTCTTGGAACTCTCTTACGGTTCTTTCTGTAATAGGTCCAAAGAAAATTGTTGGATTATTTGAAACACCAAATCCTAGTTTCTCTAAGTTCACTTTCAGGTCTACAACATCATAACGGTACAGTCCATTCGCTAACGGAGCTTTTAATAATTCTTGGATTTTCGCTAATGTAACAGGATCAGCGATACCGTTCACTCGTAAGTTATAGCGTCTTTGGAAGTCTTCCACTGCTGCAGCTGTTTGTGAAGCATACAACGTCGTTGGGTTATCGGAAATATGGTGTCCTAATTTATCTAAATCTACTTTTAAAGTAATGGTTGATTCGTGTCTTTTTCCATTTCGAAACGGGCTTGATAAAATCTCATCAATTTTATTTAACGTCGCTTCGTCAGCAACTCCATTAACAGTTAATCCGTAATATTGCTGAAAATCTCTTACCGCTTGTTCTGTAAGTGGTCCATAAAGTGGCGTTGGATTGTTTGAAACATGAAAACCTAACGTTGATAAGTTAATTTTTAACGTTACAACATCGTTTCTGTATACATTTGTTTGCATAGGAATTGATAGAAGCTCATCTATTTTTGCTAATGTAACCTCATCAGCAATTCCGTTCACTCTTAATCCATGGTCTTCTTGGAACTCTCTCACTTTAGCATCTGTTTGAGTTCCATATAACGTTGTTGGGTTATTAGAGATATGGTAACCCAGATTAGCTAAGTTGATTTTTAATTGAATCGCATCTTCATGCCTTTGGCCATTTCTTAACGGGTTTGATAAAATCTCTTCAATTTTCGCTAACGTATCTTCATCAGCAATTTCAGTTTCGTTAAGACCAAAATAGTTTTGAAATAATTTTACATCTTCTTTCATAGCTTCATCGAAAAGTCCATTTATTTCTTTATCAATCATGAAACCTAACGTTTTTAAATTTTGTTGTAGTTCAATAACCTCTTCAGTTGTTTCTATATTATTCAAACTACCATCATCTGTTTGTTCGTCTGACAATACTTGAATAACAGCTTCTTCTTCAGTCGTACTATTAGGATCAGCATTTTCATCGTCATTGTCTTCATCGACAACTTCCTCTATCTCTTCCTCTTCCTTCGCAGCTTCTCTTCGAACGTCTATTTCTTGTTCATCATTCTCTTCTGTATCAATATCCTCATTTGGATCTTCCTCTAAGTTGTTGATTTCTTCTAGTTCTTCGTCTTCATTTCCTTTTGTACCTTCAACATCGTTTGTTGCTGATATCTCCTTTTGTGCTGCATTTGCAAGTGTCGCAGGAACAAAATTAAAAAAGGTTGCTGTTGCAACAAAAGAGATAAAAATCTTTTTAACTACCATTATCATTTATTACCTCCTACCTGAAATCTACTAGCTTATCTATCTCTTAATATAGTATCGTTGCTATGAGACTTTTTTTCAAGTGATTTTATAATAGATTTCCAATTTTTTTACTGCCACTCATGGTTATAATTTCATTATTATGTACATGTTATAAGAAAGTGTGAGTCTACCACCTATTGGAAAAAATTTTCTGATAAAGCTGAACTTCAATCAACGGAGGCTTTACTACCCCTTAAGAATAGGATTAGAAAAACTTGGCTTATCCCCAGGTCTTAATGGCAAAAGCCTTAGCTTTTCTTATCATCCAAAAAAATTTTATACTTGATAGTATAAAAAAAGCTTGGCATTCAGCCGAGCTTTTAGATTCAAATCGATTTACTCATTCCATATGATTAAGCGACATTAAAGTCGCTTAATCGCTGTAGGATGAGATTCACTTAACAGCTAATGTTTTTTTGAAAAAATGAAAAAGTTTTCTTAACGGTTCTATCATTTTCCAGGAACGACTTTGAACAATCATTTTCGTACGTCGTTCAAATCGTTTTCGTTCTCTTTGAACTTTTTCCATTTCTTTCTTTATCATTGTCAATTCATCTTCGAGGTGCTCTAAGGTCATCGTAGTAAGTTCATTGGAAATTTCAAAGCCTACTTTGACAGGGTGCTGCCAACGTTCTTCTGCTATATCATCTATTTGTGCAGTTGCGAAATGTTTTGATAGTAGTTCTTTGAACGTATCGACTTGGGCTTCGCTTGCCCCTGCGATCAATACATCAATATCACCATTTCTTAATTTGTTAACAGAACCATGTAAGTTTCGACTTAGCGCTTCTTTTTTGATCCAAGAATGAAAACTCCTACGTGAAACACTTCCGGAAAGGGTAAATTTCTTTGCAAATAACGTTTCTGTTGGTGCTGGTGTTACTTCAATTTCAATAGACGATCTTCTTTGCAGAGAATCAATAATACTCTTTAAATCAAAGAAAACCTTCGAGTCTGGATTATGCATCTCTTTTGTTTCTGGGAAATAATAGTCTATAATGGCTTTTGGGATATCACGTCCATAGCCTTCAATCGGGAAAATATGAGAGCCGATACCTGCTTTCGTATTTAACTCTAATATGACACCTCTATCCCTTTTTTCATCAATAATCATATCAACACCGCATTGAACTAATCCAGGTACTGCTTTGACCGCACTAATGGCAATATTCTTCATATTGTCCGTTAGTCGATTTGTAAAGTCGATAGGGTCCCCTCCAGCGGAAACGTTACTAATTTTTCTTAAATAAATCCGTTTACCGGCTTTTGGAATACTATCTAATGTATATCCTGCTCCCTCAATCGAATGCCGCACTTCTTTATCTACCTTAATTGGACGGAAATATAAATGTGGTATTTTCTTTCGCTCTTGATTCTTTTTTCGAATTAATTGTTGGACGGTATTGACCCCATCGCCAACAATATTGGCTGGTCTACGATTGGCAGCACCTAAGATTTTGTCACCTAGAACGTAGACACGAATTTCTTCTCCAGTCACAAATTGTTCAACAATAACTTCTGGATAATTGATTTCTTTACGCACATACACTAATGCTTCTTTCAATTCTTCAATTGTCTCAATGTTGGCAATAACACCTTTTCCTGCACAACCATTCGTAGGCTTCAGTACAAGAGGGAACTCTAACGTTTTGGCATAGTGAAGAATCTCAGAATCTTTTGTTTCTGCAGAAAACTTCTTTCCTTGTGGTATCGGGACTCCTGCTTTAGAAAGATATTCATTTGTTAAGCCTTTGTTATCACAAACATTGTATGCTTCTTCAGTCACTTTATCGCCTTTTGAACCTTGAAAGTGATGCTCATGACCTTGATGGCTAAGCGAATAGCGGATTTGTAATTTATTGTCTTCATTTTTATTATAAAATTTCAACGTCATTCCACGGCGCCAGCCTTCTAATGCAATAACGTACATACTCGTTTTCTTTCTAGATGCCTCTATTGGCACAGCATCTATATAATGCGGTAACCAGTGCTTTTCATTACCTTCCATATAAACCTCCATCTTTCTTCCAAATCCCTTATTCGTATCAACATCGTAACGAATAATACGTGGCTAATAGAACACTCAGGTCTTAACAGTTTGTGGTTAATAAAATGGATGATGATTAACCTTTTTGGAACAAGCGTCTACGGAAACTTGCTAGTTTACGAATGGAAGATGTATATCGCCACGTGCGACTATTGATTAATTTCTCATATTTCTTTTCCATCGCTTCTTTTTCACTCGTTACGGTTTTCGTCAGTTCTTTCTCATCTTTCAACTTTGCTTCTAATCGTATCGTGTATTTTGATATATTTTGCCCTAAAACTTCGAAGCCAACCTTCACTGGTTTCGTCCATTCGCTTTTCATCACTTTTTTCACAATGGCTTTTTCTGGACCTTCGTTATGAATCCGTTGATCAAATTGTTCAACCGATTCTTTTTGACCTGAGATCAGAACGATTACTTTCCCGTTTTTAAGGTTTTCAGCAAATCCGTACAATTTTAAAAAACGAGCTTGCTTTTGTACCCAGCGTCGATAACCTACACCTTGAACGTCTCCAGACACAGTATATTTTCTTGCTACGTGTTCTTCCTGTGGTGCAGGTGGGATGATCACTTCATCGGCAAGTTTATTTTTAAGTATATCCATGACTTGTTTCATGTTGAAATAGTACGACGATTTTTCTGCATCGACGGTTTCAGGAAAATAATAGTCAACTATTGCCTTTGGGACATCTCTAGCAACACCTTCCATTGGGAACATAATGGAACCAAAGTGCGCTCGTGAATTCACTTCTATAATTGATCCGGTGTTCTTTTCTTTGTTAATCATCATATCTAGGCCGCAATGAAGCATTCCAGTCGCTTTGACAGCTCTAACAGCAATGTCTTTTATTTCTGGAGTAAGTTGATCGGTATAATCAACAGGGTCTCCCCCAGCAGAAAGGTTACTCTTTTGTCGTAAAAATACTTGTTCTCCTTTTTTCGGGACGCTCTGTAACGTATAACCTGAAGAGGCAAGTAACTCGAACACTTCATTGTCTACTTTTAACGGCCGTTTAGATAAGGTAGGGTTTTTCTTTCTTTCTTTATTCTTTAATGCAATTAACGTTTCTATGTTATTTGTTCCGTCTCCAATCACATTAGCAGGAATTCGATTGGCCGCCCCAATCACTTTATCCTCGATTACATAGATGCGGCACTCTTCTCCTTCAACAAACTGTTCGACTATGACATCTGTATAGTTAAGTTCCTTGCGAACATATGTTAAAGCTTGTCTCAATTTCGCCTCATCTTGCAGATTAACCATTACCCCTCTTCCAAGACTTCCATCCGTTGGTTTTACAACGAGAGGGTATCCAATGGAATTAGCGTACATAACGATTTCTTCATCACTAGTTTCCGAACTAAAGCTATCTCCTATCGGGGTTGGGACATTGGCTTTTATTAGCACTTGCTTCGTTAACTCTTTGCTTTTACATGTAGTAATGGCCTCTGAGGTAATTTTATCTCCTTTTGAAAGAGAAAATTTATGTTCTCTATCTTGATAAGTTAAAGAATATCTAACTTTTAACTCACCTTTTACCGTATTTATCGTAAAAAACTTTAATGTTAAACCTCTTCGCCAGCCTTCCAAAGCAATTGTGTACATGCTTAGGTTGTCACTAAAGGCTTCTGTCGGTAGGGCATTTTCTAGATGAGGTAACCAATATTTATTATTTCTTTCCATAAGCTCCTCCTCTTTCATTCACAAAACATGAGGCTAGTTTCTCGCTATTATGTTACACGTTAATTAGTTTGTCGGTTTGAAAATACCCTTTAGTATATCTAACAATTTCCTAATAGGTAAGGTTAATCGCCACAATCGATTGTTTTGTAACTTTAAATATTTCTTTTCGACACGAATTCGTTCCTTTTCTAGCTTTTCTAACTCTTTATTCATTTTCTTCACTTCAGCAACTAATTCTTTTAGCTCTGCTTGAATTTCAAAGCCTATTCGTATCGGTTTTTTCCATGTTTCACTACTGATGTTTGTAATTGTATAATTTCTCGGGTCTTTATTTAGAATATGTTGAAACTGATCAACTTCCTCTTTGTTTGTTCCGCCGACAACAACTTCAATCAACTCATCGTGGATAATTTTAATATAGCCATTTAAACTTCTTTCAAGCGCTTGCTTTCTAAGCCACTGATGATACGTTACGTTGTGTACATCACCAGAAACTGTATATTTTTTTGCATATACATATCCTAAAGGAGCAGATGCAACTTCAACGACAATTGCCGTCTTACTAGTTAATGGCTGTAGGACACTTTTGAAATCAAAGTAATGATTCGTTTTTTCAACATTGACCGTTTCCGGGAAATAATAATCAATAATTGCAGCTGGAATATCACTCGCTTGTCCTTCCATCGGGAACAATAAAGAACCTATTTGGGCTGTTGGGTTAAGTTCAATGACAACTGCCGAAGTAGGGTTCTTCTGATCAAAGATCATATCTACTCCACAATGGTGTAAACCAGGAATTGCTTTCACAGCTTCGATGGCAATCGTTTTGATTTCAGGAGATAAATCACCTGTTGCATTGATAGGATCACCGCCAAGTGATATATTGCTCGTTTCTCTTACAAATATTTGTTCACCTTTTTTCGGAACACTATCAATTGTATAACCCGTTTGCTCGATAAACCCTTTTAACTCATGGTCAATTTTGATCGGGCAACTAATCAAGCGAGGATTTTGTTTTCTTTGCTCATTTTTCAAATCAATTAATTTTGCTATTGTACTAGATCCATCGCCGGTAACGTTTGCCGGAATTCTCCTCATTGCTCCAATGACTTTGTCTCCGACAACGTACAGGCGATAATCTTCACCTTGTATATATTTTTCAATTATTATATCTGGATAATTAAGTTCTGATCGAACATAGATTAATGCATATTGTAGCTCTTCTTCTGTTTGAATGTTCGTCATTACTCCTCTACCAAAGCTACCATCTGTCGGTTTTACGACCAGAGGAAATCCAATCGTTAAGGCTTCATTAAAAACATCTTCATTCGAAACGGTCGAAGCAAACCTTTTGCCAACCGGGACCGGAACTCCAACTTTTGAGAGCCAGTTTTTCGTATTTTGTTTATCGGCGCCAATTTCTACGGCTTCATTTGAAACTTTATCTCCTCTTGTTCGGAAGAAGTAATGTGTTCGATCTTCAGAGCTTAGTGAAAATAGTTTCCCTGGTTTGTCGACAAACCATGTTTTCATCTGATGAAATTGGTTGGCATCATTCGTATACCACTTTAACGTTAGTCCTCTTCGCCATCCTTCCAAGGCGACTAAATATGGGCAAAGTTCATGCCCGGTTGCATCGGATACTACTTCATCTGATAGGTGGGGAAGCCAAACATTTTTCTTTATTTCCATTTTAAACATCGCCTCTTCAATCGATTAATTATATCTAGTTATTGTTTGTTGTGATTGTATTTTACGAAAAGGGATAAATTCCTTTCCTGCTAATAGATCTTTCATGAGTCGGCCTTCTGCTTCTAGGTAATACTCCCCTAACAATTCGTCCGTTATTGAATCAAACTGATCGTAATTGCCCGGCTTTGGCGTGAATTCACCAAATACATTTCCCTTTTGACCTTTTAAGAAGTCAATTCGAATAAAGGGGGCAGGGATTTGTGAACTTAAAGTGGCTGCAAGTTTTACCTCAGCGTCCGTTACTCCAACACCAACAAATTGTTTGTCCTCATATTTTCCTGTAGAAATACGTTCACCACTCGCTGTCCACCAGCAATAGTTAACTTCTGGGTATCTTTGTACTTCTAAAACGAGTCCTACTTTGCCATAGAAGCAATAAAACTTAAGGTCACGTGCTGGAATTGCTTCTTTTTCATTTTCATAAACAAGTTCTTCAATCATCCATTCATCGTTTTGAACCCAACCTAAATCAAGATCTTCTTGGATATACATTTTAAGCTCGTTATAACTGTGATGCATTTGCGACCGTTTTACGTCGTATATTTTGTTTGTAGCAAGTACAAGATACACACCGCGTGCCCCGGCACCGTCAACTGGCTTTATGACAATCCCTTCTTTTTCAGGTAAGTTAGAAACCAAATAACGCTGATCGGATATCCAAGGTCTTTTCAGTTCAAATTCATCGACAAAAGAATAGGCATCAACTTTATTGTCAAGAATCCATTCAGGCATCTCTTCCTTAAGTTGTTTCATTCTTGCACGCATATTTAGGTTGGCACGAAACGACGATACTTGATGAAGCTGTAGAGTATCTGATGTTTCCGCTGCTCGTACAATAAATTCAGGAATTTCTTCTAGTTTTAACCCCTTTAATACTTTTTGATAAACGAGGTGCTTCATTTCTTCATCAGCATTGATAAACAGTTTTGCTGCATACTTAAGAGCCGTGCTATATTGTTCGTCATGCTTTGCTTTGTTTTCAACGAGGTGATCAATACAATCGATAATCTGACCGTTCTCTTTTGCTGCTTTTACATATTTGAGTAACTCGCCTTGATCAAGTTTTTGTAATTCCATTAATAACACTTGTTCACGTTTAGCATAGGTTTGCAAAGATTTATTTGCTACCTTAACCTTTTCTTTTGTTGATTTCAGTTGTATTTCAAGCTTAATTTTCGTTTCGGTTAGTTCCTTGTTTTGTTTCATTACATTCATATATTTAGAACCTAGTAAAAAAGTTTGGGTAGAACTCCAAAGTTTTTTTACTAGTTTTAGTGACATTCGTAGTGTCCATGAAAGCTTCCAAAGTGGACTTGTTGTAATTGTTTTATAGTTTTTGGAGACAATCTCTCGTTCTTTTTCAATCTTTTTAAGTTGGTTTTGTAACCGCTGCACATCGGCCTCACGTTTTATTAGTTTCGTTACTAATTGCTGCTGTCTATCCTTTTCATTTACTGAGTGTTCACTGTTTTTCAATGATTAACTCCCCCTGGTTCCAAGCTTTATTTGACAGGGTCACGGAATTCACATCGTTTTGAAGCACCTTGCGAACATTTGGACTTTGTGGGTACCAAATGCCACTTTTTCCGAAATACTCTTTGAGATGCTTTTCGCACTGGTTGATATAATTAGAAGCTGTTTCGCTATTAGGTTGTGATAGTTGATCAACGACAATTCGAATATCATCTGTTTTCACTTCGGGAATATACTTTTGCCAATCTTTCAGGACTGGTAGACGTCTAATCATTAACGTATGACAAGTTATCTTTTCCCCATATACGACCATTTGTACCGTGTCTCCATTCAAGAGATCACGAATGATTCGGTTTACTTTCTTATCAGGGCTAAGTTCGTATTGAAACAGTTGAGCTAGACCGATTCTTAGTCCCTTTTTTATTAATGAACGAATTTCCTTTACTTCTGTCATCACAGTTTGCTCATCGGCTCGAAAGTCTGATGCGTAAATGACATCAAAATGACGATAACCATTTGGCTTCTCTTCTCGTATTGGCCACATTGGTTCTGGTACAGCAAAAGGAGGTGTTTGCTCAGGAAAGCCGTAATATAGATTTTCAGATGTTTGATGGAAGTAGTCATGACTTTCTTCATACTCTCTTCTTACTCCCATTTTGTAGCCATGGTAACCAAAAGCTGAATTCCCTGTTAATGACGTGCTCGTTTGACGTTGAAACGAAAGTGGTCCCGTCGGTAACTCTACAATTGCTTTTTCGCCAAATACTTTTTTAATCCGTCTAATAAACTCAGAATCTGCCGCAAAACGAACACAATGCCAAAAACCAAGCTTCTCCATCACTTCTTTACGTCGAAACAGAAATGAAGACATATTACTAAAAATATACGTACCTGGTTTTCCTCTACGGTAAAATTTCAGGTCATTCGTCGCACGAGCTTGTTGAGATGTGTTCCCAATGATCTCTGGATTTTTCATTAAATGGCGGACTTGTATTTCGATTTTCTCTGAATGTGACCAATCATCTGCATCATTGATCGTCACAAAATCACCTGTAGCTTCTTGGAGTGCTAAATTCCTAGCAACATACGCTCCACCATTTTTCTCAGCTTTTATTAATCGAATTCGAGAATCCTGCTTTACATACTCTTCAACTACATTTACCGTTGAATCTTTACTGCAGTCATCGACAACAAGCACTTCTAAATTTGTCCATGTTTGTGAAAGGATTGCATCCAAAGATGTATGAATAACATCTTCGGCATTATAAACGGGTACGATTACCGTTACTTTCGGCGTATTCGTTGTTTCTACTTGACTATTTTTTCGCTCTGACACGATGCAGTCGTAGGCAGGTTCGTTCCCCATTTTTTCTTCATCTAAAGTAATAGGAGTAATGTTGTACAGTTGTAACGCTTTGTTAATCCAATCCATCCTCCGCGACATGTCCGACTCAAGGTTTGCAGCTGCTAAATAAACATCCGGATGTTCTTCGTTATCAAGGATCGGCGCTAATACTTGCTTTGCTGCTAGAATGTCTCCAAGTATTTCATAGCATTCTGCTTCCATAATAGTTTTTTGACGGAGACGCGCCGGATCTTTTTCATCGTGTGTAGCTTGTTGTAACAAATCAAGACATTTACGCGCATCTTCTTTGCTATATAGATTAGCATGCCATAACGCAAGTTCCCAGTTGGCAAGTCGACTTAAATAAGGCTCATCTTTTTTTCGAGACAAGTCTTGAAGGTGACTAAAAGCGCGCTTCGTGAAACCGAGGTTATACAGTCGGTGTTTCGCCAGACCAATTTCTTGTCGCTGCCACTTTCCTGAAAACATAAATTTCTTAATGAAATGCTTTTGTTTGTCTGTTAATTTATTTTTAAAGAATTCTCGTTGTTTCGGACCAATCAGTTTATACATGAACCATTCGATAAGACTAATGATTCTTCGAATGAACGTTTTTACCATCTCGACTTCAACACCTATTCATTACTTGTTGTTTCAATCTTTTTCTTTCTTCGTTTCTTACGTTTCTTCTTTTTAGGAGCTGCTTTTGTTTGATCATATTTTAATTTATATTGTTTTACCGCTTCCTCTGGATCTCCATCAAAAACGATTTCACCTTTGTCAATCCAGATTGCACGTGTACAAATTTTCTCAACAAAACTCATACTGTGAGAAACAATAATCACGGCTTTGGCCTTTTCCATCATCTCTTGAATTTTTTCGCTAGCTTTCTGTTTGAATGATAAGTCTCCTGTAGAAAGGGCTTCATCTATAATGAAAATATCCGGCTGCAACGTCGCTGCAATACTAAAACCTAGCCTTGCTTGCATTCCACTTGAATAGTTTTTCACCGGTTTATCGATCGCTTTTTTCAAGCCGGAAAAGTCAATAATGTTTTGGTAATCATTTTCAATTTTTTCTTTGGGTATCCCTAAAAGCATCCCATTTAGAAAAATATTATCGCGGCCTGATAACTGAGAATTAAAGCCTGTTCCATAGCCAAGAAGAGCCGTTGTTTCACCGTTAAGTGTTAATGTTCCTTGATCAGGTGATAAAATTTTCGTCATCAATTTACACAAAGTACTTTTTCCAGCCCCATTATGACCAATAATCCCAACAACTTCTCCTTCTTTAATGTCAAAATTAAGGTCCTTTAATGCCCAAAACTTATCTTTTTTGTCATGATATGAAACCCCTAAATTTTCAGCCTTAACAACCGTTCGTTCTTTCACATTTGCATTTGTTTTCTCAATTTCCAAGCGTTTTCTCGGTTTACGCGTTCTTTCTGGTACAGACTCTTGGTACATCTCGACAATCTCACTAGGCTGTCCAGTTGCCCGAATTGTCCCTTTTTCTAACCAAATAAGGCGGTCACAATTTTTCGCTGCATAACGAAGACTGTGCGTGACAAGGATAACCATTTTTGCCTTTGTGACAAGCTCTCTCATTTTTTCTGCAGCCTTCCGACTAAAGCTAAGGTCTCCAGTATTTAACGCTTCATCCAAAATGAGAATTTCCGGTTCCAAAAATGCCGCGACACTAAAGCCTAACCTTGCCTTCATCCCACTCGAATAAGTTTTCATTGGCTTGTCTAAAAACTTGCCTAATCCCGAAAACTCATGGATTTCATCGATAAATTCATGAATTTTATGTTTCTCGATTCCTAACATCATACCGTTTAAATAGACATTCTCTCGACCTGTCAACTCTTTTTTAAATCCCATTCCCAAGGAAAATAGGGCTGATACACGGCCATTCACGTAAACTTCCCCTTCATCAGGGGTAAGTATGCCCGATAGGATTTTACAGAGTGTCGTTTTTCCAGAACCGTTTGACCCAATAATTCCTAGAATTTCACCTTTATAGCCAGTAAAATCAATATTTCTCAATGGCCAGACAACTTTGTTTTCTCTTGGGTCTTTATTTTTTTTAAAAAGGTTAAATACGTGAGATTTATAGTCATCTTTTCGGTACCCTGTTTGAAAGGATACACCTAGATTTTTCGCACGTATCACCACTTCCCGAGACTGATTAATTGGTTCTCTATTTTTATTATCTGATAGTAATACCATGATTAAAAACCCTCTTTTAAAGTGCTTTAATAATTTTGTGTTCGTTTCGATTATAGTAATACACCAATGCAATTATAGTACATAACGATAAACCACCAATGATAATTAATCCTGTAAATTGTGGTGTTGTTTGATACATAAGAATATCACGATACGCTGTAACGATATGGGCAAATGGATTAATGGTTATAATAAGTTGAACCCACCAATGAGCATCTGCGGCTCCCGATAAACGGCCACCTTCCCAGATAACAGGGGAAGAGTAAAACCAAATCCGTGTCAGATGCGTAAGGAGATTATCTATGTCTCTAATAAATACACATATATAAGCTAAAAATAAACTAATTGACAATAAGAATAATAATTGTACTAGGATAATAAATGGTAAATAAACGACTTGCCAACCAGGAGCGACCCCAAAGAATAGTAAAAATATTGCTACGACAACAAGCCCAAACGTAAAATTAATGAATTGGGTAAATGAGATCGTCAGCGGAAAAATCGCTTTTGGCATATACACCTGATTAATGATCGATGAGTATTTCAAAATTGCTTTTGCACCGGTACTTACAGTCGTACTTGTCCATCGCCAAGCAACTAACCCGATGACAAGAAATACTGCAAAGTTCTCGCCACCACGCCCTAAAATAACGCCTACTAAAAAATAGTAAACTAAAACACCTAGTAGAGGATCTAACAACCACCAAAAATAGCCTAAATAACTATTACGATGCTCTGCTTTTAATCCTGATTTTACTAAATAAATTAAAAGGTCTTTCCTTTTTAGCATTTCTTCTATATATTTACGCATAAAACTTCGTTACACCGCCATTCGACTTCATCACTAACATGTTGTTAGTAAAAGTATATTTCCTATATTTAATTTTTTTCATCATTCTTTATTCTCACAACGAAGATACAATATCTAGTTATAGATTTATGCATCTCGGTTTTGGAAATTATGAAGCTCATTAATTCCAACATCATTATTATCACACTTTGCTCCCATAAGTCTATAACAAAATTTGCTGATCAAGCGACCCGGGTTACTGAACTTGTTTGTGGGAACGCAAGACTTTTGATTTTTTAGATTTAAGAGAAGCTTTATTCATATTGTCTGCGCTGTTTTTCACTATATTTGTTACTTGGTCTACCTACTTTTTGAGATACGTATTTTTTTAACTTAAAGTACACATAATGGACAAAATACCATAGACTTTTTACTAAGCTAATGTTTTCAATTTGCCTGTAGACTTTCCAATTTTGCTTCGCCATTTTTAATTTGTTATTTGAGACCGAGTTGCCTACATTTCTGTAATTCGCTAATACTTCTTGAAGCCCATAGGCAGTGAAGCCTTGCTTGCAAATTGTTAACCATAATACATAGTCTTGACGAGTGCGAATGTTGATCATTTTTACTTTACCAGTCTTTTCGGTATCTAACATAACCGTTAAACAACCAATTGTATTATGTTTTAAAAGTTGATGGTAATTTGCTTCTTTCGGAGCGTGTGTGACTACCCCTGTTTCTGTACCATCCTCATTCATATTCATATAATCGGTAAAAGAAAACGCGATCTCGTGCTCTTGCATAAATTGTAGTTGTCTCTCTAACTTATGAGGTAGCCACTGATCGTCGCTATCCAAAAATGCTAAATAGCGTCCACAAGCATGTTCGATTGCCGTATTACGGGCAATCGCAGGGCCACTATTCTCTTTTAGTTGGATGAGCTTAATTCTATTATCACCTGCCACATATTCTTTTACGATACGAACAGTTTCATCGGAAGAGCAATCGTCTACAATCACCATTTCCCAGTTTGTATACGTTTGGGCAAGGACCGATTCAATCGTTTCACCAATAAACTTTGCAGAGTTATAAGTAGGAGTGATAACTGAAACAAGTCGATTACCGCTTTCATTTTGATTAGACATCATTTACACCACCGTGAAAAACTTCTTCATTTTATTCTCGCCTCGAAAAGGTACGATACGTTGAACCATCGTAACCAGATATCAGTTTATGCAGCTCTTTTTGGCCTTTATGAAATTGACTCGTTTTTCTAATGTTTTTATTTGCAAGAATACTAACAATCGAGCTACTTAGCATCCATCCGGTTGAAAAACTTATGAGAGTCCGATCTCATTTGCCCAAATTTCACGATACCACTCAACTAATTTCTTCCCTTCTATTTCCCAATTTAGTGCGTCACTAACAGCCTTTCTACCATTGTTACCCATTTCTATAGCATCATTCGGGTTCCGACGTAAAAATTCAAGTGCACTCTTAATTTCGTTGTCATCATTTGGATTAACCGCTATGCCGCACGAGTGTTTTTCAACAAACTCCTTCCAAGCTGGAAAGTCAGAGCATACAATCGGAATGCCAGCACTCATATACTCAAAAAACTTCGTCAGTTCTTTTTTCTTGTAATGATCGGTTAGCGGAAATAACGCAATCCCTGCTAACCAACGACGACTTGTATAACTTTCATCAATGATCTGTTTTGGAACATATTGATCGACACCCTCAATTTTAAGTTGATTTTTTCGATCACCAGCGATTTCATTCATTTGATCTGCTAAATTTTTCGAGCATTTCCCGTAAAAATGCACCGATATTTTTTCATCAATTAAAGGGAGCCGCGCATGAATTTGGGCTCCTCTTTCTAACGAAATATTACCGGTATAAATCAACTTATCCTCAAGGGGCTTGTCCCCTAGTTTATGATTAATTAATTTACTGTTTAGAAGCGGATAATTTAAAATACATTTTCCAGTTGGGTATTTCTCCTGATAATACTTTTCTGCTAAGCATAATTGTAACTTTCTAGATAGCGCTTTTTCAACTAGCTTATACGTCTTTGCCATAAATTTTCTTAACGGCCGTGGGATATACTCTTTTTGCATCATGCTTGTTTCGTAGTCTTCATGAATATCATAAATAACAACATTGCCTTTTTTCTTTAGAAGCCACGCAACGAATAAGAGCTCTGGGTCATGAATATGGTAATAATCTGCCTTTTGTTTACGAGCTGCCTGATACGCTTCAAATGTCGAAAACAACATTCGCTTAAATTTGTTATGATATTTTTTTATCGGAATAATCGTAACAGCACTTTTGTCGCTCATTTCATACTCTAAAGGCACGATTAACGATACATCATATCCTACTTTTTGTAATGTTTGGCATTCCTTATAGTATATCCTTGGATCTAATGGGTGGTGTACAGTGGTGATATGAACAACTTTTTTGGTGTTAGTCACGGGTCGATAACACCTCCTTATATTTTTACATGAGTATTCTTCAGTATTACTCTCGAAGCTATCGATAGCACGCTTCACCGGTACTGCAAGAGTAAATAACAGCAATGCGCAGTACCTTATTTGGTAAGCGTGTTAAGAAAAACCTCTTCATATTGTTGGACGATTTTTTTTGCATCGAAGTGATGCGCTCGTTCATATCCTTTTTGAATGATTTCAATCGTTTGTTGATCATTTAAACTTAAGACATGTAACATGTTTTCAGCTAGATCATCTACGTTGCCAACTTTGCTAAGAAAGCCGTATTCGCCTTTATTCAATACTTCCGCTGGACCTGATTTACAATCGGTTGAAACTACAGGTGTTCCTGTAGCTAGTGCTTCAGCAATCACATGGCTGAAACCTTCATGTTTCGATGAAAGCACGAATAAATCAGCCTTTTCAAAATAAATGTACGGATTACTTTGAAAGCCAATGAAATGAACACGATCAGTAATGTTTAATTCTGCAGCTTGTCGCTCTAACTCTTCTTTTAACGGCCCTTCCCCAAGAATGACTAGCCTGCTACTAATTTGTGGATTAACTTTGGCGAAAGCACTTACTAATGTTCGTTGATCTTTTTGATCGACTAACCTACCAGCTGTAACAACAATTTTGTCAGATGAGTCAAAAATTGATTGATGTTCAGCAGGTATTTGACCTCTTTCCACTTTATTTCGAATACTTTTAAGATCAACTGGATTGTAGATCACTTTTATATCCGTCGCTTTTACCTTATATTTATTAATTAAGTTTTCTTTTACACCTTCAGAAAGTGAAATCACTTGATTTGAAAGTTTATACATCATACCAAAACCTAATAGTTGTAGATTTGTCTTGAAATCTCCACCTAAATTATCCGCTTCTCTCACAACACTTTTTGCCTTTGAAAATGAGAGCATTGTTGCAAGGATAGCGATCGTATTTACGCGTGGGATCGTACTAAAAACGAGATCAACTTGTTCTTCTTTAATGATTTTTGCTAATTGAAAAATTGACTTACTAAGTCTTCGCGTTGGTAATTTTAGAAATTTAACATCTTCTTTTATCTCACTTTCATAAGACCCGTCGAAGTTTAACGTTACTAGCATAGGTGAGAATTTATCACGGTCTAAGTTATTGATAATATTTAATAGTGTACGTGCAGCGCCACCGCCACCCATTTGATAAATAAAAAATAGTACTTTTGCTTTTTTCATTTATAGACAGCCTTTCTTTGAAATTTTGTAAAAAGGCAAACCTGACTCCAATGTGCCATTTCTACAACTAGCCCCTTACCATATATTACTATATAGTGTGTCGTAATGTCGTCTATCTAAACAAACTTAATTTTAATCAGAATTGATTTTCCTTCATTCTCTGTTAAAAGAAAGTATCACCTACTGCAATATAATGAAGACAGATGATCACATACAGTAATTTTTAGATGTACCACTTACAAGCTGCATTCTATTTTTTAGCAGAAAACAAAGAAAAAAGCTGGAATTACCAGCTTTCTACGTTTTCTTCTTCTTGATTGATTATCGGATCATCTTCAATAATATTTAAATGCCTCTGGAACGTTTCAGAAATTTCGATCACTGACTGTGGATTTAACTGGTAATAATAAATTCGATTGATCATTGCATTTTCACCTTGAAGTTGAAGTGATTCAACTTCATTAAGTTTGCTTGCGTAAGAATGCATTGACATTAAATTGTTAAAACTTAAGTTCGTTTTTAAGTTCTTACCTACAGCATCCATGACAGGGCCAAAGCGAGTTATTGAACTAAAGCTAGCAGCTTCACGAATAATCGATTCGATCACTTCTTTTTGACGTTCACCTCGTCCAAGATCACCACGCGGATCACTCTTACGCATTCTTACGTACGCTAACGCTTCTTGTCCATTTAAACGCTGCTCACCCTCTTGAATCGTAATCGTTCCATAGGTTCCGTTATCTTTTTCAGTAAATGTCATCGGTGAATCAACGGTTACTCCACCTAATTCGTCAATGATGTCCATAAATGCATCAAAGTTTAAAGAAACAAAATAATCTACAGGGATATCAAATAAATTTTCGACTGTTGCGATTGTCATATCAAGCCCACCAAATGCGTGAGCATGATTAATTTTATCCATTGTACCTCGACCAGCAAGTTCAACTCTTGAATCCCTAGGTATATTTAGCATTTTAATAGTGTTTTCATCTGGGTTAAATGTCGCCAAAACCATCGCATCTGTTCGTCCACTTAAGTCACCGTCACGGCTATCTAGTCCAAGGAACAAGACAGAAACTGGATCCTTAATCGGATTTACTACGTTATCTCTTAGTTCAGATCGGTCTCCTCTTCCTAACTCTTGTTGCGCTCCTGAAGCAATATTAGAAACTTTATACATAACATATGCGAATGCTCCACCAGTAACTACAAATAATGCTAGAAAAGTTAGAAGTGTTATTTTAGCAAAACGATTCATCGGTTTTTTCTTGTGAGCTTTCCTTTTCGCCACTCGTGATTGTGCCACTATAAGCACTCCTTTGTATATATAAAATTAGTATTTTAAGATCTACGAGAATATTTACTACGTTTTTCACAATAAAAAATTCCTACCATTGCAAGGAATCACATTACCTTTTCTTGTGGAAGTTCAAAGTAAGTTTTTTAAATTTACTATACTAGTATAAAAATCTACCATTATACTATACACTAAGATATTTTACCTTAAAATTGTCCCCTCGTAAATAAATATATTTTCCAATTGAGTATTCTCGCGACTAAGATACTCTCTCTATTTCCCTTGTAACCTGCGAAACGATAGCTTATCGAGCAGGACTCACGCTAAATAGCGCATAAATTTAATTTATCGTTCACAACGGTGCGGATCGTGCATATTAGACACCTTTTCGTGCAGAACTCATACGGAATCGTGCACAAACTAGCTTCCCCACAGATTTATGTCGCTCGTTTTTGTTATTTATGCATTTCACTCTATTAAGTGGTATCCATGTTAAAAATTCCCGGCTCCACAGTTATGAGTTGGGGTATGTAGTAAAACAATTCAGGGAAGGATTTAGTCAATAGCTTGATTAGATTGGGATTGCACATTGGCTTGACGGTGGATCACTTTCTAATTTTAAAAAAGCTCGCCACTTATAAGTTAAGTAGCGAGCTTTCCTTTTATTTACCAATAGAAGCATTGGGATTTCCGCTTACAGACACAGTCTGTAGCTGTAACTCGACTGTTGTTTCCTAAAATAACAGTTCTACTTCACCTGTTTTCCGATCTACTGAATACCAACCTCTCGTTTCAGTACGACCAACGCCATTTTCACCTGGAACGACCTCAAATACTTGTACTACATATTTTCCGTCTTCCTCACGGTCTACAACAACACTAACTTCATCATCCAAGATTAGATTTAGATGTTCTACAACCTTAATAACTGCTTCATCCTCAGTAAGCAAACGGTCGTTGTCTTCTATATTTGACTCGTTTTTACTTGAATCAGAACCTTTTTCTCCGTTAACCTCATCGTCTTTTTCATTATCGTTAGGATCGCCGTTTTCTGAAGGGTCATTCGCATCAGCGTTATCGTCTTCACCATTGTCTTGTTCATCGATAATTTCAGTATCATTCGTTGTGTCTTCTTCATTATTCGTAGGCTCATTTGACGTACAACCTGCAACGATCATTGTGAGCATGAATAATAGAACGATTAAATATTTCATAGTTATTACCTCCATTGTTATGGATTAAATTGCTTGTCTTTATTTTAACACATATTGGTTAAAGATGACAGGGAAGCGAGCGAAGGTTAGGCGCGATTTAGAAGAGGTGGTGAACCTCTTCTTGTTTGGTATAAGGCGTGCAAACACTATGGCTCTAGAAATCGTAAGTTCTTCAAATTTGACTTACGTAGACGGTGCGTTGACAGCTTTCTAAAACTAGACACTTTTATCCTGATAGATTATCAGCCGCCTTGCAGCCACACTACTTCCTAACTGCATCGATAATGTATCGCTCAGGGGCGTCACCAACGTATCGGAACGGGTAGCAAGTCGTGAGGGTTAATACTTCCTCATCTATCGTAGGATCGATCACGGTCAAATCATCGGCATCAACGATATACGTCCTTTGCAGATAATAGGTATACGTACCGTACTCCATTTTTAAAATAATTTCGTCACCTTCGATTAAATCACCAAGTCCAGTGAATACGGTATCGCGGTGCCCTGATAAGACAATTTGCCCATCTTGCCCAGGAAATTTTGACCCAATAAAGTGGCCGACACCTCTTTTAAGTTGTTCATCATCTGTCCCTGCAATGATCGGCAACTCTTTATTCAGTCTTGGAATAGAAATAATTCCAATCACATCACTTGGATAAGGGTTGAAGACGATTTCTTCTTGTGTTTCAATTTCATCTTGGTTTTTAGATTGCGGGACAATGGTTTCCGCCTCTTTCATCGCAACCGAAACATCTTTTTTCCCTTCGAAAATTTCGTATAGACTAATCGAAATGAGAATAACTCCAGCTGAAATTAGGATAATCATTAACCATCTTGCCAATTAAAACTCCCCTTTCTATATGTCTTGTCCAATCTATTAGGTAGTGAGAACCTTTCGTGATATCAGTAAGCTTCGTGATCGCTGCATAATCGCTTGATAGGTGCAGCCGTTTAAGTGTCGATAGGTTTATGTGCTTTTTTTAAGCGATAATATTTTTATTATACGAGACCGCGGGAAAATTGGGAATAGTTGTATTGGTGGGCGTGCAGAATTTTTTGGGTGGTACGGGGGGTGGGTAGAAATTCTGGTAAACGCGCACAATCATGGGGGATGCGCGCACATTCGACAGGAACTCGCGCATATTTTTGAATTTTCGCGCACAAACTGCTCTCGAGGGTGCAGAAATTCTTATAGTTGGGACTTCATTCATAATTTACTTTCTTCAATTTTAAACATCGGTCTTGAAGTGTTCTTTATAAATTTAGGTATCGCTTAAGATCTTCATAGAAGTTCTCACGTGGCCCTATCATAATAATTAAAACCACGTTGCCGCTCTCATCCACTTCCAATGTATAACACAACTCGTAATTAGTCCTTAAGTGATTAATATCAAGTGAGCTATAACCCTTTAAGTCCCCTTTTTTAGGTTCGCCAACACGTGGGTCAAGACGAATACTTGTGATAGCTGCTTCTATTTTTTTAAATAATACTCGATCAGTTTTTCTGATTTTTTTCAATTGTTTCGCTGCTCTCTCCCCTATCTTATACGGTAATAACTTACTCATCTCCTTCTTCGTCCTCCACCGTATCTAAGTAATCCTCTAAACTTCCTGTAACAACCGGGTTAGCCATTGCTTCTTTTTTCATTCGTTCTAGAGCACTTGGTATTTCTACTTTAATCCGTGTAAATTGTTGTATTAATTCGTTCCCACTGTAACCTTGGCGAACAAGGTCTTTTAAAATGTCTGCGGAAAAATCAACTGTTTCATACTCTGCAGGTCGAATGATGATTTCCTTCCCTGTGAATTCAATAATTGCTTCATCAGTAATATTTAGTGCATCATAAAAATCTTTTGGAATGTTAATTTGCCTTTGTTTGGATACTTTCACACGTCTAATTGGTTTACGGTTTATCTGCCCCATGGTACCACTCCCCTTTTTTAAAGTTGCTGTTACCATAATTTATTCCCCCTTTTATAGAAAAAACACAATTATTTTAAAAATTTGTATCTTTATTTCTTTATTATAAAGTCGTGTATAGATATTATCAATGTATACTGCGTAAGCACCTATATTAGGTTTGTTTAGAATTTTTTTCGAGCATAAACCATCGGGGCGAGCAGTAATTCTGAGAAACGCGCACATTTTTGTATTTTCGCGCACAAACTACTCGCGTTCGTGCACAAACCAGCGGGACGCGCACAAATTCTGAGAAGCGCGCACATTCGACAGGCAATCGCGCATAAATTTATTTTTTCGCACACAACTGAGCGGAAAAAGTTACAGAAAAAAAGTGCCCGCGGTTTGCGGACACTTTTTTTTGTATTCTTATCCAAAACTTAGGAAATATTTCCAAATTGTATCGAGTAGTAATGATAGACCGATCAGGAATACTCCGATACAAGCTAAGCTAAGCGGTGAGCCCCACTTAATTTCTTTTAATTCTTTCATTTTATGCACCTCTTTTTAGTTACCTTTATTTATAGAAATCTAGTAATCCCTCAAGTACTGCTTGAGCTGCTTGCTCCTGAAATTGCGAGCTTGCTAGTTTCTGTGCCTCGGCTTTGTTCGTTAAAAATCCAAGTTCAATTAATACACTCGGCATTTGTGTGTATTTAATGACTTCAAATCCTGCTTCTTTTACACCACGATCTCTCAGTCCTAAGTTTTGAACTAACTTAGATTGTAGGCTCGAGGCTAACTTTTCACTGTTGTGTCGTTCGTAATTACGATTCCAAAACGTTTCCGTACCGTGAGCCGATTCAAACGTTGAGGAGTTCGTATGAATACTTAAAAAGATATCTGCATTCGCATTCTTTGCTACTGCCGTTCTATTACTAAGTGAGACAAATACATCGCTAGAACGTGTCATCACGACTTTTGCCCCTGCTTGTTCTAACTTTTGCTTTAAGTGTAATGACATGTTTAATACGATATCTTTTTCCCTATACCCATGAGCAACTGCCCCTGGGTCATTTCCACCATGACCAGGATCAATGACGATGACTTTATTTCTCAACTTAGATGTATCAAGTTGCGAAGCGTTTCCAATACTTACAAAATTACGATGAACATAGCCCCATTGGTTTCCTAGTTTAATTTTTAACCAATCGTTATTTACACCAATCTCATAAATATCGATTTGAGTTCCCGAAGTCAGTGTACCAATTCGAGTAGAATTTGTCGTTGGTTCACTTCTTACATTTAGTGTTGCCGTTGTCACTTGACCTGTTTCAATCACTTGGCTAGGTGTTGGACTGTTGCCTTGAAGCATGGAGACAAAATCACTATGTACATAACCCCAATTGTTACTAACTTTAATTTTTAGCCAATCTCTGTTCACACCTATTTCATAAACATCTATTTGTGTGCCTTGAGATAAAGTTGTCATTCTTGTTGCACTTGAATTCGGCTGACTTCTTACGTTTAGGTTCGTTGCCGTTACTTGGCCTTTAGCCATAACTTGGTCACTTACTGGTGCTTGGCTATTATTACCTTGAGTAATTGTAACGAAATCACTATGAACGTAACCCCATTGGTTATTTACTCGAATTTTGAGCCAATTTTTGTTAACCCCTGTTTCATAGATGTCAATTTGCGTTCCTTGAGGTAAAGTCGTCAACCTTGTTGCACTTGCGCTTGCCTGGCTTCTTACGTTTAGGTTCGTTGCCGTTACTCTTCCTTTACTCACAACTTGGTTCGAGGATTGGTTCGTATTGCTTTGGGTAATTCTCACAAAATCACTATGTATATAACCCCACTGATTATTTATTCGAATTTTTAACCAATCTTTGTTCACGCCTGTTTCAAAAATTTCCACTTTCGTTCCATTTGCAAGTACGCCGATTCTTTGAGAAGATGCACTTGCTTGGCTTCTTACATTTAAATTAGAAGCGGTCACTTGACCATCAGCGACTTTTACTTGATTGCTTTGAGTAAAAGTTTCGGTGATCGTTACGAAATCTTTATGAACAAACCCCCATTGGTTGTTTACATTAATTTTTAACCAATCTCTGTTCACGTTTATTTCAAAAATTGATACCTTTGTTCCTCTTGGAAGTTGAGCAATCCTTCTCGCATTCGCGTTTGCCTCACTTCTGACGTTTAATAAAGAAGCGGTCACTTCCCCAACTGCAACTCTACTATTGTCACCGTAAACTTTAGCCGGTTGACTATTAAACTGAATACTACTAAACATTGCAATTAAAATCACAGAAAAAATAAGTACAAACTTTCTCAAACTACCACCTCTCTAATTTCACATATATACTAAATAAACTACATTTTTCCACTAAAGTCTAGTAGATTAGACAAAAATATTTCTAAATTTCTTCATTCCTTGACTAATAAGGATAGCGCCAGATGAAACATAGTATAAATTCCCATAAGATTAGAAAAGATAAAGATAATAGTTTTAAGGACATGTTCGTTTGTAAAACCTTATGGTAAAGGGGTTTAAAATGAGTTTATATATAGTAGGTTTTTTAATTTCTTTAGTAGCATCTTTATGTTCGGTACCATTCGTGAAAGAAATTGCGGTGAAATTTGGAATAGTCGATCAGCCAAGTAATAGAAAAATACATATGAAACAAATGCCGAGGTTAGGTGGTTTAGCAATTATACTTGGCTTTTTTGCAGGCTTTCTTTATATAAGCCCTACAAATCCTTATTTAATGCCAATTATTCTGGGTGCTTGTATCATCATCGTTATCGGGATACTTGATGACAAGTTTACCTTATCTTACAAAATAAAGTTAGCAGGGCAAGTTGCTGCCGCCGCAATTGTAGTCTTTTCGGGATTGACTGTCGAGTTTATTTATTTACCGATGCTACATCGAGTTGAACTTGGAATGTTGGAATATATTTTTACAATGCTTTGGATCATCGGGATTACAAATGCGGTAAATTTAATTGATGGGTTAGATGGGTTGGCAAGTGGTGTTTCCACAATCGCTCTAGCAGCGATTTTGTTTATGGCGATCATTAATGGACAAATGTTTGTCGCGACGGTTACCTTATTATTAATGGCAAGTACGCTAGGATTTTTAGTTTTTAACTTTTATCCAGCAAAAATCTTTATGGGCGATACCGGTTCATTATTTTTAGGTTATTTCATTTCAATCATCTCTATTCTCGGTTTTTTCAAAAGTTTTACGTTGGTGAGTTTTATCATTCCGATATTAATATTATCGATCCCGATTTTCGATACATATTTTGCTATCATACGAAGGCTCTTAAACAAGCAAAAAATTACGGCCCCTGACCGGTCACATCTTCATCATTGCCTTTTACAATTAGGATTTAGTCATCGGACTACCGTATTAATCATTTATGGTATGGGAGCATTCTTTGGAATAAGTGCGATCATTTTTTCAAACACGACATTATGGGTTTCGTTTTTAATTATTGGCTTGATACTTTTGTTGGTTCATATTACCGCAGAGTTTATCGGATTAATCGGGCAGAAAAGACCTTTGATAACCATGATAAAAAGATTAACGTCTCGTAGTTAGACGTTAATCTTTTTAGGTTTAGACCTTACATAAGAGCAGTTGTTCAACAGCTTCAGCTGGCACTGGTTTTGAGAAGAGATAGCCTTGAGCATGGTTACAGCCTTCTTCTCTAATCACAGCTAACTGTGCTTCTGTCTCAATTCCTTCGCACGTAACAGTAAGATTGAGAGTTTTGCCCATAGCAATGATAAGTTTCACGATCACAGCATCTTCATCGTGGCCATTGCTATTTTTTACAAAAGACTGATCAATTTTCAACGTATCTATTGGAAAATTTTTCAACTGGCTTAACGATGAATAACCTGTACCAAAGTCGTCTAGTGCAAATTGTACCCCTAGTTGTTTAAGTGCTTGAAGTTTTTTCACAGCGGCAGCAATGTTGATAATCGCTATATTTTCAGTGATTTCTAATTTCAAGTGTTCTGGTTTAATTGCGGTATCGCGGATCACTTGCTTGACGATGTCTACAAATTCTTTTCGCTCGAATTGCTTTCTTGAAATGTTTACGGAAACTTGTAGGGCATTCCCAGCATCGTTCCATTTTTTTATTTGCTCACAAGCGGTTCTTAACACCCAATCATCGATATCGACAATTAATCCCATTTCCTCGGCAATAGGTAAAAATTCGTTAGGTGGAACTAATCCACGCTCAGGATGCTGCCAACGAACTAACGCCTCAACGCCAGATGGAATACGTGTATCGACATCGACTTGGAGCTGATAAAAAACTTTAAATTCTTGGTTTTCCATCGCATTTCGCAAGTCCGTTTCTATAACTAACTGTTGATACGTTCCTTGACTCATGGTATCGTCATAAATCTGATAATTATTTCTTCCCTCTTCTTTTGAGCAATACATAGCAATATCTGCATTTCTAATTAACGTCCCTGCATCAATTCCGTGATCTGGATATATGCTCACGCCTATACTTGCCGTTATGAAAAGTTCCCTTTCAACGCGCATAATTGGTAATTCAGAGAAGTTTTTAAAAATTTCACTAATAAAACTCGCAACCTCATTTTTAGATTCAATGTTTGGTATAAACATCGTAAATTCGTCCCCACCAAAACGACCGACCGTACCTCTTTTTTCAAAAATTGATTTTAAACGGTTAGCAACACCCTTTAGCATCTCATCTCCAAATTGATGTCCAAACGTATCATTAATCATTTTGAATCGATCTAAGTCAAAAAACATAACTGCTAATTTTTTTCCGTTCGTTTTATGTTCGTTAATTTGCTCCATTAGAAGTTGGTTGAAATGAATCCTGTTTGGTAAATCTGTTAAATTATCATGGAAAGCATGGTATGAAATGCTTTGCTCTGCTAACTTTCTAGAAGTAATATCACGGATGACCCCTATATAATAGGTATCTTCTAAATTTTCTTTTTTGATTTGGGTGATTGTGATATACGACCAATAATGATCACCATTTTTCTTTTTATTTACAAGCTCACCAGTCCATGTCCCATTTTCCATAATTTCTTCCCACATCTCGTCAAAGACAGATTGTGGCGTTTGACCGGATTGGAAAATACGAGGGTTTTGCATAAAAAGCTCTTCATAAGTATAGCCTGTAATTTTTTGAAAAGTGGGATTGGCAGCTAAAATTTGTTGGTTAGAATTTGTAATAATCAAACCGTCGTTCATGTGACAAAAAAGTTTCCAGACATTATTGTCATCTACCGCAAATTTTTTCACATATTCTCTCATCTTACTTAGGCTAGCGAGAAGCGCTGCCTTTCACCTCCTTTTTGACGCACACGAGGGAAGTTTTTTCCTTTAGAGATAATTTCTCTTTCAGATGTTAAAACAACCCTTTTATTTTAGTATATCAGCATACGAAAGGAGCGACTATATATTGTGAATAAATTTCACCCGATAATTTTGAACTTTTGTTGTCGATTATATAGAGGAATTATGTGTGCGGCACACCGGTTCTGCTCGATCCTTCCTTCGTTGTGCGCGATTTCTTGTCGATTATGCACGGGTTCCGGTTTTTGTGCGCGCACCCCCGATTGTGCGCGGTTCTTCCTTCGTTATGCGCGGTTCAACCTCGGTTATGCGCGATTCCTTGTCGAATATGCGCGGTCTCCGGTTTTTGTGCGCGCACCCCCGATTGTGCGCGGTTCTACCTTCGTTATGCACGGTTTCCCCTCAGTTATGCGCGCTTCCTTGTCGATTGTGCGCGGGCTCGGATTTTTGTGTGCGGCACCCCCGGTTGTGCGCGGTTCCCACTTCGTTATGCGCGTTTCTACCTCAGTTGTGCTCGTTTCCCACTTCGTTATGCGCGATTTCTTGTCAATTATGCGCGGTTTACCATTTTTGTGCGCGCCACCCCGGTTTTATGCACGATTCCCCCTCAGTTGTGCGCGGTTCCTTGTCGATTATGTGCGGTTTACCATTTTTGTGTGCGATTCCCCCTCAGTTATGCGCGCACCCCTAAAGTAAAAAGGCTGCCAAGCGGCAGCCTTTTTACTTTATTTATTTTCACCTAGTGCAAACATTAATTCTGCTTCGGCAACTAATTTGCCGTCTACGTATGCTGTTCCTTTTCCTTTGCCGATCGAACCTCTTAGGCGAGTGATTTCTACTTCAAGACGAAGTTGGTCTCCTGGTTTCACTTGTCCTTTGAAGCGGCAGCCATCAATTCCTGCAAAGAATGCTAGACGTCCACGGTTTTCTTCTTTAATTAACATAGCTACTGCACCAACTTGTGCAAGTGCTTCGATGATGAGTACTCCTGGCATAACAGGATAATCCGGGAAGTGTCCGTTGAAAAATTCTTCGTTAGCCGTTACATTTTTAATTCCAACTGCACGTGTCCCTTCTTCTAGTTCTACAATGCGATCTACTAGTAAAAATGGATAGCGGTGCGGGATAATTTCTTTAATTTGTTGAACATCTAGCATAGTCATGAATTAGTACCTCCTAATAGTAACTGATATTATTATAATTGTACCACAAATGTAAGTTTACTACACTCCCCTCTCAAAATACAAAAAGCCCATGACAGGTGTTAAAAACACCCATCATGGACTACTCGATATCTTTATAGATGATGTCGTGAATTTGCAGCCATGGTCCTTTTCCTAATACGTCTATAGGGTTACCATCTCCGACAATTCCATAGCCAAACATCGCTCCACCAACAAGGCTAGCTGCAAAGATTAATGTTACTAGTAATACACGAACCCATATAGGAATAAGACGAATGGGCTTGCGGCGATTACGCTTATTTTTCTCTTCTTTTTCTTTACGTATAGCTTGTCTATTTTTATTTTCTTTTTCATTAGTTGTCATAGCATACACCTTCTTCATTTAGAACGTATTATTAGTTGTTGATAGGTTCCGCTCTAAATATCAAACTTTACTAGCCTCTAATGTTATTTACTAATCCCATCATTTGATCAGCCATTGAAATGGAGCGTGTGTTGAATTGGTACGCTCTTTGGGCAAGGATAAGTTCGCTTAGTTCTTTACCTAAGTCAACGTTCGACCCTTCCAATGCTCCTTGAATTAGTTTCCCCTCGTTTTCAGGAACTAATTCTAAAACGTCATCGAAGCCTAGACCAAGCTGATCGAGATTCGGAAAGGAAAAATAATTATCACCGATACTTTCTAGTAATTGAGGTTTTGTCACACGAAATAGTTGCAACTGACCTAAATTTATCTCAGTATCTAGATCCCCTTTTAACGTAACAAGTATGGTACCTGTCTCAGTCACATTAATTGAGTCATAATTAGCTGGTATTGCAATAGCATTACCAGTTGCTGACATAACGTAGTCACCATCACCTGTCACTAAAAACAACTCATCTGCATTATCTGGATTCGGCGTGAGATAAAAAGCTCCGTCCCTCGTAAAGCGTCGAGATTCATTTTCATCAGTTGGTAAAACTTCAAAAAAGATTCCTTTTTCACCAATTGCTATGTCAAGCGGGCGCTCTGTTTGAATAATGGCGCCTTGTTCCATACGTAGAATCGTTTGAGAAACTCGGGCACCTGAACCAATACGAAGCCCGTTCGATGTGTTTCGTCCGGTTTCTTGCTGATGTACGGTTTGGTTATTCAACTGTTGAAATAGCAAATCTTGAAACTGAACATCGCGACGTTTATAGCCATTTGTGTTCACGTTAGCTACATTATGTGAAATTGTATCTAACTTTTTTTGCAATTGGCCCATTGTCACAGATGCCGTGATCATCGATTGATTCATTTTGCACCTCGTTTTTTCAAATAAAGTTCATTATCCGATTCTTCCAATCTCATTAGCTGCTTTTTCCATGCTACGATCGTACGCTTGAAGTACTCGTTGGTTTGCTTCAAAGGCGCGGAAAGCCGTCATCATATCGGTCATCGTTTGCGTAGCATCAACATTCGACCGCTCAATAAAACCTTGTTGAAGTTGATACGTAATCGCACCATTTCCGATTGCTGTACCAACAGGCTCTTCACCTTCATAACGGAGTAACCCATTCCCTTCTTTTACAAGTAGATTTGGGTTTCCCACAAACGCAACGTTTAATTGCGTGATTTCGCCAACATCATTAAAGATGATACCTTCTCGTGAAACACGAAAATCTTCATTTGCAACCTGAATTCGATCTCCGTTGTTATCAAGGACATAAAATCCTTCACCAGTCGTTAAGAAGCCTTGTCCATCGACTGTAAAACTTCCGTTACGAGTATAGCGAATATCACCATTGTTATTTTCAACTGTGAAAAACAATGCTCCTGGACGTCCTGTCTCTTCGTTTACCGGAACGACACCTTGGAAAAGTGCAATGTCAGTACTGTTATTCGTCTCATGAATGTCACCTTGACGGAAATTCAATGTTTTTTCTTGTAAATAAACTCCCGTACTTAACTCACCCACATGATGCGATTTTCCTAAAGGACGATTATCGACTCCCATTGCTTTTACGAGCATGTTTGGAAAAGAGCGAAGGGAAGCATCATCTGCTTTAAAACCTGGCGTATTTGCGTTAGCTAAATTATTCGTTAACATTTCTTGACGGCGCTGTTGAGCAATCATTCCAGCGGCAGACGTATAAAATCCACGGATCATGTTTTCACCTCGTTATTATAAGAAAAGCGCAAGCACCTGGAGCTAGACACCTTTCCAATTTCAAAAATTAATACTTTATTATCTTGTAAGAAAACATTCATGCTTTTAACTAGCATTGAAAGTATATTACTTTCATGAAAAAGCAATAAACATCTTTCTAATTCCCATGATAAAATCACTTTCAATCATCTAATCTATCATATATATCGGTAGGTTCACATGAAAATTAATATGTAAATTATGGAGCATCTAACAGAATGCCGCCAGACACTCCGAAACTTAAACTAAATCTTAAATTTACGTTTCTCGATTTTATCTAAGTTTTCTAATAATAGGCCCGTCCCTTTGACTACGCAATGCATAGGATCCTCTGCAATAAGGACTGGTACTTTTAACTCATCAGCAAGTAGTGAATCAATGCCATGTAGTAATGCTCCACCACCTGTGATAATGACACCTCTGTCGATAATATCTGCTGAAAGCTCTGGTGGTGTCTGTTCTAAAACACTTCTTGAAGCTTGTACAATATGAGAAACCGGCTCTTCAAGCGCTTTTTGTATCTCCTCTGAGTATACGGTAATCGTTCTTGGAAGTCCACTGACCAAGTCACGTCCACGAATGTCAATTTCTTCTTTCCGTCCACCTGGAAACACCGTTGCTACCTCGAATTTAATTTGCTCTGCTGTACGTTCACCGATCAGTAGTTTGTATGTTTTCTTTATGTAGTGTAAAATTTCCTGATCAAACTTGTCCCCTGCGACTTTAATTGAAGAGGCGGTGACAATATCGCCCATTGATAATACAGCAACATCCGTTGTCCCACCGCCAATGTCTACGACCATGTTACCGCTTGGTTGGTAAATATCCATTCCTGCTCCAATTGCTGCTACTTTCGGTTCTTCTTCCAAATAAACATTTTTTCCACCGCTTTTTTCTGCTGCTTCACGAATTGCTTTTTGCTCAACAGATGTAATGTTTGTTGGACAACAAATTAAAATTCTCGGTTTAGTTAAAAAACCTCTAACATTAATTTTGTCTAAAAAATGCTTTAACATTGATTCTGTCAGGTCAAAGTTCGCAATTACACCATCCTTCATAGGACGAAGGGCAACAATGTTTCCAGGAGTACGGCCTACCATGCGAAATGCTTCATCTCCAACAGCTAGAACTCTACTTGTTTTTGTATCTATTGCGACTACTGAGGGCTCGTTTAATACAATTCCTCTTCCTTTTACGTGTACGAGAACATTTGCTGTCCCTAAATCAATTCCAATGTCCCTGCCAAACATGTTTTTTCCTCCCTGCTTTTAGTAACCGTTTCATTGTTCACTCTTAGTTTGTATCCAATGTATTATTTTATCATATATTGTCATTGCAGGGATATGATTTTCTTCTTCTTCTTACTTTTGAGTTTCTACAAATTTCTTTGATGCTGGTTCTGTAGTTTTCTGATATTTTACTTTTGTCGCTTCCCCACCTCTTAAATGGCGAATTGATTTGTGATATTCTAAAATTTCTTTTACTTCATTTGCCAGCTCTGGATTAATTTCAGGCAATCGTTCTGTTAAGTCTTTATGAACTGTGCTCTTGGAAACTCCGAATTCTTTTGCGATCGTTCTTACGGTTTTCCTTGTTTCGACGATGTACCTGCCAATCTTGATTGTTCGTTCTTTGATGTAATCGTGCACACCTCTCGCCTCCCTAATTCGTGAGGGTCCAAAAGGTTGTGTGACAGATTGCTAGGAAAATTCACTCTTCATATATAGGGCACGTTCAAAAAGTCAGTAAAATCAGAAAAAAGAGTGAGGAGAACTTCCTGTAGAAAATCTATTTTATAACAGTCTCACTCGTCTTTTATCATTTAGGACTTTTTAAACATCCTTCTTTATGTAGAGAGGAACTTATATATATTTTCCATCACCTGACTTCTTTGGACCCTTCGTTTAATCTAATGATTTGTAACATTTTATTAAGGGAGACGGGTATATATGCATAAAACGTGATAAAATAAGGGTTTTTATTTGTAAAATGTCATTTTTTTTGATAATTTTAAGTTTTCTTGATAAAAGAAGAATACATTTGGTTTTATAAAGTTAGAGCTGCCTAGCTTTGAGAAAGGTAATTGCAAAATTCCCACGGATGATTTATGTTTTTTTATTAGTAGCAATGGGGCTCGTATACCACAAAAACAGTCCTCCTAAAAATTGAGGACTGTTTTTTTCATTAAGTTACATTAGCTTTGTTCTAGTTCTAATTGGAAAGTTTGGTCTTCCATTTCATCTTGTTCATCTGCTTCTTCAGTTTCTTCTTCATCTTCATCTTCATTTGGATCATTTGCATTGTCACTAACATCTACAGCTGAAACTGTTTGATTGAAAAAATCCATTGGGTTTACTGGTGTACCGTCTTGACGAATTTCAAAATGTACATGTACACCTGCGTCTTTGTTATAAAGACTTCTTCCAGCTTGAGCGATAATATCACCTTGTTTTACAGATTGACCTTCTTCAACTTTTAGGTCATCTAAGCTTTGGTAAACAGTGACTACACCGTTGTCGTGTTCAATATGAACAACTTTACCAAACAATGCATCTTCTTCTGCTTTAACAACCGTACCACTCAATGCTGCAGTTACGTCAAATGTTTCACCGCTCTCCATTGCTAAATCAATGCCTTTATTTTGGCGGTAAGTATTATCATAAAGTACGAGAGCTTTTTTCTGTTCTTCTTCTGTAGCATCATAATCAAAGAAATAACCGATTACTTTCACTTCATCTTCATCGACCACTGGCATTTTGATCACTTCATCGACTTTTGAAACTGGGAATGCATCTTCATAATTCACATCATTATCTGCACCAGTTTCATAGCCTTCACCGTCAACAACTGGTTGTTCTTGAGTTACATTATCTGTTCCTTGAAGATAAAGAACACCACTCAAAACAACTGCTCCTAAACCAAGATAAACTGCAGGTAAAGCCCAACGTTTTTTCATCATTTTCTGAAGGTTTGCCTTCATTTTTGTTAATTTAGAAGATTTATTTTCTTCTCTCATTTAATCATCACCTCAGCAATCAGTCTGATCAAATTAACGGAATTATATACACAATTATAAAAAATATTAAATTTTTATTTTTCGACAAGGTTAGCAAAATTATTCATAGTTTTTTGTGAAAGTTTTGAAGGCAGTTTGTACTAAATTTTGCACTGTGAGGGTGTGCTTTCACGTGATTAGCTTTTGGATGTTTGTTAAGGAAGGGATGCGGACACTGAGTACGTTATTTTAAGAATTCCATCAATTTTTTGCCCTTTTCGGACCGTGGTTCCGCTATTTGCTTAAATCCTTTAAAAAATGGCGCTTATCATACAAAATAAAGGATCTACTGTCCGATAACTTCTAGAATCGCACGTTTTATTGAAATTAACGGAACTGGTGTCCACTTAATCAATCTCTTGAAGTGATATAGGGAGCATTACAGGCCTTTTGATGCCCTTTTCTTATAAAACTAACTAAATACCGGAACAAACTTAACACATAAGAAAAGCGCAAGGCGCCCGCCTATCGGCGACAAACACTGGAAGGTCGGCAAGTAGCGGTCTGCTCTTTGACCGCAATTGACGAACTGAAGTGATCGAGCCGATGGCGCCTGGAGCTAGACAGTTTTCAAGTTAGAAATTTATAAATTCTGATTACATAAAAAAAACGCATGCGATTTTCGTAATGAAAATCTATGCGTTCTCGGAATAACCTAATTATTCTGCCAAAGCGGTAATAAAAGGGGCGATTGAGGATATTTGGACATCTTGGTAATAGTGTTGGATAATCTCTTGATAGCTTTTACCTTCTTTGGCCATTCCATCGGCACCGTACTGGCTCATGCCCACGCCGTGCCCCCAGCCTCTAGTTTCGATCACAACATTGTTTCCATTTCTCTCCCACCGGAAATCACTAGAGTCTAAATCTAACGCTTCTCTTACCTCTCGACCTGTAAATGTTTTCCCGTTTATTTTAACTTTTGCAACTCTTCCACTATCTGTACGCGCTGTAATTTCGCCAACAGTTCCATCATTAGGAAGTTGTACTCCTAATGCATTTGAGAATTGCTGGGCTGAGATGATTTTTTCAGCTACATACCGAGGGGATGCAGTATCCCAAGGACTTTCAACACCTCTTAAGTATGGAATTTCATTTTGCCAGTAATCTTCTGAATTTTCTGTATAGCCGTTACTCGTCGAAAAAAAGGTTGCTGTAATTGGCTCACCATCATAAGTAATAACTTGACCACGTGTGCTTTGGACTGCTTCTAGAATTCTCGAATACTTCCTGTCATATTCATTTCCCCATTTGCTTTGAAGTTCCTCTTTATTTTGGTAGACTTGGTGAATGACCGTATCTGTAACTAATGCCCCTTCTGGCAACTTAGTATCAATTGGGTTTAACATGTGTTTAACGATGTAGGTACGCGCTGTTAACGCTTGCGCCTTTAATGCTTCAATGGAAAAATCTGCCGGCATTTCTGAAGCAACTACACCAACAATGTAATCTTCAAAGTCGACTTCTTCGATAACATTTGATTTCGTACGAAAAACTGGCACCGATAAATCCTCTGGTGATTCTAGTGATCGTTCTTGTGTATTCGTTGCGTTTGATGTTTGAACGACTGTGGAGTTCACCGTTTGCTCTTGTGCATCTCCTTTAAATGCTAGAACAAGCATCGTAGGGATAATTAAAATGATACTACATAGAATTGCACCGATTATGATTAGTTGTCGCATTGCCTATACGCCTCCAGTTTTTGAAATTGGGCTAAGATTTGTAGACGATACTTGCAGCTAATATTCTATTGTCTATACGGAGTCTATGACTATTTCAGAGAAAATAGACCTTTAAATTCAGAGTCTAAATAAGTGAGTGAATATCATAATTAACTAAATTTGTTGGAGACGATCTTCATCCAACAACATTTAGTATCCGATCAGTGAAAAATAAACAAGTATGAAATTATAAAAATTCTATCTTTATGTTTATGTATTTGAGTGAATTTCATAATTACAATAACCGAGCTACATAAAGCTGAACTTCAATCAGCGGGGGTTTTCCTTCATCCCCCACTGATTGTTAGTTCAACTTATCGGACCTTTAGGGGCAGTTTATCCCCCACCTAAACGTCTCGATTTTCTTAAGTTTTGAGGTGGGGGTCTTACTTGCCCCTTAAGAGTGGGATAAAGCTATATCTAATTGTGAAAATACTGGACTATGATTCATTAATTTAATAGACAGAATAAATTTTCATGACATTATCCTCAATCTCCAAAAGTTTGTCCATATTTAAAAATCAAAAAGGAGAGTTTTTCATTTGTGTGAAATACTCTCCTGTGTTGTTTTAGAATAGAATAGCTTTGCTTTTTGTCCAAAATGATGTCACACAACATAACAGACAAAAACGGGCATACCTATGCTAAGTTTGGATTCATTTTTAATGGAGACGGTGCCTCAAGGTTTTCAAGTTGAGTGTGATTAACTTCATATACTCTTTCGACCTGTGCCCCTAGGCTTCTTAGTTTTCCAGCAAAGTCAACGTAGCCACGGTCAATGTGCTTTAATTCCACAACTCTTGTATAGCCATCTGCTACGAGTCCTGCAATGACTAAAGCAGCTCCAGCTCGTAAATCAGTAGCTGCAACTTCTGCTCCTTGTAGGGAAGTTGGGCCTGAAATAATTGCTGTTCTACCTTCAATTTTAATATCTCCATTCATACGACGGAATTCTTCCACGTGCATGAAGCGATTTTCAAAAACTGTTTCTGTAATCATACTTGCGCCTTCTGCTTTTAAAAGTAGAGACATCATTTGTGATTGCATATCTGTCGGGAAACCTGGATGAGGCATCGTCTTAATATCAATTGACTTTAATTTTTCCGGACCAATGACGCGAATACCTGTTTCTTCATCAATAATAGTAACACCCATTTCTTCCATTTTGGCGATTAATGGACGTAAATGTTCAGAAAGGGCACCTTCAACAAATACGTCACCACCAGTAATGGCAGCGGCAACCATAAATGTTCCTGCTTCAATACGATCTGGGATTATCGTATGCTTTGCACCAACAAGTTTTTCGACTCCTTCAATACGAATCGTACCTGTACCAGCACCACGAACTTTCGCTCCCATTGCATTTAAATACGTAGCTAAACATACAATCTCAGGTTCTTCTGCTACGTTCTCAATGATTGTTGTTCCTTTTGCAAGTGTAGCAGCCATCATAATATTTTCAGTTGCGCCTACACTAGGAAAATCCAAATAAATTTTTGCTCCTTTAAGGCGTCCGTCCACTTTAGCCTCAATAAAACCATTACCAATTTCTACTTTGGCTCCCATTGCTTCAAACCCTTTTAAGTGCTGGTCAATTGGACGTGAACCAATTGCACATCCGCCTGGAAGGGCAATTCGTGCATGACCAACTCGAGCCAATAGCGGACCCATAACAAGAAACGAGGCTCTCATTTTTCGAACGTACTCAAAAGGAGCTTCCGTTTTTAATGTTTTTTGGGCGTCCACTTCGATGCTTCCATTTTCATAAGAAACATCAATATTTAAATTTCGTAAAACTTCATTTATTGTGTATACATCAGCAAGTGCTGGTGCATCATAAATGTGGCTCTTTCCTTCACTACCTAAAATAGATGCAGCGATTACTGGTAAAACAGCATTTTTAGCGCCTTCGACTTTCACTTTACCAGATAACCGTTTACCTCCTTGGACTATTATTTTTTCCAACGTATTCCCCTCCGACGTCCAGTTTCTATACTATTAATATTCAGTCGTAATTATCGGCGTGCCAATTGTCACGGTAGTTTCACCGCCCAATCGTTCATTTGCTCGAATAGCTAGTTGTAAATTCATACTTTCTTCAGTGGTTGTTAAGGAACTGTTCCATATATTAGTGTATGCAGAGATGGAAATGAACGTTTCCTCTTTTAATGCCTCAATTTTTTGAGCAGAGAATTCTTTCAATAAAAGTTCTGCTTGCTCACCTAAACCAAGATTTAGTTTATCACTGCCATTTCCTGTTGCACAAGTGAAAATTTTGGTATTCTTATTAAATAAGTCTTGATGCCTAAAAAGTACTACTGACGTAAGGGAGTCTAATTGCTTTTCGGATAATGTTTGAACACCTTGAACTTCGTAAATTAGATATGAATGTAACTGCTTGTTGTGAGGGTAGACAATGTAGGTAAGTGTTTGGGTAACACCTATATCGTGGTGAATAAATGTGCCGATCGCCTTTTTTTGGTCTTTTGGGTAATCTTTTAGTGGTTCCCAATCAAAATGGCTTAACATCTGTTGAATTGTCTTTAATTCTTTTTCATATTCACCTGGTTCTGTCCAGTGATTTAATTGCCCCCGTGTATATAGCGTCCATTCAGTAAGCTCAATATCATGTTTATCCATGACATCTACAATTTGGTTTAACTCAGAGAACAGATTTTCTACCGTTGCTTCTCCTTTCTCGCTTAGTCCTAAATAATAAAGACTAAAGAAAACAATACCAAAAAATATGATGTGCAGCTTATTTTTATTCCCCATGTTTCTCTCTCTCCTTATACGTTCGATTTCGTCGAACTAATCTCTTACTAGCATTTTTACCAGTTCGAGAGTATAAATACATGGAAGTTGTAGTTAAAAGTCGACAAAATCAGTATTTAATTAAGGAGAGCAAAAGCACCTTGGTCACGAGCAGCTGTTCTTGTTTCACTCCATTTACTCGTCGTAAAACAGCTACGAAGTGACCAAGCTGAAGCTAGATCGCTAAAAGAGAAAGCGAAGCATTTTTGACCAGTTTAAGTAATCTAAAAAGAAGCCACTTACTAACTGTGTTAATGCAATAGTTGTAATAATCATTAGTACTTTCCCTTGAGGTCCTTTAGGATTTTTCACAAGGAATTCAAAACGAAACGCTTGCAAAGCCCACCAAATGACAACTAAAAATGCAAGATTTACAAGAAGGTGGACAAGAGCTTGTTGTCCAAACTGTTCTAACATTTGTAAAAACTCCTAACCTTACGTATTTCTGTTATATATCATAATTTTTTTCATGACTACGTATGAAGAAAAATGATAATGCTATAAAAAAACCACTTATATAACAGACACATTTTCTATAATAACGAAATTTATAAAAAAAAGCTATTTTAAATATGAAGAAAGCTGACTATTTTCTTCGACAAAGAGTATTATGACATTTTTTATCCGATCGGACAGAGAATCCGTTATTTTAAGAAAAATTTGATTTTAAAGCTTTTTGCGGACCGTGGTTCCGTTATTTGCTCGAAATTACCTAGAATTATCACGAAAAATAGCAAATAACGGAACCTAAGTCCGTTAGCTTCATAAAACATCCAATTTTTCAGAAATAACGGAACTGTAGTCCGCTTCCTCGGCAGCTCATCTCCTAAACTTCAAAAATGGCACCACCTTTGATCCACCTTGCACCGACCTCTGTTCCCTACCTGCCCAAAACAAAACCTACCAAAATTTATCATTTTGGTAGGTTTGAATTTTTTATAATTTGTGAATACTAAAGGATGATCCACATTAAGCCGTTCATATAGTTGGTCAGCATGTTGGCAAAAAGAGCTAGGCCGAAAGTACCGATAAGTGAAATTGTCACGATAAGCGAAATGCTTGTCGGTGCTTTTAGCATGCTATTATTTTCCTTAGGATCCATCATGTACATTTGTCTAATAATTCCAAAGTAATAGAAGAACGAGATTGTACTTGTTACAATTAGAACCACTGCGAGCCATACCATTTCACTCGACATGACGCCTAAGAAAATGTACACCTTCCCAACAAAACCGGCTGTGATCGGTAAACCTGTCATCGAAAGAAGGAAAACAGTCATCGAATGCGCTAGGAATGGAGATCGTTTTCGAAGCCCGGCAAAGCTAGAAATATCTTCACTCTCTGCATTTTCCGTTACGTGTGTAATAATCGCAAACGCCCCTAATGTCATAAATATATAAGCAAATGCGTAGTAAACGATCATACTCATCGTAATGTTAAACGAAAGTGACGCAGCAAGTGGAACGAGTAAGTAACCCGCTTGCGCAATTCCTGAGTAAGCCATTAGACGCTTCACATTCTTCTGTACTAATGCAACTGTATTACCAATAATCATCGTTAACGCTGCAATCACAGCAATCACGAAATACCACTCATGATAAATTCCACCAAAACCTACAGCCAAAATTCGAAGCATAATCGCAAATCCAGCAACTTTTGAAACGGTAGCTAAAAACCCTGTAATTGGTGTTGGTGCGCCTTCATAAACGTCTGGAGCCCACATATGGAACGGTACAATTGAAATTTTAAAACCGAAACCTGCAATCATAAATAGTAATGACATAATCACTAAGTACGGATATTGTCCGTATAACTGTTGAATGCCTGATCCAATTTCTCCTAAATTCGTCGTTCCTGTTAAACCATACATAAATGACATTCCGTATAAAATGAACGCCGATGCTGTCCCACCTAGCACAACATATTTTAGTGCCGCTTCAGACGATTTTGCTTGGTTTTTACGGAAACCAGCTAAACAGTAAGAAGAAATACTTAGGATCTCAAGTCCAATAAATAACGTAATTAAATCGGCAGACGATACCATTAACATCGCACCAAGTGATGCAAAAAGTAAAAGCGAGTACAGTTCACCTTGATACATTTCTTCGTGCTTTTCCATATAAGACATGGAATTAATAATCACAAGCGCAACCCCAATTAAGATGACAATCTTAAATAGCATTGCATAAGGATCGACAACGAACGTTGCACCTATTGATCCTGGTGTTTGGTTAAAAATAACGACAAGAATGATCGTAATTAGAAGTGAAAATACGCTTAAAATACCGATGAACGGCTTTTTGCCACGTATGCCTGTTGTAAAATCAATCGTAAACACTGTTAAAGCAAGTATTGCCAACACAATCTCCGGAGTCATTAAAGACCAGTCTGCGTTAAATGCTGTCATTGTCTTTAACCCCCTATCTTCGACACAATGTCGATCACTGTAATATTAATAACGTCACTTAAAATCGCTGGGTACACCCCAATTAAAATCGTTAAACCGAGTAAGCAAATCATTGGGATATATTCAATTGGACGTGCATCTTCTAAATGTGCATTTGATTGATGTAATTGTCCAAATGTCGTTCTTTGCATCGCCCACAATAAGTATGCAGCTGTGAGAATGATACCAAGTGCCGCAACAACAGCGATTGTTTTTGCAGCAGGAATGATTTCCGGAGATGCCCCGAAAATACCCATAAATGCTAACAACTCACTAACGAACCCTGACATGCCCGGTAGTCCAACTGAAGCCATAGCGGCGGCCAGTAAGAACCCAGCCAAAATTGGGATCGTTTTTGATAAACCACCTAAGTCTTCGATCATACGTGTATGAGTTCTCTCGTAAATCGCCCCAACCATAAAGAATAGAAGTGCCGCGATAAAGCCGTGAGAAACTAATTGGAAAATTGCGCCTTGCATCCCTTGCGTCGTGAATGACGCTGCACCTAATAAGACAATCCCCATATGTGAAATACTTGAGTAAGCCACAAGTTTTTTCAAATCTTTTTGCACAAGAGCGAGTAACGCACCATAAATGATGTTTACAACCCCAAGGATTGCAATTAAAAAGGCAAATTTCGCTGCTTGATCTGGTAAAATTCCAAATCCGACACGAAGTAATCCGTATGCACCCATTTTTAACAATACACCCGCTAAAATCATACTAGCTGGAGTTGGCGCTTGAACGTGGGCATCTGGTAACCACGTATGGAAAGGGAAAATTGGTAATTTTACAGCAAAAGCAACAAATAAAGTTATGAACAAACCAGCTTTAAATGCGTCTGAAATAATGTGAGCATTCGCAGGATTTGCATAAATTTCAGCTAATCGTAGGAAGTTTAACGTTGCTTCCTCAGCGACTGCGCCTTGGTAGAACATCGCAAAGAAGGCAATTAACATGACTGCACTTCCTAGTCCTGTATACAGTAGAAACTTAAACGCTGCATATTCTTTTTGACTTCCACCCCAAATTCCGATGATAAAAAACATTGGAATTAACGTTAATTCAAAGAATAAGAAGAACAAGAACATGTCGAGAGCCACAAATACTCCTAGCATCCCTGTTAGTAAAATAAGCATCCAAACGAAGTATTCTTTCACACGTTCTTTAATCGATACTGATGCAATGATTCCAAGGAATGTAACGATCGTTGTTAATACTAAAAGCGGCATCGATAGTCCATCAACACCTAATTGATAGTTAAACGAAACAAACCCTAAATCGATCCACGTATAGTTTTCAGCAAACTGCATTCCTGAGGTGCTTCGATTAAAGCCATTCCAGACAATAACTGAAATAATCAAGGTCACAAAAGCGGTGATGCCTGCAACTGAACGAATGACATTTTTATGTTCATTAGGAATGGTTAAAATGATTAACGCTCCTAATAAAGGTAAAAAGACGAGTACACTTAATATATTTGGGATCATCCGAAATACCCCCTTAATACAAAGGCGAGAATCATCACTGCCATCCCGCCAACAACGGTTACTAAACCGTATGTTTGCAGTTGTCCTGTATGCCTTCTAGAAATGACATAGCCTGCTCCCTTTGTTAAGTAGCCAAGCATATTCACGATTCCATCAATGATAAAGCGATCAATTCCCCAAAGAACTTTTCCAAGAATGACAACCGGACGAACAAAAACGACTGCGTAGAGCTCATCCATGTAATACTTGTTTAATAATAGTTTGTGCACTCCTGGTACAAGATTAGGAAAATAGCTTTCTGAAATTGTGCCTTTATAGTAGATTAAGTACGCTAAGAAAATACCAGCTGCAGCAATTACAATTGAATAAAGGATCAACCAGACTTCTCCGTGAGCTTGGTAGCCAACATTCACACCCTCTGTTAAGAACGCTTCAAGTCCAAAACCGAAGATTGGCGTGTTTACAAACCCTGCAAAAATGGCAAGTACGGCCAATGCAACTAGAGGGATTGTCATCACACTTGGGCTTTCGTGTGGCTCATGGTGATGCTCACCTGCTTCTAAATTATCACTACCACGGTATTTCCCAGTGAATACTTTAAAGAATAAACGGAACATGTAAAATGCTGTCATCGCTGCTGTAATTGAAACAATCGCAAAAAGGAACGGATCGCCATTGTATAAAACAGCGGCTAAAATAACCTCTTTACTCCAGAACCCTGCAAAAGGTGGTACCCCCGCAATCGCTAGCGTTCCAATTAAAAATGTAATGGCTGTGATCTTCATTTTGCTCCAAAGACCACCCATGTCTTTAATATCTTGTCTGTGGTGCATGCCGTAAATGACACTACCAGCTCCTAAAAATAGAAGTGCCTTGAAAAACGCGTGAGTCATTAAGTGGAACAATCCTGCTACATACCCCATTGTTCCAAGAGCTAAAATCATAAAGCCGAGCTGACTGACAGTTGAGTATGCAAGTACACGTTTAATATCCGTATTCACAAGCGCAATTGATGCTGCAAAAATCGCTGTAATTGCTCCTGTATACGCAACAACAGTTAAAGCTGTTTCTGATGCTAAAAATACAGGATACATAACCCCCACTAAGTATACCCCTGCAGCTACCATCGTAGCGGCGTGGATTAACGCTGATACTGGTGTCGGACCTTCCATCGCATCTGGTAACCATACATGAAGCGGGAATTGTGCCGATTTCCCGACCGCACCTAGGAAAATACAGATAGCAATGATCGTCACCATTGTTTGTTCAACTAAACCATTTTCAATAGCAGCAAAAATAGTTGCATATTCAAATGACCCAGTATAAATAAATGTAAGTATTAAACCTATAAATAGTCCCACGTCTCCGATTCTTGTCGTTAAAAACGCCTTTTTTGCCGCAGCAGCAGCTTCAGGTTTAAAGAACCAAAAACCTACTAATAGGAATGAACATAACCCTACTAACTCCCAGAAAATAAAGAGTTGAAGAATGTTAGGTGACAACACAAGGCCTAACATCGAAAATGAGAATAACCCTAAATAAGAGTAGAACACTGGGAAACGATCATCCCCGTGCATATATGCTTTTGAAAATAAGTGAACAAGTAAACTTACTGTTGTAACAACAATTAACATCATCGCGTTTAATGCTGTTACCTCGTACCCCATTGTAATAGTGTGTTCACCAAACGTGATCCACCTTACAACATACTGATAACCTTCCCCACCGATTCTTTCGAATAAGACGATTAACGACGCCCCGAATGAAGCAGCCATTGCAATAATTCCAACGTATGCCGCTTTCTCTTTCAGTAATCTTCCAAAAAGTAAAAGCACTACGAAGGCTAATAGTGGGAAGACGGGTATTATCCAGGCATATTGTATCATACCATCACCTTTTCCTCATTTAGTCTACTAGAGGTCGTTCAAAAAGTTCTTGAACAATTTCTACTAGCTATAGCCTTACCAACGCATAAGATCTTGTTTTATGACATCAATTGATTTTCGATTACGATATAATGCAATTAATATCGCTAAACCAACCGCCGCCTCTGCAGCAGCAACTGTCACAACAAACAGGGTAAATACTTGCCCTGTAATGTTGGCAAACGGTCCAATACTAGAGAACGCTACTAGATTAATATTAACAGCATTGAGCATTAACTCTACTGAAACAAGAACGATCACAAGATGTCTTCTCGTCAGTACTCCATATAAGCCGATACAAAATAGAATAGCCGCTAGTGCTAGATATAATTGAACTGGTACCATTCTAATCGGCCTCCTTTCGTGCCAAAACAATGGCTCCTACTAAAGCAGCAAGTAACAGAATTCCTGCACCTTGGAACGCGATGACGTAGTTTCCATAAAGCTCAATTCCAATTGCTTCTGCACTTCCGATATAATATTCTTGCCCAGGTACATCTAAAGTGAAAATCCCCTTTAACATGAGAAATAACAATACTGCTACCCCTAAAAAACTTACCATTTTAAAACTAAATGTACGTTTTGGTCCAATGGACACTGATTTATGATCTGTCATCATCATACCGAAAACAAATAGGATTGAAAGTGCTCCTACATAAACCATGATTTGAACAATTCCGATGAACTCTGCTCTAAGTAAAAAGTAAAGTCCTGCAACGGCGAAGAACGTAAACGCCATGCATAACACTCGATGTGCAATTCTCTTTAAAATAATAACAAGAACAGAACACGAGATTGAAAGAATGGCTAGGATTAGAAAAATAATTAACTCTCCATTCACTTTTCTTCACCCCGCTTAACTTCTTCTTTCTCTTCTTCAACCGTGTAATTTCCGTACACGTGATTTGCCGACAACCAGTCAATGTCTTTGTACATAGGATCACGCGTATAATCTGATAGATTATCATACTTTGTCGTCATCACAATCGCATCAGTTGGGCAAACCTCTGTACAAAAATCACATAAAATACAGCCTTGAAAATCGATGTTATACGTATCAATCACTTTTTTCTTCGGATTGTCAGGATGTGGCTTTCCTGTTAACGTAATCACATCCGTTGGACATGCATTGACACACATGTTACACACGATACATTTATCTGGGAAAAATCGTTGAATTCCGCGGAAACGTTCTGGAATTTCTGGTTTTTGTTCTGGGTATTGGATGGTAACCTTCTCTTTTGCGAAGTATTTCAGCGTAACACCGAAACCCTTTAAAAAATTAAACATTTACATCACCCCATCCATACTTTTATCACTGCCGTTATGACAATGTTAAGTAGTGCTAGTGGTATTAAAACCTTCCATCCAAAGGACATTAATTGGTCCACTCTGACACGTGGCATTGTTGCACGTAACCAAAACCAAATGAACATAAAGATACACATTTTGAGGAAAAACCATACAACACCTGGTAAAATTGGCCCTAGCCATCCTCCAAGAAACAACGTTGTCGCAAGCGCTGAAATGGCAATTGCATACACATATTCAGCAAGGAAGAAAAATGCCATTCTAAAACCACTGTATTCTGTATGATAACCTGATACAAGCTCACTTTCTGCTTCAGGTAAATCAAATGGAGACCTATTTAATTCAGCAATCGCTGAAATTAAATAAATAACAAACCCTAATAGTTGCGGTACAATAAACCAAACTCCCATGTCACGCTGCGCGTAAACAATGTCATTTAAGTTTAATGAACCGGCTAAAATAACAACCCCAATAATGGCAAGGACGAGTGGAATTTCATAACTGATCATTTGAGCGACTCCACGCATCGCTCCCATTAATGAATACTTATTGTTCGAACTCCATCCACCCATCAGTACACCAATCGTTGAGATTGAAGAAATACCGATAAAGTAAAGAACACCAATGTTTAAGTTGGCACCGACTAAATTTTCACTCCAAGGAATCGTCGCTAACACCATAAACGACGGTGCAAACGCAAGAGCTGGAGCAATAATAAATACTTTTCTATCAACTTGTGATGGGATAATATCTTCTTTCATTAAAAGTTTCATAACGTCTGCAGCGGTTTGCAGCATTCCCCATGGACCGTGACGGTTTGGCCCAATACGGACTTGCATATATCCGATAACTTTTCTTTCAAAGAGAATCGCATACATAACGCCAATTAGTAATAACCCTAAAACGGCTACACCATAAAAAACCATAAAAAGGAGTTCCACTACGCATCGACCTCCCCTAAAACGACGTCAAGACTTCCGAAAATTGCTACTAAGTCAGCGATATTTCTACCTTTTAGCATACTCGCAAGAATTTCTACGTTTACAAACGATGGACGGCGAAGCTTGACACGGTAAGGCTTATTTTTCCCATTACTGACGACATAAACGCCAATTTCACCTTTTGACGCTTCACAACGGAAATATGTTTCGCCAGCTGGTGGCTTAATCATCATAATGCGTTGGCCTTTTTTATGAATAATGTCGCCTTCAACAATTTGCTCGCACGCTTGCTCAACAATGCGCAAAGATTGGCGCATTTCTTCCAACCTTACTTCGTATCTCGCAAAGCAATCGCCTTCTTCCCTAGTTGGCACGTCAAAATCAAAACGATCATAAATTGAATAAGGCTGATCTTTTCTCAGATCAAACTTAACACCGCTACCACGCAAAGCTGGACCTGAAAGCCCCCAATTGATGGCATCTTCTTTTGTAATAATACCGACACCTTTGGTTCGCCCTAGAAAGACTTCATTTCCTGTGACAAGCGTGTCGTACTCTTCCATATTTTTACGAAGTACTTTCACAGTTTCCTTCACTTTTTCAATCCATCCGTCTGGCGCATCCCACTTTACACCACCAATGCGCATATAGTTAAACGTCATTCGAGCTCCACTAATTTCGTTTAGTCGGTCAAGGATCGTATCTCTGTCTCTGAACGCATAAATGAACGGACTTAAAGCACCGATATCTAGTAAGTAGGTTCCCCACCAAACAAGGTGACTGGCGATCCGATTTAGCTCCATCGTAATGACACGTAAATATTCAGCTCTTTCAGGAACTTCAAGTCCCATCATCTTCTCTATAGCAGCACAGTAGACATAGTTGTTTGTCATAGCGTTCATGTAGTCAAGGCGGTCTGTGTATGGAATAAACTGAGAATACGTTAAATCTTCAGCAAGCTTTTCTGTACCTCGATGCAAATAACCGATCACAGGTCTTGCTTGTTTAATGATTTCACCTTCCATAACTACCTCGATACGAAATACACCGTGTGTACTAGGGTGTTGCGGGCCTATGTTTAATACCATTTGCTCAGTTTTTATACTCATCAATAGTCACCCCCTACGATAAACCCATTTCTTCTTTATTAAACTTGTAATCTTTGCGAAGTGGATGTCCTTCCCAGTCATCATCTAGTAAAATCCTCTTTAAATTTGGATGACCAGAAAACTCAATCCCTAATAAATCATATGCTTCACGCTCATGCCAATCAGCCGTTCTCCAAATAGGTTGTACAGAGATCACCTTTGGATTCGATCTTGGCGTTTTTACTTTTATACAAAGATAATGATCTAGTTCCATTGAATAAAAGTTATAAATGACTTCCATATGCTCCTCATAATCAACACCTGTTAAACAGCATAGGAAATCGAACCTTAATTCTTCATCATCTCGTAGCATTTGAGGAATGTCTGCCTTCCAATTTTCACTATCAATGATTAAAAAAGGTTCTTCGAAATTTAATTTACTTTCTATAACGACCTCCAGGCCGGATAATTCTTCAATTTTATTTAGTACTTTATCTAATAATGGTTGACTCATATCCTTTGGCCCACCTTCTTCCTTCTCTTACCTTTCGCTTCTTCACGAATTTGAACACGAAGTTTCTCAATGCCGTCTAACAACGCAGGTGGAGTTGGTGGACAACCTGGGATGTAAACATCGACAGGAATGATTTTGTCAACGCCGTTAACAACACTATAAGCTTTGTGATAAGGTCCTCCGCAAGTTGCACAGGATCCCATTGCAATAACCCATTTTGGTTCTGGCATTTGGTCGTACAAACGTTTCACGACTGGTGCCATCTTTGCAGTTACTGTTCCTGCAACAATCATCAAGTCAGCATGACGTGGAGATGCACGGAAAATAACACCGAAACGGTCTAAGTCATAACGCGCTGCACCTGTGGCCATCATTTCAATCGCACAACAGGCTAACCCAAAACTTAATGGCCAAAATGACCTCGTACGCGCCCATGCTTTTACTTCCTCTACCTTCGTAACAAGAACATTACGTTTTACTTCTTCGACTACTGCTGGATCAAACTCTTCAAACCCCTGTTTTTTTAGTTCCATTCTAGCACCTTCTTTTTCCAAGAGTACGCAAGGCCTAACGCAAGAACAACAATAAATATAAGCATTGCATTAATCCCGAACCATCCAAGATGATCAAGGGCTACTGCCCAAGGATATATGAATACGGTTTCAACGTCGAAGATTACGAACTCTAGCGCTACTATATAGTAGGCCACGCTGAAGCGTATTTGAGCATCCCCAGTTGGCAAAATACCACTTTCATAAGGGACTAATTTTTCAGGATATGGGTTGTGAGGCCTTACTAACCTACCAAACGTTAATCCCCCTACTGGAAGTGCAATACCTAAAAGCAAGAATATGATGACATACACGTAACTGTTTAGATATAAATCCAAATCCATGCGCTCTCTCCCTCCATTCCTATTGCTATTTAGTCTTTTATTTTTTTCAACTCCCCTACTAAATTATAACAAAGCCGTTCAAAATATGTCCACATTTTTCTCAAGTGCCTGGATATTATACAAATTACTATCGTTATATTACTAACCGACCGAACCCTTGATACTAAAGGGTTTATCATTTTTCACTACTTACATTGCGCTGCGCTGAACTTGTTTAACGGTGTCGAATCCTGTCGACAAAATCCTCATTTTTGACATTGATTTTTTTTAAGACTTCTAAATAAAAATTTTATGAATATAATAGTTTGCTAAAGTGATTTGTATACGTGCAAGTGTTGACATGGAGGGATGCTGCATGGGGAAGGCGGGTGGATTGTAGGTTGTACGCGGTGCTGCTGCATGTATGCGCGGTTGCTCAGATTTATGCGCAGGCACCGGGGGTGTACGCGATCACCTTTACTTTCTGCGCGGTTGCTCAGATTTATGCGCAGGCATCGGGGGTGTGCGCGATCACCTTTACTTTCTGTTCGTTTCCCTCTATTTTCTGCGCGTTTCTCTCGATTGTGCGCGGTTTTCCACATTTGTGCGCGATCGTCGGTTTTGTGCGCGATTCCCTGTCGATTGTGCGCCGTGCTATCTATTTTCTGCGCGCTTCTTTGTCGATTGTGCGCGGTTGCTCAGATTTATGCGCGGGCATCGGGGGTGTGCGCGATCACCTTCAGTTTCTGCGCGGTTCCCTCTATTTTCTGCTCGTTTCTCTGTCGATTGTGCGCGCTTTTCCTGATTTGTGCGCAGGCGTGGTGCACAATTGATTATGGAGGCAGCTCAAACTAGACTACAGAAATTTCCTAGGCTGCCACCCTTACTATTATTAATTGAAATACTCACTCCTAAGCAAAATCTAATGTTTATAACTATCTTTTCAAATTATTGGAGGTAGCATATATTTACGATTTTTTTGTTGACCTGAGTGATTTAAATTCAAAGACTTTAGCAAGCGAGTCGCAACGGACCTAGAGTCAATTTTTAAGAATGAACGAAATTGACTATTGTTAATTGTGGGGCCGAAAAGTAGTTGGAAGTCTCTTAGTGAAGCTACGTAAGCTTCTTTTGATTTTGTGGTACAACGGGGACAATACCATGTTCCATTTAGTCTTTTCATGGGGATTTGTGAACAGTTAGGGCAAGATACTCCTTTAATAACCTCATCTGCACGTACCTCATATGTTTGAAGTAAGTTTGCATATAATGGCTCGTTTTTTTTGATCAATAAATGAATAAGCTTTTTTATATCTATCTGTTGTACATTTTGAATAGTATATGTGGCTTCAATTTCCTCAATTTTGAAAGGGAGAGCTTCTGCACGAATAACAGTCTCTTTGGCCTCAACGTAATCAGAGGCAATCTCAATAACTGCATTAGAATTTGCGAAGACAATTAAATAGATAATGGGGCGAGGAGGATAATTATATTTTTTCATCCATGATTGGAGCTGAACAATTTGGCGACGTACTTGGAGAATTGGATCTTGAAAGTATTCTTTACTATTATCATTTGATGTTCTAACTAGTTGATTAGGATCTTGCATTAAATACAAATTACCAGAAAGATTTTTTACTTCTACTATCATATGAAAAAAATTCGATAGTAACAAGAAATCAATTTGGAAATAACGATTTAATGCATCTCTTAAGCGTAACCCATGTAATATAGAGTACTTATCTGGATTGAGGAATGATAAATAGTAACTTATTGATTTTTCACCACGGTAACCAGATAGCGCTAAAGACAGATCGTTCTCTATTTTCGTTTTATTGAAATGTGTTGGTGGTACACGTCTGTTTAAAGCTTCTAATCCATATATTTTGGGAGATTTACTTTGATGTTTTTCTATCATATTTTCACCTCTCTTTTATTTAATCATAATAATTCTACCTTCTTTTTATAAATCCTTCCTTTTGTTATTAATTACTTGTCATATTTTATTACAATTTTAATATTTGGTATAAGTAGGAAACAGGATTGAGCTTAACGTGGTTGCCTCTCCAATGCGCGGGGGTCGGTTTTGTGCGCGTTCCCCCGGATTTTATGCGCGACTCCCTCTTCTTTCTGCGCGATTCCCTGTCGAATGTGCGCGGTTTTCCACATTTATGCGCGATCATCGTTTTATGCGCGTTCCCCCGAATTTTGTGCACGATTCCCTCTACTTTCTGCGCGCTCCTTTGTCGAATGTGCGCGGTTTCTCAGATTTATGTGCGGGCATCGGGGTTGTGCGCGATCCGTAATTTTGTGCGCACTCCCTCCTTTCTGGACGTACTCCACCCCATTTACTGCACAGCCTCTCCGCGCCTACCAAACGAAAAAAAGACGCACGTGGCGTCTTTTTATTTTCTATCTGCAACTTCAAGGCGGTTGATGGCACGCTTGAGGGCCATTTCAGCACGTTTGAAGTCGATATCGTCTAGTTTTGCTTCTTGCAGGCGACGTTCGGCTCGTTCTTTGGCTGCACGGGCACGTGATACGTCAATATCTGATGGTAATTCAGCTGATTCTGCAAGGATACTTACTTGATCGCCGCGAACTTCCATCAGTCCACCAGTGATTGCTACAAGTATGATTTCAGAATTACGCTTAATTCGAACCGCTCCAATGGTTAATGGCGTAACTAAAGGAATGTGATTAGGTAAAATTCCAAGTCCACCATTCATTGTTTTCACACTTACCATTTCAACGTCTCCATCGAATACTTTACCATCAGGGGTTACAACACTGACATTCATTGTCTTCATGAAAACCCTCCTTAAGGACTCAGAGCGCTACATAAAGTTGCTACTCTTTGAGTGGAGACTACTTTCAGTGAAGAAACGCTTCACTAAAAGAGCTTGGATTTATATTTTTTGAAAGCTACCCGAGGCGCTTTCGCCTTTCGAGCTGTCTTGCTACAGCACCTAGCTTCTCCTGCGTTTCAGTCCATCTCTTGCGGTAAAAATCAACCGCTTCTTGACGGCCTTCCAACGCTTTTCGAAGCTGGACAAGGTGCTTTCGCTTTTCTAGGCCATTTGTTTTGCTTTTTCAACAACTTCTTCGATACGACCGACAAGACGGAATGCATCTTCTGGAAGGTCGTCGTACTTACCATCAAGGATTTCTTTAAATCCATTGATGGTTTCTTTAACTGGTACGTACGATCCTGGTTGACCAGTGAACTGTTCCGCAACATGGAAGTTTTGTGATAAGAAGAACTGAATACGGCGAGCACGGTGTACGACTAGTTTGTCGTCTTCTGATAACTCGTCCATACCTAAGATGGCGATGATATCTTGTAACTCCTTATACTTTTGAAGTGTTTGCTGCACACGGCGCGCTACTTCATAATGCTCCTTACCAACGATTTCAGGAGCTAGTGCTCTTGAAGTAGATGCTAATGGATCTACCGCTGGATAAATACCCATTTCAGAAAGCTTACGCTCAAGGTTCGTTGTTGCATCTAAGTGAGCGAACGCTGTAGCAGGGGCTGGATCCGTATAGTCATCGGCAGGTACGTAAATCGCTTGAATCGATGTTACTGAACCTGTTTTTGTCGATGTGATACGCTCTTGAAGCTGACCCATCTCTGTTGCTAATGTTGGCTGATAACCTACCGCTGAAGGCATACGTCCAAGTAGGGCTGATACTTCTGAACCTGCTTGTGTAAAGCGGAAAATATTATCGATGAATAAAAGTACGTCTGCCCCTTGGTCATCACGGAAATATTCTGCCATTGTTAAACCAGTTAAGGCAACACGCATACGTGCTCCAGGTGGCTCATTCATCTGACCGAATACCATCGCTGTTTTCTTAATAACTCCAGAATCACTCATCTCGTGGAAAAGGTCATTTCCTTCACGAGTACGCTCACCTACACCAGCGAATACCGAAATACCACCGTGCTCTTGAGCGATGTTGTTGATTAATTCCTGGATTAATACTGTTTTACCTACACCGGCACCACCGAATAGACCGATCTTACCACCCTTAATGTAAGGAGCAAGTAAGTCTACTACTTTAATTCCTGTTTCAAGAATTTCTGTTTCAGTAGAAAGTTCTTCGTATTTTGGTGCTTGTCTATGAATAGGGTCTCTTCTTACCCCAGCTGGTACTGGAGCGTCTAAGTCGATGTTATCCCCTAATACGTTAAATACACGTCCTAATGTTACTTCACCTACAGGTACGCTAATTGGAGCGCCAGTATCTAATACATCTAACCCACGGACAACACCGTCAGTAGAAGCCATCGCAACTGTACGAACCGAGTCGTCACCTAAGTGAAGGGCAACTTCTAATGTCAAGTCAATATCAACTTCACCAGCATTTTGTGCTTTATGCTGGATCTTCAAAGCGTTATAAATCTCAGGCAGTTCCCCGCGGTTGAACTTTACGTCAACAACTGGTCCCATAACTTGAGTTACGCGTCCTTTGTTCATCATTTTTCCTCCTAACTTCCTAATCAAGCCAAAATAAGATTATTCAAGGGCTGCTGCTCCACCGACAATTTCCGTAATCTCTTGAGTGATTGCAGCTTGTCTAGCACGGTTATACTTAAGTGTAAGATCATCAATAAGCGAGCTTGCATTGTCTGTCGCAGAGCTCATTGCTGTCATTCTCGCCCCGAATTCACTAGCTTTTGCATCAAGAAGGGCACCATAGATTAAGCTTTCAGCATAATGCGGTAAAAGCTGCTCTAAGATTACTTCTTCATTTGGCTCGTAAATATATTCTGGAGTTGCTGCGTCAGCTGTTAGTTCAGTTAACGGTAACAGCTTTGTTTCTGTTACGTCTTGTTTAATCGGACTGACAAAATGGTTATAGAAAACATTCAATTCATCAAAAATCTCATCTGTAAACATCTGTACAGTTGTCATCGCGATATTTTTAATGTCTGCAAAAGTTGGGTTATCAGATAGGCCTACAATTTCTTGAATAATTGGCATTTTACGCTTTTTGAAAAAGTCGCGACCGATACGCCCCATAACGATTAGTCCGTACTCTTGATCTGACTTATGACGCTGTTTGATCGTGTTCATCACGGTACGTAAAATTGAGCTGTTGTATGCTCCTGCTAACCCACGGTCAGAAGTAATAACGATGTAACCTGTTTTCTTAACAGGACGTGATTGTAGCATCGGATGAACATTTTCTTTCTCGCTGCTACCCGCAGCAATAGAAACCACTACATCACGAATTTTATCCGTATAAGGCTGAAAATTTTGGGCTTTAGCCTGAGCCTTGTTAAGCTTGGCTGCAGATACCATTTGCATCGCCTTTGTAATTTGTTTCGTCTTTTTTGTTGAATTGATTCTATTTTTTATATCTCTTAAAGAAGCCATGTTCCGTTCACCACCTTTTTTCTAAACTGGTATCCCATCTTTATAGAGAGTGGTTCACAAGAACGATAGATCACAAGTCTAGTGAGTAAGCTTTTTCAATATCGTTACCTAGTGAACATACTCTCTTACTTTGAACTTACGAAGTTTTTCTTAAATGCTTCAATTGCAGCCTTCAGTTCATTTTCTTCAGGCAGTTTACCAGTTGAACGGATTTGCTCTAATAGATTTTTATTGTTGTGATCAAAATGAGTGAATAACTCTTGTTCAAAACGGCTTACATCTTCTACTGCGATGTCATCTAAGAAGCCTCTAGTTAAAGCAAAAAGAATAAGTACTTGCTTTTCAACAGCTAACGGCTCATGTAAACCTTGTTTTAGTACTTCTACTGTACGTGCACCACGGTTTAACTTCGCTTGTGTTGCTTTATCTAAATCAGATCCAAACTGCGCGAACGCCTCTAACTCACGGTAAGATGCGAGGTCAAGGCGCAGTGTACCAGCAACTTTTTTCATCGCATTAATTTGTGCTGATCCTCCTACACGAGATACAGAAAGACCTGCGTTAACCGCTGGACGTACCCCTGAGAAGAATAGATCAGATTGTAAGAAGATTTGTCCATCAGTGATGGAAATAACGTTCGTTGGAATGTAAGCAGATACGTCACCTGCTTGCGTTTCAATGAATGGTAGGGCAGTAAGTGATCCTGCACCTTTTGCATCACTTAACTTTGCTGCACGCTCAAGTAGGCGTGAGTGTAAGTAGAATACATCCCCTGGATATGCTTCACGACCTGGAGGACGACGAAGTAATAGTGAAAGTTCACGGTAAGCAGATGCTTGTTTTGTTAAGTCATCATAAATAACTAATACATGCTTTCCTTCGTACATGAAGTGCTCACCCATAGATACCCCAGCATAAGGAGCTAAGTATAATAGCGGAGCTGGTTGAGACGCACTTGCTGTAACTACGATTGTATAATCTAGTGCACCGTGTTGGCGAAGTGTTTCAACAACACCTGCAACTGTCGATTCTTTTTGACCAATCGCAACGTAAATACAAATCATATTCTCGTTCTTTTGGTTTAAAATTGTATCAATAGCAATCGCTGTTTTACCTGTTTGACGGTCACCGATAATTAACTCACGTTGACCACGTCCGATCGGAATTAAAGAGTCAATGGCTTTAATTCCTGTTTGTAATGGTTCATGAACACTTTTACGATCCATAACACCAGGTGCTTCATTTTCAATTGGACGAGATTGTGTTGTTTCAATTGGACCTAATCCATCTACAGGCTGTCCAAGTGGGTTAACAACACGTCCAAGTAGTGCATCCCCTACAGGTACTTCCATAATGCGGCCTGTTCTCTTTACCTCATCACCTTCACGAATTTCCGTGTAAGGTCCAAGAATAATAATACCTACAGCATTTTCCTCTAGGTTTTGAGCCATACCCATGACACCGTTAGAAAATTCAAGAAGCTCTCCAGCCATGACATTTTCTAAACCATGCGCTACTGCGATACCATCCCCAACTTGGATAACGGTACCGACATCGTTAACTTCAACTTGAGACTGATAGTCTTCAATTTGCTTTTTTATAATTAAGCTAATTTCATCAGCTTTGATGCTCATATCCTTCACCCCTATCTACTAACGTTCCCAGAAATCATACGACGTTCAATACGTCTGAGTTGACTTAAAACGCTTCCATCATATATACGATCACCAATACGGACTTTAAAGCCGCCGATTAACTCAGGTTCTACGATATTTTCAATGGTCAGTGTTCCTTTACCAGATACTTTTGAAAAAGTTGCTGAGAAAGCTACCTTTTCTGCATCTGTTAGTGGTTTTGCAGTAAAGACTTTCGCCTCTGCAATCCCTTGTTCTTCGTTTGTTAGCTTTAAGAATTCTTCTACCATTTTAAAAAGAATCCCCTCACGCTTTTTATCTATGAGTAGGAATAATGTACTTAACAGCGTATCACTGATTTTCCCTTGAAAGCTAGCTTTAACAAGCTCTTTTTTTCGTTCACTTGTTATTTTTGGGTGTTTAAAAAATGTATCAAATAGGTTCGTATTTTCTACAACTTCTACTATCACCTGTAGCTCTTCTTTCATTTGCTCTACTGCATTTTGTTCTTTTGCAAGTTCAAATACAGCTGTGCCGTAACGCTTTGCAACGTGATCTTGTTTCATAGCTCTTCGCCTACTTCTTTAAGGTAATCGGCAATCAGCTTTTCTTGTGATTTCTCATCAAGCTCACGCTCAATAACCTTAGTTGCTACTAATACTGAAAGAGACGCCACTTGCTCACGTAATGTAGATACAGCTTGCTCTTTCTCTCTTTTGATTTCTGCTAAAGCATTTTCTTTCATACGATCTGATTCTTCTTTTGCCGCTTGAATCATTTCTTGTGTTTGTTGCTCAGAGATTTTCTTTGCATTAGCAATAATATTTTGAGCTTCTTCACGAGCTCTCTTTATTTCTTCGCGTTGTTCAGCTAAGTACGTTTCCGCTTGTTCGCGATTTTTTTCGGCAGAACTAATTTGATTTGCAATATGCTCCTCACGCTTTTGCATCATAGCAATAACTGGGCCAAAAGCGTATTTTTTAAGTAACATAAGGAGAATAAAGAATACTATTAGTTGATAAAACGCATTAATCCAAGGTATATTTTCAAACAAAACATTCTCCTCCTTTTCGAGAATTAATAAGGAATGGCGAAGATTGTGTATATACGTTCTCCGCCATTATTTAAAGGAAGTTTAAAAAATAAGGTCTAATTAAACAACCTCTTTTGTTAATTTCCCAACAAAATTATGCGTTACCTAAAATTAAGAACGAAATAACGATTGCAAGGATTGGAAGGGCTTCAGCAAGTGGTACCCCAATGAACATGATTGTTTGTAAAGAACCTTTGATTTCAGGTTGACGAGTTGCACCTTCTAAAGTCGCACGTACGATGATTGCTACTGCGAATGCTCCTGCGATTGCTGCTAAACTTGCTACGATTGCTGCTGCTAAAAATACCATAATAAAAATCCTCCTTTAGATTATGAAAACTAGTGTTTTTTTTTATAATTACGCCCTAAAGATAAGAGCAAATTGATAAACGAATTCGTTATTAATGATCTTCACTAACTTTGTGAGACATGTATACCATTGTTAGCATACAGAAGATAAACGCTTGTATAGAACCGATAAAGATACTAAAGGCTTGCCAGACCATGAGCGGTAAGGCTGTACCAAACGCAACAAGGAGACCACTGGTTCCTAAACTAACAAGCATTACCATTAACACTTCTTTGGCATAGATGTTACCAAAAAGACGCATTCCAAGTGTTAAAGTGTTAGAAAAATCTTCAACCACTTTAAACGGGAATAAGAAAAATACTGGACGGAAATAATCTTTTCCGTACTCTTTAACTCCTTTAAGCTTAATTCCATAATAGTGGGTTAAAACAATAACCATTGCTGCAAGAGAGAGTGTTAAAACTGGATCAGCTGTAGGCGATTTCCACCAAACCTCATAAACGCCATCAGCAATTTTTGATTTGATTTCAAATGGAACTCCCAGCATATTGGCAACAAATACGTATAATAAGACGGTCAAGCCTAAAATGACGAAGTTCTTACCAACTTTCCAATCCATATTATTATTAATAATGTTCTTAACAAAATCAACTAGCCATTCTAATGCATTTTGTGCTCCTGTCGGTTTCATTTGGATTCTTCGTGACATAAAAAAACAGACAAGGAAAACAATGATAGCTGTCACCGTCGTCATTAAAATGCTTGACAAGTTCACAAAAACACCAGGATATATTTCTCTTATGGGAGCAATTGTTTCCATTTCATTTCACCTCTTTTCTAAACTTATAGATATTTTAATTGAAATAAAGAATGAACCATTATGATAATATAGGTTAGCATTAAACCTATGATCACACTGATAAAATGAAATTGATCAGGGTATTGTGACGCAAAATAAACCGTTGCTAAAACAAGCAACATTCGAAACATTGTTCCTAGCGACCACTTAGCTCGTCCTTTATCTAACGATTCCCCAATCCTCTTAACTTGAAAATATGTACTCCATAGCTTGCCAAGACTCATAACCGATCCTAAAAATAAACCTAAAAAAATCGATTTATAAGGAGTTATAAAAGCTAAAATAAGAAATATTGAAACAATTATAGTTATATAAAATGTATAACGTTTTGTTAAAGCGATATAATCTTCCATTATTGATTATCTCCTAAGAAGTGCCGTACGACTTGAAAAACTCCATATGTACCAGTTCCAATCCCTACTAATAATCCAATAATGAGAAATGTTGATTGGGTTCCAAAATAACCATCTAACCATCTCCCGCCAAAGATCCCTAATAAAGTAGAACCAACTAAATACGAACTGATTGTAGACATCAAGGCCAAGGCTCTCATCGTTTGTCTGAAACGTTTAGGGTTTTGCATAAACACCTCGAAAAAAATTTTTGAACGTCCAAAATCATCTTCAGTTATGAAGTAGTTATGTAAAAATCACTTTTTGAAACCCTTACCGCCAGTATATCCTATGTAATCGTACAATAGGCCACTTTAGTCTGTCAATGCATAACCGGATGCACTAAAGCTTATTTTACAACACGCAAGTAGTGTTTACTAGTGTTTTTTTTTCAGTTTCTTCCTATTAAATTCAGATTATTTAATCTTGTACTCACCACAAAAAGTCACAAAAAGTTCACTATTTATGAAAGGTAATCTACATAATTGATTTCAAGGTTAATTGTGTGAGTGAAAACCTATATTTTACCCACACAATTAACCGTTCACCTTGTAAAGATTTCTTCTCCCTCCTTTAGTGGAATGTTCTCTCCGATATAGATCATCGTTTCAATAAGGTCTTCTCTCCCTTCTTTTTGAGCATAGACGAGCGTTTTATAGATCCCTTCTTCTAACTCTATATTTTCTATCTCTACTTCTAACATCCCTCTATCGACATTCTCTTTTACATCTAAATAATCTATAAATTGAAACGTATCAGGATCATATAGAACGATTCCTACTTCTTCTGCTCCACCTGGTAAGTATAATTCATAGCGATATTTTCCTTGTTCATCTCCAAATTCAAATGAGAATGCCATCAACCTTGGGTAGTTTGGTTCTTCTATAAAAAACATATATGGCACTCGTACAGGATCTTTCCCACCTTCAACGATCAACTCTCCGTAATGAATCCCTGATTGAAAGACTCCAGGGAGTATATCAATTGTAACCGGAACTTTCTTTGATTCATTAGGTTTTATTGTAACTGAAAATGGTACTTTCCATTGAACACCATCCGGAACAATGAACGGTGGTTTCACATGGTAGGTTCTTGTTATATCTGACGTGTTCTTTATCGTCAATTCTACTTCTCTCGTTTGTCGCGCTTCTTCTCTTGTCCACGTTCCAAATCCGATACTTGCAGGATACACGAGCGTTTCTGCATAAATAGCTTTCTCAATTTGAATTCTTCCTGTCCCTTGTTCATGCGGTGAATACGGTTTCCCTTCCATATCTTGAAGCGGTTTTGCAGTGTTCATAATTGCAGCTTTTATCTCTTCTACCGTCCACTCTGGGTTTGCTTGCTTTACTAATGCAGCGGTCCCCGCCACATGAGGCGCTGACATACTCGTTCCATTTAACCCTAAATACCCCTTTGGTATCGTACTATCGATCGCAACTCCAGGAGCGACAACATCTGGTTTTACTCCCCAAGTATGAGTCACCGGACCTCGAGAACTGAACGAGGCTATTTGATCTTCTTCTTTACGGTAAATCGTACGCAAGAAATTTTTCTCTTTTTTTCCTAATTGCTCAAGAAGCCATTCGCCATCCTCTTTTGAAATAGAAACAACGGGTATTTCTATTTGTTGGTCTAATCCCCCCATAAAACTACCTGGTGTGTTGTTGTAGATTATCACGGCTTTTGCACCTGCGAGCATCGCTTTTTGGGCTTTTTCGCCAAAGGGAATAACACCTCTTTTTATTAAAACAATTTTATTTTCTATGTCTGTCAAATCTTCCTCTCGACCTAGTCCTGCTTCAACGATTTTGTAATCTCGTTTAAATGTCCATGGTTTTGAACCTACCATGATATTTAGAGGGATTTCTCTTTTTTTGCTTCCGACCGTTAAGTACGGAACATTTAACGGGGGCGTTGATGCACCAACTGAGATGGCATTCTCGGATGTTCCTGGTGAGCCAACCGTCCACATATTAGGTCCACTATTCCCATTTGAGGTTACAGCAATGACTCCTTTTTCCACTGCTTTATCTAATGCAATACTCGTTGGCCAATCTGGTCCATTAACAGTATTTCCTAGGGAAAGATTAATAATATCTACGCCATCTTCAACTGCTTTTTCTATTGCTTCAATAACTTGCTCTGTCGTCCCTTTTCCACCAGGACCTAGCGCTCTGTATGCATATATTTCCGCATCAGGGGCTACACCTTTGATTTTACCGTTGGCAGCTATAATTCCGGCGACGTGTGTTCCATGAATGGTACTAAGACCTTGTTCTTTTGTTGTCTCCATTGGATCATTATCTTGATCTACGACATCGTAACCACCTTTGAAATTTTTCTTTAAATCAGGGTGCTCGTAATCGACCCCTGTATCTATAACAGCAATTTTTATCCCTTTACCTGTTAATCGTTCACCTTTTTCATCGAGCTTCCCTCTAACATTTCCACCACCAATAAATGGAACACTCTCATCTACCGTGACCTCATAAGTGCGAATTGGATCAACTCGCTTTACTCCATCTAACTTTTCAAGAAGGGCAATATCTTTTTTCTCTATCTGCATGGAAAACCCAGTAAATAACGTATTAAATATTTTTCTAACTTGGCCTTTTGGTAGTTGAGCTTTAATTCGGGAGAGCACTTCTTGTGAATTTCCCTCCACCTCGACTAGCACCACTGTATCCTCCTCTATATTTTTTTTCTCTATTGGAGGGCGCTCAGGGAATGTTGCAGCCACACTTATCGTATAAAAACTGATATAAAACAGAAACGTTAAGATACTAACTTTTTTCATTCTAATTGAAAATACCCTCCTAACATTAAGTGTATTTAGCATTTTTTAGCTTTCCACAATAAAATAAAAAAATGCGAACGAATATCGTCCGCATTTATTACTCGAATTTATTTCGTTCCAAATAGACGATCTCCTGCATCACCTAGTCCTGGTACGATATATCCTTTTTCATTTAATTTTTCATCTAACGCTGCTAAATAGATGTCTACGTCCGGATGTGCTTCTTGAAAGATTTCTACACCTTCTGGGGCAGCAATTAAACACATAAGTTTAATATTTTTTGCACCACGTTTTTTCAAACTATTGATGGCTTCTACCGCTGAACCACCTGTCGCTAGCATTGGATCAATAACAATAAATTCACGCTCTTCTACATCAGTAGGAAGCTTTACGTAGTATTCTACTGGCTGTAGTGTTTCAGGATCACGATACAAACCAACGTGACCAACTTTTGCTGCTGGGATTAGTTTTAAGATCCCATCAACCATTCCTAATCCAGCTCGTAAAATAGGAACTAAACCTAATTTTTTACCAGCAATTGTTTTTGATTTAGCTGGACCTACAGGTGTTTCAATCGTTACTTCTTGAAGCGGTAAGTCGCGAGTAATTTCAAAGGCCATAAGTGCAGCAACCTCATCTACTAGTTCACGAAACTCCTTTGTACCTGTACTTTTATCTCTTATGTACGTTAACTTATGTTGAATTAATGGGTGATCAAAAACAAATACTTTACTCATGTTTAAACGCTCCTATTCTTTTGAGTTGTACTATCAATTAATATGCCACGTAAACTCTTTTTTGCTCCTTGAAGATTTTACATAAAAAGTCGATTTACTTCAAGGTAAATTTATAAATATTGTTTGTATAGGTCGAATCTTGACGACTATTTTGGGTATTTTTCCATAATATTAGAAATTAATGGATGGGAGCACAATTAAAGGAGCGATCACATTTTTTTGGAAGCGCGCACATTTTCAGCGGTTTCGCTCACAAACTCGCGTGTACCGCGCACAATCCAAATGGTTTCGCGCATATTTCCGTGACCGTGCAGAAATTCCGTAAAATCGCGCACATTTTCATTCGTTCCGCTCACAAACTCGCGTGTACCGCGCACAAATCAAGTGGTTTCGCGCACATTCCAAGTGGTTTCGCGCATATTTCTGTGACCGCACAGAAATTCCGTAAAGTCGCGCACATTTTCATTCGTTCCGCTCACAAACTCGCGTGTACCGCGCACAATCCAAATGGTTTCGCGCATATTTCTGTGACCGCGCAGAAATTCCGTAAAATCGCGCACATTTTCATTCGTTCCGCTCACAAACTCGCGTGTACCGCGCACATTCCAAGTGGTTTCGCGCATATTTCCGTGACCGCGCAGAAATTCCGTAAAATCGCGCACATTTTCATTCGTTTCGCTCACAAACTCGCATGTACCGCGCACATTCCAAATGGTTTCGCGCATATTTCTGCGATCGCGCAGAAATTCCGTAAAATCGCGCACATTTTCATTCGTTCCGCTCACAAACTCGCGTGTACCGCGCACATTCCAAGTGGTTTCGCGCATATTTCCGTAACCGCGCAGAAACTCCGCAAAATCGCGCACATTTTCATTCGTTCCGCTCACAAACTCGCGTGTACCGCGCACAAACTTCGCTGCCCCCCCTACCTGTTCAATAAAAAAGCACAAAGAAAGTTCGAATGAACATTCTTTGTGCTTTGATCTACTTTATAAGTTTGGATAAAGTGGGTGTTTTTTCATTAGAGCTGAAACGCGCTCTCTTGCTTCTGCAAGCTTCTCTTCATTGTCTACATTTTTTAATGTTAGAGCAATGATTTCTCCGATTTCATCCATATCTTCTAGACCTAGACCACGAGATGTAACTGCTGCAGTTCCGATACGAATACCACTTGTTACAAATGGGCTTTGTGGGTCAAAAGGAATTGTATTTTTGTTTGTAGTAATACCAATTTCATCTAAAGCATGTTCTGCTACTTTTCCTGTTAAGTCAAGGCTACGTAGGTCAAGTAAGACAAGGTGATTATCCGTACCACCAGAGATTAAGTTGATGCCCTCTGATAATAACTTGTTTGCTAAGCGATCAGCATTTTCAACGATGCGCTTACCATAATCTTTAAAATCATCTTGAAGAACTTCACCAAATGCTACTGCCTTAGCAGCGATAACATGCATTAATGGACCACCTTGGATACCAGGGAAAATTGCTTTATCAATTTTCTTTGCCCATTCTTCTTTACATAAAATCATCCCACCACGAGGTCCACGAAGTGTTTTGTGAGTTGTTGTCGTTACAAAGTCACAGTAAGGGACTGGGTTGTCATGGAAACCAGCCGCTACAAGTCCTGCAATGTGAGCCATATCTACCATGAAATACGCGCCAACTTCATCTGCAATTTCACGGAACTTTTGGAAATCAATTGCTCTTGGATAAGCACTAGCACCAGCAACGATTAACTTTGGCTTATGTACTCTTGCTTTTTCTAATACATCATCATAATCAATACGGTGATTTACTTCATCAACACCATACTCAACAAAGTTATACTGAACTCCACTAAAGTTTACAGGGCTTCCGTGTGTTAGGTGACCACCATGTGATAAGTTCATCCCTAATACTGTGTCGCCATGTTCTAAAATTGTGAAGTAAACTGCCATGTTTGCTTGTGCACCTGAATGTGGTTGCACATTAACGTGCTCTGCTCCAAAAATTTGTTTTGCACGGTCTCTAGCAATATCTTCTGCTACATCAACGTGCTCACAACCCCCATAATAACGTTTACCAGGGTATCCTTCTGCATATTTATTAGTCAGTACTGATCCTTGTGCTTCCATTACAGCTTGACTTACAAAGTTTTCAGAAGCAATCAATTCAATTTTATCCCTTTGTCTTGCTAATTCGTCTTGCATCGCTGCATAAAGTTTCGGATCTTGTTGCTTAAGATTTTCCATTTTCAAACTCCCTTCGATACACTAAACCATTAAAGTGATATTCATTTTAGTATTGTAACACAAAAAAATTTTGAATTAACTGTTTTTTAGGAAAATTTCAGATAAAAATTTTTTTCAAATTCGCAGCAGCTTCTACCACCTATTATTTTGAAAGGGCCCACTAAAATTTAGGTAAATGGGTTATTCCAAAATAGTCTAGATTAAGGTGATGGATGCAAGCATGGTTAATTATCTACTTTATCTATGTTTTCCTTCAATACTTGATTTACTCGTGAAACAAATAAAATTCAAATAAGAATCTGTCATACAACAGAGAACGACACTAGTCACATTTACCAGTATCATCTTGAATTTCATAAACGGCCCTAGCACCACCAATAAGTTTGGGGCGAGTTTTCGCTAAAGTTAGGTGAGCTTGTCCAATCATTTTAATCTTACTTCTGACAGGAACTGCTACATGCTTTAAATGCATACCAATCAATGTATCACCAATATCGACACCAGCATCTGCTTTTATAAATTCAACCACTACCGGCTTTTGGAGGTGTTGATACGCATAAGAAGCCATAGAGCCACCAGCCTTCGGAACAGGGATTACTGATACTTGTTCTAAATTATAGTCGCTTTGCGTTTTTTCTTCAACAACTAAGGCTCGGTTTAAATGTTCACAGCATTGAAAAGCAAGTTGGACCCCTGTTTTTTCTTGAAAAGAACGAAGCGCACGAAAAATTTCCCCGGCAACTTCTTTTGTTCCAGATGTGCCTATATGCTTACCAATCACTTCACTCGTGCTTGTTCCAACTACAAGTATGTCACCTTTATGTAAAGTTGATTGAGCATCTAGGTCTGTTAATGCTTGTAACAATTGTTCATATATTTCTTCTGTAATTGAATTTTCAACCATGTTAACCACCACTTTTTAAAAGTAAATTTTTTAAGCCTTACATGATAAGAAAAGCGCAAGCGCCCTTGCTCATCGACGTAATAAGCTGGACTGAGTCGAGTGAGATATAGGAGGGTCGAAAGTCGTTAGACTTTCGTTCTCGACTTATCGTAGACGAGACGAAGGAAGCTTTCTAGTCGATAGGGCGCTGGAGCTAGACAGTTTCTAAGTTAGAAATTTTATACTTTCTTACCTTGTAAGAAAAGCGCAAGCGCCTTGGTCACGAGCAGCTGCTCCTGTGCCACTCCGTTTGCTCAAGAGCAAAGCCGCTTCGAAGCAATCCAAGTAGTAGCTTCACTGGGCGGCCTTTGACAGAAGCCGCTCTTTGGCTTCCTACGTGCTTCTGCGTCTTCTAGTATTGCTTCGTAGTAAGCTTCCTCGAAGCAAAGCTGCATGAAGCTATTCTGAGACGTTATACAAGTAGTTATTGAAGTCAGTTGCTTGACTGAAGTGACCGAGCTCGTAGGCTGCTTTCGCTAGACAGTTTCTAAGTTAGAAATTAATAAATTCTAATTATATAAAATATCCACCAAGTTGAGTATTCCCCTACCTGATGGATGTTAATGTTAATTTTCTAATTTTGTAATTTTATCCACACGGATGGCATGTCTACCACCTTCGAATTCTGTTTCTAACCAAATTTTCGCTATTTCTCTAGCAAGTCCTGGTCCAACTACTCTTTCCCCCATAGCAAGGATATTGCTATCGTTATGTTCTCTAGTTGCTTTTGCACTAAATGTATCGTGAGCAAGTGCGCAACGAATTCCTTTTACTTTGTTTGCTGCGATACTCATTCCAATACCTGTCCCACAAATTAAAATACCACGATCTACTTCTTTGCTCGCGACTTTTTGCGCTACTGGTAGGGCATAATCTGGATAGTCAACAGATTCACTGCACGTACAGCCAACATCCTCATATTGGATATTCATTTCGTCCATTAATGCCTTTAGTTCTTCTTTAATGTTAATTCCACCGTGATCTGATCCAATTGCTACTTTCATAATAAAAAGCCTCCAAATTCCTTAAAAAATTTATAATGCGAATTTACGAATTGTTCGCTTTAATTCTATCGCTTGGTTAGCTAAAACTTGTGCCGATGCTGCAATCTCTTGCATTACCGCCGTTTGTTGTTGTGCAGCTGTTGATACTTCGATTGTACCGGCTGATGTTTCTTCAGCAATAGCCGCTACTTCTTGTGATTCTTTTGTCGTTATTTTAATCGCATCGAGCTGTCGATCAATCAATTGTGATATATCCTGAACCGCAGTTGCTACATCATTCACTGACTTTGCCACATCAGCAATTGCTTCATTGGTACTTGTACCTTTAATCGCTTCTTCGTTTGCAGTTTCCACTTGCTTAGATATTTGATTAACAACATTAGCAACTTCTACTTGAATATTGTTAATCAAATGAGAAATACCTTGAACCGCTTTTGAGCTTTCATCAGCTAGTTTCCGAACTTCATCTGCAACGATTGCAAAACCTTTGCCATGCTCTCCAGCTCGTGCAGCTTCAATCGACGCATTTAAAGCGAGTAAATTCGTTTGGTTAGCAATATCTCCTACTAATGAGATGATTTCTCCCACTTTTTTAGCGTGAGCTTCTAATCGATGAACAGCGGATAATGAGTTTTGATTATCATTAGCTAACTGACTTATTCCAGACACGAGCGATTGTATAATTTGTTTACTCTCATTTAACGTAGTCACCATTTCATTTGACAATTGTTTTGAAGCGTTTGCTCGTTCTTGAACTTGATCAGCCAAGCAAGAAACCTCTTCCATAGAAGCAGCTGTTTTTTGAATCGCATCAGCAGAGTTTTCTGCTCCGACTGAAATTTCTTCAACAGTGCGACCAATATCTTCGGATTGTCTAGCAGCGGATGTAGAGGCTTCTTGAATTCCATTAACTTTTTCATTCGTTAGCTCGAAATTCTCACCAATTTCCGTAACCATCTTCCGTAAATTTTGGACCATACCTTGATAAGCAAGACCTAACGCACGAATTTCATCGTCAGATTTGGTTACTTCTACATCAACTCGAATATCACCATCTGCAACTTTTCTTGAAGCTTCTTCTAATTTCCTTAGCGGCTTTGTAATAAATCCTGCTACTACAAAACCAAGGATGGCACACCAAACGACTCCTAATACTAGGGTAATAGCTGTAAAAATACTTTCATTAACACCTAACTTTGACCCTAAAACTTCACTTAAGTAAAAAAGAAAGAATGCACTTGTGGCATATGTAACTGCCGCAACAGTCGAGATCCCTACTACCATCTTTTTTCTCAAACTAAATTTATATTTTTTGATTTCACTCACTATTATTCCCCTCCCCCTAGTCTATTTACTTCATAAAAACATCTATATTTTTTTTAACATATGATCAATTGCTTCCTCTATTTCCTTTGCCGTATTTCGATAGATTTCAAACGAACCACCGAAAGGGTCAGAAATATCAAGGTTGAGTATTTGTTTTTCTGCTTCTTCAATCGCTTTTCGATCTTCGTTTAGCAATTGCTGAAGATTTTGAGTGAGCGCATTTAATTGGCTTTTCGATTCGTCGTCGTTAGCCTTATTTAACTCTTCAATTTTTTCTTTGTTTTCCCCTAAAAATTTAGCTTGCTTTATTTCTAGCTCCGCGTAATGATGTTGAAGTAACGATTGAATTTTATCAACGTCTTCTTTAAACGCATATTCTTTTAGTGTAAAAATCTTGTCCACGAAAAATGGAAATTGTTTTACTAATAAACGTTTGTGACTTACAGTTAGAGTTAGAACAATATCTGCCCATTTCATTAATTGTTCATTTACTTGATTAGAAAGATGCTCAAAAGGAATACCTTTTTCACCTAACACATTAAGTGACCCTTCAGAAACATTCATTCCAGGGAGAGCACTTACACCTGCGGACTTCACTTGTAAATCTGGGCGTTTATGTTTTAAAAGAGCTTCTGCTAGAGGACTTCTGCAAGTATTCCCTGTACATACAAAGAGGAATCGTTCCATGTTACCACATCCCTTCGATATATAAATAAAAATCTATCAACCCTTGTTTTTTCATATAAAATATACCGTCTGCACTCTGAAAACACTTTCTTAGTTTAACATATATTTTATCTTTTTAAAGGTAAAATATATCCTATATGGCTAAATTGGGAATATCAATTTCAACCCAAACGCCAGTAATATACCCCCTCCTAATAATTCTCCGTAAACCCCTATGTACCCTTCTACTTTTTTCCCAATTATTAAGCCTAACCACGATAAAATCATACTTACCATCCCAAAGCAAGCTAGCGTTATAATCGTTTTTGCTCCAATCATTCCTAAACTTAATCCAGCTGAAAAGCTATCAATACTTACACTTACCGCAAATAACAGTAAACCGAAACCCACAGGTTTAATAACACCACTATCTCTATCATGAGAAAAAAGTGCTGAGTAAATCATTTGGCAGCCTAGAAATAACAATAAACCACCACCGATCATGATTGCTAACATTCCAAAATATTGAGTTAAAAATTTCCCGACAATTAGTCCAATAAACGGCATAACAATGTGAAATGCACCAACCGTAACGCCAATATTAAAAATATGCCTATACCTTAGGCCGATCATTCCCATTCCAATAGCTAACGAAAAGGCGTCCATCCCTAATGCAAAGGCCATAATCGTTATCGTAATCATTTCACCTATCAAAAGGATCTCCTCCTTGTACATGCTACTCTAAACTATGCACGTCCAAGGGGATTTATGTAATTTTACACATACGAAATACTTACATAGTGATATATAACAGAAAGTTACTAATTACTCTTTAAAATATCTCCACCAGCAGCTTTTGTCAGTCGATTCATAATTGCTTTTCCAACGCCTTTCTCAGGGAAAATTTCGCTGTATATGATATCAAGATCATACTGATCAAATTTTCTTAGCACCTCATAAAGATGCTGCGCTACTGTATGGAGGTCGTCTTTCGTGCCACATGGCAAAACAACGTCAGCATGAAATTTTTCGGCGTTCTCATTAGTAGTAAGTACACCAACTTTTTTCTGCTCTTCCTTCGCTTTCGTGACTAAAGTTTGAATAAACTCATCATTCCCGTCTACTAAAACCAACTTAGCTTGAGGAGCGTAATGCTTATATTTTAACCCAGGAGATTTAGGTGCTTGTCCATTTTCTTCTAAAGCAGGGTCAACAGCGACTGAACCAATAACTTCTTCTATTTGCTCGCGCGTAACACCACCAGGTCGCAATATCATCGGAATGTCTGTCGTCAAATCTAAAACTGTCGATTCGACTCCTACCCCTGTTGCACCACCGTCAACGATCCCAGCAATCTTACCAGCAAGATCTTCAAACACATGGGCAGCCGTTGTCGGACTAGGCTTACCAGAAACGTTTGCACTCGGCGCTGCTACAGGTGTGTTAGCTTCGGTTAGTAACGAAAGGGCAACTGGATGATCTGGCATTCGAACAGCAACTGTGGATAAGCCTGCCGTTACACGTTCGGCAATCCCTTCTCCTTTTTCTAAAACAAGTGTTAAAGGCCCTGGCCAAAATACTTCCATTAATTCCTCTGCTATTGGAGGAACTCTTTTTACTAGCTTTTGAAGCTGCTCTTTATTTGATATGTGGATAATTAACGGGTTGTCACTCGGCCTTCCTTTTGCTTTAAAAATCTTCTCTACAGCCGCGTCAGAATAGGCATTGGCGCCTAAACCATAAACTGTTTCTGTTGGAAATGCAACCACTTCATTATCAGTTATCCACATCGCAGCCTCTTTTATCTGTGGACAAGTGTTGTGGATATCCATTTTTTCATCCACAATCCACAGCTTCGTCTTTACGACATCCATTTACAGTTTTCCCCCTTTATTTTAGGACTCTTTAACAATTATAGTTTAAAAAAGTTAAAAAACAAAAACAGTTATCCACGGATTGTGGATAACCTGTTGATAATTTTAAAATTTCTAACAATTACCTTACTGTATCATATACTAGTTTGTCCACATTTTGAAGATTTTTTTCAAAGGCTATAACCTCTCTGTGGATATTGACATAACTTTCGTAACTCCTTCAACATATTGTGCAAAATGTTCCGATTGCTTTAAGTGATCAGGGATTTTATCCTCAGCAAGAATTTTAAATCCGATATACTCAAAGAACGGTAAAGACGAATTTGTGAGTAAGTACAAGTTTTCATACCCTTTTTGTTTTCCATACGAAACAGCAAGCTCAATAAAATTTAACCCTATTTTTGCATTCCAATTCTCTGATGTGAGTACGAGCGAACGTAACAACCCATCTTTTCCAATCGGCTCAATTCCAACGGTTCCAATAATTTTTTTGTTCGGGTCTTCGACTACAAGAAAGTTATCAATATTTTGCTCAAGTCCTCGCTTCGATAAACTAGCCTTCGCTAATAAGTGTTGGATCGGTAATAAATCTTTTTCAGTAGCAATTCTTATAACTATCCCCATTTTTTCTCCTCCTACAACTTTTGAGCTTGTACTATCATCCTATGTACAAGAAGAAGGGGATATCACTATTTTTTCATTTTAACATTTAACTACTTCGTCGATGNTCAAGTGCGTTNNGCTTTTCTCTGGCTAGCTACACGCACTATCGACTTAGAAGCTTCACTCGTCTCGTCTTCGATAAGTCGAGGGCAAAAGTCTATTGTCTTTTGACTCTCCTTTATCTCACTCGACTCGATCCAGCTTTTTCGTCGATGTTCAAGTGCGTTTCGCTTTTCTCTGGCTAGCTCCAGGCGCCTTGCGCTTTTCTTTATACAAATATGTTTTTTACTTTTGTGAATAGGTCGAAGACGAAAAAGCGAACTTCTACTTCATCTTCATTTTCACTTGATTGTTCTTTGGCGCCATCACCCTCTACTGCATCGCCATTAGCAAAGTCAATAAAGCATAGTGGTGGAAATAACACACACCACCAATTTTCACCTTTACCTTCACCAATCGTAATTAAAATTGCTTCATATAGTCCAGCGGGATATAACGTATTGCCATACAATTTTGTTGGAAATTGAACTTCATCAAACTCGACTGTAAAACTATCTGTAATACCAATTCTAGTAAGCTCTAATTGTACAATTTCTTCTATTCTATCTAATTGAGTACGAATAACACCTCTGGCATCATCAATTGATTCTAACTCCGTTACCCACTCAGTTATCTCCATGTTTACTTGGTCTCGAATTTCTCTTTTTAGCCACTGATCCTTCGGCGAGTCACTGTTTGCTAATATTCTTAGGCGAATAGCTTCATCTGGAATTGCAACTAAATTTGCGGCTGCAACCGACATACTTCTTTGGGCTTCCCAACTCATCATTAAAACTAATAAACTAGTAAATATATATATAAGTGCTTTTTGATTCATTTTCGCCACCATCCCTTCGATAGTCACAGTTTGGACAGGATGACGAAAACTTAAACGTACTTTTTAAAAAATATAAAAAAAGACATAAACGAAAAAGTTAACGAAGCAAACGTTCAATTGTCACGTATAAGAATATGAAACTCTAAACTTTTTATTAATAAAAATATAATAGCAGTTTTTTGATTTATGATGAAAGGCCTCACCTTAATCACAATACGCCTCGAACAACTAGGAGTAACCTAAAATCTTATATGTAAATATGAACAAACAATGGGGATAAAGCGTTAATCCCCATTGTTTGGTTTTGTTCTATAATCAGAATTTATAAATTTCTAACATGGAAACTGTCTAGCGCAAGCAGCCTACGAGCTCGTGACCAAGACGATTGCGCTTTTCTTAAGTTTTATTCGAATGAATAATTCTATATCATAGAAGCAAACACCATTCGATCTTTCCCATTAATATCGTAGACAATCTCAGTGTTAGCATGAGGAAATTCCCCTTTGATAAGAGCTTCTACTCGCTCACTTTGTCCAACTCCTACTTCAAAAGCAATAATCCCCTTTTTCTTCAACACATTCGGGATTTGCGCAACTAACCTCTCATATAGCTCATACCCTGATATACCACCAACTAACGCTAACGTCGGTTCGTGGACCCTTACGTTGTCGTCTAATAGCTCAAAATCAGCCTCTGAGATGTAGGGTGGATTAGAAACGACAACGTCTACCGTTTTCTTTTCAGCGATAACCGGACTAAGCAAATCCCCTTCAAGGAAGCGAACCGCAGCACTTAACTTTTCAGCATTTTGTTTCGCTACATTAATAGCAGCTAAAGAAATATCAACTGTCGTTACGTCTAACTTACGATTTTCTAAAGCAAGAGTAATTGCGATCGCACCACTGCCAGTTCCTACATCAACAACTGAAACTCGTTGTTGATCAGCGAAATGCTTATCAATTCTTTGTATAAGTCCAAGGACTAACTCTTCCGTTTCCGGCCTTGGGATTAACACATGTTCATTGACGGTAAATTTGCGTCCATAAAAATCCTCGAAACCTGTAATATGTTGAACTGGTACACCTTCAGAAACTTGTTTTATCGCTTCCTTGAAGGTCTGTTCAACATCTTGTGGAAGCTCATCTTGCATCATTTGAAAAAGCTTTGAGCGATCAATTTTTAAATAGTGTTTTAATAAAATTTCAGCGATTGGTTGGTGTTGGAACCCGTATTCCGTTAAAAAAGAAGAAGCCCAGCGGAGGGCTTCAAAAATTTTCATTCGTTGCATTATTGTTCCGCCTGCTGCATTAAGCTTGCTTGCTCTTCTACAATCAAAGCATCAATAATTTCGTCGATTTTTCCTTGTAGCACTTGGTCAAGCTTTTGAATTGTTAGACCAATACGATGGTCTGTCACTCGACTTTGCGGGAAGTTGTACGTACGAATACGTTCCGAACGGTCCCCTGTACCAACCGCTGACTTTCTATTTTCAGCATACTCCGCTTGTTGCTCTTGCTGCATTTTATCATAAATACGAGCTCTTAAAACCTTCATCGCTTTGTCTTTATTTTTGTGTTGGGACTTTTCATCCTGACACGTTACAACCGTATTGGTTGGAATATGAACGACACGTACTGCTGATGCTGTTGTATTTACACTTTGTCCACCAGCTCCACTTGAACAGAACGTATCCACACGGATATCTTTTTCATGAAGCTCTAATTCAACTTCTTCAGCTTCTGGTAAAACCGCAACCGTCGCTGTTGATGTATGAATACGACCACCAGATTCCGTTGTCGGAACACGTTGAACACGGTGAGCTCCATTTTCATACTTCAGCTTAGAATATGCACCTGTACCGTTGATGGTAAAGATAATTTCTTTATACCCACCAATTTCTGTAGGACTCGCCTCAATAACATCAGTTTTCCAGCCTTGCGCTTCAGCAAAACGAGAATACATTTTATAAAGGTCTCCAGCAAATAAAGCCGCTTCGTCTCCACCAGCCGCTCCACGGATTTCCATGATCACGTTTTTATCATCGTTCGGATCTTTTGGAAGTAACAAGATTTTCAATCTGTTTTCGAGCTCTTCTTTTTGATCCTCAAGCTCACTAATTTCCATTTTCACCATTTCGTACATTTCATCATCTAGCTTTTCTTCAAGCATAGACTTTGCATCTTTATATTGAGTAACAACATCTTTATATTCTTTGTAAGCCTGAACTGTATCTGTTAAATCTGATTGCTCTTTTGAGAATTCACGAAGCTTTTTTGAATCATTAATAACGTCTGGATCACTAAGTAACTCATTTAATCTTTCATAGCGATCTTCTAATGACTGTAATCGATCAAACACGTTCTTTCACCTCTTTTTATGGCATAACATTATAATTATAGTATACGTCCGTTCGATAGTCAAAGTGTTTTCTATCCTTATAAAATAAGCCTATCTTCAGAACGCTGAAGTAGGCTTCAATCTATCTAATTATACAGTTTGTTTTCGCTCTTCAGTCTTCAGAGCTCCTGGCTTCCCTGGCACTTCATGACAATGTCTACACCTTGGTTCGTACGACTCTGACGCACCAACTAATATGATTGGATCGTTATAGTTAGCTGGATATCCGTCAATTAAGCGTTGCGTTCGACTTGCTGGTGAGCCACATGATAGGCATATGGCTTGTAGCTTTGTTACTGATTCTGCTAACGCCATTAGGGTAGGTACTGGTCCAAACGGTTCGCCACGGAAATCTTGATCTAGCCCTGCGACAATAACACGAACACCTTGATCAGCTAGTTTTTGCACAACTGTTATTATTTCTTCGTCAAAAAATTGTACTTCATCGATTGCTACAATCTGAGTATCAGACTCAACATGTTGTAAAATCTCTAAAGATTTTTGTAAAGGTTTCGCCATTACTTTTGTACCATTATGAGAAACAACCTCTTCATTACTGTAGCGATTATCAAGAGCAGGCTTGAAAACTTGTACTTTCAACTTACCGTAACTAGCACGTCTTACACGACGAATAAGTTCTTCGGATTTACCTGAAAACATACTTCCACAAACAACTTCAAGCCAACCTTCTTTTCTTGTTAAGTGCATTTATATGTCTCTCCCATCTAATGATGCTCAAGTGTTTCACTTCGCACAAAAATTCACTTTGAAACACTACTATATTCAACAACATGCGCTATATCGAACTGTTGTTGAATTAGAGGAATATTAAAATTTTATATGTTCGTTAGAAAGAAGTTAGTTTCGCCGCAAAGCACCCCATCAGCTCTTTCTATTATTACCTCGGAGACGTACCGTTCATTTTTTAAGGTGTCTTTATTTTACCCGAAAACACTCTTCTTACTTTCTGTACGTATTAAAGGAAACATGTCTTAAAGAAGAAAAAACAGGCAAGTGCAAAATACCTTACCTGTTTCCCTATTTAAGTTATTACTTAAGGTTATATTTCTTCTTAAAGCGATCAACACGACCACCAGCGTCAGCAAACTTCTGACGACCAGTGTAGAATGGGTGAGAGTCAGAACTGATCTCCACGTTGATTAGTGGATAAGTTTTGCCATCTTCCCACTCAACAGTATCATTAGAGTACTTAGTTGAGCCACTTAAGAACATAAAACCTGTACTTGTATCCTTAAATACAACTTTTTGATATTTAGGATGGATATCTGGTTTCATACTTTTCATCTCCTTTTTGCCCTGAATCTCTTCGAAACAGAATATAGTGAAAGGATGTCAAAAAATTGGGTAACAATTGACTGCGAATCTCTTCGTCAGCTCACTACTCCGTTACTCACGTATAATTGATACGCTCCGTTACTCGTAGCTTCGCTTCCTCGATCTCCTTGTCCCTTGTTTTCCTTTTTCGAACACACTCAGATGTTATCTTTTCGGTAACATCTTTTTCACACATGACGAAATTATATCAACTTGAAAGTGATTTTGCAACTGTAATTATTGGAAAGCTACTAACTTCAATCACTTCTTGAATTATTTCTTACTAATCGCTTCATACTGCTTTACTCCTCACACGAAACAATGCTTCGAGGAAGCGCCAACTTCAAAGCTTTTCTACTAAACGCAGAAGCATGGCTGTTTTTCTCCGATATCCAAAGATCTTTATTTTCTCAACTATGACCGAACCTTTTTCCCCGCTTTGTCTTTTTCAAGCGAAGCAAAGAATTCCTCATTAGACTTTGTCAATTTTATTTTACGAATAAAATGATCAACAAATTCAGATGAATCCTTCATTGTTTTACGGATCGCCCATAGGTTTTCAAGCTGATCTTTAGGAAGAAGCAATTCTTCTCTTCTTGTACCTGAACGTAGAATGTCAATCGCAGGGAAAATACGTCTTTCAGCAAGTTTGCGATCAAGGTGAAGTTCCATATTTCCTGTACCTTTAAATTCTTCATAAATGACTTCATCCATACGTGACCCTGTGTCCACTAATGCAGTAGCCAAAATCGTTAAACTACCACCTTCTTCAATATTTCTCGCAGCCCCAAAGAAACGTTTTGGACGATGGAATGCTGCCGGGTCTATCCCCCCAGACAACGTACGTCCACTTGGCGGTACAACTAGATTATAAGCACGAGCTAGACGAGTAATACTGTCCATAAGAATAATAACATCTTTTTTACTTTCAACAAGGCGCATCGCTCTTTCAAGAACCAATTCCGCTACTTTAATATGATTTTCTGGAACTTCATCAAACGTAGAGCTTACAACTTCCGCATCAACTGAACGCTCAATATCAGTAACTTCCTCTGGGCGTTCATCGATAAGAAGAACAATTAGTTCAGCGTCAGGATGGTTTATTCTAATGCTATTAGCTATTTCTTTTAACAACAGAGTCTTCCCTGCTTTTGGTGGGGCAACAATCAGACCACGTTGACCAAATCCTACAGGAGATATGAGATCTATAATTCTAGAAGAAATTTTATTTGGAGCGGCTTCTAATTGAATGCGCTGTTCAGGATATAAAGGAGTTAGTGCTGGAAAGTGCGGACGATTTTTCGCTGTTTCTGGATCATCTCCATTTACAGCTTCGACGTGAAGTAGTCCATAAAAACGTTCATTTTCCTTTGGCTTTCTAACTTTACCAGAAACCTTGTCACCGTTTCTTAGTTCAAACTTCCTAATTTGCGAAGCCGAAATATAGATATCTTCAGAACTCGGCAAATAATTGATCGGTCGTAAAAAACCAAACCCTTCTGATGAAACAATATCTAATGTACCTTCCATAAACATCAGTCCATCTATTTCCGCTCTACCCTTTAAAATAGCAAAAATTAATTCTTTTTTGTTCAATTTACTGTAATATGACACTTTGTATTGCTTGGCTAATTCATATAATTCGCGTAGCTTCATATTTTCTAAATCAGCTAAGTTCATTCCCATATCAACACCACTTTTTAATAGATTTTTAAGAAACTTGTTTTTCGATCATGCTCAACCGCATATTCTTGAAAGCAAAAAAACGCGCTAAGTAATCATTAGTAGACATAAACGGCATAAGCCTTCGTTTCACTTACTTTTAAAAGTCACAAAAAAAACAAACTATTTATAAGATACTCTAAAATAGAGAGAGACAAAAGAGAATTGTAAAAAATAATTATCTAGGACTATAAATCGTTTCTACGAAGGATAGATGCTATTGAAGCGAAAATAGAGGTTAAGATTTACTTTAGAAGATTCAAATATATAAAAAGTAGAAATTATGCACTTATTATTCCTACTATAAAATAGACACATCAGGTTCATACATTTAAGAATGATTAAAAATTTTTCGAAGTCTTCTAAAACATTTTAAACTACTAATTAACAATATTTATTTTAACCATAAATACTATTTGTATTCAAGAAGAACCTTATGTTTCTACTAGCAAAATTTTCATTTATATTTTACCACTAATCCTTACCTTTGTAAAGAACAAGCGTTCCGTGCGTGGTGTAGAGAACTCGGTCTAGTTTGGCTTGAACATCGGAAATTCAGATGGAGTCCCAACTCCTCCTGAATGGAAGTTCCCACTACGCTACGCTTAGAGGTGGGGGGCTATGACCCTTAAGTACAAATCAGTTTGATTAACTCTTATTAATTAGGTAGAGTGTAGCAATTTATACGCCACACTCTACCACTTCTATTAAGGTTGGATCTTCAAATTTATTTCATTACTAGAGCTGGTTTCTTAATTAAACTATGTTTTCCATCAACAAAGCGAACAGTCCCTGATTTGGCACGCATTACTACTGATTGAGTGAAACCTACATCACCTTGATAACGAACACCTTTTAACAACTCTCCATCCGTTACACCAGTTGCTGCAAAGATACAATCATCTCCACTTACTAGGTCTTCCATTAATAACACTCGGTTGATATCACCAATCCCCATCTTATGGCAACGTTCTACCTCTTCTTCACTTTGTGGTAATAGGCGTCCTTGAAGTTCACCACCGATACACTTTAGAGCTACAGCAGCCAAAACACCCTCAGGGGCTCCACCAGAACCCATTAAGATATCAACACCTGTATCATCAAAAGCCGTGTTAATCGCAGCTGCTACATCACCATCTTGCATTAACTTAATTCTCGCTCCAGCATCACGAATTTCCTCAATTAACTGTTGGTGGCGCTCACGATTTAAAATTGCAACAACTAAGTCTTCGACATTTTTTCTCTTCGCTTTTGCAACCGCTTGAAGATTTTCTAAAACGGTAGCATCAAGACTTATTTTCCCTACTGATTCTGGCCCTACAGCAATTTTATCCATGTACATATCTGGCGCATGGAGCAAATTACCATTATCAGCTACTGCAAGCACTGCGAGCCCATTCCACTCTCCGTTAGCAACAATATTTGTACCTTCTAGTGGGTCAACAGCCACATCTAAACGCGGTCCATAACCATTTCCTAATTTTTCACCTATGTATAACATTGGGGCTTCATCCATTTCGCCTTCACCAATGACAACAGTCCCTTTCATCGGGATGGTATCAAACACATCTCTCATCGCTTGTGTCGCTGCATCATCCGCAGATTCTTTATTGCCTCTACCCATCCAACGTGCACTTGCTAAAGCTGCAGCTTCTGTAACGCGAACTAATTCCATTGATAAACTTCTTTCCATTTCTTCATCTCCCCCAACTGTTATAATGTAAAATTTAAAATGAAGAATGTAGAATGATTGACAAATGAGCTTCAAAGCCTATGTTACACCCTACATTCTAGATTTACTTATGCGTTTTCTACTTCTTCAACCTCTTCACTAGTCATTTTTTCTCGCCATACTTTTGCTCCTAGCCCTAATAACTTTTGTTCTAGTAGCTCATATCCGCGGTCAATATGTTCCAGACCAGAAATTTCAGTAATTCCATCAGCCATAAGTCCAGCTACAACTAAGGAAGCTCCTGCTCTAAGGTCACTAGCTCGCACCTTAGAACCTTGAAGTCGATTTCCACCACCATTAATAATGGCAGAACTACCTTCGACCTTCACATTGGCACCCATGCGCCTTAATTCATCTATATGTTTAAATCTTGCACTATAAATCGTATCTGTCACAAGACTTGTACCACTAGCTTTTGTGAGCAACGCAGTAAAAGGCTGTTGCAGATCCGTTGGAAAACCAGGATATACTAACGTTTTAATATCAACACTTGTTAAATTACTAGTGTTATAAATGTAGATTTGTTCATCGCTTGTTTCTACATGAACTCCCATTTCTCGAAGTTTTGCCGTTAGTGATTCTAAATGAGCAGGAATAACATTATCAACCAACACTTGTGTCCCCATCGCAGCAGCTAAGATCATATATGTACCGGCTTCAATGCGATCTGGAATGATCGAGTGACGACAGCCATGTAAATGCTCAACGCCATCTATACGAATTTCATTAGTACCGGCACCTTTGATTTGAGCACCCATACTTGTCAATAACGTCGCTACGTCAATAATTTCTGGTTCTTTTGCAGCATTTTCAATAATCGTTCGTCCTTTAGCTTTTACAGCAGCTAGCATAATATTTATGGTTGCCCCAACACTAACAACATCTAAGTAAATCTTCGCTCCCCGAAGCTCATCTGCTCGTAAATAGATGGCACCTTGTTCATTCGTTACCCTTGCACCTAGCGCTTCAAAACCTTTTATATGTTGGTCAATCGGCCTTGGTCCAAGATTACAACCACCAGGTAATCCGATGACTGCTTTCTTAAATTTCCCTAGCATTGCACCCATTAAATAATAAGATGCACGTAGTTTTTTCACTCGACCATTTGGCAATGGCATTGCAAACATATTTTCCGGATAAACAGTTAGAGAATCTCCATTTAAATCTGTTTTCCCACCAATTTCTTCAAGAAGTTCACTAAGTAACTGTACGTCAGAGATTTTAGGCAAATTGTCTATTGTCACCTCAGAATCAGCTAAGATTGTAGCTGGAATGAGTGCAACCGCGCTGTTTTTTGCTCCACTTATGTTTACTTTACCCTCAAGAGGATAACCGCCCTCAATTAATAACTTTTCCATAACAGCTTCCCTTCTTTATTCATGATTACCTTTGTCATACCTTGTTGTTTTTACCATTATAACCATCTCGAATAAAATAAATCTCAAAATAATTTGTTTATTACAAAATTGTTTATATTTTGACTTACCCCAAATAATTTTTGGTTTCAAAAAGAGAACTCGTTCTAGCTTCGCTAGAACATCGGAAATTCAGATGGAGTCTCAACTCCACCTGAATGGAAGTTCCCACCTACGCTACGCTTAGAGGTGGGGTCTATGACCCTTAAGTTCAAATCCTTTTGATTAATGAATGACAAATACAGATTTTACGCACCAAGATACTATATCTAGTTGTATAAACCTCTTCCAACTAAATATAGCTTAACGTAGTTAGGTTGGTATTTTGAAATTCACTCAAAACTATATCATTTTTATTATATCGTAAATTCAGTACACTTCATTTTTTTAACTTATAACCATAAAGGATAGTTGGCTATTTCTTTCCCGATTTTTCACAGCCTTGCTACTATATTCGATGAGTTAATTAATAATTCCTCTTTATCGACACAAAAATTTACATTTCCAATTTAGACCAACCGAATTTATGACCACAAACCCTATAATACGCTTAAAATCATTCAACGAATTTACGGTTTTTGACGTTTCCATTCCATAACAAAAAGCGGCCAATAATTGACCGCTTTTCCGATATATGAGGCAGTTTTGAAAAGAAAACTGTCACCATACATTTTTTATTAAGCTTTATTTGAAGAACCGAACTCACGGATTTTTCCGATAACCGTTGTTTTAATCGCTTCGCGAGCAGGACCTAAATATTTACGAGGATCATAAACGTTATCGTCTGCAGCAAGTACTTCACGAACAGTTTTTGCAGATGCGATTTGGTTTTCAGTGTTTACATTGATTTTCGCTGTACCATAAGTGATAGCTTTTTTGATATCAGCAGTTGGAATTCCTGTACCACCGTGTAATACAAGTGGAACACCAGTGATGTTAAGGATTTCTTCCATTTCTTTAAAGCCTAAGTTAGGCTCACCGCTATAAGGGCCATGAACAGAACCTAGAGCTGGAGCAAGACAATCAATACCAGTACGTTTCACTAATTCTTCACACTCTTTTGGATCAGCATAAATAACGCCATCAGCAATAACATCGTCTTCTTGTCCACCAACAGTTCCTAATTCTGCTTCTACAGATACTCCGTGGACATGAGCTAACTCAACCACTTTTGAAGTGATTTCGATATTTTCTTCAAATGAATGGTGAGATGCATCGATCATTACTGAAGTGAATCCAGCATGAATTGCTTCTGCACATTTTTGGAAGCTTGAACCATGGTCTAAGTGAATTGCTACAGGTACTGTAACTTTATACTCTTCCATAAGAGCCTCAACCATTTTTACGATTAATTTAAAACCACCCATGTAACGTGCTGCCCCTTCAGAAACCCCAAGGATTACAGGTGAATTTTCTTCTTGTGCTGCTTGTAAAATTGCTTGAGTGAATTCAAGATTGTTAAGGTTAAACTGTCCTACAGCATATCCTTCGCTTTTTGCTTTTTCTAACATCTCTTTCATTGAAACTAAAGGCATTGAATAGTCCTCCTTTTAATTTAAAAACGCTATGTTTGTAACTTTCCCTGAATAAGATCAAATTAATTCTAAAAATAACTCTCACTTAAATTTTAACCAGATGTACATAGAAAATATGTATGTAAATTTACTATGTGAAAAGATGAGCAATCGCTACCTCTTAATTAAATTAATGCTTATTCAAGTTTTACAGACATATTATAGCATAGTTACAGAAAAAATCACGGAAAATTTTAATAAAACTTCTTGACAAATTACATTTTTCAGCTGTAAGCGCTTCCTGTCCCTGTCCATTAAACATTTAGCTGCTTTTTAATTACCTCTCTTACTTCATCGATATCAAATGGCTTAGCAAAATGAGTGATAGCACCTAATTTCATTGCTTCATTAATCATATCTAACTCACCATATGCTGTCATCATGATCACTTCTATACTTGAGTTGTATTCTTTTAACCTTTTTAAAATTTCTAAACCATCCATCCCCGGAATTTTCATATCTAATATGACTAGATCTGGGAGATTTTCTTCTACGATGCTTAACGCTTGAACACCGCTAGCAGCTTGATATGTATCATAACCATCTTTTTGAAAAATCTCATTTAGCAAAACACGAATTCCATACTGATCATCAACAATTAATATTTTCTTTTTCATCTTTTTCACCACCATTATTGTTTTTACCGTCATCTAACATTACTAAATTCTTTAATAGATATAGATTTTCCTTCTACTTGTTAAAAAATGTTTCATTTTTTTACAAAAACAGCTATTTTGTGAAAAGATTTGTATTTCCCTGATTCAATTTCATAATTACCAAAGACGTGCCACTTAGATACTATATCTAGTCACGAACACTTCAATGTAACTAGATATAGTATCTAAGTGGCGAAAATAATGAATGATGAAATTCAATAACCTATATATAATCAAATTCTAATACGAGAAGGAAAAAGCATAGCCGTTGGGCTATGCTTTATTTAAGGACGCTCTAATAAACTCTCTAAATAAAGGTTGTGGTCTAGTTGGGCGTGAAACAAATTCTGGATGGAACTGTGATGCTAAGAAGTACGGGTGGTCTTCTAACTCAACAATTTCCACAAGTCTTCCATCTGGGCTTGTACCAGAGAATTTGAACCCAGCTTTCTCCATTTGTTCACGGTATTCATTATTAAACTCATAACGATGACGGTGACGTTCGTAAACAACTTGATCTTCATAAGCTTCATAAGCTTTTGATCCTTCTTTTAACTTACAAGGATATAAACCAAGACGAAGAGTCCCCCCTAAGTCTTCTACATCTTTTTGTTCAGGTAAAAGGTCAATGACTGGATATTTTGTTTCTGGGTTTAGCTCTGCAGAGTTTGCCCCTTCTAGACCTAAAACATTTCGCGCGAATTCAACAGAAGCTAATTGCATGCCTAAACAAATACCTAAGAAAGGTACATTATTCTCTCTTGCAAATTTAATCGCTTCAATTTTCCCTTCAATTCCACGATCACCAAAACCACCAGGTACTAAAATACCATCAACACCTTGCAATAGCTCCCCTACGTTTTGTGCTGTTACTTCTTCTGAATTGATCCATTTAATATCAACGTCCGCATCAAATGCATACCCTGCATGTCTTAACGATTCCGCTACAGAAAGGTACGCATCTTGTAGCGCAACATATTTTCCTACTAACGCAATTGTTGTTTTTTCAGAAAGGTTTTTCACTCGGTCTACAAGCGCATTCCATTCTGTCATATCTGCTTCATTACATTCTAATTTTAAAAACTCACAAACGTATTGATCAAGCTTTTGTCTTTGCAGATCAAGCGGTACTTCATATAATGTTTCAGCATCTCTAGCTTCAATCACCGCATTTTTGTCAATATCACAGAATAACGCAATTTTATCTTTCATATCGTCTGGAACTGGACGTTCAGTACGGACAACAATAACATTTGGTTGAATACCTAAACTACGTAATTCTTTTACACTGTGTTGTGTTGGTTTAGATTTCATTTCTCCGGCTGCTGCTAAGTAAGGAATTAATGTACAGTGAATATACATAACATTACTTACACCAACATCACTTTTAATTTGACGAATAGCTTCTAAAAACGGTAATGACTCAATGTCACCTACTGTACCACCAATCTCAGTAATAACAACATCTGCATTTGTTTCTTTCCCTGCACGGAATACACGCTCTTTAATTTCATTTGTAATATGAGGTATTACTTGAACCGTTCCACCTAAATAATCTCCTCTACGCTCTTTTCTAAGAACTGTTGAATAGATTTTTCCTGTAGTCACATTACTATTTTTGCTTAAGTTAATATCAATAAAACGCTCATAATGTCCTAAGTCAAGGTCTGTCTCAGCTCCGTCATCAGTTACGAAAACTTCTCCATGCTGATATGGGCTCATTGTACCAGGGTCTACGTTAATATACGGGTCGAATTTTTGGATGAAAACTTTTAGACCTCGATTTTTTAATAAACGCCCTAAAGAAGCAGCTGTAATTCCTTTTCCTAGTGATGATACAACCCCACCAGTTACAAAAATATACTTCGTCATGATATTACCTCTCTTTTGTTATAGTTTAGAGTGTAGAGTTTAAATTCGGTAAAGCGTTTCTCAAATATCAAATTATGAAGATAATTAGTGCTTTGAAGCTTTCTTAAATTCTACCTCGCAAAAATCGTTCTACTTTTATATTTTCCCAAATAAAAACAAAAAAACAAAAGCCACTGCCCCAATTTTTCGGGGGCGAACTTTTGTTTTTATTCTCTAATGAATTTCCTAAAACAAAATTTATGTCACATAAGTGTGACAAAACCCTTAGGATTAATGAAATTCACTAACGTAAAGTTCTATTCATTTCCGCTAGAAAAAATTGACTTTTCAATGAAAGCCTTTATTTTCTTGCACGCTATTTCTTTAGCATAGTTAAACTATTTGAAAAGCCCAAAAAGTATTTTATCGTAATATGACGATAATTGTCAAGAAAGTTTTTTGAGCTTCTCAACCAACTAAAGGGTGTCATCCTCATCTTCTTCAAAATCTTCCTCTTCAATATCCGCGTCTTCTTCGTCTTCATCTGAATCTTCATCAAGATCCAAATCAAAATCTTCATCAGATTCGTCTTCTTCGCTAACAAGCTCATCTAATTCATCTTCTAAATCTTCAAACTCGTCATCAACTTCTTCATCGAAATCATCAAAATCTTCATCTAATTCTACGTCAAGGTCATCCTCATCAACCTTTTTCGCTTTTTTACGACGAACTGTTTGTGTCACTTCTTCTTCAGCTTGTTCATATGGATACCACGTTCTTAATCCCCAACGATTGTCGCCAAGTGAAATAAAGCGGCCATCAATATTAAGGTCTGTATAAAGGTAAGAAACTCGTTCCATTACTTCTTCCTCAGACATCTCTCTTATTTCTGCGACTTTCTTTACTAACTCACTAAATTCAAACGGTTGTTTTTGCGCTTTCATTAGTTCATAAGTGATTTCAATCATCGACATTTCTTTAATTTCTTCAGGTTTATAGTTATCTAATGTCAAAGTTTGCACAACCTTTCAATTTATATTTTCATCATAAGAAAAGCGTAGACGCTGAACCTAGACAGCTTTCTACCTTCCTTTGAAACAAAATATGTAAAATATCTTATTACTAAATTTTTCAATCAGAAAAAATGGCTAGTCTGAAAAAGTAGCCTTAATTTTTTCTTATACATGAATCCAAGGACAAAGTCAAATCTTTCAGGAAAATCATACCTTTCATTATAAACATAAATGAAAACATTATGCTAGTCTAGTGAAAATTTTAATATGAGCTACTAGAAAATGTCTATTGCGACACTCCTTGAAGTAACTATCTAGTCATCTTTTGGCTTGCTAGTGGTACTGCTACAGCCGTTTCATTTATTTCGAATTTATAGTGTGAGCGTGCATCGATTTTAAAGTAACTTTTTTCAACTTTCCCTCTTTTTTATTATAATTTTTCCATTTGGTTAGACTAACTTTAGGCTGAAATTTCTTTCCAAGGAGGCGCTTACATTGCTGCTTATTTCAATCTTTACAATTATATTACTTCTAATCATATGGATGACCATCGACTTTAAGCTAGGGATTAAAAAGCAACGAGAAGAAGCGAAACGCCACGTGCAAAAAATTAGAAACGGTCAGTGTGAAGTGCTCATTACTGGACATGAATTATTCAAAAAGTTAATTGATGATATTCATAATGCACAGCACCATATCCATATCCTTTTTTATATTTTTCGTGATGACCATATCGGGACTCAAGTCATAAAAGCATTGAAAGAGAAAGCAAAAGAAGGGATTACTGTAAGGCTATTAGTTGATCGTGTTGGCTGTCATATTTCTAGAAAAACAAAGAAAGAGTTACGTAAAGTTGGGATTCGTTTTGCTCATTCACACCCACCAAAATTCCCTTATCTCTTTTTCACGTTAAACCGTAGGAACCATCGTAAAATCACTGTCATCGATGGGAATATCGGCTATATTGGCGGTTATAATGTCGGCGATGAATACTTAGGGAGAGATCCAAAATTCGGAGATTGGCGGGATATTCACCTCCGTTTACAAGGGGACGGGGTTCAAGATTTACAAGGTCAATTTCTACAAGATTGGGTTGTTGCTACGAAAGAAAAAGTGAAGAAAGAAAAATATTACCCACCTTTAATAAAAGGGTTTCATCCATTGAAGATTGTCCCTTCTGACGGAGTTTTTTTAGAAGAAGCATTTATTAATTTTATCAATGAAGCTAATGACTCCATTTATATCGGAACTCCTTACTTTATTCCAGGAAAAGATATAAAAATGGCTCTAATTGAAGCTGCCAAACGCGGAGTCAATGTAAAGTTGATTGTCCCAAAGCAGGGCGATCATCCACTGGTGAAGGAAGCTGCATTTCCTTACTTCAAACCACTTATTGAATCTGGCTGTGAGGTTTATCGGTACTACCACGGCTTTTACCACGCAAAAACAATTATCATCGATAAAAAAGTTTGCGATATCGGTACAGCTAATATCGACCGACGAAGCTTTCATATTAATCATGAAGTTAATTGCTTAGTATTCAATCAAAAATTTATTGAAAATGTCATAGCAATCATGGAGCATGATATTTCTATATCTGAACGGCTAACACTCGAACAACTCCAAAAGCGCTCTTTTTTCCACAAGAGCAAAGAGAAGTTGGCTACAGTGCTTGCTCCACTTCTTTAAAGTAGTGCAGAAGAGGTCCGCTCAAGGGTACAGAGATTAAGGTTTGCATATATTTTCTTTCATTCGTACACACCTTCTAGTTTTCACGCAAAAAGAAATCACTCTGCAGCCTCTAACGGTAACTGTGCAGTAGGAGACGTAATTTATACGCCTCCTTTTCTTTTATTTCCCGCCCATTTTTAGCAAATACAAGCCCAAATTAACCTTTTCAATACCCAAATATTGCGTTTTATGATAAAATGATAGTAACTAAAAAGAAACAAGCGTTTTGCTGTCGTCCTGTAAGGGATGGCAGCATTTCGTCGTTTTTAGGGGTAATGACTTTGATTTTTTTTATCAATTAGCATAGAAAAAAGTTAGGGGATGATAAACGTGGATGTAAACTGTTGCGTAAAAGTTGATCATACAACAGATAAGAAAAAGTCAATCTTTCGAGAGCATCAAGAATTAATTTTTTCATTAGTCGGTGGTTTGTTTTTAATCATAGCGATCATTTTGCAAAAAGCAGATTTACAAGCAATGGCAGTTGGGGCATTTTTATCCTCATATTTAATTGGTGGGTTTTTCAAAACGAAAGAGGGAATCACTGACTTAATTGAAGATAAATCTTTAAATGTAGAGTTGCTTATGATTTTAGCTGCGATTGGAGCTGCGATTATCGGCTATTGGATAGAAGGGGCCATTCTCATTTTCATCTTTTCATTAAGCGGGGCACTAGAAACGTATACATTAAATAAAAGTCATCGGGAAATTTCTGCTTTAATGGAACTTCAGCCTGAGGAAGCGACCGTTCTTGTGAATGGGGTAGAGAAGATTGTTGCTGTTACTGCTCTACAAATTGATGACAATGTGTTAATCAAACCTGGAGAGCGTATCCCAACTGACGGCGTAATTATCAAAGGGCAAACAACAATTGATGAAGCTGCGATAACCGGGGAATCGATGCCGATTGTAAAAAAAATAGGTGACAACGTTTTTTCAGGTACCGTGAACAGAAATGGTGCAATTACAGTAATAGTGACGAAAACAAACGATGAGACTTTGTTTCATAAAATCATTGAACTTGTTCAATCAGCAAAAGAAGAAAAATCACCGTCACAGCTGTTTATTGAAAAATTTGAAGGTGCTTATGTAAAAGGCGTTTTAATCGTCGTAGCCTTCATGATGTTCTTGCCTCACTATTTACTAGGTTGGAGCTGGACAGAAACTTTTTACAGAGCAATGGTACTACTTGTTGTTGCTTCACCTTGTGCTCTCGTAGCATCAATTATGCCGGCAAGTTTATCAGCCATCTCTAACGGAGCACGAAATGGAATTTTATTTAAAGGCAGTGTACATTTAGAGGCGTTAAGCTCAGTTAAAGCCATCGCTTTAGACAAAACTGGTACATTAACAAAAGGGAAGCCTGAGGTTACGGATGTACTAGTGAGAGATGGTGCCCAAGAGGATGACTTCCTTTATAAAGTAGCGTCAATTGAAAACCATTCAACACACCCGTTGGCAGAAGCGATCGTCAATTATGTAAAGAAGCAAGAGGACACTACCTTTTTATCTCCAGAAAATGTTGAAGATGTAACTGGTTGGGGAATTACTGCAACTCTCGAAGGAAAAGAGTACAAAATCGGGAAACGAAGCTTTATTGGCGATAAGGTCGCTGACCATTTTTACCCAAACGAAACTGAGAAACTTTCAGAATCCGGCAAAACTCTCGTATACGTAGCAGATAGAGAAGGAATTTACGGCGTGATTGCTTTAAAAGATACAGTTCGTGATGTTGCAATAGAAGCAATCCGTCGTTTTCATGAAGCTGGGGTTTACTCGATCATGATTACAGGAGACCATGATCAAACCGCGGCAGCGATTGCCGATGAAACAAACATTGATGAATATATCGCCAATTGTTTACCAGAAAAGAAAGTTGAAGAGGTAAAAGGGTTAAAAACGAAATACGGATCAGTAGCGATGGTCGGCGATGGCATTAATGACGCTCCTGCATTAGCCACGTCTAATGTTGGGATTGCGATGGGAACCGGTACAGATGTTGCAATTGAAACTGCCGATGTCGTCCTTGTAAAAAATGATTTATCAAAAATTGCCAAAGCTATTGAACTATCAAAACGAATGAATCGTATTATTAAGCAAAATATCATTTTTTCGATCACAGTCATTGCTCTTTTGATTATCGGAAACTTTCTTCAACAAGTGTCCTTACCACTAGGAGTTATTGGGCACGAAGGTAGCACGATTTTAGTTATTTTAAATGGATTAAGGTTGTTAAGAGGGTAGATTGATTTAGACTACGAATTTACAATTCGTAGTCTATTGTTACATAAACAGAATTAATAAATTTCTAACTTGGGAACTGTCTAGCGCAAGCAGCCTACGAGCTCGGTCACTTCAGGCAAGCAACTGACTTCAATTACCTCTTGAAATCCTTCGTTGATTAGCTTCATGCAGCTTTGCTCCTGCGATTACTCGTCGCACGGAAAACATTTGCTCCTGCGATTACTCGTCGCACGGAAAACATTTGCTCCTGCGGTTACTCGTTGCACAAAACACTGCTTCGAGGTAGCTTACTACGAAGCAGTACTTGAAGACGCAGAAGCACGTAAGAAGCCAAAGAGCGGCTTCTGTCAAAGGCCGCCCCAGTGAAGCTACTACTTGGATTACTACGAAGCGGCTTTGCTCTTGAGCAAACGGAGTGGCACAGGAGCAGCTGCTCGTGACCAAGGCGCTTGTACTTTACTTTTCGGACTCTCATTCCGTTATTTCTAAAAAAAGCATGATAATTTGAGGCAACCGGACTCTAGTTCCGTTATTCCAACATTTAAGCGCTTTCGACCGCTAGTTTTATTGAAATAGCGGAACCAGGGTCCGAAAACGATCAGAAAGTACGAATTACATTAAAATAACGGAACCTGTGTCCGTTCCGTTATTCCACCTTCACAAGCGAGCCATGAAAACAGAAGTAACACTAAGTGCTACTCAGCATCACTCTCACCCACCCACCTTACTTTCAATCTTCCGCTTTATAAAATTAGAAATAATTTTATTGAGTTCAAGGCTGTACTTCGTTGGAATTTGATGTTTCGCTCCGGATATGTAGACAATATCGACATCGGTTTTTACTTTTTCACGGAAAATATTTTGGTAATGGTGTACGTAATGATCATTAGCACCATAAACAAGTAACAGCGGAACCGTCAACTCGTGAAGTCGATCCGTTGATTTATAATGCAATCCTTCATTGTACATATGCCGTAATACTTCTGGATCTGTTTTTTTTACGTAATCACTTAGTTCCATTTGAAATAGCTTTGATCTTGCATGTGCAGATGATAACGCAAATGCCATTAGTTTCATTAGTTTGAATTGAGCCGCATAAATGCCTAAGCGAAATTCATTTTCTAATAAAAAGCTATTTACTTCAGAAAAACCACCGCAAAGGATGACTCCGAGAACTCGGTCGGGATAGGATAGAGCAAATTCTTGCGCAATTGAACCACCATTAGAATACCCGCACACGACGACTTTATCGACACCAATTTCTTTAACAACCGCTACTATATCCTCCACAATAAGTGACATCGTTATTTTACTCGCTTTATTATCACTTCGACCATTTCCCCGCAAATCTAGCGTAATAATCTGAAATTGCTCTGCTAACGGACGTTGCCTTTTAAACGTAACGTGACCCATTGCCGGAGGATGGATAAACAGGATTGGTGTTCCTTCACCGCACGTTTCATAATAAATTGAGCTAGAGTCTGGATGTGCTGCATAGGGCATGTCTTTACACCACCAAAAGAGTTTTCTATAGTGGTATGATTTACTTTCATGGGATTTTTTATTCTATTCTTAAAGGATAGGGAAACTCCTATATAAACTTTTATTTAAGAATTAAGGGAACTAGCACCTGAAACGCTTTATATCCTAAAAATATGCCGATAATCCCCATGACCCCTGAGATAACTGGTGGGGCTGGAATGGGTAATTTGAGGAAAGCGAAAATAAAACCAACGATTAAGCCAGCAAGTAGCGCCATGAATATTTCTTGCATGAAAGCACTTCCTTTTTATTTTATTCTTCTTTATTTTTCACAGTTGTTTCTATTTCTACTCAAGCTGTATTTATAGGTTGATATAGGTCTGACGTCTGACCATATTCAATAAGTGTTTAGTCAAAGTACTTACTACTTTGACTAAACAACGGTCAAGCTGAGTTCTACAGCTTGACCTATACTAATTTACATTTTTTCTGGAGCAGAAACACCGATTAATGTTAAGGCATTTTTAATTGTTTGCTGTACGGCCTTCATTAATGCAAGACGAGCAGCGCTCTTTTCTTTATCTTCTGCATCTAGCACCTTCTCAGCATTATAAAAGCTGTGCAGTGCTGCAGCTAATTCGTATACATAGTTTGAAATACGGTGTGGTGTTAATTTTTGTGCAGCTTCTGATACTGCTTCAGGGAATTCCCCTAACTTTTTCAATAAGTCAAACTCTTTTTCTGATTGAATTAATGTGAAGTCAGCATCGTGACGAATGCTCATTCCTAGTTCTTCACCTTGCCTTAAAATGCTACATACACGTGCATGAGCATATTGAACGTAGAAAACTGGGTTTTCATTTGATTTAGAAACAGCTAAATCCATATCAAAATCGAGTTGTGTATCCGCGCTACGCATTGCAAAGAAGTAACGTGTCGCATCAATTCCTACTTCTTCCATTAACTCTCTTAAGGTAACTGCATTACCTGTACGCTTACTCATCTTTACTTTTTCACCGTTTTGGTAAAGAGAAACCATTTGAATGATTTCTACATCTAATTGATCTTTGTTATAGCCTAACGCTTGGATCGCAGCTTTCATTCTCGGAATATAGCCGTGATGATCAGCACCCCAAATGTTAATTAGCTTCTCAAAGCCACGTTCAAACTTATCACGATGATACGCGATATCTGGTGTTAAGTACGTATAAGAGCCATCATTTTTAATTAATACACGGTCTTTATCGTCACCATACACACTCGATTGGAACCATGTTGCTCCATCTTTTTCATATGTTTCGCCTTTATCTTTTAATAGTTTCAGTGTATCTTCAACTTTCCCATTTGTGTAAAGGGACGTTTCTGAATACCAGTGATCGAATTCTACACGGAACTCTTTTAAGTCGTTGCGAAGCTTTTCAAGTTCTTTTTTCAAACCGTATTCACGGAAAAAGTCTAGGCGACCTTCTTCTTTATCATCGACAAAACGCTCGCCAAACTCACTTACTAATTCCTTACCAAAACCGATAATATCTTCACCGTAATAGCCATCCTCTGGCATTTTTGCATCTAAACCTAGAGCTTGCTTGTATCTCGCTTCTAATGAAAGCGCTAGGTTGTTAATTTGGTTTCCAGCATCATTAATGTAATACTCTCTAGCAACATCAAAGCCTGCTTTATTTAATATATTACATAACGAGTCACCGACTGCTGCACCACGAGCATGTCCAAGGTGAAGACTACCTGTTGGATTCGCAGAGACAAATTCTACTTGCATTTTTTGTCTGTTACCTACATTCGTTTGACCATATGCTTCTTTTGCTTCGAGAATTGTTGGGATTAAATCTGTTAAATAACTATTATCCATGTAAAAATTAATAAACCCTGGTCCAGCAATTTCAATTTTTGAAATCGATGCTTTTCCTTTATCAAAGCTGTTTACTAACTCTTCTGCAATTTGACGAGGTGCTTTTTTGGCCACACGTGCTAGCTGCATGGCAGCATTTGTTGCATAGTCTCCATGTGCCTTGTCTTTTGGAATTTCTAGCACAATATCAGGGATTTGTTCCTTTGTTGCAAGTCCAGCTTTTTCTATTGAAGCTATGATTTCTTGCTTTAAATTTTCTTTTACCTGTTCAACAGTATTCATCGATTACTCCTCCTAAAATTAATTGTTACTTCATAATCTCCAGCGAATTCATGCTGCATATGTAATTGATAAGAAAGTTGAACCGTTCCTATCGCTTGTTGTTCATCAATTTCTAGCTTTATATGTTTTGTATATGTATCCATCAGCATTGGCCCAAATTGACTACGATAAACACCCTCTGTTTTCTCTCTGATAAGAAATTGCTGTTTCATTGAGACTGCACCTTGACGGAGAACAGTGACCGAATGTTGATTGTCTATTTTCACGACTTGGTTCACAGCGCCGATTTCTTTATTATCCTCTTTAAATTGAAGATATAGACTATCATTTTTCCGAAAAAGCTTGCCTTCTGCTTGGAAATTTGACGAATGCTTTTGATCACCATCTGTAATATCGGTTTTCATCTCTATTGTTACAGAATTACCCTCTTGGTTCATCAGTTCTTTTCATCCTTTAACTCATTAATCAATATCCACGAAATTTATCAGACACCATTATAACACAAAAAGAGTTTAGAGTTTATTTGCTTGCTTTAAACTCTAAACTCTTTTTGTGGGGTCAGACCCCCGCCGCTTTAAAGCGGTAATGCGGTGGGGGTCTGACCCCACATTTCACTTTACCCATCCTAATAAAATTTCACGTACAAACTTACTTGCGGCAATTTGCGTTTGTTCGGTTGGATCATAAGCGGGTGCAACCTCTACGATATCTGCACCGACGATATTCAATTTCGCATCTGAAATGAGATGGATGGCTTCTAATAGTTCTTTTGAGGTAATTCCGCCGGCTTCAGCTGTCCCGGTTCCTGGTGCTGCCGAAGGGTCTAAAACATCAATATCAATAGTCACATATACATTTTTATCGGTGATACTTGGTAACACTTTCTTTAACGGCTCGGCGACATCGAATTTTGCCATGTACATGCCCGAATCTCTTGCATATTGGAACTCTTCACGCATGCCTGAACGAATCCCAAACGAATAGATATTATTGGGACCTAATAATTCACATGCTTTTCGAATTGGTGTTGAATGACTTAACGGTTCGCCTTCATAATGCTCACGTAAATCTGCGTGCGCATCAATATGAATAATAACGAGATTCTGATATTTCTTATGCAGCGCCCGAAAAATAGGCCAAGAAACTAAATGTTCTCCACCAAGCCCTAAAGGAAATTTTCCATCCGCTAACAGTTTACCGATAAATTCCTCTATCATATCAATACTCCGCTGAGCATTTCCAAATGGAAGTGGAATATCACCAGCATCAAAATACTTTACTTCTTCTAAATGACGATCTAAATAAGGACTGTATTCCTCTAATCCTAGTGACACTTCACGAATTCTTGCTGGTCCAAAACGAGAGCCTGGACGAAAGCTTACAGTAAAATCCATCGGCATTCCATAAATCACTGCTGTTGATTGTTCATAGGTGCTATTTGTTCCGATAAAAACATTCCCTGAATACGCTTCGTCAAATCTCATGAAGATCCTCCTATTTCATGAATTTCATCATACTCATTACTTAATTAAGTCGGATACGAATCTTGGTAAGACAAATGCTGCTTTATGAAGCTCTTTTGTGTAATACTTTGTGGCGATTTCATGGAAACGATCTTCTTCAACTTCTAGTGGGTCATACTGCTTTGATCCAATTGTAAATGTCCAAAGACCACTTGGGTATGTTGGAATATTCGCTGTATATAATCTCGTAATTGGAAATACTTCTTTTACATCTTTAAATACGTTTGTAATTAGGTGACTATGGAACCATGGGTTGTCCGTTTGAGCAACAAATACCCCGTCTTCTTTTAATGCTTTTGCAATTCCTTCATAGAAACCTTTTGTAAATAAGTTAACAGCAGGTCCAACTGGCTCAGTAGAATCAACCATGATAACATCATACACAGCTTCACTTTTTGCAATATGCATAAAACCGTCATCCACTTGTACATCAACACGTGGGTCCTCTAATTTCCCTGCGATTTCAGGTAAGTATTTTTTCGAATACTCGATAACCTTCCCGTCAATTTCTACTAATGTCGCTTTTTCAACTGATGGGTGCTTTAATACTTCGCGAATAACTCCACCGTCACCGCCACCAACGACTAATACGTTTTTCGGATTTGGGTGTGTAAATAATGGAACATGGGCGACCATTTCATGATAAACAAACTCATCCTTTTGAGTTGTCATTACCATTCCATCTAAAATTAACATATTTCCAAACTCCGCTGTTTCTACCATGTCTAACTTTTGAAAGTCAGTTTGCTCTGTATGTAACGTGCGTTTAATTTCCGCTGTAATACCAAAGTGTTTTGTTTGTTTTTCTGTAAACCAAATTGACATTTTATTCACCTCTACAATATATATTCTTCCTTTATCATTCCCTAACAAAGAACAATAAAATCTTTTTTCCCAATAATAAAAACCCGGCTAAGTAAGTCCGAGTCACTTAATTACCACAGATTGTACAAAAAAGTATATATGACTTTTTATAAAAATCAAGGAAAAAATATTATGATTATACTTTTATGGTGGCTAACAGTAAAAAAGCGCAAGGCGCCCGCCTATCGGCGACAAACACTGAAAGGTCGGCAATTAGCGGTCTGCTCTTTGACCGCAATTGACGAACTTAAGTGATCGAGCCGATGGCGCCTGGAGCTAGACAGTTTCCAAGTTAGAAATTTATAAAAAAAGCTAATTTTCCCAACAATGTAGATGGAATACGCTACTTTGGGGGTTTACAAGGACAGAGAATATGCAATTTTAAGAAATCGTTCAAAGTAGGTAAAGCGGAGAATTTGTGTTTCGTACAGAAATGAGTTTGAAACGCGCGTTTTTTTAAAAATGTGCACGCACCAAATTTGTGCGCGAATCCGTATAGCTTATGCGCGCATCTCCTGGTTTTCTGCGTGAACCCGTGTCGAATGTGCGCGTTTTTTTAAAAATTTGCACGCACCGAAATTTGTGCGCGAATCCGTATAGCTTATGCGCGCATCTCCTGAGTTTCTGCGCGAACCCATGTCGAATGTGCGCGTTTTTTTAAAAATGTGCGCGCACCGAAATTTGTGCGCGAATCCGTATAGCTTATGCGCGCATCTCCTGAGTTTCTGCACGAACCCGTGTCGAATGTGCGCGTTTTTTTAAAAGCGCGCAGAATTTGCGTAACGTGCAGAAACAGGGCTGAAGCATACATAAAGTTATGAGCTGCCCAGCATCTTAGTATCGAAAAGAATGAATTCCATCAATTTAGCTAGTATAAAAAAGTCAAATAAATCCAACAATGGATAAGAGTAAATTTATGAATGTTTAGTGTATTACATTCAGTAAAGGGTGGATACGATGGAAGTCCTCACTAGAAAACAATACCATAGAAAAATCGGTCTATTTCGAAAGCTATTACGACTAACCTTAGTAGCTGCAATATTACTAATGGGGGGCGCAGTTGGCTTACTAACATACGCAAAGATGCAAGGCCCACCGCCTTTGCAAGTACAAGAAACGACAGTATTTTATGGTAATGATGATTCCGTTATTGGTCAAAGGCACGTCGGTCAGAACCGTCATTGGCTTTCTATCGATGAGATGAACCCGACCATTATTGAAGCAACATTAGCCATTGAAGATCGTAAATTTTATTCTCATTATGGTTTTGATTTTTTACGAATAGGATCAGCAATCATAAGAAATATTCAACAAGGTACAAAAGCTCAAGGTGCTAGTACGATTACTCAGCAATATGCTAGAAATCTATTTTTAAGCCATGATAAAACGTGGCAAAGGAAATGGAATGAAGCAATTTATGCACTTAGACTTGAAATGAACTATACAAAAGATGAAATTATAGAAGGGTATTTAAATACGATTTACTATGGACATGGCGCTTATGGAATTGAAGCCGCCGCAAATCATTATTTTCAAAAAAGCGCCTCAGAACTAAATACAGCAGAAATTTCAATGCTCGTAGGGATTCCAAAAGGACCGCTTTACTATTCACCAATTAATAATTATGACCGAGCGAAATCAAGACAACAGCAAGTCTTAAATGCAATGGCAAATGAAGGGCATATCACATCAAATGAAGTGAGGGACTATTACAATACACCACTAGACCTCGAGCACGAGACTCCATTCCATTCGATGTCGGTTGGGCCTTACTTCCAAGATGTTGTCTATCATGTTTTGACCGAAGAGTATGGTTTAGATCCACAAATTATTGAAGCGGGTGGGTTACAAGTTTACACAACTCTTGACTCTGACATGCAGAAAAAAGCAGAAAAGTGGGTAGAAGATGAATTAAAAGATAGTGAGTTACAAACAGCTCTTGTCGCCATTGATCCACGAAACGGTGACGTGAAAGCAATGGTCGGCGGCAAAAATTATCAAGAAAGCCCGTTTAATCGAGCTACTCAAGCATTAAGGCCACCTGGATCTACGTTTAAACCATTTTTATATTATGCAGCACTTGAAAATGGATTTACACAAGCGACACCGTTAACAAGCGAAGAAACAACTTTTGTTTATGACGATGGAAGAGAAACGTATTCACCAAGTAATTTCGGTGATAAATACGCTGATGATTTCATTACTTTAGCCAAAGCAATTGCGTTATCCGATAACATCTATGCAATGAAAACTCACTTTTTCTTAGGGTTTGATCAATTAATCGAATCTGCTAGGAGATTAGGAATTACAAGTACACTAGGTGAGTACCCTTCTTTAGCACTTGGAACAAAGCCTGTTGGGGTACTGGAAATTACCAACAGTTACAGTGCTTTTGCTAATGGAGGAAGAAATGTTAAACCACGCTTTATTACAAAAGTTGTAGATAAGGATGGTCACACCTTAATTGAAGAAGAGCCTCAATTAGAGCAAGTGATACAACCAGAGTTAGCTTATATTATGACTGATTTAATGAAAGGTATGTTTGATTTAAACTTAAGTGGCAGTCACAGTGAAGTTACAGGAAGAAGTGTTCTTCACTTAATCAATCGACCTGTTGCAGGGAAGAGCGGCACAACCACAACTGATAGCTGGATGATTGGATATACCCCACAGCTTCTGACAGGCGTTTGGGTTGGCTACGACAAAGGTCAAACATTACAAAGAGGTGAAGGGCAACATGCAAAACGAATTTGGGCCCAATTTACTGAGGACGCTCTAGATGGAAAGTTAAAATTACCTTTTCCAAAACCAGCAAATGTAACTGCTGTAGCCATTAATCCGGACAACGGGCGACTTGCAACAGAATCGTGCCCTGTGCAGCATACAGCTTACTTTGTCAACGGAACTGAACCAACTGAATATTGTCAAGAACACATCGGTAATCCAGGGGAGACTTCACGAGCAAAAGAGGAAATAGGGGAAATTGAAGAAGCAAAAAAAGAAAAGCTTCTTGATCGGTTCATAAAATGGTTTGGTGGAGATGAAGAAGTGGAGTAGCGTATGTATTTAAAGGGCGAACCTTAAAATGAGGTTCGCCCTTTATTTCACGTTAAAAGTATAAAATTTTTGAACTTGGAAACTGTCTAGCTCCAAGCGTCTTGCGCTTTTCTGTGAAAGTAATGTACTTTCATGGTGGTTTGTGCGTGTTATACGCATGGATGTTTTCTTGTATTATGAAACACTCAAGTCATCTCTTAATTTTTGATTTGAAAGGTCCCACATCTCTTTATTAAACTCACTTAAAAATTTTCCTAACACTAGTTTTGATTTTTCGTCCATATGATCAACAATTATATTTCTTTTTAACGATTTATCCATCTTATTTACGTGCTCTGGTAAGCTTTTATAACCCCTTCTAATCGAACGATCAACCGTTAATTCACACGCTGCAACTCCAGCATAGTAAGGTCCTTCTTCCGTATTATCAACTGTAATCCAAACTAACCAATAAGGTTTTCCATTTGGCACTTCTTCTTTATTTGGCAAAAACTTAATTCCTTTTTCGACTTCACTTCTTGCATGCATCGCTCCCATATCTACAAAAGCTTCGCCTGCTTCGATATCAATAAAAACCGCTGACATATTGTCCAAGTTTAACGTACCTGCACCGTAACCACCATGTACAGTTTCTTTACCTAGTATCGTAAAGTCACTACCTTTTTTCTTTATATTATTATTTAAAAGGTCCACTAAAGTTCCCACCTTTTTATCATATTTTTCCTTAGTCTATCACAACCAAACTTAATAATGCACGTTGCAAGCTTTTGGTTAAAGAGAAGGAATTTTATCGGTTATGTCGAATGATACTATTTAGTGTATGTATCATTATGACTGTTAAAGGAGCGAGTAAAAATATGCCACACGTTGTTGTAAGAATGATCGAGGGAAGAACAGAGGAACAAAAAAGAGCACTAGTTCAAAGAGTCACTGACGCCGTTAGTGAAACAGCAAACGCGCCAAAAGAAAATGTAACTGTCTACATTGAAGAAATGCCAAAAACGAACTACGCTGTAGCTGGAAAGCTGGCAAGTGATAAGTAACATTCTTTTTGACTTGTCGGAGTGCGAAAGCCTTTTACAAATACCACTTTAATAAATACCCGGTAATAGCTAAAAGCAGTGCAATTTCAATTATGAAATTGCCTGCTTTTATTTGTTTATTCCTATGCTATTTAAATGATGGCTTACTCGTAGTTTTTATCAGCTTGTCTCACACGATTTGAGACTCTTTAGTTGGTCAATATAACCAAACGCTTCTGAAATTTCGTCTTCGCTATAATTTTGTTTCGCTTTTAATGTATGAACTTTCTCAACAATTTCTTCTTTCGGTAGCTCTTCAAAAAAGAGAAGAGTAGAGACGAGTTCTAAAAAACGAGAACTTTTTTCATTCACATCGACCGTAAATTCTTTAAGCTTTGGTAAGCTCAAATCTGAAATCGATAAAAATTTACTCCCTTGTTCAGATAACATATAACGATATTGATAATAGCCACCTTTTTTCTCCTTTGTCTCATGAACAAAGCCAAGGTTACACATTTCTTCAATACGAAGTGTAAGCTCTTCAGAATACGGTCCATAAAAATGAAAATTATAGCGTTCCATAAAAGGGAAATTAATTTTTTTGGCAATATAGATGATTTTTTGCAGTTTTTTCCGACCAATGACTTCTCCTGCTTCCGAGATCAATGCCATTATTTTTGCGTGATCATGTAACACCGTTTCTCCCCCTGTTTAGTAAATCTCATAATACTCAAATTTATCTGAGTATCATGAGATTCAATATAATGCGTGATCTTTCATAATTTTTGGCCACACCAATCTATATCTAGTTATATAGGTTGCACATAACTAGATATAGTATATGGTTTATTATGAAATACACTAAAATAAAATTTCTTTAATCTTTTTCTTTACTTCTTTATATTCTGTTTCATCGTTAAGAACATCTAATGGAAAATAGAGTTTATGGTCTGTTCTCTTTTTCCCCGAAATTGCCTCTACAACATCAGATTCTCTTGATAATTCACGCAAATCATTTTCTGGCGTTAATAGAAAAATTGGGATTTTTTCTCCTTCTTCTCCAGGTCGATAAAAATCGTAAGGAAGATCTGAAGACGAATCAATTACTAAATAATAATCCGGATCAATATTTGCTTGCTTAAATAAATCAATCAATGTAGGCCAATCGCTCATTTGCTTACTAGGGTCACACTCGACATACTTAAACAATTTTCTATCATTAAATCTAACACATAAATCACTTAAAATTCGATCTCCTTCTTCTTGCCAAATTTGGAAATAATACATAACAATCGCCTCATCAAGCCGCAAATAATCCTCTAAGCTCAGTTTTTCATTAAATAATGAATAAAAGTGTGTTGGCTCTTGTTTAAACTGATAATTTTGTTGGTATAAGTGCTTAGCTCTATGTAAAATTTTACTTAGAATAACTTCAGCACTTCTTGTCACAGGATGGAAATATACTTGCCAATACATTTGATAGCGGCTCATAATGTAATCCTCAACCGCATGCATCCCACTTTGTTTAAATACCGCTTGATCCTCAGTTGGACGCATCACACGGAGAATCCTCTCCATATCAAAATGTCCATAGCTAACTCCTGTATAATACGCATCACGCTGTAAATAATCCATACGATCTGCATCAATTTGGCTAGAAATTAGGCTGACTACGAGCTTGTTAGAGTATGTTTTCTCAATAACATCCGTCACTTTTTGGGGGAAATCTTCTCCAACTCTTTTTAATACTTTATTTATTTGTGTATCTCCTAAAATAATCCTACGCGTCCATTCTTCATGATCTGTATGAAAAACCTTTTCAAAGGAATGTGAAAATGGACCATGACCAATGTCGTGGAGTAAGGCAGCTACAAGACAAACTAACCGTTCACTTTCATCCCAATGGGGCCTACCACTAAAATCGCTGATCATTCTCCGCATAATTTCATAAACACCTAGCGAGTGATTAAAGCGAGTATGTTCAGCACCATGAAACGTAACATATGTCGTTCCTAATTGTCGAATTCTTCTTAAACGTTGAAACTCTCTCGTACCAACTAATTCCCATATCAAACGATCCTTCACATGTATGTACCTATGAACAGGATCTTTAAATACTTTTTCTTCTTCTAGCTGCCCTAATATATTTGACATAGCCCGTACCTCTTTTCAGTTCCAATTTATCCCACACCATCTATAGTTCTATTATAAAGGATAAAACGAAATCAATGCCATTGAATATTGTAGAGTATTTATGGGTTTTGTATAAGTTTTTTACAAAGAAGAAGTCGCTCTCGATTGTTGAGTGCGACTGCTTACTTAAGTTTTTTCTTTATTTTCTCAATCAATTGGTCTTCATTTGCGGCTGTTAATGGACGGTTGTTAACAAAAGCAAAAGCTTTTTTACGACCAGGGCCACAATACGATTGGCAACCAATATGAATTTCTACTTCTGAATCTAACTGTTTGATTCTTGGTACTAACGTTTTAATATTTGTCGCCTGACAAACATCACAAATTTTCACTTCATTAGCCATTTATCATAACCCTTTCACTTTACTATATATAAAACAGAAAAACCGTATATAGTCTAACTACGTTTTAGTAAAATTCTAACTTGTATTTTACACCGGTTTCTACTTGTTATGCAAATGAAAGATTTGTTATTATGAAAAGAAGTTAGAAGTTGTAGATAAAATAAGGAGTCATAAAATTGAGTATATTTGATATAAATCATTGGCGCTACATCGACCAATCAACGTTAGGTCACACATTTAATCCTCTACAATCATTCGCAATTGATGATACACTTTGTGCCTCAGTCGGAGAAGGCGTATCCTCACCAAGTGTTAGAACCTGGGTACACCAGGATACGATTGTTTTAGGTATTCAAGATAGCCGATTGCCTTATATAAAAGCAGGCATCAATTATTTAAACTCACTCGGCTATAAAGTAATCGTTCGTAATTCTGGTGGCTTAGCTGTCGTATTAGATGAAGGTGTTCTTAATATCTCCTTAATTCTAAAAGAAAATCGGCATTTTTCCATTAATAGTGGCTACGATGCCATGTATGAGCTCATCTGTGCCATGTTTAAAGAAGAAACTAATAACATAGAAGCGGGTGAAATTATCGGCTCCTATTGCCCTGGAAGCTATGACTTAAGTATTGATGGGAAAAAATTCGCAGGCATTTCGCAACGACGTGTCCGTGGTGGTGTCGCCGTTCAAATCTATTTATGTGTTAATGGAAGTGGCAGGGACCGTGCAGCAGTAATCAAAGAATTTTATCACCTTTCAATCGCAGGGACCGAAACTAAATTTTCATATCCGGAGATTATCCCAAGTACAATGGCTTCCTTAACCGAGCTATTAAAGATTGAATTAACTGTACAAGATGTTATGTTGCGACTGTTAAAAGTATTACAGCAACAAATTGGAGCAACTATTGAACCCTCACAAATAACTGTAAATGAAATGCCGTTATTTGAAACCAACTTGCAAAGAATGATAAAAAGAAACAACTTGGGTATCTGAAAACGTTCCTATAGACATTTAAATTCCGGTACATTATTTTAAACAACTACTTTAGCTATAAAACATACAAAAGGACAAGCAACAGGCTTTATCACCTGTTTGCTCGTCCTTTTTTTATCTAATCAGAATTTATAAATTTCTAACTTGGAAACTGTCTAGCTCAAGCACCCTATCGACTAGAAAGCTTCCTTCGTCTCGTCTACGATAAGTCGAGAACGAAAGTGAAACGACTTTCGACCCTCCTATATCTCACTCGACTCAGTCCAGCTTATTCCATCGATGAGCAAGGACGCTTCGCTTTTCTTATCTATTATGCATTAACTCCTTGCATCGCTGTAATTAACGCTAGTTTGTATACGTCTTCTACGTTACATCCACGAGATAAGTCGTTTACTGGTTTATTCAATCCTTGAAGGATAGGTCCAATTGCCTCATATCCGCCTAAACGTTGAGCAATCTTATAACCAATATTCCCAGCTTCTAAGCTAGGGAACACAAATACATTTGCTTGACCTTTTAATGGGGAATCTGGGGCTTTTGTTTCAGCTACTGACGGAACAAAGGCCGCATCAAATTGGAACTCACCGTCGATTAGTACGTCAGGAGCCATTTCTTGTGCCATTTTAGTTGCATCAGCTACTTTTTCAGTTTCCGGTGATACTGCTGAACCTTTTGTAGAGAAGCTAAGCATCGCAACTTTCGGGTCTACACCAAAAACGCGTGCTGTTTGTGCAGCTGCAACTGCAGTTTCAGCTAAATCCTTGCTATCAGGAGCAATATTAATTGCACAATCAGCAAAAATTAAGCGTTCTTCTCCTTTTACCATAATGAAAACTCCAGAAGTTTTTTTAATTCCTTCTCTTGTCTTAATAATTTGTAGAGCTGGGCGAACTGTGTCTCCTGTAGAATGAGCTGCACCGCTTACAAGTCCAGCTGCTTTCCCCACGTAAACAAGCATTGTCCCAAAATAATTAACATTTAGTAGTTGTTTACGAGCAGCCTCTTCAGTTACTTTTCCTTTTCTACGTTCTACAAACGCAGTCACTAACTCGTCATAATATGGATATTCTACCGGATCAATAACCTCTACATTTTCAAGAGATAAACCGATTTCCTCTGCCTTTTGTGCTACCTCTTCGTTATTTCCGACAACGATTGGATGTAATACCTTGTTGTCTGCAAGTTTAATAGCAGCCTCTAAAACCCTTTTATCAGTTCCCTCAGGAAAAACAATTGTAGGGAACTCACTCTTTACTTTTGCTTCAATTTGTTCAAAAATTCCGCTCACTTTACTTCCCCCTAAAAACATTTAGAATCGTCCTATATTTTAAGCATACTCCTTCTTTCAAAAAAAATAAATAAAGATTTAACACGATAGCAAAGTTTAAATTTTCTGATATATTTACTTTTACCATTTTATACCATTATAAGTTCATAAAAACACAGTGAAACAAACTATTTGCCGGATAAAAAACACCAAATAGTGTAAGATACTATTAGCCTATCACGAAAATGCAAATTGTCTATTGTCTTCGTATATTTTCTACTAACGTTTTTACACACTCGAAGTCCGACTTTCGCTCATCTCATCTCCCCTCGCTACACACATAAAGTTCACAACATTTGGTTTTTACCAAGGTAAATAGTATAATAAACTTAGAAATAGAATTAACATGAATAATTCATTTAAATTATACAAGATTCGTTTTTTGAGGAGTGATATAAAATGAGTGAAGCAGCAAAAACCTTAGAAGGTTGGTACTGTTTACATGACTTTAGAGCGATTAATTGGGAAAAGTGGAAACTGTTATCTACCGAAGAGCAGGAGCAAATAACAAGTGAATTTGTTTCTATATTAAAAAAGTGGGAGAACGCTGAAAAGAGGAAAGCTGGTAGTCATGCTTTATACAGTATTGTTGGACAAAAAGCTGATATTATGATCATGATTCTTCGTCCAACGATGGAAGAAGTGAATGAAGTTGAAAATGCCTTTAATAAATCTCGTTTTGCCGAATATACCATTCCTACATATTCTTATGTTTCTGTCGTTGAACTGAGTAACTATCTCCCTTCTAACGTTGATCCAAATGAAGATCCTGAAATTCAAGCACGCTTAAAGCCAATTTTACCTAAAGCACAACACATTTGTTTCTATCCAATGAATAAGCGTCGTGAAGGTAACGATAACTGGTATATGCTTTCGATGGATGAGCGCCGTTCCTTAATGCGTAGCCACGGTATGATTGGTAGAGGGTATGCCGGAAAGGTAAAACAAATCATTACAGGTTCTGTCGGATTTGATGACTGGGAGTGGGGGGTAACACTTTTCTCAGACGATGTTTTACAATTTAAAAAACTCATATATGAAATGCGTTTTGACGAAGTTAGTGCTCGATACGGAGATTTCGGTTCATTTTTTGTAGGAAACATCCTATTAAAAGAATCACTCCCTAGCTATTTGCACGTCTAATGAAAAAAAGATAAATCGAGTATAAAACAGAATTAGGTTTTATACTCTTTTTTTCGTATAGATGAAAAACATTACCTACTATCACATCACCGCGCAGAAAGCTTCAAAAACGAGCATATTTACTATCATACATCTTGTAGGATAGAGCATTTCTGAAGTACTATCCGTACAAATACATTGGCCCTACCCACATAAATTCTACTCTCATACGTTTACGAGCGGAGCTTACTATTTTTAGTCCCACGAACTCCCTAATTAAACTTGAAGCCCGATCATCATTTAACTCACCTTTAGATCAACACTCAACCTCTTGTCATCCTCCTTCCACATTTTCCAAATTTCCGATTCATATTTCCAGAGGCTCACTCATAGAAATAAAATAGTGCAAGAAAGCAATTGAAATGATATGTTGATAAATTTTGTAGCCTATTATTACTAAGCAGATTTCTATTTACGTTGTAACCTCAACATACATCTTGTAGCTTTACATAATACGGGAGGTGAGTAAATGGCAGTCATTAAAGCTACGGAAAATGATATTAGAGTGCTGGCTAGATTAATGAGAGCGGAAGCAGAAGGTGAAGGAGAGCTTGGTATGTTAATGGCGGGTAATGTTATGGTTAACCGCACTCGCGTAGATTGCCTTGATTTTGGAGATGTAAATTCCATTGAAAGAATGGCCTTTCAATCTCCAGGGGGATTCGAAGCTGTTCAAAAAGGGTATTTTTATCAACGTGCCAGAGAAAAAGAGATCCGTCTAGCAAAAAGAGTCGTAAATGGCGAGAGACACCACCCAGCTGAATTCGCTTTATGGTTTTTCAGGCCTGATGGTTCATGTCCTGCTCAATGGTGGGGCTATTGGAATTCAGGAAGATACAAACTACACTGTTTCTATACACCTTTAGCTAGCCAATGTCCAGCTGTTTATTCAACATATTAATATTTTTCAAATGAACTAAACATTAGTAAAACCGTTTCTAAAATTTTAATATACGAGGAGTGATTTCATGTATAAACAACAGCCTTGGATGCAATTCCAACCAGCACCAACAACACAAGAATCACCTGCCCTACCATATCAAGTTCCACCACAGCAGCCCGCTTGGCCAGGCGCAGCTATGCAACCAGGATTTCCACCGGGGTTTCCATCAGGGTTTCCACAACCTTTCCCAACGCCACAACAGCCTGGGATGTTACCCCTTGAGCAATCGTATATTGAAAATATCTTACGCTTAAATAGAGGAAAAGTAGGAACGTTTTACATGACATATGAAAATAACCAAGAATGGAATGCAAAGATTTTCAGAGGCGTCGTTGAAGAGGCTGGACGTGATCACATCATTATTAGTGATCCTCAATCCGGAACGTACTACCTCCTTCTCATGCTCAATTTGGATTATGTCACATTTGAGGAACCTCTTGAATATGAGTACCCATTTGGCGTACCTGCACCAATGGCACAATATTCACCACGATAGGCAAGAAAAGCGCAAGAGCCTTGGTCACGAGCAGCTGCTCCTGTGCCACTCCGTTTGCTCAAGAGCAAAGCCGCTTCGAAGTAATCCAAGTAGTAGCTTCACTGGGGCGGCCTTTGACAGAAGCCGTTCTTTGGCTTCTTACGGTGCTTCTGCGTCTTCTAGAATAGCTTCGTAGCAAGCTTCATGAAGCTATTCGACGAAGGATCTCAAGCAGTAATTGAAGTCAGTTGCTTGGCTGAAGTGGTCGAGCCGATGGTGCCTGGAGCTAGACAGCTTTTAGAATTTTATGCATTCTTAATGTCAAAAACAAAAGGTCCCAATAAAACGGGACCTTTTTTGTATGCTACCATAAAACTCAAAAACTTTTAGCTGCACTAAAGGCAAGTAACATCCACCCTACGATGAATAGAATACCACCAATCGGTGTGATGGCTCCTAATATTTTCACTCCCGAAATACTTAACACATATAAACTGCCTGAAAAAAAGATGACACCTAAAACAAACGACCATCCTGCCCAAGATAATATTGTTGGATCACCTAAACGATCACTGATAATTGCAACGAGAATTATCGCAACGGCATGAATCATATGATACTGTACACCAGTTTGGTAAATATTAAACATTTTTTCCGTTAATTTCGGCTGTAAACCATGTGCCCCAAAAGCACCTAAACCTACTGCTATAGCCATGTTAATACTACCAATTAATAAAAATAATTTTAACATGTGTAACTATGCTCCTTTAAATTAATGTTGTTATTGTGGATCAATAATAGCATAGTTACTATAGGCATTCCAAAAAATTGAACTATCGATTCGATAAATATACTTTCAATGCCTTTATCATTTTTGCTGCTTCTTCATGGTTAGAAGCATGAACGACAATATGATCTCCATTCAAATCGACTTGAACGTTTTCAAAACCTTGCTGTTCTAGAAAATCACCAATTACGTGAAAATCTTCATTTTGAGCAAATAAAGACTTTTCACCAATATAATTATCTTCTACATACACGTCATAACGATCTTCTGATAGTTTTAACGAATCTATGTCGCCGCCTATAACGTTAAAAAAAATCGGAAAACCTACACTGCTTCCAGTATTTATTCCATAATACATCATTAAGACCCCCAATTAACATTTTTGTTACTTTTCTTAATTTGTTCCTAATGATGTTAAATTATTTATATGAATATCCTCATACAAATTTTAAGTCACTAAGATACTATATCTAGTTGAGGGGGTGCTTCTCAACTAGATATAGCCGAACTTCAATTTGTATGGGGGTTTCCTCCCCCCCCACCTAAACTTGGTTAAATTTTGAGGTGTGAGTCTTACTGCCCGTTAAAAGTTGGATAAATAAGATAAGAAGTTCACTCAACTAAAAAGAGAACTCGTTCTAGCTTCTCTAGAACATCGAAAATTCAAATGGAGTCTCAACTGCACCCTAATGGGAGTTAATGGAAGTTTCCACCTACGCTACGCTTAGAGGTGGGGGTCTATGACCCTTAAGTTCAAATCAGTTTGATTAAGTTACCAACTAATTGCAAGTCTGCATGACCTAAAAATCAAATAAACTATCACTAGATGGTTTTTCTAATTGAACTTTTTGCTCTTGTTTCGGTTGTTTGGAGTTTTCTATAGAAGGATTTTTGATTACTGGTGTTGAAAATGGAATTTGCTCTTCTGGAGTTGCTTCAAGAAGTAAATCACAGTATGCCTTTATACTAATTAACTCTTCCTTCAACCTCTTTTGTTCTTGATTAGCAAGTGCAAATTTAATTTCCTGTACTTTTTCTTCTAGCTTTTTGACGATAGTTTCCGTTCCTATATTCATTTCTACTTAGTCCTTTCTTTATTTACCGATTGTTTAATGCCCGTTCTCTTTTATATTACTTCCCTTACAAACAGGAATTATTGGCAAGGTAATCGTAAATGTACTCCCTTTTCCTTCTTCACTCAAAACATCAATCGTACCTTGCATTTCTTCAATGACTCGGAAGCTAGTTGACATTCCTAACCCTGTTCCTGTATCTTTCGTTGTAAAAAAAGGAGTTCTTAGTTTCTCAAGCGTTTGAGGATCCATCCCTATCCCAGTATCCTTTATATAAATACATACTTTATTTTCCTCAGTTAAATGCTTTGTTGCTACAAATAATGTATCTCCCACGTCCATAGCTTCAATAGCATTTTGAATAATATTCATACATGCTTGTTTGACTTTAAGAGGGTCAATAAAAATAAGTGGTACAGTTTCAAACTCGGTTACTAAATTCAAACCTTTATTTTTTAGATGTGACGTTTCTAATACAAGCATTTCTTCTAGTAAAAGTTGAATATTTGTTTGCCTATATTCTCCTTTAGATTTTGATTTTGCAACATTTAATAAGTCGGTAACAATATAATTGACTCTGTCTATTTCTTTAATAATAATGTCAAAATAACTTTTCTTTGATCCCATTTCCTCTTGACTAAATAGTTGAATAAATCCACGTATTGTAGCAATAGGGTTACGAATTTCATGCGCTAAACCAGCTGACATTTCTCCAACAACCTTTAGTTTTTCAGAATGAACAAGCTCAAGCTCCATCTGACGTTTGTCAGAAATATCACTAATCATAATTAATAGCTCTTCTTGAAGGTCGTTATTGTCTAAAGATGGGAGCGTAGTTAAACTAACAAGATAGTACCAACATTTTTTACCTATCTGCCACTGAACTTCATATTTTTTGGGTGTCTCTTTTTCGAGGTAATTCATGATCTGACTTGATGACACGAACTCCTGGAAGTGGGTAGACTTCCTCATAACATCATCTACACTAAAATTAATAACCTCTTCTCTAGAAATTGCAAACATTTCTTCACACATTCGATTAAACATTGTTATCTTTGTTGTTCGCTTATTGATGATAAAAATCCCGTTATCGGTTGTTTCTAAGATCAATGTAGATTTTTTATGACCACTTTCACGTTCAGCTAATTTTTTTGTCATCGCTGTAAAGGTGCCATTCAAACGCTCAATCTCTTTATATGATTGGTTAACAAGCGGTGGAATTGACTTGCCAACAGCAAATTCAGACGTTGCTGCTACTAATTTCTCGACTGGACTTACTATGTATTTTGAAAATTGAAACACAGCAATCGTAATGATAATTGAAACACAACCCATAATAATTACATAATTCTTAAAAAGGTTAAGTAACGGAGCAAATAACGCACTTTTTGAAACCGTAATTGCTAAGAACCAATCATTATCAAAACCATTATTTTTTTCAATCTGCGTGTAAGCTGTCACTTCTTTAGCCTCTTTATCATAAAATATGTTTCTTTCACGACTCAAGCTGACTATATCAGCGGCTATCAAATTATTTTTTTGGAAATAGTTTTCGGTTAAAATTTTATTTTGATCAGGATGAGCAATAATATCTCCATTCTTATTTAATAAATAAGCATAGCCCTTTAACGAAGCCATTTGCTCATGATATGTAAATGTATGAAATTTGTCCCAAATATAGTTTACATTAAAAGATGGTGAAATCACCCCAATTACTTCTTTTTGCGCATTGAAAACAGGGGCTGCCATGACTAAGATAGGCTCTTCTAAAACAGGAGAGATGTAAATATCAGAAATATAACTTTCGCCTTCTTTTGCGATTTCAAACCACTTTCGACTGCTAAAATCCCACCCAACGACAATATCAATCATACTAGTAAAAACCCTGCCATCAGGCTTAACGAATATAACATCTGAATATATTTCATATATTTCTAAAAAGGATTCAAATTGCAGTTTTATTTCTTCATTTGTAGCACTTGGATCTTTTAACACAGAATTAGTCGCTAAATAATTCAAATTTGAAATCTGTTCTAAAAGAAGTTGTTGAATTTCTGCTGCTATATAATTAGAGTGACTAAGTAACGAATGTTCAATTTGTTTTGTAAGCTCTTGTTTTTGTGATTGATAAGAAATATAACTTACAAACAAAAGTGGTATGAAAGTCGTTAATAAAAAGAAAACAAATAGTTTCGCTCTCAAAGTTTTAAACATATCGTATTGCCACCCCTAAATCGCCTAATTTACCAATATGTTCTATTATAGTACAAACGCACTAAAAATGTTTTATAATTCGGCATTTTTTTGATTAATACTGCATATTTCAAAATTTATCCCACTCTTAAGGGGCAAGTAAGACCCCCACCTCAAAACCTAAGAAAATCGAGAAGTTTAGGTGGGGGATAAACTGCCCCTAAAGGTCCGATAAGTTGAACTAACAATCAGTGGGGGATGAAGGAAAACCCCCACTGATTGAAGTTCAGCTTTATACATTAGTGTTTATTTTTTCTAACAATTGATCTCTTACCATTCACAAAGTTAATAAAAAGAGGCTACTAAAGCCTCTTTCAAATCTCAATTGTATAATTTGTACAATGCTTGTGTTCCGCTATTTTCTTCTCCTCTTTCTGCTAATTGTTCATATAACTGCTTGGCTAGCTTTAAACCTGGAGTTAATATGCCCATTTCCTCGGCTGATTGTAAAGCAATCGTCATATCTTTAATAAAATGTTTTACATAAAAACCAGGTTCAAAATCACCGTTAATCATTCTCGGCGCTAATTTACTCAATGAAAAGCTTCCTGCAGCACCTGTTTCAATCGTTTGTAATACTTTTTTAGGTGAAAGCCCTGCTTTTTCAGCATATACTATCGCTTCACAAACACCGATCATCGTTGGCGCAATCGCTATTTGGTTACACATTTTTGTATGTTGGCCCGAACCAGCATTACCTTGATGAATGATGTTCTCCCCCATCTTTTCTAAAATTGGTAACACTTCCTGAAAGTCGTTTTCATCTCCACCAACCATAATTGCTAACTTTGCTAGCTTCGCCCCAACATCGCCCCCAGAAACAGGCGCATCTAGTGCGTGCATCTTTCGCCTTTTCGCCTCTTCATAAATTTTCACAGCCAATGAAGGGCTTGACGTCGTCATGTCAAGAAAGTAGGTTCCAGCCCTAGCGTGATTTAACAAACCATTTTCCCCTAAATAAACTTCTTCTACATCTTTTGGGTAACCAACAATCGTAATAATGACGTTAGATACTTGAGCTACTTCTTTAACTGTGTCTTTCCACTTTGCTCCTTCTTCAATGAGTGATAGAGCTTTTTCTTTCGTACGATTATAAACAACGACTTCATATCCTGCTTTCATTAGATGTGATGCCATGCTTCTCCCCATCACTCCTACTCCAATGAACCCGACAGTTGTGTTTTCTGATAATGTCATAACATACAACCCCTTTTATTATATAAAAGCTTTATTTGCCGCAAAATGGCTCAGCTTTTTATCGATTTACGTAATCTAACGCATTGGAATTTCCCAATCAATTTCAAGTTCACCAATTGACTTTAGATAAGCATTTGTTTTTGAAAAAGGTCGACTTCCAAAAAAACCTCTACTAGCAGAAAGAGGGCTTGGATGCGGAGATTCAATGATAAAATGGTGAGTTTCTGTGATGAGCTCCTTTTTCTTAGCAGCAAATTGACCCCAAAGAATAAAGACGACAGGTTTTTCTCGTTTGTTTAAACACATAATCACTGCGTCTGTAAACCTCTCCCAACCTAACCCTTTGTGTGAATTCGGTTTACCTTCTCTTACAGTGAGTACACTATTTAAGAGGAGCACCCCTTCGCTCGCCCACTTTTCCAAGTTTCCATGATTAGAAATTGGGATAGTAAGGTCTGCATGTAATTCTTTATAAATATTTTTCAAACTCGGTGGAGTTTTTACATCTAACTTTACAGAAAAGCTTAGCCCATGCGCTTGCCCTTGACCATGATATGGATCTTGTCCTAAAATGACAACCTTCGTTTTTTCAAATGGGGTATAATGTAATGCATTAAAAACTTCATTTTTGGGTGGAAAAATCGTATATGTTTCGTACTCACTTTTTAAACTTTCCATAAGCTGTATGTAATATGGAAGTTGACATTGGTTGTATAATTTTTCTTGCCAATCATTTTTTAAACTAATCATTATTTGCTTTCCTTTACTTTGTACTCTCTATTGTTTATTCTATGAAATTTTAAAGAAACCTTCAAATATTGCAAGAATACCAAAATTAAGAGGTGATGTTATGATAAGGTCTGTTAACGTTGTAGGTGCTGTGATTGAAAATCATAATGGTCAATTTCTCTGTGCCCTACGCTCTTCAAAAATGTCGATGCCAAATCTTTGGGAGTTTCCAGGAGGTAAAATTAAAGAGGGGGAGAAACCCGAAACTGCTCTTATTCGTGAAATAGTTGAAGAGCTTGGCTGTACAGTCAAAGTAGGCGAACTAGTTGCTTCTGTGGAGCACCAATATCCTGAAATAAAAGTAAACTTAAAAACTTTTAGAGCGATTATTCAAAATGGGCAACCTAAAGCACTAGAACATTCTGAATTGCGTTGGGTACCAAAAGACGAACTTGAAAAGTTAAACTGGGCACCTGCAGACATTCCGACGGTAAACAAACTAAAGGGAAGCTAACATGAGTTGCTTCCCTACCTTACTTATATTATAGACAAACATACTCTATAGCTCAAAAGGTAATTAATTAATTTCACTTACCTCTTGTTCAAACCACTGTTTAATGTCAGGGTGATCGTCAAAAGATACAACAACCGGTCTATAAGAGCGGCCAATTTGAAACAATTCATACTTGTTTCCTATTCTTGCGATACAAAAATTTTTAAATGGTGTTTGTAAAACTTGAGACGCATCTTTTCCAACTACATGATAATAACCGTAGATTAAATCTAGATCCAAATCATCTAGCTTCCAATCATATGACTTTCTCTTCAATTCTTTTTTCGTTTTATTACCTTCTAGATGATTTTGTTTGAACAAGGGAAGATTACCAAATGTTTTCCACATTGAAGCTATAGGATTTTGTCTTTCCATACTTTAAACCACTCCTCAAATTTTTTCATTTGAAAAATTAGGAACTAGAACGTTATCTTTGAATTCCATCCTACTTCATCAAAATATAAGTATTACTTACTTTCTCTAGGTGTTTTTGAAAGCGTTTTAAAATCAAGGCTATTCAGGAAGTCAAAGACTTGGTTACCTTCATTTTTCTCCTTTATCATAATTGTATTTCTTACTTTGAATTTTACTACAACCCCTTATTTTTAAAAGGGGAATCTGCGGTTAAATATTGACATTTGTTTTACGAATTATTGAAGCATTTTTATCCTATATTCCTACCCTAAAATCTTTGCCTCTATACTTAGTTTCTTTCATAAAGTTTGATTAACAATCATTATTTTTCAAAAAAAGATGCCTAACTCACACATACAATTCAAAGAAATGTATGTGTGATGTTAGACACCCAATACCTATTAATAATTTGAGAGAATTTCATCATTCGTTAATTGAGTGACACCAAATTATACTTGATGAAAACGCACCGTTTCAATTTGGTATCAATTTCAGTTGCATCAAGCCTACAATTAATTACAAAGTATTAAACTTTAAACTTAGCAATAATCTCTTGTAAGCTTTGAGCTAAGTTTGATAACTCTTCGCTGGCTCGTGATATATCTTCAATAGATGCTGTTTGTTCTTCCATTGTTGCTGAAACCTCTTCAGTTGAAGCTGAATTTTCCTCAGCAATAGCAGAAAGGCTTTGTAATGTATCTACGATATCATCTTTCATTTTGTCGATTTCTTGACTCGATCTATTTAAATTTTGAACAGCATTTTCTGCTTCTTTCATCGCATCTGAAATCGTTACGTACTTTTGTTTCGTTTCCTTCACGCTTACTTCTTGTTCCTTTAATATTACAGAGACATTCCCCATCACTTTGACTGCATCGTTTGAATTAAGTTGCAATTCCTTTACAACCTCATCAATAATTTTTGTAGAGTTCGATGATTGCTCTGCTAATTTACGAATTTCATCTGCAACTACCGAAAATCCTTTACCAGCTTCCCCAGCACGCGCTGCTTCAATTGCTGCATTTAATGCTAATAAGTTCGTTTGCTCTGCAATGGCTGCAATCACACTACTTGCTTCACCAATTTTTTTTGCACTATCATTTGTTTTAAGAATTCCTGTTTCAACCTCTTTTGTTGCTTTAGAGCTTTCAACGGAAATATTCATTAAGTTGTCAATTTCAACTAAGCCTTCACCGACATGAATAAATACCTTTTCTGATGCTTCGTTTAGCTCTTTTAAGTATATTTGATCTTTGGCTACAGTATCCCCTAACAAGAATGCTTTTTCAGAACCTTCTTCCGTATTCAATGCTTGGCTAGATGCACCACTAGCTATTTCAGCAATTGTTTGTGCTATTTCCTCAACTGAACTTGCTGACTGCTGTGAAGTAGCTGTAAGCTGTTCTGATGAAGCTGAAACATTCTCAGCAGACTTCGTAATATCAACAATAACCGTTCTTAAATTATCTGTAATCGACTGCAAAGCGACTGATAGCTTACCGACTTCATCTCTTTTCTTACTTAAATTATCAGGTACATCTTTCGTTAAATCTAAATCTGCTACATGTTGAGAATGCTTAATGATTTTAATAATTGGAGAAGTAATTGATGAACCTATGAAAAAAGTAATGACAATACTAATAATAAAAATAATAACCGACACAAAAATTATTGCCCACTGTAACCTAGGTATGGCCCCTAAAACTTCGTCTTCTACAGCTGTTATAACTAAAGACCAATTCGTACCTTCAATCGGTGCAAACGCAACATATAAATGCTCACCATTATAACGGTAATCATCTATTCCTCTTTTCTCATCTAGAATTCTAGAAAAAACATGAGCAACCTCTTGAAGAGATTCATCAACTCCTACTTCTTCTAGAGGATTAAATTGACCGGTAACCATTTCTCGATTCGGGTGAGCCAAAATCGTTCCATTTTCGTTTATGATATAAGCATACCCTTGTTCGCCATAGCTCATCTCATCTACGATATTGTTTAAAAAGTTGGCCTCTCCTACCGCTACTAAAACCCCAGTAATTTCGTTGTTAAAATACATGGGGACAGACTTTACGATAATCATGTCACCATTGTCATCACGATTAACACTTATAGCAGGTGGCATAATTTGCCTTTGCCCTTGAAGTGAGTTTTGATAATACTCTCGTTCCTTCACATTTACAATTTCATTATTTATTCCATAACTATCAGACAAATACAAATTTCCATTCAAATCGGCTACCCCAAGCCTTATATAATCACTTTCCTCCGCTTTTTCTAACAAAATAGCCATTTTTGAGGACAATTCTTCTTCGGGATTACTTAATACAGTTAAATTTGTTAACCCTTCTAAATAGCGAAATTCACCTTCAAAACGACTTTCCGTTAAAGAAGCTCCTTCGGAAACTAGTGATTGTAACGCCTCTTCCGCTTCTTCTACAATTAATTTACTAGCATTTCTTAACGTTAAAAATCCTGTAGAAATCGAAATTAATAAAATTAACACTGAAAAATAAACGATTAGCCTTGTTTTAATACTTTTCATCTTCAAAACCTACTTTCGCTAATAAATTCAATCACAGTTCTCTTTTTCATTATATTTTAATAGAAAACAAGTTTCAACAGAGTCATTAGGGAAAAACTGGGTCAAACTCTTGATATTTGGATAATTTGATCTATTAAACAGAAATAAATTCTACATATCATGAAATTTACTACACGTTCAAATGTTATATCAGAATAACAAATGCGCTATAGTAGTTTAGCGTTACAATAGACCAAAGTCTACCTCAACACCGCGTTTTAATATAGAAAATTAGAAGTGTACCACTCTATTAATCACAAAATAATACTTTTGTAATATCGACTTTCTTCTACAATTTTCACCAATCTTCGTAACAAATTCAATGAAAAAAACGAGTTCGGATATTTAATCCAAACTCGTTTTTTTAGCTTGCAGATTTCTTTGTCTAGCTTCAGTGCCTACGAGCTTGGTCTCTTCTCTACTTTTCGGAAGCCAAAAAACGGCTTCTGTCAAAGTAGCTCCAGCGACTCTCGCTCGTGATCAAGGCGCTTGCGCTTTTCTTTGGCTAGCTTCAGCGCCTACGAGCTCAGTCACTTCATTCCTTTTCGGAAGCCAAAAAGCGGCTTCTGTCAAAGGTCTTCCAGTGCCTCTCGCTCGTGATCAAGGCGCTTGCGCTTTTCTTCTTAAAATTGGATTTTTTCTTCTAAGAAGCTTTTTAACTCGACGATTGGTACACGTGTTTGTTCCATTGTATCACGGTCACGTACTGTTACCATTTGATCTGTTTCTGAATCAAAGTCATAGGTGATACAGAAAGGTGTCCCAATTTCATCATGACGGCGGTAGCGTTTCCCGATAGAACCAGCTTCATCGTAATCAACCATGAAATATTTCGCAAGTTCACCAAATACTGAACGCGCGTTTTCAGATAATTTCTTTGATAAAGGAAGAATTGCGGCTTTGTAAGGTGCTAATGCTGGATGTAGTCGCATTACTGTTCGGCTCGTTCCATCTTCAAGAGCTTCTTCATCGTAAGCATCAACTAAGAAAGCTAATGTTACACGGTCTGCCCCTAATGAAGGCTCAATACAATACGGAATGTAACGCTCGTTTGTTTCTTGGTCAATGTATTGAAAGTCCTCACCGGAAAATTCCATGTGCTGTTTTAAGTCATAATCTGTACGGGAAGCTACACCCCAAAGCTCTCCCCAACCAAATGGGAATTTATATTCAAAGTCAGTTGTAGCGTTACTGTAATGAGAAAGCTCATCATCCGAATGGTCACGCATACGTACATTTTCTTTTTTCATTCCAAGTCCATTTAACCATTTATCTGCTTCTTCTTTCCAGAAATCAAACCATTTTAACTCTTCACCAGGTTTACAGAAAAATTCAAGTTCCATTTGTTCAAACTCACGTGTACGGAACGTAAAGTTACCAGGTGTAATTTCATTACGAAAACTCTTACCAATTTGGCAAATTCCAAATGGAAGCTTTTTACGCATCGTCCTTTGCACATTTTTAAAGTTGACAAAAATTCCTTGCGCTGTTTCTGGACGTAAAAAGATTTCGTTTGAACTCGATTCTGTTACACCTTGGAATGTTTTAAACATTAAGTTAAATTGACGAATTGACGTATAGTCTAGCTCTCCACATTCAGGACACGCAATTTCATGCTCTTGAATTAATTGTTCCATTTTTTCAAATGGTAGTCCGTCAACAACGATTTCCATTCCTTTTGCTTCAAGAGCATTTTCAATAATTTTATCAGCACGATGTCTTGCTTTACATTTTTTGCAGTCAATCATCGGGTCATTGAAGTTACCGATATGACCAGAAGCTTCCCAAGTTCTAGGATTCATTAAAATAGCTGCATCAAGACCAACATTGTATGGAGATTCTTGAACAAATTTTTGCCACCAAGCTTTTTTTACATTATTTTTTAATTCTGTTCCAAGCGGGCCGTAATCCCACGTATTAGCAAGACCTCCGTAAATCTCTGACCCAGGAAAAATAAATCCACGATGCTTTGCATGCGCAACAATTTGATCCATTGTTTTCGTCATTTTTACTACACTCCCTAAATTATAAAATTTTTATTTTTTTATAAAGCCTAAATGATAAGACGTCTCTTCATCATATGCTTAAACATACGAAACACAAAAAGCTCTCGTCCCTAGGCTTTATTAGCCTAGGGACGAGAGCTTACTCCCGCGGTTCCACCCTAGTTGGCATGAGAAACTCCATACCCACTTTATCGTAAAAACTCCAGACTGCCGTTTCACTAAATCCCTTCACTAGGCTCACACCACCCCTAGCTCGCTAAAGAAGCTACTATTTAGCTACTATACGTCTATCAACGTTTGATATTCATTTAATTTGTTGATTATCATACCAAATTTTGAAAGCTTACGTCAAACTTATTTTGTCATTTTCTCTAAAAAATATACATTTGTCACAGTTTTTTCGATACATAACCTTTTTCTCTGTAAGAAAAAATAGTTAAGAGAAAGGAGATGAGACAAATGGGTAGAGCAAGAAAACAAAAAGCACGTGACAAAAATAAACAAAGCTTACCACAAACTCCGAAAAAAGATATCGCCACTACTGACGATGATCTAGAGTTTGCTAAAGAGCTCGACGATCGCTACCAGTTCGAATCACAACCTGGTTTTGGGCCCCTTGGAGTAAACAGAAAATAAGCTTTATGATGGGGGTGTCCCAAAACAAAGTTTCAGACACCGTATCACAACTATATTTAGACGGATAATAAAACTGAACCTATGTATAGTAGTATACTCGTGGTGTCTGACACTCTTGGGACACCCTCGTCTCTATTTTAGAAGGTCCCACTTTTTCACTGTACAAATAGTCGTACCGTTTTCTGCTTTAAATAAAAGTTCCTTGTCGTTTTGACTTGGGAAGATACGTGCAGTGAAGACTTCTTCACCCTCGTTTACGAACACCTCAATTGAAGATGTATCTAAAAAGATGCGTAACTCCTTTAATTCAGATAGTTGGCATTGTCTTTTCTCTGTACCTTGTTTCGCATAGGAATTTCGCTCTAATGTTAAAGTTTGTTCATTAAAATCATAAATAAGTCGAGCTTCATTTCTAATGCTGATCTCAAAACTTTCCGCTGCATGATCTTTCATTTCAACGACTAATTCGACTACATCGCCATTCACGTCAGCAAAACTTATACTTTCTTCTGAAATTTCCACTCCCGTATGAATCACACCATTTTTTCTTAGCTGTTTTAACTCTTCAGGTGGCTTTTGATATAGCTTTTCACCCTTTAGTACAAGCTCACGAGGAAGTGTCATCGCATGTACCCATTTATACTCAATCGTAGGCTGTTTATCTTCGTCTTGGTCAGGCACACCCATCCAAGCAAACATCAATCTACGACCTTTTTCATCAACAGTTGTTTGAGGTGCGTAAAATTCAAAACCGCGATCAAGTTCTATAAACTCTCCGTGTTCCATCTTTGCTGTTTCATAATTGAGCTTGCCAACAAAATAGCCAGATTGGTACACATTGTTATAAAGCATCCCTTCAGGCTCTAACCCTTGTGGAGAAACAACGAGCACCTCTTTATCTTCTAAACGAAATAGATCGGGACATTCCCACATGTAACCAAAATCACCTAACTGTTCACTGTGAGAACCTGTGATATCGCCAAGGCATCTCCAATCGTTCAAGTCCTTTGAGCTAAGTAAAGCAGCTTTCCCTTGTAAATCCATACTTTGAGCACCAACAATCATGTACCATAGACCTTCATGCTGCCATACCTTTGGATCACGAAAATGAGGAGTGTAACCTTCAGGAAGATTGACAACAACACCTTTTTTCTCAAAATGGAACCCATCTTCACTCTCAGCTAGACACTGATAGGTTTCACGATTTCCTTCTTCATCCTTTACATTACCTGTATAAAACAGCTTCATCTTCCCGTCAGCTTCTACCGCACTCCCGGAATAACAGCCATTTTTATCGAACCAATCACTCGGTGTAAGGGCAATTTCATCATGTGTCCAATTAACAAGATCACTAGATGCATAATGACCCCAAAATTTAGCACCATGACCCGTATTAAAGGGATTCCATTGATAAAATAAATGATATACGCCTTTAAACTGAATAAAGCCATTAGGATCATTTAATAAACCCACAGGTGCCATTAAGTGATATTGCAGTCGATGGTAATCACTTTCTACTTGATCTTTATACTTTTCTACTTCTTCATAGGCTTGAGATCGTAGTTGTAAATCTTTATTTGTCATATCATTAGCCCCTTAAAATCTTTTCCACTTCACTAAATGTAGGCAGTGCAGTCATTGCACCTTTTGTAGATGCAGCTAGTCCACCTGAAACGCTTGCAAAACGAGCAACTTCCTTCGCCTCTTCTAATGTCATGTTTTTAACACCATCTTCACGTTTCTCTAGGTTATATAAAATTCCAGATACAAATGCATCACCCGCACCTGTAGTATCCACTGCATTGACTTTCATTGCCTCAACGTGCGCTTTTTCTCCATGTAAAAAGATATAGCTACCTTCTGAACCTAAGGTAATTAAAATCAATGGAATTTTATATTGCGAAAGAGCTGCAACACCTTTATCAATGTCTTTTTCACCTGTAATAAATTCAAGCTCTTCTTCAGATATTTTTAAAACATCCGCTTGCCCTAACATTGAAATAATGGTTTCGCGTGCAACTTCTTCATTTTCCCAAAGACCTAAACGTAAGTTAGGGTCGTACGATACAATCATTCCATTTTCCTTTGCTAACTGAACAGCCTTCTTTGTTGCTGATTTGGAAGGTTCGCTAATTAAGCTGATTGAGCCAAAATGAAGAACTTTGTTTGTTTGAAAAAGACGCTCATCTAAGTCAGACTCTGATAAAAAGCGATCTGCACTAGGATCAATATAAAAATCAAAGCTTCGCTCACCATCTTCTGCAAGAGTAACAAATACCGCTCCAGTTCTTACTTCTTTTGTGAAGAACATTTGATCCGTTATCACTCCAAAGCTTTGTAACGTTTCCTCTAAAAAATGCCCTAATACATCATCACCTACTTTTCCTAAAAAAGTAGAATCTGTACCTAAGCGAGCAATTCCAACAGCAACATTGGCTGGTGCGCCACCTGGACTTTTTATGTAAGTTAAATTTGTGTGATCCATTGGAATAAAATCGATTAATGCTTCCCCAAGACTAATAACACCTTTTTTCATTTACTCATAACCTCCCATATAATAATTAAACGTATAATTTTTTGCTAACTTTTAGGCGTGTGCCTTAGCTTTTATTATACTTCTGAAAAATATAATAGAAAAGATCAGGTAAGCCAAATTACCTGACCTTTCCTCAATTATTCCTCTTCTTTAAATCCTAATATCCATGTTGCAACAAACGCACCTACTAAGGCAATCGCTAGACCAACTAAATAATTAATTAAATTAGCTGTGCCTAATGGTGATACAATTGCAACCATTGGAATTCCTGTTAGGCCATATGCATTTGCGACTACGTTTGTAAATACCACATACGCACCACCTAGTGCTCCACCAATTAATGCACCAATAAACGGTCTGCGGTAACGAAGGTTAACCCCGAAAATAATCGGTTCAGTAATACCTAAAAATGCCGATAACGCTGATGGTAGGGCAATTTCTTTTGTTTTCGCACGTTTTGTTTTGAAAAACACGGCAAGACCCGCGCCACCTTGTGCAATGTTTGCCATCGACCAAATCGGAAGTAAATAGTTCACACCAATACTTGCAATTAACCCTGCTTCAATGGCATGGAAAGAGTGATGAACACCAGTTATAACGATTAATGAATAGGTTCCACCGAAAAGAAGACCAGCAAAAAATCCACCGTAGTTATAAACAAAGTTTAAAATGGTTGTTATACCGTCACCAACAAAATTTCCTAACGGACCAAGAATAATTAATGCAAAAAAGCCAGTTACAATAACGGTTACAAACGGCGTTACAATTAAATCAATGGCATTTGGAACCACTTTGCGTAGCCCTTTTTCAACTTTACTCATAAAATAAACGGCAAGTAATACAGGAATTACTGTTCCTTGATAACCAATCATAGCAATATCAAAACCTAAAAAGTTCAGATAATCTGGTTCTACAGTTCCTTGTGCCCATGCATTTAATAATGCTGGATGCGTCATAATTCCACCGATAACTGCTCCTAAATAAGCGTTTGCACCAAATTCTTTAGCAGCACTTACCCCAATTAAAATCGGTAAAATGATAAAAGCAGCACTAGAGAACATATCGAGTAAAACAATTAACGAGCTATCTGGAGCAACCCATTGGAATGTTCTTAACATCCCTAACAACCCCATTAACAAACCACTAGCTACAATAGCAGGAATGATGGGTACAAAAATATTTGATAGCGTTTTAGCAAAACGAGCGATTGGATTCATTTTTTGTTTAATTGCATCTTGATGATCGGTTTTACGATCTTCATTGTCTAAATCAGCTTCCTTAGCAAATGCAGCATATACTTTATTCACTGCACCAGTTCCAAAAATAATTTGGAATTGACCTGAACTTAAAAATGCTCCTTTGACGCCGTCAATATTTTCAATCTCCGACTTATTGGCTTTTTGGTCGTCACTTAAAACGATACGTAGTCGTGTGGCACAATGTGTCGCACTTACTATGTTTTCTTTTCCACCTAATAATGGTAGAAGTTGTTTCGCGATTTCGCGGTCATTCATGTTACATTCTCCTTTTTTTGTTTATTTTGTCAAAAAAACTATGATTACATACAAAATATCATCTGTTTTATTATCACCATTATGAACAAAAAAGACCTAAAATATATAAAAGGGAAAAATAGGTAGACTTTACCCCTTTACATATTTTAGGTCTTGCCTGCATAATCAGTCACAATCCTACAATATTCGACTTGTCTTCCTGAATTTAATCATAGAATCTACTTAGTTGTCAACAGCTTAACGGATGGTTTGTTTTCCCATTCGTGTAATAATCGGTTTAATGTAATTTCATCTGTACTCATAACTCGCCAATCTGCTTTTCTCATTGCTTCGTGTTCTCCTACACCAATCGAGAACATATCTGTTTGAAGAATTCCCGTTAATCCTGCTTCTCCATCTTCTATCGCTACACAATTAATCGGTTTGACATTAAGAAGATTTGCTGCGGTTAAGAAGATCTCGGGATCAGGTTTCCCATTATTAATTTTCTTAATATCGACAATAATATCGAGATATTTTCTTACATCTAATTTATCTACCACTTCAAATGCGTTTGAGCTAGCTGATGCTAAAGCCGTTTTTATTTGTTTCTCTTTTAATTCTATTAAAAAATCAACCATACCAGGTAGTACGTCCTTACTCGAAAAAGTTGTTATTTTTTCGAGATAATAATGACTTCGACGATCACCCAATTCACGGATTTCTTCCTCAGAATAATCTTTGAATTTATCACCTAACATAATCTCAACTTGTTTATAACGATTTAGCCCTTGTACCTTTTGATTTAGTTCACGATCATAAGGTATATTAATTTCGTCGGCTAGGCGCTTTCCTGCGTGATAGTAGTGCTCAACTGTATTAGCAATGACACCATCTAGATCAAAAATAACTGCCTGTAATGCTCGGTCTCTCACTGTATCACCCTTTCTAATTTCTATCATACCAAATATATAGATAATTTTTCCACAAATTTTAAATCTTACTAGCAGAAAACGAACTTTTACTTGCGTTTTTGAAAAACTTCTTCTGCTTATTAGTGTTCATCAATTAATACCTCATTTGTTTAGGAAGACAATTGAGCAGAATTTATCTTACTAATTGTAGGACAGAGATTCCGCGTTAGAAATTTATAAATTCTTACCTTTTAACCTTTTAAAAAAAAAAGCTAACCCACCTAGGTTAGCTTTCGCACTCTTATACCTTATTCTTTTTTTGTTGTCTTTTTTTATAACTGCGTTCTGAATTATTACGTGACGGACGTCCATCTCCATCTTTTCGATTGCGGCTTCGATTTCGATCACGATCGCGATCGCGGCCACGGTCTCTTCTGTCACCTTTTTTTCCATCAAACTTCGCTTTTTTCGCTCTTAACGGAGCTTCTCCTGTTATTTTAACAGGTGTCGTATTCGGTTCCTTCGTTAACATTTTTAAAGCAGCAGAAACTATTGTTACCGAATCATGTTCATCCAATAATTGCTCAGCACTGTTTTTATAGGATTTGAAGTCATTTTGTTCGATTGTTTCTAACAATTTATCAATTGTCAAACGCTGCTGCCCTTCAATCGCTTCTGCAAATGTAGGTACAGCACGGCGAGTAATTTTACGATTTGTCATTTTTTCAATTGACTTTAAGTGATCTATTTCTCTTGGAGTAACAAACATTAATGCCATACCTGTTTTTCCGGCACGACCAGTTCGCCCAATACGGTGAACATAGCTTTCTGGATCTTGTGGGATATCAAAATTATACACGTGAGTTACACCACTAACATCAATTCCACGTGCTGCTACGTCTGTTGCTACAAGTACTTCAATCGTTGATTCCTTGAATTTTCGAATAACACTATCACGCTTTGCTTGGTTTAAATCACCGTGAATACCTTCAGCAATATAACCACGCTTTAGTAATGCCTCTGAAAGTTCATCAACGCGACGCTTCGTACGACCAAAAATAATGGCAAGTTCTGGTGACTGAATATCTAACATACGGCAAAGTACATCAAACTTTTGCTTTTCCGATACTTCCATATATTGTTGGTCAATATTCTCAACTGTCATTTCTTTTGCTTTGACTGTAATAAACTCAGGTTCTTTTAAAAACTTTTGTGATAAAGCTTGGATACGTTTTGGCATCGTTGCAGAGAAAAGCAACGTTTGGCGTGTTTCAGGAACTTCTGCCAAAATTGTTTCAATGTCTTCAACAAACCCCATGTTTAACATTTCATCCGCTTCGTCAAGAACGACTATGTTTATTGATTGTAGACGAATTGTTTTACGGCGCATATGGTCCATAAATCGTCCTGGTGTTGCAACAATAATTTGCGGTCTTTGTTTAAGCGCTCGAATTTGTCGACCGATGTCTTGTCCGCCATAAATCGGTAATGATTTTACCCCTTTATGTTGACCAATTTTATTTAATTCTTCCGCAATTTGTACTGCTAATTCCCTTGTAGGTGTTAATACAACTGATTGAATTCCCTCTTCACTGATATCCGCTTTTTCAATAAGTGGTATACCAAATGCTGCTGTTTTACCTGTACCTGTTTGGGCTTGCCCAACCAAGTCCTTTCCATCAATTGCCGTTGGGATCGTCTGTGCTTGAATTGGTGTTGCTTCCTCAAATCCCATATCTGATATTGCACGAATAATTTGGTGGTCTAACCCAAAATCATAAAAAGTTGCCAAATTTCATTTCTCCTTTTAACTATATTTATCCCTTCTGACGAGCGGTATAAGAGGTTGACTTTAAGATTTCACTAAAATAGTGAAATCCTGACTAAAACTAATTAAATATCATCAAAAATTTTAGTGGCTATAAAATTATAATGCCCAGATTTAGCGCACTTACCAACTGAGAAATTTTTCTCTATCAAAGTCAACCCCATAACCGCTCATTAGAAACGATTGTTTCTAAGTCTGTGTTGCCACGTTTTGGCTCATTGTCCAAAAAATTGTACTTAATTAATCACAATAATGTTTGCAACTTATCTATCTTACTACTTTTTAGCAATTAAATAAAGGTTTAGTTTTATTTATTAAGTAAAACTACATTTTATAGTTCAATTTTAAGGAGTTGGGATTATGAATTACAAAGTGGCAAGCTTGAAGCAAAGAGCTCACTATCTTATAAGAGTGCAAATAATAATCAATCGAAATTGAAATGCACAAAAACACACGTGCACCTAAAAATGCACGTGTGTTTTCTTAACTATAACTTAAACGAACTTTTCAAAGAAACAATACGATTAAAAACAACCTTTTCGGCTGTCGTATGTTTTTTATCTACGTTAAAGTATCCGTGTCTAAAAAACTGGAATTTGTCGTTTGGTTTTGCTTCTCCCATATTTGGTTCTATATAACCTTTCAAAACTTCTAATGAATTCGGATTTATTTTCTCAAGGAAGCTTTTATCTTCCCCTTCATCGCCTGCATCGTCTAAAATTAATGGTTCGTATAAACGAAATTCAGCTTCTTTAGCATTTGTTGCTTCTACCCAGTGAAGTGTTCCTTTTACTTTTCTCCCTGTGAAACCAGTACCACTTTTTGTCTCAGGATCGTACGTGCAACGAAGCTCTATAACATTTCCTTCTTCGTCTTTTATGACTTCCTCACATTTAATAAAGTATGCATGCTTTAGGCGAACTTCATTTCCTGGGAATAGACGAAAGTACTTTTTCGGTGGATCTACCATAAAGTCATCTTGTTCAATGTAAATTTCACGTGAAAATGGAATTTGACGTGTTCCCATTTCTTCATTTTCCGGATTAATCTCTGCGTCAAGCATTTCTACTTGACCTTCTGGATAATTCGTTATAACTACTTTTAATGGTTTTAAAACAGCCATCGTTCTAGGTGCTTTTAATTTTAAATCTTCACGAATAAAATGCTCCAACATTTGCTCATCAACCGTACTAAATGCTCGAGCAACACCTATTTCACGACAGAAATTACGAATAGCATCAGGAGTATACCCTTTTCTTCGTAAACCAGAAATCGTCGGCATTCTCGGATCATCCCAACCATCGACTATGTTTTCATCAACCAATAACTTTAATTTTCGTTTACTCATAACTGTATTCGTTAAGTTTAGGCGAGCAAATTCGTATTGCCTTGGCGTTGCTTCCATCTCACAATGTTCAATGACCCAATCATAAAACGGACGTTGATCCTCAAACTCCAAAGTACAGATTGAATGCGTCACACCTTCGATGGCATCTTCCAATGGATGAGCAAATGTATACATCGGATAAATACACCACTTATCACCCGTATTGTGGTGAGTAGCATGAGATATACGATAAATAACCGGATCTCTTAAATTAATATTTGGCGAAGCCATATCAATTTTGGCACGAAGTACCTTCTCTCCGTTTTTAAATTCACCATTTTTCATACGTTCAAAAAGATCTAGATTTTCTTCAACAGAACGAGTTCTAGAAGGACTTTCTTTTCCTGGCTCTGTTAACGTACCACGATAAGCTCTTATTTCTTCTTGAGATAAATCTTCAACGTAAGCTAGTCCCTTTTTAATAAGTAGAACTGCTCGTTCATACATTTCATCGAAATAATTGGATGCGAAAAATAGTCCGTCCCAATCATACCCTAACCATTTTACATCTTCTTTGATTGACTCAACGTATTCTACATCCTCTTTTAGTGGATTCGTATCATCAAACCGTAAATTTGTACGCCCTTTAAACTCATCAGCGAGTTCAAAGTTTAATACGATCGATTTTGCATGTCCAATATGTAAGTATCCGTTCGGCTCAGGAGGAAAACGGGTAACGATTTCATCATGTTTTCCGCTTTTTATGTCTTCTGCCACAATATGTTTGATAAAGTTAGAACTATTCGATTTATTCTCCACTTTTGACCAACCTTTCTCCAGTCTCTAATATAGTAATTATTAGTAGTTATATCATAAAAATGCAAATATATCTATGCGTCTATTGTGTCTGAGTCATTAGTAGAATAAACGTATTTTGCACAACCAATTTTATTTTATCTGAATGAAACTCAAAATCAAAAAAAATGGTCGACTTAAATCTATATCTAATGTTACGAATGGTCAAACATAATATAGTAATTAATGGTGAAAATAATAATTCCAATATTCATGAATGTTAACTTCATTTGCGACATTGGAACTAATTGAACTATAGAATATCTGTTTTATTAAATTAATATGTTAAAAATCAAAAGCACAACCAAATTACAATAAAAGGATTGTTTATTTACACCAGAAAAGTCCAAGCTAAACTTAGGTTTCGACCAAACCATACTATAATCATGAGGAGTGTATATTATGCCCATACTTGAAATTAGCGTTGTACCTGTAGGTTCAAATTCACCAAGCTTCAGTAGTAATGTTTCAAAAGCTGTCGAAGTTATTCAACAAAAAGGTCTCAACTATCAGGTAACTCCTACCGCTACCGTTATCGAAGGAAGCATTGACGAACTTATGGATGTAGCCAAACAAATTCACAAAAATGAAATTACGAATGGAACTCAACGAGTCGTTACCAATATTTGTATTGACGATCGAATAGATAAACCAATGACATTAGAACATCAAATTGAAGCTGTCGAACATTCCTAAAAGACACCAGAGCGTTTATCCTCAGTCTACTGGCGAGTCCCTTAGCTAGACGTTCGATAAGCATTGTTTGTGCAACAAGTGACCAAGATGATAAGCGATCAAGCTATACAAATTTGTAAGAAAACGATAAATTACCGCAACTTTTTAATTAAAGCTTCAAAAATCCCTAAAAGTCGTGAAAACTTTTAGGGATTTTTGAATATTTTAAGCCAGTAAAAACTGATTTTCGGTTCGTATTCCTTACGAAAACCTATCAATAGCACACTTTTGTTAGTGTCGAAAAATTTCCAGTAAACAAGCCCTATTTTTTTACATTTATTTTCATCGTAATCAATTACACTTTTTTTATAGTACAAATCTACTAAATTTCAGTGTAATGACGGGGTGAATGATGAAAAAATTAAGCTGCTTTATACTACTAATCTTTTTTCTTCTAGTTGGCGGTTCTCATACGTTGGCCAACAGTAACCAAATGATTATTATTAATAAAAACACAAATCAACTTGCTTACTATAATCAAGGAAAGCTAGAAAAGACATTTAAAGTAGCAACTGGTAGACAAAATAGTTATACTCCTGAAGGAAAATTTAAAATAGTAAACAAAATAAAAAATCGCCCTTATTATAAACAGAACATCCCTGGAGGACATCCATCAAACCCATTAGGCGACCGGTGGTTAGGGATAAACGCAAGAGGAACGTACGGTACTACATATGCTATACATGGCAACAATAACCCAAAGTCAATTGGTACATACGCTAGTGCTGGCTGTATTCGAATGTATAATGACGAAATCCGTTGGCTATTTGATCGAGTGGCAGTAAATACACCTGTCATTATTACTACCTCAAAACAAAGTTTACATCAAATCGCTTTAGCAAATGGATATGCTTTTGAAAGTAAAGTCAATAAACTCTCGGTAAGCAAAAGTAGCCCTCAGCCTACTAATGCTTCCGTTTCTGTAAGCGCATCCGTTTCAAGTGGTTCAAATACATTATATAAGTTCATGGTTCATGACGGAAAAAAATGGTCTACTATTCGTGATTTCTCTTCTACAAATAAAGTAAATTGGCAACCTAAAAGTGCTGGTAATTATAAATTAAAAGTGCAAGTAAAAAATAAAAACTCTAAAAGGAAGTTTGAGGATGAAAGGGTTTTAAACTACACTGTTTACCAACCAGCAAAGGCTAACTCATTAGCTGTTAATAAAGTTAGTCCTCAGCCAAGTAATACAACAATAAATTTAACTGCACAATCGAACAACAATACAAATAATCAATTTAAATTTTCTTTTTTTGATGGGAAAAAATGGGTAGATATACAAAAGTATTCTTCAAATAACAAAGCTACATGGAAGCCAACAAAAGCCGGGAACTACCAAGTTCGAGTCCAAGTGAAGAATAAGCACTCAAAGAAAAGTTTTGATAGTGAGCGAATCATTAACTACACTGTTTTCAATGAAGCTAAAATCAATACTCTTTCTTTTAATCATGCAACTCCACAACCGATCAATAAAGATATAACAATTACCGCTCAATCGAATGATAATTCAAATAATCGCTTTAGATTCTTAGTTTTTGACGGTCAAAAGTGGGTGACGATTCAAGACTTCTCGACTAAACGTACAGTCTCTTGGAAACCTGCCAAAGCAGGCGCATACCAAATTAAAGTTCAAGGAAAACATAGAAACTCTAAGAAGGCATTTGATCATGAAAAAGTTATGACCTATAACGTTTTCCATGAAGCTACATTAAGTGATATTTCTTTAAACCCTGTCAGTCCACAACCAACGGATACAAACATAACAATTACTGCACAATCTAATGATAACTCTAACAATCACTTTAAATTTTTAATTTTTGACGGTCAGAAATGGGTAACGATTCAGGATTTCTCTTCTAAACGTTCTACCTCTTGGAAACCGTTGAATGCTGGCGATTATCAAATTAAGGTTCAAGTAAAACATAAGCATTCAAAGAAAAACTTTGATCATGAACAAATCATCAGTTATACCGTTTACGATCCAGCAAAGATCGTAGCTTTCAATATGGATAGAGAAAGTCCGCAATTTATTAATAATGAAATACATTTTACAGTGAATTCCCATGATCCAAGCAACCACCTTTATAGATTTTCAATATTTGACGGCTCAAGTTGGGATGTTGTTCAAGATTACTCACCAAACAATAATTACAGATGGGTACCAATCTCAGAAGGTACTTATACAATTAAGTCTGAAGTAAAACATAAAAATTCTACTCACCCATTTGATGATAGTGAAGAAATAATTTTTACGATTGAATAAAAATGAACGCCGCATTCCCCTTCAAATTTTGCGTCTGCAATTAGTTGGAGAGCTTCACTAAGAGAAGCAAGAGAACTCGTTCTAGCAACGCTCGAACATCGGAAATCCAGATGGAGTCTCAACTCCACCTAAATGGAAGTTCCCACCTACGCTACGCTTAGAGGTGGGGTTCTATGACCCTGAAGTTCAAATCAGTTTGATCAACAAATTGTATAAACAGTAAAAGCTGCATTATCTCATTATTGATAAGCAGCTTTTACTGTTTATTTTCTTTAATTAAATCCTTTGTTATCACAACAGCATTTAAATTCGCTCCTAATGCTTGGATAATAGCCCCAATTGTTATAATCGGTTGACCTTCCTTTTCTTTTTCATTTAAATCATAAATGCCACCAATTGCTTCAAGTCCCGCCCCAAAACCTTGCATGGCATTCCCAAAAGAAAGAATATCTTCTCCGGCAAGCTTATCAGCTACAGCACTCATAGATGCCCCCATAGACTGCAAGGACGCACCAAGGATTTCAAGACGAGCGGTATCCTCATCACTTTCTTTATCTTTATACTGCAAATAGGCTGCATAAGAAGACGTTGCAGCCCCTGCACCGTCAATCCAATCACCGACAAAGTTCAAAGGGGCATCGATTGTTTCCAATCCACCTAACGTTGCACCTACGGCTTGTATCCCCTCTCCTATGGCAACTAGCTTATTATTTACTTCATTTAACCCAACCAATTCTCGTACTTCAGCAATTGCTGCAACAATCGTTCCAATCGCTATCAACCAGGACCCTATTAAAACATGGCTATTTAAATTATTTTCGTTCTCCATCACCTCAAAAAAACCCCTGTCTGTCAAAATACATGATATACCTTATTTTTATTCCTTTACTGTAACCAAAGTTCGCAAAAAGCTAATAAATGGCCGTACATACTTATAGATAATCTCACAAGGATATTGATTGTTTCATGACAATCACAGTATTACTAACTTTTTTTCCGCCCATGTATGTATAATTTTTTCAAGCAAGTCAGTTTCTTCATTAATTCGTTAGGGGTGATCATATGAATATGAGATTAAAACAGTTAAAAAGGCATCTCTTTTTTTGCGGGAGTGAACACTGTAATGGACAGCAAGTTGAGGAGGTGATGGATGCATTTAAAGAGCAACTTGTAGAGCATAGTATATATAAAGAAGTAAAATTAAATAAGACTAGCTGTCTTGGACTATGTGGAAATGGCCCATTTACACTTGTCTATCCTGAGGGGATATGGTATTACAACCTTACCCCTGAAGATGTTCCTCGGATTGTAGAAGAACATTTTATTGACGGTGAGCCAGTTGAAGAACTAATAATGCTAAAGCTAGAAAACGAGTAAATTTTCGTTACACTTTGATATATCTATTTTAGTGAAATAAGGGTGTCCTAAAACAAAGTGTCAGACACCGTATTATAACTATATATAGACGAACGTTAAAATCGAACCTCTGTATATAGTTGAATACGTGTTGTGTCAGACCCTTTTGGGACACCCTCATTATATGTAAGAGTAATTCCCCTTAAATTTTACATATTAGACTATTGTTTTACTTAAGGCCACTTGTTGTCGGTATGGCAACTAGTAGGACATCTTTTGTAATACTTTTAATTAAAATTATGTGCTTAGAGATTACCTTTTTTCTCAACATCATTAACTTTCTTAGTTAGTAATGACAATAAATTCAACTTACTATTTACTATATTGATAAAATTTATCTTGAAATTCCGTAATCGATTTCAATAAATGAAAACAGAAGTAAGACACTTAATCTTACTCCTGTTTTATCACAGATTTTACTTTACTCAACACTTTTTTGAACGATAAGATTTTTAGCAGCTCTAAGCGCAAGAAGGTAGCTATCAAAACCAAAACCACAAATAACACCTTGAGCAATATCTGAGAATACAGAATGGTGTCTAAACTCATCTCTAGCATGAACATTTGACATGTGGATTTCGATAAAAGGTACTTCAAGTATATCTAAAGCATCTCTAATCCCATAGCTATAATGCGTCCAAGCTCCTGCATTGATAATTACTGCATCAACCTTATCAAAATACCCTTGGTGAATACGATCAACCATTTCACCTTCACAGTTTGTTTGGAATGTTTCTAATTCAATGTCTAGTTCCTTTGCGAGGTCTTCCATGTTTTGATTAATTTCATCAAGTGTAATCGTTCCATACATTTTCGGGTTTCTTTTTCCAAACATATTGTGGTTAACACCATGTAACATTAATACTTTTTTCATTTAATAAAGCCCCCAAGAGTTTTAAATATAAGCTATTCTCATTATTTATATTACTCCTATTTTAATACATGAGACAAATAAATCCAATTACGATTTAGAATCCTACCACCCCCACCTCAAAACGTCATAAAAAAAAACAAAAAATATTTCTACCCTACTTCAACCAGTCATATGATAAACCTAAGCGATATATTTTTTGTAAGGGAGAGTGCTTAATTTAATGAAATACTTCATTGGTAAAAACCAAGATAACCATGCTCCAATTTCTAATGGTAATGTTTTAGCTTGGATCCAACAGTATGATATCGGTTGTCTGCCAGTCGATAAAATAAGCCAATTCTTTTTTCCAAATTTCGATCTCTCAAGCGCAATGTTTGATACTCCTGGATCCTACGTACTTGCGAAAGATCATAATGAAAAAATTTGGTATGACCCGTATGGAATGGTAAAAGAAAAGTTAGGTCAAATTGGTGAAATTATCTCATTAAACAATACTCAATACATCAATGGCTATGGAGTGTATGAAGTAGTTTCTCATAAAGGAAATACGGTTGTCAGAACGAAAACATGGGCTCCCCCTTCCCAAAATTCTCTTATACGTTCAATCGAAGTAAAGACACTTCGAAACAACGCTTCAAAAGCGACAATCTTTCCAGTCGTTCATCTTAAAAATGTCGTACAAAGAATCGGTAATATCTTCATTTCGAGAATTTCTGAAAATCAATGGCTCGCCACAACTGTTTCACCAACTGCTGCAGGAATAACTGGTGAGGTTCCAATAGCTGTCACCACAGGGCCGGTTACCATTTTTGAACATAGTTTAATACCCGTACCGTTAGTTTTTACGATTCCTGATCAAACGATTCCACATCAAAATTATAGTCAGCCAGTTTATCAAATATTTGCTGCTGGTACAACGAAAGATGCAGCCATTCAACAATTAAACGAAACGTTACGAACAATAAGACAAAGTGAACGTCAGACATTACAAGCTTGGGAAGCTTGGTATCGTGAAACCATTGATATCGGTGAACTTCCACCACCCCTTGACTACTACTGGAAACTTAGTAACACCGTTGCCAAGATGAGTATGCAAAAAGATGGCACTCCCATTATTATTGGCTTTAGGCCCTATCAAGGAAACGTATGGATCCGTGATAGTTTATGGATCGCTTCTACTTTAGCGCTCTCAGGACATTACGAAGATGCAATTCATGCTTTGTATGCAACATTAAGTTATTTAATCGAGCGTCCTGATGGCAACTATTATTTTGCATACAATGTCGTGACTCGTTTACCGAACGAGCATGCTTTTGAAAATGATACGACAGGATTAATTTTATATGGAATTTGGCAGGTTTGGTCTTTAGTGAAAGATCGTACAATTATACAAGATTTGTGGCCGATTATTCATCAGTCTACGAACTGGATTTTAACTAATCGAGATGCTAGTGGTTTAATATTTCCTGATGCAGGCATTTGGGAAACATTTGGCCCACATTTAGGTGAAGACTTTGAGCATATGACATGGACATCCGCTATTTCATCATATGGTTTATTGAAGGCAGCTGAAATGGCAGAAGCTATTGGCGAAAATGAAAAAGCTATTCAATTTAGACAAGGCGCTTTTGAATTACTGCAGGCAATTGGTAGAAACAATGTCCATAATGGAATCGTATGCCGATCTAAAGAAACAAAATTATTGGATGCTTCCGTCAGTTTATTTTTCTCTGAATTCCCGCTTTTTCCAAAGGAATGGCGTGCTCCTACGTTAAGAGCTATTGAAGAAAGGTTACAAGATCCTTTTATTGGTGGAATTTGGCGACATGAAAGCTTAACAACAGAAGAAGGCGATTTAAAACCGTGGACTGGGCCTACATTTTGGTTTGGTGAAGCTTTGTTAGCCAACCAAGAAGTAGACAAAGCTTGGAGCTATTTTGGTCACAATTATAATAACAGTGCATTTTGTGGATTATTACCGGAGTTACTCTATAGTAAAGGGCGTGCTAGAGGTATTGGAATGCCTAGTTACTCTCAATCAGGCGTTATTCGATCTTTGCTTCTCTATAACAATCTATTTCACAGAAGCGATTTGTCTTAACTTATCTTTAGAAAAATATATGAAAAGGGTGTTCTAAAACAAAGTGTCAGACACTTTGTTTTAGAACGCCTCTTCGCTTTATCACGGCAAAATCAGATATTGACAATTACCCAAATGAGAAAGAAACTAACTAAGATATTCATGACATATCAATGACAATATCATTAAAAGGAAAGCAACAATTAGTGAAGGAAGTGTAATGTTAAAAACCACCCTTCCTAACGTGCCACCGTCACTTTCCTTAAGAACGTTTGACTACTTTAACATATAACCTAACCCAATGAAAAAACCTCTCAAATTTGAAAGGTTTTCAAAAGATATGAGAGAAAAAAAACTTCAAAAATTCTATACTTTCTTACTTTGCTAAAAAAAAGGAGAGGTAAGACTCTCTCCTTAGGTTTAAAGATTACATATTTTCAAGAACACAAAGCAATACCAGGTGTTACTCGGCATCACCCACCACAAACCTTTAGGTATCACTAAGTAACACCAGGTATTACTTAGTGAGGCTTAGTATTATTTAGTGACGCTAGATCACAACCAAGATTCGATATCTTCATCGTCAATATCTTCTTCTGTTTCAGCTTTATTTTTTTCCTCTTCATTTGTTATATCTGTTTGTTCAGCATTTGAAGATGGTGGTATAGGTGTTTGTTCTTCTAATGTTGCAGCTATTTCACTATTTACTACCGGATTGGCTGCTTCATTGTTCACATTCGAAAAATTAATGCCAGAAATGTCACGGTTTGCAGGTATAAAATTTTGTAAGTTTCTTACTCCATTTTCCCTAATTTCATTTTCTATTAAATATCGAATAGAATCCATTAAGTTAGATTGGCTATTAATCCAATTTAATATTTCTTCTGCTTCAGTTTTTTTCGTTTTTAAGCTGATATTGTCACCAGCTTTTTTTTGTTTTTTCATTTCTTCTCACCAAACCCTATTAAAAATTAAACGCTTTGTTTTGCTTTACTTTTTAGGGTACTATAAATTTTCCCACGAACAAAAGCATCAAGTCCTTGGGCATTCATGATTACCGCATACTGAGCTGGAATATATAATAGCTTTATTTCACGCTGGTCACACAATTCTTTTAACATCGGGTAAAGTACCGAACGCATTAAGATGCTTCCACCACCATACACACAAATGACGTCAATTTCATTTCTAGCCTTTGTTAACTGTTTTCGAATGTTTTGTAGAATTTGCTTTGCTTGTCCTTCAAGTGGTCTTTTTAATGTTTTGATTGCTCTAGCGTAAAACTTATGATTAGGATTTTTAATAACATCACTAAAAAATTGTCTTGGGCTATCTGGAAGGTGAATCAGTTTATTAAACTCAGCTAGCGCTTCTTCAATTGCATAACCCGCTCCATGGTTGCTGCCATGGACAAACTGACGCAAAAATTTATTTCCTTCAGTAATTGGATACTCAGTCGAACCATCACCAATATCTGTATGGAGAATTCGCTTATCTTTAAAATAACTGCCGTTAAAGTCTTTTTTGAAATCATAAGTTTCAGAGAACTCTTTGAAAATATCACCTTCTCTCCAATTACCTTCTTTATCCTTTTGGAGAGTAAAGATTACCGGTGTAGCCTCAGGTATTACTTTTGTAAAATCAAAAGTTACTTTGACTGCAACGCGTTGCTTTCCTAGATGTACAGTCACATGATGCGCTGCACCCATAAATCGTTTTTCAAATTTAGACGAAGATTCATCCGTATGCTGTGTGATCGGTAATGCAGCCGCCATGTCGACTTGAACATCCATTACCTCAGGAATTTTTTTCTCATCCTCGTATGCCTTTTGAACTGCAGCTGCTGCAACTTGTGCTAATGTATTAACAACCGGTAAATCCATATCACATTTCTGATCAATTCCTACTTCCATATTATCTAACAATTCCCCACTCTCAAGAGCAAACTTCCCAATATAATACATACCTGGCTTTGCAGAAGGAGAATCGATTGTAACTACCAATTGATCTTGAAGATTTTTGATAAAACTTTCTGGAGCTTGCTCCTCGCTCCATGGTAACTCATCAACTACACAATTTACGTTTGGTTGTTGTATTAACCTCCCATCAATAATAATATCATGCTCACTGTTGCCATTATCGTTCCCAACAAAAAAGTGATACTGCATAAATATTGCCTCCCTACTAAACTATTATTTTATTTTTCTATTTTATTTAAAGGATGTATTACCTAGTAATACATGGTGATGTTTAGTAATACTTCATATTATTTTTTGGGGTATTACGCAAATGAATGAAAATCTACCTACATCCTATCAATATAAATAATTCCATCTTAATCCTAGAATCTCCTTCAAGCATATATACAATAAGTGAATAAAAGTGATATTTGATAATATTTCCTTTCATTCTTTTTACAAAAATAAGCTACTTCTATATAAAGCAAAGCTTTTTTCCTGTTGGAATTACTTTATGTACAAAAAGAGAACATTGATTAGAAACTAAAGCAATGCTCTCTTTTATCTTAAGTATTACCGAAGAAAAATCAACTCTTCTATTTGTGTACTTTTCATGCTTGTGAACTACTCACCACTTATCCAACGTTACTGTCTGATTGAAGTGAGAGAATTCTTTTCGGAAACCTTGTTAAACTTTAAACTTGCTAATTGAATGATTTAAATGGTGTGCTTCTTCTGCTAAATGCTCTGAAGATTCTTTTAGTTGATCTGCTGACTTTGCTTGTTCCTCAATGGAAGCGGTAATTTCTTCGATTGACGCAGCGGCTTGTTGTGTGATAGCAGCAATTGATTCAATCGCTCTAATGGTACTTTCTTTCTGTTGATCCATATCTTTTATACTTACATATAAAGTATTGAATTCATTCATCGTTTGGTCAAGTGATTTTAAAATACTGTGAAATACGTCGTTTACATTCTCTACAGAGGTTTGTTGAAGATCAAATATATTCATTCCTTCATTTACTTCCTTTACCATTTGAGAAGTTTCTTTCTTTATGTCAGCTACAATTTGTGCAATTTTTTCAGTTGCTTCATTTGTATTCTCTGCCAATTTACGAACTTCTGTAGCAACAACAGCAAACCCCTTACCAGCATCTCCAGCTCTTGCGGCTTCAATTGACGCGTTTAATGCTAATAAATTCGTTTGTTCACTTATTTCACGAATAACCTTAATAAAATTCGAAATCTCCGATACTTTTCCTTCTACTAAGATCGTTTCATTTTTTATTTTTTCTGATGATTGTTTGGATAAATTAGCATGTTCCGTTAACTCATTTACGACTTTAATTGCACCTGAACTAACATGATGAACTTGTACAGAGTTTTCTTTGACAATGTTTAACCTTGTTTGAACATCATTAATTTCATTCACGAACTGTTGCATAATTTTTTGAACCTCGCTCACTTCATGAGCCTGTTCCATAGCTCCCGTTGCAATTTCATTAGCAGCTGCCTTAATTTCTTCTGTCATTTCAGCAGAATGCTTAGCTAATTGATTAAGGTTGTTCGTATTATCTGAAACAGATAAACCGACTTGGTTTGAACTTTTGATCAAAGAACGAATCGTTGAAATCATATGATTAAAGCCTTGTGATAATTTTCCGATTTCATTTTCACCTTTTATTTCAGATGTCTTTGTAAAATCTCCATTTTCAATATTTTTCATGATCCCAATAATATGATCTAGAGGTTTTGTAATTCCTCTAGCCACAAATAAACCAATGATAATACTTAAGACACCTAAAGCAATTCCTGCAACTATAAAAATAATAGAAAGATTACGCATTTCACTCATCAGTACCCGAATTGGAACCTCAGTGAAAACCTTCCAACCATTTGTAGTCGTTGCAAATGAAACCATATTGCCTTGACTATTCAATAATCCACTATAGTTGTTTTTACTATGACTAAGAATAAAATCATTTGTATAATTAGTTCCAACTATTTCTGAATTAGAGTGACCAAAAATAATTTGATCACTGTTCAAAAGATAAGCATTACCTTCTTCACCAATCTCTAAATCTGTATAAAGACTAGCAAATGATTGTTGCGGAAGTTTAAATAAGATGACTCCACTAGGTGTTCTAGAATTATAAAAGGACATTTTCCTTGCCATATATACTTCATTAAAATTATTGTCGATTCCCGTAAACCAAAAAGGTTTTCCATCGCTTTCTAAAATGGTTTGAAATAACTCAGAGCTCGGAAAATCCCCTCTTGAAAAGGTTTCATCGACACTATCATTACCATGTCCACCATATAAATAACTGCCATTCACTCCGTAAATTCGAATGGAATCGATTTCTTGTTTTGAAAGAGCCATTTGTTCAATCACAGATCTAGCTCGACTATAGCTTTCTTCATCGTACTTCGTGCCAATTGTTTCCGAAATATCTCTATTTGTGATAATCGAAACACTTACATCTTCTATTTCGAGAATTTTTAAATCAATATTAGCGGCTACTTGTTGAATAAATTGTTTAGAGTAGAAACCAGCTCGATCTAAAACGACACTATAACTTGCAAAATAAGCGATAGTTAACATGATTGTTAAAGGTACGACAACCAAAATTAAAAACCAACCAATTAATTTATGTCTTAAAGAAATGTTGTTTATCTTGTTTATATTTGATCTTTTTCTGTCCAAAACATTCACTCCATTACTGGATACTCTGTATATCCTGTTGTAAATTCGTTAAAAACTGTTCTCTCGTCGTTTGACCTCTTAGGTATCTTTGGATATTTTCAAAGACGAGATTTGCATTTTCGGAAGGAAAGCTACTCCAATACCAGCCCGCTGTTTTTCCCTGATCAATATAGGTTTGAAGAGATGCGGTAATATCACCTAGTTTTTTGGCATCGTAATCAATCGTCGTAAACGAAGGGATGTACTCTAAATCATTTACGATAAAGGATTTACCTTCCTCAGACGTAATCAACCACTCAATAAACTCAATTGCTTCTTCTTTTACAGGGGATTGGTTATTGACGATCCAATAATTTGGGACTCCTACCATAACATAATCGTGACCTTTATCAGAGATCGGAATGGGCATTATTCCAAGATTTATTTCGGGGTTTCGTTCATTTATCATAAACTGTGTCCAATTCCCTTGTTGCATCATTGCTGCTTCTCCATTTGCTAGCTTCTCGACTTGAGTTTGATAGTCGGTGGATAACGGGTTTCTATTTCCATACTGAATCGTTAAATCAAGCCATTCGACCCACGCATTCATCGTTTCATCATTTGATAGATCAATGGTCCCGTCTAAAATACCTTCAATATACTCGTTTGGCGTTTCATGACTTGCCAAAGCAATATTAAAACTATGATTTCCAAGAATCCACCATTCTGCATACCCATTTGAAAAAGGAGTTACACCAATTGCTTGAAGTTTACGAGCCGCTTCTCTTAATTCAGAAATAGTCGTTGGGATCGTTGTGATTCCCGCCTTAGCAAATAAATCTTTATTGTAAATGTAACCGTATGCTTCTAATGTGATCGGTATACCATAAATAGTTCCATTAACCGTTACACCATCTGTACTCCCTTCTACTGTATCTTTGATCCACGTAAAATCATTTAATGGTAAAGCGATGTCTTCCCAAGGTTCAAACGATAAATAGGCTTCTGTTGTAAAAATATCAGGAAAAGTTCCTAAGCCAAATTTGGAATTTAACTCTACATCATAACTAGAACTAATCGCTCCAAGCGATTCAAATTCAATTTTTACATCCGGATGAAGACTTTCATATAATGCTGCTAATTCTTGTAATCTATCAGCAACTTCAATTTTTCGATCAAATATTCGAATCGTTACTTTTTCATCTTGCGGTTTTTCTTCTTGTATTGATAATACTTGATCTCCTCTGTTCGAACAGGCAGAAAAGATAGTTAAAAGCAATACAAGCCACATACATTTTCTAATCACTTGTTGACCCTCCTAAGCTGACATTCTACTGTATTTTTCTTGATATTTGGGAAGATTTTATTACTATACCATACTAAAATAATAGAAAACCCGATTAAATTTCGACAAATTTATCGTAGCAAATACTTATTTACAATTTTTCTTGCACATGGTAAACTTTTCTGCATAAAGTAAAGATATCTTTAAGTATTTGAAATCCTTAGTGGAAAAAACTACTTTTATTTTTTTGTCCAAAAAGTTGCCCTAAGGAAAAAATAATGTCTTAAGGAAAGATATGTTTAGGAGGAAGCTAAAAATGCGAGTATTAAAAAATATAGGGGTATTTTCATTACTAATTGTTTTCATGCGTGTTCTTTTTGGTATAGGTTGGTTATTAGCTGGAGCGACAAAAATAACAGGAGGTCACTGGTTTAAAGAACCTGGTATATTTTTAAGAAATTATTTAATCGATGCACTACAACATCCTAATACACCACCCTTTTATAAAATTTTCATTGAGAACATAGCTTTAGAAACGGTCATGATTTTGAACTATACGATTCCAGTAGTTCAGATTATGCTTGGACTATTTCTTATAGTAGGATTATTTACTATACCTTCTACACTCATTTGCTTATTTATGCACATTAACTTCATTCTTTCTGGAAATATGAATTTGATCAGTCTTATTCTTTATACAACTGCATTTTCATTAATTATTTTCAGGCTAGATGCCTATCATTTAAGCCTAGATAAATATTTTCATATAGACATTCTAAAGACCTTTAAAGAAAGAAAAAAGAAAAAAATGGTCACCATGATCCCTAACAACGAAAAACTATCTACTAATTCATAATTACTTGCTATTTAATGAAACATCATTGAGCCAATCCAATAGAACAATCCAAAAATATTAAATAAAATCAATGCATACAACAATACTTTCGAAGTTTTCAACTTATTCCCCCCAATATTAACCTGTTTTATTAATAAGAAAAACATAATAAATATTTCTATAGACTTGTTATCGTAGGCGAGTGTCTTGATGACTTGCTTATACTATCACACATTATATACTTCTAAAATAAAAAACCGTCTACTTTGACGGTTTTTTATTACAGAGTCATCTTTTCCACTTTAAAAAGCATCACACCTCGTTTTTACCGCTAATCTGTTACAGCCCCTTCTGAAGCAGAAGATACTAAACGAGCATACTTAGCTAACATTCCTCTTAACTTTTGCTCTGGTGGCGACCAATCCTTTAACCTTTCAGCAAACTGCTTTTCAGAAACGTTGACAGAGAGTTCCTGTATTTCACTATCGATCGTAATCATATCACCTTCTCGGATTAACGCAATGGGGCCACCCACTTGTGCTTCAGGGGAAATATGCCCAACAACTAACCCATGTGTTCCTCCAGAAAAACGTCCATCTGTAATTAGGCCTACTTCTTCTCCAAGGCCTTTTCCAACTACAATCGCCGTAATCGACAACATTTCAGCCATACCTGGTCCACCCTTTGGACCAACATAACGGATAACGATGACATCTCCAGGATTAATTTTATTATTTAATACCGCATCTGTAGCCGCCTTCTCCGAATCGAATACACGCGCAGGGCCAGTAATTTTTTTTATTTTTAGACCAGACATTTTCGCTAATGCACCCTCAGGAGCTAAATTCCCTTTTAAGATCACTAACGGTCCTGTTTTTCGTTTCGGATGTTCAAACGAAATGACTTTTTGTCCCTCTTTTAAGTGAGATACTTCGGAAAGATTTTCTTCAAGTGTCTTTCCAGTAACTGTCATACAATCTCCATGTAATAGCCCTTTATCAAGAAGAAGTTTCATGACAGCAGGAACACCACCAACTTTAGATAATTCCTCCATGACATACTTACCACTTGGTTTTAAATCAGCAATGTGGGGCACGTTTTTACGAATACGTTCAAAGTCATCTAAATTAAGATCAACCTCTACAGTATGCGCTAATGCTAATAAATGAAGGACAGCATTTGTAGATCCACCGAGTGCCATGACAACCGTAATCGCATTTTCAAAAGCTTTTTTTGTCATGATATCTTTAGGATAAATTCCTTTTTCCAATAAGTTCATGACTGCTTTTCCAGCTTTTATGCAATCCTCTATTTTTTCATGATCTTCAGCAGGATTTGATGAATTTCCAGGTAAACTCATTCCCATTGCTTCGATTGCAGAAGCCATTGTATTTGCTGTATACATTCCACCACAAGATCCAGCACCTGGACATGCGTTACATTCAATCTTATGAAGTTCTTCTCTATCAATATCGCCATTATTATACTTTCCTACAGCCTCAAAAGCAGAAACAATATCAATATCTTTCCCATCGATTTTTCCAGCTTTGATCGTTCCACCATAAACGAAAACTGCGGGTAAATTTAAACGACCTATTGCAATCATACAACCAGGCATATTCTTATCACAACCACCAATAGCAACAACACCGTCATAATTTTGTGCTCCAACAACGGTTTCAATTGAATCTGCAATTACTTCCCGACTAGGTAATGAAAAACGCATTCCTTCCGTTCCCATCGATATGCCATCTGAAACGGTAATTGTATTAAATATGAACGGCGTTGCACCCGCTTCCAAAGCACCCTCTTTTGCTTTTCTTGCTAACTCATCAATGTGCATATTACAAGGTGTTACCTCACTCCATGTACTAGCAATACCAATAAAAGGGTTAGAAAAATCTTCATCTTTTACTCCCATTGCTCTTATCATCGCTCGATTAGGGGCACGATTAATATCATTAAAAACACTACTACGATTTTTTCCATGATTATTCATAAATACAATCTCCTACCTTAAAATTTAAATATTTTTTAGTATGCCTAAAGTAGTGCACTGTTACTCCTACCTTATTTATCGAAATAAATATTCGGCCTTAAGATGTGTATTAATCTATTAAACCTTGGAAACAATGGTAGGGTAATAATTTAATAGATAAGGAGGTTAAAAGCTTTAAGGCTAAGATAACACTTTAGAGGATGATGCAAAAAATGATTGAATTTGTAAAAGATACATTCTTAGTACTAGGTAGAATTTTTACAATTATACCCTTGTTACTATTTATCACTTTATTTATGGGGAAGCGTGCCATTGGGGAATTACCTATATTTGATTTTTTAATTATCGTCATTTTGGGAGCAGTTGTTGGAGCCGATATTGCCGATCCTGATATTAAGCATTTTCCAACTGCGATAGCTATCATTTCAATAGGGATCTTTCAAAGGATTATCGCAAATTGGAAGATATCGAACCGAAAAGTAGGTAGATTACTTACATTTGAACCTACAGTGGTTATACAAAACGGAAAATTTTTAAACAAAAATCTAAAAAGAATTCGTTACTCTATTGATAATGTACTTCAGATGCTTAGAGAAAAAAATGTATTTGATATTACTGAAGTTGAAACAGCCATTATTGAACCTAATGGGGCTTTAAGTGTGTTGAAAAAAACACAAAAACATCCAGTTACACTAGAAGATATGAACATACTAAAAGCAACATCTACAATTTCCTTTCCCATTATCATAGAAGGAACGATGTATTCAAGTGTCTTAAAAGATCTAAATTTAGATGAGACATGGTTACAACAGCAATTAGTTCATCAAGGAGTTTCTGACATAAAAAAAGTCTTTTTTGCTTCTATAAACCGTAAAAATCAATTACATATTTCCTTAAAAGATGAAAATAATATAACGGTCCCACCTATAAAACACTAATAGATTTACTCGCATATCCATTAACTTTGCTTTATTACAGATACTTAAATTTGTGCAAACGAATATATTTACTCTCTAATTGAGAAAGATAACAATATATTATTCCTTTACTTGACCATTTGATTTAATAAATATTTACATTTTTTCTATGATTTATAAAAACAATAACTGTTTTTAGAACTAATTATTACAAAGCATATAACTTCACTTTTACTTGCAAGTTGGCTTATAATACTTTGTAAATCAACGATTCAAAATAGCAATTGAATAAATCTAAATATTTTTTTGTATTTCCATTGACAAAATAACAAATTTTATATAATAATATATATGACATTAGAATTATTATAAATAAATAGTTTAAACATTGGATGAAACATCCAAACAGACTATTTTAAATTTAAAACCACATTTTAGGAGGAATTTATTATGTCATTAATCGGAACTGAAGTATTACCATTCGCAGCAAAAGCTTTCCAAAAAGGTGAATTTCTAGATGTTACTGAACAAAACTTCAAAGGTAAATGGAGTGTTGTTTGCTTTTACCCAGCAGATTTCACATTCGTATGTCCTACTGAATTAGAAGATCTACAAAACGAATATGCAGCATTAAAAGAACTTGGAGTTGAAGTATACTCTGTATCAACTGATACGCATTTTACACATAAAGCATGGCATGATCATTCAGAAGCTATTGGAAAGATCGAATACATTATGATTGGTGACCCATCACAAAAAATCTCTCGTAACTTCGAAGTACTAAACGAAGAGGAAGGTCTTGCTGATCGTGGTACTTTCATCATTGATCCAGATGGTATCGTTCAAGCCGTCGAAATTAATGCAGGTGGTATTGGACGTGATGCAAGTATTCTTGTTAACAAAATTAAAGCAGCTCAATATGTTCGCAATAATCCAGGTGAAGTTTGTCCAGCTAAATGGGAAGAAGGTTCTGCAACACTTAAACCAAGCCTTGATCTTGTAGGAAAAATTTAAGGAGTTCGATAAATCATGATACTAGATGCTGATATAAAAGCACAATTAGCCCAATATCTTCAATTGATGGAGGGCGATGTGCTACTTAAAGTTAGTACAGGAACGGATGATGTATCTCGCGACATGCTGGCTCTAGTGGATGAATTAGCCAGCATGTCTTCCAGAATTAAAGTAGAAAAAACTACATTAGATAGAACACCGAGTTTCAGTGTCAATCGTATTGGCGAAGACACTGGAATAGTTTTTGCTGGTATCCCTCTGGGGCATGAATTTACTTCATTAGTATTGGCTCTACTGCAAGTAAGCGGAAGAGCCCCAAAGGTAGATCAGAAAGTCATTGATCAAATTAAAAATATTAAGGGCGAATATCGCTTCGAATCATATATTAGCCTTACTTGCCACAACTGCCCTGATGTTGTGCAAGCACTAAATGTGATGAGTCTTATCAACCCTGGAATTTCACATTCCATGATTGACGGGGGTGCTTTCAAAGAAGAAGTAGAAAGCAAAAATATTATGGCAGTACCAACCGTTATCCTAAACGGGGAATCATTTGGTAGCGGTCGTATGTCACTCGAGGAAATTCTTGCTAAAATTGGTAGTGCCCCTGATGCGTCAGAATTTGCTGATAAAGCTCCTTACGATGTACTTGTCGTTGGAGGTGGTCCAGCCGGTGCAAGTGCAGCAATCTACGCAGCGCGTAAAGGTATTCGTACAGGTATTGTTGCTGAACGCTTTGGTGGCCAGGTTATGGACACGATGGGTATAGAGAACTTTATCTCTACGAAATACACGGAAGGTCCTAAACTTGTAGCAAGCCTAGAAGAGCATGTCAAAGAGTATGACATTGATGTCATGAACTTACAGCGTGCCAAAGGTTTAGAAAAAAAGGACTTCATCGAACTTGAACTTGAGAATGGTGCTGTTCTAAAAAGTAAAAGTGTCATTATCTCAACAGGTGCTCGTTGGCGTAATGTCGGAGTTCCTGGTGAGCAAGAGTTCAAAAACAAAGGTGTAGCATACTGCCCTCATTGTGATGGTCCATTATTTGAAGGAAAAGATGTAGCTGTAATTGGCGGTGGTAACTCCGGTGTTGAAGCAGCGATTGATCTTGCAGGAATTGTAAAACATGTGACGGTTCTTGAATTTATGCCAGAATTAAAAGCTGATGAAGTCCTACAAAATCGTCTAAACAGCCTTCCTAACGTAACCGTATTAAAAAACGTTCAAACAAAAGAAATTACTGGAACAGACAGTGTAAACGGTATTTCTTACATTGATCGCGATACAGAAGAAGTGAAACATATTGAATTACAAGGTGTGTTTGTTCAAATCGGGCTTGTACCAAATACCGATTGGTTAGGCGGAATCGTTGAACGGAATCGTATGGGCGAAATTATTGTAAATAAACATGGTGCAACAAACGTTCCAGGAGTGTTTGCTGCAGGTGATTGTACAGATAGTGCATATAACCAAATTATTATTTCCATGGGATCAGGAGCTACTGCATCATTAGGTGCATTTGATTACCTAATCCGAAATTAATGATTGAACATGTTCGTATAATATAGGAAAAATGAAAGAGAGTAGCTATATCATTGATAGCTACTCTCTTTTTATATAGACATGGATTTATACTTCAACTAATATACGATTCTTTTTCGAATTTGCCTGTTCTACTAAACCTAGTGTCTCTGCTGTTGCAGTATGAATTTCCTGCAGAAGATCTGGGTTTTCCATTAGCGATATGCCATAAGAAGGAATCATTTCTTTTATTTTTGGTTCCCACTCTTTCATATGTTCAGGGAAGCATTTTTCTAATACCTCAAGCATGACGTGAACAGCAGTAGATGCACCTGGAGAAGCTCCGAGCAATGCTGCGATTGAGCCGTCAGCAGCATTAATCACTTCCGTACCAAATTGAAGTGTTCCTTTGCCGCCATCTTCAGTATCTTTGATCACTTGCACACGTTGGCCCGCTACTAAAAAATCCCACTCTTCGCTTTTGGCATTCGGGATAAACTCACGTAACTCTTCCATACGCTGTTCTTTCGATAACATCACTTGCTGAATTAAGTATTTTGTTAATGACATCTCTTTTGCGCCTGCCGCCAACATTGTTAAGAGATTATCCGGTTTTACAGAAGTGACTAAATCGAACATTGAACTAGATTTTAAGAATTTTGGTGAGAAGCCAGCAAATGGTCCAAATAGCAACGATTTTTTATTGTCGATAAATCGTGTATCAAGATGAGGAACAGACATCGGTGGAGCCCCAACCTTAGCTCTACCGTATACTTTTGCATGATGCTGCGCAACAACATCCGGATTATTACATACCATAAATATTCCACTTACTGGAAATCCTCCGATGTGTTTTCCTTCAGGAATACCGGATTTTTGCAGTAAATGTAGGCTTCCTCCCCCGCCTCCGATAAAGACGAATTTTGCAGTATGACGTTCAACTATACCACTACCCGAATTCCGCACTTTCACTTCCCACAAGCCATCGCTAGTACGTTTAATATCACTAACACAATGTTGATAGTTTACATCCACATTTTTACTGTCTAAGTAGTCAAACAACATACGCGTTAAAGAACCAAAATTGACATCAGTTCCGCAGTCGATTTTGGTCGCAGCTATAGGTTCATTCAATACACGGTCTTGCATAATAAGAGGAAACCATTCCATCAGTTTTTCCGGATCATCGGAAAATTCCATCCCTTTAAAAAGAGGATTGCTTGTCAGTGCTTCAAAACGCTTCTTTAAAAACGTTACATTTTGTTCCCCTTGCACTAAACTCATATGAGGTAATGGCATAATAAAGTCCTCTGGATTATCTATCAACTTATTGTTTACAAGATAAGACCAAAATTGCATTGAAATCTGAAACTGTTCATTAATTTTTATAGCTTTACTAATATCTACAGATCCATCTGGTTTTTCATCCGTGTAGTTAAGCTCGCACAATGCGGCATGCCCCGTTCCGGCATTATTCCATTCGTTCGAGCTTTCCTCTCCTGCATTTGCGAGCTTCTCAAATACTGTAATTTTCCAATCCGGTACTAATTCTTTCAGAAGTATCCCCAAAGTCGCACTCATAATTCCGGCACCAATTAAGATAACGTCTGTTTTAGTTTCGCTGTTGCTCATTTTTACCTTCCTTATCCCCTGTATTTAGAGTAGGCGCTCCTACTTACTGGTCACACAACTTTTCTCGATTTCAACTATAACCTTATTATATTGTATCAGTATTGTTAGAATATTAAAATATTTATTTGCTATTATATAATACTTATAATCTATTTAATAGCTGGTAATAAGTGAGAAGTGCACCCACAAGTCCCTTGCGAAAAAATAAAGCCTTACGTAGGACGATCGATTCACCAGAAGATATAGGGATTGAAACATAAGACTTAAGCCCACACAATGTATGGTCAGAGGCTATATATAGCTTAATAAAGCTCGATTATGGTAATTATGAAATCCACTCAATTAAAAGGACATTAATCATTAAATAATATTGAACCCCCAATGTGGCATTACTTAACAATACCTAACAATACCTAATAACACCGATAAAGCAACACTAGTTTATAAGTACATATTTTAGGATTAATAATTATTCTTCAACAAATCTTAAAGTTGAAGAATAATTATGATAAACTTTCTAATGGTAGCCATGGCGAATTTCTCGTGTAATGTTTTGATTTTATGGAAAACTATTTATAGTGAGGTCAATATGATTGTTACAGTAGTTACACTTATTCCCTGTTAGTCTTTCGGAGGCAACCATTATAGTTTGCATGAAACAAGAAAAGCGCAAGCGCTGAAGCTAGACAGTTTCCAAGTTAGAAATTTATAAATTCTGATTATGCAAAAAACTGCTTTACGTTTTTCTTTCTTACTTTACATACCTGTAAGTTTAAGCGGAATTCTAATAATACAGAAGAAGAAAATTTATATATTTTTCGGTATATTTTACAACTGCACTGATCATCTTAATTTTTTATAGAACGGAGGGATTGTTATGTCTTTAGCCATGACTGAAAATGAAATTTTACTAGCACTTATTCAATCCTTAAAAGAAGGAAAGAAAACGAAATTCCAAGAAATAATAGATGAATTGCAGCCTTACGATATGGCACAGCAATATCTAAACATTCCAAATAAACACAGAAATAAGTTTTTGCTATATTTATCAATTGAGCAACTTACTGATTTAATGCAACAACTAGTTAAAGACGACCAACTAGAAGTTCTTCAAAAATTAGGAATTGAAAAATCAACAAAAGTTCTAGACCTGATGGAAAACGATGATTTGGCATCCTTACTTTCCGAACTAGAACCAGAGAAGATAGAAGAACTACTCTCAGAAATGAAAAAAGAGGAATCTGAAATTGTTCAAAATCTAATGAATTATCCACCTGAAACAGCGGGTAGAATTATGAACAATCGATATGTCTGGATTCCGCAACATTTTACCATTCGTGAGGCCGTTGACAAATTGAAGCATTTCGCTGAACTTGCAGAATACTTAAACTACCTTTATGTTATAGATGAGCAGAAAAAGTTAGTAGGGGTTGTCTCTTATAGGGACCTTCTACTAGCAGACCTTCAAGATAAAATTGAAGAAATTATGTATAGTAGAGTTGTGATGGCAGATGTTTATACAGATCAGGAAGAAGTTGCGAAATTAATTACTCGTTATGACTTTGTATCCTTACCAGTTGTGGAAGAAGATCATAGGTTAGTTGGGGTTATCACAGTCGATGACATAATCGATGTTGTTATTCAAGAGGCAAATGAGGACATAGAAAAATTATCTGCATCTGGTAAATCGATTGATTTTAACACCAAACCATTAGTCGCTGCATATCGACGTCTCCCTTGGCTCATTTTATTATTATTTATTGGTCTTATATCAGGTGGTATAATAAGTAGTTTTGAAGAAACATTAGAAGCAGTAGTAGCCTTAGCATTCTTTATGCCCCTAATAGCAGGTATGACAGGAAATACTGGTACTCAATCACTCGCTGTCGTGGTGAGAGGATTAGTTTCGGAAGATTTAAATATTAAGCAAGTTGTTAAATTGGTATTTCGTGAATTATGGGTAGGCATCATCATTGGGATCACTTGTGGTATCTTAATTTCCATTATTGCGTTTGTTTGGCGAGGAAATTTCACACTTGGCCTCGTGGTAGGCAGTTCATTACTAATTACATTAATTATTGGTACATTAGCAGGAACGATCATTCCTCTAATCCTATATAAATTAAAGGTTGACCCTGCTGTGGCATCAGGTCCTCTTATCACAACGATAAATGATATTTTATCGTTACTCATATACTTTGGTATTGCTACAGCGTTTATTGTAAGGCTAATGTAAAACTAAGCTATTAAAACCTTTTATTTTTAACAGTCAAAAAGACTTTGAATAAAATTAAGACGACTTTTTCTCCTTTAACTGGGATATAAGTCGTCTTTGCTATGTAATATCGGTGAGATTATCGACGCTTTTGAAAACAACATTTCAAACGAAATAGACGAACTCTTTTCATTTTCCGATGAGATTGAATATGCATCGGATTGGGATACTTATTAGGAGACAGTAACCTTAAGTCAGGTTCGATAGAAAATGTTCGAGCTTGTCCACCCTCAATTTGTTGGACGAGTTCATCATATAAACGAAAGTATGGAAATTGAAGATTGTTTTTGTCATCGATATTCATAAGCACAACTTCACTTTGGTCGGATGAAATCCAGAGGACTCTCTCAAACTTGACTTTTTCTGTTGATGGATGATCAAACGCTATAATCATATTTTCAAAGATTTGCATGATTCAACTCCTTAAGCATGTCGTAATGTATTTTCATTAAGAGCTTCATTTAGAGTCAGCGGCAATGGTTGACTTTCTCTTATTTGTTCATACATTTCTGTTTCCCAACGTTTATTAACCAGCATGTGCTATACGATGAATAAGGAGTTCCCGGATTCTGACACCAACTTCAGCACTTTTCATCTAATGTCACCCCCCCAATCAAATAAATAGGCACATAACGGAATCCATTATGCGCCTCAAAAGTTGATTTTTTTGTTACTATATATCGTATAAGCAAATTATTAAAATAACAATATATAGATTATTATTGTGACAACATATGACTATTCTGGGAATTAGCCTCTACTTTTACAAAATGAGATAATAATGCAATAATGCTATCATTTTGTTTGGGAGTACCTATTGTAATCCTTAGACCAGTAGGTTTCCCAAAGGTACTTCCCGGTCTTATAATAAAACCTTTAGAAAGTAAATGTTGAGCCACCTTATTACTTTCCATGTTCATATCTATAAATATAAAATTTGCTTGAGAAGGGTAATAGCTTAAACCAAAACGCCAACAAAATCTGTAGTATTGCTCAAGTTCCTGACGATTCTTAAGATGACATTCCTTAATGAAAGATTGATCATCTAACGCTGCCATTACACCAATTTGTGATAAATGAGAAGTATTAAATGTTTCTCTTACAATGTTTAAAGTTGATACAACTTCGGGATCACAAACGGCATAGCCTATTCGTAAAGCTGCTAAACCATAGCCTTTTGAAAAAGTTCTTGTAACGATTAAATTTGGATAATCACTCAATAATGAAATCGTATCAGGGAAATCATCAGCATCTACGTATTCAAAGTAGGCTTCATCACATACTACTAGGATGCTTTTATCTATTGATTCTAGCAAATTAATCAGCTCATCTTGACGTACATATTCACCTGTCGGATTATTGGGGTTACAAACCCATACAATATTGGTTTTATCGTCTATCGCATCTATCATTTTTTGGATATCATGTCTACCATTAAGATGAGGGATCTCACGTACATGAGCACCTTCTATAATGGCATTTCGTTTATATTGAAGAAACGTAAAATCAGACATAACGGTATTAACTCCAGGCTCTAGATAAGCCCTGCATAACAAATGAATGATCTCATCTGTCCCTTTACCAAAAATAAGCTGATCTTGAAATACACCAAGGTGTTCAGCAACTCTTTTCCTTAGTTCAGAGGCTGAAGAATCCGGATAATTAGATAAGTTTAATAATTCATGAGAAATAGCTTGAGATACTTTACCTGAACAACCGTACGGATTCTCATTTGAAGCTAATTTAATTACTTGTTGAAGTCCGTAAGCTTGTTTTACGTCGTCAGCACTCTTACCAGGATGATATGGTTGTAAACCTTTTAATTGTTGTCTGTATTTCATTATTAACACACATCCTACATAATAAACTTATAGTTAATGAACGAGATTGGTTTTTTTCCCATTTAATCTTGTTTTTTCTGCATGTTTAATTGACTTGTTTCGGAAAATATAGATTGCAGCTCCTATAGATAACCATATTAATCCCATCAAAAAACCGGATTTACCGACTGGAATTAATAGGCTAATACTAATAACTAAAGCAAGGATAGGTACAAACGGATAAAATGGAGCTGAAAATTGTTTTTTTCTTTCTTCGAGTGGCGTTTTTTTTCTCGAAATAAAAAACGCTATCATTGTAAAGATGAAAGTTAATAAATATAAAAAACCAGTAGCTGTAACTGCTATATTAATAGAACTTACTAGTGTAAAAGCGATTTGAATGCCTACCCCCAACGAAATCGCCCAAATAGGTGTTTGAAAACGAGGGTGGATATAAGCAACTTTTTTCGCTAATAATCCATTACGACCCATAGCAAAAGCTGTTCTTGATATGGAAATAATAAAGGCATTTGCAGTAGCTGGTAATGCAATCACTATAACAATACTAATAAAGATTGGACCGATATCTCCTAAGAATTGTTGACTTGCTAGAGCCACCGGAACATCTGAAGAACCAAGTTCTTGCCAATGAACAACACCTGTTGAGACAAATAATAGACCTAAGTATAAAAAAAGTACGATACTAATTGATAAGAAAATTGATAACGGTATTGTTTTTCGCGGATTCTTTATTTCTTCACCTGAAGCAACAATGGCATCCCAACCTACAATGGATAAAAATCCGACTAAAGCTGCCGATAATATGCCAGAGAATCCATTAGGGACAAAGGGTGTATATAGGGAATAGTTGATATGTTGTATACCTAGCACAAAGAACCCTATTAAGACAACGATGACTATACAAACAATTCCGACCTGAAGTTTTCCGCTAAATCTAATGCCTAAAATGTTTAAGGTGCCTAAAACCAACAGAAGTAAGACAGCACTTAATAAGGGATGAGCTCCAGTTAAGGCATTTAAATAATGCCCAAATCCTTGTGAAACAAAACTGCTAGCTGCAAGCCAAGCCCCCCAATAAGCCCACCCGATGATAGTACCAATTAACGGCCCCATTGTTTCACGAACATATTCATACGAACCTCCCGCTCGTGGATATCTGGAGGCTAATTCGGCATAACACAGTCCCAATAACATGGCAAGAAGAGCAGCTAAAATAAAAGCAAGCATAACAGCAGGACCTGCTTTTCCTGCTGCAACACCGCTAAGAACAAAAATGCCGGCTCCCACCATTGCTCCTATACCAAGAGAAGTTGCTTCTTTCCAACCTAAACCTCTATTTAACTCCATCTAAATCTTCCTCTCATTAAAATTCGGTCACTTCCCCTGCATTTTCTACAAACTGCCATTTCTTCAAATCTACGATCCAATACTTTTTTGGGCGAATGAGTCCACTTTTATCATAACCAGCACGTTGTTCCCATTCTCCTAGTTCGTATTGATCAGTCACTTCAAGAGTCGATAAACCTTTGACATTTTTATATCCATATAGCCCAAAGTCAAATAATCTTAATGGATATCCCTGTTCCATAGGTAATGGTTCTCCATCAACAGTATGAACAAGTATTGAACGTCTTGAAATGGCATCAGATAATGAAATAGTTGTTTGATAGACTCCTTTCTCTTTTGTTCCTATACTGGTTTGTTTTAAATACTGATTATCTAGGATAGCAACACCTGCCATTTCCATAACTGTTGATAGCAAAACACCTTTCCATGTTCGTCTAATGCTCCAATTACATACACAAACCATTCTTCGACTCTCTTCAACTTGAGGAAGTCTTAATAGGTCATTATAGGATAACGTTAGTTCTTTATTTACTAGACCATTAATGGAAAGATACCATTCACTAATATCAATTGAAGTGGGTGGCCCCTCTTGATAGTACCTTAAAGATGAAGGTTTCTTGTCTAAATTAGGAGTTAATAAATTGCTCATATTTAATCTCCCTCTCCCTGATTGATAACACATCTAAAGCCCACGAGATTATCTCTCATTGTGGTTGGATAATAGTCTCTGCTAGCACATCTCATAAATTCTTCATTATGGAGACCACATCCACCTCTTACGATATGGTCTTCTGTTTCGGATGTGATATATATGGGATTTATACCTTCGTCATCCCAGTTATAATTAATAGAGGCATTATCCAAACACCATTCTGCCATATTCCCTGCCATATCTAGACAACCAAAAAATGATTTGTTTTTGAGGTAAGCAAAAACAGAAGTAGAACTCCGATCTAATTCGAAAGGATCACAATCAATAGCATAATTAGCATAATGAAAAGATGGTTCTTCATTCCCCCAAGGGTATTTTCTTTGATCACTCCCCTTACAAGCATATTCCCATTGGGCTTCAGTAGGTAAAGTTTTACCTACCCATTTAGCATAGGCCATGGCTTCCCACCAACTTATTCCTGTTACCGGATGGTCATCCTGATTAAAATTTTTATCCAACCAATAATTTTGGGTTTCAATATTGTATTTCCTGATGTATTCCCATCCCTTTTGAGTTCAAAAATTAGGATTTTTATATCCGTCGTATTCAATAAACGCCTTAAATTCTTTATTGGTTACGGGTGTCCGATCTATGTAAAAAGGTGATAATTTTACATTCTTTACTGGACTTTCATCAGGTGATTCATTGCTTCCTCGAAGATATTCTCCCCCTGAAATATAAATCATGTTTTCTAATCGAGACTTTACTTGTTTCCCCATAAGATTTTCCCCTCCTTACCGCAGAAGTCCTAAACTTCCCGTCAGCTTATTAACTTTCTTTTTCTCTCCATAAACAGCAATTCCTAAATACTTAAGATCATTTGTTGTATATTGTGATATCTTTTCAGTATAGTCATCGTAATTTTTAGTCGTTTGAGCTGCGTTTGAAAAATCAACTAATAGCAAATCTGAAAAATCACTGCTTATTTTGTCTCTTAATTCTTTTATAGCTTGTTCAGTACTTTTTAAAATGGGTAATGGAATAGTTGTAATCCCTTCATGAGTACGCCCATCACCGTCATAGACTTCAGGTCCAATAATGTCGTCAATTTTTTTTCCTAACGTCAGTGCTAGTACAGCTGCCGTGTTAGCAATTAATCCGGTTGGTAATTCTAAATCAATAATCAATACACACTTATTTTCCATTGTAAATCCTCCATCAATTTTTTGTTTTAAATAAACCCAATCGTTGATTATTCCCAGTTTGGTGCAAATATAGACCAAAGCATTAAGATTGTACGGGTTGGTGATATGAATTCTAAACCATATTCTTGTGCTGCATTTGCTGTCGTTAATGAGAGATCGACCTCGCCTGTTTGTACTTTTATAGCAGCTTCACTTGTAGAATTCACCAATACTATTTCATAATTTCTATCTATATTTTTTAAGAACCAAGGAATAAGACTTAAAGGAGCATGGTGTGTAGCAATCTTAAGTGTTCTATTCTTCGCTAAATCCTCTCCCCTTCTTTTTGTGATGCCGTATAAAGGAGTCTCAAAAACAAAAGAAAACAAAAACTTAAGGTCTTGAGACATATAAAGCTCATCTATACGTTCATAAGCATTGGCTACAAGGAGAATATTAGAATTACCATTAACTAAGTCATTACTTGCTTCTTCAAAGGAAGGAAACAAGGTATACCCTCCTTGTGACTTTTTCAGAAACGACAACAAATATCTTGCCGCTGCTTCACTACTGGTCCCAGTAGGTCCTAATGTTGCGATATTGACATGAGAAAATTGCTCTATTATTTTCATAAAGGAAGAGGTTTGTTTTTCCTATTCAGACGAAACATCTTTTGTTTTTACTTTTTCAATATGTNCAGCCATTACTTGGCCCCCTTTTTACTTAATTTATTCAGCTGGAATTTTTAGGGTATTACTTCTTTGCTTTAAAGTAACATGATAAAATGGTAGTTATAAGAGCCAATTTTATACTTTTATTTAGGTACCATTTAAAAGGGGGTTAAGATGTGCTTTGGATTCACATTGACCGAACATTAAAAATTCCACTTAAAAAGCAAGTTTATGAACAACTTCGAATGAAAATTCTACGTGGTGAACTATCAGGAGGAGAACGTCTCCCTTCTTCTAGGGAGTTTGCATCACATTTAGGAATATCGCGTAATGTTGTAATAGAAGCGTATGAACAGTTACTTGCGGAAGGGTATGTAGAGGGACATCAAGGAGCTGGTACTTTTGTTGCTAAGGGTGCATATTTAGATAAGGAATTAAAAAGTGGAACTTTATCTTTTCTGGATACGTTTGATGTCCCAGAAGCCAACAGTGACATTATTGATTTTAGATCAGGAATTCCAGCACTAGATATGTTTCCGAGACAAGAATGGGGAAGGTTGGCTAAACAAGTGTGTTTAGAAGCTCCGGATTCTATTTTTGGTTATGATTACCCTGAAGGACGTTCAGAACTTAGGCACGTCCTATCCCGATACCTCAAAAGAACAAGAGGTGTTCATTGTCACCCTGATCAATTAGTGATTACTTCAGGAGCAACACAAGCACTTTCTCTGGTAGCAAAGTTACTCTTATCAAAAGGTGATCATGTTATCATTGAGGATCCAATCACCCATGAAATTCAAACGATTTTCTCATCTACCGGTGCTTCACTTTATCCATTATCTGTTGATGAACAGGGAATGAACACGGAATATCTACCTAAAAATATCCTACCTAGCTTTATTTTCTTAACACCTTCACATCAATTTCCATTAGGTAGTATTTTACCAATTCAACGTAGAATTCAACTCATTCAATATGCAAGACAAGCTGACTGTTATATTGTTGAAGATGATTATGACAGTGAATTCCGCTATCAAGGCTCTCCCATAAGTTCATTACAAGGGTTGGAACCTGAAAGGGTTATCTATATAGGCACATTTAGTAAAATTCTGTCACCAGCATTAAGGTTAGGTTATTTGATACTCCCCCCTACTTTAACTGAGAGATGCAAAAACTTAAAATGGTTTAACGACTTACATACCCCTTCCCTAGAACAAATGACCCTTGCACGTTTCATCTATCAAGGTCAATTAGAAAATCATATTAGAAAAATGAGAAAAATTTATCAGAAACGAAGAGAGATTGTAAGGAATTCTTTAAAAAAAGAGTTTGGAGAAAACGTTAAAATTTTAGGTGATTCAACAGGACTTCACCTTATTGTTGAATTTATTAATATTGAATTTACTAAACAGACTATCAATATAATTAAAAATAATAAAGTAAAAGTATATCCCGTGGAATTACATACAATACAAAAAGGAAAACACAAAAATAAAATTATATTAGGGTATGGAAATTTAACTAAAGAGGAGATTGAAGAAGGGATATGCAGACTTAAAAATGCTTTAGTTGGAGCAAAGCATGAAGCAAAACAACTTATCTAAAATCTGATAGTAAGATGCATTAATCATATAGGTATTTATACCTTTATTTTTTTGTATTCTTTTGTACTGTTACTCTTAATTTAATTTATTTTTAAAGAAAATACTACTACTAAATAAACAGTTCAAAAGTTATAAAGTGATTTATTAAAAAGCTACTGTTAACACATATTCCATGTTAACAGCAGCTTATAAATTCCCAATCGAAGAAAGAAACTTTCCTCTGTCTCCCGCCGAGTTTGATACGCTTCACTGCAACGAGGTAAAAAGGAGCAGCGATCCATCCATAGATGATCTTCTGCTCCTACATTTATGTCCTACTTTTGCTCTTTCATTATTATCTACGTGCCCAAGCAGTAATAGCTTCAATATCCTCAGGTCTCGTTCTACAACAGCCACCTATTAACTTTGCACCTGCTTCATACCAGCGTTGCGTACTAGAGGTAAATTGTTTTGTAGAAGACGTTTCACTCCAGGACTTACTAGTTGCATCATATTCATCACCTGAATTTGGATAAACAATGATTGGTTTAGAGGTTTGACCTTTTATTTCCTTAATTAATGAAGAAATGACAATTGGAGATGAACAATTTATACCAATTGCAGCTACTTGTTCCTGCCCATCTAGCCATTTGGCACAATCAGCAATTGTATCTCCATTACTAGTGTGGAATTCATCTTTTGCACTAAAACTAATCCAAGCATAAACCCCTGGGAACTCCTTTAACACCTTTGTAATTGCTTTAGCCTCCAAAAGACATGGAATTGTTTCACACGCTAAAATATCAGCACCAGCTTCTACCAATATTCTTATCCGCTCTCTATGAAAAGTCACTAATTCATCTTCGTTTAATAGATAGTCGCCTCGATATTCAGAGCCATCTGCAAGAAATGCACCATACGGACCTACAGAAGCAGCAACTAATGGTTTCGGCCGGTTAGACTGATTGTCGACACCTGTCCAAAATTCATCACGTGCCTTGGTGGCAATTTGAACAGATTTTTTAATTAAACCGATAGCCTCTTCCTTAGTCAATCCTCTTTCCATATACCCTCCAACAGTTGCTTGATAGCTAGCTGTTATAGCGCAATCCGCACCCGCTTTGAAATAATCTAGATGAACCTGCTTTATTAGTTCTGGATTTTCCATTAAAATTTTGGCTGACCATAAACGATCATTTAAATTACACCCATAATTCTCAAGTTCTGTAGCCATTGCCCCGTCGATAATTATAATAGGAAAATCATTTAAGATTTTTTCTATTGGGTTCAATTTGTATCTTCCTTTCTATAGCCAACATAATAGAAGGACTCATTATAATCACTCTACTACTATACTACCTAATTGCCTTACTTATAAATTGCTTAGTTCTTTCAACGCTCGGATTGTTAAAAATTTGTTCCGCAGTCCCTTCTTCAACAATAATCCCATTTTCCATAAAGACAATGCGGTCAGAAATCTCACGTGCAAAATTAAGCTCGTGTGTGACAATCAACATGGTATTCCCTTCATTTGCCACATTTTTAATAACTGTTAAAACTTCATCAACTAACTCTGGATCAAGAGAGGAAGTCGGTTCATCAAATAATAAAACTTCAGGATTGAGAGCAAGTGCTCGAGCAATACCTACCCTTTGTTGTTGTCCCCCAGAAAGCTGTACTGGATAATGACTCAACCTTTCTTTCAAGCCAACCTTCTCAAGAATATCTATACTTACATTTTTAGCATCAACCGGATTCATCTGCTTAACACTCGTCAAACCAATCATTACATTTTGTAACACAGTTAAATTTTTAAATAAATTATACTGTTGAAATACCATTCCTGTTGATGTTCTTAAAGAAAGAATATCTGCCTTACTTGCTGATTCAATATCTATTCTTTTTCCATTTATTTCAACAATTCCACTCGTCGGATGCTCTAAGAAATTTATACAACGTAATAACGTTGATTTCCCTGAACCACTCGGTCCTAAAATAGAGACAACCTCCCCTTTATTAACCGAAAGATTAATCCCTTTTAACACATGCTGTTGATCAAAATATTTATGGATATTCTCCAGTCTAATCATGAGGCAACCCCTCTTTCATATCTTCGGGCACGCTTCTCTATTTTAACAAGTAATCTCTCAACTATAATACAAACTATCCAATAAATAATAGAAACAGCAATATAGACTTCAAAAAAGACTAGTCCTCGTGAACCGAGAATTTTCGCTTGTCCCATAATATCAATAACCCCAATAATAAATACTAGTGACGTGTCTTTTATCGTACTTATAAACATATTTCCTAAATTAGGTATTGCTACTGCTAAAGCCTGTGGGAAGATAATTTTAAGCATCATTTGTGTTGGGCTCATCCCTATAGCTTTAGCTGCTTCAAACTGACCTCGATCAACAGATTCAATGGCTGATCTTATCGTTTCGGATAAATAAGCACCTAAATTAATAGAGAAGGCTAATAACGCATAAATTTCCGGTGCAATTACGTTAACATCTAAACTTAAAAGCCAACCTTTTTCATATTGGAAATAGTAGATCACTTTTGGTATTCCATAAAACACAAGATAGATTTGTACTAACAAAGGTGTTCCTCTAATAAAAGATACATAACAAGAAGAAATCGTTTTTAATACCGGGACTTGATATATTTTTATAAGTGCTGTAGCGAGTCCAATAAGTAAGCCCAAAACCATTGCACCTACGGCAATTCCAACTGTCATAGGTAAGCGCTGAATAATAACAGGAAAGCTTTCTATTAAAAAACCAATATCTAATAATTTCTCCATTTCGTATTCCCTTCTTCAACCTTATTCAGGGATATAGTCTCCGCCAGTCCACTTTATTGAAAGTTCAGATAATGTACCATCTTCTTTAAGTTCTTTTAGAATTGGATCAATGAGTGCCTTTAACTCCTCACCATGCTCGTCATCCCTAAATACGATTCCCATATTATCAAGAACTATAGGCTGTCCTACAACTTGTAAATCTAAATCAAATTTTTCTAAAACCGCATTAATCATAATAGGATCATTTACATAAGCATCGATACGACCCGTTTGTACATCTTGTAAAATTTCAGAAGGGTTACCACTTTCGCTATATCTTAAAATAATTTCATTATCGACTTTTTTATTATGTTCTTCTAGTAATAATGTATAAGAATCCCCAGCTAAAGCCCCAACGGTTTTACCTTCTAAATCTTCTAAAGTAAGAATATCCGTTCGATCTGATTTCACTACAATAACTGTTTCAGCTGCAAAATAAGACTCGTCCGTAAATAAATACTTCTCCTCACGTTCTGGTGTTTTTGCTATTTGGTCTGCAATAGCTTGAATTTTATTTGATTCTAGTGCAAGAAACATACTATCCCAAGGGATTGCAACAAATTTAAATGTATACCCATCTAACCTTTTATCAATTTCATTCACAACATCAATATCATATCCTACGAGTTCATTGTTCTCATCAGCAAAAGCAAAAGGAGGATAATCATTTTGTGTTCCTACTAGAATTACTTGATTGTCAGTTACACTAGTTGCTTCCTTTGACGAACAACCATTTAATATTCCAATTACACCTAATAGTAAAAATATGGATACAAGTGAGTGATATTTTCTTTTCATTTTTTAAAGCTCCTTTTTTTATATAAAGTAATAAATCAATTTAAAGTTAAAAAAAGCAATACTATATTTATATTTTTCCAAATAGATAGAAGCGAAGTCCCATGTTATTTTGAATAATATATAAATTCAGGGATTACTAGATATTAAACCGCTTCTATTATCATCTGGTTCTTAAATACCAATCCTCTCTTTTTTAACGCTGATTACAGTAATCTATAAAGATTCTAGTTTATTTAGATTTCCCACCCCTACCAATCTGTGAAGATATTACCCTATACTTTACCTCCTCTGTCTTAATCTCCCTTTATATACAAAAAAGCCCCCTTCAATCAGAAAGAGGCTTTAATCTAACCCTTATCTCTCAGAATGAAACACTCTGCAGGAATTAGCACCTTTCATAAAATGATGGTTGCTGGACGTCATCGGGCCTATCCCTCAGTCTCTCTTGATAAGCTATTTAATTTTTGACATATAAAGATATTATTTTACATTAAGTCTAATGTCAAATATATTTTTCTAATTTTATACAAAATGTTTTATACACAAGTGGAAATTATATACAAAATACAGCGTTTAAATTCACTTTCATAGGCTTTTTTAAAATAAGAAAACATTTTGCAATGACTACTTTCTATCCCCTTTTGCCAAAGTATTTACTATTAAATTTATATCATTAAATGAATTTCATTAATCTGAGCCCAAGTGTCCCAACGTTTTCAAAGCATAAAAAAAGGAGTACCTCCCCAAATGTCGAATCAAGTAAGTGTCTAGCAAATTAATTCGAATCGGGAGGAAGCTCCTTATGTCTATTGTACGACAAGAGAGCCTTTTTAGCATGCAAATTATATTTGATTTAGAACCTACCCATCGTTACGATGAGATTTTTTCAGCGATTGACATCCATCCTATCCTTACTAATGTGGCGAAAAGATCTAATTTAGGTAGACCTGTAGAGCTAAATTACCCAGCAATGGTTCAAGCACTAGTAGTTAGAATTGTCGAGAGAATTCCTGAAATTCAACTCCTAGTAGAACGATTAAATACAGATCTAAAGTTTAAAATTGATTGTGGCTTTTTGGTCTCTGACCCTGTTCCTTCAGAAGCTTCTTTTTCAAGAATGATTACGAAAATTAAAGAGACAACGATTCTTGAGGACATCAACTCTCAAATCATTCTTCATGCGATCAATGAAGAATTTATTACCGATGTCAATGTCGCTATCGACTCTGGTCACTTTGAATCGAGAGATCAAGCCCCTTCGAAAAAAGAAGAAAAACCAAAGGATCCACCAAAGAAGCGTGGACGTAAATCAAAAGCAGAACGTGAACAATGGTTAAAAGAGAAAGAAGATGAGGAAGCCTCTTTATCTATTTTCGAAAAGAAAATTGAAGATCAGCTAGATCGTCCCTACGATGAACTTCATGATCAAATGCCACTTTACCCTACATGGGGTGTAAAGAAAAATAGTGAAGGGAAAAACGTGTTTTGGTATGGATATAAATGCGATTTCGCTGTTGAAACTAAAACTCAATTCATCCTTCATTCGATGATTTCCACTGGTAGCCTAAACGATGGAAAAGCAGCTATACCTTTATTAAAAGGGATAGAAAATAAATTTCCGACACTTAGCTTGATCTTTGCACTGATGGATGCAGGTTATGATTATGATGCCATTTACGAACAAGTCCATCGTATGAAACAATAATAGTTTAATATCAATTTTATAAGTACGCAGCGTACACTCACTCAAAAGCGATGGGCTGATTAATCGACAAGTGTATTCTGAAATTCCACCAAAGGTAGAGTACTCACTATCAGAGACCGGAAAGAGCCTTCATTCTATACTTCTCCAACTAGAGAATTGGGGCTTGAACTATATCGCAAGTAACCAAAATAATGATAGGTAGTAACAACTACGTGCCGGAATCCTAACTTTACCACCATAATGGGTAATAGTGGACGCCAGGAGCAACTAATTCGCATGAGCTAAAACCTTTAATACGCTTTCCCTAATCCAAAATAAGAAACACACTTAAATTATGAGCCTGTTTCTTATTTGTTTTATGTTTTCAAGATAATGTGAATACGCTTATCCATGTTATCAATCATTTTTTGAATTCCTTTTAATATTCTAGCATCATACCGACCGTTGAAAGACTTTTGCCAGCTCATCATCTTTTGCGATATATAACTACCCTATAACATTAACTCTCTTTATCTAGTTCCATTAACGAAAGCCTTTCGGTAATTCTTGAAGCATATTTTCTTCTCCTACGATATCAAGAAGGGATTCCTTCATAAAAACAGGAACATTTTTTACCTTCGCCTGTCGAGCAATATTTATAATCCATTCTTTCTCAGCAGTAATTTCCCCTTTACGGTTACCAGTTTCTGTACCAATTACCACCCAACCAATTCCATCCAAATCAAGGCTTCCAAGTTCACCAAACAGCGGTTCAAATGTAATAAAATAATTATTTTCCTTGATATTTTCACGCATGGCTGCAATTCTACTCTTTTCACGTTCAGTAGTAACCGTTATTCCTATCCATACTTGATTAAGGTCGGTTTCAAACTGTATGTATTCTGGGCGTTTGGTCAAGAACAGAAAAACATGCTGCGGGTTTTCACTTATTTTATCAAAAACGCTTGTCCGCCACTCCTCTTCCCAATCGGAAAAATCACTCATACTCGTCATTAAATAAGTATTGCTTAGTACCAATTTTTTTCAACCGTTCTTTCATAAACTGCGGAATAGAGAAATCAGGTGTTATCTTAAAACGATTGTTAATTTTTCGTGCATAGCAATAACTACAGCCTATCGTACATCCATTCACGGGATTCAGAGTTTTAATTAGTTTTCCTATATTTAACGTCTCCATAGTTGCAACCTTCTTCTCTTTCATTTAAGTTTTTTAATATCCTCACCAAATAATTTTCAAACTGTGATATTTCATCGTCACCGAGACCTTGATAGTAGATTTCACTCATTTTTAATGAAACTTCATCAAAGTCTGTTTTAAGTGAATAAGCTTTTTCGGTTAATACAATCAAAACTTTTCGTCTGTCTGCTTTGTCAAAAGTTCGATTGACAAGCCCTGCTGCCTCCATTCGGTCAAGCATACTGGTAAGTGTCGTTGTCGCCAACCCAGTTTTTTTAGATAATTCCTTGATAGGAATAGAATCTGCTTGCCATAGTATATATAAAATCCTTCCTTGAGGACCGTTAAATTCATCTATATTTTTTTCAGCAAGTATTTTTTCAAAAATTCTCCCTCCAATCTGCTTAATTTGCGAGATTAAAAATCCACCTTGTGTGTTATCTATCAAAGTCAACATTCCTTCCATATAAGATAATACTATATAGTACTATCTTAGTAAAAATTATGAAGTGCAATATTTTCAATTCGTTGCCTAAACTCTTTAGTTCTCCTATTCTTTTTTTATTTTAACCTCATTTACCTTTATCTCTTTTTGAAACTTCTTTAATACTTTGCATTCCTCATTAGTTATTGCAAGTCCTAATTCAAAATAATCATTAAAATATTGGAATATATATTCCCACAAACAATGTAAACGCAATCATAAATTATCCCTGAAATATTCATAGAAAATTAATGTTGGCCTACTTTAGCCTATTTAATAAGCTTTTTGACGCAATGATTATGCATCAAATAAATGAAAAAAGAACCCATTTCTGATAAGTTAAAAGTGCGAACCAATAACCATAAGAAAGGATTCTTATAATGGCTACTTTACCGCAATTAACACTTGATTTCAATCGTAAAATTAAATTATCCAATCATGGAGGAGAACTTTCTTCAGATACCTATGGAAACCAAGAGGCTGTGGCTTTCTATACTCATTATGGTACCGTCGTTTTTCATCCATTAGTTGCCTTTGACGGAGTAACAGACGATTCTCTTAAAGCAAAGCTACGCCCTGGAAATGTTTATACTTCAAATGGTGTCGTGGATTTTATTCAACCACTCATTGAACATTACAATGAAAAGTTCCCAGAGACAACACCATTTCTTCGTGGTGATAGTGGGTTTGCTGTCCCAGCTTTGTATGATTTGTGCGAGAAAGAAAGCGTCTATTACGTTATTCGGCTGAAGTCAAATGCGAATCTGCAACGGATCGCAGATGAACTACACCCCTCGTCTGTCATTTCCGATGTTTCAAAGGCGGAAATTTATTACGACAAAACCATCTATCAAGCTAATACTTGATCGAAGCCTAGAAAAGTCATTATCAAGTCAGTACGTCCAGCTGGTGAATTACTGGATACTCATTCCTTCTTTGTGACAAATTTAGGTGATGCCTTTTCTCCTAAAGCGATCGTTCTTAGTTATCAAAAAAGAGGAACGATGGAGAACTACATCAAGGAAGCCAAGATTAGATGCGGTTTTGATAAAAAGAATAGCCATTCTTACCAAGTAAACGAAGTGAAAATGATGTTGAGTTTATTGGCGTATAACTTAACGAATTGGCTACGTAAGCTTTGTTTTCCTGAAGAACAAAAGACGATGCAAATTGACACTATACGTACACGAATTATTAAAGTTGCCAGTAAATTAGTAAAGTCAGGACGATCCTTGTACTTTAAGCTCGCTTCAAGTTTCGTGTATCAGGAATTCTTTTGGAGAGTATTTCAGCGAGTTCAGAAGCTACAATTAGAGTGAACGAAAACTACCCAGGATCCCTATTTTAAAAATCTATATTAGAACAAGGGGGTAGTCTGCCCAAAAATCAACATTCCTCATATATTTATTGTCAAACCGTTTTTAGCAGTATCAAAATTACGAAAATATGTCCCGAGCGATGAGGAAGATGTTTGATTATAGTTTGGTTCATGATTCAACTAGGAAATATGAATAATTCAGGTACAAATATACCCACTAGCGTTGCATTAATTAATTTTAATTATTAAAAACATTCATAATATTCAAAAAGTTATTTAAAGCAAAGAAAAAGTCCTTTATAATGGATAGGTCAGGTGGTAATCCCGTCCAAATCCAATAAAAAGGACAAATCCCATGGATAAGATTACACGAAAAACTTCATTTGGACAATGGTTTTCACCAATAAATATGAAATTATTTAACGAACAGGTGAAAACAAAGAAATTAGATTACTATACGAAGAAATTAACGACGGATTCACTTTTGAAATTACTACTTTTTGCGCAATTACAAGAAGTAGAAAGCCTTCACGCATTAGGGGACTCTCTGTTTGATCAAGAACTTCAAAAAGGAATTGACCTAGAAGCGATAAGCGTTTCCCAGCTATCCCGAAGAATAAATAAGCTAAATCCAGATTTATTTCAACGACTTTTTCTTGATTTAGTAGGACAAATCCATGCCAAGACACATTCCGCAAAACTTGTGATGCCACTGAAAATCATTGTTTCTAGTACATTGCCGCTCAATTTAACCAACCATAGATGGGCTAAGTTCCGTAAGACGAAAGCAGGCGTAAAGCTGCATTTACGCCTTGTATTTATGGAAAAAGGAGAATCCTATCCTGAAAAGGCTGTGATCACAACGGCAAAGGAACACGATCGTGGTCAACTTGAAGTCATGGTCGATGACAAAGAATGCATGTATGTGTTTGACCGTGGTTATCTGGATTACGAACGTTTTGATCGAATGACTGATGAAGGATACTTCTTTCTTTCCAGATTACGCAAAAACGCTGTTGTACGAGAAGTTTACAACTTTCAAATACAAGATGACTCGACCGTTTTATCGGACCAAATGGTCTTAATTGGTACAACGCAGAATCGGGCTGAGAATTACTTCCGTCTTATCAAGGTAATGGATTCAAAGGGCAATGAACTTCATCTAATTACCAATCGCTTTGATTTGAGTGCAGAAGAAATATCTGAGATGTATAAATCTCGTTGGGCAATTGAACTGTTTTTCAAATGGGTAAAACAGCATCTCAATATTAAGAAGTTCTATGGTCAAAGCGAATGGGCGATCCAAAACCAAGTATTTATCGCACTGATTGTGTTTTGCCTACATGTTCTCGTACAAATGGAAACAAAGAGCAAGCGAAAAACACTGCAGATTAGCCGTTATTTAAGGGCTGCTTTATGGAAGCCAGCATATATCTGGCTTAGAAAAATTGAAGGAAAAGCCGTCCCATAGTGAGCTAACAGTCGCTGTCACCTTAGTCTAATTGTAAATAAATCCCAAATGGATGGAACCACCTTTAGTTGGGTATTTCCTTTTTTGGCTCTGAGCAGTGATAATTATTAATCTGAATATTCTAACAACATTTATGCAACAGTAGTGAAATATACCATATAACATATTGATAACAAAGGAACCCCATTGGTCTTGAGGAATATTCCCAACCCATTGGTACGCTCCTTTTATTTTACCATAAAATAAGAACGTATGTTTTGAAGTTGATGAACCTGTAAGGAATACTTACAGGTTCATTTTTTCATTTGTTAGTTAACCTCCATACGCATTTAAACGATTTTGGAACCGGTTTTTCGTCAATCAACTATTTGTCCAGTCTTCCAATTAGCAAGGTGGAGTTAGATAGATATGGAAATGCACAAATGAACATAAAGATGATATAATTAAAGCCTTGATTGAACTCTCTAAATATTTTAATTTATCTCTTGTTGCAGAAGGTGTTGAAGATGAAATCATGTTTTCCAAGCTTAAAAATGGGAGGGATAATGATGAAAAAAGAAAGAAAAAAAGGATCAATTAGGACAAAAATTCTATTGTATCCGCTGGTAGCAGTATTTATTGGTATTTTAATAATTGGTATTTTCTCTACTTATTTTACACGAGAAAGCTTATTAAAAGAAATGGAATTGCAAGGCTTACTCACATCGGAAAGAATGATCAATCGTATATCGGATAATGCTTTAGCATTAGATTCGATTAATGATATGCTTGAAGACAAGATTCGATCTGCTGCTCGAACCGTCATCAACAATGAAGCTAATTTAAGCGACAGTTTCTTGAATGAAGTTATGAAAAATGTGGGGGTAAATGAAGTCTATTGGTATTCACCAGAAGGTGTTATTATTTATTCAACTGTACCAAGTTATGTGGGATGGACTGTGCCTGATGGTCATCCTTTAAATGCTCTGATTAAAGGTGCAGATGAATTGATGGAAGAAGTACGAAAAGATTCGGAAGCAGATAGTTATTTAAAATATGGATCTGTAAGAAATAGAAGCGGGAATTTTGTACAAGTTGGTATTTCTGCAGATATTGTAAATGAATTGACAGCAAAGTTTTCATACCAGAGCTTGGTAGAACAATTGGCTACTGATGAAGCTATAGTATATGCAGTAGTAATGAATAAAGAGGCGGCGATTATAGCAAGTGATAGCCTAGAAGATATAGGAGAACAAATGGATGATATCGGAAGTATAACCGCTGCAATACATGGTGAAGCTTATACATCTGAGTATTATGCAGATTGGATTGATGAAGTGGTTTTCGATGTGGTATATCCAATGATATTAGATGGAGAACATATCGGTGCAATCAATATTGGTTATTCTATGGCAAGTGTTCGACAAGCAATTAGGCAAAATATCATTATAGTCACTGGCATTGGATTAATTGTATTTGTTACGTTAGGGGCATTGCTCTATTTCTTTTCCCATCAAATAATTGTGGTTATAAAAAAGTTGAAAGAAAAACTTAATCATATGTCAAAAGGGGATTTTAGCGTTGAAATTGAAGAGAGTTTGATTAGAAAAAATGATGAACTCGGTGAAATCTCTGAAGGTATAAGAATCATGAAAAACTCAGTTTCTGAGATGGTAAACGAAATCATGGAAAAATCAGAACAAGTGGCCGCATCTTCAGAAGAACTTACTGCGACGTCGGATCAAACAGCGACTGCTTCTGAAGAAGTGTCTAAGACCATTGAAGAGATAGCAAGAGGCGCAAGTGACCAAGCGAAAGATACGGAAAATACGGCTCATAACATTGAAGCGCTTGGGAAGTTACTGGAAGACAATGCTCAGTTTATGATAGAACTCAATGGCGCATCTAAAAAAATAGATTCACAAAAGGATGAAGGTTTTAAGATCTTAAAAGAGCTAATTAGTAAAACTGACAGTGTCAATGCATCGGCTAATAATGTTTATGAGATTATTATAAGTAACGATAAAAGTGCAGAGAAAATTGAAAATGCTAGTGCAATGATTCAAAGTATAGCCGATCAAACCAATTTATTAGCTCTAAATGCGGCAATTGAAGCTGCAAGGTCAGGTGAAGCTGGCCGTGGATTTGCTGTTGTTGCCGATGAAATTAGAAAGCTTGCTGAAGATTCTACCCGCTTTACACAAGATATAAAGATTGTGATTGAAGAATTGAAATCAAAATCTCAATTAGCTGTAAGTACCATGAATGATGTGAAAGGGATTGTTAATGATCAAAGTGAAAGTGTAAAACTTACTGAAATGAAGTTTGAAGGTATATCTGAAGCGTCAGAGCTGGTTAGGGATTCTGTAATAAAACTTAATCAATCAGCGGAGTTGATGAATAAAAACAAAAATAGTATTATTGATCTTGTCCAAAATCTAGCAGCAATATCAGAAGAAAACGCAGCTGGAACGGAGGAGCTCTCTGCATCTATGGAAGAACAATCAGCAACGATTATGGAAATTGCAAACTCGGGTGAAGGCTTATCTAATATTGCAGAAGAATTAAGAAGGCTAATTGAAAGGTTTAAAATTTAAAACGAAAATATAAAAAAACAACTTTGCCTATGGTGGTGGAGTTGTTTTTTTATAATCAAAAATTAGAAAGGTAGGTACATTTTACGCTTTATGAAATCCGTAGAATGAAATTTTGGAGATATTTACAAGGGAATTTTCTCTATCGTGAATTAGATCATTCAGAGGGAAATTCCCTTTCAAATTATGATTCAAAAGACAAAATGACTCCTTATCTTCAAATTTTTTTGCCTCTATTTGTGATACGGTTCAGCGAATATCATCTAAGAACATAGCTTACTTTGAACAAAAAGTCTTCGTTTGTATATAATTTTTATTTAATTACTAGAAATATCCCTTCAAAAATTGAAGGGATATTTGCCTTTACTTTATTCTTTTTCACTTGTTAAAAAGTTATTTATTATTTGAATAATACTTTCCTTTTTAATCGATACCCTCTCGAAAATTTCACTTTTTTCTTTTAACTTTATTTCTATTTTTGCAACAATAGCATCTTGAGTTTTTTTGGGTGGCAATGGCATATAGAAGTTATATAACTCATCCGATGATATTTTTACCATAGATTGATTTTTCCCTTTTGAAGCATATTTAAAATAAGTTCTGCCAATAGTAGAGTTAAAAACATATGCAACATATTTGGGATTAATATATTCTTCGTCAAACTTTATTTTAATCATTAAATCGGGATATATTAATTCTTTAGGTGGTTCATCATTCACAATTCCTGCTAACGCTACTAAATCAATTGTATTACCTCTACTAACGTAAAAGTCACCTTTTTGAACAAAATCAATAGTCTTTTTGTTCTTGGGAGTATATTTCAGCTTATTAAAGTGTATTGTATTATCTCTAATTGCATCAATCCCTAATACTGGTTTACCTTCAGGGTTACCGTCACAAGCTGGAGACCATCCATTTCTTGTACTTATGATATATTTTCCCAACTTTTCGATATGTGTTACTCCCTCATAAAGAATTTTTTGTGCTGATTGAAGGTTACTCCACATATAGCTAAATCTAAGATTTTGATTTCGTTTTAATAACTTACTAATACTATTATTTGTATATGATTGTTTCTTTCTTTCGTTTTCATCCTCAATTTTGACTTTTAACTCTTCTGATAAAACTAAGTCTAAAATTTCTTTATTGCCTTTAATATCTGCTTCAGTCTTTTTAACCTCAATATTTGCCTCATTAATTTTTTCTAAAAGTTTCTTTTGTTTCTCTAAGGAGATATCTGGTATTTCCAATTCGAATAAATCATCAATTGCTAAAAATGAGTAACCAGCACTTTTATATACTTTTTCAAACAAATTAATTAATATAAACTTTAATACATATGCAAAAAATTCCTTATAATATAACTCTTCTTTTATACGTAACGCAATATTATTTTGATTAAGGAGCATTTTTACATCTTCCTGAACAACAATAACTTTACCGATACTACCAACAAGAGAAACTACAACATCTCCTTTTTTTACAATAAATTTATTATACTTCTTATTTTCAAAATAACTTGTTGGTAAAAAAGTTATGTCATTAAAATTTATAGACAAGTCATCATTAAAGTCTACTCCCTTAAGGGCGTATACGTCACCAGTGTCCTTAAAATCTTTACCCTTAAATGCAAATCCTTTGTAGTAATCTTTTATTACATCTTTAATTTTTAGACTCTTTTTAAAGCTAAACTTAAAACTTTTTTCATAATTAATATATTTAATATCACTACGTAGGAGCTTATGAATGGAAAAGTCCTTAAAACTATGTTCAAAAACTTTTACTCCCATATTTTTGCTCCTCTCATAAAGTCTAAAATTTTACTTTTCTCACTTTCTCTAATTAAAACATCACCTGATTTATATACGTACAGCATTCCATTTTCCTCAAACTCATTTAACAACTCACTGTCAGTTCTATCAGTATATTGCCTTTTTAGATAACCATCTTTATCGTAGTATTTTGATGTAAACTTGGCTATTTTATTACGTTGTACTTCCTCTTCTTTTAGTTCATCTTCCAGTTTTTGAGTTACACTTTTTATTTTTTCAATTTTTCTTTCCAATCTTTCTTTAGCATTTTTATCACTGGTTTCAAGTTTGTTCTCTTCAAGCTTTAAAAAGTTCATTTTATTATTTACAATTGCCTCTTTTTTCTTTGCTATTGCCTTATCATACTCACTTAATATACCCTCAACATCTAGTTGGTTAGGAGCTTTTTCTACATCGTAAAGGTCATTAGGCATTATTAAATATTGAGCTTTTGTTTTTTTATAGCCTACATTATCTGCCTCTGCCATAAAGATACTATAATCTTGCTTCTCAGAAACCTCACCAAACACCCACCATACATTTACATAACCAAAATAATCAACCATATCGTTATCAATTTTGGAGATTGTATCTATTTCGCTACTGTATTTAATTAGTATGTCTTTAATCCCTGCTTCTTCTTCATTAACATAGTCTTTTAAATATCTCTTTAAGTTGGTTATTATAGTTTCCTCGCTATGGTCTTTAATAGATGGGTATTTATCTTTCTTTTCTCCCTCAATAAAAACTTTCCTATAATTTTCCACCCTAGTTTTCAATAAACTCCACTCATTTGAATATTTATTCCATAATTTATTCCACTCTTCTAATTGACTTTTCGACTTCTTTGAAGCAAAAAGAAGGCTCGTTTTTGTAGAAGTATAATCCTCGAAAGTAAGAGTTGGTAGGCTTACAACTGCTCTAACATTGAAGTATTTAAAAATAAATAATCTTATATATTTATTTTCTGCTGTATCAAAAATACTTTCTGGTAAAACAACTCCAAGTCTTCCTTTTTCTTTTAATAACTGATACCATCTTTCAATAAATAAATTTTCAGAGTTTTTCTTATCTCCAAATAAAAAATCACTTTTCAAATGACGCTTAGTTTCTTTAGCTAAATCTACATTGAATGGAGGATTAGAAATTATGACATCATACTGTTCATTTACATCCCTACCGTGATAATATTTGTCTTCATTTTTGTATTCCTTTAGGATATTTATTCCATTTCTATTTGTATAATATCTAAAAGGTAATAGTCCATCTTTAATAAAGATATTTGTATTTCCATCACCATGAAGTATCATATTAACTTTTATTGCAGTTCCTAAATTAAAATTATGTTCGATACCATAAAGATAATCTTTTGCCCATGTATTCTCCTTATAATCAGGCATTAGTTCTCTTAATTTATCTCTTACATCTTCATTGGTATTGAGTTCTTTTTTTCTCTTATATTTTATTGTTTTAGTAATCATTTTCATAGCTTCGATTAGAAATGTTCCCGAACCTGCTGATGGATCGATAATGTATGGTAATGAACGGTTTTTATTTAACATATCAATCGATAAATTATCTAACTCCAAACCATATAATAAAAATTGGACAATGTTATGTGGTGTAAAAAATTGTCCTTCAGTTTGTTTAAAACCTCTTCTAATAATTCCTTCAAAGAAATTACCCAAAATGTCGGTTCCATCATTCATATTTGATAATGACTCTGTAAATGAATATTTCTCCAATTGTTGTACAGTAAAAGCCAAATTCGAAAATGAGAACTTTTCCTCAGTTATAACATTGGACTTTTTCGCTTTTCTCTCTTCTATATTTAACCTTTGCACCAATGCTCTTCTATATAATTCATTAACCCTTTTAAAGACACTTTCTGGGTTCTCCTGTTCTGTATCATCGGGGTTTTCCTCAGATGAATATTGAAGCACTTGAAAAAGGTATTGTTCACCATCATTTCTTTCTTTCTCATCTTGTATTTTTGCTAATATAATATTAACAAGAGAAGAGAAAATCTCATTATCATCCGTTCCACCACCACCCCATAATACATTATGTAGGGTTTCTCTTATTCCATCTAGTTCAAATAAACTAATATTTTTATATAAATCCTTTTTACCGTTTTTTACATATGGTTCTTTTAAAGCTTTTTCATACCTTGCAGGGAGTTTATCAGATGATGAAGGTTCATTGGCATCCTTCCAATCTTTATATGTTGGATACTTTTCTTTATCTATTATTACTACTTCATCTACAAGCTCACCATTTCTCTCTACAACAGTATAGTAAACAAGATATTTAATAGGTTTTTCCTCATTGTTAGCAACTAAATATAACTGTTTCTCAATTGCTTCTTCTTTTTCAATCTCATATTTAGATGGACTTTTTACTTCTATAAAGAAAAATATATTTTCATCCTTATCTTTAAGGAGAATGTCAATTCTTGGTTTATTATCTTTTTTTCTTCCTGCTGATTTGTACTCTCTTTCAAATTCAATAAGCTCAGGTCTATAATTTAACTCATTTACTAATTTCGAGGTCAAATAAGCTCTAACGAACTCTTCATTCTCACTATTTTCAGGGAGTGTTTCTATTTTTCTAAACCTTTGCATAATCCTCTCGTCATAGTTAATAAGTCTCTCTGATTCAAAAATTTCAACAACATCTTCTTCAACCTTATCTAAATAATCAAGTATTAACTGACTCCAACTCATTTTTTATTAACCCCCTATATATAATGATTATTTTTATGTAATAAGAATTTTAAGCAGATTAGACAAATTTGGACAAATACTTCCCATCTTTAACTTTAGAATAACTCCCTCTTATTTGCAATTAATTTCGAAATAAATGGAATAAAAAAACATCCACTCTTTAGTGAATGCTCCTTGCCTTACTTATTTACTTACTCTCTTTCTAATCTCTCTATATAGAGTTGCTTTTGAAACACTTGTAATTTCTTCTATTTCCTTTACTGTATACTGTTCTGTGTCATATAGCTTTATTGCCTTCTCCACCTGCCTGTTATCCTTCTTAGGTCTACCACCTTTACGCCCTCTTGCTCTAGCACTCTCTAGACCTGCTCTTGTACGTTCCGATATTAAATCCCGTTCCATTTCAGATAAAACAGCTAACATTTTAAACATTGCCTTACCAACTGCTGTTGTTGTGTCTATGCTATCTCTAATGCTTACTAATTCAATTCCTCTTTCTTGGAGTTCTTCTGATAGTTCAATTAACCTCTTTGTAGAACGACCAAGTCTGTCCAATTTATAGACAACTAAAACATCTCCTTCTCTTGCGTACTCGATTAATTGGTTAAGTTGAAGTCTATCATCTTTCATTCCACTCATTTTTTCTTGATATATCTTTTCACATCCAGCTTTCTCTAAAGCGTCCAATTGTAAATCTAATGATTGCTCCTGTGTACTTACCCTTGCATATCCTATCTTCATATGTACCACCTTTAAATATCAATTTGTTACTTGCATTGTATCAAAAATGATAATTAAAGTAAATAAAGATACATTGTTTTTGATACGACTTTTGAAACTTACTTTAGTCCATATTCATATATTTTCTTTATTTGTTTCGTATTGTTTCAAAAACATTCGTTTTTGAAACAATAAAAAACAAAAAATCCCCTTAATTAAGAGGATTTCAATTAATTTTATGTTTGGAATTTAATTTAGATTGTGGGGTTGGTAGTGCTTATAGGTTATTAATGTTGGACTTTGCTTCCGATGGTAGAAATGCACCCCTATAATTATCCTTACGTTGTCATACGTAAAACTATGTTAATTGAGGGGAAGACCTTTGTGTTCATACGTGGAATATATTTAACAAGGTTCTGTGGGTGTAACACTAGTTTGTGTTATATGTTTCATAAAATCTAACTTTTATGTACTTCTATTTCTCCAGCGTTATGTAAAGCTGTTGTTGCTTAGTGCTTTGTTGTTTTATGTTTTTATTATACTCGGCTATTAATTCTTTTCTGTTTCTAATTGTACCATTTTTATAGTAATTTTTTTCCAATATTGTTTTTTCTCCAACTATTTCAACAAGTCTATTAAAACCTAATACTTTTTCTATATCGGCTACTTTCATTTTGTCTAAAGCTTTAAGTAAATCATTATCCTCGTGTTCCTCTTGACATTTAAGTAATTCATTTATTTTAAACTTCACGACTATGTATGTAAAAAATGCGTTAGTTATTAAATCGACTGCTTTTCTATCAATTGAATACTCTCTTAAATGATAAATAGCTGGTCTTATTTCTAGTCTTAATATTCCCTTTGCTTGTTCTATTATATTTAGTGGCTCTTTTTTGTTAATACATTCTTTTTCTTTATCGTAAAAACAGATTGAGCTACTTTTATTTTTAAAAATAACTGTTTCATTTTCGTTATATGTTATTTTTGTCCTTTTAGATAAATTCTTTTTATTAATTTCAGATATGTATGCTCCCACATTATCGACTTTAAAATTATATGATATGTCTAAACGCTTCACTTTCCATTGCTCTATATTAACGTCGATATTGAAGTGTTCCTTTAGTGTCGTATGTAACTTAATCCAAAATTCACTAATATCTATCTCCGTTAGCATTTCAGTATTCGTACCATAAACCATTTTTGGAATAGATAATTGCATTTCAAGTATTTTTTTTTGCAAATTGTATTTATAATTTATCCTCTCTTTTAAAAAAGAATATTTACTTATGAAACTTCCATCATCATTATCTAAATATGTAAATGGAATTATTCCTTCTAATTGGTTTGGGTTTATGTCTATGTCATAAGCTACTAATGTTACCGTATCAAACATTCCTACTTTCCTCCTAACTTTTAATATTTTGAAGTCTTTTTACATGTGTTACTAGAAACAAAGCACATTCATGCTACCTATCCGATTGAAATCATGCTACTTTTCATGCTGTTTTTATACTGATTTCTTCTTCTAATCCTTTATTTTCTTCTATTAATGTATCAAGAAGAATTAAGGAAAGCTTTTCTATAAAAAGATTCAACGAGTTATCGTCATTTACAAATTTTTTAATTTCTTTTTCCATTTTCATTCCCTCCTTTCAAAATTAATTGTAGCATACTCATGCTACCTTTGTCAATATTTTATGCTACTTTATGTTGACTTATATGCTACTAAATGCTATAATTTAATTATCTTACAAAAGGAGTGCTTAAAAATGAGTGGAATTAATTTCGGTAGTGAATTAAAAAAAATAAGAAAATCAGCAGGTATCTCATCTAAGGTGCTATCACAAAAAGTAAATAAGGCTGTTACTTATGTATCTCAATTAGAAAGGGGATTAATTAAGAAACCTGATTTTCATACTTGTTTACAAATATTATTAGAACTTGGCTTTAATGAAAATGAAGCCAAAAAGACACTTAATTATTTTGATATTAAATCATCCGAACAAGAAAAAGCTGAGTTAGAAGGGATTATTAAACAAGCAGAAAGCAGTTATGAAGAAGAAATCCTAAAGTATAAAACAGGCTTTTACAGTAATAAAATAGAGAAAATATCGAATAAAAATGAGGAAGTTATTGCCCAACTTAGGAAGAACTTAGATTTATTTGTATTACATGACCTCTCAAGAGCCGATAAAGTGCTATCTAATCTGATTTCTATCTTCGAAAATGAGGAGAAATTTGATTTCTTTTGTTCTGTATTTGAAAATAACTTCTCTAACTTATCTCAAACGGAAAAAGCAAATTTAGTTTCTATGATTACAAACTATGTTAGAAAGGCAAATACAGAAAGGATTTTAAATTTAGATGAATGAATTAAGGAGGAATATAAATGAAAAAAGTTGTTTTATATGTACGTGTTTCAACAGAAGAGCAAGCAGAAGAAGGTTTTTCAATTAATGGACAAATAAAGGTATTGGAGGATTATTGCCAAAGAAACAAGTTACAAATAGTAAGTACATATAAAGATGAAGGCTTTAGTGGAAAATCCCTTGATAGACCTTCCCTTAAAGAATTACTTAAAGACTGTGAAAGTGAAGAATTTGACATGGTTATGGTGTGGAAAATAAACAGGTTATCACGTAAACAGCTTGATTTTCTAACAATTGTTGACTACTTAGAAAAGCATGACATTAGTCTTTTTAGTTTTAGTGAAAATATTGATGCTTCTACCTCTGTTGGAAAAGCAATGTTTCAAATGATGGGCAGTTTTGCTGAGCTGGAGAGAAATCAAATAGTTGAAAATGTAAAAATGGGAATGACACAAAGAGCAAAAGAAGGAAAATTTAATGGTGGAAGTGTTTTAGGCTTTTCCTCAAAGGATAAACGCTTAATTATAAATAATAATGAAGCAAACCTTGTTAAATATATATTTGATTTATATATTAGTGGCAAAGGATATAAAGCAATAGCAAATAAGTTAAATCATGAAGGTTACAAAACAAAACGTAATTCTAACTTTTCTATTAATTCTATAAAAACAATTATTACAAATCCTATGTATGCTGGCTTCATTCGCTTTAATCAAGTTGAAAATTGGAGTGAAAAAAGAAGAAAAGGTAAGGGTAATAACATGATTTTGGAAAAAGGCGAACATGACCCAATTATTAGTATGGAAATATGGGAAAAAGCTCAGAAAATAAATGAACAAAAATCACATAAACCATCTAAAACATTTACAGGACACTTCCCACTTACAACCCTTTTACGCTGTCCAAAATGTGGACATGGAATGATTGGTCATAAAACTAAAAGGAGTAAAAACAGTAAGGAATACTTACGTTATTATCAATGTGGGAATTACCGTAACAAAGGAAGTGCAGTTTGCAATTCAAATTTAATAAAGGCTGATGAAGTTGAAATGTTTATTTTCAAAAAACTAGAAGAAATAACATCTAAACCAATTGTGCTTAAATCCATTGTTGGGAAGGTAAATGAAAAAATAATAACTCTAAAAGAGCCAATCAAAGAACGACTTAATTACATTTTAGAAAAAATTAAACAAGTAGACAAAAGTATAAATAAGTTTCTTACAATTATTGAGAAAACATCTAATCCCCTTGAGCCAATATTAGATAAGCTTTCAGAGCTTGATAAAGAAAAAAAAGTATTACTAGAGCAAAAAGTACAATTAGAGTATGAGCTTAATAAACCTACTGTAAGGGAGATTTCATTAGAGCAATTACAAAATGTGTTAAGCACTTTTTCAAAAATACTCCCTAATGTTGCACCTGAAAAGCAAAAGGATTTACTCCACTCAATCATTAATAAAATTACCGTCAATGAAGGAGATAAACCAGAAAAAAGAAGTGTCAAAGACATTGAATTGTACTTTGACGCTTCTAAAAATAATAACTATGTGCTTACTTATGGTATGGTTCACCCCGATTAATCCGAAACGCACGATATACCTGTTCCACTAAGATCAACCTCATCAATTGGTGTGGAAAGGTCATTTTTGAAAAGGAAAGCGCAGCATCGGAACGCTGCATAACCGCTGTACTTAATCCAAGAGAGCCACCAATAATAAAGGTAACTTTGCTACGTCCGTAAGTCGCAAGCTTGTCTAGTTCCTTAGCCAGTTTTTCTGAACCCCACATTTCTCCTTCGATTGCTAACGCAATGACGTATGCATCTTGAGACACTTTAGCTAAAATACGCTCTCCTTCTTTTTCTTTTACTTGAAGCATTTCCGCTTCACTTAATTGTTCAGGAGCTTTTTCATCTGGAACTTCAACGATTTCTACCTTCGCATAAGAACCTAAACGCTTTATATATTCATTAATTCCATTTTTTAAGTATTTCTCTTTTAACTTACCTACCGTTATAATTGAGATATTCACAGTTTTTTTCCCCACCTAAAAATGTTATCCACATAGTTTATCCACATATCCACAGAAACCATATGTTTTTATCCACTTATTTTGTAAATAGCCTTGTCTGTACAAAAATGACACGTTGTGGATAACTCATTTTTCGCTTCTATTTTTTCCAAGACCGGTGCAACTTCTTGTTCATCGACAACAATATCCATTGCTAGTTCGACATGGTTTTCACAACAATAATACACGTTTTTCTCTCCTTCGACGATAAATTTTCTAATTCGTAATCATTATCCCATTTTAACGGTTTTCCACAACATTATCCACAGATCATTAAAATTCCACAAAAATTATTGCTATTTCTGCTTATACACAACTATTAGCTCGCATTTTAGTTTTCCACAATTAACAGGGAAATAATAATGAAATAGGTATTCAACACAAAAGAAAGCCTATCAGCAAAATAAACTGGTAGGCTTTCAACTATTAACTATAATGTTTGCTTCGTTAACGTAAATGTTACGGTGTGCTTCTTACCCTCTCGGTAAAATGTAACCTCAAGGTCATCTCCAATGTTCTTTTTCGTATATAAAAATTTACGTAAGTCATGTGTGTCTTGGACTTTTTGTCCATCTAGCTCTACAATTACATCATATTGATCTAGACCTGCACGATCTGCTGGACTCATTGGTTCGACTCTTTCTAATATAACACCCGCTTTCACATCATCAGGTAACTTAAACGTTTCTCTCCAATGGTAACTTGGGACTTCTGAAAGAGAACGAATGACAATACCCATTTGCGGACGTTGAACTTCACCGTACTGCTCAAGATCTTCAATAACAGGAACAGCAATAGCACTAGGAATAGAAAAACCTATTCCTTCAACAGATCCGGCAATCTTCATAGAATTAATACCAATGACCTGTCCTTGAATATTTATCAGAGCTCCACCACTATTACCTGGGTTAATAGCTGCATCTGTTTGTAAAACCTCTGCTTCCCAGTCAACACGCCCATCTTTATTTAAATCAACCGGAACACTTCTTTCAGTCGCACTAATAATTCCTTGTGTAACCGTACGAGAAAACTGTAATCCTAATGGGTTACCAATAGCAATCGCAGGTTCTCCTACTCGCAATAGCTCGGAATTACCGAATTCTGCTACTGTTTCAACATCGTCAGCTGAAATCCTTAGTACGGCTAAATCAGTTATAATATCTGCTCCAAGTAGTTCTGCTGAAACTCTTGAACCATTACTTAAACTCACTTCTATTTGTTGTGCTCCATCTATAACATGCTGATTTGTCACAACATAGGCATGACCATTATTTTTCTTATAAATAACTCCAGACCCAGTTCCTTCTCCTTGTGTTGTTGACCAAAAATTTGATTGTTTTAAATTAATAACACCTACAACTGCATCTGAAACACGTTCTACCGCTTCTGTTATATCTGAATTAACGGTTATATTTAATGTACTATCTACCTGCGAGGAAGCTGGTATCAGTTCTGGTTGAGTAGTTTCAGCGCTTTGGCCTTTTGGAACTACTTCATAAGGTAGCAACCCATAGCTGGAGAGAAATGGAACAGAAAAGATGACAAGCAAAGCTCCAACTACTGAACTAAAGAAAGCTGTAACTCCTATCCCTTTTACATTTTTTCGTTTACTTCTTGTTTCTGTTTGATAATGCTCATCGTAATATCCCACCTGGTACCCTCCTTATTATATTATCCAAAATATAATTTACCAAATTTCATGAAAAAATCCAGTATTTCATTTAAGATTTTTTATTTTTCCTGTATTCCCGAAAATTGAGGTTTTAAACCTCAACTAACTCAGTAGGTTTAGCTGGATCTGTATCAAATAACTTTAGAGATTTTCCTACTTCAAACCCTTGTTCAGCTAAAGTTTGTTTTACAGTCAAGTGAGCCAAATCCTTCATATTATTATCTTGACTCAAATGAGCCAAATACACACGAGTTGACTTCGTACCAATTACCTCTGCCATAGCAAGTGCTGCATCTTCATTGGAAACATGTCCAACATCACTTAAAATACGTCTTTTTACACTCCAAGGATATTTCCCCATTCGTAACATGTTCATATCATGGTTCGATTCGAATATATAGACATCTGAATCTTTAATTGTTCCCTTCATACGTTCACTGACATATCCAGTATCCGTAATAACTGAGAGCTTTTTTCCTTCATGATGAAACACATAAAACATCGGCTCTGCTGCATCATGTGAAACACCAAAAGACTCAATATCTAAGTCTTCAAAACTTTTCGTTTCTTCCATATGAAAAATAAACTTTTGATCAGTTGAAATGTTTCCTAAAGCAGGCTCCATTGCTTTCCAAGTTTTTTCATTGGCGTATATCGGAATTTGATATTTTCTTGCTAGTATACCAACCCCTTTTATATGATCACTATGTTCATGCGTAACTAATATTGCATCCAATTTACTTGGACAACAGTCAATCTTCTTAAATAATTGATCCATCGCCTTTCCACTTAAACCTGCATCAACTAAAACTCGCTTTTTTTCGGTAGCAACATAAATGGCATTACCTGAGCTGCCACTTGCTAATACACTGAATGTTAAACTCATCTATGCTTCTCCTCATTATTGTATATTTTGAATGGCGCCATCGATCGCATTTACATAATAAACCTGTTCATTTACACCAATATTCCACATTGGCGCAAAAACCTGAACCTCCCCTTGAGGTGGCTTAAAAAAACTATAATAACTTAACTCAACCTTTGTGATTACACTATCTGGCGGAATAAGCTGTTGGTTAAATAGTTTTTCAATTGCTCTCATACTTGAAAGCAGCTCTTGTTCCTTCCCTGGAGGGTGGATTGGTTGAATCGTTAAATAATTTTGTTCATACATAACAACTTCAAAGTCATTGTTTAGTTGCAAAAGAAGCGGTAATCGTCCACTTTCATAATTATCAACTTTTTTGCCTTGATACGTTTGATAAAAAAACACTTGCTTTAACTTAGAATCATAATGACTAAAACGATAATGTTGACCAAAATTTATATGTTGTAGAACAAACCCTTTTGCTTGCTCTTGAATGGGCCCATCTTTTTGCCTGAAAGAATGCGGATTATTTAAACTGACTACTATTCCATCATCATTGACTTCCACAACTTTTTGGGAATTTCTTTTCCTCTCGATTTCTTTATCCAAAGGCACTTCAACTGAACCACTTATATAAGTTCCGGTAAGCTGTTCGTCAAACAACTCTGCCTCAATGACAATATTCATTTCCGAAAGCCGTTCTTGTATCGTAGCTTCTAATAGAAAATTAATATTGCTAGCATCTCTTTTTTCATTTAGCTGATAACCTAGGAAAATATTAAGCAATAAAAAAGTAATAATGAAAATTGTTTTTGCCCTACTCCAATCCATCGGTTATCGCCTCACTATCTTCCCTATCATTAACAACATTTACGACTTCCCAACTATTATTGTAATACATAAACCATCTCGGCTCTAAAATAACAAACGACTGCCGTTTAACCATCATATACCCTACATTAATATCTGTTAATAAATAAGGATTAAAATCCTCTATATTATTTATTGCTTTTATAACTTCATTACCCGATGGTAATCTCGTAGACTCGCTGAGATTAATAGGTTCTTCGTCAACGAAAAACAGTGGCCGCTTATATTGTTCTATACGGTTTCCAGTCCCTCGTTGTAGTGTGATTTCGTATAAGTTATTTATCTCAAAAAAGTTGGCACGATATACCGGAATTCCATCAACAAAGAGTCGAAAAGTAATCTCATCCTTGCCACCTACTGGTTTTACAGAATCATAGTAATACGAATTAGTAAAGCCACCGTGACCATTCAAGAAATCCAGTCCAGTAAATAAAATATGTTTATCATTTCGGTCAATCCCATCACCAAAAAACGGATTAATATACTGCAAAACATTACCGTTATTTAATACATTCATCATTCTATTACCATCTGTGAAGGATTCTTCGCCATTTGACTGCAAATAGTTTTTTACAAAGCTGGGATCACTAAATAATGATTGTTTAAAATGTTCAGCAGATATCGTTTTTGCTAAATACGTGCCACTATTTATCGTTAAATCATCTTCAGGTAAAAACACGGTTCCCATGAAGCCATTACCATAGTTAACAATATTATATGGGAATACTTCATAGTAACTTCCGTTTTTACCATCAACCGTTATATCTACTCTAAAGCTTTCTGTAGAAATATTTGTTATTGCATTAGCTACGACTTGCTCATTATTAGAAATGAACCGTGCATGAACTTGTTCTTTTCCATCAGTAGATTCAATAAAAAAAACAATCCTATCTATATTTCTAATAAAACTACTTTTATTATTCTTGAATTGAAAAAACTCATTTAAGGCTTCAAATGGAATACTTGATGGAAAAATAAATTCAATCCCTTTAAAATTCTCATCAATCTCTAAATCTATAAAATTAGTAGTAACAGTTATTTGTTCTACTGATACCCCATGATACTCATCATAATATTTTTGAATATACTCTGAGCTTCCAATGGGGGAAAATGATAAACCATCATTATAAAAAACAATTTGCTTTGGCCGAATTACTTGGTCTAAACCTTTTTCATCGCCAATTTGAGTACGATCAATATATTCTGTACTCTGTAATATTCTATAATTCGGCTGGAAAATCCAAATTTGATAAGTTAAGAACACACTGAGTAAAATTAAGAGCCATAGAATGACGGTTTTTACATGTTCCATCATTATCACTCACCACCTTTATCTGCCGAATAAGGTAAAGTTAATGTAATCCTTGTGCCAATATTCCATTCACTATTAATCGAAATGCTCCCACCATGAGCCGAGACAATTTGTTTTGCTATCGCTAACCCAAGACCAGTTCCACCTAATTTTCGCGAACGAGCCTTATCAACACGATAAAAACGATCAAAAACTTGTGGCAAGTTTTCCGCTGGTATTCCTACTCCTTCATCATTAACACTTATACTTAATTCTTTTTCATTTTCTTTTAAGGAGATCGTAATTTCCCCACCCTCAGGAGAGTACTTGATAGCATTTGACAAGATATTATCGAGAACTTGAATAACTTTATCCCGATCAACAGTGGCAAAAGTCGTATGATTAGGTATATCTCTATGAAAATAAATCTTATCATTATCAGAAACTAACTCATAACGGTCAATGACACTATTTAATAATTTTGTCATATCAATCGTATCTAAATATAGGCGGTAGTCTTTACTATCCATCTTTGAAAGTTGCAGTAAATCGTTTACTAAACGAATCATTCGTTCTGTTTCAGTTTGAGCTACATTTAGAAATTTAGGAGCAATAGTTGGATCATGCAATGCGCCATCCTCAAGAGCCTCAAGATAACTTTTCATTGAAGTTAGAGGGGTTCTTAATTCATGGGATACATTTGCTACAAACTCTCGACGTTCCTGTTCGATTTTTTCCTCCTCAGTAACATCATGTATAACAGTAATAATTCCGTTATAACTACCGTCTTCTTTTTGAATAACAGAGAAATTTGCCTCTAATAAATACTCTTTATCGTTCTCACTAAAATCTAACAACAAAGAACCAGGGTTTCGGTACAAATCATCTATCGTTCTATCATCAAATACACGTAGTAATTCAACGATTGACTTACCTAAGACTTCCTCTTGGGAAACATTCAATAAATTCTCAGCCTGTTTATTCATTAATATAATGCTACCTTCTTTGTCCGAAGCAATAACCCCATCTGTCATATGGGAAAGAACTGAACTTAGCTTCCGCTTTTCCGCTTCTGTAGTAGCGTTTGCTTCTTTTAACTTCGTAGTTAGTTCATTAAACGTAATCGCTAACTGACCTATTTCATCTTTACCATAGACATGAACTTTTCTCGAAAAGTCTCCTATCCCCAATACTTGAGCTTGTTTCCGCATATCTAATATGGGCCTTGTAATAGTTTGAGCTAAAAATATTCCTAAACCACCAGTAATGACTAAAGCAATCAATGTACCCGTCATTAATATTTGATTTATTTGTTGCATTTGTTCATATATTTCTTCTATTGAAGCCTCGATATAAACTGCTCCAATCGTTTCATTATTTGAAATAACAGGTATAGCTAAAACCCGCATTCTATGTCCTGTTGTTTGATCACGGAGAATATCTCTATCTTTTGTTCCAAGTAAAGCTCTTTTCACACGTACTTCTGTCGTTCTCTGCCCAACAACGTGGCGCTTTTGAAAATTAGAAACACTTAAAACTACTTTGTGCTTATCAATAACCTGTACTTCTGCATTCTCAATCGAAAAGAACTCTCGCAATAACACATCGATATCAGCATTTAAACTAGACGTCGTTTCATCTCTATTTTTTTTCATTTCTTGTTCAACGTTATAAGCCAATAAATTTGCCCGTTCTTCTAACATTTCAAAATGATTTTCTACAAGTTGCTCTTCTAACTGTTTTGTAAAATAAACGCCAATCACTTGCATCGCTATTAAAATCAATAATACGTATATAATAACTATTTTTACTTGAATCGATTTAAAAAAACCGACTTTATGCATAATTAATTCCCCTCATGGTTCTTTAAATAGTACCCGACTCCCCTACGTGTAATAATCCAAGTAGGATGACTAGGATTATCCTCTACCTTTTCCCTTAAACGCCTTACAGTTACATCGACAGTGCGAACATCACCAAAGTAATCATATCCCCACACTGCTTGCAATAAATGCTCACGAGTCATAACTTGTCCGATATGTTTTGCTAAATAATAGATTAACTCAAATTCACGGTGTGTTAATTCGATAGCTTCCCCACGTTTGGTAACCTGATACGCATCAGGGTGAATGGTCAGCGAACCTATATTCAACTCTTTTTTTTCAGGTAATACTTCTTCTGGTTGCTGTTGGTGACGTCTTATATTAGCTTTAACCCTCGCTAACAACTCCCTAGTGCTGAATGGCTTTGTTACATAGTCATCTGCTCCGAGTTCAAGACCTAATACTTTATCTATCTCAGAATCTTTAGCTGTGAGCATAATAATTGGCATATCATATTTTTTTCTGACTTCCCGACATACTTCCATACCGTCTTTCAGTGGTAACATAATATCTAGTAAAATTAAATCAGGTACTAAACTCGCAACTTTTTTTACCGCTTCTTCCCCATCATAAGCACACTCAACAAAAAAGCCTTCTTTTTCTAGACTAAACTTCAAAATATCTGCAATCGGCTGCTCATCATCAACTACTAAGATTTTCTTCACCATTTTATTTTCAACTCCCAGTTTTTATAGAAAGTGTCTGATTTGACTGTTTCAAATATATTACTCTAGTGATTTAAGTCTCAACTATATTTTATCATATTATAAAAGCTTTTTTGCCCACTACAATCTGGTTAGCATATAAAAAGTCTGGCAACTACAACTATCGACGTAACACGACAAAACATTTGTTTTCATCACGTCTACACAAGTTGAAGTTACCAGACCTCGAATGTATATTATTTTCATTACTTAAAGGCTACAAACCCCTATACAAATTATCTATTTAAAAAATCCATTGGATTTTTTAGTTCTCCATTTTGATAAACCTCAAAATGTAAATGGATACCAGTTGAATTACCAGTTGTACCCATCACACCAATCTTTTGTCCTCGAGCAACAGTTTGCCCTACTTTGACATCCATTGAAGCCAAATGAGCATATAACGTTCTCATACCATTATTATGATTAATAATAATTTTGTTGCCATAGCCGCCATCCCATCCAGCAAAAGTAACGGTACCATTATCGGCTGCTAAAATATTATAATTGGATGGTCTTGCAATATCGATTCCTCTATGAAATCTACCCCAACGCATTCCTTGATAACTAGAAATATATCCACCTACTGCAGGCCATGCTAATTGTCCAGTACCTCTTGATGGGGTTACTTTTGTTCCACGTAATACTACTCGATTTACTGGTTCTTTTGTTACATTTTCACTAACAATTGTTCTTTCAATCGTTCTACCGTTTTCCCGGGTAATACTATAACTAACTACTCGTTCACCTTTTTGTCCTTCTTGTTGGACTTTCGTTTCACCACGCGACATATTAGCATCGTCTTTTGTTTCTGTCTGAAATGGTATATCTTCTTTAACTTTTGAAGCTTCTTCAATAATTACTTTTACGATCGGTTTATATACAGTAACATTTAATTCATCACCAATTTGTAACAATGTATCTTGTGTAACTTTTGGATTTAAAGCAAGGATTTCATCCATTGAAAGATTGCTTTCTTCAGCAATTGTTCCAAGTACATCACCTGGTTCAACAACATAAACATCATCTTCTAATGTGCCTAAATTAATTTGTTTTACAGCATCCTCTACTGAAAGTATTTCCTCAGGATTTACGACAGCTTCACCAGATTCAATATCCTTTGATAACTTAATATCTAAGATAATCTTCTCTCCAACAGAAGGGTTTCTATCAAGCTCGTCATTTTCTTTTGCTTCCTGGAAATCTTTTAATTCTTCTTTTGAAACATATTGAAGCATTAACTTTTCAATTACCTCTAGGTACTCATCTTCACTACTCACATACGCAATTTCTTCACCCTCGACCTCTAGGGATATAGATTCAGCCTTCACACTTAACCTATTTTCTAATTTTTCTAACGTATCATCAGTATTAGTCCTAGCATTAAAAACAAGTTCAGGAATCATGTCAATCTCTTGCCCGATAACCAATGTCAGGTCTTCATAACTACCACTAAATTCTTGTAAAATATCATTCTTTAATTTTGTAACTAAAGAACTATCATTTACTGAACCGACTCTATTCCCATCAATATAAATGTGATAGATCGATTGTAAACCATTATTTTCGACCTCTTCTTGAGCGTTAACAAAACCAGTATGTAAGTTTGTTGCTAGTAGTGCTGTACATAGTCCTGCTCCAATGACTTTTTTATATTTATTAGTGAATGTTTTCAATAAATTAAGGTTTGTTTTTGTCTTACCTATTAAGCCTTTTGGTAGACGATCTAACCAGTGCTTATAGTGTTTCATGGTTCTCCTCCTACGCTACTTTGTTCAATTTTTTTTATATTAGTAATATTAATGTTTTAATCATAAACTTCATACAACCTATTGTATTGTAACACATCTAGCTTAAAACGGTTTGATAAACTTATAATCGTAATATAACTGTATAATTATTGTTATTATTTAACAGATACCTTATGTTCCCGTACCCAAAAAATAAAAGTCTACCAAATAAATGATAGACTTTTATGTACAATAGAGTGCCGGCCAGAGGACTTGAACCCCCAACCTACTGATTACAAGTCAGTTGCTCTACCAATTGAGCTAGGCCGGCATACTATTAATTTATTTAGTGGTGGCTCGGGACGGAATCGAACCGCCGACACGAGGATTTTCAGTCCTCTGCTCTACCGACTGAGCTACCGAGCCACTATATTAGTCAAAAATACTAAAAACAAAAATGGCGGACCCGACCGGGATCGAACCGGCGATCTCCTGCGTGACAGGCAGGCATGTTAACCGCTACACCACGGGTCCATTTGGTTGCGGGAGAAGGATTTGAACCTACGACCTTCGGGTTATGAGCCCGACGAGCTACCAGACTGCTCCATCCCGCGATAATAATAAATTATTTAATTTGGTACTTGCTTTTGATGTGTTGACTCGCTCTTCCTCTACTAGTAATGCTTTGTAGCTACTGCGTCGAGCTGCGGTGCTTTTCCTTCGAAGCTAACTCATTGTGCTCCATCCCGCGATAATAATAAATTATTTAATTTGGTACTTGCTTTTGATGTGTCGACTCGCTCTTCCTCTACTAGTAATGCTCTGTAGCTGCTGCGTCGAGCTGCGGTGCTTTTCCTTCGAAGCTAACTCATTGTGCTCCATCCCGCGATAATAATATTTTTTGACGTGTCCACTATTTCTTCTTATAGTGACACTTCAAATCGTTACTTTGATCTTAACGTGCCGACAAGAACTATTATAACCACTTCCGTCTTGTTTTACAACAACAACTTAAAATTGGTGACCCGTACGGGATTCGAACCCGTGTTACCGCCGTGAAAGGGCGGTGTCTTAACCGCTTGACCAACGGGCCAAAGATGAAAATGGTGAGCCATGAAGGATTCGAACCTTCGACCCTCTGATTAAAAGTCAGATGCTCTACCAACTGAGCTAATGGCTCATCTCTTAACGACAAGATTTATAATATCATATCTAAAAAACAAATGCAACACTTTTTCCGAAAAAACTTTTTAAAAAATAATGTGACTTGTTTTTGCAACACTTTTACTAGAATATACAATTACTAAATAAAAATCAAGTTTTTTTAAAAAAATTCTCTACCCTCTATATAAGAGTTCAATTGAAATCAGTTGCTTGACTGAAGTGACCGAACTCGTAGACTGCTTGCACTAGACAGTTTCTAAGTTAGAAATTTATAAAGCTGAACTTCAATCAGTGAGGGTTTTACTGCCCCTTAAAAGTGGAATAAATAATTCTTATTTTTTTTTAAAAGAGCACGAGTTATTAATAAACTCGTACTCCAATTTAATCATTATTGAACTTGAGATCTTATGCAAACACGCCTCTTACAAGATTTGTTTGGCTACGATCAGGTCCAACAGAGAAGATTGTTAAAGGAATTCCAGTTAGTTGAGAAATACGCTCAATATAATGTCTTGCATTTTCTGGTAATTCATCAAGAGATTTTACTCCTGTAATATCTTCCGTCCAACCTGGTAACTCTTCAAATACAGGCTCACACTCTGATAATACTTTTAAGCTTGCTGGGAATTCTTTCATAACTTCGCCTTGATATTTGTAAGCCACACAAATTTTCAGTGTTTCAATACCAGTAAGTACATCAATTGAATTTAACGATAGATCTGTAATACCACTTACACGTCTCGCATGACGAACAACGACGCTATCAAACCAACCGACGCGGCGTGGACGACCTGTAGTTGTACCATATTCATTCCCTACTTCACGAATACGGTCACCAACTTCATTTTTTAATTCTGTTGGAAATGGTCCATCACCAACACGTGTTGTATATGCTTTAGATACTCCAACTACATGATTAATTTTAGATGGTCCAACACCTGATCCAATTGTTACTCCACCTGCAATTGGATTTGAAGACGTAACGAAAGGATATGTTCCTTGGTCAATGTCTAACATTACCCCTTGGGCACCTTCAAATAGAACGCGTCTTCCATCATCTAGTGCATCATTTAATACAACAGATGTATCAACTACATATTGTGCAACTTGTTGACCATACTCGAAATATTCGTCTAAAATTTCTTCTTTTGTAAAGCCATCAACTTCGTAATACTTTTCAAACATACGATTTTTTTCCTTTAGGTTACGCTCAAGCTTCATTTCGAATTCTTCACGATCAAGTAAGTCGGCAATTCTAATACCTACACGTGCTGCTTTATCCATGTAAGCTGGACCAATACCTTTTTTCGTCGTTCCAATTTTGTTGTCACCTTTACTCTCTTCTTCCACAATGTCTAACTTAATGTGGTAAGGAAGGATGACATGAGCACGATTACTAATTCGTAAGTTGCTTGTATCTACACCTTTGTCATGTAAATATTTTAATTCTTGCACTAACGCTTTTGGGTCAATAACCATCCCATTACCAATTACGCAGATTTTATCTTTATAAAAAATACCTGAAGGAATTAAGTGTAGCTTGTACTTTTTCCCATCAAAAACAATCGTATGACCAGCATTATTTCCGCCTTGATACCTTGCTACAACTTCAGCTTTTTCAGACAAGTAGTCTGTAATTTTTCCTTTTCCTTCGTCTCCCCACTGTGTTCCAACGACAACAACTGATGCCATTAATGTTACACCTCCGCAAATAGTTAAAAGAATATATCTATTTTTTCCTAGTAATATTTTATCCATTCAAAACCATAGTAAGTGTAACAATTTACTAAAGTAAAGTCAATAAAATCCGAACGATTTATTAGTAATGTAATGATTTGTTCGTAAAAACTTTTTCTATAAGAAAACATAAAAAAAATGTTGATTCGACTAAATGATCATTATAAAAGACTCCATAATTGTTCTTCTCTTGTAGTATTTCGGTTAGATTTCCATATTGATACATAGTCATGCTCTATTTGGTTATCCTAAAGCACTATTTCCTTAATCCCAATTCAAAATTAAGGCTTAGAGATCATCTTTAATCCCTAAGCCTTTTAACTAAATGCTATACTCAGCAGCTTGATTACCTATTATCAACTTTTTCTGGGTACATGTCATGGTTAAACATTCGTTGCTTTGCCATCTCTTCAAACATTGTTCCTTTTTTCCCATAGTTTGCGTAAGGATCAATTGAGATACCACCTCGTGGCGTGAATTTCCCCCATACTTCAATATACTTCGGATCCATCAACTCAATTAGATCTTTCATAATAATGTTGATACAATCTTCATGGAAGTCCCCTTGGTTACGGAAACTAAAAAGATAGAGCTTTAACGATTTACTTTCAACCATTTTTTCACTAGGTATATATGAAATATAGATCGTTGCGAAATCAGGTTGACCTGTTTTTGGGCAAAGGCTTGTAAATTCAGGACAATTAAATTTTACCCAATAATCATTGTCTAGATGCTTATTCTCAAAAGTCTCTAAAATTGATTTATCATATTCGAATTTATATTCGACATTTTGGTTACCTAACAAAGATACACCTTCTAATTCATGATCTTTTCTCAATGTTTACACTCCTTTTTTATTACCCCAAAGTAACGTATGAAGTTGTGGTAATACTCTTACATTATTGAATTCTGGATCAACGACAACTTTACTAACAAGCCATTCTAATTTTTGAATTAACATTAAAGCAAGTCGTTCGTTACTCTCATCAGATAAATCTTCATTCCCTACCTGTAAATAAAAAGGTACTGCAGGAAATTTTTTATGAACATTCTTTGCATATTGTAAATCTTTATCATTAAAAATAACTACTTTTATACTAACGTGCCCATTATCTATTCTTTTAGTTAAGAGTTGTAATATATCCTCTAATCTATCAAAATCTGTCTTCATACCACTGCTAGGGGGCTTAGGTGAAATCGTTAAATCGTCAATCTCAACCATCCAATCTTGCCAAACACTACCTTGTGTTTCTAGACCAACCTTGAAATTTTTCTCCTTTAGTAAACGAATAAGAGTGCTCAATGACTTAATAAGAGCTGGATTCCCCCCTGAAATCGTCACATGTTCAAAATTATCGAGTCCTATTTTCTCTAATTCTCTAAAGATCTCTTCAGCATTCATCATCGTAATGTCTTCTTTGCCACTGCCATCCCAAGTAAAAGCAGAATCACACCAAGAGCATTGGTAATCACAACCTGCCGTTCTAATAAAAATAGTTTTTTTACCAATAACGGCCCCTTCACCTTGAATGGTTGGACCGAAAATTTCAATGACTGGTATTTTCATTCCATCCACTCTCTTCTAGCTTCTGCATAGCTCGTTGGTGTTTCAAATAAACGAACAAACTCAACTCGTGGCTTTAACGTCTTGAATTGACTGTCTTTCAAATAGTCAGCCATTTTTTCATAAATCCATACAACCATATTTTCTGCTGTTGTATTCATAAGCGGTAATGTCTCATTTAAATATCTATGATCTAAATAAATTTCAATTTGTTCTTTCCAGATTTTCTTAATATCACCAAAATCAATGGCAATACCAATTTCATCTGTTAGCGAACTAATTCCAAAAACGACTTTATACGTATGACCGTGTAGGTTCTTACATTTACCTTCATAATGATGAAGATGATGAGCTGCATCAAATGTGAACTCTTTACTTACTAGGACTCGTTTATTATGATATCTTAGCTGTTCTTTTTGAATATCTTCACCAAACTTTTGAAGCTTATCGACAATACGAAAACCAAATAAGTTATGACTGTTACACATTGGCTGCTCCTCCTTTTTGCTCCTCTAAATGCTTACGTAATCCTTCTTTACGGAGCTTACAAGCTGGGCACTCACCGCACCCGTCACCAATAATACCGTTGTAACAAGTTAACGTTTTTTCTCTTACATATTCAAAGGCACCTAGTTTATCAGCAAGGGCCCATGTTTCTTTTTTATCAATCCACATTAATGGTGTATGAATGACAAACTGATAGTCCATCGATAAATTTAACGTGACATTTAAAGATTTTATAAACACGTCACGGCAATCTGGGTACCCTGAAAAATCTGTTTCACATACACCTGTAATTATATTTTTTATTCCTTTGGCTTTTGCCATGATAGCTGCAAACGATAGAAAGAGATGATTCCTACCATCTACAAATGTTGAAGGTAATTCTCCTTCTCCACCTTCTTTTATCTCTATGTCACTTCTAGTTAATGCATTTGAAGTGAGTTGATTTAAAAGACTCATATCTATAACCGTATTTTCTACACCTAGATCACTAGCAATTGCCTTTGCAACATCAATTTCTTTATTATGCCTTTGGTTATAATCAAACGTTACCGTTTCGACTACATCAAAGTTTTTCAGTGCCCAAAATAGACAAGTAGTCGAATCTTGTCCACCACTAAACACCACCAATGCTTTTTTCATATTTAAACACTCCTTAGTTTTTTTTAACGAGAGGAGATCGCGAACTCTCGATTTTATTAAGAAAATTTTATAATCTTCTATAAGACTCTTCTTAGAAAATGCCTCTCACTATTTTACATACTCGCTCCCATAAACACAAGATGTCCCCTCTAGAATATACTGGAGGGGACTGCAAAATATGCTATTTAAACTACTCGTAACGCTCTGAGGCAAACTTCCTCGTCACATAGCTGCACGATGTAATCCATGAAGTAACTCACGATGTGATTGAAGTCAGTGGCTACGCCATCCTAGGCCCCTGCTGGGATGTTATTTTCATCGAAACGTCGTTCTAAGTTAACGAATTTATTATACTCTTTCACAAAAGCTAGTTCGACGGTGCCTACTGGACCATTCCTTTGCTTGGCAATAATAATTTCAATAATATCTTTATTTTCGGATTCCTTATCATAGTAATCATCGCGATAAAGGAATGCTACGATATCGGCATCCTGCTCAATACTTCCCGATTCACGAATATCTGACATCATTGGGCGCTTATCTTGACGCGATTCAACTCCACGGGAAAGCTGTGAAAGGGCAATAACAGGAACTTCTAATTCCCTCGCAATTGCTTTTAATGTTCTGGAAATCTCAGAAACTTCCTGTTGACGATTTTCACCACTTCTACCATCTCCTCGAATAAGTTGTAGGTAGTCGATCAAAATCATCCCTAAACCTTTTTCCTGTTTTAATCGTCGGCACTTTGCACGGATATCGTTTACTTTAACACCAGGAGTGTCATCAATATAAATACCTGCTTTAGAAAGACTCCCCATTGCCATTGTCAACTTCGTCCAATCTTCTTCTATAAGAGATCCTGTACGTAGTCGCTGTGCGTCGATATTTCCCTCTGCACAAATCATCCTCATAACAAGCTGAGATGCCCCCATCTCTAAACTAAAAATAGCTACATTTTCATCCGTTTTAGTTGCTACATTTTGTGCTATGTTTAAAGCAAAAGCAGTCTTACCTACAGAAGGTCTCGCTGCAACAATGATTAAGTCATTTCGTTGAAAACCAGCTGTCATTCTATCAAGTTCAGAAAATCCTGTTGGGATCCCTGTGATATCACCTGTTCGATGCTGAAGCTGCTCAATATTATCATATGCTTCAACGAGCACGTCCTTAATTGAAATAAACGCACTCGTATTCTTTTTATGTGAAACTTCTAAAATCGTTTTCTCTGCTTCATTTAATATTGCATCAACTTCTTCTTCTTCAGCATAACCTTCAGCTGCAATTGTAGTGGCAACACGAATTAAACGTCTTAATATAGACTTCTCTTCAACGATTTTACTATAGTACTCAACATTTGCAGCTGTAGGTACACTACCTGCTAGATCACTTAAATAAGATACTCCCCCGATTTCTTCTAGCCACTTTCTATCTTGAAGTTCTGCTGTAACAGTGACAAGATCAACAGGCTCTCCTCTTTCAGCTAAGTTTATCATCACACTGTAAATTCGCTGATGTGCTGCACGGTAAAAGTCCTCTGATGTCAATCGCTCTGATGCTGTGACAAGTGCCTCCGGTTCTAAAAATATTGCCCCTAGAACAGCTTGTTCTGCTTCAACGTTTTGCGGCGGAGTGCGGTCAGCAAATAATTCACTCATGATGGTTCCACCTACCCTTTTTAATGTAAGATCTAGAATGATTGAAAAGTGATACCGTTACTTTATTGCATTATCCTTCAATTACATGCACTTTAATTGTTGCTGTTACTTCTGGGTGTAATTTAACCGGAACATTGGTATAACCTAGTGCACGAATTGGTTCATCTAATTCGATTTTACGTTTATCTACTTTCTTTTTCATTTTACCAAGTGTATCAGCAATTTGTTTACTTGTGACAGCTCCGAAAAGACGGCCACCTTCACCAGATTTTGCTTTAATTTCTACAGTAAGTTTCTCTAATTCATCTTTATAGGCTTTTGCTTCATTTAACTTTTCTTCGGCACGCTTTTCTTCGCCTTGCTTTTTCACTTCTAATGTTTTTAAGTTTCCTGAAGTTGCTTCAGAAGCTAGTTTATTTGGAAGTAAATAGTTTCTTGCATATCCTTCCGAAACATTTTTGACTTCACCTTTTTTCCCTTTACCTTTTACATCTTGAAGAAAAATTACTTTCATGATTCTTTTCCCCCTTCAAAGTATTGATCTATTTTTTCTTTTAATAATTCTTCCGCTTCATCTACTGAAATGCCTTCAAGTTGTGTTGCAGCGTTTGATAAATGACCGCCACCATCAAGCATTTCCATAATTAATTGCACATTGACGTTTCCTAATGATCTAGCACTAATACCGATCGTATCATCTTTTCGTTTTGAAATAACAAACGAAGCCACGATACCATTCATTGAGAGTAGCGTATCTGCAGCTTGTGCAATCAGCACTTGACTGCAAACTTTATCCGAACTTCCTTTAGCAATCGCAACACCATTACGGTAAATATGCGCATTCTCAATAAGACGAGATCGTTTAATATACTGATCTAAGTCTTGTTTAAGAAGTTTTTGAACCAAAGCAGTGTCTGCTCCTTGTGATCTTAAATAGGACGCTGCATCAAATGTTCTAGAGCCTGTTCTAACTGCAAAACTTTTCGTATCAACAATAATTCCCGCTAATAACGAAGTTGCTTCTAACAAATCGAGTTTTGTTTGTTTAGGCTGGTATTCAAGAAGTTCTGTCACTAGCTCAGCTGTTGATGATGCATAAGGCTCCATATAGACTAAAACTGACTCTTCAATAAATTCTTCACCACGGCGGTGATGATCTATCACAATTACACGATCAATTGTTTCCAAGACTTTCGGCTCAATCACTAGCGAAGGCTTATGTGTATCAACTACAACTAAAAGAGTATCATTCGTTACCTCTTCTAAAGCTTCTGTAGGAGTAATAAAATGCGCCCATAAGCGATCATGTCTCTCTACTTCCTCCATTAACTTCCTTACGTCCCTACTAATATTTTCAGGGTCTAAAATAATATATCCTTCTTTACCATTTAGTTGCGCTAATTTTAGTACACCAATAGCTGAACCTACCGCATCCATATCAGGATTTTTATGACCCATAATCATGACACGGTCACTTTCTAAAATGAAGTCACGAATTGCGTGGGAAATAACACGTGCTCTAACCCTAGTTCGTTTCTCTACAGCATTTGACTTTCCGCCATAAAAACGAACCTTACCGTTTTTTTGTTTAATAGCTACTTGGTCACCACCACGTCCTAGTGCCAAATCTAAACTTGATTGAGCAAGTAATCCAAGCTCTTGGAACGTTCCTTGCCCACTACCTACTCCAATACTTAGTGTAATAGGTATTTTTTCGCTAGAAGTAGCTTCTCTTACCTCATCGAGTAAATCAAATCTTGTTTCTTCAAGTTTTTCGAGAACTTCTTGGCGGAATATAGCTAGAAAACGATCTGATGACGTCCTTCTTAGAAAGACACCGTGTTCCTTTGACCAATTATTTAAAGTAGATGTAACTTGGCTCATTAACTTACTTCGAATTTGGTCTTCCATACCTTGTGTTACTTCATCATAATTGTCTAAGTAAATAATAGCAATAACAGTTTGTTCCTTTTCGTACAGCTTTTTCACATAAACTTCTTCTGTTATATCAAAAAAGTAGATCAGCCGTTCATCTCTCTTTATAAGAGCTCTAAAAACATTTTCGCCAATTTGAATGGAAGTCTCTTTTTCGTCACTGTCAATAACACTAAATAAATCTTCATCAATTTTAGTGATTGGTTGACCGATGCACTCTTCTTCTATAAATGAAGTAACCATAGGATTTACCCATTGGATTATTTTGTCTTCATTGTAGAGAAGCATACCGATCGGCATTTTCGTAACCGCTTCCTCCCCAGCCTTATTAACTCGATACGACAGTGTAGAAATATATTTTTCTAAATCTTTAACAAAATAATTTTTCGCTTGAATAGTATAGATAAGTCCGACCCCTAAACATAGAAAGCCGACTAGGCCAAAAATCCATTGATATAACGTTAATATTCCAATAAAAATGGCTGCCACAGCAAACAAGGCGATGACATGATATCCGTGCCACCGTTTAAATAAGAACTCTGGCATAATTTCAACTCCTACTCATTTCGAGTTTTCATTCTTTTTCGAAGTTCGAATCCTAAATCAATTATACCTAAAATTCTATATATATAAAGAAGAAATGGGGCTATAATCGTAACAATTATAATTATGATAGGAATTGATTTATTTAACTTCTTGGCATAACAGTAGTAAAATACGACTGCTAACCCTTGAATTGTCATGACAATTTCTAGTAAGGGAAACAAATTCCACATGACAATATGAAGTGCGGTCCCTTCTTGTAGGCCAATAATCATTAAAATAGAAGCAACTAGATAATACCATAAAAATGACTTCGGAAATGACCATTCTCTAAATGGTTTAAACTTAGGTACTTTCATACCAATTCTTTTTAATACTGCATATGCAATAAGTTGGATAAATAAGGCATAAAAAGCTCCAGTTGAAATAATAATAGATGGCGCTAGAACGATAAGCTGATTAGTAAAGTCGACAAGCTGAGCAAGCTGAGCACTTGGATCTTGTCCCAATGCAAGTAACATTGCTTCAGCAGCATTGATTGATTCAATCATTAACTCCTGAGTTGCTTTCACTGGATGAATATCAAATATAAGAATACTTAAAATGAAATAAAAAAGCAGATTAACAATATACGCTAAACTACCTCCTAATAAGACAGTAAAGGCAGACTTTTTTCTTCTAAATAATTCCCCAACTACTAGCCCACCACTTCCAAAAAAGATAGCACTAATAATTAATAATGGTCCCCCAATAATAAATGAAACAAATGAAGCTACAAAAAATAACAGTAAGCCAGGTTTCCACCCATTTCGTAAGGTATAAATAATAAATGGTAGTGGTAGTATCCAAATTAAAACAGAACCCAGTACTGGCAAAATGACTGTCGTAAAAGCTATTAATGCAAATATTGCTGCAAATATCGCTCCTTCAGTCATTACCTTTGTGTTTTTCAATCTTATTTCCCTCTTTTCTCTAAATGACTAAATGATTTATCTAAACATAGGATCGTTTCTTTTAACCCCAAATATTTTTCTTACCCTTAACGTCTTTCTATTTGTTAAAGGTAAGAAAAATATTATATAGTAACGAACACCATTACCGTATGACTCGTTAATGAAATTTTTCTCATAAATAAGGTATGTTACTAGCATCTTCCCCTATCACCTTATAATATAAACAACCCTCAATAATTTTCACTATTTTAGCCTGTAAAAAGTAAAATTCTACAATTGATTGTAACACACGATTATAAACTCTCATCTTCAAATCGTTTTAAGTCATTGTTATGGCCTATTAGTATTAAAATATCTTTATCTAAAATGATCTCGTCAGGAAGAGGCGTGATAATAACTTCTTCCCCTCGCTTAATCCCTAATATTGTACACCCATATTTAGCACGAATATCTAACTCAAATATCGTTCGATTTGCTACTTTATTTGAAGCTATTAGCTCCATTATACTGTAGTCAGGTGAGAGCTCAATATAGTCTATAATTTTCTCTGATACTAAATAATGAGCTATTCTTACACCCATATCATGTTCAGGATGGATAATTCGGTCTGCACCAATTTTTTCAAGAACTTTATGGTGGTAGTTGTTTTGAGCTTTTACCCATACTTGGCTTACATTTAATTCTTTAAGTAAAAGTGTACAAAGAATACTAGCCTGAATATTATCACCAATTGCAACAATAACATGTTCGAAATTCCTAATTCCTAACGATATCAGCGTATTTTCATCCGTCACGTTAGCAATAACAGCATGTGTTGAATAATTAGCAAATTCGTTAACTTTATCTTCATTTGTATCAATAGCTAGTACTTCATGGCCCATTGAATAAAGTTCCTTACATACACTTCCACCAAATCTCCCTAATCCTATCACTGCAAACTGTTTTTTCACTTAGATCAACCCAATCCATACTTTTTATTGTCTCTCTTATTTTAAACATAATTTCGTTTTGAAAGAATATAAAAATCTAAATGTTTTTACCCGATAATTACTTTTTCCTTAGGATAATGATAACGCTCAGTAGTTTCTGTTCCTCTCATTATAAATAGAAATGAGAAAATACCAATTCTACCAATAAACATCAGTATAATAATGACTTGTTTTCCAAGAACGCTTAGCTCAGGAGTAATTCCCATTGATAATCCTGTTGTTCCAAAAGCTGAAGTAACTTCAAAAATAATATGCATTAACGGAAACGGTTCATATGCAGCTAAAATAATAATTGATAGCCCGCAAATAAAAGTAGCAACACAAATCACTACAAACGATTTTAAAATGTCTTCTTGGTCTAGTTCTCTATGAAATATTTTTACGGATTGTTTTCCACGAGCAAAAGAAAATATAGCTAACAATATAATAGCAAATGTCGTTGTACGAATTCCACCACCTACACTACTTGGAGAAGCTCCTACAAACATGAGGAAACTTAACATCAGCTGTGTTGCAACGGAAAATTCACTAACATCCATAGTCGCTAATCCACCATTTCTAGTCGTAACAGATTGAAAGAGAGAATAAAAAAACTTCTCATGCCATGATTTATCTAATAAAAAATTTGACCAATCAAAAAGTAAAATAAAAAACATACCGAAAAATATTAAACTAAAAAAAGTAATCGTCGTTATTTTCGTAAATAATGAAAAACCGAACTTTTTCTTATTTCTTTTTGCCTTGATAAAATCCTTTACTTCAACTAATACTGGAAAACCAATAGCACCAAGAGTGAGAAGAACAATATTAACGCTTTGAACAAAATAATCGTTAGCAAATGGAACTAATGACTCCCCAGTAATGTCAAACCCAGCATTTGTTGTAGCACTAACTGCTGCAAAAAAACCTTGGAGAAAAGCTTCTTGCCATGTTGAAAAATAAGTGAGGTAATATACCCCTAATATAATTGTACCAATTAATTCAATGAATAAAATGAGTTTTAAAATTTCTTTCATTAATATTACTAAGCCTGAAAATGTTGCCCTATTTTGATCGGTCATAATTAAATGACGTTCTCTTAATCCAATCCTTTTCCCTAAAATAAGCCAAATAAATGTTCCAAGAGTCATAATACCGATACCACCAAATTGAAGCACAAACGCTAAAATGAATGTACCAGGAACACTAAACGTATCCGCTGTTGAAACAACGGTTAAACCAGTCACACTAACTGCACTAACTGCAGTAAATATTGTATCAATAAGACTTAACTCTACCCCTGGTTTTTGAACAATAGGTAAACGAAATAAGATCGTAGCGGTAAAAACGGCCCCGAGGTAAAACAAAACAATCATCTGTACAGAGGTTAGCCGAATGTTTAATCCTTTTTTATGAGTAAACATTTTATAAGCCCTCTTCTTCAAATCGTTTTAAATCATTATTTTCCCCTACTATAATAATAATATCTTTTTCAATAACCATTTGATCCGGAGTTGGAGAAACAATGACCTCGTCCCCTCTTTTTAAACCTAAGATTGTACAGCCAAATTTTGCTCGAATATTAAGTTGGGCAATTGTTCGTTGTGAAACCTTTTCAGTTGCCATCAGTTCAACGATGCTGTACTCAGGTGACAGTTCAATATAGTCAATGATCTTTTCTGAAACTAAATAATGAGCTACTCTAATACCCATGTCATGTTCTGGGTGAATAATACGATCAGCACCAATTTTCTCAACGACTTTATGGTGGTATTGATTTTGAGCCTTTACCCAAACTTGCTTAATATTTAGTTCTTTTAAAAGTAACGTACATAAAATACTCGCTTGAATATTATCGCCGATTGCTACAATAACATGTTCAAAATTTCTAATTCCTAATGAAGTTAAGGTATTTTCATCGGTACCATTTGCAACAACTGCATGTGTTGACGTTTGAGCATAATTATTAACTCTTTCTTCATTTATATCTATTGCAAGAACTTCATGACCCATTTTATATAATTCTTTACATACACTCCCACCAAAACGCCCTAGACCAATCACCGCAAATTGCTTTTTCATAGTAAAACTCCCTTTATTCAATTATCATAAAACAAAAAAAGACCATTACAAAGAATGATCAATAGTGAATCTATTTGACCTTCCTTCTTCAAACGCTTACGAGGTTAGCTGTCGGGTTAGGGACTAAGAAGTATCCCTTCTTACAAGGTAAGATTCACCCCAAAAAGTCATGAACTGACTGGTAATGGTTCCCCCGCTCAATAGTTGATTTAGCGATTTATAGGTTTATGATATGTAAATTTACTCCTTACCTTACTTTTTGTCAATACATTTTTTCTAGTAATCAAACTGATTTGAACTTAAGTGTCATAGCCCCCACCTCTAAGCGTAGCGTAGGTGGGAACTTCCATTCAGGTGGAGTTGAGACTCCATCTGAATTTCCGATGTTTTAGCGAAGCTAGAACGAGTTCCCTTATTGAGTAACCTTTTGATATGTATCCTTACTACAAATAATAAAAAACTCAGCATCAGTCGGTATCATTTCATCTAGCTTTGTTAGTATACTAAAATCGTTACGGTCTGCAAGTAAGTTTGCCCCTTCTTTTTTTAAATCCTCAAAAGCATCATTATAAGTTTTCCACTGTGCTCGTTTTTTTATCTTCCATAGGTCTACATCGTTTTTACTACTTAATAATTTCATGATAAGCTTCCCAGACCCTTTATGAACAGCTGACTTAGCCATAAGATCCGAAAGGGCTTCATCAGCTAAAATAAATTCGTCCACATTGGCATGTTCAAAATTTGGAATATGCTTCTCTTTTAATATCTCTACAATTGTATAGATTTCTTTGTTTATTTCAGTTGCATAACTCTCAATTGAAGAAACAATAATTAACGACTTACCATCTGCTGCAATTGGATCTAGTTCATTTGCACGTGTAAAAATTAATACAGATTTTGCATCGCGAATGTTAGCTTTTTCTAAAATATACTTTTCGGTTGCATCTCCATGAACAAAAAATACACTCTCATCTTCAAGGGGGGATTTTTTTGCATAATCTATTAAAACAAAGGTTGCCTTTTCATCAATCTGTTTTATTTCTTTTATAGCATGGTTAGCTTTATTTGACCAACCGATAATTACATAATGCCCTTTCCCCTTAAAGGTCAATTTACCTTCCTCCTTCAACTTCCGATATACACTAAATCCTTCAACAATCTTTCCAATTACAATTCCAATTAATCCAATGCCAAAAAAGTATAAGAATAATCCAAAAAGTCTTCCTTGTGTAGTTTGAGGTACAAAATCTCCATAACCTGTCGTAGTTACTGTTGTCATTACATACCAAAAAGCAATAAAAGGGGTTTGGAATGTTTCGGGTTCTAGCCACCAAGTAAAAAAAGAACTAAATACTAAAAAAATAATCGTCACTAATATTAATGTTACCTTTCTTATTTTCACAACAATCTTCATTAGTTCAAAAATCATTAACATGGACTTTCTCCCCCTCTCTTTGATTATTCCCTTTCCATCCTTTAAATATAAAAAAGGCACAGTAGATTGATCTCTACTGTGCCTTTTTATTATATGTTATTCACCACTAACGTACGGTAATAAAGCGATTTGACGTGCACGCTTAATTGCAGTCGTTAATTGACGTTGGTACTTAGCAGAAGTTCCAGTTACACGACGAGGTAAAATTTTACCACGCTCAGAAATGAAACGCTTAAGTAGGTCAACGTTTTTGTAGTCGATTTTCGTGATTTTGTTTACTGTAAAGTAACATACTTTACGGCGTTTCGCACCACGGCCACCACGACGTCCTCCCATTGCCATTCAAAAAACCTCCTTTACTTAGAAATTTTATATTCGCACAAAGGGTTAATCCCTAAATAGTTTATTTAGAAAGCCAATGATCTAAAATGGTAAATCATCATCTGAGATGTCAATTGGCTTGCCATCACTAGCAAATGGATCATCAGAAAATGACTGACTACGCCCTTGATTTTGATTCTGGTTATTATTCGGATATCCACCTTGATTCGGAGTACCATAATAGTCTCCACCACCTTGGTTTCCACCAAATCCAGAAGAACCACTCGCACCACCAGAACCCTTTGATTCTAAAAATTGAACAGTGTCTGCGACAACTTCCGTAATGAAAACTTTCTTACCTTCGTTGTTTTCATAATTACGAGTTTGCAGTCGACCGTCAATTCCAGCTAAACTTCCCTTACGTAAATAGTTAGCAACATTTTCTGCTTGTTTGCGCCAAATTACTACGTTAATAAAGTCAGCCTCTCTATTGCCTTGTTGGTTTGAAAACGGTCGATTAACAGCAAGTGTAATACTTGCCACCGCGATTCCGTTTGGCGTATATCTGAGTTCCGGATCTCTTGTTAGACGGCCTACTAGAACGACACGATTAAGCATCAGAACCCCTCCCCATTTCCACTAGTTCTATTATTCTTCGTTCTTTGTAATAAGTACGCGAATTACATCTTCGTTAATTTTTGTTAAACGATCGAATTCTGCGATTGCTGTTGGCTCAGCAGTTACGTTTAGTAATACATAGAATCCTTCACGGAAGTCTTCAATCTCATATGCTAAACGACGCTTACCCATTTCTTCCACCTTATCAAGAGTAGCACCGTTATCAGTTAATACGTTGTTAAAACGCTCGATAACTTCTTTCATTGCAGCCTCTTCCAAGTTTGGACGAATAATGTACATGATTTCATATTTACGCATTTGTACGTCACCTCCTTTTGGTCTAACGGCCCCTCATATTTCCGAGGAGCAAGGGGCAAGTAATAACATTTCCTAAAGTCATTTACTCGCATTTATCGATTATAGCAGAAACATCGCTACAAAACAAGCCTCTTCTTCATTAAACAAAATACCAAATTTTTATAGTCGTTTTCTCCTCCGTTTATTAAGGAGAAAAATTTTAATAACTTTATTCAACATCTAAACTCTCTTCGAACTTAAACGTTAAATCTAAAGTGAATGACATCACCATCAGCTACGACATATTCTTTACCTTCAAGTCTAACTTTTCCTTTTTCTTTAGCAACTGCATGCGACCCAGCTTCAACTAAATCATCATAGGCTACCACTTCAGCTCGAATAAATCCACGTTCAAAGTCAGAATGTATAACTCCAGCAGCTTGTGGTGCTTTCGTTCCTTGACGGATTGTCCATGCACGAACTTCTTGAACACCAGCTGTAAAATATGTTGATAAGCCTAATAAATGATACGCAGCTTTTATTAACTGATCTAAACCAGATTCCTTAATCCCTAACTCTTCAAGGAACATGGCTTTTTCATCAGCATCTAGTTCAGAAATTTCTTCTTCAATTTTTGCACAAACTACGATTACCTCAGCATTTTCACCAGCTGCAAAATCTCTAACTTTTTGAACTAATGGGTTATCGTCTGCATCTAACAATCCGTCCTCGTTTACATTAGCTACATACAATACAGGCTTCATTGTTAACAAGTGCATGCCTTGTACAATTTTTTTCTGCTCATCAGTTAAATCAACACTTCGAGCTGGCTTTTCATTTTCAAATGCTTCTTTCAATAAGATTAAAATATCGTACTCTGCTATTGCATCTTTATCTTTTTGCTTCATTAATTTTTCAACGCGACTAATACGCTTGTCCACTGATTCTAAATCAGCAAGAATTAATTCAAGATTAATAACTTCAATGTCACGAATTGGATCAACGCTTCCTGACACATGAGTAATATTTTCATCTTCAAAACAACGAACAACATGAGAGATTGCATCTACTTGACGAATGTGTGATAAAAATTTATTTCCAAGTCCTTCCCCCTTACTTGCTCCTTCAACAATTCCAGCTATATCCGTAAATTCAAATGCTGTCGGCACCACTTTCTTTGGTTGAACAAGTTCTGTTAACTTTGTTAAACGATGATCTGGTACCTCAACAATTCCAACGTTTGGATCAATTGTACAAAATGGATAGTTTGCCGATTCAATACCTGCTTGAGTTATTGCATTAAATAATGTAGATTTACCTACATTAGGTAAACCAACAATTCCAGTTGTTAAAGCCATCTTCTAGTACACTTCCTTTATAAAATTAATAAAAACTGTGCTGCAAAATTGACAATTTATTATTACCTTATCGAATACTTTTTGATTTTCACTTTTTCCTAAAATAAAAGAATTTTCTCAACCTCACAATTATATTGATTACAAAGGGAAAAAACAAGCTTTGTTAAGCTTGTTTTCCCATAGTCGTCATTGTTTTCTAGATTATGAGAAAATCAAGAAAAATTTTATCCCACTCTTAAGGGACAGTAAGCCCCCCACTGATTGAAGTTCAGCTTTATGAGTTAAGTTATCGAATCAACTTTTCTCAAACTTACTAAGCAATCATATTGAATACCACCTAGTCCAATTTGTGATTGACCTGAATTTGTCAGAATATTAACCGTACCACCAAATGACTTCCATCTTCCTTCATCAATATTAATTGTATCTGCATGAGATTTTGGTGTTATTTTTACAAACCCTTCAATTTGTCCCCTGTCATTAAATACGATAACCTTATCTCGATCTTTTAACACGTGTTCATTAGCGATTACTTCAGATATTTCAACGACTACTTTGTCGTCATTAAGAAGATGAAAATGTTGAGAATGATTCGATCTCGAGGGATGTTTTGATACTAAATGGTAAGGGTGCTTTTCTTTTTCAACTTCTAATGGATATTGAAAAGTTAACCTACCATCATAACCTTCCCTAGTAGCCATATTAGAGGTAAATTCATATTTTCCACTTGGTGTTTTAAAGCGAAAATCCTTCCATGGCACGTCCGGAATTGGTAGCTTTATAAACCCTTCTTTTTTTATTCGCTCTAAAGTAATCCCTTCTTTAACGAGAGATTTTAAACCGATAGATAAAAACTCATCACCACTATAAGCAAAATCTTTACCGAAACCTAACCGTTTAGCTAACTCTGTCCAAATCCAACGATCAGACTTTGATTCTCCTTTTGGTGAAACGAGCTTCGGTCCATAATTGACATAGCTATGATACATCGATGCATAATATATATCCTCTTCTTCAAAGACAGTTGTACACGGTAAAACATAATCAGCGAACTCAGCTGTATCTGTCATATACTGATCAATGACCACAATTGTATCAATCGATAAAAAAGCTTTCTCTACTTGATTGGTGTCCGGTAATTGAGTGACCGGATTTCCTCTAGTAACAATAGCCATACGAATTGGTACACCTTCATTAGACAAGATTTTCTCTGCTTGATTCATTCTTGTAAACGTTCGTTTTTCTACTTTTTTGTCAGCTAAAGTTAAAGCATCCAATGAAAATGATTGTCCGACACTAAGGTTTCCGTAATTAGCACCACCACCAGAAATCCCTATGTTTCCACTTACTGCAACTAATGCATCTATTAATCTAATTGTATGTCCACCATTTGCATATCTTTGTAAACCTAAACCTAAATATGTTGATGTAGGACCCTGAGAGTATTGTTTAGCTAGTAACGTAATCATATCCTTCTTCACTGATGTTTCTTCAACAATTTCATCTAAAGAATATTCGTCTAGTGTTCTCATAAAGTCGTTAAACCCATATGAATAATTTTCTATAAAGCTCCTATTTAGTACATTTAACCTTTGTAGCTCTTTTATAATTCCAATTGCTAATAATCCATCCATGCCTGGACGTATCGATACATATGTATCAGCAATTTGGGCTGTTTTATGAAATAACGGGTCAATAACCGTTATATGAATTCCTCTTTTTTTTGCTTCTAACAAATGAGCAAACAAGTGAATATTTGTACTCGCTGCATTTCTTCCCCAAATAATCACATGTTTACTATTAAATAAATCTTCTGGAGCATGACTTTCGCTATTGCCAAAATCCCAAGTTTGCGCCTCAATCCCAGCTCCCCAACATAAACTACCGACTACTTCTGTTAAACCACCATAACAAGTAAAAAATCGTTGATCTAAATTTTTTAGTAGCCCATTGTTTGAATAATCGTGACTATGAAGGACAGCTGTCGGCCCATAAGTTTCTTTTATGGAATGTAATTTTTCTGCTATTTCATCCAAGGCTTGTTGCCAAGAAATTTCTTTAAACTTACCCAATTCTTTTTTCAACGGTTTTGTTAGTCTCAAAGGAGAGTTCGTTCGTGCTTCTAACATCCTTCCTCTACTACAAATTTTCCCTTTTGTAATTGGGTGGTCTTTATTTCCATCGACTTTAACAACAAGATCATTTTCAACCGTAACACGAAAACTACATGCATCCCAACAATTAAGGGGACAGGCTGATTTGTGTGTCTCCTTCAACGTAACCTCTCCCAACTAAATTATTTCTTAAAATACTATTATTCAGAATGCTTTTCTAAAATCTTTTTTAACTTCCTTGTAAACTCTTTTCTTGGTATTAATACACTGTGATCACAGCCTAAACACTTTATTCGAATATCCATCCCTAATCGAATAATTTTCCATCGATTTTCTCCACAAGGATGAGGCTTCTTCATCTCAACAACATCATTAAGCCCAAATTGTTTTTGATTCTCCATTTAACACCCTCACTCCATTCTTAACAAAATCTATCTCTAAGCATTATAATCTATTCGTCATTATACAATACTATTTATTTTTCTACATTACTATTTATATAAAGGCAAATAGGAGAACACACTACGTGTTCCCCTAGAATTAGGTAACATTTGAATATTTTTTTACGATTGGGTAAAGAAGAATTGATGCTAATATATATAAATTTAATATTCCATAAAGTGGATATAATACTGCTATTAACGTAGAAAAACCAATCGTTGTTAAAGGAATCATGGTTAATAGGATCATTAATGCAAGCGTCCAAAGTGGAACTGAAACGTATTTTCTAAACCTTGTTGTTAACCCGAAAACCCCAGATGCCGCTGTTGTATAGATAGCTACCCATAACAGAAAAGACATAACTAATACCATATAATATGGGTAGTGTTTCAAAATTGCAAATAAAGGAATTTCATAAAACATAATATCGTGCGCTACTTTTATTAGTGATTCATTATATAAAAAAGAAATCCCCCCTAGTACCACCCCACTACCTATACTCGCAATCCAAACTTCACCCTTTGTTTTTATTTCCTTTCCTATCCCTGCCAAAACTGCAACTAAAGGTAATATATTCAATGCAGTAAATGTAAAGGCGGCTGGCCAATTTCTTTGTTCATAAATAGTAAAATTAATTGAAAAACCATCTAGCATTTGAAACGAAAATAGAATAACAATTAAAAATGTAATTAAGACTGGTATGATAAATGAGTTCATCGATGTGATTCCCTTTGTATCCCAAACAAATAAAAGGACTAACAAACCAGCAATAATAATAATTCCAACCCAATATGGAAAGTTTAATACTTCTAGTGTTGCCCCTCCTCCAGCAAGCATGATCACCGTGGTAGAAAATAAATATAAAATAATCATGTAATCATACAAACTAGTTAACTTCTTTCCCATAAGTAATTGCAATACAGGTATATAATGTATCGTCTTTTGGCTATAGCATATACTCATTATTACAGCACAGCATATACTAAATAAAAATGTAAATAGAATGATAGCCACTCCACTCTCGTTGCCAAAAAACTCCCACAATTCTCTTCCAGAAGCATATCCTGCGCCAATCATTGTTCCTATTATTAAAAACATCCATTTTAGTCCAGCCTTAATCATTAAAACGCATCCTTTCAGCGGTTTATTTTATAAGTAATGTATAGAAAGGAGAAAAAATTCGTATACTGTATACTACTATATAAGATGGGAGAGCATAGGATGATTACACGTAACTTCTTTAAAAAGAAGCAATTACCTTTTCGAGTTCATATCGATGAAAAAAATGCAGCCCATGACTTTGCTAATCAAATTCTACACTTGCTACCAAAACTATCAAACAGAGATCTTGTTATCGTATGTATTGGGACTGATAGATCAACTGGCGATTCACTAGGACCTTTAATAGGTTCAAAGCTTATAGAAAATAAAACAACCTCCTTTTATATTTACGGTACATTAGAAGACCCTGTTCACGCAGTTAATCTAGAAGAAAAAGTTGCTCAAATTTTCGAAAAGCACGATAACCCATTTGTGATCGGTATCGATGCTTGCCTAGGACGTTCAAGCAGTGTTGGAATTATGTCAATTGATGAAGGTCCAGTAAAGCCTGGAGCTGCAGTTAATAAAAAACTACCACCAATTGGAGACATTCACATAACCGGCATTGTTAATGTTGCGGGATTTATGGAATATATGGTTCTTCAAAACACACGTCTACATTTTGTTATTAAGTTAGCTAGCAAAATTGCTGAGAGTATTGTCATTGCCGACCAACGATTAAATAAAGAAAGACAGCGTTCATTCTTAGATAAAGGAAAATCATCTTTGTTTACTAACAATTAGTAAACAAAGATTTGCCTCTACAGTTATTCTTTCATTAGATCAAACAAGAAAAGTGCCAACGCCTTGGTCACGAGTTGGAACTAGGCATCCTTCAACTTCACAATTTTTATATTTTCTTACCTTCCAATCAAGAAAAGCGCAAGCGCCTTGGTCACGAGCAGCTACTCCTGTGCCACTCCGTTTGCTCGTCGCAAAGCCGCTCTTTGGCTTCCGAAAAGACCTAAAGTGACCGAGTTCGTAGGCGCTGAAGCTGGACAGTTTCCAAGTTAGAAATTTATAAATTCTGATTATGAAAAAGGACAACTCACTACATGTATATGTAGTGGTTGTCTTTTTTTATTCTTACTATCTTTTATTCGTTTTAAAAACTAAAATATTTACTTACCAAAAGTTATAGTATCTAGTAACCTATTAGTTTGGTTATTATATATTAATTGAATTCATAGTTATCAAACAACCTACTATCGAAGTAACAATATCTATATTTTAAAAAAGTTTAAGATTGTTACAATAATTGCTACAACAATAATTGCTGGCAATAAATTTGCAACTCGTATTTTAGTTATCCCTAGAATATTTAACCCTATCGCTAAGATCATTATCCCACCAGTCGCAGTCATTTCTACAATAAACATGTCCATTAAATCTTGTGAAACCATGTGCACAATTTGAGTTGCTAAAACGGCAATTGTCCCTTGATAAACCATAACTGGAATTGCTGAAAATAACACTCCAATACCGAGTGTACTCGTAAATAATATGGCAGAAAAACCATCGAGCATCGATTTCGTATATAAAACAGCATGATCATTTCTTAACCCACCGTCTAGTGCACCTACAATCGCCATAGCTCCAACCACATAAATTAAAGTTGCTGTAACAAAACCCTTCGCAAATGAGCCCTCTTCTTTTGCACCAGTTTTCATTTCCAACCATTTCCCTAAGCGATTTAATTTATCCTCAAGGTCCCACCGTTCTCCTAGAATCGCACCTATCGATAAACTCCCTATCACAATTAAAAAGTTTTCACTCTTCAAACCCATTCCAACCCCAATTATGATGACAGCTAAAGCTATTGCTTGCATTACCGTTACTTTTACACGCTCAGGAATATTTCTAAGTTGTGTTCCAATTAAAGAGCCAACAATAATAACCAAACCATTAACAACTGTTCCTAATAAAGCCATTTTCTTTCTCCTATCCGACTAAACCCTCTTTTATCTCTTTAATCATTTCTATCCAACTATCGATTTCTTCAACAGTATTGTAAAGACCAAAACTTGCTCGTAATGTTCCCCCAGCTAACGTACCTAACGTCTGATGTGCTAGAGGTGTACAATGCAGCCCTGCTCTTAACGCTACTTGATAGTGTTGATCAAAAATCATCGCTATCTCTTGAGCATCCGTCCCATCTATGACAAATGGTATAACAGCTAGCCTCTCTTTATGACTATCTGGACCAAACACCGTTACTCCATCTAACGTTACCAATTTATCTAATGCATATTTCGTTAAACGCCATTCATGTTTATAGATATTTTCAATTCCTACTTTATTCACTTCATCGATTCCGGCTGATAAACCTGCGATTGCCGGGGTATTCAGTGTACCACTTTCATACCGATATGGAGTTTCGTTAGGTTGGTCATCATTTTCAGATTGACTACCAGTACCACCATGAATAAGTGGAACTAATTCTGTACCTTTTTTTACAATTAATCCCCCCGTCCCTTGTGGGCCTAATAAACCTTTATGGCCTGGAAAGGCTAACATATCAATATGCATTTCTTCCATATTTATCGGAATAACCCCGGCAGTTTGAGCTGCATCAACCAAAAATGTTATTCCCTTTTCAAAACAAACTGAGCCAAGCATTTCAACTGGGAAAATAGCTCCAGTTAAATTAGAGCCGTGACTTGAAACGACTAACCTTGTTTCAGGAGTAATCTCTTTTAATAATTGCTCTTTAGCGATACCTCCGTTGTGGTCACTTTCTAAATAGGTGATCGTAATACCAACTTCCCTTTTTAAAAACTCTAAAGGACGTCTTACTGAATTATGCTCATACGTTGTCGAAATAACATGATCACCCTTTTTTAAACCTAAACCTTTAATAGCTTGATTTAATGCATGAGTAGTATTTTGACAAAAAATTACGTTATTGGGATCCCTTTCACCAAATAGTTTTGCAACTTTCACTCTTGTTTCATAAATGATTGAAGCTGCTTTATTTGCCAACTGGTGCCCCCCTCTTCCTGGATTAGCACCATATTCATTTATTGCTTTTGCAACAGCAAGAGCTACTGAAGCAGGTTTTGGAAATGAAGAAGCTGCCTGGTCAAAGTAAATGATTGTCACCTTTACCCCTCCTTTTTATTAAGTTTCCTTTCAAATAAAGAGGTAGACCTAATCGGTCATACCTCTAAAATAGTTTTGGTGAAATAAAACTTTTAGACACAAATAACAACTCTATTTCTGCGTCTATTAAAAATGCGTTTTATTCATGACCTTCAATTAATGATAAAATCCTTTCCAAATCATCTTCGGAAAAAAATTGAATTTCAATCTTCCCTTTTTTCTTGTTTTTCTTAATAGTTACAGATGTACCGAAACGTTCTCTTAAAAATTCTTCTTTTTCTTTTATGAAAACTGAAGGCTCATCTTTTTTTCGCTTTGTTTCACGTGAAACATTTTCATTTAAGTTTTGAATCAATTGTTCAAGTTGTCGAACATTTAGGCCTTCATCTATTACTTTCTTTAATAACAAGGGTAATTTTTCCTTATTTTTTAAACCTAATAGAGCTCGTCCATGCCCCATCGAAAGTTGCCCTTCTTCTACTAAATTTTGAATCTCTACAGGTAACTGCAATAAGCGAAGATGATTAGCAACATGGGGACGGCTTTTACCAACTCTAGTTGCTAGTTGTTCTTGAGTTACATTTAAATGTTTCATTAATTTATCGTAAGCAACAGCTTCTTCTATTGGGTTCAAATCTTCCCTTTGAAGGTTTTCGATTAATGCAAATTCCATCATTTTATCTTCAGTTAATTCTTTGATAATTACTGGGATTTTCTCTAATCCAGCTTCTACAGCTGCACGATAACGACGTTCACCAACGACTATTTCATACCCTTTAATACTTTTTCTCACTAATAAAGGTTGCAGTATGCCGTGGTTTATAATAGATTCTTTCAACTCCGTAATTGACTCTTCAGAAAAAAACTTACGAGGTTGATATGGATTCGCTCTCAAATCTTTTAAGGGGATTTCTTTTACTTCTTCTTTTTTTTCATCGCCTGCTTCTGGAAAAAAGGCTTGGATGCCTTTTCCTAAACCACCTTTAGCCATTTACCATCACTTCCTTTGCCAAATCTATATATACTTCTGCACCTCTAGATTTCGGATCATAAGTGATAATTGGTTGTCCATGACTTGGCGCTTCACTTAAACGTACATTTCTTGGAATAATTGTTTGAAACACCTTTTCCCTGAAGTACTTCTTTACTTCATCAATAACTTGAATACCTAAATTCGTTCTAGCATCAAGCATTGTTAATAATACACCTTCAATTTCTAAGTCCGTATTTAAATGTTTTTGAACTAACCTAACTGTGTTTAATAATTGACTTAACCCTTCAAGTGCATAGTACTCACATTGAACTGGAATCAAAACAGAACTTGCAGCTGTTAAAGAATTTATCGTAAGTAATCCTAAAGATGGTGGACAATCAATGATAATAAAATCATAATCTTGTTCAACAGACTCTAGCGCTCTTCTCAAACGTACTTCCCTTGATATAGTTGGAACTAGTTCGATTTCAGCGCCAGCTAACTGAATAGTTGATGGAATAATATGTAGTCCTTCTACTATTGTTTTAACGATCGCATCCTTTGGATTTATATCTTCGACTAAGATGTTATAAATACAATGTTCAACATCACCCTTATCAATGCCAATACCACTTGTTGTATTTCCTTGGGGATCAACGTCAATTAAAAGTACTCTTTTTCCTAAAGAAGCAAGGCAAGCACTTAAATTAACAGCAGTGGTTGTTTTACCAACTCCACCTTTTTGATTTGCAATAGCTATTACTTTCCCCATTTTTACACCTACCTCACATATCTTAATACCTACAAACATTCAACTATTGATGTTAATCAGAAAAGTTCAACTTTTCATCAATACCTAAACTCGAAAAACGTCCTTTTATGAAGAAACATCTTAAGGGAAAACTTAAATTGAGATTTTTTTAGCAGAAGAATAGAGAACCCTTTTCTCCATTATCTCTTGGCTTAGCACTAGGGGTAAGCCTATACTTTTTATACCGAAAAAACGAAGCTTAACTTTAATCTGTAGGATATTTTTCTTCCTGATTGAAAGTTAAACTTATCCGACCATAAGGATTCCACCCTAAATAACAAATTACTTTCTCTTAATTTTCACAGTAGTTTGCTAGACCTTAAGAGTAGGATAAACCTAAAAAATTACAATTGAAGTTGCACTTTTTTATTTTATCATGAAAATCTAAAAGTAAGTTGTTTTTTTAGACAAAAAAAAATAAATATGAACAAAATACTATTTTTTTCTATACTAATTTTTCTAAATATCTTCATGCTTCCGAAAGTACAATAAAAAACAAGAAAAGCGCAAGCGCCTTGGTCACGAGCAGCTGCTCCTGTGCCACTCCGTTTGCTCGTCGCAAAGCCGCTTCGTAGTAATCCAAGTAGTAGCTTCACTGGGGCGGCCTTTGACAGAAGCTGCTCTTTGGCTTCTTACGTGCTTCTGCGTCTTCAAGTACTGCTTCGTAGTAAGCTTCCTCGAAGCAAAGCAGCATGAAGCTAATCAACGAAGGATTTCAAGAGGTAATTGAAGTCAGTTGCTTGCCTGAAGTGACCGAGCTCGTAGGCCCTGAAGCTAGACAGTTTCCAAATTAATTTATAAATTCCGATTATGTTAAATAAACACGCGCCCACAAAAAATGACCCAAACGAAAACAAACCTTCTTTCTCAGCTATTTAATGATAAAAAAACATATAGTTAACAGTTTTTAGGATCAAGTAAATAACTTTAAAATGAAGCTCTACTTCAGTTGAGTCACCTTTTATTACTTTTTAGGTATTCTAATTGTAAATTGATAAAACTCTTCATGTTCTTCTTCATCTGTATCAATAGATAAACCACTTTTCACTACCATATCAACAGATTGACGAATCGTATTCATTGCCAATCGCATATCTCGTGAAAATGCTTTTCGTGTAGGTTTCTTCTTTTTCACAGAACCTTCTAATACTTTTTTGACAAGTTCTTCTGTTTGCTTAACATTTAAATTTTTATCAATTACTTCCTGTAATACCTTTTCTTGAACTTCTACAATCTTTAATGAGATAAGTGCTCTAGCATGTCGTTCTGTAATTGAACGAGTTAAAATTGCTTCTTGAACTTTTTCAGGCAGTTGTAATAATCGAAGTTTATTAGCAATCGTTGACTGACCTTTTCCAAGTCGTTGCGCCAAGCTTTCTTGTGTCAAACCATGTAATTCTAGTAATTTAGCGTACGCAACTGCTTCTTCAATAGCAGTTAAACCTTCACGCTGTAAGTTTTCTATTAAGGCAACAGATGCAGTTTGTGAATCGTTAAATTCTTTCACAATAGCGGGAATACGTTCCCAACCTAATTTGGTAACTGCTCTCCAACGACGCTCGCCAGCTATAATCTCGAATTTACCATCTCTCTGACGAACAACAATCGGCTGAATAACACCATGAGTTCTTATTGTTTGCGCCAATTCATCAATACGTTCATCAATAAAAACAGTACGTGGTTGGAAACGATTCGGTATAATATCCTTAACTAGAATTTGTTTAACCTCTTCATTCTCACTAATCTCTTCAATTTCCTCTATTTTCTCTACTTGTTCAATCATTTCTTCGCTCTTTTCATTAAAACCGAACAGGCGCGAAAACGGCTTCATCTCGACACCACCTCTTGAAAACTACCTATCTATGCATATTCTAGATTAGAGATAGGAATTCCTTCTTTTCCTTTTATATTACCATGATAAATAACAATTGAGTAGCGTAGTTAGACAATAATCATCATAGTTCTATTAAAATATGAAATTAAAAGTTGTGTTATTTCTTACCTCGGAATAAGAATGTTTCACGTGAAACATTCTTATTATAATTCATCCTACTCCCCAATAGGTTATCTCCTCTCAAAAACGTATTAAGAGGAATTATAGAAAAACTAATTGAACTCCTACTTATTGTAAAGGTTGCTTACTTGGCGTTCCTGGTTTTCTTGGATATTGCTTTGGTGTTGCCTTCCTTTTTTCTATAAAAACAAAGTGTCTAGTACTTTCTTCAAAAGGTAATAATAAACTTTCATTTGCGATAACTTCACCACCAAGTGTCGCAAATGCTTTCTTTGCATCTGTAATTTCATTAACTACTTCGGGTCCTTTCATAGCCAAAAAGGAACCACCAACTTTAGCTAACGGTAGACAAAGTTCTGCTAATACTGGCATTCTTGCCACTGCTCTAGCGATAACTAAATCATACTTTTCACGATGCTCTTTCTTTTTAGCAAATGTTTCAGCACGATCATGGAAAAGCGAAACATCTGATAGACCTAAAGAATTAACTAAATGCTGTAAAAATGAAATCCGTTTATTTAAAGAGTCAACAATTGTTACCTTCAAATGCGGAAAACAAATCTTTATCGGAATACTAGGGAATCCTGCTCCTGCACCTACATCAACTACATGAAGAGGTTTTGAAAAATCTTGATAAAACGCTGCACTAATCGAATCATAAAAATGTTTTAAATAAACCCCATCTTCGTCAGTGATTGCTGTTAAATTCATTTTATTATTCCATTCAACCAACTCTTGAAAATAAGTATTAAATTGCTCCATTTGCGTATCATTAAGAGAAATTCCCTTTTCCTCAAGCATGGAATGAAATTGTTTTTTATTCATGGGCACCACTTTCTTTCGTTCTTTGTAATTTCCCTTGCTCTAAATAAATTAATAAAATAGAAATATCGGCCGGATTAACACCCGATACCCTTGAAGCTTGTCCTACTGATAAAGGTCTTACTTCACTTAGTTTTTGGCGAGCTTCTGTTGCAAGACCTGAAATAGCATTATAATCGAGGTTTTCCGGTATTTTCTTATCATCCATTTTTCTCATTCGTTCAATTTGCTGTACTTGTTTCTCAATGTATCCAGCATATTTTATTTGAATTTCAACTTGTTCCGCCACTTCAGTGGAAACCTCTTGTTCACTTGGGAAGAGGTTTTCAATAAATGCATAAGTGATTTCAGGTCGCTTCAATAAAACTGACGCTTTAAAGCCATCTTGCAGCGGCGAAGAACCTATTTCAATTAATGCATCTTGCACTTCCTTCGTTGGTCTAACGGTAATTTGCTCAAGTCTTTCAATTTCCGATTTAATTGCAGCTTTTTTCTTAATAAAACGTTGGTATCTTTCTTCAGGTATAAGCCCTACTTTATATCCAATTTCAGTAAGTCTTAAGTCTGCATTATCGTGCCGTAAAACTAAACGATGTTCTGCTCTTGAAGTAAGCAGTCGATAAGGTTCATTTGTTCCTTTTGTAACTAGGTCATCTACTAAAACACCAATATAAGCTTCCGATCGATCTAAAATAATCGGTTCTCTTCCAGAGGATTTTAGTGCAGCATTAATTCCTGCAAATAAGCCTTGACCTGCAGCTTCCTCGTAGCCCGATGTCCCATTTATTTGTCCTGCAGTAAATAGGTTTTCTACTAACTTTGTTTCTAGCGTTGGCCAAAGTTGAGTAGGTACAACGGCATCATATTCAATTGCATAGCCAGGACGCATCATTTTTACATTTTCTAAACCTTTTAATGTTTTCAACATATCTAATTGTACTTCTTCTGGTAAACTCGTTGAAAAACCTTGAACGTATACTTCCGAAGTATTTCTTCCTTCAGGCTCAAGAAAAATCTGATGTCTCGGTTTATCACTGAAACGCACAATTTTATCTTCAATAGATGGACAGTATCTCGGACCCGTTCCTTCGATAACCCCTGAGTACATCGGTGAACGATGTAAATTTTGGTTAATGATTTCATGTGTTTTGTCAGTCGTATAAGTTAGCCAACATGGCAGTTGGTCTAAATGAAATTCCTTTGTTTCATATGAAAAAGCACGCGGAACGTCATCTCCAGGTTGAATCTCAGTTACACTATAGTCGATCGTGTCTCCTTGCACTCGAGGTGGTGTTCCTGTTTTGAATCTCACTAAATTAAACCCATGCTCTTTCAAATCATAGGCTAAGTTTACAGATGGTTGTTGGTTATTCGGTCCACTTTCATAAGCTAAATCACCAAGAATGATTTTCCCACGTAAATACGTTCCTGTTGTAATGATGACTGCTTTCGCTTTATAAGTTGCGCCTGTATTTGTAACTACTCCCCTACATACTCCATCCTCAACAATTAGTTTTTCAACCATACCTTGGCGAAGTAATAAGTTTTCTTGTTCTTCGATCGTTTTTTTCATTTCATGTTGATACAAAAACTTATCCGCTTGAGCGCGCAGCGCACGTACAGCTGGACCTTTCCCTGTATTTAACATCCTCATTTGAATATGGGTTTTATCAATATTTCTTCCCATTTCACCACCAAGGGCGTCTATTTCTCTTACTACTATCCCCTTTGCCGGACCACCAACTGACGGATTACATGGCATATAGGCAACTGCATCTAAATTTAACGTTAATATCAACGTATTAGCGCCCATTCTAGCTGCTGCAAGTCCTGCTTCAACACCAGCATGGCCTGCACCAACGACAATGACATCAAACTCTCCCGCTTGATATTGCATGTTTTTTCCTCCTATTTCAAATAAAAATGTAGTACTTCCGTGCAGCTTTCATTCAAAGAAAGCTGCTGTATATCAACACTTATTTCCCTAAGCAAAACTGTGAAAATAGCTGATCAATTAGACTTTCAGAAACTGTATCTCCAATAATCTCCCCTAATATTTCCCACGTTCTTGTAATATCAATTTGAACCATATCAATCGGTACATCGGATTCAAGTGCAAAAATTGCATCTTCAATCGTTTGCTTCGCTTGATGTAAAAGCGCAATATGTCTCGAATTAGATACGTACGTTAAATCTCCACCTTCAAGATTACCTTGAAAGAATAACTTAGAAATTGCCTCTTCTAAATCATCAATTCCTTGGTCTTCTACTAACGAGGTAGTAACAATAGGTCTTCCACTCGCTAACTCTTCAACTTTAGTCATATCAATTTTCTGTGGAATATCTGTCTTGTTAACAATAATAATTGCATCCATTCCTTCAACTATTTGAAACAAACTTTCATCTTCGTTCGATAACGGTTCCCCAAAATTTAAAACGAGTAATACTAATTCTGCTTCCTTTACTACTTGCCTTGAACGTTCAACACCAATTTTCTCAACGATGTCTTCAGTTTCTCTAATACCAGCTGTATCTAGCAAACGTAATGGCACACCTCTTATGTTGACATATTCCTCTATAACGTCTCTTGTTGTTCCTGGAATATCTGTTACAATTGCCTTTGTTTCATGGACAAGACTGTTAAGTAATGAAGACTTACCTACATTAGGTCGACCAATAATCACTGTGGACAACCCTTCTCTTAATATCTTCCCTTGCTCAGCAGTACCTAATATTTTATCTATTTCACTACTTACGTATCGAGCTTTTTCTTTGAGAAGTTGATTTGTCATTTCTTCAGCATCATACTCAGGATAATCAATATTTACCTCGACGTGTGCAACTGTTTCTAATAATGCTTGTCTTAACTTTTGGATTTTTGTCGAAAGGCGCCCTTCCACTTGTCCAATTGCGACGTTCATTGCTTTATCTGTTTTTGCTCGAATTAAGTCGATGACACCTTCTGCTTGTGAAAGGTCAATTCTCCCATTTAAAAAGGCTCGCTTCGTAAACTCACCTGGTTCAGCTAGACGAGCTCCACTCCGTAAAACTTGTTGAAGTACCCGGTTAACTGAAACTAAACCACCATGACAATTAATTTCGACAATATTTTCTCTCGTAAACGTTCGAGGTGCTTTTAATACGGTTACCATCACTTCGTCAATTACTTGATTAGTGTTTTGATCAATAATGTGACCATAATGAATCGTATGACTTTCTACCTCAACTAGAGATTTTCTACCTTTATATATTTTATCAACGACTTTTATCGCATCTTCACCACTTATTCGAACAATAGCTATTGCTCCTTCACCCATTGCTGTTGATATTGCAGTAATTGTATCAAACTCCATCTTTGTCACCTCTTACTTATCCATTGATCCTTTTATATGTACTTACATCTCTAACTAAAAAGAATACCACAGTATTTCTTTAATAAAAAGATTTTCCAATTTCTCTATCTTCATCTATTGTCCCCGTTTTTAGTAATAGTCAACCACAAAACATATCCACAACTATAATCCTTAAAAATTATTTTACCAGATATCCAACTTTTCCACATGTGAATAACTATTTTATTTTTTTCGCACAGCAACTTTTAAAGCGCTGTGGATATTTTTTACTACAATTAAACCAACGCCTGTATGGTTCTGCGTAAACTTTAAAAACCTCTGAGGTTATCGAATCAAAACAAAACAAAACTTTAATAAATTTCGTCTATCCTTACTCATGATGACTACGTATTTTCTTTTACTTCTCCCTCTTAAGACGTTAAATAAAACGCAGTTTAACGTTTGGTAATATAGAATCTAATAAAAACTTTTCAATATCACGCTTACCATACAAAAAAGCCCATACTAGTGGTCATCCACTAGTATGGGCTTTTTACACTCTTTTCTACTACATTTTAGCTGGAGCGACAACAATTCTGCGGTTCGGTTCTACTCCCTCAGAATAAGTCTTCACACCTTTTATATCTTGAAGAGCTGTATGAATAATTTTTCTTTCCAATGCATTCATCGGTTCTAAAATAACTTCTTTTCTTGTTCTAACCGCTTTATTTCCTAAGCGTTTTGCTAACTGCTCAAGTGATTCTTTTCTACGGTCACGATAATTTTCAGCATCTAAAACAATTCGGAGATATTGTTCTGAGTATCGATTAGCTACGAGATTCACTAAGTATTGTAATGAATCAAGAGTTTGACCTCTCTTTCCAATTAACACACCTAGTCCTGCACCTTTTAAGTCAAACAAGATTCCATCTTTTGTTTCACGTTGTTCTACTTCAATTGTCACACCCATATTAGCTGTTACATCTTGTAGAAATTTAATCGCTTCCTCTGCTGCATCAGGTTTAATTTCCACTTCAACGACTGCTGGCTTTGTACCAATTAAACCTAGAAAACCTTTTTGAGGTTCTTCTAGAACTTGTATAGAGACTCTTTCTCTCGTTGTTTTTAATTGTGCAATTGCAGATTGGACAGCTTCATCAACAGTTTTACCCGAAACAGTTATTTTCTTCACTTTTTCTTCGCTCCCCCTGTTTTAGCCCCAGCAACTTTCCCAACATTAGGACCAGTAATAAAGTACGTTTGAACAATCATAAAGATGTTACCAACTACCCAGTAAAGCGCAAGCGCTGATGGGAAAAATGCGGCAAATGCAATAATCATAATCGGCATTATATATAGTAACGCTTTCATCTGTGGGTTATTTTCGATCATCATCATCTTTTGTTGAATAAACGTTGTCGCACCGGCAACTAACGGTAAAATATAAAATGGATCTGGTGCACCTAAGCTAAACCAAAGAAAACTATGCTCTGCAATCTCACCTGTACGAATAATTGCATGATAAAAAGCAAATAAAATTGGCATTTGAACAAATATAGGTAAACATCCAGCTAGTGGATTTACGTTGTGTTCTTGGAATAATTTCATTGTTTCTTGTTGTAACTTTTGTTGTGTTTTTTGATCTTTCGCACTATATTTTTCTCTTAATTCTTTCATATGCGGTTGCAATGCTTGCATTGCTTTTGAACTCTTCGTTTGTTTAATCATTAATGGTAAAATTAATATACGAATCAAAATCGTTACAATAATAATCGATAATCCATAGTTGTTATTAAAGAATACTGCTACTTCTTTAACTAACCATGATAATGGATAAACAAAATAACTTTCCCAGATACCAGTTTTATTCTCTGCTGTAATCGGCACCTCTAAATTTCCACATCCAACAGCTAATAGAACAAAACCTAGTAGTAATGCGGCTAAACCGAATTTTTTCTTCACTACAATTTCCTCCCTGGACTCCAACAAATTAAGTATATTTATATAAAACAGCCAAAGTAAATATAGCGTGTTTCACCAAAAAGTTTCATAAATTAAAGATACCTAAAATCTACCAATGAAACAAGCCTATTTATTGTTTCTTTGACCCTTTTCAATTATTTATCTTTTTTATCAGGTACTGGATCAATTCCACCTGGATGAAAAGGATGGCATTTACTAATACGCTTAATAGTTAACCAACAGCCTTTGAATGGCCCAAAACGTTTGATAGCTTCTAATCCATAGTGAGAGCATGTTGGATAAAACCGACACGTCGGCAAAGTGAATCTTGATATGTATCTTTGGTAAAATAATATCATCCCTATCAACATACCTTTGATCAACCTCAAAACTTTACTCACCCTTCTTTTTAAATGCATAGCCCCGGAAAAAGACATGCGATATACTCTTCTTCATTTCATGAAAATCCATTTCAACACAAGGCTTTCTAGCAATTAGCAAGTAATCACATGACTGTTTGAGGTCATTTGAAAGTTGGAAAACACTTTCCCTCATTAATCGTTTAATTCGATTTCTTGTTACTGCATTACCTAACTTTTTGCTAACAGACACTCCTAACCTTAAATGAGCTTGGTCCTTTTTTTCAAGTATATATAAAACAAATTGTCTATTGGCAACAGATTTTCCTTCTTTAAAAATTAGAGAAATTTCTTCATTTTTTTTAACACGATACTCTTTTTTCATCCATTATACCCCATCAAAATTTTCAATTCCCTTCTTTAATTAAGTAAAGAGTTATTAGAACATCTATAGTTTCATCATATCTAATATAGGGAATTCTAAACAATTTAATTAAGAAATTAAAGTATTATTGAGAAAAACTCGGCCTTTAGTCAAGCATTAACTAAACACCAAGTCTTTCTCAATCTATGTCGCATTATTTTCCACATTTATTTTAATTTTAATGTAAAAAGTGAAAAAAGACCACTGACAACCAGTGGCCTATGCAGACAATACTTTTCTTCCTTTACGACGACGACGAGCTAAAACTTTACGGCCATTCGCAGTACTCATTCGCGCACGGAAACCGTGTACTTTTTTACGCTTACGATTATTTGGTTGGAAAGTTGGTTTTCCCATTTATTACACCTCCCTCGAGGAATTACTCAGTATAAGACAGTCTTGTAAATTATAAGGACTATACCCCCTAATTGTCAAGTCCCCTTAAGATATAACACTACAATGTAAATTTTTCTATTTCCTAGATTGATTCTAATACTTCCAACCGATCTAACAAAAAATATCACTTAGATAATATTCGACATAAACTATCACTCATTCAAAAACCATGAATTTATATTTACATTTCTACTTTTCAGTCTGTGGATATCTTTTATGACATTTTCTCCCCCTCTTCCCCACTTATCGACATAATTCACACAGCATCTTGTGTTGTGGAAAACTTTTAAACACAAGGGGTTGAGTATTGTGGATAAGTGTTTAAAAACCATTGCTTACTAAGGTTTTTTTTGATATTATAGTTATGTTTTCACTCGTGGATAAAAAAACAAACCCTAAAGTTTTCCACAGCCTGTGCATAAAGTTGTGGACACTTTTCCGAAGGTGTTAATTGCTTGTCCACAGCATTGTTTATATACTTGAATTCTACACTTTTCTACTATAATATATAAATTTCCACAATGGATGTTAATTAAATAATTATTCATTCGCATTCACTCGGGTTGTACGTTTGTTATACAAGCCGAGTTTACTTGATTTGAAATTTGTTTTAATAATTTTTTAGGTAAGGAGGGAGCCTGTTGCAAAATATTAACGACTTATGGAAGAAAGCTTTAGAAGCTATGGAAGAAAAAGTGAGTAAACCTAGCTTCGATACTTGGTTAAAAGCAACCAAAGCCGAAATGATTCATAACGATACAATAACAATCACCGCTCCTAATGAATTTGCCAGAGACTGGTTAGAAAACCGTTATATTAATTTTATATCTGAAACGTTACATGATATTACTGGAGCTGAATTAAAAGTTAAAATTGTTATACCTCAAAATATTGAAAATGATGATGATGAAATAGTTGAAAGTATAGCAAAAGTTCCAGATAGTATCATGTCCAATAATGAAGAAATACCAAAAAATATGTTAAATCCGAAGTATACTTTTAATACTTTCGTTATTGGTGCGGGAAATCGTTTTGCCCACGCAGCATCTTTAGCTGTTGCTGAAGCCCCGGCTAAAGCTTACAATCCTCTTTTTATTTACGGTGGAGTTGGTTTAGGAAAAACACATCTTATGCATGCAATTGGGCATTATGTAATTGAGCACAACCCAAATGCTAAGGTTGTCTATTTATCTTCAGAAAAATTTACAAATGAGTTTATTAATTCAATACGTGATAACCGTGCAGTCAATTTTCGAAATAAATACCGAAATGTCGACGTTCTTTTGATAGATGATATTCAATTCCTTGCCGGAAAAGAACAAACACAAGAAGAATTTTTCCATACTTTTAATGCTTTACATGATGACAGTAAGCAAATTGTTATCTCTAGTGACCGACCACCAAAAGAAATTCCAACATTAGAAGATCGCTTACGGTCTCGGTTTGAATGGGGCTTAATTACAGATATTACACCACCAGATTTAGAAACTAGAATTGCTATTTTACGAAAAAAAGCAAAAGCAGAAAACCTAGATATTCCTAATGAAGTGATGCTATATATTGCAAATCAAATCGACACAAATATTAGAGAGTTAGAAGGAGCACTTATACGAGTCGTTGCTTATTCCTCCTTAATTAATCAAGATATGAATGCCGATTTAGCTGCTGTAGCACTAAAAGACATCGTCCCTAATTCAAAACCAAAAGTAATAACAATTAGTGATATCCAGCGTGTAGTTGGTGAGCATTATAATATTAAGTTAGATGATTTCAAAGCGAAAAAAAGAACGAAAAATGTTGCATTCCCAAGGCAGATCGCTATGTATTTATCTCGAGAGATGACAGAATTCTCACTACCTAAGATCGGAAGTGAATTTGGTGGACGAGATCATACAACCGTAATCCATGCACATGAGAAAATCTCAAAGATGTTGGGCACTGATCATGAATTACAAAAACAACTTGAAGAAATTAAGGAACAATTAAAAATTTAGAACAAAAAGCTTCAGGGGATATTGTTGATAACTAGCTTACGGTTTTGCACAAGTTATCAACATGTGTAAAACATCTAAATTTCGACAAAAATCAAGGTTATCCACAAATTCACAGGCCCTATTACTATTACTACTATTTTTTATTAATAAAAATAATATATATGTCTATAAAAAAATGACTTCGTTTTAATCTAAGAAAAGAAAACTGCACACATTAAAAGGGTGACATTCAGGAGGGTATATAATGCATTTCGTCATTAACCGAGATTATTTTGTTCATAGTGTTCAGCATGTTTCAAAAGCAATCTCGTCAAGAACAACAATTCCGATCTTAACAGGGATAAAAATTGTTGCAGATCATGAAGGGGTAACATTAACAGGAAGTGATTCGGATATATCAATTGAATGTTTTATACCCATTGAAGAGGAAGAAAAACAATTAGTTGAAATTATTCAAGAGGGAAGCATTGTTCTTCAAGCAAAAGTATTCACTGAAATTGTAAAAAAACTGCCAAATGATAAAATTGAATTAGTCGTACAGGATCAATTTTCCACTACTTTACGATCTGGCTCATCGGTTTTTAATTTAAATGGACTTGATCCAGAAGAGTACCCTCGCTTACCACAGATTGAAGAGGAAAATACTTTTCAAATACAAAATGACTTATTAAAAAATCTAATTAGACAAACTGTCTTTGCGGTGTCGACTGCAGAAACTCGACCGATCTTGACAGGTGTAAACTGGCAAGTTGAAGATGATCAATTAATCTGTACTGCAACAGATAGCCATCGCTTAGCTATGAGAAAGACGATAATTGAACCCGCTTCAAATGAATTAAACTTTCAAAATGTAGTTATACCGGGTAAAAGTTTGAACGAGCTAAGTAAGATCATTGAAGATAATAACGACCTCTTAACGATTATTGTTACGGAAAACCAAATTTTGTTTAAATTTAAAAATTTGTTGTTTTTCTCAAGATTGTTAGATGGAAATTACCCAGCTACCAAGAATATGATTCCTCAACAGTCTAAAACTGAGATCATTTTAGAGACGAAAGGTTTTCAACAAGCGATCGAAAGAGCCCTTCTATTATCAAGAGATGGGAAGAATAATGTTGTGAATTTTAAAACGTTAGAAGATGAGCAGATTGAAATTACTTCCGTAACCCCTGAAATTGGAAGGGTTACTGAAAAGGTAAATACTAAACAATTAAGCGGCGAGGAACTAAGAATATCATTTAATGGAAAAAATATTATTGATGCGTTAAAGATTGTGGATAGTAGTGAAATTAAAATATCTTTTACCGGAGCAATGAGTCCGTTTTTAGTAAAACCAGTTGATAATGAAAATTCCTTACATCTATTTTCACCAGTACGAACTTATTAGAAAAAGTGCTACCCATTGTTCATCATCAACAGGGTAGCATTTTTTACGATGGTCTTTTTTACACTAGTTTGAATTGTGTTCACGCGGTGAGTTTAGTACAATATAAGTTAGGGGATAAATTTTTAAATTGATAAGAGTTAAGTTTTTCGACTATAAACTCATTACTTTTCCAATTTGATTTTTATTATAATTTTCGTTATTTCCAAAGATACTAAATTTAAGAAAAAGTATTAGTGTTTTTCCTATAAAATGGAAAGAGGGTGGTTTATTTGGAAACAAACGTTTATATATCGTCAGAATTTATCACATTAGGACAAATGTTAAAAGAAACAGGTATTATTGATACTGGTGGCATGGCTAAGTGGTTTTTAAGTGAGCATGAAGTATTTTTAAATAACGAGCTTGAAAACAGAAGAGGGAAAAAACTTTACAATGATGACATCATTACGATTCCAACTCACGGTACTTTTCGAATTGTTTCATCCTAAAGCGAGGGAAATTCTTTGCATATAAATGAATTAACGTTAACTAATTACCGGAATTATCAAAAAGAGCAAATTAATTTTGAAAATAATGTAAATGTCATACTAGGTGAAAATGCTCAAGGTAAAACAAATATTATGGAATCGATTTATGTTCTTGGTTTAGCGAAATCGCACCGCACTTCACGAGATAAAGAACTTATCTATTGGGACTCAGAATATGCTAAAATAGAAGGTAGAATAGTCAAACGTACTGGCCCTTTATCGTTAGAAGTTATTATTTCCAATAAAGGGAAAAAAGTAAAATTAAATAGTTTAGAACAACGAAAGTTAAGTGAATATATTGGTTCACTTAATATTGTTATGTTTGCACCTGAGGATTTAAATCTCGTAAAAGGAAGTCCTCAGGTGCGGCGTCGTTTTATAGATATGGAAATAGGACAAATAAACCCTGTATATTTATATAATTTAGGATTATATCTGAAAATACTTCAACAAAGAAATCATTTGTTAAAAGAATTGCAAAGAAAAAAATCAGATAATGGATTACTAGATATTTTAACTGAGCAACTAATTCAAAGTGCGTCTAAAGTTGTTAAAAAGCGCTTTGAATTTCTTGGCATGCTAGAAAAGTGGGCAAAACCTATTCACCAAGATATAAGCAGAAATTTAGAAAACCTAGTTATTCAATATAAACCGTCAATAAAGGTATCAGAAACGGCAGAATTGTCGAAAATAGAAGAGGTATTAGAAGAACAATTTGCCAAGGTGAAAGATAAAGAAATTGAACGAGGGATTTCGTTAATCGGACCACATCGAGACGATATTGCCTTTTTTGTTAATGATAGAGATGTTCAAACGTACGGATCGCAAGGACAACAGCGTACAACGGCTCTTTCTGTAAAAATGGCAGAATTAGAATTAATCTATGAAAAAATTGATGAATATCCAATTTTGTTACTAGACGATGTACTTTCAGAATTAGACGATTATCGTCAATCGCACTTATTGAACACTATTCAAGGTAAGGTACAAACCTTTGTTACAACAACTAGTGTGGATGGGATTGACCATCAAACATTAAAAGAAGCTTCGACATATATAGTACAAAAAGGAAACATCGAAAAGATGAAATGAGGTGGTTAGGTGTTTATTCATTTAGGTGGAGAAACTGTTATTCGCTCTAAGGATGTTATTGCAATTTTAGATCGTCAAGTTAAAGAAACATCGGAAACTACTGAAGAATTTTTAAGTAATTGTATTGAGGCTGAGCAAGTGGAAGAAATACTAAAGGATATGACTAAGTCTATTGTAATTACAACCGATAAAATCTATCTTTCCCCTATTTCGTCTACGACCTTAAAACGAAGAGCGCTTTTTGTTTCAGATATTGAAGAAGTTTAAAAATGTAGAATGTAAAAGAATTAGAGTTCTAGGGAGGTTTTTCTCTCAATTAATTTATTTGTTTTAGTCTACATTCAAATTTAGAAGTGGGTGAAGAAATTGACAATTGAACAACAATCGCAAAGCTATGATGAAAGTCAAATTCAAGTATTAGAAGGATTAGAAGCGGTACGAAAGCGTCCGGGAATGTACATTGGATCTACGAGTAGTCGTGGCCTTCATCATTTAGTCTGGGAAATTGTAGACAATAGTATAGACGAAGCTTTGGCTGGTCATTGTGATACAATCTCAGTCACGATTGAAGAAGATAACAGTATTTCTGTTGTCGATAATGGGCGAGGAATTCCGGTTGGTATTCATGAAAAAATGGGCCGTCCTGCAGTTGAAGTTATTATGACCGTTCTACACGCAGGTGGGAAATTCGGCGGTGGTGGTTATAAAGTATCTGGTGGACTTCATGGTGTAGGTGCATCGGTTGTAAATGCATTGTCTAGTATTTTAGAAGTAGAAGTTCACAGGGAAGGGAACGTATATTACCAGAAGTACCACCGAGGTGTTCCGAATGCTGACCTTGCTCAAGTCGGGAATACAGAAAAGCGTGGAACGAAAATACATTTTCTCCCGGATCCTGAAATTTTTACAGAAACAACTGTATATGAATTTGATATATTAGCCACTCGTTTAAGAGAATTAGCCTTTTTAAATCGTGGCTTGAAAATCATTATTGAAGATAAAAGGGAAGGTGGTAAACAAAAACAATACCACTATGAAGGTGGGATTGCTTCGTTTGTTGAGCATTTGAATAGAACTCGTGAAGTTTTACACGAACCACCGATTTTTATCGAAGCTGAAAAAGATGGGATCGCTGTTGAAATCGCTATTCAATATAACGATAGCTATACAAGTAATATATACTCTTTTGCTAACAACATTAATACACATGAGGGTGGAACTCATGAATCAGGGTTTAAAACAGGGTTAACCCGTGTCATTAATGATTACGCAAGAAAACATAATTTATTTAAGGATAATGATGCGAATTTAACTGGAGATGATGTCCGTGAAGGTTTAACGGCAATTATTTCTGTGAAAATATCAGAACCGCAATTCGAAGGTCAAACAAAAACAAAGTTAGGAAATAGTGAAGCTAGAACTATTACAGACTCTGTTTTTAGTGAATGTTTTGCTAAGTTTTTAGCTGAAAATCCTTCAGTAGCTAAGAAAATAGTTGAAAAAGGTACGATGGCAGCTAGAGCTAGAGAAGCAGCGAAGAAAGCTAGAGAGTTAACGAGAAGAAAAAGTGCTTTAGAAGTAAGTTCCCTACCAGGTAAGCTAGCAGATTGTTCATCAAAGGATGCGACAATTAGTGAAATTTATATCGTTGAGGGTGACTCAGCCGGTGGTTCTGCCAAGCAGGGGCGTGATCGTCATTTCCAAGCGATATTACCATTACGTGGGAAAATTATAAATGTTGAAAAAGCGCGTTTGGATAAAATCTTATCAAATAATGAAATTCGAGCGATTATTACAGCACTAGGTACCGGTATTGGTGAAGATTTTGATATAACAAAAGCTCGCTATCATAAAGTTATAATTATGACAGATGCCGATGTTGACGGAGCACATATTCGAACGCTTCTTCTCACATTCTTTTATCGCTATATGAAACCGTTAATTGAATCTGGCTATATATATATAGCCCAACCACCATTATATAAGATCCAACAAGGAAAACGTATTGAGTATGCCTATAATGAAAAAGAATTAAATATTATTATGGGTGAACTATCAGAAACACCAAAACCTGGTGTGCAACGGTACAAAGGTTTGGGAGAAATGAATCCAACTCAGTTATGGGAAACGACAATGGATCCTAGTGTAAGAACAGTCCTTCAAGTTACGCTTGAAGATGCAATAAAAGCAGATGAAACGTTTGAAACGCTTATGGGGGATAAGGTTGAACCTCGTCGTGATTTCATTCAAGAAAATGCTATTTATGTAAAGAATTTGGATATCTAATACTAATTTAGAATGTAAGAGTTTTTGTTTGATTTTTTTCAAGGTAAGAAAGTATACAATTTCTAACTTAGAAACTGTCTAGCGCAAGCAGCCTACGAGCTCGGTCACTTCAGTCCTTTTCGGAAGCCGAAGAGCGACTTCTGCCAAAGGCCGCCCTAGTTGAAGCTACTACTTGGATTACTTCGAAGCGGCTTTGCTCCTGCGGTTACTCGTCGCACGGAAAACAATTGCTCCTGCGGTTACTCGTCGCACGGAAAACAATTGCTCTTGAGCAAACGGAGTGGCATAGGAGCAGCTGCTCGTGACCAAGGCGCTTGGGCTTTTCTAATGTATAAAATGGACAACTACTTTTATGTTTTCAAAGATTGTTTTATTCCATCCAATGAGACACTATCTTTGTTATTTATGATTATATTTTAACAACCACATAAATGTAATGTGGTACTTCGTTGGATAAAGGGAATTGGAGGTAAGACTCGATGTCAGATCAACCTAGAGTAAAAGAAATAAATATTAGTCAGGAAATGAAAACGTCGTTCATGGATTATGCAATGAGTGTAATCGTAAGTCGTGCTTTACCTGATGTAAGAGATGGTTTAAAACCAGTACACAGAAGGATTTTATATGCGATGAACGATTTAGGTATGACATCCGATAAAGCGTATAAAAAATCAGCTCGTATCGTTGGTGAAGTTATTGGTAAGTATCATCCGCACGGTGACTCTGCAGTTTATGAAACGATGGTTAGGATGGCACAAGACTTTAGTTACCGCTATATGTTGATTGATGGTCATGGTAACTTTGGATCGATTGATGGTGATGCAGCCGCTGCAATGCGTTACACAGAAGCGAGAATGTCAAAGATTTCAATGGAAATGATACGTGACATTAATAAAGACACGATTGATTATCAAGATAATTACGACGGCTCAGAACGTGAACCAATCGTACTACCCGCACGCTTCCCTAACCTTTTAGTTAATGGTGCATCAGGGATCGCAGTCGGAATGGCAACAAATATTCCGCCGCATCAGTTAGGTGAAGTCATTGATGGGGTGCTTGCAGTTAGTTATAATCCAGAAATAACATTACCAGAATTAATGGAAGTTATTCCTGGTCCGGATTTCCCAACTGGTGCCGAAATTGTTGGTATTTCTGGTATTCGACGTGCTTATCAAACTGGTAGGGGTTCAATCGTATTGAGAGCAAAGGCGTCTATTGAAGAGATGAGTGGCGGCAAGCAAAGAATTATTGTCTCTGAGATACCTTACCAAGTAAACAAAGCAAAACTTATTGAAAAAATTGCGGAGTTAGTTCGTGAAAAGAAAATTGACGGTATTACTGATTTACGTGACGAAAGTGACCGTAATGGTATGCGAATTGTTATTGAGTTACGTCGAGATGCCAATGCTAATGTTCTACTAAATAACTTGTATAAGCAAACTGCCATGCAGACAAGCTTCGGTATTAATTTACTAGCACTTGTAGACGGACAACCGAAAGTTTTAAACTTAAAAGAATGTTTAGAGCATTATTTAGAACATCAAAAGGTTGTTATTCGACGTCGTACAGCCTTTGAATTAAGGAAAGCGGAAGCAAGAGCTCATATTCTCGAAGGCTTACGGATTGCCCTTGATCATCTTGATGAAGTGATTGCGTTAATCCGTAGCTCTCAAACAACTGATATTGCAAGAGCTGGCTTAATGGAACAGTTTTCTTTAAGTTATGAGCAAGCGCAAGCGATTTTAGACATGCGTCTGCAACGTCTTACTGGTTTAGAGAGAGATAAAATTGAAAATGAATATGCAGAACTAGTTAAGAGGATTGCTGAATTAAAAGCAATTTTAGCGGATGAAGAAAAAGTACTAGAAATCATTCGTGAAGAACTGAATGAAATCAAAGATAGGTTTAATGACGAGAGAAAAACGATCATTTCTATTGATGAAGATAGTTTTGAAGATGAGGATTTAATTCCAAGATCAAATATCGTTATTACTCTTACTCACAATGGGTACATTAAGAGATTACCGATTACGACATACCGTAGTCAAAAGCGTGGTGGGCGTGGTATTCAGGGGATGGGAACAAATGATGATGATTTTGTAGAACACTTATTTACAACTAATACACACCACACGATATTATTTTTCACGAATAAAGGTAAAGTGTACCGACTAAAAGGTTATGAAATACCAGAGTTAGGTAGGACTGCTAAGGGTATTCCGATTATTAACTTATTACAAATTGAACAAGGTGAATACATTAGTACGGTTATACCAATTGAAGAATTTAACGAGAATTACTTATTCTTCATGACTAAACATGGTATAACAAAACGTACAGAGCTAGCTTCATTTGCTAACATACGTAAAGGTGGACTTTTTGCGATTAATCTGCGTGATGAAGATGAATTACATGGTGTTCGCTTAACTGATGGTAATAAGGAGATTATTATTGGTACTAAAAAAGGAATGTCAATACGTTTCCACGAAGAAGATGTTCGCTTAATGGGTAGAACTGCTGGTGGTGTTAAAGGGATTTCTTTACCGGAAGATGACCAAGTAGTAGGAATGGATATAATTGAAAAAGGGTATGACGTATTGACAGTTACCGAAAAAGGGTATGGAAAGAAAACACCAGAAGAAGATTACCGTATCCAGAACCGTGGTGGTAAAGGAATTAGAACTTGTAATATTACCGAAAAAAATGGTAATGTAGTTTCATTGCGTGTCGTATCTGATGATAATGATTTAATGATCATTACTGTAAGTGGGGTTATCATTCGTCTACATGTTGAAGATATTTCAAGAACAGGTAGAAATACGCAAGGTGTTCGGTTGATTCGAGTTGGCGAAGGTGAAGGTGTAGCAACCGTTGCTAAAGTTGACATCGATGAAGAATCTATGGAAACCGAAATGCTAGAAGAGGAAAATACAGAAGTAGAAAATACTGAGGTAGAAAATAGTGAAGATTAAGCTATAACCATAGACTTTAAAGACTTACCTACGCAAGTTGTGAGGTAAGTCTTTTTTTTACAAGGTAAAGTATAATAATTTCGGAGTTGGAGGATGTCTAGCACAAGTAGCCTACGAGCTCAGTCACTTCAGTCAAGAAACTAACTTCAATTACCTCTTGAAATTCTTCGTTGATTAGCTTCATGCAGCTTTGCTCCTACGGTTACTCGTCGCACAAAACACTGCTTCGAGGAAGCTTACTACGAAGCAGCTTTGCTCTTGAGCAAACGGAGTGGCACATGAGCAGCTGATCGTGAGGCGCTTTATTACAAGGTAAGAGAGTATAAAGTTTCCAACTTAGCAACTGTCTAGCTTCAGCGCCTACGAGCTCGGTCACTTCAGTCCTTTTCGGAAGCCAAAGAGCGGCTTCCGAAAAGGACTGAAGTGCCTATCGCTCGTGACCAAGGCGCTTGCGCTTTTCTTAATAACACTAACAGGTGGTATAAAAATTTTTTCTTAATAGAGTAGTAGTGAAACTATTTATTATTCGCTATAATATAAAAATATAGGAAAAATTTATCAGTTTCTGGAGGAAGTGTAAATGAAGGTCAAACCAAATCAGTTGGAGTTAGGTTGCATACTATCCAAAGATGTACTTACAATATCGGATGGAGTACTAATGCGTAAAAAAACAGTATTAACAGAGGAGTATATTCATGTTTTAAAGGCATTTTTAGTCGATGCGGTAGAAGTTGAAGCTACACTTGTTAACGGTCAACCTTTTACACCTAAAGAAGTTATCGAGCCTGAAATTGAAGAAACTAAGAAAAGTAGTAATAAATCATTTATCGATCTCTATTTAGAAGCTGTTCAAACCTATACTGATATGTTTAAGAGTTGGCAAGCTGGAAGTAAAGTCGATATTTTAGGTATTCGTCAGATTCTTCTACCTCTACTAGATAAATTAGGAGAACAACCGAACGAGTTAATATCATTACACCACTACGCAGCGAAAGAAGCCTATATTTTTCATCATGCAGTTACTCTAGGGTTACTTTCCGCGTATCTAGGGAAAAAATTAAATTATTCAAAGGCAGAGCAAATACAACTAGGTATTGCTGGTATGATGTCTGATAGTGGTATGGCTAAAATACCGTACCGTATATTAGAGAAGAAAGGTCCCTTGACTGCATTAGAATATGATGAAATAAAAAAACATCCATTGTATAGTTACCAGATGATTAAAGATGTACCTGGAATAACTGAAGCTGTCTTAGTTGGTATTCTTCAACATCATGAACGCGAAGATAGTACAGGTTATCCTATGAAACTCCCATCTACCAAACTTCATAAATTTAGTAGAATAATAGCTGTTATAGATATTTTCCATGCAATGACTTCAGAGAGGCCTTATAAAGCAAAACAATCACCATACCGAGTTATCGAATTAATTATTAAAGATAACTTCGGAAAGTATGACCTTAATGTTGTAAGGGTGTTATGTAATTTAATAGCAAATTTTATCATTGGAGATAAGGTAAGGTTAAATAACAATGATATAGCTGAAGTTATTTTTATTGAACCACATGCTCCAACTCGCCCTATGGTTAAAGTTGAAGACACAGGTGAAATTATTAAACTAGCGAACAGAAGTGATTTGTACCTCGAAGAAGTAATTGTATGATAAATAATTTCAATCCTAGATTATTATAAGTTTAAGTTCGAGCAAAAAAGTTATTGCATTACAACTTCTATTGTGATAAAGTATTCTTTATGTCCAACCGACAAATAAATAATTAAGTTTAAATTGAAAATTTAAATTTAATTATTGTTGACTAAGTTGATTGTAAGTGATATATTATTAAAGTCGCTTCTTGATAAGTTAACAAAAAACAAAAAAGTTGTTGACAAAATGTTTTGTTAGTGGTAAGATTAAGATCTTGTCTCAAGGCAAGGTTAAACAAGACGTTAGAAATTGTTCTTTGAAAACTGAACACACAGCCAAGCGAATTATAGAGATAGTAAATATCTCGTCAATGAATTTAAATTTTGAGCTTTATCAAACACTTTTATGGAGAGTTTGATCCTGGCTCAGGACGAACGCTGGCGGCGTGCCTAATACATGCAAGTCGAGCGAATGGATGGGAGCTTGCTCCCTGAAATTAGCGGCGGACGGGTGAGTAACACGTGGGCAACCTGCCCTGTAGACTGGGATAACTTCGGGAAACCGAAGCTAATACCGGATAATCTTTGGAACCTCATGGTTCTAAAGTAAAAGTTGGGTTTTACCTAACACTACAGGATGGGCCCGCGTCGCATTAGCTAGTTGGTAAGGTAACGGCTTACCAAGGCGACGATGCGTAGCCGACCTGAGAGGGTGATCGGCCACACTGGGACTGAGACACGGCCCAGACTCCTACGGGAGGCAGCAGTAGGGAATCTTCCGCAATAATTCGGTAATCCTGTGGGGACCCCTAGTCCAATCAGTGCTCTACCTCCAATACTCTTCCCTCGAGGCTAGCCCTAAAGCTATTTCGGGGAGAACCAGCTATCTCCGAGTTCGATTGGCATTTCACCCCTACCCACACCTCATCCCCGCACTTTTCAACGTGCGTGGGTTCGGGCCTCCATTCAGTGTTACCTGAACTTCACCCTGGACATGGGTAGATCACACGGTTTCGGGTCTACGACCACGTACTNNNNCGCCCTATTCAGACTCGCTTTCGCTGCGGCTCCGCCTCATCAGCTTAACCTTGCACGTAATCGTAACTCGCCGGTTCATTCTACAAAAGGCACGCCATCACCCGTTAATGGGCTCTGACTACTTGTAGGCACACGGTTTCAGGATCTCTTTCACTCCCCTCCCGGGGTGCTTTTCACCTTTCCCTCACGGTACTGGTTCACTATCGGTCACTAGGAAGTATTTAGCCTTGGGAGATGGTCCTCCCGGATTCCGACGGGGTTTCACGTGTCCCGCCGTACTCAGGATNCACTCTGGAGGAAACGAAGTTTCGATTACAGGGCTGTTACCTTGTTTCGCGGACCTTTCCAGATCGCTTCGTCTACTTCAAATTCGGTAATCCTGTGGGGACCCCTAGTCCAATCAGTGCTCTACCTCCAATACTCTTNCCTCGAGGCTAGCCCTAAAGCTATTTCGGGGAGAACCAGCTATCTCCGAGTTCGATTGGCATTTCACCCCTACCCACACCTCATCCCCGCACTTTTCAACGTGCGTGGGTTCGGGCCTCCATTCAGTGTTACCTGAACTTCACCCTGGACATGGGTAGATCACACGGTTTCGGGTCTACGACCACGTACTTACAAGCAATACGAAGTATTGCTACTTCGAAAGCATGTGCTTCGCCCTATTCAGACTCGCTTTCGCTGCGGCTCCGCCTCATCAGCTTAACCTTGCACGTAATCGTAACTCGCCGGTTCATTCTACAAAAGGCACGCCATCACCCGTNAATGGGCTCTGACTACTTGTAGGCACACGGTTTCAGGATCTCTTTCACTCCCCTCCCGGGGTGCTTTTCACCTTTCCCTCACGGTACTGGTTCACTATCGGTCACTAGGAAGTATTTAGCCTTGGGAGATGGTCCTCCCGGATTCCGACGGGGTTTCACGTGTCCCGCCGTACTCAGGATNCACTCTGGAGGAAACGAAGTTTCGATTACAGGGCTGTTACCTTGTTTCGCGGACCTTTCCAGATCGCTTCGTCTACTTCGTTTCTTTGTAACTCCGTATAGAGTGTCCTACAACCCCAAGGGGCAAGCCCCTTGGTTTGGGCTGTTACCGTTTCGCTCGCCGCTACTCAGGTAATCGAATATTTCTTTCTCTTCCTCTGGGTACTTAGATGTTTCAGTTCCCCAGGTCTGCCTTCTCATACCCTATGTATTCAGATATGGATACCACAGTTTCGATTACAGGGCTGTTACCTTGTTTCGCGGACCTTTCCAGATCGCTTCGTCTACTTCGTTTCTTTGTAACTCCGTATAGAGTGTCCTACAACCCCAAGGGGCAAGCCCCTTGGTTTGGGCTGTTACCGTTTCGCTCGCCGCTACTCAGGTAATCGAATATTTCTTTCTCTTCCTCTGGGTACTTAGATGTTTCAGTTCCCCAGGTCTGCCTTCTCATACCCTATGTATTCAGATATGGATACCANCCCATTACGGATGGTGGGTTCCCCCATTCGGAAATCCCCGGATCAAAGNTTACTTACANCTCCCCGAGGCATATCGCTGTTCGTCGCGTCCTTCGTCGGCTCCTAGTGCCAAGGCATTCACCGTGCGCCCTTTCTAACTTAACCTAATTTTTTTGTGATAAGCTTCGCATTTCTTCGTCAACTGCGCTCCCCAATCGTCCTCATGTACCCTTAAATGTACACTCCGGCGATTGTTTCGCTTGTTTCCTCGAACTACTCGCTTCTCTCAAAAAAATACCTGTTTTTTCAAAAGGATTTTTCGTCGAATTGAATTCTTGACTACTCAAGATTTACTCAAAGTCATGATGACTTCCGGTAAAACTTAAATGTATTGTTGTTATCTAGTTTTCAAAGAACAATTCCGCACTAAAAAATGCGACTCGATAAATATAACACCATTTAATCAATGATGTCAATAACTTTTTTGGTGGAGCCTAGCGGGATCGAACCGCTGACCTCCTGCGTGCAAGGCAGGCGCTCTCCCAGCTGAGCTAAGGCCCCTAAATTTAAAATTGTATGGTGGGCCTAAGTGGACTCGAACCACCGACCTCACGCTTATCAGGCGTGCGCTCTAACCAGCTGAGCTATAGGCCCACAAAAAAATCATATAAAAATAAGGATCACTGTCTCATCCTTAATAACATTTATATATCGTTTTTTCGAAGGATTATTCCTTCAAAACTGAAACACAGCTTCAAGCGGTACTTTTCACTAAAGAAAAGCATCGACTAGAGTATTACTCCATAGAAAGGAGGTGATCCAGCCGCACCTTCCGATACGGCTACCTTGTTACGACTTCACCCCAATCATCTGTCCCACCTTAGGCGGCTGGCTCCAAAAGGTTACCCCACCGACTTCGGGTGTTACAAACTCTCGTGGTGTGACGGGCGGTGTGTACAAGGCCCGGGAACGTATTCACCGCGGCATGCTGATCCGCGATTACTCTATCCTGTACAAACTGTACCAAAATCCAATATCAAGCTACAGTAAAGCTCCATGGGGTCTTTCCGTCCTGTCGCGGGTAACCTGCATCTTCACAGGTAATATAATTTCACCGGGTCTCTCGTTGAGACAGTATCCAAATCGTTACACCATTCGTGCGGGTCGGAACTTACCCGACAAGGAATTTCGCTACCTTAG
>NZ_MLQS01000001.1:921182-1531730 GCF_001866055.1 Anaerobacillus alkalidiazotrophicus
TTGGCATTTCACCCCTACCCACACCTCATCCCCGCACTTTTCAACGTGCGTGGGTTCGGGCCTCCATTCAGTGTTACCTGAACTTCACCCTGGACATGGGTAGATCACACGGTTTCGGGTCTACGACCACGTACTCATTCGCCCTATTCAGACTCGCTTTCGCTGCGGCTCCGCCTCATCAGCTTAACCTTGCACGTAATCGTAACTCGCCGGTTCATTCTACAAAAGGCACGCTGTCACTCATAAACGAGCTCCAACTACTTGTAGGCACACGGTTTCAGGATCTCTTTCACTCCCCTCCCGGGGTGCTTTTCACCTTTCCCTCACGGTACTGGTTCACTATCGGTCACTAGGAAGTATTTAGCCTTGGGAGATGGTCCTCCCGGATTCCGACGGGGTTTCACGTGTCCCGCCGTACTCAGGATACACTCTGGAGGAAACGAAGTTTCGATTACAGGGCTGTTACCTTGTTTCGCGGACCTTTCCAGATCGCTTCGTCTACTTCNACTACTTGTAGGCACACGGTTTCAGGATCTCTTTCACTCCCCTCCCGGGGTGCTTTTCACCTTTCCCTCACGGTACTGGTTCACTATCGGTCACTAGGAAGTATTTAGCCTTGGGAGATGGTCCTCCCGGATTCCGACGGGGTTTCACGTGTCCCGCCGTACTCAGGATACACTCTGGAGGAAACGAAGTTTCGATTACAGGGCTGTTACCTTGTTTCGCGGACCTTTCCAGATCGCTTCGTCTACTTCGTTTCTTTGTAACTCCGTNTAGAGTGTCCTACAACCCCAAGGGGCAAGCCCCTTGGTTTGGGCTGTTACCGTTTCGCTCGCCGCTACTCAGGTAATCGAATATTTCTTTCTCTTCCTCTGGGTACTTAGATGTTTCAGTTCCCCAGGTCTGCCTTCTCATACCCTATGTATTCAGATATGGATACCATCCCATTACGGATGGTGGGTTCCCCCATTCGGAAATCCCCGGATCAAAGTTTACTTACAACTCCCCGAGGCATATCGCTGTTCTCAGGTAATCGAATATTTCTTTCTCTTCCTCTGGGTACTTAGATGTTTCAGTTCCCCAGGTCTNCCTTCTCATACCCTATGTATTCAGATATGGATACCATCCCATTACGGATGGTGGGTTCCCCCATTCGGAAATCCCCGGATCAAAGTTTACTTACAACTCCCCGAGGCATATCGCTGTTCGTCGCGTCCTTCGTCGGCTCCTAGTGCCAAGGCATTCACCGTGCGCCCTTTCTAACTTAACCTAAATTTTTGCGATAAACTTCGAATATCTTCGTTGCCTGCGCTTTTTNCGTTGCTCATGTATCCTTAAAATACACTCCGCTACTCAAAAGCTTGGCGCCTCGATCTTCTCGTTTCTCTCAAAAATTACATTTTTCCGTGATAAGCTTCGCATTTCTTCGTCAGCTTCCTTCGGTAATCATACTCATGTGCCTTTAAGCACACTCCGGTGATTTCCTCAGTTGCTTCCTCGAACTACTCGCTTCTCTCAAAAAAATACCTGTTTTTTCAAAAGGATTTTTCGTCGAATTGAATTCTTGACTACTCAAGATTTACTCAAAGTCATAATGACTTCCGGTAAAACTTAAATGTATTGTTGTTATCTAGTTTTCAAAGAACGATTCGGCAAATGATAAACTTCGTATTTCTTCGTCAACTGCGCTCCCCAATCGTCCTCATGTACCCTTAAATGTACACTCTGGCGATTGCCTCGCTTGTTTCCTCGAACTACTCGCTTCTAATTTGCCTCTGGTAATTGATAAGCGGCGAATTTCTTCGTCAGTTCCTTCGTTAATCATCCTCATGTGCCCATAAGCACACTCCGGTGATTTCCTCAGTCATTTCCTCGAACTTCTTGCTTCTAAATTACCTCTATTAATTATTTAATTGAAGGATTATTCCTTCAAAACTGAAACACAGCGTCAGCGTACTTTTCTCTAAAGAAAAGCATCGACTAGAGTTTTAACTCCATAGAAAGGAGGTGATCCAGCCGCACCTTCCGATACGGCTACCTTGTTACGACTTCACCCCAATCATCTGTCCCACCTTAGGCGGCTGGCTCCAAAAGGTTACCCCACCGACTTCGGGTGTTACAAACTCTCGTGGTGTGACGGGCGGTGTGTACAAGGCCCGGGAACGTATTCACCGCGGCATGCTGATCCGCGATTACTAGCAATTCCGGCTTCATGGGATCAAAGTTTACTTACAACTCCCCGAGGCATATCGCGGATCAAAGTTTACTTACAACTCCCCTAGTGCCAAGGCATTCACCGTGCGCCCTTTCTAACTTAACCTAATTTTTCCGTAATAAGCTGCGGATCTCTTCGTTGGCTTCGCTTTTCTGCGCTGCTCATGTATCCTTAAACATACACTCCGCTGCTCGAAAGCTCGCCGCCTCGACCTCCTTGCTTCTTCCGAAAAAATACCTGTTTTTTCAAAAGGATTTTTCGTCGAATTGAATTCTTGACTACTCAAGATTTACTCAAAGTCATAATGACTTCCGGTAAAACTTAAATGTATTAGTTGTTATCTAGTTTTCAAAGAACGATTCCGCACCAAAAAGGCGACTTGATAAATATAACACCATTTGATTAATGATGTCAATAACTTCTTTGGTGGAGCCTAGCGGGATCGAACCGCTGACCTCCTGCGTGCAAGGCAGGCGCTCTCCCAGCTGAGCTAAGGCCCCTAAACTTAATTGTATGGTGGGCCTAAGTGGACTCGAACCACCGACCTCACGCTTATCAGGCGTGCGCTCTAACCAGCTGAGCTATAGGCCCATACAGAGTTTTTTTGCTTTACCATGAGATTTTTCTCTCAAAAAAGCTACTGACTTTAAAAGCATCATGAGATACTTCTGTGAATTGATTACATGCAACTTTACGTCGATGAAGCTTATTGCAACTACACTTGTAGACGTAAACGCACGGTCTAAATTCAGATCAGTAAACAATATAATCTGGAAGGTTATTCTTCCAAAACTGAACACAAAAGCACAAGCGGTACTTTTCCCTAAGAAAAGCATCGACTAGAGTTATACTCCATAGAAAGGAGGTGATCCAGCCGCACCTTCCGATACGGCTACCTTGTTACGACTTCACCCCAATCATCTGTCCCACCTTAGGCGGCTGGCTCCAAAAGGTTACCCCACCGACTTCGGGTGTTACAAACTCTCGTGGTGTGACGGGCGGTGTGTACAAGGCCCGGGAACGTATTCACCGCGGCATGCTGATCCGCGATTACTAGCAATTCCGGCTTCATGTAAATGGGGGGACGCAGAAAGGTAGGGTAAGCGCACTGATGGATATGTGCGTCCAAGCAGTTAGGCTGAGAAGTAGGCAAATCCGCTTCTCGCGAAGGCTGAGCTGTGATGGCGAGCGAAATTTAAGTAGCGAAGTTCCTGATCCTACACTGCCAAGAAAAGCCTCTAGCGAGGTGAGAGGTGCCCGTACCGCAAACCGACACAGGTAGGCGAGAAGAGAATTCTAAGACGCTCGGGAGAACTCTCGTTAAGGAACTCGGCAAAATGACCCCGTAACTTCGGGAGAAGGGGTGCTCTGATAGGGTGTTAAAGCCCGAGAGAGCCGCAGTGAATAGATCCAAGCGACTGTTTAGCAAAAACACAGGTCTCTGCGAAGCCGCAAGGCGAAGTATAGGGGCTGACACCTGCCCGGTGCTGGAAGGTTAAGAGGAGGGGTTATCCGTAAGGAGAAGCTCTGAATTGAAGCCCCAGTAAACGGCGGCCGTAACTATAACGGTCCTAAGGTAGCGAAATTCCTTGTCGGGTAAGTTCCGACCCGCACGAATGGTGTAACGATTTGGATACTGTCTCAACGAGAGACCCGGTGAAATTATATTACCTGTGAAGATGCAGGTTACCCGCGACAGGACGGAAAGACCCCATGGAGCTTTACTGTAGCTTGATATTGGATTTTGGTACAGTTTGTACAGGATAGGTAGGAGCCTGAGAACCCGGAGCGCCAGCTTCGGTGGAGGCGTCGGTGGGATACTACCCTGACTGTATTGAAATTCTAACCTAGGACCGTGATCCGGTTCGGGGACAGTGTCAGGTGGGCAGTTTGACTGGGGCGGTCGCCTCCTAAACAGTAACGGAGGCGCCCAAAGGTTCCCTCAGAATGGTTGGAAATCATTCGTAGAGTGCAAAGGCAAAAGGGAGCTTGACTGCGAGACCTACAAGTCGAGCAGGGACGAAAGTCGGGCTTAGTGATCCGGTGGTTCCGCATGGAAGGGCCATCGCTCAACGGATAAAAGCTACCCTGGGGATAACAGGCTTATCTCCCCCAAGAGTCCACATCGACGGGGAGGTTTGGCACCTCGATGTCGGCTCATCGCATCCTGGGGCTGAAGTAGGTCCCAAGGGTTGGGCTGTTCGCCCATTAAAGCGGTACGCGAGCTGGGTTCAGAACGTCGTGAGACAGTTCGGTCCCTATCCGTCGCGGGCGTAGGAAATTTGAGAGGAGCTGTCCTTAGTACGAGAGGACCGGGATGGACATACCGCTGGTGTACCAGTTGTTCCGCCAGGAGCATAGCTGGGTAGCTACGTATGGAAGGGATAAGTGCTGAAAGCATCTAAGAATGGGGGGACGCAGAAAGGTAGGGTAAGCGCACTGATGGATATGTGCGTCCAAGCAGTTAGGCTGAGAAGTAGGCAAATCCGCTTCTCGCGAAGGCTGAGCTGTGATGGCGAGCGAAATTTAAGTAGCGAAGTTCCTGATCCTACACTGCCAAGAAAAGCCTCTAGCGAGGTGAGAGGTGCCCGTACCGCAAACCGACACAGGTAGGCGAGAAGAGAATTCTAAGACGCTCGGGAGAACTCTCGTTAAGGAACTCGGCAAAATGACCCCGTAACTTCGGGAGAAGGGGTGCTCTGATAGGGTGTTAAAGCCCGAGAGAGCCGCAGTGAATAGATCCAAGCGACTGTTTAGCAAAAACACAGGTCTCTGCGAAGCCGCAAGGCGAAGTATAGGGGCTGACACCTGCCCGGTGCTGGAAGGTTAAGAGGAGGGGTTATCCGTAAGGAGAAGCTCTGAATTGAAGCCCCAGTAAACGGCGGCCGTAACTATAACGGTCCTAAGGTAGCGAAATTCCTTGTCGGGTAAGTTCCGACCCGCACGAATGGTGTAACGATTTGGATACTGTCTCAACGAGAGACCCGGTGAAATTATATTACCTGTGAAGATGCAGGTTACCCGCGACAGGACGGAAAGACCCCATGGAGCTTTACTGTAGCTTGATATTGGATTTTGGTACAGTTTGTACAGGATAGGTAGGAGCCTGAGAACCCGGAGCGCCAGCTTCGGTGGAGGCGTCGGTGGGATACTACCCTGACTGTATTGAAATTCTAACCTAGGACCGTGATCCGGTTCGGGGACAGTGTCAGGTGGGCAGTTTGACTGGGGCGGTCGCCTCCTAAACAGTAACGGAGGCGCCCAAAGGTTCCCTCAGAATGGTTGGAAATCATTCGTAGAGTGCAAAGGCAAAAGGGAGCTTGACTGCGAGACCTACAAGTCGAGCAGGGACGAAAGTCGGGCTTAGTGATCCGGTGGTTCCGCATGGAAGGGCCATCGCTCAACGGATAAAAGCTACCCTGGGGATAACAGGCTTATCTCCCCCAAGAGTCCACATCGACGGGGAGGTTTGGCACCTCGATGTCGGCTCATCGCATCCTGGGGCTGAAGTAGGTCCCAAGGGTTGGGCTGTTCGCCCATTAAAGCGGTACGCGAGCTGGGTTCAGAACGTCGTGAGACAGTTCGGTCCCTATCCGTCGCGGGCGTAGGAAATTTGAGAGGAGCTGTCCTTAGTACGAGAGGACCGGGATGGACATACCGCTGGTGTACCAGTTGTTCCGCCAGGAGCATAGCTGGGTAGCTACGTATGGAAGGGATAAGTGCTGAAAGCATCTAAGCTCCTGATAAAAACGTTCTTTAAATTCTTTTGTGTAAGAAATATTTGTTTCACTTACTTTCTCGATCAAAGGATTGGACCGTAGTTGATTTTGTTGTTCTTCTGAAAATTTGTTTTTCCCCATTTTACAACCTCACCTGTTTGAATAATTAAACTATAACAAAAAAAAGACCCTGCAAAACAGAGTCAGTAAAAAAATTCAAGGACAAGCCTCTTTTTTTAAACTGTCTATTTTACAGGGTCCATTTTACCTTTAGCTAGCTCTGTTTACAGTTTAATGAATTTCATAATCCATCATTATTGCTACTGAAATACTATATCTAGTTTCGTTGTAGCGTTCGTAACTAGATATAGATTTGTGTAGCGCGTTTTTTGTAATTGTGAAATTCACTCAGTTAAGAAAAAATTTTCGGTTATTTACTTTCAGTTTAATAAGAAAGTGGTATGCGAGAAATTATCTAGTATTTTTCAGCGATAAATAAAAAACTGTGCATTAAAAGTTAAATGGAATATATTGAGCTAACCATCCAGAAATACGAGCAAATAACCCAGTATATAAAAGAATACCAAGAATAATCATAACAATACCACTAGTCTTTTGAATCATTGGTAAATACTTATTCATTCTTCTAATCTTATTTAGTGATCGTGAGTAAAGGAGAGCCACTAGCAGAAACGGAATACCAAGCCCGATAGAGTACACGAATAATAAAAACATCCCTGATGCCATTGTTCCGCTTTGAGCAGCTAAAATAAGAATAGAAGATAGGACCAGTCCGATGCAAGGGGACCAGCCAGCACCAAATACAAACCCAAACCCCACTGAACCTAAAAAACTCATTGACTTCTTCGGTTTTGTTTGAAGCTTTTTTTCACTCATTAACATTTTTATAGAAAATAAACCAAGCATTTGTAAACCTAAGACAACGATAACTATGCCACCAATTTTCTCTAGTAATTCCCTATTTCTCATGAACAGTTGTCCGAAAGCGGTACTTGAGGCACCTAATAGTAGAAAGATAATGGTAAATCCAATAATAAAGCCTAGACTTCTAGAAATAATTAACTTTCGGTCTGCATGAAGTTGATTATCAGAAATGGACGTTCCGGTTAGCTGAGCCAAGTATGCAGGAACTAATGGGAAAATACAAGGTGATAAAAAAGAGACAATTCCAGCTAATAATGCTAGCCAAATCGAAATAAATGTAAATTCTGTAATGATCAATCAAAACACCTCTTAATTTATTATGGAGTACTAAAAACAACTTAAGGTATGAGTTTATCAAGTAATTTTCATGGAATATAAAAAACAACTTGTAACTTTATGATACCTTTGTTCGTATAGAAAAGAAAGTCGTAAAAGTTCACTATATGTCGAATGTGCGTTAATATTAGATTATACATCTATGAGATCAATATGAGCTCTAGAAAGGAGGTCTTTTATGCGTAAAAGCCTTGTAATTGGTATTACTCTATTTTCGTTTATGTTTATTTTAAGTTTCTCTATCTATATTACTATTATCCTGTTAGGAAACTATGCTATCGATAATAAAAAACTTGTTATGGATGCTGCAACGACCTTAGTCAATGAAGATGGGGAAATAATAACAAAACTTTTTGTTGAAAATCGTGAAATTGTACCAATTTCAACTGTGCCAAATCATGTACAAGAGGCCTTTGTAGCTGTTGAAGATGCTAGATTTTACGATCATCGTGGTATTGATTTTCGTGCAATTGGTAGAGCTTTGTATCGAGACATGATTGCTCGAGCGAAAGTTGAAGGTGGAAGCACAATTACACAGCAATTAGTAAAGAATACGTTTTTATCGAATGAAAAAACATTGATGAGAAAAACAAAAGAAGTAGTAATAGCTATAAATTTAGAGCGACGTTATAGTAAACAGGAAATTCTAGAGATGTATTTAAATAGAATTTACTTCGGACACGGGGCTTATGGGATACAAGCTGCTGCAAACCTTTATTTTAATAAAGATGTAAGTGAGCTTACGGTCGATGAAGGAGCGTTGTTAGCAAGTTTGCCCAAGGCCCCAAATACGTATTCTCCTTTTAATAATTTGGAATTAAGTAAACAAAGGAGAAACCTTACATTAAGTGTTATGGAACGAAGAGGTTATATATCCGCCGAAGATGCCGTTACTTTACAAAGACGTTCTATAAATGTAGATTTCAATAAAATTTCTGAAAATCCTGCTTATTTAACATACGTTGATATGGTATTAGAAGAGGCAGAATCGCTTTACCAATTATCAAATGCTGAGATCTTACGTGGGGGTTATACGATCGTTGTACCGATGGATACTCATCTTCAAAACAAGACTTATGATCTGTTTTTAGATGAAACATATTTCCCAAAGGATGGTCCTAATCAAAAGGTTGAAGCTGCCTTTGTACTTTTAGACAATGAAACAGGAGGAGTCACTGTAGCCCTAGGTGGTAGGGATTATGTAAGAAAAGGGATAAATCGAGTAAATGTTAAAAGACAGCCTGGCTCAACGATTAAGCCTCTAATTGTTTACAGTCCGGCTTTAGAGTCAGGGCTTTATGAGCCGTATTCGCTTCTGAAAGATGAATTAATAGATTATGCTGGGTATCAACCACGAAATTATAGTAACTACTATGATGGTGAGATTACTATGTACGATGCTTTGGTTAGTTCAGCTAATGCGCCGGCTGTTTGGCTGTTAAATGAATTAACGATTGAAGAGGGAAAGGGTTATTTAAAGGAATTTGGTATCTCTATTGAAGAAAAAGGTTTGGCACTTGCTTTAGGAGGAATGTCTGAAGGGTTAACACCACTTGAATTAGCGACTGCTTATCGTCCTTTTGCAAGTGAAGGTAACATGATAGAGCCTTATTTTATTTTAGAACTATATGATCGTAATGGTGAAAAAATAGTAGACGTTAATAAGGATGAACGCCAAGTGTTGTCTACTCAAACGGCTTGGTATATGACTAGAATGTTGGAAGCAGTTGTAACAGATGGTACTGCACGTCTCGGTCATATCGATGTAGCTTTAGCTGGAAAAACAGGAACAACTTCTTTTGTTGGAATAGAAGGAGCGGCTAGAGATGCTTGGTTCGTAGGCTTTACTCCTAGTGTAGTTGGATCATTATGGATGGGGTTTGATCGAACGGATCTTGACCACCATCTAACTGTAGGAAGTTCATATCCAACAAAATTATTTAAAGAAATTGTTAATGAAGCAGAGGTTGATAAGAACTTATTAGCATTTACAAAACCTGATCATGTAATTGAGTTAGAGTCGCCGGTTCGTCTCGTAGAGATTGATGATTTACATGCTTCTCTTTCTTTTAAAGGGCTAGGTTTAACTGTACATTTACAATGGTCAACGTCAGATGATAAAAGACTTTATTACCATATTTATGAAGTTAATCGTAGCGGGGAATTAATAAAGGTCGGACAAGTTGAAGGCAGTGGTGAGTATTTTGTTCGTGGAATTAATTTATTTTCATTAAATGATTATGTTGTAAAGGCGTATAATCCTCAAACAAATATTGAAGGTTTGCCTTCAAACCAGGCGAAAGTAAGTTTTTCATTAGTAGGTTTCGAAGACAGCAATATTCAAGAGATAAATAAAACTCCGTAGGTTTGGTTACCTACGGAGTTTTGTTATGTAGATATCATATACATATTTTAGGAAGTAAGGTGAAAAATACTATTATGATAAAAGTAGTTTGAGGAGATAGAGATGAACGATTTAATAGATCGAATATTAGGCTTTTTACCTCATCGAGGGATTTTCTGGACAGCTGTTGCGCTTTGTATTGTCATGTTTATTACACGCTCAGTAACAAATTGGTTAGTTGAAAAGGTTAAATTACCTTGGATGGAAGAAAAGAATCAAAAGCAAAGAAAAGCGTTTCAAGAAGGAAATGGTGCAAAGTAGGTGAACTATGGATCCAAATAACTATCAAATTTCAAAAATAGAAATGTCGGTAACGCTCATTAGTATGATTATCGGAGTTGGTATCTTAACTTTACCGCGTGCTTTAGCAACGTCAGTAGGAACACCAGATGGATGGATATCTGTTATTATCGGTGCCTTATTGACAATGGTTTTAATTTATTTTATCGCTCGGCTTCATCGGCATTTTCCTGGTGAAACACTTTTTACCTTTGTTAGTCAGTGCCCGAATGGAAAATGGATTGGACAGTTACTTACACTTCTGTTTATTGTGCATTTTTTGGCTTTGTTGTCTTATGAAGCTAGAATATTAACCATTGTTATTCGAATGTTTTTACTACCTGAAACACCTGCGGATATTACTGCAGCTGTCGTTTTTTTAGCCACTACTTATGCAGTTACGAAAGGACTTCAAGGTATTGTTCATTTAAATTTAATGTTCTTACCTATTGTATTGTCCATGATATTCCTTATTCTTATGTTTAGTATGGGTGAGGGACAATTGGATCACTTACGACCTATTGTAGCAGAGGGTATCCAACCAGTTTTATTAGGAGTTTCGGATACTGTTCTTTCTTATGCAGGAATTGAAATTTTATTTTTTTTTATTGCATTTATGAAGTTAAAAGATATTAAAGCCATTCCTATAAATGGAGGAATTGCGGTTGTAACGATTTTTTATATGTTAGTTGTTACTATTTCATATAGTGTGCTAACAGTTGTTGGAACGGAAGTCGTTGTTTTTCCGCTAGTAACTTTATCACAGGAATTAGAAATTGTCCAAGGCATTATTGAACGTATGGAACCGCTACTAATAACCGTTTGGATTATGACAATTTTTAATACAATGGCGATATGTCATTTTCTAGCTACAAGGTTAATTAAGGACGTCTTGATCAAGAAACCAAGGATTTCAACCATTGCGATCAGCATTACATTTTTTTCCTTTATGATTTCCTTTATCCCTAATTCAATCCAAGAAACGTTTACATTTGGTGGTTGGATTTCTTATTTTGCACTGTCAATCACGATGATTTCACTGATCATTGGCTATGTGTTCGTTGTCATTAATAAGAAAAGTCAAAAACAAAAGGGAAGCGAGATGATGTGAATGCTCCGTAAGTTTTTTTTTCTCTTTGTTGTTTTATCACTGTTAACTTCTTGTTGGGATTTAACAGAAATAGAGGAAGTCGGCTTTGTAGTAGCAGTTGCTTTAGATCCTTTAGAAAAAAAAGATTTAGAACTTTTTAAGGAACAGTTTCAAAAAGAAACAGGTATGTCACCAGGTCACCTATATAAAACAACGTACCAAGTAGTTATTCCAGGTGCAACTAGTGAAGAAGGAGGAGCCACAGAAGACGCTTTTTTTAATATTACTTCTGTCGGAAGAACGAATTTCAAAATGAACCGAACGATCTCAACACGGAGAAGTCGTCGCCCAAAGTATGAGCATTTAAAAGTCATCCTCATAAATGAAGAACTTTTGAAAACAGGGGCGATGATTGGCCACCTAATAGACTTTTACATAAGAGATCATGAAATGCGTAGAAACGCGTTGGTCTATATTTCTAAAGGAGCTGCTAATGGAAGTTTGCAACATAAACTCCCTCTTGAGATTATGCCAGCTAAGTCTATAAGGATGGTTCAAGAGAATTATAAAGCCAATCATGCGATGCCACCACCAAAAAAAATAGGTGATTTAGCAATAGATATTATTAATGAGCAAAGTTTTATTCTCCCAAGAATAACTCCATTTGAGGGAATTGATTTTAAAATCGCAGGTGCTGGAGTTTTTTTAGGAAGGACGAATGAGCTTGTTGGTTGGTTAGGAGAAATGGATTATTTAGCGTATAGCTTAGTAACTGGTGAAGCGTTTAATGCGATTTTAGAAGTTGATAAAGACGGTAAATTGTTTGTTTTGGAAATTGATACGATGGGGGCGATCGTCAATTATCAACGAAAAAATGATCAAGATTATTTTAAGATTGAAATTATGACTGAAGGATTTTTAGGTGAAAGTTGGCTAGGCGACATTGAACTGAGTGAAGATATGAATGAAATGTTAGAAATAGCGGTAAAGGAGCAAATTGAACATTTAGCCAAAAATATTATTCATAAAACTCAATCCGAATTTCACGCTGACATTTTTGGTTTATTTAAGGAGGTAAAGCAAAACAATTATCGTTACTGGAAAGGGATTGAAGATAATTGGGATGGAGAAGGAGGTATGTTTTCGAAGGCTACAATTGACGTTTCGGCCAAGGTAAAAATCAGACATTACATGACTGAAGAAAAAGTTTCATAAGGTGAGTGCGATGATAAAAAAATTATTTTCAAAGTTACATTCGACGGAAGTAAGGAAGGAAGCAGAATATCAAATTGAATTTACTGGTGACATTAATAAAACAGTCGAATCTATTAATAACATCGTCGGGGAAAGTGATGATATTATTCAAAGGGATTTTCTTATTGGTAAAAGAATTAGAGCAACACTTTTTTTTGTGGATGGATTATGCGATTCTGACAGTATAGAAGAAGATATCATTCGGCCATTGATTTACTTTACTGACCCTGAGCGATACGATGAAAAAGAGTTTCTACCATACTTACAAAATGAAGTTATTACTCTTTCTGAGTTAAAGATTGAAACATCGCTTGAAAAAGCAATGCTTCCGTTCCTTTCTGGTGAAACCATGCTGATTATCGATGGTTTAAAGGAGTTAATTCTTTTTGAAACCCGAAGATTTAATGAAAGAAGTATTGCAGAACCAGAAAGTGAAGTCGTCGTTCGTGGACCTAGAGATGGATTTGTTGAATCGTTACATACGAACATTCTACAAATACGTAGAAGAATTCGAGACCCAAACTTAACAGTACAATTTGGAACATTAGGCAGAAGAGCAAAAAGTGATATCGCAATCGTGTATATTAAAGGAGTTGCAAACGAAAAATTTATTGATGAAATTCGTTACAGAGTTTCTTGTATCAACAACGATAATGTTATGGAAACAGGTACGTTAGAACAATTTATTGAAGACAATGTATTATCTGTTTTTCCACAAATGTCTAGAACAGAACGACCTGATAAGATAGTTGGAGCGTTAATGAATGGAAATGTGGTCACTTTTCACGATGGCAGTCCGTTTGCATTAATGGCGCCGGTTATGCTTCATATGCTATTTCGTTCACCAGAAGACTACTATGATCGTTGGCAAATCGGGTCATTAATTCGGGTGCTGCGATATTTTGCCGCCCTAATCGCTATATTTCTTCCGGCTATATATATCGCAATGGTTTCCTTTCATCAAGGAATGATTCCGACTACATTAGCCATTTCAATTGCTGCTTCTAGGGAAGGGGTACCATTTCCAGCGTTTATTGAAGCGATAATTATGGAAGTAACGATTGAGTTATTACGTGAAGCGGGAGTGCGATTGCCAAGAGCTGTTGGACAAACGATTGGAATCGTTGGTGGCCTTGTTATCGGTGATGCAGCTGTTCGAGCGGGGATAGTTAGTCCGGTCATGGTTATCGTTGTTGCCCTAACTGCAATTGCCTCGTTCGCAATTCCAGCCTACAACATAAGCATTGCTTTTCGCGTAGTTCGTTTTATCATGATGTTAAGTGCCGCGGTGTTTGGATTATATGGACTTGTCATGGTTTATATCTTTATTAATATTCACCTTGTTGGTTTACGGAGTTTAGGTGCTTATTATACGGCACCATTTGCTCCCTACCAGTTTGGAGATTGGTTAGATTTACTTATTAGAGCACCTATAAGTGTTCTAACTAAACGCTCTACAGAATTGAAGCCACGAGATCAACAAAAGAAAGGTTTATAGTGCATCGTATTCCAGGTTGTGGAATACGATGCACTTTATACCGAAAGGGAATATTTTCTAATGAAATTTTATCAGTTTTATGAACTTTATATTTTATAAAAACAAAATGTTAAAAATATCACATATAAAATGATTGGTTATCGTTAAGATACTAATTAGGTAAATCAAAAAGCCCTGTTAGGAGGGGCGAAAGTTATAAATGTGTAAAGTTAAATAAAGTAATCGTATTAAAAAAGTCGGAAAAAAGATCAGTTTTATGACAAGTGGTTCGAAAATGTATACAGACTTTGTTAAGAAAGTATATAGTAAAAAGGTATATAAGAACTTTACAAAAGAAAATATTTACTAAGTGTTGTGATTTACATAATAAAAGAAAAGACCTAAAAGAAGGGTGAGGACGAAATGACAAAAAATTTTAATGATAATTTTTTAAAAGCATGTAAAGGGGAGAGTGTTTCACATGTTCCTGTATGGTATATGAGACAAGCAGGGAGATCACAGCCTGAGTACCGTGCAATTAAAGAAAAATATTCATTATTTGAAATTACACATCAACCTGAGCTCTGTGCTTATGTGACAAAACTTCCTGTAGATCAATATAATAATGATGCTGCAATTCTTTATAAGGACATTATGACACCACTTCCTGCTATTGGGGTAGACGTAGAAATTAAACCAGGAATTGGTCCTGTTATTGCCAACCCTGTTCGAACAATGTCCGATGTAGAGAAATTGGGAACTATTAATCCAAAGGCAGATGTAGCTTATGTACTAGACACAATTAAATTACTAAGAGAACAATTAACAGTTCCGTTAATTTCATTTGGTGGAGCTCCATTTACACTTGCAAGCTATATGATTGAAGGTGGACCTTCAAAAAACTATAATAATACAAAGGCGTTTATGTATTCACAGCCTGAAAGCTGGTTTTTATTAATGGATAAACTAGCAGATATGACAATTACTTATTGTAAGTCACAAATTCATGCTGGTTCACAAGCCATTCAAATTTTTGATTCATGGGTAGGAGCGTTAAATGTACAAGATTATCGAACATTTATTAAACCTACTATGCAAAAAATCTTTACAGCATTAAAAGAAGAGAATGTTCCACTTATTATGTTCGGTGTCGGTGCTAGTCATCTGGCAAATGAATGGCACGACCTTCCGTTAGATGTAGTTGGGTTAGATTGGAGATTATCAATTAAAGAAGCCGGTGAGCGTGGAATCAAAAAAACTGTTCAAGGTAATTTAGATCCGGCAATTTTACTTGCACCTTGGGATGTAATCGAAACGAAAGCAAAAGAAATTCTAGATCAAGGAATGGCTCACGAAGGTGGCTTTATATTCAATCTTGGCCACGGTGTTTTTCCACAAGTGAACCCTGATACATTACGTAAATTAACTGCTTTTGTCCATGAATATACAACTAAATAATCATTTTGTATCTATGGGTGTAGAATGAAAAGAAAGGTGCAATAAAATGTCTAAGAAAAAGATAGGTTTACTAGTGATGGCTTATGGAACTCCTCGTAAGATTGAGGAAATTGAGCCTTATTATACACATATTAGACGTGGAAGAAAACCTTCGGAGGAAATGCTAGATGAGCTAATTGAACGATATGAAGCAATAGGAGGTATTTCTCCGTTAGCTAAAATAACGGCTTCACAGGCTAAAGGGTTAGAAAAAAGGTTAAATGAATTAAATCAAGATGTTGAGTTTAAGCTTTATTTAGGATTAAAACACATTGATCCATTTATTGAGGATGCTGTTGACCAGATGAAAAATGATGGAATTGAAGAGGCGGTAAGTATAGTTTTAGCTCCGCATTACTCAACATTTAGTGTTAAGTCATATAATGGTCGAGCAAAAGAGCGGTCAGAAGAGGTGGGCGGGCCAAGGATTTATAGTATTGATAGTTGGTATAGCCACCCAAAGTTTATTCAATATTGGGCAGCTCAAATAAAAGAGATATTTGTTAATATGAATAATGAAGAAAAAGAAAAGGCTGTTGTTATTTTTTCGGCTCATAGTCTTCCGGAAAAAATCTTACAGCATGGTGATCCGTACGTGAAGCAACTACAAGAAACAGCTGATTTAATTGCTCAAGCAGCTAGTATTAAACATTATACAATTGGATGGCAAAGTGAAGGGAATACACCTGATCCCTGGTTAGGGCCAGATGTTCAAGACTTAACGAGAGATTTATATCATCAAAATGGCTATACTTCAATGATTTATTGTCCAGTTGGCTTTGTTGCTGACCACTTAGAAGTTTTGTATGACAATGATATTGAATGTAAAGTAGTAACAAATGAGCTAGGAATTCAATACTATCGTCCACCAATGCCAAATGATAGCATTAATTTTATTGATTGTTTAGCGGATGTTGTTATGAATAAGTTTTCAAAGAAAGAAAGTGAGCGCTAATGAGTAAAAAGAGAGTAGCAATTATCGGCGGTGGAATAACTGGATTAACAGCTGCGTACTACTTACAAAAAGAAATTTTAGCAAATAATTTAGATTGTGAATACCGCCTTTATGAGAAATCTACAAAGTTAGGTGGGAAAATCGCTACAGATTATCGAAATGGCTTTGTTATTGAGATGGGCCCAGATTCCTTTCTTGCAAGAAAACAAAGTGCTTCTAGATTTGCAAAAGAAGTAGGATTAGAACAAGAACTTGTTCATAATGGGACAGGAGGCTCATTTATACTAGTGAATGGTAAGCTTTATCCTATGCCAGGCGGGGCAATTATGGGTATTCCAACACAAATGGCCCCTTTTGCGACAACAAAATTATTTTCACCACTAGGAAAATTACGGGCAGCTGGAGATTTAATTTTACCAAAAGCGAGTGACCCTGATGTGGATATGTCATTAGGAAGCTTTTTTCGAAAGCGCCTAGGCAATGAAGTTGTCGATAATCTTATTGAACCACTACTTTCGGGAATTTACGCAGGTGATATCGACAAATTAAGCTTAATGGCTACATTTCCGCAATTTCACCAAGTGGAACAAAAACATCGTAGTCTTATTTTGGGAATGAAGAAAGCGACACCGCCAAAGCCTAAAAACGTTTCAAGAGAAAAGCCAAAAGGAATGTTTTTGTCCTTCAAACGGGGCTTACAATCATTTGTAGATGGAATTGAAAAGCATCTAGACGAAGATTCGATCGTTAAAGGTGTTGGGATTGTAAAAGTTGTAAAGAAAGGTGAGCAGTATGAGCTAACCTTCTCTAGTGGAGCAGTTGAATTATTTGACTATGTCGTGATGGCAACTCCGCATTATGTAACAGAACAAGCTTTTAAAGACTATTCTTTCTTACAACCATTAGCTAGTATTCCATCTACCTCTGTTGCAACAGTCGCTATGGCTTTTCCTAAAAGTGCAATCAAACAAGATATTGAAGGAACGGGCTTTGTAGTTGCAAAGAAAAGTGAGTATAATATAACTGCTTGTACATGGACACATAAAAAATGGCATCACTCAACCCCTGAAGGCTATGCGTTACTACGCTGTTATGTAGGGCGAGCTGGTAACGATTCAATTGTTGATTGGTCAGATGATAAAATAATAGATGCGGTTTTAACTGATCTGAATAAAACGATGAAAATTGATGAGAAACCAGAGTTTCATATTATTCATCGTTGGAAACATTCAATGACACAATATGTTGTTGGACATAAACAATTAATTCAAGAAGTAAAAGAGCAATTGCAAAAGCAATTGCCTGGGGTCTATGTAGCGGGCGGCTCTTACGAAGGTATCGGTGTACCGGATTGTATTGACCAAGGTGAAGCTGTTGTTCAGAAATTAAAGAAACACCTCATCTGAAAAAATACCCTTTTTAGTAATTAGACTTTTACTAAAAAGGGCTTTTTTCATAAAAAGATAAATGTAATTGCGGTAAGTGACTTTTGTGGAATGAAAATGTTTAAGAAGTAAAAGAGTTATTCGTGAAATAGGTTGTTAGTAAAAAAGACGATTTCTAAGAAGTGTTCTACTGTTTATAGAAGAAAAACGATAGGATAAAAACATCCTATCGTTTTTTGTGAATTTTTGAATATAAAGTAGACTTAGTTATCTGCTAATATCTTATCAAGTCTTGATGTGTCTACGAAACCATCTAAGTTAGGCTCGTTATCAATAAAGTTTAATTCATATGAAGCCGTAGCCCAAGCTTGAAGAGCATCTGCATGTGTTTCAGTTGTAACAACCATTCTATCCCATGCATTCTCTAAAACTGACTCAGGAAGTCGTGTTTGCGATAGCTCATAAAGAGAATCGTTAATTGTAGCTAGTGTATCTTCAGTGTGTTCCTGTGTATATTCAACAGCACGTTTATGGGCACGTAAAAATTGGTCAACAGCTTCTGGGTTTTCGTTTAAAAACTGAGGTGTTGTAACAACAACAACACTTGGAAGAGTTTCTCCTAAGAATACATCATTCCATTCGGTAATAACCTTTGCGCCTAACTCTTCAACTAAATATGTTCCCCATGGCTCTGGAGCTGCTGCAGCATCAATTTCACCTTGCTCAAACATAATCATCATATTTGCTGGGTTTACACGTGGTTGGTGATCGACAGTTCCACCACGTCTAGTTGTTGTTAATCCCATATCTTGAAGCATAATTTCTAACTGTACATTATGTGTGCATCCGTTACCTGGTGTACAAAATGATTTTCCAGCGAAATCTTCTAACGTTTCTATTCCTGCATCTTCTCTAGCTACGATTAATGTTGCTCCATTAGCTGCTGCTCCTAAAACGACGATATCGCCTCCTGCTAAGAAATAGTTAATCGCTGGACCTGGACCAACATATCCTAGTTGGATAGATCCACTATCTAGTGCGTCAATAAAGTCATTTCCATTTGGAAAGTTTGTAAATGCCACATCTTTACCTTCTAATTCTTCTTCAAAAAAGCCTTTCTCTTTTCCGATAATCCCAGCTGCGTGATCTAGGTTTGGAAAATAACCAATACTTACAGAATTAGACTTATCTGATCCGCAAGCGGCTAAAATTGCAACAGCTAAAATAAACAGCGTTACTGATAATAGTTTCTTCATTATTATTCCCCCAAGATTAATGATATTTAATGTTTCTATGAAACTTCTTTCATAAATTTTAATATTACTTCGTTAAACCCCAACGTGTCATAACTTTTTTCTCCATTGGAGCGAAGATTAAATATTCTACAATTAAACCAATAACAGAAATAATTACCATAATTGCAATAACTAAATCCATATTAAACATGTCTCTAGCATCTAATAGTGTTCGCCCTAAGCCACCACGACCTAAAAGTTCACCTGCCATTAAGGCTCTCCAACCAAATGCCCAAGCAAGCCTTGCACCTGTCAAAGCGGCAGGGATAGAAGCAGGGATCATAACTTTCCATACTAATTCATAACCCTTATATCCCATGGTTCTAGCAGCTCTTACTAATAATGGTTGAACGTTTTTTATTCCCATTCGCATATTCATAGTCATAGCCCAAGTCCCGCCAAGAACGATAATAAAGATAATTGCAGTGTTGCCTTGTGAACCAAACAGAATAAGTGCAATTGGAAGCCAAACGATACTTGGAATTGATTGTAATGCAATTACTAATGAACCTATAGTTTCATCTGCTAATTTTGATTGACCTAGTAGAATCCCGAGTGCGGCACCAATGACTATGGCTAAAGTAAAACCAATCCCAATTCTCTGCAGGCTTGTGATTAGAGCACTACTTAAAATCCCAGATTCAAAAAATCCTTTATATAATTGTTCGATCGCCCCACTTGGTGAGGGGAAAAATCGAGTAGTACGAAATTCAAAATTTAAATTTAACCTATATATGCTCTCCCATATTGCGATTAGAACTGTAAAGAAGACTAGCCTTTTTAGAGTTGTAGTCATCGCCCATTTCCTCCTTCATAACTTTCTCGATTTCACCAGCTAATAAATTCATAATATCTTCTTCTAGCTTTATGAATTCTGGTGATGAAGGTTTTCGTGGTCTTGGAATATTTACTGGAAACTCACTAATAATCCCTCCAGGTCTCGTACCCATTAAAATGATACGATCCGACAAAAGTACAGACTCACGAATGTTGTGTGTAACAAAGATAATTGTTTTACCGGTTTGTTCCCAAATATATTGAACTTCTTTATGAAGCATTGAGCGAGTTTGCTCATCCAAAGCTCCAAATGGCTCATCCATTAATAAAATTTCTGGGTCCATTGCTAATGCCCTTGCAATGGAAACACGTTGTTTCATACCGCCCGATAATTCATGTGGGTAAGATTTGACGAATTTACTTAAATGTACAAGTTTTAAATATTCTAGTGCTTTCTTTTCTGCTTGTTCCTTGTTCATTTTTTTCTTTAAACCAAACATTACATTTTCTAACACTGTTAACCATGGCATTAGTGCTGCTTCTTGGAATACAACACCACGATCAGGACCAGGTCCATTAACTGGTTTTGACCCAACTTGAACCATCCCTTTTGTTGATTTGTCAAGTCCTGCAATAATATTTAATAATGTTGACTTACCGCATCCAGAAGGTCCAAGAAGAGAGAGGAACTCTCCTTTTTTAATTTTCAAGTTAATATTATTGAATACGGTAAACGAAGTGTTTTCTTCTTTATTAAAATACGTTTTTTCAACGTCCTTAACGATTACATGATCCATAGTAAAACCTCCAAACCTATTAACATCATAAAACATATATTTTTAGTCGGAATTAAAGTACTCTTAGTATATGATGTATATATGAAACTGTCAACGAAATGTATTAAAAAAAATATATAAGGAAAATATAGGAAAAATGGTTATAATAATACCGTAGTATTGTTATTTGAAAATATTTATATTATAGGTAAATATTAGGTTTTTGTATTACTTGAAAGTAAGTAGCGATAAATAAATTATATCTTGAAAGTATGTGACATAAGGAAAATATTACTGGTTTGTCTAGAATTAGATTGAGAAAGGGATTTTTTATGATAAACTATAATGTAGAATTGAAATTGTCAGGATCATATTAAACAAGTTTTTTCATGGTGCTTTGTTTATCAACAAAGCTTTTCTTGTTTTATTACATTCTTAAGTGGCAGTAAGTGATTGAAGTTCAGCTCATACATCAACACTTTATTTATTAACAAATAGTATGTTAAAGAATAAGGATTAAAAAATTGGGAAAAGGTGTTAAATAATGAAAGAAGATTGGAACATCTTACAAATACTTCGGCATTCTCGTCATGATTGGCTCAATTTTGTGCAATTAATTAAAGGTAATCTTGCGCTAAAAAAATACGATCGAATTGAAGAAATTATTCAGGAAATCGTAAATCAAACTCAACAAGAAAGCAAACTCTCAAATTTACATATTCCTCAATTAGCAAGTGAATTATTAGTGTTTAATTGGGAAAAAAATAATCTTTTTCAGCTAGAATTTGAGGTGTTAGGACCAACTAAGAACCTTGAAGCATTTGAGGAAACGTTACTTCATTGGTTTCTTGATTTAGCTAATTTGCTAAATACTAGTTGTCAGCAATTTGCTGAAAATCATTTACTTATAACAATAGAAGTTTTTGATGAGGATTCACTTAGGATTAATTTTGATTTTCATGGATTTTTATTGGAAGTAAACACAATAAAGAAATTTGTTGAAAATGAAAGTAGTCGGAATGAACAAATGGAATTAGTGGAATTTTATATAAATAATGAAGAGTTTTATCTAGTTCTTAAATTAATGTGAAATGTTAGAAGAAAATTTTGAGGTGAAAAGATGTTTGTAGATAAAGTTACAGTATTTGTTAAAGGTGGCGACGGAGGGAATGGTATGGTAGCCTTTCGTCGTGAAAAATATGTTCCTAATGGTGGTCCGGCTGGTGGTGACGGTGGAAATGGAGCAAATGTTGTATTTGAAGTTGAAGAAGGATTAAGAACATTGATGGACTTCCGTTATCAAAGGCACTTCAAGGCTGAACGTGGGGAGCATGGTAGACCTAAAAGTCAGCATGGTAAAAATGCTGAAGACATGGTAATCAAGGTTCCGCCGGGAACTACTGTTATAGATGAAGAAACGAAACAAACAATTGCTGATTTGGTTAAACATGGACAAACTGCAATTATAGCAAAAGGTGGGCGTGGTGGTAGAGGGAATAGTCGATTTGCAACACCTACTAATCCAGCCCCGGAAATTGCTGAAAATGGAGAACCTGGACAGGAGAGAAATGTAACATTAGAATTAAAACTTCTCGCTGATGTAGGACTTGTGGGATTCCCGAGTGTGGGTAAGTCAACGCTCCTTTCGGTTGTTTCGGCCGCAAAACCTAAAATTGCAGAGTACCACTTTACTACAATTAAGCCGAATCTTGGAGTTGTTGATGTTGAAGATGGTCGTAGCTTTGTAATGGCGGATTTACCTGGTTTAATTGAAGGTGCCCATTTAGGGGTAGGTCTAGGTCATCAATTTTTAAGACATATTGAGCGTACAAAAGTCATTGTTCACGTTATTGATATGTCAGGATTAGAGGGACGTGACCCTTACGAAGATTATGTCAAAATCAATGATGAGTTAAAAGAATATAATCTTCGTTTAACTGAACGTCCACAAATTATTGTTGCTAATAAAATGGACATGCCTGAAGCTGAAGACAACTTAGCGGCTTTTAAGGAAAACTTAAATGATAAAGATATCCCTATTTTTCCTATATCAGCTATAACGAAAAAAGGATTACGTGAATTACTATTAGCGATTGCTGATAAGGTAGATGTTACAGAAGAGTTTCCACTTATTGAGGAAGAAACAGAAAGTAGGGTTATCTACCGACATGAAAAGCAGGAAGAACCATTTAAAATTACAAGGGATGACGATGGGGCATATGTCCTCTCTGGAGATCAAATAGAAAAGCTATTTAAAATGACTGATTTCTCAAGGGATGAGTCAGTACGTCGCTTTGCGCGCCAAATGAGAGGTATGGGAGTGGATACATCACTTCGAGAACGTGGTGCAAAGGATGGAGACATTGTCCGTATTTTAAAATTTGAGTTTGAGTTTATTGAATAACATGAAAAAAGCTGCCTATATTAGGTAGCTTTTTCCTGTCAATTTCGAATATAACAGAAGGATACATCCTATATGGTTGCTTTTCGCTCGTGACCAAGGCGCTTGCGTTTTTCTTGAGATTTTAGTTGTCAAAATTATCTTGCAAATTTATAATGTAATAATAGGAATTTTAGGTGGTGGTTTTGTTTGGCAAACAAAAGTGATGAGTTTTATCTTGTGCGTGCTGATATATTGTCTGAAGCGATGCAAAAGACGTTAGAAGCAAAAGCTTTAATAGATAGTGGTAAAGCTAGAAATATAAATGAAGCTGTACAGGCGGTTGATTTAAGTAGGAGTGCTTACTATAAATATAAAGACGGAATTTTTCCTTTTCACAAAATGGTGAAAGAAAAAATAATAACTCTTTCTATACATCTTGAGGATAGATCAGGTACTTTATCGAAACTTTTATCTGTTGTAGCAAATGCAGGGTCAAATGTGTTAACAATTAACCAAACAATTCCTTTACAAGGACGTGCAACTATTACCTTAACAATTGAAACTGCACCAATGACTGTTGGAATAGATCATTTAGTGAAGCAAATTCAGCAACTTGATGCAGTTGAAAAAGTAGAATTAATTGGATCAGGAGCATAGATTGAAAGGAGTTAACAATGAATAAAATTGCTTATTTAGGTCCTAAAGGAACATTTACTGAGATGGCTACTATATCAGTATTTCCGAGTGACGAACGAATACCTTTCCGTACGATTCCGGATTGTATGGATGCAGTATCGAAGAATATAGTGGATTTTGCCGTAGTTCCTATTGAAAATACAATCGAAGGATCAGTTAACTTAACATTAGATTATTTAATTCATAATCAAAAATTATTAATTAACGGTGAAATTACAGTGCCAATTGAACAGCAACTTTTAATTCATAGCAATAATATTAAAAATTGGACGGCTATTAAGAAAGTATATTCACACCCACATGCAATCGCACAATGTCATAAATTTTTACGCTCTTTATTACCGGATGCGGAATTTGAATATACGAACTCTACTGGTTCTGCAGCAGATTATGTAGCACAAAATCCTGATCAGCCTATTGCTGCAATAGCGAATGAGCTAGCTGCCAAAGAATACAACTTAGTTGTTGCCGAAAAAAACATACACGATTATGAAAATAACCATACACGCTTTGTTATATTAAAAAATGAAAGTAGTAGTATGCCAGAATCTCCTTCACACTATATTGGTGATAAAACTACATTAATGGTTACTTTGCCTGCAGATTATCCAGGAGCCCTTCATCATGTACTGTCAGCGTTTGCCTGGAGAAAGTTAAACCTTTCGAAGATAGAATCCAGGCCTATGAAAACGGGGCTTGGCAATTATTTCTTTGTTATTGATGTCGCTATGAAAATGGATGAAGTATTAATTCCAGGGGTTATTGCTGAACTTGAAGCCCTTAAGTGTCAAGTAACTCTATTAGGAAGTTATCCTTGTTATTCATTATCAAAAAAAGTAGATGAAATCAGAGTAGAAACGTAAAAACACGAGAAAACGCTTTTCCTAGCGTTTTCTCGTGTTTTTTTGAAAATAAGATTTATAAAATTCGAGGTTAGAAAGCTGTAACTCCTTGCTTCATTGCTTCTGCGATTACTCGCCGCAAGATATCGTCGACGAAACACTGTTTTGTGGAAGGGCACATTAGAGCCATGCTACAAGTCGTGGAAGTGCAATTATTTCCATCTAGAGCTACCACGCTTGTGCTTTTCTTATTTGGCCGGAATCGTCCTAATTATCCTCTAACAAATAACCTGCTTGGGCTAAAGCAATACATATTTCATTAAGTTCTTCTTGTGTTCTTGCCTCAATTGTATGAAGGTGAACGCCTCCAGTGAGTTGTGATAAAAGTGAGGCATTAGTTGAATTTATCTTTGAAATGAACTCCTTTACGTCCTTACGATTTCGTATCATTAAGGAAGCGGTAATCTCACCGTAGACTTGATGTTCGACAACAACGTCTTTAACAATTCCTCCGTGATCTACGATAATATTTAATTCATGAATTGTATCTTCCGGTGAATGCTTACAAGCGATTACCTTTGAGTGTAAATCAACTTTTAGTTGTTCTTTAATAAAAATATAGCCTTGTGAAGTAGCTAAGATTGGGTAATTTCTTGCTTTTAATATCGAAATGTCTTGAACAATGACCTGCCGACTAACATTTGTTTTCGTTGCTAAATCATTTCCAGTAATAGGTGAATCTGTTTCCATAAGCCATTGTAATAACAAGTCTCTCCGTTCTTCCCCTAAGATTTTGTCTTGTTGTTGTTTCATCCAAGTAGCCCCCTTATGGTAACGTAGTTTCTACTATATCTTTAATTGCATTTGCAGTTTCTATAATGTGTGCTTCTGTCGTATGTTTACCCATTGATATTCTAATGAGTTCCCTGGAGGCGTCTTTTTTGTATCCTAATTGAAGCATTGTTTTAGATGCATTTTGCCCTTCAACTTTACAAGCTGTCCCAGTGGATACAGCAATATTTTTCCTGTTTAGTTCTAGCATTGTATATTGCCCTTCTATACCATGAACCCTTAAGGATAAATGGTGACTTAGTCGTTCATCTGGGTGCCCGATTAAACTATGGGTAACACAGTTATTTGATAATAATGATAATAATTGTTGACTTAATTGCTTTAAACGTAACTGTTCAACTTCCATATTTTCGCAAATCTCTATAGCTGCTTGTGCGAAGCTTGCGATAGCAGGCACATTTACTGTTCCTGCTCGAAATCCACTTTCATGGGATGTGTTTGGAATTACTGGTTTCCAAGATACCTTAGGAGAAATATAAACTGCCCCTACTCCTTTCGGTCCATAGATTTTATGACTTGATAATGAAATACTATCTACGTTTAAGCTCGTAATATCTATAGGTATCTTACCAAAAGCTTGGACACAATCACTGTGAAATAGAATATTTTCATCTTTTAAAAAAGCGCCAATTTGACTGATATTTTGGATTGTACCGATATCTGAATTAGCATAACAAATTGAAACAAGAACAGTATTATCTTTTATTGCTTGTTTTACTGTATCGAGACTAACAACCCCATATTTGTCTACATCTAGGAAGGTGATTTCGAAGCCTTCTTCTTCTAATTGAGTAAAAGTATTTAATACCGAAAAATGTTCAATACTTGTTGTAATAATATGACCTTTTTTCCCTTTAACTAAAGATTTTATGGCTAGGTTATTAGAATCTGATCCACCACCTGTGAAATAGATCCCTTTTGCCTCTGTGTTGACACAACTGGCAATTGCCTTTCTAGATTGTTCTAAAAGACTTTTAGCTTTTGTACCGACGTCGTGAAGGCTACTAGGATTTCCGTAGAATTCTTTTGATGCTTTTATAAAAACTTCTAAAGCACTATCTGACATAGGAGTTGTTGCACAATAATCCAAATAAATCATAATAAGTCACCTTCTTTACTGGGTATTTAAATTGGTTAATATTGTCAAATTTAACACAATAATTAGAAAACCTTACTTGAAGACTACTTGTAGTAAGGTTTTCTCTTTATTAAAAGATAATATAACTTTTCCTTACTAAAAAAAAGTCTTGTCACTAGTTTAAAATTATGTAAATATAGGTGTCAAGACAGTTGTAGACATTCATTGGAATATGTTTTACGAGATAAGTGTCATACTTCTATTTTGATAAGGCTTTACGTAACGATTATTATCTTCTAATTTTAGGAGGGTGAGTATGAATGTAATGAAAACTGATGTTGTTATTATTGGCAGTGGGTTGGCCGGACTAATGACAGCGTATTACCTTTGTGAAAAATACAATGTGGCACTTGTCACAAAAACTAAGTTGGCTCATAGTAACTCAATCCTCGCACAAGGCGGCATTGCTGCGGCAGTAGCAAAGGAAGATCATTGGAAAAACCATTTTCAAGATACTGTTGTTGCTGGTGGTTATCATAATGAAAAAAAAGCAACAGAACTCCTTGTAAAAAAAGGTACCACTCTCATAAAGAAGCTTGTAGAGATTGGTGTAAGTTTTGATAGAGATGAAAAAAATGAATTTTCACTAGGAATGGAAGGGGCTCATAGAGTAAGAAGAGTCCTTCATGCGGGTGGAGATGCAACTGGTAAGGTAATGGTAGAGTCAGTTATTGCAAATGTCCTCTCAAAAATAAATGTTATAGAAGATTCAACGGCATATGATTTACATGTAGAAAACGGGGGGTGCCGTGGAGTCTATATAAAAGATCTAAATGAAAATTTATGTTTCATAGAAGCTGATCACGTAATTTTAGCAACCGGTGGGATCGGACAATTATATAAAGTTACATCTAACTGTAAGGAAGCAACAGGAGATGGGATAACTATGGCTTATCGAGCAGGTGCTGCGATAGCCGATATGGAATTTATTCAATTTCATCCGACGTTAATGATGGTTGGTGGCAATTGTCTAGGTTTAATCTCAGAAGCTGTACGAGGTGAGGGAGCAAAGCTTGTAACCGAAGATGGCAACTATCTAATGCAAGGTAAGCACCAATTGGAAGATTTAGCCCCTCGTGATATTGTTGCTAGAGAAATTTTTAAAATAAGACAAAAAAGCGAAACAGTTTATTTAGATATAAAAAACATAAGGAATTTTAAAGAACGTTTTCCATCAATTACTAACATGTGCAAACATACAGGGGTACTAGAAAAGGGATTAATCTCAGTTGAACCTGGTGCACATTTTATCATGGGTGGTATAAAGGTAAATGAAAATGGTGAAACAACAGTGAAAAATTTATATGCTGTTGGTGAATGTGCAAATACTGGGGTTCATGGTGCAAATCGGCTAGCAAGTAATTCTTTGTTAGAGGCTGTTGTCTTTGCAGAACAACTCGCAAAGACAATTTTATTAGCAAGAAAACAACGGTCATACGATGTAAAGTTAAACGTAAAGGTACCTTCGTCAGTTCTTTTGAATCTCCCTACGATTGAACAGATTCAAAATGTTATGGATCGTTATGTCGGAATTATTCGAAATGAAAAAGACTTAAAGCGAGCAATTACATGGTTCAATCAATTTAAAAATATCTATGAAGAACAAAATCATTTGCATTTGTCTATTCATGAAAAAACAATTTGCAACATGCTAATTGTCGGAAATTTAATTGCAAATGCAAGTCTTAAAAGAAATGAAAGCCGTGGTGGCCATTATCGAATAGATTTTCCCAAAACGAATGACCAGCGCTGGGTTGGTTTTAAAAATGTTAGTGTTAATGGTGTTTTATTTCGTGAAAAGTTTCACGAATATGATGATCTTATTGAACAATCATTACCTAAGGTTAAAAAGGAGTTGTCCATTTCGTGAATAAATTAAAATTAAAGTCGTCTATACAGGGTTTTTTCGAGGAAGACTTAGGACTTGGTGATTTAACTAGTGAATCAATTTTTTCAGAAAAAGATTATGGATATGGTGAATTTATTTGTAAAGATGATGGTATTTTTTGTGGTACAGAAGTTGTTGAACAAGGTTTTAAACTACTAAATGACCGAATTTCAGTCGATTTTACAATCAAAGATAGCACAGAAGTTAAAAAAGGTGAAAAAATAGCCTTGGTCGAAGGTCCTGTTTTAGACTTATTAATGGGAGAACGTGTAATACTTAATTTATTGCAACGAATGAGTGGTATTGCAACAATAACGAAAAAAGCAGTTGGAAATCTACAAGGTAATCATACGAAAATATGTGACACTAGGAAAACAACACCAGGATTAAGAATGTTTGAAAAATATGCAGTTACATGTGGTGGTGGTTATAATCACCGTTTTGGTTTATATGATGCTGTCATGATTAAAGATAATCATATTTCTGCTAGTGGTGGAATTGAAAATGCAGTAAAGAAAGTCCGAGAGAGGCTTGGCCATACAGTAAAAGTTGAAGTGGAAACAGAATCTACTGAGGATGTTATTGCTGCTGTAAAAGCACAAGCAGATATTATTATGTTTGACAACCGAACTCCAGAGGAAATCTTTGAACTCTTGAAGCTTGTACCTAAAGGAATTGTGACGGAAGCTTCTGGTGGGATAACATTAGACAATATCGGGAGTTACTCATTAACGAATGTAGATTATATTTCTTTAGGCTTTTTAACTCATTCAGTAAAAGCCTTAGATATTAGTTTTAATATAGAAGTTTAGAATTGTTTTTGTATTTTGACATTATAAAAAGGGGATGGAGTCGTGAGTATTTTAGAAGTAATGAATGAAACAATTCAAATTCCAGATCATTATAAAAATATGAATATAGAAGAAATGGAAGCTAGAATTAGGGAAATTAAAGCGAAATTTGGCACGCGTTTGTATATTCCAGGACATCATTATCAGAAGGATGAAGTTATACAATTTGCCGATGACACTGGAGATTCATTAAAACTAGCACAACTTTCTGCAAACAATACCCAAGCTGAATTTATTGTTTTTTGCGGAGTTCATTTTATGGCAGAAACAGCAGATATTTTGACAAACGAAAATCAAAAAGTATTTTTACCTGATATGAGAGCAGGCTGTTCGATGGCAGATATGGCCAATATAGAACAGACAAACCTTGCGTGGACAAAACTTCAACATATATTTGGTGATACGTTATTACCGCTAACCTATGTAAATAGTACAGCAGAAATAAAAGCTTTTTGTGGGAGGAATGGGGGTGCTACTGTAACTTCTTCAAATGCAAAAAATATGGTAGAGTGGGCATTTACGAAAAAAGAAAGAGTTTTCTTTTTACCAGACCAACATTTGGGTAGAAATACAGCATGTGAATTAGGTATCTCATTAGAAAATATGGCTATTTGGGATCCAGAACTTGAAGAGTTACAGTTTGAAGGAGATGTAAATAACATTAAAGTTGTTTTATGGAAAGGTTATTGCTCTGTTCACGAGAAATTTACCGTAGAAAACATTGAAGAAATGCGAAATCAATATAAAGATATAAATATAATTGTTCACCCTGAATGTACTCATGATGTGGTTCAACTAGCAGACTTTGCTGGTTCAACGAACTATATTATTGATAAACTTCAAGAAGCCGATCCGGATACTGTTTGGGCTGTTGGTACAGAAATGAATTTAGTTAAGAGGCTAGCCCAAATTCATGCTGACAAGAAAGTTATGTCCCTAAATCCGAATATGTGCCCATGTCTTACGATGAATCGTATTGACTTGGCTCACTTATTATGGTCGTTAGAAAGTATTGAAAAAGGGAATCCGATCAACCAAATCATTGTTAATAAAGACGTTGCTAAAGATGCAGTAAAAGCAGTCGATAGAATGCTTCATAGATCTTAATAATTAAAAAATTAGAATTTAATAAAAATAAATGAGCATAGAGACAATCTCTATGCTCATTTATTTTTATAAGAGGAATTAAAAAAGCTCGGGTACAATGTAGAACTGTTAAAAAGAAATGATATTCAATTGGTTATATCTAACTTTTTTTCTGCATAAATTGTGCTGAAGAGTATTTTTGAACGTAGGCATGAAACTAAAGAAAATAAATACTTTTGCTGAGGAATTAGCTTAAGGAGGGAATGTAACGTGAAAATTCATATTGTTCAGCAAGGAGATACTTTATGGAATTTAGCTAAGAAATACAATGTAGATTTTGAACAACTCAAAGCAGTCAATAATCATCTTAGCAATCCAGATGTCATTATGCCAGGAATGAAAATAAAAATTCCTACTGCTGGTGTTCCTGTAAAAAAACAGGTTCCTAAGAAAGAAGAACCGATAGTTATTAAAGAACAACCAAAACCTAAGGAAGTACCAGTTCCAAAGAAAGAAGTAAAAGTACCACCGCCTGCACCAGAAGTAGTGAAAAAGCCAGAACCAGTAATTCAACAACCAATACACCCGCAACCAATTCAAATACCAATTACTCAGGAACAATATCTTCATAATATGAATATGAATTTTAATATTTATAAGCCAATGGTAGCTCCACCACCAAAAGTACCAGCGCCACCAAAAGTACCAGCGCCACCAAAAGTACCAGCACCACCAAAAATGCCAGCACCACCAAAAGTACCAGCGCCACCAAAAGTACCAGCACCACCAAAAGTACCAGTAAAGGAAATTCCAAAGGTTGAGAAGCCAAAACCAGTGGTACCACCAGTACCACCACATAAAAAAGAAATTTCAAAACCATTAAAACCAATAAAAGAACCTGTAATAAAGGCGGAGCCACCGAAATATCCAACGCCGCAACAATGTTATCCAGTGACAGGGATAATACCTGGATGTTCATATCAAGTACCACCAGTAGTTCAACAATACCAAGCATATCCACAATACCCAATGATGCCGCCTGTAGGGACATATGGTTATCCGCAAGGACCAATGGGAGCACCAATGCCAGGAATGCCAATGCCACCAATGCCTACGTATCCACAGCCACAAGCTAGCCCATATGGAGTTGGACCAATACAGCAACAACCATGGAGCTATATGCCAGAAGATGTGGATTTTGATGAACAAGATATTGAAGATGGTACTCCGACCGGAATGACGACATTACCTCCATATCCTGGAATGCAAATGCCGCCAATGCAAATGCCGAATTCTTGGGGACAACCAACAGCACATCCGCAATATGGAGATGTTACCATGTATCAACAACCTGTTTCACCAGTAAATGCACAAATGATGCCACAACCACAATGGGGTTATACACCATACCCAATGTATCAACCTCATTCACCACAATTTAGCCAGCACTTTCAACAACAAGTTCGTTCTGAAGACGAGGATGATGATAATAAAGATTAATATTCAAAAGCTAGTCCTTATAGGGCTAGCTTTGTTTCATAATCAGAATTTATAAATTTCTAACTTGGAAACTGTCTAGCTCAGGCGCCATCGGTTCGAGCACTTCAGTCAAGTTTCTGACGTCAATGACTTCTTTAAGTTTAACTTTCTTACATAGAAAAATCGAAAGAAATAAGTGACTATATCAAGTACTTTCCAGTGTGTCGTTTTATTTAGTGTATTACATTCAAAAATCCTCCCGAACTTCCTAGATATAACAGATTAAATTTATGATAAGAATGACAAATTAAATGTGAAAGGAGGAATTAAACCAATGAAAAAAATTGCGATTACATTATCAGCAGCAACAATATTGATGGGGGCATTAGTTGGTTGTGGAGTTGGTCAAGATGGTGCGCGTGGTTTAGGTGGTGGTGATCAACGTGGATTTGGTTACCATACAACTGAGGAACGTGCTGGTTTTACCGGTCAACGTGCAGGTGAAGGTCCAATTACTGATATGTTTACACGTGATGATCGACGAGGGGCAAGAGGTCTTGGGAGAGATGGTAGACATCCTGCAACGGGCTTAGCAGGCGAAAGAGGTATGACTGGGCCAGGTCGTGGAGTAGGAGCAGGCGCTGGTGGAGTAGGAATAGGAGCAGGCCAAGGTGCTGGTTTAGGTATGCGTGGAACAGGCGCTGGTGGAGTAGGAATAGGAGCAGGTCAAGGTGCTGGTTTAGGTATGCGTGGAACAGGCGCTGGCGATGTAGGAATAGGAGCAGGCCAAGGCGCTGGTTTAGGTGTACGTGGTCATGGTGGAGGCTTTGGTGGCTTTGGAACTGGCTATGGTACTGGAGTGGGTCAAGGCGCTGGTTTAGGTGTACGTGGTCATGGAACAGGCTTTGGTGGAGCTGGTACAGGTTATACACCTGGTATGGGGCATGGGCCGGGCTTCGGTGGTGCTGGTGTTGTAGGTGACCGAGAAGGTTACGTTGATGACCGTGGAATTTTACGCGGTCGTGGAACAACTGGTCGTCAAGGAGTTGGTGGCTTAGGTCAAACTGGTAGAACAGAAATGGGAGGTTTTGCGTATCCTCATGGGTATGACACAGCTACAGTACAAAGAATTAGTGGTAAAGTAGCTGATGTAGAAAATGTAAGGGATTCACGAGTAATTGTTCATGAAAATAAAATTATTGTTGGTGTTGACGCTAATGGTCAAGATACAAAACGTATTGAAAAAGATGTTCGACAAAGTGTTGGTGACCTCGCTGATGATAAAGAAGTTATTGTTGTAACTGATCGTGGACAATTTGACCAAGTACGTACAGCTGACGATAGACTACGAGCTGGCGAACCTTTAGAAGAAGTAGGAGCAACTATTAATGAAATGTTCAGAGATTTTGGACGAGCAATTCAACGTCCGTTTGAACGTACTCGATAAAAAGTAAATAGGCAAAGAGGCTAGATGGCTAGCCTCTTTGTCATGTCCTATGTGTATCTAGCCTTCAGTTCGAGCTGTTTTAATAAAAACACCTTCGGGAAGATCCATCTAAATAAGCAAATGAAAGCCTCACCATTAGAAGCTAGGCATCTATATGTAAAATTAAATGTATTGAAACTGAAATTCACTCATTAAAATACATAAAATAGAAAAAAAGGATAAAAGTCTTTATGATTGGTGATAATATAATCTAGCCAGTCATAAAGACTTTTTGTACTGCTTAGAATTTGGTTGGTTTTTTAAAAGTGAAATTAAAATTACCAAAACCGAGTGCTTAAATCTATATCTAGTTACAAGCGGTTTAACGTAACTGGATTTAGTATCTTGGTGGCGAGAATAATGAATGATGAGTACATTTAATTTTATTTATTATGGTGGTGTTATAATGGGAATCAAGCGAGTCCATTTAATGAAAAAATACCCAAAAATAATAGGTCTATTTATTGTTAGTTTTATTATTAGCAGTTTGATGATTGTTAATTTACAGTCAAATGTACGAATAGCTGAAACAGCAGTAGACATTCCTTTTATTCGAGAAGCAAGTGAAAGAGAAAAGAAAATAGGTCCTACAATTGTTTATGAAGCTTTGAATCCTAAATCAGTTCGTGTGGTGTTAGAGAGGATTTATTTGGATGGAGAAATTAGCGAAGAAATTGTAGATGAAACCATTTTATCGATGGAAGATTTTTGGGCAGAATATTCCGATTGGGAATTAGTAGATCAAGATGAAACTCAAGTAGTGTTTATGCAAAGAATTGACGATATTTCCCCTTTATTAAAAATAAATGGGTATTTTGGTATTACTGACGAAGGTACTTTGACTATTTATGAAGGAAAACCTTCGGATGAAAAAATAATTCAATCTTTTTTCCAGATAAATACAAAAGAACTTAAAAGTCATCAACAAAAAGAGCTTCAAAAAGGCATCCCAGTGTTATCGAGGGATCGATATGAAGAGGTTTTAAAAATGTACAAGAAATATGCAAAACAGGAAATGTAAGTGAAAAGGCTGATTGAAAGGACTTTCTACTCTATGTGGAATAAGAATGTCCCTTTAATCAGCCTGTTTTTTGTATATGATTGAATTTCATAATGACCCAATCCGAGCTTCAGAAAATGAGTTTGAAGTTCAACTTTATTAATGGTTCTTTTATTGGTAAAATGAAAAACAAATAGATGTTCGCTTTTTAAGAATGGAGAGGTATTAATGATTGAATTTGTAAAAGGGAAAGTTAACTATATAGATTTGCAATATGTTGTTATCGATGTAAACGGAGTAGGTTATCAAGTATTTTGTGCCAATCCCTATATTTATACAGGTGACATGAATACAGAAGTTATTGTTTATACATATCATTACGTTCGTGAAGATGCAAGTAAACTATTTGGATTTCGATCTAGGGATGAAAGAGCCCTATTCGAAAAATTATTGAATGTATCAGGGATTGGTCCGAAGGGAGCTTTAGCAATTTTAGCATCTGGAGAGCCACAACAAGTAGTATCGGCTATAGAGGATGAGAATGAACAGTTTTTAACGAAATTTCCAGGGGTAGGTAAGAAAACTGCAAGGCAGATGATCTTAGATTTAAAAGGAAAATTAACAGATTTTATGCCTAGTTTAATTGGACCAGTCTACAATCTGCCATTAGATCAAAGTACAAGTGAGATTTCATCACAATTAGAAGATGCAATTGAGGCTTTAAAAGCATTAGGATATGTTGAAAAAGAAATTAAAAAAATTACTCCGAAGTTAGCAAAAGAAGAGTTGTCAACTGATCAATACATAAAAAAGGCACTACAATACCTTTTAAAAATATAAATTTTACTTACCTAAGTGAATTTCATAAGTACCTAAATGGAGCTACATTTAATATCATAGTAGCGAAAGTAAGCCAAATATGAAATTCATTAAATATGAAATTTACCTCGAGGAGGTTAGAAAATGGATGAGAGAATGATTTCTGCGGACGTTCAAGAAGAAGAAGAAACGATAGAAAATCAACTACGACCCCAGCTACTATCACAATATATTGGTCAAAAAAAAGTTAAAAATAATTTGAAGGTATTTATAGAAGCGGCTAAATTAAGAAACGAAGCATTAGATCATGTTTTATTATATGGACCACCTGGACTAGGGAAAACAACATTAGCGACAATTATCGCTCATGAAATGAACGTTTCAATAAAAACTACATCAGGTCCTGCCATTGAGAGGCCAGGTGATTTAGCTGCTATTTTAACTTCTCTTGAACCAGGTGACGTTTTGTTTATTGATGAAATTCACCGACTAAATCGAGTGGTCGAAGAAGTTCTTTATCCAGCTATGGAGGATTTTTGTTTAGATATTGTTATAGGAAAAGGACCAACAGCTAGATCAGTGCGTCTTGATTTGCCACCCTTTACATTAATTGGTGCAACGACCAGGGCTGGTCTATTGTCATCTCCGTTAAGAGATCGGTTTGGCGTGTTGTCAAGACTAGACTATTATACAACTGAAGACCTAAAAAAAATTGTTTCAAGAACTGCAGAAATTTATCAGATGGATATTGGAGAAACTGCAAGTGAGGAGCTAGCTAGACGCTCAAGAGGAACGCCAAGGATTGCCAACCGTTTATTGAGAAGGGTACGTGATTTTGCTCAAGTGCAAGGGTTTAGTCAAATTGACTTCGATTTGGCAATAGATGCTTTAGAAAGACTACAAGTTGACCGTCTAGGGTTAGATCATATTGATCATAAACTTTTAAAAGGGATTATAGAAAAATTTCGTGGTGGGCCTGTGGGACTTGATACAATTGCAGCTACGATAGGAGAAGAGGCACACACAATTGAAGATGTGTACGAACCGTATTTATTACAAATTGGTTTTTTGCAACGTACTCCTAGAGGGAGAGTAGTAACTCATAAAGTATATGAGCACTTTCAAATGGAGGTTCCAGATTAAATGCCCAATATACCTAAATTACTTATTATTGTCGGTATTGTATTAATTTTTATTGGTTTTTTATGGTCAGTAGGTGGAAGGTTTTTACCTATAGGGAAATTACCTGGGGATATTCTCTTTAAAAAAGGGAATACAACATTTTATTTCCCAATTGTTACATCTATTGTTTTAAGTGTTGTTATTTCGTTAATCCTATATTTTATTGGTAGGTTTCGTTAAAAATTTAACTTGTCAACTATCTATTTTTTTATGTATGCTTAAAGCTGTTAATTTCAAATTAGAAAAGGTGAATATTGAATATGGAAGTTAAAGATTTTGATTTTTATTTACCAGAAGAGTTAATTGCTCAAACCCCACTATTGGAACGTACCTCTTCTCGGTTAATGGTCTTAGACCGCTCATCAGGTGACATTCACCATCGAATATTCTCAGATGTCATTGATTATTTAAGTGAAGGAGATTGTCTCGTTTTAAACGATACTCGAGTATTACCGGCACGCCTTTATGGGACGAAGGAGGATACGGGAGCGAACATAGAATTTTTGTTACTTAAACAAATGGAAAAAAATCAATGGGAAACACTAGTAAAGCCTGCTAAAAGAGTGCGCAAAGGGACTATTGTTACTTTTGGCGATGGACGACTGAGGGGTATTTGTAAAGAAGAGTTAGAACATGGGGGAAGAATCATCGAATTTCAATACGAAGGAATTTTTCATGAAATTTTAGATTCCTTAGGAGAAATGCCTCTACCACCTTATATAACTGAAAAGTTAGAAGATCGAGAAAGATATCAAACGGTTTATGCTAAGCATCGTGGTTCTGCCGCTGCTCCAACGGCAGGTCTTCATTTTACAGAAGAACTATTAGATAAGATCGCATCAAAAGGAGTAGAGATTGTATATATTACATTACATGTTGGTTTGGGTACGTTTCGCCCCGTAAGTGTAGATACAATTGAAGATCATGAAATGCACGCTGAATTTTATCAAATGAGTTGTGAAGCGGCTGAAACATTAAATAAGGCAAAAAAGAATGGTAATAAAATCGTTTCAGTCGGAACTACATCGACTAGAACATTAGAAACAATTGCCCAAGCTAATGGTGGTAAATTTACGGAAAGCTCAGGATGGACAAATATCTTTATTTACCCTGGATATAAATTTAAAGGGATTAATGCATTAATTACTAACTTTCATCTACCAAAGTCTACATTGATAATGCTTGTTAGTGCATTAGCTGGAACTGACCATACTCTACACGCATATAAGGAAGCAGTAAAAGAAAGATATCGTTTTTTTAGCTTTGGGGATGCTATGTTAATCATAGAAGGGAGCAAAAATTGATGGTTGCTATACGCTATGAACATATAAAAACTTGTCGCCAATCAGGAGCCCGTTTAGGTAAAGTTCATACACCACATGGCACGTTTGAAACACCTATTTTCATGCCAGTTGGAACATTAGCTACAGTGAAAACAATGAGTCCAGAAGAGTTGAAAGAGATCGGCTCACAAATTATACTAAGTAATACATATCATTTGTGGCTTAGACCTGGTCATGAAATTGTGAAAGAAGCTGGTGGTTTACATAAGTTTATGAATTGGGATCGACCTATCTTGACTGATTCTGGAGGCTTTCAAGTTTTTAGTTTAAGTGCTCTTCGAAAAATAGAGGAAGAGGGAGTAAATTTTAGAAATCACCTAAATGGGGAAAAATTATTTTTAAGTCCTGAAGGGGCAATGGAAATTCAAAATGCTTTAGGTTCCGATATTATGATGGCTTTTGATGAATGTCCACCATATCCTGCAACACATGAATATATGTTAAAGTCGGTGGAACGTACTAGTCGGTGGGCAGAACGATGTTTAGAAGGGCATAAGAGACCTGAAGCTCAAGGGCTATTTGGGATTGTTCAAGGTGGAGAGTATGAAGATCTACGAAAACTAAGTGCACAGGATTTAGTCTCATTAGATTTTCCTGGCTATGCGATTGGAGGTCTGTCAGTAGGCGAACCTAAGGACGTCATGAACCGAGTATTAGAATTCACAACACCACATTTACCATTTGACAAACCACGATATTTAATGGGGGTAGGGTCACCGGATGCTTTGATTGATGGTGCTATTCGTGGTATTGATATGTTTGATTGTGTACTGCCCACTAGAATTGGAAGAAATGGAACGTGTATGACCAGTACTGGTAGGCTTGTCGTTAGGAATGCAAAGTATGCAAGAGATTTTACTCCATTAGACGAAAATTGTGATTGTCATGTTTGTAAAAATTATACTAGAGCGTATATTCGCCACCTAGTTAAATGTGACGAAACTTTCGGATTTCGATTAACCTCTTATCATAATCTCTACTTTTTGTTAAATTTAATGGAGAAAGTTCGAGAAGCTATTCGTGAAGATCGTCTTTTAGATTTTAAAGAAGAATTTTTTGAAATGTATGGATTTAATAAACCGAATGCAAAAAACTTTTAAAACTTTTGAAAAAAAAGTAATAATAAGGTAGTATAAATACTGATGCTGAAATATTTAAAACTAATTATAAACATTTAGAAAGGAGGGGAATAAACATGGAATTTATGACAGCGATTTTACCTTTATTATTTATGTTCGCGATTTTTTACTTCCTTTTAATTCGTCCGCAGCAAAAGCGTCAAAAGAAAGTTCAACAAATGCATGCTGACCTTAAAAAGGGAGATAAAATCGTTACAATCGGCGGCTTACATGGGACAATTGATGCTATTGATGAAGACAGAGTTATTTTATTAGTAAACGATAACAAAAAATTAACATTTGATCGTAGTGCTGTACGTGACGTTGTTAATCCAGACTAAGTGTACATAGCAAACTTTAATAAGGGACTTCCATAGGAAGTCCCTTTAAGTTTGAAAAGATAAAAATGAAAATTAAACCATTCTCGAATTTCTTACAACATTAACTCCTAATACGCCACCGATAATAGCAGTTAAAATATAGCCTCCATGAAATAAATATTGCTCTGTCGAAAACGTATTGTTGTACCCTAAAAACTGTACTAAAAATACTAGTAAAGAATAAAGAAGACCTGTCCCTAAGCCGACCATCCATCCTTTTTGTTTAGATTTACCCCCAGAAACAAAACCACCTACCAATAAAGCTACAAATGTAAGGATCATAATGATCCAACTAAATGATGACTCTGTTAGGGATGTAAATCTAAGCAGTAAAGAAATAATGAAGCTTACAGAAAGAATTATGACTAATATAGTAATTAGTCCGTAAACCATTGAAGTGAAAATTCCTCGATTCTCCAAATTATCTTACTCCTTTCATTCAGTTTTTCTGCTTTCTAAAGCTTATTCAGTCTTGTACCAAAATAGAATTAAATTAGAAAATAGAACTTTTTGAAAGTGTAAGATATGTTGTGCTTACACAATAGAGCGAATTTCATAATTCATTCATTTAAGGGCAGCAAACTAAATCAAGTTGAAAACGCACCATTATAAATTGATTTAGTCTCCTAGACACTTAAAGTCTGTATTATGAAATTTATCCCACTCTTAAGGGGCAAGTAAGACCCCCACCTCAAAACGTAAGAAAATCGAGAAGTTTAGGTGGGGGATAAACTGCCCCTAAAGGTCCGATATAGAATAACTTTCATCAGTGATAGCTGATGATTAGTTATTCTTATGCCTTTGGTATAAGTTGAACTAACAATCAGTGGGGGATGAAGGAAAACCCCCACTGATTGAAGTTCAGCTTTATTAAGTATAAATTGAATTTTGAGGAATAGAATTCAAAATTCTAATTGAGACAAACCCTTCATACAATGTAGAAATGGGTTGTTATGAAAGGGGATTAGAATGGAGTTAACCACCGCCTTTATTATTTTTATCGTTAGTTACGTCTTAATTATTTCTGAGAAATTAAATCGGGCTTTAGTTGCGTGTATTGGTGGTGTCCTCATGTTGTTTTTTGGGGTTTTAGACTTAGATGCTGCCTTTATTAACCATATTGATTGGCATACAATAACGCTTTTACTATCGATGATGATCTTAGTTTCCATAACTAGTCAGAGTGGATTTTTTGAATATATTGCTATTACTGTTGCGAAAAAAGTAAAAGGAAAACCAATTCCTTTATTAGTAGTCATATCTTTGTTGACTGGTGTGGGCTCTGCTTTTTTGAACAATGTTACAACTGTTTTATTAATTGTTCCAATTGTTTTAACATTAACAAAGTTATTAAATATAACGGCAATTCCTTATTTGTTAATGACAATTTTAGCTTCAAACATAGGTGGTACCGCTACTTTAATAGGTGATCCACCAAATTTAATGATTGGTCAAGCCGTTGAGCATTTGAACTTTAATGATTTCTTGATAAACCTTGGGCCAGTAGTAATAATAATTTTTGCTGTAGTCATTTATGGAATGGTACGTTTCTATGGAGATAAGCTTCATGTTACAAAGGAAAATCAGGTTAAGTTAATGGGTGTGACAGCTAGTCAATACTTGAAAAATAAACCTTTGCTGTTTAAGTCTGTAACTGTTCTTGTAGTAACTACGTTGGGATTTATAATTCAACCATTATTAAAAGTTGAACTAACTAGTGTAGCGATGGCAGGGGCTTTGTTGCTTTTACTCCTTACTTATGAGGAACAAAAGGTGGAAGAAGTATTTAAATCAGTTGAGTGGGTAACAATATTTTTCTTTGTCGGACTGTTTATGTTAGTCGGTGGACTAAAAGAAGTTGGGATTATTGATGAAATTGCTAAGTCAATCATCTATTATACTGAGGGTGATTTACCTAAAACATCAATGCTTATTTTATGGTCATCAGGAATACTATCAGGGTTTGTTGACAATATTCCTTTTGTAGCAGCTATGATTCCTGTTATTTTGGAATTTCAAAATTATGGTATGACAAACTTAGATCCGCTATGGTGGGCACTGGCATTAGGAGCCTGCTTAGGTGGAAATGCTACATTAATCGGTGCAACTTCTAATGTTATTGTAGCTGGTCTAGCCGTTAGAGCTAATCAATCCTTTAGCTATATAGAGTTTCTTAAAGTTGGGGCCCCGGTTGCTCTTGTCTCTTTCATTATTTCTACTATCTATATTTATTTTAGATATTTAATTTACTTTTATTAATATTTTCCTCCAATATTCGATATTGATTTTTGGCTTGTAGCTATGTTCTTGTATGGTTACAAGCCAAGTTTCAAAACTGCCCTCGCTTTCCTACTCTTTGTTATATTGCGTTCAAATTTCCATATTCTCATTCCGATTTTTTTTGCTAAATCTGGTCAAACTAAGGTAAATTAGTTTGTGAATCATTAAAATTTGGTCGTTAAGCTAAGTAAGGGAGGCGATCAAAAGTTGGACTATTCGACCATAATCTTGAGAACGTTATTAATTTACTTTATCATCTTAGTTGTATTACGTTTTATGGGTAAAAGGGAAATTGGTCAACTTTCAGTTCTAGATTTCGTTGTTTCAATAATGATTGCAGAATTGGCAGTAATCTCTATAGAAAATATACGGACCCCAATGATGAACACTATTGTCCCTATTTTAGTACTATGTGTTATTCAAATTACTTTAGCTTGGGTATCTTTAAAAAGTGAAAACTTGAGAAAAATGATTGATGGAAAACCTTCAGTTTTGATTAATAAAGGAAAAATAGATGAAGATGAAATGAGAAAGCAACGTTATAATTTTGATGATTTGATGATACAACTTAGACAAAGTAACATACGAAATGTTTCTGATGTTGAATTTGCAATTTTAGAACCATCAGGAAAGCTTTCAGTATTAGAGAAGACAGAAAAAGAAAAACAATACCCTAGTTATGAAGAAAAAGTGAATTTACCACTTCCGCTTATTTTAGACGGAAAAGTTCAAAGTGAACACCTTGAGAGAATCAATAAAACACCACTTTGGTTAAGGCAAGAGTTAAGAAAGCTTGGGTATAGAGATATAAAGAAGATTTCATTTTGTTCATTAAATGACAATCAAACCTTTTTTGTAGATTTAAAAGATGAAAAATAGTCAAGAAAAGCGCAAGCGCCTTGGTCACGAGCGATAGGCTGCTTGCGCTAGACAGTTTCCAAGTTAGAAATTTATAAATTCTGATTATGTTAAAAAATTAAAAGCATCGGATTAAATAAGTAATCCGATGCTTTTAAAATTGAGTCCAGCTTTATTAATTTTTACTAATAATAAACTTAGACAACCAACTTCCGATAAAAGGGACACGTCGCATTTCTTCTTTTTTTATAAGTCCAAAGAGCATTAACAACAATATATAAATAATACTAACGATGCCGATTGAAAGTAATGTTTTCCATAGAAGGTCAACTTCCAAGAAGGAATGTTTATACAAAGTTATTGCTAGTAGTCCACTAATAGTAATACAGGTAATTGCTTTTAAAAATTCTCTTACATGTAATGTATAAGAAATAGTCTTCACTAATGTTGCAAAATGTAGTAAAGTGACAAGCATAAATCCTGCTACAATAGCTAAAGCTGCTCCCATAATTCCTAACTCTGGCCTTGAAGCTAAAACAAAAACAGCTACAATTTTCACAACATTACCAATTAAACTATTCATCATTGCTGCTTTAGCTAAATTTAATGCCTGGAGAGCAGCTTGTAGTGGTCCTTGGAAGTATAAAAAGATGCTAAAAGGAGCCATTATTTTTATATAACTTGCCACTGTAGGAGCGTTATACATTAAATCCATGATAGGGACCGCATAGACGTAAAGAATTACACATGAAATTCCACCAGAAACCATAGCTAAACGAAGTGCTTGAGACAATCTATGATGGATTAATTTATAATGTCTTTGTGCTGCTGCTTCACTAATTGCAGGTACTAGTGACACGGACAAAGAGTATGTAATGAATGTTGGTAAAAATAACAATGGAATAGCAAAACCTGCTAATTCCCCATACTGCTTTGTAGCAATGACTGTTGTTATACCAGCAATAGCTAAACTTTGAGATACAACAATTGGCTCAAAAAAATATGAGACAGAACCAATTAATCTACTACCTGTTGTCGGAAGTGCGATGGTCATAAGTTCATTAAATGTACTTTTTCCTTGTTTTAAGTAACCAAAAAAGTTACTACGAACCTTAACTTTTTTTGCGTTTTTAAACATAAAGATCATATAAAGTAACGAAGCAAGTTCTCCAATTACTACAGAGATCATCGCTCCTGCAGCTGCATATTCAACTCCATAGGGTAAAAATGCACTTGTCAGTACAGCAACAAGTGTAATCCTGACAACTTGTTCAATAACTTGTGAATACGCGGAAGGTTTCATGTTCTGTCTTCCTTGAAAATAACCTCGTAGTACTGAAGAAAGTGCAACGATAGGTACGATTGGTGAAATAGCTACTAATGGATAAAATGCCCTTGTATCTGTAAGAAAATATTTTGATATAATTGGAGCGAGGCCGATCATTCCAAACGTAAAAAATATACTTAAAACACCTGTAGTGGCAAGGGAGACAACTAAAATTTGTTTAATTTTAGAACGATCATTTCTAGCTTCAGCTTCAGCTACAAACTTTGATATCGCTACTGGTAACCCTATCTGTGTAAGAGTAATAACTAGTAATAAGGTTGGTACAGCCATTGAGTATAAACCTACACCTTCTGCCCCCATTATTCTAGCTACTACAATTTTATTAACAAATCCTAGGATTTTAGTTATAAGACCGCCTATAATTAATATAAATGCGCCTTGTAAGAAGCTTTGTCTAGTCACATAAGTTCCCCTACCTTTTAAAAAATGATGGATATTTTCCGTAATTATTTATATGCTTAGTAGGGGGCCAAGCATGACAAGTTCTGTTAAATTAAAATGTAGAATGTTAAATTGAGAGATTTTTGTAAATACCCTATAAATAATACTATTACATAAAGGAGAGTAATTACGTGAAAGAGAGTTTTCAAAATTTTTTAGTAGAGAATTTAAGTTTTTTACCTACAGAATTAATAGTTGTAATTATTTCAGCTATGCCTATTTTAGAATTAAGAGGGGGAATACCTTTTGCTTTTCTAGCGGGATTATCATTTGGCGAAGCATTATTTTATGGCATTCTTGGGAACCTTTTACCAGTTATACCAATCTTAATTTTATTTCGACCATTAAGTTCTTTCTTAATGCGTTTTCCATTGTACAAACGTTTTTTTGATTGGTTATATAATAGGACGATGAAAAAAAGTGAAAACGTTGAAAAATTTGGTGCGCTTGGTTTGATATTGTTTACTGCTATACCTTTGCCAACAACGGGTGCATGGAGTGCTTGTTTAGCTGCCATACTTTTCTTCATTCCTTTCCGTGCCGCCTTTATTGCAATTTCTTCTGGCGTTGTTATTGCAGGAATTGGTGTTAGCTTGTTTGTTTATTCAGTCTTTTAATGTAAATGTAAGTTTAAAACCATTGTATTTACCAGCTTAGAAAGAATGGTTGTGTCTCAAAAAAGAAGAGGAGGAGTTATAAATGGGAGATAGTCAGCAATTTGAGATTTGGAAAAAGGATATAATGCCAGTACTAACAAGTAAAGTTGAAGAATTTCATATGTTGGGTTACGACAGGGCAACACAAGAAGATGTATGGGAATGTGTGTTGGCAAAATTAAAAAAAGAAAAAGAATATGTCCGAATTCATCATTTAGTACGTATAATTCTAACTCTTAAAATAACAGACTATATGACTTTTCTTACTATAGGTGCCTATAAAGGTCCAAATTGGTTTGATGGAGAAACAGAATTTACATTTGGAGATAAATAATAATAGAGTATTGGTCATGAAATTGACATAGCAAACTTGACATCGCTATAATTGTACTATTGGAAGTAATTGGACAAGCAATTTTGTGAAACATTTTTTTGTGGTTTATCTCAATCTAAAGGTCGGAAAAGCTAAACTACAAATTAGTGGGTGTAGTAGAAAAAAATAATTGTAGTTTAGCTTTATAATACATAGAGAAGGATAATAAGGAGGCATTCTTAGAAATGGTAAAAAAAGGTCATATTGCAGCTTTTTTTCTCATAATAGCATTACTTTTTGGGCTTGTTGCGACTAGCGTAATGGGCATTGCTAGAGAAATTAAGTTAGGATTAGACCTTCAAGGTGGATTTGAAGTTTTATATGAAGTTCATCCTGCTCATGAAGGTGACGTAATTGATGATGATGTCTTAAAGAGTACCGTGACAGCTCTAAATCAACGGATTAACGTAATTGGTGTTTCAGAACCAAATGTTGCAATAGAGGGTGAGAATCGAATTCGAGTTCAGCTCGCTGGAGTAGAAGATCAGCAAACAGCGCGAGAGTTGTTGTCAACTGAAGCGCAACTATCTTTTCGTGATGTAAATGATAATTTGATGTTAGATGGTGCAGACCTAAAACAAGGCGGAGCTAGTGTAACTTTTAGTCAAGCTAATCAGCCATGGGTAGCGGTTACTCTAAAAGACGCAGCTAAATTTGGTGAAGTTACAAGTGACCCAGCTGTTTTAGGTAGCCAACTAGTTATTTGGCTTGATTATCAAGAAAGCGATTCATTTATGGAAGAGATGTTAAAGCCAGAACATGAAAGAAAGTTCATCTCTGCTCCAACCGTTAGAAGTGTGTTAAATACGACCAATGTAGTAATTGAGGGTACTTTTACTTTAGAAGAAGCTCAATTTTTAGCAGATGTCCTTAATGCTGGGTCATTACCTGTTCAATTAGAGGAGGTTTACTCTAACTCTGTAGGTGCGGCTCTTGGTGAAAAAGCAATGGAACGAACGATCTACGCGGGCTTTATCGGTGTTGCGTTAATTTTTCTATACATGATCTTTTACTATCGATTTATGGGAGTTATTGCAGTGTTAACCCTTTCATTTTATGTTTACTTAGTATTGCTTATCTTTAATTGGATGAATGCTGTTTTGACATTACCAGGGATTGCGGCATTAATATTAGGGGTTGGAATGGCGGTTGATGCAAATATTATTACCTATGAAAGAATAAAGGACGAGTTACGCTCAGGGAAAACAACACTTTCTGCGTTTAAATCCGGTAGCCGTCGCTCATTATCTACAATTTTAGATGCCAATATTACGACGATATTAGCCGCGTCGGTACTATTTTATTTTGGAACGATGGCTGTACAAGGTTTTGCAGTAATGTTAATAGTTAGTATTTTGACTAGTTTTATAACGGCTGTATATGGTTCTCGTCTACTTCTAGGTTTATGGGTAAACAGTAGAATCTTAAATAATAAACCACGACTTTTTGGTGTAAAGGAGAGTGAAATAAGTGAACTTTAATCAGAATGAAACAAAAATAGATTTTGTAAAGCATCGTAAAAAGTTCTTCATTTTTTCCTCTCTACTTGTACTGACAGGGTTAATTTTTCTTTCAACTATTGGGTTAAACCTTGGAATTGATTTTGAAAGTGGTACAAAGATAGAGTTACTAGCTGAAAAGTCTTTAACAGCTGATCTTGTAACTGATAAGTTTGCTGATATTGATTTAGTTCCTGATAATATTTTATTAGCCGGAGACCGAAATGAAATGGCTTATGCTACATTTATAGGTGTCTTATCTCAAGAAGAAATTGTAGCTGTACAAAGGCATTTTAATGAAACCCTTGGTGCAGATCCTAATATTAGTACAGTTACACCAACTATCGGTAGAGAATTAGCTAGAAACGCATTCTTTTCTGTTATTTTTGCTTCAATCGGGATCATCATTTATGTTTCGATTCGTTTTGAGTTGTTATATGGTGTAGCAGCGATTGTTGCATTATTACATGATGCTTATTTCATTATTACTGTTTTCTCAATTGTGCAAATGGAAGTAAATTTACCTTTCATTGCTGCGGTTTTAACCATTGTTGGGTATTCAATAAACGATACGATTGTTACATTCGATCGGATTAGGGAAAACTTAAGCTATGAGAAAAAAGTAAAAGGTTTTGATGATTTGGCACGTGTCGTAAATAAGAGTTTAGTACAAACATTAGCACGATCGATTAACACTGTTTTGACAGTTGTCTTTGCAGCAATAGCCTTACTCTTATTTGGTGGAGAAGCAATACGTACGTTTGCTTTTGCTTTATTAGTAGGTTTAGTTGCCGGAACATATTCTTCGCTATTTATTGCAGCGCAGCTTTGGCTTGTTTGGAAAAGTAAAAGTTTACAAAAAAAGCGCTTTAAAACAGCGGAGAATGAAGCATAATAGTATTAGCATTAACCGTGGTTAAACAACCACGGTTTCTTTTTCCTCATTAGCTTTTAATAAATAAGTTTATTAATGAGGTAGAAAGGTTATTAAATTAATAATTAAAAATTAGGTGATTTTATGGTTGAGGAAAGAGATGTACGTTTTAAACAAGTCCAGTTTGCAGCTTGGGTGGGTATCATTGGAAATATTGTTTTAGCTATTATTAAAGGAGTTGTAGGTTGGCTTGCGGGAAGTCGTGCACTTGTGGCTGATGCAGTCCATTCAGCCTCTGATGTAGTTGGTTCTGTAGCAGTGTTAATTGGTGTTAGGGCAGCGAAACTCCCACCAGATAAAGATCATCCGTACGGTCATGGCAAAGCAGAATCGATAGCAGCTATCATCGTTGCAGTATTACTCTTTATTGTTGGTGTCGAGATTGCTCTCTCAGCAATTCAATCTTTTAACGAACCCATTCAAGTTCCTGGAATTATTGCAATTTACGCTGTTATCTTTTCAATAATTGTTAAAGAATTGATGTTTCGTTATAAATATCGTTTAGGGAAAAAGTACCGTAGTGAAGCACTAGTGACAGATGCTTGGCATCATCGTTCTGATGTGTTTTCTTCTTTTGCTGCCTTATTAGGTATTGGGGCGTCCATTGTTGGTGGATATATCGGAATACCTTGGCTAGTATATGCTGACCCGTTAGCAGGATTGTTCGTTTCAATTCTTATTGTGAAAATGGCATGGAGTTTAGGGAAACAGTCTATTCATAATGCAATGGACCATGTACTTCATGAGGAGGATACTGTAGAAATGCGTAAGATTTCAAGTGATGTGGAAGGTGTTTTAAGTGTTGATGAGTTTTTAGCAAGAGAACACGGTCATTATGTTATCGTTGATATTAAAATTGCAGTTAACCCTAATATTACAGTTGAAGAAGGCCATACCATTGGCAAAAGAGTAAAGCAAGAATTAGTAAAGTTAGACCATGTCCAAGACGTCCGAGTTCATATAAATCCATATTCGAATGAAGTTGAAAAATGATAAATTCGGGAGCACAGAATAGTTTGAAACGATAATGGAAAAGAGGTGCTTATTATGAAAGGGCAATGGGGATTAATTGTTGGTTTTATTGTAGCATTACTAATTGCTATATTTTCAGTTATTAACATGACCCCTGTTACTGTTAACTATGTGCTAGGTACAGCTCAATGGCCGCTTGTTATTGTGATTATAAGTTCGGTATTAATGGGGGGGATTTTAGTTGGTGGTGTAGGCTTATATGGTGTCTATAAACTGAAAAATCAACTAAGAAAAATTCAGGTTGAAAATGAAGCTTTACGAAAAAAAGTCGAGGAAGTTAAGAAACAGAAACCAATAAATAAGAAAGAAATTCCTATTCATCCAGAAAAAAGTCAATAATCAATTTATATATTCTCAATTGCCACACTCACTAACCTCTTGTATAATTAATAGGTTAGGGGTGTGGTACAAATATGTTAAAATCAAAGAAAAGATGGAGATTAGAAGGAAAAGACCAGTCCTTGGCACAACAATTCGTGGCTGAGTTAAAGGTTTCACCACTTGTAGCAAATTTACTAATAAATAGAGGAATTACTACTGTAGAAGAGGCTAATAATTTTTTATATATAGAAAAAACACAGTTTCATGACCCTTTTTTATTGAAAGGAATGAGACAAGCAGTTGAACGAATTCAAACTGCTATTCATCAGGGGGAGAAAATTTTAATATTCGGAGATTACGATGCTGATGGAGTTAGTAGTACAGCTGTCATGATACATGCATTGAAACAATTAGGAGCTAACGTTGATTTTTATATTCCTAATCGATTTACAGAAGGATATGGACCAAACGAACCTGCGTTAAGAAAAGCAAAAGAGGCCGGATTTTCATTAGTTGTAACTGTAGATACAGGTATATCAGCTGTTCATGAAGCGAGTGTAGCGAAAGAAATAGGGTTAGATTTTGTTATTACAGATCACCATGAACCACCACCAGTTCTTCCGGATGCTTATTCAATTGTCAATCCAAAACAAGAGGATTGCTTATATCCATTTAAAGGGCTGGCTGGAGTAGGAGTTGCATTTAAATTAGCTCAAGCACTACTAGACGATGTCCCCGAGCATTTGTTAGATATTGCTGTTATTGGTACAATTGCAGATTTAGTACCGTTAGTAGATGAAAATCGTCTTATTGCCAAAAAAGGCATTAAAGCATTAGAAAAAACAAAACGCCCTGGGTTACGAGCACTAAAAAGGCTTACCGGTATCGAGGATATTGAATTATGCGCTGATCATGTGGGCTTTGGGATTGGCCCGAGAATTAATGCTGCTGGAAGACTAGATTCGGCTATTCCTGCGCTAGAACTACTAATCTGTGAGGAAATGTCTGATGCAGACCGTTTAGCAACTGAAATAGATGAGCTTAATAAAGAAAGACAGAGTATTGTTAATGAAATAACAGAAGAAGCTATTACTATCGTTGAAAATTTATATGCTTCAATTGAAGATAACAAAGTACTGGTTGTGGCCAAAGAAGGCTGGAATGCTGGTGTTATTGGTATTGTAGCATCTAGATTAGTTGAACGATATTATCGCCCTACAATTGTTTTGAGTATTGATAAAGAAAAAGGTTTAGCTAAAGGTTCTGCTAGAAGTATAGAAGGCTTTGACATGTTTAAAAACTTGTCCGAAAGTCGTGATATTTTACCTCATTTTGGTGGACACCCAATGGCAGCCGGCTTAACTATGAATTTAGAAGACTTAGATGAATTAAGAAGTAGGCTAAATTACCAAGCTATAGAAGTTCTAACAGATGAAGACTTTATTCCAATTACAAAGGTTGAATTGGAAGTTTCTGTAAACCGAATATCACTTCCGGTAATTGAAGAGATGGGTTTACTTGCCCCATTTGGTATAAGTAATCCAACTCCTAAAGTTTTAATTGATAATGTTCATTTATCACAAATGAGGCGTATCGGAAGCGAAGAAAATCATTTAAAAATGTTATTAGATCATGATGGACATACTTTAGATTGTATAGGTTTTCGCTTTGGCTATTTGCATGATGAAATATCAATGTCGTCTAAAGTGTCTGTAGTTGGTACGTTGCAAGTAAATGAGTGGAATGGAAATTCCAAACCTCAATTGATGTTAGAGGATGTAGCAGTTAATGAATGGCAACTATTTGATTTAAGGGGAAACAAAAACATTAGAAAAATTGCAGCACAATTACCAATGGAAAAAGTTATTTATATTTACTTTGATGAAATTTCGTTAGCAAGTGTAGATGTTGAACAAAGTAACAACCTCGTATACATTCCTTATGGAACTGATTGTACGGATGTTGATCTATCTGGGCGATATGTGTTCTTTTTAGACTTACCAATTGAAAAAAAGCAAATCGAAAATGTGATTGCAAATAGTAAGAAACCAGAAAGAATATATACAGTATTTCACCACAATGAAAACCATTTTTTCTCAACTTTACCTACAAGAGAGCATTTCAAATGGTTTTATGCTTTTTTAACAAAACAACAAACATTTGATTTACAAAAACATGGATTGCAGCTAGCTAAACATAAAGGATGGTCAAAAGATACGATAGATTTTATGGTACAGGTGTTTTTTGATCTAGAATTTGTTACAATAAACAATGGAATTATTTCACTTTCGACAAAAATCGAGAAAAAAGACTTAAATCAGTCAAGAACATACAAAAGAAAACAAGAGCAAGCAAGACTAGAAAATGAGCTTTATTATTCATCCTATAATGAATTAAAGCAATGGTTTGAACAGCTTATATCTATTCAACCGGTCAGGTAATCTTGCTTCTAATAACCGTAGGAGGAACGTGTAAGATGGATTTTAAAGAGTTTATAACAATTGTCCCCGATTATCCAAAGGAAGGTATTCGATTTAAGGATATTACTACATTAATGGATAACGGAGAAGCTTACAAGAAAGCAATTGATGAAATGGCACTGTTTGCTAAAGACAAAAATATTGATCTTGTTGTAGGACCAGAAGCAAGAGGATTTGTAGTAGGATGCCCAATTGCCTATTCATTAGGAGTTGGTTTTGCTCCAGTTCGTAAAGCAGGTAAACTTCCAAGAGAAGTTATTAAAGTTGAATACGGATTAGAATATGGGAAAGATACTTTAACCATGCATAAAGATGCAATTAAACCTGGCCAACGAGTTTTAATTGCAGATGATTTACTAGCAACAGGCGGTACGATTGAAGCTACTATTAAGATGGTAGAAGAACTTGGGGGCATCGTTGCTGGAATTGCATTTATGATTGAATTAAATTACTTAGATGGTCGTCAAAAACTAAGCAAGTATGAGATTTTCTCCTTAACACAGTATTCCTAAGTTTTATGACAAAGAGAGTGCTCCGAGATGGGCGCTCTTTGTTTTAGATGATGAAAATTAGCGATAATTCAGGTTTTTTAAAATAAATTGTATTATCTACATTAAAAACCTTTACATCAAGACAAAATATAAAGATAATAGAAAGAAATAAATTAATGGCTGTAAGGTGATGGTGATTCCATTGATCGAACAAGTAATAGAAAAAGCAAGTTCATATCTACCTACAAAAGATGTGCAATTTTTAGAAAAAGCTTATGAGTTTGCTCTAAAAGCGCATGGCGAACAGTATCGTAAATCAGGTGAACCGTATATTCTTCATCCTATTCAAGTTGCAGAAATATTAATTGATTTGGAAATGGATCCTGACACAATCGCTGCTGCTTTTTTGCATGATGTAGTTGAGGATACTGATGTGAGCTTAGAACAATTAAAAAGTGAATTTAATGATCAAGTAGCAATGTTGGTAGACGGGGTCACAAAGTTAGGAAAGATTAGATATAAATCACACGAAGAACAACAAGCTGAAAACCATCGGAAGATGTTTGTGGCAATGGCAAAGGACCTTCGCGTTATTTTAATTAAACTAGCTGATAGACTCCATAACATGAGGACTTTAAAACATTTACCGGCGGAAAAACAACGGAGAATAGCAAATGAAACATTAGAAATATTTGCTCCATTAGCTCATCGTTTGGGTATTTCAACAATTAAATGGGAGCTAGAAGATACTGCACTACGTTATCTGAATCCACAGCAATACTATCGTATTGTAAACTTAATGAAGAAAAAACGAGCTGAGCGAGAAGAATATATTGATGATGTAATCGGAAAAATCAGAGAGCGATTAAAAGAAGTCGGTGTAAACGCAGACATTCATGGTCGAGCTAAGCATATTTATAGTATTTATCGAAAGATGGCATTGCAAAATAAGCAATTTAATGAAATATACGATTTATTAGCCGTTAGAATAATTGTTGAAAATATTAAAGATTGTTATGCAGTTTTAGGAGTTATTCATACATGTTGGAAACCGATGCCTGGCCGTTTTAAAGATTATATTGCTATGCCTAAAGCAAATATGTATCAATCGTTACACACAACGGTTATTGGTCCTAAAGGCGACCCTATGGAGGTTCAAATTCGGTCAGAAGAAATGCACAAAATAGCTGAATTTGGGGTTGCTGCTCATTGGGCATATAAAGAAGGCAAGACAGTCAATAATGCTCAAACGTTAGAAAAGAAAATGTCTTGGTTTAGAGAAATATTAGAATGGCAAAATGACGCTCATGACGCCCAGGAATTTATGGAATCTTTAAAGATTGACTTATTTTCTGATACAGTATTTGTGTTTACACCAAAAGGTGATGTGATTGAACTTCCGGCTGGATCAGTCCCATTAGATTTTGCATATCGAATTCACACTGAGATTGGTAATCGATGTATAGGTGCCAAAGTTAATGGGAAGATGGTTACATTAGATCATCGTTTAAATACAGGTGATATTGTCGACGTTTTAACTTCAAAACATTCATACGGTCCAAGTCAAGATTGGATTAAGATTAGTCAAAGTTCTCATGCGAAAAATAAAATTAGACAATGGTTTAAGAAAGAACGAAGAGATGAGAATGTAGCAAAAGGTAGAGATCTTGTTGAAAAAGAAATCAAGAAGCATTCAATTGAACCTAAAGAAGTTCTTACTACAGATAATATTGAAGTCGTTGCAAATAAGTTTAACTTTCAAGGTGAAGAAGATATGTATGCAGCTGTCGGCTATGGCGGTATTACTGCATCACAAATTGCTACAAGGTTAACAGAAAAAATACGAAAAAAACGTGGACAAGAATTAGAAGAGCATGCACTAACCGAAAAGGTTTCTGATATTAAAAAATATACGCCTACGAAAAAAACGAGTATAGGTGTACGGGTAAAAGGAATTGATAACTTATTAATTAGGTTATCTAAGTGCTGTAACCCTGTACCTGGAGATGATATTATCGGTTTTATTACAAAGGGACGCGGAGTATCTATTCATCGTGCCGATTGTACTAACGTTCAGACAGATGATGCAAAAACACGACTTCTCCCTGTAGAGTGGGAAGGTAATAACCAAGAAACGAAAAATTATAATGTTGATATAGAAATCTCGGGATACGATCGTCGTGGATTACTAAATGAGGTTTTACAAGCAGTGACAGAAACACGGACCAATATGAATGCTGTATCAGGAAAATCAGATAAAAATAAAATGGCTACTATTTTAATGACGATTTCTATTCACAATGTTGATCATTTACAAAAAGTAGTTGATCGAATAAAGCGAATTAGAGATATTTATTCGGTTAGAAGAATTATGCACTAAAGGAGTCTAGGTTGTGAGAGTAGTTGTACAAAGAACGAAAGAAGCTAGTGTGACGGTAAATGAAGAAGTAGTTGGTAAGATTGATTATGGTTTCATGCTATTAGTCGGAATAACTCATGAAGATACAGAGGAAGATGTTGCTTTTCTAGCAGATAAAATTGTTCATTTAAGAGTGTTTGAAGACAAAAATGAAAAAATGAATTTATCATTATTAGATGTCAAAGGACAAATTTTATCAGTATCGCAATTTACTTTGTATGGTGATTGTCGCAAAGGTAGACGTCCAAATTTTATGACTGCAGCTAAACCAGATTACGCTAAGTATCTTTATGATCTTTTTAACGAAAAGCTTCGGGAAAAGGGAGTGACAGTTGAAACTGGTATATTCGGTGAAATGATGGATGTTCAACTATTGAATCACGGACCTGTCACGTTAATTGTAGAAAGTAAGTAGGATGTGAAAAGTTAAAACGTATGGGTTTTCAATACGAAAACCACATACGTTTTTTGTGTTGGGGAGTTCGCGCGCTATTCCGTTGTAATCGTGACCGTAACGACTGAAAGAATCGGTCACTAGTCCTAAAAGGGGAGCATATATAGATTATTTACTGGGTAGTAGTCGCCTTTTTTATCCCACTCTTAAGGGGCAGTAAGGCGCCCACCTCAAAACGTAAGAAAATCGAGAAGTTTAGGTGTGGGATTAACTGCCCCTAAAGGTCCGATATAGAATGACTTTAATCGGCGAAAGCTGATGATTAGTTATTCTTATGCCCGTGGTATAAGTTGAACTAACAATCAGTGGGGGATGAAGGAAAACCCCTACTGATTGAAGTTCAGCTTTATTGCTCAATTCTTTTTATCTATAAAAACAAAGAGGTTTTTAGCTGTCCTGAATAAAGTTAGGTTTTTTATTTGAAAAAGTGGACAAGATAAAGGGAAAAGAGTTTGAAAGGAAGTCGATTATGAGAGCAGGAAGTAAGCAAGAAAGTGTAGGAAATGGGCACCATCAACTTATTGGAGTTGACTTTCACGACTTTATTCAGAAAGAGCAACAATTTACTAATTATGAACTAGCAGAAGAGTATGGAATTTCACTGAGGAATGTAAAAGAACTTAAAAGGAAGTTGTCTAGGAATTAAAAAAATTGTCGTTTATAGTATTGACAACTGTTCGGTTCCTACGTATGATAGAGTACAATGATTGGTAAATAATCTACAACCATTGAGGGAGCAAAGTAATTAAGGTTTTCATGGTAAGAGAGGAAATGTCTTGGCTGTAAACATTTCTCCATGTGCTTAATGAATGAACACTCCTTAGGTTTTTCCTTGAAACTTAGTAGGGGAAAACGACAGCAGGCGTTAACTGTTTAAAGTGGGACCTTTATTAATATATAAAAGTCCAATTAGGGTGGCACCACGGGATTTAACTCTCGTCCCTGATATGTATATATCAGGGACGAGAGTTTTTTTGTATGTACATAATATTATCCAAAGTTTTTATAGACGTATTTAGATTTAAGGAGGAACATAAATGAATTTCAAAATACCACGAGGAACCCAAGACATATTGCCCGGGAAAGTAGAACTTTGGCAAATTGTCGAAAGTAAAGCTCGAGATATTTGTCGTCGTTATAATTATAAAGAAATTCGCACACCGATTTTTGAACAGACAGAATTATTTATGCGAGGTGTCGGTGACACGACAGATATTGTACAAAAGGAAATGTATACGTTTGAAGATCGTGGTGGAAGGAGCATTACACTTCGTCCGGAAGGTACAGCTTCAACTGTTCGATCTTTTGTAGAAAATAAGCTTTTTGGTGAACCTAGTCAGCCAACAAAGTTATATTATATTGGACCGATGTTTCGTTATGAGCGACCACAATCAGGAAGAATGCGACAATTTGTTCAATTTGGTGTTGAGGCACTAGGAAGTGCAGACCCAACTATTGATGCTGAAGTTATTGCATTAGCGATGGAATTTTATAGAGAGCTAGGTTTAAAAAATCTTAAATTAGTCATTAATAGCTTAGGTGACGCTGAAAGTAGAAATGCTCATCGGCTTGCATTAATTAATCATTTTCAACCAAGAATCCATGAGTTTTGTAGCGATTGTCAGGCAAGATTAGAAAAGAATCCACTTCGAATTTTGGATTGTAAAAAAGATCGTGATCATGAGTTAATGGGGAACGCACCTGCAATATTAGATTATTTAAACGAAGATTCAAAAGCATATTTTGCAATTGTGCAAAAAGTACTAAGTGATATGAAAATAGAATTTGTAGTAGATCCTAATTTAGTAAGGGGACTTGATTACTATAACAATACAGCATTTGAAATTATGGTAGATGGAGAAGGTTTCGGGTCAATTACTACGTTATGTGGTGGCGGACGGTATAATGGTCTAGTTCAAGAAATTGGTGGACCAGAGACTCCAGGTATTGGATTTGCTTTAAGTATTGAGCGTCTTCTCATGGCTTTAGAAGTTCAGAAAGTATCGTTACCAATTAACGAACACCTTGATTGCTATGTTATTGCAATGGGTGGTGAGGCCAAACTTGTTGCTTCTAACATTAGCTTTAAAATTCGACAAGCTGGATTTTCATGTGAGCAAGATTTTCTTAATAAGAAAATGAAGGCGCAAATGAAAGCAGCTGACCGCTATAAAGCAAAGTATGTTGCAATCATTGGTGAAAGTGAAATAGAGAAGAATACAATTGTTATTAAGGAAATGGAAACAGGGGATCAACAAGAAATTCCTGTAGATAAATTAATTAACTTTTTAGGCGAAAAGCTGAAATAATAAGGAGGCAATACTTGTGATTGGAAGAACGCATAATTGTGGAGAGGTATTAGAAAAAACGATTGGTGAGAAAGTTCGTTTAAAAGGATGGGTACAAACTCGTCGTGATTTAGGACAAGTAATCTTTATTGATTTAAGAGATCGTTCAGGTATTGTACAAATTGTATTTCAACCTGAAGTTTCTGCAGAAGCTTTAGCGATTGCAGATAAAGTACGTACAGAATATGTTTTGGATGTGGAAGGTACAGTTATCGCTCGTGAGGAAACTACAATTAACCCGAAAATGAGTACAGGTACAGTTGAAGTTCTTGTAAATAAAATTGAAGTTTTAAATAGAGCGAAGACGTTACCATTTCAAATTGAGGATGAGACAAATGTATCTGAAGACATTCGTCTTAAATACCGTTACTTAGATTTACGTCGTCCTGAAATGCAAGAAATATTTAAATTAAGACATAATACTACAAAATTAATTCGTGATTATTTAGATGAGAAGGCATTTTTAGAAATTGAAACACCAATGTTAACAAAAAGTACTCCAGAAGGCGCACGTGACTATTTAGTACCAAGTCGTGTACATCATGGAGAATTCTATGCATTACCACAGTCACCGCAAATTTTTAAGCAGTTGTTAATGGTTTCAGGTTTTGAGCGTTATTATCAAATTGTACGCTGTTTCCGTGATGAAGATTTACGTGCAGACCGTCAGCCAGAATTCACACAAGTAGATATTGAGACATCGTTTATGGATAAAGAAGACTTGATTTCCATGATGGAAGCAATGATGATTAAAGTGATGAAAGAAGTTAAAGGAATCGAAATTTCTTCTCCATTCCAACGTTTAACTTACGAAGACGCAATGAACCGTTATGGGTCAGACAAGCCAGATACACGTTTTGGTTTGGAACTTGTAGAATTATCGGATATTGTTAAGAATTGTGGTTTGAAAGTATTTACAAATGCTATCGAAAATGGTGGTATTGTAAAAGGGTTAAATGTAAAAGGTGGAGCAACGAAGTTATCTCGTAAGGAAATTGATGATTTAGCTAAATTCGTTGCTATCTACGGTGCAAAAGGTCTCGCATGGTTAAAAGTTGAAGAAGACGGCTTAAAAGGTCCTATTGCAAAATTTTTCACAGAAGAAGAAATTGAAGCAATGAGCAAGGTATTTAATGCTGAAATTGGAGATTTACTATTTTTCGGAGCGGATAAAAAGAAAGTTGTTTTTGATAGCTTAGGAGCTCTTCGTTTAAAATTCGGGAAAGACCTAGGACTAATTGACAAGAACAAATTTAATTTCTTATGGGTGACAGAATTCCCACTGCTATCTTATGATGAAGATGAGAAGCGTTATGTTGCTGAACACCATCCGTTTACTAGGCCTGTAAAAGAGGACGTACAGTTATTAACAACTGCTCCAGAAAAAGTACGTGCTGAAGCTTATGATTTAGTGTTAAATGGATATGAATTAGGTGGTGGCTCACAACGTATCTTTGAGAGAGAGCTTCAAGAAAATATGTTTAAAGCGCTAGGGTTTTCTGAAGAAGAAGCAAGAAATCAATTTGGGTTCCTAATGGATGCGTTTGAATACGGAACACCTCCACATGGTGGTATTGCTCTAGGGTTAGACCGTTTGGTTATGATTTTATCTGGCCGTACAAATCTACGAGATACAATTGCCTTCCCGAAAACAGCAAGTGCAAGTTGTTTATTAACAAATGCACCTGGTGAAGTTAGTGGTGCACAATTAAAAGAATTAAATTTATCTGTTTTACCTAGAAAAGAAGAGAAAGTAAAAGCTTAACGATAGCCCTATTCAATTTTAAAAATAATTTATAAATTTCTAATAGAGCTTGAGACAAAAAAATGTTAAATAGTATTTACATTTTTTTGCTCTCATGTTATAGTTTTTTTACTTAGGAATTCTAAATAGTTTTACTATTTTAATAAATGAATGACAATTACAATTAAATATACTTATCAAGAGAGGCGGAGGGACTGACCCGATGAAGCCCGGCAACCTGTTATCCTTTTGTTTTGCTATTTTAGGCTAAATAAAAACAAAAGGCTATCTAAACAAGGTGCTAAGTTCAGCAGAGAGAATGCTCTGGCAGATAAGTGAGGATATAAAAAACCTTTCCTTGTCTGGAAAGGTTTTTTTGTAGTATCAGAATTTATAAATTTCTAACTTAGAAACTGTCTAGCGCAAGCAGCCTATCGCTCGTGACCAAGGCGCTTGCGCTTTTCTTGTTACATCGTTTCTTATGTGGGTAGTAAGGAATTCGAGATTTAGGCTTAATATAATGAGATTTTTTTAAAGATTATGTGAATTAAGAAACACTTTTTGTTAATTATAGGGTAAGGGAGCTGTTTACATTGATTAAAATTGGTTTTTTAGGGTTTGGAACTGTAAATTCAGGTGTGTATGAGGGTGTTACAGAAACTTTGGATTATTTAGAGTCTGTAATTGGTGAAGAGTTATGTATTACTAAAATATTAATTAGAAATAAACGTAGATACGTAAATGAAGCAAACTTTGAACTTATGACAGATAGACCAGAAGATTTTTTTAGCAATGAGTTTGATATTGTTTTTGAGGCTATGGGTGGAGAACAACCAGCACTAGATTATATTACATTACTTTTAATGAAAAAAATACCTGTAATTACAGCGAATAAAGAGCTAGTCGCTAAACACGGACCTCTACTCGAAAATTTAGCAAGTAAATATAATTCATTTATCGGTTATGAGGCAACCGTTGCAGGAGGAATACCAATTGTGAACACACTCAATAGTCAGTTACAATGGAGCGCGGTAGAAAAGGTATCTGGAATTTTAAATGGAACTACAAATTATATCATTACAAAGCTTGCAGATGGGAAACGGTCGTTTGAAAATGTCTTAAAGGAGGCACAACAATTAGGATTTGCTGAGGCTGATCCTACTGCTGATATTGAGGGATTTGATGCGTTATATAAACTTCAAATACTCTGTAAACTCTGTTTTGGAGCTTGGGTTAGTGATGAACAGTTTCAAAGAAAAGGAATGTCTCATCTCAAAAGTTGGCATTTTAAAGCTGGAGAAGCTCTTGGTTTAAAATTAAAATATATAGCAGAAGCTTATTATGATGGTAGGGAAGTTCAAGGTACAATCTCCCCGTGTTTCATTGACAAAAACCATCCATTATCAGCAATTGAAAATGAAAATAATGGAGTTCATATTAAAACGGATTGGTTAGGAGATTTCGTCACTGCTGGTCCTGGAGCAGGTAAAAGACCAACGGCTACTAGTATGATTGAAGACTATCTCCATCAGTTATTAAAAAAGAACAATCAAACTAATAGAAAGAAACGTGTAAAGGCATATCTCCCAGATAGTCAACAATTTGTACTCTTTTATGAGAAAAGCAAAGAAAATGAAATCAATCAAAAGATAATAGACAGTACTTATGACGTAGAAGAAGTTTTACAGATTGATGATACTGAAAAAATAGCTATGATAATAAAAGCACGTGAAAAGTGTTTGCCTATATTTGATGAAATTGAATACGTTGATATTTTCCCTATACAACGAGGCTCAAATGATAACAATGATCATGGAGTTGAACTCACTAAAGGTGGTCAAAATACAATAAAAGTATATAATTGAGTGAATTTTTATACCTAGCGTCATAAATCTGAACTAGTGACGCACAATTTAACGTTACTAGTTAGAGTATCTATAGAGGCGAATATGTAATCCATTAAATTAAATCAATTTCATAATTGCTTAATCAAATTAATGAATTTCATAATTGTTTATTTTCGCTACTCTGATACTAAATGTTGTTGGATGAAGATCGTTTCCAACAACATTTAGACTTATGTAGCTCCATTTAGGTAATTAGGAAATTCACTGAAATGGTAAATTTAAGGATAATTAATTAAATAAATGTCTGTTTTACGTCAACGTTTCTCTCAACTTGAAATCTAAAAAAGATCGTGGTATTATAAAGTTAATCCATTAGAGTCCTGAGGTGTTCGTAGGATACAATACGTTTTGAGCCAACACTTTTAATATGGGAGCTTGAAGTTTTAGCTTGGCGTGCAGGCCTTCTTGAAAGGAAGTACAAGAAGTTAAACAGGGCACCCACCTGCGAGAGCAGGTTCAAAACTATGTTTTTACGGCACATTGGGACTCTAACCTTATACTAACTTTTTAAACCTAGGAGAGTTCCTAGGTTTTTTGTATAGTCTCGTTAATTTCGGTTGATAGTATAAGAAGGGATATTATCGCCCTTAAGAGGCAATAAACTTTCAAAACTTGGGAAAGTCCATAGCTTTGTGTGCATAGTTGACCGATTAATTGATCGAAAGCTAGGATAAGTTAAATGAGCAAAAAATGTAGATTGAAGTGTTTCTCTTGCTTATTGAAGTTTCAGCTTTTTAATAAAATTAATTATTCAATCCAAAGTGGGGAAAAATTCTATTAAATGAAGGTCTAAATTTACATCTAATGAAGTTTTATGATATATTCAAAATCGTGAAATAAGCTATATAGGAATTTTGGAAGGAGAATTAACTAATGTTACATCAATTTTCTAGAAATGAACTAGCAATTGGACATGAAGGATTAAATATTTTAAAAAACAGTACGGTTGCTGTTCTTGGTATAGGTGGAGTCGGTTCATTTTCAGCTGAGGCTCTTGCCAGGTCGGGGGTAGGTCGGCTAGTTTTGGTAGATAAGGATGATGTTGATATCACAAATGTAAATCGCCAAGTTCATGCGTTATTATCAACAGTTGGAAAACCTAAAGTGGATTTAATGAAGGCTAGGATTGCAGATATTAACCCTGAATGTGAAGTGATTGCATTAAAGATGTTTTATACTGAAGAAACATATGAAGCGTTTTTTGATTATGGGCTTGATTTTGTTGTAGACGCTTCTGATACTATTTCATATAAAATCCATTTAATGAAAGAATGTTTAAAACGCAAAATTCCTATTATCTCTAGTATGGGAGTTGCTAATAAAATGGATCCTACAAGATTAAGAATAGCGGACATTTCTAAGACTAGCTACGACCCAATAGCAAAGGTCATTCGAACAAAACTTAGAAAACAAGGTATACATAAAGGAATAAATGTTGTTTTTTCTGATGAACAACCGATTAAAATTAAAGAAGAAATAAGAAAAGAGATTGTATCCAAGGCACAAGAAGAATCTCCAATTCGAAAAGCTAAAATGCCACCTTCATCAAATGCATTTGTCCCTTCTGTATCAGGACTTATAATGGCAGGTCATGTCATTACCTCTTTACTCAAAGATATAAAAATAGAGCGCTAATAATTACTGTTACACCGCCCCTAAACGTCCGATATAGAATAACTTTCATCAGTGAAAGCTGATGATTAGTTACTCTTATGCCTGTGGTATAAGTTAAACTAACAATCAGTGGGGGATGAAGCAAAACTCCCTCTGATTGAAGTTCAGCTTTATATACAATTCAACATTCAAGACCCTCCTAATTAAACCTTTCCAAGAAAAATTAATATTTTAATGAATTTCATTCAACTAATTTTGAAATTTTAGTGTCAGTCTTGTAGTTTTTATTCTTAAATAAAAATGAATTTTGTGTGAATGTACAAAAAACACTCTTAATATTGTACTAGATTTCTTATATATAACTAAAAAATGAAAGTTTGTGAATTTTTTTTGAACGATCTTATTGATTACTTTCAAAATCTTAAATACAATGAAAGCGGTTACAACTAATATTTACTAATCAAAAATAGTAATTTGGGTGATTTTACAAAGATTGGAGGTAACTTAGCACTAATGGTTTGTTGGGGATAAGCAATGATTTTATGGGGGGGTTAAATTATGCAATTATTAGCAGCATTTAGTGCAATTATCGCGCCATTTATATTTTTAGTCCTTTTGAGAATGCCTGCAAAGCGGGGGATGCTTTACAGTGCAGTGATCGTAATTTTGTTTGCTTTTACAGTCTGGGGATTAAATATCGATATATTGTCTGCGTCTATTTTGCAAGGTTCACACAGGGCCATAACGATTTTATTTATTCTTTTCGGAGCCATTGTTTTATTAAATACTTTAAAGAACACTGGAGCTGTTGATAGAATTAATGAAGGTTTCCGGAATATCTCTCCGGATATGAGAGTTCAAGTTGTTATTGTGGCTTTTCTATTTGGAAGTTTAATAGAAGGTGCGGCGGGTTTCGGAACACCTGCCGCGGTTACCGGACCATTGCTAGTGGCTCTTGGATTCACTCCTTTAGCTGCAGCCGCTACAGCACTAATTGCCGATAGTACAGCGGTATCATTTGGGGCTGTTGGAACTCCGATTATTGTGGGACTAAGCAATATTGAAGGAGCAGGGATCGAGCTCTTTAAAGATGTTGGAATTTTAATTACATTAATGGATTTATTGGTAGGTACATTAATACCATTTATTCTAGTTCTTGTTTTAACAATTGCTTTTGGGAAGAAAAAAGGGCTGTCAAGTGCATTTTCACTATTACCTTGGACGTTACTTGTAGGTGCATCTTATACTCTTTCAGCTGCTTTATATGCTTGGTTGTTCGGACCAGAATTTGTTTCAATTTTGGCTTCGATTACGGCAATGGCTATTGCAACATTAACAGCAAAGAAGAATATTTTCATTCCAAAAGTTGTATGGCAAGATGCTCTGGCTAAAGATTTTAAAGCGGAAGAGAAAAAATCTGATATGAGTCTTGTATCTGCATGGAGTCCATATTTTATTGTTGTTGTCTTGCTTTTGTTAACAAGAATTGTTACGCCGATTAAGCAATTCGCGCAAAATACAATTGACCTGGGTTGGAATAATGTACTTGGAATAGAAGGAATTAATTCAGCGTGGCAAGTACTATATTCTCCAGGAGCAGTTCTTGTACTCGCAGCAGTGATCTCGGTATTTACACAAAGGAGCACTTTTTCAAGTTTTACGAAAGCTTCGAAGGAATCATTGAATTCGGTTAAGGGGGCAGCACTAGCGTTAATTCCTACTTTGGCACTTGTGCAAGTATTTTCGAATTCTGGAATGAACACGAGTGATCTCGTGTCGATGCCAGAATATATTGCATTATCTATGGCGTCTACGTTCGGTGGCGTATGGCCATTTGTTGCACCTTATCTCGGAATTCTTGGAGCTTTTATCACTGGAAGTGCAACAGTATCAACACTTACTTTTGCTCCGATTCAGTACAGTGTAGCGATAGAGACTGGATTAAACACAAACCTTATTTTGGCGCAGCAAGTGGCAGGAGCAGCAGCAGGGAATATGATTTGTGTACACAACGTTGTTGCAGCTTTAGCGGTAGTTGGGCTTGTTGGTAAAGAGGGGGAAGTCATTCGTAAAACATTGGCCCCTGCTCTAATATATGGGCTATTAGTAGGAATTGCTGCTACGGTTTTATTTTTGGCCTTGTAAACACAATCGCTTTACTATTGGTTATGGAAATAATTTCATGGTAACCCGAATCTATTATCTTATATAATAGATTTGGGTTACTAAATTATTTAGTAGTTCAAATGAGAACGCATCCATTTAAGTTTAGTCGCGTAAATTTCATATTTGTCATTATTTATGACCTAGGGGGAGAGAAAGTAAATGAAGGTTTCTTTATTTTTAACCTGTTTAGCAGATGTTGTTTATCCAGCATCAGTAGGGAAAAGTACAGTAGAAATTCTTGAACGGTTCGGCTGTGAAGTAGATTTTCCGAAAAAGCAAACGTGCTGTGGTCAGCCCGCTTTTAATAGTGGCTACCACCGTGAAACAAAGGAAGTAGCGAAGCACATGATTAATGTATTTAAAGATGCCAAGTATGTTGTTTCACCTTCGGGTTCATGTATTTCTATGTTACATGAATATATTCATTTATTTGAGGATGATCCTGAATGGAAACAAAAAGCCGAAGAACTAAAAAGTAAATCCTATGAATTAACTCAATTTCTTGTTAATGTTTTAAAAATTAACGATGTGGGTGCAAAACTTCAAGCAAAGGCCACCTACCATACGTCATGTCACATGACTCGTTTATTAGGAGTAAAGGATGCACCAATGAATTTACTGAAAAACGTTGAAGGTTTAGAGTTTACAGAGCTTCCGCATAAAGAGCAATGTTGTGGATTCGGAGGAACATTTTCAGTTAAAATGGTACCTATTTCAGAGCAAATGGTTAATGAAAAAGTACAACATATTGAAGAAACAGATGCAGAAGTCTTAATCGGAGCTGATTTAGGTTGTTTAATGAATATTGGTGGAAGAATTAATCGTCAAGGTAAAACAATAAAAGTCATGCATATTGCAGAAGTACTAAATAGTAAATAAGGTGGTGAAAAAATGGCAATGAAAATTGGGGAAGAAAAATTTTTTAATCGTGTAGATAAAGGAATTAACAATGATTTTATGCGTAAAGCCGTTGCTGGAGCACAAGAACGAATGCAAGGTCGTCGATTAGACTCGATAAATGCGTTAGGAAATTGGGAAGAGTGGAGAAATCTTGCTGAGGAAATTCGCCAACATACACTTGAGAATTTAGACTTTTACTTGGAGCAGTTAGCAGAAAATGTGGTGAAGAATGGTGGCAATGTCTTCTTTGCTGAAACTGCCCAAGAAGCAAATGACTACATTAAAGGTGTGGTTTCAAAAAAAAGTGCTAAAAAGATTATAAAGTCAAAGTCAATGGTTACCGAAGAAATAAGTATGAATCAAGCTCTAGAATCTATTGGTTGTGAGGTAATTGAAACAGATCTTGGAGAGTGGATCTTACAATTAGATGACCATGATCCACCTTCCCATATTGTTGTCCCAGCTCTTCATAAAAATAAAGAGCAAATTCGGGACACATTTATGGAAAAAAGAGGTTATGCGAAAACAAGTGATCCAAAAGAGTTAGCTCTATTTGCACGTGAAGTATTACGAAAAGATTTTTTAGAAGGTGAAGTAGGTATAACAGGTTGTAACTTTGCAGTTGCAGAGTCAGGGTCAATTTCACTCGTGACAAATGAAGGAAATGCAAGACTAGCAACAACAATACCGAAAACACAAATTACAGTAATGGGGATGGAGAGAATTGTACCTACTTGGGAAGAACTAGATATTTTAACTAGTATGCTTGCTAGAAGTGCGGTTGGGCAAAAACTAACGAGTTATGTTACGGGTTTAACTGGACCAAGAGAAGATGGAGAAGTCGATGGTCCGGAAGAATTTCACTTAGTAATAGTAGATAATGGTAGGTCAAAAATATTAGGTACTCAATTTCAAAGTGCCCTACAATGTATTCGTTGTGCTGCTTGTATCAATGTCTGTCCTGTATATCGTCATGTAGGTGGACATTCTTATGGTTCTATTTATCCAGGGCCAATTGGAGCAGTTTTAAATCCATTATTAAGCGATTATGATGAATATAAAGAATTGCCTTATGCATCAAGTTTATGTGCCGCTTGTACAGAAGTTTGTCCTGTTAAAATCCCACTTCATAATCTATTAATTGAGCATCGGCGTGTAATGGTAGAAGAAGAAGGGAAAGCACCTTTTGCTGAAAAGTTGGCTATGAAAGGATATGCGTTTGCTGCATCTTCACCGAGTGTTTATAGTGTAGGGACGAAAACGGCTCCAACTGTAATGGGTCCGTTTACAAAAAATGGGTTTATCTCTGAAGGCCCTGGTCCGGTTAAGCTTTGGACAGATATTCGCGACCTTCCTGAACTGAGTAAAGGTAAAGATAAGTTCAGAACGTGGTTTGAGAATCGTGACAAAGGAGGTAACTAATATGGCAGTTGGTACAGTTCATAATAAAGATAAATTTCTCAATAATATTGCTAAATCTCTAGGTAGAGAGCGTAAAGCAGCAGGTGTTATTCTTCCCAAGTGGAAAAACCGTCCGCAATATGAAGTTTTTAAGGGTTTGTCACAAGATCAATTAGTAGATCAATTAGAGGATCAGTGTCAACGAATTCACACTGTAGCTAAACGTGCAACACTACAAACATTACCAAATGTTTTAAAGGAGGCCATTTTAGAACTCGGTGGGAAATCTATCGTTAATTGGAAAGATCCTCGATTTGAAGAATATAACTTAATAGAAACTTTTGTAGATTTTGCTAATGATGAAGGAAATGAATATCATGTTTGGGATCCTGCTCTAGGAGAAGAAAATGTTGAAATTGCAGAACGTGCGAACATTGGGATTACATTCTCTGATATAACGTTAGCTGAATCTGGTTCTGTCGTATTATTTAGTGATAAAGGAAAAGGGCGTTCTGTTAGTTTACTTCCTGCAACCTATATTGCTATCATACCCAAAAGTACAATTGTACCACGAATGACACAAGCTACTAAAAAGATACATGAAATGGCTCAAGAAAGTCGTCTCCCTTCCTGTATTAATTTTATATCGGGTCCAAGTAATAGTGCTGACATTGAATTAAATTTAGTAGTTGGGGTTCATGGACCAATAAAAGCTACTTATATTATTGTAGAAGATAAATAACAAATAAAGCATCGGATTTTCCGATGCTTTATTTAATAAATGACATGCACTATCCTATTTACTTTGCAATCTTTTCTAAGTTTCCATTCTTGTCCATCCGAAATTTTGGTGCTTGAACGTGTTCATCTTCATCTTGTAACAGTGCCATACGTCTTGCCCTATTCATTATTTGAATTAGTGATTGATAGTCTTCCTCAACAACAAGATGATCTTTTTCAAGTTTTGTAAGCTTTGTTTCTAGTTCTTTTTTCTCGGTCATTAACTGTAAGTTTTCTTTCATTAATTTTTCATTTTCTTTTCTTAATTCTAATGAACTACCTTCCTTAGATGCCATAGATTGAATAAATTGAAGTACATCTTTTAGACTTATACTTTGTTTTTGATCAGTTGTAACTCTCATTTCAGGTAAAGGCATCATCGCAGTTTCCATTTGTGGTTGAAGGGTAGTAGGTTTATTTAACAATCTTCTTTTCATTTCTTTTCGTTGTTTTTTTGCTAGTTTTATTGCTTCATTATACTGATTTCTAACAACTGCATTCCAACGAAAACCACAGGCTGCTGAAGTTCTGTTTAGTTCATCGCCTACTTCGTCGAATGCTTTTAACTGAGTTCCACCCTCTCTAATGTGGCGTAATACGGTCTCTGCTAATAATAAATCATCTTCTGATGACCAGGCATCTTGTCTTATTTTCATAAAATCATTCATCTCCTTAAAATATTTGTTTTCTATTTTTCTACGCATTATTTAAAACTTTTAATGTCAATTATTAGTAATACTTTCTCCAGTATTAAAAAAAAATATACATACGTCAGTTTGATTTTTTCAAAGATGTAATATTTTAAAGTCAGAAATCACTCATCTTTAAGTGAAATGTAGTAATCTAGTTTTTTCATTTTACAAGAATATTTAACTATCTTGATATTCTTATCTTTCAAACTATTTAGAAGGTATTGGTAATATATGTATTACTACAATACTGAAACTAACTTTATAAATTTATCAGTTTGGGAATGATCTTATGCCACAACACAAGGACAACTAAACATATAGTTTAAGTTTTCTGAATTTGACCTTAAGTGTGATTATGGCTGTGGGAACTAGATTGTTTAAAGAATGGGGATCGTTTTGATTTATGATTTAACTTGTAGTAAACAATAAAATAAAAAAATGTAGAATGTAAGTAACTGCTCTAAAGCAATACTATTCATTCTACATTTACATTTAATTTCGTTGCTTAAAGTATTGAAGTCGCTTGTTTACGGTCATTTCATACCCGTTCTCCGAAGGGATATAAAATTGTTTGCCAACCATATGATCAGGTAAATATTGTTGTGGTACATAATTTTTTTCGTAGTTATGAGGATATTTATAGTCGACTCCGTGTCCTAATTCCTTTGCTCCTTTATAATGAGCATCTCTTAGGTGGACAGGAACTTCACCTGTTCTTTCATTTTTTACTGCCTCAAGAGCTTGATCTATTCCTACAATTACAGCATTACTTTTAGGGGCTGTTGCTAAATATATGGCAGCCTCTGCTAAAGGGATTCTTGCTTCAGGCATCCCGACAAAGTCAACAGCGTATGCTGCTGCTTGAACGATAAGTAGAGCATTAGGATCGGCAACACCGATATCTTCAGCTGCATGAACATATAGTCTTCTTGCAATAAATTTTGGATCTTCTCCAGCATATAGCATTTTAGCTAGCCAGTATAAAGTGGCATCAGGATCTGAGCCCCGTATACTTTTAATAAATGCAGAAATAGTATCATAGTGATTGTCTCCTTTTTTATCATAGCGGACAATCCTTTTTTGGATTGACTGTTCTGCAATTTGTAATGTAATAATAATTGTGCCATTTTCACTAGGGTCAGTTGTTAAAATAGCAAGTTCGAGTGCGTTTAATGCTGAACGTGCGTCGCCATTTGCGATATTCACGATATGATTAAGTGCATCTTCTTTTAATTCAATTGAGTAGTTACCGAATCCGCGCTCATTGTCGCAAATAGCTGCTTTCACTATCTTTTTTAAGTCATTACTAGAATGTGGTTTTAATTGAAACAGCCTCGAACGTGAAAGTAACGCTTGATTAATTTCAAACATTGGACTTTCTGTTGTAGCTCCAATGAGGATGACTGTACCATCTTCTACATATGGTAATAAAGCATCTTGTTGACTTTTGTTGAAGCGATGAATTTCATCGATAAACAGTATAGTTTTTTTCTCATACATCAGTAATCTTTCTTTTGCAATTTCGATAACACGACGAATATCAGCAATACCAGCTGTAACTGCATTCAGTTGCTCAAAAGCAGCAGAAGTAGAATTTGCAATAACCTTTGCAAGCGTGGTTTTCCCTGTTCCAGGTGGTCCAAAAAAAATCATAGGCGTCAAACGGTCTGCTTTAATGGCCCTTCGTAATAAAGTGCCTTTTCCTAAAATTTCTTCTTGCCCTATAACCTCATCTATCGTTCTTGGGCGCATTCGACTTGCTAATGGCCCTTTAAGATTTTCATTTTTTTCCGCTGAATAATTAAATAAATCCACTGTATTCGTACTCCTCATAGTTTCTTTGAGTCAAAAATACATGATGACCGATCTAATTGCAACGATTATCTTATATATCTTTATTTCGGTTCCCTACAATTTTACAATTCGTGCTATAATTGATGAGGAATTTTAGGTTAGCTTTTACAAAATGGGGAAATATCATTTGATATAGAATGCTCTAGCTCTGGTGCAATTGATGAATGAATTCATTTCTTTCGTTACGGCATATCACTGACTACTTTTATGTAGTCCTTTAAGTGTTTTTTGTCTGTGCTCTTGGTGCTTGTGTTTTTCTTGTATAACCAGAATTTATAAATTTCTAACTTGGAAACTGTCTAGCGCAAGCAGCCTACGAGCTCGGTCACTTCAGTCAAGCTACTGACTTCATAACTACATGAATAACGTCTCTGAATAGCTTCATGCAGCTTTGCTCCTGCGGTTACTCGTCGCACAAAACACTGCTTCGAGGAAGCTTACTACGAAGCAATACTAGAAGACGCTAAAAGTACGTAGGAAGCCAAAGAGCGGCTTCTGTCAAAGGCCGCCCCAGTGAAGCTACTACTTGGATTACTTCGATGCGGCTTTGCTCTTGAGCACACGGAGTAGCACAGGAGCAGCTGCTCGTGACCAAGGCGCTTGCGCTTTTCTTGTGAGAGGATGAAACTAGTTGAGAAGAGAAAATGGAAGTATGATAAAAAGGTGGCTAATTTTCTTAGTCGGGTTGATGGTGATGTCACTAGGGGTAGTTCTCATGATTGAGGCTAATCTAGGGGTTGCACCATGGGATGTATTGCATATTGGGTTAACTAAACAGATTGGATTGACAGTTGGTACTTGGTCAATTTTAGTAGGTATTTGTATTATTGCAATTGCAAGTTTAATAATGAAAGAATGGCCCAAGTCTGGAGCATTAATAAATATGTTATTAGTAGGTATGTTTATCGACACATTTAGATTATTTATTGATACACCTACGACAATTGTGGGACAATATGTTATGCTTTTTACAGGAATACTTGTAATAGGCTATGGAATTGGACTTTATATTGCACCAAAATGTGGAGCAGGACCTAGAGATAGTTTAATGATTGCCATTACAGAAAAGAGTGGCTGGAAAGTTCAGTATGTTCGAGCAGTAATGGAAATTGTTGTTTTATCAATTGGCTGGAGTTTAGGAGGACCTGTTTTTATAGGTACAATCCTATTTAGTTTAACAATTGGTAATATAGTAGGAATTACATTACCTCAATGTCAGCGCTTAGTAGATCGTATTATAGAAAGAGGGGTTAAAATTGAAGATTTCGACAAAAGGACGTTACGGGTTAACCATCATGATGGCGTTAGCAAAGAAGTACGGTGAAGGACCAATCTCCTTAAAATCAATTGCAAAAGACCATGATTTATCAGAACATTACTTAGAGCAATTAATTGCACCACTTCGAAATGCCTTACTAGTTAAGAGTGTTAGAGGTGCATACGGTGGCTATATGTTAGCAAAAGAAGCAAATCAAATTACAGCTGGTGATATTATTCGTGTCTTAGAAGGGCCAATTAGTCCTGTAGAAGTTCTAGAAGATGAAGAACCAGCAAAAAGAGATCTATGGATAAAGATTAGAGATGCGGTAAAAGATGTTCTTGATAATACAACCTTAGAAGATCTGGCAAACTTTGAAGATAAGGGTGATCAAGAATACTATATGTTCTATATTTAGTCCATAATAATTTAGAGTGTAATGTTTTGTAGAAAATCAAATTAATAATTAATTCTTTAAAATTAACTATTAATTTGATGTATCTTCATAGTTACATTCTATATTGATATTTAAGAAGGTGAAAATGAAAATAATGAAATCGATATATGTAGATCACGCAGCGACTTCACCTACACACTTGTCTGTTGTTGACGCGATGATACCGTTTTATTATGAGAATTTTGGAAATCCATCTAGTATGCATCAATTTGGTCGAAAAGCAAGACTTGTAGTAGATGAAGCTAGAGCTGTAATTGCAAAAACGATAAATGCATGTGAAAGAGAAATTATTTTTACTAGTGGTGGTACAGAAGCCGACAATTTAGCGGTAGTTGGCTATGCTATGGCTAATAGAGCGAAAGGAAAACATATTATTACAACTTCTATTGAACACCACGCTCTACTACATACATGTGGGCATTTAGAGAAAAATGGTTTTGACGTAACATATTTAAAGGTAGATGAGTACGGCGAAATCATACTAGAGGATTTACGAAATGCCATTCGTGAGGATACAATTCTCGTGTCCATTATGTATGGTAACAACGAGGTTGGAACACTCCAACCGATCAAGCAAATTGGTGATCTTCTAGCTGAGCAAAGTATTGCTTTTCACACTGATGCAGTTCAAGCGTATGGAATAGAAGAAATTGATGTAAAAGAAATGAAGATTGATTTTTTAAGTGCTTCTGCTCATAAGATCAATGGTCCAAAAGGTGTAGGGTTTTTATACGCTAACAGTAAACATAAAATACAACCGCATCTGTTTGGAGGAGAACAAGAAAGAAAAAGACGAGCTGGAACGGAAAATGTTGCTGGTATTGTAGGTCTGAGAGAAGCAGCACAAATAGCTATCACTGAAAGACAAGCAAAAAACAAGCAATATCGTGCTTTTCGTGATAAGATGATTTCCATATTTAATGAACAAGGAATAACTTATGAAATAAATGGAAAAACGACTTCTTGCTTACCACATATTTTAAATGTAAGTTTTCAAGGAGTTGGAATAGAGTCATTATTAGTCAATCTCGATTTAGCTGGAATTGCTGCATCTAGTGGTTCGGCGTGTACAGCTGGAAGTTTAGAACCATCCCATGTATTAAAGGCGATGTTTCCTAGTGATAAGGAAAGAACTATGTCGTCGATTCGGTTTAGTTTTGGCTTAGGAAATACTATAGAAGAAATTGAGCTAGTTGCCTATGAAACGGTTAAAATTGTTCAACGTATTAAAAAGTAATTGAGAGGTGGTGAGGTAATGCTCAATCATCAGCAAACTAAAGCTCCAAAAGATACTCGTGTTGTTGTAGGGATGTCAGGTGGAGTGGATTCTTCAGTAGCAGCATACCTCTTAAAAGAACAAGGTTATGATGTTATCGGAATATTTATGAAAAACTGGGATGATACGGATGAAAATGGTATATGTACTGCTACAGAAGATTACAACGATGTCATCCGAGTTTGTAATCAAATTGGAATTCCGTATTATGCTGTAAATTTTGAAAAGCAGTATTGGGACAAAGTATTTACGTATTTTTTAGATGAATATAAAGCAGGTAGAACACCTAATCCAGATGTAATGTGTAATAAAGAAATAAAGTTTAAGGCTTTTTTAGAGCACGCGATGTCTTTAGGTGCAGATTATTTAGCTACTGGTCATTATGCGAGAGTTGAATATCGTAATGGTGAATATAAAATGCTTCGTGGTATAGATGATAATAAAGATCAGACTTACTTTTTGAATGCCTTGGGTCAGGAGCAACTCTCTAAAACGATGTTTCCAATTGGGGAACTTCCAAAAAAAGAGGTAAGAGAAATTGCAAAGAAAGCTGAACTTGCAACAGCGAATAAAAAGGATAGTACTGGAATTTGCTTTATTGGAGAACGTAACTTCAAAGAATTTTTAAGTCAGTATTTGCCTGCCCAACCTGGAGATATGCAAACTCTAGATGGAGAAGTAAAGGGCAGACACGATGGGTTAATGTATTATACGTTAGGTCAAAGGCACGGTTTAGGAATTGGAGGATCTGGAGAGCCATGGTTCGTTGTTGGAAAAAATTTAGAACAAAATGTTCTTTATGTAGCCCAAGGGTTTCACCATGAAAGTCTTTACTCTGAAGGTCTAACGGCTATTAATGTTAATTGGGTTAGTGAAAAACCTATCAGTAGTAGCTTCAAATGTACTGCTAAATTTCGCTACCGTCAGCCGGATAACGGTGTAACTGTTAATGTTAAAGAGGAAGGCATCTTAGAAGTAATTTTTGATGAACCACAACGAGCGATTACACCAGGGCAAGCTGTTGTTTTTTATAATGGTGATGAATGCCTAGGTGGCGGAACTATTGATAAAGTTATAAAAAAAGTGGACTAACCCCTTTTATTGGTGGAAGTCCACTTTTTCCCATTAAAATAATGTAGTTTTACTTTGTTTTTGTTAGACTTAATCTTAAAGAAATAAAGTGAAGGAGTTAACTATATGGAAAATAAACATTTAGAAGCAGCCCGCCTAATTCAAGAAGGAAAAATTGAGGAAGCTGCTACGTTATTAAATGAATTGATTGAAGAAAATCCAAATGACGCCTTGGCATACGTTAATTTTGGTCATTTGTTATCGATTATCGGAGATAAAGAACGAGCTATTATTTTTTATAATAGAGCAATAGAATTCGATTCAAAATTAGCAACTGCCTATTACGGTGCTGGGAATACATTTTTTGATCAAGAGAAATATGAGGAAGCAATTGAGAAATTTAAAGCTGCTATTCATTATGGTTTAGATGAAGCAGACGTATATTTTATGCTCGGACTATGTTACTACAATTTAAGACTTCTCCCTTATGCTTTAGCTAATTTGCAAACAGCCACTGAAAAAAATCCAAATGATATTGAATCATTATTTCAATATGGTTTAACGCTAGCGCAACTTGAACAAGTTGATGAAGCTGTTCGCGTTTTCGAGCAAGTAGTGACCAAAAAAGAGGATCATGCTGATGCTTATTATAATTTAGGTGTAGCTTATGCATTTAAAGAAGATGCCCAAAAAGCAATTAATATGTTTGATAAAGCATTGAAAATTCAACCAGATCATTTACTTGCAGGAAATGGAAAGAAGCAGCTAGAAGCATTACTCTCAGAAAAATAATCCTTGAGAGAGGTAGTTATGATGAAGAATGAATACGAAAATGATGAACCTTATATTAAAGGTGAATTAATAAATTTAATTTTTAATAATGAGGAAAACTTTTATACGGTTGCTCGTGTTAAGATACATGCTACAAATGTTGAGATCTCTGAAAAAGTAGTTGCTATCGTTGGTACTCTTCCAAAGTTAGACGAAGAACACCTCTACACTTTTTTTGGTAAATTAACCGATCACCCTAAATTTGGTGTGCAGTTTCAAGTGAGCCATTTTGAAAAAGAAATGCCAAAAACAACGGAAGGAATTATTCGTTATTTAAGTAGTGATCGTTTCAAAGGTATTGGGCGTAAAACTGCTGAGGCTATCGTAAATAAATTAGGAGAACAAGCCATTTCCAAGATCATTGAAGATAAAGAAGTTTTAAAGAAAATTCCTTCATTAAACAATGAGAAAATTCAGCTTATACATGATCAAGTTATTGAAAATCAGGGAATTGAACAAGTATTAATTGAACTTTATAAGTTTGGGTTTGGAGCACAGCTTGCTATAAAGATTTTTCAAACGTATAAAGATGAGACGTTACAGGTAATTCGATCAAATCCCTATCAATTAATTCAAGATGTTGAAGGAATTGGTTTTGCAAAAGCTGATACGTTAGGGCAAGCAATTGGTTTTACGAAAGATCAACCAGAACGAATTCATGCGGGATGTCTACATATCGTTCACGAAGTATCTATGCAAGAGGGACATGTGTTTATTAATAAAGCTAATCTTATTGAAGAGGCTATATCATTACTTAGTGATCAAAGTTTTTCAATAGTTATGAAAGAGGTTGAGAAACAACTACTTTATCTAGAAGAAGAAGGGAAATTAATTGTTGAGGGGGATCACGTTTATTTACCTTCACTATTTTATGCAGAAAAAGGGTTAGTCACTAATATTTCGGAACTCATAAAAAATAAGGATCATATTGAAGAATTTCCTGAAGCCGAATTTTTAAAAGCGATTGGTGAAACAGAGGAAGATCTAAAAATAGAATACGCTTCGTCTCAAAAAGAAGCTATCAAGACAGCATTACAATCTTCAATCATGATATTAACTGGTGGTCCAGGTACTGGGAAAACAACTGTAATAAAAGGAATTGTTGAGTCATTCGCTAAATTACATGGTTTATCTCTTAATAAAAAAGATTATGGAAAAAATAATCCCTTTCCAATTGTGCAAGTAGCTCCTACAGGGAGGGCAGCAAAAAGAATGGCTGAAGCCACAGGGTTATCTGCAGAAACTATTCACCGTCTTTTAGGTTGGAAAGGTGGTCATACAGGTTTTGAAAAGGGTGAAGATAATCCTATAGAAGGAAAATTGTTAATCATTGATGAGGCTTCAATGGTGGATATTTGGCTTGCAAATCAGCTTTTTAAATCATTACCAAATACTATTCAAGTAATATTGGTTGGTGATGAGGACCAGTTACCCTCTGTAGGCCCAGGACAAGTGCTAAGTGAACTGATTCATTCAAATGTAATACCTACAGTTAATCTTGTTGATATATACCGTCAGTCAAAAGAATCCTCAATTATTCAGTTAGCACACAGCATGAAGGAAGGGCAACTTCCGATAGATATTTTGGAGGCGAAGCCAGATAGACGTTTTTTTTCTTGTCACCAAGACCAAGTCGTAACAGTTATTGAACAAATTTGCACAAATGCAATTAATAAAGGTTATACGGCTAAAGAAATACAAGTTTTGGCTCCTATGTACAGAGGTAATGCCGGTATAGAGGCGCTTAATCTAAAACTCCAAAACATTTTTAATCCTAAGAAAGAAAAGCAAAGGGAAATGCTCTTTGGTGAAGTTACTTATCGAGTAGGAGATGTTGTACTACAATTGGTAAATAACCCAGATGAAAATGTATTTAATGGAGATAGAGGAGAAATTGTTGCCATTATTTATGCTAAAGAAAATATTGAAAAACAGGATCAAATAGTTATTTCTTTTGATGGAATAGAAGTTATCTATACGAAACAAGATTTAAATCAAATAACATTAGCCTATTGTTGTAGCGTTCATAAATCTCAAGGAAGTGAATTTCCAATTGTAATCATGCCAATTGTCAGGGGTTATCATCGGATGCTTAGACGAAACCTTGTCTATACTGGTATTACAAGAGCAAAAGAATACTTAATCCTTTGTGGCGAAGTAAAAGCCTTCCAAACTGCAGTTGATCAACAAAATGAGATGAAACGAAATACATTATTAAAGGAAAAGCTAATTAATCAAACTGATTTGAACTTAAGGGTCATAGACCCCCACCTCTAAGCGTAGCGTAGGTGGGAACTTCCATTCAGGTGGAGTTGAGACTCCGTCTGAATTTCCGATGTTCTAGCGAAGCTAGAACGAGTTCTCCACGTTACTTTGTCGACCTAATGTTATGATTGGTAGTAGTTCACTTGCATGTTTTTTGAATATAAACAAACCATATTAATGTTCGGAAAGGTGGAGGATATTCTTTGCGAACATTTTCTGTTCTTAATGGTTTATCCGTCATTTCTTTAACAACTGGTGAAGAAATTGGCAAAATAATTGATTTATTGTTCTTTGAAACAAAGGTCAAAGGGGTAATGGTTGATAAAAAAGGGTGGTTAAATCGTCATTTATTTGTACCGATTGAAGAAATTTATGCAATAGGTAAAGATGCATTAACAATTAAAGATGTAGAAAGCCTACTCATTTATGATAAAAAGAAATTCCCTTTCTATACACTTCATAATGGAGTAAATCATATAGGTGGTAAGCCACTAATGACAGCAGAAGGGGAAACTGTAGGCTTGGTCGAAGATGTATATTTTAATGAAAAATTGGGAAACATCGTAGGGTATGAGGTGACGGACGGTTTAATCGCTGATATTAAAGAGGGAAAACAAGTATTAAAAACAAATTCTCCTTTAACAATTGGTGAAGAGGTTCTGATCATCGACTTAAATTGTTAAAAGGAGGCTCTTTCCTTGCGGTGTCCCAATTGTAAAGGCAAAGATATCGGTAAAATTGGTACAAATCAATATTATTGTTGGCATTGTTTCATTGAGTTATCGATCGTTAATGGCCGTTATTCACTCCACCAGGTTGAAGAGGACGGAAGTTTAAGTTCACTTGATGATCTATTTGAAGATGAAGATATGAGTGTAGAAAGTGGTTAAATATCCTTGGATTATCATATCTGATAAATAGCCATTATCTGTAAACTTGTATCTTCATAAAAAACGTTCATCTAGTGTTAGAGGTTAAAGAGTTTGACCAAAGTCAAAGAAATAACACTCTAAAATTGGTGGTGAATGAAGTGCGAAGAACTACATTATTGGCAATAGGTATAGGTGCTGCTGCTTTCTCGATGACAGACAGAAAACGCCGTAAAAGAATGGCACGTATTATTGAACCGATTACGAACATGGAAATGGCACAAATGATGCCATCAAAACGTACAATGAAAAAACTTCAAAAGCGCATGATGCGTACATTTTCGTAAGCTTAAAGTCGGTCCTTAGGCAAAAACTAGACCGTTCAGTTTTGGGAGTAAAAAAATGAATTCACAAGCTAAATAACAGAATTTCGCATTCAAATCCCATAAAATTTAACATTGTAATTAGCATACAAAACGCACAGATATAACATCTGTGCGTTTTTATCCTGTTTTCTTTTCTTACTCACTAACGCTCTGCTAACGAACATGGGAGTCCTTATTTTCCCGATTCGATCAAATTTTTCGAGTCATCATCCTGATCGAAAGTCCTTTGCTTTATTAATTAAAATTTTGCTGGAAAAAGTACATGGTATTCCTATTATATTTTAGCAGTTTTTGTTAAAGACTAGAGTAGTAAGTATAAATTATGGGGTGTTTAAGATGGACCTATTACCAATGAAATGGCTACTTCGTTCAGTTAGCCTTTTAGTTATTCTTTTATGTCTTTACGTATTTTTATTACTATCTCCGATTTGGGAGCCACTTGTAACCGTAATCATTCGAATTTTTATTCCCTTTATTATAGCTGGAGTAATTACATATTTATTGCACCCGATTGTAGAACAATTAAAAACTATGGGGATAGCCAGGCCCATATCAATCTTACTCATTTACATTGTCATTATTGTAATTTTTTCTTATTTATTATTGAAAGGAACCCCATATATTATTGAGGAGATAAAAGACTTATTAGAAAATATCCCTCATTTTGCAAATATATATCGACAGTTAGTTAGTGATTTTTATAGACAGACTTCAATGATGCCAGAAGGTTTTAGGGCTACTGCAGAAGGATGGTTGACTAACATTGAAACAATAGCTGCTCAAGGTCTTGTAGGGACAGTGGCAAATTTACGTGGTATATTAGATTACTTCTTTATGTTAATCATCATTCCATTTATTGTATTTTATTTACTAAAAGATTTTATTTTATTAGAAAAAACAGCTTGGTATTTAACACCTAGAAAATGGAGAAATTCAGGGCGAGAGCTTCTAAGAAATATTAATATTTCATTAGGAAATTATATTAGAGGACAATTGTTTGTTTGTTTAGCAGTAGGTTTTATCGCAACTATTGGTTTATGGTTAGTTGGTATGCCTTATGCAGTAATTTTAGGGATTTTTATAGGAATAACGAATATAATACCATATTTTGGTCCGATTATAGGTGCGTTACCAGTAGCTATTATCGCTTTTACAGATTCTTTTCAATTAGTTATGCTAGGGTTGTTAGTAAATTTCGGTATTCAACTAATTGAAGGTAATATTCTTTCCCCTTTGATTGTTGGGAAAAGTTTACATATGCATCCGGTATTAATTATCTTTGCCTTAGTAGTAGGTGCTGAAGTTGGTGGAGTTATTGGGTTAATTATAGCCGTGCCAATTTTAGCTATAATTAAAGTATTAATTATGCACATTCGTGAATCGTTGCAAAGAGTGAATGAAGAGTAAATGAAAAGATTTATCGCGTTGATATTTTCTTTCTATAATCAGAATTTATCCAACTCTTAAGGGGCAAGTAAGACCCCCACCTCAAAACGTAAGAAAATCGAGAAGTTTAGGTGGGGATAAACTGCCCCTAAAGGTCCGATAAGTTGAACTAACAATCAGTAGGGGATGAAGGAAAACCCCCACTGATTGAAGTTCAGCTTTATAAATTTCTAACTTAGAAACTGTCTAGCGCAAGCAGCCTACGAGCTCGACCACTTCAGTCAAGCAACTGACTTCAATTAACTCTTGAAATCCTTCGTTGGTTAGCATCATGAAGCTTTGCTCCTGCGATTACTCGTCGCACGGAAAACACTTGCTCCTGCGATTACTCGTCGCACGGAAAACACTTGCTCCTGCGATTACTCGTCGCACGGAAAACACTTGCTCCTGCGATTACTCGTCGCACGGAAAACACTTGCTCCTGCGATTACTCGTCGCACAAAACACTGCTTGGAGGAAACTTACTACGAAGCAGTACTTGAAGACGCAGAAGCACGTAAGAAGCCAAAGAGCGGCTTCTGTAAAAGGACGCCCTAGTGAAGCTACTACTTGGATTACTTCGAAGCTGCTTTGCTCTTGAGCAAACGGAGTGGCACAGGAGCAGCTGCTCGTGACCAAGGCGCTTGCGCTTTTCTTGTATTTCGATTGCCAGTAAATATCATGAAAATTACCCTAGAAAAAATAAAGTGCTAAGGGTTTGTTGACAAAGGGATTTTCCGTATCTATAATGTCATTTATAAGTGTAAATACTGTTAACTTGATGAAGGAAAAAATTTTGTTAAAGACCATCTAAACTAATGGAAACATTATGCAGAGAAGGATTTCCGCGGCTGAGAGAAATTCTAGATGAAGATTAACAAATAGCTAGTCCTGAAAGCAGGCAAAACCTGCCGGTGTAAAAACCGTTATTATTGTAAGGTGATGAACGTTTTTAACGTTTATAACTAGGGTGGTACCGCGTGAGCTCAGCTCTCGTCCCTTTTAGGGATGGGGGCTTTTTTATATTTTTTCTTATGTAAATTAATTTAAGCTTATAGTAAGAAGTACATAATGTAATATGTATATATTTAATTAAGGAGGAAATATTGATGAAACGATTAACTTCTGCTGAAGTTAGACAAATGTTTTTAGATTTTTTCAAAGAGAAGGGACATGCAGTTGAGCCAAGTGCTTCTTTAGTACCTCATGAGGATCCTTCTTTGCTTTGGATTAATAGTGGAGTTGCTACATTAAAAAAATACTTTGACGGTAGAGTAATACCTGAGAACCCACGAATAACAAATGCTCAAAAATCAATTCGTACAAATGATATCGAAAATGTAGGGAAAACAGCTCGTCATCATACGTTTTTTGAAATGTTAGGTAACTTCTCTATTGGGGATTATTTTAAAAGGGAAGCTATCGAGTGGGCGTGGGAATTTTTAACAAGTGAAAAGTGGATCGGTTTTGACCCAGAAAAACTCTCAGTTACAATTCATCCAGAAGATCATGAGGCTTTTGATATTTGGGTAAAGGAAATCGGCTTACCAGAGGAAAGAATTATTCGATTAGAAGGTAACTTTTGGGATATCGGTGAAGGACCTAGTGGGCCTAACACGGAGATTTTTTATGACCGTGGCGAAAAATATGGAGCTGATGAAAATGATCCAGAACTTTACCCTGGTGGAGAAAATGAACGCTATTTAGAAGTTTGGAACTTAGTTTTTTCACAATTTAACCATAATCCTGACGGTACTTATACTCCGCTTCCGAAAAAGAACATTGATACAGGAATGGGACTAGAAAGAATGGTATCAGTCATTCAAGATGTTCCTACAAACTTTGATACTGATTTATTTGTTCCAATTATAAAAGTAACAGAAGAAATCTCAGGAGTTTCTTACGGAAAGGATAAAGAAATTGATGTTTCATTTAAAGTAATTGCAGATCATGTACGTACAGTAAGTTTTGCAATTTCTGATGGAGCATTGCCTTCAAACGAAGGGCGAGGGTATGTACTTCGTCGTCTAATTCGTAGAGCGGTTCGATATGCGAAATTAATTAACATTGATCGACCATTTATGCATGAACTTGTTCCAGTTGTTGGAGAAGTTATGGTAGATTTCTATCCAGAAGTAAAAGACAAAACTGAATTTGTACAAAAAGTAATTAAAAATGAAGAAGAACGTTTCCATGAAACACTAAACGAAGGTTTAACTATTTTATCGAAAATCATTGAACAAGCGAAATCATCTAAAGAAGATACGATTTCCGGTGTCGACGTATTCCGTTTATATGATACGTACGGCTTCCCGGTAGACTTAACAGAGGAGTATGTAGTTGAAGCGGGACTTTCAATTGATCGTGATGGTTTTGAAGTAGAAATGGAAAAGCAAAGAGAAAGAGCTAGGTCAGCTCGTCAATCTGAATCATCTATGCAATCACAGGATCGTGTTTTAGGAGAACTTACAGTTACCAGTAAATTTGTAGGTTATGATAATCTCTCTTGCGATTCAATTATTAATGCAATTATCAAGGAAGCAGAACTTGTAGAAGAAGCTACAAATGGAGAGGTAGTAAAGGTAATTGTTGATCAAACTCCATTTTACGCTGAAAGTGGTGGACAAGCTTCAGATAAAGGAACAATGAAAGCCGAGGGTGTTCTTATCGAGATTGAAGATGTTCAAAAAGCTCCTAACGGACAAAATATCCACACAGTTCGAATTGTTGAAGGGGTAATAAAAAATGGTATGTCAGTAACGTCAACTGTTGAGGAGACAGAACGCAATGGAATTGTAAAAAACCATACAGCAACACATATTCTACATCGGGCACTTAAAGATACTCTCGGAGAGCATGTTAACCAAGCTGGTTCTTTAGTTTCTGAAAATCGATTGCGCTTTGATTTTTCACATTTTGGTCAAGTAACTACCGAAGAATTAACAAAAATTGAAGCTATTGTTAATGAAAAAATTTGGGATGCAATTAGCGTGAATATTTCTAATAAGAAGATTGATGAAGCAAAGGCAATGGGGGCAATGGCACTTTTCGGCGAAAAGTATGGAGACGTTGTACGAGTTGTACAAGTTGGAGACTATAGTCTTGAGCTATGTGGTGGTTGTCACGTGAAAAATACAGCTGAAATTGGTCTTTTCAAAATTGTATCAGAATCTGGAATTGGTGCCGGAATCCGACGTATTGAAGCTGTAACTGGTAAAGGCGCATATGAGCATATGAACAGTCAAGTAGATATAGCAAAAGATACAGCAAATCTTCTAAAGTCGAATATGAAAGACGTGCCTGAGAAGGTGAAACAATTACAAACCCAAATCCGAAAATTACAGCGCGAAAATGAATCGTTGGCTGCGAAATTAGGAAATATTGAAGCAGGCGGTTTAGTAGATGATGTACTGAAGGTAAATGAAATTTCCGTTATTGCTAAACAAGTAAATGTAGCAGATATGGATAGTATTCGTGGGTTAGTAGATAATTTGAAAAATAAATTAGGTTCAGGTATTGTTGTGTTAGGTGCTGTCAATAATGAAAAAGTAAACATTGTTGCGGGCGTAACCAACGATTTAGTTAAAAAGGGTTATCATGCTGGTAAAATTGTAAAAGAAGTAGCTACTCGTTGTGGTGGTGGCGGTGGTGGTCGTCCTGATATGGCACAAGCTGGAGGGAAAACTCCAGCTGAATTACAGTCAGCATTGGAATTTGTTCCAGATTTTCTTAAAACAATTTCCTAAATAATTCATGTTAGTGTACAATATAGATATACGGAAAAAATTGTCCGAATTTGTTGGGAGATAATGGGTATTAATAATCAATGTGCATTGTAGGAAAAGAGGTGTTTGTGATGAGTTCAATGGATAATACGATGAAATTTAACTTCCAAGATGACTCAGTAGATACGAATGTTCAAGAAGTACTATTTACTGTCTATGAAGCGTTGGATGAGAAAGGATATAATCCGATTAATCAAATTGTTGGATATTTATTATCAGGTGATCCAGCATATATTCCAAGGCATAAAGATGCAAGATCACTAATTCGTAAGCTTGAAAGAGATGAATTAATAGAAGAATTAGTAAAATCGTATTTATCACAGCACCAAGAGGAGTAATATGAGAACATTAGGTCTAGATGTTGGAACAAAAACAATAGGAGTTGCAGTAAGTGATGAACTAGGTTGGACGGCCCAAGGTGTTGAAACGATCAGAAGAGATCAGGATGATCCAGAAAAAGATTGGGAGAAGCTTAAAGCGTTAATTTCAGAACTGGATATAAACAAAATAGTCGTAGGCTTACCTAAAAATATGAATGGTACAATTGGTCCAAGCGGAGAAGCTTGCAAAGCTTTTTCAGAAGAAACTAAATTACGATTTAATTTACCTGTTATTTTATGGGATGAACGTTTAACAACAGTGGCAGCTGAAAGAATGCTTATTGCTGCTGACATGTCTCGTAAAAAAAGAAAAAAAGTTATAGATAAAATGGCAGCAGTCATGATTTTACAAGGTTATTTAGATTCAGTATTAAAATAAGTGTATGTTAGCAATAGTATTGCAGATATTATAGCTATGTCATTACACTGATTAGACAAAAATTAATGAGGTGTTATTTGTGGAAAAAGCAGAAAGAGAAAGAATTATTATTCCTGATGAAAATGGAGACGAGCATTTATTTGAAGTGTTATTTACATTCGACGTGGAAGAAACCGGTAAATCTTATATGGTATTAATTGCAGCCGGAGACGAAGAAAACGATGAAGAAGAGGTTGAGGTTCATGCTTTCCGTTACGAAGAAAAAGGTGACGGAGACGATGATCTATCACTTCATCCAATCGAAACTGATGAAGAATGGGATATGGTTGAGGAGATGCTTAACACATTCTCTGAAGGAGAAGAAGAGTAATAACTGAATTAAAGGATGGAACTCTCTTTACTGAGTCCTGTCCTTTTTTTGTTCAAAAAAGAAATTTTGAAGCTAGGAAGCTTCTCTCGCCTCGCCGATAAGTCGAGAGCGAAAGCATATCGTTTATTCGTCGCGTAAACATTGCTTTAAGGAGTGTTGTAGGAGAAGTTTCTTATAAGACTAAGCGATTAGATTTTTCTTAATATGATAGGCTAGTCGAATCTATATATAGGTTTGAGTGGTTTGAATTCCCTCAACAATATTCTACATTTTTAATGATATTTTGTAGAAATATAGTATAATAGGAGTATTGTTTGTATGAATATGTAATGAAAAAATAAAAGAAATACCCTCTATTAGTGGGTTTTGAGGGGGAAAAGTGGATGGATAAAGAAGAAAAAAAGAAACAAAAGCTCGAGATAAAAAGAAAAAAATTACAAGAACGTCAAGAAGAAGCGAGCATTGTTCGTAAAATTGTTTTAGCGTGTTTATTATTCATAATTATCACGTTGGGTATTGCAGGGACATCGGCATATTATTATGTGAAATCAAGTTTAGGACCAATGGATGAAACTGATGAAGAAATGTTTGATATTCATATTCCTATTGGCTCCACTAGTACTCGAATTGGAAATATTCTAGAAGAAAACGGCCTTATCAATAATGCTAGCTTTTTCCGATACTATATTCGTTATAAAAATGAAAGTGGATTTCAAGCTGGAGATTACCAATTATCTAAATCTATGACAATGGATGAAATTATCGTTGCTTTAAAAGAAGGAACATTACCTCAAGACTATGCCGTGAGTTTTACTATTCCTGAAGGAAGATGGTTGGAGAATATCTTAAAAATCATTTCTGAAAATACGAATCATGAATTGAAGGATTTAGAGGAAAAAGTAAAAGATGAACAATATCTTAAAGAGTTAATTAATCGCTATACAGTTTTAACTGAAGATATTTTAAACGAAGAGATACGTTGGCCACTAGAAGGTTATTTATTTCCAGCAAGATATGACTTTGTTGAAGAAAATCCTTCGATAGAAACTATAATTGAATCGATGTTAACAAGGACAGAGCAAGTAGTAGGGCGCTATCTTGACGATTTAGAGGATAGTGAATATACAACACACGAAATATTGACTCTGGCTTCAATTATAGAAGGTGAAGCTCAAAAGAGTGAGGACCGTTATAAAATTTCAGGTGTATTATATAATCGACTGAATCAGAATATGCGCTTAGAGGTTGATCCAACTGTTGCATATGCTCATGGTGAGCATTTATCAAGAACGTTATATGTTCATTTGGAAATTAACTCACCGTATAATACGTATCGTATCACAGGAATTCCAGTAGGACCTATTAATAATCCTGGTGAAGCTTCAATTAAAGCTGCCCTACAACCAGAAGAGCACAATGACCTTTTCTTTTATGCAACAAACGAAGGTAATGTGATTTACTCTGAAACATTCCAGCAACATCAAGAAGTACTAAGAAAGTATCGTGACTAGCGTTTGATAGAAAACTTTATAATACACCATGCATTATACGTAGATATTTTGGCTAAGCTTTAATAAAGATATTTGTACATTACCTTGAAAGATGTCTACTCCGGTTTCTATCTTTTTTACAAGGGAAATTTTGAAGCTGGAAAGCTGTCTAGCGCAAGCAGCCTACGAGCTCGGTCACTTCAGGCCTATCGCTCGTGACCAAGGCGCTTGCGCTTTTCTTGAGAGAGTGTGATATATTCGCATTCTCTTTCTCTTTATGCTAAAATAAATCGTTCTTTTTAATACCTACCTTTCACTATCTCTAATCTATCTACTAGAAGATTTTTATTTTATAGAAACATTTTTTAGTTTAAAGCACTATTTCAAAAGTATAACTATTTAATAAAGGAGGCTTTTTTATGGTCTCAGATCAAATAAATCATTATATCAGCTCATTAATTAAATCTAGAAACCCGCTATTAACAGAAATGGAAGAATACGCACGTATCCATGATGTACCGATTATGGATATTATTAGTATGGAAGCAATGTTACAAATACTTTCTTTGGCTGGTACAACAAAAGTTCTTGAAATTGGCACGGCAATTGGATATTCAGCTATGAGAATGGCTGAAAGACTCCCAGATTGTGAAATAGTTTCGGTTGAAAGAGACAAAACTAGATATGAGATAGCCAAGGAATATGTTAGTATGTCAGACTTAGAAAAGCGTATAACTCTAATTCATGGAGACGCATTAGAAACGATTGATCAAATAAAAGCATTACATTCATTTGATTGTTTGTTTATTGATGCTGCTAAAGGACAATATAAACGCTTTTTTGAATTGTATAGTCCTCTTGTTGAAAAAGGTGGACTAATTATTAGTGATAATGTTCTATTTAAAGGGATTGTTGCAAGCGAAGGTAAGGTAGCCAAAGGTCTAAGAACGATGGTAGTGAATTTACGTTCATACAATGAAATGTTAATGTCAAATGAGCAATATGATACAACATTCTATCCAATTGGGGATGGAATTGCCATTAGCAAGAAAAAATAGGTGGTGACTAATAATGAAAAAACCTGAAATACTCGTTACACCAACCAAAACTGATGATATAAACCGGTTATTAAAGGTTGGAGCAACTGCTTTTTTAATTGGTGAGGAAGAATTTGGCTTACGTCTTGTTGGAGAATTTAAACGTGATGATATAAAAAAGGCTGTAGAAATAGCGCATAAACATGAAGCGAAGGTGTACGTGGCTATGAATGCTCTTTTTCATAATGATAAATTACCTCTGCTACCTGATTATATTTCTTTTTTAGCAGAAGCAAAAGTTGATGCAATTGTATTTGGAGATCCAGCTGTTTTAATGGCGGCACGTGAAGTAGCGCCTACTATGAAGCTTCACTGGAATACAGAAACAACAGCAACAAATTATTTCTCAGCAAATTATTGGAACCGAAAAGGGGCTAAAAGAGCTGTTATGGCTCGTGAAATAAATATGGACTCAATCGTCGAAACAAAAGAACATGCTGAGGGTGAAATTGAAGTTCAAATTCACGGAATGACATGTATGTTTCAATCGAAACGTACGTTAATTGGGAACTATATGGAGTTCCAAGGTAAAGACTTGAAAGTTGAAGGGCGAAGTAAGGATCGATCGTTGTTTTTACATGATCCGGAAAGAGATGCAAAATATCCAATTTTTGAAGACAAAAATGGAACACATATAATGAGCCCTAAAGATATTTGTATTATAGATGAATTAGAAGATATGCTTGATGCTGGTATTGATAGCTTTAAAATTGATGGGATATTAAAGAGCATAGATTACATTGAAAAGGTAACTGAATTATATAGTAAAGCTATTGATTTATATCTTGAAGATTCTGATGCTTATCAAGATCAAAAATCTTATTTCTATCAAGAAATTGAGAAAATCCAACCAGTTAATCGAAGTTTAGACACAGGATTTTTCTTTAAAGAGACTGTTTATTAAAAGGAGGGGTGTAAGATGGAACAAATATCAACAATAACTTCAGAAGGAAAGCGTGTTATCGTTAAAAAGCCTGAGTTACTTATTCCAGCCGGAAGCTTAGAAAAGTTAAAAGTAGCTGTTCATTACGGTGCAGACGCAGTTTTTATTGGTGGTCAAGAATTTGGTTTGCGTTCAAATGCGGATAACTTTACAATTGAAGAGATGCAAGAAGGGGTAGAATTCGCTAATAAGTATGGAGCAAAAATTTACGTTACAACAAACATCTTCGCCCATAATGAAAATATGGATGGGTTAGAAGAGTATTTACAAGATCTTCAAAAAGTAGGCGTTACTGGTATAATTGTAGCTGACCCGTTAATTATAGAAACATGTAAAAAGGTAGCTCCTAAAGTAGAGGTCCATTTAAGTACACAACAGTCATTAACAAATTGGCAAGCGATAAAGTTTTGGAAGGAAGAAGGACTTCATCGTGTTGTACTAGCAAGAGAAGTTGGACTTGAAGAAATGCTAGAAATGAAAAAGCAAGTAGATATTGAAATAGAAGCATTTATCCATGGGGCTATGTGTATTTCTTACTCTGGTAGATGTGTCCTAAGTAATCATATGACAGCACGTGACTCTAATAGAGGAGGATGTTGCCAATCGTGTCGTTGGGATTATCACTTGTATGAACATATGGATCAAGAGAGTTTCAATGAAAATCCATTGTATACCGAAGAACATTTACCTTTTTCAATGAGTCCGAAAGACTTAAATTTACTTGAAGGAATTCCGAAACTAATAGAAGCAGGTATAGACAGTTTGAAGGTTGAAGGTCGAATGAAATCTATTCATTACGTAGCAACGGTAACATCTGTTTACCGAAAAGTTATTGATGTTTATTGTGCTGATCCTGATAATTTTAAACTAGATCCAAAATGGATAGCAGAATTAGATAAATGTGCAAATCGTGATACAGCCCAATCATTCTTTGAGAACGACACACCTACGTATAAAGAGCAATTGTTCGGAAGAATTGATGGAAAGAAAACGACATATGATTTTGCTGGGTTGGTTTTAAATTATGACGAAAAAACAAAAATCGTTACATTACAGCAGAGAAACTATTTTAAACCTGGTGATAAAGTAGAGTTTTTTGGACCTGAAATTGAAAACTTTGAAATTGAAGTTGGCGAAGTGTGGGATGCTGAAACTAATGAAGATTTAGATGCAGCTAGACATCCACTACAAATTGTTAAATTTAAAGTAGACAAGCCTTTATTTCCGAATAATATGATGCGAAAAGGAGTGCAATAATGACAAAGAAGCCCGTTGTCATTGGTGTAGCAGGTGGTACAGGTTCAGGGAAAACAACGGTAGCTAGAGAGTTATATCAGCAATTTATCGAAAAATCTATATTAATGATTGAACAAGATGCATATTATAAGGACCAAAGTCATAAAACAATGGATGAGAGGATAAAGACAAACTATGACCATCCACTTGCTTTTGATAATGACTTGTTAATAGAACATTTAGAGCAATTATTAATTTATCAAACCATTGAAAAACCTATCTATGACTATTCAAATCACACTAGAGCAAAAGAAAGTGTTTACGTAAAGCCAAAAGATGTTATTATTTTAGAAGGAATTTTAATTTTAGAAGATAAAAGACTTCGTGATTTAATGGATATTAAGCTTTTTGTAGATACTGATGCAGATATTCGGATCATTCGTAGGCTTGTACGTGACATTGAAGAACGAGGTAGAACATTGGAGTCAGTTATAGAGCAATACACTTCTATTGTTCGTCCAATGCATCTACAATTTATTGAGCCTACCAAGAGATATGCGGATATCATTATTCCAGAAGGTGGCCAAAATCGTGTCGCAATTGATCTAATGGTGACGAAAATCAGAACAATCCTTGAAGAAAAGGAAATTTTGTAATAGCATAGGATAGTGAGGTTTTTATACTTTATAAATTGCTAATCAATAACATATGGTGGTAATGAAAAGCTTGTGTATTAACCAGTATATGGTTAATGCTAAGCTTTTCTGTATACATATTAATTGAAGATCCTATTATAAAAAATTATTTTTACAATGGAACATATTTTTATTGAGGCTGTATAGCGAAATACTATTGAAAACCTTACCAAAAAAATAATATCTTAACAAAAGACAAAAAGTAATTGAAAATGTAGACATTTAACTAAGGAGTGACGATCAAGATGAGTGAAGACAAAAAGTTTTATATGACGTTGGATGGAAAGGCAAAATTAGAACAGGAATTAGAATATCTAAAAACTGAAAAAAGAAAAGAAGTTGTTGAGCGTATAAAAATCGCCCGTAGTTTTGGAGATTTATCGGAAAACTCTGAGTACGATTCAGCAAAAGAAGAGCAGGCCTTCGTTGAAGGAAGAATTGGAACTTTAGAAAAGATGATTCGTAATGCAGTCATCATTAAAGAGGACGAGACAAACTCGTCTGTTGTTTCATTAGGTAAATCCGTTAAATTTAAAGAGTTACCAGATGGTGATGAAGAAATTTATACGATCGTTGGAAGTGCTGAAAGTGATCCATTTGAGGGCAAAATTTCAAATGACTCACCAATGGCCCAAAGTTTATTGGGCAGAACTGTAGGAGATAAAGTAACTGTACAAACACCTGGTGGAGAAATGAAAGTAGAAATTTTAGAAATTAAATAAAGTAAATCATTGATGCCTGACTCTTCCTTTTTTGGGGGGGGGAGGCATCTTCTTTTGTAAGTAATGAATTCTAATAATTCATTACTTCCGCCTCTAAGATACTATATCTAGTTACTTTTAACACTGTTCGTACATTGATTTAGATTTATTTTTTATATTGCGAAATTCACTCAGATAAAAGATTGTAGATATAAAGAAACGAATTTTTTGCTTTGAATAAATATATCCGTAGAAGGTTAACAATGAATGTATAGAGGTGTTTATATGACTATACATAAACGGATAATTCAAATACTAGTGATATCAACGGTTATAATGTTTATTATTATTTTTAGACTTGCATATGTTCAACTCTTTGCAACAAATCACTTTTCAAAAAATAATATTGATTTAGTGGAAGAAAGTATTAAACAAAGGACACAAATATTTGTCTTACATTCAGGAAGAGGATACTTTACAGATCGAAATGGCGAGGCATTAAATTCAGATTATTATCCTTGTTTAATTTTATTTCCATTTCTACAAACAAGAGATTGGCCAGTAGAGAAAATATCGAACATCCTACAAATTGAAAAAGAACAGATTTTAGAAGCATTAACTGCCTCCAAAGAACCGTTTATCCTAAAAGTTGATGGAAACCCATTAAAGCTGTCAGGAAATGATATGGAAAAAATTAATAAGCTTAAAATTCCAGGCGTATTTGTACACAATGTCCAACAGCGGACAGAAAATATTGCTCCACACTTACTTGGTGTACTTGGTGAGAATGTTGAAGAAGTAAAAAGGAGATATGAAACTCAAGTCGCAAATGGAAATATTTCTGTTCATTCTGAAATCGGTGTTTCAGGAATGCAAAGAGCTTTTGATCCGTTTCTTATTTCTCAAGGAAATAGTAGTTTAGCTTATTTTGTTAATAATTTAAACCAACCATTATTTGGCTTTGATGTAAAATATAACGCACCTGCAAATCCCTATCATCCTACGGAAGTAATTACTACAATAGATAAAGACATACAAAAATATGTTATAAACGTATTACGAGAAGTTGGTTTGACGAAGGGAGGAGCAGTAATTTTAGATGTAGAAACGAATGATCTACTTTCTCTTGTTAGTTTACCTACTTATAATGTGAATTTCCCTTTTGATGAAGGGGCAGTAAATCATATAGTTACATCCTATACACCAGGTTCAATATTTAAAATTGTCGTAGCTGCAGCAGCTATTGACTTAAATCTAATTAATAAAAATGATTTATTTGACTGTAATAAGGATTTATATGGAGATGGAGATGAACCTCGTCAATTAGGAAAGTTAACCTTTCATGAGAGTTTTTCTCAGAGTTGCAATTTTACCTTTGCCTATCTTGCAAATGAGTTATTAAAGAAAGATGATAAAGTATTACAAAAGTATGCTAAGAAGTTAGGATTGCTGGATAAAGTGGGGTGGAATGGCGATATTTTTCGTTTAGAAAATATTGCTCATTTTCCTGAAGAAGAAAAAGGAATAATTTCAGAGGATGAGATTGACCTCAAAGATAAGTATGCTATTGCACAAACAGCAATTGGCCAAAAAAATGTACGTATCACTCCTTTAGCAGTTGCCAACATGTTAGCAACTATAGCAAGAGGTGGGGAAAAAATGCAAGTTCGAGGAGCCTCTAAAATAAAATATGAAAACGGTACTACGTTTGTAGATTTTCCAATCCAAACTATTAATGATCATGAGAATATATCGAGATATACCGCAATGAGACTACAAGAGTTGTTAAGATCAGTAGTAAAAATGGAATTAGGGACAGCTCATCATGTATTAAAAAAGAGTCCTTATCCTATAGCAGGAAAGACTGGAACAGCACAAAAAGGTATTGAGAAAAAGGATTTAACTCATTGGTTTGCAGGCTATTTTCCCGCAGATAATCCTAAATATGTAATGGTGATCATTGATTTGGATCATCGTAACGGGGATATGAAAACTTTGAAGGCTTTTAATAAAATAGTTGAGTATCTACATAAAGTAGATAGTTTATCCCAATTTAAGGAGCAGTAAGACCCCCACCTCAAAACGTAAGAAAATCCGAGAAGTTTAGGTGGGGGTTAACTGCCCCTAAAGGTCCTATATAGAATAACTAATCATCAGTGGGGGATGAAGGAAAACCCTTACTGATTGAAGTTCAGCTTTATAAATAAGATTGGATAAATTTTAATGAATAAAACTTCATTCTATCTATCGAAAAAGTTTTTCTCTTTGATTATAATGGTAACTAAGTGTTTCATAATAATATATATTAGCTTTATTAAAGGTAGTTCGTGATACTTATCTATATGATGAGATCATTAACCAATGAAGAACAAAGATGGAATTGAGAGGGGCTTGGTTTTACGATATCGATTTCATCAATGAGGAGGGGGAACATATATGAGTGAAGAAGAAAGCTATAGCAGTAGAAGTTATAAGAGGAAACGTAAAAAGGTACAAAAAATATTTAATATAGCGATTATAGTTGTAGTTTTTATGGTTTTACTAGTAGGTAGACAGGTATTATTTAGTGGTAAGTCTTCTGAAACGGTGGTTGAGAATAATAATGAAAGAAACGAAGTAGTAGATAATATTGAAGGTGAAGCTCAAGAGGTGATTTCAGAAGAAAATAATATAGAGGAAGCAGATGGTGTATTGCCATCTAGTGATGATCGTAATGATGAGGAAATAGATACTTCAAATATAGACACATCAGAAGCGACACCTTCCCAACCTGGAGAATGGAAGCCTATCGGTACTGTGCAAGAAGAACCATTTAGTGCAGTATACAGTAAAGAACATATTAATTGGAGAGAAATGACGAAGGCTTTTCAATATGCAACTGGTCTTGGTGAAGATATGACAATTTGGCATGTCGGTAACGGCGGTGATAATCAAAGTGCCGTAGGTATTGTTGCTGATGCAACCACTCGAGCAACACCGTATCAAGTACGAATAGAATGGGTAACAAATGAAGGTTGGATGCCAGTAAGTGTACAACGACTAGATGAAAATCCTTATATGTCAAGGTAATCCACTAACAATACAAGTAGTGATTAATAGCAGCCTTGAAATTTTGTAGCTACTTGCTTTTTACCGAAGTTTTACTATCATTAAAGTGATTACCATATATTTTATGTATGTATTAGAAAGGAAAATTCGATATGAGAATTGGGATTATAGGAGCAATGGATGAAGAAGTTGATCTTCTGAAAGAAAAGCTTGAAAATAAGAAAGAGGAAACAATTGCTGGATGTGTATATTTTACAGGGATGTTAAATGGAGTAGATGTTGTCCTTTTAAAATCAGGAATAGGAAAAGTAAACGCAGCAATAGGAACTACGCTCTTAATAGAAAAATTTTCTCCTAATTATGTAATAAATACAGGGTCAGCTGGTGGTTTTGAAGAAAGCTTAAAGGTTGGTGACATTGTCATTTCAACAGAGGTTCGCTACAATGATGTTGACGCAACTGTTTTTGGATATGAGTTTGGGCAAGTACCAAGAATGCCAGCATATTATGAACCTAATGAGATGTTAATTTCTATCGCTGAAAAAAGCGCTACGGAAGTCGGGGTTCATTCAGTTAAAGGCTTGATTTTGTCAGGAGATTCTTTCATGAGTGATGAAAAACGAGTGATCGAATTGAAAGAAATTTTTAAAGATTCTTATTGTTCAGAGATGGAAGCAGGTGCGATTGCACAGGTATGTTACCAATTTGGTTGTCCATTTGTTATTATTCGATCATTAAGTGATATAGCTGGAAGTGATGCGAAAATTTCTTATGATCAATTTTTAGAAACTGCAGCTGTTAATTCAGCTAAGCTTGTTTTATTAATGCTTGAACATATAAAAAAATAATTTTCCTAATAGTCGACGTCCTTGTACGTCGACTATCCACGTTTATCAGAGGATGAAGTAACTTCTTTATATGTATTAAAATAACGTAACGTTACTAATATTTACTTGTAACCTTAAACTCTAGCACATGCTATACTTAAATAGTAATTGAAATGTGTGATATTGTCGTAGAGTTGGGGGTTGTAATGATGGATAACGATAACAATCATATAAAGCTATTAAAAGATAAAGTAACTGATTACAAGAGATTTGCTTTTATTTTGTTAGCATTAACTACTTTTATGTTTGTTGGATTACTGGTTCCTAACGAAGGTGCAACTCAAATTCAACATATTCTGCTAATAGGATTAAGTATATGTGCAATTTTATGTGCTATGTTTTTTCATAGAAAAGCAATGAAGTTTCAAGAACAGTTATACAGTGATGAACAATAAACTCTACCCAATAATGGGAGAGTTTTTTTCTTACAAGGTAAGAAAGTATAAAATTTCTAACTTAGAAACTGTCTAGCTCCAGCGCCCTATCGACTAGAAAGCTTCCTTCGTCTCGTCTACGATAAGTCGAGAACGAAAGTCTAACGACTTTCGATCCTCCTAATATCTCACTCGACTCAGTCCAGCTTATTACGTCGATGAGCAAGGGCGCTTGCGCTTTTCTTAGATTACCCAACTAAATTATTGTGTTAGTTAGGTCAACTAAGAAAAAAATAACTATCTCATCATATTTATGGTAAAATATGATAATCACAACTTAAATCATTTGAGAAAAGGGAGGAAGTGCTTTATGAAATTAAAAGTATTAACACCAATTTTTGCTGAGTCAGCTAGTAAATTAGTGAATGTAGCTAGTAAGTATGAAAGTACAATCCTAATTAAAAAGAATCATTGGGTCGTTGATGCAAAGAGTTTATTAGGCTTACTAGCCCTTGCTCTGCAACCTGGTCAAGTCGTAGAGTTAAGTATGGAAGATGAAGAAGAACTTGTAACAGTACTTACTGATTTGAAACTTTTTGAAAAAGTGGAATAAACAAGAAAAGCGCAAGCGCCTTGGTCACGAGCGAAAGGCGCTGAAGCTAGACAGTTTCCAAGTTAGAAATTTATAAATTCTGATACTATAAAAAAGGTGTTAAAACTCTAATTAAAGAGTTTTAACACCTTTTTTTATGATAAATATTCTCTTGGTAGAAAATCGTCATTTTTATTAGTTGTGAACATTTATCAAAAATTTATAAAAATACTTGATATTATATGCATGGAAAGAATATAATGACATTGAAAATTATTATCAATGAGTGGAGGTAGGAATGACATGGTTTATCTTTTGATCAGTTTAACAATAGTCGTATATTTTCTCATTGTCATCCGTATTTTTCATGGGATTAATGATGAAAAAACCATTTCTATCGTTTCCAAGGTCAAGAATTTTTTTAAAGCAAATAGTATGAATACGTTTAAAACGAATATAAAATAGGTAAGCTGAATAATAGCTTACCTATTTTTTGTTATTGTAAAAGTTACAACATTAGGATGAACGAGGATGTAAAACAAATTCTTGATAGGTCATTTTTCTTGTGAATAACATAAAATGTTGGTACGATAACTTTAGGATCATTATTTTCTAATGGTTAAATTTTTTTAGAGGTGAAAAAATGAAAATTACAGATGAAGCTAAGTCATTCATTCAAGGAATTCTTGATGAAAACAATGCAAAAGGGATTAAAGTAATTTTTGCAGGAATGGGCTGAGGTGGCCCTAAATTAGGACTGTCTCTGGATGAGGCAGCAGATGAGGACATTATTGAAACAATTAATGGAATTCAAGTTGCATTTGAAAAAAGTGTATTGGAACAAACGAAAGTATTAACCTTAGATTTCCAACAAACACCAGAAGGGTCTGGATTAGTTATGGTTGGAGTTAATGATTGTTGTTAATAATTAGAGCTAACCTCTTGTGGGTTAGCTTTTTTACAGTACAGAATTTATAAGTTTCTAACTTGGAAACTATCTAGCGCAAGCAGCCACGAGCTCGGTCACTTTAGTCAAGTTTCTGACCTCAATGACTTCTTGGATTCCTTCTTAGATAAAACCTAAGTATTATCAGTTGGTTGATATCAAGATCGGCTACTTCAAATTATTGATGTAGAGTTAGCTTTTGATAAACGGAGAAATATATGGTAAATTAATACGAAAATTAATAAAGTTATTCATGAATCATTGAGATTATCCTTTATCTCATATCGATTCGTAGTTTTACTTCTACCCCAACTATCTTCTCTAATTTTCTTAAGTTTTGATGTGCGATAGTAGACGTAGCTTAGGTTAGGATAGAATATTATGAAACGAACGGTTAGAAATTAGCCAATTTATTAGGAGGTTTTATACATGAGTGTACATATTGGTGCAAATGAAAATGAAATAGCTGAATCAATTTTATTACCAGGAGATCCGTTACGAGCCAAATTTATTGCTGAGAAATTCCTTGAGAACCCAAAATGCTACAATGAAGTACGTGGTATGCTTGGCTACACAGGTACTTATAAAGGAAAACGTGTTTCTGTTCAAGGAACGGGTATGGGGATCCCTTCAATTTCAATTTATGCTCAAGAATTAATGCAAAGCTATGGAGTGAAAAATTTAATTCGGGTAGGAACATGTGGCGCAATTCAAGAAGATGTAAAGGTAAGAGATTTAATTATTGCTATGAGCGCTTCTACTGACTCAGCGGTAAATAAAATTCGTTTTAAAGGAATTGATTTTGCACCTACTGCAAATTTTGATTTGTTAAAAGCGGCTTATGATATTGCAGTGCAGAGAAACAAACAAGTTAACGTTGGTAGTGTATTTACAAGCGACACTTTTTACAACGAAGACAAAGAAGCTGTCCAAAATTGGGCTAAACATGGAATTTTAGCGCTTGAGATGGAAACAGCCGCTTTATATACACTCGCTGCAAAGTTTGGAGTAAAAGCACTTTCGATTTTGACAGTTAGTGACCATGTATTAACTGGGGAAGAAACGTCTGCAGAAGAACGTCAAAAAACATTTGGTGAAATGGTAGAAATAGCTTTAGATACTGCAATTCAGTTTTAAAAACATAAAAGCGAAGGGGTTGATTTAGGCACCCTCGCTTTTATAAAAATATCTTAAGACCTACTCCAACAAGACCAACGGCGTTACGTATAACCATAATTTTAACCTCGATATTTTTTTTTGAGTACTTCTTGAGTTATTAGGTTTTCTTTCTTGATAGTATCTTGAATAAGTACGATTATTTTTTCTTCTTTAGGTAGGTTGTCGATCGATTAATTATATTTTCTGTTTTTTCTAAAGTAGGAACCTCCTCTAATAAAGTAACTTTTGTTTTTAATTCATAAATTTCTTCATTTCTTTCTTTTTTTTTCAATTAATTCACCCACCTGTTAAAAATACACCCCCATACGTTCGTTGTTTGCAAAGTAATTCTGTATGAAACGGACATGTGTCATTAAGTTGGTTACAGATATCTATAGTTGTTATAGTAGTCTTAAAGTGACAACAGTTTATAAAAATTTTAAAATTTTAGTAGCCCTTTTTTATTTGTACAGACACACAAAAGCTTATCTCAACATAAATATAGAATAAATGCTTTTGGAGGTGAGCTAATGTCTAGTATTATTGCAGCGCTCGGCTATTTCTTCAAAGAATTTATCTTTTTTGTTTCTTTTGTAAAAAACAATGCATTCCCACAGCCATTAAAAGAGGAAGAAGAACAAAAGTATCTAAAGCTTATGGCAGAAGGTGATGAAATAGCAAGAAATCGACTGATTGAGCATAACCTTCGACTCGTAGCACATATAGTTAAAAAATTTGAGAATACACGTGAAGATAACGAGGATTTAATATCCATCGGTACGATTGGATTAATGAAAGCAATTGATAGCTATTCAACTGGAAAAGGAACAAAATTGGCCACATACGCAGCACGATGTATTGAGAATGAAATTCTAATGTCAGTAGAGAGCGTAAAAAATTGTAAATTGAATGCATTGGACAGCTCACCTATTTCATAAATGTATTATTATAGGGGGCTGATACTATGAAAATTCAAATTATTGAAGGTCCACTTTCGAAAGAAGCTCGTTCAAGTGCTTATAAATATTTGAAAGAACTTTATCGAAAGGAGAAGCGAAAAATCAATGATTGCAATTTACGCTCGAGTATCGACCGAGGAGCAGGCGAAAAACGGTTATAGTCTAAGTGAACAAATTAGAGCATGTAAACAAAAAGCTGAAGGAACATTAGGAGTTATGGAATATGTTGATGAAGGTTTGTCTGGAGAATTTCTGGATAGACCTGCACTAACAAGGTTAAGAAAAGATATAAAGGAAGGTATTATTGAAAGAGTTATTTGTTTAGATCCAGACCGTCTTTCTCGTAAACTCATGAACCAGCTTATTTTATCAGAGGAAATAGAAAAAAAGGCTCATCTGATCTTCGTAAATGGAGAGTATAAACGAACTCCGGAAGGGATGCTCTTCTACCAGATGCGAGGAGCAATCGCCGAATTTGAAAAGGCAAAAATTACAGAACGGATGAGTAGAGGGCGTAGAGAGAAAGCAAGAATAGGAAAAGTGTTACGTGATTTTCAAGTATATGGCTATAACTATAATAAAGAAAATGAACAATTTGAGGTTAATGAATATGAAGCTAAAGTCGTCAAGTTAATCTTTGAATTGTTTACAAAGCCAAATGATATGGTTGAAGGAGTAAACGGAATTGCTAAATATTTAACAAATCAAGGCATTCCAACAAAGCGAAATGCAAAGCAGTGGCATAGACAAGTTGTTAGGCAACTTTTGATGAATAGGGCATATGTAGGAGAATTTTATCAAAATCGATGGAATACGGAAGGCATGTTAGGCAACAGATACAAAAGTGAAGATGAGCGAATAAAAATGACTGAACGACCTAAGGAAGAATGGATTGCAGTATCTTGTCCAGTAATAATTGATAAAGAACAATTTGAACACGCCCAGGCATTACTTAATCAATCTCGTAGACGTTGGAGTGGGATGAGTAAAAATGAATATCTTTTAAGTGGTCTTGTTCGTTGTGCAGAATGTGGTAATACGATGACCGGAAGGAAGCAAAAAAACTGGGGAACATACGTATTTGAATACACTGATGTAAAAAATACAGCCGGAGCAAAACACAAAGGTTGTGGAAATCATATTAGGTGTGAAGAACTAGACATTGTTGTTTGGGAAAAGATAAAAGGATGGTTAAATAATCCAGAGGAGATTGCAGCAAGCAAAGAAGAAGAAAGTAATAATGTCCTTTTTGAAGAAGTTGAGCTTGAGAGGTTAACTAAAGAAATTGAACGCATTAATAAAGGCAAACAGCGACTACTAACTCTAATAATGGAAGATAATGATGATTTATTAATTGCTGATGTAAGGCAAAAGTTAAAAGACATAAATGAAAGTGAAAAGCAATTATTTCAACAGAAAGAGAAAATAGAAATGGAATTAATGTCACATCAACAATTAGATGTAAATGAAAATATAATAAAAAAAGCTTCCGAATACTACTTGGGGTTAGCTTCGGAAGAAATCTCAATTGACATAAAAAAGGAACTTATTAGAAGTGTAGTAAAAGAAATAAGGGTATCCCATGAAAAGAATGTTGATATATACACACTTTAACTATATTACAGAAGAGGAACCTTTTTCTGTTCCTCTTCTGTTATTCTTTATAAAAAAATTACGAGATAATTAACTTTATATTCTAGTAGAAATGAAAGGAATTAACTATGGAACAATCTATGCAAAAGTCGTATAAATTATTACAGCAAAATCAAACTATGCAACTTAAATTAATCGAAGAGCAAAGGTCACTGATAAGTGAATTAATCTCTGCTTCAAGTCAAAATAATTTTGAATCATTATTGGAGCAATTTTACGATCGTAAAGTACGCCAACAAAGAATTGAGGACACACATAGCAAGCGAACATTTTATATTGAGAATGAACTATTGCTAAAGTTGGACAAGCTTTGCCAAGATGAACAAGGAAAGCAAATTAATGGGATGAAAACCTTCATTTTAAATAAGTCGCTCAAGATTATACTTGAGGAATAATTGATGAGGCACTCTCTTTTATGAGGGTGCCTTTTCTATAGGCTCAAAAAAAATTCAAACTTTTTGAGAAAGATACGAATAGTTATTTTCATAATTTCATATATCAAAGAGTGCAAGTAAATTAATCAGGAAGGGGGTTAGAATATCACCTGGCTTGATGATGTGAAAGCAAATGTTCCAATTGTAGAAATTGCTGAAAGGTATTTAAAAGTTAAAAGAAGAGGGAAAAATTTTGTTGCGCTATGTCCTTTTCATAGCGAAAGAACTCCCTCATTTACTATGAACCCAAGAACTAACAAATATCGCTGTTTCGGTTGTGGCATTTACGGATCGCAAATTGACCTTTATGCGCATTTCAATGAACTTTCCTTTGTTGACGCAGCAAAACTTTTGGCTAAGGAGTATGCAATTGTACAGCAAAATGAAACTGTCCAGGAGAAAAACGAACGAGCATTTAAAAATGAACTAGCGAACGCAGTCCACCAAAAAAAGCACGAGTTATTTTTGGAATTAATATGGATATTGGACAACCTTAAGATGGTCAGAAGGAGCGTGAAAAATATGAGCCAGGTTGAAGCGCTAGAACAATATTATCATCTTGAAGTGATCTTGGAATATTTGCTTGATCTTTTAACTAACGGTGAATTAAATGAAGAAGAACTCTTAGATTTAGTCATTTACATTCATAATTTAATTGAAAAAGGTCGAAGGAGTTGTTACTGATGAAAATTGATCCAAAAAAAATACAAGATGCTTTTAATAATAAAACTCCAGAGGAAAAGGATATGCTCCTAGGGGAATTAGGATTAAAAAATAGAAGCACTTCCCAAGACGAAAAGTGCGCAAAAGAAACTCGTGTTTCTCAATATAATTATAGCAAAAAATCCGAGAATAATAAAGGCAGCTCGAATCCTCAAAGCAGTAGGTTTCCTTTAACTGATCTAGGAAACGCAAAACGGTTGGTTGCTAAACACGGTGCCGATATTCGGTATTGCCATAGTCAAAGTGATTGGTACATCTGGAATGGTAGGCACTGGGAGAAAGATGATACTGGGGAAATTGTTAGACGTGCAAAAGATACGGTTCAATCTATTCAGAAAGAAGCAAAGTGCCCCTCATTAAGCGAAAAGCAGAAAAAGGCATTACTAAATCATGCTAGATTATGTGAAAATAAAAGTAAAATTTACAGCATGATTACCCTTGCTCAATCTGAAGAAGGCATACCAATTCGTATTCAAGAGCTAGATAAAGATCCGATGCTTTTTAATGTTGAAAACGGTACGCTTAATCTGAATGATGGTAATATATATCCGCATAATAGAAAAGACAAACTTTCAAAAATATCCCCAGTAGTTTATGACAATAACGCTGAATGTCCCACATGGTTGAGCTTCCTTGAAAAAATAATGGATGGTGATCAGGAAATAATTGGTTATCTCCAACGTGTACTTGGTTATTCACTTACTGGTTTAGTAACTGAGCAAAAGTTTTGGTTTTTATTTGGATCAGGCGCTAATGGGAAAAGCACATTCCTTGAAACCTTAAGTTATATTTTAGGTGACTACTGTAAAACGACACCGATGGAGACTTTCATGCGAAAAAACAGTGAAGGAGTACCAAATGATATTGCAGATCTAAAAGGCGCACGTTTCGTTACGGCAAATGAAACCGAACTAGGTCGTCAATTTGCCGAAAGTAAAATGAAACACCTTACTGGTGGGGAAACTGTCAAGGCACGTTTTTTGTTCAAGGAATTTTTTGAGTTTGTCCCACAATTTAAAATTTTTATCGCCGGCAATCATAAGCCGATCATCAAAGAAACCAAGGATGCAATCTGGCGCCGACTTAGACTTATACCTTTTACCGTTAGAATCCAAGATCATGAAAAGGATGATAAATTAATAGACAAGCTTAAATCCGAAGCAAGTGGCATATCGAATTGGCTGGTCAAGGGCTGTTTACTTTGGCAAAGCGAAGGACTAAATTGTCCGGAAAGTGTTATGCAAGTTACCGAAGCGTATCGCCAGGAAATGGATGTTGTACAGAGCTTCGTTAACGATTGCTGCACGGTTCATCCTCAGCTAAAGGACAGCGCTGCTAACTTGTACGACTGTTACATTGGTTGGGCAAACGATAAAGGAGAATACACCCTCTCGCAAAAGGCTTTTGGTACAAATCTTAGAGAAAAAGGTTATACCCAAAAAACTATTAATGGACGCAGCCATTGGCAAGGTCTAAAGGTTAAAAGAGAAGTATTTCAAAATCTAATTAATATCAAAGAAGGACTTTCTAACAAATCTCGTTATTATAGGTAGACGTTGGTATATGATCATATAGATGAACATGTAGATGATTGATACGGCATTCTGTTGCTGAAAAACCTTATGCAGCAAGGGTTATACGTGTTGGTAGACCATTGTAGATGATTATTTTAAGTTAATAGATATATATAATTAAAACCTAATTTATTATTTAAATATATAGGTCTTAATAATGGTCTACCATCATCTACCATTCTCCAAAACCCTTGATATATCAACGTTTTGAGTGATGTGTTTAGCCGAGATCGTCTACCTGATCATCTACTAATCATCTACTGAACCTTCTACCAATAATCACGCTACAAAACTACAGTTGTCCCTATTAGCAGCTGCATTGGTAAAGTGTATGAGCGATTATTAAAAATATGACACGATTTTATTAATACATTTGAAAATTGAGCTAACTCAAAAGGGAGTTGAGAAAATGAAGGAAAAACTATTTGAACAAATACAATCATTAACTCAAGAATTTCTAAAATGCGTAGAGGAAGAAGAAAATGTCATGAAAAAATATAAGCGAACCGATTTTGAAACTATACAAATGAAAAGAGAAATTTTAATCATTCAAGAAAAAATGAAAGCAATAAAAGATAAAGAATTTTTAAGTTATTTTAATCTACTAGACGGCCCAGAGCTAATTGAAGAGTTCATAAGCGTTATATCAAATATACCGGATGAAGAAAAATACGAAATATTTTTAGATGTATATACAAGGAGCGAATACAGTTTCGAAGTAATTAATGATGATTTTATTGAAGATGTCTGTAATGCACGTCCGTTTGAATGTAGGGAAGAATTGTACAAAAAACTTGATGAGATAAGCGCTACAGACGAGATAGTGATTTACCGAGGGATGGGAAGCACGTCAGCTCCACCAGCAGAAGCATTGTCCTGGACATTATCAGTTGACGTTGCAAAGTGGTTTGCACGTCGATTTCTTCAAAAAGGTGGGGTATATAAAGCGAAAATTAAGAAAAGGGATGTAGTTGATTATTATAATGGAAGACAAGAAGAGGAGATCATTGTTAAGAGAAGAAAAGTATATGATTTGGAATTTTATTTATTAGAAGATATATAAATTTACATGGAATTAATATTAGGGATGATTATACTTAATGAAGGGGTGCCTATTGGCGCTACTCCTTAATGATAAATAATTTTTATATTTAAGAGATTTTTACAGTTAGAAAATCATGACAGCTTTGTTTTTTCTTCAAATCCAGTTGGAATATGAATTTGGACAATTTTGGATCAGTCTTGCCATAATCTTTACGAATATCAGAAGTTTACCATTTATTAGAAAGTATTCTATTATTTTTTCATATCTTACGTTATTATTAAATAAATGACTTTATAAGGGGGAAGGGAACCGTGGTCTTGATTGACAATACGTATAAAAGAGCTTTTTTTGAAATAGAAGAAACGGACGAGTTCGTTAATATCAGTGCTAACCAAGATATTGCTAAGGTCTTTTATACATTATATAATCGCTGTAAAAGATTGTTTATTACCATGCTATTTATAAAAGAAGCACCAGACAAAAATGTCACATGTGTTGAAGCATTACCATTGTTAAGAACATTTATCGAAGCCCATTTCCATTTAACTTATGTGATGTCTGAAAAGAACACTAAAGCGATTAAAGAGGGATATGAAGCTTTAGAAAAGCATTCACACGCTAAGCGAGCAGCTAAATTAACACATGCAGAAAATTTATCTGAAGAAGATATTGAGTTCATAAAAGAATATGAAGGTTATAAAATGCCAAACGAGTATAAATTTTTAGATGATATGAGAAGTTTATCTAATAAAATCAATCAACTCCAAATATACCGGACATATTATACTGATCTTAATTCATACATACACTTCAATCCAAATACTTTTTTGAACTATGGACAAGTGCAGGGGACTACATTCCGTTTTAATGATCACGAACCTCAAGATAGAGAGGATTATACTTATATTGAAAAAATCATATATGCAATTGGCTGTGTGTTTATAGCTGAAGTCACTAACTTTTTAAATAATAAAGAGCTAGAGAAAAAAATCGGTGGATTAATCGGTTGTATTCACGAAGAAGTTTTTGGTATAAAGTACGAAGAAGTGTCTAAATAGTATTATAGTACAATTCTGAAACTTCCCTATCAGGAAGAAACCGTTGTAGAAAATAATTGTTCTTCCTCGACATAGCATTAGTTAAGTAGTACATAAAAAGCTTATGGTATAAAACCTTAAGCTTTTTATAATTGAGTTTGATATAATGTATAGCGTATTATATAATTTAGGTGTAAAGTTTTTTTCTTGACACTTATCTAAAGGGTGATCACATGAACTGGCGAAGGTGGACCGAACGGCAAATTCGAAGGTACATGTCCAGTAATCTACTCCGTAATGATATTTTAGAAGAAATAAAGAACATAGACCATGACACCATTTACATTCAGACAACCTCTTTCACTCATACACCCACTAATCCCACTAATTGTAAATCTTCCATTATTGAAATAAATGTAATAGATCGTGAAGAAGCGAGAAACCGTTTTTATTATGAGCTACTAGAACTAGATCGTTTTGTTACGTGTTTTCGTGCTGCTTTCAGTGAACTAAGCCCTAGCGAACATCAGATCATTCATTTGTGCTACATGAGCGTATTATATGACGAAGACTACGAAATAGCTAGTTTTCTAGACCTGGATTTCCGACAGTTTCAAGCTGCTAAGAAAAAAGCATTATATAACCTCTACAGTGCGCTGATTTCGCCGATAGAGAAGAAAAATCACTATGAATATACTTTTACCCTTGGGGACCAAAAAATAGTGTTATAAAGCAATTTTAGGCATGGGTGTCCATTAATTGTATCAAGCATATTTTGGTTAGGTGGTGAGTAATTATGGAAAACTTAACTCCGAAACAGCAGCGCTTTATAGAGGAATATCTCGTTGATTTGAACGGATCGGCAGCAGCTGTAAGAGCTGGATATTCCATTAAAACTTCAAGGGTAATAGCAGCAGAGTTATTAACAAAACCTAACATACAAGCTGCCATAAAAGAACAAATGGATGCAGCAGCTATGCGAAATCAAGTAACCGTAGACGATATTGTTCAGCAACTTGCCAAAATCGCTTTTGCTGATATTAAGGACTTTGTTTCCTGGGATGAACAAGGCAACGTTCAAGTGAAGGCTGCTGCTGAAGTAGATGGAACAGTCATAAGTGAAATATCCTCTATTGATACGCAAAATGGTAAGAATTTTAAATTTAGACGGAATGATCAGTTAAAGGCATTGGAGCTACTCTCACGTCATTTAGGTATGCTTATCGACCGGAAAGAGATCACCGGAGCGAATGGTGGTTCAATCGAGATTAAATTTGTAGAGCCGTCCGATTAAAAAGAATTAATTACTATTTACATTACGAGCAAATGACCTAATTGAATGTTGAATAACCTCATAATTACTCGTATATTCTTTAAGTAACTGAGTTGTTTTATGTAACAACTCAACTGGACGTTTACTAATCTTAGCCACTTTACAAACAATTTAAACAATTATTAATACTTTATCATTTTATGCTAAAGTAAAAGATCCTGATCTAAAACTAAAAGTTAGCTGATAAATAAAATTTAGTAGTAAATAGGTAGATAAAAGAGGAGTAATAAATAAAATGATAAAAATAAAAAATCCATACAGTAAAAAACGTTCTACATTAAAAGAGAAAATAGAAAGGAAAGTTACCAAGTTTATTGTTCCATGGATAAAAAAAATTCCTCTTAATGAAGAATGGAAGGAAAAGCCTAAGTTTATCCCACAGTTTTTATATGAAATCAGAATACGCTTAGAATATTGGGATAGGGATTTTGATAGAAATGATATTCCTGAGGGCGTAGAAGTGAACTTACTGTCAATATATGTTGCAGAATATATTCCGATTGAAAATATTGATAAACTAAATAAAGGTCTGAAAAAGATTTTTAAAGAATTTGCACCCAAGAGAATGAATACTAATGATTTAACTCGAATAGATGATTTTTGTAATGAAGTCAGACAAAGTATTCACGGAAGACGTTGGAGTAAGTTTGGTTTTCTTGAGGTTGATGAAAATAATCAATTGAAAAAATTTGTAAAACAAATTAGTGTCAACGGAACGCAGATTTCATCATCATCGGTCATTATTGAGTTTGTTATTATACCATCTGATAACTTTGTGAAAGAGTATAAACAAATTATTGAAAGTAATGTAAAAGATGAAACAATTCTTACCCCTAAACTAAAACACATTTTTAGTTTTTGGGGTTCAAAAACAAAACCAGGTACAATAGTTAAAGAACAAAGGGTTGAAGATTTATTGTTAGAGTTAAAATGGAGAACTACAAGGGAAATCGGAAAATATTTTGAAATGTACTTTTCCAAAAATAAGTTAATTCCACCAAGTATTGAAGTTTATAAGATAAAACAAAAATCTTGTAAATTTAAATACTCTGACAATGAACCGAGAAATGATTTTTGGAATTCTGTTGGCATGAATGACTTTCCTTTTTATGAAATTTCAAGAGATGGTTATTGGCAGCTATTTGCTAATGAAAAAGATAATCGAATAGGCAGTTCCGTTAAGTTGACGTGTAACGATGAAGTACGAAAAGAAGATTTGTTCCACACACTTGATTTTCAATTGGTTTATTTTGTAAGAGAATTAGCTATGTACTTACTTCCTATTCTGGTTATGAGAAGTTATATAATTGAATTAAGTAGGCAAATTGCTGTACAACAAAAGAATACCTTCAAGTCATTAAAGAAAGAAAGACCGAATTATAATAAGCTAATTAATATTAGATATGAACTTGAACAAAACCTTCAAATTCTTAGACGTTTTAAGAATGAAATGGGAGAAAATGAGTTTGAAAATGTAAAGGGGAAAATAGCTTATTATTTAAATGAATTTGAGCCAGCAAGATCAAGGCGTTCTTATACCTCATGGGCTGAAAGTATTGTAGATAATGCAAGTTATCTCATTGAGAAGACTGACAATTTATCACAAAACTTTGCCGAAATTATAGATGATACTGTAAAATTACTCGAAATAAAAACCAATAATTCTTTGCGAAATAGAACGTTCGTGCTCGTTATCTTAACGGTATTAATATCGTTCTTAGCAACAGCGATTGCTGCAACGTCACTATTTCTTCAACTAAGTGAACCAAACCAAGAGAAACTAAAAGAATTTATTTTATCAGCCTTAAATTTTTTTTATTAGAGTTAGTATTTGAAAAACTAAAGCAGTGTTGTGATATTTATTAATGAAAAAATTCATAAATTTCCTTGGATTTTTTAATGTTTATGGAAATTGGTTTATTAGCTATTGATTTTATTAAGTAACCTTTTAACCAAAATATAGACTTTAAAAGCTTACAATAATCATTACCGAACATCCTAGTTTTAAAGAAGATTTATAAAAAAGTCGTTTCCATTTACCGGATAAACGACTTTTTTATTATTAAATTATGAACAGCATTCCAGATCAGATTCTTTAATAGCTTCTTCTATTGCTCATACTAACCTTTCTATTATAACTACATCTCCAAAAACATTACTGTCGATTGCTATAGTATTCATTTTGATAACTCCTCTTTAGCTTTTACGTAGATAGTTGATCGTGGAACACCGGTCATTCGAACAATATCATTTACGGATAGTCCGTTTGTGGAACGTTCACAATAAAGCTTCAGAGCCTTCTTAACGTCCTTCTCAGCCTTGCCAATGCGCCCCATATGTTTGCCTTGAGCTTTGGCTCTTTCACGCCCTTCTGCCGTTCTGTCAGCTATCAGGTCGCGTTCAAATTCAGCAATGGCACCAAGCATCGTAAACATTAGCTTTCCAGCCGGAGTAGAGAAATCAATCTGTTCTTTAATGAACACCAGGGCAATCCCTCTGTCGTGTAACTCTTTAGCTATTTTATGTAAGTCAAATGTGCTTCTGGCTAATCGATCTAACTTATAAACAACCAATTTGTCGCCTTCACGTAAATAGTCTAGCGCTTTAGCAAGTTCTTCTCGATCACTCTTAACCCCACTTTGCTTTTCCATGAAAATCTTTTCGCATCCGTATTCTTTGAGTTTTTCAATTTGCAATTCTAATTCTTGATCTTTTGTTGAAACTCTAGCGTAACCGATAATTGCCATATTGTTTATGTTCCTTTCTTGTTGTCTAAAAGTTATATAACTTCTGTACATTATATTCTAGACTAACTTTTGGACAAGGTAAAGGGGTAATATTTAATAAAATGTAATTATTTATCGAGTTGTCTAAAACTTATAACTTTAGGACAAAGCAAACAGTAAGTTTTTAGTTAGCATTTAAAGGCACGATAAAATAAATAAATGGTAAGGTGTAATAATATTTTATAAAAAATAAATAATAAAAAAATACCACTGATAAAGGAATGAATTATATGAAACTGAAGTTAGCCATTTGGTGTTTTTTTGTTATTCTACTTACGAGTTGTAATCAAAATTTTTCACCTTTAAAAATTGATCAAGACACAATCGAATTACAGAATAGAGGGAACCAGGGAATAAGAGGAAACCCACATGAAATTATTGAAGGTCTTGAACAAGAGATTAATGAGTTAAGAGATCGGAATGAAGAAATTGTAGCAGAAATTAATTCCTTGGGCACTCGAAATAAAGAATTAGAAGAGGAAATAACCGAAAAGATAATACGAAACCAGAATTTACAAGAAGAAACAGAAGAGCTAAGATCTCAAAATGAAGAGTTAATTCAAATTAAAAATAAATATGCAGTATTGAAAGATGTTGAAAAAATAAAAAGTGGAATTAGCCGTGAAACGGCAAGAGAGATAATGGAAAACAGTGAGCATTTTAGTAGAGGGACAAGATTAACAGCATATGATGTTTTTATTAATAAAGATCGTGAAAGTGATTTTTATCGTGTTGTTATCCATTATGATACAAGAGTTTACAGAACGGTTTCAAGGGTGGAAATTTACTATAGGTAAGAAAGTTAGAATTAAAGTAATAACGCATAAATTTCTTCAAGGAGTGGTAATTAATAAGCAACTACTCCTTCTTTGCTCCAATGAATGTGATTTATTAATCTTTAATTTCCTCTAATAAAACGTACTTACCATTGCCAATGGATTTAAAAATTTTTTCATATGTTTTACTATGACCTGGGTTAGAATGGTTTGCTAGAAAAACGTTGAGAAAATTCTTTCTTGGATACCAACCATTATTATTCATAAATTGTTCAACATCTCTTGTGTTAATCGGCTGTTTAAGCTTACCTTTCTTTATAGCATCAACAATTTCAACTTTCATTCCTCTCCCATACTTTGGCATTAGTTGTTCACTCCATAATAATTGTTTTTTCGTGCATCACAATCTTATTGATACCGGTACAACGCGTAAAAATTTTATTTAATATATTGCATTTTTAAATCATTTTAAAATGTTTGAAGGCATCCTTAATATGTTCTTCTTTATTTGACGGACACGGATTGATTCTATTATTTGATGAATGTCGGTTATGTGACGTCTTAGGTTTTAGCCCACAAACTTCTTTCATGTGTGCAATCCAACACGTTTTTGGAATGTAGCCATATTTATGCTTAACATACTGTTGGATCTGGACATATGTAGCCAACTTATTCCACCTCTGGTTGTAAGTTTAGTATTGATATCTCATACATACATCTATTTCTTTACATATAAATTATTTCTAGTACAGTTAAAGTAAATGTTATCTTTGGCAAATACTTTTTTATTGCTTGCTTCATCACGTATTAATCGATGAAGAAGTATATTAGAAGTCCCACTTTTTACAGCATAGACACTATCATGGCTTTTTTGTACCATCCATAAATCGTATTCAGCTACTTTTTCTAAATCTTCTTCATTAAATGTAACTGTAAACATTTCATTCGTCGATTTTCTTTCTACTGTCATTGAAACGATTCCATTTGTAATTGAATAACGGTTTTGCATTTCCTCACCATCCTCAAATTATTTGTTTATGTCTCCAAAATAATTAATATGGTGCTAACTTAAGGCATTAAAAATAGTATTACCTATCATTATTTCTCCATTCTTCTACCTTTACATTAATAATAATGGTTGTCCTATAGGTAATTTGGTATAGTATAATTGTAAACAATTAACAATGGGGAGAAGATGCAGCAGTTATGGAAAAGTTAACCTTGCAACAACTCGAAAGCCATTTATGGCAATCTGCAAACATACTACGTGGATCAATCGATAGTTCGGACTACAAAAATTACATATTCGGTTTATTATTTTTAAAACGCTTAAATGACGTATTCGTTGAAACAGCACAGAAGATTGAGCAAGAAGAAGGCGATGATTATGGCTGGTATGATCGTGACGAGCACCAATTCTTTGTTCCGGAACGTGCACGTTGGAAGAGTATACAAGCACTTACGCAAGATATTGGGGATGCCATTAACAAAGCGTTTGAAGCACTTGAGGAAGAAAATCCATCCCTACAAGGTGTACTAGCGAGTATCGATTTTAATGATAAGGAGAAGCTGCCAGACCGACTTCTTTTACAATTAATTCAGCATTTTAGTTCGATTGATTTAAGGAACGAAAACCTCTCTGAACCAGATATGCTAGGACGAGCTTACGAATATTTAATCAAACAATTTGCCGATGATGCTGGAAAAAAAGGTGGAGAGTTCTATACTCCTTCTAAAGTTGTAGAACTAATTGTTAAGCTAATAAAGCCAGAAGAAGGTATGCGTGTTTGTGATCCTACAGTAGGATCTGGTGGTATGCTTATTCAATCGGTTGATTACATAAAAGTAAGTGGTGGAAACCCTCGAAATTTAACGCTGCACGGTCAGGAACGCAATCTGAATACATGGGCGATTTGTAAAATGAACTTATTATTACATGGATTAAGTGACCATCGTATTGAAAAAGGTGATACGATCCGTGATCCAAAACTTTTAGAAGATGGTGAACTCATTCTTTATGATCGTGTAATCGCCAATCCACCGTTCTCACTGAGCAACTGGGGAAAAGATGAAGCCGAAAGTGATGAATATGGTCGCTTCCGTTTCGGTATTCCACCGAAGGATAAAGGAGATTTTGCTTTCGTTCAGCACATGGTATCTACCCTTAACCACGAAGGAAAAGCTGGAGTAGTTATGCCACATGGTATTTTGTTCCGTGGTGGAGCAGAGGGAAATATTCGTCAAGGGTTGTTAGAAGAAGATCTAGTCGAAGCAGTGATTGGATTGCCTTCAAATCTGTTTTACGGTACTGGTATTCCAGCTAGTATTTTACTTCTAAACCGTAACAAAGATGAAGATAAGAAGGGTAAAGTGTTTTTCTTAAATGGATCTGACGATTATCAAGAAGGTAAAAACCAAAACACTTTACGAGATCAGGATATCGAAAAGATCGTTTCAGCCTATGATAAGTGGCAAGAAGTAGAAAAGTATTGCCGACCAGTATCTTTAGACGAAATTAAACAAAATGACTACAATTTAAACATTGCTCGTTACATCGATACAATGGAAGAAGAAGAACAAATTGATGTAGCAACAGCCTTAGCCGAACTCCAAAATCTAGAAGAAGAACGTAAAGAAATTGAGGATAAGATGTACGGTTATTTGAAGGAGTTGGGGTATGGTGAGTAGCAATAGTTATAATAATACAGAAATCGGTCCAATACCCAAAGAGTGGGAAGTTAAAAAAATTGGTGATTTTGCAAAAGAAGTAAAAGTTAAAAATAAAGAAGCTGAGAACTATACAGTACTTTCGGTAACTAAATACGATGGAATTGTTTCATCATTAGAGTATTTTAAAAAGCAAGTTTATAGTAAAGATACTACTACTTATAAAGTTATTAAAAAAGATCAGTTTGCTTATGCAACAATCCACCTTGATGAAGGATCAATAGGGCTGTTAGAAGATTTCGATAGTGGTGTTATTAGCCCAATGTACACAGTGTTTGAAACTAATAATACAATAGATAAGAATTTTTTATTCTTACTTATGAAATCTGATTTATATGTAAGAAGATACAGTAGTCTTGGACAAGGTAGTATTAATAGAAGAATGTCAATTCCATTTAAAGCTTTGGCCACTCTCCCTATTCATTTCCCACCGTTAAATGAACAGAGCAAAATAGTAGAAATTATTAGTTCTGTCAAAGAAACTATAAAAAAAACAGAAGCAATCATAAAGCAAACCGAAAAAGTAAAAAAAGGATTAATGCAACAGCTTCTTACAAAAGGAATTGGACATACGGAGTTTAAGCAAACCGAGATTGGTGAAATTCCTGAGGAATGGGAAGTGAAGCACTTAGGAGAAATTGCTGCCCAAAATGAAAAATATTCGTTTGTTGGTGGTCCTTTTGGTTCAGATTTAAAATCAGAAGAATACACAGAAAATGGAGTAAGAATAATTCAACTTCAAAACATAAAAGATGGATCTTTTTCAAATGATTATAAAATTTATACAAGCGAAGAAAAAGCAGATGAACTCTTAAAATGTAATATCTATCCTGGTGATATTATTATAGCTAAAATGGCAGAACCAGTTGCTAGAGCTTGTATTATACCCAACATTGCTGAACGATTTGTAATGGCTTCCGATGGGATTAGACTATCAGTTGACAAACAACTTTTTAGCACTAAATTTATAATGTATGCGATAAACTCACCATACTTTAGACAACAAGCAATAGATCATAGTACTGGCACTACAAGATTAAGAATTGGACTAAAAACTTTACGGAATTTGAAGGTAGCAATACCACCATTACAAGAACAAAAAGAAATTGAAAGTGTTCTTTCAACTATTGAAGGTAAGCTAAAGAATGAAGAAATGAGAAATCAAAACTTAATAGAAATTAAAAAAGGTCTTATGCAAGTCCTACTCACTGGGAAAGTACGTGTCAAAGTTGACGATGAATAGGGGGTAAACAACATGACCTCAACATCAGATTGGAATGAAAAACAACTCGTAGAAAATAGGTTAATTGAACAACTTCAAGGAATGGGCTATGAATATCTTCATGGTCCTTCTTTGGATAGTGAACGTGAAACAGCGAATGACGTTATATTAAGGGGACGTTTATCCAATGCGATTAAACGATTAAACCCATGGATCAGTGAAGAAAACAGTCGTAAAGTAATGCGCTCGATCCTACATATTGAAGCGACAAGCCTAATGGAAGCAAACGAAAAGTTTCATGATATGCTGGTGAACTACATATCAGTTCAACAAGATCTCGGAAAAGGCAAGAAAAACCAAACGGTAAAGCTCATTGATTTTTCAAACCCAGTAAAAAACGAATACCTTGTCGTAGACCAATTCAGTATTACGGATGCAAGAGGAACGATTCGTCCAGATTTAATCACCTTTGTCAATGGATTACCTCTTGTCGTAATCGAATGTAAAAGCCCTATGCTCAACATTCATGAACAAATTGGGCAAGGTGTAAAGCAGTTAAGACGATACCAAGAAGAACAAGAACGATTATTTCACTATAATCAGTTTATGGTCGCTACAAGTAATGATCGAGCTAGAGTAGGAACGATAGGGGCGTTGGTACAGCATTACGGCTTATGGAAAGATCCATATCCATTTACGACACCTGAAATTGGTGATAGTCCTTCTGCTCAAGATATTTTAGTAACTGGCATGTTCACAAAGGGAAATTTACTCGACCTCATACAAAACTTTATTATATATCAGACGGAAAATGGTCAGAGGATTAAGAAGTTAGCTCGTTACCAACAATTCCGTGCTGTCGGAAAAGCAATAGACCGAATTTTACATGCAAAGAAATCGAAAGACCGTGGTGGTGTAGTATGGCATACTCAAGGTAGTGGGAAGTCGTTAACCATGCTTTATTTAGCTGTAAAGCTACGAAGACTTGAACAGTTAGAAAACCCTACGATTGTTATTGTAACGGATCGTAAAGATTTGGATGAGCAGATTACAAAGACGTTCCGAAGTTGTGATTTCCCTAATCCTCAACAAGCAGAAGGGGTAAAGCAATTAAAGGAACTTCTATCTCAAGGGCAAGGTTCAACGATCATGACACTTGTTCAAAAGTTCCAAGAGGACAAGGATAATGGTGCTTATCCTGAACTCTCTACCTCTGAAAATATTTTTGTCATGGTAGATGAAAGTCACCGTAGCCAGTACAAAGGGTTAGCAATGAATATGCGCACAGCGATGCCGAACGCTTGTTATTTAGGCTTTACTGGAACACCTATTGATAAAGAGGATAAGAGTACGACAGCTACCTTTGGATCTTATATCGACAAATATACAATTGAACAAGCTGTTGAGGATGGCGCAACGGTTCCAATCTTTTATGAAGCGAGAATGACAGAACTACATGTTCAAGGAGAAACGCTTGATGAACTATTTGATCGGAAGTTTAGGGAGTACGATGAAGAAACACGTGAACGGATCAAGAAGAAGTACGCTAATGAACAAGCGATTATAGGATCTCCTAAGCGTATTGAACAAATTGTACTAGATATCATTGGTCATTATGAAACTCACATTGAGCCAAATGGATTTAAAGCACAAATTGTAACAGTTACTAGAGAAGCAGCTGCGTTATATAAAACAAAATTAGATGAACTAAGTGATTATCAATCAGTCGTGATTATTTCTGGTGGGCATAACGAAAAGGAACATCTAAAGCAGTATCACATAACACCAGAACAAGAAAAAGAGTATATTAAACGATTTAAGAAGCCATTATCAGAAGATCCACTTGCATTTATTATTGTGTGTGACAAGCTTCTAACTGGATTTGATGCTCCAATCGAACAAGTGATGTACCTTGATAAGCCATTAAAAGAACATAATTTACTTCAAGCGATTGCTCGAACAAACCGTACTTATAATAAAAAGGATTATGGATTAATCGTAGATTATTACGGTGTATCTCGTTTCTTAGAACAAGCATTAGGGATTTTTACGAAGCAAGATGTTCAAGGAGCGTTACAACCCATTGATAGCGAAATACCACGGCTACAATCACGCCATCGTTCAGTCATGAGGTACTTTGATTATATTAATAAAAACAATGCAGATGCGTGTGTTCAGGTGCTAGAACCTGAAGATGTGCGTAATGAATTCGAAACAGCATTTAAACGTTTTGCGAAAAGTATGGATATGATCATGCCTAATCCAAAGGCACAACCTTATGTATCCGATCTAAAATTCCTAGGGAAGATACGTCAATTGGCGAAATCTCGTTACCGTGAAGAAGGAATGGACATTACTGAATGTGGTGAAAAAGTAAGGCAGCTTATAGCAGAGCACTTACATGCTTCATCTGTAGAAGTATTGCATGATCCTATTGATATATTATCCAACAAGTTCGAACAACGATTAGAAGAAGCGACTACTACAGAAGCAAAAGCAGCAGAAATGGAACATGCTGTTCGTCATGAAATTAAAGTAAAGATGGAAGAAAATCCAGTCTATTATACTTCCTTACGTGAGAAGCTCGAGGAATTATTGCAGTCAAGAAAAGCCAAGCAAATGGAGATCGTTGACCTTTTTGAAGCGTTACGTGAGATGGTAAATGATATGCGTAATACCACTCAAAAAAGTAAAGAGCATGGCTTAGAGCGTGAACAGTTTCCGTTTTATCAAATGCTAGAAAAAGAACTAGACTATGATGATGATAAGGAAGCATTAAGGGATCTAACACTAATTATTACGGAAACCATTCAGGATGAAGCCGTCATTGAATGGACTGCAAAAGATGATATTCAACGAGAAATGCGCAAAAAGATTAAAAAGCAGCTTCGAGCCATTAAGTGTCCAAAGGATAAAATTGATGAGGTGACACAGAAATTGATGGATTTGGCAGCAGTGCATTATAAAAAATAATTTTTAAAGCTATCTTTCTGATGGAGCGTTTTATAAAAAGAACGTTCCTCAGATTTATTAAATAGGATAAGAAAAATCAAAAGTATGGGAAGGATAGTAGTATTGATAATTATAAGTGAAATGAATAGGTTGTACCACTTTATGCTTGAAGAGTTTAGTAATAGGGAATTAGCAATTGGATTTTGGATAATTATTTTTGTCATTTTTGCTTTCTCAATAAAAGGTGTTAGAAAACAATTTCCTATGTTGCTAAAAGCAATGTTTAATAAGCATTTATTCGTTTGGTATATAAGCTTATTTGCATATTTTTTTGCTATGATTTATTTTCTAATAAGTATTGGTTTTTGGGAAATAAAATTGTTAAAAGGAACTTTGTTTTGGCTCATAGGCTTTGCATTCGTGTCATCAGTAAGAGCAATTGGAAAAGCTAATGACCATTCTTATTTTATAAATTTGATTAAAGATAACGTTAAGTTATTTATTGTCTTTCAATTTATAATTAATTTATATAGTTTTTCCTTTATTGTTGAGGTTATATTAATCTTTGTAATCACAGTTCTCTCAATTTTAGTTAACTACTTGGACAATAGTTCTAGATATCAAAGTAAAGAGTTTAGCAGGATAAAAAATTTCTTTAACTTTTTATTAGCACTCATTGGTTTAATAGCTTTGATTTATTCTACTAAAATGCTATTTGGAAATTTAGAAAATATTGTAATTTCGGATAAATATAAAGAAATGTTTTTACCTTCTATACTTTCACTGTTATTCATCTTTTATATTTATCTATTAGTGCTTTATGATGCATATTTACAAGTATTTTTTAGGTTAAAGTCGAAAAAGACGATAGAAAATAGATATAAATTTATATTAAGAGTAAAAATAATTATACTCTGTAAATTAAATCTAAATAAAGTTAACAACTTTATAGATAGAAGTAATATTATGTCAACTCAGATAAAAAGTAGTGAAGATGTAAAAAAGGTGATCCGAAATTTTAAGGATATTGAATTATACAATAAAATGAAAAAATCATCTTAAGCTAAAATGGTCCACCTCTTATAAACTAAGGGTTGGACCATTTATTCGTAACCACTCTTTACGCTGCTCATAATCTGGCATTATCGAATGAACAAGCTGCCAGTATTCCTTTGAGTGATTTGGGTATTTAATATGTGCAAGCTCATGAACCAGCAAGTAATCTACAATGACCAAAGGAGCCATCACGATGCGCCAATTTAAATATATTGCATTATCTCCGGTACATGTTCCCCAACGCATTTTTTGTTCCTTTAATTCAATTTTAGAGGGGGATAATCCCATTTTAGGACAATAAATGTTAAGGCGTTCCTTGATCTTTGCTTCGCCATGTAGCTTGTACCATTCTTTGAATAGTTCATATAGTTCATGATTTTTTTCTTGGTCAGCATAAGAACTAGGTACATTTGCTATGAATTTCCCTTGCTTAAATACTAATGTAGATTGAGTAATGTCATCACGCTTATGTACTTTTAATCGGTAGTTTCTCCCCAGGTAGGCAAACTTCTCTCCACTAACATATTCCTTCGGTAGTGGTGGATCAACGATCTCCTGAAAAGAGTTCCATTTATTTAATATCCAAGGCGCTTTTTTATAGAGAATGGAATGAAGTTGATCTTCTTCTACTCCTTCTGGAACTATAACTCTAACCCCATCAAGCCATTCAACTGATATCGAAATGTCCCTTTTATCTGGTTTTACTTCTAGTGAATATTCTAATGCTGTATTGCCATATTGAAAGCTTGGCATGTTACCACCTCGATTTTGTTGTACTACAAATATAATAAATAGATAGGGGATGGTCAATGCTTAAGAACATGGTCGAACATTACCACATACAGCTACAAGGTGTTTACTGCGCCTATATCCTCAAAAGCTACACAAAGTTTCTCGTCAAATTCATCAACTATCCTAAATTGTTTACCGTTCATATCTATAAAATGCACTCGACCGATCAACGTCTTATAGTACCCATCTTCCCAATATGTAAAAGCTAGTACGTTATTATCTGCGATGGCATCAGTAACTGTTATTTCGATTTCTTCCCATTGTTGTTCGTCTAGCATAGGGCGTGGAACCTTGTTGAGATCATCAGCCCATTTACGCAGCATTTCAACATGCTCAGGTAACATGAGGGAAGTCCATTTGATATTTCCGCGATCTTTTAATGTCATATTATCAGCTCCTTTATTAATTAACATTATATACGAATGTACGTTCGTTGTTCAAGGGAGGTTATTTTTATAAACACATCCCCATATATTGAATTAGGGGTGAGTGAAGTGACACAGTGTGTAGAATGTACGGAATATCTAGAAATGTGGGGTGGAGAAGAGTACTTGTATGAAGGGTATATATGCGAATACTGTACTGGCTGGGTTTGTCCAAGTTGTAGGGATATAGTCGATGATGATGAATTTGATGAATGTTGTCCTTCTTGTTACAAAAGTATGAAAAAGAATAATAGTTAATAACATGTTACTCCGGTGGTTCTCTCGGAAATTGGAAAACAATTTACGGTCTATCGGAATTAGCTCTTTATTATTTGAATTTGTTTTCAAAATATCAATCGTTTCTCACTGAAGTGGGGAACGATTTTTTTTGTTGAATATTGAGAGCTTGGCATGTTACCACCTAAATATACTATAACACAAATATAATGGTTAGGGATTAGTTCGTCAATGTAACCTATATTGATTATATGATTGTAGTTTTCTATTGGGAGATACTACATTTAGATTTTTGCTTTGTTTATATATATATTTCCAAAATTATAAACATATGGTATTTTTAGTGTGTGTTAAAATTTTTTGAAAGGGGTAATTATTATTAAAAAGATAATAATAGTTTTTATAATTATACAGATAATTATTGGTTGTTCAAATAATTCACTAGGTGAAGAAAATGAAATGGCTGTAATCAATAAAGAAAAATCTTTAGTTGATGAAAAGGAACAAGTTTTTTTAAGAGACATAGCAAGTAGAAATGATGCATGGAATTCCAATTTTTTAAGAGTATTTAAGTTAGGTTTCTATGAAGTAGAAATAGAAGAAAATCGTGAGGAAGCAATAGAAATTTATAATGATTATTTTATGAATTTATTAAATGCAGAACGTGCTGTATTTTTAAAAAATAATATTGATGAAATAGATTTTAGTTTGTTGATAGAGGATATCGAAAACGACATTTACAAAATAATTAAAGATTACGATCAATCTCAAAAACAAAGGAATGATGATAAAAAGAAAGAAGCACGGCTTGATGAAATTGAGGAAATTATAAAACTTATTGATAACAAAAATTATAAAAAAGCAAGTGAATATACCATAGATAACACTATTCAACATGATATAGAAGTAGTAACTACCTTAAAAAAATTTGCGAACGCAAAATATATTTATAATATATCAAACGATCCAAATAATTTTCTATTTGAAAAGAACCTAGTATGGATTAGTCCTAGTTATAACGGAATTAAAGCAGAGGAAATAATAAGTTACATCAATCAATTTTTTACTATTGAACAATGGAATGAACTTCATAAAGAGGAAAGGGATTACCAAAAAATGGTTAGTGTCCAAAGTAAGAGAGATGAAAGGGAACGCATTGTTGAAGCAAATAAACCACTTCCTAAGGTTGGAATGACAAGTAATGAAGTATTAGAAAGCCGTTGGGGTAAGCCAGAAAAAGTTAACCGAACAACGACAGCCAATAGAGTGCGTGAACAATGGGCTTATCCAAATTTTAAGTATATTTATTTAGAGGATGGAATTGTAACAGCTATAAAAGATTAAGATTCTGGTAATAAAACGGTACATTTTGAGAGCTTTGGAGTTTCGTCTGAAGCTCTTTTTATATTGAAAACAGTTTTTACTAACACTGCAAACACCTCCATTCTTAATAGTACAGTTCAGTAGGTGTTTGGATTTTTTCTTATCTCAATTTACAAGGTATAGTTTAATGAGAGAAATAAATTGTGGGTGATCAACATGAGGTAATTTCTTAAACACCGTTGCATTAAATATATTTACCCTTGTCCATGCAGTGTGCTATAATGCTTCCTATAAGCAATTGAACGACCTCGAAATTTCTTCAATTTATTACCACAATTTTCTGCACCCCTTTTGACTTTAGAATAGAAATACTAATGCATCTACGTGCTTTGAAGAAAGTAAAAAAAGACGTTTCTCTTCACGATCCAATCGGAACAGATAAGGAAGGCAATGAAATACCCTCATGAGGTTATCGGTATAATAAAAACCCTTTAAATAAAGGGTTTTATCAGAGGATATAACACTAGCTCAAAGTCATCGTTGCGCTGGTGTTTTTCTTTTTTATAAATAGCTTTATCTAGGACTGTTTTAAGAAGTACGTTTTTTCTTTCTGCATCATCGTCCTTATAGTAGACGTCTAGGACGTTTTCCATGATTGGAATGATGTTCTTTTGAGCTTCTTCACGTTTGTTTTCTAATTGTAAATCAACTTTTATTTCTTCAATTGAAAGCCGAATGTCATTTGTTTTTTTAGATAAAAGCTGAGAGCGATCGAGGAAGGTTTCTTCGTCGTAAACACCCCTTTCGAGAAAATCGTGAAGTCTATTTTTTTGTTGTTCCATTTCTTCAAGTTCCTTTTGAAGAAGTATAATAGATTTACGCTTTATATCCAGCATCTCAGTGCCTTTGTCCTCTTTAGGTGTATATGCTTCCCAATTGGCTTTAAATTGCTCTAGCCACATCCTCAAGGCTTCTATGACTCTTTTTTCTACATAATCAAATCTAGCGCTCCTCGAATGGCAATGTTTGTTTGAACACATTAAATGAGCAGCCTGTCTTGTATAAGGTCTATAAACCATTGCAGCTCCACAATGACCACAACGAATTAATCCAGCTAATGGATTTCTCACAGGGTTTAATAATTGATACGGAACATGATATTTCTTTTTTAAAATCTCCTGAGCCTTTTGATAGGTTTCCATTGATATCAAAGGCTCGTGTTTCCCTAGGACGTCAATCCACTCAGCTTTGTCTCTTGTCCTGGTATCTTTTACCTTACCGGGCGTAATAGACTTTTTAATTTCTTTACGTTTCCATTGTAGCCTTCCAGCATAAACAGCATTTTTTATTATGTTGAGTACCGAATTACCTGTCCAGGACTTACCAGTATAAGTTTTATAGCCTAAAGAATTTAACTCGTTCGCTATATGTCCCGTGGCTAAACGTCTTGAATGATCAGAGTTTGTATACCAATCAAAAATCATTTTTATTACTGGAGCTTGATCTGGATGAGGTTCCAAAGTTCGGCCATTGTCTAAATCTTTGATTACGTAACCGTAAGGGGGGAGAGTAGCAATATAATTACCTTCTTCGATAGAGCGTATTCTTCCACCTTGTAAACGTCTATTAATAATCTTTAGCTCTTTCCTAGCCATAAACGCTTCAAATTCACTATATTCTTCATCCCATTCGTCTGAAAGATCATAAGTCTTTCTAGGAGTAATAATCTTTGTTTTAGCCTTCTGGAACGTCTCAAGTATCAATCCTTGCTCTTGCATATTTCCGCGTCCAAGACGATCCATATCCATGACCAATACACCATCATATTGTTTATTTTCAATTTCTTTTAATAACTCTAACATTTCCGGTCGATGCATCAAACTTTCTCCAGAAACAATTTCTTCGCGAATTTTAATAATGTTTAAGTTTAGTTGTTTGGCTGTCTTTAAGAGAGCTTTTTTATGTTTGGCAAGTGTTTCACCTTCACCACGTGATTCCGCTTCTAGATCAGCACGAGATTTTCTAAGGTACATACAAACTCGATCCATTCCAATCACCCTTTTTTATTGACCTTATTATAAGTATAAATATTTATTTTTGTTTCATGACTAAGTTTTGTAAGGAAAAAACAAGAACAAGAGTTCTGTTTTAAGGATAATTTGATCTGAGTTATTTGTAAAGATGTATAAAAATATTTTAATTAGGTTATTGAAAAAAGCCATATCAAATTGTGACATGGCATTAACTAAATTTTCCTGTAAAATTGAAATGTGCTCTTTATAATAATAATTTTTGACTTTTAAATACATATAAATTAAATAAAACCGCAGCCATTCGAGAGGCATTACAAAGAGATTCTATCAATAAGGTAATAATCAATGTTAAAAATCCCACTACAGTTGAAAAATTGCCAACCATAGGCAACACCTCCAGAAAATAACAAGTCATAGTATTCCCCCAACAGTCCGTAGACACTATGAGCTTATCCTCTCGGTAGCTGGGCAGGGTATTATCATTATACCAAATTATATTTCTTTTTGTATGAATTTGATTAAATATGAAACCGTAGAGAAATTTTTATTCAATTTTTCTCCAGCTAATTTTAGACCAATTATTAATTCTTCATCTGTGAAATATTCTAATAATATGCTGATATTTAATGTGTTTATTCTATTCTTTTTTAGGTGTAATACTTTAGATCGTCTGATATAGTCATTTTTCCTTAAATCATCAATAAGGTCGTTTAAAGTTTGGTTAACGACAATATTTGGCATATCGTTTAGTATAGTAATATCATGATCTTCGATTCTAAAATTTTTAACTCCTTTTAATCCGACATTGAGGAATTTTACATTTTTGAAGATTGCATTTTCAAAATTTACTCTCTCAAAGCTTACTGAATTAAATGTTACATTTTCAAAATAAGCACTTTCAAAATTTGATCTTTTAATGTTAGTTCCTATAAACTCAGTCCAATAAAAATTAGCTTTGTAGAAAGAACATACCGTAAATTTGGCTGCCCTTAAGGATGCAAAGTTAAAATTAGAGCCAGAAAAATTAGTACCATGTGAAATACTTTTATAAAAATTTTTATACATATAGTTTCTATTTCTTCTATCCATATTTATATAATTAAATTTTCCTTTTGAAAGCTTATTTCTCCCCATTTTTTCACCTCTATACTTAGAAAACTGACTATTGATTATAAATGAAAAGACAGGATAATAAGATCCTGTCTTTTCTAGCGAATATGTGTTAGCGAATAGTTTAATAACGAAAATAAAAATTATTTTTGAAAACTTTATACTGATGAAAATAGAAGTAATATACAATTTTCAGATGAAAGTATTATTGTCTTACTTTTTTTATGTTGTTTAGTTCAAGTTCGGCATCAGCCACTCTATGATTTACAAAACGAACACTTTCTTTTACGTCATCTAATGATTTAAGAATAAAATTGTCGGAATTTAAATTTTCAATGTGTTGAGTCTCTATTGTATTTTTTAAATCGTCAAAACGTTTATTTATTTCGGTTTTTAACAAATTTTGACCAGTTTCTAAAGCTTCTAGCTTTTGTAAGATCAAATCTAATTTATCACTCACTAAAAACATTCCTCTCACTTGAATATTGGCTTTATTATAACATTTGTTTGTACTAAGTTTCGAGTTAATTTTGTTATTTTGTGGTATACAAAAACTGACAAAAAAGCTACGTTAAAGCTAATAAAATTTTTTAGGAGTTGATAAAATGATAGATTTTTCAGGAATTAGTTTGCCGTTTGGTGCAGGAGAATTGTTGAGTGGAGCTATTGATTTGTTGAATGTAGTTGGACCTTTTGTATTATTGGCCTTGGCAATTTATTTTGCACCTAGGTTATTTTCTTTAGTTTACGACGCTGTTTTAATAAAGGATATGATGAGTGATGATTATCGAAGTTTTAACAGCGAAGATGGGATGTCTAGAGGTAAAGTGTATAGATAATATGCTCGTGGAAAACTTTTTGGTTACAGAAGAGATTCTATGGAAGCTGAATATGTTTCAAGGCGTTTTAGAAGATAAAAGACAAGCACTCAGCTTGTCTTTTGTTTTGAAAAAAATCATGCTAATTTTCTTTTTCTTGCTTCTTGATCTCTCCATTTTAGAATATTGTTTTCAACCCAATTTTTATCATGAGTATCAATCTTAAATTTATCGGCTTGAAGTAATGCGGCATTTGTAAATGAAGATGTGGTTATAAAATCAGCAAGTGAACAATTATGGTTTCTTTTTGCACTATTTAATTCACGAATTGGTTCTACGCCTATTGGTTTCCCACCTTTATAATGCTTGATTTGCACAGCTACATTAGCATTATGTTCTTTACTAAAAATAATCAAGTCTACACCACCATCTGCACCTTCGGAAGTCTCCCGTGGTTTAAACCCTTTTGCTTTGTAATAAAGGTAACATAGGCGTTCAAACTCTCTCCATGATAATTCGTTAAATGGTAAGGTTAATATTTCATTTTCTGATCTTAGTAGGTTGTGAGCTTTAGTAGGTGTCTTAGTTTTCTTTGAATTACCAGAAGTTTTTTTGGCATTAGCAGTCCTGGATTTAGAACTTTTCTTTTTCTTTGGGATTATTAGTAGGTTTGGAAGGAGCGAAGCTGCAACTAAGATAACCACAAAATGAGGCCAATACATGCTACTATGCATAAAAAACCAATATAATCCACCGAATGTTATTATTAACCGAATAATTTCTCTTAAATCTTTTCTCATTTCCTTTTTTTATCACTCTCTTTCTGTGTAGATAGTTAATTCTTTATGTAAGTTTTCAATTCACATACTTCTCCTGGAACACCATAGATCCCAGCAACTTCTTTTATTGTCATATTTGTATCTCGGAAATTATCAATCTCGTAATCTGGTAACAATAACTCAACGGCAAAGGTGTTAGCTTCGACTTCAATTTTATCTATAGAGTAAAAGGTGTTCTTTTTTAGAAATGGTGTATTTGCTCTGGGGTGTAAGATTGCATGTCCTAATTCGTGGGCGCATACGAAGCGTTGCATTGTATCGTCTAATTTATTGTTGATATTAATGAACTTTATTCTTGAGGCATGTGTAAAAAATCCGTATGTATCTCCTAAATCAGCATATGAAACAATAATATTCTTTTCTGCAGCTATTACGAATGGATCGTTTGTTTTATGTTTTTTTAAAAGCTTTGTTATGGTTTCTTTAATTCTCATTTAGAAATCCCCCCTCATAACAAAGCCCTATTCTTTTTGATATTTCTTAGGTGTAAATTTTTTCTTTGCAAGTTGCTTTGCTAAACGTAGATTACTTTCAATTTGTGCTAAAACCAATTCACGAGTGTTATCATCCATAGGTTCACCATCGAATGCTAGGCTTGTATCACCTTCAAGGTCATTGATTATAGCTTCAAGCTTTTTAGCAATATCACGTTCATCTTTGGAATTTAATACTGGAAGCTTGGATTCTGGTTCTTTTTCTTTATTAGTACGACCTAATAAATAATCAGTTGTAACATCTAATATATCAGCAAGATCTTTTAATAATTCATTAGAGGGAGTACTATAACCATTTTCATAATTACTTACTGTACCCTTTGTAGTTTTAAGTTTCTTGGCTAAATCTTCTTGGGTAAGTTTTTTTCTCTTCCTAGCTTCTCTTAATCGCTGCGATAACACAATTTCCCCTCCTAATAAATAAAAGTACAAATTAATTGTACATCAAATGGAAATTTTTTAAATTAAAGTACAAGAAAATCATACATTTGTATTGACATACAAGTTTCTTGTACTTATAATCAACTTATAAAGTACAAGATTTTCATACAAAACGAGGTGATGACATGAAAAATAACAATCTTATTAATGCAAGAAAAGAATGTGGACTAACCCAAGAAAGTGTTGCGAAAATACTTAATTGTAAAAAAGGCACTATTAGTAATTGGGAAAATGGTTACTCTTCACCTAAATTATCCGATGCATTTAAACTAGCAAAGCTTTTTGGAAAAGACGTAAATCATCTTTTTTTTAATGAGAAAGTACAAGTTTCTTGTACAAAGGGGTTAAGGAAAGAAAAGATTAATGTAGGTTAAATCCAGAGTTAAGTTTCATAATCTAGATTTCGACAATAAATTAAAAAATCCTTCAAACTGCTACTCTATACGCTGTTTTGTGGTTCAGCTTACGAATAAATCACATTGTCCATCAAAGCGCTGCAAGGCAGCCAATGAACCTATTTGAAGAAGGGATGTAGAAGATATGGAAGTCGCTGATTTTATAAAGGTTAAAGGTTTTTCGAAATTAACTGAGCAGCAACAACAGCTATTTGTAAGAGTCTATAAAAGACATTTAGCTGCTTGGGGTACTGAAATGAGAAAGAAATACGAACTAAAGCAACTAAAAGAAATTAAATGGAGTAAGAAAGAAAATTGTTTACATGTGTTTTGGAAAGGTGATACAGATTGGTTCCATTACGATACTAGAGGGTGTTGGTACTAATGACTAAAAGAATAACTATTGATATTAACGAAAATGAGTACCTACGGTTGAAAGAAATTGCAGAAGAAAGGGAGAGTTCAGTTTCAAAATTACTTGGTGCTTTTGTACAAGACTTAACCAATTCAGAACGGCGTGGTGGTAGTGATGAATATTATCGGGCAAGAGATTGGTTAGATCGTATAATGCTTCAATATCGCTGATTAATGAGTTGATATAAATGAAAGAGGTTCAACGTCGAATTGCTTATTATACTCGGAAGGTTGCTGAGGTATCGTCTATTCATCCAGCCAAGAAGCCGCCAAGATCACATACTTACAGACATGGACGGTTAATGGTTTACAAAAAACTAATGTTTCAAGAATTTAAAAAACAGGGCTACATCAAATAAATATTAGCTAAAAAGGGGGAAGAACTTTGTTAACGAAAATGAGGGCAGTCCAACAAGCATTTGAGCATAGACATAAACTAAGAGGTGATCAGTCTATGTCAGATCAAAAATATGCAGCCACCTATCAGTTTGGAAAAACCAAGGTCCATATTGTAGCTCCAGAACCAGTGAGTAAAGAAGAGCATGAACAAAGAGTTCGAGAGTTCCATTTAGCTGGTTGGGCTATTTGGAATAGCCTACCAGTTGAAAAAAGATTAAGTATTAATGAAGCAGCAGCAGGGGAAGAGTAACCTGTTGCAAGGAGACAAGCTATAACTTTATGAAAAATAGGATGTGAATGAAATGGAAATGATGATTGCACTCTTAACATTACATTTCAGCATGGTATTAGTACTTTTAACAACTAACAAATATAGACGAAATGGAGATGTTTAGTAATGACAGAACATGCGGAAATAGCGGGATTTTTACAGGTCAAAATTTGCGACTCGGAAGCTGAGACAAATGATTGGTTACAAGAAAATGGAGATCTTGAAATAGTAGAAATTAAGTTTGCTGGAAGTAAAACATATAAAGCAATTATGATCATCTATCGATTAGATGCTTAAAAAATTTAAATAACTTCGCGAAAAATGTTGTCAAAAATAGATGGAATTTAGCTTTTAAGTTGTTAGATCGACATATTAACTAACGAGTTTCAAGAAAGGGATAAACATGCAGAACTTCAATAAAAAAACTGCAAGAGCGGGAACTCTTACAGTCGAGCGAAGTTTTGGCACACCACACCAATAGGAATGCTTTTTAACTTCTTAATTTATTGTACATAAGCATTCCTACCCTTTCAATTTTTATTTTTGATTTATTGAGATGGGGGATAGGATTGAATGATTTTGTAAAGATATCACAAGGTATAAATGAACTTTCGAAACGTGATCATATTACTTTTGTACTTCATTTTGGTCAAATGGACCGTTGGGTAGCAACTGATAAAGATGATGAAACAGTAATCATAAACTCAACAAATTCAACCAAAATAAATATCGGTGAAGTTGTGAAACTTTCAGAAACACTCTTCATGAAATGGTTAAAATTAAATACTTATGTAGATCGATCAGTAAGTAGAAAGGCAGATTTTCATATTAAGAACTCAATTGAAAATGTAGCAAAAATTCTTGGATACAGTGATAGAAAAGGATTATATAAAGTTTTAAAACCTTTGTATGAGGTTGGTCTAATTGAGTTAACCGAAGGTAAATTAGGTACAAGAAATTTAATTGATATTAAAGTTTATCCATATCCAGTTTATTCGGATACGACTATCTGTAATTTAGTTAAATGTAGATTGTGGAACGATAGAAAATCATTTGGATTTTTACTTTCAAAAGCTGGAATTGAAGCTAAAAAAAATAAAGCAAATACACGTGCTGAGTACAAAAGTACACAGGAAACCGAGAACAAAAGTACACAGGATGATGTGAACAAAAGTACACAGGGGCTTGTGAACTTAAGTACACAGAGTCCTGTGGACAAAAGTCCACATACTAATGAATCAATATATCTAATTGATAATAATATATCTAATGATTCAAATCATCTAATTAATAACCTAGATGACAAAGTAGCAGACTCATTAGAAATTTTCCTGAACCAGGAACAAGTAACCGATGATGAAAGATTGATGATGATTGATAGATTAATTGGTTTTGAATTTAAGTCTTTAAACTACGAATCGCATCAAAAGTATTTCTTGAAAATTTTAAAATCAATACGCTCAATAGAAAAATCCAAAGTTCAAAAACCTGTAGTTAAAAAGGATAAGCTGCCAAAATGTTTATCAGCTCCTAATCAAGAAGATCAGTTAGACGATGATACAGAGTTTGAAGAAGCAAAAAGACTTCTGGAGCAACGATTGCAGAAATTGAAAAGCAAAAAGTAATCCTAAACACTGCATGGTATCTAATGAACTATCAACAATCGAAGGGAAGAACCTTGAATAAAAAGAGTCAAAAGGTTCCGGGGCGCGCGTGAGCCGTCCCTAGAATAGGAGTGAATGAAAAGTGAAACAAGGAAAACTTAATGTATTTATCAGTGGTGAGCAGTTAAAAACGATTTTGTTTTCATTGCACCACATGTTAGCGCCAAATGAATATTTAGACGAAGAGGATCGTGAGTTATTAGAAATGCTTGAAGAAATGCACGATAAACTATTTTCAGTTGAAAATGAAAGTAGTTTTGATAATGAAATATACGCTATCGACGATTTGCCATATTAGGAGGCATTAAAAATGAATAGGGAAAAATTGGAGTCTCGTACACTAGCCTATGTTATTGGCTATGTTACAAGTATCTCGGAAAGCAAGGATAGGCATGAAAAAGAAATTGATCTAGCTAATGAGCTACTAGACGAGATTTTCACGGAATTAAATCTAATTGAAAAAGTTGGATGATCGAATGAAAAAAATATTATCAGATGTACCAACTGCAGAAGTTACGAAATAGAGTTAAGTCAAATGTTCTTAAACCAAATAACAAACGAAATAATTCAAATTGTGAAGTGTAAAAACTGTGGGTTAGAAATTGAAGTTATAAAAAAGGATGAACGTGTTTCGGTTTAGAGACAAACAGTGAAGGAGGTTAATTATGTTTAACATTGGAGATAAGGTTTATTTTATTAACCCTCATTATACGGATACTAGGTTAACAGAAGGTACTATTCTTTCAAAACAACGTTTTTTAAGAATATTTTATTATTATTACGAAGTTTTACATGTAGACAGCAAAGGGGTTCATAGAATATATATTTGCAACCATACGACTTTATATAAACTTAGCTTTATTAAAGAACATAGATTTATTGATGTATAGTCCGTAAATACTGAACAATAGAGGCATACTGTGCAACAGTTGAAAGGGGTTGTAACTCTTGAATAAGTCAACTCAAAGAATACCAACGAAAGACATTTTAGGTAACAAGATTAAAGTTGGAGAAAAAGCGATAATTTTTTCCGAGCACGGTACTCATTATGAGGGAATTATCGCTCAAATCGGTGGTAAACGTTGGTTTCAAGTAGATGAAGGGTTTCGTATTGGCGGTATAGGAAACTGCCTTATTATCAAAGGTTGAGTCATCTGCGCCATAAGAGAAAGGATGTTGAGGAAATGGAAAGTGTAGAAAAAAGTATTGAGGAAAAATGGTTTAAAGAACATAAGGCAACCCTTACCCAACATGGTGATTTACAAATTCTTGAATGGAAAAGACCAGGAACTAACACATATTATTGCCGTTATGTTTTTGATGGTTACAAAATGTATATAAGTGGTGACATTGGCGAAGCTGTTTTTTGGTTAACTTGGAAGTCTAATGTTCATTCTTTTGATGATATTGGCGTTCACTATTTTGAGGAAAAATTAGCAGCGTATTCAGAAGAAAGGCGAGATTATGATGGGGATAAAGCAGCTAAACGTCTTTCAGAATGGAAAAAAGAACTAATTGAAGAAGAAGTTATTTTTGACCACGAAGAATTTGATGAAATGATATTAGCGGCAATAAATTGTTCTAATAAAAACGAATGGGCTTATGAGTGCGTAAACGATTTATATAGTGAGCTTATCACTGAACTTGATCACGATTATTGGGAGTGGATATACAATATTGGAGATATGATGCCCCATAGAATTATCGGCTATTTGGTTGGGTTGAAAATGGCGTCTAAACAACTAAAAGAAAATGAAACTGTTACTGCGTAGTCCGAGTAAACAAGACAATAGAGGAATTATGTGCAACACCAGAAGGGAGATGATATCTTGCAGCAACTAGCACTTTTTGAACCAGAGGTATCACTTGAAATCGAGGTTCCCGACATGAAAAAAGTTGACCTTCTACCATTTCAGGATTATGACCACATTATCATATCAGAGAGTGGTGGTAAGGACAGTATGGCTTGCTTGTTTTATCTTCTTGATCTTGGAATAGAACCTCAAAAAATTGAGATGTGGCATCAATCAGTAGATGGTGGTCATGATGATCTAATCGAGTTTATGGATTGGCCAGTTACGGAAAGTTACATCGAGGCGGTAGGTCAGCACTTTGGGATTAATACATCATTCCAGTGGCGAGAGGGTGGCATTTATAACGAATTAATGCGGAAGGATAGTTTAACTGGTGATGTTTATTATTGTGATAACGGAAAATTAGTTAAGCTTCCAACAAGAAACGGCAAAAGAAGTACCAGACATAAATGGCCTGCTATGAGTCCGGATTTAAGGGTTAGATGGTGCAGCCCTTATGTCAAGATCGATGTGTTTAGAAGAGTATTAAATAATCATCCAAGATTTAAAGATAAAAAAGTTTTAGTAGTTACTGGAGAACGCAGAGAAGAGTCACCTAATAGAGCTAAGTATTTTGAAACTGAAATACACGCTTGTAACAGCAAGAAACGACTTGTTCATGCTTGGAGACCGGTAATTGATTGGTCAGAGCAACGTATATGGGACGAATACGAGAAAAGAAGATTTCTCCCACACCCAGCCTATTTACTTGGTTGGAACCGTACTAGTTGCTTTGGTTGTATTTTTTCAACAGCAGACCTTTGGGCAATGATGAGAGAAATAGCTCCAGAACGCTTCAATAAGCTAGTAGAAAAGGAAAAAGAGCTTAACCACACGATTGATACTAACCGTTTAACCTTAGAGCAAAAAGCAAATTTAGGAGCGATAGAAAGGCTTCCAAAAGATAGACGATTAAGTAAGTGGGTGAAATTAGCATTAAGTAGGAATTTTAGGAAAGATGATTTGATAATGGAGAATTGGGAGTTACCAGCCGGAGCATTGTTAGGAGCAAATGGTGGACCGGTATAAGGGCAAAAAGTTGGTTTAAATTACCCTCATGTCGAGGATGGAGAAGGCACAAATAAAGAAATCTAATTGAAAAACAGCAATTACTAAACCAATTAAGCTAGCAATATTTCCAAAAAAACTTAATGTATCCATACACATCTCCTCCTTAACAATTCCCGACAATACAATGCTGAATAGACAACAAAGTACCAACTCCCACGGGCCTGCCCAAGCCTATCGAGAATACGTATGTTACCATACGCCGGAGCGGAGCAATATTATTATAATTGAGATTATTTGGAAAAGCAATATTTAAGTAACTGATGCGCAGTTCGAACAAACAGTCCATTAAGGAGGTATTGAAATGAATTATAAAATTGAACGTAATACTATGTATTCGAAAACAGAAGGTGAAAAGATTGAATGGTTCATTGAAACTTTACAACAAATGGACAAGGAGATTGAAAAACTAGAAAGTGTTCGTTATGACAATCCTATTGACGAACAATTCAGAAGATCAGATTTAAGAGGATTAAAAAATAGAAAGCATGGTTATGAAATCGCACTTATTCAATGTGGTTATCAAACTGGTCTTGAATAGTACGTAAATCCACCGCACCCCTAACAATAACTGATGTTGAGTGAGATCTAAGATGTGTAGTTAGAGCTAGGGGATCGATTTTATAATTTACAGATATTGTAATTTTATTCTTAGTAATTTAAAAATAAATTTAAAAAGGAGTGGAATTAGATGTTAAATGATGTTGTAGTTTTTGATGTAGAAACCACAGGATTATCATGCAAGAGTTGTAGAGTAATTGAATTAGCCGCAGTGAAAGTACAAAACGGTGTAGTAGTAGATGGATTTAACAAGTTGGTAAAGATTGAGGGAGAACTACCAGAGGTCATAACAAAAATTACTGGAATAACGAAAAGGGATCTTGATGAAAAAGGACTAGATAAAAATGAAGTTTTTACTCAGTTTAAAAGCTTTATAGGTAATAGTTTACTAGTTGCTCATAATGCAGCATTTGATCTTGGGTTCTTACACTATGGCTTTAAACGAAACGGGTTAGAAACATTCAACAATGACTTTATCGATACGCTAACGATTAGCAGAGATCGACATTATTACCCTCACAAGTTAGAAGATATGTGTGAACGTTATAATATCGAATTAAAAAATGCTCATAGGGCTTTAGCTGATGTAATAGCAACTTTTGAGCTACTAACTAAATTACATGAAGAAAGTCCAGTTAATGCATATTTAAATACAATCGGTTATTTATCTAAATATGGTGAACCTGAATTTTATCCAACATATGCAAAAGTATTCCCTACGGAAAATCAATACGAGAAGAGTTATTCAAGATGGTAAAGGTTAGGTTGCAAGGTTTAGCAGAAGAAATAAAGTTGATGATTGATAATTTTAGAAATCATTATGATGTTTTACAAGTGTCTTTGCCATACCAAAACAGAGGAAGTCAATACGTTAGGGTTTATGTGGAAATGAGGTTGAAAAAGTGAAGGATGTAATTGTAGTGTTAATGCTTTTTCTAATTACTGTCATAGTTTTATTAGCTTCTAGTCATGATAGTTCACGTTATTAATTTTTAGGAGTATTTTCGTTAAAATAATCAATTATACGTTTGCGTACTCTTAAAGCTTATTCATGTACGAAAAAGTATAGGTGGTGTTTATTTTGCAAACAGTTAGTTATTTTGGTGGGATTGTTTCACCCATTCATGAGGTAGCAACAGCTAGTGAGGGAGATAAACTTTTTAATTTACCTACTGGTACTGTTAAGAGAGATTGTAATATAGGTAGGAAATTTAAGCATTATGAGGTTAGAAAGTCGGGGAAGATTTGGTTGATTTCCATTTCAGCTTTGGAACGAGAGTATAAACTTAAGAGGAGTGAAAAAGTTTGAATTTAAAAGAGATCAATGAATTTTTAATATCAGTATTAGATCAAGAAGACCAGGATTTACTTGGGGATGTGGTTGATGAGTTAGAACCTTATGAGCTTTTTCAAGAAATTGTTGAGCGAATTGATGAAACGGTAAAAGAGGGTGTAGGACTTGCTTTCGATTAATAAGGTTAGAACTTTACTTTACAAAACAGCTAGATTTCTTGGGGATATAAACGCAATAAGAAGAGGGAAGATCATACAACGGATGAAAAGACGTATCGCTGGGAAGATCACAGGAAGGATGTTGAGAAAAATTAAATAAAGGTGGTAATAGGGTTGGGCTTTTTAACGCAAGTAAAGGTAAAAGATAAAAGATACGTTTACCTCACTGAGTACATAGGAATGCACGAATACACAGCTAGACGTGAGAGAAATATTTATTCTTTTGGTTCCTTACAAAAAGCATTGTTTAAAATGAGAATGTGGGAGAAGATGCCAGACCTTTTTCCAAAGGATCTTAAAATTATGGGTTATTCAAAACAAGACTTAAGCGAATGGATCAAGACGTTGGAAACAGGTATCTCCAAAACAGGAAGAAGTAAAAAGTTTAAAGTGAAGTGATTTATAAAAAGAATTGGGCGTTGCAGTTCGCTTAATTCTTTTTATTTTGGCTCGTATTCGATTTTTAGAGAGTGTTTAATATAAATGTAACCCCCTAACCAAAAACATTTAAAATAGGGGTGTTTTTGAAAGAATTTTATTTTGGATAGAAACTACTTTTATTTTTATTGTTTATTTGTGGGGAAAATGAGTACTAACCGTACAGTATTTTAATGATATATTAATATCTTTTATACTTTACGGAACGAAACTAGGAAATTTCTGAACAAATCGAAATTTTTGAACCGAAGCAAGTAAATTTTCGTTTTTGAATTAACTGACTTAACTATGTTTTTATGAGATTTTAGACGCCCCCCACCTATATATACACCCCCTCCATATCCTTCTAGTACCACAAAATTTTTTTGTGGTAGCGAGCACCAAAAATATTCTGCAATAATTAGAATTAAGAAAAACGCACTGGGGTTGATTTCATGGAAGAAGAGCAAGTAGTTGAAACAACCGAAACTGAATCGACTGATGAAAACGAGCAAACCGAGTCTGAAGTAAATTATGAACTTACTCCAGATGATGAGAGTGGGCTAGTTTGGATCAGTGACATTTCAAGAACAAAAGAAACAATTTTTTATAATCCAAAAGGTGATATTCATGTTATTCATGAGGTTACACTTGGGGATATTGCAACCATAACGCTACTTTCGGCAATGTTAATTTTTATTGTGGTGGATCGAGTGATTAGGAGGTAAAGGAATGTATTCTATTGTTTCAAATACAGCAAGTGAAATACTTACCGTTTACGTCGTAATTATAGGGAGCTGCTTTTTACTTGCTCCGATAGTCAACTTGATTATTAGTGCAATCGCTAGAGGTGTTCACAAATGACTCTAGGAATTATGACTGAAGCGTTTAAAGTAATCTTTGGTAACTCAGAAGTGATGATTTTTTTATTAGGTTTTACAATTGTCGTCACCTTCTTTTTAGTTATATTGCAAGTTTATAACTCTACTAGATATTAAGAAAGGGGAGTGAACGAATGAAATGGAGTCATTAGGTGATGTATGGGACTTCTCGTTTTTCTGGGGAGTTTTCGGTTTCATTCTCAAACTTGTAGCACCCTTTTTAATGATCATCATTGCAATCACAGCAGTAGGGTTGTTGCTATTTTATGTTGTACAAGCCATTAGGAATAGAAATTAGGTGGTTATATGCCTGAATTTCAAACGTTTTTAAGCGGCAGCAACATGACTGAGTTTTGGAACAATGTTAAATGGTTTTTATTCTTTATTGCTCCAATCATCATGATATTTTTTGCAATTGATGTAATTGGTCATTTAATCGTTATGATCCGAAAGGCTTTAGGTGTTGGAGAAAAAAATGATGATGATGACGATTACGATGTGTACCGTTACTAACTAGCTCGTTCTAGTTATATAAAAAAATAATAAAATGGGGAGGTTTTAAATATGGCTATCGATTTTTCAGGAATTTCATTACCATTTAACGCGGGGGACCTTTTAACAAGTGCAGTTGAATTATTAGGAGTAGTTGGACCATTTGTATTACTAGGTCTTGCAGTAATGTTTGCACCTAAAATCATCGGTCTTATCCGAAATGCTGCTGGATCTCGTGGCAGAACACACTAATTTATTTCACCTAGAGGAGAGGGGGCGGTTAATCTGTCTCCTTTTCTTTAATTAAGGGGCGTGTAGTTAATTATATGTTAAGAAACGATACAGTTAAGGTTTCATTGAGTGGTAAAAAGGTCTTTTCGGTCTTATGTATCTTTTTGGTAATCGTTATGTTCTTCTCACAAGTAGCAAGAGCGGCTAGTTGGACTCATTATGATAGTGATCTAGATGCAGTCATTTTCGATTACACTGATACAGTTGATTTTTTGGTATCAAACAACTTTTATATGGAAGTTAGCTTTGTTAAAGACAACAATTACACTGAAAATGGTGTTGTAGTAAGAACCTATAACGATTTGAGCGGACATTATTATGCAACAGCAAATGGACTTTATACGATTAAATTTTTCAGGCCTGATGATACTCAGTATTTGAGTAATTACCAGACAGTAGTAACTCAGATCCAAGATGAAACGTGGGAAGGTGGCAGTGATGGTAGTGGTTCAATAGGTTATGACGGTAATGATGGTGACACAGGTAATGATCCTGATGATGATGGTGATCTACCTGGTAGTGGTGACGATGGTGGAGAAGGGATTGATTTTAATGATTTTTTTAATGCTCCTGGTTGGCAAGATTATATGGGGAAAATTGATGAAATTAAAAACGCTATTCCACCCCCACCTAATTGGGAACAGGTAGCAGATACTTTTTACGATCGAGTGGTACCCAAATTGGTCAATGATTTAGAGAGTATGCTAGGAACTGCACCACCGCCACCTAGTAGTCCAGCTATTATTGAACCTATTAATCCACCTACACCTAGTAAGCCAGCAATATTAGATTACGCTCATAATTTAGAGCAAAAAACACCACAAATGCAGCAGAATACAGAACTAGAAAATGCAACGTTTAGTTTAGATGATATAAAAACTCAAGCTCCAGTAATTGAAGTTAGAGAAGATGAGAGCGGTGGATTTGACCTATCAACTAGTGATCCAGTTAATTCCTTACCGGACCTACCTTTTGACGGGTTTCCAGTACCAGGAATGGAAAGTGCTGGAGAGTGGGACTACCAACCCGAAATGCCTACTAATAATTTCCCAATGCCAAATGAAAGTAGTGGGGTCGGTGGCACGATTGATCCAGGAGAACCACCATTGCCAAGTAATAGCGGAAGTGAAGCACCAATACCTGGTGATAGTAGTAATGATGCACCAACACCAGGGCAAGAGTACAATCCACCGATGCCTGGAGGCGGATTTGAGATTAATTATGGGGATTATAAAACACATCCGGATAACCCGGATGGACAGTGAACAAGCTTAGAAAGAAGGTGAGGAAATGAGGTTTAGAGTAACGAAAAAAATAGTAATGGTGTTAATGACTTTGTTTTTTATTTTGCCTGACGGGAGTGTTTTTGCAAATGAAACAGTGAATATTACACAGGGTTTACCGGCTTATTGTCTTTTGATAGGGATGAGGCTTTAAACAAAGGTGGAATAGAAACTTATTCTGTTACAGACGGTTCAACAAATACTGGAATTGCTACGGGTATTAGTGATGGAATTAATTTTCATGTTTATATACCTTTTGAAAACTATGTTAAACCGGAAAGTATCACAAGTTTATATTTCGATTGGGTTTATATGAATTCACAAACTACCTTTCGATTAGTTTATGAAAATGGTGATCTTAGTGATTCAATTACAGTAGATAGAAGAATAAATATTAATGTAACAGGTATGTATTCTTCCGATTATGCAATAAAAGGGGTTTTAGTAAGTCCTCGTATTAATAATAACGATAGAAATGAATTGCAAGTAGTTAATGTTTTTAACGATGGTTCTATATATGAACCTACAATTTACAGTGAAGTGGCAAATGTTTTCGGCGAGCCTTATTACAATCGGATTTATTTAGAATGGGAGAATCCTGATGAAGAAGATTTTAGAAAAGTGAGAGTTTATAAGGGGGACGAGCTGATAGAAGAGGTGGAATCTCCCTCAAATTTTCGGGTTATCAATTACTTAGAGCCGGATACGGAATACACTTTTGTATTAACTTCTTATTATGATCCACCGGGTGAAGAATCGTATGGGGTTTCTTTTGATATTAGTACCTTACCGGTTCCAGAAGTAGAAGTCACTGAAGTGGAAGTACTTAATTATCATAGTGCATCCATAAGTTTTGCAAGTCCTTCATTCAATGGATATGAAAGAACAGAGTTATATTTTAATGATATCCTTGTATCGACTAAGAAAAACGGTTCTTTTATTCTAGAAGGATTAGAACCAGGAAATGAACATAATTTTGTATTGAAAACAGCAACTACTGACGGTCATAGATCAGAAGGTATACAAGTTTCTATAGCTTTTCCAGAAGCCCCGGAGATTGAAGAAATCACAAATTTAAAAGCCAATTCAGATTATAACCGAGTGGATTTATCATGGAAGATACCTCAGTATAATCCTAATTTTGAGTTTGTACGGATCTACAGAAGGAATAATGTGAACGACATAGATAATTCACTTACATCTTTTCTATTCGGATCTAGGGTTTCGGCTAATGAAAATGAGGAATATGATCCTCTATTCGAAACAAATGGTAGCTATTTTAATGATTTATCGGTGGAGCCGGAATCGGAATACGAATATTTGTTAACAACAGTTAATACAGAAGGTGAAGAATCTGAAGGAGTAACAATACAAGCTACAACTGATCCAGAACCATTACCAACTATGAGTGGTGTAAATCTAACAACAAATGAAAATGGAGATTATGTTTATACTTGGTCAAATCCAACTACCGGCGAAGTGGTAGTTTATGTTAGTGGTTCTGAATATATAACAGTACCAGCAAGTAACGGTCAAGTAGTAATTCCTGAGGAAGACATGGTATACACGTTTTTAGGAAATCCAAATGTAACACTACAACCGATATCGCCATCAGGATTAGAAGGAGTTGTAACTAGTCCAGGTATTGGTGGAGTTAGTTTACCGTTTACAACTGGAGATCTATTAATTACATCTGTGGGGCTAATTGCAATTTTCGGTTCATTTATTCTCCTTGTCTTAACATTTCGCTTCACACCAAGATTAATAGCAATGGTGAAAAAATCAGTTGAAAATAAACAACGAATAAGGAGATCTAAGTCATGAATGGATATATAGCACAGGATGTATTAAACGTCATATTTACGAAATTACTTCCATATTTAGTCCCGGTTCTATTTCTCTTCATGACAGCTTTATTTTCTGAAAGGTTGATAGATATTATTGTTAATGCAGTGACAGCAAAAACACGTAAAAGAAGGTGATAAGTAATGATTGAGCTCATGATGTTACCAATAGTAGCTGGAATATTAGGAGACTCATTTGGGCGCCTTTTTACTACGATATGGGATGGAATTAGTTGGTTAGGGTCAACAATTGCAGATTTTTTTCAATGGCTAGGTGGCCTCATATGGGATGCTATCGTTTGGCTAGGTGAATTACTTGGAGATTTATTCAATGTATTGCTGGATCTATTATTATCTTTTTTTGAATTGATCTATGCGCTAATTGATGGATTACTTTATTTTCTCTATATGATTGGGGTCTTAGCAGTAAAGCTTTTTATGATTTTCTTTGAATTAGCAAAGATTATTTTTAGCTTTTTTGTTGGCTTAGGAAATACACTCACAAGTCTATCCTACACGCCACAATCAAGTGGTGGTCATGGATATAGTCAAATGATCGGGCAAATATTTAATGCAATGGAGCCTTTGCAGCTTAATGTAGTAGCATATATCTTACTATTTATCATTTGGCTATTCACTGCTTTCCAAGTAATTAAATTGTTATCAAATATCAGGGTAGGGGGCGATTAGGATGCTAGAAACAATCAGATCATGGATTGACAGTATTTTTACTCCCCCTATTACTTTTTTAGATTTAGCTATTGAAAGGCTACAAAGCGTTAGTTTAGTCATGGCTCAGGGGCTAAATATTGGACAATATTTATCTGTCTTTGGAGATATGCCTGGAGCGTGGCAACTTGTTATTAGTAGTTTGTTACTTTCTTTAGTTGTCATTGGTTCGGTTTTTATGTTTCGGTCAATTATGCGTCTTTATTACGCTAAAAAGGACGGTGTTAAGTGGTGGTAGATGTTTTTCTTTATATGTTTTTTGTTGGTTCGGGCCTTGCTACTGGAGTAGGGGCGATTGTTTTTATTGGTTTAAAAATTTATAAGCGTTCAAAAAATAAAGAATTAAAGCTACAGAAAAGAAAGGCGGTTGTTTAGATGTTTTTCAAGAGAAAAAAAGACAACGAGTTGTTTCCAGATACAAATGATGTACTAATCGTTTTTGATGATGAGAAAAAAACAAGTGATATACAACGGATCAATGAAATCCGGGATAATTCTTTATATGTACATGGACATTACAATATCCCTATTGAAGATACTGAAATCACAAATAGTGAAGAGGGGAGAAACTTTTTTTATAGAGCTCCAAGTCAATCGATTACTGAAACAAGAAGATTAGCTCAATTAGAGAAATCAATTGTATTAAGACATATTACAGAATATAAACAACCACAAGATGAAAACGGTACGGATATTACTAAGATGTTATTAATTGGTGCAATCATTGTTGCTTTTATTATGTTTGGATTACAAGGTTGCTCCGGATCGGGCGGTGTTTAAATGGACAACAAATTATATCCACTCATTTATGAATTAAAAGGTGTTGTTTATTCGGTAGAAACGATGATGAGTCAAGATCAAGATGTAGATTATCAGTTAATTGAACGGATACAAACAATCGTAAACCAAGCGGTGGAAATGATAGAAAAGTAGTGTTGCAGGCGAGGATTCTGATGCATTTAAATAAAAACAGAAAGGGGATAGGTTATGTCAATGCAAAATACGGATGCTGATAAATTGCAGTCAGTTATCAGTGACGATCTTTTTCCTCAGGTTCAGCATATATCGGACGTTAAACAAGTATTAGAAGAAATGAAAACAAATGCCCAGGAGCTTCAACCGTATCAAATACGAGCGATACTTTTTTTAAAAGAGCTAGGAAAAAATGAATACTTACATCTTGATGGGGATCCATATAAAGAAATTCAAAAGTTTGTGATGGAAGGAAAAGTATTAGTATCTGATCCGGCTTACTATTTAGATACGATTGAAGCATTAATACCGAAACCACCGAAGCCAATCGTAATGGCAGAGAAAATTCCAGGAGGTAAGAAGTAATGGCACAACACTTTTTTATTCAAGGACCACTCGGATCAGGTAAAACATTTATGATGTCATTGTTTGCTCATCACTGGAGAGAAAAAGTTCGGATGCGTGGCGGTGATATTAAACTATTTAGTAATTACGGTTTGAAAGACTCACAAGATATGAGTCATTATTCTGATTGGTATGATGTTGCAAGAGCCCAGGGCTCAATTTGCTGTTGGGATGAAGCACAAATGGCTTTTAGTAATCGTCGGTGGTCGAAGTTTGGACAAGGTATTGCAACGGAAATCATGATGTTCACTAGGAAAATGAAGGCAGTGCAGATGTATTGTTCGCCCAGCATTAACAATGTAGATAGTCGGATCAGACAAATCGTCGAGGTGTTAGTCAATGTTCGTAAAATAGGAGACAAAGGATTTTCGATCCATTTAACAGATTATCAAACGGGACAATTTATGCACAAACAATTTCTACCGATGTATAAAGCTAAAAAAATATTTAAGATGAACCTTTATGACACTTATGCAATGGTTCAAGGGTTTCCGTTACCGAATACGGAACGAGAATCAATGGAGTTTTGGGACACGTTAGAAAAAGAGCACAACAAAGCTAGAAGAATAAAAGAAAGGATCACGGTGGTATCATGATTATTCTATTACAGCTTATGCTAATGATTGTTTGGATAGCTTTTGTAATACTAGCAATCGATATAGTATCAGAAAAACTAATGAATTTTATAAAACGAAAAAAGGAACAACAAAGGTTAGAGGAGGTAAAACGTTATGCATCATTTTTCAGTGGTTCCAGAACGATACAAAGATAAGGACCCTAGAGCCTTGTTATATCACTTTCCCTCCTTACCAAAAGTAAAGTTTGCAAAATTAATGGCTCAATTTACTTATTATAAACAGCTAGAAGTTGCTGAAGATTTAGCAAATAGACAAGGGTATATATTGTTACCATTTGTATGTATGCATTGGCAACGAAGGGGACAGTTTACTCCTGATCGTAAAGTTAAGATAGGACGAAATAGCTTTTTCATGATGAAAATAAACGAGCTTACCAAAAGCGAAGAATTCAAGTTCAAGGATTTTCTATATGAGGTTCATAAAGACAAAAAATTTATTAGTTAGGAGTTTTCATCCTTAAATGGGGGTGCTTAATTGAAGAAGTCAGTAGATCCAAAAGAATTATATCCATTAGTTAGAACATATAGGCGGTGTAAATTTATATTATCTGAAGCAATTAGAAATGATAATGATATTTTAAAAAGCTACTATTCTAAGGAAACCAAAAGGCTCGAACGCAAAATATTTAATAAGTATGGAATAATAGTTGATTAGCTTATAAACATTAGGAGTGATTTGATGAAGCTTACAAGTGAAGAACTAGCACTGATGTTGGTACATCTTAAAATGATGAGAAAAGCAGTTAAAAAGGGATTAAAAAAAACATATGGATTATTTGGCCATAGAGAAAAAATGAAATTGTATGATGAGATTTTAGAATATATCTCAACCATGGATTTAGAAGAGGACCAGGAGCTCCAGTTGAGTGATGAACATCATGATATGCTTGTTAGCTTTATGACATGGTATGTTGAAGAGCTGGAAAAAGGAATTGATAATAGCGATGATGAACACCGAAATGCATTAGCAACTTTAAAAGCTATCACAGAAAAGATGAAGCTGCAAAAAGTTGTTTAGAAACCTCACTTCCTTTAATAGTATTTTGATAAAACAAAATAAATTAGATATCCCTTTCTAAATTTATTGTATTTGTGATAAAATAAAATAGAACGTTTGTTCTTATTTGTTTAGGAGGGATATTATGATTAGAGATCGTGGGAATATAAAATGGACAGCTATGATGTTACCTGAACATGTTCAAATGGTCAGAGAAGTTTATCAAAATCAAAACAAGATACCTAAACCAAAGTTAGATGAACAAGCCTGGGAAGAAATTGGGCTAACTGTTCAAGATGCAGTTGAAAATAACAAACAGCTTGCCTTTACGTATTGGCAAAATGGTTACTTTGAAACTCTGGTTGGTCATGTACATTTAGTCGATATAAATCGAAAACAATTTAGGATAGTTGACCAGTTTCAGGAAAGGTATCATTTGAAATTTGAGAATTTAGTGGATGTAAGAGAAGTTTGATTTATTCAAAAACCACCGTTTATGGGAACGTGAAAAATCAGGGCAGAAAATGCCCTTTTTTCATACGAATATCTTCCCAAAACTCATGTTCATAATCAAATTATTAAAAAGGTAGGTTTTAGACATGATTATAGGATATGCAAGGGTAAGTACGAAAGATCAATCACTAGATATGCAATTAGATGCACTTAATTTAGCTGGGTGTGAACGTATTTATCAAGAGAAAGTGACAGGAGCAAAAGATGATCGTGAAGAATTAAATAGAGCATTGGATACGTTACGTGAAGGTGATAAGTTTGTCGTTTATAAAATGGACAGACTTGCAAGATCCACTATTAAACTATTAAAGGTAGCAGAGCAATTAGAGCAACAAGGAGTAGAGTTAATAAGTATCCAGGACAATATTGATACAACTACACCAATGGGAAAAGCAATGTTTCGAATGCTATCGGTACTTGCTGAACTAGAAAGGGATATGATTAGGGAACGCACGAAATCAGGACTTGAAGCTGCAAGAGCAAGAGGAAGAAAAGGTGGACGTCCAAAGAAAAGTTCAAAGAAAGTTGAACAAGCATTGAGAATGTATAAGACAAAGCAGTTTACAATTACTGAGATTACAGGAGCTACTGGAGTTTCGAGTAGTACTTTATATAGGGAAATTGAAAGAGCCCATTAAAGGGCTTTTTTACATTCCTAAATATTTATCTACGTTTTTATCATATCCAAGCTTTTTTAATCCTTTCTTAATCTTTTCGCCAGTAGAATATTTGACGGTATAGGTATCATCATTGCACAATTTTGAAATCGTTGTATGGCCAACATTTGATGCTTTAGCAACCTCTTCTTGTGTTACCCCTTCTTCATCTAATAACCTACCAAAACTACTTCTTTTTTTACCTAGTCGAAACCAACTCATATTAAATCACCTCATCATACAACTTGACCAAATTTACGCTTTTTTAAACGTAGGCAAAAAAGTGTAATATTGGACAACCAGTAACTAATATGCTTTACCAAGGACGTCCCAAAGGCGTCAGATCATAAGGGGGAATGGATAATGACAAAAGATATGGCTATGTATCTACTTGAGAGTAAGGACGTCTTTTTAACAGAAGAAGGGAAAAAGAAGCTGCTAGAGATTGTTAATCAGGGGGAAAAGGTGGTGACAGCTGGATAATGGTTTATCGCCCTACGGTTCGATATGATGATCTTTATAAAAAGTATGTAGACCAAGTTTTTAAGGCAACAAGTTTAGATCGAAACCAAATTATTAGATTAGCTCTTTACGCAGCTCCATTTAGTCCATTGTTTCAGCACCAATTAAAAAAGCATATGACGTCCCCACTCTCTTCTGCCTTATGGGAAGCTACGGACCACGGTTTATGGCTGGAGCAATCATTTCATCAGAAGGAAGGGGGGAGTGACGTCAATGGCAATTGTAAAGAGGTATCCACCGTTAGAAAACCACAACCACCAATACCAGTTAGTAGATCAACCGAGGGACGAGAAGGGGCGGTTTATGAAAAGAGAGTATATAGACAATCCGGTGGAATTACAATTAAAATCGGATAAACCAATTAAGTTAGTTAAAGTCCCAGGATCATATGGCACTTATCAAGTGAAAGAGATATCATTAACGATAGGAGAAAAAGTCATTGCTACGGTTTTTGTGACAACAATTTTAGTTCTACTTTTGGCTTAATAGGCAGTATGATTAAGTAAATAAATTGTTATTAGAAAAACCGATAACCTCATGAGGGCAATGAAATTACTTTAATTGACGTCCTGCAGGCAGATACTGCAGATGTTGTTGATACAATTCAATTAAAGATGGAAAAAAAGCAGGTATACGATTACATCCATATTTTGGATAATAGGGAGAAGGAAGTCATTATCGGCCGATTTGGTCTTGACATGAAAAAGGAACGGACTCAAAGAGAAATTGCAAAAGATTTAGGCATTTCACGTAGTTATGTGTCACGGATTGAAAAAAGAGCGTTAATGAAGCTGTTTCATGAGTTTTATAAGCAAAGTCAAAAAGGTCGGAAACATTAAAAACTTATGAAAAGAAGGTACTTCAAATTATTCATTTGAAGCACCTTCTTTTTTATTGTGCAAACTTGAATCGATTCAGGTAATATTTTTTTACTAAAAAGAAACTTTCTAATGTAAAGTCAAGGTTCTTTGTTATACTTCCTACCATAAATTAATGTTTGAAAATTCGTAACAAAAACCCCGTAGTTTCTTCATAAACTGTGTTGAAATCTCTATAAAATAAATTAATAATCATTATCATTCTCAATTAGTGAGTATTTACTAACATTTTTATAGGGGGATTAGTGATGAGCTTATACAAATATAAAAAGAAAAATAGCTTTGTAATTAAAGAAATTCCGAACATACAATTATTAAAATCTCTAGGTGTGTGTGTAGGGTTAGTTACTATGGTCGTTTCAAGAATGCCGTTGGGTGGGCCTGTACTAATAACTGTCGGTAAACGTCAAGTGGCATTAGGAAAGGAAATTGCAGATAAAATTTTGGTAGAAGAGGTGTGTTAAATTGGAGTGTTGTCATGAGGATCATAAATTATCTTTTAATGAGGGGGAAAGAAAGTTCTTATTAATGGGTAATCCTAATGTGGGGAAAAGTGTAATTTTCGAAGTTGACAGGCAAACAGGTACTAACTGCCAATTATGCTGGTTCAACAGTTTCTTTTGCAAAAGGAGAAATGGTTGGGACTAAAGGAAGTTCAAGTTTAATAGATGTTCCTGGTACATATTCTCTTCAAGCAACCTCGCCGGCAGAACAGGTAGCTATCGATTTGTTAGAAGAAGATGTCCATGCGATTATTTGTGTATTAGATGCTACCAATTTAGAACGTAATTTATTTTTAGCCCTAGATTTATTAAAAAGGAGAATTCCTGTTGTATTTGCTTTAAATTTAGTTGACGTTGCGGAGCGTAAAGGCATAAATATCGATATTAAAAAGCTTGAGGAGTTGTTAGGGGCTCCTTTAATTCCTACAGTAGCAGTTCGGAATATTGGTTTATCTAAATTAGTAGCCAAAAGCTTTGAATTAGCTAATAATTGTTGTCCGCCTAAACAACAATTATTTAATAAAGGTAATCTGGAATATAATGAAGTAGCTAAAGAAATTGCTAGTACCGTTGAACGAATTGAAGAAAAAGAACCTACTTTGTTAGAGAAGTTAGGTAATTGGGCAATGGTACCATTTCCAGGTGTTCCTATTGCTTTCTTTGTGTTAGTTCTTTCACTTGGACTAGTTGTTGGTGGTGGTAAAGCTTTACGTACAGTATTTTTCTTACCTTTGTTAAATGAATTGTATATCCCATTTATGACGTCAATAGTTAGTCAATTTATAAGTGAAGGTATTATTTATGGTCTGCTTGTTGGTGAATTTGGAGTTTTAATTAAGATTTTTGAATGGCCAATTGCCCTTATTCTTCCTTATGTATTTTTGTTTTATATTGTTCTTTCTATTTTAGAAGATAGTGGATATTTACCTAGGTTAGGAGTATTAATGGACGGATTATTAAGAAAAATAGGTGTGCAAGGAAGTACGATTATTCCTTTTATAATGGGGTATGGATGTGCTGTTCCAGCAATTATTGGTACAAGAGCAGCTACAACAATGAAAGAGCGGTTAGTAGTGGCGGCTTTAGTCACTCTAGCAATTCCTTGTACTGCACAAACAGGAGCTTTTATTGCATTATTAGCAGATCATTCCCTCACTCTCCTCATTTTTATATTTTTAGTCTCTTTTCTAGTTATTTTCATAGGAGGACTTATTTTAAATAAATTAATTAAAGGAAAAATAGACCCTCTTCTTATTGAAGTGCCAAATTTATTACTTCCCAATGTTCGGACTTTAGTAAAAAAAATAAGTTTACGTACAAAACATTTTATGATTGAAGCTGTATTGCCGATGTTTATAGGAATATTAATTGCAGGTTTAGTAATTGAAACAGGGTTATTAAGTTCAACAGGCTCATATGTTAAGCCTATTGTCGTTGATTGGCTTGGCCTTCCAGAAGAAGCAAGTATCGCTTTAGTATTAGGGGTTATCCGTCGTGAATTAGGAGTACTTCCCTTACTTCAATTAGATTTAACTTTACTTCAAATGTTTGTTGGCTCAGTTGTTGCATTACTATATTTACCATGTATGTCGGTATTTGCAATACTAATGAAGGAGTTTAAATCAAAAGTAGCACTATTAATAACAATTTCAACGATTATTTTTGCTTTTCTAGTTGGTGGATTAATTAATCAAACAGTTACATTCATTGTAAGGTTTTTATAAGGTGGGATACATATGAGAATAATCCCATTATTTACGAAAATACTTGAAAAAGCACTTAGTAACAGTGTTCCTCTTGCTTTATTACTTCAGAAATATTACGAGCCTATCGTAAGAAAAGAAGTGAGGTTAGGGGAAATTAAAGAAAAAGATCGAGTCATTTGTATTGGTGGCGGAGCCCTTCCGTGGACAGCCATTGAAATAGCAAAACAATCAGGGGCTAATGTAGAAGTCATTGATTGTGATCAAAGAGCGGTTAAGTTAGCAAAGAAATTTCTCAAATTATTAAAATTAGATGATCAGGTAAAAGTAAGTTTAGGAGATGGTCAAACGATAGATGCAAGTAAATATTCAGTTGCCCATATTGCCTTACAAGCATCTCCGCAAGATAAAATACTCAAACATTTGTTGGAATGTAGCCAGACTAATACGAGAATTTTAATTAGATGTCCGAAAAAAGGGATTTCTTGTCTTTATGGAAATTGTATTCAAAACAGAAGCTATGAATCTACATCAACCGAGCAGACTAATTCGACGATGAAGTCTACGTTGTTAGTTGTTAAAGACCCAAGGAGTGATCAGTATAAAAAAAATAGGTCTCTTTCTAATCGGAATCATAATGATTACTCTCTTACTATGGAAAGGTGATATTAAATCAATTGTTATTAATTTAAAAGAATTAAAACGTTCTACATTATGTTATTTATGCCTGTTTCAAATATTCACTATATTTTTGTTAACTTTTCAGTGGGTTTCTATTGCAAAGCCCATCTTACCAAATTTAAAGTTTAAGACTATGTTCTCAATCCAAATGATTGGGACGTTTGTTGAAAGTATTACACCTGCAGCAAAAACGGGTGGAGAAGCTATAAAAGCTATATTAATAAAAAACCAATGTCAATCGACGTACGGTGATGCTGCAGCTTTAATAACTGTTCAAAAATTGTATAGTCTGCTTGTATTTATTCCTATTGCTTTTTTTTCAATTTTATATTTAGTACTAAGTAATATTGAAATCCCCCTTCAAATCGTAGTTGTAAGTTTTGTGTTGTTAGTAACAATGATATCTGTATTAGTTTTTAGTGTGTTTTACACTCAACAACTAAATACGATCTTGCAAAAATAGTAGGAGGAAGTGGAAGTGGTCAACAAAGGTGATTATGCATTTGGAAACCTTTGAAGATGCTTTAAAACAATTAGTAGGCAAAAAGGGGACTTCTTGGGTAGGACAACTACTATTAGCTTTAATAATTTGGATTTCATTTCCTTTTAAAGCTTTTTTAATAAGTATTAGTCTTCAAATGGATGTCAATTTTTTAACCATTTCTGCCATTACTTTTTTAGCATATATGGTGGCAATGATTCCAATCACACCGGGAGGCTTAGGAACATTTGAAGGAAGTACTGTTTTATTATTAAGCTCTCTTCAAATTGCAGTGACTGAAGCCGTTATATTTGCGATACTATTAAGATTTATTACATTTTGGTTTGTATTTCTTATAAGTTTTCTATACAGTGGCGGTTTGTACATGAATAAGAATCATCGAGTAACCTACTTTGGTTTCCTTATAAAAAAAGAAACTGTTGAAAAATCCGCGTAATTTTTTCAACAGTTTTTTCGCATTCTAATAATATGCATTTAATAAGGGATAAGTATAATTTGGCGGTGAGAAAATGAGTAGAAAAAATAAACCGATAATTGGAATTACAAGCTCTATAGAAAATCATAATAATATTCCGTGCGTTCAATTACATGAGAAGTATATTCGATCTGTTTTACACGGTGGTGGAATTCCAATTGTTATTCCAATTGGACCACAAGAGTTGGTAGAAGTGTATATTTCTATGTGTGACGGAATTATTTTAAGTAGTGGGGAAGATGTAGATCCCCAATTCTTTAACGAAAACCCTATACTACAATTACAAAAAACAAATAGTAAACGTGATAAATTTGAAATTGAACTTATTAAAAAAGCTCTGAATGAAAAAAAGCCTATCTTGGCAATCTGTCGAGGAATTACAATATTAAATGTTGCACTAGGGGGAAGCGTTATACAAGATATTGCAACAGTTAATCCGAAGGCAATAAAACATTTTCAATTAGCTGAAAGATCTGAGCCAACTCATGATCTACACCTCGATAATAATAGTTGGTTATATCAAATCTTTAAAACTTCAAAAATTCGTGTCAATAGCATGCATCATCAAGCTATTGATGTCCTTGCCTCCTCTTTGAAGAAGGTGGCCACATCACCAGATGGCTTCATCGAAGCAGTCGAGGGAGTTGATGAGTCTCATTTTGTATTGGGGGTCCAATGGCATCCAGAAGAGATGGCTACCGTTGATCCAAACATGGTGCAATTGTTTAAAGACTTTATCAGTAAGTGTCGTTCAATTGAATAGATTAGTACGTTATAAAGGTGTGACTGTATGAATACTAAGATGAAACAGGAAAAGTATGTTTGGTATGCAAGTTATGGTTCAAATTTAAGTCGAGATAGATTTTTATGTTACATAAAAGGGGGACAGCCTAAAGGTTCAGAAAAAATAGAAGTAGGATGTCTCGATAAATCCCTGCCAATAAAAGAAGAAACATATATAATTAATCATCCTTTGTATTTCGCAAAAGAATCAATTCGTTGGCAAAATCAAGGAGTTGCTTTTATTGGGTTAACTAAAGCTGAGAAGTACAAAACATTTAGTAGAAAGTATTTAATAACGCTTGAACAATTTTTAGATGTAGTTAAACAAGAAAATAATGGTGCTACCTTTTCGATTGAATTAGACGAAGTAATGCAAAGCGGTTCAAAAACCTTCCGGGAATCGTGGTATGGAACTATTTTATATTTAGGTGATAACGATGAGGGTATTCCAATATTCACCTTTACTTCTGATTGGGATTTAGATGTTTCCTTCAATAAACCATCAAATGAATATTTGAGCATGATTATCGAAGGATTAAAAAAGAATGTTTTATTAAGTGATATAGAAATTGTTAATTATTTATCTACAAAACAAGGTATAGAAGGCTTTTACAATAAAGTTGATATAGAAAAGTTAATGAACAAGCTTTCTAAATAAACAACCAAAAGTTTTGTAAGTATATTTAAAACACTACTACAAATATGTAAAGTTAATAGCAATTCGTTACTATATAAAGTATATTAGATTATAGATTTTATATAAACAAAATTTTATAGGCACAAAGCAATAGTAGACAAGTCTTTTTTTAAGTTAGGAGGGGAATTACTTGCTTAGTGTACGAATAATTTCTATTTTTCGTGAGTTATTAGCCGCTGAAGAACCAATAACAGGGGAGTATTTAGCCAATATTATTCAAGTTACATCACGAACAATTAGAAATGATATGAAAGAATTAGACATGTTATTATCTAAACATGGTTCCTCAATAAAATCGGAACGAGGGAAAGGCTATGTTTTAGAAGTGCATGATGATAGGCTTTTTCGAAAAATGCTTCAAGAAATGTTTCAAAATGAACAGGTAGAACCAGACTTTGTACCAATTTCTCCAGAAGAGCGTGTTCAGTTTCTTATAAAGCAACTGCTTCTAAAAGATGATTTTATGAAACTCGAAGATTTGGCTGATGAACTATTTATTAGTAAATCGACACTGCAGAATGATTTACAAGAAGTAAAGAAAATTCTTAAAAAATATGATTTAATTTTGGAATCGCGACCGAATTATGGATTTAGGTTAAAAGGGAATGAATTAAAAAGGCGATTTTGTATGTCTGAATATTTATTTGATAGAAGTGAATCGGAAATTGATGCAATTAATTCAAAAATTTCAATTATTCCAAATGAAGATATGTTGTCGATCAAATCAATCATCATTAATCATATTAATATGCACGAAATAGAGTTATCCGATATCGGGATAAATAATTTAATTATTCATATTGCAATAGCTTGTAGACGAATAAGAAATGGCAATCACGTGTCGCTTATTCCAGACGAATTAAAAGAAATAGTTAATAAAAAAGAATATGAAGTTGCCAAGGAAATAGTAGGTGAAATCGAAAAGAGTTTAAATGTTGAATTCCCTGAAACAGAGACTGCATATATAGCTATTCATTTACTAGGAACTAAAATGGTTGTAGAAGAGAAAATAAGTCAAAAAGAAATTAAGTCATTAATGGATGATGAAATATATATATTAGTCGAGAAAGTATTAGATGCAGTAGAAGAACAGCTAAGGCTAGGCATTAAAGAGGATAAAGAACTTATAGTAGGATTATGTATTCATTTAAAACCTGCAATAAACCGTTTTCGTTATGGAATGAACTTACGTAACCCAATGATAAATGCGATAAAATCTTATTATCCAGTAGCCTTTCAAGCAGGTGTGGTTGCAGGAATGGTGTTAAAAAAAGAATTAGGAATTTCCATTCATGAAAATGAGATTGGTTATATTGCTCTTCATTTAGGTGGAGCATTAGAAAGAAAAAAAATGACAATTCGTCCAAAGCGTTGTATCGTTGTTTGTGCTTCTGGAGTTGGAAGCGCTAAATTATTAAATTATAAGCTTCAATCTAAATTTGGTTCAAGATTAGAGGTATTAGGTACAACTGAATATTATAAGCTCAAACAAATGTCTCTACATTCGCTAGACTTTATTGTTAGTACAATTCCAATTAATGAGCCTATATCAATACCTGTTATTGAAGTGAATACGATTTTAGGTGGACAAGATCTTGAAAAAATTGAAATGATGCTATTAGAAGAAACTAATGATACATTTGAGTATACTAGAGAAGAATTAGTTTTTCTTCAACAAAAGTTTGAAACAAGAGATGAAGTGATTAACTTTTTAGGAGAAAAACTATACCAATTAAACCTTGTAGGTGAAGGTTATTTAGATGCGGTCTATGAAAGAGAAGCGGTATCACCCACATGCTTTGGAAATCTTGTAGCAATTCCTCATCCTATAACAGCCCAAACAAGTTCTACATTTTGGGCTGTATGCACATTGCAAAAACCAGTTATGTGGGCAGATAAACCTGTACAGTTTGTTTGTTTATTAAATGTTGAGAAGAACAACAAATCTGATTTACAAAAAATGTACAATATTTTAGGAAGTGTTGTTGATAGTAAACAATTAGTTCAGCAGTTATTAAAGTGTAAAACGTATCAAGAGTTTATAAACATATTTATTCAAAAAAATAATTGATCGAAAAAGCTTGTTAATGGTCTATACTATTAACAAGCTTTTTCTTCACTCAAGTTGGAAAGCCGTTTATCCCCCACCTCAAAACTTAAGAAAATCGAGAAGTTTAGGTGGGGGATAAACTGCCCCTAAAGGTCCGATAAGTTGAACTAACAATCAGTGGGGATGAAGGAAAACCCCTCACTGATTGAAGTTCAGCTTTATTAAAATGGGTTATCTATAATTTTATTATTACCAGCATAAACCACGATGAAAACGCTTCAAATGATTTCCGTTGATTAACGGAAAAAGGTTATGTTTAAATGAAAGCGCTTTTGAATTAAGATGTACTTAAGCAACAGGATACAAAAAACTATTTAAAAAAATCAACGGAATTCCACTTAATATTTTATCTTAACTTATTTGAGAGTTGCTTAAAATTTTTAACAAAAACAAACTACTTAATATTTTATCTAGGAGGAATTTTTAATGAATATTTTATTATGTTGTGCAGCGGGAATGTCTACGAGTTTACTAGTTACCAAAATGGAAAAGGCAGCAGCTGAACAAGGCTTAGAAACAAAAATTTGGGCAGTAAGTGCAGATACTGTACCAAACGAAATCGATAAAGCGAATGTATTATTGTTGGGTCCTCAAGTTCGTTACCTTTTAAACCAAATGAAAAAATATGAAACTGAGAAAAATATTCCAGTTGATGTTATTAACCCAGTTCACTATGGTACTTGTAACGGTGCGGAAGTTATAAAATCAGTACAACAACTTTTAGAAAATAAATAAAAAAATCTCCTTGGTATAGGTTGCAGCCTACCAAGGAGAAACAAAAAAATAGAAAAAAACGTTAAAGTAATTTTAAAAGAAATTACTAGATGTTGTCAAATGACAATTAAATAGGAGTTGAACTAAATGAGTAAAGTAAATACATTTTTAGAAAATAAAGTAATGCCAGTAGCAGGTAAGGTAGCAGGTCAACGTCACTTAAACGCTTTACGTGATGGAATTATATTAACAATGCCACTTATCATCGTCGGATCGCTGTTCCTAATTTTAGCGTTCTTACCAATCCCAGGTTATGCTGATTTTATGGCTGGAGTTTTCGGAGATCAGTGGATGTCAAAATTACTTTACCCTGTTGGAGTAACGTTTGACATTATGGCGTTAATTGCCTGCTTCGGTATCGCTTATCGACTTGCTGAAAGATATGGAATTGATGCTCTTTCCTCAGGGGCGATTGCCATTTCATCGTTCTTATTAGCAACCCCATTTCAAATTTCATTTACACCAGAAGGTGCAGCTGAAGCTGTTCAAGTAGGTGGAGGTATTCCGTTAGCACTAATGGGAAGCCAAGGTTTATTCGTAGCGATGCTTATAGCTATTTTTTCAACAGAAATTTATCGTTATATCGTATCAAAAGATATCGTTATTAAAATGCCAGATGGTGTACCACCAGCGGTAGCAAAGTCATTCGTCGCGTTAATTCCAGGATTTATTGTCATTACATCAATTTGGCTAGTAAGAATTTTTGTAGAAATGACATCTTTCGGAAGTATTCATGCACTTGTAACACAAATCGTAGGTGCACCACTTACTTTAGTAGGTGGAAGCTTAATTGGTAACTTATTCGTCGTATTTTTCGCCATGTTATTATGGAGTGTTGGATTACACGGTATGAACATTGTAAGTGGTGTAATGGCACCAATCTGGATGGGTGCGATGGATGAAAACCGTATTGCATTCCAAGCAGGTGAAGAATTACCAAACATCTTTACAACACAATTTATTGAAATGATGAACGTTGGTGGAAGTGGAGCTACTTTTGCATTAGTAATTATGATGCTTTTATGGGCACGAAGTCAGCAGATCAAGCAATTAGGAAGGTTAGCAGCGGGCCCAGGTGCATTTAATATTAACGAACCAATTATTTTCGGTATGCCGATTGTAATGAACCCGTTATTAATCCTTCCGTTTATTCTTACACCATTAGTAACAGTAATTGTAACCTATTTTGCAATGTCATTAGGTATTGTTGCGAAGCCAGCCGGTATCGCAGTTCCATGGACAACACCACCAATTTTACACGGATATTTAATCACAGGTGGAAATATATCAGGAGCAATCATGCAAGCGGTTAATATTTTAATTGCCTTTGTGATTTGGTTACCATTCTTCAAGATCTTTGATAAGCAAAAAGTAAGAGAAGAAGGCGGTTTTTCATCACCTGATGAAAAAAAAGTAGGTTGACATAAAAGTAAATTAATGGAAGTTAAAGATAGTAACATCCAGTGTGGGAGAGTTAGCCACACTGGATAATAAAAAATATCGATGTAAAAAAAGATATAGATTGGAGAGGAAATATTATGATAAATGAAGAGTTAATTTTTCAATTGATTTTACATGCCGGGAATGGGAAAAGTTCAGCAATGGAAGCATTACAAGCGGCAAAACAAGGTGAGTTTGTGGAAGCAAGAGAAAAACTAAAACAAGCAGGGCAAGAGTTAAATGAAGCCCACCATATACAAACATCTCTTATTCAAGGTGAGATAAGAGGCGAAAAAACAGAAATTTCATTACTGATGATCCATGCACAAGATCACTTAATGAATGCGATCACTGTAAAAGATTTAGCAGCAGAAATTATTGATTTAAATGAACTTGTGAAATCTAATGGAGGTGTAAGATCTTGAGTAATACAAAAGGATTAAAAATCGCAACAATTGGTGGGGGCTCTAGTTACACACCAGAATTAGTAGAAGGCTTTATTAAACGTTATGATGAACTACCAATTCGCGAACTTTGGTTAGTAGATATTGAAGCTGGGAAAGAAAAAATGGAGATCGTTGGAAACTTAGCAAAACGTATGATTGAAAAAGCTGGTTTACCAATTGATGTTCACTTAACACTAGATCGTCGCGCAGCTTTAAAAGATGCAGACTTCGTTACTACACAATTCCGTGTCGGTCTATTAGAAGCTCGTGCTAAAGACGAAAGAATTCCTCTTAAGTATGGTGTTCTTGGTCAAGAGACTAATGGCCCTGGTGGATTATTTAAAGGATTACGTACGATCCCAGTAATTCTAGATATTTGTAAAGATATAGAAGAGTTATGTCCGAACGCATGGTTAATTAACTTCACAAATCCAGCAGGTATGGTAACGGAAGCGGTCCTACGTTACTCAAACATTAAAAAAGTAGTCGGATTATGTAATGTTCCAATCGGAATCGAGATGGGAATTGCAAAACTATTAGATGTGGATCATTCTCGTATCCGTATTGACTTTGCTGGATTAAACCATATGGTTTATGGGTTAGATGTGTATGTTGATGGCGTAAGTGTTAAAGATGAAGTGATTGAGAAGTTAACAGATCCTGCGAACAGCAGTTTCGTTAAAAATATTGAAGGGATTGGTTGGGAGCCAGAGTTCATTAAAGCACTTGGTGTACTAACTTGCCCTTACCACATGTACTATTACAAAACGAGACAAATGCTTGAAAAAGACATGAAAAACGCTGATGGCGAAGGAACTCGTGCAGAAGTTGTGCAAAAATTAGAGAAAGAATTATTCGAACTTTACAAAGATCCGAATTTAGCTATTAAACCACCTCAACTTGAAAAGCGCGGTGGAGCTTACTATTCTGATGCAGCTGTACGTTTAATTACGTCAATTTACACGGACAAACGTGACATTCAACCGGTTAACACGATTAACAACGGCGCAATTGCTAGTATTCCTGCAGATTCGGCTGTTGAAGTTAGCTGTGTCATCACAAAAGATGGTCCAAAACCTATTTCTATGGGTGACCTTCCAGTTCCAGTTCGCGGACTTGTTCAACAGATTAAATCATTTGAGCGTATTGGAGCAGAGGCTGCTGTAACAGGTGACTACAACACGGCTGTTTTAGCGATGACCATTAATCCACTAAGTCCATCTGATACGATCGCAAAACAAATCGTAGATGAAATGCTGGAAGCTCACAAAGAGCATTTACCACAGTTTTTTAAAAAAGTTGAAGCGTAAAAAGTATGGTTCTAGTGATAATTTGCTAGAACCATATTTTTTAAGCTAAAAAGAGTAGTTCTCACATGGTATCTAGCCCAGTTAACTCGAATTGAAAAGATCAGATCTAGACAAAAAGGTCTAAGAGCTGAACGCAGTGTATATGTTTATTTTTACGGGTAAAATTGACTACACCTTTCTATTCAGTAAGAATACATAAGGTATAAATTTCAATTCGCTAGCATAGCGCCCCACCCAAGGCCATCGTCAATTCAACGCGAATTATTTTCACGCGACTCAAGTTATGACTTAACTTTCTACTTGAAATACATCTCTGAATGACTTCCGACTGCTTTACCCCTGCGATTCTCGTCCACAAAAAATGGTTCGAGGAGGTCAACGTCGAGCTATGCTAGAAGACTAATATAATCTTGTAAGCGCAATCAACCTTTTCCGTTACCTAAAGGAAAAAAGTTGAGTTTATATGAAAGCGCTTTTACTATAAGATGTAATTAAGCAACAGGAAACAAAAAAGAACAGAAAAAACATGTAGGGTTTAAAAAATATTCTACATAATTTTTATTCTCTAAGTTGAAAGTTGCTTACTAATTATTTTTTATGAAATTATTTATATAACTATTACTTAGGAGGAATTTAGAATGAATATTTTATTATGTTGTGCGGCAGGAATGTCTACGAGTTTACTAGTTACAAAAATGGAAAAAGCAGCGGCTGAACAAGGTTTAGAAACAAAAATTTGGGCAGTAAGCGCAGATACTGTACCAAACGAAATTGATAAAGCAGATATATTATTGTTGGGGCCTCAAGTTCGTTACCTTTTAAACCAAATGAAAAAATATGAAACTGAGAAAAACATTCCAGTTGATGTTATTAACCCAGTTCATTATGGAACTTGTAACGGTGCGGAAGTAATAAAATCAGTACAACAACTTTTAGCAAAATAAATAAAAAAGACTCCTTGGTGTAGGCGGCAACCTTAACCCAAGGAGTTCCAAATCTAAGAACAAGATTTGAGCGTAATTATATCATAATTTTTTATTAAATACCAATACAAAATGGTAGGAGTTGAACTAAATGAGTAAAGTAAATACATTTTTAGAAAATAAAGTAATGCCAGTAGCAGGTAAGGTAGCAGGTCAACGTCACTTAAACGCCTTACGTGATGGAATTATATTAACAATGCCACTTATCATCGTCGGATCGCTGTTCCTAATTTTAGCGTTCTTACCAATCCCAGGTTATGCTGACTTTATGGCTGGAGTTTTCGGAGATCAGTGGATGTCAAAATTACTTTACCCTGTTGGAGTAACGTTTGACATTATGGCGTTAATTGCCTGCTTCGGTATCGCTTATCGACTTGCTGAAAGATATGGAATTGATGCTCTTTCCTCAGGGGCGATTGCCATTTCATCGTTCTTATTAGCAACCCCATTTCAAATTTCATTTACACCAGAAGGTGCAGCTGAAGCTGTTCAAGTAGGTGGAGGTATTCCGTTAGCACTAATGGGAAGCCAAGGTTTATTCGTAGCAATGCTTATAGCTATTTTTTCAACAGAAATTTATCGTTATATCGTATCAAAAGATATCGTTATTAAAATGCCAGATGGTGTACCACCAGCGGTAGCAAAGTCATTCGTCGCGTTAATTCCAGGATTTATTGTCATTACATCAATTTGGCTAGTAAGAATTTTTGTAGAAATGACATCTTTCGGAAGTATTCATGCACTTGTAACACAAATCGTAGGTGCACCACTTACTTTAGTAGGTGGAAGCTTAATTGGTAACTTATTCGTCGTATTTTTCGCCATGTTATTATGGAGTGTTGGATTACACGGTATGAACATTGTAAGTGGTGTAATGGCACCAATCTGGATGGGTGCGATGGATGAAAACCGTATTGCATTCCAAGCAGGTGAAGAATTACCAAACATCTTTACAACACAATTTATTGAAATGATGAACGTTGGTGGAAGTGGAGCTACTTTTGCATTAGTAATTATGATGCTTTTATGGGCACGAAGTCAGCAGATCAAGCAATTAGGAAGGTTAGCAGCGGGCCCAGGTGCATTTAATATTAACGAACCAATTATTTTCGGTATGCCGATTGTAATGAACCCGTTATTAATCCTTCCGTTTATTCTTACACCATTAGTAACAGTAATTGTAACCTATTTTGCAATGTCATTAGGTATTGTTGCGAAGCCAGCCGGTATCGCAGTTCCATGGACAACACCACCAATTTTACACGGATATTTAATCACAGGTGGAAATATATCAGGAGCAATCATGCAAGCGGTTAATATTTTAATTGCCTTTGCGATTTGGTTACCATTCTTCAAGATCTTTGATAAGCAAAAAGTAAGAGAAGAAGGCGGTTTTTCATCACCTGATGAAAAGAAAGTAGGTTAAGCTTTCAATTATGGTTCTAGTAAAGTTTACTAGAACCATAATTTTTTTACATGTTAGGAATACATTAACTGAATAAATGAGCTGAAAAATGTTGTTTTTCGAGTTAATTAAGATTTCGGTTTTATTAAAATGAAAATCGTGAAACATCATGTTACATCACTGAAACATATAACTATTTACGTTATTAAATACATTGTTCGATTACTATATATACATTTTGTGTGAATCTAATTAAACTGAAACTAGAAGTGCTACATTAAAATAACGTAATGAAAGGTTTCTATTTGCACTAAAAATGTATTGAATTTGTTTATTTTTAAAAGCTATGTAACGAGTTGCTTTCATTAATTATGATATTTCTCAAAAATAATAATTAGGAGTGTCTATTATGATACATAAAAAGCTAAAACCATTTCCAGACAATTTTTTATGGGGCGCAGCATCTGCATCCTATCAAGTTGAAGGTGCTTGGAATGTTGATGGGAAAGGTCCTTCCAACTGGGACGAGTTTGTACGTATCCCTGGAAAAACGTTTAAAGGTACTAATGGAGACGTGGCTGTAGATCATTACCACCGTTACCAAGAAGATGTACAATTAATGGCAGAAATGGGGATGAAGACGTACCGTTTTTCGGTTGCTTGGGCTCGTATTTTCCCAAATGGAAAGGGTGAAGTGAATGAAAAGGGCTTACAGTTTTACGATAATCTTATAAATGAATTAATAAAATATGAAATTGAACCAATATTAACAATATACCATTGGGACTTACCTCAAGCGTTGCAAGATGATTATGGTGGTTGGGAATCACGAAATATCATAGAAGATTTTACAAACTATAGTGTAACGTTGTTCAAAAGGTTTGGAGATCGCGTGAAATATTGGGTTAGCTTAAATGAACAAAATATTTTTACAATGTTGGGGTACAAAACGGCATTACACCCACCTGGAGTAAAAGATGACAAATTATTTTATCAAGTAAATCATCATGCTAATTTGGCAAATGCAAGTGTAATTAAAGAATTTCGTAAGTATGTTCCTGACGGGAAGATTGGTCCTAGTTTTGCTTATGCACCAGCATATACATTTTCCTCAAAGCCTGAAGATATCCTTGCTATGGAAAATGCGGAAGAATTTAATTCACATTGGTGGATGGATGTTTATGCTTGGGGGCACTATCCAAAAGCTACATGGAATTATCTTGAAAAAAATGGCTTGGCTCCAAGCGTTGAAGAAGGAGACTTTCAATTATTAAAAGAAGGTAAGCCTGATTTCATGGGTGTTAATTATTATCGAACAATGACTTATGAAAAAAATCCTTTAGACGGAGTAACAGAAGGTCATTTTAATACATCCGGTAAAAAAGGGACTTCAGAGGATACAGGAATTCAAGGCGTATTTAAAACTATTAAAAATCCAAATCTTGAAGCTACAAACTGGGACTGGGAGATAGATCCAACAGGTCTAAGAATTGGTTTACGTAGAATTACAAATAGATACCAATTACCAATATTAATTAGCGAAAATGGATTAGGCGAATACGATACGCTAGAAGAAAACGATTTTGTTAATGATGATTATCGAATTGACTATATAAAAAGTCATCTAATAGCAGTCCAGGAAGCAATTACTGATGGCGTAGAAATGATTGGATATTGTGTTTGGTCATTTACTGATCTACTAAGCTGGTTGAACGGTTATCAAAAACGTTACGGTTTTGTATATGTTGATCGTGATGAAGAAGATGAAAAAGAGTTAAGACGTATAAAAAAGAAAAGTTATCATTGGTATAAAGTAGTTATTGAAACAAATGGAGAAAGTTTATAACATTTAGGAGGCAATAAAAAATGGCACAAAAATCATATACTATCACTGATGAAACAGGAATTCATGCAAGACCAGCTACAATGTTGGTAAATACGGCAACTAAGTTTAATTCAAATGTTTCACTTGAGTATAACGGGAAAAAAGTAAATTTAAAATCAATTATGGGTGTAATGTCTTTAGGAATCGGTAAAGGAGCAGAAATAACAATTATTACTGAAGGTGATGATGCAAATGAGGCCTTAGAAGCAATTAATAAGATTATTACAAGTGGACTTGGAGAGTAATCAAATAGGTAAAGAATTTTAATAAAACTATTTATACAAACATAATTTTCCCCTCACTATAGCGATCTCTTGTGAGGGGGTTTTATTACGAGAAAGGAGGGTATTTATGTATATTGTTTATTTAACGATGGCTTTATTAGGAGGGTTATTAATAAGTGTTCATGGTATAGTGAATAGTGTTGGAGCTAAAGTAATAGGTTTGCCAGCAGTGATTGTATTATATTCTGTTATTCAAGCAATTCCCGCTCTTATTTATATTCTTATCAAACAACCTTCCCTAGGATTAACCGCTACCCTTGTACAAGGGTTTAAATGGTATTTAATATCAGGGTTAATAGGGGTAACGATTGTATCAATTGTGACTTTATCCATTTCTAATATTGGTGCACTTACAGCTTTTGTATTAGTTGTTTTAGGGCAAGTAATAGGTGCAGCCATTGCTGATCACTTCGGTTTATTTGGTACTGAAGTTAAACCATTAAATGTTATGCGCCTTATCAGTATAGTAGTTATCGTTGCAGGGGTAGGCTTATTAATTAAGTCAGAATCAGTGGAAAAGAAAAACACAAGTAAAGATAATAATGTTATTATAGTTGAAGCAGATAACGTTTCATAGATTCCTATAATATGAAAAGCGAGGTATTATTAATGAATCAACAGATCATCTTTTTTGACATAGACGGTACACTACTTGATCACGAAAAGCAATTACCAGCTTCTACAAAGTATGCAGTGAAAGAACTAAAAGAAAAAGGTTATGAGGTAATTATCGCAACAGGTCGTGCACCCTATTTATTTAAAGAATTAAGAGAAGAACTAGATATTAATTCTTATGTTAGTTTAAATGGCCAATATGTTGTTGTAAATAATGAAGTAATATTTAAAAATCCATTAGAAAAAAATGCATTAAAATCGTTCTCGGAATTCGCTTTGAAAAATAATCATCCTGTTGTTTATCAATCTCATGAAGGTATGAAAACAACAACTGATCTTCATCCTGGATTAGAAGAATGTGTTCAATCGCTACAATGTTATTATCCAGAAATTGATCCTATGTATTTAGAAGGACGCGATATTTACCAATCATGGATTCTTTGTAATGAAGAAGAAGAAAGTTCTTACAAAGGAATGTTTGATAAATTTGAGTTTATCCGATGGCATGAAAAGGCAATGGATGTATTACCAATTGGTGGATCAAAGGCTAGAGGAATCCGAGCTGTAATCGACCATTTAGGTGTACATGAAGACGATATTTATGCATTTGGTGATGGGTTAAATGATATTGAAATGCTTAAGTTTGTTAAACATAGTGTAGCTATGGGAAATGCACCTGAGGCTGTTAAGAAGGTTGCAAAGCACGTGACGAAACATGTTGATGATGACGGTATTGTTCATGGACTTGAGCTAGTAGGCTTATTAAAATAACAAAAAAGGGTGCAGATTTCTATTTGCATCCTTTTTACATAATTTTCTATTAGCAATTGACAGATTTTTTACTATCCTTTATAATTATCTTGGTTCCAAGATAAAAACGTAAGGTATGATATTAATGAAAATAGATACAAATGACTTATCGCTAAAACTTTTTATTGTTTTATCGCGTGCAACTAGAGCGATTAATGATCTTATTGAAGATGATATTAAAACATATGGACTAAATCCAACTGAATTTGCAGTTTTAGAATTGCTTTATCATAAAGGTGACCAGCAAATTCAACAAATTGGAAAGAAAGTATTACTGTCAAGTGGTAGTATTACGTATGTAGTAGATAAATTAGAAAAAAAGAACCTCATTTTGAGAAAAGCTTGTCCTAAAGATCGCAGAGTAACTTATGCTGTTATTACAGAAGCTGGAACAAAACTGATGGATGAAATCTTCCCTCAACACAAGGGAGCGATAAAAAAAATATTTAGCGGACTAGATGAAGAAGAAAAGTTAGAAGTTATACAGTTACTAAAAAAACTTGGTTTCCATGCAAAAGGACTTTAAAAAATAATATTATCAAAAATACGAAAGAGAATGGCACTCCATTGCTTGTCAACTCTTTCGTATTTTTGTATTTATAAATTTTGAACTTGGATTGATGTCTAGCTTAGACTCATGTGCTTAAGGTATTTTAGTTTTCTTACGTTTGTATTTTCTAAATTATTGAAATTTACGTAAGTAGACTTCGTTATGATTCTAATAATTTTCTTTTATCAATAAAATGGCTTCTTCTTTAGATGAAACTTTTTTATCTAAATAATCACATTCAACTTGTTGTAAAATTTTTGAATAAATTGGACCTGGATTTATATTTAAAGATTTAAGATCGTTCCCATTGATAATTTTTGGAATCGCTTGTCTTTGTATCAAATACCTTGTTATATTTTCTACAATCTCGTTTGGGAATTGCATTAATATTGTAAAACATAATATTGACTCTATTCGGTAATTCTTTAACCTATGATGAAGGGAGCCACTAGTATTATTTTTTGAAAAATGATACTTTCCTTCTAGTAATGCTTTTATTTCTTCTATTGTTTTTATGTTTTCGTTGTTAAGTGTAAACATGTTAACTTGCTCGAAACCACTATCATGTTTTGAGAACAATAGAACTAAATAGCAAATCCAAGCTTGACTTACGTTTGTTTGAGGATTAGTCAATTGTTTAGAAACATTATCAAGAATTAGTTTGAAATTTTTTATTTGCTTTATCATACTACTATCATAGCTGTTAACGGTAATTAAAAAGTTAAGAACTCCTATTTCATCTAGACGGTTGAGTGATTCTATTGGGTGTTTTTCGCTTAGTAGTTTACTTAGTTCATAGGCAAGTCTTGGTTTTGAAGTTAATCTAATTTTATCAACTGAAGTTTGTGCTAAATCAAATGTTTGCTCATCCATTTCAAAACCGAAGCGTTGCTCAAAACGCACAGCTCTTAAGATCCTAGTAGGGTCTTCAACAAAACTAAGATTGTATAATGTTCTTATTTTTTTTTGAGATATGTCTTGATAACCATGAAAAAGGTCGATTAAATCCCCGAATTTGTCTTTGTTTAATTGGATAGCCATTGCATTGATTGTAAAGTCTCTACGATACAGATCTTCTCTCAAGCCAGATAAACGAACAGTCGGTAAAGCTGCAGGGAAATCATAATATTCAGTTCTAGCTGATGTAATATCTACTTTTAATCCGGAGGGAAGTCTCCACGTAGCCGTACCAAATTTCTCATGTACCCGAACACCTCCACCGATTTCTTGAGCTAACTTGCTAGCAAAGGCAGTTCCATCTCCTTCAACTACAACATCAACATCCTCATTTCTCCTGCCAAGGATTAAATCTCTAACAATGCCACCTACCAAAAAAACGGGATAATTCATCTTGTCAGCTAAATTTGCAATTTTTGTTAGTAATTCAATAATATCTCTAGGAAGTAGTGAATTCATTCTTTCTATTAGTGAAACCTCTATCTTAGGAGCATTGTTTTTGTAATCTCTGTTTTTATTTCCATAAAGAAATTCAATGACATTTGTTCTTGTAACAATTCCAATAAGTTCATTATTTTCTAGCACAGGAAGACGGCCTATATTTTTATTTATCATTATTTTTTGGATTTCTTCGACGACTGTTGAAGAATGTACTGTAATGGGCCTTGTACTCATATAACCTTTTACAGGAGCATGTCCTAAACCATGATGCTTTGCTTTATCAATATCTCTTCTAGAAATAACTCCAACTAACTTATTTTCATCAACCACAGGAAAACCCGTATGGCCGTACCTAAGTACCATTTTAGTAGCTTCATCAATAGTAGTAGCTGAAGAAATAAATTTAACAGGGCTCGACATAATATCTTTTGCCATAACAGCAGGTTGAACAGTTTCACGAATACTCTTTCTAATAATGTCTAATACATGAGCAATATTGTAGTTCTTAACCATTGCAGAAGCTGCTTTTTTGTGTCCGTTACCACTAAAATGTTTAATGATAGGTAATATAGTAACTCGATTACTAGAAGAGCGACCAACGATAAAAATACGTTTCCCCATTTCAACTACAAAGATTAATGCATCTGTTCCAGTCATTTCCATTGCTTTATTAGCTAAAAGTGAAAGGCCACCAGTATATTCATTTTGTTGATGGTAAGCAATGAGAATAGTTACTCCTTCATAGTAATGTTCTTCACTTTTTTGAATAAGTGAATGAAATAATTTCTGATTATGTTCATTTAGTGGTGTATTAGTGTACTTTGAAATTATATGAAGGTTTGCCCCATGCTCTAAAAGGTAGCTTCCTGCCTTTAAATCTCTAGATGTAGTAGTCAAATATGTAAACGAACCGGTGTCTGTATAAAGACCAAGAGCAAAAATAGTTGCTTCAAAAGCTGTAATAGTAATATTTTTCATTTTTATTTTCTCTAGCAGTAGAGTAATGGTGGCCCCAACTTCCTCTATCGTTGTTTCGTTAGAAATTACATTGTGTTCAGTCGGTTGATGATGGTCATAGACGATAAAATTAACTTTTTCACCATTTATAAAGTTATTTATTTCCCCAATTCTCTTTAAAGAGGCAGTATCAACCATGATAACTTCAGATACATTTTCCCAATTAATTTGATTAGGAGAGTAATATTTAATTGAATCACGATATAGGGCTAAAAATTGTTCAACGGACTTACCTTGCTTTGTTGGTAAAATCACCTTAGCTAGTGGGTATAATTTTTTTGCCGCTAGCATGGAAGCAAGGCCATCAAAGTCTAAATTTACATGTGATATTATAACTTGCAAGAGAAAAGCCTCCTAATTATTCTACTTTTATCCCACTCTTAAGGGGCAGTAAGACCTCCACCTCAAAACTTAAGAAAATCGAGAAGTTTAGGTGGGGGATTAACTGTCCCTAAAGGTCCGATAAGTTGAACTAACAATCAGTGGGGGATGAAGGAAAACCCCACTAATTGAAGTTCAGCTTTATAAATTAGTTTATCAAATAATAAATAGTATTGGTACTGCGTGAAAAGAAGAAGGGTATACACAAATGGAAAAGTGGCATTTTAAAGAAGCTAAAAGAGTTTGTGACTGTTATCACTGAAATAAGGTTATTTTCAGTGTACGTTATAAATACTAGTAGACAAGTTATTTAAAGTTTTAAATTAAACATAGAAAAGGGGAAATAAAATGAAAGTTGTAAACTACCCAAGTCTTTACGAGACAGCAATTTCAAAACGTATGTTACATGAATTTAATCACGGAATTGTTATGAACTTACAGCTAAAAAAAGGTGAGAAAATTCCAAGGCATTTAGCTCCATGTGAGGCAATTATCATCATTACTGATGGAGAAGTTTATTTCCGCAGTGGGAAATCAGAAGAAATATTGAAACCAGGTATATTAGCGACAATGGAAGTGGAAGATGATCATGAATTTGAAGCTATTGAAAACTCTAGTATTGTTGTTGTAAAAGTGAATGGAAAAAATAACCTTTAACCGTTAAAACTCCCTTTTTAGGGAGTTTTATACTTTTTTTACTTTAAATGTGCTAATCATCAGTATTGATAATGATAGGATAATAAACATAAAGATTGGACCAGAAATAGTGTCTACAAGCAAAAAGCTGATTGTAAGTAAGCATCCACCAGCAGTAATAGGTAATCCAATAAAATAACCTTTATGTTCTGAAATGTTAAACCTAGCTAAACGAATAGCGCCACAGGCGATAAATATTATAGTAAAAATAGCTCCAGGTGTACCAAAGTCAAATAAAATAGCTGAATATAAGAGTAGAGCAGGTGCCACACCAAATGAAATTAAATCACTTAATGAATCGAGTTGTTTTCCTAAATCAGAAGTGATGTTTAGTTTTCTGGCTACGATACCATCAAATCGGTCAAAAATAGCAGCTAAGCAGATAAAAAAAAGACTCATATATAAATCGCCTTGAAGTACAAATAATATAGAAAATGCTCCCAAACTTAAATTAATGATTGTAAGTAAGTTTGCAGTTTGATTTCTGATTCTTTTTATCGTTTGGTCTAGGTGTTGAAGAATTACCAAATTCATCACTCCTTATTAAAATCTAACAAATATAGATAAAAATGTTAGTTACTTAAAATATAATGATATCATAACTATGATGAAATGAGTTTGTTTTTTATATAATTTTTTATGACCTATAAATGTATCGATAAAAAAGTTAAAATGTAATTGTATCTTATTACTATTGCAATCTTAGTGGCGAGAATAATAAGCTTTGAAATCATTAACTAAAAATTTAATTTTTTGGAGGCAACAAAGTGAAAAAGGCTATTTATCAATCATTAATAGAATTATCAAGTAATCGTATCAATTCTTTTTTATTAAAATCTTTTACGAAGTCAAAAATGAGTAAAGTAATAAATAAATCATTTGTAAAAGTATTTAATATTGATGAAACCGAAATGGAGAAACCTTTGCATCAATATTCTAGTTTACAGGAATTATTTATTAGAAACTTAAAAGAACATGCAAGAACCATTGATCCACATCCGAATAGTATGGTTAGCCCTGTAGATGGAATTTTAGCTGATGTCGGTAAAATTACCGAACACTGTACATTTCATGTCAAAAGTCAAGACTATAGCTTAACGGAGATGCTTGGAAATCCTCATAGAGCTGAGAAATATAAAGAAGGTACTTATATCATTTTATACTTAAGTCCTAGTCATTATCACCGAATACATACACCATTTACAGGAACGATCGTAGGTAGATGGGCATTAGGTAATAAGTCATATCCGGTAAATGAATTAGGGTTAAGGCTAGGGAAAAAACCATTATCAAGAAACTATCGTTTAATCACAGAAGTTAAAATGAGCAATAACAAGCATTATTCATTAGTTAAAGTAGGAGCAATGAATGTTAATAGCATTCATCCAACACATACTAAGACTGAAATAATAAAAGGTGACGAAATGGCTTATTTTACTTTTGGTTCAACGGTTATTTTGCTATTTGAAAAAGACACCATTCAACTTGAGGAGAAAATTAAAGCGCCAATAGATGTAAAAGTTGGTATGAAAATTGGTTCTATAACAAAGTAATTTAATGAATTTCATCATTTATTATTCTTACTACTAAAAATCTATATCTAGTTACGGTGGCCGTTCGTATTTACTTATAGATTTTTTATCCGGTTTGTTTTGGTAATTATGAAATTCACTCAATAAATAACGTATAGAACATGTAAACTGCAGCTATTAAAGCGAAAGACCTATACAAGAAGGGTGTTGAAGCTGTTGAAGCTACTTTCCGGGTTAGCTCAGAGAATTGTTAATGAGGTTACAGATATTTTATCTGGAGAAGTCATTGTTGTTAATGATAATGGTCTTATTATTGCTGGTAGTGACCAAAAACGAGTAGGAAAATTTCATGAAGGTGCACTCGTTGCTGTAAAAAGAAAAGAGACAATAATGATATCAAAAGAAGACGTTTTTCAACTTAAAGGCGTAAAAGCAGGTATAAATTTACCAATTATTTTTCATAACAAAGCAATTGGTGTGATTGGTATTACTGGTGAGCCCAAAGATATTGTTCAATTTGGGGAATTAATACAGCGGATGACAGAATTAATTATTCAAGAGGCACATTCGCATGAAAAGTTAGAATTGAAATATCGTGGTCTAGAAACATATGTTTATGAATGGCTTCATCTCCAATATATGGATGATGATTTTAGAGAACGAGGGGAAATCTTAGGTATTTCTATGGATATGCCTCGCTGTTGTTCATTATTTGAAATTGATCGTAAACAATTTCAAGAAAACCAATTAATTGAGAGAGAAGCAATTGAATTATTTAGAGAGTTATTTCCAAGTGAGACGCAAGATGTACTTGCCCAGTGGGGAAGTGGAAGGTTTGTTCTCCTTAAAGTGATTTCTAACAATAATTTTAAGGAAAGTGTCATATCAATTGTTAAGTCTACTCAAACCATCATGAAAGAGAAATACGGAATAAACCTGAATGTTGGAATTGGGACAAGAGTAAATGAACCAGCCATGTTACAAAGTTCCTATCATCAAGCAAAAAAAGCACTTCGTGTAGCTAAAAAAAATGGTTCATTTGTTTGTTATGATGATTTAACACTAGATGTGGCATTGGCGGAAATTACTGATGAAACTAGAAAAGAGTTTGTTGAGAAAGTATTAGCTATCTTACTGAGAGAGAAAGAGCTTTTAGAGACTTTAGAGGCTTATTTGGAAACGAATCTTTCCATTAAGGAAACCTCTAAACGGCTTCATATACATATAAATACACTTCATTATCGTTTGAAACGTATTTGTGAGTTGACTGGTTTATCATTGAAAGAAACCCAAAATCTAGTAACGTTTTATATTGCACTTTCTTTTTGGAATGAACTTAGATGAAAATACAAAAAACTGTGAACAAATGCTCATATCTTTGTATGAGTACCCATAGAAAGAAAGCGCTTTAATCAACTATAATGAACCTACGATGATAAAATCTTGCACTAAAAAGTCTAAGTATAGTAAAAATCTGCTATAAATATGACTATAGGGGGATGCATAAATGATTAGTCAAGAAGCCAAAAGGAAGTTTTTAGGAATCGTAGGGGAGAAAAATTATCTTGATTCAAAGCAAAGTTTAGTTGCATATTCATACGATGCAACTCCAAATTATCAAGCACTTCCAGATGCAGTTGTAAAGCCAAGAAATACACAAGAAGTTTCTGAGATTGTCAAAGTATGTTACGAATATAAAATACCAATTGTACCTAGAGGAAATGCAACGAACCTGTGTGCGGGAACCTGTCCCCTTGAAGGTGGTATTGTCCTAATTTTTAACCATATGAATCAAATTTTAGAAATTGATGAGGAAAACTTAACCGTAACAGTTCAACCAGGATTAATTACATTAGATATGATCAATGCTGTAGAAGCAAAAGGCTTGTTCTATCCACCAGATCCAAGTTCAATGAAGATTTCTACAATTGGTGGGAATATCAATGAGTGTTCAGGTGGTTTACGTGGCTTAAAATATGGTGTAACACGTGATTATGTAATTGCCTTAGAAACTGTATTGCCAAATGGAAATATTATTCGTACTGGTGGTAAACTTGCAAAAGATGTTGCTGGCTACGATTTTACTAGATTAATGGTTGGTTCTGAAGGTACCCTAGGGGTTATTACAGAAGCTACGTTTAAACTTATACCGATGCCGGAAGCAAAAAAGACAATGCTAGCTCTTTACGATAGTCTTGAGTCAGCTGGACGTACAGTATCAAAAATCATTGCTAACAAAATTATCCCTACCACGCTAGAGTTTTTAGACCAACCAACGATACGGGTAGTGGAAGATTTCGCAAAGATAGGCTTACCAACAGATGTAGGTGCAGTACTACTAATTGAGCAAGATGGTCCAATAGAAGTGGTAGAAAAGGATATTAATAGAATCGCTGAAATTTGTGAAGAAGAAAAAGCTTTGTCTGTTCAAGTTGCACAGACTGTAGAAGAAGGAACAGCATTGACAACTGCTAGACGTTCAGCTCTTTCGGCATTAGCAAGATTGAAACCTACAACGATTTTAGAAGATGCAACAGTACCTCGTTCGAAAATTGCGGAAATGGTACGTGAGATTGAAGAAATTGCAAAGAGAAATAATGTTCAAATTTGTACGTTTGGACATGCAGGTGATGGAAATCTTCACCCAACATGTATGACAGATGCTCGTGATAAAGAAGAAATGCATCGTGTGGAAATAGCTTTCGAAGAAATCTTTGAAAAAGCAATTGAATTAGGTGGAACCATTACAGGAGAGCACGGAGTAGGTGTGATGAAATCTCCATATCTTGCTTGGAAGCTTGGAGAAGAAGGCGTAGAAGCAATGAAAACTCTTAAATTGGCATTTGACCCTAATAATATCATGAATCCTGGAAAAATGTTTGCAAAAGAATCGCGTAAACGGGTGGTGGTAACTCGATGAGCACAGCAAAAGAAAAAAGACAGCAAGAATTAGCCATCGATATGAAGCAAGGAATGGATTATGATGAGCTAATTAATTGTATGAGATGTGGCTTCTGTTTACCTGCTTGTCCAACCTATCGTGAATCTGGTGGAAATGAAGCGGCTTCACCTCGTGGAAGAATTGCGTTAATGAAAGCTGTAGTTGATGGAATTATGGAACCGGATGAGGATTTTGAGAAACAACTTAGTCAATGTTTAGGTTGCCGTGCCTGTGAACCAGCTTGTCCATCTGGAATGAAGTACGGGTTTCTATTGGAAAATGCCCGTGATATCATTCAAAAGAAGAAAAAGCATAGTATGCCCGTAAGGTTACTACGTAGTATTGTATTTAATGAATTATTTCCAAAACCAAATCGAATGAGAACGGTAAGTACGTTGCTTTGGTTTTATCAGAATAGTGGAATTCAAAAAATTGCTCAAACTACAAATTTAACAAAGATTGCACCAGGTAATTTATCAGTTATGGAGCGTGTACTCCCTAAAATCCCACACCCTAGTAAACTGAAAAGTCGTCCAACACAGGTAAAAGCAGAGGGACAAGTGAAGAAGAAGGTAGCTTTCTTTTCTGGATGTTTAATGGACACGATGTTTATGGATACAAATAACTCGACCTTATTTATCTTAAGTAAGTCTAATTGTGAAATAGTTATTCCAAAAAAGCAAAATTGTTGTGGGGCATTACATGCTCATAGTGGTGAAAAAGATGGTGCTAAACAATTAGCTAAAGAGAATATTCTAGCGTTTGAAAATGTACATGCAGATTATATTATTTCGAACGCTGGTGGCTGTGGTGCATTATTAGTTGATTATAGTCACTTACTTAAGGATGACCCAGAATGGGCTGATCGTGCCAAAGTATTTTCTGCAAAAGTAAAGGATATTTCTGAAGTATTATTTGAAGTTGGTATGCCAAAAATGATACTAGATAATCAGATTGTTACTTATCAAGACTCTTGCCATCTTCGTAATGTTATGGGTACGTTTAGTGCGCCAAGGAAATTAATTCAATCTATTGAAGGTGTCACATATTCGGAAATGAAAGACGCTGATCGGTGTTGTGGATCTGCTGGTGTGTACAATATTATTGAACAAGAAATGTCGATGCAAATTTTGGATGTGAAAATGCACGAAGTAAAAGCAACGAAGGCAAGAACACTTGTAACAGCCAATCCTGGTTGCTTACTACAAATGAAGTTAGGAATAGAGCGTGCAGGGTTACAAAAAGATGTCCGAGCAGTTCATATTGTTGATCTTTTAGCGGAAGCGATTAGAAAAGCGGAAGAAAATTTGAATAATTTAAATAAAGGAAAAAAAATCTAGATCATTAAGATCTAGATTTTTTTCCTTTATTTAATGCTTTTTTTAAGTCGTCCTGAACACTTTGATCCCATAACTTGACTCCAACGTTATAAGCTGATCGTGAAATCATGAAACCTGCAACTGGTGCAGTTAAGAAAACAAAGATAATGGTTAACAATATTTTTCCGCTGAAAATGCCTTCAATCAATTGGAAATAGAGATATACAGCTAACATGATACATATAACCCCTAGTGTCGCGCTTTTTGTTGCTGCATGAAGGCGTCCATATACGTCTGGGAACCTTAGTATCCCTATTGCTCCTAGAAGGCTTAAAAAGCCGCCTAGGATGATGAGGATGCTAACGATGATCTCGATCAAAGACCACACCCCCCTCGATAAATTTCGCAAAAGCGATTGAGCCAATAAATGCTAAGATAGCAATAACTAAAATAACATCTGCATAAGCAAGGGTATTTTGAATAATCATCACAATCCCAATTATTCCTATTAACGTAATCCCAATTGTATCTAGCGCGACAACGCGGTCAGACATTGTTGGCCCCTTAACAACACGGATAAAACAAACAAAAATAGAGAACGACATGATAATAAGCGCAATGGTTAAAGATGTTTCTAACACTATTGTGTCACCTCCATAATCGCTTTCTCAAAAGTATTATGGATTTGTTTAATCATCTCTTCTTTATCTGGTACATGAATAGAATGAACGAAAATGGTTTTACCGTCATCTGAAAAGTTCATTGATAGAGTACCAGGTGTTAATGAGATTAAGCTTGATAGCAAGGTTACTTCCCAATCTGTTTTTAATTTTGTTGGTACTGCAACGATCCCAGGTTGAATATCTAGTTTTGGACTCAATACGATTTTAACCATCTCAATATTTGCTAAAATTAGCTCCCATAAAAACATAGAAATAAGTTTAAAAATCGCAATAACTCGTCGGAAGTAAAAGTTAAATTGTAAGAAACGTCTTAGGACAAATAGAAGTCCCAATCCAACAACATATCCAATTAAAAATTCTACGGGGGAGAAGTCCTGCCTAAGTAACATCCAGATAATCGCTAAACCAATATTTAATAAAATTTGAAATGCCATGGCAACTACTCCTTAAGTACAGAATTAATATAAATTGATGGTTCTAGTATTTCTTCTGCAACTTGCAACAAGTAACTGAAAACAGGTTCTGCAGCTAACCCCATGATAATAGCTAGTGCAACAAGAGGAAGGATTGATACTACTTCCTTACCAATTTTACGTTCTTTTGCTTCTTCGTCAGTAAGCTTTTGTTCTCCCCAGAATGCGTAAATAAAGATTTTCATCATAGAGAATAATGTTAGTATACCTACGAATAAAGCTACAAAAACGATATAGTATTGTTGTTCCTGAATACCCGATAATACAAGAGCAAATTTACTGAAAAATCCACTTAGTGGTGGAATTCCAGCCATAGCCATAGCAGAAATAAAGAATGTCCAGCCTAGAAAAGGATGTGTCTTTAATAGTCCGCCCATTTTCTTTAAATCTGTTGTTCCTGTTACTTTTTGTGTTGCTCCAGCATATAAAAATAGCGCAGACTTAACAAAAATATTATGAGCGATATGATAGATTGCCCCAGCGAGTGCTAGTGGGGTGAAGATTGCTAACCCCATTACCATATAACCAACCTGACTAATAATGTGGAAGGATAAAATTCGTTTGAAGTCAAATTGTGATACAGCTCCTAGTACACCAAAGAACATGGTTGCACCAGCTATAACCATAATAATCGTATGTGTAAAGCTAGACTCATGATAAAAAATTAACGTAAATGTACGAATAATCGCGTAAATTCCAACCTTCGTCAATAAACCACCGAAAAGAGCGGCAATAGCTGCAGGTGGCCCGTAATAAGATTTCGGTAGCCAGAAATAAAGTGGAAATAGTGCTCCCTTCATTCCAAATACGAGTAAAAATAAAATCGCAATAACATTTAGGACACCTTGTTGCTCTAATTCTGCAACCTTTACAGAAATATCGGCCATATTTAAAGTACCTGTAACTGCATAAATATAAGCAATAGCTACAATGAACAGACCAGAAGCAAAGACATTAATAATGACATACTTAATTGATTCACGTAGTTGGTATTTTGTTCCACCATGAACAATTAGAATATAAGATGAAATCAACATAACTTCAAAAAATACGAATAAGTTAAAAATATCCCCTGTAAGAAATGCCCCGTTTACACCTGTTATTAAGAAAAAGTAAAACGGGAAGAAATATCCTTTTTGCCTTTGTTCACTTAATGTTTGGTACCCAAAGAATAAACAAACAATCCCAACGATACTTGTTAGAAGCACCATCAAGGCAGCAAAGTTATCGGCAACTAAAACAATGCCGAAAGGTGCTCTCCAGTTACCTAATTCTAGAGTATGGATACCACCATAATATACAATATGAGTTAAATACAACGATAAACCTAATAGAGTAAACATAGTTATTCCACTAATTACACGTTGTACCTTTAAATTATTAGCGAAAAATAGTAAGACTACGCCTACGATTAACGGTAAAAGTATTGGTAGAAAGACTATGTTATTCATCAGCACTTCCCCTTAATTGATCTAAATCATCTGTTTTGTGTACTTTGTATGTGCGGTAAGCAATAACAAGTAAAAACGCCGTCACACCAAAGCCAATAACGATAGCGGTTAACACTACTGCTTGCGGTAATGGATCCGCATAAGCAACCGCTTCCTCTCCCAATAATGGTGGTGCTCCTTTTTTCAATCCTGCTAAAGTTAAAAACAAGAGATGGGCACCGTGCCCCAACATAATAACTCCAATTACTACACGGAGTAAGCTCTTTGATAAAATTAAATACGTACTTACAGTAAAAATTACCCCAATTACAAAAATCATTAATATTTCCATTAGGCATCATCCTCCGCAATCGTTAAGATAGAGAGTAATGTTACACCGACTACAACTAGATAAACTCCTAAATCAAAAGGTAAAGCCGTAGTTAAATGCACCTTTCCTAATATTGGAAAAGTAACATATTTATCAAATTGTGTTAAAAAAGGAAATCCACGTAACATAGATGCTACTCCAGTGCCGATTGCAAAAAGCATCCCAACCGCTATCATTGTCGTATAGTTGAATGGTATAACTTTTTTAATCGACTTTATATCAAAACTAACATACAAAAGTAGGAGCGCAGCTGCAGTCATTAAGCCACCTATAAAGCCCCCACCTGGATTGTTATGACCAGCAAAAAATAAAAACACAGAGAAGGAAAGGATGATAAAAGCAACAATTCTAGTTATAGTATGAAGCATTAGTAAGTTCTTTTTCATACATCTTCCCCTCCAGTCATTCGCAATTTAACTAATACGACAATTCCTAATGCCGCAATAGCTAATACAAGAATTTCTAACATCGTATCTAGACCACGGAAGTCTACTAAAATAACGTTAACGATATTCTTCCCGGCAGCTAATTCATATGAATTTTCAATAAAATATTCTGATATTGATTGAATTGGATTTGCATAACTCATCGCATGAGCACTTAATGCGGTAAGTGTTACGACTGCTCCAACTCCTATTGATACTAGTAAGTTAGTCAACTTAAATCGCGGTGTAAACTTTTCCTTTCTAAGCTCAGGCAAATGATAAAAAGCTAAAAGGAATAATACAACCATTACTGTTTCTACTAATAACTGTGTTAATGCTAAGTCTGGTGCGCGGAATACAACAAATAATAACGCAACTAAAAAACCAATAACACCAGTCGCAATAATAGCTGTAATTCTATGCGAAATAAAAGGTAAGAGTACAGTTGTAGCAAGTAGAACAATTACTAAAATGAAAACATAAGGTGAAACTTCTGCAATATTGACTAAGTCAATTGCAAATATATTATATTTCACCATCGTATAGCCCATTAATCCAACGATAAATACGCCCATAAATACAAAGTAGTCTCTAAGTAAGCCAGTCATTTGCATATTAGTAACTTTGGTCGATCCAGAAACAATCCAAACAAGCGAGTTATCATACACCCAATTCAAAGGGTCTCTTTCCTTCAGGAAGAATGTTGTCTCTGACCATTTTTTTAAGTTTAAAAATACAAGAGCTCCAAATAACACAACACCAATGGTCATGAATAATTCAGTATTAAATCCATGCCAATGATAAATATTTACATAGAAGCGCTCTCCTTCTGCCAAGACATTTGGTAGTATTGAAGCCATCGTTGGTTCGATAATTGTATAGGCAAGGAGATTTGGAAATAATCCAAAAATAATTACTAGTGAAGCTAGAATAATTGGTGGTATTAACAAACCGATCGGTGCTTCATGAACTTCTTTTTCTAGTTTTTCTGGTTTAAACTTACCTAAGAATGTACGTACAAACATGAGCATACAATAGGCAAATGTAAATATACTAGCAACCCAAGCGATGATTGGGAAAAGTATTCCGAGTGTTTGCATGTTAAAAATATCCAAAGTTGTTGCATTAATAGCAGCTGTAAAAAACATTTCCTTACTTAAGAACCCATTAAAAGGCGGAATTCCTGCCATTGAAAGAGTACCGATTAAAGCGACTGTAAAAGTAATTGGCATGATAGTCATTAGTCCGCCAAGTTTTCGGATATCTCTTGTTCCTGTTTCGTGATCGACAATTCCAACGATCATAAACAGACTACCTTTAAACGTTGCATGGTTAATTAAGTGAAATACTGCTGCTAAAGTGGCTGTGTAATATAAAGTGCCTACAACAGCAACATCGTAATGGAAAGCAGCAGATCCGAGTCCAATTAATGACATAATTAGACCTAATTGGCTAATTGTTCCAAAGGCTAATATTGCTTTTAAATCTTTTTGTCGTATAGCGGATATAGACCCCCATATCAAAGTGAAGATACCAAATCCTGAAACAATCCAAAACCATTGTGGTGCAGCTCCGAAAACAGGAGTTAGGCGAGCAACTAAATAAATCCCAGCTTTAACCATTGTTGCAGAATGTAAATATGCACTAACTGGTGTTGGCGCTTCCATTGCATCTGGTAACCAAATGTGAAATGGAAACTGAGCAGACTTTGTAAAAGCACCCGCTAACACACATAGCATAGCCGGAATAAATAATGGGTTTGTAATAATAACGTCTGCTTGAGAAATGATTTCACGAATACTAAAAGTGTTGGTCATTACATAAAGTAATGAAAAACCAGCTAACATCGCAAAACCGCCTGAAACAGTAATAAGCATTGATTTTTGAGCGCCATAACGAGAGCGTTCTTTGTGGAACCAATATGCAATTAATAAGGAAGAAGCTAAGCTCGTAAGTTCCCAGAAAACATAAATAACGATTAAGTTGTCGGATAAAACGACACCTAGCATCGCCCCCATGAACATGAGTAAGTATACGTAGAAGTTACCTAAAGCTTCTTTTTTCTTGTTGTATAAATAATAGATAGAATACAATACAACAAGTGTTCCAATTCCTGTGATTAATAAAGCGAACAATAGACTTAAACCGTCTAAATATATATCAAAGTGCATTCCTAATGACGGTACCCAAGGTTGTTGTTCGTGTATTGTATCACCTCGTGAAATAATTGGTAGATACTGAATGAAGTAAATAAATAATGTTAATGGTAGGATCATGACGAACCAACCAGTATGTACTTGACGAATATACTTGAATAAAAAAGGAACTAGTATAGCCAAGACAAAAGGTGCTAATACAACGAGATGTAACAATGACAATTTATATACCCCCTATTCTTAAAAGTTAATCATAATCAAGTTTTACATTCCCATAGACCAATAAAATTATATACCAAAATTTATTCTCTTGCATCTGCCTTCCTATTAGCATAACCCCTTATTAAAAAAAGTTATTAAATAAGAAGAAACTAAGGTGAAAATTTCAAAAAAAAAATTTTTTTTGATTATAAAAAAAATGTTTCTGGAATTTTCTGAACTTTTTTATTTATGTATAAAATTCTCTTATAAACATCATCCTTATATTAATTAGAAAGTAAAAGGGTGAAATAAAATATGTTGAAAAAAGCATTAGTTGCACTAGGGATATTTACTATACTATTTATTAGTGCTTGGTGGGTAAATGAGATAAATGAAAAAAGATATTATATAGATGAACAAAACGAACAAATTCAACTACTAATGGTTGATGAGGAAGAGAGATTTGAACGATTTAAGCCAAGAGAATATATTAAAATAAGAAGGTGAGCCAAGGCTCACCTTCTTATTTTATTGACAGTTGATTAACATTAGCGCTTACGAGTCCGTTCATTTCAGTTAAGCAACATTATGAAGTTTTCTTTACGCGATCTAGTAAAGATCTTCTTTCTATTTCTTCTTTTATTAACATGATAAAATCATTGCTAAGTTTCAATTCGATGGCTTTGTAATAAGTTTCAATTAGAAGTTCGTTAGATAGGCTTTTCATTTTATTACTGCACTAATGCAGTTTCACCTCCCAAATAAATATTTACGCATTGTCATATATATTGTTTTCGTTTCATATAGTAATAAGTTAATATTTAGTAATTAAATAGTAACATGTCCTATAAAATAGAACAACCGTTCGAAATATCCACATTAACAGGTGGATAACATGTTAGTAACCTGTTTATAGTTATGATTGAACCTAGTGTGTATCGTGTGAATTTGTGCATAAAGTTATCCACACTGTAGGTCACTGGAAAAAAATGTCGAAAACTTTTTTGGTTTGCATTCGTTTTTTATAACTTAAGAATTCTGAATTGGTAAGTTGTTAACTTTATATAGTTTGTCGTTTTCTGATTAATAAATACGTAATTCACTAAAGTGATAAAATTAAAAAGATTGAAACATCTACTAGATTTGAATTATAATATATATTTTGTAATAGATATTTATAAAAATTGTGTTTAAGACGGTATTTACTATGACTATAGTGGAGAATTGTTGTTTTTTCATATATGGGTTCTATCTTGTAAATACTAAAAAATATAATTGATATACATAAATTAGGAGGAAAATCTGTTGATTGAACGTGAATTAATTTGTTCAGGCTGTGGGGTAAAGATTCAAACAGAAAACAAGGTTGAGTTAGGGTATACACCAAAGTCAGCATTAGAAAAAGAAGTACTTATTTGTCAAAGATGCTTTCGATTAAAACACTATAATGAAGTGCAAGATGTTGCATTAACGGATGATGATTTCTTAAAAATTTTAAATGAGTTAGGTAGACGTGATGCATTAATTGTAAAAATTGTTGATATCTTTGATTTCAATGGTAGTTGGTTACCAGGTCTCCATCGCTTTGTTGGTAATAATAAAGTACTTTTAGTCGGAAACAAAGTTGATTTATTACCAAAAGGTTTAAACCATAACAAATTAATTAATTGGATGAAATATTCATCAAAACAGTTAGGATTGAAGCCAGAGGATGTATTTTTAATTAGTGCACATAAGCGTCAAGGGATTTTGGAACTTGCAGATGCCATTGAGCATTATAGAGAAAAAAAAGATGTTTATGTTGTTGGGTGTACAAATGTTGGTAAATCAACCTTTATCAATAGCTTAATTAGAGAGTTTGGTGGCGATGAAGAACAGTTTATTACAACTTCCCATTTCCCAGGCACGACACTAGATATGATTGATATACCATTAGATGATGGAAGTTCATTATACGATACCCCTGGGATTATTAATCATCACCAAATGGCACATTTTGTTACAAAAAGTGAATTGAAATTAATTACTCCTAAAAAAGAGATTAAGCCAAAGGTGTTTCAGTTAAATGAAAAACAAACTCTTTTTTTCGGTGGCTTGGCTCGTCTTGATTACCTATCTGGTGGAAGAAACTCACTTATTTGTTATGTGTCTAATGATATAAGTATCCATCGAACAAAGCTTGAAAAAGCTGATGAACTCTATCAAAATCATCTAGGTGAAATGTTACAGCCCCCAGGTAAGGAAGTTGAGAATTTCCCTCCTTTAGTTAGACACGAATTTAAAATTAATGAAGAAAAAAGTGATATTGTTTTTTCGGGTCTTGGTTGGGTAACCGTTGAAAATACTGGACGAGTAGCTGCCTACGCACCAAGGGGAGTTTCAGTTTCAGTAAGAAAAGGACTAATTTAAATAGTATAGATCCAAGATCCATCTTAAAGAAATGTTTTATTTTTTTGAAAATACTAAAGAAAGGGTGATAGTATGAATAAACTTTATGGTATTATTGGATATCCTATTGGTCATTCAATGTCACCTCTTATGCATAATGATGCGTTTTTACAACTTGGGTTAAACGGATATTATCACGCTTTTAATGTACGAGAGGATCAATTAAAGGAAACGATTGCGGCTTTTCGTGTACTAAATGTTTCTGGTTTTAATGTAACAATCCCTCATAAAGTCAGTATAATGAAATACTTAGATGAAGTTGATGTGGAAGCAAAACAAATCGGGGCAGTAAATACGGTTGTTAATGTTGATGGGCGTCTCATTGGTTATAATACTGATGGTAAGGGATATTTAAAATCGCTTTTAGAAGTTATAGTTAAGCCTTTAGAAGAAAGTACCGTATTAGTAATAGGTGCTGGAGGAGCAGCTAGAGGAGTTGTTTCGGCATTGATGAATTATGGTGTAGCTCAACTTATGATTGCAAATCGAACGGATGAAAAAGCCACTCAAATAAAGAATGATTACGGACAAAAGAATATAGAGGTTATTTCTTTTGAAGAAGCAGAATCTAATATAGGGGTGTTCGATATTCTTATAAACACTACATCCGTTGGGATGAGCCCTAATATTGAGAATATTCCTTTGTCTGTTGAAAAGATTAAACAGAATGTAGTCTTAAGTGATTTGATTTACAATCCATTGAAAACAAGATGGTTACAGTTAGGAGAAGAAAAAGGTGCCATCATCCATAATGGTGTTGGTATGTTTGTAGAGCAGGGAGCTCTCGCATTTCAAAAATGGACAGGTTTAAATCCAGATACAAAAAAAATGAAAGAAATAGTACTGAAACAATTAGGAGGATCTTCATGTTAACAGGGAAACAAAAACGATATTTACGATCTCAAGCTCATCATTTAAATCCTATTTTCCAAGTGGGAAAGGGATGTGTAAATGAAAATATGGTACAACAAATAGAGGATGCACTTGAAGTAAGAGAATTAATAAAAGTTAGTGTTTTACAAAATTGTGAGATGGATAAGGATGAAGTAGCAAAGGAAATTTCTACTGGTGCAAAGGCTGAATTAGTACAGATTATTGGGAATACAATTGTACTTTATAAAGAATCGAAAGAAAATAAGTCGATACAACTACCTTAATAAAGGGGGGAGGATCTTTGAAAAGGATAGGAATTATTGGTGGTACTTTTGATCCTCCGCATTTTGGTCATTTATTAATTGCTGAACAAGCGTTGGAAGAATGTGAGTTAGATGAGGTTTGGTTCATGCCTACTAGAATCCCACCACATAAACAAGGTAGTAATTTGTGTACTGATGAAGAACGAATAGAAATGGTCGAAAGAGCAATAGAAAGTAACCCTTCCTTTCGACTTATGTTGGTTGAATTTGAGCGACAAGGACCTTCATATACGATTGATACAATAAAGGAACTAAGGAGCAGATATAAAGATCATAGTTTTTATTTTATTATTGGTGGAGACATGATTGAATATTTACCGAAGTGGAAAGATATTGATGAGCTACTTTTAATGGTTACTTTTGTGGGGGTAAAACGTCCTGGTCATCCTTGTAAGTCAATATATAGTAACGATGTTATCCTTTTAGAGGCGCCGCAGCTAGAAATCTCTTCAACAGAAATAAGGGAGCGGTTATTTAATGGCCGTTCAGTTCGTTATCTGCTTCCAGACTCGGTGATTTGTTATATTAAGGAGCAGGGGATATATGGAAAAGGATAAAGCATTAAGTATTGTTAAAGAAAAACTTCCTAATAAACGCTATGTTCATACATTAGGAGTATTAGAAACTGCGGTTAATTTAGCACAAAAATATGGTGTTGATCAAAAAAAGGTTGAATTAGCAGCTGTTTTTCATGATTATGCAAAATTTCGCCCGATTGATGAAATGAAACAGATCGTAGTTAATGAAAATATGGACGATGCGCTATTGCTCTATGGTGATGAGTTATTACATGGTCCAGTAGGAGCTTATTTAGTTAAACAGGAAATTGGGATTAATGATGAGGGTGTTTTAGATGCCATCCGATATCATACGACTGGTCGGCCAAATATGACATTACTTGAAAAAGTCATCTATATTGCTGATTATATCGAACCTAATCGATGTTTTAAAGGAGTAGAAGAAGTACGAGAATTAGCAAAGCAAGATATAGACGATGCACTTATTACGTCTATTTCAAATACGGTAAATTTTTTAATGAAAAAAAAGCAACCTGTATTTCCAGCTACTTTGGCTGCTTATAACTATTTGATATTAAAGGAGGAATAATTTAGTATGATAGAAAATAAAATATTGGAATTAGCAGTTAAAGCTGCTGATGATAAAAAAGCCGAAAATATCGTTATACTTAATATGAAGGGAATATCTTTAATTTCGGATTACTTTTTAATTTGTCACGGGAACTCAGAAAAACAAGTTCAAGCAATAGCTACAGAAATTAAAAAGTCTGCGCAAGAGAATGACATTGAACTAAAGAGGTTGGAAGGTTATGATCAGGCACGTTGGGTATTAATTGACCTTGATGACGTTGTTGTTCACGTTTTCCATAAAGAAGAGAGAGTTTATTATAACTTAGAAAAACTATGGGGAGATGCACCAACAATCGACTTAGAAGGGGTTCTAAAATAATGGAACTAAAGCCTGGGATTGTTGTTAAATTAAAAGTAGCACGGAAAGCTGATTTTGGTTATTTTTTAACAAATGATCAAGAAAATATGGAAGATATATTGCTACACAATAGACAAGTTACAGATGCTATAGAAGTGGGAGATATGATAGAAGTTTTTTTATTTCATGATCACCAAGGGCGTCTATCGGCAACTATGGAAAAACCGATCATATCCCTAGGGAAATTTGATTGGCTTGAAGTTGTTTCTGTGAAGGAAAGAGATGGCGTATTTCTTTATAATGGCATAGATCGTGATTTGTTTTTATCAATGGATGACCTTGGGAGCGATCGATCCTTATGGCCAAAAGTTGGCGATAAACTCCCCGTTTCTTTAACATATGATAAAAAGGGTCGTTTAATGGGGAGATTGCTAAGAGGAAAACCAGTAGAAGAAACTGCTGCCCCTGCACCAAAATCGATCTTGAATGGAGAGGTTACAGGAACGATTTATTATTTTGCTGAAAAAGGTGTTTTTGTGATGACTGAGGAAGGGTTTATAGCCTTTCTTCATTTTAATGAAACTGAAGAAGAGCTTCATCTTGGAAAAATTATTTCAGGACGTGTAACTTTTGTTAGAGATGATGGGAAAATCAATATATCAATGCAGCCTAAAGCCCACGAGCGAAGGTATGATGATGCAGATAAAATATACGAAATTCTCCAAAAACGTGATGGCGGTATGCCATATACAGATAAGTCTGATCCCCTTATAATTAAACAAAAATTTGATATGAGTAAAGGTTCATTTAAAAGGGCTCTTGGAAAACTCCTTAAGGAAGGAAAAATATATCAAGAAGATGGTTGGACGTATAAAAAGGAGTAAAATTGATGAGCTATGAAAAGTTTGCTTATTTATACGATGAATTAATGTCTGATGCCCCTTACGATAAGTGGGTGTCTTTCGTTATGAAAGTTATGGAAGAGTGTAATGTGAAACAAGGAAAGATTTTGGATGTTGGTTGTGGAACCGGTAATATATCAATTCCATTAAGTCAAAAAGGTTATGAGATAACAGCCGTTGACCTTTCAGAAGAGATGCTTATAGTTGCAAAAGAAAAGAGTGAAATGGCTAATACTAGTATAAAGTTTTTTCAACAAGATATGAGGGAATTAGAAGGATTAGGTTCCTTTGATACAATTATTTCATTGTGTGACTCAATTAATTATTTAAATAATGAGAAAGAAGTAGAGAAAACTTTCGAAGGTGTTTATAATCATCTTAATGATCAAGGAATTTTCATATTTGACGTTCATTCGATTTATAAAATAGAATCTATTTTTAAAGGTAATACTTTCGCGTATAATGGGGAGCAAATTTCTTACATATGGGAATGTTTTGAAAGTGAAGAAAGTTATAGTATTGAACACGATTTATCTTTCTTTGTAGAAAATAAACAAGGGTTATATGAACGTTTCGATGAAATACATAAACAACGGACTTATCCAGTTTCATTTTACCAAGAGGCGCTTGAAAAAATAGGATTTAAGGTTATGATGATATCCGGTGATTTTTCTTTCGAAACTTTAAATGATAATGATCATCGTTGGTTTTTTGTTGCTAAAAAGTAGTCGAAATAAAGCCAACTAAGTATAAAGATTCTATGAGAACAAAACGACACCTATATTGAAAAGAGGCTTCTCCTAAATGTTTTTGGAGGTAGCCTCTTTTCAAATGTAGGTATTTTTTTTATAATACTATGGAAACGTATATTTTATTAGAAATGGGAATTATTCAAAATCGTTTTTAACTTTCTCTAAATCCTCAAAATATTTTGCATGTGTTTGCTGAAATAACAGATCAAACATATCTCCAACTTCTTCTCTTAGAACTTTTATTCCTTCTCCCGTAACCCCACCCGGTACAGATACGCGCTCTTGTAAAGTCGGTAATGTAAAAATCCTCTTTTCTAGAAGCTTCCCCAATCCAATTACCATCTCACTGGCCAACTGTGTAGCTTCATCTTCAGTAATCTCGGTTTGTCTCACAGCAGCATCAATAAAGGATTGGACTAAGAAACTAAAAAAAGCGGGTCCACAACTAGCTATATCTGAAGCAACACGAGTAATATTTTCATCAATGGTTACTGGTGTAGAGATATGTTTCATTAAATTATTTATCTTTTCTTTATCGATAGTTGTACAAGTAGTTCCGTAACTTACGAGTGAAGTCCCTGTTAGAGCTCGATTAGTTATACTGGGAATAACACGAGCCACTTTACAAGGAACAATGGATTGTAATTGCTCTATAGAAATCGGACTAGTAATTGATATGACAATTTTATCATCTGTTAATATTGAACGTAAATCCTTTAACAGGGGATGAAATTGCAAAGGTTTTACACATAGAAAGATTAAATTAGCTTTAGCAGCCACTTCATAAGCGGTTTCGACCACTTTTATTTCAGGAAAGTTTTCTTTGAAAAATAAAGCTTTCTTAGGTGTTCGATTCGTTATGATAAGCTGAGATGGAGTAACGGCATTTGCTTCAATAAACGCTTCAATTAAGATGCTTCCCATACTTCCCGTTCCAATAATACCGATTTTCATATGTTCCTCCCCTCCTTCCAACTTCTTACCCTTAAGTGTATGAATGATGGGGGAGGTTTATGACACGGAAGTGATTTGAAAGATTTAAATAATCAAACTGATTTGTAATTAAGGATCATAGTCCCACCTCTAGGCGTAGCGTAGGTGGGCACTTCCATTCAGGTGGAGTTTAGACTCCATCTGAATTTCCGATGTTCTAGCGAAGCTAGACTTTTCTTGAGATAAACTCTTCTACCATTTCTTTTGTTACAAGTTTTCTTAATGGATATCCATGTGATTTACATAATTTATTTATCTCCTCTGTAACCTTATTTACTTCTACTAAAGAAAAATCTTTTTTATTCTTAGCTATTTTGATTATTTCTTCAATTTTTTCCTCGCGTATCTGATCGAGTTTCCGATAATTTTTTTCTGCATTAATAAAATTGTTCATTTGTTTTTTAATTTGAAGGTGTACACTCATGTCTTTCTCTCCTTTAAAAAATAGTCTTAGGGGGTTATTTATTAATGATTAAATTAAGGCGTAATAGTGCATTTCTGCTAATAGTTTTTTCTTTAGCCTTGTTTTTTAGTGTAAGCTTTATTAGAAATTTTGACAACAGTAGAGTTAGTGAGGGTAGTTTTGAGAATTTTATTGAGTATCAGGGGTTTGAAATGGAGGTTGAAAAACAAGAAGAAGAGATCAGAACAATTATAGTGGATGTCAAAGGAGCGGTTAATCAACCGAATGTCTATGAGATGTATCCAGGTGACAGGGTTATTAATGCTATTGAAAAAGCAGAAGGCTTCCATAGCGAAGCGAATGTGAATTTGATAAACCTTGCACAACTATTAGTAGATGAAATGGTCATTTATGTTCCGTTTATTGGTGAACAAGGAGAATTGAGTTTGGTTTCAACATTGGATACTACTAATAGTACGAATGGAAAGATAAATCTTAATTACGCAACGAGTGAAGAACTCCAAGCTATTCCTGGTATTGGCCCTTCTAAAGCGTCAGCAATTATTTCTTATCGAGAAGAATTTGGTAAGTTTAATACTGTTGATGAGTTAATAAATGTTTCAGGTATTGGTCAAAAGTCGTTGGAGAAAATGATCGATTTTATTGAGGTGAAATAAGTACATGATTTGACATATAAATATAATGCGTACTTTATGGAGAGTTGCTACCGTTTAATAAACTCAAACGATATATTTTTTTGGAATTGTTAAATTAATCTGAATTTTATTGACAGTTGTTTATTGATAACAGTATAATCACTTAAATGTTTTGTTGGTAAAAATTTGTACAACATAAAACATAGAGACGAAGTTTATTAAATTTTTAGGAGGAAATAAAAAATGAGTGAGAGAAATTGGAGTCTAGAGACAATAGCTGTTCATGGTGGACAAGAACCAGATAGTAATACGATGTCAAGAGCAGTACCTATTTATCAAACAACATCTTATGTATTTAGAGATACTGACCACGCTGCAAACCTTTTCTCCTTATCTGAACCAGGCAATATTTATACAAGAATTATGAATCCTACTCAAGATGTATTTGAAAAAAGAGTCGCTGAACTTGAAGGTGGGATTGCTGCTCTAGCTACATCCAGTGGACAATCTGCCATTACATTAGCAGTATTAAACATTTGCGAGAGTGGTGATGAAATTGTCGCATCAAGTTCATTATATGGAGGTACATATAATTTATTTGCCCATACTTTAAGGAAAATGGGGATTAAAGTCCATTTTGTAGATGGTACGAATCCGGAAAATTATCGAACGGCAATTAATGAAAAAACTAAACTTCTATATGGTGAAATTATTGGGAATCCTAAAGGGGATATATTAGATTTAAGATCAGTATCATCTATTGCTCATGAGAACGGCATTCCTCTAATGGTAGATGCAACGTTTTCTACACCGGCTTTATGTCGACCTATTGAGCACGGAGCAGATATCGTTGTTCATTCAGCCACGAAGTTCATTGGGGGGCATGGGACGTCAATTGGTGGAATTATTGTAGATGGTGGCAATTTTGACTGGGGTAACGGAAAGTTTCCAGGACTTTCGGAGCCGGATCCTAGCTACCATGGAATTGTATATACTGAGGCTGTTGGGAATTTAGCTTATATTATTAAAGCGCGTGTACAGTTGCTCCGTGACATTGGACCTGCTATTGCACCTTTAAATTCATTTTTGTTACTACAAGGGTTAGAAACATTACATTTACGTATGGAACGACATTGTGAGAACGCGTTAAAAGTTGCTAACTACTTGAAAGAAAACTCATTAGTAGAGTGGGTAAGTTATCCTGGACTCGAAAATCATCCAAGCTATAAGTTGGTGCAAGATTACTTACCTAATGGTGCAGGAGCGATTTTAACCTTTGGTATCAAAGGTGGAATTGAGGAAGGTAAAAAATTTATTAATGCTTTAAAACTATTTTCACATGTTGCTAACGTCGGTGATGCAAAATCGCTTGTTATTCACCCTGCGAGTACAACACACCAACAATTAACTGCAGAAGAGCAGATTTCTGCTGGAGTGACACCTGAACTCATTCGCTTATCAATTGGTATTGAAAATGCTAACGATATTATTAACGATATTCAACAAGCACTAGAAGCTAGTCAAAAATAAGGAATGAATGGGAAGATATTTAATCTTCCCTCTTTCTAAATGAAATACCATTGACGTGAGTGTCATAATTTGTCTAAACTTAAGGGAAATGTATAAAACATATTGGGAGGCAGTTTATGTCACGTATATCTTGGGATCAATATTTTATGGCGCAGAGTCATTTATTAGCTTTAAGAAGTACATGTACTCGTTTAATGGTAGGAGCTACAATCGTTCGTGATAAGCGAATTATAGCAGGTGGCTATAATGGATCTATTTCAGGTGGCGTACATTGTATTGATGATGGTTGCTATGTAGAGAATAACCATTGTATACGAACGATACATGCAGAAATAAATGCGTTATTACAGTGTGCGAAATTTGGTGTTCCAACAGCGGGTGCAGAAATATATGTTACTCATTTTCCATGTTTAAATTGTACAAAAGCAATTATTCAAAGTGGGATAAAAAAAGTATATTACGCAAAAGATTATAAGAATCATCCTTATGCCATAGAATTATTTGAAAACGCGGGTGTACATGTAGAAAATGTTGAGTTAGAAGAAATGATCTTAGATACAAAAACTTCTGAAAAAATTGCGTTTACTGCTCAGTTGCTCGCTAAATTAGAACAGGCTGGTGTGAGCCAAAAAGAAATCCAAAAATTAAAAGATGATGCAAATAATCTTTATACACCCACAAATTAATCAAACTGATTTGTTCCATAATCAGAATTTATAAATTTCTAACTTGGAAACTGTCTAGCTTTAGCGCCTACGAGCTCGGTCACTTCAGTCAAGCTACTGACTTCAATAACTACATGAATAACGTCTCTGAATAGCTTCATGCAGCTTTGCTTCGAGGAAGCCTACTTCAAAGCTATGCTAGAAGACGCAGAAGCACGTAGGAAGCCAAAGAGCGGCTTCTGTCAAAGGCCTTCCAGTGCCTATCGCTCGTGACCAAGGCGCTTGCGCTTTTCGATGTTCTAGCGAAGCTAGAACGATTTCTCAGTAGGAGGTGTATTGTTGTTTGGTAAGGTTTATATATTAGTTATCTCAGCTATTTTAAGTATACTTATTAGAATTCAGGGCTTTCATAGTGTTTCACTTTTTTTTATGTTAGCCCTCATTTATTTGCTTTATAAGAACAGGGATAACTATCGTTTTTTACTTATATGTATTTTAGTATTTACATTTTTTTATTTAAACCCCTTTTATTTTCAACCGTCCCCCTCAATCCCAACTACCAATTTTATAAATGGTAGTATTGCTTCTATACCAAAGTACGATGGTAACAAAGTCTCATTTGAATTTACAGCTTCTAATCATAAAGTTCAAATTAACTACTTCGCAAAAACTAATAAAGAGAAAAGAGAGCTTGAAGAATATTTATTAGTCGGTATGACTTGCTTCTTTGAAGGGGAATATTATCAACCTCAAGAGGCTAGAAATTATTATAGTTTTAATTATAAAGAATATTTAAAACAAAAAAATATTCATTTCATATACACTCCTTTCTCACTTTCTGCTGTAAATTGTGTAGAAGGTCGTCAGTCGCCTTATCGTTTGCTTCAAAGATATCGCCAGAATGGAATAAATTATATAATGCAACATTTTCCTGATGGGAGTAAAGGACTTATGGTTGCCCTTATCTTTGGTGAAAGGGGAGAAATAGAACATGAACTTTTACGTTCTTATCAATCTTTAGGAGTTATTCACCTGTTAGCTGTTTCAGGTCTGCATGTTGGGCTAATCAGTGCGAGTCTTTATTTTCTCTTGATTCGGGTTGGTTTTACAAAGGAACGAACAATCGATTTGCTTATGATACTATTGCCTATATATATGGTTATTTCTGGTGCTGCTCCTTCAGTAATTAGGGCAACTGCTATGTCTATGATCGTACTACTTTCCATTAAGGGAAAGATAAAAATATGTCCTTTAGATGGAATAAGCTTTATTTGTATAGGGTTATTAATAATAAATCCTTATCTTCTTCTTCATCTTGGTTTTCAACTTTCTTTCCTTACCTCATATTCTTTAATTATCTCTGCAAATACTATTTTCCCAATGTATTCTAATCGAATAATTCAACTTTTAGTTGTAACAAGTATCGCTCAATTAATTTCATTCCCTATTATTGTATATCATTTTTATGAAATATCACTTTGGAGTATCCCTTTAAACCTTATTTATATTCCTTTCATTACCTTTTTTGCATTACCGTTTTCTTTTATCAGTTTTTTTTCTCACCTATTGCTCGGTCCTATTAGTGAGTTCATCATTGCGTTTTATCATTATTTAGTAACAAATGCACACAAAGGCTTAATGTACTTGATGAATGTTCCTTATTCTACGATTACACTTGGCAAGCCTCCACTTTATGTAGTTGTTTTCTATTACGTGACTATTGGGTTTAACTTGTGTACTGTTGAGAAAATGAAATCTCTTAATCATCTAATAAAAAGTTGTAGTATTTTTATTATGATTTTGCTTTTTCATTGGCATCTACCCTATCTTTCAAATGAAGGAGAAATAACAATGATTGACGTTGGACAAGGAGATAGTATTTACATTGAACTTCCTAGAAGAAAGGCTGTTTATATCATTGATACTGGAGGGAATGTTGAACTCAGATTTAGACCAGAATGGCAACAACGTGAAAAAATATTTGATGTTGGGCAAGATGTACTTGTCCCGTTTTTAAAAGCGAAAGGGGTAAGAAAAATAGATAAATTAATATTGTCTCACGGACATTTTGATCATATTGGTGGAGCGGAAGCTTTAATGGGGGAAGTACCTGTCCGAAATCTGCTGTATAGTGCTCCGCCAGAAACTGAATTCGAAAAAAATTTACTACAAGGTTTCGATGAAATTGGAACAAACATTACGATTGTAAAAAAAGGTGATTATTGGAAAAGGGGGATTTATGAATTTTTTATCTTGTCTGCTAATCGTGTAACTACAAACATCAACGACAGATCAATTGTTTTATTCACACGAATTGGTGGAAAGAATTGGTTGTTCACAGGGGATTTAGAAGCGGAGGGTGAAAGTAGAATGGTAGCTGATTTCCCCGACATAAATGTAGATATATTGAAAGTTGGACACCATGGTAGTAATACCTCAACAACAGATGCGTTATTAAAGGTGACTAATCCTAAATACGCTCTTATTTCAGTTGGGCAGAATAATCGGTACGGGCATCCGAACCAGGAAGTAATTAATCGTTTAGAAGAGAGAAATGTAAAGATTTTAAGAACGGATCAACTTGGTGCAATCCGTTACCGTTTCAAGGGTGAGAAAGGTTTCTTTGATACAAAGGTCACCAAATAGTACTAAAAACACAAAAGATTTTTTCTGACATTGTTGTAAAGAGTTGTCACCAATATACTACACATGCATAGGATATTATAACTAATATACAGCTTAAAAAAATATTGATTATTGTCAATAAGAGGATATCCTAGGCTCCTCTAGTTGGCGTTTATCATAAATGGAGGGATTACCATTTCGGATAATCTCTCTTTTTCACTTGTGTTTACAATATTTCTATTGTTAAAATTAATCATAAAAGAACAAGTTTTCGTAAAGTGATTAGTAGGAATGGAAACAAAACTATAGTCACTTAAAAAAAGAGAGGTTATTAAATTAATGAGTTTTTTACAAGTGCAAAAAAAAATTAAATCAGGAAACTTTTCACCTATTTATTTATTATACGGAACAGAAGTATTTTTAATCGAAGAAATCATCCATAGTATTATTAATAAAGTGTTAACAGAGGATGAATATGACTTTAATTTATCTACATATGAACTAAAGGAAACGCCTATTTCATTAGCTATTGAAGAAGCATTAACTATTCCATTTATGGGTTCTTATCGTGTAGTCATTGTAAAAGATCCTCAATTTTTAACGGGAAAAGATCAAACTAAAGTAGAGCATGATTTAAAAGCTTTTGAATCTTATATATTAAATCCTGTTCCTGAAACGATTTTTGTGGTAGTAGCCCCTTATGAAAAATTAGATGAACGAAAAAAAATTGTTAAGCTTTTAAAAAAGGAAGCAGAGGTAGTTGCTGCCCTTCCATTTAATGAGCAAGAAATGGATAAATGGTTGGAGAATAGAGTGAAAAAATATGAAGTAGCTATAAGTGCATCTGCTAAAGAACTATTAACGCAATTATTAGGAAACCGCTTAGTTATGATTGCCGGGGAAATTGAAAAGTTATCTCTATTCGTAGGGAGGGGCGGAACAATTGATGAAACAACCGTACAACAAATGGTTTCCAAAACCGTTGAACAAGATGTGTTCTCTCTTGTAGATCATGTTGTTCACCGTAGGAAGCAAGAAGCACTGCAAGTATTTTATGAATTAATAAAACAAAAAGAAGAACCAATAAAAATATTATCTTTACTAGCAAGGCAATTTCGGATTCTTTATCAAGTTAAAGAGCTTTCTAAAAGAGGGTACTCTCAACAAAATATTGCTGGGACACTTAAGATACACCCTTATGTAGTAAAATTAGCTAACCAACAAGGTAAATTGTTTTCAGAAAAGCAATTATTAAAATTTATTGATGAATTAGCTGAAACGGATTATAAAATCAAAACAGGGAAAATTGAAAAGCAGCTTGCGTTAGAGTTATTCATTATTCAAGCTGTATCTGTAGTTTAAAGGGCTAAGTTCTTAACGTTGCTTAGTGAAATGCTATTACTAAGCTTATCGTGAAAACGTGGTTTATTTCGAAAAAAATTTAGCCTAAAATGAACAAAAGGGCTTACTGGTGCCAGACTCCTCTTTGGAAGGAGTTTGGCACCAGTAGCCCTTTTTTCTTTTTATACAATAGGAATGATTATTATGCTGTAATCTCGTTTAATTTCTTCGCTAGGCGAGATTTTTGACGAGATGCCGCATTTTTATGAATTAAACCTTTTGTTGCAGCTTTATCAAGCTTTTTGGTTGCAACCAAGAACGCTTCTTTAGCTCCTTCAACTTCTTTACCTTCAACTTTTGTTTCGAAAGTTTTGATAGCTGTACGAAGTGCAGATTTAACTGAAGCATTTTGCGCACGACGCTTTTCGCTTGTTTTTACGCGTTTGATAGCTGATTTAATATTTGGCATTCCTTTCACCTCCTTGATGCAACCGTGTAATTGCGAATATATAAGTACAACACATTGCATTGTAACAAAACTCAGGAGCAAATGCAATAGGTAATGAAAAGGAGAATAGCAAGATACACTACTGGGAATAATTTGAATACAAAAACGTATAAAGAAGGTGTTATGATGAGTGGCGAAATAAATTTAGATAAATATAATATTCGAACAGATTTAGCACTTGAAGCTCATGAATTAGTTCAGGAAATGGAAGGGAAAAAAGAGCAGAAACAAAGACAGACAATTAATGGTGTGATTATAAAAGAAAGAGATGAAGAAGGGGTACATATTTCAACTGTTGAAATAACAGAAGAAGGAGCGAAAAGGCTAGGGAAAAAGGCTGGTAGCTACTTAACGTTTGAGATGCAAGGGATAAGAAATAAAGATACAGAATTACAAGAAACCGTAGAACGAGTATTTGCTAAAGAATTTAATTTGTTTTTAAAACATTTAGGAATTAATGAAGAGGCAAGTTGTTTAGTTGTAGGGTTGGGAAATTGGAATGTTACTCCAGATGCATTAGGACCGATTGCTGTTGAAAATTTATTAATCACAAAACATATCTTTGAATTACAACCAGAGCAAATATCCGAAGGGTTTCGACCTGTAAGTGCCATTACTCCAGGGGTGATGGGGATTACAGGCATTGAAACAAGTGACATTATCCATGGTGTCATTGAAAAAACAAAACCAGACTTTGTTATTGCTATTGACGCTTTAGCTGCTCGTTCTATTGAACGAGTAAACGCGACTATCCAAGTTTCAGATTCCGGGATTCATCCTGGTTCTGGAGTTGGAAATAAGCGAAAAGAACTAAGTAAAGAAACGTTAGGAATACCCGTTATAGCTGTAGGAATTCCAACAGTTGTTGATGCGGTATCTATAACAAGTGATACGATTGATTTTGTTTTAAAACATTTCGGAAGGGAAATGCGCGAAGGGAATAAACCCTCTCGTTCTTTAACACCAGCAGGGATGACTTTTGGGGAAAAAAGAGTACTTACTGATGAGGATATGCCTGAGTTACAGACGAGAAAAAATATTCTTGGTATGATTGGTGGCCTTGAAGAAGAAGAAAAACGTCAGCTAATTAAAGAGGTCCTGTCGCCAATTGGGCATAATTTGATGGTTACTCCTAAGGAAGTAGATGTATTTATTGAAGATATGGCGAATGTTTTAGCTGCAGGATTAAATGCAGCACTTCATGGTGAAGTAGATCAAGACAACGTTGGAATGTATACTCATTAAGAGCAATGTTAAATTATGAGAGTTATATTTATTTTTGTAACATTTTGATATAACTAATGATCGATTAAAAGAATTAGAAAAGAAAACGTGAAGATCCATATTAATTTGTTCTACTCTTTCAATACTTGGCATATCATAATGTAGACAGGCTATGAAAGGGTGAGATAATGTCTTCTAGAAATTTTAGAGGATTTACGTTTAAGGTAAATAGGACAAGTCTAAAGCGAATAACTGTGTTGGTCATCGTTGGTATAATGGCATTATTTATTGTAACGGGGATGCTTACTGCGTTTGAACCAGGATATGGATTATCCTCTTCAACAGTTCATGCATGGAGCTCCTATGTTTCTAGTGAAGCATTAGTGCATATGATGGGAACCGAAAATCCATATTTTACTCAAGCATTACCTGAAGACAGTCAACCACCAAACTTTTCTAGCTTAGCTTTTGAATTAGCTACTAGCCTAAATCCTGATGACCCCAGGAGTTTATTAGGAAGAGAGTTACCAGGATTTGCCTTGTTCGATGGTAAAATTATTGTAGCAGGAGAACATACAGATTATACGAATATGCCAATTGAATCAGCACCACCAATGGAAGTAATGATGGCAGAACGAGAAGTTTCACAAGAAAATATTGAAAAAATGGACAAGATAGATGAAGAAGCACCATCAAATGTAACTACAGGTGGAAAAAAAGTTGTCCATATCATCCATTCACATAGTAGAGAGTCATTTTTGCCAGAATTAAAAGACACAAATGTACCAAATCAAGCATTTCACTCAACGGTTAATATTACGTTAGTCGGTGAAAGATTAGGGCGAGAATTAGAAAAAAGAGGAATCGGCGTTGAGGTTGATAAGAGTGATATAGGAGCAATACTTAGTAATCGTGGATGGGTATATGGTCAATCCTACGATGCATCGAGAGAGATTGTGAAAGAAGCAATTAGTAATAATAATGACTTAGAATTTTTCTTTGATTTGCATCGTGATGCACAACCAAGGGATATTACAACAGTTACTATTAACGGAGTGGAATATGCAAGAACTCTATTTATTGTAGGAGAAAATAATAAGAACTATGAAAAAAATCTAAAGTTAGCAACCGAACTACATGAATTATTAGATAAAAGGTATCCTGGTTTGAGTAGAGGGGTTATTTTAAAACCTGCTTCGGGAGCTAATGGTAGATATAATCAAGATTTATCACCAAATTCTATTTTAGTTGAAGTTGGTGGCGTAGATAATACACTTGAAGAGGGATATCGATCTGCAGAAGCTTTTGCAAAAGTATTTAGCGAATATTACTGGGATGCTGAAAAAGTAAATAACATAGAATAAACTTAACCAAATATTTAATATAAGGTGGTGTAAACAGTGACGAAATTTTTGCTAAAATGCTTTTTTATTACGACTGTCCTTTTTGGTGGAGTACTAGTAGGAATTCAAATTGCTAGTAACAATATGATACAAATGACAGGTGACAGTAAGTATTCAACTACGAATATCATAAAAAAGAGTGATAGTAACGAAACTCCTACTGTTTATACCGACCTAACAACTGAAAAGGTAACTAGCCATGATTTGGAAAGTAAACAAGAAAAATTAGAACAAATACAGACATTCAATCTTTTTTCTCAAATGGGTGTAAGGTTATCAGATATTCTTAATAAGCTTTTTTCAAGCATTTTGTCGCAGCTAACTGCTGCAATAGGGAATGTTTTAACTTAGTAGGACTGCTCAAGTAGCAGTCTTTTTCACATAATCAGAATTTATAAATTTCTAACTTGGAAAAACTGTCTAGCGCAAGCAGCCTACGAGCTCGGTCACTTCAGGCAAGCAACTGACTTTAATTACCTCTTGAAATCCTTCGGTGATTAGCTTCATGCAGCTTTGCTTCGAGGAAGCTTACTACAAAGCAGTACTTGAAGACGCAGAAGCACGTAAGAAGCCAAAGAGCGGCTTCTCTCAAAGGCCTTCCAGTGCCTATCACTCGTGACCAAGGCGCCTGCGCTTTTCTTGGCTTTCCATATTTTTGAAGTAGCTTAAATTGAAATAATATATATGTCAAATGTTTATCTAGAAGTATCTAAATCATCAAAATATTATACAATAATAAATTTGATTGAAACAAAATGCAGCTATTGATATAATTTATCCTAGTGAATATCAGTATGTAATGAAACTGGTTAAATAATTTATAAAACGGTTTTGAAATAAAAGCAAGATCTTCAGTGACTTAAGGCGAGAAACAGAAGCCTTGCGCTTTTCTATTTGGGAGTGATTAACGAATGAATAAAGAAGAACGATTAAAACGAAGAGAGAAAATCCGTAATTTTTCAATTATTGCTCATATAGATCATGGTAAATCAACGTTGGCCGACCGTATCCTTGAAAAAACGAGTGCATTAACACAACGTGAAATGAAAGACCAAATGCTAGATGCAATGGACTTAGAAAGAGAACGGGGTATTACAATTAAATTAAATGCAGTTCAGTTAAGTTACAAAGCGAAAAATGGGGAGGACTATATTTTCCATCTCATTGATACCCCAGGTCACGTTGACTTTACGTATGAAGTTTCGAGAAGTTTAGCAGCTTGTGAAGGTGCGTTACTAATTGTTGATGCGGCTCAAGGAATTGAAGCACAAACTCTTGCTAACGTATACTTAGCTCTTGATAATGACTTAGAAATTTTACCCGTCATTAATAAAATAGATTTACCAAGTGCAGAGCCAGAGAGAGTTAAACAAGAAGTTGAAGATATTATTGGTTTAGATACATCTGATGCAGTACTCGCTTCTGCTAAAAATGGGATTGGTATTGAAGAAATTTTAGAGCAAGTAGTAGAGAAGGTGCCTGCGCCAAGTGGTGATCCTGAAGCACCTTTGAAAGCTTTAATCTTTGATTCATTGTATGACCCATACCGAGGTGTCATCGTATATATTCGTATTGTTGAAGGAACGGTTAAGCCAGGACAAAAAATTCGAATGATGGCGACAGGTGCTGAGTTTGAAGTAATTGAAACAGGTGTATTTACTCCAAAACCTGTAAAACAAAAAGAACTTACAGTTGGAGATGTTGGATTTTTAACTGCTTCGATTAAAAATGTTAGTGATACCCGTGTAGGGGATACAATTACGAGCGTCACTAATCCTGCGAATCAACCGTTGGCAGGTTATCGGAAAATGAACCCGATGGTGTTTTGTGGTTTGTATCCGTTAGACACGAATGATTATAATGATTTAAGAGATGCTCTTGAGAAACTTGAGTTAAACGATGCATCGTTACAGTATGAACCCGAAACTTCTCAAGCTTTGGGCTTTGGTTTCCGTTGTGGTTTCTTAGGGTTATTGCACATGGAAATTATTCAAGAACGAATTGAAAGAGAGTTTAATATCGATATTATCACTACAGCACCAAGTGTTATTTATAAAGTAACACTTACTAATGAGGAAGAATTAAGGATTGATAATCCTTCAAAAATGCCAGACCCACAAATTATTGAGTTTGTTGAAGAGCCATATGTGAAGGCTTCTGTCATGGTCCCTAATGATTATGTAGGGGCAGTTATGGAAATTTGTCAAAAGAAGCGTGGTAATTATCTAGATATGAAATATTTAGATGCAAACCGTGTGACACTTACGTATGAAATTCCGCTGTCAGAAATTGTATATGATTTCTTTGACCAATTAAAATCAAGTACAAAAGGTTATGCTTCTTTTGACTACGAACTAATTGGTTATAAACAATCGAAATTAGTGAAAATGGATATTCTTTTAAATGCTGAAAGAGTAGATGCTTTATCGGTAATAGTTCACCGTGATTCAGCTTATGAGCGAGGAAAAGTAATTGTAGAAAAGCTGAAAGAATTAATTCCACGTCAGCAATTTGAAGTTCCTGTTCAGGCGAGTATTGGGCAAAAAATTATTGCGAGATCGACGATTAAAGCTATTCGTAAGAATGTATTGGCCAAATGTTATGGTGGTGACATATCACGTAAACGTAAGCTTCTAGAGAAACAAAAAGAAGGGAAAAAACGTATGAAGAGTGTTGGAAGTGTTGAAGTTCCACAAGAAGCGTTTATGGCTGTTCTTCGTATGGATGAAAATAAGTAATAAATTTTGATTAACCGTAGAAGTTACAGCTCTACGGTTTTTCTTCGCAATGAGATTCAACTTGTAAATTTCTCTTAAAATAAATGCTTGTATGATTCTACTATCCTAAATTCCATAAAAAAGAGGTTGATCCAATGTTTAGTCCGAAAGCGGTGTACGTTCATATTCCTTTTTGTGAACAGATCTGCCATTATTGTGATTTTAACAAAGTCTTTTTAAAGGGCCAGCCAGTTGATGACTATATCGCGGCTTGTGAAACCGAGATGAAAGAAACAGTAAAACAATTTCCTTATAAAGAAATACAATCAATTTATGTGGGGGGAGGGACCCCGACATCTTTATCAGTTATTCAATTAGAAAGGTTATTAAAAGCTATAAAAAATGTTTATAAACCATGTGAAGATGTAGAATATACGATTGAAGTTAACCCGAGTAATATGGTAGAAGAAAAGCTAGCGGTGATAAAGGAAGCTGGTATAAATCGATTAAGTATAGGTGTACAGGCTTTCCAAGAAGAATTACTTAGACGTATTGGCAGAAATCATGTAGAAAAAGATATTTATGACACAATTGATAAAGCTAGAACATTAGGCTTCGAAAATATTTCTGTAGATTTAATGTTTGGATTACCAGGTCAAACTGTTTCGATGTTCAAAGAGACCTTAATAAAGGCTATCCAATTAAATATTCCGCATTTTTCTGCGTATTCCTTAAAGGTTGAAGAGAAAACAGTTTTTCATCAATTGCAAAGAAAAGGGAAGCTTCATTTACCAGCAGAAGATGACGAGGTAAAGATGTATGAATTATTAATGAACGTGCTTTTAGAACACGGATATAACCAGTACGAAATCAGTAATTTTAGTAAAAGTAATTATGAGAGTAAGCATAATTTAACGTATTGGAATAACGAAGAATATTATGGTATTGGAGCAGGAGCCCATGGGTATGTAGGGGGAATTAGACATTCTAATGTTGGACCTATCAAAAAATATATATCGTTAATTGATACAACGGGACGTTCTGCCAACGAACAGCATATAGTAACTTTTGAAGAGAAGATTGAAGAGGAAATGTTTCTAGGGTTAAGAAAATTAGAAGGTGTCTCTATTGAACGTTTTATTAATAAATACGGAAAATCTCCTTTTGATTTTTTTGGAAAAGAGATTAAACACCTTGAAATTCAAGGTTTGGTTGAAATTGTTAATGGACAAATGAAATTGACTAGAAATGGACTTTTTGTAGCAAACGAGGTTTTTGAGAAATTTTTATTTTAGTGCGGAATTTCATAAAATTTATCGAGTGCAGCAAACTATATTGAGTTGAATTTGTTTCTTTTAACTCGATATAGTTTACTGTCGTGTCAAATAAATCTTATGAAATTCATAGTTGGGAAATAGAAAAATCACAAAAGACCTAAACTTTTCACTGTATATTCTTTATTTAAAAGCTAACTTACTCTGAACCGTTGACAAAGAATATAGATTTTTGGTAATTTATTATTAGTATTTAGCACTCGTCAACCAAGAGTGCTAACAGGGGTGATAATACAATGTTAACAGAACGTCAATTATTAATTCTAAAAGCAATTATTGATGATTATATCCGTTCTGCAGAACCAGTGGGTTCTAGAAGTGTATCTAAAAGAGAAGATATTTCATATAGTCCGGCAACAATACGTAATGAAATGGCTGATTTGGAGGAACTTGGTTTTTTAGAGAAGCCGCATAGTTCTGCTGGTAGAATTCCTTCACAAAAAGGTTATCGTTATTACGTAGATCACTTGTTATCACCTGAATTACTTTCAAAGTCAGAAATTAAAGACATTAAATCAATTTTTGCTCAAAAAATTCATGAAGTTGAGCAAGTTATTGAACAGTCGGCACAAATCTTGTCGAATTTGACAAGTTACACTTCTATCGTGTTAGGGCCTGAAGTCTTTGAAACAACTTTACAACATTTGCAAATAATCCCATTAACTCAAGCTACTGGTGTTGCAATTATTGTTACTAATACTGGCCACGTTGAGAAACAAGCAATTTCAATACCTGAAGGAATGAAACTTTCAGATATTGAAATGATGGTGAATATTTTAAATGAAAGACTAAAAGGTGTTTCAATGCTTGAACTTAGAGGAAAGATTTTCTCCGAAGTTGGAATTGTATTGAAAATGCATATTAGCAACTATAAAGATACGATGCAAATGTTAGAACAGTCATTTAAACAGGAGAAAAACGATCAAATTTTCTTTGGTGGTAAGACGAACATTTTTTCTCAACCTGAATTTCGTGATGTAGAAAAAGTACGTCAACTTCTTGAAATGTTTGAGGAAAAACAACTTATTCATAAAATATTCAGATCAGATAGTTCAGGGATTACTGTGAAAATAGGCCAAGAAAATAACCATGAAGCAATAGATCATTGTAGTATTATCACAGCAACCTATACTGTAGACGGGAAACATTTAGGTACAATAGGAATATTAGGTCCAACGAGAATGGAGTATCGACGTACTATAGGGGTTTTAGATTATATATCTAAAGGAATGACAAATACTTTAACTAGTCTGTATCAAAGAAATAAGTAATGGAAATATTGACAAATAGCAGAAAAATATATATTCTGCCTGTTGGTAGTCATTTTATTCCATGTGAATTAGTATAGTTTTACTTTGTTAGGGAGGTGAAAGAGTTGGATAGAGCAGAACAAGAATTGGAACAACAAACAAAAGAAGATGTAGTAGTAGAAGTTGAAAATGATAATGATGCACAACAAGGCGACGATCTTAAAGATGAAGAGGTAACTTTATCTGAAGAAGAATTGAGGATTCAAGACCTTGAAACACAGGTAAAAGAATTAAATGATCGTTTGCTTCGTGTTCAAGCGGATTATGATAACTTCCGTCGAAGAACAAGACAAGAGAAGGAAGCAGCTGCCAAATATAGATCGCAAAGTTTGCTAGAAGAATTGATTCCTGCTATCGATAACTTTGATCGTGCATTAGGAGTTAATGCTGAAAGTGATGAAGCTAAATCTATACAACAAGGAATGGAAATGGTATATCGTCAATTAACTGAGGCTTTAAAAAATGAAGGATTAGAGGTAATTGCGGCAGTTGGTCAAGACTTTGATCCACATTATCATCAAGCAGTAATGCAAGTTGAAAGCGAAGATTATCAACCTAATGTAGTCGTTGAAGAATTACAAAAGGGTTATAAACTCAAAGATCGTGTTATTCGACCTTCAATGGTAAAAGTAAGTCAATAATGACGAGATAAAAGATACATAAATTTATAGGAGGAAATAGTCAATGAGTAAAGTTATTGGTATTGATTTAGGTACAACTAACTCTTGTGTAGCAGTAATGGAGGGCGGAGAGGCAGTAGTTATCCCAAACCCTGAAGGAAATAGAACTACACCTTCAGTAGTTGCCTTTAAAAATGGAGAACGTTTAGTAGGTGAAGTAGCTAAGCGCCAAGCAATTACAAATCCAAACACTATTATTTCGATTAAACGTTATATGGGAACTGATCACAAAGAAGAAGTAGAAGGAAAAAAATATACTCCACAAGAAATTTCTGCAATCATTCTTCAAAAGTTAAAAGAGGATGCTGAAGCGTATTTAGGAGAAAAAGTAACAAAAGCTGTTATCACAGTTCCAGCTTACTTTAATGACTCTCAACGTCAAGCAACAAAGGACGCTGGTAAAATTGCAGGATTAGAAGTTGAGCGTATCGTAAATGAACCGACAGCGGCTGCTTTAGCTTATGGTCTTGAGAAACAAGAAGATCAAACGATTTTAGTTTATGACTTAGGTGGTGGAACGTTTGACGTATCTATCCTTGAGCTAGGTGATGGCTTTTTTGAAGTAAAAGCAACTTCTGGAGACAATAAGCTTGGTGGAGACGACTTTGACCAAGTAATTATTGACTATTTAGTAGCAGAGTTTAAGAAAGAAAATTCTATAGATCTTTCGCAAGATAAAATGGCTCTACAACGCTTAAAAGATGCTGCTGAGAAAGCGAAAAAAGATCTTTCAGGAGTGACTTCAACACAAATTTCTTTACCATTTATTACAGCTGATGCTACAGGACCTAAACACTTAGAAGTAACATTAACTCGTGCTAAGTTTGATGAAATTTCTAGCCAACTTGTGGAGCGTACAATGGGTCCAACTCGCCAAGCTCTTCAAGATGCAGGTATGACTCCAAATGATATTGATAAAGTTGTACTTGTTGGTGGTTCAACACGTATACCAGCTGTACAAGAGGCTATCAAAAAGGTAATTGGTAAGGACCCTCATAAAGGTGTAAACCCTGATGAAGTAGTTGCATTAGGTGCAGCGGTTCAAGCAGGTGTTTTAACTGGGGATGTTAAGGATGTTGTATTATTAGACGTTACACCTTTATCTTTAGGGATTGAAACAATGGGTGCAGTATTTACTAAATTAATTGATCGTAATACAACGATTCCAACAAGTAAGTCACAAGTGTTTTCAACTGCTAGTGATAATCAACCGTCAGTAGATATCCATGTTCTTCAAGGTGAGCGTCAAATGGCGGCAGATAATAAAACGCTTGGAAGATTCCAGTTAACTGATATTCCACCAGCTCCACGTGGTGTTCCTCAAATCGAAGTAACCTTTGATATTGATGCAAACGGGATTGTTAACGTAAAAGCTAAAGATTTAGGAACAAATAAAGAGCAATCAATTACGATTACCTCTTCTTCAGGATTAAGTGACGAGGAAATCGATAAAATGGTGAAGGATGCGGAAGCAAATGCTGAAGCTGATAAAAAGCGTCGTGAAGAAGTAGACCTTCGTAATGAGGCAGATCATTTAGTATTTACAACTGAAAAAACATTAAAAGATCTTGAAGGCAAAGTTGATGAAGGTGAAGTAACTAAAGCGAATGAAGCAAAAGATAAGCTGAAAACTGCTCTTGAAGGAACAGATGCTGAAGCTATTAAAACAGCAAAAGATGAACTGCAAGAACTAGTTCAAGCTTTATCAGTAAAATTATATGAGCAAGCTGCACAAGCAGCTCAAGGTGAGCAAGGTCAACAAGATGCTAAAGCAGACGATAATGTTGTCGATGCTGAGTATGAAGAAGTAAATGATGAAAAGAAATAAGGCACAAGCCTTGAGAAAGAAGTCAAAGTCAGGCTATTAGGCTTTGACTTTTTTCCACTTTAAGAAAGAATAATTAGAGTAGACTTTGTTTGTATTGGTGATAGTATTAAAAAGCTTAAGTTAGAATATAGTATTGTGCAGTAAAATATAAAAGATACCAATCCCCTAATGCTTCACATTTTTCAGGGATAGTGTTAAGATATTCGTTATGTAATAAATTCGGGAGTGGGTACAAAATGAGTAAACGTGATTTTTATGAAGTACTAGGTGTTGATAAAAGTGCTTCTGCAGATGAAGTAAAAAAGGCTTATCGTCAGCTAGCTCGCAAGTATCATCCAGATGTTAATAAAGCAGCGGATGCAGAGTCGAAATTTAAAGAAGTTAAAGAAGCGTATGATACGATAAGTGATCCACAAAAGAAGGCTCATTATGATCAATTTGGACATTCTGATCCTAATCAAGGTTTTGGTGGTGGTGGCGACTTCGGTGGCTTCAGCGATATTTTTGATATGTTTTTTGGTGGTGGAGGCGGCAGAAGGAATCCGAATGCACCAAGACAAGGAGCGGATTTACAATATACGATGACATTGGAGTTTAAGGAAGCTGTTTTTGGGAAAGAAACTGATATTGAGATACCTAAAGAAGAAACGTGTGATACGTGTTTTGGTAGTGGAGCCAAACCAGGTACAAAACCTGAAACATGTTCACACTGTAATGGTACTGGTCAATTAAGTGTAGAGCAAAACACACCATTTGGTCGAGTTGTCAATAGGCGTGTATGTCACCACTGTGAGGGTACTGGAAAGTATGTAAAAGATAAGTGTAATACTTGTGGTGGTAAAGGAAAGGTACGTAAGCGTAAAAAAATTCATGTCAAAATTCCAGCTGGAATCGATACTGGTCAGCAAATTCGTGTTTCAGGCCAAGGTGAAAGCGGCGTGAACGGTGGACCACCTGGTGACTTATTTGTTGTGATTAACGTAAAACCACATGAGTTTTTTGAGCGTGATGGAGATGATTTATATTGTGAAATGCCAATCACATATGTTCAAGCTACCCTTGGAGATGAAATTGAGGTTCCGACGTTACAAGGGAAAATTAAATTAAAAATTCCAGCGGGTACACAAACAGGAACAAACTTTAGATTAAGAGGAAAAGGTGTTCCAAATGTTAGAGGCTATGGACAAGGTGATCAGCACATTCAAGTTCGAGTTATTATTCCTAAAAATTTATCCGAAAAACAGAAAGAATTATTAAGGGAATTCGGTGAGTTAAGCGGGAATCAAGCTCCAGATGAGCAAAGTGAAAATTTCTTTTCAAAAGTAAAGCGAGCATTTAAAAGTTTTAATGATTAATTAATTAGGAAGAGATGGAGTTGGTAGAGTTGAAATGGTCTGAAATTAGTATTCAAACAACACAAGAGGCTGTTGAGCCTGTCTGTAATATTCTGCATGAGGCAGGTGCAAGTGGGGTAGTAATCGAAGACCCGCAAGATCTTATCACTGATTGGGAAGATCAGTTTGGTGAAATCTACCAACTCTCTCCTGATGATTATCCTAAAGAAGGAGTTATAGTTAAAGCATATCTCCCGGTGAACAGTTTTCTAGGTGAAACCGTTGAAGGGATTAAAGAAGCAATAAACGGATTGTTAGTTTATGATATTGATATTGGTCTAAATAAAGTCTCTATAAGCGAGGTCAATGAAGAAGAGTGGGCAACAGCTTGGAAAAAATATTATAAACCTGTAAAAATATCAAATCATATTACCATTACACCGACATGGGAAGAATATGAGCCTGAAAAAGATGATGAATGTATTATCGAACTTGATCCAGGTATGGCTTTCGGGACAGGAACACATCCTACAACAGTTCTTTGTGTAAGGGCAATCGAAAAGAAAATTACAGAGAAAGACCATGTTATCGATGTTGGTACGGGTACAGGAGTATTAAGTATCGCTGCGGCAAAGCTTGGAGCAGAGAAGGTTTTGGCCCTTGATCTAGATGAAGTTGCAGTTAAAAGTGCGATTATAAACGTTAAATTAAATAAAGTTCAAGACGTTGTTTCAGTAAAACAAAATAATTTACTTGAACAAGTTAATGAGAAGGCAGATTTAATTGTAGCAAACATCTTAGCTGAGGTTATTGTACGCTTTGTTCAAGATGCGGCAAAGGTACTTAAACAAGGTGGGACATTTATTACTTCGGGTATTATTAGTGGTAAAAAACAAGAAGTGAAGGATGCTCTTCTTAAACATGGTTTTATCATCGAGGAGACCTTAGAGATGGAAGATTGGGTCGCGTTTATTTCAAAAAATGGAAATTGAATTCCTTGCTTCTACCTTGTGATTGGCGTTGGTAGAAGCTTGCATTTTGTTAATGGTACTTCACTATAAAATAAAATTGGAAGGTGTATGAAAGTGCAAAGGTATTTTGTAGCGAATGATCAGCTAAATGAAACGAAGTTCTTTATAATCGGTGAGGATGTTAAGCATATAAGTAAGGTTATGCGTATGGTGATTGGTGATCAGATTATTTGTATTAATGAGAAAGGTCTGGTAGCTCGTTGTGAAATCACATCAATTTCTTCAGCTGAAATTTCGGGAAGTGTAATTGAATATTTAGCAGAAAATAAGGAAATGCCGGTAAAAGTTACCATTGCACAAGGCCTTCCAAAAGGTGATAAAATAGATATGATTGTACAAAAAGGTACAGAACTTGGAGCTTCTGAATTTATTCCTTTTCAGGCTTCTAGATCTATAGTTAAATGGGATGAAAAAAAATCAGAAAAGAAAATTGAAAGATTACAAAAAATTTCTAAGGAAGCGGCCGAGCAATCTTACCGTAATATTGTACCAAAAGTAAATAATAATCATTCCTTTCAACAGTTGTTAAAGAAAAGTGAAAGTTACGATATAAAAATTGTCGCATTTGAGGAAAACGCAAAAGCTGGGGAAAAGAGTAATTTAGTTACAACAATTAATAATACAGAGGTAGGTTCCTCTGTTATGATATTGGTTGGACCTGAGGGGGGCTTGTCCAATGAAGAAGTTAAGGAGCTAGAAAAAGTAGGATTTATTCCTTGTAGTTTTGGCCCTAGAATTTTACGTACAGAAACTGCTGCATTATATTTCTTATCAGTAGTTTCCTATCATTTTGAATTATTGAGGTGATGAGTATGCCTACAGTTGCCTTTCATACACTAGGTTGTAAAGTAAACCATTATGAAACAGAAGCGATTTGGCAGTTATTCCAACAAAACGGCTATGAGAAAAAAGAATTTGAAACAATAGCCGATGTTTATGTTATAAATACATGCACAGTTACGAACACAGGGGATAAAAAAAGTAGACAAGTAATCAGACGTGCGATACGACGTAATCCAGACGCGGTTATTTGTGTTACAGGTTGTTATGCTCAAACATCTCCTGCAGAGATTTTAGATATTCCAGGTGTTGATATTGTAGTAGGTACACAAGACCGTACGAAATTACTTGATTACATTGACCAATATAATAAAGAACGAAAACCGATTAATGCCGTTGGAAACATTATGAAAACACGTATATATGAAGAATTAGATGTACCCAATTTTACAGATCGTACAAGAGCGTCATTGAAAATTCAAGAAGGTTGCAACAATTTCTGTACTTTTTGCATTATTCCTTGGGCAAGGGGATTAATGCGTTCTAGAGATCCTAAAGATGTAATTAAACAAGCAAATCAACTTGTTCAGGCTGGTTACAAAGAAATTGTTTTAACCGGGATCCACACGGGTGGTTACGGAGAGGACATGAAGGGGTATAGCTTGGCTCAGCTATTAAAAGAGTTAGAAAATGTGAATGGGTTAAAAAGGATTAGAATTTCATCTATTGAAGCTAGCCAGATTACCGATGAAATTATTCGGGTTATCAATGATTCTAACAAGATTGTTCGTCACCTTCATATCCCTCTTCAATCAGGCTCAGATACTGTATTAAAACGAATGAGACGTAAGTATACAATGGAATTCTTTAGTGAACGTCTAGACCGATTAAAAGAAGCATTACCAGGGCTTGCAGTAACTAGTGATGTTATTGTTGGATTCCCTGGTGAAACTGATGAAGAATTCCAGGAAACATATGATTTTATTGCTAAGCATAAGTTTTCGGAATTACATGTATTTCCGTACTCTAAGCGAACAGGTACACCTGCAGCACGTATGGAGGATCAAGTAGATGAAGAAGTAAAGAATGAGCGTGTTCATAAGCTTATCGAGTTATCAAACCAGTTAGCAAAAGAATATGCCTCGGATTTTGAAGGGGAAGTTTTAGAAGTTATACCAGAAGATCGTGATGATCAAGAAGAAGGACATTATATTGGATATACAGATAATTATTTAAAAGTGAAATTTCCTGCAAATGAGGATATGATTGGGAAGTTAGTTAAAGTAAAAATAAATCAATCAGGTTACCCAGTAAATATAGGAAGTTTTGTACGTGTTGTTGAAGATGAAGTGCATGAAAAAGTCTTAAATAGTTAATTATAACACCTAACAAGTGACTCTTGTTAGGTGTTTTTAGCATAAAATTAATAAGTTTGTATGCAAGTTCAAGGTTCATTACAGAACCAAAATTTATCCCACTCTTAAGGGGCAGTAAGACCTCCACCTCAAAACTTAAGAAAATCGAGAAGTTTAGGTGGGGTTAACTGCCCCTTAAGGTCCGATATAGAATAACTTCATCGGCGAAACTGATGATTAGTTATTCTTATGCCTGTGGTATAAGAATAACTAACAATCAGTGGGGGATGAAGGAACCCCCCCACTGATTGAAGTTCAGCTTTTATGGCTTTATTAATGATTAAGATAGTAATTTCAGTCATTCAATGGTAATCTATTTAAGATGTCCGTACATCTAAGAAGACTAAGAGTGAAAGGGGTTTTTTTATGAGTAAGCAATTAGCAAAAATGATTGATCATACTTTGTTAAAGGCAAATGCTAGTAAAGAAGAGATAATTACACTAGCAAACGAAGCAAAAGATTATAAGTTTGCATCGGTTTGTGTTAACCCGACTTGGGTCCAAACGGCTGCCAAAATATTAGAAGGTACAGAGGTTAAGGTCTGTACAGTTATCGGCTTTCCGTTAGGTGCTAATACACCTGAAACTAAAGCTTTCGAAACGAAAAATGCAATTGAAAACGGGGCGACTGAAGTTGATATGGTAATTAACATAGGTGCGCTTAAAGATAAAAATGATGAATTAGTTGAAAATGATATTCAGGCAGTAGTTCAAGCAGCAAAAGGGCAAGCTCTGACGAAAGTAATTATCGAAACATCCTTACTTACTGAGGAAGAAAAAGAACGTGCATGTGAAATGGCTGTTCGTGCTGGAGCTGATTTTGTAAAAACATCAACTGGTTTTTCAACAGGTGGTGCAACAGTTGCTGATATCACATTAATGAGGAAAATTGTAGGTCCGGATATTGGTGTTAAGGCATCTGGGGGTGTTAGAGATCGTGAAACGGCTTTAGCGATGGTTGAAGCTGGTGCAACAAGAATTGGAGCAAGTGCTGGAATTTCAATTGTTAAAGGTGAAAAGTCCAATTCTACATATTAAAAAAGTGAGCCAAAGCTCACTTTTTTGATATAATCAGAATTTATATGCCTGTGGTAAGTTGAACTAACAATCAGTGGGGGATGAAGGAAAACACCCCTAATTGAAGTTCAGCTTTATAAGTGTCCTACTATTTTTGTTCATTTCCGTGTAAAGCAATAACAAATTTATAAAAAAGCGGTACGAAGGGTAGGACGGCTACCGATGATATAATATTAAAAATCGTTCCGGCATGTGCTAATTGCAAATTAGGTAGCGCTGTTAAGCTAATAGAAATAGAGCTTAACCAACCGATAAAAGGTAAAAATAGTAAAACACCAATAATGTTTAACCAAATATGCGCAAATGCTACGAGTTTTGCCGAGTTTTTTGATCCGACACTTGCTAAAATAGCTGTAAAGCAAGTCCCGATATTAGCCCCTAACACAATCCCGATGCCTGCTGGAAGGGCTAATATTTGGTCGCTCATAAAGCCCATTGCAATAGCGGTTGTGGCGGTGCTCGATTGAATTAGAGCTGATAGTACTGCTCCAACTCCTACAGCGATAAAGCTATTTTCATTTGTGAGCTGTAAGAAATTATGAGCTGTAGGGATTGAAGCTATTGGATATGCTAATGTCTCTAAACCTTGCATTGCAACAAAGATACAACCTAGACCGAAAGAAACGCAACCGATACAATAAGCTACATGTTTTTTCATATTCATTAATATAACCCCAATAATTAACATAGGAATAATTCCTGATGTTAAATTAAATGCAATAATTTCTGTTGTGAAACTTGTCCCGATATTTGTACCTAGGATTATACCGATAGATTGTTTAAAGGTTAAATAACTAGCTGCTACTAAACCAACAGTTATAACCATTACTGCAGAACTACTTTGTACGATCGCAGTTACTATAGTTCCTACTAATAGTCCCTTAAATGGTGTGCTAGTCATTTTTATTAAAGCTAATTTTAAACGATCCTGTGATAAATTTACTAATCCGGCTCTCATAACAGTCATACCAAAGAGAAATATTGTAATATAAACAGCAAATAGCGAAAATAACTGTTGCATGATATTGTCTCACCTCTTTACCATTTGTATGGACATGTGAGTACAAGCATGACAAAAATAATTTATAATATATAATGAATTTCATGATTTAATATTTTCTTCACTAAATTACTATATCTAATAACGTTAAACCTCTCGAAAATAGATTAAATTTATCCCACTCTTAAGGGGCAAGTAAGACCCCCACCTCAAAACGTAAGAAAATCGAGAAGTTTAGGTGGGGGATAAACTGCCCCTAAAGGTCCGATAAGTTGAACTAACAACCAGTGGGGGATGAAGGAAAACCCCCACTGATTGAAGTTCAGCTTTATTGTTTTTTTTTGGTAATTGTGAAATTCACCAATTAGTATTAATAAAAAAGTTGACCTGAAAAAATGGTTATATTATAATCTTAAAAGACATGTTTTTTATTCAACCATCGTTGAGACGGTTATCTATGAAAGTTTGTAGTTAAATGGTGGGCTTTAATTGTGATTTTTTGCTAGCCATTAGCAAAAAATGAGACCTACCAAGTGTAAACATGTTTCATTGGTTGTTTCGGAGGGAGGGAAATATAAGATGGCAGAGACTCGTGTTCGCAAAAATGAATCGATTGACGCTGCTCTTCGTCGCTTCAAAAAGTCAATATCTAGAGAAGGTACTTTGGCAGAAGTGAAAAAGCGTAAGCACTATGAAAAGCCTAGTGTAAAACGTAAGAAAAAGTCAGAGGCAGCAAGAAAGCGTAAGTTCTTTTAAGAGAGGGTGTTTTAGATATGAATCTTCTTGATCGTTTAACTGTTGATATGAAGGAAGCGATGAAGAATAAGGAAAAGCAAAAGCTCTCTGTTATTCGAATGGTTAAATCTGCTTTACAGAATGAAGCGATTAAACTAGGTAAAGAACTTACAGAAGACGAAGCTCTAACTGTTCTGAATCGTGAACTTAAACAACGTAAAGATTCCCTCCATGAGTTTGAAAAGGCTAGTCGTGAAGACTTAGCCGAAAAAGTACGTGAAGAAATCGTTTTTTTAACAGTATACATGCCTAAACAATTATCTGAAGAAGAGGTTGCAGAAATAGTGAAAGAAACTATCAAAGAAGTAGGAGCAGCATCAAAGTCAGATATGGGTAAGGTCATGGGTGCAATTATGCCTAAAGTAAAAGGTAAAACCGATGGCTCAGTCGTTAATCGACTCGTACAACAGTTTCTTTCATAAATAAAACAACGCCTTGTCTTGTGCAAGGCGTTTTTTACTCTTTAGGTAAAGGTTCTTGGCTCTATACTAAATGTTGTGGTGCTGCCTATGAAATTCAATGAAGACCATCACTGATTGTTAATTCAGCTATATTGGCTACTTATGAACTCCATAATACACATATTACGCGGCTTAGATACTAGTTCCGTTAAATGGTTCGTAACTAAATAAGAATTGGCTCGTTTTGGTTTTTATGAAATTCACTCAGGTAAATAAAAAATTATGTAAAATATTTTTTAAAAAGTATGTAACTTTTCCATACTATATACGTATAAGTAATTGAGTATTCTAAAAGAAAAAGAAAGGGGGATTATGATGAATAGATTTGCTCTCATGAGAAAACTGATATTTTTGTCCTTCATTGTTTTAGCTGGTATCATCTGGATGTTCAAGCTACCTGTACATAGTCAATCGAATAATCAAGTTGTTTATTTTGTACCCATAGAGCAAGCTGTAGAACGTGGTTTAGAAGCGTTTTTAAAAAGGGCTCTAGAAACAGCAGAATATGAAGGTGCTGACCATATCGTCTTAGAAATTGATACTCCAGGTGGACTTGTGGATGCGGCTACCAATATTGCAAACCTAATTAAAACCACAGAAACCCCAATTACGGCCTATGTTAAAGTGCAAGCTTTGTCTGCGGGGGCGTATATTGCTTTAAATGCAGACCAAATTGTAATGGCACCAGGTACTACAATTGGTTCGGCTGCTGTTATTGATAGTGCTGGTAATGCTGCAGAAGAGAAGGCAAATTCGATGTGGCTAGCAACAATCGAGGGTGCTGCAAGAGATCGTGATCCAATATATGCTAGGGCAATGGCGGATAAAAATGTAGATTTACCTGAGTATCGTGCTGGAGTTGGTTATCTCTTAACATTATATGCCGATGAAGCTCTTGAAGTTGGGTATGCTGAAGCAATAGCCAAAGATCGGACTGAGCTTCTTGAATTTATTGGGATGGCAAATGCTGAAGTTAGGGAAATTGAAGTAAGCTTTGCTGAGAAAGTTGCAAGGTTTGTTACACATCCAGTCATTATTCCAATTTTACTATCAATTGGTAGTCTAGGCTTAGTATTGGAGCTATATTCACCAGGGTTTGGGATACCAGGAATTATGGGCTTATCTGCATTACTTTTATTTTTCTTTGGGCATTTAGTTGCTGGCTTTGCTGGTTATGAGACATTAATTGTATTTGGTGCAGGAATACTCTTGATAATTATTGAAATATTTTTTCCGGGATTTGGACTTTTTGGTGTCTTAGGAATCGTAGCTATTATAGGAAGTATGGTACTTGCGTCTTATTCGACCGTTAATATTTTATTATCGATCTTAGTTGCAACTGTAGTATCTGTAGTAGCTTCAATCTTAATGTTCAAATTTTTTGGATATCGAGGCCCACTAAAAAGGTTAATTTTAACGGACTCTACTAAGTCTGAATTAGGTTATGTTTCAAGTGTTACTCGCAAGGAGCTTGTTGGGAAAATTGGTATAGTCACAACTAGGTTAAGACCATCAGGAACTGCTATATTTGAAGAGGAACGACTTGACGTTGTGTCTGAAGGTGGGTATATTGAACAAGGGAAGAAAGTAAAGGTAATATCTTCAACAGGTTCTAGAATAGTTGTCCGGGAAATAAAAGAATAAGGCAACAACCACGATTTATTAAAAATAAGGAGGAAATGAACATGGAAGAAATCTTTTTACTTATTATTGTAGGCTTAGTCATTATTGCATTTGCAATCTTATTTACGTTTGTCCCAGTTATGCTCTGGATTTCAGCACTAGCAGCGGGGGTACGTGTAGGTATTTTTCAACTAGTTGGAATGAGACTTCGTCGTGTTATTCCGGCACGTGTAGTTAATCCGTTAATTAAAGCCGTAAAAGCAGGACTGGAATTAAGTACAAACCAGCTAGAAGGTCATTATTTAGCAGGTGGTAACGTTGACCGTGTAGTAAATGCACTGATCGCTGCTCAAAGAGCAAATATTGATTTAAGTTTTGAAAGAGCGGCAGCGATTGATCTTGCCGGACGTGATGTATTAGAGGCAGTTCAAATGAGTGTTAATCCAAAAGTTATTGAAACTCCATTTATTGCTGGTGTTGCTATGGATGGGATTGAAGTAAAAGCAAAAGCCCGTATTACTGTTCGAGCTAATATTGACCGATTAGTCGGAGGCGCGGGTGAAGATACTGTCATCGCTCGTGTAGGTGAAGGGATTGTATCAACAATTGGGTCGGCTGAAAATCACAAAAAAGTCCTAGAGAATCCAGACTTGATTTCACAAACAGTATTATCAAAAGGCTTAGATGCAGGTACAGCTTTTGAAATCTTATCGATAGATATTGCAGATATTGATATCGGGAAAAATATTGGTGCTGAGCTTCAAACTGACCAAGCTGAGGCTGATAAAAAGATTGCACAGGCTAAAGCAGAAGAGCGTCGTGCTATGGCGGTAGCAAAAGAACAAGAGATGAAGGCTAAAGTAGAAGAAATGCGGGCGAAAGTTGTGGAAGCAGAAGCAGAGGTTCCTCTTGCCATGTCTGAAGCATTACGTTCAGGTAACATCGGTGTTATGGATTATATGAATATTCAAAATATTTTAGCTGATACAGATATGAGAGATTCCATTGGTAAGGCAACTGATGATGGTAAGAAAGATGGAAATAAACAATAATAACTATCTAATGGAATACCATTAGAAAGGAGGCCATAAAAAATGGAGGATCTCCTAAGATATATAACTGCAAACCCTTTTTTACTTTTTCTAATTATTGGTGCGATTTTAAGTTTCTTTCAAAAAGGTAAAGAGCAAGAAAATAAGAAGCAACCAAATAAAACTAATCGACCAGCTGGTACAGGCCGACAAGAAGTCGATTGGAGAGAAATATTTCATCAGGAAATTGAACCAAACACAGCACCTCAAAAACAAAGAAAAGAAACTTACACCATCAATGACATGCCTAAACTTTCTTTAGATGAAGTCAATCAAAGTAATAAAATATTAGAGAAATATGAACAAACAAAGCGGAAGAAAGAAGCTGCTAAAAGATATGAACGTAAATTAAAAGACTCTCCTATTTATCAAGGCGACATTACAGCTCAAAGTCAGGTTAAATTAGACTTCTCAAATATTTCTAGAGAAGATGCAATTAAAGGAGTTGTTTGGTCAGAAATTTTAGGAAAGCCAAGGGCAAAAGGTTCATATCGTCCTACCCTTAATACAAGAAGAAAGAAAGGCTAAGCTCATGCTTAGCCTTTTTGTGTGTAAAGAAATGTTCAATTCTTCTTAATAACCATCCATTTATTTTTGGTATATTTATTAAAAAAGAGTGATACCTTTCCTACTTTTTACATAAAAATGATATGAAAGGGGGGTCGTTACATTATGAAGAAGATAAATAAGATGGTCAGAAAATGGATGACAGATAAAATGGAACTTCCTGCAGATGTTACGATGGATCTACCGAGGATTACGATGATTGGACAACTGCATATTTATATCGAAAATCATCGTGGAGTTTTGAAATTCTCTAATCAAGAATTAAGGCTTTTATTAGAACAAGGACAACTACTAATAAAAGGAAATCATTTTGTGATTAAGACAATTTTACCTGAAGAGCTTTTACTCGAAGGAACAATCGATCAAGTTATTTACATAAATGAGGAGAAGAAAAAAAGATAGTAAGGAGGATAATATGAAAAACTCATGGACGAACAGATTTTCAGGTTTTATTCGTATAAAAGTAGTTGGAAAGTATACAGAACTCTTTTTAAATAGGTGTATACACCAAAAAATATCTATCTGGCATATTCGTAAGGTAGGAGATGAAACGATAATTTGTTATTTATCTTTAGATGATGTACATCGTATTCGTCCAATTGTAAGAGAAACAAATGTAAAAGTTTATTTTATTGAACGGAAAGGTATGCCATTTATTATTAGGAAAATGATCTCACGAGGAGGTTTTGTTGCAGGTCTAGTAAGCTTTGTTGTAATATTATTTATTTTATCAAACATGGTATGGGGGATAAAAATAGAAGGAGCATCACCGCAAGTAGAGCATCAACTAACTCAAGCCGTTACAGAATTAGGAATAAAAAAAGGAAAGTTTCAATTCCTATTACCGAGTGTCGAAGAAATTCAAATGCTAGTTACAGAGGAAATAGAGGAAGCGACGTGGATAGGTGTAACGTTAAGTGGGACGACCTTTCATTTTAATGTAGTAGAAAAATCACTACCGGAAAAGCAAGAACAAATTTCACCAAGACATTTAGTTTCAAAGAAAAAAGCCATTATTTATGATATTTTTGTTGAAAAAGGGCAAGGTAAAGTTTCACCTAACGATTTTGTCGAAAAAGGAGAAATGTTAATTACTGGTTTCATCGGAAAAGAAGGAAAAATGGAGATTGCACCAGCAAAAGGGAAAGTACTTGGTGAAATTTGGTACAAGTCTACTGTTTCCGTTCCACTAGAAAGTGAATTTTCAACTCTTACTGGTGAAAAAAAAATCAAACATTCACTATCGGTAGTAAATTTCCCAATTACTTTTTGGGGATTTGGTGATCCTCAATTTTTGCAATACGAAGTAAATGAATATGAAAATACATTACAGTTTTTGAAATGGCAGCTTCCACTTAAATACCATAAAAAAGTGGTGTTAGAAAAAGAAACGCTAATTCGTGAATACAGTGAAGAAGAAGCAATTGAAGTCGCTACCTTAATGGCAAGAGACGAGTTAATGAAAAAAATAGACGACGATGCCGTAATAAAAGGGGAAAAAGTTTTGCACCAATCCATAGAGAATGGTAAAGTTAAATTAATGATACACTACCAAGTAATAGAAGATATTACCAAAATACAACCAATCATTCAAGGGGATTGAGAATATTGTCAGAAATACTTATTGATCTACAATTAGAAAAAGCAAACGAAGCTCAAAATTTATTTGGTCCAAATGATTCACACCTAAAAATAATGGAGCAAAAATTAGGAGTATCCATTGTTACAAGGGGAGAAAAAATTTTAGTAGCTGGTGAGGATGCGAAAATCTCCATTGTTAATGATGTTATAGATGCTCTCATAACCCTAATTCGTAAAGGAACACATATTTCGGAACGGGACATCATTTATGCAGTACAACTAGCAGAAAAAGGAATGCTTGAAGAGTTACTTGAATTATATCAAGAAAAAATTGCTGTTAATGTAAAGGGAAAGCCGATATTGGTGAAAACTCTGGGACAACGGCATTATATTACGGCATTAAGAAAAAGAGATATTGTTTTTGGCATCGGGCCTGCTGGTACTGGAAAAACATATTTAGCCGTTGTGATGGCAGTAACAGCCTTAAAAGATGGTTTTGTAAAACGAATTGTTTTAACCAGACCCGCAGTTGAAGCGGGGGAAAGCTTAGGTTTTTTACCTGGAGATTTGAAGGAAAAAGTGGATCCATATTTGCGACCATTATACGATGCACTACACGATGTACTAGGAGTAGAGCAAACGGCCCGTTTGATGGAAAGAGGAACGATAGAAATTGCGCCTTTAGCTTATATGAGAGGTAGAACTCTTGATGATTCTTTTGTGATCTTAGATGAAGCACAAAATACAACATCGGAGCAAATAAAAATGTTTCTTACAAGATTAGGTTTTGGATCCAAGATGGTGATAACTGGTGATTTAACTCAGATTGATTTACCAAAGGGGAAAAAATCTGGTTTAAAGACTGCACTTGAAGTGTTAAATGATGTACAAGGTATTGACTTTATTCATTTACAAGCTACTGATGTAGTTCGACATACACTTGTTCAAAAAGTAATAAATGCATATGAAAAATCAGATAAAGAATAATGTTACAATGAGCATCTACTAAATTAATATTGTATAATAAAATTGAGAATTAACACTCTATTGTTAATTCTCGATTTTCAATTATAGGGATAATACTTCATAATACTGATTTTCTATACTATTTTGATTACTACGTTTTTAACTATATAGTTTTGTAGCGCTATGTTAAAGAAATTGGGCAATTAGCTTGATATGAAAAATAAAGAGGTGAGAAACTTGGGGAAAAGGGCACCAATTGATCAACTGAAATGGTGGAAAAAGCTTAAAGATCACCGTTATATACGAGTCATTTTATTTATTGTTTTAGGAATAGTTATGTATTTATCAATGTTGAGTAATATTATTCCTAATACATTAAATGTTAATCTAGGTTCTTATGCTCAGCAGGATATTCGGGCGCCAATTACAATAGAGAATAAGGCAGCAACTGAAGAAAAGAAAAAATTGGCTGCAGAAGCAATAGAGCCCCAGTACACAAATAATAAAGCTTTTGCTCAAAAACAAGTTAAGAAAATTAACGATATTTTCGATATTATAAGTCGAATTAATGAGGACGCAGAAGTTGAAAATATACAATTAGAAGAACAAACACACATTGATTTAGATAATCATGTGCAAATTGAAAAGACAGGAGGATCTTTAGAAGAAAAATTAGAAAATCTACGAGCTATTATCTCTAGTCAAACAAGTGATGACTTATCTGATGAAACATTACTTACATTTTTAGAAGCGGATGAGTCAGAACTAGAAATTGTTAGAGAAACAACGACTAACGCCATATACAATGTAATGAGTGAAGAGATTCGAATTAATGATGTACAAGAGGCTAAAGATTTAGTAGAAACAAAAATTGTTATCTCTACAGTAACCCCTAAGTTATATCAGGCAATGATAGAAATGGCAAGGTTTGCAATTACGGCTAACTATATTTACGATGACGAGGCAACGGAGTTAGCAAGGAAAAAAGCAATTGAAGCTGTAGAACCAGTAATGATCCGTGAAGGCCAACTTATTGTTCAAGAAGGTGAGGTAATTACCTCAACGATTTATTCTCAGTTAGCTATCTTAGGTCTGCTTGACGATCAGGTGAATATATACCCCTTTATCGGATTGGGTATACTCGTATTATTGCTAGTTTTAATGTTAGCTTACTATTTAAGCGATGCAAAAACATCAATACGCAACAATAATAGTCATTTGTTAATGTATGTACTTATTTTTACAGTGACAGTTTTAATCATGAAAATTTCCAGCTATACACATAATTTATATTTTCATGGGTTTACATTAATTGCACCGGTGGCAGTTGGTTCTATGCTTATGACGATGTTGATCCATCAACGGGTTGCTCTGTTCACGAGTATGGTTTTTTCTATCATAGCTAGTTTTATATTTAATGCTGAAACGACAGGTGTCGTAAACTATACATTTGGTATATACGTGTTCTTTAGTTCAGTCGCTGGAGTGTTTTTCTTAAGTAAATCAAACCGAGTTTCGAGAATATTACAGGCAGGTCTATTTGTTTCAATCGTTAATATTTTAACGATCATTACACTCCTAATGTTAAGAAATGCTCAATATAGTTGGATAGAGGTTGGTTCAAACATTGGATTTGGCTTTTTGTCAGGTTTTTTAGCTGCTGTCTTAACTTTAGGCTTATTACCATTTTTTGAAGCGGGATTTGGTATTTTATCAACGATGAAATTAATCGAGTTATCAAATCCAAATCACCCTCTCCTACGGAAGATACTTGTTGAGACACCAGGAACTTATCATCATAGTGTTATCGTTGCTAATTTATCTGAAGCTGCTTGTGAGGCTATCGGTGGAAATGGGTTGCTTGCCCGTGTAGGTTCTTATTATCATGATTTAGGGAAAACAAAGCGTCCGCATTTTTTTATTGAAAATCAAATGAAAATGGAAAATCCACATGATAAGCTGTCTCCACAATTAAGTAAAACGATTATTATTTCGCACCCGTACGATGGCGCAGAGCTCTTAAAAAATTATAAAATGCCAAAAGAAATTATTGATATTGCTGAGCAGCACCATGGTACTTCTTTGCTTAAGTTTTTTTATCATAAAGCGAATCAAGAATCATCCAAACCGATTCCAGAAAAGGATTTTCGATATCCGGGTCCTAAGGCTCAAACTATTGAAGCGGCAGTTGTAGGGATTTCAGACTGCGTTGAGGCAGCTGTTAGATCAATTGCTAAACCAACACCTGAGAAAATAGAAACATTAGTAAAAAAAATTATTACAGATCGACTTGAAGACGGACAGTTTGACGAATGTGACTTAACATTAAAGCAGTTAAATATTGTTGCTATGTCAATCTGTGAAACGTTAAAGGGAACTTTTCATTCTAGGATAGAGTATCCTGAGGATGTTAAAAAGAAGGGAGACATTCAAGATTGATAATAGAAGTTGAAATACAAGATGAAACGAATCAATTGACTGAAGAGCAGCTTTTGCTGGTTAATAACTTATTAAATTATGCTGCTAAGTTAGAAAGTGTACAAAAAGGTTCAGAGTTATCCGTAACCTTTGTTGATAACGAAGCGATTAGAGTCATAAATCGTGAATATCGGAATAAAGATACGGCAACTGATGTTATTTCTTTTGCATTAAATGATGATGAATCTGATATAAATTTGCAAGAAAACATTCCTAACCTTCTAGGCGATATTATAGTTTCTTATGAAAAAACAGTTTCCCAAGCAGAAGAATACGGTCACTCAATTAATAGGGAGTTAGGCTTCCTTGTTGTTCATGGGTTTCTTCACCTTTTAGGATATGACCATATGAATGAAACAGAGGAAAAAATTATGTTTACAAGGCAAGAGGAAATCTTAGAGGCCTATGGACTACAAAAATAGTTATGACCGTTATTGGAAAAGATTTATATGGAGTTTTATTTTTGCTTGGTCTGGTTTAAAAAATGCTTTTCGTCATGAACAAAATATAAGAATTCATTTTACTATTGGCCTAGTAATCATTGTATTATCTTTTCTATTAAATATTCCTTTATTTGAAAAAATAATATTACTTTTGGTCATAGGGGTTATTATTTCTTTAGAAGTGATGAATACTGCTATAGAGAGGGTTGTTGATCTAGTCACAAAGGAATATCACCCTTTGGCCAGGATTGCTAAAGATGTTTCTGCTGGTGCAGTACTTATTTTTAGTATGTTCGCAGTAATTATTGGTATATTAATTTTTTATAAACCAGTAGTTGAGTTAATAAGTAATTATATATGGTGACGGCTTGTTTTAGGGATTGTATTTTTTATTAGCAACATTTGCATTTGCTTATATACACTAAATAGGTCAATAATTCTTAATTATGAATGAGAGGGGTCTACTTCTCATGTGGAAAACATTTCAAAAAAATATTATTATTGGTTTTATTACGTTGTTGCCTGCAATAGTCACAGTTTATGTGTTACATTTTTTATTTACTATTATTGATCGTCTTTTAGGTCAATTCATTACGAGTTTTTTAAAAGTGTTAAGAGTAATTAAGGTTGAAGAAGGTACTATTTATTTTTTAGGAGTTTATACACCTTTTTCAGAACGAATACTAGGGATAGGTTTCTTTTTAACTATATTTATTATTTCTGTGATAGGTTCTTTAAGAAGAAGAGGCCTGAAGAAGCAGGTTTTTGAAAGTGTTGATCATTTCTTTCGGAAAATTCCTGTAGCAAACTATATTTATTCTTCCGTTGAGCAAATGATAAATGCTTTTACACAGGAACGTTCATCCTTTAAAAAAGTAGTCATGATCGAATATCCACGTAAGGGTGTTTATACACTAGGTTTTTTAACTGGAACATCTAAAGGTGAAGTTAAAAGAAGGACGAATAGTAGTTGTTTTAATGTTTTTTTACCAACAACTCCTAATCCTACATCAGGCTGGCTCGTATTAGTCCCAGAAAAAGATGTTACAGTATTAGACATGACGGTTGAACAAGGACTAAAGTTTATAATTTCAGGTGGCGTTGTTGTTCCACCTGATAAAGCTTCAATGCTTTTGGATAGTCAATTCGAAAAATATACAGAACAATTACATGAAAACAAGGAAATAATGATAAAGGTTAAATCAAGAAAAGGAGATTAGGTGATGGAAACAAACCGTTTAATAGATGAGGCGAAGCTAGCAAGAGAAAAAGCTTATGTTCCATATTCTAAATTTAAAGTAGGTGCAGCTTTACTTACTAAAGATGGAAAGATTTACCATGGTTGTAATATAGAAAATGCAGCTTACAGTATGTGTAATTGCGCTGAGCGCACAGCGCTTTTTAAAGCCTATTCTGAAGGAGATACCGAGTATAGTACATTATGTGTTATTGCTGATACCGCACGTCCAGTGCCGCCTTGTGGGGCATGTAGACAGGTGATAACGGAACTTTGTCCCAAAGATATGAAAATAATCTTAACAAATTTACATGGAGATATTGAGGAAACAACAGTAGAAAATTTATTACCAGGAGCTTTTTCACCGGAGGATTTAAATGGATAATACAAGTTATAAATCAGGTTTTGTTTCAATTATTGGACGACCTAATGTCGGCAAATCAACTTTACTAAATAATGTTATTGGGCAAAAAATTGCCATTATGAGCGATAAACCACAGACAACAAGAAATAAAGTACAAGGAGTTTATACAGACAACCATGCTCAAATTGTTTTTATTGATACTCCAGGGATACATAAACCAAAACATAAGTTAGGCGATTTTATGATGAAGGTCGCTTACCAGACACTACGAGAAGTAGATCTTATTTTATTTGTTGTCGATGCCAAAGAAGGTTTTGGCGGTGGTGATCAATTTATTATTGATCAATTACAAAATGTTCGTACACCAGTCTTTTTAGTTATAAATAAAATAGATTTAATACACCCAGATCAGCTATTACAATTTATTGATCAATATAGAAAGAAATATAACTTTACTGAAGTAATTCCAATTTCTGCACTTCAAGGAAATAATGTTAGTACCCTAAAAGAACAGATTATTGAACATTTAGACGAAGGACCACAGTATTATCCTGCTGATCAAGTAACTGATCATCCTGAACGTTTTATTGTATCTGAACTAATACGTGAAAAAGTTTTACATTTAACTAGGGAAGAAATTCCCCATTCTATAGCAGTTGGCATAGAGCAAATGAAACAACGAGAAAATGGAAACACTGTCTATATAGGAGCAACAATTGTTGTCGAACGAAGCTCTCAAAAAGGGATTATTATTGGTAAACAAGGGGCTATGTTAAGAGAAATAGGGAAAAGAGCTAGAACAGATATTGAAGCTTTACTTGGTTCAAAAATATTTCTTGAACTCTGGGTAAAAGTTCAAAAAGATTGGCGAAATAAACCAGGATTTTTAAGAGATTTTGGATTTAGAGAAGATGAATATTAATTCGTAAAAGAAATTAAAAAACAACGGGTAATTATGACCGTTGTTTTTTTATGTCAAATTAAGATAAAATGTACTTATTGGGAAAATAGTTGCTTAGAAAAAGATATTGTCAAAAGTTCATTAATATTATCTTTCTAAATTAATAATATCTGAGTGAATTTCAAAATTACCTAAATGGAGCTACATAAGTCTAAATGTTGTTGGAAACGATCTCCATCCAACAACATTTAGTATCAGAGTAGCGAAAATAAACAATTATGAAATTCATTAATCTAAAATTATGCAAAAAAATTTTAGTAATTTTTCCTTAACATGTTTTTAGCAAAAAAGGTCATTCTAATTGTATAGTGAGGTCTAGGATAGCTTATTTATACTCTATGTAAGTTAAGAAAAAAACGAAAGCTTTCGTAAAACGAAGCCAAGTTCTAATAAGGGTCAATGATTAAAAAATTCCTGTTATTAGTACAAAATCAAGTTTCTCGAAAAGAAAGGTGGAGTTCTCTTATGTTAGATTTTTCCTGGAAGGTATTTTCGATGACTGGAAGCGTCGATACTTACTTAATTATGAAGGAAATTGAAAGAGACACTAATGAACCAACGGAGGAGTTTACAGAGAAGCTAGATGAAATAGACACTCCTACAAATTGATCTAATTGCGATTCTTTAATGGCGCGGTGATCAAATAATGTTACAAAAAGTAGAGGGAATAGTAATACGTACAACCGATTATGGAGAGGCGAATAAGATACTGACATTATATACTCGTGAGTTGGGAAAAATTGGTGTGATGGCTCGAGGGGCAAAACGTCCTAAGAGTCGTCTTTCTTCTATTTCTCAATTATTTACTCATGGTACCTATGTTTTTCAAAAGACAACAGGGCTAGGTGTATTAAATCAGGGCGAAATTATAAATTCATTTCGCGATTTACGAGCAGATATATTTTTAACCGCCTATGGGGCCTACATTGTTGAGCTGTTGGATAAACTAACAGAACAAAATGAAATTAATCCTTATTTATATGAATTGCTTTTTCAAATAATCAAATATATAGATGAGGGATATGATTACGAAATTCTAACGAGGATTTTTGAAATGAAAATGCTTAAAGTAGCTGGGGTTGGAATACACATTGACGGTTGTGCTCATTGTGGTGCGCAGGAGGGAGAATTTTCCTTTTCAATAAAAGAAGGTGGTTTTATATGTCACCGTTGTCTACACATTGATGAGAAAGCTTTAAAAATTACTACGTCAAGTGCAAAGCTGTTACGTTTATTTTATTATTTTGATTTACATCGGTTAGGGGCAATTTCAGTGAAACCAGAAACAAAATCACAATTAAAGCAAATATTAGAAACTTATTATGATGAATATTCTGGCTTACATTTAAAAAGTAGACGTTTTTTGAGTCAATTAAGTAAAATGCAATTAGATTAGTAAAAATATTACCCTTTTTATTGGATTTATTTCGAAGTAGCGAATTAACCTCTAACAAGGGTTTTTTTAATAAAGTATATATAACTTCCTATTGGGAAAGCTGACTACCATCTCTGCGTGCGTGATCGTTCACATATAGACTAGCTTCATAATATTAATTAACTGCTTCATGATGTTTTACTTAGAGGCATTAGCTATAAAGTTTTGTTTGTTACATATACTTCTACATCTTGCGCTTGTGGCCATAATATTTGGGTCTTTTCTTATTCTCTATGAAAAACCTCCAATTTAGTATATAATTATCGAAAAAAGTAATTAGCAAATCAAATGGAAATTTAGATGTACCTTTATCTAAGCTATATCTTTTCTATAATAAGTTGTTATGGACAAGAAATTATGAACTAAAATGAAAATATAGGGAAAAATAAATATCCTTTTTCTTTTACTACAAGGTAAGAAGTATAAAATTTATAACTTAGAAACTGTCTATCTAGCGCAAGCAGCCTACGAGCTCGGTAACTTCAGTCAAGCAACTGACTTCAATTACCTCTTGAAATCCTTCGTTGATTAGCTTCATGCAGCTTTGCTCCTGCGGTTACTCGTCGCACAAAACACTGCTTCGAGGAAGCTTAGCTTACTACGAAGCAGTACTTGGAGACGCAGAAGCACGTAAAAAGCCATAAAGCGGCATCTGTCAAAGGCCTTCCAGTGCTTATCGCTCGTGACCAAGGCCCTTGTGCCTTTCTAATGTTTTGAGGTGGTGAGAACAATCGAATTAAATACAAGGCAAGAACGTATTTTACAAATTGTCAAAGATAGTGGTCCGATAACAGGAGAACAAATTGCCGAGAAGTTGTCTTTGACAAGAGCCACATTAAGGCCAGACTTAGCGATATTAACTATGGCGGGTTATTTAGATGCTAGACCTAGAGTAGGATATTTTTATTCTGGTAAAAGTGGAACACAACTTTTGGCTGAAAAAATTAATTTGTTAACGGTTCAAAAATATCAATCGATTCCTGTTGTTGTCACTGATTCTTCCTCGGTGTATGATGCAATTTGTATGATGTTTTTAGAGGATGTTGGAACTCTTTTTGTTGTTGACCACTCATCTAATCTTATTGGTGTATTGTCTAGAAAGGATTTATTACGGGCAAGTATTGGAAAACAAATGCTTGAATCGATCCCAGTTAGTATTATTATGACTAGAATGCCAAATATAGCGTTCTGTTTTAAAGAGGATTTAGTTATAGATGTAGCAAAGAAACTAATCGAAAAACAAATTGATGCACTCCCTGTTGTGAAAACAGTAGACGGGATAAAATATGAAGTTATCGGAAGAATTACAAAAACAAATATTACAAAAGCTTTGGTAGACTTGGCTAATGACGAATTGCTATAGATAAAACTCAATCTTATATATATATGTTTAGTCCCTAGTGTTGAAAAGTTATTAAAGTAAACATATAAATATAATTTAATAAATGGAGGTAAGGATGCAAATAATTAAGAAACGCCCAATAGTATATGTAATCTCAGATTCTGTCGGTGAAACCGCAGAATTAGTAGTAAAAGCAGCAGCTAGCCAATTCAATCATTCAAATATAGATATCAGACGTATTCCTTATGTTGAAGATGAAGAAACGATCGAAGAAGTAGTTACGTTAGCACAAGAAGTAAATGCCATCATAGCATTTACATTGGTTATCCCTGAGAAAAAACAATATTTACTAGAACTAGCAGAAAAAGCTAGAGTAACCACAGTTGATATTATGGGTCCAATGATAAATAAACTACAAGAATTAACTAAAAAAGAACCACGTTATGAACCGGGGTTAGTACATAAATTAGATGAAGATTATTTTAGAAAAGTTGAAGCTATTGAATTTGCCGTAAAATACGATGATGGAAGAGATCCAAGAGGCATTATGAGAGCCGATGTGGTTTTAGTTGGTGTATCTAGGACATCTAAAACACCATTATCACAATACTTGGCACATAAACGTTTAAAGGTAGCAAATGTTCCCTTAGTTCCGGAAGTAGAGCCACCTTCAGAATTATTTTCTATTTCACCGAAAAAGTGTATAGGTTTAACTATTAGTCCAGAAAAATTAAATGATATCCGCTCTGAGCGATTAAAAGCTTTAGGTTTAAAGGCAGAAGCTAATTATGCGAATATGGAACGAATTAGAACAGAATTAGCATATGCAGAAGGAATTATGAATAAAATCGGTTGTCCTGTTATAAATGTTTCTAACAAAGCGGTTGAAGAAACTGCAAATTTAATTTGGAATATGTTTAATGGTAAATAAAGTACAGAGAGTCTATCCCTCTGTACTTTTTACTTTGTAAGGTAAGAAAGAATAAAATTCCTTACTTGGAAACTGTCTAGCTCCAGGCGCCTACGAGCTCGGTCACTTCAGGCCTTTTCCGAAGCCAAAGAGCGGCTTCTGTCAAAGGCCTTCCAGTGCCTATCGCTCGTGACCAAGGCGCTTGCGCTTTTCTTGTAAAATGAGACCATAAGTATTTTATTTTTATAATACAGAGTGAATGCCATTAAGATACAAATAACTTGAGTAGGTGCGGTCTCAGCTCCATATAAATCATGTGGATTGTTTAAATAGGATTATCAAATCCATCTAGTTAAAAAAGCATATTAGACCATTAAAAGTAAAAAAATATGGCTAGAATAGGGAAATTAGCTTATAATGAAATTTTGTGATTAAAAAATGCGAATATTTTTGGGTAGGAACAAATAAATTAAAAAAGTCAAGATTTATTCTGATGTTTTTGGTAATGATAGTAAAAGGAAGTTAGTCTTTTCCCTCTTTCAGAAGTTTATCATCGTTTAGTATGTCAACAACTAAAGCTACAATGAAATTGTGAGTGTATTGGTAGGTTAATTTTGCTTACAAAGATTAAAAAGAAGGAATTCCATAGGAGTTGTAGAATAGTCAATTATGCGAAATGGTGAAAAAGTTGTTTATGTAGATGCTGATGCTTGCCCTGTGAAAGATGAGATTGAGGCTCTTTGTGAAAAGTACAAAAGGAAAGTTATTTTTGTAGCTTCCTACGCACATATGATAAATCGACAAAAAAACTCGATTACAATTATGGTCGATTCTCGGAGGGAAGAGGCCGATCTCTATATTGTAAACCATTGTAGAAAGGGTGATATTGTAGTAACCCAGGATCATGGATTAGCAGCTTTGCTTTTACCTAAAAAAGTCTTGGCTATTTCACCTCGAGGAAAACTCTTCAATGAAGATAACATAGATGAACTTCTATATGTCAGACATCTTGGGCAAAAGCAAAGGAGAGCAGGGATGAAAACAAAAGGTCCAAATAAATTTACAAATGATGATATTTTAAAATTTTGTCAGGAATTCGAAAAAATTTTGTCAACAGAAGAAGGAATTTAGCAAAATAACTCGAATTAATATACTCTAACCTTTATGCTAAATAGGAAAAGAGAATGGTGAGTAAAAATGGGAAGTAGAATTTCTGAAGAAAAGATCGAAAAAATAAGAAATTCTGTAGACATTGTTGATGTAATAAGTGAATATGTTCAATTAAAGAAACAAGGTAGAAATCTAATAGGGTTATGTCCATTTCATGGAGAGAATACACCGAGTTTTTCCGTTTCTCCTGAAAAACAATTGTACCACTGTTTTGGTTGCGGTGTTGGGGGGAATACCTTTTCTTTTGTTATGGCAATTGAGGGTTATGAATTTTTAGATGCAGTAAAGCATATTGCGAAAAGATCAAATATCCAATTACCAGAACTAGAAAAGAATGAAAAAACAACACTTTCTAATGAAAATAACACGATGATAGCTGGTAATGAATTAGCTGGAAAGTTATTTCACCACTTATTAGTTAATAGTGAACAAGGAATTAATGCTTTGCATTATTTGCAACAGAGAGGTTTTACTAATGAAATGATTAATACCTTTTCAATTGGCTATGCTCCAGACTCTTGGGAAACGCTAGTTAATTTTTTTGAAAAGAGAAATGTCCCATTAGATTTAATGGAGAAAGTTGGACTCCTCTCTAAACGAGATTTTGATGGTAAATTATTTGACCGTTTTAGAAATCGTGTAATATTTCCGATATGGAATAAAGAAGGAAAAGTAATTGGTTTTGGTGGAAGAGTTCTAGGGAATGAGCAACCTAAGTACTTAAACAGTGCAGACTCAATAATATTTAATAAGAGTACGATTGTTTATGGTTTACACATTGCTAGGCCTGAGATGAGAAAGAAAAATGAAGCTGTGCTCTTTGAAGGTTATGTCGATGTTATAAGTGCATGGCAAGCTGGAGTGAAAAATGGGGTTGCTACTTTAGGAACGGCTCTAACTAATGAACAAGCAAAACTCATTAGGAGAAATGCTGAGACTGTAATCATTTGTTATGATTCTGATAATGCTGGATTAAAAGCGACCTACAGAGCTATAAGTATTCTTGAGGCAAACAATTGTTATGTAAAAGTTGCGAGGCTTCCGGAAGGTTACGATCCCGATGATTACATACAAAAAAAAGGTTCCGAAAAGTTTCGGTCAGAAGTATTAATAGCGAATCAAACAACAATGGCGTTCAAGATGGGCTTTCTTAGAAAAGGCAGAAACCTTCAAAATGAAGGAGAAAGAATGAAGTACATAGAGGATGTCCTCTTGGAAATCACAAAACTTTCTAATGCTATTGAGCGAGACCATTATACTAGGCAATTAGCTGAGGAATTTTCTCTATCTCTCGATGCTTTGAAACAGGAATTATACCGTATTTACAAAATAGGTAAACAGAAAAATCCGAGTCGAGAAAATACTAACACTTTAAAAATGAAAGGTAGTTTTACAAAACAAAAAAGACTATTACCAGCATTTCATAATGCAGAGAGAATTCTTCTTGCATTTATGATGAAGGATATTAACGTTGCAAGTAAAGTACAAGAAAAAATTGGTGGTAATTTTAATATTGATGAATATCATGCAATTGTAGCGCATTTATATGCATATTATGGAGAAGGAAACGAACCTAATTCAAGTCATTTTATTCAAAAATTAAACGATGAGAAATTGGCCAGAATTGCCACTGAAATTGCGATGATGACAATAAGTGAAGAATTGTCGGAGCAGGAATTAAGTGATTATATAAAGCAAATTAATAACTACCCAAAGGTAATTGAAATTGAAAGTAAAGAAAAAGCACGTAAAGAAGCAGAAAACAGAGGGGACTATCCAATGGCTGCCAAAATAGCCATGGAGATTCTTCAAATGAAAAAGGAATTAAAGCATTAATGCTTTTATTATATATATATAAATTACATCTGCTCTAATACTAACAACAGTTCAAGTTGTTTGGTTAATTATAGATTTGTAGTTGAATTTTTGGAAGGAGGGGGTCGTATGGCAGAAAAACCAGTTCGCCCAGTGGCAGAAGGAGAAATGTCAATCGATCAAGTAAAGGACCAATTAGTAGAACTCGGCAAAAAACGAGGTGTTCTAGCGTATGCCGAAATAACAGAAAAGCTAGCTGTATTTGATCAAGATTCGGATCAAATGGACGAGTTCTTTGAATATTTAGGTGATCAAGGTATCGAGGTATTAAATGAATCAGATGATATACCAAATATTGCTGAAGTTGCAAAAGAAGAAGAGTTTGATTTAAATGATTTAAGCGTTCCACCAGGGATTAAGATTAATGATCCTGTTCGTATGTATTTGAAAGAAATCGGCCGTGTACCACTACTCTCTGCTGAGGAAGAGATTCAATTAGCTAAGAAAATTGAAACTGGGGATGAAGAGGCAAAGAGAAGATTAGCTGAGGCAAACTTAAGACTCGTTGTAAGTATTGCAAAACGTTATGTAGGTAGAGGAATGTTGTTTCTTGATTTAATTCAAGAAGGAAATATGGGCTTAATTAAGGCTGTTGAAAAGTTTGACTATGAAAAAGGATATAAATTTAGTACGTATGCTACATGGTGGATCCGTCAGGCAATTACGCGTGCAATTGCTGACCAGGCAAGAACAATAAGAATTCCAGTTCATATGGTTGAGACAATTAATAAATTAATCCGTGTACAACGTCAGTTACTTCAGGATTTAGGGCGAGAACCAACACCAGAGGAAGTTTCTGCTGAAATGGATCTAACACCTGAAAAGGTCAGAGAGATATTAAAAATTGCACAAGAACCAGTTTCTCTAGAGACTCCTATAGGTGAAGAGGATGACTCTCATTTAGGTGACTTTATTGAAGACCAAGAAGCATTAGCTCCATCTGATGCTGCAGCTTATGAATTATTAAAAGAGCAGTTAGAAGATGTTTTAGATACATTAACTGATAGAGAAGAAAATGTACTCCGTCTTCGCTTTGGACTAGATGATGGGCGTACTCGAACTCTAGAAGAAGTAGGAAAAGTGTTCGGTGTAACCCGTGAGAGAATACGTCAAATAGAAGCTAAAGCCCTACGTAAACTCCGTCATCCGAGTAGAAGCAAACGCCTTAAAGATTTCTTAGAATAATGACTATGAGAGGTTTACTTCTTTTCTGAAGTAAACCTTTTTATATCAACGAAAGAAAGTTTAATTTATTTAGTTTAATGAATTTCATATCCATCATTCTTGCCACTAAGATGCTATATCCAGTTGCGTTGAAACCGTTCGTAACTAGATATAGATTTATGTAGCTCGTTTTTAGTAATTATGAAATTCACTCAGTTATATAAAATTTAAAAGTTAGAAAGTTGTCTAGCTCCAACGCCCGTGCTTCTTTAATGTGAATTACATTTCTTGTCATTTATTTTACTGACTTTTTTAATGTTTTGCAAACGTCCTTAAGATTTTTGTCAGGATTCACATTAGATTGCATCTAAGTACAGAAACAATTAAGATATTTATGAAACTACATAAAATAGGTGATTGTAAATGAATGAGAGTATTTTATCAAAACGTTTAGAAATGGTAGCAAATAAAATTCCTCAAGGAAGTAGGCTAGCTGATATAGGTTCAGACCATGCTTATTTACCTTGTTTTGCATTTAGAAAAGGGATCATTACTTCTGCAATTGCAGGAGAAGTAAATGAAGGTCCATTCCAATCAGCGGTTGAACAAGTACGTAAACTAAATTATCAGGGTGATATTTCTGTTCGAAAAGGTAATGGATTAGAAGTTATAAAAACAGGGGAAGTAGACGTTATTACTATTGCTGGTATGGGGGGACCGTTAATATCTAATATTTTAGAAGCAGGTAAAGAAAAGCTTTCGGAAGTAAGTCGACTAATCTTGCAGCCGAATGTAGCTGCCAATAAAGTTAGGGATTGGTTAGTAAAAAATAACTGGTTGCTAATTGGTGAGGAAATTATTGAGGAAGATGGGGTCATTTATGAAATCCTAGTAGCAGATAGACAGGGAACAAGCCCTTATAGTGAGGAAAATTACCAATTAGAAATTTTATTGGGTCCTTTTTTGATGAAAAATAGAAATGAATCGTTTGTTAAAAAATGGAAAACCGAAGTGGTTGAATGGAAAAAAATCGTTAAGCAATTTGATAAAGCGAAACCTACCTTAGAAGTTCTAAAGAAAAAACAAGAACTATTGGAGAAAATCAATGAAGTAGAGGAGGTATTGAGTTGACAAAGTTAGTAAATGGTCAAGCTATAATACAAGCTTTTGAAAGATGGTCCCCGAAATCTTTGGCAGTGGATGGGGATAAAATAGGATTGCAAATAGGGACTCTAAACAAACCAATAAAAAAAGTAATGGTTGTATTAGACCTATTAGAGTCAGTTGTTGATGAAGCGATTAAAGAAGAAGTTGATTTAATCATAGCTCACCATCCGATAATTTTTCGTCCATTAAAAGCGATACAGACAGATCGACCATATGGAAGAGTTGTAGAAAAATTAATTAAACACGATATTACTGTATATACTGCACATACAAATTTAGATGTTACGAATGGTGGAGTCAATGATTTATTGGCAGAAAAGCTAAGGTTAGAAAATATTGATTTGTTAGCTCCGACAACGGAACTCAAATTAAAGAAGCTAGTAGTTTTTGTTCCAAAGGACCATGCGAATCAAGTGAGAGAAGCCTTAGCTACTGCAGGTGCTGGGTATATTGGAGACTATAGTCATTGTACATTTAATTCTGAGGGCATCGGTACATTTAAACCTGAATCTGGTACAAATCCATTTATCGGAGCACAAGGGAAATTAGAAAAAGTAGAAGAAATTAAAATTGAAACGATATTTCCAATAAACATTCAAAATAAGGTTATCTCAAGTTTAATTAAAGCTCATCCATACGAGGAAGTAGCCTATGATATTTATCCATTAGATAATAAAGGTGAGCTATTGGGATTAGGAAGAGTAGGATATTTGCCAGAAGAAATGTCGTTAAAAGAATTTGCTATTTTTGTAAAAAAGGCTTTTGATGTAGATGGATTGCGTGTAGTTGGTAATTTAGATGAGAAAGTAAGAAAGGTAGCGGTTCTAGGTGGTGATGGGAATAAATATGTATCTCAAGCCCAGTTTAAAGGTGCTGATGTTTTTGTAACTGGTGACGTTTATTATCATGTAGCTCATGATGCAATGATGGACGGACTAAATTTAGTTGATCCTGGTCACAATATAGAAAAAATTATGAAGGAAGCGGTAAAAAATTATTTAGCTCAATTTATTTTAGAAAATAAATATGACACAAAAGTAATTTCTTCAAATCTTAATACCGATCCTTTTACCTTTTTGTAAGAGAAAAACGGGCAATTTTGCCCGTTTTACTTGCTTTTTACTTTTGGTAGGATTTTATTTATTGGTATTTTTTTCTCGATTTTCCATGTCGATGGATCATTTTTGTTAAACTTCTCTAAAAAGCTAATAACTTCTTTTGTTATTGGCGTTGGTGTAGAGGCCCCACTAGTTACAGCAACTTTTTTTATTCCTTTGAGCCAATCAATGTTTAATTCTAGAATGTCAGAAATTCGATATGCTTTTGTTCCGGAGATCTCCTCGGAAACTTGGGCTAATCGATTGGAGTTGTTGCTTTTTGGATCGCCAACAACAATAAGTAGATCTGCTTCTTTTGCTTGCTCAGCTACTGCTTCTTGTCTTACTTGAGTAGCTAGGCAAATTTCATTATGGATTTCTGACTTTGGGTATTTTTCTAAAGCGGCTTTCATAATATGGGACACATCCCATTGGCTCATGGTTGTTTGATTTGTAATAATAATCTTATCATTCGTTATATTTAAATTATTCACATCATTAATATTTTCAACAAGATGTACATGGTTTGGAGCTACTCCAATTGCACCTTCTGGTTCAGGATGACCCTTTTTACCAATATAAACAACATCGTACCCTTCACTTGTTTTTTCTTTAATTAAATCATGGGTTTTTGTGACGTCAGGACATGTTGCATCGACAGTAGTTAGACCTTTCTCTTTTGCTAATTTACGTACTTCAGGGGAAATCCCATGAGCAGTAAAAATAACAGTACCTTTGTTAACTTTATTAAGTATTTCAAGACGGTTAGGCCCATCTAATGTTATTACGCCATCTTCTGAAAAAGCATCAGTTACATGTTTATTATGAACAATCATACCTAATATATAAATTGGCTTAGGTAGGTCTAAGTTTTTTGCTGCTTGTCTAGCTAATACCATTGCATCAACAACACCGTAACAATAGCCACGAGGTGATATTTTGATTACTTCCATTTAATGTGCCTCCTCCAATGTTCACTTTTACTATTATAATTTAATTATTTAATTATAAGCAATAAATTTGCTAAAACAGTTTTTAGCTAAATGGATTTATGAATAAATCTTTTGTTACAACAAGAAAAGCGCAAGCGCCTTGGTCACGAGTGATAGGCGCTGCAGCTAGACAGTTTCCAAGTTAGGAATTTATAAATTCTGATTATGTGAAAAAAACACCCTTATAAAAAGGATGTTCTTTACTTGAAAAGTAAGGAAATTCTAAAGTTAGACGTTTGTGCTATTGTCATGCTCCTTGAGAAATTTGAATATTTTTATCAATAAATTCGTAAGCTTCTTCCTCGGTCATATTGTTTGCAAGTATTAATTCACTTACAATAAATTGCTTAGCTTTATCCAAATTCTTACGGTCTTGAATATGGAGACCATTAGTGCGTTCGAATTCTTTTAGGCTTAAATTAGCAATTACATGTGCAGCATCAATAATATTTCCTGACTTTAATAAATTTTCGTTTTCCCTAGAATATTGTTTAGGGTTTTCATTTTTTGTTTGAACGCCGTTTTGAAGTGCATAAATAAGTTCATCTAGTTGATTTTCTTCAATAACCTTTCTTAAACCAGAGCTGTTTATCCTATCTTCTGGAAGCATTAAAGTAACATCATTTAAGGGGAAATATAAAACATAATAAGAAATTTTTTCCCCTAAAACCTCCTTTACTTCGATATCTCGAATTGTACCAGCACCATGATATGGATATACGACGTGATCACCTACATTGAACATAAACATACCTCCAAACGTTTTCTAATACGGTAGAAACAACTATTCTCCAATCAAACAAACTGTAAATTTGGAAATTTCACATAAGAGTTTGAGAATAGAACAGTACAAATAAAGCGGAGCATAGTATGTAAAAAACAGTGGCTTTTTACAATGAAGATTTTTGAGGATAAAAACAGTATACCATATTTGTTTGAAAAAGAAAAATTTTACAACAATTCCCTGTTTTATGCCTACTCCTATAGTATGTTCAAACAATATAAAAATATGTATAAAAAAAGAGAATGGCTCAAAAGGATTACTATAGATACCTTAAATTTGAGTCATTCTCAATTAGTTATGATAGTTAAATATAGAGCTTAGGTGCTGGAATTCCGTTTATAATCTCTTTTTTGGGTTTCTTTTTTTTAGATCTTGCTAGTTTATTTTTATTAGGACTCGGCTTCTTTTTCGAAACTTTTTTCTTTTTAATTGTAAATTCTTTTTTGTTAGTAGAAGTTTTTTTCTTCGTTTTTTTCTCAATATTTTTATGAATTTCATCTTTTACTGCAACGTCTTCTGGTGCACTATTTTCTTCTTCGTTCGAACTTCCGCTATTCCTCATCATACTAACTATAGCAGGTAATTGTTTAACTAGTGGTCCGTATTGTTGAACAAGAGGACTTACTTGTTGAAAGATTCCTATTGCTTTTTGTGCATTTTGTAACATTCCAGCTATATTTGATAAACCGCCTCCACCAGCCTGAGCTCCACTGAATAACTTCGATAAAAATCCCCCCGACTGTGCAACTCCTTGCTGGATTGGAATATTGCTGAGCTGCCCTGCAGCCCCAGGTGAAAATCCTCTAGAAAATAACGAAGTAGCTGGAGCATAGGGTGGTATTTGTGGTGTTGGCATTGGATACATTGGCTCCATCCTTTCATAAATACAAAATTCTCTACAATTAGGTATATGCATGTGTCTAATCGGATGTGCCACTCGTTGAGTTACAACAAATTTTTATGTCATAATTAGATTGTTGGTTTTTGATTTTTGTGAAAAGAATGGTATAGTATAAAGTCTAGGATACTAATGATAGGTACTATCAAATGAGCGGATAGAGACTATATATTTTTATTATTTAGGAAATTAAACTCTAGATTGAGGTAGGAGAATGTATATGAGTAACAAATCAAATTTCGAAAGATTTAACTTAAAGCCGTTTATTATTGAAGCTTTAAATGAACAACGTTTTAAAATGCCAACTGAAATTCAAGAACGACTAATCCCAGCGATTATTTCAGGGAAAGATGTAATTGGTCAATCGCAAACAGGGTCAGGAAAAACTTTAGCTTTTCTAATACCTTTAGTAGAACGCATTGATGTAACAAAAGAAGAAGTACAAGCAGTCATAACTGCACCAACAAGAGAGTTAGCAGGACAAATTTTTCAGGAATTAGAAAAGCTTCTACTCTTATCTAAAGAAGAAATAGCTGCAAAGCTCATTGTTGGCGGTACGGATCGTTTACGTACGATTGAAAAGTTAAAAAAACAACCTCAAATTGTTGTAGGTACACCTGGAAGAGTTTTGGATTTAATAGAGGAACAGGCTTTAAAAGTCTATACTTCACCAATGCTAGTAGTTGACGAAGCCGATCAAATGTTAGATATGGGCTTTATTGAAGAAGTTGATAAGATTGCTGCACGTATGGCTGAACAGCTTCAAATGCTTGTTTTCTCAGCGACTGTACCAGAAAAACTACAACCGTTCTTAAGAAAGTACATGAATAATCCACGTCATGTACAAGTAAATCCAGAGAAAACTACGGCTGAAAAAATTGAGCATTATTTACTTCCACTGAGACATAGAAACAGAATCAATCTAGTTATGGAGGTAGCAAAGCTATATAATCCTTATTTTGCGATTATTTTTGCAAATACGAAGGAACAAGTAGATGAAATTGCTGATGCCTTAATACAAGAAGGACTAAATGTTGATAGAATTCACGGTGGCTTAAATCCACGACAGCGTAAACAGGTGATGAAAGATGTTAATTCAGCGAAAATTCAATACTTAGTAGCAACCGACCTAGCTGCTAGAGGAATAGATATAAAGGGAGTTACTCATATCATTAATTTTGAACTTCCGAGAAATGATCTTGATTGGTATGTTCATCGTGTAGGCCGTTCTGCGCGTGCTGGGGAATCTGGAGTTGCCTTAACTATTTATGATGAAAAAGATGATCAATCTATTGAAAAGCTTATGAATCGCAAAATCAACTTTAAATTTGTCGATATAAAAAATGGTGAATGGATTGAATTAGAAAATAAATTAAAACGTAAAGTACGAAAAAAAATCCCATCAACTCCTATAGCTACAAGGAAAGCGACTGCCCCTGCCACGGGAGGTAAAGCTAAAGCAAAGCCAAAAGGAGTAAAGCCTGGCTATAAGAAAAAAGCAAGGTGGGAGCAAGAAAAACAGGAGCAACGAAATAGACGTAAAAATAGAAAAAAATAAAAAGGAGATTATGAGAGGATGAAATTGGGTTCACACGTATCAATGAGTGGAAAAAAGATGCTTCTTTCTGCAAGTGAGGAAGCAGTTTCATATGGAGCAAATACATTTATGATATATACTGGTGCTCCGCAAAATACGCGAAGAAAACCAGTTGAAGAGTTGAATATTCCAGCGGGACAAGCACATATGTTGGAACATGGGATTAAAGAAATTATTGTTCATGCACCTTACATTATTAATATAGGCAATTCACAAAAGCCAGAAACGTTTGAGCTAGGCGTAAATTTCTTAAAGTCTGAGATTGCTCGTACTTACGAATTAGGAGCAAAGCAAATTGTTCTTCATCCTGGTGCTCATGTCAACGCTGGTACAGATGTTGGAATAAAGCAAATTATTACTGGATTAAATGAGGTACTTGAAAAAGACCAGGAAGTTCAAATAGCGTTAGAGACAATGGCAGGAAAAGGTTCTGAGTGTGGACGAAGCTTTGAAGAATTAGCTGAAATCATTAGCGGAGTATCATTAAATGAAAAGTTATCTGTCTGCTTAGATACGTGTCACGTGCATGATGCTGGTTATAATATAGTTGAGGATTTTGATGGTGTATTAAATGAATTTGATAAAATAGTTGGATTAGACCGTTTAAAGGTTCTGCATATTAATGACAGTAAGAATGTTCGAGGATCAAGAAAAGATCGCCATGAAAATATTGGTTTTGGTCATATCGGATTTAATGCTCTTAGCTATATTGTTCACCATCCTCATCTTGAAAATATTCCTAAAATATTAGAAACACCATACGTTGGAACAGACAAGAAAAATACTAAACCACCATATAAACATGAGATTGATATGTTAAGAAGTAAAAAGTTTGACCCTGAACTTCAACAAAAAATTATGGCATAAAAAACCCCCATTCATTATTTGATTACATAATGAATGGGGGTCTTTACATTACAAAGTTTAGAATACTAATAATTTATCCCACTCTTAAGGGACAGCAAGACCCCGACCTCAAAACTTAAGAAAATCGAAAAGGTTAGGTTTTGGATTAACTGCACTTTGTTATAAGTATTGATCATATTGCTTTAACATTTCGTTTACTTGTTTTTCAGTTTTGGCGTCTATTTGTTGTTTTACCTTAGCTAGTATCCGTTCGCGTTGAGCCTTATTAGTAACATCAATTCTTTCAGATCTTAATATTGCTATTATTTTTGTTGCTTGTGCATCAGAAATCTTAAATTGGTACTGTTTAGCATATTGAATTAACTCTTCTTTTGTTAGGGTATTGAGCTTATGGTTTACCATTTGTAAAATAAAAGGATTCATGTTTTGCCTTCCTTTCTAAAATAGTAATTAGTTTAGTTTATGTTTCAAAATATGTAATGTGACTAAAAATTAATGACAAACTTGAAAAGGTATATAACAAAAGAAAATGTTTGCAATTGTTTCGGGCAGCTAATATAATTTACTAAAAGATAAAAAGTTTCCCTTAGGAAACTTTTTATCTTTCGTGCACAAATTAGGAACATACGTCATATATTGAATTTGATCATTCAAAATTGTAAATAACTATTAACTTCATAAGTGTAATCAAATAGAAATGTATTCTTAGAATAGAACATTAAATTTTAAAAGTTAATTAGACAAGGAGGATCTACTGTGAGGCGAAATCAATACGAAATAACTGTTGAAAATCTATCCGTAAATTATGGTGGACATCACGCTTTAAAAAATATTAGTTTTTCTTTTCAAAGCGGTCATCTAATAGGAATTGTAGGACCGAATGGTGCCGGTAAATCAACGCTAATAAAAGCAGTTTTAGGTTTAGAGAAGTTTTCAGGTGAGGTAAAAGTTTTTGGTAAAGGTATAAAAGAAATGCGTAAGAAAATTTCTTATGTCCCCCAAAGAAGCTCAATAGACTTTGATTTTCCAGTTATTGTGGAAGATGTTGTATTAATGGGTAGATACACATACATCCCTTGGTACAAAAGAATTGGAAATAAAGATAAAGAAATAGCGATGAATGCACTTGAACAAGTAGGAATGGAAAGTTTTGCAAAACGCCAAATTGGACAATTATCTGGCGGACAACAGCAAAGAGTATTTATTGCGCGTGCATTAGCTCAACAAGCAGATTTGTTTTTCTTGGATGAACCATTTGTAGGTATAGACGCAACGAGTGAGGATATCATAGTAGATCTTTTGAGGCAGCTTCAAAAAGAAGGTAAAACAATCTTTGTTGTACACCATGATTTAAGCAAGGTAGAAAAATATTTTGATCAATTGTTACTTTTAAATCAAGAATTAGTCGGAGTTGGAAAAGTGAAGGATATATATAAACCGGAACTATTATCAGAAGCTTACAAAGGCAGTATAACATTATTTGAAAACAAGGATAAGATGATGGTGGTGAGTAATTAATGCAACAAGTAATGAGCTTCATAGATCAAGTTTCGAGATATCAGTATTTGCAAAATGCTTTGATCGCCGCTATATTAGTTGGGATTATTTGTGGTGTGGTTGGTTGTTTTATTATTTTAAGGGGAATGTCACTTATGGGGGATGCGATTTCTCACGCAGTTTTACCTGGAATTGTAATTGCCTATATGATTGGGATTAATTTCTTTATTGGAGCAGTTATTACAGGAGTTATTACTGCCTTATCAATAGGGTATATATCACAAAACAGCCGTATTAAGGATGACTCTGCCATAGGTATAATGTTTACGGCTGCATTTGCACTAGGTGTTGTTCTTAATTCAACATTAAAAGGCACAAGTGTTAACTTATGGAATATATTGTTTGGAAATGTACTCGCTGTATCTAGAACTGACTTATGGATTACATTTGGAATGGGTATTTTTGTTATTTTGATGATTATTTTATTTTATCGGCCATTATTATTAAGTACATTTGATCCAACAATGGCTAAATCAACTGGTTTACCAGTGAAATTTATTCATTACATGTTAATGCTATTATTATCATTAGTAACAGTTGCATCGCTTCAAACAGTTGGGATTATTTTAGTAGTAGCTATGCTTATAACACCGGGAGCTACTGCTTATTTATTGACAGATCGCCTATCGACTATGTTAGTATTGGCTGCCATTTTTGGGGTGATATCTGGTGTTATTGGTTTATATTATTCAGTTTTGTTTGATGTAAGCTCTGGTTCAACGATTGTTTTAGTTGCATCTATTTTATTTGGGTTAGCATTCTTTTTCTCCCCAAAACAAGGGGTACTTTGGAAAATAATTAGATCAAGAATTTAAGTTAGAAAATCGCAAGAGGAGATGCCCTTGCGATTTTCTAACTGTCTTCAAAATATTTAGCGGCCATTTGATAAAAGATATTTTGACTTTGAATCTCACGTTCATTTTTAGATTTTTGTACATAAGTATAGGTACCATCTTTATTTTGTTGTCTAGCCTTTACATTATCCTTTATCATTATTTCTAAAATATTTTTAATTCTGTCTTTAATTTTATTATTAATGATAGGAAAAAGAATTTCTATCCTTCTTTCCATATTTCTTGTCATCCAATCTGCTGAAGATAAGAATAAGGAATGATCCCCACCATGTTGAAAGTAAAAAATTCGACTATGTTCTAAAAATCTGTCTACGATACTTATGACTCTAATATTTTCACTTACATCTAATATCCCAGGTCTCAAACAACAAATCCCTCTTATTATCAGTTCAATTGTAACACCAGCCTGACTAGCTTCGTAAAGTTTAGTAATGATAGGTTTATCAGTAAGTGAATTCATTTTGGCAATGATTTTTCCGTTTCCATTTTTTTTATGGAACTCAATTTCTTTCTCGATTAACTCTAGAAATGTCTCTCTTATTTCAAATGGAGCAGTTGAAATATAATTCCATTTCGGTTTTTCACTAAAACCACTTAAGTAATTAAAAAAGTTAGTAGCATCAATGCCAAATTTTTCGTTACATGTTAATAAGCCCATATCTGTATATAGCTTTGCGGTTGAGTCGTTATAGTTGCCAGTTCCTAAATGGACAAACCGTTGAATTTGGTCATTTGAATGTCGCACAATTAATGTTATTTTACTGTGTGTTTTTAGTGATGTAATCCCATAAATTACATGAACACCTGATTTCTCTAGCTTTTTAGCCCATTGAATATTATTTTCTTCATCAAATCTTGCCTTTAACTCGACGAGTACGGTTACTTGTTTTCCGTTTTCAGCTGCCTTGGCTAATGAGTGAATAATTGGCGAATCTCCACTAACACGGTAGAGTGTTTGTTTGATCGCTAATACATTTGGATCACTTGCTGCTGTTGATATAAAGTCAACAATTGGTTGAAATGACTCGTAAGGATGATGTAAGAAAATATCTTTTTTTAAAATCGCTTCAAATATATCTACCTCATTTGCTAAATCTTCAGGTGGTTGTGGGATAAACGTTTCATTAATTAAATAATCGTGCTCAGAACCTATAACAGAATAGAGTTTAAATAGGAACGTTAAATCTATTGGTCCGTGAAAAGTATAAACATCTTTTTGTTTTAATTCTAAAACATCTAATAAAAAAACTAGTACTTTTTCAGCCATTTTACCTTCTTGCATTTCAAGTCTTACTGCAGCCCCCCACTTTCGCTTTTTCAGTTCTTTTTCTATTTCAGTTAACAGGTCACGAGCTCCTTCCTCGTGAATAGTTAAATCTGCGTTTCTTGTAATTCGAAATGGGGATACTGACAAAACTGTATAACCATTAAAAAGTTCTTGTATAAAGAAACTAATAACATCTTCTAACATAATAAATTGAGCTTTCCCGTTAGAAGATGGTAAACTAATAAATCGAGTTAAGACACTTGGAACTTGTACAATTGCTAATTTCTCTTTCTTCATGTCTGGTTTTGATAATAGGACAGCTAAATTAAGACTTTTATTTAGAAGCATCGGAAATGGTCTGTAAGCGTCAATTGCCATTGGTGTTAATACGGGTAGTATATAAGTATTAAATCGATTTCTTAAAAAATCAATTTGCTCTGAGTTACACTCTTCTATGGCAAGAAACTGAAACCCTTCATAGTAGAGCATCGGGAGTAACGTTTCGGTGAATAATTGATCTTGTAGTTTAACAATTCGATGGTTTAAAACACAGATTTCTTCTAATTGCTCTCTAGGTGTTAATCCAGCTTTATTTTCTGGTTTATTAAATCCGGCTTTGACCTGATCTTTAAGCCCTGCTACACGCACCATAAAAAACTCATCAAGATTCGAGCTGAAAATAGCTAAAAATTTAAGCCTTTCCAATAAAGGATTCCCCTCATCAATAGCTTCTTGTAATACTCTTTCATTAAATCTAAGCCAACTTAATTCACGGTTATTATAAAAATTAGGATTATTTAAATCGATAAATTTACACAATTGGTGTTTTTTCATGAGAATCACCTTTCAAACCTTTAATCTAAAATAAAGCTTTATTCAAATCAATTTCCTTTATCTTCTAAATAAATGAAAGTTCAATTAACAACATTAGATCTACCGTGATTAACAATAAACCATAGTCAGTTTATTAGTTATTTTTTAAATACTTAGCATCCATTTTCTTCGGCATTACGGCATTACTACTTGGAAAAGTAGTTCAATTTGTTTGTTAACTGTTTTTTCAAGGTGTTTCTTTTGCTTTTGTGCTTGTGTTTTCTCGAAATACGGCTCTGATTTACAAATCAAATCTAAATTAAGGACACCACTACTTTTTTGATCTATCTTTACTTTTGTTACAATTTGCTTTTTTGTTCGATTTAAACTATAAGAGAACTTCAAAATTGCACCAAGTAATTCAAGTTTTTCAACATCTTCTATCGTAAACCAATCTTTAAAATTTGATAAATATGATGTAAGGGTATTTCGTGATTTAAATGATGCAATTAAAGAAATTTTTAACCTTTCAAGGTGTGTTAGTCCATCAATTGATAGATTTGTTAATAAATAAAAAGTATGTTGACTACTAGCCTCATGGCTAATATATTCTCCTAGATAAAGTACATGGCAACTTAGCTGTAGAATTTTTAAATCGTCTTCAGTAAAGGAATTTTTATTGTGATTTTTTAAAGTGTTAAAAAGGTCAGTTGCCAACTTTGAAATATAATTAATTTGGTCAATATCTATCTCATATTTTTGAGATAACTGATAAAAACTTTCCTCAGCAATGTTTGGAAAATTTTCTATGTTTTTTTGTTGAAATAACTCCTTATAAAATAATCCGTTTCTTAGTCCTTTGTTACTCATGATGAATGTAGAAACTTTTGCTACACTCATCAATGTAAAGATAGCCTCAGCTGCAGGAATAATAATATCGGCACGATCCTTCGATAGTCCATCTAAACCTTGTCTTTCTTTTAAAGATAATTTCTTTAGATTAGTGATAATATCCAGCATATTATCATAGCTCATTTCATAATGATGTAAGCCATTTAGTGGGTAATTTATTTTACGCTGATGAATTAACGCTAGGTTTCTTGCGCTTCCTCCAATGCCAATTAATGGCACCTGTTGTTTTTTTATCCATTCAAGGGATTGGAACTGTTCTGTTAAAAAAGCCTTTAATTTTGTTAGCTCTTCTTTCGTAGGTGGTTCGTTTTCTAAAAAGTTCTGTTTTAATGTAATGGCACCAAAAGGAAAACTAAAATAATTTATTAATTTTCTGTTTTTAAATAATGTTACCTCAGTACTTCCGCCACCAATATCTATCGTAAGTCCATCAATAATATTTGTTGAATTTGTTACAGCTAAATATCCATAAAATGCTTCTTCATAATCTGATAATATATCCATTGAGAAGTCTGTTTCTTCACTTACTTTATTAATGATTTTCGCTTGGTTATTTGCTTGACGAATGGCCGCTGTTGCTACGCATTTTATATTCGTTACATGATATGTACGGGTAATATCATGAAAATATTTTAATGCCTCTAATAAAACAGAAATTCCTTTGTTAGTAATATTTCCTTCTTTATTAATATGGCTACTTAATCGTGCTACTACTTTTAAATTTTGTATTTCATTATAAAATCCTCTTTTATCTAATTGAAAAATAACAAGTCGTATAGAATTCGATCCTATATCAATAAAGGCAATATTTTGATTTTGCATACCAATGGATCCTCCCTAAAAATTATTAGTTATTTTTTCCATTATACAACACTATAATGAAAAGGGCGCTTCGTTTACAAATGCACAGTAGTACTGTATACTACGTATTGTTAAATCGGAATGGTTCTTAATAAACAACGTGCGATAGATATTTCTTAGTATCGCTCAGTGGAGGATTTTTTTATATGTCAAAACAAGAAGAAAATTATGTCATTGATATTCATAATTTATATTTTCAATATGGTTCAAAAACTGTTTTACAGAATATTGATTTAAATGTACAAAAAGGATCTTTTCTCGGGTTGGTAGGTCCAAATGGTTCAGGCAAATCAACATTAATAAAATGTATGTTAGGCTTGTTACAACCAACTTCAGGTGAGATTAAGTTATTCGGTGAAACTATAAATAACTTTAATAAATGGGATAAAATTGGTTTTGTCTCTCAAAAAGCAAATAGTTTTAATAGCGGCTTTCCTGCAACTGTTTTTGAAGTCGTTTCAATGGGGCTATTTGCGAAAGTAGGACTTTTTCGCTTTTTAACAAAACAGCATAAAGAAAAAGTTAGAAATGCCATTGAACTTGTAGGAATGACTGAATATATGAAGCAAAACATCGGAGAACTTTCTGGTGGACAACAGCAAAGAGTGTTTATTGCCAGAGCTTTAGTGAGTGATCCAGAATTATTAATATTAGATGAACCTACCGTTGGTATAGATGTGCATACGGTAAACAATTTTTATACTATGTTAAGTAAATTAAATGAAAAAGGCATTACCCTGTTATTAGTAACGCATGATATCGGTATTATGACGAATCATGTAACAGCTGTTGCTTGTTTAAATAAACATTTACATTTCCATGGAAATACTAAAGATTTTGAAGAGGATCATGTACTTTCTGCTTTTCATGGAAAAGATGTACATATACTTGTTCATAATCATGACCGTGGGAGGCAATAAGAATGGAGGTTGTATCAGTTTTTCTCCAATATGAATTTTTAAGAAACGCATTTTTTTCAGGGATAATGGTAGGATTTCTAGCTCCAATTTTAGGAGTGTTTTTAGTTGTACGCCGTTTATCGTTAATCGCTGATGCTCTGTCCCATATTACATTATCTGGGATAGCAGCAAGTTTACTATTAGGTAAGTACATGGTGTTCTTTGGAGCTCTTAACCCACTTTATTTAGGAATAGTTTTTTCCGTTGGGGGAGCATTATTAATCGAAAAATTAAGGAATGTATATAAAACGTATCAAGAACTTTCCATACCAATAATTCTTTCGGGTGGAATTGGATTAGGGGTAGTTTTTATTTCTTTAGCAGATGGATTTAATACTGATTTGTTTAATTATTTATTTGGTAGTGTAATTGCAGTTACACGATCAGATTTATGGACAATTACTAGTATTACGATTATTGTAACTATTCTTTTAATTTTCTTCTATAAAGAACTTTTCTTTTTATCATTCGACGAAGAACAAGCGATAGTTTCAGGCATAAATAAACGACTTGTTCATTTAGTTTTTATTATTATGGTTGCCCTCGTAATTGCATCTTCTATGAGAATCGTTGGAATTTTACTAGTTTCATCATTAATGTCTTTACCAGTTGCAGCGAGTATGCGAATTGCTAAAGGATTTAAACAAATGTTTATCTTTTCAATTATTTTTGGAGAACTTGCTGTTATTATTGGTTTAATTAGTGCGTATCATTTAGATCTTGCACCTGGTGGTACAATTGTTGTAACAGCAGTACTTATCTTACTTATCACAATTATTTTTAAGCGAAGATAATTATTTCGATAAATAATGTTCGAGTAATGAAAATACCAATTTTAGAAATGCTTAATCTGGGGGTATTAATTTATGGATGTATCAAAAGCTTTACTATTACTAAAAGAAAAAGGGTACAAGTATACAGATAAAAGGGAACAAATGCTTCAGCTATTTTCTAATGAAAAAAGGTATATAGCAGCAAAGGATGTATTAGAGGCAATGCAAAAAGATTATCCTGGTTTAAGTTTCGATACCATTTATCGAAATCTTTCTACATTCGTTGAATTAGGAATATTAGAGATGACAGAACTTGACGGTGAGAAAAAGTTTCGTTTTAGTTGCTCAACTGATCAACATCATCATCATATGATTTGTTTAACGTGTGGGAAAACAAGACATGTCCATGTTTGTCCAATGGATCAATTAAAAGTTTCAAGTGAAGATTTTAAAATTGTTGATCATAAATTTGAGGTGTATGGGTATTGCAAAAATTGTAGTTAGTACTTAATACCTCCAAGACTAGATAAGATTTGTATTTTCTAAGGAACCCCTTTGCATTATTTAGCTAAGGGGTTCTCCTTTATTTATCCATTTATTTACCCAAACAGCTGCTTCCTTCCAATCTTTCACACGAATAACTTGTTGAGGAATTGGATCCTGATTATAAGGAGTATCCAGTAAAATTACTGGAATATTACATTCTTCTGAGATATCACAAGCATTGTCATGTTTATCTTCAAAAAAGATTTCGATATTATGCTTTTTTATTGTCTGTAGTTTATCGTGTTGTCCTAAAAGCTCAATATGATGATAAGGTATTTTGTGTTTATTGAACCAGTTTTCGGTAATTTCCAAAAGATGGTTACCGCGAGCGCTGATGTACGTAAAATGATGATCGTTTTGCCATCCGCGCAGTGTTTCAGCAAAAAATGAAGCTATTGGTGCGTTTTTATAAATAATTGGTTCATATTCTTTCATCCATTGCCAAAATTGTTCATCAGTGACATTTAAAAATGGGGTTAATTCATATTGAGTAATATCACTTAATGTAATATTTTTATTGAAATGTTTATTAATGTATGGAATGAATGTTTCAGGCGATGTTACAGTTCCATCAATATCTAGTCCGAAGCGAATTTGCTTTTTCAAAAAGATCACCCTTTATAATAGTATTCTTCTTTATAATAACATAAGATCATTCCTAAATATGAAATCATTAACATCAATATTGCATCGTTCATGTGTAATACTAAAAATGCTCCTGAAAAAGAAAGTGAGGGATGACGAATGACAGATATTAATGAAACAAATAAAGATAAGCGTTCTCTTGACTTAGACAATAGGGAAAGAGACGAAAACCCAAACGGTATAATGGCAGCTGATTATCCTAATGGTGACTATAAGGAAGAAACGGCTGCAGAATTTGCACCACAGCGTGGGTTTGTAGGAGAACGCCCATTTGCTGATGATGTAGACGAGGAAACCAGAGCAGACATTGATGGTGAAACTGAAGGTAGGGGTGTAGGAGCATTTGCGATCGTCCTTTCCATCATTTCATTGTTCTTTTTACCTGTGATATTAGGAGCAGCAGGTATAATTGTAGGTTTTATTGCTCGTCGTAATGGAGCTACTGGACTTGGAAACTGGGCTATAGGTATTGGTGCAGTATCTATCATTTTAACGTTGTTTTTCTCACCATTTTTCTAAGCAAACTTTAAAAAAGCACTATCATTCATAAGAAGAGGCTGCGTAGGTCATTCAAACTAATAATAAATGTTTGAATGACCAACCAGCCCTTTTTTTACTTATTAAATGTTAATATTAGTCTTTTCTTTAGCAATTTTATCAATTTCTTTTTTAAGCTCTTCTACCATAATTTCTTCAGGAACTTTTCGAACAATTTCCCCGTGTCTAAATAATAGACCTTCGCCTCGCGCTCCAGCAATTCCAATGTCTGCTTCTTTTGCTTCTCCTGGGCCATTTACCGCACAACCTAGTACTGCTACTTTAATTGGTGCTTTAATTTTTGAAATATACTCTTCGATCTCATTGGCAATGCTGATGAGATCTATTTCAATTCTACCACAAGTCGGGCATGAAATAAGAGTAGCTGCATTTGCAGCAAGACCAAATGATTTTAATAATTCCCTAGCTACTTTTACTTCTTCTACTGGGTCCGCACTTAAAGAAATACGCACAGTATTTCCTATACCTTTATGAAGGAGTACTCCTAGGCCAGCAGCGCTTTTTATCGTACCTGCAAATAAAGTTCCAGATTCAGTAATACCTAAATGGAGGGGGTAATCAAAGGCTTTAGCGGCTTTTTCATATGCTTCAACCGCTAAATTTACATCAGAAGCTTTCATGGAAACAATAATATCGTAAAAATCTAAGTCTTCAAGAATTTTGATGTGGTGAAGAGCACTTTCTACCATTCCGTCAGCTGTTGGGTATCCATATTTATCCAAAATCCTTTTTTCCAATGAACCAGCATTTACACCTATACGAATTGGGATACCTTTTTCTTTTGCGAGTTTTACAACTGCTTCGACTTTTTCCTTTTTACCGATATTTCCTGGATTAATACGAATTTTGTCTGCTCCGCCTTCTATTGCTTTTAAAGCAAGGCGATAATCGAAATGAATGTCTACCACTAAAGGGATATTAATTCTTTTTTTAATTTCACTAATGGCCTCTGCAGCCCTCATATCAGGACAAGCGACACGAACAATCTGACATCCCGCTTCTTCTAGTCTTAGTATTTCTGCAACTGTTGCTTCTACATCATGTGTTTTTGTAGTAGTCATACTTTGAATAACGACTTCGTTATTTCCACCAATTGTAATAGGACCTACTTTAATTGGCTTTGTTTTTGTTCTATGGATGATTTGGGTCATTATTTACACGCACCCCTTCTAAATAATCATTTTAAATTTTCGCCAATTGTTGAACATATGTTGGACAGCGAAATTCAAAATTACTCTTATTTTATCAATGATGATAAATGTTTGGCAAGAAGGAAGCAATTATCCCATTCCATGTGTATATTTTTAGGAAAAATAAGAAAGGTTATTTGACGAATTACATATAGCGCCAAATAGACAACTTCCGTTTCATAGTTGTATTACTGCTCATCAGTTGGGATAAATGGGAAAAAGATAAGCGTCACCTATTTTAATATTACTTGCATTTGTATTGGGATTTAATGTTTCAAAATCATTAATAATTTGTTGAATAGAAGCATTGACTGGTCCTATATGTAGTTCCTCAACGATGGATAGTACTGTGTAACCTGGTTCTACAACGATGGATTCTGAAGGTATATTTTCAATTTTTTCTACAGATATATTAGATGAATGATTAACGGTTGTAGTGCTTTCTGCGGCAACTATTGTATTAGCGGGTAGAGTACCTATATTTAGGTCATAATAAATACTGTATATAGTTATTAGTAAAAGAATAGGTGCAATTAATTTTTTCATTTGAAGATACCCCCGTTTTTTAAGATAAGAATTTATAAATTGTGATACGTTCTTATGTTACATTCGTATGCTTGTCCATCTTTAATTATGACAAGAGAGGTTTTTATGAAGAAAAAAGCCACAGTTTACATTATGAGTACTATTGGACTTTTACCTTTAGTAATGGTATTAGGAAACTCAATGCTATTACCGATACTACCTTTAATGGAAGATGAATTAAATATTACGCATATAGAAGTAGGGATGTTATTATCCATTTTTTCACTTATTGCTGCCATTGTTATCCCTATAGTAGGTTTTCTTTCTGACAGATTCGGGAGAAAAAAATTAGTGTTATTATCACTGTTTTTTGTGATGGTAGGAAATCTTGTAACAATCATTGGTGGGCATGGATTTAAAGAGCCATATACTTGGATTTTGATAGGAAGGATCATTCAAGGAATTGGGGCGGGAGGGACAGCACCACTTGCTATGGCATTAATTGGTGATCTATTTGAAGGGGAGCAACGAAGTAAAAGTTTAGGTATTATTGAAGTTTTTAATGGAATAGGAAAAGTAGTAAGTCCATTCATTGGGGCTATAGCTGCACTCTTTTCATGGTATAGTGTATTTTATTTTTACTTTTTTGCTTCTTTAATGGCTTTTGTAGGAATATATTTTAGTATTAAATCGATCAATCAAGAAAAGGTTAATGAACCACTATTGCACTATTTGAAAATGTTAATGAGTGTTATTAGAAAAGAGGCTAGAACTTTGTTTCCGCTTTCTTTAATAGGTGCAGTAGGTCTTTTTTTATTGTTTGGAATGCTCGTTTTTTTATCATTTGAAATAGAGAGAATTTATGCTCTAAATGGTTTGTTTAAAGGATTTGTATTTATGGTACCATTAGGTGTGTTAACATATGTTTCTTATTGGACAGGTAAGAATATAGCAAGTAATTCACTATATATGAAGAAATTGTTGCTTTTAGGGATAACTTTGCTAACAGGTTCTTTATTAAGTTTAATTTTTTTTCATCAGTTCCACGAATTAATTTTTAGTTTAACAATTGCAGCATCTGGGGTTGGTTTTATTTTGCCCTGTGTTAATACGATAATTACTTCAACAGTAGGCGGAAAAGAAAGAGGGTTTATTGTTTCAATTTATGGAATGGTTCGGTTTTTAGGGGTTGCATTTGGACCGATATTTTTTTCATTATGGATGCAAGAAGTAGTCAGTATGTTTGTGAAAGCAAGCCTTTTAATGATTATCACAGGAATATGGGTAGTCATTTCTTTTAAGTTAACTCGTGTAATAAAAACAAGGAAAGTTCAACTAACTATTAGAAAAAAATTCAATTGATTTTATGGTAAATGGGTCTAAAGTCACTGTTTTTTAACCCCGAAAAGTGTTCTATTACTATTAGCAATACAATATTAAATTATAAGCAAGATACGAGAGGAGTACTTTTAATGAGAAAATTAATCCTGTTATTATTGATAGGGTTGTTTACCATTCTAGCCCCTACGCCTATTTTAGGAGATGCAGTAGTGGGTGAAGTTATTGTAACGCTAGGGAAAAATTTAACTGAACAACAGAAAAAACAGATACTTCAAGAAATGAATGTAACAGACGATACCGAAATAATTTATGTTAGTATTGAAGAAGAAAGAAAATACTTAGGTAACTATATAAGTCAACAAAAGATCGGTAGTCGATCTATCTCATCTGCACGAATTATCTTACTAGATAGTGGTGCAGGGATAAATGTAGCGTCTAATAATATTGATTGGGTTTCAGAAGGTATGTATGCAAACGCATTGGTTACAGCTGGTATAACTGATGCAGATATTTATGTGACAGCACCATTTAATGTATCAGGTACTGGTGCTCTAACTGGTATTATTAAAGCTTATGAAATATCAGCAGAGATAGAAATTCCAGAGGAACAAAAACAAGTTGCGAATGAAGAAATGGTTAAAACAGCTGAGCTTGGTGATCGTCTAGGAATTGAACAAGCTACAGAATTAATGACAAGAATTAAAGAAGAAATTGCTAAAAATCCTATCACCAATGAAGAAGAGTTACGTGATCTTATTCAAAGAATTGCACAAGAGCTTGGTATAACATTGACTGAAGAAGAATTACGAGGATTGATTTCTTTATTTAATCGTATGAAAGATTTAAATATTGATTGGAATCAAGTACAAAATCAAATTTCAAAAATAAGAGATAATTTAGGTGAGTTTTTAAATAGGGAAGATACTCAAACTTTTATCAGAAAAATTCTAGATCTTTTAATTGAAATAATAAATGTAATTAAAGGTTGGTTTACAAACGGATAATAAATGGGGCCTAACTAAAAGTTTTGAGTTAGGTCCCTTATCATTAAGTGTTATGAAGAATCGAAATGGGATTTTGTTATTAGTCAATATCAAGAAATTTTTTTACCCATATGTAATAAAGACTTTTACACGGAAAATTTCCTTGTATCTATTTGTTTAAAAGAAAGTGTTGTTTTTAAGGCATCGGTTTTTCTTTTATGTTTTTTTGTAATGTTTTTTTTCATCGATAATCACCTCTTTTTTACTATACCCATCTTTCTTTTTATATATAATATTTTGAAACTTAATAATGGGTTTAAACGTAATATGAAGTAAGGACTGCTATGTTAGGAGTGAAGAGATGGAAATATTAAATTTATCGAGTATTGGTTTTTTCGTTGTCTTTTTAGGGACTTTATTTTTATTTGGTGAGCTTCTTGTAAAAGCCAAAGGGATATTTGCTATTATAGGAATTGGAATTATGGCCACATATTTTTCATTTCATATAACTCCCGGTTCGGGCATAGGTTTATGGGTTGCTTTACTTTATATTATTGGTATATCTCTAATTGTTTTTGATGGTAAGTTTGTATCTGATGGAACATTGGCAGTTTTAGGTATTTTATTAATGATTATAGGAATTGCATTGCCTACCCCTAGTATCATTTATGGTTTTCTTGCAGCCATGGCTTTACTGTTAGGTGCAGGAGCATCGATATTATTCATAAAAGTATTTCCTTCAAGAAATCTATGGTCCAAATTAACACTGAACGACCAATTAACGGACGAATTAGGTTATAATTCATTAAATCAATCTTATAAAGATTTAGTTGGGAAAAGAGGAGTTACGAAAACGCCATTTCGACCTATCGGAACTATTGAGGTTGAGGGATCATTTTATAGTGCTATTAGCGACAGCCAATGGTTAGCCCCCAACACTGCTATAATAGTCGTTTCTGTTGATGGTACAAGGATAGTAGTGAAAAAAATAGACGGTAAAAGTAAAAACGAGTAGAGGCTGTTAGAAGCTTTCTACTCGTTTTTTTACATAATTTATAAATTTCTAACTTGAAAACTGACTAGCTTCAGCACCTTTCTTACATAATGACTAAATCATTATAGTTGTTCAGGTTCATTGTCTTCATGAATTGTTGATATTTCCTTAAATATCAAATAGATCATAATTATTGCAACTACCCAATATAAAGTGAAAGAAAATGGTATGAAAATGTATAGTGCATCAGTAATGGCAAAAAATATAGTAGGTAAAGTAACTGCATACGCACTTAAAATCCAAACTTTTTTATAGGGTAATATTAAGTCAAGTTTTTTTCTAATTAGTAATGCAATGAAAGAAAGAAAAAATACTCCTATAAATTTCATTGCTGTTAAGAAAAAGTAGAGTATAAGAACAACTACAGCAATTATCAATGGCAATAAATTAATAACTGAACTTGTAATTTCTTCTACTTGTTCTTTTGTGAAATTAAGATTCCCAAATTCACGGTAACGAAACGATTCAGTTATGCCTTCTGTTATAAAAACAGCTTCTGTTTCTAATAATGCTAATACGTGAGTATAATTTTGTTCAATGTCTCTTATAGTAAGGCTACCAGTTGTATCAAAAATAAATTGTTCACCATCAATAGTAATAAATAATGGTTCTTCTAGTTCTGACGTTAGAACACTATTTTTAAGCTCGAAGTCAGGTATATCAGTTTTGAGTGCTACTTGAAAATTATTAACTGTATTTGATATCCCAGTCCCAAGTTGGATTGCTGAAACAGAAACAGAAATAAGCATTAATACAAATACATATAGTATTGTTTTTCCGATCCCTTGATTTCTAAATTTTGCTACAGTTTGTGGGGAATAGATACTTTTAAAAAATTGCTGGAAAATATTCATTCTCCTACTCCTTTATTGTAAATTTTTTTTAGCTAAAAACGTTGACTATCGTATATATTACAGAAATATTTTCTTTTCAACAAGTTGACTTTTACATAGTGTATTAAAATTTTCAATTTATAAAGGAGGAGTGTTTAAAAAACTTAGACTAATGTTTTAATATTACATTAAAAATCTTTACAAAATCTTTACAAAGTATTAATAATTTATAAACATTTAACAAGTATGCTTGTAGAGGATTGTCGAAATAAAGAAAAAGAGAAATTAATTGAAGGGGCGAGTTTTTTTGGATATTCAACAAATACTATTTTTATTTCTTGGAGGACTAGGAATATTTTTATTCGGAATTAAGTTCATGGGTGATGGTCTTCAAAAAGTAGCAGGAAATAGACTTAGAGATATTCTTGATAAATTTACTTCTAACCCGGTCATGGGTGTAATTGCAGGACTAGTAGTTACTGTTGCTTTGCAAACAAGTACGGGTACAACAGTTTTAACGATTGGACTTGTAAATGCAGGCTTTATGACATTAAAGCAAGCAATAGGGGTTATCATGGGTGCTAATATCGGTACTACCGTAACTGCCTTTATCATCGGTTTTAAAATACAAGCATATGCATTACCCATTATAGCCATTGGTACATTTTTTATTTTCTTCATTAAAAATAAAAAAGCGCAAAATTATGGACAAGTTATATTTGGGTTTGGTGCTTTATTTTATGGCTTAAGTTTAATGGGGGATGCGATGAAACCACTTCGCTCTCTACAAGCATTTACGGATCTAACAATAAGTATGAGTGAAAATCCGATTTTAGGAGTAGTTATTGGTACAGTATTTACGGTTATTGTACAAAGTTCGTCTGCTTCAATTGGTTTATTACAGACATTATATGATCAAGGGGCAATGGATTTATGGGCGGCTCTCCCTGTATTGTTCGGAGATAATATTGGTACGACAATAACAGCAGTATTAGCTTCGATAGGTGCATCTATTGCAGCTAGGCGAGCAGCCTTAACACATGTTATTTTTAATTTAATTGGAACGTTTATCATTTTATTGGTTTTAACACCTTACACACATTTTATTGTCTATATTAGTGGAATACTTGACTTAAATAAACCTATGCAAATTGCTTTTGCTCACGGTATTTTTAATACTGCCAATGTATTGATACAGTTACCATTTGTAGCAGTTTTGGCGACAATTGTAACTAAAATAATACCTGGTAAAGATACAGCAATTGAGTATAAAGCACAGCATTTGGACCCATTGTTTATCCAACAGTCTCCAGTAATTGCACTTGGACAAGCGAAAAAAGAAGTATTACGTATGTCTGAGTTTGCAGAACAAGGATTACTAGAAGCAAATCAATATTTAAAAACGAATCAAAAGAAACATGCTGAGTTAACAGTACAATTCGAAGATGCAATTAATAATCTAGATCGTAAAATAACTGATTACCTTATTTTAATATCTGCTAAATCTCTATCTGCAAAAGATTCAGAGCTTCATTCTGCATTAATGGATACAGTACGGGATATTGAACGTGTCGGTGACCATATGGAAAACATTGTTGAGTTAATTGATTATAAAATTGCAAACAAAGCATTTTTGTCGGATAAAGCAGTAAATGATTTAGATGAGATGTTTGCCTTAACAATCTCAACATTAAAAGAAGCAATTAAAGCATTAGAAGATAATGATATTGTTGCAGCACGCTCTGTACTTCTTAAAGAAGAAAAAATAGATAAAATGGAAAGACAATTACGTAAAAATCATATTTTACGTATTAATGAAAGCAAATGTACGGGCTCAGCAGGGATTGTTTTTGTTGATTTAGTTAGCAATTTAGAAAGAATTGGAGATCACGCAGTAAACATTGCGGAAGCAGTAATTGGTGAAGAGGAGTTCTAAAAATTTATTAATGGGCTGATGAAGTTCTTTTGTCAGCCCTTAAATTTTAGGTTACTTTAGTGATCAATTAAGTTAAGATATAATTGATTATAAATTAATCAATGTAAAAATATGATAAGTTGTATTTTTAGAAAAAAATTTAATGAAATATATTGTTTTTGAAAAAATAATATGATATATTTATCCATGTCGCAATTAGAAAAGGGGTTTAGAAAAACACCTTGAAAATTATTGTTGACAAATAATATAACATCATGATAAGATAATTCTTGTCTTTGATTTTTATTCCACAGTAGCTCAGTGGTAGAGCAATCGGCTGTTAACCGATCGGTCGTAGGTTCGAGTCCTACCTGTGGAGCCATATATGGCGGCGTGGCTCAGCTGGCTAGAGCGTACGGTTCATACCCGTGAGGTCGGGGGTTCGACTCCCTCCGCCGCTACCATTCATTTAATCACATGGCGGTTGTGGCGAAGTGGTTAACGCACCGGATTGTGGCTCCGGCATTCGTGGGTTCGATTCCCATCAATCGCCCCATTTAATATTGATATAAATTGGACCCTTAGCTCAGTTGGTTAGAGCTACCGGCTCATAACCGGTTGGTCGTAGGTTCGAGTCCTACAGGGTCCACCATATGAAATTGGAGGAATACCCAAGTCCGGCTGAAGGGATCGGTCTTGAAAACCGACAGGCGGGTTAAACCGCGCGGGGGTTCGAATCCCTCTTCCTCCGCCAGAATACATAATCAACGATTTATTTGTTCATCATAAGATTGAGCAGATAGGTCGTTTTTTTACTTTCCAATATTAAGGGACAGAAGCCTTTCACCGTAAATTTTAAAATTAGAAGTCGAAGGTAAGAACACTCTAAACTAAAAACATTTTTTATGAAAGGAAGGTAATGACTTGTACGTAACATTTTCATCAAGTGCTCAAAAATTTTTAGGTAAATACGTAAAGCAAGACGGTAAATTATTGTTACTTTATGATACAGATGGGTGTGGATGTGCGGTAAATGGGGTTCCGGTCTTACACGTTTTATCTGGAATTGGTGAAGAAAATTTACAAAAAATAGAGACGAACAGTATTCCACTTTTTATGTATTCAAAACATACGGTTTTCTTTGATGAATTATTGGAAATAGTTTACCAAGATCATAAATTAAAGCTAGTGAGCAAAAATCAGATTTTTACTCACCACCTACAAGTTAAACTATAGAAACATCTTGGATATAAAACCAAACGAAAAGGCCTAGAATAATACAGTAAAGAGCAAAAAACGATAGTTTTGTACGGTTAACCATAGCGATCAACCACTTTATACCTATTAGTGCAAATACGAAGCTACCTAGGAAAGCAATTGTTGTCTCTAATAGGTATGTTTCAAAATAAACTCGTGACATTTTCGGTACCTCAAAGACTGAAATACCTAAAATAAGCGGTATCGATAGTAGGAATGAATAACGAACTGCTGTCTCTTTATTTAATCCACACCATAATGCGGTCACTAATGTACTACCAGCCCTTGAGATGCCAGGTAAAATTGCAAGTGCTTGCCCAATTCCTACAATTAATCCGTCTTTCCATGTCATTTGCCTTATTGTACGTTTTCCAGGTCTAATACCATGCTCAATTAAAAATAAAAAAAGACCTGTAATAATTAATGAAACACCTATAGTCGCAGTATTAGTAATGTTTTTTCCTAATAAATCTTCAAATAACTTTCCAAGTACAGCGGTCACAAAAGTAGCTATTATAATAAGCCAACCGAAGCGATAATGCACTCGGTTTTCTTTTTTGTTTAAAAGTAAATAAGAAATAAACCCAATCATAACTTCTTTTATTTCCTTCCGAAAATAAATAGTAACTGCTAATAAAGAAGCAAAATGCAATAACACTTCGAACTCTAGTTGATTCCCCTCTATGTTAATTCCTAATAATTGTTGAACGATTACCAAATGTGCTGAGCTAGAAATAGGTAGAAACTCTGATAGTCCTTGTACAATTCCTAAAAGCAATGCTTCAAACCAGTTCATCTTATCCTCCTTATAATCTTAATTTAGCCTGTCTATATATGTATAAATGGGAGTTAGAAAAAAATGCTTAAAATATATATTAATGAAAAAACAGATAGGTGGGTATTGTATATAAAGGGTAAAAAAACATTTTTATCAATAGTAAATAAAAATGTTTAGAAAGTTTAAGCTGTTTTATTTGAAACGTTTAATTAATTCTGCTAATGTAGAAATTGGAAAAGGAATTACTAAAACTTTCAAGTTTTAGAAAACTTCATAAATGGATTATTAAGGAGGATTATTTAAAATGGCAAAATTTACACTACCTGAATTACCTTATTCTTTTGATGCACTAACTCCTCATATTGATGAAGAGACAATGAAAATTCATCATGGAAGACACCATAACACGTATGTAACAAACTTAAACAATGCTCTTGAAGGTCATGCTGAATTAGCTGATAAAAGTTTAGAAGAATTAATTAGTGATTTAGATGCTTTACCAGAGGCTATTCGTACTGCAGTACGAAATAACGGTGGTGGTCACGCTAACCACAGTCTATTTTGGGAGGTAATGTCACCAAATGGTGGTGGGGAACCTACAGGAGAACTTGCTAATGCAATAACGGATGCATTCGGAAGCTTTGATGCTTTTAAAGAAGAATTTGCTAAAGCTGCAACTACCCGTTTTGGTTCTGGATGGGCATGGTTAATTGTAGACAATGGAAAAGTAGCAGTTACAAGTACACCAAATCAAGATACGCCTATTATGGATGGGAAAACACCTATTTTAGGTCTTGATGTTTGGGAGCATGCTTATTATTTAAATTATCAGAACAAACGACCTGATTATATTTCAGCATTTTGGAATGTTGTAAATTGGGATGAAGTTTCTAAACGTTATAGTGCTGCAAAATAAAAATTACTGTGATAGGACTAGTTCAATTTGAACTAGTCCTATTTAATTCTATATTAGGAATACTTTTTTAGTCATAAGGGGCAGTAAGTCTAATGATTGAAGTTCAGCTTTATAAGCTAGAAGCGTTAAGATAATTTCTCGCTCTCAAAAACTTCCATTTACCATTTAATAAGTATAAGCGTCAAAATTTTAGACAAACTAGCTATGAAGTGGTAAAGGGGAGTCGGAAATGAAACAGATTTTAAAAAAATTTCTCGGTGAAGTTGAAGTTAATCGTGATTTAACCCTCCTTTTAATCATTGGTGGATTATATGCATTAAGTATTGCTTTATCGAATACATTCGTAAACGTTTACTTGTGGAAGCAATCTGGGGAGTTTACTCATATTGCTCTTTACAATTTAGCGTCTGTAGTTATGCAACCATTGACCTTTATATTAGCAGGTAGATGGGCGAAGAAAATTGACAGAGTAATTGTACTACGGTTAGGAGTATCCTTCCTATCCGTTTTCTTTTTCACTGTTTTGTTTTTAGGAGAAAAGGCTAGTAGCTATTTGCTTTTATTAGGTGCGCTATTAGGTATTGGTTTTGGATTTTATTGGTTAGCTTTTAATGTTTTAACATTTGAAATTACTGAGCCTGAAACACGTGATTTTTTTAATGGATTTTTAGGGTTAGTGACATCATTTGCAGGAATGATTGGTCCAATTTTAGCTGGTTTTCTTATTACAAAAATGGAAAAATTAATTGGCTATAAAATAATTTTTGGTATTTCTCTAACACTATTTGTTGGTGCAGTAATTTTGAGCTTTTTACTTAAAAGGCGTCCAGCAACTGGTAAATTTGATTTTATTAGAATTCTTAAGGAACGAAAAAATAGTGCGAATTGGAAGAATATTTTATATGCTCATTTTTTTCAAGGATTACGTGAAGGTACTTTTGTATTTGTCATAGTTGTATGGGTTTACATTGCAACAAATAGTGAGTTAGCTATTGGTACGTATGGGTTAGTTGCTTCAGCTGTATCTTTTGTAACTTATTATATAGTTGGACGCTTTATAAAACCGAACTTTCGAAAAAAAGCTATTTTAATTGGTGGAGTTGGTTTATTTTTAGCTATTTTCTTAATTGTTAGGGATTTAACATTTACACGTTTGATTATGTATGGTGTAGCAATTTCGATCTCTTATCCCATTTTGCTTGTTCCCTATATATCAATCACATATGATGTAATTGGTCGAGGTTGGAAAGCAGCAGAAATGAGAGTAGAATATATTGTTGTAAGAGAGTTATTTTTAAATAGTGGACGTATCTTTTCGATACTAATGTTCCTGTTAACTGTAACACTATTTGATGAACAAAAAGGAATACCGATATTGTTCTTAATTTTAGGAGCGGGTCACATGGTTATTTACTTATTCGTAAGAAAAGTAAACATTGAAAATAGCAATAAAGGGGGAGAAGAATACTCTTTACCAAGAAATAAGAAACAAGGTGAAGGGGAAAATGATGGTGCCCCTATATAAGAAATGATATCCTTTAATGAAATATTGAATGAGTAAATTAGATAAGAATGCATCCATTTAAATTACAATAAAAGGCACCTATTACTAGGTGTCTATTTGTGTGTTTTTTAGTATAATAAAATAGGTGTGGTTTTAAATAAGGATTGGTAAAGAAAGGAAGTTCATAAATGAGCAAAAAAAAGAAAAGAACTCATATGCCCGTCCGTTTAAATATACTTTTTTTCGTCGTGTTCTTACTATTTTCTGCTCTTATATTACGTTTAGGGGTTGTACAAATTGTTCAAGGAGAAGAGTATCAACGGAAATTAGAGCGGACGGTTAATGTAATAGCAAAAAATGAAGCTCCAAGAGGAGTGATGTTTGATAGGTTTGGTCATCGAGTTGTTGAAAATAAACTTGTTTTAATGGTCACATATACGAATGCCAATGTTTCAAATGAAGAGAAATTGCGCGTTGCTGAAAGGTTAAATGAATTAATCGATGTCGATACGAGTAAAGTTACTGAACGTGACATGAAAGACTATTGGATTATAACGAATCGCGAAGAGGCGAATAATTTAGTAACTCGTGATGAAATGCGTGAATTAGAAAATGATGCGATGGATATATACAGGCTACAACTTGATCGTATTACAGAGGAGCATCTAAATGAATTAACTGAAAAGGATATCGAGATTATTGCAATAAAAAGGGAGTTTGACAGGGGATTTGCCCATACTCCACAACGTGTGACAGAAGTCACATATGAAGAGGCTGCCAGAGTTCTTGAGCACTTATCAGAGATGCCAGGTATCGATATCATAAGAGATTCAGAACGAAACTATGTATATGGTAGTAGTTTTAGACAGTTTTTTGGTGGGGTTGGATCCATTCCAAGAGATTCAATTGATTTTTATTTATCAAGAGGATATTACCGTAGTGATCAAGTCGGGATAAGCCAACTGGAACAACAATATGAAGATGTATTAAGAGGTGATAAAGAAGTTTTAGAGCACGTCCTTGATGGTTCAGGAAGACTTATTGATCAACCGATTGAAACACCGGGGCAAAGAGGAAAAGATTTAATTCTAACCGTAGATATGGAGTTGCAACAACACGTAGAAAAAATAGTTTATGATGAAATCCAACGCTTGAAATCGATGAATGGTTTCTTAGGAGTACCAGCAGCGTATGCGGTCATAATCGAGCCCTATACCGGTGAAATCTTAGCGATGTCAGGTTTTAGAGAAAATAGCCAAACCAATAATTTGAGTTCTTTTGAAATAGGGAATATTTATAATGCTTTCGAAATGGGTTCAGCTGTAAAGGGAGCAACGGTTTTAGCCGGTTTTCAAGAAGGGGTAGCACAACCTGGAACGGTTTTTAATGATCGAACCATAAATATAGGTGGACAGCGTATGAGTTCAGTTTCAACTATGGGAAGAATAAATGATTTAACTGCCCTTGAACGTTCTTCAAATGTTTATATGGCTGAAATTGCGATGGCATTAGGTGGAACATATAATCACGCACAAGGTCGTTGGTCAGGTAACATTCCAATTGGTTACGAAATAATGCGTTATAACTTTAATCAGTTCGGTTTAGGTGTAAAAACGGGTATTGACCTTCCGTCAGAGGCTACGGGTTTTAATGGTGGTATTCCAAATACCATTGGGAACCTTCTGTATTTTTCAATTGGCCAGTTTGATACGTATACTCCTCTACAGATGGCTCAGTATACGGCAACAATTGCTAATGGTGGATATCGAATATCACCTCGTCTTGTTAGAGAAATTCGAGAACCGAGTACAATAGAAGGTGAACTAGGCAATGTTGTCAAACAATTTGCGCCAAATGTATTAAATCGAATAGATATGAAGGATGATTATATAAAAAGGGTTCAAGAAGGTTTTAGACTTGTTGTTCACGGTTCGCGTGGGACTGCAAGAGTTCTTAGTAACAATTCTTACAAGGTTGCTGGGAAAACAGGGACTTCCCAATTATTTTTTGTCCGTGATGCCAATGACAATGTTATTCGTGATCGGAGTGGAAATGCAATTAGAGGTAATAATCAAATATTTGTCGGGTATGCACCTTATGATAATCCAGAGGTTGCTTTTGCAGTAATTGTTCCAGATTTGAGAATTGATAACTCTGGAAGGATGGGAAGGCCTGCTAATAATATATCAGGCAGTATTTTAGATGTCTATTTTTCATTAAAGTCTGAAAGGAATGGACCAAGGACTTCTAATAACAATCATTCAAATGATATTGATAATGGTGAATAAAGAGAACTCGTTCTAGCTTCGCTAGAACATCGAAAATTCAGATGGAGTCTCAACTCCACCTGAATGGAAGTTCCCACCTACGCTATGCTTAGAGGTGGGGGTCTATGCCCTTAAGAACAAATCAGTTCGATTAAACAGCCAGAGAAGACCGTCATGTTTTCTTTGGCTGTTTTTTTTTTTTTTTTTGACAAGGAAAATGGTTCTATAATATTTGGTTGGGGGGTTGAAAAAAATTAGATTTAGATGAAGATGTTCAAATAATTCATATCAAAAGGTTATCCTTCATTAAGAATATCATTTATTTTCTCAGGCGTAAAACTAGTAATTTGCTCAATTTCTTCATCAGTATAACCATCTTCGTAAAGGGATAAAATTGTATCTCTATCGTAGTAAATGGTTGAAGTCCTTTCATTAGTAAAATAATTATCATCTTGTCCAATTAAGATTTCCTCTTCTAATACTTTTATTTTCTTTTTTAATTGATATATTTCTTGCATTAAGGTAATTGAGAAATTTTCAATTTGCTTTTCAACTTCCTTACTTTTATCTTTTTTAAAAAAAGAAATTAAGAATAAGATGACTGATATAGTAAACATTGAAATAATTGTATATTCCATAGTAAAAAACCTCCTTATATTAATAGTATAACTATACATTTATAACATAATAGACAAAAATAACAAGTCTTTATATTTCTAGACCATTGTTTGTTTTGATAATTAAAGCTTGTCCGAACGTAAAACTGAAAAGAAGTAAAAAAATAAGAATTATTTACGACTTTTTGCTTTGTAAAAATAAAAAGAATGTCGCTTATGGAAGAAACATATAAACATAAATAAAAGAAACACCAACCCGATTTGTCGTTTTATCAAAAAAAATGTTATTTCTACCATTTTCACTTGTTTTATTTAGCTAATTTTAAAAAATAATACATGTCTAGTAGTGATGTAATAAAGGACAGACATTTTTCAACAAAATAGACTTCTTGTTGCAAGTCTATATCGACTGTAATATTGTATTATAGATTATTTATTCTATGTGATAGTTTCGTCATTAGATGAATATAAATATAGCTTGTTTTATCGTTAGTAACTGCTTAGTAAATAGAGGTGAAGAATTTGATTATTGAAATTGCAAAAGTAATAGATGACGAATTATCAATAAAAGATAATAAAGTTAATTTATCTATTGGAGATATTAATAATGGGTGGAATAAGTATCAAAAAGAACATATTGGTTGTAAGTTATTTTTTTCAAATGATTATGGTGAAAAAAAAGACTTATTTAAATATGGTCAAAATTCAGAGTTGGAAGATCCTCGTGATGTTGATCAGTGTGTGCTAATGGTTCAGTCACCATGTGCTTTGTTTTGTTATTGGGATATTTCAAAAAGAAAGAAAAAAATGATTGAACATCACTTAAACGGTGAATGGAGTAGTTTTAAAAAGAAATTAAGGATTTATGATATAACTGCTATTTTCTTTAATGGTCATAATGCACATCGCTATCAAGATTTTTCCTATAATGAAGCATCCAATCAATGTTTTTTTGATAACTTACTATCAAATAGAACCTACTGTGTAGATGTAGGAGTAGTTACTAAAGAAGGTAGTTTTTTTTCGTTACTTAGGTCGAACCCTGTTGATACACCTAGATCTTCACAATTTGAAACTGGTTTGTTTACAAAAGCAGTCTCTAATTGGAAAGAAGGAAAAAGAGATAATCCTGAGTGGTTAGAAGGCTTTAGTAGTTATTCATATTATGAAAAAGTAAAGTAAGGAGTTAGTAAAATGGTAAATGGTTATTTTTCTATAGTCCTTCATGCCCACCTCCCCTATGTAAGACACCGGGAGGCTCACCGGATAGAGGAACGATGGTTATTTGAGGCAATTACTGAAACGTACATTCCTTTACTATGGATTTTAGCAGATCAAAAAAGATTGAACGCTTTAACAATCTCTTTTTCTACTCCTTTAATGGAAATGCTTTCTGATCCACTTATGCAAAGAAGATTTTTACTTAACATAGAACGAACCGATCAACTACTTCAAAAAGAAGAAAGTAGAGTAGAGATTAAAGAAGAGGAATTGCAACTTATTAACTTTTATAAAAAAAGAATCTTTAAAATAAAACAAACATTTTTAGAATGGGATCAAAACCTATTAAAAGGCTTTAAGCATTATGCTTCAGAAGGAAAGATAGTGTGTATCTGTAGTTCAGCAACACATGCTTTTTTACCTTATTTACAAACAAAAGAAGGAATTAGAGCTCAAATTTTGCATGGAATACAAACATTTGTTAGACACTTTGACCATAAGCCAAGAGGCTTTTGGTTACCAGAATGCGCTTTTACTCCAGGTATTGATCGAATTTTATTTGAAGAAGGTATTCGATATACTTTTGTCGATGAACATGCATTAAAATATGCAGATCCTGCACCATCAAAAGAGACGGGTGCTCCCATCTTTTCTCCACATGGTGTGATGTTGTTTCCTAGAAACTCAATGCTATCGAATCAGGTGTGGAGTTCATTTGATGGTTACCCAGGTGATAGTGATTACCGAGAGTTTTATCGAGATATTGCCTATGATCGTGATTGGGATTATATAAAACCTTTTATGCATGCTGAAGGTTTTCGTTATGATACTGGAGTGAAACTTTATCGTATTACAGGTTCAACTGATACTAAAGAATTTTATAACCGTATAAATGCAATGAAAAAAGCCAAAGAGCATAGTATACATTTTACGAAATTAATCAAAAAGCATTTACATAATCATGAAGGGCAGTCTTTTCCGCCTCATATTATTGTAACTCCTTTTGATGCTGAATTATTGGGACATTGGTGGTTTGAAGGCCCTGATTGGCTAAATTATGTCTTAAATGAAGACTGCTTAAATGAAAATTTAATTACACCTGAAGAATATTTGGATAGACATTACCAAGATATTGAAACAGCTCATGTATCTTTTAATACTTGGGGAAGAAAAGGTTATGGAGAAGTTTGGTTAAACCAAAAGAATAGTTGGGTATATAGATACTTACATCAAATTGAAAGAGATTTAGTTCATTATGTAACCGAAAACAAGGGTAAGTCCATTGAGGTTGACCGTTGTTTAAAGCAAATGGTACGAGAGTGGATGTTAGCAACTAGTAGTGATTGGTCTTTTATCATTGATAGTGATAGCGCTACCGATTATGCTAACAATCGAATAAAAGAGCATATAACTAGGTACGAAAATTTAAGAACGTTATTAATAAATGAAAAAGTAAGTCACGAATTGTTAACAAAATTTGAGGCAGAATTCCCATTTATTAAAGAAATTAATTTAAATGTCTTTATTTCAAAACATGATGAATATGTAATCAATAAGAAGCAAAATAAAAAGAATAAAAAAATCACTGTATTAATGCTAGTATGGGAATTTCCACCGATGCTAGTAGGAGGATTATCACGACACGTATATGACATTTCGAAGGTTCTTGTAAATCAAGGGTGCGAAATTCACGTGGTTACTGCAGCAGTCGAAGGCCACCCAGATTACGAAATTATGGATGAAATTCATGTTCACCGTGTTCAATGTTTACAACCTAAAGCTGAGGATTTTTATCATTGGGTAGGCAGTTTAAATATTGCATTCTATGAGCATGTATTAGAATTGTCAAAAGGAATCCGTTTTGATATTATCCATGCCCATGATTGGCTAGTATGTGTTGCAGCAAAAGGTTTAAAACACCAATTAAATCTTCCTCTGATAGCTACTATACATGCAACCGAATATGGTCGAAATAGTGGCATTTATACTCAACTTCAGAAAGATATTAGCCATAAAGAATGGGAGTTAACCTATGAGGCACAGAAAGTAATTGTTTGTAGTAAATATATGGAAGAAGAAGTCGTAAAAGTATTTAATTTACCGAAAAATAAAATTGAAATAATTCCAAATGGCGTTGATATTAAGATGATTTCAGGTGAGGGGAGTAAATGGAAGCAAAAGTATGGTTCAGAGAATGATATCTTTATTTTTTCAGTAGGAAGAATAGTTAAGGAAAAAGGTTTTCAAACAATTATAGATGCCGCTCCAACTATTATAGCCAAACATCCCAATGTAAAATTTATTATTGCGGGGAAAGGACCGTTATTGGAAGAATATAAAACTAAGGTTATTAATAAAGGGCTACAGAAAGTTATATATTTTATAGGATTTATAGATGATCATTTAAGAAATGACATTCTTAACGGTTGTGATATATGTATCTTTCCTAGTTATTATGAACCGTTTGGAATAGTAGCGTTAGAAGGGATGGGTGCTGGGAAACCAACAATTGTTTCAGATACAGGGGGACTAAGTGAAATTGTAACACACAGAGAAAATGGTTTGAAAATTTTTCCCAATAATGTTCAAAGCCTCACAACTCAAGTGTTAAGTTGTATAGAAGACGAAAAACTTGCTCAGAAAATTGCCGAAAATGGTAAGAAACTTGTTGTGAGAAAGTATAACTGGAATAGTTTAGCTAAAAGAACTGTAGCTATTTACGAAACTAGTTTGAAACAAATTGAGTGAATTGGAGGAATCAATACATGAAAGGTGTGATCATGGCTGGTGGGAAAGGAACACGACTTCGCCCACTAACTTGCAATATTCCAAAACCAATGGTTCCGCTCGTCCATAAACCTGTGATGGAATATTCTATTGAGTTGTTAAAAAAATATGGAATTACTGAAATTGGAGTGACTCTTCAATACTTACCTGATGTTATTAAAGATTATTTTGGTGATGGTCGTCGTCATGGAGTGAATTTACATTATTTCTATGAAACAACTCCTTTGGGAACAGCTGGAAGCATTAAGAATGCTGAGGAGTTTCTGGATGAACGTTTTATTGTAATTAGTGGTGATGGTCTTACCGATTTTAACCTTGCCAAAGGTATTAAGTTTCATGAAGAAAAAAGTGCGTTGACAACAATTTTTATGAAACCAGTAGATTTCCCTCAAGAATTTGGTGTGGTTATGACAAATGAAAATGATGAAATTATTCGATTTCTTGAAAAGCCAAGCTGGAATGAAGTTTTTTCCGACACAGTTAATACTGGGATTTATGTATTAGAGCCTGAAATATTACAATACCTAGAAGAGGGTATTCCTACCGATTTTAGTCATGATCTCTTTCCGTTTTTAATGAAAGAAAAAAAGGCGATTTACGGATATAAAGCAGAAGGTTATTGGTCTGATGTAGGAAATTTAGGCACATATAGACAAACGCAATTTGATATGTTAAATAAAAAGGTCAATGTACGCCTACCTGGAAAAGAAATAAAAAAGGGTATTTGGGTTGGTAAAGATGTAATTGTTGAAGAGGGCGTGCATCTAAACGGTCCGCTTTCAATAGGTGATGGAACTGTTATTCGAACCGGTGCTAAAGTGGAATGTAATACAATTATAGGAAGTGATTCCATATTATCAACAAACTGCTCTTTAAAGCAATCGATACTATGGAATGATATATATGTTGGTGATAGTAGTGAATTAAGAGGGACAACAATTTGTAAAGGAACTAAACTAGAGTATTCAGTTTCGCTTTTCGAAGCTTCTGTTGTTGGGGAACATTGTATTTTAGCTTCTAATTCAGTAATAAAGCCAGAAGTTAAGGTTTGGCCTAACAAAGGAATAGAAGAAGAAGCTATTGTTCATACATCATTAATTTGGGGTAAAAAAGTAACAAAGTCTTTGTTTAATGGTCGCGGGATTTCAGGTTTGGCAAATGTGGAAATAACCCCAGATTTCATTGCAAGATTAGCTGCCGCATATGGTGCAATATTACCTCATGGTGGGAAAATAATCTTAGGATCAGATAGCTATTCTATCACCAACCTCATTAAATCATCTTTCCAAACAGGAGTCTTATCTGCTGGAATCCATACCGTTGACATTGGGAATACGATTGGACCTGTTGTTCGTTACCTTGTTGAAAATGGAGAGGTAATTGGTGGTGTATACTTTCGCTTTGTAAACCGTAATAATGAGAAGCAGATTTCGCTAGAATTTTATGATCAAAATGGTTATCCTATAAGTGCAATCGTAGAAAGGAAGATTGAGAATGCTTTTTGGCAAGAAGATTACAGAAGAGCATCTTTCGATCGAATCGGTATCTCTACAGTAATGAAAAACTCAGAGGTAAACTATATTCAAAGGTTGATAAGCTTTGTAAGGGTAAATCAAATAAGGAAAGCAAAAGTCAAAGTGGTAATTGATTATGACCAATGCAAACACTTTTATTTTATTGATAGATTACTTAAAGAGTTAAATTGTGAAATCTACAAAGCTCCGAAAAATAAAACTGTAGTTGAAGTTGCAAAATATGTAAAAAGGATTAAGGCTGATATTGGGATTTTAATTGGAGAAACGGGCGAATATTTAAAAATAGTTTCTGATGATGGCACGATTTTAGAAGAAGAAACAATATTAGCTCTATATGTCATGCTTCATTTTTATCGAAATAAAGGTGGAATAATGGCTATTCCAATTCACGGCAATAGTGAAATTGAGAGTTTAGCTAACCGCTTAGGTGGCGAAATTATTCGAACAAAAGCTAACCCTAGATCAATAATGAAACAAGATGGTACAGTATTTAATTTCTTATTTGATGCTCAATATGCTTTTATTCATGTACTAGAAATTATTGTATTAAAAAGGAAAGCAATATCTGAAATAACAAAGCATTTACCATGTGTTTCTTTATCACGTGAATCTGTTCCTTGTCCTAAAACAGCTAAAGGATTAGTTATGAGAATGCTAATACAAGAAAATAGTTCTAAAAACATTGAATTGCTAGATGGAATAAAAGTATATCATCCTGAAGGTGGATGGACATTAATATTACCAGATAATGAAAAGCCAATTTTCACGATTTACTCACAAGCAAAAGATATCAAAGACGCTAAACTACTTTCGTCAAATTATGTCAAAAAAATTCGGAATTTCCAAAAGTTTTAGCAGGTGGTGTTAGAAAGACAATGGAGCAGAGGTCTCAATACTATAATGAAGAAATAGAAATCGTAAAATACGGTGTTTGGATTGATGGACATTTTACTTGGTTAGATAGCTGGAGTTGTCAGTATACAGAAGATAAAATTATTTATGAAAACAATAACATGAATCTAAGAATTAGTCTTCAAGTAATTTATAGAGAAAAAACCATTTTGCAAGAAATGACGTTTCGTAATCTAAATAGTCATCCCCGACAGATAAAAGTCTTTTGTAATCCTTTATTTTCAAAAAAAAATGATAAGAAAATAACCTTTTTTGCACCTATTCTTCAAGCCATGGTTCATAATGTTGATGGGTATTACTTTCTATTAAATGGGCGACTAAAAAGAAGAGGGATTGTTCAATATTGTACGAATTTTGATGAGACTGATTGTTTACAAAATGGAAAAATATTAATGCAACCATTTTCATTAAGAAGCTCAAAAAGTATCTATAGTTTAGAAGGCGAAATGGATGCGAAAGAGGAAATTAAAGTATATTTTTGGCAATGTAGTGGGAGCTCCAAGTATGAAGTTATGAAAAAAAATCTATTTATTCAATTAAACTTACCGTATGAAAGGGCACTTGAGACGTGAAAAAATCCTTATTCATGTAAAAATGGTAATTGTTTCATTTTTAGTAAGTGAAGTCGAAGTCTACCCTTACCAGTCTTAAATATTATACTTATGTTTTCCTTCTTTATACGCGATCGAATAGTTGTAAACCTCCACTTTACCGTTAAAGAAATACTTGATTGTTTAGGCGAATTTTGCTATTATTTAAAAGTATGATTGAAGTAAAGCATGTTTGGAGGGAAAAAGAATGCGTGTAAATATTACATTAGCTTGTACAGAAACTGGTGATCGTAATTACATCACTACTAAAAATAAACGTAATAACCCAGATCGTCTTGAGTTAAAAAAATACAGCCCAAGACTAAAGAAATATACTTTGCATCGCGAAACTAAGTAAGCAGATCTTTCTGCTTACTTTTTTTTTGAAGCAAAAAGTTTAAATAGATGAATGGAATAAAGTATAATAAAAGAAAGGTTTAAAGTTAAAAAAGTTTCTATCTAAATTTTATGTTATAAATAGTTCGTAAATAGCTACTTTTAGGTGATGTAATTATGAAAAAAACTTACTTGCGGAACAAAGTGAAAAAATGTTTACAAGAAATGTCAAATGCAGACTATGTTGAATTGTCTAGTACCATAAAAAAAAGGTTTATCACTAGCGAAGAGTGGAAATCTTCAAAGACAATTGGTATAACAATTTCTACCCAAAGAGAAGTTGATACAAAATCAATTATAGAAGAAGGTTGGAGACAAAATAAGAGAATCGTTGTTCCAAAGTGTTTTCCAAAAGAAAAAGAGCTGAAATTTTATGAAATAAACTCTTTTACAGATCTTGAGGAAAGTTTTTATGCTTTAAAAGAACCCATTACGACTAAAACTACATTTGTTGCTAAAGAAAATATTGATTTACTGGTCGTTCCAGGTGTTGTTTTCGATACTAGGGGTTATCGAATTGGATACGGTGGTGGTTATTATGATCGCTACTTAATAAATTATAAAAACAAAAAAATTTCATTAGCATTTCATTTTCAAATTATAAACGAAGTTCCTAATGAACACCATGACATAGCAGTTGATAAGATAATATGTAATACATAAAAATAAAGGGTATGGGGGAGACTTCATGGATAACAATTTACGATATTCTAGGCAAATCTTATTTCAACCGATAGGTGAAGAAGGTCAAAAGATATTGGCATCAAAAAAAGTTCTGATTGTAGGAATGGGTGCACTTGGGACAGTGTTAGCCAATCATTTAGTCCGTGCTGGTGTTGGTCATGTTCGTTTTGCTGATCGAGATTATGTTGAAAAAAGTAATTTACAAAGACAAATGTTATTTGATGAGGATGATGTTTTAGAAGCATTACCTAAAGCTGTTGCTGCTGAAAAAAGATTAAAAAAAATTAATTCAGATGTCATAGTTGAAGGAATTGTAACTGATGTAACATTAAAAAATATTGACGATTTGATGGATAGTGTCGATTTAGTATTGGATGGTACCGACAATTTCCAAACACGTTTTTTAATAAATGATGCATGTTATAAAGTTGGAGTGCCTTTTGTGTACGGTGGTGCCGTTAGTTCTAGGGGAATGTCGGCAATTTTTATCCCTGGTGTGACTCCTTGTTTACGTTGTTTTATTGGAAGTGGTAATTCAACCGGACAAACTTGTGATACTATTGGGGTAATTTCTCCTGTCGTTGATATTGTCGCGTCGTTTCAAATAATTGAAGCTTTAAAATACTTAACAGGAAACCATGATGTACAAAGAAAAAGTTTAATAACTTTTGATGTGTGGAAGCATCATATATATGAGATGAATTTCTCTAAGAAAAAAGATACGTGTCCTACATGTAGTCTTAAGGAGTATCCTTCTTTGCAGGACGCAAATGAACAAGCAGTTACTTCATTATGTGGGAGAGAAACAGTACAAATAAACATGGGGCACAGATTAGACTTAGATGAATGGGCAGCGAAATTATCCAAAGTTGCAGAAATTACTAAAACGCCTTTTTTACTTCGTGTTCATTTGAAAGAAGGAGAGAAATTAGTGTTATTCCCTGATGGAAGAACATTAGTGCAAGGAACTGAAGACATAATTCGAGCAAAAAATCTATATGCAAGGTATATTGGAGTATAAGGAAGAAATGGACAAATTATAACCTGTCTATGAAGCGAAATTTCTTCCGAATTATAAGAGTAAGGTATTGAATTTGAAAAGTATTTGAAAAAAATTGTTTGAAAGGTGGTATTTTTATATGGATTGTAATAAAACAACAAGAGTGGTTGTTATCGGAACAGGGTTTGTAGGGTCAAGTTATTCTTTTGCTTTATTAAATCAAGGAATAACAGATGAAATGGTTCTACTTGATTTAAATAAAGAAAAAGCAATAGGTGATGCCATGGACTTAAATCATGGTATGCCATTTGGCTCTCCAATGAAAATATGGGCTGGTGAATACTCGGATTGTAAAGAGGCTGACATTGTTGTTATTACAGCAGGTGCAAATCAAGGACCAGGCGAAACCAGATTAGATTTAATTGAGAAGAATGCGAGAATATTTAAAGGTATAGTTGGCGAAGTAATGAATAGTGGGTTTGATGGGATTTTTCTAGTCGCAACTAACCCAGTTGATATATTATCTTATGCAACTTGGAAATATTCAGGTTTACCGATGGAGAGAGTTATTGGATCGGGTACAATTTTAGATACAGCTCGTTTGCGTTTCTTACTTAGTCAATATTTTGATGTTGATTCAAGAAATGTCCATGCATACATTATGGGTGAACATGGAGATACGGAATTACCTGTTTGGAGCCATGCGAACATTGGTGGAAAGCCGCTAATGAGTTATTTTGAAGAACATAAAGAAGAAGGGCGATCACTTAAGGATCTTGATGAGATATTTATCAATGTTCGTGATGCAGCTTATCATATTATTGAACGTAAAGGTGCAACACATTACGCAATTGCCATGGGATTAGTTCGCTTAACAAGAGCGATTTTACGAAATGAAAATTCTATTTTAACTGTCTCAACATTACTACGAGGTGAATTTGGTTTAGAGGATATCTATATTGGTGTTCCTGCAGTCGTCAATAGTAGTGGAATTAGAGAAGTGTTAGAACTTAGTTTAAGTGATGATGAAAAAGAAAAGCTACATCATTCTGCAAATGTATTACGAAATGCCATGGGACCAATCAAAAATTAACAATTCATAATTTGGAATAGGTTTATAACTTTTTTAGTTGTGAGCCTATTTTTTCCATTTTAAGATATAAGAATAAAACACTTCTTTTATTCAAAAAATGATAAAAAGGAGTGATTAGACAATGTTTAAAAATAATAACAATAATAATTTTTTCATGACCATGTTAATTTCTTTTCTCTCGGCTTTCTTTATCTATCAGTATCGCTACCGAATAATAAATACAATTATTGGAACTAGCTGGATTAGACGTTTGGCAGTTTCAGGTGCGCTACAAATACCTTTCATTCGTGATCGTTTTTTATCTCGTTTTATGCCATTTTAGAAATTTGAATTATTTTGACAGCAGCCAATATAAAGAATTATAGAAATTCCAAGGAGAAGGTGGATAGGAAAGATCGTCTGCTTCTCCTTTTTGATTGTTTAACTTGAAATTACTTCGGAGTGGATTGCAACGAGTAAGGAGTGGTAAATGAGAAATTGAGCGTGATTAGAGGGGTTTGTATTACTAATAAATGGAGGAGTGAGTCTTATGCGTTGGAATACGATTTGTTTTGACTTAGATAACACTCTTTATAGTCATGAAGATGCATTTAAAAGAGCCATTTCTTTTTGTTTTCATTCCATTTTTGAAGAAAGAAATATCAACTATTCAAATAGTATTAACGAAATCTTTACAACATTTAAGGAGAATTGTGATAAGTATTGGAATGATTACGAAAATGGAACATTAACCCCTAAGGAATATCGTAGAAAAAGATTTTTGCAAACGATTGATCAATTTAATTTATCTTTGAATGAGAGTGATGCGGATAAATTTCATGAACACTATGAACAAGTTGTCGACGACTTTAGTGAACCATACCCTTTTCTATACCAACTAATGGAAGTGTTAAAAGGAGCAGGTATTAAGATCGGTATTATAACAAATGGGAAATTCGATACTCAATATAGTAAAATAAATAAATTAAATCTTGGGCAATGGATACCGGATGATTGTATTTTCATCTCAGCAGAAGTAAAATTATCAAAACCAGATCCAAAAATTTTCAACTTAGCAAAAGTAAACTTAAAGTCAAAAGCGGGGTGTCTTTTCATAGGAGATTCTTGGGACCATGATGTTGTAGGAGCATTAGAGGCTGGATGGGATGCTATCTTTTTAAATACTAGAAATGAAACTCCTACAAGTTCTCACATTCCTTTTGCAACTGTAAAGTGCTTGAAGAATGTTTTGGAAATTATTGTTACAGAAAACCGATTGAAAGGATGAAAATATGGAAAGTTTAAGTCAAGATATTTATTTTTGGCAACTTATTCATTATCTTGTTTGTCATGAAGGGATGAGTTTAATTCAAGTTGCTGATAATGAACGTGAGTATTGGCTTGAAAAAGAGGATTCTAAAGAAACTACGGTTATTCGTATAGTTCGAAAAGATTTTAATTGGAGTAACATGATAGGAAGAGATATTGAAAATTTAGTTATACGGGGAGATGGAATTCGAAAAGAGCTGAAAAGTAAACGACTCAAAATATATAATGTTTATGTTTCAAACTATTTACCAATAGATAGTTCATATGAAAATAACAATTTACTGGAAAAAGTATTCATAACAAGAAATAAGAGTATTAAGATATCAAGTTATATCATCGATGGTGAAAAAGGAGATCAATTTGGAGTAATAAATGTTAGTGAGGCACTGAATGTTAAATTACCTAGAGTAAATGTAAATCAACACTTTCTTAATGTAGAGGAAATTCAGTATTATCGTCAAGAAGTTTTATCTATTTCAGATCAGCGATTGAAAAAACAAAATGCGCTATTTACATACGGAAAACCTATTTTTACATATATACTTCTTGTGATGTTAATAGGGGTATTTGCTGTTATTGAGTATTATGGAAGTAGTGAAAGTCTATTAACTTTAATTGAATTTGGCGCAAAGTATGACCCTTTAATCATGGAAGGAGAATGGTGGCGCTTTTTCACTGCAATTTTCTTACATATTGGTTTTGCGCACTTACTAATGAATTCTCTCGCTTTGTTTTATTTAGGAAGTGCGGTTGAAAGGATTTACGGGACAACTCGATTTATTATGATCTATTGTTTCGCTGGTGTTATAGGATCAATTAGTAGTTTTGCTTTTAATCATCAGATATCAGCCGGTGCTTCAGGAGCAATATTTGGATGCTTCGGGGCATTACTTTATTTTGGAGTTATTTATCGTAAACTGTTTTTTAGAAAAATAGGTGTCAATATCATAGTTGTATTGTTGTTTAATTTAGTACTTGGTTTTATGCTTCCGGTGATTGATAATGGGGCACATATTGGTGGTTTAATTGGTGGCTTTTTTGCATCTTCGATTTTTCATTTACCAAAACATAAAATTAGGGTAAAGCAATTTTTGGCTTTAATATTCACTACTATTTCTGTAAGTTTACTGCTATCCTATGGATTTTCAACAAACCACGAAACTGAAACAACTCATTTAATTAATGTTCAGATTGCTCAAGAACTATTGCAACGTGGCGAAATCGAACGAGCCTATTCTTTGTTAAAAAACGCAGTCGATAGTGGTATTGACATTGTCGAGGTGAATTTCTTGTTGGCTTATAGTGAAGCGAAAATGGGATTGTTAAAGGACGCCGAGAAAAATTTGTTAATTACAATAGAGCAACGTCCTTTTTTGCATGAAGCCCATTTTAATTTAGCACTTATTTATTATGAGTTCAAACAATATATAGATGCTTTTGAAGCAGTACAAAGTGCACTCGAATTAGAACCAAACAATCAAGACTATCAAAAATTAAGAGATGCGTGTGCGGCCGAGCCTAGGTCGTATCATATAACGGGTGGGATTCCCGTCGAGTAAGAACTAGCCATTCGCTCGTAGCGAGTCTTGGAGGGCTGAAGGTAACTTTAGTCTTTAAGCGTAGACAGTGAGGTGGCGGGCCGAAAGCCAAGCGGTTGAAGGGATTGAGCTCCATAATGTTAGTTATTCGAGAGGGTTGATGCCTTACGCATAGCAGAAAACTACATTCTATCCTTCGTAAAAGGCGCTTGTTCTTCCCTAACAACAGAGCTTTACGACCCGAAGGCCTTCATCGCTCACGCGGCGTTGCTCCGTCAGACTTTCGTCCATTGCGGAAGATTCCCTACTGCTGCCTCCCGTAGGAGTCTGGGCCGTGTCTCAGTCCCAGTGTGGCCGATCACCCTCTCAGGTCGGCTACGCATCGTCGCCTTGGTAAGCCGTTACCTTACCAACTAGCTAATGCGACGCGGGCCCATCCTGTAGTGTTAGGTAAACCCAACTTTTACTTTGGAACCATGAGGTTCCAAAGATTATCCGGTATTAGCTTCGGTTTCCCGAAGTTATCCCAGTCTACAGGGCAGGTTGCCCACGTGTTACTCACCCGTCCGCCGCTAACTCTCATAAAGCAAGCTTTAATTGAGTTCGCTCGACTTGCATGTATTAGGCACGCCGCCAGCGTTCGTCCTGAGCCAGGATCAAACTCTCCATAAAAGTGTTTGATAAAGCTCAAAATAAAACATTGACGAGATATTTACTATCTCTTTTTGTCTAGCTTCAGACACCACCAACTCGAGACACTTCAGTTCATCAAACGAAGTCCAAAACCCGACTTCTTATTGCTGACCTTCCAGTGCTTTTCGTTGATAAGCGGGTGTCTTCCGCCTTTCATATTCGCTTGGCTGTGTGTTCAGTTTTCAAAGAACCATCTTTTTTTAATTTGCGTCGTTGTTTTCAAACGACAAGAGTTATTGTAACATAACAATTAGTTCCGCGCAAGTTATTTTCGAAACTTTTTCCAAACAACCACTTAACTAATCGCCTTTGTTATAGCGACAAGAAGTATAATACCACACTAAACTATTCAGCGCAATAGTTTCCCCAAAAATTAAATCTTAAGAATTACTCTCGCCATTTTTGACGAAACGAAGTAATTCTGCGCAAAAATGAGAATAGCATGACAGATATATTAATTTATCATACTACTATCTAAATGGCAACAAAAATTTTTCACAAGAAAAGCGCAAGCGCCTTGGTCACGAGCGATAGGCGCTGAAGCTAGACAGTTTCCAAGTTAGAAATTTATAAAGCTGAACTTCAATCAGTGGGGGTTTTCCTTCATCCCCCACTGATTGTTAGTTTAACTCATACCACAAGCATAAATAAATCAACACAAGGACCAGCGAACACCGAAAGACTATTATTAAAATAAGGAGGTGCTTAGATGAGGGATAGACCTTTATTAAATATAATTACACTCATAGGAGTAAGGGGATGGGCTTTTTTATTTCGTAGAAAAGGAGATTTAAAAGACTGGTTTATTATTTATCTCTTTAAAACATTAGTTTCTACTTTAATTGATGGCCCGGTAATAAAGAAAAAATATGTCCAATATCCAAAGAGGTATTTCCCTACCTTATTTGACTCAAACATTGCATTTCTTTATTTGTTGTTTCCTTTGTCATGTGTCATTTACAATCAATTTACATATAAGATGAACCCTTTAAAAACATTCTTAAGTGTGTTCTTATTTAGTGCCTCAATAGCTCTAGTTGAAAATCGGCTTGAAAAGAACACAAACCTCGTAAGGTTGCCTAAAGGTTGAATGGGCTTTATAGTTTTTTCTGTTCTGTCATCTACATTTTGGATTGTTCGATTATTTGTTGAAGGAATTCGTTTTTTAGATAAAAAAACAGACAAATGAGGACTTTAAGAGTAACATTGTTACATAATTAACAAATGTTTTATTAAGAAATATAGGACAGTGAACAGGCCTATTTTCGCTAATGTAAACTCATTAATTGAATCTCAATTGTTAAAAATGTCTAGCTTACACTAGAAGTAAATTATTGAGTAACATTCTTCCCTTCTTTAATATATACACTAAACACTGCGAACAAAATTCAAAAAGCTCAGTGATTTCGATCTTTTCACTGAGCTTTTACATTTTAAATACCATTGCTGGTGCGTCCAGTTCTCTTTCCTCAAATCCTAACTTTTTATAAAAATGCTGTTTTCCCTTAGCGGAAAAAAGTTGGATCGTCTGAATGTCTTCTTCCTTACATTTCTTCAGTAGTTCTTTAATCACTAGTTTACCAAGTCCTTGATTTTGATAATTTGGATGAACCATTACATCACAGATTAACGACTGATAAATCCCATCAGAAATCATTCGTCCGAATGCAACAAGCTGTTCTTGATCATAAATTGAGATACAATACCAACTATTATTCGCCGCTTGAAACAACTGTTCTTTTGTGTATGTTCCCTTCTTACTTTTAATTAGCCCACTTGATTCATGTAGATCAGCGAATTGCTCAAAAGCAGGAAGATTATCCGTCACATTATAATTCATTATCATTCACCTTCAATATAATCTCGTTTATAATAATATTTATACAACGAAACGAATAATAATTCAATAGTTTTTTATTTTTATAATCTTTTCTTAAACGACCAAAGTCGTAAATAATGACTCAAGTCATCTCAAAGTAAATAATGCTTAAGCAAATTTAATTATGACTTAACTCATTCTTCAACCGTAAATATGTCGTTCTTTTCTCCACCAAACTGATTGGCAGGATAACTTCTAATTATTTCTTCATCTGCATTCCCTACAGTCGCACAAAAATACCCTCTTGCCCACAAGTATTGACCCCAATATTTCTTTTCAATTCTGGAAATTGATCTTGAAGTAACCTTGATGATCTCCCTTTTAGATATTGCATAATTTTACTAGGGGCAAGACTCGGTGGACAGGATAACAATAAGTGTATTTGATCTTTACCAACACTTCCTTGCAATATTGTAATTCCACTCGCTTCACATCCTTACCTAATTAATTCGCGTGTTCTTATAGCTATCGGTACTTGTAACACCTTATGTTAGTAAAAGAATCGCACAATCAGAAAACCTCTTAATAATTGATGCTGCTTTTACACCATTCATTTCCGGCATTTTTACATATATTATTATTAAATCAGGTTGCAAAGCTTGGGCCTTTTCAATAGCTTCGTTGCTATTTCTCCCTTCGCCTACAACGTCATATCCATTTTCTTCGAGCATTTCTTTCAAATCTAATCTAGTTATCGGTTCATCATCGACGATTAAAACCTTTACATGTTTCATTAGATCTCCTTGTCTATAAAGGGAAACGTGACTGTTACAGCTGTCCCTTTATTTGAAGAAAAATTGAAGATTACACCTTGTAGTTGTTCCTCAACTAACATTTCGACGATTTTAAAGCCTAATGACGATTTTTTTATTGGACTCGTATTACAGATTCCACATCCGTCATCGATAACGGCTATATTAATCATTTGCTTTCGGCACTTTACTTCAATTTTTATGTTGCCACCCGAACTCGATTGAAAAGCATGCTTAATACAATTTTGAACAAGCTCGATTACAACCAAGGCAAGTGAGGTAGCTTTTTCCGCTGGTAAACATATAGTTTCTCCTTTAACCGAAAGCTTTATTTCTTTCTCCGGATTGCTAGAGGAAGCAATTAACAATGATGCAATTCGCTCCAAAACATATTTAACATCGGTACTTTCAATACCATTTTGAGCTAAATATTCGTGAATCATAGCCATACTAGAAATTCGGTCGGTACTATCTTGTAATACATCAGCAACTTCCTTTGTAGAAGCACGCAGCATTCGTAAACGGAGCATACTGGAAATTACTTGCAAATTATTTTTCACTCGGTGGTGAATTTCTTGAATAGTGATTTGTTTGACTAACTGCTGTGTTTCTTCATTAGAATTCTTTAAAAATGTTTTAATTTTCTTTTCATTTTCAATGTCTTGTGAGATGTCCGATTCTTTAATCAACACCGCAATTGTCTTTCCTACTCCATCAGTAATAGGGACAATATCTTGTTGCATAACAACATTTTCTTGACTAATACCCCGCGAACGAAGAATTGGTTTACCAGTCTTTAAACTAAACATTACGCCTGGTTCAGATTCTTCAAGAGCAATTTCCCCTAAAACACTATTGTGATACAATGATTTCGTAGTTCTAGGATTTGCCTCAGCAACAACCAACGCTGTTTCTTCAGATAGAAGGCAGTCTATGAACACATCTGCTTGTGAAATATCAGCTATAATTTGTAAATTTTTCGATACATTAATTAAAATATTTATCTGTTCATCTGTTAAACTAACTCTCTTTAAACTTTCAAAGTGTATCATGTTTATCAATCCTTCACTAAAACAATAAATTTACACTTTATTAGTATAAAGTATTGATTTCGACTTTACAATTTGAAATAACCTGCTACACTGCTCTATTATCGTATTCCTCTGTTTCACTTATATCCTCTTCTAGATACTCATTCAATCCAATTATTCCTTGCTTTCGATCTTCTTCCTCTAATTCCAATGAATAAAAACGTAATCCAAGAGCAATTGCTAATACAAAAACTATAAGTCGTATTAAGTTAACGAAGATGTACCAAAACCTAGAGCCATTTATTTAGATTCACTAGTCATCTACATCCATAACTAATCAAATTAATCATCATGGGGCAACTCTCTTCCCTCACCCTTGTTTAGGAAAAAAGATGAGAATTTTTTCTAACATACCCTATTTTAAAGCGCATATATATTTATGAGTGATTATTTTCGATAATGAACTTATCACTATTACCACAGTGTTATCGATGATAATTCTACGATACTATTGATATACCATATAAAGGTTATTAGATAAATAAATAAAGAAATATAATAGTATTAACTTATATTAATTAAACAAATTCCATGCAACATCAAGGATTGACGGAAACATAAGGTGTTGATAATATTATTATTGGGAACTAGTGTGAAAACATCACAAAATTAACACATATTTCTTCAAAAAATAATGAAAAGGTTGTGGCATTTATGAAAAGAATCGTAACAATTAGCACTCGTAAACTGAATGAAACTGCATTATACGGTGGGTGTGGCGCATGTCAAACATCTTGCCAATCTGCATGTAAAACGTCTTGCGGTGTTGCTAATCAAAAGTGCGAAAATCCAATAAACAGATAAGAAACAAAAAATGAACCGCCCAACTATTTTACAGCTGGGCGGCAATTTTATGGACAGAAGGAGCTAGTTATCAAGTATGATTCATCAATATAAACTAAACGGATATAACATAGTGCTCGACACCTACAGTGGGGCGGTACATGTTGTCGATGAACTCGCCTATGACGTTATCGCGCTTTATGAAAAATATCCTGTGGAAGAAATCGTCAAAATCATGCTAGAAAAGTACGCCCGCAATTCAGATATTTCAGAGGCCGAAGTTCGCGAAACAATCACTGCTGTTGATGAGCTTAAAAAAGATGGACAATTATTTACGGAAGATCAATTTAAGAATCTCTCAATCGATTTAAAAAATCGTAAAACATATGTAAAAGCCCTCTGTCTCAATGTAGCACATACGTGTAACCTAACTTGCGATTATTGCTTTGCGAGCCAAGGTAAATACAATGGAAATAGAGCTATCATGAGTTATGAGGTTGGTAAAAGAACGATTGATTTCTTATTGGAAAACTCTGGACATCATCGTAATCTCGATATCGACTTCTTCGGTGGAGAACCACTTATGGCTTGGGAAGTCGTGAAGCAAATTGTCGCTTACGCAAGAAGTAAGGAAAAAGAGTTCAAAAAATCATTTCGCTTCACCTTCACTACAAATGGTATGCTCCTGAATGATGAGGTTACAGAATTTCTTAATCAGGAAATGTACAATGTCGTTTTGAGTCTAGATGGTAGAAAAGAAGTTCATAACCGCCTTCGCAAAACAGTCTCTGGAAAAGGTAGCTACGAGCAGATCGTTCCGAAATTTAAAGAGTTCATTGAAAAGCGTGGAGACAAAGAATACTATGTTCGCGGAACGTACACTCATAACAACGTTGACTTCACAAATGACATTTTCCACATTGCAGACCTTGGTTTTGACAAACTCTCTATGGAACCGGTCATCTGTGATCCGAGTGAACCATACGCGCTAACTGACGAGGACCTTCCAGAGATTTATAATCAGTATGAAATTTTAGCGAAGGAAATGCTAAACCGTCAAGAAAAAGGCAATGGATTTACTTTCTACCATTATATGCTTGACCTTTCAGAAGGCCCTTGCATTCAAAAACGAATTTCCGGTTGCGGCTCTGGAACGGAATATCTTGCTGTAACTCCATGGGGAGAGCTTTTCCCTTGTCACCAATTTGTTGGAGATGAAGAATTCAGCATGGGCAACATTTGGGATGGAATTATCAAAGCAGACATCCAAGACCAATTTAAAGAGAATAACTGCTATTCGAAGCCACATTGTGAAGGCTGCTGGGCAAAGCTTTACTGTAGTGGTGGTTGCCCTGCTAACGCACTACACTCAACAGGTTCAATTAAAGGAACTGATGACTTCAGCTGTGACATTTTCCGTAAACGTGTTGAATGTTCCATGATGGTTAAGGTAGCTGAAGCTATTAAAGCTATGGAATAAACTTGTAGAATTCTCTTTTTCGTGTGAATCACTATTTTATTAACTTAATAGTAAACTACTGAATTACGCTACTAAGATTAAAGGCGCCTACTACTTTGCTAGATTACAAGTAGAGGCGCCTTTTTTAATATTTCTTTTTTTCCTAGACTTCTTAATTAAGTCGATCAGAAATCTTTATACTTCACACACCACGTGTTAGGGGCTAAGCTCTTCTGCTTGTGGTTCTATGATTTGTCAGATATCCTTATGCAGCCACTAACAAAATTTCCAGAAGTCAACTGTGCGAAAGGGTGATTTAACTTTGAATAATCCCTTCTCTCTCCAAACCATTGATACCTAATCAAGTAAAGCGAAATTCCTTCTTATGAGCATAAGAAACTTCCCACAATGCATTAATTTGATAAGAAAGTAAACCTTATAAAATGAGTTTTTGTTTATGACGGTATAATCTTGCTTTTCCGCTCCAAAACTAAAATGTCGGTTCATACTTCCTCCCTATAATTTCTTATGACGTAAGCAGTCGCCACTTGTGAATACCATAGCCGATACGCATAAATCGAGCGACATCAATCACTGCCCCCAACTAAAGATTATCTTATGTGCGTAAATCCTGTGGTATGAACCTCATTAAAGTGTAAGTAGTTAGTACTGTTACATCACTCTACGATAATAGCAGGTATTTCACCTAACTCCTCATTAAAATCTCTTTTAATTGAGTAACACTTTTGACAATATACGTAGGGTTGAATTGACTTAATTCTTCAGAAGAACCAAATCCATAACTAACTCCAATAGAGTTAATTCCAGTATTATTTGCACCAATAATATCGTGCTTTCTATCTCCAATCATAATAAAGTCACCGAGTTCATATTCACTATATTTATCTAATATGCATTGAATGATTTCAGTTTTTGACACCCTTGTTCCATCAAGATTACTACCTACGATCAGTTCAAAATACTGGTCAATATTAAAATACTCTAGTATTTGTTCAGCAAAAACCGTAGGCTTTGATGTTGCAACAACTAACGTAAAACCTTGTTCATTTAATAAGTTTAATAGTGAGGGAATATTTGCATATAACTTATTCTCAAACATTCCTTTTTCTTTAAATCTCTGTCTAAATAGATCTATTGCGTTTTGTGTCTCTTGCTCATCAAAATTGTAAAATTCAGAAAATGAAACTTGTAATGGTGGACCTATGAAGCCTTCTAATTTATCAATATCAGGCTCAACAATGCCCATCTTATGTAACGCATATTGAACAGATTTCGTTATTCCTATTTTAGGGTCTGAAAGTGTTCCATCTAAATCAAACAATATTACTTTATATTTTTCCATTTCATACTCCTTTTAGTACCAATTAGTTAATCTAATATTACCATAAGTATATTTCCTTTTACGTATTTCTTTGAACTTAAAAGCCTATCACTTTACTAGATTGTAAATGGGCATCTATCAATCAGTGGAGGGAGATTCTTTCGTCCTGCACTAATGAAAGTTATTCTATATCGTACCTTCAGGGACAGCTAATCTCCTACCTAAACGACATATGTTGGTACTTCTCTTTTTAAGGATCTCTACTCGGTGGGTAGACGTTTAAGGCCAAAAGCTGTGCCTATTACATAATTAACTTTCAATAGGTTACATTACATATATAATATAAAAAGTGGGTGATACTCCATATGGTGAAAAAAAATGAAATGATTACATTAGACAGCCAAAACAAAGATCCAACTGTAGAACAAGACAATTTAGATAATTACTACAGAGGATGGGAAAGATGACCGTATTTAGTAAATAAAGTTTCCCTTAATTTTTTTATGAATTAAGAAGTAATACTGTGCTGTTGTATTTTCCTTCGAACATAGCTTACATGAGTTAAACATTACTTTGCTTATTATTAATCATCATTCATTCTTGTTGATAATCAAAACAAACTAGCTAATCAATTTACTGTAAACTTTCGATTATTCTTTTTTTACTAATAAGAAAGAGGTCACGTATCAACAACGATACGTGACCTCTTTTTGCTGTCTAACCAGTATTTATTAATATTCTATGGCGAAAACACATTTATTTAAATAATGGTTGGGTACCATTTGTAACAGTTGATTTGCCCGTTATTAATAAGCATGATAGAAATTGTTCCACAAATTTATTCGAGTCAAGTCTTACGGCAACGTATGGGGGATGACTCATTTTCGCAGCTTCCAATGGAAGGCCTAACCAAAGAAATTGGCGATCAATCAACACAAATGGGAATGGTAGATCCTCATTTATATACTCTACCTTATGGTTTAAGGTTAACGGTTGTTCTGAAATAATCTTCACTTTTACTTTAGAATGTGTAGCTGCTATCTGCTCACGCCACTCATTTGGTAGAGCCATTTGACTCGGTAGTGAGATGATAATCGACGTTCTTGCTTGTTTTAGATCCTGAAACACACGGTCTAATTTTAAAGCGTGCATCCATTGTAGATGTGGGTGCTGATTTTTAATCCACGTACCTATTTTTTGATGAGTGATCGTTTGTCCTTGTCGTTCTTGATGATCAACTAATTGCCGAATCGTTTTACCCGGATAGATATTGTTTTTTACAAAGCTACGATCTGTGACCTGTATAAACTTCCCCTTTGTTCTTGTAATAGCTACGTTCACGAGGCGTTCACTATCTTTTCCTGTCAAGAGCATACCCGGACGTTCTTGTGGGTTACTATCGACTGTATCAAAAATCATGACATCTCGTTCACTACCCTGAAACCTATGAACGGTTGCAGAAATAATATTAGCTTCTATCCGTTCCTTTTCATACACACTTCCTAAAAGCTGATCCATCAACATCGCTTGAGCTCTGTAAGGTGTTACGTACCCAATCGATCTCGCCCCAGCGGTGTAAGCTTCGTGTATTAATTGAAAAGAAAGAAACAGTTGCCATACATTTATTCTTGATTTTGACGATTTCTCTTGAATACAGTGCCGCCCAGTAAAACTTGTGTCCACTAAAATAGATGCCATATTCATAAACGGAGCCCGCGTAACTAAATCATTTCGCTTATTTTTCATGCTGGGGTGATCATACACTTTTGCAAGATAAATGTACTCATTTGTAAAAGCTGAAATTTGAGGATGCATACGACGCTGCTCTTTTAATAACATTAGATGTGGATGTAATTGGTCATCATTTAAAGCTTCCACTACGCCTGCGCAATGAAAAATATCTTCTTTTAGCCATTTATCAACTAACTCATGCCTAGCTGCAGCAATTGGTGGTAATTGCTTAAAGTCACCAGATATAATGACTCGTTTTCCTAGAGATGCTGCAAACGCAGCTTGTGGAACATATGCCATACTAGCTTCATCCATGATGACAAGGTCGTAATCTTTTTCATAAATTGCACCGTCTGTTGCCGCCTTTGCTAATGTAGTGCCGATAATTTGTGCTTTTTTTAGAAAACTTAATTCTTTTTGTCTGATTTTTTCTTGCAAGGAAGCTAGTTTTTTTTCCGTTGCAAGAAGCGTCTCACTATCACGCTTACTGAACGAATTAGATAAATCATGTTTTAATAATCGTCTTTCTTCTAACACCAAATCTCTTTCTTTCGCGAGTCTTGGCTCACGTTTTTTAAGTAACATTTCTGTTGTAATCGGTTCTGTCATCGACTGCTTTGAACCCGTACCATAACGAAGTACATCGCCATCTATAAACTTGGATTTTTTTGTTAAAAAATCAACAATTTCTTTCAGTAGTACATCGACTGCTTGATTACTATTGGATAGTATTAGCACCCGTTTTCCTTGAAAATATTTATTTGAAGCTACTCGAGCGAGCGTGTAAGTTTTACCTGTTCCTGGTGGTCCCCAAACAAAAGTTGTTGGGTTATATTTTGATCGATAGAATAGTTCGTGAGAGTTGGTTTTCAATTTGTCGAGTGGGTGTTTCGGCTCCTCGGTTGGTTCCATTAATTGCTTAATTCGACTACGCTTCTTCTTACTTTTTTTACATTCATCAATACGATCGATGAGTTCTTCTAAGAGCTCCCACGGATCATGATAAAGGATTGCCTCATCAATTAAATCGCCTAACGATTGTTCAAGTGACAAAAGCAAATTATTTCCCTCAGAAGACAACATCCTCCCCTCTACTCTTCGATTTTTCCACTGTAAACAAATACTTGAACCGACTGGAATAGAAATCGGTACAGACGTTTCAAAATAGTAAGTAAACCCTTTATCACTCAATACTAAATGCCCATTTTTTAACGTATATTTTGTACTTCCGTATTTTTTCAAATGATTAATTTCTATATAAAGTGCTTGTTGCCACTCTTTTAAGTATTCCATTACACTCTTCCTTACATTAAAAATGTTTACTAAAATAAACACTCGAAATGGTATCGAATGTTTTCCTCAAATAATTAATTATAACGTAAACTGATATCTTTCGCTTTATTTTCCATAATTTACATTATTAGCGGTGACTATACTGCCATTTTTAAACATTCGCGGACACCATAGCCCTTATATCACGAAAATCATTTCTGAACTCGTTTCAGCAAGCTGAAACATCGGAAAATCCCACCTACGCTTTCAGCCTAAAAAAAATTCAGAAAAATTGCCATTACAAGTTCAAATCAGCAATTTGATGTCCGCAAAAATCAATTTTTACGTCATCTTTCCTAAATAAGGTCCACTGTGTCTGCACCATTTGTTTTACCTGCTAATTTTAAACATGCAGATGTTTCATTTCTTTCTAAAATACCTTTTTACAAGGTTGAAATCGGTAATATCATATTCGCACACTATTTTTTTCAAAGCCTATCTCCTCACCACTCCTACTGGCAAACACCTTAAACAATTCCTTCAACTATTTACCAATATAAACCCTTCAATAATATCACAAATTAAAAAAAGACTTATTTAAGAGGGGGTTTATTATGAATACGATAAAAAAACAATGGTTTGGAAATGTTAGAGGGGATATACTGGCGGGGATCGTTGTGGCTCTTGCTTTAATTCCTGAAGCCATTGCTTTTTCTATTATTGCAGGAGTGGATCCAATGGTTGGATTGTATTCTTCCTTCCTAATCCCTTTAGTCATCGCTTTTGTAGGTGGCAGACCAGGTATGATTTCAGCTGCTACAGGGGCAATGGCACTACTAATGATTGATCTTGTGGCACGCTTTGGTTTAGAATATTTATTAGCTGCAACGATCTTAACAGGAGTTTTGCAGATTATATTCGGTCTCTTAAAACTTGCACGTTTCATGAAATTTATCCCACGTTCAGTAATGGTGGGCTTCGTAAATGCGTTAGCCATTCTCATTTTCATGGCGCAAATTCCCCACCTTTTTGGGCAAGGTTGGCTTGTATTAGCCTTAGCTAGTGCAACACTAGCGATCATCTATTTATTTCCTTATATCACAAAGGCAATTCCGTCTACTCTAATAGCCATTGTTGTGATCACAGGATTTACAATGTTTTACGGGTTAAATGTGTTTACTGTAGGAGATATGGGAACATTGACGCGAACATTGCCGGTTTTTCTTTTACCACAAGTCCCGTTATCATATGAGACATTAGCGATCATTTTTCCTTATGCACTCGCTTTAACAGTAGTTGGTATTCTTGAGTCTCTTTTAACCGCTTCCATTGTTGATGATATGACGGATACGGATAGTAATAAAAATAGAGAAAGCCGCGGACAAGGAATCGCTAATATTGTTGCAGGTTGTTTTGGTGGAATGGCCGGATGTGCGATGATCGGACAATCGGTTATTAATGTAAAATCAGGTGGTCGAGGAAGATTATCAACCTTAGTCGCTGGAACAGTTCTAATCCTTTTAATTATTTTATTAGGAAACATTGTCGTACGAATACCAATGGCAGCATTAGCTGGTGTAATGGTGATGGTTTCTATTAGTACGTTTGATTGGAATTCCTTACGAACCTTACTTATTGTTCCGGCTACTGATTCTATTGTGATGGTCGTGACCGTTGTTACTGTAGTAGTTACACATGACCTTTCCAAAGGGGTTTTTGCTGGTATCTTATTAAGCGCTATCTTCTTTGTGTCAAAAATTTCAAAGGTAACAATTGAAAGCAAATTAGATCCAACTAAGAAAAAACGAACGTACTTTATTAAAGGACAATTATTTTTTGCCTCTGTTACTGAGCCTATTGCAGAATTTGATTTTAAGGAAGACTTAAATGAAGTCGAACTAAACTTTACTCATGCACATATTTGGGATGACTCAGCAGTTGCTGCAATGGAAAAAATCATTACGAAGTTTGAAGAAAACAAAACAAATGTTGAAGTGACAGGACTAAATGAAGCCAGTACACTATTAGTCAATAAATTAAGACATAAATTAAGCAGCCATTAAAAAAGGAGGTAAATATATGTTTAATAAAATTTTATTAGCTTCGGACGGTTCTGAATATGCCATTCGTGCCACAGAGAAAGCGATGGAAGTTGCAAAATGTAACAATGAAGCTGTCATACACATTGTCTATGTCGCCGATGACTCGAAAGGTGATGTACTACAAAATTGGAATACTGCCGGAGCCCAAAATAAACGAAAAGAAAAAATAAAGCCGAGTGTAGAAAAAGTAGAATCTGCAAATATAAAATATGAAGTGAAATATTTACACGGCGAACCCGGACCAGCAATCGTCAAACATGCAAATGAGAATGATTTTGACCTCGTTGTCGTCGGAAGTAGAGGTCGTAATCGATTGCAAGAATTAGTTCTTGGTAGCGTCAGTCATAAAGTAGCTAAAAGAGCCAATTGTGCTGTAATGATTATCAAATAAAGTTGAACTTCAATCAGTGGTGGTTTTCTTTCATCCCCCACTGATTGTTAGTTTAACTTATACCACAGGATAAACAAAAATAAAGGCTTGCTTTAGAGGTACAAAAAACTAAATGTTGGGAAATGCTCTTCATCCAACAACATTTAGTATCATAGTAGTGAAAGAAACAATTATGAAATTCATTAGAGTAAAAATTTTTAAAAAATAATATTAATCTCAATCACTTTACAAGTTTATTATATTATTTATTTTAATAATATTGACAAATCATGCAATCATCCATTATATTTTATAATTATAAAATTGAATAAGTACGTAAGACTACTGTGGGAGAGAATGTAATAATACGTCACCGAAGGGGCAAATCTTTAAAAGAGATGAATCTCTCAGGTAAAAGGACCGCTGTAGGACAATAACTCTCTGGAGAGTGCTTTATGCCACCCACGGGGACACCTTCTAACAATAGGTAAAACTCTCAGGTAAAAGGACAGAGACTATGAATATCTGTTTATTTTATACTATCAAAAAGTATAAAATTTTATGGATGATAGTATAAGAAAAGCTAAGGCTCTCGCCATTAAGACCTGGCGATAAGTCAAGTTTTTCTAATACTATCAGAAATTATAAGTTTCTAACTTGGAAACTGTCTAGCTTCAGCGCCTACGATCTCGGTCACTTCAGTCCTTTTCGGAAGCCAAAGAGCGGCTTCTGTCAAAGGCCTTCCAGTGCCTTTCGCTCGTGACCAAGGCGCTTGCGCTTTTCTTGTAATGTTTACTTATTGATAGGGGGATTTTTGTGGTTTGGGATGTATTAAATGTAATTGGAACTATTGCCTTTGCAATGAGTGGGACAATCATTGCAATGAAAGTAAAGTATGATATTATTGGCACTTATACTCTAGGCTTAATTACAGCGTTTGGTGGTGGAGCGATTAGAAACCTTCTTATAGGTGTTCCAATCATCGAATTGTGGCAACAAACAACACTTTTTATCATTGCAATTATCACCATTACTATTATTTTTCTGTTACCATATAATTTTGTTGATAGATTAAAAGAGTGGAATCTATGGAATCTCTTTGATGCAATCGGACTATCTGCATTTGCAGTTCAAGGAGCTATGCAAGCACACTCAATGGGAATGCCAATCCTAGCGATTATGTTTTCAGCTGCTATTACTGGAGCTGGTGGAGGGATTATCCGAGATGTATTAGCTCAACAAACCCCAAATGTTTTCCGTAAAGAAGTATACCTCTTATGGGCAATGATTGCTGGTTTTATTATTGGCATGGGATGGGCAGAAAAACCTTACCAATTATACACACTTTTCAGCATTATTTTACTATTACGTATCATATCATACCGGTTTAAATGGTGTTTACCGATTAGAAATTTTAATGAATTACAAGCATAATGTTATGTTTTGCAGAACATTAAGTGAAACTTCAATTAAACTATTAAGTAAGCAATCCATTTACATATGAAATAAAAACAGCTCAATTCACAATAAGTTGGGCTGTTTTTATATTGTATAGAACTACACTAATAACTCAGAACAACCGTTTATTTAAGCACAACTTCTCATATGATTTATTTTATCGGCACCAGTATACAGCCGCTAGCAATAAGTAGTCCTACTGCTCCTTAAGAGTGGGAAAAATATTTCTCCATAATTATATAAACTCTACCACCTTTAATAAATCTATTGTTCGTTTCTAACAATCCAAATTTTTTATAAAAATCGAGTTTATTTTCTCTTGCATTACACCAAATTTTTTTTACACCAAGGTTCTTCGCTTCGTTCAATACATAATCCAATAGCTTACTCCCATATCCCTTCCCTTGTTCTTCTTGAAGAGTAGCAAATTTTCGGAATTGAGCTTCTTGATTATTAATAAAAAGTGAGACACCAGAGACTAGTTTTGTTTCATGGTAAAGTCCAAAATGAATTCCGTAGTGATCGTCCTTTAACTTAATGTAGTCTATCTCTTTATCTGGCCACATCACTTTATGACGTAATTCCCATGCTTTTTCCTTATCTATTTTTGTAATTTGAAATTCCATGATACCTCCTTACTAAATCCCAAATATGATAGTAGTCTTTGTAATAATGAAACTTCCTCGTGATTGTTAGTGTTAAACTTTATGAAGAGAACTCGTTCTAGCTTCGCTAGAACATCGGAAATTCAGACGGAGTCTCAACTCCACCTGAATGGAAGTTCCCACCTACGCTACGCTTAGAGGTGGGGGTCTTTGACCCTTAAGTACAAATCAGTTTGATTAATAAGCTAAAGTATTAAAGTATGTTCTATTTTAACACCTTTTTATACTACTGTATTTAATAAAGCTGAACTAACAATCAGTGGGGGTTTTCCTTCATCCCCCACTGATTGTTAGTTCAACTTATACCACGGGCATAAGAATAACTAATCATCAGCTTCACTGATGAAAGTTATTCTATATCGGACCTTTAGGGGCAGTTTATCCCCCACCTAAACTTCTCGATTTTCTTACGTTTTGAGGTGGGGGGCTTACTTGCCCCTTAAGAGTGCGATAAATGTTTTCACAATATTTAGAAATAAATTATGTCTAACGTAAAGTTATGATAAGCTCCTATTTAACAATATCTAAATTATTCTTCGATAATATTCAAGAAGATTTGACTGCATCGTTATCTATTTAAACGAACATTTCTTTTTTCTAATTATCAACAGGTTGTACTAGAAGTGAACTTGCAACATATACATGTTTAAGAGGAGGTGTTGTATGAAAAAACCTTGGGATACTGTCAACGATCAAGCGATGAAAATGATCATTCGTGAATTAATTAAAGTACATGGAGAGTATCAAACTGCTAAAAAAAATACGATGCGTTGGTTACTAGCGTCTTATGTACCTTTATTAGCACTCGTATATATTTTTTATACTCAAGTCCAGTTTAATCTCCATAATATATTTTCTACTATAATGAGTAATAATACGATACTGATTCTTCTTTTAATTTACATTGCCTTAGCTGCAAAAGTAAAAATTAGTATGGATACAGAAAAAGAAGCAAAAAAAGATTATAAAGATATACGTGGCCAAGTTACTGATAACCTTAATAACATCTGGCGTATGAACTATGATATAGCAACTTGTAATGATATTGTTGAAGCGCTGGATAAGCAATATAAAATTAATATTAGTTACAAAGGATAAAAAAGAGCTGCTCAAAAGTACGATAACGTTTCTTTTGAAGCAGCTTTTATTTTGATTGAAAAGAAATTCTACCAAAATTATTATTTTTTATTGTCGGTATTTTAGCAAACAATTCTACCGTATCGTCACCATCATCTCTAGTAAAAATCGTTTGGCAAGTGGCGGATATACGTGATGGAGTTCAGTTATATGATAACGATCTATTTCATCTACCGCCATTTCCGCTGCAAAAATAAGACCCTGCTTCATCTCTTTTACTTCATGATCAAACAATGTGACGATATATCGTTTTTGATGAGAGTCTATTTTTTTAACCTCAATAGAATCAGTGTTACATTTCACAACTTCAAACAATCCATCTAACCGCTTATGTTTTGCTATTAATTTCGGTAAATTTATATTAGGATAATTTTCTTTGCGTCGATAAAGTATGATACTCTTCAGAGCTTCTATAGCTTCAATAAAATCAGATTCGTTTTTTTGAATGACTGAAATAACATTTTTGCCTATGTCTGTTTTGTAGCGCTTATTTAACCATTTTGCTAAAGCTTTTAAGGTACTAAATAAATCTTTCAATTGGGTTTTGTTCATGTTTTCAAATAATTGAATATAATCAACCGATAATAAATGTTCCCAAAAAACACTCGTACACTCTTCCCAACTAGTTAAAGGTGTTTCTTCAAGTAAATAGCGTAATTCATATAAACTCCCTTGATATTTACGTACTGTCGTTTCACTTTTTCCTATTGTTTTTTCTTTAAAAAATTCAAGAAGATCATTTGCATAGAAGCTATTTACTGTACTAGGTGTAAAGCCTAACTGTTCTAAAAATGGGATATCCTCTTCATCCACAAAATTCCGTACTTCTTTTTTTATAGAAGTTATCCTATTTGTTCCACCGGTCACAAAAAGTGATATTGGTAAGTTTAACTTTTTTCGAACTGTATTGAAATCAGCTGTAATTTCTACTTCACCAAATTGTTCGAATACATTTTTGAACAATTTGTATTCGGATTGTTTTAACCAAAGATCAGCTTGATCTGCTCGATCTGTTTCAATTAAACTATGTAAAGATAAATCATTATACATAGGAATAGGTTCATCTACATTTAGCAAAGTACTATTCTGTGCATATATAGAAAAATAGGCTGGTATTTGTTTATCCATTGCTATAACAGAGTTTTTAAATTCTGCCTGAAACGGAATGTTGATCTTTTTTTGCTCCATTTTCAATAGTTTTACCGGTATATTAGCCTCAACTAACGATTGAAATTCCGTTGCTTTGTCTCGTAATAAACTTGTAAATATTAGCTTTCGCTGTTTAAGCAACATCATTCCATAGACGTTACCAATACGAATCGGAAGGTTTAATTCACTATCCTCATAAACATACCAATCGCCCACCCAACTATATTGTTGCTCGTTTTGTTCGCTAGGATTAGCTTCGAATTGCTTCGACAAATAAGCCATTACTTCTTGTTCATCACATTCAATTTGATAGTGAACCGAATACTCAATAATTTCTTTTTCTTGGTGATCACCTGTGATAGTTGGTTCTGTTAATAATTCACCAACTAACTCAGGAAAATAATACGTCATTACTTCACTTGCTGAAAGATTTTCCTGTCTACAAAGCTCTTTAATTTTGGTAGCTGCAGAATGTAAGCTTTGTGGATCAACCATTACTCTTACACCATTAAAGTAATATTTATTATCAAACAACTCAAGTAAACCAAGTGTCCCATACCAAGGTAGTGGAGTTGAAATATTTTCATAGGTATTAGCCACCGGATAGCGTTCCTTTGTTAACAGATCCTCAAAAATCACAATACAATGTCTTCTTTGAATTCCACTGCTTGTACTAATTTAGGTGTTAATTGTAACCATGTTTGAAGCATTGAAGAATCACTTAATTTATTCTCCTTACCAAACCACTCTATTGTTCGAAGTCCATTTTCAAATGTATGAAAAAAATACAACCAGAATCGAAAGTATGGGTATTTTATATTTTGATCAATTTTATATTTAACTCGCTGATAGAAATAAGTCTCCAAACGAAGTTGTTCTTGATACGATATATTTTTATCAACAAAAGCCTCTAGTTTTTTTACTAGCGCATGTTTTTGTTGCAAAAAACGCTCTTCTTTAACTTCACCCATTTGGATAACGTTTTGTTTTTGCATACAGCATTTTTTGTACTTTTTCCCACTACCACATGGACATGTTTTATTGCGATTAACACTCATTTGCAACCCCTCCTAACTTCCTACTTTTTAATCATTTTAGCATTGAACGTTTTAATTTAATCGAAATGATCGAATTTAACAGGAAACATTAACTTTTTTCCAAACTGATCGACCTTCTTAAATCATCAAAACCGTTTTGGTATTAGTATTAGTAAATCCTTTCGTTTGTTGACGCTGGAGCTCGGCAATTAGATAATATATACTTGGAAGAAAAGTATTTTCTACGTATCAGTACTTAATTGAGATAATCAGCAAGGAAAAGGATACGATTTTATTAAAGGAGAGGGATTAATAATGAAAATGAAAATGACAGATTTACCTGGAGTAGGAAAAAAAATATCATTTATTAACGCCGAAAATCAGATGATGGCCATGATCATCCATCATTCAGGGAAGCGAGAATTGTACTTTTTTGAAGATGCAGATGACGATGAAGCAGTTTTTACCTTTAACCTATCATCAGAAGAAACGAAACAAATGGGAGCACAATTTTTAAATGCTACGTTAGATCCAGTTATGAATGAAAAGTTAGAACGACTTCAACTTCTACGAAAACAAGTCATCGTTGAGTGGGTCGAAATTAAAAGACAACCACAATTTACAGGAAAAACCTATATGGAATTTGAAAAATTATTACCGAACGGAGTAACCGTCGTTGGACTCTTCCACGATGACGATTTTAATGTCAGTCCAAGTGGCGATTTGACGCTTCAAAAGGGAAATACCATTATGGTCGTTGGAAAAAGGGAACCGATTGAACATTTTTTGAAAATTTGTGAAAGTGAGGCTCATTAAAAATTATGGAAATTCCTGAATTATTAGGATCTGGCCTCGTACTCCTACTATTGTTTATTACAGGATTCGTAGGGGCAAAAATGAAGATTCCTGATGTTATTATCTATATTCTATTAGGAATTGTCGTTAGTAGTTTCTTATATGGTTCCCATCTCCTTCACTTTACTGGTGAAGTTGGAATTGTTCTCTTATTTTTTATGCTAGGAATGGAGTTCCCTATTAAGCAGTTGTTAAATGTCGCAAAAAAAGTAATGAAAGCGGGAATTCTAGACGTCGTATTAAGCTTTGGTGTCACAACACTCCTTTGTATTGCAATGGGATTAGATATCATCCCTTCTTTAATCATCGGTGGTGTTGTCTACGCAACTAGTTCTTCTATCACGGCAAAAATGCTTGAAAACTCGAAACGAATGGCCAACCCAGAATCAGAATTTATGTTAGGACTTCTTATATTTGAAGATTTAGTTGCACCAATTTTAGTAGCTATTCTTGTTGGACTAACAGCCGGTGCAGCAATAACAGCTACATCCATGTCGATACTTTTACTGAAAGTTGTTGGTTTAATTGCTGGAGCCATTTTACTAGGGCATTTTTTATTTAGTAGACTTGGTCCGTTCTTTGATCGTCATATGAATAAGGATATTTTTATCTTATTTGTGATTGGATTAGCGTTAGCATACGGTGGCCTTGCCCTATTCCTAGATTTATCAGAAGTATTAGGGGCTTTTCTAGCTGGTATCATGCTTGCAGAAGTACGTAGAACCCACGAACTAGAAAAATTAGTTATTCAATCGAAAGACTTATTATTACCCCTGTTTTTCTTATATTTCGGTACAACGATTAGTTTTAATGAAGGTATCCCAATGGTTGCCTTACTTATTCTCATTCTTGTTTGGTCAATTGTTGCAAAAATCATTGTTGGATTTTACGGTGGTCAGTGGTACGGTTTATCTAAACGAGTATCCTTGAAAGCAGGTCTTTCATTAACACAGCGAGGAGAATTCTCAATTATCATCGCTACTCTAGCCGTTGGTTCTATTCAAGCATTTAGTAGTGTTTTTATATTACTTTCAGCAATGATTGGTATCATTTTATTCCAAAGTGCTCCGGTGATTTCAAAGAAAATCTACGGTAAAAAAATAGTAAAGCAACAAAAAACTGCATAAAGCAGAACTTCAAACAGGAAGTGTTTTCACCTAAACTTTTCGATTTTCTTACGTTTTGAGGTGGGGGACTATGACCCTTAAGTACAAATCAGTTTGATTAATACGAAATACAACTAAATTGAAATGGGCAGTCCTATAACTAGGTCTGCCCATTTCAATTGCTCCCGTATTAGCGTACTACATTTAGTAACCCAATACTGCGATGAGCTAGAAACTCCTTATTCTTCACATCATGAGTACCTAAAAGTGTTTGAGGACTTAATTTCTTTATGACAACAATGTCATCAGACACTAGTCGATGCCCACGCCCAATTAACGTATGAGCTGTCTCACTTTTCACTACCCCTGAATTCCCACGGACTAAGATTCGATACCAGAGACATTAACACAAACCAACATTTAGATTTATGTAGCTCCATTTTGACAATTATGAAATTCACTCATTTAAATGAATTTTCACATTAGGTAAGGACTTTTAACCAACCATAACGTTCATCCCCAATGCGAGAAGTGATAAACTATTTTAAAATTTTCTTTTGCTTATTAAATCCGCTTTTTCTATTAGCTTTTAACTAATCTTTCCCGAATTTACATTTGTATTTTCACTACTTTTATATTAAAGTTAAGAATATTTCAAAAGAACTTATTTTTCCCGGAGGTTTTTCATGTATATGTTAGATTTTCACCATCATACTAATCATTCATTTGACTCTAAAGCAGTGATGGAAGATGTTTGTAAAAATGCGATTACGAAAGGTATAAAAGAAATTTGTTTTACAGAACATTTTTCCCTTAATTTTCAATCTCCTACAAATGGCCATATTAATCTTACTAACTATTTCTCGGATATTAAAAGCTGCCAAGAAAAATTTCAAGATCAGCTCCTAATTAGAAAAGGTCTTGAAATCTGTGAGCCTCATTTATTAAAGGATTTGTATTGTAAAACGTTTGAGCCCTTAGAACTAGATTTCATTTTAGGTTCTGTGCACAACATTAATAATCGAACTTTAAGAGAGACACTAGAAAAGAAGCAATTAGCAGGATACAAGGATTATTTTCAAGAGGTTTATGAAATGGTAAGTATAGCTGACATAGATGTCGTTGCCCATCTTGATTTAATGAAACGATACGCTTACGAAGAATTTGGACTATACGACTTTACTGAATATAGAGAAATACTTGAGGCGATATTATCTAAAATAATCGAAAGAAATTTAGGTATTGAAATAAATACATCTGGACTTCGAACTTCCTTAAATGAAAGTCTCCCTTCTATTAATATTGTAAAACTTTATAAGGAACTAGGTGGAGAAATACTAACTGTAGGCTCTGATTCTCATAGCCCTGATTCAGTAGGATCATTTATAAAAGAAGCTATTGAAATGGCAAAAGAATGCGGCTTTACGTATGTCTTTTCATTTGATAAAAGAAAAGCAATTCCACATAAAATTTAGTAAACTCAAAATAAGAGGCTTCATTTTGCGGAGTTAATTTTGTTTGCGGACACAGGAGCCGTTATTTTCATAAAAAAGTCCATTTTGTAAGACACCGAGGACACAGAGTCCGTTATTTGACAAAAGTTAGATAAAATAAAGCTTGAATTAAGTTAATAGCGGAACCATGGTCCTTTTTCACCTTAAACACAAGTTTTTAATCCAAATAACGGAACCACAGTCCGCACACATACCACCCTATAACCTCATGTTTAATCTATTTCCGCTGCTTTTATAAGGGCTTTTGTATAAGGGTGGCGTTCCCGATGATAAAGTTCTTCCAAGCCAAACTGATCGACAATGGAGCCATTCTTTAAAACAATCACTTTTTCACATAAGAATGTTACAGCTCTTATGTCGTGTGAGATAAAAAGAATTGTCATATTATTTTTTTTCTGTAGTTCCTTTAGTAAATGCAAAATTTGAACTTGAACCGTAACATCTAAGCTTGCAGTTGGCTCATCACAAACAAGGAGTGATGGTTCAATACTTATTGCTCTAGCAATACTCACTCGTTGTTTTTGTCCACCACTCAACTCACCGGGATAACGGTCGACCATGTGTTTGTCTAGTCCCACCATCTCTAAAAGCACTTCTGCAATTTCTCTTTCTGAGGATCCTTCTTTCCCTAAATACGAAGGGCTAATTTCCTTAAAATTACTTAGGGGCTCTAATAAGCTTTTCCATATTGGTAGCTTAGGATTTAATGTACTAGTCGTATCTTGAAAAATCATTTGAACATTTTTACGATATTCACGTAACAGTGTTCGATTTTTTGGAGCTATTGGTTTACCATCAAAAGTAATGTTACCTTCTTTATACGGTTCTAAACCTAATAGCACTCTAGCAAGGGTGCTTTTACCACTACCACTTTCCCCTACTATTCCTATGCATTCTCCCTCTGTCGAACAAAACGAAATATTATCTAAAGCCCGAATACTTTTAGAATAGTTTTTTGATAGACGATCTACAATTAATAAACTCATAAATTAAATCACTCTTTCATTCTTATCTAATAGATTCTCGCTTGGGAGTGAAAGTAAGCATGAACATAACTTTTTCGTATACGGATGTTTATGATAACAACGAATTTGTTCAGGGTCGCCCTCTTCAACGATTTGACCTTTGTGCATGACATAGATTCGGTCTGCACGCTTATAGGCTTTGGTAAGATCATGAGTAATCATTAGAACCGCACAACCTGTTTCTTTGCGTAATTTTTCAATATAATTTAACACTTTCTCACCACTCATGACGTCTAAGGCAGTAGTTATTTCATCACAGATAAGTAAGGATGGCTTTAAAGCTAATGCCATTGCAATAGCCACACGTTGAACCTGTCCGCCACTTAATTGAAACGGATAACTTTTATACACTCGTTCAGCTTCCAAACCCATTTCTTCTAAAACTTGAATGGAGATGTTCTTTGCTTCTTTTTTTCGAATGACTTGATGTGTACAAATCGTTTCTACCATTTGCTTCCCAACCTTAATAAATGGTGTAAAACTACCTCGATAATCTTGAAAAATCATGCCAATTTCTTTACCAAGTAACTGGCGCTTTTTTTTTGAGAACATCGTTACTATATCTTCTTGATTATAAAAGATTTGACCTTGCACATTCATACTAGACGGAATAAGTCCCATAATTGCCTTAGAAGTAACACTTTTCCCACTCCCGCTTTCGCCAATAAGAGCAACGATCTCACCTTTAAATACTTCTAAGTTAACATTATTTACTATCAACTTTTCCCCCGATCTATTCTCAATATGCAAGTTTTGTATGGAGATTAAAGGCTCTATCACAAGTGGTCACTCCCTTTTCGAATATCAAAGTAATTCTTCAAACCATCCCCTAGTAAATTACAACAGAGTACCTTTAACATAATTGCTAATCCAGGATAAATCATAAGGGTAGGGATCACTTGAAAATACCCTCGTCCATCATTAAGCATTGCTCCCCATTCCGGAATAGGAGGTTGGGCTCCAAGGCCAATATAGGATAATGAAGAAATAAGAAGAATTACTTTTCCTACATCAATCGCCGCCATGACGATAATGTCTGGCATCACTTGTGGCAATAAATGCATACGGATCGTTTTAAAAGTACTAGAATGAGAGACTTTTGACACTAAAATATATTCTTTTTCTTTCTCCGTTAGTACTAATCCGCGAACTACACGTGCATACACAATCCACTTTACTAACACAATAGCAATAACAATATTCGTTAAGCTAGGTCCTAAAATTCCAGCAATGGCAATAGCTAAAATAAAGTCTGGAAACGCGAGAACTCCATCAATCACTCTCATAAAAAAAGCATCTATTTTTCCACCAACATAACCTGAAAAAAGCCCAATTGGTACACCTATACATAATGCCATTAGTATCGTAAACATACCTAAACCTATCGTTAGCTTCGCACCATAGATAAGTCTAGAAAACACATCCCTACCTAATTGATCCGTTCCGAGCCAATGCGTAGCAGAAGAACCTTGTAGCCTGTTTCCCATGTCTATTTGAAACGGGTCATGAGGAACAAGGACCCCACCGAGAAAAGTAATAACTGCTAGAAAAATAGCAATAACAATACCAAAAAACATACTAGGGTTACGAAGAAGGCTTGATTCTTTTTTCGTTACTACAACTTCCATTATGCGGCCTCCTTCCCTTGTTTTATTTGAGGATTAATAATTAAGTACATAAGGTCTACAATAAGGTTCGTAACGACAACTAATAGTCCGACAATAAGTATATAACCTTGAATAACTGGATAGTCTCGTTGCATCACAGCATTAACAATAAGGTCCCCCATGCCTGGCCACGAAAAAAGAATTTCAATCACTGTGATGCCCCCAAGAAGACTACCTATACTTAATCCAAACATCGTAACAACCGGAATGAGACTTCCTCTTAATGCATGAAAAATAAGGATCCGCTCTTTTCGCAGTCCCCTAGCCTTTGCAGCTTCAATATAAGGACTTTGTAACGTTGAAATTAGACGTTCTCGTAACAAGCGAATATATATTGGCGCCATTGCAACTCCTAGAGTAATTGATGGTAAAACAAAGTGAGCGAACGTCCCTTTCCCCATTACAGGCAGTAAATTAAGTTTTAATGAGAAAAAGTAAATTAATAACAAACCGAGCCAAAAACTTGGGACAGAAGCTCCAATTAAAGCAAACCACCTAGTTAAATAATCAGGCCAGCGATTTTCATAAATAGCTCCTACTATTCCAAATGGAATCGAAATCAAGAACAGAACTACTAGACCACCTATAGATAAAGAAATCGTAGCAGGTAACCGGTTCATAATCATTTCCAAAACTGGTTTTTTAGAAATGATTGATTCACCTAAATCAAATTGAACTACTCCCCATAACCAACGACTATATTGAATGTAAATAGGTTGATCAAAGCCATATTCCTTCATTAACCTTTCTTCTTCGGCTGTTGTTGTAATGACATCCTCAACTTTTAAAATAGCTCTAATAGGATCTCCCGGTGTGACCTTCATTAATAGAAAGGTAACGAAGGAAAGAACTAAAACCATGATGACTAGCTGAGTGATTCTGGAAGCTATGATCGATAAAATTTTATGCATGTCTTTCACCTGCCAAACCTATAAATTGAAAACGCAATAAGAAAAGTGAAAGTATCTTTCAGACACCTTCACCTTCCTACCTTATTCTATATCCATTTTATTCGTAATAAAGTAATACTCTTCAGACCCCGGGCTCCAGTTTTTGACACGTTCATTTACTCCTACAATAATATGAGGATGTAAAATAAACGATTGAGGAACTTCCTCCTGGATAATTGTTACAGCATCCTTTTGTAATCTTACTCGGTCTTCTGGATTTGACGTTACATTTAATTGTTTCGTTAATTCATTTAGTTCTGGAATATTAACTTGCCCTGGATTTAATGAGCCCTCAGGTAAATACGAAACATTTAAGAAGTAACCTCCGTCACCACGTGGAGCACTCAAAAGTGAATATGTTGCTAAATCCCATTCACCCTGTTGATCCCATAAATAACTATCAATATTCTCAACTGTTACAATATTTAATTTTATGCCTACATTTGCAGCTTCCGCTTGTAAGTATTGGGACATTAATGGAAGTTCTGGTCGACCTTGAAACGTTGCTAAAGTTAACTCAAGTACTTCTCCATCTTTTTCATACTTCCCGTCACTATTTTTTTCATATCCTGCCTCTTGTAATAAAATCTCAGCTTGTGCTGGGTCATAACTTTCTAACTCACCATCGTTAGCAAATGCAAAATCAGAATGAAAAGGACCATTTGCAGCTGTTGCGTGCCCATTCATAATTTCACTTACTGCGATAGGACGATTAACAAGCAAATCTAATGCCTTTCGAACTTTTACGTCCTGTAATGCAGGTTTTGCTTGATTATATAGGATGAAATGAACACGTAAACTTGAAACTGATTCAACACGAAAGTTTTCATTATTTTCAATCGGCTCTAACGCCTCTGGAGGCAAGTGGTAAACAATGTCTGCTTCACCTGATTGAAGTGCAAGAGCTCGAACATTTGGATCAGAGTTAAATTTAATCGTCACTTCATCTATGTTCGCAGCTCCATCCCAATAGTCCTCATATCTTTCTAGTTTAATCTCTGATTCAGATGTGAAGTCAACGACTTGGAATGGGCCTGTAGCAATTGGCTGATCACTAATATTTTCTGAGTTTACATATATAATAGAAGCATTAACATGTACTAGCTCAGATACAAATACAGGGTATTCTTCTGATGTAACGAAAGTAATCTCTTGGCCATCTGCCTTTATCGATTCAATTTTTAATGTAGATGCCAACGCATTGTTCACATCAATCAGACGTTCAAAAGAGGCTTTAACAGCTGCACCATCAACTGGTGTTCCATCGTGGAACGTAACACCATCTCTAATCTTAAATGTCCATGTTTTCTCATCTGTTTGTTCCCACGTTTCAGCTAACCAAGGTTGAATTTGTAAGTTCTCATCAATTTTTACTAACGTCTCTGCAATCCCTGCACGAACACCCATCCAATCTTGATGTGGGTCGATCGTTTTCGAAGAAAAGCTAAATATGAGTGTTAATGACTTATCTTCCGTCTCATTGGAGTATGTACTTTCTTCTGAGTTGCCACAACCTGTTACGAAAGCGAGAAATACTGTAAAAATAATAAGAAAAATTGCCTGTTTTTTTAACACTAACATTCACTCCTGTGTATTTTATTGTATTAATTTCAAAGCCATTCTAGACCGTAGTACATTTCGAACACCCTCAAACAACTTTTTTGAGAACGAAGAATGTAATGAAAGCTTGTTACGTCTAATATGTGTTCGATCTACTAGCATTAGCGCTTTTTTCTATTCGTCTCTCTTTTTATAAAATAGAACCATTTCGATTTACACAACAAAATAATAATAGTGTGCTACCAACTTAATAGGGTTTAAATCGTAATGATTATTATTTTCGCTTTTTTTAGTATACTTAAAGTGATGAGAATCGTCAATAATTTATTTTTGATGACTGTCACTCATCGAATAATCTGTTCAGCATAAAGTGTCGTGGTAGTTTTGGGAAGCAACTGCCTTCAATCACACCATGAGTTACTTCTTTGAATTTTCTTCATGCCGCTTTGCGACGAAGATTCAGTACCAATTAACCCAAATATTCAATTTCCGGAAACACCAAAAAACACACTCCATTGGAATGTGTCTTTACTTTGACTAGCAACATCCTACTCTCGCAGGGGAAGCCCCCAACTACCATCGACGAAGCTACTAACTTCTATTCAACTTTTTATGCGTATTTGATACCAGCAGCCTTTATATTATTTTTATCAAATGAATTACAAGGAGTTACCGCATAGGTCATTCCGCATTTTGGACAATTCGCAACAACTTTCTCAAATAAAAACACTTCCCCACATTCACAAGAGATTTCATGGGCATATAATGGTTTTTCGTTTTCTTTTCCCTTACTTATAACATGATCAACAATCGCCTTACCTTCATTTAATTTTGAACAACTACAACTCATAGATTGCCTCCTCATATTTTTTTATAGCACAAAATAAATGAGTATCGTTCTATACTCAAGCTTCATAATAATTACTTTTATTATAAGATACTTTCAATCTCCTTACGTATTTATCCTCTTACGTTCATAAAAGCTTCACTTCCACTGTGAAATTATCTAACAAATGCTTTAACCGTATTTAAATTAAAGTAAATATAAAACAGAATAAACTAAAGAGCACCAGGGCTGGTGCTCTCTATTAAACAGTTCCTTCATTTGGAACATAAACGTATAGGTTTAAATTAATTCATATTTCTTAAAGCTATTATAGATCCCATTCTCATCATGTGTATCAGTGATATCATCAGCTGCTTCTTTTAACTCTTCTTTTGCATTCCCCATAGCTATACCATGTTGAACATATTGAAGCATTTCTAGATCATTTAATCCATCTCCGTATGCAAAAGTATCTTCCTTTTTCATATTTAAATGGTTTAATAATTTCTCAATGGCTATCGCCTTATGAATGCCTGGGACAGATAATTCTCCACTATTTTCCCCAAAGATAGGTACTGTACCTGGAATAACATTGAATTTTGTAGAGAATTTTTGACTGATTGTTTCAATCGGTATATTTGAGCCCAAAAATGAAATCTTATTTATATCATCGCGAATCAAATCAGCATCATCTATTAAACAATCATGAAAAGGCTGCAATCCTTTTTCTACCTCTTCCTTTGTATGAGGATTTTCATCTAATATTTTTTCAATTATAGTCATGATACGTTTTTTGCAATTCTTACTAGCAAACAGACCACCGTTTGCTTCTAAATAAAAGTCTATTTCATTTTCATTAAAATACTCGACGAGATTCTGCACATCCTCTTTTTTCACACGTTCATGTAATACTACTTCTTCATTAACTTAAATATAACCACCAGCAGCGCCGATAATCCCATCAAATCCAATTTCCATTATTTCAGCAAATAATTCTGCCTTTGAACGACCTGTACATATAAAAACTAAGTGACCATTTTCCTAGCTTGTTGAACCGCAAACTTTGCTGTTTCTGGGACGACCCCATTCTCATTAACCAGTGTACCATCAATATCTAAAAAAATTATTTTCTTCATTAAAACACCCATCCCTATTCTTACTTAATACAAAATTATGTTAGTAAACTCATAACGTCTACTTAACCTTACGAGTTTACCGTTATCAAGATTGTTTGCCATAGAGGTACTATTGAGCAATACTTACTTTTTAATCTTTACAAATTTACGTTTCCCTACTTGGACAATTAATCCGTCGGAAATAGCAACTTGTAAATCAGTATCTTCTACCCTATTTCCGTTTAATTTCACACCATTATTCTTAATCATTCTACGAGCTTCACTTTTAGAGCTTAATAATTTTAATTCTACTAATAGATTAATAACTGGCATTTCATTAGCTCCTTGCCATTCAATCACTGGAATTTCATCTGGTACTGTCCCTTTTTGAAACACTGAAATAAAATGCTGTTCTGCTTTTTCTGCGTCTTCTAAGCCATGGTACATCCTCACAATCGTCTTTGCAAGTAACATCTTTGCATCTCTAGGATGTAACTTACCTAACTCTAGATCTTCTTTTAGAAAATCAATTTGTTCAGGTGTTAAATCTGTAATCAATTCCAAGTATTTATTCATTAACTCATCTGGAATAGACATCGCTTTTCCGTACATTTCTTGTGGGCTTTCATCAATACCAATGTAATTTTTCTTTGATTTTGACATTTTTTCTACTCCATCAAGTCCCTCTAACAAAGGCATTAACATCGCTATTTGTTTTTCTTTCCCAAACTTTTCTTGAAAATGTCTACCCATCAAAATATTAAAGTGCTGGTCTGTTCCACCTAATTCAATATCAGATTCTAATACAACTGAATCATACCCTTGCATTAACGGATAAAAGAATTCATGAAGTGAAATTGGTTTTCCAAGCGCTATTCGCTCTTCAAAATCATCTCTTTCCATAAGTCGAGCGACTGTTATTTTACCTGCCAATTGAATAACATCCTCAAAGTTTAATTTTGCTAACCATTTTGAGTTATAATGCAACTCTACTTTTTCCATATCAACAATTTTTCCAAATTGCTCAAAGTACGTTTTCGCATTGTATTTCACTTCATCATCTGTTAATTGCTTCCTAGCCACAGATTTTCCTGTTGGATCTCCAATTTTTCCAGTAAAATCACCAATAAGTAATTGGATTATATGACCGTTATCTTGAAACTGTTTTATCTTTTTTAATACGACTGTATGCCCGAGGTGAACATCTGGTGCTGATGGGTCTAAACCTAATTTTATTTTTAATGGGCGTTTTTCAAGTACTGATTTCGCTACTTTTAATTCTAACTCTTCTGTAGGTATTATTTCTTGAACACCTTGATTGTATATGTTCATTTGCCTTTTTACTTCTATCAATTGTTCTTCGGTTAGTTGTTCGATTGCTTTTTTCATCGCTATTCCTCCTAATTTTAAATAGAAAAAACCACATCCCTAATAATAAAACAGGAACGTGGTTGTTGTTTTTCACGCGGTACCACCCTTATTGAAGAATCTAAATTCTTCCACTCAACGATTAACGGCTCGTCCGTTCTTTGCAAATGATTATTCACAAAGAAAGCTCAAGGAATGTATTTCATGTTATCTTTGTATCGATTTTCACCAACCATCGACTCTCTTAAAACAGGGAGATAACTACTACTATTTTTCCTATCATTACTTTTTTCATATTATTTTTATCTGAATTTTTTTCCGATGTTTCAGCTTGCTGAAGCGAGTTCACTGAATTTTATAATATTTTACCAATTAATGAATTTCATAATCCATCATCCTCGCCACTAAAATACTATATCTAGTGACACCGAACCGTCCGTAACTAGATATAGATTTATGTAGCTTCGTTTTTCTAATTATGAAATTCACTCAGTTAAAAACCATTCTCTTTAATGACTCTTCTAAGTAATTTTGAAATACTCTTTTGCTCTTCTAGACTAAGGCTAGAAACAATTTCAACCTCACCTTTATGAAAATAAGGATATAATTCTTCCATTACTTGTTTGCCTCTATTCGTTATCGTCACATAAGTAATTCTTCTGTCTCTGTTATCAACTTTTCGGTAACAGAGTTCTTTTTTTTCTAGTGTTTTCGTTATATTACTTATCGTTGCTTTTGTTACCCCAGCTGATTTAGCTAAATTTTTTGTTTCTATTGAACCCCAAATCCACAAATCATATAGGATAGAAAATGATGTCCAAGATAGCCCGTATTCCGATAGAACTTCCCGTTCCATTTTATTTCTTAATCCTTGTGCAACTCTGTAAATGTTCGTAACAACAGAAATTGCATCAAAATGAAGTGATTCCAAGTGGATATTAGACAAAAGATTGATAGTGTCCTTTTCTTCCTGTAACAGTTCCCCTTCATCATTAAACGAATGGATAGTAACTCACCACCTCTCGAATTTTCACAATCGTTAGCTATGAAACGATTTTATCAGAAGAAAAATTAAATTACAACCTTAACATTTCAATTTATTCACTTCCATTTCTAGGAACTATAAATTATGATAATATCTGTTGTAAGGTGTAGAATATAAGATATATGCACACCTTGTGTGAACGACTTTTTTCTAATATGAAAATATGAAAGGATGCATGATATGATAACAGATATGCAATTAGTTTTCCTCATTTTAATCATTACAACGATCTGCTTTTTGGTACCACGATTTAGAGCAGACCTAGTCGCAGTTAATGCGTTGCTAGCTTTATTGTTAACAGGCCTTATCACGGTTCCGGAAGCATTTGCTGGGTTTTCTAATAGTGTGGTTATTATGGTTGCTGCTTTATTTATCGTTGGTGAAGGAGTCTTCCAAAGTGGCTTAGCTCAAAAAGCCGGGGATTTACTCGTTAAGAAAACTGGAAACAGTGAATGGAAATTAACAATTTTCATGCTCATTTTAGTAGCCTTTCTAAGTGGCTTTATTAGTAATACTGGAACGGTTGCGATCCTTCTACCCATTGTCGTCAGTTTATGTAGGCAAATGCATCTTCACCCAGGAAAGCTTTTAATTCCTATGGCCTTTGCTAGTAGTATGGGTGGAGCTTTAACATTAATTGGTACGGCTCCAAACCTAATTGCAAGCCAAAGCTTACATGATGCAGGTTATGGGGCACTTACATTTTTCGCCTTCACACCGATCGGCCTGACAATGTTAGCAGTAGGAATTCTTTACTTATGGTTTTTTGGTCGTAAAATGCTTGACAAACCTCTCGAAAACAAAACTGGAACAGCTGAAAAGTTTGACGCTGCTGAGCTAGTGGAACAATACGGGGTTTCCGATAATATCTTTGCTGTAAAAACACCTAAAGAAAGTAAACTGATTGGTAAAATGATCAAACAACTTCATTTGCCAAGTACATACAATGTTACGTTGTTAGAAGTAATCAAGAAGGAAACTTCGTCATTATTACGCCTAAAAGGACGTCGTCAGCCCCAACGAATTACTGTCGATCCAAGTTATGTAGTAGAAGCTGGGGATATTTTTCTTATCTATGGACAAGAAGAAGTACTAGCAAAGTTAGTTGCAGATACCGGTTTCATCTTACAAAAAGGTGCATCATTTCAACTCGAAGAATCTCATCTAGCTGAAGTTATCTTAACTCCACAATCTAGGCTAATTAAACAAACGATTAAGGATGTTAATTTTAGAGAGAAATATGGTTTAACCGTCTTGGCTATGAAACATCAATTCAGTGAACCAAGACAGTTTGGACCAGATGAAACGTTACTTTATGGAGATGCAATACTAGTGCATGGTAAGTGGAAGGATATCGCTCTTCTCTCCTCTGAAAAAAACGACACGGTCGTATTGAAATCAGCTGCCGAAGATACTAATCTAGCTAATCAGACACAACGAAGCGGGATTGCTGGGATCATCCTCTTAGGTATGCTTTTAGCGATGGTATTAGAATTGGTCCCTGCCGTTGTAGCAATTGTTGTTGCCGCGGTACTGATGATTTTGACTGGATGTGTGAGGCAAACGGACCAAGCGTACCAATCGATTAATTGGCAAACGGTCATCCTGATTGCGTGTATGCTTCCAATGGCTACAGCATTAGAAAATACTGGTGGTGTCACGTTTATGTCTGAAGGTCTCATTCATAGTTTAGGAGCAATCGGACCAATCGCTGTTCTTGCTGGATTATACGCAATTACTTCCTTGTTTAGTCAATTTATTAGTAATACCGCTACAGCAGTTTTGCTTTTTCCAGTTGCGATTTTAACAGCCGAGCAAATGGCTGTAAGTCCAATCCCAATGGTGATGGCCGTTGCGTTTTCTTCTAGTATGGCATTTGCTACACCTGTTGCTACCCCACCTAACGCAATGGTCATGGCTGCCGGAAAATACACGTTCCTAGACTTTGTCCGTGTAGGTATTCCATTACAGCTCATAATCGCCCTTGTAGCGATTGTATTATTACCATTGTTTTTCCCTTTTTGATGAGGGTACCACCTAGAATTTTTTTAACCTGTTTGCCAAGATCACGTATCACATGTCGATACGTGATCTTTTTTCGTACCGAGAAGAAAAGCGCAAGTACCTTGGCCACGAGAAGGTGCTCATGTTCCACTCCGTTTGCTCGTCGCACATCCGCTCTTTTTTGGCTTCTAAGCGCTTTTGCATCTACTAGTAAAGTCTGAAGTAGGCTTCCGCGAAGCAGTGTTTCGTGCGACGAGTAATCGCAGGAGCAATGCTGCATAAAGCTACTCAGAGTCGTCATTCATGTTGTTATTGAAGTCAGTAGCTCAACTGAAGTGACCGAGCTCGCAGGCGATTGCGGTAAACAGCTACAAACATCAAAATTTTATACTTAACCTTGGAACAAGAACCTTTATTTACCCTGCTTCATCAACAACCACACTTAGAATATCATTTAATTTTACGAATAAAACTGTGAAACTTTTATAAAGTAAATAACGTATTACTATTCGTTGAAGATGATAAGAAAGAGAGGAGTAAATATGTCCATTTTAGAAGTGAAACATTTACAAAAATCATTTGGTACCATTCGTGCTGTAGAGGATATCAGCTTTTCAGTTCATGCTGGAGAGATATTTACCATTATTGGTCCAAACGGAGCAGGAAAAACCACAACGCTAGAAATGATTGAGGGGTTAGTCCCTCCCGATCATGGGGAAATCTATTTTGGAGAGTTGAACTGGGATAAAAACTCAAAAACTATCAAAAAAATGATTGGTGTTCAACCTCAATCAAGTGCCATGTTTGATTTACTTACACCAGAAGAAAATCTAAACCTATTTGCTACTTTTTATGACAAATCACGTCCTACCGAAGAAATTCTTAAACTAATTAACTTGACTGAGCACCGTAACAATCATGTAAAAAAACTTTCTGGGGGTCAGCGCCAAAGACTTGCCATTGGGCTTGCCATGATTAGTGACCCTGACATCATTTTCCTAGATGAACCGACAACTGGTTTGGATCCACAAGCTCGCCGAAACATTTGGGATATCATATTGCAACTTAAAGAGCTAGGAAAAACGACGATATTAACCACTCATTACATGGAGGAAGCAGAAAAATTAAGTGATCGAGTTTGCATTGTAGATCAAGGTAAAATTGTAACAATCGATACTCCCTCTGCCCTAATTGAACAGTTAACAAAAGAAAGAGAGGTACGATTATCATTCATCGATGGCGAGGATGTAGCCGAAGAAGCTAATAACTTTTCTAAAAATCTTGAATCGGTTATTCGTACTGAACGTGAAGAAATGTCATTAAAACTATGGACCACAAACCCAGAAGATACACTGTTTCACTTATTTGCTTTTACAAAGGAAAAGAATTTTCAAGTCGAACAAGTCTCCATTCGCGAAATGAGTTTGGAAGATGTATTTATTGCGTTTACTGGTAAAGAATGGAGGGATTAACTTGAATAGTATGAAACAATTTAAACAAATGTTCTCTGCTCAATTAAAAATTACTTTTCGTGAAAAACAAGCTTGGTTTTGGGGAATATTTTTCCCTGTTATTTTAATGGTCATCTTCATGGTTATTTTTACTGGCAGTTCTGATAATGAATTTTCTGCAAAAGTTGCTATCGTAGACGAAAACCCAAATGTAATCTCAGAAATGATGCTCAACCAAATCAATCAAATTCCTATACTTGAGGTAGAAACTAAAGAGCCAGTTAGCCGCGAAAAAGCAGAAATCTTGGTAAAAGATCAAGAAGTAGCGGCCGCTATTGTCCTTCCTGAATCAGAAAATGATACGTCAATACTCCTAGTTGTGAACAAAGAAAATGAACGAGGTGTCACTTCACAAGCTCTCTCAGGGATGCTCGATCAATTGATCCAACATGCTAATTTAGCTGCTGTAGGTGCGACCCCTACATATCAATTACAGTTTAAATCCATTTCCTCTGGTAATGCCGAATTGAGTTATACTGATTTTCTACTTACTGGAATGATTGCTTTGGCCATTGCACAAGGTGGAATGTTTGGTATGGTTGATTTAGTGGAAATGCGTAGAAAAGGTCTAATCAAAAGATTACGGATGACTCCGGCTAATATGACTCTTTTTGGATTAAGCGATATGGTTATGAGACTTTTATTTAGCGTGATCCAAATTGTTTTATTATCTCTGATCGGTGTATTTATATTTGGTGCAAAACTGTACATTAATTTTCCAAGTCTTCTTATCGTCTTCCTATTAGGTGCCCTTTCTTTTAATGCTTTAGGATACTTTTTTTCATCCTTTAGTAAAACATCAGAGGCCTATATGGGCGTTGCGAATATTACAAGTTTTCTCATGATGTTTTTAAGCGGGGTGTTTTTCCCTGTTGAAACGATGCCAGAGTGGATCCAACCAGTTTCTCACGTTCTACCTCTTACCTATTTTGTAGAAGGCTTAAGAGACAGTATGGTTTATTCCACTAGTATCTTTTCGGGTTCATTATGGTTTGGAATTGGGGTCATGGTCTTATGGGGTGTTGTTACATTTATGATTGGAAGCTGGTTATACAAAAGAAAATCAATTGTTGCAACAAGATAACTATTTTTTCTACCCTCGCTTACTTAACGCAGCGAGGTTTTTTTCATGGTGATTATTAAGGTTTCTCACTTCGAACCTGTCTAGTTCCAGTACCTACGAGTTTGTGACAAAGGCGCTGGAGCTTTTATTATTGATAAAACAATTCAACTCATTTGGCTTTAAGTCCTGCGCTGAGTATTAGAATGATTTGAACTAACTATTTAATTTTCGTCCGAGCGGTATGCCTATTTTCAATAGCTACTTTAGAAAAATCTCCAAACATCCATTTCCCCCTTGAATGTTTCGTTTCACGAAAGATATAATAGGTATAACGAATACGGGAGTGAATGTAATGCTTAAAACTAATTGGAAACGAAATCTGTACATATTAATGGTATGTCAATTTTTTGTCATGGGCGCAATGACGATGATTATCCCCTTTTTACCTCTTTACTTACAAGAATTAGGAGTAACGGATCCTCAAGCAGTTAGTCGCTGGGCTGGTATTATTTTTGGAGCAAACTTTTTAACTGCTTTTTTATTTTCACCGCTTTGGGGGAGGCTTGCAGATCGTCATGGTCGAAAATTAATGCTACTCCGTTCCGGATTTGGTATGGCCCTCGTCGTTTCTCTTACTGGTTTTGCCACTGGACCTTGGTCCTTACTACTGCTTCGGCTACTCAATGGGATGATTTCTGGATTTATCCCTGCTGCGATCACCTTAGTATCTATGAGCACACCAAAAAAACGTGTAGGTTATGCGCTCGGAATGCTACAAGCAGGCGCAGTAGCTGGTGGAGTTTGTGGACCATTGTTTGGTGGAATCCTAGCAGATTTAATAGGATTTCGGATGGTTTTTTACGTAACAGGACTCACGATTTTAATTACAGCCTTTGTCGTTTTATATTTTGTAAAAGAGGATAAAAAGAAGAAAGTACAAAGTGTCGAGAAAACAGACACGATTGAAGATTTCAAAAAAATTGCTTCGACTCAACCTATTTTACCTTTATTTTTCGTATTTTTTATTGTTCAATGTGCTTTAATAGGGATAAATCCTCTCTTATCATTGTTTGTGCAAGATCTAACCACTACACAAAATGTTGCTTTTTATTCTGGCTTAGCACTGTCAGTTATGGGATTTGCCAATATGTCGGCTAGTCCTTTCTTAGGTAAATTAAGTGACAGAAAAGGAGCTCATTTTGTTTTATTATTTTCGTTACTTTTTGCAGCAATCGTTACTTTTCCTCAAGCATTTGTGCAAAGTTATTGGCAACTTATTATCTTTCGATTTTTATTGGGGCTTTGTTTAGGCGGATTATTGCCATCAATCAATTCCCTCATTCGCAACTTAGCTCCTGAAGGTATGGAAAGTCGTACGTTTGGCTTTTCTAATAGCTTTATGTATTTAGGAACCATGATCGGACCTATTGCAGGAGGTTGGCTTACCTCTGTAGCTGGTATTAGAAGTTTGTTTATTACATCAACTATATTATTATTGATAAACGCTTTTGTAGTGAAATACAAAGTCATACCAGGAATGAAAAGAAGAATTTCACATGCAAAAGCTGGTTGAGAGCTGGCCGTTGTGAACTGAAATTTCTTATTTCGATAATCATCAAAAACGCATAGCGTGCGTGAGAAAAGATCACATCCTATATTAAATAAAGGATACGTGACCTTTTTAAGAGAGCCTATAGTATTGTAGGCTCTCTTTATTTACAAACGTTTTTTAAAATTCTGTAGTTGATAAAGGAAGACTATATGATAAACAGTTGAGCTTCAAAAAAACGCTTTAAATTTTTATAATATTAGCTTTACCAAAGAAGTTAAAAAATGAAATAATGTTCGTAACCTGATATGATAATGGAAGACTAGAATAGTAAAAAGGATAGGTGAAACATGCTAATTAGAAAAGCAACAATAGATGATTGGAAAGGGATTTCTAGTGTTCATGTGGATTGTATGCACGCAGCATATCAAGAGATTTTACCGCCAGACGTTTTAAATAAATTTACGTATACCAATCGTGAAACTCGATGGAAAAACGATCTTCCAAATACTATACGTGGTGGAACAATGAATTTTGTATTAGAAGATGATGATAAAATCGTAGGATTTGCCTTAGGAGGAACGATGAGAGATGCCCGTTTAAGAATTAGATACACTGGTGAGCTTTACGGAATTTATGTACATCCAGAAGTTCAAGGGCAAGGATTCGGGAAAAAGTTATTTGAACGTGTAGCACAACATTTAGCTTCCATTCACCACTCTTCAATGGCTTTATGGACCTTTAAAAATCACCAATCTTGTTCCTTTCTCGAATATTTAGGCGGCGAAGAAGTTTACGAAAAAAATACAACAGTCGCTGGAAACGAGCTGAAAGAATGTGCTTATGGATGGGACGATTTAAAAGCTTTTATTCCTACAGACAATTCATTAAACCTTTAACTATATTTTTGTATTGCAATTGAACCATTACACGATAGCATTGATGGTGAAATCAAATCTCTTTTAACTATTGAACTCTTACTTTCAACCCCGACGGCTTATTAGGTCTACAATTATTATGAAAAAAGGGATTTTTCTCACCCCTATTTACATGACCTAACGATTGCTTTTTTTGAATAGATAGCAAAAAAGCATTCCTTAAATTAAGGAATGCTTTCTTATTTTATTAGAAAAACTTGGCTTATCGCCAGGACTTAAGGGCAGAAGCCTTAATTTATTATACTATCATCCATAAAATTTTTATACTTTCTGATAGTACAAAAAAGGACCCTAAATAGAGTCCTTTAATTTTAGTATACTTTATTTACGTTAGTAGCTTGAAGTCCACGTTGACCTTGTTCAGTGTCAAATGAAACTTTTTGGCCTTCTTCTAATGATTTAAAACCTTCACCTTGAATAGCTGAAAAATGTACGAATACATCGTCTCCACCTTCAACTTCAATGAAACCGAAACCTTTTTCTGCGTTAAACCATTTTACTGTACCTTGTTGCATGTGTATAATCTCCTTATGTGGATCGTTGTCCACTTTTTATTACTATTGATGCTCAATTAGATATAAAGGTGAATTTTTAATATATTCTCTCCTTACAGACCGAACAAAAATAACTTCTTAATCATAACAGATAATTTTCCAAAAAGCAAACCTTAAAAATAATTTGCACAATTTGCAAGTTTACATGCGGTTCTCCCCTCATCTCAAAGGTCCTTACTAACTGATGATATTAATAATTACCACAGTGAGGCATAAAGACCCAACTATTAGATTTAGATTTTATTTTATCTGAATTTTTTTCCGGGTAAAACACCCCCACCTCTAAGCGTAGCGTAGGTGGGATTTTCCAATCAGGTGGTGCAGACTCTCCACCTGATTTTCCGATGCTTCAGCTTGCTGAAACGAGTTCACTTTCTCAAATTCTTTTCTCGTGCCTTATGTTATATAAAGTCGCATTAATTTCGCCACCAATAACCAGAATTAGTCCACTCAAGAAAAACCAGAACATTAATATAATAACTCCCCCTAAACTCCCATAGGTTGCAGTAAAATTATTGAAATTTGCAATATATAAGGAGAATCCAAAAGATATTAATTGCCAACTAATTGTAGCAAATAATGCCCCGTAAATAGCGTCTTTGATGCCTAGTTTTTTATTTGGAGCAATAATATAAATAAACATTAGTACAGCTGTCATAATAGCTGCGCCAAGGATCCAACGAAGACGATTTAGATAAACAAATGTATCGGTCGGAAGAGAAAATATTTCGTCAATACCGTTTAAGATAACATTTCCGAAAACAGGAAGGAGTAGTGTAACAACAAATACAGTAACCAAACCAAGTGTCATAAAAATTGACATTAACCTTATCTTTATAAAGGACCTAGTTTCATCAATGTTATGTGCTCGATTAAGTGAACGTACTAAAGCATTCATTCCATTGGTCGCAGTCCAAATCGTTGCTAAAATACCAAATGATAGTAACCCACCTTGTGGTACGGCTATAACTTCCAATACTGTTTCAGTAAATAACTCGGCAAGCTCAGGTGGAGCGTAGTCATGTACAAAATGATAAATTTGTTCAGTATCAAGTGGTATGTACGGTAGTAAAGCTAAAATAAAAATAATTAAAGGAAATATAGAAAGCATAAAATAAAAGGCTAATGTTGCTGCCCAATCTTGTACAGGATCTTTTTTTATTTGTTCATAAAATTCTTTTGTGAATACATGCATTGTTTGATCTTTTTTCAAAATTTATTGCACCACCTTTATTTCCACTAATTATTAGTATAACCAATTTTTTTTATATTTTATCTGAATTTTTTCTTGGTAAAAGACCCCCCACCTCAAAACGTTTAGGTTGTGAATTAGCTGCCCTAAACGTACGATATAGAACAACTTTCATCATTGAAAGCTGATGATTATTTCAGTTTTATTATTTTCTTCAATTGTTTAACCTTCTTTACCACTACCATTTAACAACATTTACCAGTTACTTCTGGAGTTTATTATATATTACTATACTAATAGGCACAGCGTTCTATCGTACGAAAAGGCAAGAACTTTTCAATCGGTGGAGCGCTTTTTATTTGTTTTAATTACTCCTCTATGTTTAACGCTATTAAATATAACAAATGAAAGTTCACTTTCACTATCATTGATGTAATAAGTGACATTAGATAGTAGAAGGTGAACTTTCCTATATTTTCTATTTAATTGGCATACAACTTAGTTATTTCTTTTAGTGTAACGTCCTTAGTAGTTTCATAGACCCGGTCAGCTTTTTCAAGAGTGTTAAGCGAGCCAATTCCAATCGCAAACATCCCAGCTCTTTTAATGGCCTCTACCCCCGCAGCTGCATCCTCTATACCTATACAATGTTTCGGTTCTACTTTAAGTAAGTTAGCTGCAGTTAGAAAGACTTCTGGGTCAGGCTTACCGTTTTTGATTGTTTTTGCGTCCACAATTACATCAAACTGATCTTTTAATCCAAGTGAAGTGATAACAGAAACTGCATTTTTACTTGCTGAGGCAATAGCCAATTTAATACCAGTATTTTTGACTTCTAAAATAAACTTTTTCATTCCAGGTAAAATATCATTAGGGGTTAGGCTATCAATAAGCTTCTTATAATGCTCATTTTTCATATTCGCTAAATGCCGCTTTTGTACTTCAGTATAGTCTGTACTTTTTCCTCCGTGAACGAGAATTTTTTCTAATGATTCCATCCGGGAAATTCCCTTTAATTGTTCGTTAAACTCTTTTGAAAATGGAATATTTAGTTCTTTTGCAAGTGCTCCCCAAGCTAAAAAATGGTACTCAGCTGTATCCGTTATAACCCCATCTAAGTCAAAAATAATCGCTTTTAGTGGTTTTTTCATGACGTACAATCTCCCCCGTCATTACAATCCTCTTTTTGAATTGGTACGATCAGTTGCCCATTTTCAACTAGCGTCTCTTGTCTTCCATATAAATTTAATGTTAGTTGTGGACCTTTTTGAGAAATTAAGAGCTGTTCTTTTTTTACTTCCACCTTTAACGTATGGTTTCGATATACAATAGTAAATGAATAACGATCCCATTCTTTTGGAATAAACGGTGCAAAAGCTAGAGTTTCGTTTGCAGACCTCATCCCTGCAAAGCCTTGCACGATGGCTAACCACGAACCCGTCATACTGGTTATGTGTAAACCATCTTCCGTATCATTATTGTAATTATCAAGATCAAGGCGTGCTGTTCGGTTATAAAACTCATACGCTTTTTCCTCTTTCCCGAGTTCTGCTGCTAATACTGCATGAACTGATGGAGAAAGAGATGATTCATGCACCGTCATTGGTTCATAAAAATCGTAGTTTTTCTCTTTTTCTTCAAATGTAAATAGATGGTTTAAAAAATATAAACCTTGCAAGACATCTGCTTGTTTAATAAAACAACTTCTTAAGATTTTGTCCCAAGACCAGTTTTGGTTTAGTGGGCGATCTTTAGGGTTTAGTTCATCAACCGTCATTAGTTGTTTATCTAAAAACGTATCATGCTGGATGAATACACCTCGTGTTTTATCATAAGGAAGGTACATATCGTCGATAATATCTTGCCATCTTTCCTTTTCCGCCTCAGTTACACCTAAGTTTGTTAAAAGTTCATGGCAATTTTGTTCTTGTATATACGTAATAACATCTAACGTATAGCTAAGTGTCCACACTGCCATTTTATTTGTATACCAATTGTTATTTACATTGTTTTCATATTCATTTGGTCCTGTCACTCCATGGATCATGTAGACCTTTTTTTGCTTATGATAATGAACACGATCTGCCCAAAATCTAGAGATCCCAACTAGGACATCAATGCCATACTCAAAAAGATATGATTTATCTCCTGTATAGTTCACATAATTATAAATAGCGTAAGCAATTGCACCGTTACGATGTATTTCTTCGAAGGTTATCTCCCATTCGTTGTGACATTCAATCCCATTAAATGTCACCATAGGATAAAGAGCACCTTTAAGTCCCTGATTACGTGCATTGGTATAGGCTCCCTCGAGCTGATTATGTCGGTAGATACAAAGATTACGAGCGACTTCTGATTTTGCAGTAGATAAATAGAATGGTAGAGCATATGCTTCTGTATCCCAATACGTAGCACCACCGTATTTTTCACCTGTGAAGCCTTTAGGACCAATATTTAAACGTGAATCTTCTCCATAATATGTGGAAAATAACTGAAACAAATTGAAACGAATTCCTTGTTGGGCTTCTACATCCCCATCTATTTCAATATCTGCCATCTTCCACCGTACTAACCAAGCATGTTTATGCTCGGCTAAAGCTGAATGATATCCTTTTTTGATTGTTTTCGTTAATAACTTCTTGCCCTTCTCGATAAGTTCATCAAATTTATGGTTCCGGTCTGTTGTAACAGCGACATATTTGTAAAGGGTGCTAGTTGTACCTTGATTCGCTTTTACAACTATTTTATTTTCGACAGACTCACCCTTCTCACTAGAAGAAATCTCCAAAACTGTTCCATCAACAGCAACCTTCATAGTTGTCGCAAGTTGAAAGGTTGGTGTACCAAAAGGATTTTCTTTTGTTTCCATTACAAGACTAGCTTCATAGTCTGATACTTCTTTATCAATTTCAACCCAAAAATCTTCATCATAGTTTGAATCTTCATTACGAACATCTCCATCTAAATAAGGGATAAACGTAACTTTTCCATCAAAGTTTTTCGGTGTTACACTGTACTTTATACTAGCAAGCTCGCAGTCTACGATTGAAAGGAATCGCTCAGTTAAGATCTCAATTTCCTTTTTACCTTTCAAGATTGTAAATTTGCGTAATAGTATCCCATGTTGCATGTCAAGTTCACGATAATATTCTTTTACATTATCTTTATATAAATCTACTTCCTCATTGTCAATAAAAACGCGAATCCCAATAAAGTTCGTTGAATTTATAACCTTCCCATAATACTCTGGATAACCGTTTTTCCACCAACCAACTCTTGTTTTATCAGGAAACCAAACACCAGCAATATATGAGCCTCGGTGAAAATCACCCGAATAATTCTCTTCAAAATTACCGCGCATACCCATATGCCCATTACCTAAGCTCATTAAACTTTCACTAAGGCGAAAATCGTCTTTATGAAGTTTTGTCTCAATTATTTTCCAACCATCTACCTTACATAACCTTTTCATAACGTCACCCTTTTTGTTTTATTGTGTTCCACCACAATCTAAAAAATTAACTATGTAATTCTATGCAAGGACAACCAAAAAAATTCGGGGTCTGACCCCCACCACAGTAACGCTTTAACGCGGTGGGGGTCAGACCCCTTTTTCTATACACATTGGAACGATGTAATTTCACGGAGGCTTACTCCGAAATACACCCATCTAAATCCGGTCCAACGATACCCTGAAACAGATCTTCGGCCTACAAAAGTCGGATAATACCAAAATTGTTGGCGATTTCTTAACCATATATACGTATATCTAAACAAACACCCTCTAATACCACCTGGATCCACTGCAAAAGTACCTACTTGTTGAGCTTGAGTTGGAATATAGGATGGTGGTGGAGATGTAGGTGGGCCTACGTCTGGCGTTGGACCTGGCGGTGTCCATGGTGGTTGAGGTCCAACTGGGGGACCTGGTGGTGGTCCAAATGGAGGTCCTGACGGTTGCCCATGTGGAGGTCCTGGCGGCGGGCCTGGTGGCGGTCCTAGATGTCCCCCTGGTGAAGGAAACCACTGACCAAATAGCCTCTCATTATAGCCTTGATAATAATTATCTGGTTGATACTGATAATCTACAGTTTGAGCGTACGGGGGATAAATATGATAAAAGTATTCATCATTTGTATACATAAGATGCACTCCGTTTCTATAATAGGATCAAAACATCATATGCACTAGTCATTTGTCTATAATCTTGTACAAAAAAAATGTGTGTTTGACTATGGGGTTTGCCCCCTACTTTCTTCGGTATATTCGGATAAAAACATGGGATTAATGAGTAGAAAACCTCGTTCATTTTTACATACCTCTACCCAATCTAATACTGCTGCAATAACAAAACCTGCCCAAATGCCGATTCCCCTACTTGAACATTATGTACTTTATGAGCAATATAACCTTCTACAGAATCTATCGGTAAAGCGTCACTACCTAGTTTTGCTCCAGATCGAGCATTGCCTTTCTTTACTTTACCACCATTTTTTATTACCACTTCAACAGCAGCATCAAATGCTTCCCATAGTAATTGATTTTCAGGTGGGATTTTCGGAGAAACTAATCCTTTTGCATTTTTATCGTACCAAATTTCGCATTGGTCACCCTTTAATAAAGTAATCATTGCTCTACCATTACATTTGTTTAATTTTTCTTTTATTTTTTTCACAACCAAACTATCGGTAGGTTTAATTGGTAGAAAAGTAATATGGTCCATTTAGTACACCCCTTTTTTAGTTAAGTTTTTGTCCAGATAACTAAACGTACGTTACAACCATTGTTCATTACATTCTAAATTGACCCCATTTTTTACTTTGCTTTTTCTATATTGTCGGCTTGCATGCTCATACTATATACTAATGTTTTGACTGCTAAAAGTAAAAAAGTACAGTGTTCATCCAATATCTTTACCTCTTTTTGTCCTCAATGATAAATGATCAACATCACTATATTTAAAGTTTTAAAAAAAATCTCAAAATATGTGCAATGAAAATAGTTAGTTATCGTCTAATAATATAAACATGAAAAGCGCAAGGCGCCCGCCTATCGGCGACAAACACTGGAAGACCAGCTCGTAGCGGTCGGGTTTTTGACCGAAAGAGAAGGTCTGAAGTGATCGAGCCGATGGCCCCTGGAGCTAGACAGTTTCCAAGTTAGAAATTTATAAATTCTGATTAAATAAAAATGCGAAAGCCATAAAAGCTAGGGACTTATCCGAACAATTAAAGTTTCATTACCAATTTAAACGGAGGCAATATTATGACCGATCAACAAATCATTTCTGATTGGTTTCACCAATATAGTGATGATGTATATCATTTTTTCATTTTTCGAATTGGTTCTACGGACGTAGAGGATCTCGTCCAAGAAGTTTTTATAAGGGCAATTAAGGGAATAGATTCCTTTCAAGGAAATTCACAGCCTAAAACTTGGCTTTTTACAATTGCCCGGAATGTGGCCATTGATGAACTAAGAAAAAGAAGTCGGAACAAATGGAAAAACTACTTTTTCTCTGAGGAAAACCATGATGTAATAGTTGAACAAACTCCTGATCAACTTTTCCAAATAAATGAGGAAACAATGAAACTATATCAGGCAATTCAATCTCTGAAGGAAAATTACCGGGAAGTTGTCATATTGAGGGGAATAAAAGAACTTTCTGAAAAAGAAACCTCCTTAATATTAAATTGGAGTGAGAGCAAGGTGCGTTCTACTTATCATCGTGCAAAAAAAGTGTTACTAAAAGAGTTACAATCCGAGCTAGGAGGAGAATACAGTGAACGATAAGGATAGAGAACTAGAAAAAAAGCTAGGCACTATGGAAAAACCTAGTTTACATCCTGAAAAAAAAGAAGCCATCCATCAATTATTAATGAAAGTTAATAATAAATATAAACGAAAGAAAAGGAGTCGATCTATAATGAAAAGGTTTGTTGCAGGTTTAACCGGGGTTGCTGCTATAGTTTTATTAGTCTTCTTTATCATGACATCCTCTAATGAAAAACCTCTAGATCATACAATTGAGGAGCCGATACCTGATGAAACTGTAACCATTGAAAACCCTGAGACTGACAAAGAGCAAAATGAGATCACAGATAATGAAAAAGATGAAATTTCTGATCAAGAAAAAGATGTAAAAAAGGAGCCCGATAAAGCGACTAGTAATCCATTTGAAAAATACCAAGTCTTTTCAGATTATATGCTTGAACATCCTGGTTATTTAAGTGAAGCGAGAACTTTTTATAAAATTGAAAATACAAACTACTTCTTAGCATACGGCCACCAAGCACATGCTGTAAACAGGTATGAGCTTTTTGAAGTAAAAGATAACACAGTCACTCTGATCCGAAGTGTTGTCGATGATGCTGACTTTGAAAGAATTGAATCGATCGTTCATCTAGATAATTGGAAAGAATTAATGATTGACTATTTACTAAAAGAGGTTAAACCAACAGAGGAGATCTTTTTCTCATTCGATAACCCGCAATCTGAAACAGAAGTAACGATTGAAGATCAAAGTTACATGCTATTCCCAATTAATGTTACAAAAGATAAAATCTATTTTTTTAAAGAAGGAGAAGGTCTTTGGGTAAAATTGTATAAAGATGAAGCGACCATCAACATGTATGGCGAAGAGCAAAAAGCAATTCGTATCCAAGAATAACAATAAACTGGGGGATGTCACTTCATCCCCTCTTTCCCTACTTTACTATTTGCACCCTTCAAAAGATTCCTCTTTGGTAATCCACTGACTACAAGCATACGAGAATTACTAATATCAATAATATATCTCTTCCTGTACACGATTTTAATAAATTCATTAATCGAAACAAAAACAAGGTTAACCTACAAGGCTAAGCCTTATAAGTCAACCTTATTCATCGTTTCAGCATGCAAATTATTTAATGAGGGATACACATGTGTCAATCAATATCAGCGTAAATTTACACTTACGTATTGGAACAACTAAATCCGCCATTTTTTCTGAAGTCACTAATTGTTGTTTAGCTGACAGATAGAGAATAAAATCGTGGAAAACGTTAAACATTTCCGTCTCTAAAACTACGGAACCGCTTTCTTTTTTTGTATACTAGAGAAATTATTCTAACTAAAAACTTACTACTTTCTAACCTTTAAAACTAACTATTACTTAACGAAGTGATAAATGTAGGTCTTAATCTGGACAGTCACGAACCGTAGAAAAGGACTTGTTAATTATCAATGTGTTATTATTAGGAATAGTCCTCTAAATGCGATAGTATTTCTTTTCCTTTATCCGTAAGTACTTTTCCTCGCTTCATACATTGCTTACAGTCGTAAAGTTTTGTAGATTGATTCTTAGCTAATACCCATGCTGTATTCGCATCCTTCATTTCAACATCCATATACCTGTCATATAGTTGATTTGCTTCTTCATTATTGAAGTATTCATACATTCCTTTTCCATTACATTTAGGACAAATCATTTCTAACCCATCAATAATTTCCATTTTTATCAACTCCTTTATATAATTATATGATGAATAATCAGATATTAAACCTTTTAATTTAAATTCTATGGAAACACTAAAAAACTGTCATGATATTGATTTTATTAAGTTTCGGGTACGTTTACTTTCTGGAAGCTTTTTCGTGTAAATATTAAGTCGTCTCGTTTTGTTTTTTCTCTTACCCTATTATCGAGTAATTCACCGTTTCGTTATCGTTCTTACTTCTCTAAACCTCTTTTAGGGTACGTATCGCACCAATCGTTACAGTTCTCACTGCCTACAACTTATCTCGAACACGTATCAGCCACACTTCTTCCCCACCTAATGCAAACCCATTATTACACACTAATATTTGGATAATCTCTAATTAATACCTAATAATATAAGGTAACCATTCCCTTTATTCCAAATTTTAAACAGGAGAATGTAGAATGAAGATTGAAATTCTGACCTCTCAAGGGATAGTCAATGGGTTCATAATACTAAGGCGGAGTATGATTTTAAAATGGGTATGAAATACTAATAACTAAGCAAATAAAAAGCCCCCATAAATTACTTGGACGACAGACAAACAACCATTCAACGTAAACAAAGGCTTATAAAAAGCAAGCAGCATGTTCATATAATGCAGTTTGCTTTTTTCATTAACAATATAACTTTTGCGATCTCACACCCACTTAATATTTGGTTCAAAAGATTTTTGTATTTTGGACAAGCAAGACTACCCTATTTTAGAAAAAAGAGTTCTTAATGAAGCTTCCCTATAAATATGATTAATTATGAAGGGCAATTCGGTATAAAGGAGGACGATATGAATGAATATTGGTATATTAACCTCTGGCGGCGATAGTCAAGGAATGAACAGTGCCATCCGAGCTATTACTCGAATAGCGATCATAAAAGGTCATAATGTAATCGGTATTAAAAAAGGTTTTCAAGGATTAATGAATGGTTTATTTGTACCATTGGCCCTTCGTGATGTTGGGGATATTCTTCATAGAGGAGGTACTTTTTTACAATCGGAACGATCCTCCGACTTTTACTTTCCTGAAGGACAAGAACGAGCGATTGCCCATTTAAAAGAAGCAAATATCGATCACCTCGTTGTCATTGGTGGTGATGGTAGCTATCGTGGTGCTTTAGCATTATATCAAAAAGGAATCAATACTTACTGTCTTCCAGGAACCATTGATAATGATATTGCCTTTACTGATTATACAATTGGTTTTGATACCGCTGTAAATATAGTAGTTAGTCTAATTAATAAAATTCGAGATACATCAACAAGTCATGATCGTACTAGTGTAATCATGGTAATGGGGAAAGGCTCTGGTAACATTGCTCTCCATTCAGGAATTGCAAGTGGGGCTGATGCAATTATTCTTCCAGAGGTTCCTTGGAATATTGAAGAAGTTTGTCAGTCTATTAAAAAAGGATACGACCGTGGGAAAAGGCACGGTATTATCGTTGTAGCTGAAGGTGCAGGATGTGGTAGCCAAATTGCAAAAGAAATCGAAAAAAGAACTCGTTTAGAAACTCGAAGCACAAATTTGGGTCATGTTCAACGTGGCGGTAGCCCTAGCGCCTTTGATCGTATATTCGCTAGCCGTATGGGAGATAAAATTATCGAATGTATTGAAAATGGAATACCTGGTATAGCGGTTGGGATCGAAAAAAATGAAATCACCTATCGTACAATTCAAGAAGTTCTTAACAAAAAACCTGATTTCAACTATAAATTATATGAAATTGCAAATAATTTATCTCAATAACTAATAAAGCTTACCTTCTGACAGTGAGGGGTCCTTCATCCCCTCCTAATACCACTATTCAATTAATTCCCATACATCCCAATTTCACTTCATCTACTCAAGACCTTTGAAACTCTGGTTGCAAATTGAGTAGCTCCTCATTTGTTTTTATGTAAGTACCATAAAGCGGAACTTCAATCAGTGGGGGTTTTCTTTCAACTCCCACTGATTGTTAGTTTAACTTATACCACGGGCATAAGATAACTAATCATTAGCTTTCTCTAATGATTAGTTATTCTATTTTGGACCCTTAGGCGTAGTTAATCCCCACCTAAACTTATCGATTTTCTTACGTTTTGAGGTGGGGGTCTTACTGCTCCCCTTAAGAGTGGGATAAAAAAGGCCACATACTTATAAAGTACGGGTGACTAATTATGATAAATTAATTTTTCACAAGTTGTACAAGTGTTCAATAAAATGCTCAGTTTATTGTTTAGAATTTTGTCGTCCAGTTGGTGATATTGATTTTTCAAGTTCTTCATATGATAGAATATTATCGGAAGTCAACCCGTCATTATGAGTATTTCCTTTTTGACTACCACCTTTAGAATTATTACGCTTCTTTTTATTTGTCAAGCCAAACCCCACCTTTCTTTTTTCTACATATATATTATGAGAAAAACATGGTTAATTTATTCTAAGGAAAACCCGATCATTGAGGTGGTATTTAGGTAACCGCTATCTCTCTTTTTTTCTATACCGAACACGCACCCTTCTCTAACGTGACCTCTACCTTATTGTTCCCGTTATTCCCACAGATTTATCAACGACTATTTAATGGTGTTAAAATTTCTGGGTGATCGTTCTTCGGTGAATTTACTAAAGTTAATACTTTATAGGAACTCATTTTATCTGCTGGATAAGGAATTAATAGTGATTTTAATAAATCGGTATCATTTACATCCGGATTTAGCCACATCTCATATGTATCTTCTGGCAAAATAACAGGCATTCGGTCATGTACAACATCATAACAAACTATCTTTTCAAATTAAAAGATCAGACCTACCATTGTAACGGCGAGGATCTGACCTTTATACATTCAAAACTTACCCATTTGGAAATACTCTTTTTAGAGCTTCTTTATTCTCAGATTTAACATTAATCTTTGGACGAGCAGCTTTAGCAAGTTCTTCAGCTTCTTCGATTGAACTTGCTTTACCTAAGGTTAGAAGGGTTCCAACTGCTACGGTACCTGTACGGTTACTACCACCTTGGCAATGGAAGTAAATATTTTTACCTTCATGATAAGACTTAACAACATGATCAATGGACTTTTTAATAAACTCATCTTGATGCCCCGCATCGTCAACAATTGGACTATGTACTCGATGATAGTTAGTCTCTTCTGTTGGTGCCTCTGCTCTTAAATCATAAACAACATCAATTTTTTCATTTTTTAATACATCCTCAACATCATTAGCTCCACCAATATAAATACGATTACTTAACAATTCATGGTAATTCTTTGTTCTCATTTACTTTTCCTCCTAGTATTACGATTTACTTTATAGCTTACTTTGTTCATGCTTTTTCAATTAAAATATATACGCAACATATAACAAATTACTTATATGATAAGTTACTTATGCAAGAATATTCAAGCTTGTTTTTGTAAAGATATTGTAAATAAAGCTTCAGCGCCACTCCATTTGCTCGTCACAAAGCAACAACCGAAAACTGAGCTCGTAACTGCTGAAGCTAGACGTTGACACCACCTCTGTAATGTTATAACACAAGGAAGAAATCTATAGTTTCCTAAACAACGAGGAAAGGGCGATTTTCAAGTTGGGAACATTGGCTTTTCTATAACATTGTAAAATATTATACTTGAACTCGTTTGCCAATTTTTTCATAATGTCCTACGAAATAATGATATAACAACAAAAACAAGCGTACCAATCATAGGAATTGGTACGCTATTTCTATTTCTAATTACTATTTTTTCTCCAAAAACTGAACGATCTAGTATATTCGGGGAGTATTAATCATTACTTAACTAAACATTTCGTTAAATATTTGTCTACTTCACGTGCAGCTTCGCGACCTTCATTGATCGCCCAAACAATTAAACTTTGACCACGTCTCGCATCACCAGCAGCGAACACACCTTCTACATTGGTTGTGTGCTTACCGTATTCTGCATCGATCTTTTGGTTAACTGTTTCTACACCGAATTGTGTTAACATTGGTTGTTCCACACCTTCAAAACCAACAGCAATAAAGATGCACTGTGCAGGCCATACTTTTTCTGTTCCAGGAATTTCTTTAAACATTAGTCGGCCGGTTTCATCCTTAGTTTCTTCAACTTGGATTGTGTGTAATTCTTTTGCACTTCCATTTTCATCAGTAACGACCTTCTTCGTTTGAATTAAATATTCACGAGGGTCTTTACCATATTTAGCAGCTGCTTCTTCATGAGCATATGAAACAGTGTGCACATTCGGATACGCTGGCCACATATTGTTTTCAGGTCTAGTTTCAGGTTGTTTCGAAAGAATTTGGAATAATGCAACACTACGCGCGTTTTGTCTTGTTGCTGTTGCAACACAGTCAGCCCCAGTGTCACCACCACCAATAACGATAACATCCTTACCTTCTGTATCAATGAAATTACCATCTTTAAAGTTTGAATCTAGTAAGCTTTTTGTAGCTTTCGTTAAGTAATCCATTGCAAAATGAATTCCTTTTGCTTCCCTACCTTCAAATTTGAGATCACGCGCTTTTCTAGCCCCAATACAGAGCACAACTGCATCATACTGTTGTTTTATTTCTTCAGCTGTGATATCTACCCCAACTTCAGTGTTTGTAATAAAATCAATACCTTCTTGCTGCATTAATTTAATACGACGCTCTACTACACCTTTATCAAGTTTAATGTTAGGAATACCATACATTAATAATCCGCCTGGTCGATCAGCACGCTCATAAACAGTTACTGAATGACCAGCTTGATTTAATTGGTCAGCACTTGCTAATCCTGATGGGCCTGAACCGATAACTGCGACTTTCTTTCCTGTACGATTTTTCGGAATGCGAGGAGTAACCCACCCATTTTCAAATCCTTTATCAATGATCGAGCGCTCAATACCCTTAATTGATACCGCAGGGTTAGAGATCGATACCGTACATGACCCCTCACAAGGGGCGGGACAAACTCGTCCCGTAAATTCTGGGAAATTATTTGTTTTTTGTAGGCGTTCTAATGCTTCCTTCCATCTTCCACGATAAACTAAATCATTCCATTCAGGAATTAAGTTATTAATAGGACAACCAGATGCTGCACCTTGAATAATCATTCCTGTATGGCAGAAAGGAGTTCCGCAGTCCATGCATCTAGCTCCTTGTTCACTTAATACTTCATCAGAGAAAAAGGATGAATATTCACTCCAGTCACTTAACCGTGTTTTAGGATCTCTTTCCTCTGGCTTTTTGCGACTATATTCCATAAATCCTGTTGCTTTTCCCATGATCATTCTCCTCCTTTCTTATTTCACCACTACTTCTAATTTTTTACTTGGTGCTTTTTTCTCTACAGCTGCGTTAGCTTGGAAGGCTTCCATAATTGCTTCATCTTCAGCTAAACCTCTTGCTTTGTGTTCCTGAATTTTTTCCATCATACGCTTATAGTCTTTCGGAATAACTTTTACAAACTTGCTTGTGATTTGATCCCAGTTTTTAAGAACATGATCGGCTTTTTCACTCTTCGTATAATAGAAATGGTTAACGATCATCTCTCTAACTTCTTTTGTCTCTTCTTTATTTTCAAGAGTCTCGAATTCAACTAGCTCTTTGTTACATAATGATTTAAATTCGTTTACATCATCAGCAAGTACGTAAGCAATTCCACCTGACATACCAGCTGCAAAGTTTTTCCCAACATTACCTAAGATAACGACACGTCCACCAGTCATATATTCACATCCATGGTCTCCAATTCCTTCAACAACGGCTTTCACACCACTGTTTCGAATTGCAAAACGCTCACCAGCGCGTCCGTTAATGTAAGCTTCACCACTTGTTGCACCGATGAAAGCAACATTTCCAGCAATAACATTATCACTTGCTTTTAGTCCTGCGTTTGGATCTGGTTTAACGATTAATTTACCGCCTGATAAACCTTTTCCGAAGTAGTCATTTGTATCACCTGTTAAATGAAGAGTCATACCATTAGGAACAAAGGCACCAAAACTTTGACCAGCTGAACCGTTAAAACGAAGTGTGATCGTATCTTCAGGCAATCCTTTTTCTCCATAGCGTTTTGAAACTTCACTTCCTACAATCGTACCAACAACGCGATTAACATTCATAATCGGGAATGTTACATCAACTGGATTTTGATTTTCTAATGCGTCTTGTACTGCTGGCAAGATTTTTTGCATATCTAAAGACTCATCTATCTTATGATTTTGAGAGATACACTTTGTACGAGGGCCCTCAGCTTGGTAAGTTAATGCAGTTAAATCTAACTGACTCGCTTTCCAATGTTCTTTTGCACCTTCACTTACTTGAAGTACATCTGTACGTCCAACCATTTCTTCAACTGTTCTAAATCCTAGCTCTGCCATGACTTCACGAACTTCTTCGGCAATAAAGCGCATGAAGTTGACTACGTGATCAGGATCTCCAGCAAACTTATAACGAAGTTCTGGGTTTTGAGTAGCAACACCTACAGGACATGTATCTAAATGACACGCACGCATCATAACACACCCTAATACGATAAGTGGAGCTGTTGCAAAGGCAAACTCTTCTGCTCCAAGAATTGCAGCCATAACTACATCTTTACCTGTCATAAGCTTTCCGTCTGTTTCTAGTACAACGCGGTCACGTAAACCGTTTAGCATTAATGTTTGATGTGCTTCTGATAAGCCAAGCTCCCATGGTAATCCAGCATGCTTGATACTTGTTTTTGGTGAAGCACCTGTACCACCATCGTATCCACTGATTACAATAACATCCGCAACACCTTTAGCAACACCCGCAGCAATTGTTCCGACACCAGACTCTGATACAAGTTTTACACTAATACGCGCATGGCGATTAGCATTTTTCAAATCATGAATTAACTGCGCTAAATCTTCAATTGAGTAAATATCATGATGTGGAGGTGGTGAAATAAGTCCAACACCCGGAGTTGACCCACGAACCTCAGCAACCCAAGGATAAACTTTGTTACCTGGAAGCTGACCACCTTCACCTGGCTTAGCTCCTTGTGCCATTTTGATTTGTAATTCATCTGCATTAATAAGATAGTGACTCTTAACTCCAAATCGACCTGATGCAATTTGCTTAATTGCACTTCGACGATTGTCTCCATTTTCATCTACTGTAAAGCGGCTTGGATCTTCTCCACCTTCACCACTATTACTTTTTCCACCTAAGCGGTTCATAGCAATCGCTAAGGATTCATGAGCTTCTTTACTTAATGAACCATATGACATAGCTCCTGATTTAAAACGTTTCACAATCGATTCTACAGACTCAACTTCGTCAATTGAGATCGACTGGCGTTTTTCATTAAATGAGAATAAATTACGTAAATATCCAGCTTTTTCTTCATTTGCTGTTTTAGAATATTGCTTAAATAAATTGTAGTCACCTTTACGACAAGCCCATTGAAGCGTGTGAATTGTAGTTGGATTGTATTGGTGATGCTCACCATTTTTTCTCCATTGATAGTCACTTCCTGTATCTAATGTTTTATCATAAGATTCAACATATCCAGCCTCATGACGATTTTTAGCTTCTTTGGCAATCGTTTCTATATCAATTCCACCAAGTTGTGAAGTTGTTCCAGTAAGATAACGGTCAATTACACTTGAACCAATACCAACTGCTTCGAAGATTTGTGCCCCGCGGTAACTTTGGATTGTTGAAATCCCCATTTTTGACATTACCTTTACAACACCTTCAGTAACAGCTTTTACATACTTTCTTACTGTTTCTTCGTAGCTTAATGATAAGCTACCATCTAAAGTGGCTGCATGGTACGTTGCATAAGTAAGATATGGATAGATTGCATCTGCTCCATAGCCGATTAATGCAGCAAAGTGATGTACTTCTCTAGCCTCTCCAGTTTCTACAATTAAGCTAACTTTCGTACGAACACCTTTTTTAACAAGGTGATGATGCACTGCACTAACTACTAATAAAGTTGGGATTGCTACTTGGTCTTTGCTCATATCTCGATCTGATAAAACTAGTAAACTTACCCCTTCTTCAATTGCTTTTTCTGCCTTTTGACATACGTCCTCAAGAGAAGTTTCTAAATCTTCAGAAAACAACGTGTGAATAGTTGAACATTTAAACTCCGAAGTAACACCCTGTTTTAATTGTGCTAACTGATCTTGTGTTAAAATTGGCGTTTCAAGTTGAATTCGATGACAATTATTTTCATTTGGATGAAGTAAATTCCCTTCAGCTCCTAAGTACGATACAGTTGATGTTACGATATGCTCACGAATTGCATCAATTGGCGGATTCGTAACTTGTGCAAAAGTTTGTTTGAAATAGTTAAACAATGATTGCGGACGATCTGATAATACCGCTAAAGGACTATCATATCCCATTGAACCAATAGGGTCTTTCCCTTGTGTAATCATTGGAATTAAATACTTTTTAACATCCTCATGCGTATAACCGAATGCTTTTTGGCGTTGAAGTAAATCTCCAAATTCTTCAGCTAACACTTGTTTTTCTTCTAACTTTACTAATTGCTTATCTAACCATTGTTGGTATGGATGCGCATTGGCCATTTCTGATTTGATTTCCTCATCAGAAATAATACGTCCTTCTTCTAAATCAATTAATAGGATTTTCCCTGGGCTCAAACGTTCTTTGTAAAGAACATTTTCTTCTTCAACATCAATAACCCCAACTTCAGATGAGAAAATAATGTAATCATCTTTTGTTACATAATATCTAGCTGGACGTAGACCGTTACGATCTAGAATAGCTCCAATTTGTTTTCCATCTGTAAATGAAATCGCCGTTGGACCATCCCAAGGCTCCATGATACAGCTGTGATATTCATAAAAAGCTCTCTTTTCTTCTGAAATATGTGGGTTTTCTGTCCACGGTTCAGGAATTAACATTACTGCTGCATGAGCAGGCTTTCTACCTGATAAAACAAAGAATTCAAGCGCGTTATCTAATACAGATGAGTCACTTCCGCTAGTATCTAGGATTGGAAGTAATTTCGGTAAATCTTCACCAAATACTTCTGAAACAAATTGTTGTTCACGAGCTTTCATCCAATTAATATTACCTTTTAATGTATTAATTTCTCCATTATGGATAAGATATCTGTTCGGATGCGCTCTTTCCCAACTCGGGAATGTGTTTGTACTAAAGCGGGAATGTACTAAAGCAAAAGCTGATACAAAAGAATCGTCTTGTAGATCAAGATAAAACGTATCTACTTGTTGAGGTGTTAACAAACCTTTGTAAACGATTGTTCTACTTGATAAACTCGCAAAGTAAAAACGTAACTCACGTTCATTTGCCCAATGTTCTGCTTGTTTTCTAATTATGAATAGCTTTCTTTCAAACACTAAATCATCTTGAATTTCATCGTTTGCACCGATAAACACTTGACGGATAACAGGACATGTTTCTTGTCCACCTTTTCCGATTTGATTTACATCGATAGGCACTGTTCTCCAACCTAGGAGCGTCTGCCCTTCTTGTTCGATCAATTCGTTTACACGAGCTTCAACTTCAAGACGCTCTGCTTCATTTTTTGAAAAGAATAGCATCCCTACTCCGTAACGACCTTTATTTGGAAGATTAATTTCCGGACATGCTTTACGGAAAAATTGATCAGGAATTTGCACCATTACACCAGCGCCATCCCCTGTTAAAGGATCGCTTCCTTGTCCGCCACGATGGTCAAGCTGACATAACATTTTTAGTGCTTTTTTTACAATATCATGAGTTGCAAGTCCCTTAATATGCGCATATAGACCAATTCCACATGCATCATGTTCGAATTCAGGATGATAGAGACCTTGTGCTTTTGGTAAGTTATTAAATGTCATTTTTATCTCCCCTGTTAGTTTTTTTCACGAATTGCTTTACGTAGTTTTTATTTTATGGTATCAAATTAATATATACAATATATGATTTAGATGATTTCTATCTCATATCGATATAAAAAAGGGATGGTGTCCATGGAATTACGACAACTACGCTATTTTATAGAAGTTGCTGAAAGAGAACATTTTACAAAAGCTGCAGAACATCTTCATGTCGCACAATCGGCAATAAGCCTACAAATATCAAAACTTGAGGATGAACTTGGAGTTGCGTTATTTGATCGAGTAGGTAGAAATATTAAACTAACCCCTATTGGCAAAACGTTCTTAATTCATTCAAAGGCAGCGATAAAAGCGATTGATTACGCCAAAGAAAAAGTAGATGAATATTTAGATCCAGAATTCGGGACAGTAAAAATTGGCTATCCGACAAGCCTTGCCAACCATTTACTCCCCACCGTTATTTCTGCTTTTAAAACGGAGCACCCGAAGATTTCCTACCATTTACGTCAAGGTTCATATGCTTCATTAATCGATTCAGTAAAGAATGGTGAATTAGATCTTGCCTTTCTTGGTCCAGTGCCACCGAGTACCGCTGATATAGAAGCGCACGTATTATTTTCTGAGAATATCTCTGTTTTAGTACCAGCTAATCACCCTGCATCTGCAAATAAAAGTTTGTCTCTTGCCGATTTGAAAAACGATGATTTTGTATTATACCCAAATGGATATGTATTACGTCAAATCGCCGTTGATGCATGTAATGAGGCAGGATTTGAACCTAAGGTTTCAGCAGAAGGAGAAGATATGGATGCTATAAAAGGTCTTGTTTCCGCCGGTATTGGTGTAAGCCTTTTACCTAATGGTACGTTTTACGATCGAACGTCTAGTTTAACAGTACAAATACCAATCGACACACCAGAAGTGCAACGAACGGTTGGTATCATAATACCCAAAAACCGATCACTGGCACCTACTGAAAAAATATTTTTTCAATTTGTAAAAGAGTTTTTCGATTGGGATTTTTAATTCGTCTGCCTATTTACCTCCTGGACATTTTAGTACTAAACCAAGCTACAGAAATCTATACCTAATTACGATCGGTTCAGCGTAACTAGGTATAGTATCTTTCGGGCAAGGTTATGAATGAGGAAATTCATAATATAGAGAAAAATTATTTACACCTAATACTAAGTTCATCCAAAGTACTTCTTCAACTTGCTCAAATTTTGTTTCATCGCATTCAACGATTAATACTACTTCCGAAAACTTAGTAGGAAACTTTTTACGGTCATTTATTTTTCGTACCTCTAATAACTTAGTCATGAAGTTAAAATCTTGCAATATTTATCATCCATTGTTTTTTCATCGACATTTATATCACCTAAACTTTTTCTTATTAGGTTACTTTGAATTCAAAAATATATTCAAATACATTTTTATTTTTATTGTTGGTATGCCTAAATATTAGCACCACTTAAAATAAGTTTCACTCACTTCTTCCCATAACTGAAGTTTGTTCTACTCTTGTTACTGTTACCTGATTACACTTTCCACCATGGGGCGGGATCCATTCACAAACTTTGGTTACCACTTTACTTCGGTTACCGCTATTATGTGATCCAAGCAAATTATAGAGCCTGGACAATTTCCTTTATTTTGTAACACAACAAAATTGACTATAATAAATTGATATGGAGGTGATTGAACTTGGAACATATTTTTTACTATTTAGTAGCTGCCTTTGTCATCTGTCATATTCCTATTATTAGAAGGTTATTTTGTACGATTAATACGTTAGTTCATGAGTCTGGACATGCAATTGCTGCACTTATGACAAGTGGGAAGGTATATTCCGTTTCGTTATATTTAAACAGCGAAGGATTGGCTGAAGTTGGTACTAGATCGTGGCTATCTCGAGTCATCGTCAGTTATGCTGGCTATACAACTTCTTCAGTCGTTGCTTTTCTTTGCTTTTACTTTATAAATTCAAACAATCTAGTATTTATATTTTATGGATTATTAGCTTTGGCAATCATAAATCTTGTCTTATGGGTTCGAAACTTTTTTGGCATTCTTTGGCTTTGTGTTTTTATTGGATTTAGTTTTTATATCGAATATCATCAGTTATTAGCATTGAAGGAAGCTCTAATATTATTATCATCAAGCATCATCCTTATCCACTCAGTATCTAGTGCCTTTACGATATTTTACCTAAGCATTTTTCATCCTTCCCGTGCAGGTGATGCTACTAGTCTTGCATCAAACACGTTTATTCCCACTATATTATGGGGTTTCATATTTTTCGTTCAATCATTAATTAGTTTATATTATGTCTTTACGCTTTTTATTTTGTAGAAAAATAAAAAAATCAAAAACGCTCCTCTAACTATTGGTGTGTTTTTGATAATTTTCCAAATTTCAACTAACTTTACTACTATATATTAACCTTGGTTGCTCGCCTTGGCTTCGGCAGAAAAACTCTAAAGATAGTCCCTTCTCCTATTTTACTAGTAAATTCAATCTTTCCCCCATGGTCATTTATAATTTTAAAAGTAGTTACCATCCCTAATCCCGTACCTTTTTCTTTTGTTGAATAAAATGGCATCCCTATATTAGGAGCTAAGTCATCTGAAATTCCACAACCTTGATCGATTACTTCTATTAGGATATTTTCTTGACTATAGTCATGAAGGACAACCTTGATTACCCCACCATCAGTCATGGATTCGATAGCATTTTTAATAAGATTGATAAATACCTGCTTTAACTGATTACTTACGTAGCTAATGCTTCCTACTTTTTCATATTCAAAAATAATTTCGATATTCTTCATCAGTGCTTGCGATTGTAACAAAGTCACAACATCATTTATCGTATCTTTAATGTTCCCATTAGTAAATTGAACTGCTTGGGGCTTTGCTAAAAGTAACAATTCACTCGTAATCATTTCGATGCGATTCATTTCATCAAGTAATATTTCAAGGTGAATCGGATTAACTTCTTTTTCTTTTTTTATTAATTGTAGGAATCCTTTTAATGTCGTTAATGGATTTCTAATTTCATGGGCAATTGAAGCAGATAATTGTCCTACCAAGGAAAGCTTCTCCGCTTTTTCAATACTTTCCTCAGCTACCTTTTGCAAAGTAATATCTTTACAAATTCCATATACGCCAATGACTTTATTTCCTATCGTAATTGGTATATTGGTAACCTTACAATGTATGATTCTTCCACTTTTATGAATTATTTTACAATAATAATTTTGCGGAACACCATTAGTTGCTTCATTAAAAAAATACATTGTTTTTTCTAAATCTTCTTTAGCTATCAGATGGTGAAATGATTGATCTATTAATTCATTTTCACGATAACCAGTTAATTCTTCTAACGCTTTATTAACACTTATGTATCGACCTTTTAAATCAAATGAATAAACGGCATCTGGATTATTCGTAAATAAAGATTGATAATGCTGTTCTCTTTTTATACTTTTTCTTTTGGAAGATGTTATATTTACAAAATATACAGATAGCGTTTCCTTTGATGGGTATGCCCGCAAATCAAACCACTGATTTTTTAAGGGGTAATATAACTCGAAGCTTACCGACTGTTGTTCTTTCATTGCCAAATGAAAATAACTGAAAATAGGTAAAGTAACCATATGAGGAAATTGGTCCCATAAACTAGTTCTGAGCAGTTTTCCTTTTGGTCGATTAAACATTTTTTCTGCCGCTTGATTTAGATAAATAAAGTTCCACTTGGTATCCAATATAAAAAATCCATCCGTTATTTTCTCAAGAATATCAAGAGCATCAAATTTTTTTACATCCATTTTACTTTTTCCTCCACGCGATTATACCTATAGCGATATTAATTATATCAAAAATGATACTATCCTTATCTTCACTATCCTTGATTTCACAAAAAATAACTAGAGGTTAATTAAAACGTTTACAACTTACTCCTTTATCATTGATAAAACTGATTAGTTAAGAAAATTGGCAGATTAAAATTCAATAAAGCTGAACTTCAATCAGTGGGGGTTTTCCTTCATCCCCCACTGATTGTTAGTTCAACTTATACCACAGGCATAAGAATAACTAATCATCAGCTATCACTGATGAAAGTTATTCTACATCGGACCTTTAGGGGCAGTTTATCCCCCACCTAAACTTCTCGATTTTCTTAAGTTTTGAGGTGGGGGTCTTACTTGCCCCTTAAGTGTGGGATAAACTACTTTTTCCTTGCTCAAACACATAATCACCTAACCTTATTTTCATCACTATTACTATTCCCATTTAACATTTCTTTAAAACTTAATTAGAAAAGCATCTATAATTCCGAATTATAATCTCGAAAACTTATCTCTTCAAAGAAAAGGATGCCCAATCCTCTTAGATTGGGCATCCCAAGTCTTATTAATTAGTAACCTACGTAAGCAGCACCTACGATAACTAAAAGAATAAACAATACTACAATTAACGCGAAACCTGTTGTTCCTACGTGAGACATATTTCAACACTCCTTATAATTTTAATTGTGGAATTACTCCACCTACGAGTACTGTATTCACGTGTCAGTACATGTGATTAGACGAATGTCCTTATTTTTCATATTTATAAAAATTATGACTAAGTGAAAATCCACTAAAGGTTCCTCCAAAGTAAAACTGACAAGTTTAGCACTCAATTTTTTTGTTTTTCTTCATTACAATTGATAAAAGCTTATTTCACTAGTATAAGCTAACTATTCATTGTGAGTTCTTCTTTTCAGAATCAGTGAAAAAGCGTTATGCAATCCATACATATCGCTTTTGTAGTTCCCCTAGATTTTCCACATTTTTCGAGACAATCAATGGTTGCACGTTATTAGTAGCTCACATATGCAGCTCCAATAATAACTAGAAGGATAAACAATACTACGATTAACGCAAAACCTGCTCCTAATCCATGTGGATGTGACATATTACCATCCCCTCCTTTTGCATTTGTTTGTGGATATCTCCACTTACACTTACTGTATTCAATCACAATATAATGTGCTTAGACATTTATAACTTTTTCGATAATTATAATTCCAACTTTAAAAAAACTTATCTAAAAATCATGGACGAGTTAATTCAATGAAACTAATTTTTAAGTTGATTTAGCAGGATAATACTACTTCCGTTCGTTTCGGCTTCTCACCTTTCTCACTGTTTTCGAAAATGTATCTCACCCATCAAGAAAAGCGCAAGCGCCTTGGTCACGAGCATCAGTCGCTGTGCCACTCCGTTTGCTCAGGTGCAAAGCTGCATGAAGCTAATCAACGAAGGATTTCAAGAGGTAATTGAAGTCATTTGCTTGACTGAAGTGACCGAGCTCGTATGCTGCTTGCGCTAGAGAGTTTCCAAGTTAGAAATTTATAAATTCTGATTATATGAAAAATCCTCACAAAATATTTGTGAGGATTACAGTTATAGTCCCAAGATTGCTCAATACATTTAATTATTTAGCATTAATTGTTACCCTTTACTCTGCCAAGTATGAGCAACAATAATCAACTACAGAATGAACTTTCAATTGAAATTTTTCATTAGCAGGTACATAAAACACACCGCTACCATCAATAACCTTCCAATCTTCACCTTGTAATTTATATTCTAAATGACCAGCTAAAATATCCATTTCTTCTTTAACATCAGTGGAAAACGTATATTCACCAGGTAACATAATCCCTAAAGTCTTTTTTGTACCATCTTCAAATATAACTACGCGACTTGTTACTTTTCCGTCAAAATATGTGTTAGCTTTCTTGATGATCGTGACATTATTAAATTGTTCCATACTTCTTTTATCTTCCTTTCAGTTTCAAAGTACTATTAATTTACCACAAATATTTGTCGAAATAAATAGAATTCTCAGAAATTAACTACTGTATAAAGCTGAACTTCAATCAGTGGGGGTTTTCTTTCATCCCCCACTGATTGTTAGTTCAACTTATACCACGGGCATAAGAATAACTAATCATCAACTTTCGCTGATGAAAGTTATTCTATATCGGACCTTTAGGGGCAGTTAATCCCCCACCTAAACTTCTCGATTTTCTTAAGTTTTGAGGTGGGGGTCTTACTGCCCCTTAAGTGTGGGATAAAAATGATTACGTAATCTAGCTTAAGCACAATATTCATCTACGTATATCGAACACACGGTTTCTACAAACAAGCCTCGTTTTTAGAACATCTTTCACCAAACCACCTCTGCCCTCCACTCAACATTTCTATTTAACATAATTAATTGCCATTTCCAACCTCAACTACCAAACGATTAATATATACAAGATATAAAAACCATAGTAATATTAACTTATCAAATGAAACACATCGCAATAGACGGGGAGCTAGCGGCACCTTGTAACCTACAATCCGCTATAGTAGGGTCGAATTCCTATCGAAGGTCTAATCATGTGTGGTCAGTACTTTTGATTTGGTGTTGAGGAAAAAGTCTTTTACAACGAAAAACCTACGAACGGGTCAGATCCGGAAGGAAGCAGCCATAAGGGGGACACTTTTCTTGTGTAAAAGGGTACTTTTTCTGAGTCAAAGAGAAAGGTAACGCATGGATGGTTATATCGTAGATAGGTTTGCGATTACATAAACGTCAAAGGCAGTTCCTCATGCATATAGGAACTGCCTTTGTAATATTTCTATTACTTTTACTTTTCGGCTCTATAATAATTGTTGGGGTATCCAAACAATTAGGTTAGTGGTGATATTCTTCTTTTTTGCTTCATGGGCGTAGCCCATGAAGCAAAAAAGAACACGCAACCTACCAATTCTTTTATACTTGAATTGACGAGAAACAAGTAAAAGATTGGGGTTGCGTGTGAGTGAATTTTATCATAGATTTGCCAGGATTGAAAGATGTGTGCTCATTAAGAAGGTTGAAGAGGTTGATCATGTCATACGATTTGGTGTACCAGTTGTTCCGCCAGGAGCATAGCTGGGTAGCTACGTATGGAAGGGATAAGTGCTGAAAGCATCTAAGCATGAAGCCCCCCTCAAGATGAGATTTCCCTTGGAGTTAATCCAGTAAGACCCCTTAGAGATGATGAGGTTGATAGGTCTCGGGTGGAAGCACGGTGACGTGTGGAGCTGAGAGATACTAATCGGTCGAGGACTTATCCTAAAATAAGAATTGAATTTACACTCAAGAAACTTATATGTATGTTATCTAGTTTTCAGAGAAGGATCTCTGAAATTAATATAATCTAGTGGCGATAGCGAAGAGGTCACACTCGTTCCCATGCCGAACACGATCGTTAAGCTCTTTTGCGCCGATGGTAGTTAGGGGCTTCCCCTTGTGAGAGTAGGACGTTGCTAGATTGTACTTATGGGGCCTTAGCTCAGCTGGGAGAGCGCCTGCCTTGCACGCAGGAGGTCAGCGGTTCGATCCCGCTAGGCTCCACCAAAGTTTTTTTGTGAAACGAAGTGGAACAAAAATAACTTACCTATTTATTTTTTGGCGGCGTAGCTCAGCTGGCTAGAGCGTACGGTTCATACCCGTGAGGTCGGGGGTTCGATCCCCTCTGCCGCTACCAAAGTTTTTTCGTGAAGCGAAAATAACTTATCAACTTAATTTATTGATATGATACGGAGGAATACCCAAGTCCGGCTGAAGGGATCGGTCTTGAAAACCGACAGGCGGGTTAAACCGCGCGGGGGTTCGAATCCCTCTTCCTCCGCCAAATAACTTACCTATTTATTTTTTGGCGGCGTAGCTCAGCTGGCTAGAGCGTACGGTTCATACCCGTGAGGTCGGGGGTTCGATCCCCTCTGCCGCTACCAAAGTTTTTTCGTGAAGCGAAAATAACTTATCAACTTAATTTATTGATATGATACGGAGGAATACCCAAGTCCGGCTGAAGGGATCGGTCTTGAAAACCGACAGGCGGGTTAAACCGCGCGGGGGTTCGAATCCCTCTTCCTCCGCCATATTAAATAAGGACCCGTGGTGTAGCGGTTAACATGCCTGCCTGTCACGCAGGAGATCGCCGGTTCGATCCCGGTCGGGTCCGCCATTAATAACTAAACCAATTATATATTTTGGAGGGGTAGCGAAGTGGCTAAACGCGGCGGACTGTAAATCCGCTCCTTAGGGTTCGGCGGTTCGAATCCGTCCCCCTCCACCATTTAACATATTAGATAAGATATAGTGCCTTTAGGGGCATAGTTTAACGGTAGAACAGAGGTCTCCAAAACCTCCAGTGTGGGTTCGATTCCTACTGCCCCTGCCAAACAAAAGAATATGGCGGTCGTGGCGAAGTGGTTAACGCACCGGATTGTGGCTCCGGCATTCGTGGGTTCGATTCCCATCGATCGCCCCATATAATTATATTAATGGGCTATAGCCAAGTGGTAAGGCAACGGACTTTGACTCCGTCATTCTCTGGTTCGAATCCAGATAGCCCAGCCATTTAGTTCGCGGGAGTAGTTCAGTGGTAGAACACCACCTTGCCAAGGTGGGGGTCGCGAGTTCGAATCTCGTCTTCCGCTCCAGTGATTAATTAACTTAATATTGAGCATATTATATTCTTGGCGGCATAGCCAAGTGGTAAGGCACGGGTCTGCAAAACCTTTATCCCCGGTTCGAATCCGGGTGCCGCCTCCAAGTGCTCAAAAAAGTCTTTATAGGTATGCCGGGGTGGTGGAATTGGCAGACACACAGGACTTAAAATCCTGCGGTAGGTGACTATCGTGCCGGTTCAAGTCCGGCCCTCGGTACCATCATGAAAAGTTTTAATTAAAAAACAACATGCGCCCTTAGCTCAGCTGGATAGAGTGTTTGACTACGAATCAAAAGGTCGGGAGTTCGAATCTCTCAGGGCGCGCCATAGAAATGTCGGGAAGTGGCTCAGCTTGGTAGAGCACCTGGTTTGGGACCAGGGGGTCGCAGGTTCAAATCCTGTCTTCCCGACCATGCAATTAATTATTAATGCGGGTGTAGTTTAGTGGTAAAACCTCAGCCTTCCAAGCTGATGTTGTGAGTTCGATTCTCATCACCCGCTCCAAAAGTATGGGCCTATAGCTCAGCTGGTTAGAGCGCACGCCTGATAAGCGTGAGGTCGGTGGTTCGAGTCCACTTAGGCCCACCATACTAGATTTATTCCACAGTAGCTCAGTGGTAGAGCAATCGGCTGTTAACCGATCGGTCGTAGGTTCGAGTCCTACCTGTGGAGCCATATTAAGGAGAAGTACTCAAGTGGCTGAAGAGGCGCCCCTGCTAAGGGTGTAGGTCGTGTAAGCGGCGCGAGGGTTCAAATCCCTCCTTCTCCGCCAGTCGCGGTTTTTTATACTGGCCCGTTGGTCAAGCGGTTAAGACACCGCCCTTTCACGGCGGTAACACGGGTTCGAATCCCGTACGGGTCACCAATAGTTTTAGGTCAACTTTTTAGTAGAAATTTTCTACTAAAACAAGTAGAAGCATATTTGGAGGATTAGCTCAGCTGGGAGAGCACCTGCCTTACAAGCAGGGGGTCGGCGGTTCGATCCCGTCATCCTCCACCAGAGTTTTTTTGCTTAACAAAGTCGAGCAAAAATAACTTACCTATATATGCCGGCCTAGCTCAATCGGTAGAGCAACTGACTTTTAATCAGTAGGTTGGGGGTTCAAGTCCTATGCCCGCACTCCTAGTATAAGTATTGCTTTAACAAAATTTTTATTATTTATAAAGAGCCATTAGCTCAGTCGGTAGAGCATCTGACTTTTAATCAGAGGGTCGAAGGTTCGAATCCTTCATGGCTCACCATAGTTTTTTACTTAGCAAAATAACTTTTCATACGCGGGTGTGGCGGAATTGGCAGACGCGCTAGACTTAGGATCTAGTGTCTTTGACGTGGGGGTTCGAGTCCCTTCACCCGCACTTAAAAGCTTCCTTAAATATTAAGGAAGTTTTTTATTTTGTTCTAAGGTAAGAAAATATAAAAATTTCTAATTTGGAAACTGTCTAGTTTCAGCGCCTACGAGCTCGGTCACTTCGTTTAAGCTACTACTGACTTCAATTACTACGTGTAATAAATCTCGAATGAATTCATAGGTGCTAAGTACCTATGTTACTTGCCATACAAGAAGTAATGCAAATAAACGTAACTTTAAGGACACAAGTATCGAGATATCCACAAAGTTTAGTCAGTTGTGTACAAATCGGAACAAATCTTAGGCCATATAATAGATTATCAACAAAAAATTAAAAGTATGAACACTTATGAGCCAGTAAAACCCGATGAACAAAGTTAATAGTAGTATAAAACTATAATTATGCACATACTTATTCAGTTTTGTGTAAAAATAGACACAGTTAAAAAAGCAATCTTAGTAATCCACATGTTAGTAAGTTCTTATCCACGTATATTGATTCATCATTAAGGTTTATGATCATCTATTTTCCCCTTTTAATAATTTCCGTCTTGCTAATTAACAGTCTTATCCCACTCTTAAGGGGCAGTAAGACCCCCACCTCAAAACTTAAGAAAATTGAGAAGTTTAGGTGGTGGATGAAGTAAAACCCCCACTGATTGAAGTGCAGCTTTATATTGTTTTTTAGATACATTAAGTAGACTTTATTCCAACTTTTAGAATTTTCAAAAAAGGTAAACAAAATAGTTGCCTGAAAGTGCTTTCAAATGTTTTAATTAGTTTTAATATGTTTTATCATTATAGGGGAAGTGATGGAACATTGTTTTAGAATTATCGTTAAAACAATTAAAAATATCTGAATGGAGTGTATTAATAAATGAAAGCTACTGAAGATTTAAAATATCAATTTTTAATAAATAATGAGTGGAGTAAGAGTACAACAGATAAATGGGTGAACATTTTTGCTCCTGAAACAAATGAACTAGTTGGTTCAGTTCCGGCGATGAGTCAAGAAGAAGTGGATAAAGCAGTTCGTTTAGCAAAGGAAGCTCAAGTGAAATGGGCAGACACACCTGTTCACGAGAGAAGTAACTTGTTATATCGTTGGGCGGACAAGCTAGAGGAAAGAAAAAATGAAATTGGAGCAATGATTGCTTTAGAGGTTGGGAAATCTCCATCCTCAGCAGTTGGCGAAGTTGTAAGAACAGCTGAAATTATTCGTTATACAGCTGAAGAGGGAGTTCGTATACATGGTGAATTAATGAAGGGAGATTCATTTCCAGGTGGATCCAAAAACAAGCTTGCGCTAATTCAAAAGGAACCACTAGGAGTTGTGTTAGCTATTTCACCATTTAACTATCCAGTTAACCTTGCTGCTGCTAAAGTTGCTCCTGCGCTTATTGCTGGTAATACGGTTGTATTTAAGCCAGCAACTCAAGGTGCAATTAGTGGTATCTTAATGGTTGAAGCATTAGTTGACGCAGGACTTCCAGAAAGTGTCGTAAATGTTGTGACAGGTAGAGGTGCTGATATCGGTGATTTTGTTGTTACTCACCCTGACATTAATATGATTTCATTTACTGGTGGAACGAAAACGGGTCAAGATATAGCACAAAAAGCGAAGATGATCCCTCTAGTATTAGAATTGGGAGGGAAGGATCCAGCAATCGTTTTAGCAGATGCAGACTTAGAACATGCTGCAGACCAAATCATTGGTGGTGCATTCTCTTATTCTGGTCAACGTTGTACAGCAATTAAAAAAGTTTTCGTAATAGATACAATTGCTGATGAGTTAGTAAGTAAACTTGAAGCAAAGATCCAAAAGCTTAAAGTAGGTAAAGCGAGTGAAGAAGCAACGGTTGTTCCACTAATTAACGAAAAGGCAGCAGATTTCGTTGAAGGCTTAATAATTGATGCTAAAAGCAAAGGTGCTACAATTGTAGCTGGCGGTTCAAGAACAGACAACCTAATTGCACCGACTTTAATTGATCATGTAACTGATGACATGGTGGTTGCGTGGGAAGAACAATTTGGTCCAGTGTTACCAATTATTCGAGTATCTAGTGTCTTTGAGGCGATTGAGTTAGAGAGAAAGTCGGAGTATGGTTTACAAGCAAGTATCTTTACAAAAAATGTTCAAGACGCTTTTGCTTTAGTATCTAAGCTAAATGTAGGAACTGTACAGTTAAATGGTAAACCAGAACGTGGACCTGACCATTTCCCATTCATTGGTGTGAAAAACTCAGGTCTTGGTGTACAAGGTGTTGGTAGAAGTATTGAGTCAATGATGAGAGATAAAGTAATGGTAATTAATTTATAATTAGGATTTGAAAGGCAGTCCAGTTTTTGGACTGCCTTTACTATTGAAAAAATTGAAACTTCTGAAAACGGTTAGCGTAAGTATTAAGGAAGTCTAAATTTTGGAGGGATATTATGTTGAGAAAATTAAAGTCGGTTGGGATTGCCATCGTATTCATGTTAGTCATGTCTGCTTGTAATAGTGAAAGTTCAGGATCTTTAACGAGCGCTAGTGATGTACTAATAAAATCGTTAGAATTAATGGAAGGGTTAAATAGTTATTCTATGAAAATGGAAAGTAATCAAACGTTGACAATAAATGATGATGAAACAGTTGAAATGTTTCTAACTTTAAATGCTGATATGACACTTGCCCCTTTAGCATTTTATCAAAAAATGATGATGGAAACAGATATGGAAATGATGAGTACAATTGAAACTGAAATGTATTTTGTTGATAATCAAATTTATATGTATGAACCTATGACTAATGAATGGATGCAATTACCTCCAGAGTTAATAGGAGAAATAGGTGCACTATCTGAATTGCAAATAAGTCCGGAGCAACAGCTAAATGTGTTAACGAGCTTTATCGATGAAATTGATATGACAGAATCGGGTAACGAATATGTATTAAAGCTTACTGGTGAAGGTACAGAATTTCTTGAAATTGCTAAACTTTTTGGTGGGGTAGGGACTGAAGATTTTGAAGAAATGTTAGAGCTGTTTAGTCATCTAGAATTAAATAACATAGATTATGAGATTTTTATTGATAAAGAAACGTTGTACCAAACAAGACTAAATATGATTATGGAAATGGAAATGGTAGTCGATGGCGAGAGGGTTCATACTGTACAGACAATGAGTGCAACAATATATGGGTATAATGAAGTTGATGAAATCGTTCTTCCAGAAGAAGTAATTAAATAGTTTAAACTAAATCAGTGGGGACTTATATCCCCACTGATTTTAGATGAAAGTATATGGTATCAAATTAAAGGTATTTCACATAAGAATTACTTAGAAAACGCTTTCGCACTATCGTATTCATTATCTATATTACTATTAATTTTTGTTGCCCACAAAATAGCATCCTCGTAATGCTTAGATAGATTTTTAGGAGCGATCAACTTTAGTTGGTTCCAATCGGCCTTTTCAATTGCGACAATCAAATCTAATAATAGCTTATATGGGCTTTGATAACCGAGTAATGCATATTTTATATCATCAGATAAAGGTAATGCTTCAAGAGTTTTTTCAAGAGGTTGTTTTAATATTACGTCTAATAATGAAAACATCCCTAACATAAAACATTCTGATTTTTTCTTAGTACCAAATAACATATCACCTAAAGATTCACACAATTTTGCTCTAGTTAATGATCTTAGTAAAAGTTCATTAGAAACAGCAGAACTATCTATTTGCTTACTTAAAGAGATGATGGCAATTAAGTTGATTAATTCATTAATTCCTAAAGTTAAGATTGCTTGTTTAATTGAAGTAATTTTTATACGTGTATAATAATCCATCGTGTTAACAATTTTTAATATTTTATAGGAAAGGGAAAGATCACACTCGATTATTGCTGTAAGATTATCAATGCACGGTTCGGGACTATGCAATTCATATAATAGATCTAAATAATCGTTTGTATAAAATGGAACATCTTGAGTAGATAAAATGACGGGCTTACTAAAGAAGTACCCTTGAAATAAGGCATAACCTTCCTTTAATGCGCGATTAAATTCAGCTCTTGTCTCAACTTTTTCGGCAAGTAGAGTAATGTTATTGAATTGGGCAATATTTTGAATAATCTTTCGTTGAGCGTAAGAAGTTTGACGAAAATCAACCTTTATTATGTCTGCATAAGTAATTAAACTTTTATTAATATCTTTAAGGAGAAAGTCGTCAAGTGCAATAGTATAACCTAGTTGTTTAAATTCACTTATAGCATCAATTATTTCAGCATCGCCTTCTACGTCTTCGAGGATTTCAATAATAATTTTTTCAGGAGAAAGAAGAAGTGGTACACGTTTTATGAGTAGGTTTCTAGTAAAGTTAATAAATAATTTTTTTCCACTAGAAATTTTTTTGTTGCCAATGCCAATAAAACTATTTAACAGTAGTTCAATAGTTGCTCCATCTCCGTCAATTTTAGTAAAGGTGTTGTTGTGACTATTTCGATATAAAAGCTCGTATCCTATTACTTCTTCGGTTTTTGTTAAAATTGGCTGCCTAGCAACGAAAATCTCCATAGTTCACCTCTTGCTTTTTTGTATTATCTATATTTTACCATATGTGTATGTGGATGCTAGATGATTAGTAAATTAGTATTGAAAACAAAGTGAAAATAGGTACAAAGACCTAGTCCGATATACAATGCAATAAAAAAACTAAAAAACTGGTTTAAAGTTGTATGAAAGGAGTGAATTTCATAATACTATTAATCGAGTGACAGTATACTTACCTAGTTATTTAAAATCGCACTAATACAACTAGATATAGGTTTGTGCGATACGTTTTTGGTAATTATGAAATCACTCATTTAAAGAAATTTTAAGTAGACCTCATGTCAAACCATATCTTCAATACTACAAAGTATTACTTTAAATTTGATAATCAGTTTGTTTTAAAACATGTAGCAATCTTAAAAGTTGAAACTCTGGAGGTGGGAATTCATGAAAGGGATTATAGATCGAATCATAGATGGTAAATGGGCAGTTATACTAGTGGGAAAAGATGAGACAGAATACAATGTACCAATTGAAAAGCTGCCACTGAAGGCGAAAGAAGGTAGTGTTGTTTCTGTGAAACTAGAAGGTAATGTAGTTGTTTCAATGAACCTTTTAGAAGATGCAACAAATTCTCAAAAAAATATAATCAATGATAAAATGAATTTGTTAAAATCTAGGCAGCGAAGCAATTTTAAACGTTAAGATTATTTATAGTTAGGATAAATACATTAACTTTTTAGCTTCTTTGAAGTTGGTTATACTCCTAATCTTTTGTATGTGTTATATTCAGTTTATTTAGACAAATCTAAATAGTTGATATATAATAAATACTTACTGAAATTTCATGTTGAAAGGAATGGGATGACAAATGCCTTCAGTCGAAAGTTTTGAATTAGATCATAATCTTGTAAAAGCTCCATTTGTAAGACATTGTGGAGTTCATAAAATAGGTACAGATGGTGTTGTGAATAAATTTGATATACGTTTTTGTCAGCCTAATAAACAAGCGATGAATCCTGGAGCTATTCACACGCTAGAACATTTACTAGCAATTAACATTCGTAGATTCACAGAAAAGTATGATCACTTTGATGTGATAGACGTATCGCCAATGGGATGTCAAACAGGCTTTTATCTTATTGTAAGTGGCGAACCTACTATCGATGAAATTATTGATGTAATGGAAGCTGCTTTAAATTATAGTCTTGAAATAGCAGTAGTTCCTGCAGCTACAGAAAAAGAATGTGGTCAAGCAAAGCTTCATGATTTAGAGGGAGCAAAAAAGCTAATGAAATATTGGTTAACACATGATAAAGAAACATTACGTACTGTATTTTAAAGATTAATATTACTAAGAAGTTCATTCAGCTAAGATATTTTTCTTAGTTCTGAATGAACTTTTTTTGTAGTAGAAATAGATAGTAGAGTATCGAGGTTAATTGAACTGATTTGTTCTTAAGGGGTCATAGACCCCCACCTCTAAGCGTAGCGTAGGTGGGAATTTCCATTCAGGTGGAGTTGAGACTCCATCTGAATTTTCGATGTTCTAGAGAAGCTAGAACGAGTTCTCTTGGTATCCTTAGCAGATTGGTAGTATAAAAAAATTCTTTTTACATTTTATTTTCTAAGCATACTGGTAGTTTCTTGTTCATATTATGTTCAATATGTGACAGATACGAAAAAGTACTGGTAACCTCGCTAATAAAAATAAAGGTTTTAAAATAAAGAATTCATTATTTTAAAAAAACAATAAAAATATCGGGCAGGTAAGCGGGACTAACAGTACGGCTCTTTTGAACTACTTAATTGTTAAATATCACTATACCAAAGTAAGGAAAAATAGAATTCAGTGTAAAATTATACAAAATGTGGTTGTTCAAAATCAATTATTTTGGTATAAATAAACTAAGAAATCGCTTTCATTACATCGAGTTATTTTTGGTTGAAAGCAAACATTATCCTCTATTCAACACCACAACTAACTTCTTAGTATGATACTAGAATGATAGACTTACAGAAATTAGAAACAAGTTCGTCACAATTAGTGTCAAAGCTTTTTTATTTTCAACAAGTAAGTGAATGATTGAACTTACTTATTGCTCCACTGAAGATATTCAATGTTTTTATTATTTCATTCACTTATTAGTAATTTTCGTTTAGAAAATAGTGGTATAAAAAGCAATTACATATGTTTTTCGTATGCCAATATTTTCTAAACATAAAAATTTAATAATAAGAGTATACGTGAGGAGTGGGAAGCAATGCACATTGTCGTCTGTATTAAGCAAGTTCCAGATACTAAGATTATTAAAGTTAATCCCAAAACAAACACACTAGATCGATCTAGTGCTCCAGCTATTTTAAATCCGTATGATGCCCATGCGGTTGAAGAGGCTGTTCGCCTTAGAGCGCTGCATGGTGGCAAGGTTACAGTACTTTCCATGGGTCCACCACAGGCGGTAAATGCCATTAAAAAATGTATAGAAATAGGAGCTGATGAAGGAGTGTTAATTTCTGACCGTGCGTTTGCAGGTGCAGATACGTTAGCCACTAGTTACGCTCTAACAAAAGCAATTGAAAAAATTCAAAAACAAGAACCGATTGATTTAGTACTTTGTGGAAAACACGCTATTGATGGTGATACAGGTCAAGTTGGTCCTGGTATTGCTCGACGAATGGAAATTCCACCAATTACAAATGTATTAAAAATTGAAAACGTTAAAGTGAATGAAGGCAAGGTTGAAATACGTCGCAAAATTGAAAATGGCTATGAAGTTATTCAATCAACCACTCCTTGCTTATTAACAGTAGAGAAAGAAATCAATGAAGTTTCCTACTCGCCACTTCCGAACATGATTAGAGCTGCTAGATATAAGCCGACGGTTTGGACAGTTGCAGATCTTGAAGATGTAGATCGTAAACAGCTAGGGATTAAGGGATCTCCGACAATTGTAGGGAAAATGTGGCCACCAGCCAAGAGTGAAGGGGCGAAGCTAATTGAAGGTGATGCAAAATCACAAGTTAGTCAACTTGTTTCAATAGTTCTAGAAAAGCGTGAACTGTTCGCACAGAAAGGCGGGAAGTAATCGATGAATATAGAAGAATACAAAGGTGTCTGGGTATTTATTGAACAAATTGAAGGACAAGTGGTTGGAGTATCGTTAGAACTTCTTGGAGCAGGACGTGCGTTAGCGGATAAACTTGACGTAGATCTTTGTGGAGTATTGCTTGGATCTAATGTAAAAGAGCTTTGTCCACAGCTTTTCGAATATGGCGCTGATAAAGTCTATGTCATTGATGATCCTATACTTGAGCAATATCGCTCTGAAACATATATGAAGGCTGTTGGTGATCTTGTACGTAAATATAAACCTGAAATTTTCCTATACGGTGCTACAGCTAATGGAAAAGATTTAGCAAGTGCTGTTGCTACAGAGGTAATGACTGGTTTAACAGCAGATACAACGATGCTTGATATTGATTTGGATAAACGTTTATTTGAAGCAAGTCGTCCTGCATTTGGTGGAAATATTATGGCGACGATTCTTTGTAAAAAGCATCGACCACAAATGGCTACCGTTCGTTCGAAAGTAATGAAAGCATTAGAGCCAGAGTCAGGACGTACAGGTGAAGTCATTGAGGAGACAATTAGTTTAAAAGAAGAAGACTTACGTACGAAAGTATTAGAAATTGTACGTGACACTAGTAAAAAAGTGAACTTAGCAGATGCAGATATTATTGTAGCAGCTGGTAAAGGAGTGAAAGATGCCGCTGGTTTTAAATTAGTTTGTGATTTAGCTGACGCTTTAAATGCAACAGTTGGAGCAACACGTGACGTGGTGGAAGCTGGATTAATCGGGCATTCACACCAAATTGGTCAAACAGGTGAAACAGTCACACCAAAGCTTTATTTTGCTATTGGTATTTCTGGAGCCGTCCAACATGTTGTAGGTATGAATAACTCTGAAACTATTATTGCTATTAACAAAGATTCAGATGCACAAATTTTTAATGCATCACACTACGGAGTGGTAGGGGATTTATTTGAAATTGTTCCACTGTTAACTGAAGAATTCAAAGCAGCGCTAAATGATGTTGGAGGTGTCAAAACTCATGCCTGAACAATTTGATGTAATCGTCGTAGGCGCTGGACCAGCAGGTGCAGCCTGTGCAAATATTTGTGCTCAAAATGGATTAAAAGTAATGATGATTGAACGTGGTGAATATCCAGGTTCTAAAAACGTAATGGGTGGAATTTTATATCGAAAGCAAACAGAAGAAATTGTACCAGAGTTTTGGAAGGAAGCACCGATTGAAAGGCCAGTGGTTGAACAACGTTTTTGGTTTTTAGAAAAAGAGTCTATGATGTCTATGGGCTACAAAGGAAAAGAGTGGGCCCAGGAGCCTTACAATAACTTTACAGTACTACGTGCACAATTTGACCAATGGTTTGCAAAAAAAGCTGTTGAACAAGGTACACTTTTAATTAATGAAACCGTCGTATTAGAGTGTATTCAAGAGAATGGAAAAGTTGTAGGTGTTCGAACCGATCGCCCAGATGGTGACATTTATGCGAATGTAGTTGTTTTGGCAGATGGCGTTAACTCATTACTTGCCAAATCACTAGGTTTCCATAAAGAGTTTAAGCCTGACGAAGTAGCTCTTTGTGCGATGGAAGTTTTAAATATGCCAAAAGGAAAAATTAACGACCGCTTTAACCTAGAAGGGAATGAAGGCTGTTCGGTTGAAATCTTTGGTGATGCCACACACGGTCAGCTTGGAACAGCATTTATGTATACAAATAAAGATAGTATCAATATTGGAGTAGGTACCACTCTTTCAGGAATGATTAGGGCAAAAGTAAAGCCATACGAGTTATTAGAATATGTAAAAAATCATCCAATGATCCGGCCGTACATCTCAGACGGTGAGCCTGCGGAGTACTTAGCTCATTTGATCCCGGAAGGTGGGTATCATGCAATTCCGAAGCTCGTAGGTGATGGTGTTCTTGTTATTGGTGATGCAGCTCAATTAGTAAACGCCATTCACCGTGAAGGGTCGAACATGGCGATGGCTTCAGGTAAAATGGCAGCAGAGGCTATCGTTAAGGCTAATGAAAAGAAAGACTTCTCAGAGGCTTCATTAGATTCTTATCGTACTAGTATTTATGATAGTTTTATAGGAAAAGATTTAAAGAAATACAAAGACCTTACTCATACGTTTGAGGCAAACCCTCAGTATCTAAATGAGTATATTCCTTTAATGAATCGTGCGGCGAGCCAGTTCTTCACCATTGATGGAACACCGAAAAGAGAAAAACAATCGCAAATTATGAAATCTTTCACAGCAAACCGAGGTAAGTTAGGTGTCGTAAAAGATATTTATCAAGCTTGGAAGGTGATGAAATAATGGCGAAAACAATTGAAGAAAAACAATATCTAGTTCGGTATAAAGCAGATAAGAAATCCCATTTAACCATTTTAAACCATGAAGAATGCGCCAAGTGCGAAGGGCAAGTTTGTACATTATTTTGTCCAGGTGAAGTTTATAAGTGGGAAGGAGACCGAATGTTTGTAGGTTACGAAGGCTGTCACGAATGTGGGAGCTGTCGCATCGGATGCCCGAGTGATAATATTAAATGGGAATATCCATTAGGAGGACATGGCATAGTTTTCCGCTTGGCTTAATAATACTTTCGAACCTTGAAGAACTTATGAAAGTTCCTCAAGGTTCTTTATTAATAAATTTCTAACTTGGAAACTGTCTAGCTCCAGGCGCCATCGGCTCGATCGCTTCAGACCTTCTCTTTCGGTCAAAAACCGACCGCTACGAGCAGGTCTTCCAGTGTTTGTCGCCGATAGGCGGGCGCCTTGCGCTTTTCATAATATAATCAACAAAAGTTCTGAATTTATAAATAATAATTTCCATTGAGTACTTTAATTATGATATGATAAACTGCATAAATGAATATTTTTAGGATAAATGCAAGGGGGATTTTCTTTGGAATCTAAAGAGCGAGAAATCTTACAACTAATTGAAGAAAATGCAAGGATAGCAGTAGACACATTAGCAAAAATGGTTGACTTATCGATAGAAGAAACTCAAGCAATTATTCAAAAGTTAGAAGACCAAAAAGTTATCTTAGGTTATTCTGCGGTTATTGACTGGACAAAGGTTAAAACGACTGAGACAGTAACGGCAATGATCGATGTGAAAGTGACACCAAAACGTGGAGTTGGTTTTGATGATGTAGCTGAACGAATATATCGTTTCCCGGAAGTTCGTGCACTGTATTTAATGTCTGGTGCTTATGACCTTTCTGTAGTGATTGAAGGAAAGACAATGAATGAAATTGCACGTTTTGTCTCAGATAAGCTCTCTACCATTGATTCAGTTATCTCAACTACAACACACTTCCAGTTAAAAAAATATAAACATGATGGAGTTGTGTTTAGCGATGGTGAAGAAGATCGTAGGATTGTGATTACGCCATGACATCAAAGGTAAAAGGCAGCATTAGAACTTCTAAACTTGTAAATGAAATTCAACCATCAGGCATTCGTAAATTTTTTGATTTAGCATCATCAATGGATAACATTATTTCTCTTGGGGTTGGTGAGCCAGACTTTGTTACCCCATGGGCAACTCGTGAAGCGTGTATTTCTTCTTTAGAAAGAGGCTACACAGCTTATACAGCTAACGCAGGTCTTCTGGAACTAAGAGTTGAAATTTGTGAGTATATGAAAAAGCAATTTCAACTATCTTATGATCCTAAAAATGAAATTATTGTTACTGTAGGAGCTAGTGAGGCTTTAGATATCGCTTTACGTGCTATTGTTGATCCAGGAGATGAAGTCATTGTCGTTGAACCGACTTTCGTCTCTTATGCACCGTTAGTGACTCTAGCTGGTGGAAAGTCAGTTTCGGTAGGGACAACAGTAGAAACAAATTTCAAACTAACTCCTGACCAACTACAAAAGGCTATTACACCACGAACGAAGGCAATTATGTTAAGTTTCCCGAATAATCCGACAGGGGCAACGATGACGAAGGAAGAACTAGAAGCAATTGCACAAATCGTGGAAGAACATAATTTGATCGTTCTATCAGATGAGATCTATGCAGAATTATCGTATGACAGTAAACATGCGAGTATTGCTAATATCGAAGGAATGAGAGAGAGAACAATCATTATTTCAGGTTTTTCAAAAGCATTTGCTATGACAGGTTGGCGCTTAGGGTTTGTAACTGGACCTAGTGATATCATAAGCGCAATGCTGAAAATTCATCAATACACATTAATGTGTGCTCCTACAATGGCTCAGTATGCTGCCGTTGAAGCATTACAAACTGGTATGGAAGATGTAAATAAGATGGTGCAAAGTTATAAACAGCGTCGGAATTACTTTGTAAAGTCATTCGAAGAAATCGGACTTCCTTGTCATGTACCAGGTGGAGCTTTTTATGCGTTTCCATCAATCAAAGATACAGGACTAACATCAGAACAATTTGCAGAACAACTTTTAATATCTGAACGAGTGGCTGTAGTACCTGGACATGTTTTTGGTAGTGGTGGTGAAGGGCATATTCGTTGCTCCTACGCAACCTCACTAGATAATTTAAAAGAAGCAGTTACTAGAATTGGACGTTTCTTGGAGAAACTATAATTTAGGAGCGATTAGCATTTTCGAGCTAATCGCTTCTTTGTGTGTGTTGATTTTTATGAAGGACGTCGCTCCGTTAGTGAAATCATATTTTCGATAAGTAAATGAGGAATTCGCAAAGTAAAAAGTAAATTTCTGAAACTAACTTGCAAAAGTTTTTCAATACTAAAGCCGGGGTACAAAAAAAGCGAAACTATAAAAGTTTCGCAAAAATAGGGGGAATACTAAATTGTATACATCTATATCTTTTCCGGAAATTAATTATTTAAACATAAAATTATCACAAATTTAGATATTTATGATAATTTTTACTGTAATATATAAACAATTTGTTCTTTTACATTGTTTTCTGTATAGTAACAAGTAGAATGAACATTGAATTGAAAGGTGAATGAGATGGAGATAGACTTTGAAAAGTTAGAAATTGCCCCGTTTTTATTAAAAGGGTTAGAAAAAATGAAAATAACGACACCGACACAAATACAACAAGAGGCGATCCCTACTATCTTAAGAGGTGAACATGTGATTGGCCGTTCTAAAACGGGTTCTGGAAAAACATTAGCATTTTTACTTCCATTGCTATCAAAAGTAGATGAAGCGAATAAAGAATTGCAAGCAATGATTTTAGCACCGACTCATGAGCTAGCAATGCAAATTTATCGAGTGGTTGAGGAGTTAGTAACAGAAACGAACATTCAAATTGATGTGTTCATTGGAAGTGCCAACATCAAAAGGCAAATTGATAAGTTGAAAAAGCAAAAACCACAAGTGGTTGTTGGAACACCAGGGCGCATTCTTGAACTTGCTCAGCAAAAAAAGCTGAAAATTCACCAATGTAAAATGGTGGTTGTTGATGAAGCAGATCGTATGTTAAAAGAGAGAGAAACGAGACAAGCGTTTGTAGAAATTTCCAAGCGGATGGATAAAGAAACAAAGTATATGTTTTTCTCAGCGACCATTTCTGATGAATTAAAAATAGATATTGAAGCTTTAATTAGAGCAAATGCAACACTTATTTCTAGTGATGAAAAAATAGAGACAGAAAAGGTACAACATGAGTTTATTAAATGTGACGATCGTGATCGAATAGATACGGCAAGGCGCCTTATTCATAGCTTAAAAGTAACACGAGGAATTATTTTTGTGAATCACTTAGATAAAGTGGTAGAAACGACCAAGAAACTTCAGTATAAAGGTATGAAGGCAGCTGCCCTCTCAAGTGAAAGTGATAAACAGCAAAGAGCTAAAGTCATTCAACAACTTCAAAATGGTGAAATACAGGTTGTTGTAGCATCTGATTTAGCAGCTAGAGGTCTAGATGTTGATGATGTGACACATATTATCAACCTTCATCCACCTGTTGATGAGGACGCTTATGTTCATCGTGCTGGTCGAACTGGGAGAATGGGGAAGCTTGGTGCAGTCCTTACATTGGTTACGCCTAAAGAATTGTTTATTATTGATAAATTTCAGAAGAAATTAGGCATAACAATCACAGAAAAAAAATTAGCCTACGGAAAACTTTATAATAAAGCTTAACTTTCATGCACGGGGGATTTTAACATCCCTCGCGGATTGAAACATGCGACCTTTAGGGCGGCTTATTCTCCACCAAATTATTCCTCTTTAATTTTGAGGTGGCGATTTTGCTGCCCTACATATTTTCTGGAAAAATTGTAATAAATGAATGAACTTTCAAAAGTCGGAATGAGCCCGAACTCTATTTTAAAAAACGAACAACTCTATTTGTTTCCGTTAATCCAACTGATTTGAACTTAAGGGTCATACCCCCCACATCTAAGGGTAGCGTAGGTGGGAACTTCCATTCGGGTGGAGGTGAGACTCCATCTGAATTTCCGATGTTCGAGCGTTGCTAGAACGAGTTCTCTTAGAAGATAATAAAATTAAATTGGCTAGAATTTAAAAATTGTATTATGATAGATAGTTGGTAGAAAGTATTGGTCGGAAAAAGGAGTTAACAACTATGAAGAAAAATCATGTAAAAAAGAAAAAAAATAAGACATCATCGATAGCTAATACATTAGAGCGTCTAAATCAATTTCAAACGAAACAGCCACAAAAATTTAAACAAGTATTTGATTTTTATCAAAAAGGTCAAAATGAGTTAAATCAAGGGTTAGTTTACCAAGCGAAAGATAGTTTCGAAGCAGCTTTACGTATTTATCGTGAATACATACCAGCTCAAAATTATTTAGCGGTTATTCATGGTTTACTTGCTAATTATCTTGAAGCATTAAAAATTGTGAAACAAGTTATAAAGTTAGATGATAAGAATGTTTTTGCTTATATCCAGGGAGCAATCTTTCTTTATCGACTAGAGCGTCAAAAAGAGGCAGAAGCATATTCACAAAAAGCGCTAAGTTCATTTTATGAACGAGAGGGCCATGACTCGTATACCGATTATGATCTACTCCAAAAGTTGGTTGAAATGCTCTCTGTACTAAGGGAAGATGCAACTTTATCAAAGCTTTACCATGAACGAAAAAGTCAATTATCACCAATGTCTTTATATCGTTCGGCATTATCATTAAGTAATGAAGGCCAATACGATGAGGCTAGAGTAGCTTTTCAAACGATATATGATCATACACCTATCAAAGAACAAGTAAGGTTATTAGATAGAAGTTTGAAGCTCTTTGTCGAAGTAGGGATACCAGTACCATTACTATTTGCTGAAGAGGAAGAAGGTTTTAAACTGACTATGGCAGTCGCTTCATTATTTGATGGTGAGGAAAATAAAAAACAAGCTAGTTTTAATTACATAAAAAATAATGAAAGCATAGAGACGAAAAAATTAATAAAACGTTTACTCAAAACAAATAAGCTAGAAGATTGGGTGAAAAAATCGCTACTTTCTATACTTGCGGATTTTGGGGAGGCAATGGAACCTGTTACCGTTTTATTAGATGGCGAAATACAATTAATATCACTACAGCCCGTAGAGTTAACTTTAAACGAAAATTTAGGTGAAGTTTTCATGAAAGGGAAAGTTAAAGCTTCAGAAGGAAGTTATCTTGAAGCAATTGACCTCTTTACTAAAGTGAAAAGCGAAGCTCCAACCTATTTACCTGTATACCTACAGTTGGCCAATACTCATCTGCAAATGAAGGAATTTGAAAAAGCGAAAACCGCTCTTGATGAAGCCAATAATATTGCTCCGTTAGCATCTGTATTTTTAGGGTACAGCAAATATTATTTCGATATTGGCGATATGACAAGTGCAATGGAACACGTAAATCAATTTGATACACGTGAATTAGAGAACAAAGAGGATATTTTTGAAGCTGTTTTACTCAAAATAAAAATAACTGCAGAGTTGACGGATAAGACAAAAGCATTAGATGTGTTAAAGGAAGAAAAGGAAAAGTTTGAATTAGTATTAGATGGTTGGAAAGAGTTCGAAATAGAATTAAATAATTTAATTCCTAAGGAAAAGCCGAAAGTTGAAGCGGTTGAACCGGTAAATAGTAGACAAGTAGCCGTGACAGAACCACTAGATTTACTCGAAATCTTCGAACGATATACTAAGGATAAACTTATTTCAATAGTGAAATTTTATAAAATTAGAGGTTATTCTAAGTTAAATAAAAAAGATCTTATTTCACTTATCATAAAAGAAGTTTATGAAAATAAATTATGGAAAACGTCTCTGACACAAAATGAACTGTCGTTATACAATAGCTTAGCGGAAAAAGGTACATCTCTTTCTGAGGAAGAGGTTGTGAAATATAGTGCTACTGATGCAAATTTATTTTTTAACGAACTTAAAGGTAACACAGATTTTAGCGAAATGAAATCCGATCATGGTAGCCTATTACTAAAAGGTGCGTTAATAGCTACACTCAATGATGAAAAGGAGTGGCAACTCCAAATAGTGAAATAATTTTTATGTAGCTTCATTTAGGTAATTATGAAATTCACTCAAGTAAGTAAGTTTAAAGAGTGTTTTTGGAATAACTACTATAAGAACAATCTTTGTTTATTCAATCGATCTATGCTATACTTAGTTAGTTAAAAAAATTTAGGAGTTGTTTTTATGTCAGATCAATTAGAAGTTGGAAGTGTAGTTGAAGGTAAAGTTACAGGAATTAAGCCTTTCGGAGCATTTGTTGCTATAAACGAAGAAAAACAAGGTTTAGTTCATATTTCACAAGTTGCTCACGGGTTTGTAAAAGAAATTAACGAACACCTATCAGTTGGTGATGAAGTTAAAGTTAAAGTAATGTCTATAGACAGCGAAACAGGGAAAATTTCATTATCTATCCGTGAAACAGTCCCAGCACCAGAGCGACCAGAAGCGAAACCACGTTTTGACAAACCAAAAAAGGTAGAAGCTAAAGTAAGTCAAGAAAAGAACCAAGGTTTCAATACACTTGAAGAAAAGTTGAAAAGCTGGTTAAAGCAATCAAACGAAATTCAAGCTGACCTTAACAAACGTACAAAAAAATAAATAAAATGGGCAATCGATCATTCGGTTGCTTTTTTATTTTAGGAAAATCTTTTCTGTTTCCATTCACTATTCAGTTGCAATGTTAAGGTCTTCAATCTAGTATCGGAATTATTGGGATTAAATGGTAACGAATAAAATACTGTCGAACGGTAAATGTCTTTTACAAATTCTCCATGAAGTAAACATTTCTATGGGAAATTTGACAAATTATTCCCCTGGAAATGAAAAAAAGCTGACTGAAAATATACCATTACAAACACAGTTGCAAATGTAAATGGACAATTTCAGTCAACCTCATGTTGAAAGATGGATTATCTTTCTGGCTGTGGGCTTCTTTCTAATTCCTCATCAGGTTTAAATAGGATGGAAATACAGTATAAGCCAGCAAGTCCAACTAGTGCATAAATAAATCTAGAAAATCCTGCTGCTTGCCCTCCAAAGATAGCAGCAACTAAATCGAAGCGAAAGAACCCAATTAAGCCCCAGTTAATAGCACCAATAATCGCAAGAACTAAAGCAAAACGTTGAATTCCACTCATTTCTTTCACCTCCTTAAGCGGGGGATAAGTAAATTTAGAAGAACCCACCTTCGTCAGTAGGTATTAGTTTATCTTGTATCATCTATTTTAAAATTGATGATAATACAAGAATCCTAACATCTTCTACTGTTAGAATGACAAATAATTGAGTTATTTATACATTTATTAATTAAAAATAGAAAAATATGTATGTAGAAAAAGTACTTTAGCTTTACGAATGAGTTTAGAATCGTACATAATAAAATGGAAAGGATGTGGATAAGATATGGAAAATTTTGTGTTTCATAATCCGACAAAGTTAATCTTTGGGAAAGGGCAACTTCAGCACATTAAAACTGAGGTTCCTAAGTATGGCGATAAGGTACTTTTAGTTTATGGCGGTGGCAGTATTAAACGGAATGGTTTATATGAGAAGGTAATCCAACAATTAGAAACTATTGGTTCAGTTGTCTTTGAGCTGGGTGGAGTTGAACCGAATCCACGCATTACGACTGTACATAAAGGTGTAGAAATTTGTAAACAAGAGGAAATCCAATTTATTCTAGCCGTAGGTGGTGGAAGTGTTATTGACTGCACGAAAGCAATAGCGGCTGGTGCGAAGTATGATGGCGACCCTTGGGATATCGTAACAAAGAAACATCTGCCGACTGATGCTCTTCCATTTGGAACAGTCTTGACTTTAGCGGCTACAGGAACAGAGATGAACTCAGGGTCAGTTATCACAAACTGGGAAACAAAAGAAAAGTATGGTTGGGGAAGTCCACATGTGTTTCCGAAATTTTCTATATTAGATCCTGTAAATACTTTTACTGTACCAAAAGAACACACTGTCTATGGAATCGTCGACATGATGACACATGTTTTAGAACAATATTTTCACCCTGCTACAAATACACCGTTACAAGAAAGAATGTGTGAAGCGGTTTTATTAACAGTTATTGAATCAGCACCACAACTTATTAATCATCTCGACAGTTATGAATTACGTGAGACAATTCTTTTTTCAGGTACAATTGCTTTAAATGGCTTTCTACAAATGGGAGCCAGAGGAGATTGGGCATCACATAATATTGAACACGCCATATCAGCTGTTTACGACATCCCACATGCAGGTGGTTTAGCAATTATTTATCCGCAGTGGTTACGCCATGTGAAAAGTCTTAGTATATCTAAATTAAATCAATTAGCAATTCGGGTGTGGAGCGTAGATCCTATTGGTAAAGCAGAAGATGAAATTGCAGAAGAGGGGATTGTGAGATTAGAGGAATTTTGGAGAAGTCTTGGAGCACCCAGTAAATTAATCGATTATAAAATTGACTCAAAGATTGATTTAATTGCAGATAAAGCAATGGCTAGAGGTGAGTTTGGAAATTATAAAAAATTAAATAATGATAATGTCATTGAAATTTTAAAGAGATCGTTATCATAACAATACTCTAGAACATCGGCTAGCTTAGGCCGGTGTTCACTATATTTTAATATTTCCTAAGTGGTAGCGCTTACATCAAAAAAGTAACTTGATTTGTTTGTCCTATTTTAATAAAGTGTAGATGATGAGTTTTCTTAGTTTAAGACATATTAGCTTTATGGAAAAACTAAAATAAAAAATTCGGGAGGTTTTAATTAATGAGTGAAAAATTGCAATTTGATTACTCCAAAGCTTTAGATTTTATTCAAGAACATGAGGTTACATATTTACAAGATGCAATTACTACAGCGCATACAGCATTACATAATAAAACAGGAGCAGGTAATGATTATCTTGGTTGGATTGATCTCCCAGAGAACTATGACCGTGAAGAGTTTGCACGTATTAAAAAATCAGCTGAAAAAATTAAGTCTGATTCAGATGTATTATTAGTAGTTGGAATTGGTGGATCATATTTAGGAGCACGTGCAGCTATTGAAGCATTAAATCATACATTTTATAACGTTTTATCAAAAGAAGAAAGAAAAACACCTCAAGTAATCTTTGTAGGTCATAACATTAGCTCTACTTATGTGAAAGATTTAATGGATCTTCTTGAAGGGAAAGATGTTTCTGTAAATGTTATTTCAAAATCAGGAACGACAACTGAACCTGCCATTGCATTCCGCATCTTCCGTGACTACTTAGAGAAGAAATATGGTGTAGAAGAAGCTCGTACACGTATCTATGCAACAACTGATAAAGCGCGTGGAGCTTTAAAAACGTTGGCAACTGAAGAAGGTTATGAGTCATTTGTTGTTCCAGATGATGTAGGTGGTCGCTTCTCAGTACTAACTGCTGTAGGATTATTACCAATTGCAGTTAGTGGAGTTGACATTGATGCATTGATGCAAGGGGCTGCTGATGCTCGTACAGATTTAGAAAATCCAGACTTAAATACAAATATTGCATATCAATATGCTGCAGTTCGTAATGCTTTATACAATAAAGGAAAAACAATTGAATTAATGGTTAACTATGAGCCAGCTCTTCATTTCGTTGCTGAATGGTGGAAACAGCTTTACGGTGAAAGTGAAGGGAAAGACCAAAAGGGTATCTTCCCTGCTTCAGTTGATTTCTCAACTGACTTACATTCTATGGGTCAATATGTTCAAGATGGGCGTCGCGATCTTTTCGAAACGATCCTTCATATTGAGAGAGTCGAAAAAGAAATTGTCATTGAAGAAGCATCTAGTGATTTGGATGGATTAAACTATTTAGCTGGAAAGACAATGGATTTTGTTAACAAGAAAGCTTTTGAAGGAACAATGCTTGCTCATACAGATGGTGGGGTACCAAACTTAATCGTTTCTATTCCAGAATTAAATGCTTATCACTTTGGTTATTTAGTATACTTCTTTGAAAAAGCATGCGCAGTTAGTGGATACCTGTTAGGTGTTAACCCATTTGACCAACCTGGGGTTGAAGCTTATAAGAAAAACATGTTTGCGCTTCTTGGAAAACCGGGATTCGAAGAAGAAAAAGCAAAATTAGAAGCACGTTTAATTAAATAATAAAAATAAAGCCAGTTCCTAAATAAAAAGGAGCTGGCTTTATTTGTAATAACAGTATTCGAGTGAATATTCTTTTGCTATGTACATAGCTTTATCGGCCAATTTGATTAGTTCATCAATATCCTTTGCGTCCTTTGGGTACTGAGAAATACCAATACTTAAACTTATTGTTATTTCTTGATCAAAAATATGGACAGGTTTCATTACGTCATGAATCAATTTTTTTATGACCTCATCAATACACGTATGGTCCACTTCGTTAATGATTAGGATAAATTCATCACCGGCTTGTCTATACACAATACCAATATCTTTTATGGCTACTGTTAATAACTTTGCAATTACCTTCAACACTTCATCGCCATAATTATGCCCAAATGAATCGTTAATTGGCTTAAACTTATTTACGTCAATAAAAACTAATGTGAAAGGCTTTGAATCTTTCATGAAATTATTAAGATCTTCATAAAGTGCACGACGATTAAGAAGGTTTGTTAAGTCATCATGGAGAGCCATATAATTAATTTTATCGATAGCCTGGATCAGTTGTTGATTTTTATTTGAAAGTTGCTCAGTTCGTTCAATTACCTTCTCTTCTAATTGATTTTTCATATCTGAAATTGTTTTGAGAAGTCTATGAATATGATAGCTAGACAATATTTGCCTTAGAAGGATTAAAAAAATTGTTCCAAATAAAAATATTGTATATATATTGTTATTTGTTTGAATATAAAATATGTGTAGAGCCAATATACATCCAATTTGTAAAATCATTCGGAAAACATTCCATTTAAAACGCTCAGGAAAAAGTGATGTCTTTTGTTGAGTAACTTCTTGAGTTTCAGATAAACTATACGTGGCTACCCCAAACAATAATATACTTAGACTCCATAATATTTCCAATAAACTATTATACGTATAAATATAATGATATAGTGTTATAGCAAATAACATATCCCCGATAACTTGAAGTGAAATAGCTGTAAGGAAAATTTTAATGGTTAGCTGAGAAAATAAGGTGTTTTTATTAAAAATAAAGCAATTTACTATTGCGAAAAGTAAAAATAAAACTAAAGCAGGATAAAACGTTGAAGCAAATGTTTCCAATAAAGTAAACCCACTAGCCTTAAAAACTGGAACAAAAAACTCTACTGATAATAAGACAACAATGGTTGCGTAGATAATTAATAGATCTAATAAATAAATCATAAATTGAAGGCGTTGATTATTAATTGAAACAAGATAGAAAAAAGCAACAATAAACAGTATTGTACTCAAATAATAAAAAATATCACTCAGTCCTGGAAAAACAATTTCTTCTTCGTAAATATAGGTAACTTGATATTTCCAAACAAGTTCAGCAATCAAATAAGATAAAGTTGCTAATAAAAACAAAAGGAGAAATTTCCGTTTTTGACCTACGGCATGACGATATACTGTTAATTGTAATAAAAATGATATAACCACTGCGGTTATAGCAAATAGACTTGAACCCAATATAGTCAAGCTTTCTGGAGAAAAAAGTAACCAAAGAAAATAAATGCTAACAAAGGAAAAACTTCCAATGATAAAGGACATTGTTTTTTTCATCTATATGTTTCTCCTATTTCTTAATCATTAGGAAAATTATACTATTTCGAAAGTACTTATTTCAATGGGGAAATGTAAAAAAGACTACCACTGATTAACTATCTGCAGTAGCTTTAACTTTTAATGACTATAAATTGGTCTCCATTTTGAATAGTGAAGGATGGTTTTGGTTGTAATAATACTTCGTTTTTTCGGTAAATACCGATTATTAACTTACCTTGATTTTCGTATTGAGAGATACACTCTTGATAATTTTTTCCAACCATATTATTTTCAATTTTTTCATATAACATCATATGTTCATTTTGGTGATCTAAAATTTGATGTATCACTTTTGTAATTCCATGATATAACGTACTATTAACCATAGCTAAGCTAGACAATAGTGATGTTTCGATAATCTCATCGGCTCCTGCACGTATGCAATTATTTTTTTGATTGGGAGTTAATATTTCCACAATACTATAGATACCTGGATTAATTCCTTTGATAGCTAATAAGGTAATAATACTTTTAGCATCAGATTCTGCTTCCTGTCCATGTAGGTTAGAGGTGATCACAACTGTATGTGCCTTCTGTATATTGGCTCTTTTTAGCGTTGCATCTTCTAATGGATTGCCACGAATAAAATGAATCATATTACTTTTCAAGGGACATTGCTTCATTGTTTGATCTATTAATACAATTTCTTGCCGAGGATTAAGTTGTTGTAAGTGAAAAATCACATTTTTTGCTCGTTCATTCCATCCAACTACAACATAATGGTTATCTTTCTTAAAAGAAAGTTCCCCATATTTAAGAGAATTTCTAGTTGTAATGGTAGACGAAGCTAATGTCGTTACGAAAAATGACACAACTCCAATCCCAAACATAATGACTAAAAAAGCTAATAATCGACCGAATACTGTAACTGGTGTATAATCTCCGTACCCTACAGTTGAAGCGGTCACAATTGCCCACCAAACGCCTTCAAAAAGAGTAGGGAACGTTTCAGGTTCAATAAAGTGAATGCCAATCCCAGCAGTAATTATTAAAGCAATGACAATTAAAAATAACCGAAGGACAACCGGAAACCTAGCGTACGTATGAATAACAGCGGTAAAATTCATGTAAATCCCCTCATTATAATAAAAGGTTATTGTAAAAATATACATGTATTACATAGTATGTCCTAAGCGTTTTATTCTACTTACTATCTCTTGAAAAAATAAAATGAGGAGAGTGCAGTAACTCGTTTTCATTATTTTACTATGGTATGATATGCAAGATAAAACTCGTAAATAGGCGGTGGTTACATGGTTCAAGTAACCGTACTTATGGTTACAATATTTGTTGGTTGGTTACTATTAGATTTTACTAAACATAAAAAATTGACGAAAGAAAACGTTTTGTCAGCACTTATTTCCGGCTTTATTGCAGGAGCTGTATATTATTTTCTGTTCGGTTTGTTTTAAATCCTAAAAAAATGTCGAAAAAAATAAAAAAATATGTTGAAATCTTCATTGGTTTTCATTATAATCATCTTATTGAGTTCAAGAGACGGGGGCTTAGCTCAGCTGGGAGAGCGTTTGGCTGGCAGCCAAAAGGTCAGCGGTTCGATCCCGCTAGTCTCCACCATCCCTAGGTGGCTTAAACAACTCAACTATAGGAGTGCATGTAATGCACCATACATATTGTGTACAACGACGTAGTTTTTCGTAATAGAGCGAGGAATTATGTCGTTTTTTATTTTTGTTGTTAAGAATCTTATTATTTATGCTTAAAAAATATAGAAGTATGTAATTAAATAAAACATTTACAAAATCGCACTTATCAAAATCGCACTTATCGGAGGTAAGGTATTTTCTTTTTTTTTGACTTGTCGAAAATACCCGACTATTGTATTGTTTTCTTGTTTTGGGTCGATAATGTTCTCTATTCAATGTATAATAGGATAGGTGCTTGATAATAGATTTTATTAAGGGAGGATGAATGTATGATGGAATGGGCGTTAACCATTTTGGTTGGTGCAGCAATGTTGTTGCTCGTTTTATCTTTTTATAATAATAAACAAGTACGGAAGGCTGAGGAACGAGGAATTGAACAGTTTTCTATTACTATTATGAAAGAAGTGCAACAATTAGAGAAGCAAATTCGAAAGGTCGAACTTGATACAGAAATTATAAAGAAAGAAACGGGGATTCAGGTAAGTTCTTCATCTGAAAACAGCCTATTGCAAGAAGTTTTTGATTTATATAAATCAGGCTATTCAATAGAAGGAATTGCTGCTGAAAAAAAGGTAACAGAGAATGAAGTAGCACTCATGCTTGCTCCTTTTATGGAAAAAAGCGTTGAAAGGAGAAATGTCGCAAATGGCAGCTAAATCGATGCAAAGTTTTGCGAGTGGTCTTTTAGTCGCGACAACTGTAGTTAGTGCAGTTTATTTCTTTGGGCCTACGGAAGCGATTAGTAAACAGACTGATGAGACACCAACTGTTGAGGAAATGAAAGTATTACTAAACTCCGAAGGGTATGTAGTAACGACTGAAGAAGAGATAGATAGTATGCTTCCTAGTGATGAGATCCAAACTGATGATGAGATGAAAAATTTACTTATTTCCAGTGGGTATGTGATCAAAACTGAGGAAGAATGGCAGGAGCAGCTTGAAGCTATTAAAGAGCTGGAAAAAGATAATCAGAAGCTTAGAGAAAGTGCGGATGAAAAAGTTGTTTATCGAACAATGCTAACTGTAGTTTCGGGGATGACGAGTATCGATGTTGGGCAAGCATTAGTACGTGCAAACATTATCGATAGAGCTATGGATTTAGTTAACGAAGTAGAGAAACGAGGCGTAGCCAACTCATTACGTCCAGGGACTTTTGAGATTGACAGTAATATGACCCTCGATGAAATTGTTAGAACGGTATTTAAATAAGGCGATCTATTAAGCTATATTATTAGCAAAAATGCAACCATATTTGGTTGCATTTTTTGAACTTAAAAAATCTTTACCATTTCAATAGCTATTGAAATTAGCATCTTAGTGTCACTTTTAATTCCTAAAATGATCGTGCCGCTAGAACACAGGAAAAGTAACTAATTAAATAGCTATTAGTATTGAATATTGGTATTGTGTGTTAGCGCACTTCTATCCGCTTTTGATTAATCCGACATATTTCTTCAATGAAACGGTGAATAATGTCGGTATTTTTGTGCGAAAAATGGCGGTGAGAAGTGCTATAATTATAGTTACTCAATGCTAGTGTTTTAGTAATTGTCATACTCGAAAACAGCCATAACAAGGTTAGACGTATCTATTTGACTAGGTATAGGTGTCTAGTAGTGAAAACCTATAATATCAAAATTTTTAAAAATAATAATAAAAAATGAGTGTCTTGGAGTAGGAATAGAACCACTTTGAGTCACTTATTTTATTACTATATCTTACTACAATTTGAAAAAAATTTTCAGATCAAACTTTGGACTTATTTTAATTCATTTTTAGCAAAAGTGTCAATAATAAAGGAGTGAGCATGTTGGTTCATAATGAATTATGTCGAGTAATTATTGTTGACGATGAACTTTTAATAAGACAAGGAATTAAGCACTTTTTTAACTGGGAAGAGGAAGGTTTTCAAATAGTCGGGGAGGCTTCAAATGGAAAGGAAGCTTTATCCCTCATTTCATCGACTGATCCACATATTATCATTACGGATATTGTGATGCCTATTATGGACGGAGAAGAATTGACACGGGTCGTGAAAGAGAATTATTCGCATATTGAAGTTATCATCCTTAGTAGTTTTGGAGAATTTGACTATGTACGATCGACTTTCCAAAACGGTGTTGTTGACTATATTTTAAAGCCGAAGCTTGATGGAAACATACTTTTAGATGTTTTAAGAAAAGCTGTAGCAAGGATCCCCCATTTTCAATTAGTAGAAAAACATTCCGATCATGAACTATCGATTGAAAAAATGATCAAAAGTCTGATTTCTGGGTATGAGTTCAGTCATACATCTGAGCAAATTTCTCAAACCTTTTCCTATGATAGTTATTGTTTATTAGGTATTAACTTTCATAATCAACCAATTAATGAAATAGATAATTACATAGCTGAAAAACAAAAAAAGATTGGGATAAAGCTTAGTTCGAACCTTTATCACTTTCAGTATTATCCCTTTAGACCTGAGAAAAACCTTCTCGTATTCCTATTCAATTTTAAAAATAGTGAGTTAGTTAATGTTATTAATTTAACTAGAAAATTAGCAGAAACGATGCAAGATACCTCTTTTATAATGACGGACGATTTTACTAGTTTCAACAATTTGGAAATCGCTTACAATGAAAAACTGAAAAAAATGGTTCAGTATAAATTTTATTTTCCAGATTGTTCATTTTTTATTAATAAAGATCTACCTCAGCCTACACCACGGTATGAAAAATTTAACTTAGATTGGTTTACAAGTGAGTTTAAGAGGGAGAATTTTGATTCAGCTTTAAGGTATTTAGAGGAACATGTACTGACTTTGTCTACTTGCTATACGACAGATATTTATGAGTTTAAATCTTTTTTTAATAATATTATTTTTAATATAACGATTTTACTAAGTAATATGGAATACGAAATACAGGAGTTAGATAAAGCAAAGTATACATACTTTCGATCAATAGATGAGTCAGAAAATGCTAGCGAAGTTCTTAATCATTGGAACAAGTTTCTATTAAACGCGAAACAACATATTACATCTTGTAAAAGTAAAGCGTGGAATCCGAATATAAAGAAATTAATGCAATATATTGCTAATCATTATGCAGAGCCAATCACATTAACTGAAGTGGCCAAACATTTTCATTTTAATCCATCCTATCTATCAAACTATTTCACAACACATAATAAAGAAAGTTTTACTGAATATTTAAATAAAATTCGAATAGAAGAGGCGTCAAAACTATTAAAACAAAATACAGCAGCGATCTCTGAAATAGGCAGTATGGTTGGATATTCGGACCACAGCTATTTCTGCAAGGTTTTTAAAAAAACAATGGGTATATCACCTAGTCAATATCGAAGAGAACAACAATTAAAATAAGAAATGAGTTTTTTATGAGATTAATAATTAACCGTATAAAACAAAGCAGTATGTTCATTATCATGTTTCTAATTACTGTTATCAGTATAATAAGTGTAACAATTATCATAACCTTTAATAACATACGGATGTCGGAAGAATTCTTTATAGAAACCTTTAGTATAACAAATCAAAAAGTGATAAACCAGATTAAAGGTAAATTTGAATCGTTCAACTACTCAGTTGTTATGGCATCAAATAATCTTTTACAAAACGGAACACTTAAACGAATACTCACTCAAGAGTATTCAAATATTGAGTTGATGACTGTTTATTATGATTTAAATGCACAGATGGAGCGTAATAAATCCTATTTTGGTACCTTTGAAGTTGGGATTATGGTTTCGGGTATGAATGGGATCCATTATGCAACAGACCACCGTATGCATTGGCCTATTTCTGATAAAGAACTAGAAGAACATCCAATAACAATTAATGTACGTAATGAACCTAAGTGGCTAAAATATTATTACTTTCAACATTTAGATAATGGACAAACTCACATAGTAGCATCACGAGCCTTTATCGAAAGACCTTCTTCTAATGTATATGGGGTAATGTATTTTTCCATGAAGGAAACGGAATTTAGACAGTTCTATTCTGACTTCACTAGTCCTGGTAATGATGTCCTTGTTTTGGATGAAAGAGGTATCATTGTGTCTAGTAATCGAGCAGAGTTAATTGGTGAGCAAGAAGAAAAACTTCTCGACTATGCTGTACAGTTATCAGGAGAGTCGGAAACTTATACAAATATAAGTTTCATGGGAGAGGATTATATACTTTTGTCTGAGTATCTCCCTACATTTAATATGTACTTGGTGAATTTAATTGATAAAAAGACGGCAATTGGAAATTTTGTAGATAAAAAGGCCATTTTCCTTATTAGTATGTCGATTGTTTTTGTGGCGTTAATTATTGTATTTTTTATTTCAAGAAAAATGACAAATTCATTATCAAAACTAGTAAAACAAATTGAAAATGCACCAAAACAAGATTTTCATCAATACGTTACTGTAACAGGTACTTATGAAACGAGACAAATTGGTATTGCATTTAATGCGATGCTTGATGAAGTTCATGAGTATGTCGATCGGTTAGTTCTTTCTCAAAAGCAAAAACGAAAAGCAGAGCTTGCGGCACTTCAGCAGCAAATAAATCCGCATTTTTTGTACAATACACTAACTTCCATTAAATTTATGGTCCTGCAAAAGGATAAAGATGATGCTGTAAATACAGTTAATTCGCTTATTTCATTATTACAAAACACGATAGGTAACGTGAGTGAAACAGTAACGATAGAGCAAGAATTAGATAACTTGAAAAACTATGTGTTTATTAATCAAAAAAGGTACGGAAATCGCATCAAAGTGAACTATTTCGTAGAACCGAAGTGTTTGGAATATTATATTCCAAAATTAGTACTTCAACCGTTTATTGAAAACTCTTTTTTTCATGCTTTTAACCAAAAGGCAGAAGGGTATATTAATGTTCTTATATGGCAAGAGGGTGAAACACTAATATGTGAAATTACAGATAATGGCGATGGAATGAAGGTTTCAAAAGAAAGCAAGTTACCGGATACCAAGCGTAATCAGCAACTCTTTAGCGGCATCGGAGTAAAAAATGTTCATGATCGAATCCAATTAATCTATGGTGAACCCTATGGTGTAACGATTACGAGTAAAATTGGTGAAGGGACAAAGGTAAGAATTACTTTTCCAACAAATAAAGCTAAAACTTAAATTCAATCAGTGTGGGGGCTCCTTTATCAATCAATAGGGCAGTGATCTCACATCAAAACTTTGCGTTTTTTTAGTTTTGGTGTGGGTTTTTACTGTCTTTTCTAATTATGAGAATAAAATTTTTATGAAATCTAAAAATATTCCAATTTTGCTAACCGCAAAAATAAAACAATAAAAATATCACAAATTTAAGAAGATATCGTCCTAACGGTAGCATTTAAACCAATGCTAATATGAAAAGTGTAAGAGGAAGCGCTTACAAAAAAGTCACTAAGACACGGGGGGAAGAAAAAATGAGGAAAATAATCATTGGTTTGTTATTAGTAAGTTTCATGATGTTAGCTGCTTGTTCATCTGGTTCTAATGAAACAGCTTCTGAAACAGAAACAGAAAAAATTACAGTCTGGGCTTGGGATCCGAATTTTAACATTAAAGCAATGAATTTGGCGAAAGATGCCTATGCTTCAGTAAATCCAGATTTTGAAATTGAAATTATTGAATACGCTCAAAATGATATTATTCAAAAATTAAACACAAGTTTAAGCTCTGGAACAAAATCAGGATTGCCAAACATCGTTTTAATAGAAGATTACCGTGCACAAAGCTTTCTTCAAGCTTATCCAGATGCATTCCACAAACTAACGGGTTCTTTTAATACTAATGATTTTGCACAGTATAAAATTGCTCCAACTAGTTTAAATGGAGAAAATTACGGCCTCCCGTTTGATACTGGGGTTACTGGGATGTATGTACGAACTGATTATTTAGAGCAAGCTGGATATACAATAGATGATGTTACGAATATTGATTGGAATCAATACATTGAAATCGGTAAAAAAGTAAAAGAAGTTACAGGAAAGCATATGCTTACTCTTGATCCGAACGATCTAGGTCTTGTTCGCATGATGATTCAATCAAGTGGTTCATGGTATTTGAAAGAAGATGGTACTACACCTGATTTAATTGAAAATGAAGCATTGAAAGAAGCATTTGCTTTATATAAAGAATTAATCGAAGCTGACTTAGTGAAACCAGTTTCTGATTGGAGTCAATTCTTAGCAGGATTTAATGGCGGAGATGTAGCCACGGTAGTAACAGGTAATTGGATTACGCCTTCAGTCAAAGCAGAAGCTTCGCAATCTGGAAATTGGGCAGTCGTTGCACAACCTAGACTTCCTGGAATGGCGAATTCAGTTAACGCGTCTAACTTAGGGGGAAGCTCTTGGTATGTGTTAGATCTTGATGGAAAAGAGGAAGCTACCGATTTCTTAGCCAAAACTTTCGGATCAAATGTTGAGTTGTATCAAAACTTCGTTACAGAAATTGGTGCAATGGGGACGTACAACCCAGCTTCTGAAGGTGAGGCGTATCAAGTAGAAGACGAATTTTTTGGTGGGCAACAAATTCTTGTTGATTTCTCAAAATGGTCTGAAGCGATCCCTCAAGTAAACTATGGATTACACACTTATGTTGTGGAAGATATATTAGTAGTAGCAATGCAGGATTACCTAAATGGAAAAGACATTGATAGTGCTCTTAAAGACGCTCAACAACAAGCTGATGCTCAAATTAGATAAAAAATAAAATGTTAATGTTTGCAAAGTTAGTATAGTAAAAAGGTTTGAGTTTCAGTAACTTCGTTGAATTTGTCTCTTTGTGACTATGTACGGTCTAGTTTCTCATCAGCGAGTGATACTGAAACTCTATCTTTTTTAGAAAGGTAAGGAGTGACTTCCCGTGATTCAAACCAAGACTAATGTAAATCAAGATATAGTTTCAAGAAAACCAAACTACAGCAGACCACATAAAAAGCCTAGAAGTAGTATTAAAACAAAAAGTACTATTATTGGTTGGGTATTTATTGGCTTTTCTGTATTTCTTATCGGGTTGTTTTACTTTTACCCAATGGCTCAAGCGCTATTATTATCTTTTCAATCGGGAACAGGAACGAATTTACAATACGTTGGACTAGATAATTATAGGCGCTTATTAGGAGACCCTACATTTCATGCATCTGTAAGAAATACAGTGATTTACCTTCTTGTTCAAGTACCAGTTATGATTATATTAGCTTTACTGTTCTCAGTTTTATTAAATGACAAGAAATTAAAGTTTAAAGGTTTTTATCGAACTGCAATCTTTTTACCATGTGTTACCTCATTAGTTGCCTATTCCGTTGTTTTTAAATATTTGTTTGGTTCTGACGGATTAATAAATATGATGCTTATAAATTTGTCTATCATTTCTCAACCAATTCAGTGGATAACCGATCCCTTCTGGGCAAAAATTACGATCATTATTGCCATTACATGGCGTTGGACAGGGTATAATATGATTTTCTATTTATCAGCACTTCAAAACATTGATAATTCGATCTATGAAGCTGCAAGAATTGATGGAGCAAATGCTTTTCAACAGTTCTTTAAAATTACTATTCCTATGCTAAAACCTATTATATTATTTACTTCAATAACGTCTACAATAGGTACTCTTCAGTTATTTGATGAGGTTATGAATATCACTGGTGGTGGACCGGGAAATGCCACTTTAACAATTTCCCAATATATTTATAATATCTCATTTAAATATACTCCAGACTTTGGTTACGCGGCTACTGTATCGTACGCTATTGTGTTTATGATTGTCTTCTTTTCTATTATTCAGTTTAAAGTAGCAGGTGATAAAAATGTCTAAATTAAAACGAGTATTTATCTATGTTTTTCTAACTGGAGCTGCTATTGTCTCGATATTTCCATTTTTATGGATGATAGTAAGTGCGACAAATCGATCGGTGGATGTGACAAAAGGTAGATTATTACCTGGAACTCACCTTTTTGAAAACTTTCAAAATTTAATAGAGACTGTTAATCTCGTACCGTCTCTAATTAATTCTGCAAAAATATCTATTTCGACGACGGTACTTTCTCTTCTAATTGCATCTTTAGCGGGTTATGGATTTGAAATTTATCGAAGTAAGGCAAAGGATGTTGTCTTTAATATTTTACTTTTATCAATGATGATCCCTTTTGCAGCTTTAATGGTACCATTGTTCCGCATGTTTGCTGGATTTTCTCAAGTAGTTCCTTTTATTGGCATTAATACATTGTCAGCAGTTGTTTTACCGACTCTTACAACTGCATTTCTTATCTTTTTTTTCCGCCAAAGTACAAAAATGTTTCCTAAGGAGTTACTTGAAGCTGGACGTATAGATGGATTAACGGAAATAGGAGTGTTTTTCAGGATTTACGTTCCAACCATGAAAACAACGTATGCTGCAGCAGCTATTATTACGTTTATGGCCAGCTGGAACAACTATTTATGGCCGTTAGTCGTCTTACAATCTACAGATAAAATGACAATCCCGTTACTTATATCGAATTTAGGATCAAGTTATGCACCTGATTTTGGAGTAATTATGACTGCCATCGTTATAGCAACACTACCAACCGCTTTTATCTTCTTTATTATGCAGAAGCATTTCGTTGCTGGAATGATGGGATCAATCAAATAGATTTATAAAGGATGTGTTTGTGAACAATGTTAACAAAACCTAGTATTCAATGGTTAACAGATTTAAGTATTTTTGCTGTAAATCGTCTCCCTGCTCATTCGGATCATGTTTATTTTGAAACGCTAAAGGAAGCAAAGAGTTGCGCACCAATGTCGTTAAGGCATGATTTGAATGGATACTGGAAATTTAATTATGCAGTTAATGCTTTAAACAGACCTGAGCGGTTTTATGAGCTTGATTATCATTGTGCTGGATGGGGGGAGATTTGTGTACCAGGGCACATTCAGTTGCAAGGATATGATGAACCACAATATGTAAATACGATGTACCCGTGGGATGGTCATCATGACATTCGCCCACCAGAAATTCCAAATGACAAAAATCCAGTAGGTAGCTATATTAAATTGTTCAATCTTCCTGAAAATATGCAAAATGGTAAGCCAGTTTATATCTCTTTTCAAGGAGTAGAAGCAGCCTTTTATGTATGGTTGAATGGAGAATTTGTTGGCTATAGTGAAGACAGCTTTACCCCAGCTGAGTTTGAATTAACGCCGTATCTCGTCGATGGTGAAAATAAGCTTGCTGTTGAAGTCTACCAACGATGTACCGGAAGTTGGATAGAAGACCAGGATTTTTGGAGATTTTCAGGGATCTTCAGAGATGTTTATTTGTATACTGTTCCGGAAATTCATGTTTATGATTTACATGTTCGAACAGAACTAAGCTCTTCCTATGAAAATGGGACAATTGAGGCTGACCTTACCTTTCTTGCCCCTGTGCCTGACGGTTCTAAGGTGACGGCTGAGTTATATGATAAAACGGGGCAGGTGGTAGTTAGTGGTGAGGCAAAGCGATTAGATGATGAAAAATGGACACTTTCAATTCCTGTAAATAAACCAGAGCTATGGAGTGCGGAAAAACCGTATTTGTATACACTCTATATTCAAGTACATAACCAATCTGGAAGTTTAGTAGAGGTCATCCCACAAAAGGTTGGTTTCCGTAGATTTGAGTTGAAAGATAAGGTTATGTACTTAAACGGTGAGCGTATCGTATTTAAAGGTGTAAACCGTCATGAATTTAATTGTCGTACAGGTCGGTCTGTTACGAAGGAAGATATGCTTTGGGATATTAAGGCGTTAAAACAAAATAATATCAATGCCGTTCGCACATCTCACTATCCAAACCAAACGTATTGGTACGAGTTGTGCGATGAATATGGTATTTATGTTATTGATGAAATGAACTTGGAAAGTCATGGATCGTGGCAAAAAATGGGTGCTGTCGAACCGTCTTGGAATGTGCCAGGTAATAAACCTGAGTGGCAAGATATAGTCATGGATAGGGCTATTTCTATGCTAGAACGAGATAAAAATCATCCATCTATTTTGATCTGGTCTTGTGGGAATGAATCTTATGCAGGAGAAGTTATTTTGAATGTAAGTAAATATTTTAAATCAGCTGATCCGAGTCGTCTTGTCCACTATGAAGGTGTATTCCATGCTCGTGATTACAACGATACAAGTGATATGGAGAGTAGGATGTACGCGAAACCAAACGATATCGAGGAATACTTAAATAATGATCCAGAGAAGCCGTATATTAGCTGTGAATATATGCATGCAATGGGTAATTCTGTCGGTGGAATGTACAAATATACAGACCTTGAGAAGACGTATCCGATGTATCAAGGTGGATTTATTTGGGACTACATTGATCAATCACTCGTTAAAAAAGATCGCTACGGTCAAGAGTTTTTTGCTTATGGTGGAGATTATGGAGATCGTCCGACAGATTATCACTTCTGTACCAACGGAATTGTGTACGCGAATCGTGAGTTGTCACCGAAAATGCAGGAAGTAAAATTCTTGTATCAAAATCTTAAATTAGACGTTGGTCAAAAGAGTGTAACAATAACGAATGATAATCTTTTTATTGATACGAATGATTATGAATTAGAGTATATTTTGTATTTAGATGGTAAGGAGCTATACCGGAGTAAACTTGAAGAAATTGTGGCTCCACAAAGTGGGAAAGAAGTTCAGTTTGATTATCCTGTTGAGTTGATAAGTGAACCCGGAGAATACTGTATCCATGTGGTATTTAAGCTAAAAGAGGAAACGACATGGGCTAGATCGGGACATGAAGTAGCATTCGGACAATATGTGTTTACTAAGAGTGGCGACAGTAACTCTTCAAATTTCGACCCTCGAAATGGTAATATGAAAATAGTACATGGTGATGTAAATATTGGTGTTCACGGCTCTGATTTTAGCATCTTGTTTTCAAAACAAGTGGGTAGCTTAATTTCAATAAATTATGGTGGGAACGAAATGATGTCTGTTCCACCTGCACCGTTGTTCTGGAGAGCCACTACGGATAATGATCGAGGCTATTCTCAAGGATTTCAATCGGGATGTTGGTACACAGCGAGCCTTGCCAGGAAGTGTGTGAAAGTAGATGTGCTCGAGGAAAATGACTTTGTAACTGTTTCCTTTACGTATAAGTTTTCTATTAATCATGAAATTGAGGTTAAGACTCAATATTCGGTTTTCCCGGATGGTAGGATAAAAGTTAAACAATGCTATAATGGCACTACAAGTCATCTCCCGCAGATGCCAATCTTTGCTTTATCTTTTAAAGTACCAGCAGATTATGATCAATTGGATTGGTATGCGTTTGGACCAGAAGAAAATTATTCTGATCGTTCTATGGGAGCAAGGTTAGGTACGTTCAAAAATACGGTGAAGGAAAATGTATCTAAGTATGTAATGCCGCAAGAGTCCGGCAACCGTACTGGGGTACGTAGAGTGAGCCTATCCAATTCAGGTGGAAAGGGTATGGAAATTTCCTCTGTGAATGAACCGTTAGAATGTAATTTTTCACCATATACTGCGTTTGAATTGGAGAATGCAACTCATCATTATGAATTACCGAATGTCCATTACACTGTTGTAACTGTAGCAGGTAAACAAATGGGAGTTGGTGGAGATGATAGTTGGGGAGCTCCAGTACATGAAGAATATCTGATTAAATCAAATGACGAGATGGTATTTGAGTTTATGATCCAACGAATATAAAAAAGTCGAAAAGCATATCGAATTTGGTATGTTTTTCGACTTTTTACTTTTGGTGGACGGTACTAGTTAATGAATATTATGATTATGAACTACGTTGTTCACATTCTATCTAGGCCAACCTAGGGCTTATGGATGGAGCAGGCAAGAGAAGATGGAGGTCTAGGTGGAGATCGTGGACGTATCCAAAGGCAACCGATCCTTATAGAAATGGCGGAGGAATTACTTAACTATCCAGAAGTCATAGGATATAATTTATCCTCATCTACATCAGCCAACTCAACTGATTTTGAACAAAAATTTGCGCCTAACCCGGACTAAATCAGAGATTCTGAAGGGGAATGCGACGTAAATTTTTTGTTCAAAAGGAAACCTAACGATTATAGGAATAATGGCTGTGGATTAAATGATTAAGGGATGAATAATTTTCGTACCTTCTTTAACGACAAAAACCAATTTTTCTTTGGTGTATGTTACTTTTATAGAAACGAAACACTAACCATGAAGTTGATTTATGAATAAATATAGAAAGTTGGAACAAATATGAAAGATCGAAGCGTTATTTTTTTTGATATTGACGGAACGTTACTCACTCATGAAAAAGAATTACCAAGGAAAACAAAAGAAGCAATATTTACATTAAAGGAATATGACCATAAGGTAGCAATAGCAACAGGGAGAGCCCCATTTATGTTTGAGAACTTACGTAAAGAATTAGACATAAATACGTATGTAAGTTATAACGGTCAGTATTGTGTATTAAATGGAGAAGTCTTATATACAAATCCTTTAAGGATACCACCTCTAGAAAATTTAACCGAAATGGCTCTTGGAAACAATCACCCTGTTGTTTTTATGGACCATGAAGATATGAAAGCAAATGTCCCAGAACATGATTATATAAAAGAAAGCATCGATACGTTAAAAATTAACCACTTTCCAACTCATGATCCTCATTATTATATAGGGCGAGACTTATATCAAACACTTCTTTTCTGTCCGGAAGGGGAAGAGAAACAATATGAACAAGAATTTCTAGACTTCGATTTTGTTAGATGGCACCCTGTTTCTGTAGATATACTTCCAAAAGGTGGGTCAAAAGCCAAAGGTATTGAAAAGATAGTGGAGAAGCTAGGATTTGCACCAGAAAATCAATATGCTTTTGGAGACGGATTAAATGATATGGAAATGCTCTCAACGGTAAAAAATAGTGTAGCAATGGGAAATGCACATGAAAAGGTAAAATCAGTTGCAAAATATGTAACTAGATCTGTTGATGATAATGGAATTTCCCATGGTCTTCAAATGGTTGGGTTGTTATAGCAATAGCATTAAAACAAGAAAAACAGCCTTTTTAAGATAGTTGTTTCTACTTTAAAAAGGCTGTTCTTTAATTTTTATCTTTTAGCTTTGGTAGAAAACTTTCTAAAAGAGATCCCTCCACCTAGCAACACAATAGACGCTACGATAATAGCAAAAATCGTTAATTGAGAAGTGTTTGAATTACTTGTGTCACTTAAAGTAAGCGAAGCGGCATCAGCAACTATATCTGCTGCTTCTTCTGTTAGTTCCATTGTATTTCTTGTAGAAAGTTCTGCTCTTTCCTCTGGTGTTGGTGCGTCGATGTGATCTGTGTTTGAAACAGGTTCGTCCATTGTGGATACTGGTAAATCGAGTGTTACTGCTTCAATTCCTTCAACTACTTGGATATCATCAGTGCCGAATATTTCATATAGGTGTTTGGCATAGGACTCTTTAAAAGGGATAATGCCAATTTCAATTTTACCCTCGTGAGGTCCTGTATTTGTTACCTTAAACCCAATATCGCTGAAATCCCCACTTTTTTCTCCAAATAAGAGATGATCGATTTCTCGATGCTTATTCATTAATTCTTCGCTTTTATATCCGTTGTAGTCTTGTGGAAGTTCCCGGACTGTACTAACATCCTCATTAATTTCAATAAGTTCTCTTGTTTTTGGTTCATCAGAATTTGCGAACACGCCACTTGTTGTTATGAGTGTAAGACAACTCCCAATCAACAATCCTTTAAACCATATCGATTCTAATATCTTCATTTTCTTTTTCATAGTTTTGTCCTCCTAAATTAATCAGTGTTTATTAAGTGATTTTCACCACTTTAATGGTGTTGTTTCTGAAATAATAAAAATAATCGTTCTTAACAAAGAGTGTTTTATCTATACGGTTTTGCTTTACTTCTTCGATTTACTCAATTAGACGAGTTGATTCAATTTTCGTTACACTTTTTTGAAATAATTATCATTGATTTCTAACAAATATTTTTTTAATGTTCCAGTTAGTCTTTGAAACTGAGAGTGAAGGTAGCATAGGAGCCGATAATGTCCCATTAGCTTGTTATCCTAACAGAATAGGGAACGTAATGTAGCTAGCGTTCCCTTTGATCAGGCTAATCTAATATTGAAGCCTCAATAATAGGGTTCTTTACTCACATTTTCCCACCCAGAAAAACTCTAATTATCCTAAATTCGACACTAGAAATAAAATGTCCAACAAGGAAGGGACTTCTTTTCAAGGAATAATCAAAATGTTGAAGTAGGTACAGGATCAGGTGTCATCTTTCAAAAAGAAAATGGAAAAGCGTATATTGTAACGAATTCACATGTGATTGAAGGAGCGCAACAAGTCGAAGATGTATTGAAGAATACGAATAGAGTGACAGCTGATGTTATTGGCGATGATCCATTAACAAATTTAGCCGTGTTACAGATCGATGACACGGATATAACTCATGTGGCTTCTTTCGGTAATTCAGAACAATTACGAGTCGGTGAATCTGTTATTGCGATTGGCAATCCACTAGGGTTAGAGTTTTCTCATACGGTTACCCAAGGAATTATTAGTGCGACAGAAAGAAATAAATATACCGATCATGACAAACAACGGTCAATGGACATTATCGGTTATTCAAACAGATGCAGCTATAAACCCTGGAAATAGTGGTGGAGCTTTAGTTAATGGAAATGGTGAAGTTGGAGTATCCTAAATTTTAGACATATGCTTGAATTTATTCCTCTGTTTCGAATAAAAAAAGCCAAAGAGTAAGTACTAATAACTCACAAATAAACTTATAAAAAATAAAAAACATATGCAAACGTCCAGACATTTATACCCGTATCTGCATAAGGTAAAAGTGAAAGGAAAGTTATTTTATGAAAGGGTGGGATTTTATGTACGGTTGTTATGATCCATGTGGTTACGGCTACGGATACGCTCCTACGTATGGTGCTGGTAGAGGATTTGCACTGATTGTAGTGCTATTTATCCTTCTAGTAATTATTGGAGCTGCTTGGGTAAAATAAATTAAGATTTATCAAAAGAGTGCCCGTAAATTTATGGGCACTCTTTTGATAAATTTATTCTTGTACGAGTAATAAGTCCTTTGCTCAGTTAAACAAAATTAGCAACAACTTAAGGCTTTACACCCTATCGGTTTAAGGTTTAAAAATTTTGAACTGAAAAGTAAAAATAATGAAAACTTTAAACAATACTAGCAAAATCAAGATAGACAATGGACATATTTTGTCCATTGTCTATCTTTTTAGTTAATTTTCCTATATATTAATTATATTAGGGTGTATTTAATAATTACCAAAACAGAGCCACATAAATCATAACTGTTTCAAACTTTTTAACATGACTAGATATAAATTCTTAGTGGCGAAAATATTGAATGATATTTTTTATGGTGATTTTAGGTAGTAATTAAAAAGCTTAAAAATATGTTAAATATGGATAGAAATAATAATTCGTGTTTAGAGTAATAGTTCTTTCAGTGATTTGCAGTTAAACTTATGAGTCTAAAAAATTCAATAAGGTGAGGTTTGAATGTTGAGAAATAAACTTATTATTCTAACGATTGCTTTTACTTTTATTAGTATTATGATTGGTGTTGTTAATAATAAATACCTAGCCCAAAAGCCAAAGGTTGTTGTTGTTTTAAAAGGTTTAGAAACACAATATTGGGAGATAGTGAAAGCGGGAGTGGAAAAAGGCTTTCATGATTTTGGGGTGGAAGGGAAAGTTGTTGCACCAATATCTGAAACAGAAATAGATGCACAAGAAATGTTATTATATCGTGTTCTTAACGAAAATCCGGATTTATTGGTTGTATCTCCTATTGACTCTGACATTATCCCAGTATTAGAAAAGTATGTTGAGAAAAATATTCCGGTATTACTACTTGATACAGATTATCCTTTTGAAAACAAAACAGCCTATATTGGAACGAATAATTTTCAGTTAGGGAAAATGGGAGGTATGGTTTTAGCGTCAAAACTTCAGCCTGGAAATGAAGTGGCTCTAATTTCTGGTGATATTAATCATTCAATTGCGGGAGAACGTATCAAAGGAGCAAAAGCTAGTTTAGAAGCAGCAGGAATTATTGTCGCAACGAAAGAGGTAGATTTACCTAATGAATCTGAACTTGTTAAACAAGTAATGGAAACTATCTTACTGAACTATCCTAATATTAAAGGTGTTTTTGCTGATACGGACATTAGGGCATTAGGTGCCTTAGAGGCTATTGGTGAATATGACCTCAAGCTTCCTGTTGTAGGTGTAGACGGAATTAATGAAATGATTGAATTAATAGAAGAAGGAATTATAGCAGGTTCAGTTGCACAAAATCCCTTTGATATGGGCTACAAAAGTATTGAAAGCGCTAAAAAAGTAATAGATGGTGAGAGCTTAGAACAGAATATCGATACTGGTGTTGATATAATTATTAAAGGGAACGCTACGGAAAGATTAAACTTTCAGCAAAAATTATTAAAATAAGAATGTGAAAAACTAGTAATATTAACCAGTCAACACTAACGAAAGTCACCTCTCGCTACTTTGGGGCGTTAGGAGCTGTGGAGTTGTCACATGTCGATGATAGAAAACAGATGTCAGATAAAAATGTAAAAATATGGGTTTTTCATTGATGTGTAGTAACATTGTAAGTTACAATAATAAGCAAGATGTTTTTTACAACCATGTCTTAACATTAAGGAACCATAGATATTTATACTTTCATTCGTACGTAAGTATATATTTGAAATTGAATTTAGTAGACAATTGATTAATGTACAAATTATTTATGCATTAGTCTTATGATAAAATCATTGAATGTAATAGACTGCTAATATATTGAAATGGTGAGGTTTGAATGTTGAGAAATAAATTAATTATTCTAACGATTGCTTTTACTTTTTTTTCTATTTTTATGGGTGTTTTATTTAAAGTAAATACAGTTCAAAAGCCAAAGGTAGTTGTTGTCTTAAAAAGTTCTGAAACACAATATTGGCAAATAGTAAAAGCGGGAGTTGAGAGGGGCTTTCGTGATTTTGGAGTGGAAGGTAAAATTATTGCTCCTAAGTCAGAAACCGAAATAGAGGAACAAAAAAAAATAGTAAATCGCGTTCTTAATAAAAACCCAGACGTATTAGTCGTTTCTCCTATTACATACGACATTATCCCAATATTAGAAAAGTTTAATGAGAAAAATATCCCAGTATTATTATTAGATACAGATTATCCTTGGGAAAATAAAACAGCTTATATTGGAACGAATAATTTTCAGTTAGGGAAAATGGGAGGTATGGTTTTAGCGTCAAAACTTCAGCCAGGTAATGAAGTTGCCTTAATAGCAAGTGATATACACAATATTTCTGAAGACCGGATACAAGGAGCAAAACTTAGTTTAGAAGCTGTGGGAATAAAAATTGCGACAGAAATAGTAGGTTTACCGAACGAAACAGCGGTAACTATAGAAATAATGGAAGAATTGTTACAGAAACATCCTAATATTAAAGGAGTATTTACCGAAACTGATATTAAGGCATTAGGTGTTTTTGAAGCAATAAAAAAAAATAATCTAAGGATGCCGATTGTAGGCGCAGATGGAATTAATGAAATGATTGAATTAATAGAAGCTGGAATTATACCAGGGACAGTTGCACAAAACCCGTATGACATGGGCTACATTAGTATTGAAAGTGCTAAAAGAGTACTAGACGGGGAAAGTTTAGAAGAATACATCGATACAGGTGTTGATATTATCATTAAAGGAAACGCTACGCAAAGACTAAACTTCCAGCGGAAATTACTAGAATAGAGATATAAACAAAAAAGCAGCGGTGGCTGCTTTTTTGTTTATATCTATAGGAAATTCTTCTTTTATGATATTCGACAATTTTGTGGCGACAAGTTTTTTATCCCACTCTTAAGGGGCAGTAAGACCCCCACCTCAAAACTTAAGAAAATCGAGAAGTTTAGGTGGGGGATAAACTGCCCCTAAAGGTCCGATAAGTTGAACTAACAATCAGTGGGGGATGAAGGAAAACCCCCACTGATTGAAGTTCAGCTTTATAAAAAAAGTAAAACTTTATGTCAAATATAGAATTACACAGTTTTTATGTAATAAATGTTCATATCTTAAAGAAATACTTTAAAACAAAATATGTAAAAATATAGATATTCTTGTTGAAATATACCGTCATTGTGAGTTACAATCATGAGCAAGATGTTTTTGTATAACATAAGAATACTCTCAAATAATTATTCTATAAAGCATGAAGTACTAGAAGAGGCAATATTCAATGAATAATTAATAGAAAACTATTAAAAAAAGTAGTAACAGCGAGGTATGAATATTGGGAAATAAATCTAAATTATTAATTCTTATTTTAACTTTTTTTGCTATTTTAATAGGAGTGAAGTTTTACCCACTTGTAAATAACAAGCCAACAGCAGTTGTTGTTGTAAAAGACTTAGAGACACAGTATTGGGAATTAGTGAAAGCTGGAGCAGAAAAAGGTTTTCGTGATTTTGGTATAAAGGGAAAAGTTGTTGCACCAAGATTCGAAGATGTAGAAAGTCAGAAAGAGTTGTTGAAAGGTGTTCTTAATGAAAAGCCAGATTTATTAATTGTCTCTCCTCTTAACTCTGAGGTTGTTCCTGCATTAGAAAAGTTTAATATGAATAATATTCCAGTATTGTTATTAGATACCGATGATGCGTGGGGAAATAAAACAGCCTTTATAGGCACTAATAACATTGAGTTAGGAAGAATGGGTGGAATGTTGTTGGCTTCACAATTGCAACCTGGAAATGAAGTAGCTTTGATATCAGGTGATTTTACCCATTCTATTTCAGGCGATCGGGTAATAGGAGCGAAACATAGTTTAAAAGCAGCAGGAATCAAAATTGCAACAGAAACATCTAATTTACCAAATGACTCTAAGGATGTTAAAGACGTAATGGAAAAAATCCTTCTTGATTACCCTCAAATTAAAGGCGTATTTGCTGATACGGATATTAAGGCATTAGGTGTCATTGAGGCATTAGGGGAACATAATCTAAATATACCTGTTATTGGAGCAGACGGTATTAATGAAATGATTGAGTTAATAGAAGAAGGAATGTTATCAGGAACAGTAGCACAAAACCCGTATGATATGGGATATATAAGTGTTGAAGTTGCAATGAAAGTGCTAAGTGGTGAGACTGTCGAAAGAAACATAGATACAGGTGTAGACATTATTATTAAAGGAAATGCCACACAAAGATTAGCGTTTCAAAGAGAGTTATTAAGATAATATCTATTTTAAAAAAGCAGCCTAGGCTGCTTTTTTAAGTTTTTTCATATTATTAGCAAAATAGTATAGGTATTAATGATATTGTCTATTTTTACCTATAGAAATATTACATATGATGTAGTCATATAGTAAATTTAATTTAAATAAAACGATTTGTCAGGAAATAATTTATTGTAAGGCTGAATCCTTTCAACTAATTATCTAAATTATACGAGTTAAAATTCAATCTTGTGCTTTGAATAAAGTAATAAGAAACATTCCATTAAAACGGGGAGGGAAAAATGGTTAATCTCGCATTAATTGGCACATGGCATGTACATACAAAAGATTTTGTAAAAGAAGCATTAAAAACCGGAAATGCAGAGTTAAAAGTTGTTTGGGATGATGATCAAGCAAGGGGAGTGGCGTTTGCCAAAGAATTTGGAGTTCCCTTTGAAGAAGATTTGGACAAAGTACTCAGTGACAATGAGATAGATGCAGTTTTAGTAGAATGTGCTACAACAAAGCATAAAGAAGTGATAATAAAAGCTGCTAACGCCAAAAAACATATTTTTTCGGATAAAGTGTTAGCGCTTTCAGTAAACGACTGTTTGGAGATAAAAAAAGCGATTGAAGAAAATCAAGTGAAATTTGTGGTGTCATTAGAAGCGAAGACGATAGGTGTATATCGTTATGCAAAACAATTGGTTAACGAAGGTAAGCTCGGGCGAATAACATCCGCTTACTTTAGACGTGTCCATCAAGCGGCACTAGATAAAAACATGTTACCAGCTTACTGGTTTGATCCTACTCAAACTGGTGGTGGAGTTACATTAGATTTAGGTTGCCACGGATTGTATCTCCTACCACACTTTTGTGGAACACCAAAAAAAGTAACTTGTTTCATGAATGAGTTGTATGGTACTGGAAGTGATGAAAATTCTACTGCCGTTATCGAATTTGAGGATGGAGCTATCGGAACAGCTCACACATCCTTTGTTGGGTACCGAATTGATAATATGTTGGAGATTATTGGTACAGAGGGTATTTTAATTATTTCTGGTGTTGATCAATCAAACTTAAGGGTATTTTTGCAATCGAAAAATGTACCTGGTCACGAAAACTTAGTCCCAGTACGTCAAGAGCTACTCCCGTCCGATGATGAGATACCGTGTGCGCAATTTGTGAAACTAGTGTCAACAGATGGTATGCAGAACCTACCTGACTTTGACATAGATAAAGCGATTTCTTTAACCCGTCTAATCGAATGTGCGTATGAATCTGCAAAAGAACAGAAAGCTGTTTTGTATTAAAGGAATTTACCAAACAAAATTTTGTGTTGACTTTTTCATTTGGAACTAAGTCGCATGAGCTATATCGCATATGATGTATTTGGATTGAAGCATTATTTAAAGAATATTCACTATGCGATTGTTTTACTAAATGCTAAGAATAACTTGTTCAAAGGAGTGGAGTGTTATGGCCAAGAAATTAAAAGTAGCTATTATCGGTTGTGGTGGAATTGCTAAGGGCAAGCACATGCCTAGTTTGGCAAAACTAGAAACAGTAGAAATGGTAGCTTTCTGTGACAAAGAACTGCAGCGAGCAGAAGAAGCGGCTATTAAATATGGTACAGAAGATGCTAAAGTATATGAAGATTATCAGGAGTTATTGAAGGATAAAGCAATTGACGTCATTCATGTATGTACACCCAACAGCTCTCACTGTGAAATTTCTATTGCGTCTTTAGAGGCTGGGAAGCATGTGATGTGTGAAAAGCCGATGGCCAAAACAGCAGAAGAAGCCCGCAAAATGATAGAGGCAGCAAAACGTACGGGAAAAAAACTTACAATCGGCTACCAAAATCGTTTCCGTCCAGACAGCCAATATCTGCATAAAGTAACCTCAAGCGGAGACCTTGGCGAAGTTTATTATGCAAAAGCACATGCAATCCGCCGCCGTGCTGTACCAACTTGGGGAGTATTCTTAGATGAAGAAAAACAAGGTGGTGGACCACTTATTGATATTGGTACACACGCATTAGATTTAACGCTATGGATGATGAACAATTATAAACCAAAAGTAGTGATGGGTTCTACGTTTCATAAGTTAGGAGAAAAAGAAAATGCCGCTAATGCATGGGGTTCATGGGATCCAAAGAAATTTAAAGTAGAAGATTCTGCTTTTGGATTTATTAAAATGGAGAATGGCGCCACCATTGTTCTTGAATCTAGTTGGGCTCTTAATTCCTTAGAAATAGATGAAGCAAAATGTACCCTTTGTGGTACAAAAGGCGGTGCCGATATGAAAGATGGCTTACGTCTCAATGGTGAAAAATATAGTCATTTATTTACTGAAAAAGTAGAGTTAAATGCTGATGGTGTTGCTTTCTACGATGGAACAAAGGAAAGTGATGCAGACAAAGAAGCTAGATTATGGATAGAAGCAATAATAAATGATACGGAACCAGTAGTTAAACCCGAAGAAGCATTAGTCGTTACTGAGATTTTAGAGGCTATTTACGAATCAGCTAAGACTGGGGAAGCAGTATATTTAGGTAAGTAATTTTTTAGAGCATATTTCTTGATTATTTTAGGACACCTATAACTAACAAGCTCCTATGATTAAAAAGAAACAAAATACAAGCACCGATGGTTTCGTGATATTACAAATTAAAACCTCTCTTTCTGAGAGGTTTTAATTATTCTTTTGAACTGAACATTTATTAAAGACTCGAGTAAAATAAATCGTTACAATTCTTAATAAAACACACACATTTTGTAATGTAATTGGTTCATTAATAACATTTTAAGTAGATAATAGGTAGTGAATATAATTTAAAGTGAAATGGCGAGGTTTGAATGTTGAAAAAAAAATCAAAATTTCTAATTACAATTTTTACTTTTTTTATTATTTTAATTGGTATTATCTTAAATCCATTTGGTGCCGAAAAAACAACGGCAGTGGTTGTCGTAAAAGATTTAGAGACACAGTATTGGGAATTAGTGAAAGCGGGAGCAGAAAAAGGTTTTCGTGATTTTGGTATAGAAGGAAAAGTTGTTGCACCTAGTTACGAGGATGTAGATAGTCAAAAGGATTTACTGAAAAGTATTCTAAACGAAAAACCAGATCTATTAATTGTTTCTCCTCTTAATTCTGAGATTATTCCCACATTAGAAAAGTTTAACGCAAATAATATTCCTGTATTGCTATTAGATACTGATGATGATTGGGAAAATAAAACAGCTTATATTGGTACAAATAACATTCAGTTAGGGAGAATGGGTGGAAAGCTATTAGCATCACAACTCCAACCTGGAAATGAAGTGGTTTTAATAGCAGGTGATATAGACCATCCTATTTCAGGGGATCGGATAAAAGGAGCGAAACATAGTTTAAAAGCAGCAGGTATTAAAATTGCAAAAAAATATTTGATTTACCAAATGAATCTAAACATGTAAAGGACGTTATGGATAAAATCCTTCTTGACTACCCTCAAATTAAAGGCGTATTTGCAGATACTGATATAAAAGCTTTAGGTGTCATTGAGGCATTAGGGGAACATAATCTAAATATACCAGTTATCGGAGCAGACGGTATAAATGAAATGATTGAGTTAATAGAAGAAGGGCATTTATCAGGAACAGTAGCACAAAACCCGTATGATATGGGATATATAAGTGTTGAAGTTGCAATGAAAGTGCTAAGTGGTGAGACTGTCGAAAGAAACATAGATACAGGTGTAGACATTATTATTAAAGGAAATGCCACACAAAGATTAGCGTTTCAAAGGGAGTTATTAAGATAATATCTATTTTAAAAAAGCAGCCTAGGCTGCTTTTTTCAGTTTTTTCATATTATTAGCAAAATAGTATATGATTTAATTAGATATTGTATGTTTTATTGGATCGTTAACTTATATGATAGAGATAAAATTAGTATATTGAACAGAATAAAATGTGAGGTGTAAAGATCAATGGTTCAAAAAAGGTTTTTAATTACTGCCGATACAGGAATTCATGCTAGACCGGCAACTCTATTAGTGAATAAGGCCAGTCACTTTAATTCAGAAGTTACATTAACATTTAAAGAGAGATCAGTTAATCTAAAATCAATCATGGGTGTCATGTCTTTAGGTGTAGGAAAAGGTTTTGAAGTAACGATTACTGCTGAAGGCCACGACGAAGGAGAGGCACTAGCTGGAATTGAGGATGTAATCAAAGAAAATTTAGGAGAAGTTATTGCTTAAATAATTAAGGTTTTGCGTCATCGTGTAGTACGTAGTAGGTTTTAACAATTACGTTACTCGTTGGATATAATGAGTATTAGTTGCGGAAATTTATAAACTATTAATTTTTAAAATCCTTCCTTCCTTCCCTAATGTTAGATGAAAGGAAGGATTTTATTTTTCTTATAGTATCAGAATTTATAAGTTTCTAACTCGGAAACTGTCTAGCTTCAGCGCCCTATCGACTAGAAAGCTTCCTTCGTCTCGTCTACGATAAGTCGAGAACGAAAGTCTAACCACTTTCGACTCTCCTATATCTCACTCGACTCAGTCCATCTTATTACGTAGATGAGCAAGGGCGCTTGCGCTTTTCTTAACTTTATTTACCCATTTGTAGATTAATAAATATTGGGTAAAAGGTGTGAAGCAAAATGAGTTTACAAGATTGTACAACCTTTAGAAAAATACAAAAATTCATTCATTGTACGTTGTTAGGATTTATAAAATTCATTACTCCCACTCTTAAGTGGCAGTAAGACCCCCACCTCAAAACTTAAGAAAATCGAAAAAGTTGGCGGGGGATGAAGGTAACCCCTACTAATTGAAGTTTAGATTTTTAAGACACCTATTTCGTAATAGAAAAGGTTTTAGTAATGCGGTTTACGAAAGATAATGAAAGTGTTCTATAGAAATAGAAAGTAGATGACGGTTGTCATTGATTATTTTAATAAATTAAAACTGTGAGGTTTAGGTGTTGAGAAGTAGAATTTTATTTCTAATTTTTATTTTTACTATCGTAACTATTATTGTGTTTAATCAATTTGTTGACGAAAAAACAAGGGTAGTAGTTGTATTAAAAGATTTAGATACAGAGTATTGGAATATAGTAAAAGCAGGAGCAGAAAAAGGTTTTCGTGATTTTGGTATAAAGGGAAAAGTTGTTGCACCAAGATACGAAGATGTAGAAAACCAGAAAGAGTTGTTGAAAAGTATTCTTAATGAAAAGCCAGATCTATTAATTGTTTCTCCCCTAAATTCAGAAAGTGTTTCTATATTAGATAAGTTCTATGAAAATAATATTCCCGTAATGTTACTAGATACTGATGATCCTTGGGAAAATAAAACAGCCTATATTGGTACAAATAACATTGAGTTAGGGAGAATAGGGGGAATGTTACTAGCATCACAACTTCAACCTGGAAATGAAGTCGCATTAATTTCAGGCGATATAAACCACCCTATTTCAGGTGATCGAATAAAAGGGGCAAAGATCAGTTTAGAAGCAGTAGGCGTTAACATAGTTACAAAAGCAGTAGATTTACCGAATTATTCAGGGCACGTTAAAGAAGTAATGGAAGAAATATTGGAAGAACACCCTAACATAAAAGGTGTATTTGCTGATACAGACATTAAGGCATTAGGTGTGTATGAAGCAATAGAGGAATTTAATATAAACATGCCTGTTATTGGAGCAGACGGTATTAATAAAATGATAGAGTTAATTGAAGGAGGAATGTTATCAGGAACAGTTGCACAAAATCCGTATGATATGGGATATATAAGTGTTGAAATGGCAAAGAAAGTGCTAAGTGGTGAGATAGTAGAAAGAAATATAGATACAGGTGTAGACATTATTATTAAAGGTAATGCCACACAAAGACTAGCGTTTCAAAGGGAGTTATTAAGATGATTAAAATGAGTTATTTAAAGTCAATTTATGAAGCAGCCTAGGCTGCTTTTTTGTTTTGTCCTAACGCAAAAGGTGTAATATGTTCCGGTACAAAGATTAATAAAAACCACCATTGCTAATTAAATCGAAAAAACGTTTTATTTTATCATAATATACTACACTTTGCTCGTAATGAAAGCGGTTTCCTAAAAGCGCTTTCCGATAGATAATAAGGTTGTACCAAATAAATAAGGGGGAACTAAAAAATGAAAAAAATAAAAGTTTATTTAAATTTATCCCACTCTTAAGGGGCAGTAAGACCCCAACTGATTGAAGTTCAGCTTTAAAGTTATTTTTTGTTGGAAGTGCTACATACCACCAAGTACTGATACTTTAAGAAGGATGACAAAATCGTTTGCATTAGCAGTAATGATCTTGTAAGTACATTAAATTGGGAGGGATTAATGAAATGAAAATCAAAAATATTTTTAATGTGTTAGCAACTGCCACGTTATCCGTTGGTATTCTTGCAGCTTGTTCAGCACCACCACAAAGTGCTCCGCCAGTGAATACTACTGTCGCTGAAGAGAAGAGTGGAGAAACTCAAGATGTTGAATTTGAAATCATTCCTGAAGAAGGTGCAGAATTACTCATATGGGACAATGGTGATACTCATCGCGAGTGGGCAGAATATGTTGCTGAAAAATTCACAGAAGAATATGGTGTCCCTGTAACGGTAGCAGAAGTAGGTCATACTGATGCACCGGGTATACTGCAAACAGATGGACCGGCGGGTCTTGGAGCGGATGTATTTGCAGGTGCACATGACCATGCAGGAAACATGGATTCTGCAGGTCTAATTATAGAAAACTTCTTTCCAGAGTATTATGAAGAAAAATTCATGGATGCAGCTGTCCTTGGGACATCAGTAAATGATACAATCTTCGGCTATCCATATGCGATTGAAACATATGCCCTTTATTACAATAAAGATCTTGTTGATGAAGTTCCAGAAACATTTGAAGAATTACTAAAAATATCAAAAGAATTTACAAACGTAAGAACTGACCATTACGGGATTATGTTTGAACCTGGTAACTATTACTTCGTTCATGCATTTTTAGGTGGATATGGAGGCTTTATTTTTGGCGACGATAACACCGATCCTTCCGTAACTGGATTAAACAACGAAGGTGCAATTCGAGCAGGTGAATTTATGCGTGAAATTAGAGAAGCGAGTTTACCACTGAATTCAGAAGATGTAACTGGTGACGTTATTGGAACGCTTTTCAACGAAAATCAAGTGATGTTCCGAATTTCTGGTCCTTGGGATATTAGACCACATACTGAAGCAGAGGTTAACTTTGGTGTTGCACCATTACCATTACTAAGCAATGGTGAACGTCCAACAAGTTTTTCAGGTATCAAAGGTTATTATGTGAGCGCATACACTAATTACCCTGATGCTGCTGCGCTTTATGCAAAATTTGCAACGAGTGAAGAAATGCTTGAGAAACGTTTTGAAATGACAGGTGAATTACCACCACACTTAGATCTTCTTGAAAGTGAGGTAATTTTAGATAATCCAGTTTTAGCCGGTTTCTTAGAACAAGCACAATATGCACAACCTATGCCAAATATTCCTGAAATGCAAATTGTATGGGGACCAATGGGTGATGCATTTATAAGCATTTGGAATACAGATCGCGACGTCCAAAGCATTTTAGATAGTGCTGTAGAACAACTTAGTGAGTCGATTGATATCTTAAACAAATAATAAATTTAGGTTCCCAAGCTTAGAAATTCTAGATTGGGAACCTTCAAATAAAGGTGGGACAAAAGATGGTAGGATTACCGACTCCAGAATCAAAACCAACTGAAAATAAATCATTAGTAAATTTCATAAAAACCAAAGCTTTTATCGCTTCTTTATTATCTTTTCTATTTATGGGATTGGGACAAATTTACAATCGACAAATTGTAAAAGGTCTTTTCTTCATAGTTCTATGGTTATACATCATCATTTTTTATTCGCAACCTTTTCAATGGGCGATGTGGGGACTTCGTACATTAGGAGAAACACCTCAAATTCGTGAAAGAGGAAGAGTTGTTTTTGAAGGACACCATTCCATTTTCTTAATGATAGAAGGAATTATCGCTATATTAATAGCGCTGATTATTGTATGTGTTTATATTATTAGTGTACGTGATGCTTATAAAGTCGGAAGAGCAAGAGATAAAGGGTTAGTACCACGAACCTTTAGACAATCATTACAAAATAGTTGGGAGAACGGATTTGCCTATATTCTTTTAACTCCAACAGTCATTTTTACGCTTTTCTTAACAATTTTACCTCTAGTCTTTTCAGTTATGATTGCGTTCACAAACTATTCAGGACCTAACTACCTACCGCCAAGAAATTTAGTCGATTGGGTTGGTTTTCAGACCTTTATTGATCTATTTAATAGAAACTCATGGAGCAGAACGTTTTACGGTGTGTTTACATGGACAATTATTTGGGCGGTACTCACAACTTTTACGACGTTCTTTCTAGGATTTTTCTACGCCGTATTGATCAATTCTGAAGGTGTGAAATTCAAACGGTTTTGGCGTGGAATATTTATTTTACCTTGGGCAATTCCTGCGTTTGTTATGATTTTAATCATGCGTAATATCTTTAATGGTCAGTTTGGACCAATCAATAAATATATCAATAACTTAATAGATCATTTTCCGATTTTAGCGGAATGGGGACTTAGTGCAATTCCATTTTTCTCTGACCCGACATGGGCGAAAATAACATTAGTCGGTGTGAACATGTGGTTTGGCTTCCCGTTTTGGATGATTTTGATGGCAGGAGTCATGACAGGGATTGATAAAGAACAATATGAAGCAGCGGAAATTGATGGCGCTAGCGCTTGGCAAAAGTTTAAAAGTATTACGTTTCCAATTGTTATGTTTTCAACGTCACCACTATTAATTATGAGTTTTGCGGGTAACTTTAATAACTTTAATATGATCTACCTTTTTACAGAAGGACGTCCGACAAATCCAGATTATAGCTATGCAGGCTCGACAGATATCTTAATTAGTTGGATTTATAAAATGACTTTTGACCATAACCAATTTGCTATGGCATCTGCAGTTGGACTATTAATTTTTATTGTAGTGGCAATTTTCTCTGTTTGGAACTTTAGTAAAACAAGAGCATTTAAAGAAGAGGATATGATGAAATGATGAATAAAAAAATAAAAAAATTTATCCGGATGTTTGCCATATATGGAGTGCTAATAGTCACGAGTATTATGATTTTATATCCTGTTTACTTTGTTATTATAGGTTCACTAAACCCTGGAAATACGCTTTTTGCAACGAGTTTACTTCCTGAAAACTTATCACTTCGCCACTATATTTATTTGTTTACCGAAACCGACTATGCACGTTGGTATATGAATACTCTTAAAATTGCTTTTTGGAATATGATTATATCGACCTTTTTAGTTCTAACTGCAGCTTATGCTTTTTCACGTTTCCGTTTTCCGGGCAGACGAGCTGGTTTGATGACCATCTTGGTACTACAAATGTTTCCCAGTTTTATGGCGATGATCGCTATCTATATTTTACTTCTACAAATGAATCTTTTAGATAATCATTGGGGCTTAATTTTAGTTTACGCAGGTGGATCAATCCCATTTGGAGCATGGCTTGTAAAAGGGTATTTCGATGGAATGCCAAGAAGTTTAGAAGAAGCTGCAAAAATGGATGGAGCTGGACATTTAACGATCTTTTTTAGAATAATGATGCCTCTTTCAATGCCAATCTTGGTATTTATTGCGGTAATGAACTTTATTGGACCATGGATGGACTTTATTTTAGCAAGACTTGTACTTAGGACGGATACTAATAAAACGTTAGCTGTTGGCCTTTTTGAGATGGTACAAGGACTTGGTAACACGGAATTTACTACGTTTGCTGCAGGGGCAGTACTTGTAGCTGTTCCAATCACGATCTTATTTATGGTACTTCAAAAACCATTAACAGAAGGGTTAAGAGCAGGAGCGAATAAAGGCTAAATTCTTTGGATTCGTCTAAAATTTCGCGGTGGAAAATAATTGTATGAAACAGTAGTTTTGATGAGAGTCTCTTAGAAGGAGACTCTCATTCTCTATATTTTTCGTTTGTCCCACTCTTAAGGGGCAAGTAAGACCCCCACCTCAAAACTTAAGAAAATCGAGAAGTTTAGGTGGGGGATAAACTGCCCCTAAAGGTCCGATAAGTTGAACTAACAATCAGTGGGGGATGAAGGAAAACCCCCACTGATTGAAGTTCAGCTTTATTTTTAAAAGAATAATAACAGGAGCTGAATTTATGTTAAAAAAGAAAAAAAGATTAGTTTTAACAGTCGTACTTGCAGTCATATTTTTGTTGGTTGGTTGTTCAGACAAAACAAATAACCAAATAACATTTGAAAGGGGAAATCTGAAAACAATTGAGCCGCATGGTGTCTATTATGAAATATTTATTAGAGCTTTTTATGATTCAACAGGAGATGGAATTGGGGATTTCAAGGGAGCCACATCCAAACTTGATTATTTACAAGAGTTGGGTGTAGAAGGGATTTGGTTAATGCCAATTAATCCATCGCCTAGTTATCATGGATATGATGTCATTGATTATATGGATGTAAACCCGGAACATGGGACCCTCGATGACTTTAAAGAGTTTATTGAAGAAGCACACAAAAGAGGAATCAAAGTAATTAAAGACTTTGTGATTAACCATTCTAGTAGAGAACATCCATGGTTTCAAGCAGCACTTAAAAATGATGAGAAATACCGTGATTTTTATGTTTGGGCAGATGAAGATACAAACACTAGTCAACGGGGAGAATGGGGACAACAAGTTTGGCACGGTACAGGGAATAATATTTACGAAGGTGTGTTTTGGGATGGAATGCCTGATTTGAATATTGATCATCCAAAAGTCCGAGAAGAAATCTATAAAATTGGAAAGTTTTGGCTTGGAGAGGTTGGAGTTGATGGTTTCAGGTTGGACGCTGCCAAACATATATATAGTTCATACCATGGAAGTGATTATCAAGAGAAAAATCATCAGTTTTGGAGAGAATTTAGAAGTGAAATGGAAGAAGTAAATCCTGAAGTAATCCTAGTAGGAGAAATTTGGGATACAGCAACAGTCGTTGCTCCATATTTAGATGGTGGTCTACAATCAGCCTTTAATTTTGATTTATCTGATAAAATTTTAGCTTCTGTAAGGTCTGAAGCTGACGCTGGGTTAGTGACAGAACTTGAAAGAACAAGAAATTATTTCAATAAAATGTCTGAAGACTTTATCGACTCAACTTTTATTACCAATCATGATATGAACCGTGTGATGAGTGAACTAAATAATAATATGAACCATGCCAAAATGGCCGCAGCATTATTATTAACATTACCAGGAAATCCGTATATTTATTACGGGGAAGAAATTGGCATGTTAGGTAAGAAACCAGATGAAGATATTCGTTTGCCGATGAGGTGGTATGAAGATCCTAAGGGAGTGGGTCAAACAACGTGGAGGATAGATCGGTATCATAGTAGTGAAAATGGAATTGATGTAGAAACTCAAATGCAAGATGAAAATTCCTTATTAAATTATTATAAAGAATTGATTTATGCACGAAGATCTAGTGAAGCGTTAATTGCAGGAGAAATAAAAAGTACACGTATAAGTGAGCGAGGCATCTTGTCCTTTAAACGAGCAACTGACAATGAAGAGAAACTCGTTGTACACAATTTAACAAGTGAAATAAAAGTAATAGACCTTGAAGGTGATTTGAGTAAATATCAAAAATACTTTTTTTACATTGGGAATATTGAGGAAATTGAATTAAACAGTAATGTCTTAAAGATACCAGCCTATACCACAGTAATATTGCAAAAATAAAGAGCTGACATTTAAAATAAAAAACACCATCTTAATTAATGATTAAGTGGTGTTTTTTCACACTTTTAGAAGGTGGAAATTATTGAAGGAGAGTACCTGATGTAACGTTTTTATATAAAGGTGTCTTTTTTTACTACGTTATATAGAAATAAGACACCGTTTTTTATTGTATAAATAACGACGAGAGATTAATCGTAATATAAGACACTATGATATTTGTGGAAACGGTTTCTAACAGTTGATTAACGATAGATAATAAGTGTGTGTTACTCTATAGTGAGGGGAACAATATTATATCCAATGAAGCTAGTATGTAGGACAAGTCATATTCCTTTAACATAACAACAAATTTATGAATGGTAAAACAGAAATTATGTATAAAAAGAGTGATAAGATGATCAATAATAATATGAAAAAAACTCAATTTGCGACAAAGGTTATTTTGGGTATTTTAATTGTAAGCTTAATTCCCACCTTGTTTATTAGTATTTTCTTTTATGTGTCATCTTCTAACATAATAAAAGAAAATGTAAGAGAATCTTCAATTCAAATTACCCGTCAAGCAGCAGATTCGCTCTCAAACATTTTGACAACCGGAAGTGATATGTCGGATCTTATCTATAGTAGTGAAAAGCTTCAGGAGATAGTTAAAATGGATTTGGATCAGGAACTTCCTGACCGTGTTCGTCAGCAAAACAATGAACTGATGAATTCATTCTTAAGCGTCCATATTCATTCAAACTCACTTGTCAAGATGATTTATGTATTAAAAGAAGAAGGAACCATTTGGGTAAGTCGCTATTTTTCATGGGAAAAATTCTATCAGACTAATCTAAATAGGTTAGATTGGGTAATTGGCTCAATTGAATTAAATGGACAGTTGTTTTGGGAGGGGCTTCAATATGAACGATTTAGTGGTTTAGAAGAAAGCACTGAATTGGTCTTACCGATTAGTCGGGTAATGAAAAATTTCGACAATTTAAATAATATTGCTTACATCCAAGTTTTTCTTGATGGAAATGCTGTTCTTGATAATATAAATCAGCTTAAATTAGGAAAAACAGGGCGTTTTTTCGTTGTTGACCAACAAGGAAGAATTATGATCAATTCAGATATTGAGAAGATCAATCAAACGATTTCAAATGACCAGTTATATCATCGTATAGTAGATAGAGAAGAAATAGAGTTTGAGTATGTAGAAGACGGGATTAATCACTATGGAGTAAAGCAGCCACTCGCAAATGGCTGGATGATAGTAGGGACTGTTCCCATTAAAGAAATTACTGATCAATTACTATCAGTTCAAAAAGTTGTTATTCTTTCATCTATTATTTTCTTTATATTAGCCATAGTAATTGGTTACTTTTTTGCTAATCGAGTAACTAACCCAATTAAAGTCCTTACAAGTCAGATGAAGCTTGTTGGTGAAGGGGACCTCAATGTTAGAACGAGTGTACAAACATCCGATGAAATTGGATTGATGAGTATGGAGTTTAATCGGATGCTCGACAAAGTTGAACACTTAATGGAGCAGGTGAAAAGGGAACAAATTCAAAAAAAAGAAGCGGAGTTACGAGTAGTTAAACACCGAATTAACCCACATTTTTTATTTAATACACTTAGTACAGTTAGATGGTTAGTTAACTTTAAACAGGTTGATCGTGCTAATAAGGCTTTAACTGCATTAACGAGATTACTTGAAGCAAATATGGGTAAAAAAGGAACGTTTGTTCCTATCCGAGAAGAATTAGACATTATAAAAAAATTTATTATTATTATGCAAATTCGTTATGATCAAACCTTTCATCTTCAAGTAGATATTGATGATGATGTTTATGAATTTCTTATTCCGCAAATGTTACTTCAGCCGATTGTTGAAAATGCAATTTTTCATGGGATTGTGCCAACTGGTAAGGAAGGTATAATTCATATTTCTGGACGGCAGTCAGAAGGTGGAATTGTATTAGTCATCTGTGATAACGGTAGAGGGATGGAGATGGAAAAATTAAATGCGCTTCAACAGTCTACTGTCGTATCTAATGCGTCTATTGGCATCGGTTTACTTCATGTATTTGACTCAGTCAACCTATATTTCACATCAGATTCAAAAGTTGAAATTAATAGTAGTAAGGATGGAACAAGCGTAAAATTGATCTTGAAACCAGAAAATAGAGGTGATAAGCGTGTATAACGTTATGATTGTTGATGATGAGCCTGTTATTCGATTTGGTTTAAAGGCTTCGGTGGAATGGGAGAAAGAGGGATTAACTTTTTTAGGAGATTTTCCAAATGGAGAAGAGGCCTTGACAGTCATGATGGAAAACCATGTTGACATATTAATTACGGATATTAACATGCCCATCATGGATGGATTGACGTTAATGAAGAAAGCTTTGAAGCTCTACCCAAAATTAAAAGTTATATTAATTAGTAGTTATAACGAGTTTGAATATGTCAAAGAGGGTATTAAATATGGGGCAATTGACTATGTATTAAAGCCAACATTAGAACAGGAAGAGTTTGTCGAATTAATTCAGAAGTGTGTTAAGCTCTTGAATGAAGAAAAGGAAGTTGAGACAAAACTAATGTTTGCTGATCAATCTACCAACTTGAATGAACGGAAAAAGCAAGAGCAAGAAATTAAACGTTTATTATTAAAAGGAAAAGCTTTTTCTCGTGATCATGAAATTTGTACGATGATGCCTGGTTCAATTCTTGTCATTTATATGAAAATGAATGATTTAGCAATGATTGAAGAAAGATATGGGGTATTATACAAAAATTTTATTCTTGAAGAGATTCAAGAGCGTTTTTACTGCGAATTTGAGCGTGGGGTTTGCTTTTCAATTGGCGATGCAGATTTACTTTTTTTCATCAATACTGAACTTGATTCAAAAAAAATGATACATCAATTACAAGATGTATTGATTAAAGAGGCAGAGGTAAGTTTCTCATTTGGATATGATGTAATTTCAAAAATAGAAGAAGCTAGTGAAGGTATAAGGCGAAGTTCCCTAGCTTGTGAGAGACGTTTTTTTAACCCTGAAGAATCAGTATTTTCCTATGTGGAGCCAAAAGAAATTAGTGGAAAACGTTTGATGACAAATGAAATGAAGCAATTTATCATGCCAGTTGACCAAAATAAAGTAGCGATGTTTATGGAAAAAATGTACAACGAATGGAAGCAAGAGGAGTTGCAAGCTACAGTCATTAAGCAAGAAGCAAGTGATATATTATCTAGCTTATTTGTAGGTAAGTTAAATCTCTCAATACTAATTGATAAATGTCAGGAGCTCCAACAAGCAGAATCACTTGATGAATTAATTATTATACTTAATAAAAATATTGCAGAATGTAATCAGCTGATATTAGAGCAAAGTCATAAACACAATAGTGATAATGAATTAATGGAAAGAGCCCTTAGTTATATTCACCAACACTATACTGAAGAGCTGACGCTTCAAAAAGTTGCTGATCATATTCATATAAGTAGAAATTATTTTAGTATATTGTTTAAGCAGTTTAGTGATCAAAAGTTTATCGATTATGTGATTGAACTTCGAATAAAAAAGGCAACTGAATTGTTAATTCATACTTCATTAAAGGTTTATGAAGTTGGAGCCAAATCTGGTTTTAGAGATGTCAAATATTTTAGTAAATTATTTAAAAGAATGACGGGGTATTCACCTGTTGATTACCGGACAGAGCATCAAAAGTAGGAGGTGGAATTGTGTGGGGGTTGCAACATAAAATTTTCTATAGTTTGGTCATTGGGATATTACTGCTTGTAGGCTGTGGTAATCAAACGATTATTGGAAACAGCAGCCCAGCAGTAGAAAGTAAACTAACGAAAGAGCAGATTATTTTTTGGCATACCTATAATGAGGCGGAGACTCATATCTTTGAAACTATTATCTTGCCTTTATTTGAGGCGGAATATCCAATGATTGAAGTGAAGCCAGTTCGACACCATTATAATATGCAGCTAAGGTCTGCGATTATTTCTAGAGCATCTACAGGCAAGCCCCCAGATGTTATTAGGTTGGATATCAATTGGACTCCAGCAATTGCACAACTTGATCTTTTGTATCCTGTAAGTGAATTTGAAGATTTTGAGAAATTGAAAGGTCAGTATTATGAGGCACCATTACAGTCAAATTATTATAACGGCAAATATTATGGAGTCCCTTTAAATATTTTTACAAAAGCTAGCATTTATAACAAGGAGTTACTTGAAGCTTCTAAAGAGGACCCACCAAAAACTATGGATGAGCTAATTGATATCGTTGAAAGAAATCAGTTTGTTATTAGTATGGATCATTTCTCGATATGGGGATCGCTACATTATTTTTATGGTCTTGGCGGGCAATTGCTGGACCCCAATTATACAAAAGCAACAGGTTATCTTGATAGTGAGAACAGCGTTAATGCTGTTTTAAAACTTTTAGATTTATTTAATAAAGGTAATTTGGTCACTCATGGTAACCGATGGATTAACGTATTAGATGGTCAAAATTTTGTCATTGATGAGGGGCCTTGGTTTTATAGTAGTTACTCTTTAGAACAGATTACTTCTATTAATAAGGTCACGGTGGCGGCTCCATTTCCAATTAGTAATGGAAAAAGAGCTATTCTAGGTGGAGAAAATATTGTTATTTCAAAAGCGGCGAAGCATAAGGATGCCGCTTGGACATTTATTAAATGGATGACAGATATAGATGCACAAACGCATATGGCTCAAACGGGTTTAATGCCAACCAATAAATATGTTAATCTATCAGGATTTTATGATGAAACACCATATTATCAACCATATTTAGACAGTATTGGTGATGCATTTTTACCTCCCTCTGTTCCAAAATTTGAGAATATTAATGATATTTATAGTCTTTACTTAGAACTAATCTTTTTAGAAAAGATTAGTGTAGAAGAAGGTTTATCGAAAGCAGCAAAAGAAATAGATGAAATTCTTGAGAATAATAGTTATAACTAAAAGAAACAAAGCAACGATCGTTGCTTTGTTTCTTTTAGTTGAGAGTGTATTTCGTTATATTTAGCTTTACTTTTGGTGTCTTTTCTCTCTAATTTAAATTGAATAATAACACTATAGGAAATCAAGGGTATATTTTTCTACTACTTCATAATAAAAGCCACTTTCTTTGTAATGAATGCGGTTACTTAAGAGCGATTTCTATTAGATAATGGATTGATAGAAAGAATTTTAGTGTGGAAGAACAATTTAAATTAATTTATGGATTGGAGAGAACGAATTTGTTTAAAGAAGCAATTTATCACAGACCGAAAGACAATTTTGCTTATGCTTTTGATCGAGAGACACTACACATCCGTCTAAAAGCAAAAAAAGGTGATTTAACAAAAGCATACTTGATTTATGGTGATCCATACCAGTGGACGAAAGAAGGATGGTCGAATCTAACAAAACCTATGACTTTAGAAGGAACAGATGATTTATTTGATTACTGGTTTGTTAAAGTGAAACCAGAGTTCCGGCGCTTACGTTATGGCTTTGAGCTTTACTCTCAAAATGAAAGAATTGTTTACGGTGAGAGAGGGTTTAAAGAAAAAGATCCTCGTGATACTAGTTTTTATTTTTGCTTTCCATTTCTAAATGAAGTAGATATATTTAAAGCACCAGAGTGGGTGAAGGAGACAGTTTGGTATCAAATCTTTCCTGAGCGGTTTGCAAATGGAGATCCTAAATTAAATCCTAAAGGAACGCTACCATGGGGTAGTAGAGATCCGAAGGCTGATAGTTTCTTTGGTGGTGACTTTGAAGGAATTATTAACAATATTGATTATTTAACGGACCTAGGGATAAATGGGATTTATTTTACACCAATTTTTATGGCGAAATCGAATCACAAATATGATACGATTGATTATTTTGAGATTGATTCACAGTTTGGGGATAAGGAGACGTTTAAAAGGTTAATAAATATTTGCCATCAGAATGGTATCCGTGTCATGCTCGATGCTGTATTTAATCATAGTGGGTTTTATTTCGAAGCGTTTCAAGATGTATTAAAAAATCAGGAACAGTCTGAATATAAAGATTGGTTTCACCTAAAGGAATTTCCGGTTCAACCTTTACCCGAACCGAATTATGATACGTTTGCGTTTACTCATGCAATGCCAAAGTTAAATACAGAACATCCACAAGTAAAAGAATATTTACTTCAAGTTGGGCGTTATTGGATTGAAGAATTTAATATTGATGGATGGCGGTTAGATGTAGCAAATGAAGTTGATCATCAATTTTGGAGAGAATTTCGTCAAGTCGTTAAAACGCTAAAACCGGATGCCTATATTTTAGGAGAAATCTGGCACGATTCTATGCCGTGGTTACTGGGTGATCAATTTGATGCGGTTATGAATTATCCGTTTACCGAAGCATCGCTGGATTTCTTTGCAAAATCTGAACTGAATGCTGAACAATTTGGGCAGCAATTATCGAAGGTTCTTTGTTCTTATCCGAAACATGTGAATGAGGTAGCTTTTAATTTATTAGGAAGTCATGATACTCCAAGGATATTAACCATTTGTTCAGATAATAAAGAAAAATTGAAACTACTATTTTTATTCCAACTCACATTTATTGGTACCCCGTGCATCTATTATGGAGATGAAATTGGTTTAGATGGTGAAAACGATCCTGGTTGCCGTAAATGTATGGTTTGGAATGAAGAAGAACAGGATACTGAATTATTTAGTTTTGTCAAAAAAATGATTGCTTTAAGAAAAGAGTATCCTGTTTTGGGTAATTACGGTGAATTTGCATTGATTGAAACAAATAGTGAAACTAATCACTTCATTTATGCTAAAAAATCAGCTACGGAAACAATCCTAATTGCTGTAAATAATTCAAATAAAGACATACAACTCAACCTTCCGTATGATTTTACAGAAAAAAAACCAATCGATTTATGGGATGCTAAGTTAATAAAAAGTTCTAAAGTAGAGTTAGAACCATTTGGATTTACTATAATTCAAATTGTAGAAAATAGCTGAGTTAATGATAAAATCCTGAAATTTTTGGAAGAAATGTTTGTAACATAATTTCAGAAAATATATTGTAAACTTGGAAACTGGACTACAAGCTCGATCGGCTTATCAACTTGTTAATATATCACTAAATATTCTTCAGTTGTCTATGTAGAAATAGATAATAGAAATTGATTGTAAAAGTATTATGGGGGTGATGTCGTTAGGGCTTGTTCCCAATCCAGCGATAACCTTAACTGTTGATGGAACGGATGAGGGTCAGCTATTAGAAGATTTAAGTAAGTTTTTTGCAGATGAAAGTGTGTAAAAAAAGCCGCTTTTGAACATCCTCCAAATAGTGCGTTTAACAATGAATAGAGGTGTGTAAAAGTGGAAAAAGCATGGTGGAAAGAAAGTGTTGTTTATCAAATTTATCCAAGAAGTTTCATGGACAGTAATGGTGATGGCATCGGAGATTTACAAGGAATTATAACAAAGCTCGATTATTTAAAAGAACTAGGTATTGATGTGATCTGGCTTTCACCAGTTTACAAATCGCCAAACGATGATAACGGCTATGATATTAGTGATTATCAAAATATTATGGATGAGTTTGGTACAATGGCGGATTTTGATGAGTTACTTCAAGGCGCACATGATCGCGGCATTAAAATTGTCATGGATCTTGTTGTTAATCATTCGTCTGATGAACATGCATGGTTTGTCGAGTCGCGAAAATCAAAGGATAATCCGTTCCGTGATTATTATATTTGGAAGCCAGGAAAAAATGGTGATCCCCCGACAAATTGGGGATCAGTCTTTGGTGGCTCATCATGGCAATATGATGAAACGACGAATGAGTATTACTTACACATATTTAGTAAAAAGCAACCAGATTTAAACTGGGAAAACGAAACATTGCGTAAAGCAGTATATAAGATGATGACATGGTGGCTTGAAAAAGGGATCGATGGATTTCGGATGGATGTCATTAACTTTATTTCAAAAGATAGTCGCTATCCTGATGGTGAGGTTCATGGTGAAAACAAGTATGGTGATGGATCGAAACACTTCATGAACGGGCCAGGGATTCATGAATTTTTACAAGAAATGAATAAAGAAGTACTTTCTAAATACGATGTGTTGACGGTTGGAGAAATGCCAGGTGTAGATGTAGAACAAGGAAAGCTTTATACCGGAGAAGACCGTAATGAATTAAACATGGTGTTTCAATTTGAACATGTCGATGTTGGAAACGGGCCAGGTGGAAAGTGGACTTCACAGCCTTGGAAACTAACAGAGCTTAAAGGGATTTTAACCAAATGGCAATATGGCTTAGCGGATGACGGCTGGAACAGCTTATATTGGAACAATCATGACCAGCCACGTGTTGTATCGCGGTTTGGTCATGACAAAGAGTATTATGAAAAGTCCGCCAAAATGCTTGCCACATGTCTTCATATGATGAAGGGAACACCGTACATTTATCAAGGTGAAGAAATTGGAATGACAAATGTTGCATTTGAGTCAATCGACGATTACCGCGACTTAGAAACGTTAAATATGTACAATGAAGCGGTGAATGAACTTGGAAAAGATCCCAACAAAGTTATGCGAGCGATTTACGAGCGTGGGCGCGATAATGCTAGAACCCCTGTACAGTGGGATGATACCGAAAATGCCGGATTTACTACAGGGACACCTTGGATTAGCGTAAACCCAAATTATAAAGAGGTTAATGCAAAAAGAGTCCTACAAGATCCTAATTCAATTTTCCATTATTATAAAAAATTGATTCAACTTCGAAAAGAGAACGAAATTGTTGTATATGGAAAGTTTGAACTGCTTCATGAAGATTCTGAAGAGATTTTTTGCTATACGAGAGAACTGAGGAACGAAAAATGGCTGATAGTATGCAGCTTTTCGACTGAATTAGTTAAATTTGAGCTCCCAAACCAGATCAAGTACCAATCAAAACAACTAGTGCTTGGTAACTATGAAGACGAACCGATAACAATTGAAACATTTGAACTAAAACCTTATCAAACACTAGTGTATAAACTTACCTAAAGTAAACTGAACTCGTTTTTAGTAAGAGGAAACGAGTTCAGTTTTCTTCCCAATTCCTACGAGATCATTGTAAGTGTTTTTCATTGATTAGTTATCTAACATTGACAAACTTTTCAGTCAAATTTAAAATGGAAATCATGAAAACGTTTGCTTAATAAGTGTGTATAGTGTTGGGAAGGATGTAAATAGATTTCTAGTATTAGGGGGGAAATTTATATTGGTACAGTGTTTAAGTATTAGTTCAAACGATTGCGCATAAAATCAAAATACATATTACAATCAGAGTAAAAAATAAGTAGAGGTGATTTTATTGAATAAGATTATTGCTTTACTCATAGAAAGTTTCCGTTTTAATAGTAAAACATCTGGTATTCGTTTACTTAGTAAGTTATCAACGAAAATTAATGTATTAATCTTCGGACTCACAATGTTAAGTGCAATATTAGGTATTTTAGTATTTAATTCTTATACTTCTGTTACGAACCATAGTAGACTACTAGAAGAAACATCAGATTTCCAATATGAATATTCAAAAATATATGAAGCTGTAAATAGTATCAATAAGACGCAGTTACGATTAGCCAATCAAGGTTATGAAAGCCAAGCCATTTTAAATATGAATTCACTTATTTTAAGAACAAGAGATACCTTAGCTGATATTATTCAAACAGTTGATGAAGAAAATCGTGTATTGAAAACGTTTTTAGGAGTCTATGATGAAGTTTTAATCAGTCAAGAAGACTTATCAGAGACCTATTTTTCGAATGTTTATGTTGGTGATAGAGCTGCTGATGTTAGATATGCAGTAAATTTACAAGTTCCTAGAAATGAAGAAAGAATTGAACAAGCAAACATGCGGATCCAAGATTATTTACTAGACGTAAAAGAACAGGTTTCATCTGAATTACAACAAGCAATGACGTCATCAACAATTTTTATAAGTGCTTCTTTAATTTTATTATGTTTCATTCCAATCATTGCGTTCCTATTCATTGGAAGAAGTGTAACAAGTGGGGTTAAGTATGTGTTAAATAGAGTACATGCCTATCAAGACCATGATTTAACCTTTAAACAACAAAAACTGAGAAAAGACGAGTTTCAAATCATTGATAGAGCATTAGCGGACATGGGCCAGTCTTTACATGATTCCCAAATACGTAGTCATGATGCTAGTAAGGACGTTATTTCGGTAGTGAAAGGGACGAGGCGAGTTTCAAGTGATCAAATTAATGGAATGAAAAACATACTAGGTACTATAGAAGACTTCACAAATGATCTTAACAAACAAACCGATATAACAAACTCTATTTCTGCTGTTACAGAACAAGTATTGGCTAGTACCCAAGAAATTCAATCAAAAATTGAATATTTATCACAAGAGGTAAAAGTAAATGAAAACCAGGCGAATAGAGGTTTATTACTAATGGATGATTTGGCTTCTATGATGCAATATCTTTCAAACGAAGCAGAAAATTCGGCTGACAAGGTTCATTCAATGAAAGAAAAATTAATCGCGATTTCATCATTTATTGAGGGCATTAATGATATACAAACCAAAACAAATCTACTAGCCTTAAATGCTTCAATCGAAGCCGCGAGAGCAGGGGTTCACGGAAAAAGTTTTGCGATTGTTGCTAATGAAATTCGTAATCTTTCTGCACAAACCAAAACGTTTTCTGAAGAAACGAACCAAAGCTTGACATCTATCTTCTCAGAAGTAAACAATGTCGTAGAAAGTTACGAAAAATTAAAGAAAGAAACAAGCGTAGCATCTCAAAAAACAAAAGAAGCATCCTCTAGTTTTCGATCGATTTCGGAAGGGGTTACAAAATCGACGAAAGAACATGAAGAGATTAATGAATCGATCGAGCAAATCAATCAATCTATGGAAGAAGCTGTTCATTCGATTGCTGAGCTTGTTGAAGGCGCGACAAGTATAAAACTAAAGAACGACTCAATCAGCGATGGTATTGAAGAGCAAGTAAGACGCCAAGAAGCTTTGAATGATAATATAGCATCGCTAAATGAAACAGCTCAAAAGTTAAATGTAGCAATTTAGTTTATGCCAAGAGATATGCTGAATTTTGTTACATAGAACTAGCTAACAAAAAAAGCCAGTTACCGAAAAATAAGGTTACTGGCTTTTGGTTATTAAAGCAATACTTATTCCTGCTTTCTATACTCTCCAGGGGAGACCCCGTACTTCTTTTTAAATACTCGATGAAAATAAGCGTAGGTACCGAACCCACAATTATCCGCAATGTGCTCAAGTGTCATTGATGTATATTTCATTTGATTAACAGCAGTCGATAAACGAATTTCTTGTGCGTATTCAACAATCGTTTTTCCTGTGCTGCTTTTAAATAAATGAACAGCTCGAGAAACACTTAGTCCAGCATATTGTGCAACATCCTCCACCTTGAATACGGTTGTCGCATGTTCCTCAATGTATCGCATCATCCGAGTTACTGGGTAGGGACGGCTGCCAGTAGAAGTTGTTTCGTTGATCGCGCGTTCTAGAGACAAACAAAGTGCTTTTAACAAATAGCTGGAGAGCTCTTTATTTTTTTCAGACATTGGTCGCCGTTCTTCAATCGTGAGGTGTCGCCACAATGTAAGTACCTTTTCATCAAGATTGATTTGAGAGGAAGTTGGTTTAACAGAACGATTCCACCATTCATCAATCCAAGATCCTTCACAAAATAAATTATAGTCACCACTGTTTTGATTGCCTTCGATATGAATTTCATACAAGTCTCCAGGTTTAGCTAATAGTAGTCCCCCTTTACTGAAAGTAAGCTTTTTTTTATTCAAAACGATATCACAAACACCTTCTGTTTGAAGTCTAAAAAGGTAGCCTGATAATCCTAATTTATCTTCTTGAGAAGAATATCCCTTTGTATGATGGGAATAACTACAAAATCCAATCTGTACAGTCATAAGCCTTCCTTCCCTCCTTGTTAAATTAAATAATAATTTCCTTTTATCATTACATAATACTGTCTAGTAACAACTGAATACTACATTTAGTTGATTTGGAGCATTCACTACTAGCTATAGCTTGATATGCCTGATTTATTGAGATTAAGAATTTCACGCACGCAAAATAAATTCAACTTTCTTAAACAAATAGCAAAATAGTATATGTTTTAATTATATTATGTATTTTTATTTTAAGCCATATCTAATATGATAGAGTCAAATAAGAAACAATAAGTGTATTTATTAATTTGTATATTACCACGTAATTGTCTCTTATTGAGATGATAAAAAAGTTATTTAAGAGCAATCGAATGATAGCGCTTTAATCAGTGTAGAAATGAGGCTGTAAAATGGCAAAAATTCCAGTAGCAGTACAAATGTACACATTGCGTGAAGAAGTTGAGCATGATTTTGAAGGAACATTGAAAAAAGTTGCTGAGTTAGGCTTCGATGGAGTTGAGTTTGCAGGTTTTGGTAGCTTAACTGCCCAAGAAGTAAAAGTCTTGCTAGAAAAATTTGGCTTACAGGCAGCAGCTAGTCACGTTCCGCTAGAAGATTTAGAAGCTGATTTAGATAAAGTCATTGAAGAACAAAAAATAATAGGTAGTAACTATGTTGTCGTCCCATTCTTAAAGCCAGAAAGAAGAAAAGAGGAAGATTATCAAGCTCTTATATCATTTTTAAACGAAGCCGGTGAAATGTGTAGACGTGAGGGTATTACCCTTTGTTATCATAATCACGATTTTGAACTAAATCTATTATCCGATGGGAGAACTGGGCTAGAAACTATTTTAGAAAATACAAACGCTTGCACACTGAAGGCTGAGTTCGATATATATTGGCTCACAAAATCAGGTGAAATTCCAGTAGAGTGGATGAACCGTTATCAAAATAGAACACCACTCATTCACTTGAAAGATATGACGACAGATGAAGAACAATTTTTTGCGGAACTTGGAAATGGTGGTGGAGTTGATCTTGAAGCAGTCCTAAATAATGGCGTAGAATCCGGTGTTCAATGGTGGATTGTTGAACAGGATACTTGTTCACGTAATCCATTTGAAAGTTTGGAAATTAGTTTGAACTATTTGAAATCTCTTAAATAAATAATAAAAATAAAAATAGTAAGTTAGGAGAGATCACTCATGATCAAAGTTACAGTTTGGAATGAAAATCGTCACGAACAAAAAAATCCACTTGTAGGAGAGGTATATCCAGAAGGAATTCATGGTGCAATTGCTAGCTTTTTAAAGGAAGATTTTGAGGTTAGAACAGCAACTTTAGACGATGAGTTTCATGGACTTACAGATGACGTATTAAAAGAAACTGATGTATTACTTTGGTGGGGCCATATTGCCCATGATGAAGTAGACGATGGGGTTGTTGAAAAAGTAAAACAACGTGTTCTTGATGGAATGGGTTTGATTGTTCTTCATTCAGGTCACTTTTCAAAAATTTTCAAGACGCTAATGGGTACTACATGTGACCTTAAATGGCGTGAAGCCGACGAAAAAGAAAGGTTATGGGTAATAGATCCAAGTCATCCGATTGCAGAAGGCATTGGTGAATGTATTGAGCTTGAAAAAGAAGAGATGTACGGGGAACACTTTGATATCCCAACCCCAGATCAAGTAATTTTCTTGAGTTGGTTTGAAGGTGGGGAAGTGTTTAGAAGTGGTTGTACGTTTAAACGAGGTAAAGGCAAAATCTTTTATTTCCGTCCTGGTCACGAGACGTATCCAACTTATTATCACAAAGACATTCAGCAGGTGATCAAAAATGGTGTTGAATGGGCGAAACCTACGAAACTACCAAAACCCGTATATGGGAATGCAAAACCATTAGAAGAAATTAAATGTAAAAACCAAAAAATTAAAAATTAGGAGTGGGTATAGATGAGTACATTAAAAATCGGAGTTATTGGTTGTGGAAGTATCGCAAAACATCGTCACCTTGTGGAGTATGCACAAAATGAACAAGTAGAAATTGTTGCTGTGTGTGACATTGTAAAAGAACGTGTAACTGAGTTTGCAGAGTTATACGAGGCAAAAGCTTATACAAATTATGAAGATTTACTAGCAAACGAAGATATTGATGCAGTAAGTGTTTGTACACCAAACTACTTGCACGCACCGATTTCAATCGCTGCATTAAATGCTGGAAAACATGTTTTATGTGAAAAGCCAATGGCAACGTCAAAAGAAGACGCAGAAGAAATGATTCAAGCTGCAGAAGCTTCAGGTAAAAAACTAATGATTGCTCATAATCAACGCTTTGTCCCTGCTCATCAAAAAGCAAGACAATTGATTGAAAAAGGTGAGTTAGGAAAAATTTATAGCTTCCGTACGGCTTTTGGTCATGGTGGGCCAGAAGGATGGAGTGCAGATGGAGCAGATAGCTGGTTCTTCAAAAAAGAAGAAGCTTTTATTGGAGCTATGGGTGACCTTGGGGTTCACAAAACAGATTTATTACGCTTCATCTTAGGTGAGGAATTTGTTGAAGTTGGTGCCTTTGTTGAAACAAGCGCGAAGGAAAATGCTGATGTTGATGATACAGCGGTTTGTGTACTGAAATCAGAAAGTGGCATTATCGGTACGTTAGCAGCTAGCTGGTCGTATGTTTCACAAGAAGATAACTCAACGGTTATTTATGGTGAAAAAGGAATTATGCGTCTACTTGACAACCCAGTAGATTCTCTAATTATTCAATACCAAAATGGCGAAGTTGCCAAGTATGAATTAGGAAAAATGCAAACGAATGAGGCTGGTGGCCAAACGTCTACAGAAGTTATTGATCGCTTTGTAAACTCGATCATTAATAATGAAGAATCACCAGTATCAGGTGTAGAAGGATTGAATTCTCTACAAGTCGTATTAGCGGCACTTGAGTCACAAGAAACGAAGAAAATCGTTAAGATCTAACAAATAAGTAGAAGGAGCCATCGATAGTGTGAGTTAAAATTCTCACTATCGAATGGCGATTGAAAAAATAACCCGAATAATTAGGAGGCTTATTTACTATGAAACTAGGTGTGTTTACAGTATTATTTTCTCAAAATAATTTTGAAGAAATGTTAGATATCGTTCAAAAAGCAGGCGTTCAAGCGGTAGAAATCGGTACAGGATGTTATCCAGGAAATGCTCATTGTAATCTTGATGAGCTATTAGAAAGTGAAGAGTTACGTAAAGATTATTTACAAAAAATAGAATCTCGTGGTATCCAAATTAGCGCATTTAGCTGTCATGGTAACCCGATTTCACCGGAAAAGTCATTTGCAGAAGAGTCACATGAAACATTATTGAAAACGATTAAACTTGCTAGTTTAATGAATGTTCCGGTTGTTAATTGTTTCTCTGGAACAGCTGGTGATCATGAAGAAGCAAAATATCCAAACTGGCCAGTAACACCATGGCCAAATGAATTTGGCGATGTGTTGAAGTGGCAGTGGGAAGAGAAATTGATTCCTTATTGGAAAGAAGTTGGACAGTTCGCACAAGACCATAACGTGAAGATAGGTTTAGAACTTCATGGCGGATTTTTAGTGCATACGCCATACACGCTTTTAAAATTAAGAGAAGCAACATGTGATGCCATTGGTGCTAACCTTGATCCAAGTCATCTTTGGTGGCAAGGAATTGATCCAGTAGCAGCTATTAAAATTCTTGGTAAAGAAAATGCCATTCACCATTTTCACGCAAAAGATACGTACATTGACCAAGAGAATGTCAATATGTACGGATTAACGGATATGCAGCCTTATGGGGAAGTACAAACAAGAGCATGGACGTTCCGTTCAGTAGGGTGTGGTCATAGTATCCAAGAGTGGTCAGATATGATCAGTGCATTACGCACTTATGGATATGACTATGTTGTCAGTATTGAACATGAAGATCCACTTATGTCGATTGAAGAAGGCTTCCAACGAGCAGTAACAAATTTAAAATCAGTCATCATTGCAGAAAAACCTACGGATGCTTGGTGGGTGTAAAACTTACGTAAGGGGAGTGGATAAAATGGGAATGAAACTTGGTATTATCGGTTATGGCGGCATGGGCTATTGGCACGGTGAATATGCACCACGAGCTGGAGTTGAAGTAGTTGCCGCTTATGATGTTGATCCAAAACGCTTAGAAATGGCGAAAGACAATGGTATTGAAGCTTATGATAATTTAGATGAGTTTTTAAAACATGATGGAATGAATTTTGTCGTCATTGCTACACCAAATGACGTTCATAAAGAATTAACGATCAAATCAATGCACGCAGGTATGCATGTCATGGTTGAAAAACCCGCAACGATGTCAGTGACTGACTGGGATGATATGGTGGCTGAAAGTGAGAAAACGGGTCAGATTTTAACGGTTCACCAAAACCGTCGTTGGGATAAAGATTACAATGTGATGCGTAAAGTTGTCGAAGAAGGAAAAATCGGTGAAGTTTTGTCCATCGAAAGTCGTGTATTTGGAACAGGTGGAGCGTTCTTCGGTTGGCGCAGTTTTCCTGAATATGGTGGCGGCATGATTTTGGATTGGGGCGTTCACCTCTTTGACCAATTATTAGGTATGTACCCTGATATTAAAGTAACAAATGTTTATGCGAAACTAATGACTGTACTTGATCAAAAAGTAGACGATTATTTTAAAGTAACACTTACATTGGAAAACGGTCCGTTACTACATGTAGAAGTAGGAACGTATGCTTTCTATAAGCTACCTCGCTGGTATGTTATCGGAAATGAAGGTACATTACAAATTGATGATTTTGATTGTGAAAAGGGTGGCTATATGAAACCACGTTATACGGATACGCCAGTCGCTGAAGTAGTTGTCATGACATCTGCAGGTCCAACACGTATGATGGCACCTCGACCACCAGAAACAAAGGAAGACTTCCCACTACCAGAAGTAGAAACTGATTGGACAGAACTTTACCAAAATTTAGTGGGTGTAATGGAAGGAAAAGAGGACTTGATTGTCAAGCCGCATCAGGTTCGTAGAGTACTAGAATTGATCGAAGTCATCTTCCAGTCAGCTGAGGAAGATCGTTCAATAGAGGTACGTATTTAATATTTTAGATTTATTAGTGAAAGAAATTTATTTATACTAGAAGAAAGGATCCTATAATCAAATTTAAAAAGATTATAGATTCTTTCTTTTCAGTGTTTTTACAATTTTAAATAATAGAAATTTAGGAAAAGGACTGATTTGGAAATGGCAGAGAAATGGTTGGTTGGTGTTGATATTGGTGGAACGACGATTAAACTAGCGTTTATTAGTGAAGCTGGTGAAATCATGACAAAATGGGAAATTGACACAGATAAAAGCAATAATGGACAACAAATTCCTACTGATATTGCGAAAGCTATTCAAACAAAATTAATCGAACTAGATCAACAGAAAGAGAAACTAATTGGCATTGGGATCGGTGCACCTGGTCCAGTTAACTTTCATGATGGATCAATCGAAGTAGCTGTAAATTTGGGGTGGAAAAACTTCCCTCTAAAAGCGCTTCTTGAGCAAGAACTTGGCTTACCTGTCGTTGTTGACAATGATGCGAATTTAGCAGCACTAGGTGAAATGTGGAAAGGTGCTGGAGAAGGAGCGAACGATTTAATTTTTGTTACATTAGGTACAGGTGTTGGTGGCGGTATTATCTCAAGCGGGAAGATCGTACACGGAATTAATGGGGCTGGTGGTGAAATTGGCCATGTAACATCAGTGATAGAAGGTGGAGCACCATGTAATTGTGGGAAAAAAGGCTGTCTTGAAACCATCGCATCTGCAACAGGTATTGCTCGATTAGCAGTAGAAGCGATTTCTTCTACGGATACACCTAGTCAATTAAGAGAGTTATACAATGAGCAAAAGAACTTAACAGCAAAACAAGTACTAGATGCAGCAAAAGAAAAGGACGAGCTTGCTAAAAACGTGATTGATCAAGTAACCCTTCATTTAGGGTTAGCGTTAGCAAATTTATCTAATGGTTTAAATCCAGAAAAGATTGTTATTGGTGGTGGTGTTTCTAAAGCGGGAGATACAATACTAGTACCCGTGAAAGAACAGTTTGCTCGCTTTGCATTCCCTAGAGTGTTAGATGGTGTAGAAATAACAATTGCAACAATCGGTAACGACGCAGGTGTCATTGGTGGCGCTTGGTTAGCCAAAACAAATTTTAGATAAAACGAGCTTAACAAGCATTTAATCTTAAATATACTACTGAAAGCATATCTACGTGAAGATATGCTTTCGTACTTTACCTAATAAAAGTAGGGGGCATTTCAGTGGTTAAGACAAGCATAAGAAATAAATTGATCGTCCTATTATTGTTAGTAACCATTGTCCCATTTGGTAGCGCCATCTTTGTAACCTATATTTATACAAAGGAATCGTTAAATGACCAAGCTATTCAAACAAACCTCAATCTTCTTTATCAAGGAAAAGTAAATATCGAAGGTTATCTAAGTGAGCTAAATAACCATACATTATCGATTTATAGAAACGTAGATTTCATGAAACATTTAAAAATTAGTCCTTTTCCTTATGATTATTTAGCTCAACGCGTAATAAGCAACATGTTACTTACAATATTATATGCAGATGACGATATACAACGAGTTTCATTATCAGGTATAGAAAGTACAAGCTTGGTTACAGCTTCTAGACGTTCTTCCGTTGCCTACTTCGAAAATGTGATTGACCCTAATCAGGAGAACAACTTAGTTGCTAAGGTAAGCCCATATAATCTTTATATAAAATCTAACCCTCAATCCAAAGAAAAAGGTTTAACCTCTTTTACTTTACATCGGTCAATTGTTAATGTTCCATCTAGTGAGGTGCTCGGTTTTATTTCATTAGAAGTTGTCCCTCGTAAGGTAGGACAGTTAAGCAAGCACTTGTATGATGAGGGAAAAGAGGAATTTTATATTTTCACTCCTGAGGGAAATGTTGTTTACAGCTCTCAATATGGTGTGAAAACAGAAAATGCTTTTGAGCCTTGGGGGCAAAAGTTACTTGAGGCTTCTGAGTTAAGTGGTTCTATAATATGGAATGATGAAAATTTTCATGGAGTCATCGTTTATGAGACGATTTCGCCACATTTAGGTGGTTGGATGTTAGTAAAACGACTTCCATATCATACTTTGCACGAAAGTGCCTATGGTGTGGCGATGATCAATATTGTATTTGGGGTAATTGGTATTTTCATTGCTGTTTTAGCGACATTATTTGTTTCATATAAAATTACTTCACCAATAAGAATCCTAGTGAAAAACATTCGCCAAGTCGAAAAGGGAAATATGCAGGCAAAATTCCAATCATTAGGAAGTGATGAAATAGGTGTGCTTGGTGAAAGATTTAAAATCATGATGGAGCGGATTAATAAGCTTATAGATCGTGAGTATAAGCTAGAATTAGAAAACAAAACTAATCAATTAAAAGTATTGCAGTCACAAATAAATCCGCATTTTTTATATAATACACTACAATCAATTGGAACAATGGCATTAAAAAGTAAGAATAAAGAAGTCTACTCGGCGTTAACTGACCTTTCTCAGATTATGAGATATGGCATGAATACAGATGAGGGAGTTGTTTCTCTAGTAAAAGAGGTTAATTATATTAAAGCCTATTTATTGTTACAAAGGCAAAGATTTAGTGATGATTTTGAATATATACTAGACGTTGAAGAAGATGTCTTAGATGTAAAGGTACCAAAAATGACTTTACAGCCGATCATTGAAAACTATTTTAAACATGGATTTCATGCGAACGATGGCGTAGGGAAGTTGACAATCGAGTGTAAACGTAAAGAATCTACTTTGCTAATAAAAATTCGTGATAATGGAACAGGAGTATCAGAGGAACGCCTTTGTGACATTGTTCATCATTTAAATGCAGAGCACAACCGTGGGCGCGAAGATACAAATATTGGACTTAAAAATGTGTACGTACGTTTGAAACTTTATTATTCAAACAAAGCTACGTTTGAACTTCAAAATTTAGACGAAGGCGGCTTCCTTGTAACAATGAAGCTCCCACTTGAAATAGGAGGTAGCAGAGATGAAGGCAATCATCGTTGATGATGAAAAACATGTTCGTGAAGGTTTGATGTTATTAGCTGATTGGGAAAATCAAGGAATTAAAACAATTTTTGAAGCCTCAGATGTAGAAGAAGCAATAGAGATCATTTCAAAGCATAAGCCTGAAATTATTTTTACTGATATGAACATGCCTAAACGAGATGGAATCGATCTATTAAAATGGCTTCATACTTCAAAGTTGAATTGTAAGACTATTGTAGTTAGCGGTTATGATGATTTTCATTATATGAGAAATGCTATCGCATGTGGGAGCTTTGATTATATTTTAAAACCTATTCAAGAGGATATTTTAAATGAAACGTTAGCTAAAGCTGTACATGAATGGAAGGAACAAAATCAAGACAGATTATCAAATATTGAGAATAATAAGGTGATTAATGAAGTAAAGCCATTATTTTGGGATTACCTTCTATCTGGAATACTGGATAAGCCTAACTTATCGACTCGAGCTATTGAACAAATTGAAAAAGTATATCAGGTTAATGTATCATCATCTCCACTCACAATCGCTTTAATTCCAATGAAAATGATCATTCAAAAGAAATATCGAGATGATGTCAATTTAGCTTTCTTTTCTTTATTAAATATTTGCAATGAAGTGTTGAGTGAGCGGAAAATGGGAATTGCCTTTCGCAACATGAATAAGGAAGAAGAACTTGTCCTAATTCTATGGAAAAATAACGGAATAAAAGTAGCATTAGAACAAATATCTACAATGATTTATCAATGTACAGCGGTCCAGTCTCCAATCGTTATAGGGCAATCATCTATTAAATGTAATGAGGCTTATGATTCGTCAGTTCACTCTCTTCTAAATTACAATTTATTGGAAAATGGTAGGGGCATTAAAGTTGTATTGGAAAAAAAACCAATAACAAAGTCGATTATTCATCTCTTTGATTACTCTGAGGAAATAAAATGGGCGATACAAAGCGGTAGTACCGAGCAAATAGATGGTATTTTAGAGAAAATTCATCAAATGTTTGTAAAAGATAACTATTTTTCATTAGAGCAAATACAAATTTGGGAAAATCAGTTTGAACTCTTAAAGGATCACTGGTTAAAAGAATATGAGATTCAACGACAGAAAAATTTATATCAGGGATTCGATTATTGGGATGATTTTGGATTTTTTTCGCTCTCTAAATTTAAAGAAGAGAAGAGAAAAGAATTTTATGATTTGATAGAAACTGTGTTTAATGTTCAATTTAAAAAAGAAAAATCCAGTGTTGAAATGATAGAAGAGTATATTAGAGCAAACTATGAAAAAGACATCAAACTTCAAGATATCGCTGATCGGTTTTATTTAAGTAGAGAATATATTTCAAGAAAGTTTAAACAAGAATATCACGAGACGATTACAGATTACCTCACAAAAATTCGCATTGAAAGAGCAAAAGGGTTATTAGAAAATCCTTATTTGAAAATATATGATATTGCAGAGGCTGTCGGCTATCAAAACGATAAATATTTTATTAAAGTATTTAAAAAATTAGAAGGTATGACACCGAACGAATATCGAAGCCAAATACGATGTCTGACACCGAAAATGGACAAATGATCGAAGTGGCCGTGTGGATTGGACATTTTTAAGAGGAGATTAGGAGAAAGGCTATTCTCCTCTTAAATTTTGAATGTTTTTGAGTGATAGATAAAGGTGTACATTATTGATCTGTAAGAGGTCAAAAAAGTGCACCTTTATAGTCAATCCTGTTACTATTCTCACATCCTAGTTATTTATATAATGAAAGCGTAATCAAAATATTGTAGGTGGTGAAAGTAACGTGGAAAAAATGTTGGAAGTAAATTTGAAAACGAATACAAAAACTGAGACGACATCTAAAAGTAGAGTTAAGTTGAAAAAAATAGTAAGCTATGCTGCTTTTGTTGGACCGGCTCTTTTATTCTTTATTGTTATTCAAATTATTCCATTTATTATGGGAGTTTACTATTCTTTTACATCTTGGAACGGAGTTAGTTCAGTCGTTGAATGGGTAGGTTTTGACAATTATAAGCGAATTTTTACAAGTGATGAGAGGTTCTTTAACTCCTTCATGTTTACAACCAAATTTATGTTCACAGCAGTTGCAATTAGTAATTTGATTGGGTTTACTTTAGCGTTAATATTAAATGCTGCTTTGAAAACGAAAAATATATTACGTACAGTATTTTTTCTTCCAAACGTCATTGGTGGACTACTACTAGGTTTTATTTGGCAGTTCATTTTTGTTAGAGGATTTGCGGCAGTAGGTGATTTAACGAACATTGCATTCTTTCAACAAGCTTGGTTAGGTGATGCTGATACAGCTTTTTGGGGTCTAGTCATTGTATTTGCGTGGCAAATCAGTGGGTATATGATGATTATCTATATTGCAGCACTACAAGGTGTTGATTACTCATTAATAGAAGCAGCTAAAATTGACGGAGCAAATGCTTTTACTACTCTTACAAAAGTGATTATTCCGTTAATTCTACCGGCGTTTACAATCTGTTTTTTCTTAACGATTTCAATGGCGTTTAAAATCTTTGACCTTAACTTGTCACTTACGGGTGGAGGACCATTTAACTCGACACAATCGGTTGCAATTAATATTTATCAAGAAGCATTTACAAACAATAATTACGGATTAGGGACAGCTAAATCAATTTTATTCTTCCTAATCGTAGCAATTGTTACAACGATACAAGTTATGTATACGAAGAAAAAGGAGGTTGAAGCATAATGAATCCCAAATATACAAAAAAGACTTTTACATTGGAAATTTTTGCGATTTTATTAGCGTTGATATTCATGGTTCCTTTTTATTTCGTTATCGTAAACTCAGTAAAAAGCTTCTCAGAAATTCTAGTAGATGCTGCAGCGTTACCAAGTAAAATTTTATTTTCAAACTATGCGAAAGTGTGGGACATTCTAAATTTTCCAACAGCGTTTATAAATTCTTTCGTTATCACTGTTTTTAGTATTATTGGAATTGTCGTTATTTCGTCAATGGCAGCATGGAAAATGGTAAGAACACCAGGAATTTTGAGTAAAGTTCTTTTTATCTGGTTTGTTTCAGCAATGGTTATACCATTCCAAACGGTTATGATCCCGTTAATTAAACTAGGCGGAATGTTAGGGATTATGAACAGCATCCCTGGAATCATCATGATGTATTTTGGCTTTGGTGTACCGCTTTCACTCTTTCTCTACCATGGCTTTATTAAAACGGTACCAGTTGAAATAGAAGAAGCTGCTACTATCGATGGGTGTACACAATTTGGAGTGTTTTGGAGAATAGTTTTCCCACTATTAAAACCGATTACGATAACAGTCATTATTTTAAATACATTATGGATTTGGAATGATTACTTATTACCGCTTCTTGTCTTACAAGATGCATCTTTACGAACCATACCACTGGCCACTAGCTCGTTTTTTGCTCAATACACAAAACAGTGGGATATGGGACTAGCTGCATTAGTATTAGGGATTACACCAATCATCATTTTCTTCTTATTTTTACAAAAGCAAATTATTAAAGGGATTGCTTCTGGATCGATTAAGTAGAGTATTTATGTACTAAATCTGTTATTAAATTTTGCAGCTTTGTTGCAAAACTATATAAAAAATATCAAAAAGTTTGAGGAGGTCAATGGTCTTATGAAACGTTTACTAGGTTTATGTTTATCAATGATTTTATCGGTAGGTATTCTTGCTGCTTGTGGTAGTAAATCAGAAGAAAGTTCTGGAGGGGAAGTTAAATCTGATGATAGTGATAAGGTAGTAACTCTTAATTTATTCAATCCTAAAGTTGAAATTGCTGATGAGTTACAAGAATTACTTAAGGAATTTGAAGCAGAACATCCCAATATTAAATTTTCACTTGAAACCATTGGTGGTGGTGCAGATAGTGATGCTGCATTAAAAGCAAAATTTGCTTCTGGCCAAGCACCTGATATTTTTAACAACGGTGGTTTCAAGCAGTTAGAGCTTTGGAAAGAACATTTAGCAGATTTATCAGATGAACCATGGGTAGAACATCTACTACCGATTGGAGCAGCACCAATGACTGATGAAGATGGGAAACTGTATGGTATGCCTTTTAACCTTGAAGGATATGGCTTTATTTATAATAAAGATTTATTTGAACAAGCGGGAGTTACAGAAGCACCAAAGACAATATCTGAATTAATCGATGCAGCTGAAAAATTAGAACAAAATGGTATTACTCCATTTGCAGCAGGTTATGGTGAATGGTGGGTTGTAGGACAGCACTTAATTAATGTTCCTTTTGCTCAACAAGATGATCCAAATGCTTTTATCGAGAACCTAACAAATGGTACAGAAACTTTTAAAGGTAATTCTCATTTTGAAAACTTCAAACAAATTATAGATGCAGAAATTAAATTTGGAAATACAAATCCATTAACAACAGATTACAATACACAAGTTACATTATTTGCTACAGGTCAAGCTGCAATGCTTCAGCAAGGAAACTGGACTGAAAACATGATTTATGAAATAAATCCTGATATGAATATGGCATTTCTACCGATCCCATTAAATGATGAAGAAGGTGCCGATCGCTTACCTGTAGGGGTTCCAAATAGCTGGGTTATTAACAAGAACTCTGAACATATTGAAGAGGCAAAGTTATTTTTAAATTGGATGGTTTCTTCAGAAGTAGGACAACGCTATATTACAGAAGAGTTTGCATTCATTCCTGCTTTCGATAATATTGAACCTACTGGATTAGGGGCATTAGGAGAGTCTATTTTAGAGTATTCTTTAGCAGATAAAACGATACCATGGACATGGTTTATGTGGCTTGATGGAGCTAACCAGGATTTCGGAGCAGCAATTCAAGAGTATGCAGCAGAACAAATTGATTATGAGACAATGTTAGAGCGTCTACAAACTGCTTGGGATAGTAGAAAGTAATTGTTTATACCCCCTTTATATAAAGAAGCACATCAATTTTGATGTGCTTCTTTTCATCCTTTATTAAAAAAGTAATGGTCTAACTATAGGGATTAAAGCTTTTTTTAAGAAAATGAAAACATTGATGATCATTATTTGATTCGTTATAAACTGAGAGGCGATAAGGGAAATGGTTATGATAAAGGATAACTTATACCAAATTACGAAAAAAAATTTCGTGAATTAGTATATTTTTTTAAAAAATATTCACTTTGCTGTAGATAAAAGAAAAAATTTTTCGTATAATATAAATAACAAAAAACATTTTTTCTTGAAAGGGGAATGGATAAATGATACACGGTGTAATTCCTGCAGTTCTAACACCTTTTACAGCTAGTGGGGAACTAAATGAAAAGGCTTTACGTAATTATGTTGATTTTTTAATAGAAAAAGGAGTACATGGTTTATTTCCATTAGGTACAAATGGCTCTGGTCCATTAATGTCCTTAGAAGATCGAAAAAAGGCTATTTCAATCATTGTTGAAGTAACAAATAAGCGTGTCCCAGTGATTGTTCATGCGGGTGGAATTTCTACAGAGGAAACAATTGAGTTAACAGAGTATGCAGCTAATGTGGGCGCGGATGCAGCTGCAGTAGTAGCCCCTTGGTATTTTCCACATGATGATATTTCGTTAGAATTGCATTTTACAGCAGTTGCAACAGCAGTACCAAGTTTTCCTATCTATTTATATAACATACCAGGTAACGCAAAAAATGATTTGAAACCAAAATTAGTGAAAAAATTAGCTGACAAACTATCAAATATCAAAGGGATTAAAGATAGTTCAAAAGATTTAGCGAGATTACAAGATTACATCGCAGTATTAGGAGAGGGCTATGATGTTGTTGTTGGAACAGACGCACTAGTTTATCCGGCATTAGCTATGGGAGCTACTGGGGTTGTATCTGCAGTAGGAAATTGCTTCCCAGAGGTAATGGTAGAGTTATATGATGCATATGTTGCTGGAGATTTAGAGAAAGCAAAAGAATTACAATATCGAGCTAATAAAGTTCGTGATGTACTTAAGCTTGGTTCATATATAACGCCTTATTATGAAGCGCTAAAGCTACAAGGAATTGATGCAGGTGAAGTAAAATTACCACTTCGACCATTAACTGATACAGAGAAAGAAACATTAAGAAAAGGATTAGTAAATCTTAACTTATTATAAAAGGAGACGATCAAATCATGGGTGATAAAATAAACGAAATTGCTCCATTTACACGAGCAATATTAAAAGCGCATTTATGTTCATGTGGTGTAGATTATAAAAGTATGGATAAACCAGTAATTGCAATAGCAAATTCATGGAATGAAATTGTTCCTGGACACGTACATTTACGTGAACTTTCTGAACGTGTAAAAAAAGGGATTCGTGAAGCTGGTGGTTTACCTCTTGAGTTTAATACCATTTCTGTGTGTGATGGAATTGCCCAAGGTCACGAGGGAATGAGATATTCTCTACCTAGTCGTGAAACGATTGCTGATAGTGTGGAAATTATGGTGAAAGGCCATGGTATGTTTGATGGAATGGTTGTTTTAAGTTCTTGTGACAAAATTGTTCCAGGAATGATGATGGCAGCTGGCCGTTTGAATTTACCTAGTTTAGTCGTATTAGGTGGAGTTATGCCAAATCACATTAAACCATATGAATCAAAAGCAGCTAGAAAAGACTTTTTAGCAGGAAAACTTGATGAAGAAGGTTTAGTGAAAATTACTAACCAGTATTATCCTAGTGCAGGAGCATGTCCGTTTCTTGGAACTGCTAATACGATGCAAGGTCTTTCAGAGGCTCTTGGTATGGCACTTCCGAAAACATCTTGGATGCAAGCTCTTTCTGATGAACAATTAGATGCTGCCGAAGAAGCAGGACGTCAAGTTGTTGAATTAGTGAAAAAGGGTATCACACCGAAAGACATTATGACACAGGAAGCGTTTGAAAATGCTATTTCAGTTTTACTAGCTATGGGTGGCTCATTAAATGCATGTTTACATTTACCAGCAATGGCTCATGAAGTTGGTCTTGAGCTTCCATTTGATCTTTTCGATAAGATTAGCAGAAAAGTTCCGTTCCTCGCTGGGGTTACACCTAATAATAATGAATATACAACAAATGATTTGCAGCGTGCAGGTGGAATGCCAGCATTAATGCAAGAATTACGTTCATTACTTTATTTAGATGCAATAACTGTAAACGGAAAAACTGTTGGAGAGAATATTGAAGGTCATGATGTTCTTGATCGTGAAATCATTTATCCACTTCAAAAACCAATAACACAAGAAGGTGGTATTGCCGTCCTTAAAGGAAACTTAGCGAAAGACGGTGCCCTCATTAAACAATCAGCAGTTTCAAAAGAACTATTAACGTTTTCAGGTCCTGCAAAAGTATTTAACTCTGAAGAAGATTTCGTTGCCGCTTATGAAGTTGATAACATCCAAGAAGGTGATACAGTAGTTATCCGTTACGAAGGTCCAAAAGGTGGTCCAGGAATGAGGGAATTACACCGTTGTACAGAGGTGCTAGGTAAGTTTGATAGAGTAGCATTAATTACTGACGGACGTTTTTCTGGTGCAAGTGCAGGACTTTCTATCGGGTATGCTAGTCCAGAGGCAGCTGAAGGTGGTACGATGGCACTAGTACAAGATGGGGATATGATCGACATCGATATCCCGAATCGTTCGATTACGTTACAGGTTTCTGAGCAAGAGTTAGCTCGTCGTGCAGAACACCTAGAAATTCTTAAGCGGGAAGCAAGTAAGTTTTTACGTATGTATGCTAATAATGCTTCGTCCGCGGCTACTGGTGGAATTCGTGTTGTTAAAGAAAAAGAAAACGAACCAATTTTAAAATAAACGAAAGGTGACTCAAACCCTCTTCATATCGTGGTGGCTGAGTCACCTTTTTTCTATTACAAAAATAAAAGCGTTTATGTTTGTTTTGGTATTAGTCTAAAATCTATTGTTATAAAATTAAACCAATAGGAAAGTTTGATAGAGTAGCTTTAATTACGACGGTCATTTTGCGGGGTATAATACAAAAATCTCCTATTGTAGAAGAAGTGGACCTTGTTTTGTTCCCTAAACAAATAAGTCTTTTACAAAGGAGTTTTTACTTTGAATAAAAAGTCTAGAGCGAGAGTGGCTTATTTGCTTACCTGTTACTACTGTGTATTAGTAGTAACAGGATGATCTTTCGCTAAGTCTTTTGGCGCAGCTATAGAAAACGTTTCCTAGGAAAAATCCCCCTATCGTACAACTCACCACTACTCCCTTTTGCCTGTTAAGTAATTTTAATGAAAGTACTATTTTCCCCTTTTTAGCAAAGTCTCTTCCCAAACGTGAGAAATTGTCTAATAATAAGTGAGGTTGTCAAACAAAGTAGATTTTTGGGGACTTTGTTACATAGGGAGGATATTCAATGTTAAAAGAAAACATAGAAATTACTAGAACACGGAAAGAGAGAATAGTAGAGGAAAGGTTCAAAGCTAATAAAAGAAAAAAAGTCAAACTTGCAGGATACGTTTTAGCTGGAACTGTCGCTACAAATGCTTTCATGAATGTTAATTATGTTGGATCGGCAAAGGTAGAAGCGTGTTCTCAAGTCTATACAGTCCAACAAGGCGATACACTATATTCTTTAGCAAAGATGTTCAACGTTACAGTAGATCAGATTAAGAGTGCAAATGATCTTGTAACATCTCACATTAAAGTTGGGCAAAAACTAGAACTGCCTGCCATCTATTACACGGTTTTACCTGGTGATACCCTTTTCTCTATAGCAAAAAAACATCAAGTTACCGTTAGAGATTTAAAAATGGTGAACAATTTGACTTCTGATCATATACAAGTCAATCAAACACTAATCATGCCCGAAACGTCTAGTTCTAAAATTGTCAACGAAGTCTCACCTCCTAGCGGGCAAAACGAACAAGAACTAGCTTCAACTTATACTGTCGTTCAAGGCGATACGCTATTTAGAATTGCACGCATACATAATACAAGTGTTCAAGAACTTAAGAGTTTAAATAATTTACCATCTGACTTGATTCGAGTTGGACAAAAATTAAATGTTACTGCAAAAGCCGAGCAGAAATATGATAATGCAGTTATAAATAATATAAGACATAAAGACGATACACAAACTGAACAAGTCAGAAGTTCTATATACACTGCTGTCCCGGGAGATACGTTATGGGGTATTTCGAGGCGGTTTAACCTTCCAGTTTATGAACTTAAGCACATGAATGGATTACAAGACGATATTATTTTGATTGGACAAAAATTAATCATTAGTCACAGTGATATTCTATCAACAAGAGCTGAAGTGATTGGTACAGTTGACAGTACACATGTAGCTTTTTTTGCTAACCATGTGGAACGCGTTCTCAAAATTCCTTATGGCCAAGCGAAACATTACGAAGCATTGGTAGGTCAAAAGGTTACGATCTTCTTCTTAGATGGACCATCTCCTACTCTAATTAACTATACTCCATTTTTTGGAGAATGACCTTCTGGGTGTTGCACAACTTGTAAAGGGTCATGAATAATGTTCGAAAACAAATCTAAATAAAAAGAAGCAAATAAACAAACATGTGTTTACTTGCTTCTATACATTACTTCACGTTACGCTGGTAATTAGCTATCGTTGAAAAATGAGGCTTTAAAACTTCATATAGTTGATTATAAGTTTTATATAATTCTTTGTAATGATTAGAAGCTAGATTATTAGGTTCGTATGTTTGCTTCATTGGTATTGAATCCTTAATAGCTTCTAAAGACGAAGCTTCACCCACAGCAAGAAGAGCGAACCATGCTGCCCCCCAAGCTGAGCTTTGGTGGCTTTTGGGTACATGAACTGGTTGCCCAAAAATATCAGCCACAATTTGTAACCAAAGTGGGGAACGTGCAAATCCGCCACTAGCAAATATATTAATAGATTCACCAGCTAGCCTTTCTAGTGCTTCAGCGACACTGTACAAGCTAAAAACGACACCTTCTAAACCTGCACGTATCATATGTTCTTTTTTATGTGCCATCGTTAGACCAATAAAGCTCCCTCGTGCATTCGCATCCCAATATGGAGCTCTTTCGCCATTTAAAAACGGTAAAAATAAAAGTCCGTCAGATCCAGGAGTAACCGTAGATGCTAATTTGGTAAGGAGTTCATAAGCATTTTCCCCTTTGGTTAATGCTAGTTCAACTTCTTTTTCACCTAAAACATCTCGTAGCCACTGAAAGACGATCCCACCGTTGTTTGTTGGTCCGCCCATAATCCAACGGTCTTCGGTTACAGCGTAACAGAAAACTTCTTGTCGGTTATCGGTCTGTGGTTTCGAAGCCATTTGCCGTATGGCACCACTTGTTCCAACAGTTATCGCAACATCCCCAGGGGCAATCGCACCAATTCCTAAGTTTGCTAATGGCCCGTCACTGCCAGCAAGCACAAAAGGTGTATCGGTTTCTAGGCCTAACAAATTTGCAATCTCGCTAGTTAACCCTTGGCAAATAGCAGTTGGGCCTACAGGCTTTGATAATTGGTTACGAGTAACCCCTGCAACTTCTAGTACATCATCATCCCAGTCGAATGTATGGATATTAAAAAGTCCGGTTGCTGAAGCAACGGAGTAATCGACAACCGCTTCTCCAAACCATCTTAACAAAAGGAACTCTTTAATTGAAACAAACATTGCAGCTTCTTTATAAGGTTGGTAATCATTTTCTTTCATCCAAACAAGCTTACAAAAAGGTGACATTGGATGAATAGGTGTACCAGTTTTTAAATAAATCTCAGTTTGCAGCCGAAGTTTATTAGCTTGTTCTACACTTCTACCGTCTGCCCAAATAATAGATGGAGAAAGAGGATTATATTTATCGTCTACACAAATGAGTGAGTGCATAGCTGTTGATATACCAACAGCTATGACTTGTTTTTTCATTACTTCAGCTTTTTTTGTAACTGAACGAATCGCAGTGATTGCAGCTTTTTCGATAATAATGGGATCTTGTTCACTCCACGATGGGTTAGGGTGGGAAACTGAATATCCCCATTCACTCTCAGCGATTACTGAGCCATTTTTTTTAAACAAAACTGCTTTCGCACTTGTGGTTCCAATATCTAAACCAATGACGTATTTCTCCATTATATTCACCCCCTTAAAATCTTTTTAGTGAAATTGCATTTCGTATTTTATTAAGTGATTCTTGCATGAGCTCTTTTCGAGCGATACTTACATTTACATAAAGAGCATCGATGATACTTAATTGTGCTAGACGAGAAGATAAAGCCTCTGAGCGGTACTCCGTTTCATCACTAACTGTATAAAGAGTGATGTCTGCGCCTTGACTAAGAGGTGATTTAGCTAAAGTAGTGATAGCTACTGTCGTTGCACCAGCTTCTTTAGCCACATTTAATACTTGAAGCATGTCTAAGTTTGACCCGGAGTGAGAAATTAGAATAGCAACATCATTTTTACTTAACAGTGAAGCAGACATGACTTGTAAATGGGAATCACTGTAAGTAGCTGTTTGAATTCCTGTACGAATAAATTTGTGGTGAGCATCATCGGCAACAGCCCCTGAACCACCATTTCCATAGAAGGCAATTTTATCGGCATTTAGTATGGCATCAACAGCTTTTTTAAACGATTCTTGTTCAATGACCCGTAGCGTTTCTTCTAACGTACGAATATTCGATTTGAAAACTTTTTCAGCTACAGCTTTTTCATCATCTCCTACTTGAATTTTTTCATGAATATTATTCATCGGGGATACAACCTCAGAAGCTAGAGCGATTTTCATGGCCTGGTAGCCTTTAAATCCAATCCGTTTACAAAAACGAAAAACAGTAGCTTCAGCAACGCCTAGATCCTCGGCAACTTGGTTGATGGTTGAATGGATAATGTTGTTAGGACTATTCATAATATAATCAGCTATCTTTTTCTCTTTATCACTAAAATCAGAGTACGATGATTTTATTCGAGCAATACAATGTGTTTGAATCATTTTAAACACTCCTCGCTAAAAATTAGGATCTACCTATATAATATATGAAAACGATTGATAAAAAAATATTTTTTCGTAAAAAGTCTTGAAAAAGAAAAAATTTATCATATAATAAAACTTGTAAGGAAATTTATTTCATAATACTAAAAGCGAAACAAAATTTCACCATTTATATTCATGTAGTTTAAAAAGACGGATTTTTTCAAGAAAAGCGCAAGCACCTTGGTCACGAGCAGCTGCTCCTGTGCCACTCCGTTTGCTCAAGAGCAAAGCAGCTTCGAAGTAATCCAAGCAGTAGCTTCACTGGGGCGGCCTTTGACAGAAGCCGCTCTTTGGCTTCCGCGTGCTTCTGCGTCTTCTAGCATAGCTTCGTAGCAAGCTTCCTCGAAGCAGTGTTTTGTGCGACGAGTAACCGCAGGAGCAAAGCTGCATGAAGCTAATCGACGAAGGATCTCAAGCAGTAATTGAAGTCAGTTGCTTGACTGAAGTGACCGAGCTCGTAGGTGCTGAAGCTAGACAGTTTTCAAGTTAGAAATTTATAAATTCTGATACTGAAAAAAAACGGCTTTTAAAAGGAGGAAGCAATGAAACTAGGAATGATTGGCCTCGGTAAGATGGGTTACAACTTGGCATTAAACATCATAGATAACGGTCATTCAATAGTTGGCACAGATGTAGATGCTGAATTAGTAAATAAAATTTCTAGAGTTGGTGGCGAAGGTGTTCATACAATTGAAGAACTCGTAAAACAACTTCCGACACCTAGAGTTATATGGGTTATGGTTCCACCTGGTGAAGTAACCCGACAGGTAATAAAGAAATTGTCTGATTTATTACTAGATGGTGATATTGTCATAGACGGTGGGAATTCTCATTACCAAGATTCAATCCAACGAAATGCTTTATTAACAGAGAAAGGAATTTTCTTCTTTGATGTTGGTACAAGTGGTGGGATGGTAGGTGCTAGGAATGGTGCTTGCACAATGATTGGTGGAGATGCTGAAGTATTTAAAACAATAGAACCGCTATTTAAAGATATTTCAGTTGAAAATGGTTATTTATATACTGGTCCAGTTGGTAGTGGACACTTTTTAAAAATGATCCATAATGGCATCGAATATGGGATGATGCAATCTATCGCAGAAGGATTTGACATTCTTAAAAAAAGTCAATTTGATTATGATTATGAATCTGTTGCGAAAGTATGGAACAATGGTTCAGTAATCAGATCTTGGTTAGTGGAATTGACACAAGCAGCTTTTTCAAAGGATGCTAACTTAGAAGAAATTCGAGGTGTGATGCATTCATCAGGAGAGGGGAAATGGACAGTTGAGACGGCGCTTGATTTACAAGTTGCCTCACCAGTGATCGCTTTAGCATTGATGATGCGTTATCGATCGCTAGAGGATGATACTTTTACAGGAAAAGTCGTAGCTGCACTTAGAAATGAATTTGGTGGTCACGAAATTGTGAAAAAATAGAGATAGCATGTAAAAATTTTTAATTTAAAATGGAAACGTTAACAAAGTTGTCATAGTAATAAAATTTGTTTTTATAAATGGAATTAATTAAAAAATTCCATTATTAATAAAAAAATAATTTCAAGGGGGAAACCTGAAATGAAGAAAAAGTTAGGATTAATGTTAAGTACTGCGGTATTAGCAATTGGTTTAGTTGCATGTGGTGGGGGAAGCCAAAGCTCGACAACAGAGACAGATCCATCATTAGACGCAAAAGTAGAGACAAAAACGATGCGTGCTGGTATTGGGCTAAATGATCAACATCCTCAGTACAAGGGCTTACTTAAGTTTAAAGAAATTGTAGAAGAAAAGACTGAAGGAGCAATTAAAGTCGAAACGTACCATAGTGGACAACTTGGTGACGATCGTACAATGATCGAAGGGTTACAATTAGGTTCACAGGAAATTACCATTCCATCAACTGCAGTTATTGCTAACTTTGTTCCTGAATTTGCTGTATTCGATATTCCATTCTTATTCCCAAATGAGGAAGTGGCTGATGCTGTTTTAGGTGGTGAAGTAGGAGAAGGATTATTAGATAAATTAGCAGCACAAAACTTAGTAGGCTTAGGTTACTGGGAAAATGGTTTCCGAGACTTAACAAACAGTGTTCGTCCTGTAGCAACAGCGGAAGATTTCAGAGGGTTAAAAATTCGTACAATGGAAAACCAATTACATTTAGAAGCATTCCGTGCTTTAGGTGCAAATCCAACACCAATGGCATTTACTGAGTTATTTGCTGCTATGCAACAAAAAACAGTAGATGGACAAGAAAACCCTTATTCAACTATTTACTTACAAAAGTATTTTGAAGTTCAAGAGTATGTGTCTAATACGCACCACATTTATAGCCCATGGACATTTTTAGTAAGTAAGCCGTTCTTTGATGGATTAACTCCAGAACAACAAGAAATTGTTACGGAAGCTGCTTATGCCGCAGGTGCTTACCAACGTGAAATGAATCGTGAGGCTGGTGCAGAATATTTAGCTAACTTACAAGAAGAAGGTATGATTTTTACTGAAATTACTCCAGAAGCACGTCAAGAAATGGTAGATCTTGTACAACCAGTAATCGAAAAATTCACAGATCAAATTGGTAGAGAAACAGTAGAAGCCGTATTTGACGCTGTAGCAGAAGCTCAAAAATAGTAGATTAGGAGAGAAGGTATTTTCGATACCTTCTCTCCTATCAAAAAAAGGAAAGCAAAAGTGTATATCTGTTTTCTATCCATACATAGGTGTACAGCTTTGCTTTCCTTAAATGAAATGGGAGTAGTTATTTTTAGTATACATGGAAAGAGGGGAACAAAATGAAAGTATTAAAGTGGTTAGATGATCATACGGAAGAAGTTATTTTAGGTGTTTTCTCGGTCATTATGGTTGCTGTAATCTTTTTACAAGTAATTATGCGATATGTTTTTGATAACTCACTTTCATGGTCTGAGGAGCTAGCACGCTACTGTTTTATCTGGCTCGTTTATATTGGTATTAGTTACGGAGTCAAAAAGCAGCGTCATATAAAAGTAGATGTATTACTTTTATTATTCAAAGATAAAGCTAGGTTAATCTTTACGATTATTTCTAACCTTTTATTCTTATTCTTTTGTTTATTTGTTATTAAATATGGATCAGACATAGCATTTAAACTACTAGAATGGGGACAGAAATCCCCTGCAAACCAAATCCCGATGGGCCTTGTATATTTAGCGGCACCAGTTGGAATGGGATTAACCGCCATCCGAATTATTCAACACTTAGTGAAGCAAATTAGAGGATTACTAGGTTTTGAAGAGATTGATATTAAAACCACTCAAGAAAAATTACAAGAGGAGTAGGAGGCGAGATTTATGGTTGCAGTAGTTTTGTTCGTTACATTTGCTGTTTTTCTTTTATTAAGTGTTCCAATTGGGGTAGCCCTTGGGTTATCAACATTAGTTACTATTGTTTATTCAGGCTCATTACCATTAGACTTTCTAGCAAAAGAATTAATAACATCAGTAGATTCGTTTCCATTAATGGCCGTACCGTTTTTCATTCTTGCTGGTGAAATTATGGGTAAAGGTGGGATTTCAGATCGCCTATTTCGCGTAGCTAATTCCCTTGTTGGAAATAAAACGGGTGGATTTGCGATTGCTACAATTATTACTTGTATGTTCTTTGCCGCTATTTCAGGTTCTGCTCCAGCAACAGTAGCAGCTATTGGGGGGATTATGATCCCGGCAATGGTTAAGCAAGGTTATGATAAGCGGTTTGCTACTGCGGTAGTTTGTGCTGCAGGGTCATTAGGAGTTATTATTCCACCAAGTATTCCTATGGTTATTTATGGTGTAGTTGGAAGTGTATCGATTGCTAATATGTTTATTGCTGGTATTTTGCCAGGTTTACTAGTTGGTTTTGCACTTATTGTTTACGCATACTTTTATTCAAAAAAGATGGGTTATACAGGTTTAAAAGAAAAAACATCACTTGCTAACATAGCTAGATCAACATGGGATGCTAAATGGGCACTGTTAATTCCAGTCATCATTTTAGGTGGTATTTACGGTGGGATCTTTACACCTACAGAGGCAGCAGTTATTGCAGTTGTTTATGGTCTTATCGCTGGATTATTCTTTTACCGTGAATTAAAGATTAAAGATTTACCAAGTGTGTTTGCTAATTCGGCACTAACAACAGCTACCATCTTAATTATTGTTGGAACAGCTACAGCATTTGGAAGACTACTAACAATTGAACAAGTTCCGAATCAAGTTGCTGAAGCAATGCTATCAATCTCGGAAAGTCCGATTGTTATTATCCTATTAATTACTTTACTATTATTGATTGTTGGCTGCTTCATGGATACATTAGCTGCAATCATCATTTTAACACCAATATTATTGCCAATTGCTACAAACATAGGGTATGACCCAATTCACTTTGGTATCATTATGGTCTTAAATTTAGCCATAGGCTTTATTACTCCGCCACTTGGAGTGAACTTGTTTGTTGGATCTGGAATTTCGGGATTATCGATTGAAGCATTATCAAAAGCAATTATTCCATTTTTCTTAGTTATGTTATTTACGTTATTTATCGTTATTTTCTTACCACAAATCTCACTGATTTTTCTATAGTAAATAATATGTAAATATTATCTTAAGGAGGTAACTGATGGTGGCTAAAGAATGTAGCAAGGAAATTGTCGTAAACATAACAGAAGAGCAAACCATTACAGGTTTAAGTAATTCTATTCAACCACTTGAGTCAGAAATATTTTTAAAAAAGATGGTACGTGGGATGATTATTGAAGTAAACTTAAAAAGTTTTCTCGGTTTAATTACATTGCAGTTGAAGAATGGCGACAAACTTCAAGTTCGTGCTGTTGGGGATGATTGTGAGGTTGCAATACAAGAAGTTGTTAATTACCTAACTTAAAAACACAACAAAGAAAAAGCGGTATTTACATTAGTGTACCGCTTTTCTTTGTACCAAGGTAAGAAGGTATAAAATTTCTTACTTAGAAACTGTCTAGCTCCAGGCGCCATCGGCTCGACCACTTCAGGCCTACTCTTTCGGCCAAAAAACGACCGCTAGAGTAGGCCTTCCAGTGTTTGTCGCCGATAGGCGGGCGCCTTGCGCTTTTCTTATGGTGGGAGGTATTTAGGGTGGATGTTGTAACAATAGGTGAAACAATGGTGTTATTTACACCGATAACAAACGGACCAATGAGATATGTAGGGCAATTTACACGTAGTTTTGGAGGTTCTGAATCTAATTTTGCCATTGGCTTGGCTCGTTTAGGTCATAAAGTTGGCTGGATAAGTCGAGTTGGAGATGATGAATTTGGTAGGGCGTTAATTTCTTTTGTTCGTGGAGAAGGAGTTGATGTAAGTTACGTATCGGTCGATGAAAGTGCTCAAACAGGTGTGTTTTTTAAGGAAATTAAGACAGAACAAAATATTTCGGTTTATTATTATCGGAGTGGTTCAGCAGCTTCAAGAATGTCACCTGATCTCATTGATGAAGATTATATAAAAAAAGCAAGGTATTTGCATATTTCAGGAATTACACCTGCTTTAAGTGATAGTTGTTATGAGACTGTACATAAAGCAATTGATATAGCTAAAAAGCATAAGGTTCAGGTGATTTTTGATCCAAACGTTCGGCGCAAGCTGTGGAGTGAAGAACGTGCCCGAGAAGTGCTTATTGAACTAGTTAGTCGCTCAGACATTGTTTTACCAGGAATTACAGAGGCTGAATTTATGTTTGGAGATAAAGGTCCTGAATTGTTAGGAAAGAAAATCTTAACCCTTGGAGCAAAGCTTGTAGTTTTGAAAGTTGGTGCTAAAGGTGCCTACTATTTTACTGATGATCATCATGAATTAGTTCCAAGTATAAAGGTGCAACATGTTGTAGATCCAGTGGGCGCAGGGGATGGTTTTGCAGCGGGATTTATATCAGGACTACTTGACGGTCTTACAACTAGAGAGTCCGTTGCTAGAGGTTGTGCGACTGGAGCAATAGTTACGATGTATCGAGGAGATTTTGAAGGTCTTCCGACAAAGCAAGAATTATTGGATTTTACTAGTGATAAGGCGGTAGATGATGTTACAAGATAATAAGTTTTAAAGAGGGTTAATTTTATGGAAATATTCTTTCAGGTCGTACTTCCGGTTATCTTAGTATTCTTGATCGGATACGTGGTTCAGAAATGGAAAAAGGTTGAAATTACATCTATTTCTACGATTGCTATATATGTTATGACACCTTGTTTAGTTTTTCGAACGTTTTATTCAGCAGAACTTGATTTGCAATATTTATACATGGTGATATTTTCAGTTATTTTACTGGTGGCTATTATTTTAATAAATAGAATCTATGCCAAAGTAAAAGGACACTCTCAGTCAATTGAAAGTGGTTTAATCCTTTCAACAGCTTTTATGAACTCTGGGAATTACGGTGCCCCAATTATTTTATTTGCTTATGGCGAAATTGGTTTTGCTTACTCCGTGTCTTTTCTGGTATTACAAGCAATTATTATGAATTTTTTCGGAGTTTATTATGCTGCTCGTGGTAAAGCAAATATTAGAGGATCTGTCCGTTCCGTTTTTGAAATGCCAGCTACATATGCAGTCATCGTTGCCTTAATTTTAAAAGGATTACATTTAGAATTACCTAGTAACTTGTATCAAACAGTTGATATTATTGCAGATGCTGCAATTCCAACGGTAATGGTGATTTTAGGGATGCAGTTAGCAAATATCCAGTGGACGAAGTTTGAATGGGGTCATATTTCTTTTGGAGTGATTATCCGATTAATCATCTCACCGCTGATCGCATATGGCATTACATTATTATTCCCGTTTGATCCATTACTTGCCAAAGTGCTAATAGTCTCGGCAGCCATGCCTTCTGCAGCAACTATAGTCATGTATGCAGTTCAGTTTAATGCAAAGCCGAGATTAGTTTCTGCTATTACGTTGGTGACGACCATTATAAGTATTTTTACGATTACTATTTTACTAGCTATTTTAGGTTAAGGAGTGAGTGGTTATGTATAAAGTAGTTATTACAGATTATGAATATAGTAGCTTAGCACCTGAAAAAGAAGTATTGAGAAAGATAGGAGTAGAGTTAACAGCTGTCCAATGTCAAACAGAGGATGAGGTTATCGAGGCATGTAAAGACGCAGATGCCTTATTAAACCAGTATGCACCAATTACGAGAAAGGTAATTGAGAAGCTTGAGAACTGTAAAATCATTGCCCGTTTCGGAGTTGGTGTTAATACGATTGACATAGATGCGGCTACAGAAAAAGGTATCATCGTTAGTAATGTTACGGATTATTGTATTGATGAAGTATCAGACCACGCCTTTGCATTATTGATAAGTGCAGCAAGAAAGGTAGTACTATTGAATAAGGAAGTAAAAAAGGGAGTTTGGAATTTTAATGTTGGTGTTCCAATTTTTCGGTTAAAAGGACACGTGTTAGGTTTAGTTGGCTTTGGTCAAATTCCTCAAGCTCTTGCAAAAAAAGCACAAGCATTTGGAATACAAGTTAAGGCGTTTGATCCGTTTGTCCCTATAGATGTAGCCGAAAAATTGAATGTCCAGCTACTTAGTTTAAGTGAACTATGTAAAGTATCTGATTTTATATCCGTTCATGCTCCTCTTAATGAGCATACTTGTGGAATGATCGGTGATGCGCAATTTGATTTAATGAAAAAAGAGGCTTTTATTATTAAAATGGACCCTGTAAAATAGACAGTTTAAAAAAAGAGGCTTGTCCTTGAATTTTTTTACTGACTCTGTTTTGCAGGGTCTTTTTTTTGTTATAGTTTAATTATTCAAACAGGTGAGGTTGTAAAATGGGGAAAAACAAATTTTCANAAGAACAACAAAATCAACTACGGTCCAATCCTTTGATCGAGAAAGTAAGTGAAACAAATATTTCTTACACAAAAGAATTTAAAGAACGTTTTTATCAGGAGTACCAATCTGGAAAAGGACCATCTGCTATTCTGCGTGATATGGGAATTGATCCGACTCTTTTAGGTAAAAGGAGAAAGGACAGTCTGGTTCAAAGAGTTAAGGATTATGCAGCACGAATAGATGGCTATCAAGACCTGAGAGGTAAAAATTCTGGTCGTCCTTCCACTAAGGAATTATCAGATGCCGACCAAATAAAACGGTTGGAGCATCAAATAAGGTATCTAAAACAAGAGAATGAATTTCTAAAAAAACAGAGTTTCTAGACAGACAGGCAGAGTGGAAGGAAAACCAGAAGCAACGCCAGAAGAAAAATTCAGACACATCGAAGAAATGACATTGCGAGATAAGTACCAGTTGTTCCGCCAGGAGCATAGCTGGGTAGCTACGTATGGAAGGGATAAGTGCTGAAAGCATCTAAGCATGAAGCCCCCCTCAAGATGAGATTTCAGCATCTAAGCATGAAGCCCCCCTCAAGATGAGATTTCCCTTGGAGTTAATCCAGTAAGACCCCTTAGAGATGATGAGGTTGATAGGTCTCGGGTGGAAGCACGGTGACGTGTGGAGCTGAGAGATACTAATCGGTCGAGGACTTATCCTAAAATAAGAATTGAATTCACACTCAAGAAACTTATATGTATGTTATCTAGTTTTGAAAGAATGATTTCTTTCAATTAAATAATATCTAGTGGCGATAGCGAAGAGGTCACACTCGTTCCCATGCCGAACACGATCGTTAAGCTCTTTTGCGCCGATGGTAGTTAGGGGCTTCCCCTTGTGAGAGTAGGACGTTGCTAGGTAAGTTAAAGAACACATTCCAATGGAGTGTGTTCTTTTGTGTTTTCTAAAGATAAAATTTTATCTTTAGTTAGAATAGCTGCATCTGTGTTTACTACTAGTAACGCTTCGAAGTGTGTTTCCTCGATGCATAACTGCACGTAGCCATTTCAAAGAAGTAACTCATGAAGTAATTGAAGTCAGTAGCTTTTCTGCGTCTACTAGTATCGCTTCGAAGCGTGCTTCCTCGTCGCAAAGCTGCATGTAGTAAATTCAAAGAGGCTATTCATGAAGTGAATGAGGTCAGTTGCTTCGCCGATGGTAGTTGGAACCTTGTACTTCCAATTTTTTAACTAAAGCCAGAAGTTACTTCTTCTGGCTTTAGTAGTTTATTGTTTTCTTATGGCAGTAAGTATATGGTCATGATACTTTTTTAAGATTGGATATTGATCATTTCTTTTAAAATTGTTTAATATTGAGGGATTCTTAGTTATATCGGTTCCTTTGTAAATAAGGACATTATTATTATTTTCATCGATGATTTTTTGTGATAGTAGTAGATTTAATCTTACTAATTGTGCTAGTTCCTCTTGATATAGAAAGGAATTTTGTAGATGAGAGGTGTCTGTTTTACTTTTTAGTACTTCTCTGATTAAGATGTTTAGCTTGCTCCTAGCATTTACTGCTTCGTTAAAGATGTCCAACCAGTTTGTATCCATATTTGTTTCAGAAAATAAACTATGGAAAAAACATGATCTAGCATCGTTATATTTGATGAAACCAAGCCACATGGTGTCTTCTTTACAATGAGAAAGTGCTAATTTAAATGCTTCGCGTGAGTCATTTAAAAACATCATTGCTAGTACTCTGTCATTACCTGTTATTTGGTGTATATGTTTTTGAATGTAGATTAAATTTTCAATTTCTAGTAGATCTTTATTTTCTAGATTTAATATATTTCGAATAATCGCCATGGCTTTTTTATTATAAAGTAAGCCGAGATAATTAAAATAAACGGTTCTTGTAACTCCATTTCTTAACAAAGGACCACGAACTTCTAGAAGGACAGTATCGCCATCTAATTTGTTATTACTAATGAAGTTTTGGTAGGCGATAACACCTTCAATTAGTTTAACAGTTTCGCTAATTTGTATACGGTTGCCTGTGTTAATAGCAATGAGGTCATTCTTTTTCTTATTAATAAGCTTGAGAATTGCTTTCATTTGATTTTCATATTCAGCTTTATTTATATCCTTGGCATTAAATAATGCTGGGAAAAAAATGATGATGTCGATAAAGTGTATGAGGTTTTCGGTAAATTCAATCGATGTTTTTGATTCTTTTTTAAACTTGATTTCAAGACTTTCGAAAATTTTATCTTCGGTTTCTTTTAATGATCGTGCATGGTATTGCTTCATTAGGCTTCCGAGTGAAATGACATAATGTTCGTTTTCGAGAATGTTTCCCTCCATTTTAGTAATTTTATTAACACTGTCTATAGAAGTGAAGGTGTTAAGTGCGATAAAAAAAGCCATAAGTGAAATGGTTAATGAAACGAGTGAAATTGTAAATGAAATGAGGTCGATTTCTGAATCGCTTTTATAAAGCCAATATGAGAATGCTGCAGCTGCGGTGATAAATAAGATTGTGAATAAGAGGTAAATATAACGAATTTTATATATTAACATGAGCTTCTATGTCCTTTCGTTTTTGGTGTGCGTGGTAGATTGTAAGAGTCTGTTAACAGGAAAATTATTGTCATTAGGGTTTGTTTTTTCATTTTAACCTCCGATATGGACAAAATTGATTCTTCAGTTAACCTGCTGCTTGTTACTTCAATAACAATAGGAGCGGTCGCATCAACAGCTCCTATACTAAAGCCCTCTTAAGTTGAAGAAGAACTCATTCGTTGAACTTTAGATTTTTACATAACTATTTGATTAAGTATTAACCCTAAAATTACAAACCCAACAATAAAAGCACCTATGTGAATTAAAATCCTATATCTCAACTTAATTTTTAATAAGGAATATAACTTAAAGGCGAAATAAATTATTACCAAATCAATAGGTGTTTTAATCAGTGAAACAATCAATTTATTATTGATATGGAACTGTTCATAAATAAAATCCTTAAAAAAATAATTATTTGCTATAGCAATCATAGAAAAAACGACTTGATAAACAAAAAACTTCAAGAGGTTCACACAATTCCATCTCCCCTATAGTCAAATCTTGATTATATTCTTGTTTCCATTCTTCTAAAGTATTGTTTTACTAATTATTTGATATTCAACTATATGGCTAACTTTAGCCCAATAAGAAGGTGCGCGACCTTTGTTAAATCAACGTACCCTTCGTTTAATAAGAAACTACAAAATACCAATTTTTATCTAACTTTTTGATTTCTTTAATATCCCCATTAAAATCATCCTGATTTGGCTTTCTATCCTCTGGTGAATAAATAAAACCAGAAAATCCATCCAATACTCCACGGTGAGTAAAGAATAAAACGGAATATTGTTTATTCTTTTTTTCAATAAATATTTGTCCACCACCCTTGGACAATTTTTCATACTTTTCAGGTAAAAGGATGGCAGAAGGGTTATTCGGAACATTTGGTTTTAATGTACCGTTTATCACTAATTCCACCACTTCTTCGCGTTCTAATTTATTCATTTTGAAATCCAAATCTAACATAACTTCAGTAAAGGGAAAGAACAGCCATATTATGATAGTTATTAACTGAATGGCAAGTGGTTTCCAATCCTTATTTTTAAATAAATTCATAACGGTCATAATTGTAATGACAATAAAAAATCCAAATACCACTAACCAAATAGGTATCATTAAAAATTCAGTGATTATATCAATCAAATTCCATTGAAAAAATGCAATTAAAATAACCAATACACTACTAGCTAATGCAAGAAATAAAAGTCGATTTCGTTTCAAGTTTTTCACTCTCTCAAAATAGTTTGTTTTTTTAAAAAATCATAACAATACCAGTGGTGTTATGTGGCAATTCTTCATCATCATCCTTGTTAGTGGAATAACACTATTTTTATTATATTTTAACATAAAATCCCAATAACCCTACTAAGAAGTTTTAACAATGGAATTGGTAACTCTATTAGCAACACTTCTAGCAATTATTTTGTAAGGACGACAATAATTATTGTAACTCTGTTAATTGATATGATAATTAAGAAGTTATTTGACTTGTTAAATCATTCAAAGTTCTTTTATACCAACGAAAAATGGAGTATAAATCAATATGTTAATTCATATTTCGAATGAATACTCCTGCAGTTTAATTGAAGCAAAAGCGATTTTTAGTTCTATGTATTTCAATAACTTTTTATAGTATCCCTCTCGAGTCGTCCAAAAATATAGATGACTCAAGAGGGCGTATTGTAATTATTTTAGGGCTTAGTGCATTGCCAACACTCGAATTTTGTCAAATTACCTGAAAAAAGCACTATTTTTTTTGGTTCAATTCCCATATGATTAAAGGTGGGTCTTTTTAGGGATAAGTGTATAAAATTCTGAAGTTAAAAGCTGTCAAGCGTAAGCGCGTGGCGCTTGTCTTGTCTAGCTCCAGGCACCATCGGCTCGACCACTTCAGACCTTCTCTTTCGGTCAAAAACCGATCGCTACGAGTGGGTTTCCCAGTGTTTGTCGCCGGTAGGTGGGCGCCTTACGCTTTTCTAATGAAAGGAGGAGTATTGAATGTTATGTTCTCAATGTGGAAACAAAATATTAGTAGATTCCAAGTTTTGTAGTGAGTGCGGACATCCTACCCTACAAAAGGAAGATAAAGATGATACTCAAGAAATGGTTATAGAAGAGCAGACGACGATTACCGAAGCTCGGGATCAAGAGGAAAACATAGTAGAAAAGAAGCGTTGGTGGCTTCTAGCTTTGCCTCTTACAGCCTTATGTTTAGGGGTTGCCGCTGTAGCTCTCATTTATTATATTGAAACGAACCAAAATGACAAAGCAACTGCCTATATTTCTAATGCCCAAGGCTTTGCGCTTGAAGGAAAGTGGCAGGAAGCTATTGAGAATTACGACAAAGCCCTTAGTCTTCATCCAATGAATAAAACGATCATTAGTGAGAAGGACATGATAAGTTTCGCATTGTCCGTTGAAGAGGATATTGATAGAATTCGAGAGTATCTTGAGGAAAAAAACTATGAGGACGCAACGAAGCTAGTAGAAGAGGTTCAACAATCGTTAGATCATCAAAATGGTAAAGTGATTGAGCTTTTACGTGCCAAAGTAGCAGATGAATCGATGTTGTTAACAATTGCTAAAATAGAAAAAGAGATTCCTTCAATGAATGATTACAATGATGTCGTCTATAATCTTCAAGTACTTTCTGGACTGCCCAAAAAAGAAACAGAGCCGACTCGTCATAAATTAAATGAAAAAATGATTGAGATCATCAAAGCTGAAGTAACTAGTCTTTTAAATAATCATCAATTCAGTGATGCATTTGCTGCTGTAAAAAAGGGATTGGTTCACCTAGCTGAAAATGATCAACTTCAGTTATTAAAAAATGAGATTGAAGATAAAAAAATTGAATTTGAACAACAAGAACAAAAACGTATACAACTTGCCAAGCAAAAAGCAGCTGAAGAAGATCTTCTGAACAGGACAGCCGCCATTGAAATGACTGACATTGAGGTTGAATTAGATGAATGGGGTTATACCATTTACGGTACAGTTATATCAAAAGGTACACGTCCTCTTTCCAATATCGCCGTTCATTATACGGTTACAGACGAAGATGGGTCTTACGTAACAGAATCTTCGGTTTATACAAATCCAAATATTTTGTATCCAGGTGAAAGTGCTTCTTTTAGTATGCAGCATTTCGGAACGTACGATTACTTAGACGTTCAAGCAGATCAAATTACATGGGTTATTGAGTGAAGGGAGGAATGAATGGTGAATAAACGACGTGCGATGCATTTTATAAGTATAATCTCTACTATAGTTATTATTATTATTTCTATTTTTAGTGGAATAGCTGTCAAAAGTTATGTCGAACGTTCTTTTACCGTCTCTTCTGTTTTAATTGAGGAACCTGATGCCGAAGCGGTACCAGCTTCTACCGTACCTCGAGATTTAAAGGATATTATTCACGAAACACAGAAGAAAGTCGTCAATATAGAAACAGATAATGGATTTGGTTCTGGCTTTTTATATACGGAAAATGGAGATGTTGTCACAAACGCACACGTTGTTGCTAATGTGAAGGAGGTTCATGTGAAAACATCTGACGGTCGCTCGTATCCAGGAACGGTGATTGGGATTAGTTCGACATTGGATCTAGCGGTTGTCCGTGTCTCTGGCTTAAAAGGAAACGAACCACTGACTATACACGAAAAGCGAGCAGAGATTGGGGATGAGATTCTAGCATTAGGAAGTCCACTTGGCTATCAAAATACGGTTACGACTGGAATTATTAGTGGTGTTGATCGTAATTTTGAGATTGAACCATTTCATTTTGAAAATGTCTACCAAATATCGGCGCCAATTGCTCCTGGTAACAGTGGTGGCCCTCTTGTAGAAGCCACAACTGGAGAGGTATTTGGGATCAATTCAGCTGGAGCAAATCAAGGGAATATTGGATTTAGCATTCCAATCATTGACGTCGTTTCAGTGATTGATGATTGGATAACGAATCCACTTTCAGAGTTACCGACGATTAATCTTTCTTCTGATGGTTATGAAGACATTCAATTTTCAGAGGAAGAGCTTGCGGGCTACATCGTTTCCTATTTTTACGAGAGCCTTTCTCAAGGAGACTATGTGACGGCCTATTCGTTATTAGGTTCAGAATGGCAAAAAGACATGAGCTACGAATCATTTCGTAACGGCTATCAAAACACACTGGCAGTATCATTAGACGATTTAACCGTCGTAAAAAAAGACGATGGTTATGAAGTCATTGGTTTTATCTCAGCACTCGAACGACAAGAATCCTTATCCTATCAATCCTATAAAGTAACCTACTTTATCCGCTACGAAAACGACCAACTAAAGATCATCTCAGGAAAAGGAGAGAAAGTGTAGGGGTCAGACCCCCGTCACTTTAAAGCGTTAACGCAGTGGGGGTCAGACCCCAGAGAGGGGGGAGTACTTTGAAACGATCAATCATCTATCTGACCATCTTATGTTTACTATTGTTAGTAGGAACGATAATACTACTGATTCGCCCTGTTGAAAAAATAGATCCAACGCCAAGAGCCAACAAAGAAGTGGCCAGTCATTTTTGGTCTTCGTTTAATGAAATTAATTTTGAACTGACAAATGAAGGGATTTACATTGAGCAGTTTATAGATAGTGACAGATTGAACCAACTTGTTCAAATTTCAGATGATAACGGACCAAGTCAGATGGCCATTCAAGGTTCTATTGAAGCTGGAAAAGTTATAATCATAGCGAATTCGAAGCTACTAGCGTTTCCAACTCAATATCGTCTTAGCTATACTCCTTCGATCAAAGATGGAAGAATGGCTTTAACATTAGAAGAAGCGAAAATTGGTAGACTTCCGTTACCTATAAACATTGTAAAATCTAGGTTAGCAGGATTAAAAGGGCACTTAATTGAAAAAGACGTCGATGAAGACCTTGTGTTCACTGGCACACCTCGTGCCTTTGTTTTTCAAGAAGCAAAAATACAAGATGAATCTTTATTTATTGGCTTTCATATAAAAATAACTTCACTTAACGATTTAATTGAATTAGGTAGCTTTATGATCCCAGAGCAAATTATACAAGTGATCAGAAAGCATGTTTTAGGATTTTAGGGGTCAGACCCCCACTGCTTAGACCCCCACTGCTTTAAAGTGATAAAGTGAACCTGCAAATAGTGGAGAAAAGAAACCAGCCCACAATGTCCGGATTAGTACATTGTGGGCTGGTTTTACTTGCAGTATCAGAATTTCTAACTTTCTAGCTTGGAAACTGTCTAGCGCAAGCAGCCTACGAGTTCGGTCACTTCAGTCAAGCAATGGAATTCAATTACTGCTTGAGATCCTTCGTAGATTAGCTTCATGTAGCTTTGCTTCGAGGAAGCTTGCTACGAAGCTCTACTAGAAGACGTGATCCTCACTGCATTACCGCTATAAAGTTATAGAATGTTGTAACTGGTATTACGATGCTTTTAAGATATGGACAGAGTATCTGTCCCGAGCACCCTAATTTAACGTCCATTGCTGTAATCGTACAAGTCTGGTAGATTATATAAATATTTACTCAAGGCAATGCTATTTTGTTCGTCTAGCATTCCACGAGGCATTGTTCCCTTTCCATTCATAATGATATCTAAAATTTCATCTTCGCTATACTTTTGATTTAAATTATATAAACTTGGCCCTGCCAAGCCTTGCCACGTACTTCCGTGACAAGCAATACATGTTTTATCAACATATTCAAATAATCTTTTTTCTTCTTCAGTAAAATAGAAATCAGTTCCTAAGTAACTTAAATCCATACCATCTTCTAAGTCAAAATATGAATCTTTTAAATTATTTTGTGCGTCATAGTTGTGAGGTTCATTATATATTTCATCATTAGTTATTAAATGACTATGTGCCTTTTCTTCTTCAGGATTATAATAGCTTGGGTCATACCATATCCATACTGTTGAATCGGGTAACTTACCGTAATTCACTCCGTTGTAGCTAACAATTGCAGTTTTAGGAAGTGCATATCCATTTAGATAGTTTCCTCTCATAGTTACTTCAACACTAAACCTTCTATCATTCGAGGGTTGCCTATACGTAATCGAAATATCTTCAAAATCTTTTATATAACCTGACTGTTTACGTGATATTACATAGTTATGTAACCAATCTTCATTAACGTAAAGTTCATTTGCTTGAAGATATGAAGTTATGTCATATGCTATTTCATCAACTTTAGGCTGTGCAATAGTATAATAGGTTATCCAACCTAAAATTTTAGATGCGGCAAATATTAGTAAAGAAATACTAAACAAGATTTTTAATGTAAACCAGATACTTTTTGTTATGAATTTCGTTCTCTTTTTTTGCTTTATCGCTTTAACGCGGCGGGGGTCAGACCCCCTAAATATACTCTAAACATTCAGTAGCTTGCAAATGTTCATTACGCTCCAAATGATAGGAGGAAAGGTTTTCAGCGAGTTTAATTAGCTGTTTTTGTAAGTTGTTTTTGAGAGTGAGTGCCCACTCGTCGTAAATTCCAGGTAAAATGTCTTTTGGCGCATTTATCAAAACTCGTTTAAACTGCAGATAATCACTGCAAATATCTTTTTCTTCCAAGTCTTTTATTTGATTCAAATAATTTACAAGATCGCACGTTATTTGTCCTCGTAAGTAAATATGCTCCTTGTCTGATTGCAAAAACTCCATGTTTTCTCTATTAACTAGTTTTTTTAAATGGTTTAAATATACACGTAAATCTCTTTTTGCAGTAACTAGGTCTTTTTCAGGCATTAAGTCATCACAAATTTGCTCTCTAACAACGGTTTGATGAAGAAGTAGATAACAAAATAATTTTTTGGCCATTCGTTGATTCCAACCTTTAGTGATGGGAATATCATTAATTTCGACAGAGAAATTATCAATAAGTTTCACTTCTATAACATTACTTTTTATTTCAGTAACACCGACTTGAACAAGCTGAGTTAAGTGTGTGCTAAGTTCATTTATGTATTGACTCGTATATCTATCTGTATTAGTCGTTTTATCCAAGTCTTTGAATATAAATTTTGTCATGCATTCTGTGGTTTTCATAGGTTGATCGAGAAAGGTCCCGTTAGAAGCATTTGGGATAATGATGTAATGATTATTTGGAATGGTATATGTCGCAATTCCAGTCGCTTTTGGTGGGAAAATAGGATCATATTCACCTGATAATAGTAATGTAGGGACCATCAGTTGAGAGACCTGTTCTAAAGTAAGGGTAGAGGGGATTAACTTTTCCCAATACTGAAAGTAAGTGTCAACAGTAACGTTAGAATAACATGATTTTAACAATTCAAGATCATTAGTATTTGTGTCCATCATGATTTTTGGTATTAAATACTCAGCTAGTGGTTGTAATGAGCCTAACTGTGACAGCTTCTTTCGATAAGAAAGGATCTGGTTGGTCACTTCTACTGGAAAATAAATTAATGTTGAGATAATGGTTAAGCTCTTGATTAATTTTGGGAATCGGTAAGAAAAGTACATCGCTAAATTCGCTCCAAGACCATGTCCTACAATGTGAAAATTATTAATTTTAAGTTCATCAACGAGATTTTTTAAATCATCAGTCAAGAGCTCCCATGATATTTCTTTATCTCCTAACTCGCTTTTGCCGTGTCCTCTTAAATCATATGTAATAACGCTAAAGCTCTCTCTTAATAGAGGAATAATTTTATACCAGTACCGTCTATCCATTCCTAATCCATGAACTAGTATTATATGTGGAACCTCCATACTAGTGCTATTTATACATGTATAGTGGCTATAGTCAAAGTTTTTATTGCCTACTTTATTTTTTTTCCTCATCAAAACTCCCCTTATGTAAGTGTGTGTAACATAAGTGTAACGCTTCAATTGATAAAATAAAATCAGTTTTTGGAATTTTTAATAAATCATACCAACTTTTTTACGGATTGGTGAGGGTTCTATGTGGAGAATGTCTTTGTTAGGACAATTTAACTATTTTTATGTTCGTTTCTATATCTAAAATTTCGTGAAAAATTTCAGTTCGAGGAGGAAATAGATTGAAAAGATTTAGTCGTGTTTTTTTAGCAATGTTAATAATGTTTAGTTTTTTGTTTCCGTTTCCTATAACCTTAGCACAAGAAACTAGTTGGCAAACGGCTTATAGGGAGTATCTTAAGGAGTACCTTGATCAAAATAGGCTAGATCAAATGATATTGGTTGATTTAAACAGAGATGGTATACCTGAACTTTTTGGTGGAAATTCAAGTATGATATCTTCGCCTGTGGAAGTAGCCATTACTTTTCAAGATGATAAGGTAGTAGAGTTGAACCATGACGGTAATGGAATTTCAGGTTGGGAAAGTACGATCGATTTTATGATTGGCTTACCGACTTTTGTAGGATTAGAGTTGTATCAAGATATAAACAGAAATGAGTATATATTCTTTGGGTCAGATTCTGTAAGTGGTGGTGATTCGCAGGATGGATGTACATATGAAATAAGTTTGGTGGATCATACGGTTTTTACAAAGGAAATCTACTGTGCGTCTGTTCCAAAGTGGGAATATGAAGAGGGAATAACAGAAACGTTTACGTTCCTTGGTTTAGAGGTAACAGAAGTGGAATTTGAAAGAAAAAGGTCTGATTATTATTCTACATTACAAGAAGTTGATCTTAAGCTTATTTCCACTGGATACGGTTGGATGTCAAACCTCCTAGATGGAGCAGAAATAGACTCGGCGATCAATCACTTTTTAAATAGTTATTCGAATAGCTTTAGTGAGGATCTATATTTATCTATGGCTTCAGAAGATAAGCTACGTTTGAATGAATTTATAAATCACTTCATACAAAATTTTTCGGAATTTGATATTACTAGATATGGTGATACTGATTTCCTTGATTTGGCGCTTTGGAATACTTTCACTAATATTTCACCAGTTGAATTTAACGAAGATCAACTAAAGTACCGACCGCTTTATCTTAAAGAGGAAGCTGAATATTACGGTTTTACAGAAGAAGTTGTTAATTGGCCATTTTATTTAATGTCTGCTAATGCGGTGGATGAGTATCTTACTGAGTTATTTGGAGTTGTTCCAGAAAAAAAACAAAAGTATAAAAGTGAAGGGTTCAATACTTTTTATTTTGAGGATGGTTACTATTTTTTTCCTGAACTGATGTTTGGTGGTGAGTGGACTGCTGTTTCTCCTCAGGTTGAGCATCTGTATTCGATCGAGGATGGATTATATTATCTAGAATATTCAATCTATGACTTTGCTTACTCTGACGATATAGATTTTTCGATTGAATTAAAGGAGAATTGGAGTCAAGAAAAAAAGCATAGTGCGTATAAGGTAAATAGTGGTTATGCGATTATTAGAGATGTGGTCATCGATGGAGTAGAAACTTGGAACTTAGTCAAATATGAATCCAATGATGCTGCACTGCTTTATGATGATTTAAAGCTATATCAACAACAACCATTACAAGAGTCAAATATAACATTTGATGATCCAACTGGCTCTACAGAGTATGTTACATATTTAGAAGAAGTTTTAGAGCAATTAAATGGGTCCGAGCCTAATCACCAAGGTAATAGTGCTATTACAAGGTTTATCGAATATTCGTTACAAAGGATTGCGATGGAAAATGTTACTGCCGAAGATAACCAAGTTTTCATAACAAAAGAGAGTGTTAGTGACGTTTTGGATCACGTACTTGAGGCCAAAAGTGATGTTGATAAAGTGTTAGAAGCATTTGCTATTACTTTAAATAAAAATGCTGATGTAGTACTAACATTTCATAGCGATAATCTAGATTTGAGTATGCCTGTAATTGTGAATTTTGACCAATCGATCGTCGAAAAAGCTGATTTGGTTGACCGTATTTTGGTTTCTTTAGACGGGAAAGGGGATTTTCTTTCAATATCAGTTGAAGACCTGAAAGATTTCGGTTCAATCTCTATTCAGTTTGAAAAAAGTTCGGACCAATATTTACTAACTTTTTTAGATGATTTTGGTCAAGCTGTCGACCGAATCGGTCATTCCCTGAGTTTATCTTTTCCGGCAGAAAATGAATTTTCTACTGTTTTTATGGAAGCTGGTGGATACAATTTGGGTGGTCGATATGATGAGGTATCTCAAACCATACAGATTTTGACAAATCTTTCTGGAGAGTATAGGGTATTACAAAATGAAGTGTCAATAAATGATATTGACCATCTCTCATTAGATATTCAAAAAGCAATCTATTTTATGGTATCAAGAGGTTATTTGACGCTAGAAAATGATCGTTTTAACCCTGCGGATAATTTGAATAGAAACGATTTAACGATGGCCTTGGTTAAGATGTTATATGCCTATGATAAAAACTTACAAACAACATACTCTGATGTTGAAGCCAATGATGAATATTATCATTATATAGCATCTGCACAAAATCAGGATATTGTTAGACGATTAGATGAGGAAACATTTAATGGATTAAGTTATATAGATAAAGAGGAATTTCTCGCTTTGAGTAGTCAAACATTGAGGAATAAAAAAGGATATGATTACCCAGAAGATCTAACCAATTATCTAGTTTTTATCGATAGCAATAAAATTTCTAATGACGTAGAACAAGAATTAGCATTAGCGGTGCAGAAGGGGTTAAATTCTAGCGGTGGTTTTCTAATGCCTAACAAAGAAATAAGTCGTAGTGAGGCAGCCTATGTCTTACATAAACTGTTTATGTTAATGTATGACACTCCATCAGCAGCAATCAATGCCGAGTTAGCAGCCACCCCTGCAAATGAAGCGACCGAAATAACCCAAGACCAAGAAAAAAGTAGTAAAGCTATATACTACATACTACTGATAATCATAGTTTTTATTATTTTTAGGGGTCAGACCCCCACCCCTTTAAAGCGTTAACGCGGTGGGGGTCTGACCCCAATGGCGTTATAAGTCAATGTTTATCGTTACTTCCTACAAAAGTATTTTCGTGTCCACTTCTAAATTATGGTAACGACAAGCTTGACGCAGATGCATTAATGAAAATATTTGTAGCTGCTCATCTAGACAACTGGAAATCTTATAGCGATATCGAAGAAAAACTTTATGCGAACCCGGATTTCTGTAAATCAATAAATCTATCAAGTATAAGTGGCTCTCAAATTAGTCGACGAATTAACGAATTGCCAACTGAATGGGCGCAAGATCTCTTCTTAAGAGTGGTTCACATTCTTCAAGATCTAACTAAAGGTTTTAAAGGCGTAAGCCCAGAAGTTGGACTACTAAAAATTATTGATTCTACTCATTTGAAGTTACCGCCAGAGTTATGTGACTGGGCTTACGTCACAAAAGGTTGGAATGTAGTTAAAATGCACACTCGGTTGGTTGTTGTTTCTGATGATACGTATTATCCAGATAAGATCGTACCTTTAACGGGAATTGTTAGTGATTTTGAGAGCGCTAATTTTCTTGTTGAGAAATCCGAAGCCACCTTTTTGGTGGATCGAGGATTTCCATCAAAGGAGAATCTTCAAAAGTGGTTAGAAGAAGGCGTTTTTTTCGTTGCTCGGATCACCAAAAGTCTAAAAGTGACCTCTCTAGAAGAATATGAAATTAGTCATCCGGCCATCATTAGAGATGCAAGAGTTTTGTTTGGCAAATCACAAAAACCTATTCGCTTAGTTGAGTTTAGAGATGAAGAACAATGACTTTATCGTTTAATGACAACTAGATGGGACCTAACCGGTGAGCAGATTATGGATCTTTATCGCTATCGTTGGATGATAGAAACGTTTTTCAGGTGGGTGAAACAGCATTTAAGCCTAGTAAGAATTTGGAGTACAAAGCCACAAGGAATGTAGAATCAAATGTTTCTCGCTTTAGCTGCCTATGGTTTGGCGTTGATTCTTCAGCTTCAAACCAAAACTTCGAAAACATTATGGTCATTTTTACGATTAATGAGAACATACATTACAAAACATGGAAAAAGTTTACTAGTGCACTATTTCGGAAGAAAAGTAAGACGTCGAGGGGGAGACAAAAAGTCCCTATCCCAAAGAAAAAGGAAACCGTCTTTCAAGGAACTGTTGCACTGATTAAATTAAAAAAGAATTAATGATCGTAAAACACAAGTGAAAAGGAAAAAAAGGAATTTACTTTTTGATTTAGAAAGAAAAACTAAATGGAAAAATATAACTTATTTTTATTTGTATTACATTGGTGCAACGCCAATGGGTCTGACCCCCGACGCTTTAAAGCGTTAAAAAGAACGAACCGCATCATTCGTGATTGCGTGTTCGTTCTTTCCGTTATGTAGAGAAGTTGAATTCACTCTAACGTGTTGGTCACTTAAGAAAGTGTCTAGCTTTTTTTCGATTATTTGCAGTAGAATGGGATAGGGGGAGTGAATTCAACTTGACTTAATTATGAGGGAGTTGGTGCGGTAAGGGTCTGAACCCGGTACTTCCAAAGGCCGCCTGTCAACTAATATGAATACATACAAAATGTTATCTAAGAAAACATAAAAACTATGAAAGCATTCTAGATAGTTTTTATAAAAATTAAATTGTAAGTAGGTTATTTCATGAAAAAAAATAAGTTATTTATAGAAAGTAAAAGTACTGTAGTAGAAGATTTTCAAACATTTTTATCCTATGTAGAATCTACCAATATAAAATTAACGAAGACAAAAGAGTTTTTATCGAAGAAAGATTTGAGAGCAATAAATGAACAGCTCATTGAACCAATTTTACCTATTACTGCAAAAGAACAGCAGATGGATTACCCTATATTCCATTTATTCTTTCATCTTAGTTTAATATTAGATGTATTACGTAAAGTGAAAGCACCAGGAGGAACGTATTTACATGTTCACAAAATCGTTTAGCTGAGTTTAAGCTGTTAACATATACAGAAAAATATGTTGCTTTACTCGAAGCTTTTTGGACAAAAGCAGATTGGAACGATTTGCAATGGTCAGAATATGGTGGGGCTCCCACAAATATTGATATTCTCTTCGAACATTTAGAAAAGTACCCAATTAACAAAAAAATCAATATTAAAAAGAAGCAAACATTATATTACTTACTAGATAATTTTAGACACTTCCTTAATTTTTTTCACTATTTTGGAATTTGGGAGGTCAAGTTACAAGAAAAAAAAGCTGATGCTTCATCTATTACAGCAAATTACAGAGCAAGTTCCATTGTCATCACTCCATTGTTTGCTCTTTTAAAGGATGCATTATACGATACATGGAATATGGATTCAGAAGTTGATCATTGGATAGAAGGTTTGGAGTTATTTAGTGTATTACTTGGCGAATCGAACGAACTTGGAAATTTAAAGCAAATTTTGTCTGAACAAAGATCAGATAATGAAATAAATGACGAGGAGGTATCGTTTTTTTCACGGTTGCAATCTTTATTTCCACCTGAAGATCTCTCGAAATCTTACGTATCCAGAGAGGACAACTATGTAGCTGGAAGATATCTCTTCAAAGTAACGCTCAATAAAAGGTGCTCGAAAACGGTAGAACTTTCAAGCACGAACACACTTCTTGACTTTCATAATTGCATTCAACAAGCCTTTGAGTTGAATGATGATCATTTGTATGCCTTTTATATGGATAATAATAAATTTAGTAGGCGATGTTACAACTCCCCAATGGATAACTACGGTCCCTTCGTACATGAAGTCGTAATAGGTATGCTTAATTTATATAAAGGCCAATCATTCCTATATTTATTTAACTTTGGAGATGAAATAGAATTCAATATTGATGTATTGAAAATAGAGAATGTGGAATTTGGGGTCTGACCCCCGGCGCTTTAAAGCGGTAATGCGGTGAGGGTCTGACCCCTTCCAAATTGAGTTAAGGGGGTAAATGTATGAATGGAAAAGAAATGACAAAAGAAGATGTACTTTTTTATTTGGATATGATCGGTTCAAGATATGGCCCAACTTACCAACATAAATTTGGTAACCAGAAGCCTTACTACCAATTGGTCAAAGAGAAAGATTCTGAAAATTATAAGACTTTTATTCGAGTGTATCAACATTATAGAGATCTGTTAGAGGAAAAACCAAAAATGATATTAGACTTACTTTATGGAGTTGAAAGTAAAGTTCATAGATTGAACGAAATAGGGAAACTATTAGGCATCTCTGGTAGGCGTGTAGCTCAAATAAGACACAAAGCTGAATATACGATTACAAAAGGGATTTTGAGATATTTAGCCAGTATAGAACCTAAAAAACCTAAAAAACCAAAAGAGTCGTTTAAAACTGTGATTGCGATACAACCTGATGAAATGTTAGTGAAGATGGGAAGAGCTATACGTTCTTACGAAGCTGTTGTTGAACATTACTTTAATGAGAAATACATTGATTATTATAAAAATCGTAAAAAGTTAGAAAGGTTACTTATCCATTTGTGGCAAGAAAACGAATTAGATCATCGTCAAAGAGCATTGGAAATTTTAAATAGGGATGATATAGATATTTATTAGCCTCCGGGGTCAGACCCCTGACGCTTTAAAGCGTTAGGGTAGTGGGGGTCTGACCCCACTACCCTAACCATTCAAAGATTGTATCTGTCGTTTGCTTACTATTCGGTCGATCTTCAGGTCGTGCGGAGTCAATGTAATTCGAAATGGGAATATAACCACTGGGTGTGGGGGAACCTTCAACGATTGTTACGTTTGCTCCTTTTGGAACAAAATCAAAGATCTCTAGCATATCATCATTAGATACGCGTATACATCCTAGCGATTTGAAGTCTGAAATAGAACTTTCATCATAGGTTCCGTGAATCGCAATATCGCCTAAGCCTAATCCTGCTGTGCCATATATGTCAGGAATTTCTCCTTTCGGTTCAATCACTCGATCAAAGACGGTAAATTCACCTACTGGAGTGGAGTTTTCCTTCCCTAACCCAATTTTTTTCTGAGTCATGATATAGGGAGAACTTTGAAGTATAAGAGTAAATGACTCTTTATCAACAATGACTTCAACTGGTTCGAAAGGAATTTGATAAAAATCCTGGTTGAAGTCAGAGGTGTTGGGGTAAAACATTGCTTCTAATTTGTTAGCCTTTTGGTCGTAAACCCAACCACCATCACCCGAAAACTCTGAGACAATTTGATTTGACTTAGTCATCGTTTCGTTTGGTATAAATGATAGATAGTTATTAGGAAAATCATTTGTAAGGTTGGTCACGTCGATTGGAGGCTTTCCTTTATCTTCAATATAGATTTGAAGTGCAGTTCTAACCAAATTTGTACTAAAAAAATTAGCTGAATAAAGATCATTTATCGCTTCGTTAAAATTTTTATTTAAAAAACGTATTTTTACCGATTGATCTAAGGCGGAGTTGTATTCGGCTATAACAAATGCACTTTCTCTTATTTTTTCATTTTTCAATGGTAAGGCTTGAAGGTGAAGTTTAGGATCAGTTGTGAGCACCCCGTACAACACTATATTTTGGTTAGATAGATTACCACTAAGGTTTACGGCTTGATCAAATAATGTCTTTTCAACCTCTTCAAATGGCGTGTCTATAGGAATATAGAAAACATAAGGAACGTCTTCACTTTCATAAACGACATCCATTCCGGTATCCCACTTTTTTGTAGTAGATGCAATGGCACTTAGTGAAGCTTTTCCAAATAAGATTACTAGTAAAAGTAAGTTGACGATAATGAGAAAAATGATTGTGGATCTTGCAAATAGAGGAGTCATTTTCGTTGGTTCGTCTTCTAAATAATGTAATGAAGTTACATTCATTTGATTTTCTAGAAGTTGAGAGGCTTTTTTGGCTTTAATGTAGAAGGGGGAATTAACATCAGCTGCTTCTTTATAATGATTGTAAGCTTTAACAAGAAACCCTTCTTTTTCATAGTGTTCCGCTAAGCGAAAGTGGGCCTCGGCGGTATTAGGACCGTTATAACGGATGATTTTTTCATAATAGTGAGAGTCATTCTTAGAAACATAAAGATTTTTATCTATTTTATCCAAATTTCGTTTTAGGTGGCTATCGAAGCGGCTCATGATGTCTACCTCCTTAAAAGATAAAAAAGTTCATTCATTACCTATTTTTATGGCGGATTAGGCCGAAATAGAACAGGGGGTCTGACCCCCGATGCGTTAAAGTGGTAAAGTGGATGTGTGTACAAACTACTTAGTAAGGATGAAGTTTAGATGAAATGTATAATATTAGCTGCGGGGTATGCTACTCGATTATATCCACTTACAAAAAATAAACCAAAGTCATTACTGAAGGTTGGAGAGAAACCAATTCTTGAACATATCCTTGAAAATATTACGAAAATTAGGATCATCGATGAAATATTCATTGTCACAAATGGAAAATTTTATCCTAGCTTTGTAAAGTGGGCTGAAGGTTTACGATGTATTAAAGCGATAAAGATCATCAATGATCAAACAACAACGAATGATAATCGACTTGGCGCAATTGCCGATCTTCAATTCGTGATTGAAAAAGAAGAATTGGATGAGGAAATCATCGTTCTCGCTGGGGATAATTTGTTTGAATTTGAATTAGTTAATTTTGTTGAGTATTATCACAACATGAAAGCTGATTGCATTACTACTCATGAATTAGATCATATAGAAGAACTAAAGAGCTCAGGTGTTATAGAAGTAGACGCCAGTGGGAAAGTCATTTCATTTGAAGAGAAGCCGAAACATCCAAGATCAAATTTGGCTGTACCGCCATTTTATATTTACCAAAAAGAAACTGTGCCATTGATCAAGCAGTACATCGAAGAAGGGAACAATCCAGATGCACCAGGTTATTTTATCCCGTGGCTTATTGCGCAAAAAGATGTTTATGCTTATAAATTTAAAGGATTTAGATATGATATAGGAACGTTGGAAAGTTACAAGTTGGTTCAGGAATTGTTTTAATTTGTTTGAAAGAAAATGAATCGAAAAGTTGTATGTAGAAGTTGAGCTTGATTTTGAATGCTCACTTTTCGATACTCATGCTCACATTGTTTATTCTAATCGTCAAAGAAACAAAGAAAAAGTAGCTGCCCAAACTTCGCCCAAAAGATAGTGGGTAGTTACTTTTTCTATTTATGTCAGCCGCTCTTCATACCGTATGTGGTGCATCAACTAGGCATTCGGATTGTCTAGTCTTTTTTACAGTATCAGAATTTATAAGTTTCTAACTTAGAAACTGTCTAGCTTCAGCGCCTACGAGCTCGGTCACTTCAGTCCTTTTCGGAAGCCAAAGAGCGGCTTCTGTCAAAGGCCGCCCCAGTGAAGCTACTACTTGGATTACTACGAAGCGGCTTTGCGACGAGCAAACGGAGTGGCACAGGAGCAGCTGCTCGTGACCAAGGCGCTTACGCTTTTCTTATGATTAATTATACATGAATGACATTAGAGTTAGCCCTCCGTAGCATAGGATGCATCAAGTCCTACCATGCTGATGCATATAGGTTGAGAGTTACAAGAGGATACAGGAATTGTTTTGATTCGCATTGTTATCGCATGTGCAATGGGTGGGTAGGGAGTTCTTATGACGAAAGTTTGAGTTTATGGAGCTTGAAAACAAACTCACTCCGAAAATAGTGATCTTAACTCTTCCAAATAGGCATTCATGTCTTCAATTTCTTCCGTTTCGTCTTTCGCATCTTCAAGCATAGAATTAATCTTTTCAATATATTCATATAAACTCATGTGTTCCATCTCCTTTTAAATGAAAATATGTAATCCTAATCTGTATATCTGAAATTTTCCATTTTGTTACTGTCATTTAGCAAAAAATTTCTTAGACGTTTTGTCTTCCTAGTTACCAGTGTTGCCAAAATAACAAGCTATTAAACTAGTACCTTGAAAAAAAAGTGAGGGGTCTGACCCCCATCACATTAACGCGTTAACGTAGCGAGGGTCAGACCCCTCATATTTATGCTATTATTAGAAAATGATAGAAAAATAGAAACTGATCTAGAGGAGTGAGTGTGGGTGATGAAGGGTTTTGTGTGGATACGCTATGAGCTTAAGAATATGCTAGCGGATGTGAAAGTAGTTGGTCTACTCTTCAGTGTTCCTCTTCTTTTGCTTTTTTTATTTGGGTATGTACTAGCTCCTTATTTTGTCGAGGATCGTCAGTTTGAAAAAATAGATTTGGCTCTGATCAATCAGGACAATTCTCAAGAAACCAAAATGATGATTCAACATTTTTTAAATAACGAATACGTAAAACGAAGTGTCGGACTTACACAGCTGCATGAAGAAGGGGCAAGGCAAATGCTAGCTGATGATAAAGTCTCGGCTGTTATCATTATTCCTGAAGGTTTTAGTCGAGATATAGAAAGGGGAATTAACACCCCAGTAACGGTCTTAGGAAATCCGACACGTCCTTTGCAGGCAGCTCTCGTTCGCACTCTCATGGAAAGTGGTGCCGATATGGTGACCGCTGCACAAAGTGGCGTAAACACGATCTATACGTATATGGCAAAAGCAGGTGTCAGCCAGGAAGAGCTACAGAGCGCTTTTCGCGAATCGGTGCTTCAATTCACGTTACAAACGTTAAATCGCCAAGAAATGTGGGAAAAAACAAGTGTCTCTCTGTACGGAGATGTGAGCATGCAGCAGTACTATCTCGTGACGATCGGGATTATCTTTGTCTTATGCAACGGCTTAGTAGGAGTAAGAATGGGTACGTCAGATAGCAGACTACTCGAGCGACGTTTACGTTCACAAGGGATCGGTAGTTTCCAATTCGTAATCGTACGCTGGATGACGCTATCGATCTTCGTTGCCATCCCGTATTTCTATTACTTTGGCATCCTCGCTTGGATGATGAGAGATTCATATCAAGGTGAAATCAGCTACCTACTCATCATGAGTCTCGTTTTTCCACTGACAGTGAGCGCACTGTTTACAACCGTTTTTACAATCCTGAGAAAAATGGCAACAATCAATCTAGTAAGCTTCGTACTAATTATCGGAATGTCCGTGGTTGGCGGAACGATTATTCCACTTGCATATTTGCCGCTTTGGGTTGAAAAATTTCAGTATATCTCTTTGAATTACTGGCTTGCACAAGCCATCCTTTCTTCTTTTTTTAATGGAGACGGCTTTTGGACTAGTTTGATCGTGTTAAATGTATGTTTCATTTCCTTACTTAGTATTACCGTCACTCTGCAACAAAGGAGAGTGGTGTAAGTATGTGGAACATTTTCTTTTCATCTGTTTCGTTGCGATGGAAATGGTGGGCAAAGCGTCCGTTGGAAGTAAGTGTGTTATTTCTAATTGTTCCACTAGCAATGTTCTTGTTGACGACGATCATTCAAGGTGTCGGACAAAAAGACGGGATCCCCATCGTTGTCGTTGATAAAGATCAAAGTAACTACTCGCAACTTGTGATAGAGAGAGTCGCCGAGCATCCCATTGTTTCGGTAGAACGTTCCGATGAAGAAGAAGCCATTCGCCTATTGCAAACCCAAAAAGTAGAAGCGGTGTTTATTTTTAACGAAGGGTTCATGGAAAAGCTGCATCAGGCCGACCGAAAGCAGTTACTTGAAATGCTACATACACCGTCTTCATTAGTAGCCGGTTTACTTACTGAAGTTTTTACAAGTGAAGTAAATCGACTAGCGAGTAATAGCCAAGCTGCTCACTATGTTTCAAGAAAATATGAAGAGTTAGGGCTAATTGAGATAGAAGAAAAGAGACATGAGACGAGCCTTTGGCAAGAGTCGTGGGAGCACACAGATTCCTATTGGGAGCCAGAGCCGTTGATGAGCATTCGTTATTTCGAGCTTGACCGGTTTTCACACATTGGGCAAAGAAATCAGATAGAAATTGAGAACGGCGGATTGGTTCGCTATGAACTGCAGCTATTGATGGGCTGGCTTAGTGCATTGTTACTGTTCGTGCTCATTTTTGTTGCTCAGTGGTTAGTCGAGGAGAAACAAAATGGTATCCTAAAACGTTTAAAAAGTACGGCTGCGTCTCCATTCTTTTATGTAATCGGTCATTCATTTCCTGCTTTTATATTTGCGTTCATTCAAGGGGGATTCACGTTCGTCATGATTTTTTGGCTGTATGACTTTGTGGTCCCATTAACGCTCGAATTATTAATACTTTTTTTCATGTATTTCGCGGCAGCTTTTTCACTAAGCCTCTGTATCGCAATTTTCGTAAAAACAACAGGACAATTACAGGCAGTAGGTATTTTTATCGTTTTACTTACAAGTCTAGTAGGTGGCAGCTTTATTGATTTAGGTGAATGGATTAGCTTTTTTAAGTGGCTTTCTTATGGTACCCCTCAGGGCTGGTTTTTACACGGCTTTAGAGAAGGCGCATTTGAACCGGCACTTTTCGGTTTTGTACTCTTATTTTCTTTTTTTAGTATAGGAAGGTGGCGAAAACAACTGTGATTCGAGTGGAGAATGTTAGTAAAAAAATTGGTTCTAAAATCGTGCTCGAAAACATTAACTTATTTGTAGAGAAAGGGGGGATTCTAGGCTTAGTCGGTCCAAACGGGGCAGGCAAAACGACGTTGCTTTCTGTGCTTAGCACAACAATCATGCCTGATGGTGGGGAAATATGGGTTGCAGAACATTCGCTAAGTCAAGAATTACAAGAGATCCGCAAAAAAATCGGCTATGTCCCACAAGAAATTGCCTTATACCCTTCACTATCGATTAAAGATAACCTAACATTTTGGGCAAAATTGACTCAAGTAAAAAATAGGAAAAGTAGGATAAAGGAAGTTGTTGAACTCCTAGGGTTAGACCACTATTGGCATGAGAAAGTAGAGCGATTATCTGGCGGGTATAAACGCCGAGTTAATATAGCGGTAGCACTTCTACATCAGCCACAAGTCTTGATTATGGATGAACCAACCGTTGGCATGGATTTATACTCAAAGCGGGAACTACTCCCTTTTTTAAAAAACCTTACAAAAAATGGAACGATTGTTATTTATACGAGTCATGATGTTGAGGAACTTCTATACCTTTCAGACAGAATAGCGATGCTTGAACAAGGTCAACTTGTCTTTGAAGGATCTGTGGAAGAAGCGAAAAAAGAGTTAAGTATTTTACAAGGGGTTATTGGGTAATTTAGAAAAAATTGTATTTTTTTATTCAGAAAACTATATTGTTTAATAAATTTGTAGTATGATTGTTTAGTAGAAAAAAAACAGGGGGTACGTAATGTTTAAATTTAAACCGTTTTTGTTGGTGGTATTAGTTGGACTTATGGCATTGCTTGCGGCTTGTAGTAGTGATTCCGCAAGTAACAAAAATCAGGATCCAAAAGAACTATTAGTGGATGCATTTAACAAGTCTCAAGAAATCGAAAGCTATGCTTTTGATGGTAGTTTTATTGTTTCATTAGATTTTGATGGCTTACCGTTAGATCAAGAAGAAATGGCATTTTTGGATGTTCTAAAAGATTTAACGATCAATTTTAAAGGTGCTTATCAAGAAGACATCGAAAAAATGGAGCTTATACTAGAAACTCAATTAAACTTAGGTGATTTAAGAACGACCTTAGAAGTTCCACTTCTTATTGAAGGAGAAAAAATCTGGGTGAAAATTCCTGCTGTACCTGGATTTATTCCAGATGAAGTAGCAGGGCAATATATCGAATTTGACTTAGAACAATTGGGTGAGTTTACTGGGGAAGAAATTCCTTCGTTATTTGATAAAGAAGCAGAAGAAAATCAAGCGGCTTTAGCACTAGTGCAAGATATCGTTGAAATCTTTGTTAATAACATAGACGACGAATTTTTTACAGTAACTAGCGATACTAACACAATAGTGACTACAGATTTTGGTGGAGATAGATTTTATGAAGTTATCGAAGGTGTCGTAACGAATTCATTACCGGAGCTTATTAGCTTACTAGAAAATGCAGAATATCTAGATTTACTAGGGTTGGCTCCAGCTGATTTAGAGGAGCTTAAAGCAATTGAAGAAGAGATCCCAGCAGAATTTTACGAAGCATTAGAAGAAATGAAAGAAGCTTTACAAGTGAATAAAGCAGAACTTGCTGTTCACATTGATAAGGATGGATTTATCTCGAAGCAAGATCTAGTATTTGGTGCTACATTTACAGATCCTGAAGAAGGAAATAGCGTAGGAATTTCGTTTACTACGACAGAAAATTACTATAACATTAATGAGGACCAAGAATTTACGGTAGAAACACCAGTAGATAATGTGTTAGATGTTATGGAATTATTCGGAATCTTTATGATGGGTGCAATGGGCTTTGATGAAGATTTTGATTTTGATATGGATTTTGACATGGATTTAGAGCTTGATCGAGTAGATGAGCTTCAGTTTTCACTATGGGAACAAGAATGGTTCCAAAACCCTGAAATCGAAGAATTATTTTTTACAGACGAAGACTTTTTCGATGCATTATATGATGAAGAAATTTTAGAAATGCTACTCAACGACGAAGAAGCACGCAAAGAATGGTTCAGCCAGTACGGCATTGAATTATAGGGGGTCTGACCCCCACCGCTTTAAAGCGGTAAAACATATGATCGAGTGGTGCCTGCGCACCACTCGTTTTTTATTTATGGGGGTCAGACCCCCGCTGGTTTAAAGCATTAAAGTGACAGTTCCTCAAAGTCCGTCACTCAACCTGAGTGTGTTCAACAATGTCTTCAAGTGTTGCCCCTGAAATAGATGGGCTATCTGCTTCAGACATTGGTACAACAAAGAAGCCATTCTTTTTATGTAGCACGAGAGTGGGCTCAATTTGTGGAGAATGAAGTGACACCGAACTTTTATCTCCTTCAATCACTTTAGTAACTTCCACAGTTGCCACTCCACCTATATCGGTATAATCAAAGTTTTGTCCTGAATAAAAGTTACCTAACGAGAAGAAAACGATTGTTTCTTGGTCGTTATCTTTTAGCCGTTCGATAGGTTGTAAGACATGAGGGTGGTGACCAAAAATAATATCAACTCCTGCAGCGGATAAGATTTGTGCGAGGTCGCGCTGTGTTTGATTAGGTTTACGTTCATACTCAGATCCCCAGTGCATATGAACAATGACGATGTCTACTTGATCTCGCAGCTTCTGAACATCGTCAACGATTCGTATTGGATCGATTAATGCTACTACATCTTCGTGACCTTGAGGAATAGGAATACCATTTGTCCCGTATGTGTAGGCGAGCACACCAAGCGAAACGTCTTCAACTGTTACGATGCGAGCATTATTTCTATCTTCCGTATCACGGTACATCCCAACATAAGGCATTTTAACATCGTCGTATAAGTAAATCGCGCTATCGATTGCTTTTATTCCTTTGTCTAGAGTATGATTATTTGCGCCAATCACCATATCGACTCCTAAACTTTGTAGATCAGTCACAATTTCTTGAGGACTATTGAACGTTGGATAGGTGGATAAGCCGATATCTACACCACCTGGTATTGATTCGATGTTTGCCATTAAAAAGTCAGGTGACTGTAAAAGGTCTTCAACTCCTTGTAACATAGGTATAAAATCATACCGCCCATTATCCACTTCCGCGTGTTGGTAAAGGCGCTTATGAAGTAATACATCACCAATCGCACCTACTGTAACGGTTATTTCCTTTTTTGTATCTTCTTTTACTTCAATGTAATCCTTCTCTTCAACTACCTCAGAGAAATCTTCAATAATTCGGTTATCCTCTTTTGTTTCATCAGTATGTTGACAGCCGATCATTAGTAATATGCTCATCAAAAGCACAGCCTTAAATAATTTCACCTAATACACTCCTTGTATGGGGGTCAGACCCCCACTGCTTTAAACCGCTAAAGTAACCCCTGATTCCCTACATATAATGTAGCCATAATGAGATGAAAACACCAATTGAGGTGACGAATCCGACGGTAGGTCCACCTTCTTTGTAAGCTTCGGGCATCATGGTTGAGGCGATCATCGCGATAATGGCCCCACCAGCAAAGCTACTGACGATTGCTTTGATACTATTTGGTGCATCATCCAAAAGTGTGGCACCGGCTAGGGCGCATAAAGCAGAAAAAAAGACAACGAGTCCCCACATCACTAAAATTTTCTTTTTTGCAAAGCCGCTTTGTCGTAGGCCTACCGTACTAGATAACCCTTCTGGAATGTTACTAATGAAAACAGAAACCACTAGCGCTAAACTTACTTTGCCACCACCGATTAAACTCATACCAATCATCGCAGACTCTGGCAGTGTATCCATAACACTCCCAATAAAAATACCCATTCCGGAAGTTTTCCCATGACTTTGCTGCTCAGAATCTTTGACAGTAGGACGTTGGGCTTCTTTTCGTTGATGCCCACCTTTATGCGAGATAAAATAGTCCAATATAGTAAAAAGTAGTGAGCCACCCAAAAATCCAATTGCTACTTCTATAAAACCACTAATTTCTAACGATTCTTGTAGCAGTTCATAAGTCGTTGCACCAATTAATGCACCAGTTCCTAAAGCCATAACATAGCCAATAATTCGGCTTGGGATGGAGAATTTCAATGCCAAAACTGAACCAAATAATGTTGCTGAAGCAGCGAAAGTCCCCCAAAAAAGGGCATTCCACATAGAAACGCCTCCTAAAATAAAGTAAAGTAGACGCCAAGAGGCTCTTAAGTAGTAAAACGTAAGCGAAAAAATTATAATATCTATCTTATTTTTAGTAATTTTTTAATAAATATACTTAACTCTTGGGGTCTGACCCCCACCACGTTAAAGTACTAAAGAAACCCCAGCTTGATACAAGCTGGGGTTTCTTTAGTTTGAATGTATATTTGTATCATCAGGGGTTGCTGAAGCTCCCTCTTCAAGGTAATCAACAGTGGCTTGTGCTAATACTCTTGCTGCAACTAACATGCAACGCTCGTCGATGTTAAATTTAGGGTGGTGGTGTGGATAAACGATGCCTTCATCGACATTCCCAGCGCCAGTAAAAAAGAAGGTTCCTGGTACATGCTGAAGATAATAGGAAAAATCTTCACCGCCCATCACAGGCGCCATTTGCTTTACATTTTCTTCACCCATAATTTGTTTAGCGCTCGCTACAAGAGAAGCTGTTTCCGAGTCATGATTAATGACAGTCGGATAGCCTTTTCGATATTTGAATTCATAATCTGCACCAGAAGCAATACAAATACCAGACACATAGCGTTCTAGCTTCTCGATAATATCATCTTGAACTTCAGGCTCAAACGTACGGACAGTTCCTTTTATTTTGGCAGTATCAGAAATAACATTATAAGCTTCGCCAGCATGGAATGAACCGACAGTTACGACCGCGGATTTCAGTGGATCGACATTACGGCTAACGATTTGTTGGAAATTTGTTATTAGTGTTGAAGCTACGACTATAGAGTCAACAGTTTCATGAGGAGCAGCACCATGTCCACCTTTTCCGTGAATTGTCACTTCAAATGAGTCAGCTGCAGCCATGATTGGACCGTAACAGAACCCAATTTCACCAATAGGCATTGTTGACCATATATGTGTGCCAAATACCGCGTCTACACCTTCTAAGCAGCCATCTTCAATCATTGGCTTTGCTCCACCGGGTGCCAATTCCTCAGCAAATTGAAAAATAAGTACGATATTACCTTGAAGAAAAGTTCTATTTTCTTGTAATACCTTTGCTAAAACTAATAAAGTTGCTGTATGTGCATCGTGACCACATGCATGCATCACACCAGGGTTTTGGGATTTAAACTCAACATTCGTCTCTTCTTGTATTGGTAAAGCGTCAAAGTCGGCTCTTAAGGCCACGGTTTTTCCAGGTTTTCCACCGTGTATGATACCAACAACGCCACGCCCACCCACATTCTCTTTGCATTCAATTCCTAAATCAGTTAAATACTGAAAAATCGTCTTTGCTGTTTCGACTTCCTTAAACGAAAGTTCTGGATACTGATGAAAATGGCGTCTAAGTTGAACCATTTCAGAAAATAAATCTTCTAATCTACGAATTACGTTTTCTACCACGGTACAATCCCTCTCTCTCACTGTCATATATACCCATCAATTTAAAAATATTTAGAATTTTTTACTCAATGATAACTTAAAAGTAGTGAAAATACAATTCGGGGGTCTGACCCCCACTGAGTTAAAGCGTTAAAGTGGGTTTGGCCGAGTGTTACTACCACACGGTCTACTCTTTGGGATGATTAACTCATGGAAACGGTGCAGCTATATAGTAGTTCTTTATTATTAAATATGATTGAAAAATTTTTTTAAACCTAAGAAGGAAATTACAATATTTTGTTGAATTACTAATATTGCAATGAAACCATGAAAAACTGAGGTGATTTAAATTTGGCAAGAAAGATAAGAATTTGGTTTCCGGGTGCAATATACCACATTTCGAAACGTGGAAACCGTCGATCGGCTCTTTTTTACGATGATAAAGATCGATTCAAGTATTTGCAATTGTTAGAGGAAACCTGCATTTTATACCCGTTTGTTCTTCATTCCTATTGTCTCATGACCAACCATATTCATCTCCTTTTAGAAACCATCGACCATCATCCAAAAGAAATAATGAAAATGTTAAATTCCCGTTACGCCATGTACTTTAATAAAAGACATGATCTAGTAGGTCATTTATTTCAAGGACGTTATGGAGCTGAACTAATTGATAGTTCTCAGTATTTTCTTGAAGTTAGTAGATATATTCATTTGAACCCTGTCAAAGCACAGATGGTAAAATATCCTCAAGATTATCCATGGAGTAGTTTTAACGCCCTTGTCTCCGAACAAATAAATCCTCATATTACCACTCAAAAAATCTTATCATATTTTCCAGAGCAAAGTAAGGAAGCGTACAAATTATATGTAGAGAATAAATGATATTCAGTATCGCAGTATGCTTTTGACCGTCCAATAAGCTTTAATGAGTTAGAGCGTTAATGTAGCGGGGGTCAGACCCCTCAAAAAAACAAAAAAATAACCTTTGCCCATGTTTCAATTTTTGAAATGTGGGAAGAAGGTTACTTTTGTGTATTTAGTTTTTAAAGTAACCGTTCTTCTTGTGAGGTAGTTACATTAAATAAATCGATACGTTCGGAGTTCGGTCATGGGGAGTATGTCTAATATTATTGTGTGACCTTATTAAGTGTTGAAACATTGAATTTATGTTATTTTTCGTAAGAACATGAAGTCAAAGCGTGGTATTGTTTCGAAGTAAATTGGTAAGTAAGGTTATTGTTTTTGGTTAATATACTCTAAAACATGTTGATGCTGCTTTTGGATAGTAGAGAATTGCTTGATTTCACTACTTAATTCAGTTTTTGTTTCATCGAGTTTTTTCATCATACTTCCATAATAAAAGGCAACCTCTTTGCGCATTTCACCTTGTTCAGCAGCGAGTACGTTTTGACCTTCTTGTAATGAAGTAATATCACTTTTCATTAAGTTCATATCAGACTTCATTAGGCCCATATCACTTTTCATTAAGTCCACATCAGACTTCATTAGGCCCATATCACTTTTCATTAAATCCATATCAGACTTCATTGAATTCATATCTTTCTTAATTGAAACAACATCTTTAGTTAATGTATCAACATTGGTAGTCAATGTACCAACATTGGTAGTTAAGGTACCTACACCTTTGGTCAATACATTTAGTTGGTCGAGAACTTTAGATAAAGTGCCTTCCATGCTATTCACCTCCTTTTTTTTATTATATATGGTAGGTGAATAATTTGTCACCCTTTGAAAGCGATTAACAATTTGTCTAAAAATAGAAAAGAGTGTGCCGAAAATAAATTTTCTGACACACTCTTCCTTTTAAAAGGAAAAAGAAGTTTTTGCGGTTGGAAACTGTCTAGTTTCAGCGCCCGCGAGCTTTGCCACTTCAGTCTTTATCGGAAGTTAAAAAGCGGCTTCTGTAAAAGGATTTAAAGTGCCTATCGTTCGTGAGCAAGGTGCTCTACGCTTTCTGTGAAAGTAATATACTTTCATGCTGGTTGGTTTGTGCGTGTTGAACGCTTGGGTGTTTTCTTAAAAGAATAAGAAAACTAAGATAAACCCTATTACCACGGAACACACACTGGCAATTAGTCCTGGTGCCATAAAACTGTGGTTAAATACATACTTACCAATTTTCGTTGTCCCAGTTCGGTCCATATTAATAGCAGCTAATAATGGTCCGTAGTTTGGTATGAAGAAGTAACCATTAACAGCAGGGAACATGGCAATTAAGAAAAATGGAGAAATTCCAAGGCTAAGTCCTAATGGCATTAATGCTCGAACGGTTGCAGCTTGAGAGTTTACTAAAATTGATAGAACGAATAAAGCTAATGCAAACAACCATGGGAGAGTTGTTACTAAGCTAGAGATATTGTCTTGAATTAACCCTAAGTTTGCTTGGAAGAAAGTATCTCCTAACCATGCGATACCAAAAATAGCAACGACTGCAACAACACCTGATCTGAATACATTTCCAGTGACAATTTTTTCTACATTACATTTACATATTAAAATAATAAGTGCTGAAACTGTTAACATAATAATTTGAATGGCATAAGCCATTGATAACTGAGTAACTTCTTCGCCAACTACAAAAGTTGGTCTGAGTTCAGGGAAGCTACCTAATAAAACAACGAAAACTGCACCGAATAAAAACAAGTAAACAGAGATTTTTGATTGCTTCGTCACTTCTAAAGACTTCGCACGTTCTTGTTTCATAGGCTCTAACCCATCTTTCAAACGACGTTGGTATTCAGGATCGTCTTCAAGCTCTAATCCTTTTTTTCGAATTAAAAATGCAGAAATCATGATCCCAAGGAAAGTAGCTGGAATGGTCACACCGAGTATTTGCAACAACGTAATATCAAAAGGAGAAAGAATTGCTAATAAGGCTACGGTTGCTGCTGAGATGGGACTCGCTGTGATTGCTTGTTGAGAAGCGATAACGGCAATAGAGAGTGGCCGCTCTGGGCGAACTTTCGACTCTTGAGCAACCCCTGAAATAACTGGTAAGAGACTATAGGCCACGTGCCCTGTTCCCGCAAAAAACGTAAATAAATACGTTGTAATGGGGGCCATAAATGTAATATGATCTGGATTTTTGCGTAACATTTTCTCTGCTAGCATGATGAGATAATTTAACCCTCCGGAAGCTTGCAACGCACCTGCAGCAGTAATTACTGCTAAAATCATTAGCATTACGTCAATTGGCGGAGCTGTAGGTTGCATTTGAAAACCAAACGTTAAGATGGCCAAACCAATACCACCCATAACCCCGAGACCAACACCACCGATTCGTGCCCCAACTAGGATACAAGCCAAAACGATAATTAATTGGATCCAAAACATGTTTTTCCACCACCTATTCTTTTAATGTGAGAAAAGCAATATACGAGAATAGTATACCTATAATTTTCAGAATAATGCTTGTCCCATTTTACAATTCACAAATAGTTCAATTTGTTTACAAAGAATGTGAGAGTCTTGTAAACTGCTTAAGGTTATATCAGATTAGTGACACCTAGTAACTTTATGTAATAGTAAAGCGACGACTTTGCCATACTAGAAGCGAATAGAAATAGTGTTTAAACATTATAAAATTCTTATTCAAAAAGTACTATTATGACTTGTTAATTTAATCGTTTTCGATATAATTTAGAAGATGTAATATTCTCAATAAACAAGCCGGGCGCATTAACTTATTAAAAATAGTAATTTTAATTAAAAGTAACAGTAAAATTAGCAACAATTAAGGCGGCTTTCTGTAAAATAATGATATATCGTAAATAAAGTTGAAATTTTCGATGAAATTGGAACGAGGGTGAGAGAACAAATGAAAATAGCAGTAGCTGGTACAGGTTATGTAGGCTTGTCTAATGCGGTTTTATTAGCCCAACATAACGAAGTGATAGCAGTTGATATTGATGAAAGAAAAGTAGAGATGATTAATCAAAAAAAATCTCCAATTGTTGATAGGGAAATTGAAGAGTTTTTAACGACAAAAAATCTAAATCTTGTCGCGACAACAGATATAAAAAAAGCATATGAGCAAGCAGAATTTATTATTATTGCAACACCGACTGATTATGATCCTGAAACGAATTACTTTAACACAAAATCTATCGAAAGCGTTATTAATAATGTGTTGTCGATAAATCCGTCAGCAGTAATGGTCATTAAATCGACGATTCCAGTTGGTTATACGAAGGAGATAAAAGAAAAATTTCAAACAAAAAATATTATGTTTTCGCCTGAATTTTTACGTGAAGGAAAGGCTTTGTATGATAATTTATATCCTTCTAGAATTATCGTTGGTGAAAATTCAGAACGAGCAAAAACATTTGCAAATTTATTAATGCAAGGTGCCAAGAAAGAGGATATTCCGGTATTGTTTACGAACTCGACTGAGGCTGAGGCGGTTAAGTTATTTTCAAATACGTATTTAGCACTTAGAGTCGCTTATTTTAATGAACTTGATACGTATGCGGAATTAAACGGACTAAATACAAAGCAAATTATTGAAGGAGTAGGGTTAGATCCACGAATCGGAATGCATTATAACAATCCTTCATTTGGTTATGGTGGTTACTGCTTACCTAAAGACACAAAACAGCTAAAAGCAAATTTTTCTGGAATTCCAAACAACATGATAGCAGCGATTGTTGAAGCGAATGATACAAGAAAAGATCACATTGCCTCTAGAATTATTGCAAAGAACCCTAAAGTTGTCGGGATTTATCGTTTGACAATGAAAACAGACTCGGATAACTTCCGGGCATCAGCAATCCAAGGTATAATAGAAAGGATACAAGACAAGGGCGTTGAAGTTGTCATATACGAGCCAGTTCTAAACGAAGACTACTTTGAGAACTATAGAGTGATCAAAGATTTAAACGAGTTTAAACAAATCTCAGATGTTATCGTCTCAAATAGACTAGAAGCTAATTTAGCTGATGTAGGAGAGAAAGTTTACACAAGAGATATATTTAATAGAGATTAAGAATTGAACACAATAAAGCTGAACTTCAATCAGTGGGGGGGTTCCTTCATCCCCCACTGATTGTTAGTTCAACTTATACCACAGGCATAAGAATAACTAATCATCAGCTTCACTGATGAAAGTTATTCTATATCGGACCTTTAGGGGCAGTTAATCCCCCACCTAAACTTCTCGATTTTCTTACGTTTTGAGGTGGGGGTCTTACTGCCCCTTAAGAGTGGGATAAAAAACAACAACACCCTCTTTGTTCATATTTTTGGATAAAAAGGGTGTTTATAATTGTTTGCTTAGCCAGAACATCTACAATTTTTTTGTGGAAAATGACTTAAGTGAAGCTTTGTTAAACGAACTTTCATCATTGTATAGTCTGATAGCCAAATAGTATAATGAAGGTTAACGCTTGTAGTAAAAAATAGGAGGTACATAATGTCGATTTTAGTTACTGGTGGTGCCGGATATATTGGGAGTCATACGTGCATAGAGCTATTAGAAGCTGGATATGAAGTGATTGTAATCGATGATTTATCCAATAGTAAATATGAATCGATTACGAGAGTTGAGGAAATTACAGGTCAAAAGATAACTTTTTATGAAATAAGTATCTTAGATAAAGCAAAGTTAGAGCGTGTTTTTGAGGAAAACCAAATTGATGCTGTCATCCATTTTGCTGGGTTAAAGGCAGTTGGGGAGTCTGTGAGGATACCACTCCATTATTATCATAATAATATTACCGGGACCTTACTATTGTGCGAGGTTATGGCTAACTTTGGTGTGAAGAAATTGGTCTTTAGTTCTTCGGCTACAGTTTATGGTGTTCCTAAACAAGTCCCTATTACCGAGGACTTTCCGCTTAGTGCTACAAATCCTTATGGGCGTACAAAATTAATGATTGAAGAAATCCTTCGAGATCTGTATGTCTCAGACCAAAATTGGAGCATTGCATTACTTCGCTACTTTAATCCAATTGGAGCTCATGAAAGTGGGAAAATTGGTGAAGATCCAAACGGAATACCGAACAACTTAATGCCGTATATTACAAAAGTAGCGATCGGTGAATTGCCACATTTGAATATATTCGGCAATGACTATCCAACGGTTGATGGAACAGGTGTGAGAGATTACCTTCACGTTGTAGACTTAGCTAAAGGGCATATTAAAGCGTTAGAAAAAATAAAAAATGAAGCTGGTGTTGATGCGTATAACCTTGGTACTGGAACAGGGTATAGTGTGCTGGAAATAGTTGCAGCATTCGAGAAAGCCTCAAAGGCACACGTTCCTTATAAAATTGTTGAAAGACGTCCTGGCGATATTTCTACATGTTATGCAAACCCGATAAAGGCTAAAGAGAAATTAGGCTGGGAAGCTACAAAGGGAATTGAAGAGATGTGTATAGATGCGTGGCGTTGGCAGCAACGGCGATACTAGAAGCTTAAAAAGTGAAGAGAAATAACTCTTTTCGAAGCAGTGGTTCCTTTATTTTAAAAAAATTAGTAAAAATATAAAGGAACCACTGTTGGCCAATATTAAAAATGATTTAACGGAACTGTAGTCCGTTCCCCCTTATCAAAACCTTCGAAACTTTGGACCCCAAATTCCTACATTATGTTTCTAATCTAGAAATCAACCAGGTCTAATAATTCACTAGTCTTGAGGTTTGATCGTATCCTCTCGATTGCCCTCTTACGCCACTTTTTAACTGTGTCGACAGGAACGTTGTATTGTTTAGCGATAGCTGTAGGTCCTATATCATTTTCATAATACTCAACAAACCAAATACGCTCCGTTTTTGAAAGAAGTGGAACGATACGTTCTAAAGGGAAGGGACGTTGTTTTTGAAACTCTTGTGCTGGGATTTTTTCGACTGACTCAGGCTCAAGGTAGATTTGGAAACGTTGTTGAAAGGTTTGTTCTTTTTTGAGATGGTGAAGCATTTTTCCTCTGACATATTTTTGAGCAAAACTAGGAAAGTATCCTTTCGTTTCATCGAAATTTTTACTTGCTTCCCATAAAGCAATTAGGCCAATTTGATATAATTCATCGTAATGCACAGTTTGATTCAACTGTTTGATTTGTTTTTTTATAAGAGGTTCAAATTTTTCCACTAATTGTTCAAATGGTAGTTCAGTAACATTCATTTTATAAACAACTCCGACGGAAAGCGCGCCTTCCTTGTATTCCGCGGTTGTTTTTATTATCATCACGAGCCGGATTGTTGTCATATCATGAAAATTTAAAAATAAGTTCCATTGGTTATTGAACCTATGGTTTACAAAAAGATAAAGTCTAGCTATATCATCATTTTTTCTTGCTTGAAAAATAAATTTTCATAGGTTAATAACTGCGAGAATTTAAAGTTTCACCAATAATTTAATAAGTAAAAAAAATAGGGTACCCTCAGTGGAGTACCGCATTCTAGTTTTTAAGTATCAAGTTCTTTTCCTCTTCTTCTATGGATATATAGCGTTCAATTTTCTTTAATAACAATTCAAGCTGTAATCGATTTGGATTTGTCTTACTTTCGAATAGCAGCTTTTCTTTTTTGACGATTTGATCATGTAGATCTGCTTTTAATGTGAATATATAGCCTTTTTCTTCTGGGGTTTCAAAAAGATATTCATCGCACGCTTCGGTAACAATTTGCTTCTTCAGCTTAAGATCTTCATAGGATTTCTCTAATTTATCGATTTCGTTATTTAGTTTATTTAAATCGTACTCAATTTCTTTTTTCCACTTTTCGAGTTCCACAATATTCCCTCCATACTTCGGTTCTTTTCTATCATTTTATAGGATTAAATAAACGTTCTCAATACGGTGGTAGGACATTCATGAAAAAACGTAAAATACGTGTGAATTTGAGCAATTAAATCTTAAAGTAGATGTTTATCATGATGGTGGTTAGGTATACAATAAATAGTATAAATTTATTTTTGTCCAGAAATGTGGTGAATAGATGCAGAAAAAAAATAGATACGGTTTACCTAAAGTTGATTTTTTCAAGATTATTGATGTGTATAAGAGTTATGCTGCTTACATTGAAAGAGTTATTTTGTTTGGTTCACGGGCTAGAGGGGACTATAAATTAGCGTCTGACATCGATATGGCTATTAAATTTAGAAATGATCATGAAAAGTTTTATAGTATAAAAGAAAAGCTTTCTCAGTTAAACATCATTTACACCTTTGATTTGTTAGATTACGATAAAATCTCAAATGAAAAGTTGAAAAAATATATTGATACGGAAGGAAAGACGATTTTTTTAACAAACTCTAAAGGACAGGTGATTGGCAATATGAACAAAATAATAGATAAAATAGGGGATCTAGAGAAGGCATTGAAGAAGCTTCATGAAAGTTTAGTAAGAGATCCTAAACTAGATGATCTAGTTATTGATGCTACAATCCAACGTTTTGAATTTACATATGAATTGTCGTGGAAGCTAATGAAAGTCTACTTGGAGTATAATGGTAACTTAGAGGTAACAAGCCCAAGGAGAACAATACAAGAAGCCTTCAAGGAAGGTATTATAACCGAAGGCGATAAGTGGTTGAAAATGTTAGAAAACCGTAATCGAACGTCTCATACATATGACGAAGAGATTGCGAACGAAATCTACCGTAATATAAAGGAAGAATTTAGTACGATTTTTGATAGCTTATTAGAAGAAATGAAAAAGAGAGTACAGCCTTAATCAAACTGATATGAACTTAAGGGTCATAGACCCTCACCTCTAAGCGTAGCGTAGGTGGGAACTTCCATTCAGGTGGAGTTGAGAATCCATCTGAATTTCCGATGTTCTAGCGAAGCTAGAACGAGTTCTCTTGTGGTGTTTCTTAATAGCTAAAAAGTTCTTGTTGGCTAATTGTTACCCTTTCTATTTTTCGTTTTAAGGTGTGAATGTACGTACGTTCACACCTTTTATTTTTATTGCTTCCCCATCAGAAACAAACCTCTCTAAATAATGTTTCCTTCATCCAAAAACGATCATTCCATATTTATGAACCTTTCTACACTTTTATCAAAATTTTTTTAATTGGACAAGAGTATTTAGTGGTATAATCAAGGATGGAAAAATAAGTAAAGGAGGTATGTGGTTTGAAACGAGAACTTTGCTTCGCACCTACTTCAAATCAAGAAAGGATTGTATCCCTTGATATTATAAGGGCTATTGCGTTGTTTGGGATCTTGTTAGTAAATATGAAGTTTTTTTCAACACCTACTTTGCAGGCAGAAATGGCCAATGTATCGTTTTCTACAACACTTGCAGATGAAATAAGCCAATGGTTTATTTTTATATTTGCAGAGTTTAAGTTTATTTCGATGTTCTCGCTATTATTTGGGATTGGATTTTTAGTATTTATGGAGCGGGGGGAAAGAAGAGGTGCTAACGTAAAGAAGATATTCGTTAGACGCCTATTGTTTCTATTATGCGTTGGTTTGTTCCACATGTTTTTCTTATGGTACGGAGATATTTTAACGTTTTATGCTCTTTTAGGATTTGTATTACTTATCGTTCGCTTCAAATCACCGAAGTTCTTATTAAAAGCAACGTTCATGACAATGATGATTCCAGTTTTGTTCTTTCTACTACTAGCAGTATTGTTGGCTTTTGTTAGTCCGACGACAACAACCGATCAAGCTAACTATTTATCATTTAGTGAGGTGCAAACGGTTGTTGAGATTTACGGTGGGGGTAGTTATAAAGAAATTTTTATGCAAAGGCTTCAAGAAATTGGAATGATTTTGGTTGGGAATATCTTTGTATTGGCGGTAGTTTTGTCCATGTTCTTTTTTGGAATGTATTTGTGGAAAACAGGAATTTTCACAAAAACCCAAGAGCAAATAGATAGAGTCCGTAAAATAGCGAGAAATAGTTTTTTAATAGGGGTTGTTGGACTTGTACTCGCGATAGTCGGTAAGCTGCTTTATGCTGGTGGGGATTCGCCATGGTACTTTGTGCAGTATGCGGGACTATTTGTAAGTGGTCCTTCGTTAAGTGTTTTTTATATCATGTGTATTTTATTACTCTTACAAAATAAACGAAGGTTAGCGTCAGTTGCTCAAGTCCTACAGCCAGTTGGAAAAATGGCCTTAACAAACTATTTGATGCAAACGATCCTCTGCACATTTATCTTTTATAGTTATGGACTAGGGTTGTTTGGAAAAATAGGTCCGTTTTATGGTTTATTATTTACGGTTATGATTTTCTTACTTCAAATAGGTTATAGCTTTTTATGGATGAAACGCTTTGCATTTGGACCAATGGAATGGTTATGGCGTAATGTCACATATGGTATGAGTACAGAGAAGTTGAGAATGAATAAGCAGGTTGATCAATCGGTCGAGCGTTGATAAAGCTGAACTTCAATCAGTGGCGGTTTTCCTTCATCCCCCACTGATTGTTAGTTCAACTTATACCACGGGCATAAGAATAACTAATCATCAGCTTCACTGATGAAAGTTATTCTATATCGGACCTTTAGGGGCAGTTTATCCCCCACCTAAACTTCTCGATTTTCTTACGTTTTGAGGTGGGGGTCTTACTTGCCCCTTAAGAGTGGGATAAAATAGTAGGGTTTACGAAAGTACGTAGTTAGAAAAAAATGAATCGACATGTCATGGTTGAAAATCGACTCTATTACTCTAGCAAAACAACATTTCCCATCATTTTCCGGGAAATATCCTTCTTTTCTTTCGGCATTTTCCGGGAAATGTAGTCGATTTGTGATAAACTCGCAGAACAGAAAAAATGATGTTCTGCGAGAACAATTAGTTTTTTTATCAAGAAAAAATAACGAGGAGTGTGTGTAATGAAATTAGCAAATGTCCACCATATTGCTATTATTTGTTCGGATTATGAAAGGTCAAAAGATTTTTATGTTCGAATTTTAGGATTGAATATTGTAAATGAAGTTTTTCGCAAAGAACGTCAGTCATATAAGTTAGATTTGGCATTAAATGATACATATGTGATCGAGTTGTTTTCCTTTGAAAATCCTCCAAAACGCCCCACTACTCCAGAAGCTACGGGATTACGTCACTTAGCTTTTTCTGTTGAGGACATGCCTGAGGCAATCAGTCACTTAGAAGACTACGGTGTTGAAGTTGAGGAAGTACGAATCGATCCTCATACTGGGAAACAATTTACATTTTTTAAGGACCCAGATGGTTTGCCGATAGAATTATACGAAATGTAACAGTGCGTGACCTGAAGCGAAAAAAGGCAGCTACATGACAATATCAGTAGGCTGCCTTTTAGTTTTGCCTAATACATCCCCTTTTTTAATATGGATTGTACTTATTATATAGATAATCGAAATATAATGAGCATTTCTATAAATAGAAAAGGAGAGAAGTTCTATGAATTTTAGAAAATTGGAGCAGCTAGTAGATGTAAGAGCTTCCATAACAGGCCACAAAACTAAACAGTTTCCTGTAGTCGGAATTGAGCGGAAGGAAGATATTGCACTTCATCATTCTTTAACTAAAATGCATCTTAGTGGCAGTAATGCAGAAGGTTATGCAAACTATCACGTTTACACACTAGGTTGGCCAGGGATAGGGTATCATTTTGTGATAGAGGAAAACGGAACGATAAAATGGTGTAATAATTTAGATTTGCGAACGTATCATGTAGGTAATTTTAATAATCAGGCTATAGGAATTTGTTTATCAGGGGACTTTCGTATAGAACAGCCTACTGACGCTCAAAAACAATCCTTACGTCACTTAGTCGAGGCTTTGAAAATAGATTTGCCAAATTATAAACGAACGTTAGGCCATAATGACTATCCGGGATATGCGCGAAAGCAATGCCCTGTTTTTGATTGGAAATCGGTGTTAGCTAGTAAATCGATAGCACCTATAACATTGGAAAACTCGACACATGTGATAAAAAAAGGCGATACACTTTGGGAAATAGCTGCGGGTAACCATATAACAGTCGCAAAACTTCTTTCATTAAATCCGAATCTCGATCCGTATCATCTAAGAATTGGACAAACTATTCAACTAGCAGCAGGAAAAAATAGAGAAGTGATTGGACATGCAACGGTATTAGTTCCATTTCTAAATCGTAGAGCTGAAGCGTCATTTAACTCAAAAATTACTGGTGCGATTCGAAAAGGGCAACAGTTGGAAGTTTACGGGATAAAGAATGGGTTGTATGACATCGGTTCGTTAGGTTGGATTTCAGCAGGGACAAAGTATACGAGATTTGAGCCTACTATTAGTGAACTACCAAATGGTATTTTGAGGCGTGGTGATCGTGGGGAAGGAGTTAAGCAACTTCAGAGAGCACTAAATACAGTTAACTTTCACGTTGGAGAAGAGGATGGAATTTTTGGTAGAAAAACAAAAGACGGAGTGAGTCGTTTTCAATCAGTCTATCTACCAAATGAAATTGATGGTATTTACGGACCGAATACAAAAAGAGAGTTGGAGAGGCGGTTGTTGGAGTAGGTAGACAAATTCAGTGAGTTTTTTTAGGAAGTTATGAAAGTATAATATTTCTAACTTGGAAACTGTTTAGCGCAAGAAGCTTACGAGCTCGTTCACTTCAGTCAAGCAACGGACTTCAATATTTGTTTGAGATCTTTCGTCGATTAGCTTCATGCAGCTTTGCTCCTGCGGTTACTCGTCGCACAAAACACTGCTTCGAGGAAGTTTGCTACGGAACTATGCTAGAAGACGCAGAAGCACGTAAATATGAAAGGCCAAAGAGCGGCTTCTGTCAAAGGACTTCCAGTGCCTATCGCTTGTGACCAAGGCGCTTGCGCTTTTCTTACGGATAAATAAAAATCGATTTATTACACTGATATAAAGTTTAGTAATGATTATTTAACTTACCATCCCCCCCTCATTCAACTTTAATAAAAAGAAGGAGAGTGTGAAGACACACATCTCCTTAGATAATGTCTGTTTGAGTAGTTAGTTAATGACTGATAATTTCTCCGTAATCATTATATATATCGCCTGTTTTCCAATCGACAAAAAGCTCACCAACATAACTTGTGGTATCTGGATCGATCACAGGGATAATCCACGTATATACACCAAAAATCTGAATCGGTACGGGTTCTGTTTTGTATTGCTGTTTTGAAGTGTCAAATTCATCTGCATATTGAAGACCTGTTTTTTCCTCGACAAGTTTGATCGCTTCCCAAGGTCCTATTACATATTCACCTTTGAATGGTGAATTTTGTTGTAGCAAACTTTCTATTTGGTCAATGATTAATTCGTGACTTTCCTGTGTTACATCTTCACCGTTATATTTTATAGTGATTGAATAATGATAGTCTGAATCACTTTGATGAAATAGAACCGTTATATGGGAAGGTTCGCCAGGGAAAATTTCTTTGTTAAAATAACCTTGAAATGAAACTTTTCCATCTTTAATGCTCCATTCACCGTCTGAAAAGAGCTGCTCATTGAATATATCACCTATTGCATAGTAAGTAATTTCATCTAAATATGCTAGTTTTACCTCAATAATTAAGTCATTTTCTGTAGGCTCTTTGTTCGTTTCTTCTTTTGTGTCATCATGGGTTTGTTTTACATCAACTTCTTCTATAACAGGATCCAGCTCCTTATCTTCATTGGTAGTTTCTTCTGTATTTGCACATCCTACAAATAGTAGAGAAGTAACGATAAAGGCAAACAGTACGATACAATTATATAACTTTTTAGTTAAAATCATTTCTTCATCTCCTAAGTTAATAGTTTTAAAGTTGAATACTACATCTCAAAGGATGATATTATTCATCGAGATGTAGTTAAGTTATTAAAACTATGGTTCAATCCGTTGTTAATCATTAACAGATTAGCACTTTTACATTATTTAGTAAAGAAATTATAAATAGTTGGATATAAATAATAACTAAACTACTTATCGCTTAGCTACTCTTGAAGAGGGGAACTTCTTGCATAAACGTTAAAGCACGGTCATAAGTCGATAAAATAACACTACCTCTTGGAAATGAAGATAGTTGGCTAACTTTATTTAGAAAGAACGTTGCACTAGAAATCCCTCCAAGTCTGAAATTTTTTACTTTTATTTTATAAAAAAAGACTCCTAATATAGGAGCCCTTCATGAAAAACAAAGTAGTCGATTACCTGTTTTGATTTACTTCCATTAATTTACCTAAAAGAAGAGGACTAGCTAAACCATCAACAGGTAGCTTATGTTTAGCTTGAAATTTCATTACTTGTTCAGTTGTAATTGGGCCAAACCAGTTTGTAGGATTTGACGATACTGAGAAGCCTGCTTTTTCTAAATCTAGTTTTAGCTGAATGACTTCAGAACGTCGATCACCTTCTTGTAAAAATAAAATTTCGCCGTTAATGGCTTTTCTTAATGTTGTTAATGTTTCGCTATTAGTAACACCTGTTACCGGTAATAGAAAAGCTTTTTGAAATTCTCTGACCTTTTGGGTTGTAATAGGACCATACCAGTTTGTAGGGGTTGCAGATACTTGAAAACCTACTTTTTCAAGATCTAGTTTTAATTGGGTGACTTCTGGTCGTCTGTCACCTTCCTTTAAAACTTTTTCCGGTATTGGTGAACGAGTAATTTCCCCATTAATGACCTTTTTAAGCGTTAGTAATGTTGTTGAGTCAGCTACACCAGTTTCTTTTAATCCAAAAACAGCTTGAAATTCTCTAACTTTTTGAGTTGTGATAGGCCCGTACCAACTTGTAGGAGTTACCGATACACGGAACCCAACTTTTTCAAGGTCTAATTTTAATCGAATGACATCGGGGTGATTGTCGCCTTCTTTTAAAATTTGATTAATGACAGGTGGGCGAGTAATCTCCCCATTAATGACTTTTTTAAGTGTTAATAGTGTTGTTCGATCGGCGATACCCGTTTCGTTTAATCCAAAAACTGTTTGGAACTCTCTAACTTTCTGTGTTGTGACGGGTCCAAACCAATTAGTTGGGTTACTAGAAATAAAGAAATTCGCCCTTTCTAAATCGAGTTTTAACTGAATGACTTCTGGAAGGCGATCACCTTCTTTTAACTCAAGTATCTTTGGAGCTTGGACGATACCAAAACCAAATAATGGATCCCTTCCGACAGATCCTATATCAAGGGCTGATTGTTGTAATTTTTCTCTTATTTGAATATGAGAAAGTGTAGGATTAGCTTCTATTAATAAGGCTAATACTCCGGAAACAAAAGGTGCAGCCATTGAAGTCCCACTCATATTTACATAACCATTGTTTAAATGTGTACTATAAATATTGACTCCAGGAGCTGTTACCTCAATGGCACTTCCTGTAGCAGAGAATGACGGACGCCTTTCCAATGAATCAATTGCTGATACGGCAATAACAGAAGGATAGATAGCTGGATACTGCACAGTGTTGCCAGTCCCTTGTTGATTACCGTTATTTCCTGCCGCAGCAACGACGAGAACCCCTTTATCATAAGCTTTATTAACGATATTTTTAAGTGAAAGCGATTCTTGAGATGTCCCTAAGCTAATGTTAATAATATCCATATTGTTTGTAATTGCCCAATCAACTCCAGCAACGATGCGTGACACAAGTCCTTGTCCGTTTTCATCCAAGGCTTTAACTGCAAATATATTAGCATTTGGGGCTACCCCACTTATTCCATTACCATTGTTTTGTGCAGCGATAATTCCAGCTATATGTGTACCGTGTCCATTTTCATCATTATATGAAGTAGAGTCTGGAAGAAATGAAACTCCGCCAGCAATAGTCAAATCTTTATGAACAGCGATACCGGTATCAATAATAGCAATGTTTATTCCTTTACCGGTGTATTCTAATTCCCAAGCTGCAGCTGCGTGGACTTTCTCTATACCCCAGTTTTGAATTTGACTATTAATCTGAATAATTTGGTCTACTTCTACCGAAAGGACTTTATCATTTTGTTGTAGAAGCATTTTTGCTTCTTCATTAGGCAATTCTGCGATTATTGTTGAAACTTGATGATAGGTTTGATCGATTTGCCCATCTAAATCAGTTATTAAAGATTCATCAATATCGTCATGATAGACGATTATTACTTTTTCAGTAGATGTTTCTGCCCAAGCTTGAGGTAACAATATTAAAAAAACTACTAAAAATAACAAGGGAAATATAAAAACCTTTCTCATTATCCACACCCTTTATCCCATACTATGAATCTATTATAATAGAATGTTTAAAAATATAAATAGAATATTATAGAAATAGTTTGATGAAAAGATAAGAATTTATAAATTTTTGAACTTGGAATGATGCCTAACTCCACCGCCTATGAGCTTTGTCACTTCAGACCTTATCAGAGCCAAAATGCGGCTTCTGTTAAAGGACGCCCTGTTGTGAAGCTACTACTTGGATTACTTCGAAGCTCCTTTGCTCTTGAGCAAACGGAATGGCATAAAGCTGCTGCTCGTGCCCAAGGGTCTTGAGAGTTTCTTATTTTGGGTAAATGTTCTACAAAAACGATATAGGAAAATTACGGTAATGTATATATAATATAGTAGATGTATATTGGATTGTAATATAGAAAGGTAGTGGTTACTTGTAAGGATAATAAGAAATATTACTAGGTTAAGGAGAAACTTTACGTGGTTTACTAGATTTGAAAAATTTAACAAACAATATAGACTTTTTGAAAGGTGTAGAAGCAGTTGAAAGCCATAATAATTAAAGTGTTTTTATCATTTTTATGTTTCGTATTTTCTTTTCAGCCCCTATTTACTAATATTACATTTGCAGAGACTACTCACCAATCTTTTGAATTTGAAGAAGTTGGAGGTGAACTAAACGAAGATATTGTATGGGATCAAAATAAAAGATTAACTGAAGACTTATTTATTAACAGTAAATTAATAATAGATCATGCAATTATAGATAGCAATGGGTTTCAGATTATTAATAATTATGAACTACACATAAATGGAAATGTTACGTTTATTGGGATAGAAGAGGGGAACCTTGAAGATGTAATACTATCAAACGATAGCTCAATTTCTTTTATTTCGTATGACGAGTTTACTAGTTTAGATTTACTCACAGAAGATGAACTCGAAATCGACTCTACTGAAAATAACATATCTACAGCGGAAGAAGTTGTAGATGAAATTATTGAGGAAGAAGAAACAGAGGAAAGCGATAAGATAGAAGAAACGGAACAACTAGAAGAAGAGAATGGTCTAGTATTAAGAGAAGGGGATCGTAATGATGCCGTCATTCAATTAAAGCTTGACCTAGAAAAGGTTGGCTTTAAAGTCTCAAACAATCCTACGAATTGGTACGGTCCGGTAACAACATTGGCAGTTGTGGAATTCCAAGAAACTCACAATTTAGAGGTAGATGGAGTAGCTGATGAAGAGACTTTTAAAAAAATTGCCGAAATCCTTGCATCAGAACTGCAAGAAGAGGCTAGGAATCCTGATGTTATCCAACTAAAGCTTGATTTAGAAAAAGTCGGCTTCAAAATATCTAGTAACCCTACAGAGTGGTATGGGCCAGTAACAACGAGAACGGTAATGGAGTTTCAAAGGGTTCATGGTTTACCTGAAAATGGGATAGCTGATGATTTAACGTTAAAAAAAATTGCTGAAATTCTTGCATCAGATTTGCAAGAAGGGGCTAGAAATACTGATGTCATCCAGTTAAAACTTGATTTAGAAAAAGTTGGCTTCAAAATGTCCAATAACCCAACAGAATGGTATGGACCAGTAACAACAAGAACAGTAATGGACTTTCAAAGTACATTTGATATTCCAGTTAATGGAATCTCTGATCAACTAACCTTGAATAAGATCAAAGAAGTTAGTTCTTTAGTTCTGAGGGAAGGGGTTCGACATGAAGCCGTAGTACTTCTAAAAATTAATTTAGAAAAAGTCGGTTTTCGTATTTCAGCAAATCCAACAACCTGGTATGGACCTTCTACCGCTAAAGCAGTTAGAGATTTTCAAAGAGCTCATAATCTCACAGTTAATGGCGTTGCTGATCAAACTGTTTTAAACAAAATAAATGAGATATTAGCTTCTCCTTTGCAACAAGATGTAAGAAGTAATCAAGTGATTAGGTTAAAAAGAGACTTCGATCGCGCTGGTTTTTCAGTTTCAGCAAATCCAACAAATTTATATGGGAGGATTACAGCTCAAAGGGTCAGCCAATTTCAAAAGTATTATAGCATTCCCGTGAATGGAATTGCTGATCAACTGACTTTATCTACTTTAGACAAAGCTTTAAATGGAGAAATTCGTCCGAAAATATCTTCTGTTGTGAATGGAAGACAAATTTATACGTACGAACAAATGGAGAAAGATATTGTCCAATTGAATAGAATGTATCCAGATATTATTGAAACTAGAATCATTGGCAAATCGGTTGACGGTAGAAATTTACACGCTATTAAGCTTGGCTTAGGTAAAACAGAAATCTTTATTAATGGTTCCAACCATGCGCGAGAACATATGACAACAAATGTTACGATGAAAATGCTAGACGATTATGCTAGAGCTTATGCTCAAAGAACCAAAATCGATGGCTATGACGCTAGACAAATATTAACAAATACTAGTATTTGGTTTGTTCCTATGGTAAATCCGGATGGAGTTACTTTGGTTCAAAAAGGTCATAAAAGTGCCAAAAATCCTCAAGCTGTATTAAGACTAAATAACAATAGTACTAATTTCAGGTCGTGGAAGGCAAACATTAGAGGTGTGGATTTAAATAGACAGTTTCCAGCATTATGGAATTCAATTACGAATAATCCTGGAAAGCCAGGCCCTGAAAATTATAAAGGAACGAAACCTTTAAGTGAGCCCGAAGCAATAGCACTTTACAATTTTACGTTAAGTAGAGATTTTAAAACAGCTATTTCATATCATTCTTCTGGAGAAGTGATTTTTACTAGATTGGATCAGGAACCTTTTACACGCAATATCGCTTCAATGGTTTCGCAAAAAACAGGGTATCGGATTATTGACTTAAAAAACAGTGTGAGTGGTGGTGGGTTTACTGACTGGTTTATTTTAACTCAGAAAAAACCTGCATTAACACCTGAAATTTCACCATTTGTTGGTGCTCGCCCTGTACCACTCTCAAATTGGAACACAATCTGGAATCAAAATAACTCAGTTGGTTTAATGTTAGCTAATGAAGCATACGTAAATAGAAATAGAAGGTAAAAAATACAAGCAAATCACGGAGAGTAATGAGAGGTCTTGAACATTTTTAAGTTCATACCTCTTTTTTTACCTCACTACTAAGGGGCAGTAGACCTCCACTGTTTGAAGTTCAGCTTTATGACGATTAACGCTACATGTGTTCAAAAACACGATTGTAAGGTAGTTGGTTAGAGCTATAATCTAAAAGATCAAAGAGTAGGAGACAAAACAAGTGAGTAGCTACTAATCTTGACATAAAAGGCTAAATCATAATAGATTGGTAAGAATATCAATTCTGTGGAAAAAAGGGGATGCTATGAGAACTTTTAAACTTGTTTTATTCTATTGGTTACCTGTTTTATTTATGGCAACAATTATTTTTGTGGCATCGTCTCAAAGTTATGAGCAACAAGATATTAAACCGTATTTAGGAAAAGTGACGGATATAGAAAAAGTAAAGGTATTAGTAAGCGAATTAAGTATTGAAAATGCGAAACGTAAGCTTTATGAAAAAGGTGATGGATTAGGTCTGATTACGCTTGTTACTGAACAGTGGATGCTCTTTATCGTCCTACTTAGTCTTGGTACTTTGGCTCTTGTTGGTTGGTTTGTCAATTATCTTTGGAAAATTTATAAGAGAAAAGGTCTTGATTATCTCTATAAAGTATTGTTTCACGGGTTTTTATTTCTTATATTAGCAATAAGTTTTATAATGTTGGCAGTTTTTATGGCTTTCAGAATTGAATCAATTTTACTTTTCTTGAAAAGAAAAATTGAAGTCGGAACTGCAATCGAATTTTTGAAAAATATCCAATTTACCTATGCGACAGCCGAAATAAGTATTGCTAGATTAGGTGTAGAATCTTTCCTTGAATTTGTAATTCGAAAAGGAGCTCATTTTACTTTTTTCTTCTGCCTCGGTTTTCTTTTTTATCGAGCGATGTGGGCGAGCAGTTTTCCAAAAGTGTTAAGTTTCATCAGTTCCCTTTGCTTCGTTGTGATCTATGCAATTAGTGATGAGTTACACCAAGCTTTCACACCCAACCGTACTCCTTTGGTGCAAGATGTTGTCCTTGATTCTGTAGGTGGTTTAACTGGGATAGTTTTTGCCCTTTTTATCTATTTTATGATAGATCATTTTAGGAACCAGAAGCAATCAGTCATAAAAACTAGTAGATACTAGAAAAGTATGATGTTTACCATTCTTTTTTCGTCATACTACATAGTAGATTTTTTTATCGGTCAGAGAATCCGTTATTTACTTAAAACTATCAATTATTTACTCAAAAATTACTAAATAACGGAACCATGGTCCGAAAGTCTATAAAAAACTCACATTTTTGAGAAATAACGGAACTGTGGTCCCTAAAACATCCTTTTATCCCACTCTTAAGGGGCAGTAAGACCCTCACCTCAAAACGAAAGAAAATATAGAAGTAGGTGGGGGATTAACTGCCTCTAAAGGTCCGATAAGTTGAACTAACAATCAGTGGTGGATGAAGGAGCTTCCCCACTGATTGAAGTTCAGCTTTATAAAAAAAATGAGGAATTACATAAAAAGATGTATTATAATGGAGACAAAATTCCTGCCATTTTAATGTAGTTAAAGATAAAACTTCTAATAAAATGGTATAATCTAATAGGAACATAAGGTAGTTACTAGAATGAAGGAGTAATAGTTAGATTGGAGGTATGTATGAAAAAGAAACTAGCAGTTATCGTTACTGTACTGTTGTGTAACCTTACTTTTTCTACAACTGTATTAGGAGAAGTAGATGAAAATAAAGATACTTCGAATAAAAATACAGCTATTAATGAGAATGATGAAACGTCTACGGGAAAGCCGACTGACAAACAAGAAGATGATAAAGTAAGTGAACCACCAAAAGAGGAAATACCTCAACAGGAAAAACCAAAAGAAGAAGAACCAAAGCAACAAGAAGAAACTCCGAAAGTAGAGCCAAAACCTAAAGAAACGACACCACCTAAGGAAGAAGAGAAACAGACCCAACCAAATAAACCTAAGGAAGAGAAAACGACAACTGAAAATCGAAAACCACAAACACCTCAAACGACAAATGAAAACGAACCTACTACAACAATAGAACCAGTAATCGTTCCACAGCAAGAGAATGAGGTAATAGAGGATATAAAAAAAGATGTTGTAGAAGAAATTATTCTTTCATTTAATGCAAACAACGAATATTATAAAAAGCTAGATGATTTTATCCTACATAATGTCCTAACTATTCTACTACATAATCATCCTCACGAAAGTGCTTTAGCAGCTTTTTCAGAAGATCCATTCAATGATCTTGTTAGAAGGTTATCAAATGAACAAATCGATGAATTATTGATGATTATTAAAGATAACCCTTATGAAAATGACCTTGATTTCGAAAAGATTATTAGTAGATTACAAGAACTTAAATCTTTACAAGAAGAGTACGTGACAAGGCTTGAAGCCGAGGCTGAAGAAGTAAAGATAGAGCTCGAACAATTTATTCAAAGTGAAACGGTAGAAGTCAACGGAGATGAAGATGAAGTTGAACAACAAAAAGGGTTGCTTTCATTAATTGGAAGTACGATTTCTAACATTTTTAAATGGTTCGGAACGTTATTTAAACTATTAATATCCATATTCTAAGATATAAGGTGAATATATGAAGAAAATAGCAATCGTTTTTGTAGTTTTTATAGCAATAGCTACAATTATAGTAAGTAAAAATTTGTATGATCAAAAATTGAAAGCAACTGCCACTGAGGCGAAACAATTAATGCAGGAAAACATAGAACAAGAGATTCAATCTGAGAAAGAGGAAGCCCAAAAGGAACGATTACGGCTAATAACTGAAAATATGGACGATGCGGTTGCCGAGCTCGTTATTGGTGCAGTAGGTAATAATGAGGAAATAAAGATCGTTATTACCGGGTCTAGCGTACTAGAAGCGACAGCAGAAATGGATAGTTGGCCTGATATTTTTATGGAGCGTTTAGACGAAGCATATGGTCATGGTGTGTTTTCTGTAGAAGTTGTTTCATATGGAGATAAAGGTTCGTATGAAGTTTTACATGAAAAGGGATACCATTTAGTCGTTGAAAAATCCCCTGATATCCTAGTAATTGAACCTTTATTGTTGAATGATAATGGTATAACACGTATCGAAGACACACTCAAACATTTAGATCGTTTCATTGATGAAGTTAGGGAAGTGCATAACGATATCGTTGTTATTGTACAACCGCCACAGCCCATTTTTCAGCCGTCTTATTATTTAACTCAAGTAACTAAGTTAGAGGAACATTCACTTGCAAAGGGTTACCTATACTTTGATCATTGGGACATGTGGCCTTCTATTGAGGATGAAGCACTAAACGAATATATCCTTGATGATCAAAGAACACCTAACGAAGATGGTCACCATCTTTGGGCAAACTTTGTAAGTCATTATTTTATAAGTGAATAACAGGTTGTTGATAAACGATATGAAAAGAGGCGATGAACAAGTGTTCATGCCTCTTTTTTGGGCTCTATAATAATTGTTTGGTAACCCCAACAATTATTATAGAGCCCTTTTTTGTAGGCTAAGAAGAAGCGTAAATTGAGTAACGTGCCAAAAAAAGAAGTGGAATCGCGCATAAATGTATTGCCGCGCACAATCGACAGCGAACCGCGCACAAACGGGAGAGAATCGCGCATAATCGACAAAGAATCGCGCACAAACGGGAGTGAAACGCTCATAAATGGATTGCCGCGCACAACTAGTGGGGAAACGAGCAGAACAGGGTGAGGAACGCACACAAACGGGAGTGAACCGCGCATAATCGACAAAGAATCGCGCACAAACGGGAGAGAATCGCACATAAATGGATTACCGCGCACAACTAGTGGGGAAACGAGCAGAAAAGGGAGCGGATCGCGCACAATCGACAGCGAACCGCGCACAAACGGGAGTGAACCGCTCATAAATGGATTGCCGCGCACAACTAGTGGGGAAACGAGCAGAAAAGGGAGCAGAGCGCGCACAATCGACAGCGGACCGCGCACAAACGGGAGAGAATCGCGCATAAATGTATTACCGCGCACAAACGGGAGAGAATCGCGCATAAATGTATTACCGCGCACAAACGAGAGTGAATCGCGTTCGAGTGACTTAGTGAGTGGATTCTGTGTCCACAAAAGCAGCTATTTTAAAGCTACCATTTCCGAGTCTTGGTTTTGGTGGCTTTTGTCGTTCTATCTTAAAATCCACTAAATTTAAAGCGTTATCAAGTTTGCAAGCTCTTTGGTTGATTGTGGACATACCAACTGAGAATCTCTATCACATACTCTCACACATTATCACACAATTCACATTATGTTCACAACTATAATGGTATGTTTTGTAATAGAATGAGAGTAAGTAACCACTAACTAACACTGTAACAAAACGCTATCTTAATAGTGTTTACATATACCTGGTACGCGGTAAATAAACCAAAAGGGTGGGCCGGAAATTATGGGAAAAGATGAAAAAGTGAAGAAGCCGTTCTTAGTGAAAAGAATACGGAGGCGCTTACGTCAAATCAACTGGAGTGATCCAATAAATAAATGGAAACTATTATTTTTTTCAGTCGTTGCTTTTGTTATGATTGCCGGATTTTCTTACGGAGCGATCGCAGCAACATCGACTACGTCGTTTTGCTCTAGTTGCCATGAGATGTCACCGGAGTATGTTTCTCATATATCAACCACTCATAGTGAGATCAAATGTACAGCTTGTCATATTGAACCAGGATTCACAAGCACGATTCTCGGAAAACTAGCTGCAACAAAAGAAGTTTATCGCCATGTCACTCGTACTCAGCCTAATCCAATTACATTGCCTAAAGCGATGAGGGACGTTGTTTGTTTAGAATGTCATTCCCCTAATCGTGTCGTTTCTGCAACTGATAATTTAATTGAAGACCATGATGTTCATCTAGAACAAGGGATTTCTTGTGTGACCTGTCATAGCGGTGTTGCTCACGCCAAAATGGTTGAACGCGGTATTAACACCAATGATACATACGACTATTGGACAGTTGAAAATGCAGATAAATTAATTACTCGAGATTATGTAAAAACAAATATGGGTACTTGTATAGATTGTCATTATCAAGTAAACCAAGGCTTAAAGCCATGGGAAGATAAAAACTATATTATTGCTGTTCCGCCTAACGCCTTTGAAGGACCAATTTTAACATCTAGTGAAGTTTTTGAGACCGTGATACGAACAGCAAACAAGGACGATAAAATTTCAATGGAATGCCAGACATGCCATATAGAGATGAAAATTCCAACTCACCATGAGCAAACAGACTGGAATGAAAATCACGGTGAGTATGCCCGTAAACAACTTGAACAGTGTATCACCTGCCACGACGAAAATAATTGGGTGAAGAGAGTTCAACCACAATCTATTGAAGAAATATTAGAAGCAAAAGAGATGGCTTGGGATAATTACGTACCTAATATCGAAGTGGTTCAAAGGGAAGCTGCAAATACCGTTTTCTGCTTAACCTGTCATATAGAGAAGAACCCGGATTTTGTACCGAACAACGAGTAATTCGTGTCATTCAATTCACTGATAAAAATAGAATTACTTTTACTAAGATAGCAGCGAAAGGATTAGGTGGGGTGACGAAACGTGAAAAATGATCATGATCAAGAAGAAAAGCAATTACAGGAATTAGGCGCTGAAAGTTCAGACGCATATAGAAAAAAATTAAAAATCATTAAGGTCGCAACATTCTTTTTTATTGGATTAGTAGGACTAGCATTATCCGTGACAATTGGAGTTCAGGCTACCTCTACGAATACGTTCTGTGCAAGCTGTCATATGATGCAGCCGCAAGTATTAACGTGGGAAGCGTCTTCGCATAGTTCGGTTAACTGTAAAGATTGTCATATTAAGCCAGGACTTGAAGGGACCGTTGAAGCAAAAATTGGTGGGCTTTGGGAACTTTATCATACCATTACAGATACGTATGTTGCACCAATTCGAATGCCAAGTTTAATTCCGGATGAGTCGTGTACAAAGTGTCACAATATGGAAAATAGAAAAGTGACCTCCTCGGGTGATATTATTTCCGAACATGGCATTCATGCCGATAAAGAAGTTAAGTGTGTAACCTGTCACGCTGGTGTGGCACACGGAAAAGTATCAGAACGAAGAGTAACATTCAAATCTGATTTTGAACATTGGGATGAAACTTTAGGTGCTTACATGATGAGCTATTCGAAGTATACTGCACCACAAAAAGCGACATGTATGGATTGTCATGAACTAAAGCGAGCGCCGTTAACATGTGAAGCATGTCATTCAACAGGGATGTTCCCAATTGATCATGAAGATAAAGACTTTTTAACAAAAAATCATGGGAAGCTGTCAGAAGAAGAGTTGTTAACCTGTCATAGCTGTCATTCTTTCCAGTCAAAAAATCCTATTAAAGAACTTAAAGACAAAACATATTATACGAAATTTATTCTAAGCGAACCTGATCATCAACAAATACCTGTTCAAGAATATGCGAAAACAAATACATTTTGTGCAGATTGTCATAGTCAAAGTCCTGATAGTCACCAGGCTAAAGGATTTTTCTCAAAACACGGTACGTTCGTAAATGAAAACAAAGACGGCTGTTTAACCTGTCATGATTATGACAAGTCGTCACAATCGCAATCACCTGTCACAAACGTTACTTGTGCAACCTGTCACTCTGGTGGGCATCCAGATCAGTGGCAACAAAAACATCCAACGCCTTTGTCGCCTGAACCGAAGTTTGACAGAACTTGCTTAAGTTGCCATGTTGAACAAACTTGTACCTCATGTCACATCGATGGAAGAAAAGAAGAAAACTAGAAGGAGGGATTTGGAATGGCAAACAATCACAACAGTAAAGAAGAAAAAGAAAAAGCAAGACAGCGAGAATTAGAGAAAGAATTAGAAATGGAACTAGATGAAGAAATCCAGAAATCAAGAAATAACGAAACGGAAAAAATCCCACATTTTAAACAGAAGTTTACCATCCTTCAAACGATTGGTTTACTAGTGATAACGTTACTCCTTAGTACAGGTGGTGGGATCGCGCTTGGGAATGCTTATTTTTGGAATAGTGGAGATATGAAACGAATTAATGAACAACTAGAATTCTATCAAGAAAAAGTAAGCCAAGACCCTAACAATCTAGAAGATCGTATTGTTCTTGGTTATACCTACTATTTAAAAGGTGATAACAAAAATGCAATAAACCAATTTAAAACGGTAGTAGACAAGGATGAGAATTATTTTGATGCGTATTACAATTTAGGGTTGGTGTATTTAGAGGAAGATCGTCATTATGATGCATTATCAATGTTTAACAAAACAGTCCAACTTGCACCAAGAGATTTTAAGGGACACGCACAAATGGGAATTACGTACCGTCATTTAAAAATGTATAACGAAGCGATTGAAGCATTGTCTGAAGCAAATAATCTTGCTCCTGCTAATGCCGATATTATTTATCAAATCGGTCTAGTTGCTGAAGAAGTAGGGGAATATGAAGCGGCAGTTGAAATTTATAAAGATGTATTAAATTATGATCCGCTTTTCCAACCAGCTTTAGAAGCGTTAGAACGTGCTCAAAATGTAGTAAAAGAAGTGGGTGATAATTCATGAATAGATTAGCAGTATATATAGCAATGGCTTCAATCGTTGTGATCAATGTTGTCGTGTTTGGCTTCATTTTTTCTAATCAAACCAAGGCATTGCCGACAGGACTTCAGACAGTTAATCAAGATGCAAATGTCAGAGCTTTGAAACAAATTTATGGTGGTTTTGAAAATGGAATAGAAAGACCGATGGATGTCACTGTTTCAACTCAATTTATGTACGTTTCAGATACAACGAAAAAAGCCATTCATGTTTTTAACGCAGAAGGTGAACCGCTGTTTACGTTTGGTGAAGGTGGCAAAGATCCTGGTCAATTTGATTTTCCTTATGGATTGGCCGTTGATGATAAAGGTACTCTTTACGTAGCCGATATGTATAATGGTCAGATCTCAATGTTTGATAGAGAAGGGCAATTTATTGATTATTTTGCTTACGAGTATAGTGAAGATGGTACATTTATTTCCCCTGCAGGATTAAGAATTATCGATGGAAAAGTCTATGTGACGGATGTTGATGCTAATAAAGTATTTGTCTTTGACTTAGACGGGGAGCTACTCCTTGAAATTGGAGAAGAGGGTAGTGAGGAAGGCCAATTTTTAGCACCAAATGCAGTTACGGCTGATAAAGACGGTAATATTTTTGTCGTAGATACTGTGAATGATAGAGTCCAAATGTTTGATCATGAAGGTAATTTTCTTAGAGTAATAGATGGGGCAAAAAACGAGATGGATCAGTCAGTTTTACTCAATCCAAGAGGGATTGGTATTGATAGTAAAGGAAATATTTTTGTCGTAAGCAATATGTCAAACTTTGTTCACGTATTTACTCAGGAAGGTGAACACTTATATCGTTTTGGCGGAATGGGTCAAGAAGCAGGGCAACTTTATTTACCAAATGGTTTATTTATAGATGGTAGAGATAACGTTTATGTCACAGATACCCTTAACCTACGAATCTCTGTTTTTCAGTAAAAGAAGCTAACATTTCTTTGAAGGAGGTGGTGAGGTAACCAGTAATTAGCTTCAAATCAAGATTCGTAATGATAAATTTATTAAGGAGGGGAAACTGTGAAAAAGGTTAGTTTAAGCTTATTGTTTTCTTTATTTTTATTAGGATTATTTGCAACAGTAGCTTTAGCTGAAGGCCCTATCGGAATTCAAGATCCAGTTGATGGGTATAACGAAGAAGCTGAGCCTAGTGACGTATCGAATGTAAATCCTAATGCTAACAAAACAGGTGTACTAGATTTGAAATTAAATCATAGTGGACAGTTAGTGCCGTCATTTGACAAAGGCGGAAGTAGACATGGTAACTATTTAAATAACACAAACACATGTGCAACGTGTCACCAAACGCACACAGCGTCGAGTAGAAACTTAATTTTTGCAGATAATGTATACCAATCTTGTATTGCATGCCATGATGGTACTGGCGGTGGTGCAAGTCGAAATGTTTTAAACACTGATTATGATTTTGTCATGACACGTAATAGTCCAAACGGGTCTGGATCTACTGCAACTACGGCAGGAACGTTTGCTGGAACACACGCTAGCAATATGAGTGTTCACTTAACAACAGGTACTGTAGCTATTAAAGCTGCACCAGGTGGAAATCCAGAAGGTGATGGCAAGGCATTTACTTGTGCAAGCTGTCATAACCCACACGGTTCTTACAGTAACAAATACCTTCACCATAATCCTAATGGAATGGCTACAAAACCAGTAACAGAGGGAGGTAAAGGATTAAAAAACATAAAAGTTGTTAATACTTTATCTGGTTTAACGGCTGCTGATCAATATGTCTTCCATAGAGAAAATGGAAAAATTGTTTTAAAACAAAGAGTGGGTAACAATTATGTAACGGATAAATCGCCATGGTTAAACGGAAGTTGGGAATTTTCAACGTCAGCTGCTAATACTTCATTAACTGATAGTCAAGCAGGAGTTACCGTTGATCGTGGTGTAAATGCAAATGAAGCACCATTCATCTCAGGTGATAATGTCAATAGCATAACAAAAGTAACGGTAAACCGTGCTTATTTTGTTGAATTACCAACTGATAGAAGGGATTTATGGACGGGTAATGATCATCTAAGAGGAATTCAAATGTCAGAGTTCTGTGCAAGCTGTCATACAGATTACCTTGCCTCTAGAGGTGTAGGGGTAAACGATGGTAAGAGTTACTTTAATGCAGACAAAGATATTTATGGACACACGACAAACACGAATAGCTTTACTTGCGTTCGCTGTCACTATGCACACGGAACAACAGCTGAAATTATGATTGATGCAAAAGGAAATAGCATCTCTTCGTTAACAGCAAGTGGAGCCATGACAAAGGAGCAAGCACATGACTATATGTTAGATGTAAATCCATCTTCAGCGTTAAAGAAATTTACAAACATGTCTAGCTGTTGGGCTTGTCATAACTCATCTAAGAGTGGAAATGTCATTAATACGAATCGATTAATTGATGATCGCCCTACTGGAATGCCAGCAAATAGATAAAAAGACTACCAAGTAGCTGCCACTAATTGATAGTCTATAAAGAGATACCTAAATGACTAATGTATGGGGCTAATAGTCTCATACATTAGTCCTCTAAACAATTATCACTATCATATCGCATTTTCATACAGTGCGCTGTAAAAAATGTCACAGTGAAATTATTTTACGGATTTTATTTAAGGTAGAAAGCACGAAATTTATTACTTGGGAAGTTTGCGCTAGTAATAAAAAGCAATAGTATTATTTAGTTTTTCAAGCTCATTCCGATCAAAACATTAAAGGGTGATACCAGTATGATGCAAAAAAAGGAAGCAAGAAAAAAACTTATCGTATTCCTCTGTTTCATTATTTTCCTACATATCAATCCATTTATCCCCTCATCACTAGTCGTAATGGGTAATGAATTAGAAACTGAAGAGGGAGAACAAGATCCAGATCAAACGGAAGAAGGCGAAGAGTTTATTAAACAAAGTGAGGCTCAACAAGACCTTGCTATCACAATCCTCACTCCGGAAACTGGATTATCCTTTAATGAGTTGATAGAAGTAAATGGTGAAGTAACTGGTAGTATAGAGGAGACAGTGGAAATAACATTACTTGTTTATAATTATGGTGAAGAGGACGTTTTTAAACAGTATGAAAAAATTGCGGTTGATGCTGATGACCATACATGGATTTACGTTATCAACCTTTCTGAGACTGAAAATGAAGATCAATATGTTTATGAAGATGGAACATATCTATTACAAGCAACATTAAATGACGATGAAGAAATTTCATCAAATGAAGTAACGTTTACAGTTGATCGTAAAGCACCAGAAATAGAAATCACAAGCCCTACTAGTGATTTAACAAATCAAGCGATAATTGCAGGAGAAACCGAGAGTGGGGCTATAGTCACGTTATACATCGAGGGAGAAACCGAAGCCTTTACAGATCCAATCATTTCTAATGATGAAGGAAAGTTCGTGTTCGAATTAAACGAGTTACAAGACGGAAAGCATACGTTTATTGTGACGGTCACAAATGAACTAGGGAATATAGCTGAAACTGAAATCACATTTGTATATGATGGTACAAGTCCATTCGTTTCAACGAATTCCCTTTTTCCTAAACCGAATATGTCGCAAGTATCAGTAGAGACTTTAAAGGTAAAAGCAAAAATTATGGATGAAAATATTGATTTAACGAGTGTTGTCACCCCAATTGAAGTAACTGAACAAGGGACAGGTAAGAAAGTGACAGGTACGTATGATATAGTGGATGAAACGATTATTTTTACTCCCAATTCTGGGGAAATAAAACCGAATACAAAATATTTTGTGATCATAAATCCAACGATCACTGACAAAGCAGGAAACTTCATCCACTCTAGAAACTGGTCATTTACGACTGCAACGAGTACGAATGTGGGAAGTCCTCATGGCGGGTATACGAACAATACGAACTCCTGTAAAATTTGCCATGGCGTTCATGCAGCATCAGAACCGAAAATCGAGCAAGTTAATCTAGAGTACGCAGATGATCCAAATAAAGAATTAAAAGAAAAGGTCGTTCCTGATGCGATCAATGGCTATTGTATGACTTGTCATGACGGAACGGTTGCGAGTAATATGACAAACCACCAAAACAAAAAGTCCGACCACAATATGCAACTAGTTCGAAAAGGAGATAACAAGGTCGTCAGCCAATCATGTGGAAACTGCCACAATGTTCACTTAGACTCCCATTCTAGCAACCCAAATTTACTAAAAGATCATTTTGTTTTTGATCATGTTGGTATTGCTGGAGTTGGGAAAATTGATAGTAGTGAACGTTTATGCGAATCGTGTCATCAGTATGATTTGCTAGATGTTTTAAATGAAGATCAGTATCAAGTGTTTTCTTACCGTCATTGGAATACGAGCCAAGAAGAGATTGACGGTGATCACTTCGGTTCAGTAGATGATTATCGCCTATGCCTTCGTTGCCATAATGAAGAGTATGCCAATACGTATAAAAATGTTGAAGATATTGAAACGCACTATAAAAACACGAACTCCGGACACAATATTGCTTTTTCAAAAATAAAGGACGGAACGCTATTAGACGGAAACATGCCTTGTGCTACATGCCATGAAACTCATAGCTCACCGAATGATAAGTTAATAAAATCAGAGCTCGGGGTGAATGCTGATCTTTTAATAGGATGGTCTAGCTCAGATGAACGAAGCTTTTGTTTAAGTTGTCACAACAATGAGACTGAAGTATTTGGAATTACTGTACCTTTACCGATGACAAGAACTAACGGGAATCCGATTGGACCACACCAATCGACAAGCGATAGAGCATGTTCAGACTGTCACGGTGGAGAATCCAAAACGTTTGTAGAAGCAGCACACTCACCAAGTCGGCGAGGGAATTAACGAGTAAACACGAAATGAGGAATGAGCGATTGCGTTCGTTCCTTTTTTTGTTTGTCAGGTGAGTGAATTTCATTGGTATAAGTTAAACTAACAATCAGTGGGGGATAAGGAAAACCGCCACTGATTGAAGTTCAGTTTTATTTTAATAAGTATCCGTGGTAAATATTGGAATACAACTCCTACCTATGTCCTTAATTCGTGTTAGACGCTAAAATATACTGATTTATATCCACAAATCTAGTAAAATAAGGTAAAATAATAGCGAATGAAGAAAACTAGTTCATAGGACATGAATGAAAAGGAGGTAGGAGCTATGGGGACATCTAATCGGAGCCAATTGAAAAAGGCAACTGTTACAGCAACGATAGCAACTGGTATTGGTTTGTTTTTATTATCACCTCAAGGAGTAGAAGCAGCTCTCGGTGATCGGACATTACAACCTGGAATGACACATCAAGATGTAAAAGAATTACAAGATTTACTAAAGCAAAAAGGTTATTTTACTTTCCATACTTCTACAGGCTTTTATGGAGATATTACAAAGGCAGCCGTTGAGAGATTTCAACAAGCTCATCATCTACCAAAAACGGGTATTGCCGATGCGAATACATTAAACACGTTGCTAAATGACGCTCAAGCAACATTACGAGTAGGTTCAAGAGGACAAGCTGTCACAAATTTACAAAATGACCTTAGAGCACTCGGAACATTTAACCATGCAACAACAGGTTATTTTGGTCCGATTACAGAAGCGGCTGTAAAAGAGTTTCAGTTACGAAATGGCCTTCGTGCAACAGGAATCGCTGATAGCGCTACATTAGATGGAATTAAGCGAATTCGTGCGAATGGTACGCAACAGCAAACACAAGAGACGAGTCGAAGTGCTACTTCTCAAACGACATTGCAAATCGGTTCAAGAGGAAATGCCGTTTCTGAAGTTCAGACATTATTAAAAGATGCAAATCTATTTAACTATCATACAATCACGGGTTACTATGGAGAAATTACAGCAACTGGCGTTCGTGATTTTCAAAGACAAGCAAATCTGCAAGTTACAGGACGCGCTGACACTCAAACTGTACAAGCATTAAGAGATCACGTCCAAAAATTAAAGCAACAACAAGCCGCTGCACAGCCTTCACAAACAGTATCTACACCAACTGTACAGTCAGAAAGTTCTTTTGTACTGAAGGTTGGTCAAACTAGTGATTCGGTACGAGAATTGCAACACCAATTAAAATCATTAGGGTACTTTAACCATCAAGTAACAGGTTATTTTGGTCCGATTACGGAAACGGCAGTAAGGGCATTTCAACGAGACCATCAGCTGATCGTAGATGGAGTTGTCACAACAAGTACACTGAATAAAATTGTTGATGAAGCTGCAAAAAAATTGTTACCAGCCATTGTTCTACCTTCAGAAACAGCCAAAAGCTTTGATGTTATGAATCTAATTGCTGATGCATCGCAACTTCTTGGCACTCCGTACTTATGGGGTGGAACGACATCAAGAGGAATGGATTGTAGCGGTTTTATCCAATATGTTTTTCAAAAAAATGGAGTCCAATTACCACGCACGGTTGCGCAAATGTGGAATGTAGGGAGCACGGTTTCTAAACCGAAAGTAGGAGATCTTGTATTCTTTGAAACTTATACACGCGGCCCATCGCATGCGGGAATTTATATCGGAAACAACCAATTTATACATAGTGGTAGCTCTACTGGAGTAACGATTAGTAATATGACAACGAATTACTGGAGTAGTCGATACTTAGGGAGTAAAACTTATCAATAAGAAAGAGAAAGTGCTCGGGTTAGAGCACTTTTTTCGTGCTTTCGTGTGAGGTGTGGAGCGCGCCTAGGGTTTGCAAGTTTTGAATTAAACTTTGTTCATGCTACCAAACGACTCTATTTGTAGCGGACAGACGTTCCGTTATTTTAGGGAATCCTACATTTTTCGGATTCTTTCGGACAGGAGATCCGTTATTTGCTTAAATTCATAGAAAAATAGCTATTAAATGGTGAAATAAAGGAACCACAGTCCGATAGCTTCAAAAAAGTATACTTTTTATAGAAATAACGGAACTGTAGTCCGCTAGGCTTGATGACAGGCAGCACCTAAAATAAAACGGAAAGAATTTTATATGAATTCAGCTCAGTCTCCAAACAGAAAAATAGATTTTTTAAAAGGAAAAAATTATTTGTCGTCGAATGTAATATAATGTAAATTCTTGTCTTGTTAATGACAGTGTACCTTTGTTACGATTTTCAGTTTTAAAGCAAGAGTTATCAATAGAAAAAGGGAGCGATTATTATAAAGAAATTCGTTTTAGTTTTTTTTATCTTCATTTCAGTTATGTTTAGTATAGGGTGCTCGATAAGTGCAGAGGAAGATTTGTGGCGCTTAAGTCCTATTCATAACTTTTTAGATTCAAAAATTGTAGGAAATCCAAATACAATAGGTTTGTCTAGTCCAATTTTTTCTACTGAAGAAGTAACTGAACACTTGTTATATTTATTTGAGAGTGTTCCAGCATCTAGTATAAAGCTAGTAGGGGTTCATAAAGAAACTCATAGAGTTGAAAAAGTTATTATCGACGAAGATACGAAGGTTTGGGAAGTGTCAACTGATAATAGTGAGGTAAGTAAAGGTAGCGACTATCACTACATTCCATTGCAACTCAAATTTCCCCAAACGGGCGTATGGAGATTAGATGTGTTTTTTGAAAATAGGTTTATTAAGCATATTATCGTTAAAGTAAACAAGTAGAGAGTGTATAAAAAAGAGGATCAGGTCATCGTATGAAGAATAACAAACAAAGAAGAGGTAGCCACTAACGGTTGCCTTTTTAATTTCAAAAAAGCACCGGATAAAGCAAATTGTCCTTGAGTTGTCAAACCCCTATAGGTAGTTATTTGTATATGTGATAAAATGTAAATTAAGTAAAAAAATCCAATGTGCACTTGAAAATAAAAGGGGGAATGTTAACATTGATGAACAAATCTTTATCACTAAGGTTCGGAATAGTCGGCCTTGTAGTAATCGTAATGGCTGTTTCTGCATACAATCATTACTTACGTTCAGATAGTTCTAGTTTAGTTGATAAAGGAGATGAGAAAGAGGTTGTCGAGGATGTAGAAAATGTTGAAATTGATGAAGTCCCAACTGAGCCTGTCGCAACTCCGATTGACAACGCCAATGAAAAAGAGCTACATAATAAAATTTTCCAATTACATACTGAATTAAACAACACCGTAGGTTGGAGAGGGTACCTAAGTGTAAACTGGGATGATGAAGGTAGAATGAACTATTTAATAGAGCAAACGTTTTTAATAGAAAAAGGTACAAGCAGTGAGGTGCTTAAGCAAGATATGGTCAATATGAGAGCTTGCTTAGAAGTTGCCTACGAAAAAAAAGACGTGTATGGTCTTAGACTTGCTCACCGGATTATTCATGATCTAGATTATTTCATAAATAACAACAGTACTGACGGTATCGTTTACAATATGACTAGTTATGGTAACGATTCAAAGATAAACGAAGTCTTCACGTATATTCAATAACGACAATCGTTAAACATAGCCAAGACGCCAAAAAAGCATTAAATAGAAGAAAAATTTTAAAACATCGTGAAGGAAAAAATGTAAGTTTCTTAGCTAAATAAGTCATCAATAAGGGAAATAGTAGTTTTTTTCCGAAGTGGTTTACGAGAGTGGATTTCAACTAGGTACAGGCCGTTCAATGTATAATACATATAGAGGAGACACCATAATGGGAGGGGTAGGAAATAATGTTTTCACACAAGTGTAAACGAAACGTTTTATATGTTTGTATGCTTTTAATAACGTTGGTTGTTGGTTGCTCATCAGAAGAAGAACCAGAACCGACGCCAGAAGAGGCGTTTCAAGCGTATGCAGCGCTATGGGAAAATGGAAATTACGAAGCGATGTATGAATTCCTTTCCGATGAGTCTAAAGAAATGATTACAAAAGAGACATTTGTTGAAAGATACACTAACATTTTTAGTGGAATTCAGGCAACGGATCTGACTGTTCAGCTGATAACGGAAGAAGAAGTTCCTGATGAAATCGAGGTCGAAAAGGAAGAAACAGAACCTGGAACTGTCGTAACCCTTTTGTATGAGCAATCAATGGACTCGTTAGCCGGAGACCTTCTGTTTGAAGCGGAAGCTACGTTAATTTTTAAAGTAGAGGAAACAGAGGAGGAAGTTGAGAAAGAATGGGTCATTGACTGGAAACCATCGTTGATTTTACCACAGCTAGAAGTTGGGGATATTGTACGTCCTAGAACGCTTCATCCAAAACGTGGTGAAATTATTGACCGACATGGAAATGGACTCGCTATAAATGGCGAAGTATTTGAGGTTGGTATTGTACCTGGGAGTTTACCTGAGGAAAAATCAATTTCAATCCATGCATTAAGTGAAGTATTAGAAATTACTGAAGAGGAAATTGAGAAACTTTTAAATCAAGGATGGGTGAGAGATGATACGTTTGTACCGCTAAAATCGATCCCATTAGAAAATACAACGGTATTAGAAGAAGTAACAAATATTCAAGGTGGTACGTATCGACAGGTTGGTGGCCGAGTGTACCCGTTAAAGGACGCAGCTGCACATTTAATCGGTTATATTGGACCAATTACAAAAGAAGAGTTAGAAAAAGTAGAGGATCAAGGCTATAGCGCGAGTTCGGAAATTGGTAAAGCTGGTCTAGAACTACTTTTAGAAGAACAACTCCGTGGCCAATCAGGTGGGATTATTACAATCGTAGATGCATCAGGTAAACAAAAAGAAGTTATTGCAGAAAAAGCACCTGTTGATGGAGAACTTATTCAATTAACGATCGATAGTGATATCCAAAAATCTGTCTATCAACAACTAGAAGGTGAAGTAGGTACAGCAGTAGCGCTTCATCCAACGAATGGTGACGTTTTATCGTTAGTAAATGCACCTGCATATGATCCGAATGAATTTGTATTAGGGATTAGTAATGAACGAAGACAAGAATTAAATGATGAAGGCGCGATGCTTAATCGATTTACATACACATATGCGCCAGGTTCGACAATAAAGCCAGTGACGGCTGCAATTGCCTTGGAAAATGACTGGGATCCTCATAAAAAAATAACGATCGATGGACATACTTGGCAAAATAGCCCTTCATGGGGGGACTATAAAGTTCGCCGTGTGACTGACCCTGGTCATGATGTTGATCTTAATGATGCACTTGTATACTCTGACAACATCTATTTTGCACAAATGGCTCTAGATGTCGGTGTACACGAAATAGAACAAGGACTAATCAAATTTGGCTTCGGAGAAAAAATTCCGTTTACGTACGGGATAGGTAATGCCCAAATTGCCAATGCGACAATAACAAAAGAAGAACAACTGGCAGACACCAGTTATGGTCAAGGACAAATGCTCATTAGTCCGCTGCATTTAGCTCTCCTATACACATCTTTTGTGAACGAAGGTTCGATTCCGAAACCTACGTTACTATTAGAGGAATCAAACGGAGAACTATGGAAAGAGAATGTTATAGAGTTAGAGAATGCGAACTATATTTTGGATGCGCTAAAAGATGTCATCCAAACACCAAGAGGAACAGGAAGAAATGCCAACATTGAAAACCTTTCATTAGCCGGAAAAACCGGAACCACCGAACATAAAGCAAGCCAAGACGAAACGGGAAAAGAAACAGGTTGGTTTGTAGCAGTAGATACAGAAGACCCACAATTGTTAGTGTTAATGATGGTTGAGCATGTTGAAGACAGAGGCGGCAGTGGGTATGTCGTCCCTAAAGTAAGAGACGTATTTTTAGATGTACGTTAGCAAAAAAAGGTTGACTCACGAAGCATGAGTCAACCTCTTTTTTATAAGTTAAGTAGCCTAGTACAAGCGTCTTCCTTAATTTCTGCGTGATTCCGCATTGGTAATGAACGATCCAACGTAGATTATGCGCGTTTCTCGTGAGTTTCTGCGCGCCCCCATGTCGAATGTGCGCGCTTTTGAAAAAATGTGCACGCGTCGAAATTTATGCGCGTTTCTCGTGAGTTTCTGCGCGCCCGCGTGTCGAATGTGCGCGCTTTTGAAAAAATGTGCACGCGTCAAAATTTGTGCGCGTTTCTCGTGAGTTTCTGCGCGTCCGCGTGTCGAATGTGCGCGCTTTTGAAAAAATGTGCACGCGTCAAAATTTCTGCGCGAATTCGTAAAATTTGTGCGCGGTTCTCGTGAGTTTCTGCGCGCCCCCATGTCGAATATGCGCGCTTTTGAAAAAATATGCGCGCGCCGAAATTTATGCGCGAATCCGCAAAGGATATGTGCGCTCCACAGTTGAAGTTCTCAATATAAATAGCACACCTAATGATACTCTATTAATCCTCCCATAAATAAAGTCCAAATCTCCTCAAAGTCATTTGTATGAGCTTAATTTTTAACTCTTCATAGTTTAATTCAGGAGGTATAGGTACATCGACTTCTACTGGAGCACTACCTATTGAATCGCTATCTTGGTCGGAAGGCTCTGTTTTAGGTTTACCGCTATCCTTTTCGGTTGGTTCCTTATCTTCATCTTTAGGTTCAGGTTTCTCAGAATTATCGTTTTTGTCCGTAGGTTCTGTGTTTGTTGGAGGTTCATCGTTTTCAATAGGTGTTGTTGAGACTGGTTTGCCAGGTGAATTTCTTAAGGTTAACTTTGTTTGTCTACCGACGATACCGTCGACAAGAATAGAATGATCTTTTTGGAATTGAATAACGGCTTGTTCTGTGACGTCATCAAAATGCCCACCTACTCCGCCAGTATCATAGCCAAGGTCTGTTAAGGATTGTTGCAATTGTTTAACTTCTGGGTGTGTGCTTCCCAGTTGTAACAGTGTGTTTGTAATTGGTGGGGCAGAGCCAATGGTGGTGGCGGTGACAGAAAAATCATGTGATGTAGCAATGGCATCAAATGAGCTGGTCGATGTAACAATGATAACGGGTGTATTCACTTTTACTTGATCAAAAAGCCATTCCACTTCGTTATTTTGCATTCGAACACATCCTAAACTAACGTATCGCCCAATCGAATTCGGATTATTATTCCCGTGTATAGCGTACGTTGTTCCCCATGTGCCTCTAGCGTTAAGACCGAGCCAGCGAGTGCCGAGTGGATTTGAAGGGTGGCCACCTGGAATGTTTTCCTTATAATACGGTCTATTAACAATTTTATTGACGATTTGAAAGCTGCCCTCAGGAGTTAATGAAGGGCTTTTACCAGTTCCAACGCTAAAAACGCGTGTAAGCTTATTATTTTCATAGAAAGCTAGTTCGTTACTTGATTTATTAATAATAATTAATTGCCCTGTTGCTGCTGATGTTGTGATGGGAAAAGATAATGTCAATAAGAAACCAACAAAAATAGAAAAAATAAGAAACTTCTTCAACATGAAACCCTCCCAAATTCTTAGATGTTATATTAATAGTCGCCATTTTATGGAAAAATGTTTCCTTTTTTTACAAGTTTGATAAAAGAGGTCATTTTCTCTTCTTCCCACACGGTAAAAAGGTCATAATTGACAAACTACCTTCATACTATTTTTAAGAACTATTTCAACCTTGGAGGAAATCTAATGAAAATGATCGAATACAGCGTCATTATTAATAAACCAGTCTCAGAAGTATTTGCTTACATCGAAAATCTTGAAAATAGACCCAAATGGGAGCTAGGAGTTGTCCAGGCGAAGGTTGTATCAGGAAAGTATGCAGAGCCAGGCTCAGTTATTCAAATCACAAACCAACTATTAGGAAAAAAGATGGAGACCGTCGCAAAAGTAATAGAATTTGAGGAAAATAAGTATGTGATCTGCCAAGCTGACAAGCCGTTTTACCATGAAATTTCGAATATATATGAAGATTTAAATGGGAAAACCAAATTTATTCGAAGAGCAACAGCTCACATTGATCAAGAAAAGAAAGTGCCAAAGCTCGCCACATCCCTCCTAATAAAAAAAGTTGAAAAAGCCTTTGAAAAAACTGTTCAAAATGCCAAAAGACAAATAGAAAAATAAGTTCGACGTAATTCGGGGCGTGACAGGAACGCCCCGATTATAATTTCTAAAATGGTAGTTTTTTGTCATTTTTTCAGGTATAATAAGCCTTATGTAAATTTGGAAAACAGTGGTGGGGAAATTGGTTCACTTTAAGAAAAAGCACTTCATACATTTTAGCGTTTATTGGCTCCCGCCTATATTATGGGCTGGGTTAATTTTCTATGCCTCATCACAACCGTATGAAAACCAGGACTTACGACCGGCACTAAGCTCTAATTTTAATTTAAACTTTACCGAGGAGTTATTTTCTGATGTTGCCTTTTATTATGCAGGAAGCGAAGTTAGTATTGAAACTCGTGGAGTCGAAGGCTTTGTTGAATTTTTTATACGAAAAGGGGCTCATTTAGGCGTTTACTTCATTCTAGGCTTTTTAGTTTTCCGTCTCATTAGAACTTACATATCTCAACCTTCAAAGACGTTTTTCATTTCTTTTTTTCTTGTTGTTTTATACGCAGCAACCGACGAATTGCATCAATACTTTGTCCCGAATCGTACTGGAATTATAGATGATGTTATTTTAGATAGTATAGGTGGTTTATTAGGAATCATAGTAGCAATATTCCTTTATAAAAAAAGAAACAGGAGATTAATATGAAAAAATTTGTGCTCTTATTACTTTTAATTATTATTGCAGGTATAACTATTTTTTATGGAAGAATCGAATACAACAAAAAAATACAGCAGTCAGTTTTTCAGGCGCAAGGGGAAATGGATCGCTACAAGGAAGAACTTGAAGAGAGACAACAACAAGAAGAACTCGAAAGACAAAACTATATCCTCACTTTAGCAAAAAATATGGATCAACAACTATCCGACATGTTTGTACAAGCAATTGAAAAGGGAGAAGTTATTCATGTCGTTACTATGGGTTCAGCAGCCTTATCCGCTGAAGACGATGAGCTTTCTTGGCCTAGACTAGTGGAAAGCGCGGTTAACGGAAGATACGGAACAAATATTATAAAGATAGATGTTTTATCGTATGGTCGAGAGAATACCTTCGAAGTCGTTCGGAAAGGTAGACATTTACATGCAGCTGAGATGAATCCAGATATTTTTATACTGGAGCCATTTATTTGGAACGACAATGGCTATGCAAGAATTGTCGATACCCTTTATCATGTTGATGTGATAATAGATGCAGTTCAAAGTGAAAATGAGGATGTCATTGTACTCATTCAACCACCTAACCCGATTTATGGTGCAGGTCACTACATCAATCAAGTAAACGCTTTGAAAGATCATGCTAAAGAAAATAATCTTCGTTATATCGATCATTGGCAAAACTGGCCTGAATCAACTGATGAAGCCTTACATGAATTCATAACTGAGGAAAGTACCCCAAATCAAGAAGGGCACGAAATTTGGTCCGACTATATTATTGATTTTTTTGCAGCAAAATAAAACAGTTGAAAGAGTAACCGTGTGTTACTCTTTTTTTAGTTTGAAGATTTTTTAGTTTGAAGAACAATGAAAGTTGAAAGTTAAATACATAAAAGATGTCCAAACAGATTCCTAATAAAAGGGTAAAATTAGACAGGGAAGCCAGCATATTCGCTTATTTCGTCAAAAAAATCTAGTTTTTTTTGAAAGGATGTCATATAATGTCAGATATACTTGTCTCTTCGCAAAAAAAATATATGCATTTTTATCCCTACGAGTAAAGTGAGTTATAACATCATTTTCGTATAAAAATAAATAAAAAAGTTTACAATAAATTAATGAACATTCACGATTTTTGCTACAAGATATATACGGCTTGGTTTTGGTAATTATGAAATTCACTATTATACATAGTTATTTATCCCACTCTTAAGGGGCAAGTAAGACCCCCACCTCAAAACGTAAGAAAATCGAGAAGTTTAGGTGGGGGATAAACTGCCCCTAAAGGTCCGATATAGAATAACTTTCATCAGTGAAGCTGATGATTAGTTATTCTTATGCCCGTGGTATAAGTTGAACTAACAATCAGTGGGGGATGAAGGAAAACCTCCACTGATTGAAGTTCAGCTTTATTAATAGAAACGAGATAATACGTAAAGGGGAGACGGAAATGCTAGGTTTACGTTTGATTAGGGGGAAGAAAAAGGTAGAAGACGCAACACATGCCAAGTGCCCTCACTGTGAAAAAGAAGTAAAAATTGAGTTATGGAATAAGCAGACGAGAGCTTTTTTAGGGGACGCAATTCCATGCGTAACAGAAGGGCTAAATACCAAAATCCCTTATCAATGTCCGGAATGTTTTTCAGGACATCTAGCAAAAAGTATTAAATTTATCTCAAAAGAGAAGCAAGACATCTTTTAAGAAAAAAATGGGTACCAATGTTTGGTACTCATTTTTAGTTTGTTAGCATCGAATACAAAGATTGTACTTTCTCTTGTTTGATGGCTTCGTATTGCTCCCTAAAAGGTACCGCTTTATCTACAGAATAGCCAAAGTAAGTTAATTCAGCCTCGAGATCTTTATACATCTTCTCAAAATCAAAATCAATTTCACTTTCTAAATCTTTTAACTTAGGATAATACGTTCTGTAAAACGAAATCAGAGAGGGGTTTTCTTCATTTGCGTACTCATCAATGGCCTTTGAAGCTAAATTAGAAACCTTTTGGAATGCTTCTTCTTGAAGCTGTTCAAAGGAAGTTTCGTATTTTTCTTTTATTTGTTCGCTCGTTACGAATGTAGACGTATCTTCTACGTACGAATATTCCTGTCTTTCTTCGGCTTCCAAAAATTCTTTTGGTACACCATGCCGCTTGTCATCAAAATAACTACGTGGCTCCTCTTGTGATATTACCTTTTCACTAACATTCATTTTGTCTTTAACCCGAAATTCACTTTGTTGTACGTTTACTTGGTTTTCAACCATAACAATCAATACCCCTAGTACGAGTAGGAACGAAATAATAAATAATTTTAATGACCGTTTTCGTCTCATAACTATGGAAACACCTCAATTTCTAAAGCTTTTCCTACAATTATCGCCAAAAAGTAAAAAAAGTATCCTTGTATGGAAACGAAGGATACCGTGTTTATCCCACTCTTAAGGGGTAAGTAAGACCCCCACCTCAAAACGTAAGAAAATCGAGAAGTTTAGGTGGGGGATAAACTGCCCCTAAAGGTCCGATAAGTTGAACTAACAATCAGTGGGGGATGAAGGAAAACCTCCACTGATTGAAGTTCAGCTTTATTAGTAGTATGAAATTTATGGTTGAGAAATGATGTTACGTTTTTTCATTATCAACAAACATCTTGTTCTAAATACTCTAATTCGCCTTCTTCAATATTAGCCTGTCCATTTGTTAAATCCGTCATCCAAGCAATAAAGCTGTCGGTTTCATCACTTGCTACATATGTTTCAACTTCAACTTGATCGAGATAGTGAATTTCTTTAATAAGATAGCGAGAACTTCGAAGTTCGTTTTCAAGCTTTCCAAGCCATGTATAATCAACTGTCGTATGAAAAATTCGCATTAATTTCCGTTCGACAATACCTGTCGCATTCAAGCCTTCGCTCGTTGCACTACCGTAAGCACGGATCAATCCCCCAGCACCAAGTTTTATCCCGCCGAAATAACGAGTCACAACAACGACCGTATCTTTTAAACCACGCTTTTTTAACACTTCAAGCATCGGTACTCCAGCAGTTCCGCTCGGCTCTCCGTCGTCATTTGCTTTTTGAATGTGATCACGTTCACCGATTAAGTAAGCGGAACAATTGTGATTTGCGTCCCAATGTTTTTTCTTTATTTTTTCAATAAAACGTTGAGCTTCATCTTCCGTTGTTACTCGGTCTATATAAGTAATAAATCTAGATTTTTGAATGACAATTTCATGTTCCCCATACCCTTTAACAGTTTTATATATTGAAAGCACACTCTCCATTCCTTTCTTTTATTATTAGTGGTGTCATACGACGGCCGCTCACTTAAACATGCATTAAACATAACGCTTTTATCATAGTTTACATTTATCTCACTATTACGGGCAGTAGACCCCACCCCAAATCTAAAGAAAATAGAAAAGTTTAGGTGGGGGATGAAGGAAAACCCTATTGATTGAAGTTCAGCTTTAAAAATAGGCGCTTTACATAGGTGAATTCCTACCACCATGGTGTTAACGTACATGCCCTTATTAGCCATATTGTACCACATTTGTGACATCTTAAATGAACATCATGAATTAACACCTGACACAAAAAACATATGGTAAAATAGTAAAAAAGGGGTTGACATTAAATGTTATTTGGCAGTAACATCCAATCCCTGAGAAAATCTATAAAAACGATATGCTTAATCAAACTGATTTGATCTTAAGGGTCATAGTCCCCCACAACAATGAAGTTAGGTATTTGCTTTTTTCTAAAAAGTAACATGTTAAAGCATTGGAATTATTAGTTCGACTAGTACCTTTCCTAAATATGATCATATAGATTAGTAGGTTTAACTGGATAATTGGAAGGTGAAATTCCCCGAAAAATAAAAGTTGCCAACTTAATAGGAGATTATACCTATTCAAAGATTGGGTATATAGTGTCTATTTTATCAGTCAATTGTTCTGTACATTAAAATGGAGGACAAAAAATGTCAAATAAATCAGTCTTAGACGAAATAGTAAAAAAAATGGTTGATACGGTTATTCAAAGTAAAGAGCAAGTTTTTGACATAACGGAACAATCGCGAAACGAATATTCACAGCTACAGCTAGAGTTAGTACAAGTTCAGATGAAAGTAGCTTCTGTCATAGAGAATACCGATAAAACAGAACGGTATGCTAGGTTTGCTAGAAATCGTTTAGCTGAAGTAAGTAAGAATTTCGATAAATTTAGTGACGAAGAAGTACGAAATGCCTATGAACAAGCAAATGATTTCCAAGTCAAACTCGCTTTGTATCGCCAAGAAGAAAAACAACTTCGTGAACAGCGTGACCATATGGAACGTCGCTTACTCGCTCTTCAAGACACGATTAAAAAAGCCGAAGCATTAGTAGGGCAAATTTCAGTGGTATTAAACTACTTGACTAGTGACTTACAACAAGTGAATGATATTCTAGAAGATGCAAAAGAGATGCAAGAGTTTGGATTAAAAATTATTGAAGCTCAAGAAGAAGAGCGTAAACGAGTGTCAAGAGAAATACATGATGGTCCAGCACAAATGATGGCAAACGTTCTTCTTCGATCTGAACTCGTTGAGCGCATATATAAAGAAAAAGGTATAGAAGAAGCCCTAAAAGAAATTCGTGATTTACGAGCGATGGTTAAAAGCTCATTATCAGAAGTGAGACGTATTATTTATGATCTCCGACCAATGGCGTTAGACGATCTTGGGTTAGTTCCTACCCTAGCAAAGTACTTAAAAAACTTTCAAGAGCGTACAGGATTAGAAATTTCGTTTCGTAACTTAGGGAAAGAGGAGCGCCTTCCGTCTGCATTAGAAATTGCTATATTTCGTTTAGTTCAAGAAGCAGTGCAAAATGCCCAAAAACATGCGAATCCAAAACAAGTTCAAGTGAAAATGGAAATTAAAGCAACAAAAGTCATGGTTATTATTAAAGACGACGGTAAAGGCTTCGACCAAAATGAGAAAAAAGATGGTGCCTTTGGATTACTAGGAATGAAAGAAAGAGTTAATATGTTGAAAGGCGAACTTACCATCGATTCAAAAATAAACAACGGCACAATTATTATGCTTGTCATTCCAATACATGCATAGAAATGAGGGAGGACTTCACATGTTCGACACAAATGAAAGAAAAATAAAAATCGTTATTATTGATGATCACCAACTTTTTCGTGAAGGTGTGAAACGAATACTAGATTTGGAAGATAATTTTGAAGTTGTAGCAGAAGGTGATGATGGTTCAAAAGGAATCAGTCTAGTTGAACAACATAAACCCGATGTTATTTTAATGGACATTAATATGCCAAAAGTAAATGGAGTAGAGGCAACGCGAGAACTTATCGAGACGTACCCGTGGGTGAAAGTTCTAATTCTTTCTATCCATGACGATGAATCATATGTTACGCACGTATTGAAATCAGGTGCCTCTGGTTACTTATTAAAAGAAATGGATGCAGATTCTTTAATTGAAGCTGTAAGAGTGGTCGCAGATGGGGGCGCTTATATTCACCCAAAGGTAACTCACAATTTAATTAATGAATTTCGTAGATTAGCTTCAGAGAAAGCACCGGATACAGAAATCGGTTTTCGCGAAGTCGAATACGTTCGTCCATTACACCTTTTAACTCGACGTGAGTGTGAAGTGTTACAGTTAATGACTGACGGAAAAAGTAATCGTTCCATCGGTGAAATTTTGTTTATTAGTGAAAAAACCGTTAAAAACCACGTCAGCAATATTTTACAAAAAATGAACGTAAATGATCGTACCCAAGCAGTTGTAGAAGCGATCAAAAACGGATGGGTTATCGTACGATAATAGATCGATTTATGTTAAGGAAGTAAGGGCAAGTCACAGATGGTTTTAATAGCACAAAACTATTGGACAATTGTTCACAGTTCTTGATACGATAACAATGGAAAAGGTTGATGTAAAGCTTGTGCAAAACCTTGTGCAAGCTTTTCCTTTATCATTTCTCACTACAACTAAAGAGGTGATTCATTTATGAAATTCGTCACGCTTGTTCGTGAAGAGCAGCGTTATGCTTGTCCTATTCCATGTTTACCTTCGGATACGACTACTGCTTCACCACCTACTGCAATGAGTAAACTCCTAGATTTTTACCAACCCCCATTGAATGAGACGTTTCAATTTTCAATCGAACTCCAGCAACTCCTCAACGGTCGGAAACTACTTCTTCAAGAAATTCCCTTTCCTATTCATCTCATTCACGATCACTACTTAAACGGATATGTTTCTTATAACAAAAGCATAAAAGAGGAGAACGGAACATACACCTGCTTACGTTGCGGTAACACCGAGAAACATCTTTTTGCTAAGTATCAGTGTGCTAGGTGTGACGAAGAGTGTACGTATTGTCGTCACTGTATAACGATGGGAAAAGTTAGCCAGTGTTCACCGCTCATCACCTGGTCAGGCACACCTATTCAATATCCGAAACAACATCGGCCTCTTCGATGGGAAGGAAAGCTTTCACCTGGACAACAACAAGCATCAGAAAAGATCGTTCAGGCTGTTGAGAAGTCGCTACGATTAGAAGGTTGCAAAAAGGTTATTGGTCAACAACAAGAAGTACCACTAGTTCCTAACGATGTTACTAAGAGTGAGAAAAAACTTAATACGAATGTCCATTGTCTTACTTTACACCAATTGTTACTTTCAATCTTCAACAAGCAGCGACAGTCGCAAACCGTTCAACAAAATAAGCTCCTCGTCTGGGCCGTTTGTGGTGCAGGAAAAACGGAAATTCTCTTTGAAGGAATGAATCGAGCACTTGAACTTGGGCAGAACGTTCTTATCGCCACGCCTCGAAGCGATGTTGTCCATGAACTAACTCCGCGCATTAAAGCAGTGTTTCCTAGTACTTCAGTTATATCATTGTTTGGTGGTAGTGAAGATCGTGGCAAACAAGGACAGCTTGTCATTTCGACGACACACCAGTTACTAAGATATAAAAATCACTTTGACTTTGTTGTTATTGATGAAGTAGATGCTTTCCCCTTTTCGTATGATCCAATGCTAAAGTATGCAGCAAGCCAATCAGCAAAACCCGAAGCAACAACAATCCTACTAACGGCGACGCCAGATAAAAATTTACAAAAACAAGTAACAAAGGGAACGCTTGACGCAGTGAAAATTCCGAAACGCTATCATGGTCACCCTCTTCCTGTACCTACTGTAGAATGGTCAGGCAACTGGAGAAAGCTATTATCTAAAGGTTTGATTCCAACTAACATTTGCGAATGGCTAGAAAAAAGAATGAACTTAAAGCAACAAGCATTTTTATTCGTTCCTTCGGTTGCTGTCCTTCAAAAGGTTGTCCCTATTTTACAAACGACGTATCCCTCAGTAGAAGGGGTTCATTCAGAAGATCCTGATCGCCGCGAGAAAGTTCAAAAATTCCGTAACGGTGACATTCTTATTTTAGTAACGACAACTATATTAGAGCGTGGTGTTACGGTTCCGAATATTGCAGTAGCCGTATATGGTGCTGACGATGATGTATTTACTGAAAGTGCACTTGTGCAAATTTCAGGTCGTGTTGGTCGTAGTGCAGAGTACCCGAGTGGTGACATCGTTTTTTATCACTATGGAAAAACAGAAGCGATGCTAGACGCGATTGACCATATTCGAGAAATGAATAAATTAGGAGGTTTTTCATAATGAACTGTTTATGGTGTCATGAATATTTTATTGAAAAAGTATGCTGGCATTATGTATTTGGCTTGTCAACACCCCCTGTTGTATGTGAGCGGTGCAGGGAAGAACTTGAGTTAATCTTAGATGATGACATATGTGATAAATGCGGTAGACCTTTTCGACATTTAGCCTCCGAGTATCGCCAAGGTAATTTATGTAATGACTGTGTTCGCTGGGGAGATCGTGCATTAACAAAAAATCGATCTTTATACGTGTATAATGAATTTTTACAAGAAGTGATCGCCAAGTGGAAGTATCGTGGTGATAGTGAGATTGCAAAGTTGTTCTGTCCGTCACTCAAAAGGTGTGCAAACGAATTTGGTATGATCGATGCAGTCATTCCGGTTCCTTTAAGCGATGAAAGGCTATACGAAAGAAGTTTTAATCAAGCTAAAATGCTAGCGGAAGCTCTACCCTACCCACTCGTTGAGATTTTAAAAAGAAATGATCGATCTACAAAACAAAGTAAGAAAAGTCGTAAAGAACGCTTAGAAGGAGAAGAAAGGTTTCAAATGGTGCCATCTTTTCCTTACGACTTACAAGGAAAAACGATCTTACTCGTTGATGATATTTATACTACAGGAGCAACCCTTCACTCTGCTGCCAATGTATTAAAAGAAAATGGTGCAGCAACTATTTTTTCTCTAACTGTTGCCCGCGGTTAATTAAGTAAATTGACAATGTTTTTTAGATGGGACTTTGTGACGCATTGTTCGATTGCTTCACTATTACGAACAACTTGCTCGTGAACGATTGAGAGCTTCGCGTCGGTTTTATCAACTTTAGCTTCAATTCGATCTAATCTTTCATCTACTCGATCAAATCGTTCGTCAATTCCGTTCAATCGGTGATCAATTCCGTTTAATCTTTTATCGACTCCACGTAATCCGTTTTCTACTCCACCCAACCTATGATCAATTTCTCCTAAAATCTTGATTATTAATTGTAATTCACTCACATGTATCTCCTCCTTTTCTACGGTTAGTATACCACAGAGCTACTTCGAATTAAAAGAACGTTTGTTCTGTTTTCCTGTTAGAAAATCTAACTTTTTTTTATACTTATAACAAAAAAACTTTATGAAATAGGTTGATGTGCCGATATAAATATTAAGAACTTTTGTGATGGAGGAAAGAGAAATGGCAGAAATCCTAAATTGTCCGCGGTGTAATAAAATTTTTGTGAAAAATTTACGAGATGTTTGTACCGATTGTGCAAAAAAAGAGGAAGATGATTTTCAAAAAGTATATCAATATGTTCGGAAAAAAGATAATCGAATGGCATCTATCATTGAGGTTGAAGAAGGGACGGGGGTCTCACAAAGATTCATTTATAAATTTATAAAACAAGGAAGAATTTCACTCCACAATTTTCCGAATCTAGGATATCCTTGTGAATCTTGTGAAAAAATAATAAGAGAAGGGCGTATTTGTGCAGCTTGTAAAACGAATATCACAAGTGGACTCGACCGAATTGAAAGTGAAAAGAAGTTTCAAGAAAGAAAAAAACAGGATGAGAATAGTAAATATACAACATACCATTCGTTGAAAGATAAAGTTGATCGAAGCACATAAGTAGTTGTACCATTAGTTCTATCCTAATGGTTCTTTTTTCTCTTTATCTCACTCTTAAGGGGCAAGTAAGACCCCCACCTCAAAACTTAAGAAAATCGAGAAGTTTAGGTGGGGGATAAACTGCCCCTAAAGGTCCGATATAGAATAACTTTCATCAGTGATAGCTGATGATTAGTTATTCTTATGCCTGTGGTATAAGTTGAACTAACAATCAGTGGGGGATGAAGGAACCCCCCACTGATTGAAGTTCAGCTTTATGAAAGTATTTGTACTTAGCAACTAGTGTTTCAAACCTGTGTTCAAATAAAATAGAATAAAAATAAAAAAACTAAACAATTAAGCGTTTATTGACGATACTATAAATAAGATAAACTCGTGATAAGTCAAAGGGGTGAACAATATGAAAATTAACCCGTATAATCAAATCCAAAACATATACAAAAAACAGCTAGAGAAAGCTCAGCCTAAAGGTGAGGTTTCGAAAAAGAAAGATCAAGTTGAAATTTCTACAGAGGCGAAATTAATGCAACAAGAATCAAGAATTGTAACAGAGCGAAAAGAAAAGATTGAGGCTTTAAAGGAAAAAGTTCAGTCTGGTGAATACAAAGTAAACCCACAAGAAGTTGCTAAGAAGTTTTATGGCTTCTGGAATCAGTAAAGCTTTCCATTAAGCAGTGAAATTCCGCTTTATTTCAACTGTTTGCTAGTTAAACTCATACTAAAGTTTTAGGGTGAGAATACTTCCTTAAACTTATTTAATATTTTACGTTTCTTACTGCTTTTTAAGAGTTGGGAAATCTTGGAGGTGAAGTAGATGTCTGCTGAGTTAATGATTCAATCTATGAAAAAATTAATTGAAATTCATCAAACGTTTTGTGAAATTGCTAAAGAAAAAACGGAATGCTTGAAAAAAGGGGACATCGCTCACTTGCGAAGCCTCATGCAAAAGGAAGTTGTTCAACTAAAGCAACTAGAACGAGTGGAACAAGAGCGGATTAGGCTCGTTCAATTTTTTATCCAAGGCAAGGGGTTAGTAACAGAAACCGGAACGTTAACCGAGCTCCTTCCGTATGTTAGTGATACCGAAAAAGAGGAGCTCGTTAGTTTGCAAAAAAGCTTAACTGAGCAAATTAACCTACTGAAACAAGAAAACGAATTAAACCAGCAATTAATTCAAGATTCGTTACGGTTTGTGAATTTATCTCTTGATGTTTTAAAGCCTGAGGCCGAAACTGGAAATTACGGGCGACCAGATAAGGAATTCGACGATGGAATTCAAGGACGTTCTCTTTTTGATTCGAAAGCGTAAAGAGATTGAGAGAGTGATTAAGTTATAGATGAAGGTGGTATGAGAAAAGAGGGTGTCCAAAAACAAAGTGTCAGACACCGTATCGCACCTATATATAGATGGATGTCGAAACTGAACCTCTGTATATAGTAGAATGCACGTGGTGTCAGATCCTTTTTGGAACCCTCTTTTCTCAAGAAATGGAGGAAGTGTAAATGAAGTCGACATTTCAAGGGTTGGAGACAGCCCGTCGTGCCCTTTATACACAGCAAACAGCACTACATGTAACAGGGCATAATATTGCAAATGCGAATACACCAGGTTATTCGCGGCAGCGCGTTAATTTTTCACAAACAACGCCATTTCCAGGTGTAGGTTTCAATAGACCCGATATTCCAGGGCAAGTTGGAACAGGTGTACAAGCTGGATCCATTCAACGTACTCGAGAAAGTTTCTTAGATATGCAATATCGTGGGGAAACGAGTAAGTTTGGCTATTGGGAAACTCGTTCCATTGCGTTAGAAAAAATGGAAGACATTATGAATGAACCTACAGAAGACGGAATTGCCAATACGCTTGACCGATTTTGGACAGCACTTCAAGATTTATCTGTTCACCCAGAAGATTCTGGTGCTCGTTCTGTTGTTCGTCAACGAGGAATGGCGTTAGCGGATACGTTTAACTATACAGCGGATTCATTAATGGCTATTCAGCGAGATCTAAAAGTTCAATCGAATGCGACTACGAATGAAATTAACTCATTAACGAGACAAATTAATAATTTGAATAAACAAATAGCGGCAATTGAACCACACGGATATTTACCAAATGATCTTTATGATCAAAGGGATCTTTTAGTAGACCAACTTTCAAAGCTTGTGAACATTAAAGTTGAGCCTGTGAGAAGTGGCGGACAAGCGCTTGAAATAGCTGAAGGAAGATATACGGTCAAATTAATCGATGAAAATGGACGTGATTTAGGGGTTACACTTGTCGATGGAACACGTCTTACAAACAATGATGTAAAAGTCGAGTATGATCAAAACAGTGGGCTTGTCAGTCAAATTTTAGTTGGCCCAGCTGGGTTTGATGATAACGCATTAAGTGGAGTCGTCGCGTTTAACTTTGAAGATTTTAATGCGATTGGAAAATTAGTTGCCGATATAGAAGCGCATGGCTATTTAGCGAAAGACGGTTCTGAACAAGGTGTTTACCCGAAAATGCTTCGAGATTTAGATACAATGGTTGTTACATTTGTAGAAGAGTTCAACCGTGTTCATCATGAAGGTTGGAACTTAAATGATGTGAAAGACGGTGCAAAAGGTGATCCGATTGACTTTTTTACATTTGCAGGTTTTACGCCAACTGCTGGTAATCCAAAAGGTGCGGCAACAAGCTTAAGAGTATCTGATGAAATTGTTAACGAGCTTGATAATATTGCAGCTTCTATCCCAACTTCCATTGCAGACTCGAACAGAGGGTTTGCAGGTGACGGATCGAACGCACTTGCATTAGCGAATGTAAAAGATGCAATGCTAAACTTTGGTGGGACAACAACGACAGTGCAGAGCTTTTACCAAGGTGTTATTGGAGAAATGGCGGTTAGCGGAAACGAAGCAGAGCGTATGATGAAAAATACGGATACGTTACGCCTGTCTGTTGATCAACGTCGCGAAAGTATTAGTGGTGTCTCTCTTGATGAGGAAATGACTAACTTAATTCAGTTTCAGCATGCCTATAATGCAGCTGCTAGAACTATTACATTAGTAGATGAAATGTTAGATACGATTATTAATAGAATGGGTACAGTTGGTAGATAAGACTTACCTTTAAAATGAATCAGCAAATGTAGCTAGAGAACTGTATTTCAATCTTTTGGGATAAAAAGTAAAACGCCATTTTTTATAGAAGAATAGTAGGTGAAATTGATGCGTGTAACGCAAATGATGCTTTCAAATAACACTCTCCGTCACATGTCTAACAGCTATCAAAAGTTAGGGAATATCCAAGATCAATTAGCAACTGGGAAAAAAATTACGCGAGCTTCTCAAGATCCTGTTGTTGCGATGAATGGAATGCGATATCGCTCACAAGTAACGGAAGTCGAGCAATTTAAACGTAATCTTTCAGAAACATATAACTGGATGGACACGGCTGACGCAGCGTTAGATGAAGTGACCCTAACTCTACAACGAATTCGTGAGTTAACGGTACAAGCTTCGAATGATTCGTATGAAGAAACGCAGCGTGAAAATATTCGTAAAGAAGTAACGCAACTTCGTGAGCATTTAGTGGCGTTAGCGAATACTCGAGCAAACAATAAATTTATTTTTAATGGGACGGATACGATCACGCCGCCCGTTGACGGTGATGCAATGAAAAATGCCTACGATACAGCCCGCGTAACTGGAGTTGTAGAACTTCCTGAAGGCGCGGTTTCGGCAAATGACCAACAAGTTCAATTTGAGTTGCTTAAAGGGGTTAATATTGCAGTTAACATTAATCCAAAGAACGTATTTTCTGAACAATTTTTTACAGATATTATTGAATTAGAACGTACATTAAGTGATCCGAATTCGACAGCTGAAGATATTAGTGCATTTATTGATAGGGTTGGTGATAATATTGATCATGTCGTGAATGAACGTGCGGAGCTTGGGGCAAGATTGAACCGAGTCGAAATGGTCGAAAATCGTATTATGGAACAAGAAGTCATTGCTAAACGCATCATGTCTAATAATGAAGATGCCGATATGGAAAAAGTAATTATTGATCTCGTTTCTCAAGAAAGTGTTCACCGGGCAGCTCTATCGGCAGGGGCACGAATTATTCAGCCGACATTAATGGACTTTTTACGTTAAATTAGTATTTTGAGTGAAAGGGGGAGAGTTGATGCAACTACCATCATTAAATATTCAATCGGTTCGTGGACAAACTGGTATTCAGTCACAACGCCCCCATATTCAAATACAGAATCATAAACCCAATTTTTCAATCAAACAAGACCATGCTTTTGTAGAAATGAGTACGCAACAAAGTAAGCTTACGATTGATCAAAGAGAAGCTTTTGCATCCGCTAATTCGAAACACGTTTACCGTTTGAACGAAGAGTTTGCCGCAAAAGCAATGAGTAATGCGCACCAAGCGATCGCAAAATATGCAAGAGAAGGCGATCAACTAATGAGGATTGAAAATGGTGGCGATGTCATTCCTCATTTAGCAAAAGTAAACAGCGTCCTTTTCCCTGAAAAAGGAATTACGCTCGGGCAAATGCCAAAACCTTTTTCGGTAAAAGTTCAGTTTCAACGAAGTAAGACAAATTACCGGGTAAACGAAGGCGGAGTTCATGTTCAAGCACAAAAAAACGTTCCTACCATTCAACACAGACCTTGGCAAACAGACGTCTACGTACGTCAAAAACAAAGCATTCAATTTAAGGCAGTCGGACTTCAATTCAATCAACAACGATAGCTTCGAGTTATTCTCGAGGCTTTTATGTATATGAAAAAATTCATCAAGGTTACAAGCACCTAAATTAGTTTTCTGTCGCATGTTTAAATCAACCCAAAACTGCATTACAATAACAGTAAATATAAAATAAAGTGGTGAGTAAAAATGAAGATTCAAACGAAATATTTAGGGGAAGTAGAAATTAACGAAGAAAAAATTATCCATTTTGAAAATGGAATCCCGAGCTTTCTCGACGAAAAAAAGTTTATCATCCTCCCATTCGGAGAAGGAACACCGCTATACATATTACAATCGGTCACAACACCAGAGCTCGGCTTTGTCATTGTATCACCGTTTGATTTTTTCCCAGATTATCAAGTGAAGTTATCAGATTCAACAATCGAAGCTCTCGGAATAGAAGCAGAAGCCGATGTCACTTTATTTGTCATCTTAACCGTCCAAGATCCATTTACAAATACAACGGCCAACCTACAAGGTCCAGTCGTGATCAATAGTAAAAAACAAAAAGGAAAGCAAATTTCCTTAAACGATCCAAACTACACAACCAAGCACCTACTCATCCCACAAGCCGTCGGTCAGGAGGGGTAGAGGATGCTAGTACTTTCTCGAAAAAAAGATCAGTCGATTATGATTGGTGATGATATTGAAATAACGGTATTGGCTATTGAAGGTGATCAAATAAAGCTAGGGATCAATGCGCCTAGGTCAGTGGAGATACAGAGGAAAGAGATTTATCTGGCTATTCAAGAGGAAAATAGTGAAGCAGCGAATGCTTCGATTAATTTGTTGCAGCAACTGACAAGTACACTACAGAAGAAATAGGAACAGAGTCGATTGGCTCTGTTTTTGTTTCGAAAAAAACAATAATCTGACAAAAAAATAAATTAATTTACATAAAACTTCTACCAAACTATTAAACATCTAAACCCTTTGTCCGATATAAGTATTGTAGGAACGGAAATGAGAAGAAAGGCGGCCGACTTTCCAACCATTTTACGTTCAAAAACATTCCAACCACAAGGACGTGGGCGGAGTAATAAAACAAATTCAAGGAGGAAATTTATTATGATTATTAATCACAATATGAATGCAATGAATGCTAACCGTCAAATGGGAGTTAATATTAACGCAGGTGCAAAGTCGATGGAGAAATTATCTTCAGGACTTCGTATAAATCGTGCTGGAGACGATGCCGCTGGTCTTTCGATTTCTGAAAAAATGCGTGGGCAAATTCGTGGATTAGACCAGGCTGCTCGTAACTCACAAGATGGCATTTCTTTAATCCAAACTGCTGAGGGAGCTCTTAATGAAACTCATGCAATACTTCAACGTATGCGTGAACTAGCTGTTCAAGCTTCAAATGATACAAACGTTACTGCTGACCGTGATGCTATCAGAGATGAACTTTCACAGTTAACGAATGAAATCACTCGTATTGGTACTGAAACTGAGTTCAATACTCAGAAGGTGTTGCAAAATTCCGCGACATACAATTTTCAAGTAGGAGCAAATTCTGGCCAAAATATTCAGCTATCAATTAATATTATGACAGCTGGTGGAAACGGCTTAAACATCTCAAACATTGCGGCTAGTGTAGGTTCTTATGGAGCTGCTACTGGTGCAGTTGATCAGATTAACGCTGCGATAGCTCTTGTTTCTAAGGAGCGATCTAACCTGGGTTCAGTGCAAAATCGTTTAGAGCATACAATTAAAAACTTAAATACAGGTGCTGAGAATTTACAAGCCGCTGAATCACGTATTCGTGACGTAGATATGGCTAAGGAAATGATGGAGTTCACTCGATCAAACATCTTAAACCAAGCTTCTCAAGCTATGCTAGCACAAGCTAACCAACAGCCACAAGCAGTTCTACAACTATTAAGATAACAAAAAACAAAGGCAGCCTTTTCTAGGTTGCCTTTTTAAATAAGGAAGGGTAAATATGGAAACGGATAATGTTAGAAAAGATGAGGACTTTCCTTTTGATACAACTAATATTAATATAATTAAAAGTAAAAGAAGTCTATACTCTACAATAGAGATTAATGGTTTATTCTTACATAGCTCTTATAACCCAATAAAAGAAGCAAAAGCTTTTGCGGAAAAAGTATACAAGAAAAATCATTTGCATATTCTTTATGGCCTAGGCATGAGTTATTATGCTAAAGAGCTATATTCATTAATGGAAGAAGAAGATTCCTTGATAGTTATTGAGCCTAGTGAGGTAATTTTTAATTCCGTCAAAGAAAATATTAATCTTAGTTTTTTACAAGAAAATAATAATATCAGTTTATTTGTAGGGAGTAATATTGATGAATTAAGGAAAAGCATTGAAAAAGTTATAGGTAAGTTTTCTGGGAGAATTACGGTAGTTGAGTCTCCTAATTATTCGAAGTTATTTCCTAAACAATTGCATTCACTATATGAATTACTAAAGGAGCTTATATTTTTACAGGTAGTGAACCTTAATACAATAAATTTTTTCTCGAAGTATTGGCAAGAGAATTTTTTCTCAAACTTATTTGCAGCAAGAAATGCTACATATTTAAGTGATCTAATCGGTAGAATTTCTTGTCCAATAATTATTGCATCTGGTGGCCCTTCATTAACGAAGCAACTTCCTATCCTAAAAGAGTTTCAGAGTAAAGTTTTAATTTTATGCGCGGGTTCAACGATTAATTCTTTATTAAAAGGAGGAATCGAACCAGATATTATAGTTAGTGTAGACGGTGCACCAATAAATTTCAGTCATTATAATGATGTTGATATACATAAGTACCCACTTATGTATCCGTTTAAGGTACACAAGGATATACCCCGATATCATAAGGGGCCACAAATTGTATTTAATGATGATAGACTTGTAGCATCATTTATAAATAGCATTTTCAACAAAGATATAGGCTTTGTAAAAGCTGGAGCATCTGTAGCAAATTACTGTTTAGATATTGCCATTCAGCTAAGTTTTGGGCCGATTTGTTTTATTGGTCAAGATTTGGCCTATACAGATGGCATTACTCATGCATCAGGTAATCGTAGGATTAAAAAGGTTGATATGAGTAATGAAGAGAAGTATGTCAAGGTTAAAGGTTATTATGGAAATGAGGTTTATACAGATTATCCTTTCTTATCAATGAAATATCAGTTTGAAAAGTATTTAGAGTTATTTAAAGAAGAAAGAAATGTATTTAATGCTACAGAAGGTGGGATTTATATTAAAGGTACTGATAACATAACCTTTAATGATTTTTGTCAAAAGTATTGTGATAGTGATTATAGTGTGGAAATTAAAAATCTTTTCAATAAAAAATCAAGTATTAATCTAATTGAATTTAAACAAAAAATCAAACAAGAAATTAAAAACATAAAAAAAATAACTGAAATTTGCAAGGGTGCAATAAAGAAAATAAATAATTATAAAGAAATTGATTCTCATTTAATTGATGATTTAAATAAATACGATAAAGAACTTTATAAGCTACTTGAATCTGAGTTAATGTATTATTTATTCCAACCAATTGTTATCCGCATTTATAATAACTTACTAAGCCCACATACTGAAACTGAACAAGAACGAGAAAAACGGATCATGTTGCTGTCAAAGGGGCTTTATAAAGATATATTAGAAGCAAGCAAGAAGTCTCAAAAATGGTTAGAGGAGTTATTTAGAGAGATAGAAGCTGAAGTTGGTTAAATGAAAGCAGCTTGAACTTTTAAAATAATAATTATCAAAGGAGAGAAACAGAAAGTGGAGATAAATATTAAAGAAATATTAGAAACTTTAAAAGAATATTTACCTAAACTAGTTGGTGCCTCTGAAGAAATAGCAAGCCAATTACAAAGTGGGAAAGATGTAGAAGCGATAGAATTATTACAACAATTTTTAGAGGGGTTAAATTGGGTTGTTTCTGTATTTATTCATCTTAAAAAAATTGGGTATGATTTAGGTTTAAATAGTGAGCAGCTTAATGAGTTTTTAATTCAGATAGAAAAAGCGTTGATATCAAAGGACAATGTCTTGATAGCTGACTTATTCGAATATGAAATTTCTCCAATCTTATCATTATGGTTAGAGAAAGTAGAAAATAACTTGAATAAGGAATTTTCTTAAATAATGAAATGGGAATTAATTGAAACTTCTACAAGTGATTATTCGATTAAACTTATAATGGATAATAGTGATGAACTATATTTGAATAGTCGGTATAATCCCTTAAAAGAAGCGAAAAGATGGGTAGAAGGTATAAAATTAACTTCATTACCTAAGAAGTTTATAATTGTAGGTATGGGGGCTGGGTATCATATTAGGGAACTTCATTTAAGATATCCTAACATTGAAATTGAAGTATGGGATTTTAATAATGATTTTGCTAACTGGATTAAAAGTTCAAAAACTTTAGAATTAATAGGAATCGACTTAGAATTTATAAAATATCATTCTACAGAAAATAAAGGTGAAATAAATAAAGAATTTATTCCATTTATAAATGATGATGGTATTCAATTTTTAATTTATAAACCAGCATTGAACTTGATTCCTCCAAACCTTTCTTTAGTTAAGGAAGCTTTAAATGATTTAATATTACTCAAACAAAATAGTTTAGCAAGAGAAGAGCTATTATCGAGGAACATAAAAAGCAATCTATCGTTAGAAGATAAGGGAGTGGTAGGTTGGATAAATCAATTTTCTGATCAACCAATAATTTTGGTATCAGCAGGCCCTTCGCTAACGAAACAGTTACCTTTATTACAAGAGCTTTCCCAAAAAAATAATATTCAAATTGCCTGTGTAGGGACAGCTTTGATACCTCTCACGAAGTTTGGAATCAAACCAAATTTAGTGATGATTTCTGATCCTACTATAAAAATAAAAGAACAATTTATTGGTGTTAATACTTTAGATATTCCACTATTTTATTTATCTACAGCAAATTATGAAGCTGTCAACCAATATAAAGGTGATAGATATATTGTATGGCAAAAGGATTATTTAGAAGCTGAAAGACAGGCTGAGATTAGAAATGAACCTACTATTCGGACTGGTGGTTCAGTGGCGACTTGCTTATTAGATTTGCTAGTAAAAATGGGAAGTAATCCTATTGCATTAGTTGGTCAGGATTTGGCATTCACAAACGGTATTAGCCATGCAAAAGGTACACATAATTGCAAACCTATATTTAATGTTTCAAATAAAGTTCCTAATTTTAATCAAACTGATTTAATTAATACCTCTGCTAGTTTAAATTCTTTTAGAAAATGGTTTGAGAGGTATGTAGCAATTACCGGAAACGAAAATCAGTTTTGGAATTGTACAGAAGGTGGGGCTTATATAAAGGGCTGGAAGCATTGTTCGCTATTGGAATTTATTGAATTTGTAACTGCAAATAAAGCAAAACAATTAAAATTTTTTAATAAAGAAGTTTAATATTATAAATAAAAGGGATTGGTTAATTTGAAAAATATATTAGTAACTGGCGCGGATGGCTTTATTGGCTCCCATCTAACTGAAGAACTAATTCGTCAAGGTTATAATGTTAAACCTTTTGTCTATTATAATTCTTTTAACTCATGGGGATGGTTAGACCATGCTCCAAATGAAATAAAACAAAATCTAGATGTTTTTACAGGTGATATACGGGATCCTTATGGAGTTAAAACAGCAATGAAGGGTTGTGATACAGTTCTTCATTTAGCGGCTTTAATTGCAATTCCTTACTCTTATCATTCACCTGATACCTATGTTGATACAAATATTAAAGGAACGCTTAACATTTTACAGGCGGCACGCGAACTTGGAATTGAAAAACTTGTTCATACATCGACTAGTGAGGTATACGGTACAGCGCAATTTGTCCCAATAACTGAACAACATCCATTACAAGGACAATCACCATATTCAGCTTCAAAAATTGGAGCAGATCAAATGGCAATTTCCTTTTACAACTCCTTTGATTTACCTGTTTCAATCATTCGTCCTTTTAATACTTATGGTCCTAGGCAATCTGCTAGAGCTGTTATTCCAACAATTATCTCTCAAATAGCAGCTGGCAAAAGAAGAATAAAATTAGGAGCAATACATCCAACACGTGATTTTAACTATATAAAAGATACGGTAACTGGATTTATTTCTATAGCGGAATCTCCGAAATCAATTGGTGAAGTAATTAATGTCGGTAGTAACTTTGAGGTATCAATAGGTGAAACTGTTCAAATAATAGCAGAAGCTATGGGAGTGGAAGTTGAAATTGAAACGGATGACATTAGAATTAGACCTGAAAAAAGTGAAGTTGAACGTCTATGGGCGGATAATTCAAAAGCTAAAAAGTTATTAAATTGGGAAACGAGTTATAGTGGTAGAGACGGATTTAAGAGGGGATTGAAAGAAACAGCAGAATGGTTTACCAATCCTGAAAACTTAAAAGGATACAAGGCGGATGTGTATAATATATGATTTTAGAGCAGCAAATCCTAAAAACACTACAATCAGTATTGCCTACCAGTGAATTTACTCCATTACATGAGCCTACATTTCAAGGAAATGAGTGGAATTATGTTAAAGATTGCCTTGATTCTACATTTGTATCTTCAGTTGGAAAGTATGTCGATCTATTTGAAGAAAGGCTTGCAGAATTTACGGGAGTAAAAAGAGCAGTAGCAGTTGTAAATGGAACAGCAGCATTACATATTGCTTTGAAAATTGTTGGCGTTGAAAAAGACGATGAGGTACTTATACCATCTCTTACTTTTGTAGCTACCGCTAATGCTGTTTCATATTCATCTGCTATACCTCATTTTGTTGATTCTGAAGAAAAAACATTAGGGTTAGATCCTTATAAATTAGATCTTTATCTAAAAGAAATTGGCCAAGTCACTTCTGATGGGTGTATTAATAAGCTTACGGGTCGAAGAATTAAAGCAGTTGTTCCAATGCATACCTTTGGTCACCCTGTTGATATTGATCCGTTACTTGAAGTTTGTAGGAAATACAAACTTGTATTAATTGAAGATGCTGCAGAATCGCTAGGATCTTATTATAAAGGGAAACATACAGGAAGCTTTGGTAAAGTTGCAGCATTAAGTTTTAATGGTAATAAAATAATCACTACAGGCGGTGGTGGAGCTATATTAACTAACGATGATAATCTTGCAAACTATGCGAAGCATCTTACAACTACTGCAAAGGTTCCTCATCAATGGGAATATATTCATGATGAAGTTGGATATAACTACAGAATGCCTAATTTAAATGCAGCTTTAGGATGTGCTCAACTTGAAGCATTACCTAAGTATATAAAAAGCAAACGGGAATTAGCTCAAAAATATAAAACGGCATTTAACACCGTTCAAGGGGTAAACTTTTTTCAGGAGCCTTCTTTTGCAAAAAGTAATTATTGGTTAAATGTTGTGGTTCTTTCAAGGGAATTGATTTTAAATAGAGAATCGATCCTGGAGGTATTAAATAATAACGGTATTATGTCAAGACCAGTTTGGATGCCATTGCATAAGCTTAGTATGTATAGTCAGTGTCCAAGAATGGATTTGGACGGTGTTGATGATCTTGAGAAAAGGATTATTAATATACCAAGTAGTTCTTTGTTGGGGGAGTTTTAAATGAATAAGAGTCGTGTTTGTGTTGTTACAGGTACAAGAGCGGATTATGGACTTTTATACTGGTTAATGAAGGGGATTCAAACAGATAAAGAACTTGAACTACAAATTATTGTAACAGGGATGCATTTATCACCAGAATTTGGATTAACATACAAAATGATCGAAGAAGATGGATTTATAATAGATGAAAAGGTTGAAATGTTACTATCTAGTGATACAGCTGTTGGTATAGCTAAGTCTATTGGATTAGGAGTAATTGGCTTTGCGGATACGTTTGAAAGACTAAAACCAGATATTCTAGTTGTTTTAGGAGACAGATATGAAATTTTAGCTGCTGCACAAGCTGCAATGGTAGCTAAAATTCCAATAGCGCATATTGCTGGTGGTGACACTACAGAGGGTGCATTTGATGAAGCAATCCGCCATAGCTTAACAAAAATGTCTCATCTTCACTTTGTAACCAATGAAGCTTCACTAAAAAGGGTTAGACAATTAGGAGAAAATCCGAAATGCATTTTTAATGTGGGTAGTCCTGGGATTGACTTTATAAATAAAATGAAAATAATGTCAAAAGAAAGCTTGGAGGATAGCTTAAAAATAAAACTACAGAAAAAAAATATTTTAGTTACATTTCATCCGTCTACTTTAGATAGGCTAACTCCTAAAGAACAAATAGGTGAAGTTTTAGATGCTATAGATTTGATTGATGAAAACATAGGGATTATCTTTACAAAACCAAATGCGGATAATGGTGGTCATACGATTATAGAAAAGATAGAATTATTTGCTAAAAGAAAAAGTAATGTAAATGTCTTTTCTTCCTTAGGACAAATAAGGTATTTAAGTATGTTGAAATATGTCGATGTAGTTGTAGGGAACTCTTCAAGTGGCTTGTATGAGGTTCCGTCATTCAAAAAACCAACTGTTAATATTGGGGACAGACAAAAAGGAAGATTGCAAGCTAGTTCTGTTATTGGTTGCGCTGTAAATAAAATAGCAATAGTAAAAGCAATTAATAAAGCATTTGCAATGGATTGCTCAAATACTGTAAATCCATACGGTAATGGGAAAAGTTCTGAAAAGATGATAAGTGTACTTAAAGAATTAAAAGATTACACAGACCTCTTACAAAAACATTTTTTTGAGGTGAAGTAAATATGATTAATAAGACTTATATAATTGCTGAAGCAGGTGTAAATCATAATGGTTCAATTGAGTTGGCTAAGCAATTAATAGATATTGCCAAAGATTCAGGAGCAGATGCCATTAAATTTCAAACCTTTAAGGCGGAAAACCTAGTTAGTAAAAATACGCCAAAAGCTGATTATCAAAAAAGGCAAACTGGTGAGGCTGAATCACAATATGAAATGCTTAAAAAATTGGAATTGGGTATAGATGAACACAAAGTATTAACAAATTATTGTCGAGAGAAAAGTATTGAGTTTTTATCAACCCCTTTTGACTATGAAAGTTTAGATTTACTCGTAAATGATTTTCATATTTCAAAGCTAAAAGTCCCTTCAGGGGAAATTACAAATGCTCCGTTACTGTTAAAAATGGCACGTACTGATAAACCGATTATTTTATCGACAGGGATGAGTACTCTTGGAGATATTGAAAATGCATTATCTATTATTTCGTTTGGTTATTTAAATAAAAATGGTACTCCTACTTTTGAAACATTAAGACAAGCCTTTTATTCTGAAGAAGGTCAAATGGTTATTAAAGAGAAAGTGATCCTACTTCATTGCACTACCGAATATCCAACACCTTTTGAAGATGTGAATTTACTAGCATTAACTACATTAAAGACATCATTTGGGCTCCAAGTAGGTTTATCTGATCACACGATGGGTATATCGGTGCCAATTGCAGCAGTCGCTATAGGTGCAGTCGTCGTTGAAAAGCACGTTACTGTTGATCGGACATTACCAGGACCAGACCATAAAGCATCTCTTGAACCTAATGAATTAAAAGAGATGGTTAAATCAATTCGAGAAGTTGAACAGGCTATAGGATCTCCTATTAAAAAGCCAGCACCTTCTGAATTAAAAAATATGAACGTAGCGAGAAAAAGTATTGTTGCTAATTGTAATATTTCTGGAGGAGAGGCTTTTAATGAAAAGAATATTACAGTCAAAAGGCCAGGTAATGGAATTTCACCAATATATTATTGGGAAATGCTAGGTAAAAAAGCTACAAGAAACTTTAAGAAAGATGAAGAGATTAATTAATATGTCTAAACCAGTTATTATTATTGGTGGTGGTGGGCATTCAAAGGTTCTTCAGGACATATTAAAACTTATTAATAGAGAAATAATTGGTATCACAGAACAGTCCTATGAAAAAGAAGAGAGTAATGGTATTAAAATAATAGGAAATGATGAATTAATTTTTAAATATAAAGCTAGCGAAATAGAATTAGTAAATGCGATTGGGTCTATTCCATTTACTAATAAAAGAAAACTGATTTTTACCAAATTTAAAGAAAATGGTTATAGTTTTGCTACTATAATTCATCCTTCATCTATAATTGCATCTGATACTGAGTTTGAAGAAGGAGTTCAGATAATGGCTGGTGTTATTGTGCAGCCAGGGACAAAAGTTGGATATAATACAATATTAAACACTAAATCATCTATTGATCATGATTGTAAAATTGGATCCCACACTCATATAGCACCAGGAGTTACCTTATCTGGGAATGTCACAATCGAAGAAGATGTCCATGTTGGTACAAGTGCCTGTATTATTCAAGGTGTAACAATTGGAAGAGGTACGACAATTGGAGCAGGTTCAGTTGTTTTAAAAAGTATAAGTAAGAATTCAAAAGTAGTAGGAAATCCTGCTCGGGAGGTACGCAAATGAAGAACTGGCAACAAATATTAATACCGCCTGAAACTACAATTATTGAAACTTTAAAAGTAATAGATCAAAGTGCAATGCAAATCGCACTAGTAGTTGATCATAAAAATAAGTTACTTGGAACAGTTACTGATGGTGATGTAAGAAGAGGAATTTTAAATAAGGTAAATTTAGATGAGACAATTGATAAGATAATGAATAAAACTCCTTTTAAAGCTTCAACTAGTGATACATCTCTTCAAATAACAGCCCTTATGACAACAAATAGTTTAAAGCAAGTTCCGATAGTCGATCATCAGGGTACTATTGTCGATTTGAAGACTTTCCAAGAATATTTCATTCATAATAAAAAAGAAAATCCGGTAGTTTTAATGGCTGGTGGACTCGGAACAAGGCTTCAACCCTTGACTAAGGATACTCCAAAGCCATTATTAAAAGTTGGTGATAAACCTATCTTAGAAACTATCCTAGAAACATTTATTGAATATAATTTCTGTAATTTCTACATTTCAGTAAATTATAAATCAGAATTAATCAAAAACTATTTTGGTGACGGGTCAAAATGGGGAGTTTCAATTAATTATATTGATGAAACAAAAAAACTAGGTACTGCGGGTGCGTTATCTTTATTAAAAACAAACTCCACATTACCGTTTATAGTGATGAACGGAGATTTATTAACTAAAGTTAATTTTGAACAACTACTAGAATTTCATCAGGAACATGATTCAATAGCTACAATGTGTGTAAGAGAATACCATCACCAAGTGCCATATGGAGTTATTCAGTGTGATAATCATGTGTTAACTGCAATTGAAGAAAAACCGACGCAAAGGTTTTTTGTGAATGCTGGAATATACGTTTTAAATCAAAGCATTTTATCATTAATACCCCATAACGAATTTTATGATATGCCTATTCTTTTTCAAAAAGTAATAGATTCTAATCAAAATACAAGTGTTTTTCCTATTAGAGAATATTGGTTGGATATAGGGAGAATGAGCGATTTTGAAAAAGCAAATATTGAGTTTTCGGAGGTATTCAAATGATAAATGCCCTATCTGTATTAGCAATAATACCAGCTCGTGGTGGTTCAAAAGGAGTTCCTAGAAAAAATATTAAAAATTTAGCAGGGAAACCATTAATTGGTTGGACAATAGATGAAGCAAAAAAATCTAAATTTATAGATAAAATAGTATTAAGTTCAGATGACCAGGAAATTATTTCGATTGCAGAACAACTTGGTTGCTATGTACCATTTATTCGTCCAAAAGAATTATCTAGTGATGATACACCGGGGATTGAACCAGTCTTACATGCGATCGAAAAGTTACCTGAATATGATGTTGTAGTATTATTACAACCAACATCTCCACTAAGGTTAGCTGCCGATATTGATCAGTGCATAATTGAGTATATAGGAAATGACTGTAATGCATGTGTATCAGTTACAGAAGTTGATAAAACACCATATTGGATGTACAAAGTAAACCAAAAAGGGTCATTGGAGCCACTTTTAGAAAATAGAAGCGTGTTACGACGACAAGATGCTCCTAAATTTTATTCATTAAATGGTGCTATATATGTGTCTAGTAAAGAAAATATAAAAGCAGAAAGAACATTTTTAACGGATAAAACAAGGGCATATATTATGCCTAAAGAACGCTCTTTTGATATTGACACCCAAGAAGATTTTTTATTATGTGAAATGATTTTAAAAAAAGCTTGTCATAGTAAAAGCCTACCAGTTGATATTATCTAATAAAATTTATCTCTTAATTAAGTATTCTCCCTTTTCAAATTAAATGTAATGCAATGTTTCAGCCTTGTTTCAATTAATTCTTAAGATTAAATTAATCTCAACCGATATAATAAAAAAGAATAATTGAGAGGGGCTTATAAAATGGAAATTGGGCGCTCGTATACATTTAGTTCAACTTCTATACAACAACCGAGAATGGAACTCACAAATCAATCAGATACTGAGCATTTGAAGGACAGGACCGAGGAAGTACCAAATATAAAAAAAGCTGACGTAACCGATGTGCAGAAAAAAATCGACGGTGTTAATCAATTTTTAAAGTCTTCTAACACAAACCTTCAGTTTAATTTGCATGAAGGTTTAAAAGAGTACTATATTACGATCGTTGACGAAGACACAAAGGAAGTAATTAAAGAACTCCCACCAAAGAAACTACTAGATTTTTATGCGGCAATGGTTGAATCAATAGGTCTCTTTATCGACAAAAAGATTTAAAGGTGGTGCTATAAATGAGAATTGGTGGTATTGCAAGTGGAATCGATACGGAAACAATTATTCGTGATTTAATGAGGGTAGAACGTTTGCCACTTGATCGCTTTTTTCAACGCAAACAAACACTTGAGTGGCAGAGAGATGCTCAACGTGAAATGAATTTACTATTAAAGAATTTAGACGATTCTGCAACAGGAATTCGACTGCGTTCATCGTTAAATACAAGACAAACATCGGTTTCAGATAGTAGTATACTAACGGCAACGGCTAATGCTTCTGTAAGAAATGGTACTTATGATTTTAATGTAACTAGTATAGCAAAGACAGAGAAACATATGAGTCAGAATAACATTGTTACTGATACTGCTGAGAAACTTAATTTAACAACATCTTTTAAATCTCAAATAGCAGTTTCTGATAATGCATTTGAAATTAATGGGGAAAGTTTCACAGTAGATGATAAGTCATTAAATGACATTCTTAAAGAGATTAATACAAGGGAAGGTTTAGAAGTTCGTGCACATTATGATTCGGTCTTTGATAGAGTTGTCATTGAGACAACCAAAACGGGCATTCATAAGACGGATGGAACTTTGGAAATAGAGCTAAGTGGTGAATTCTTCTCTAAAATAAACATTAATGATGTAAATAATCCATTTCAAAATGCAGCTAATGCTGAATTTACTTATAAGGACAATGCAACTGCTCTTACTACAGATCCGATTATTTCAAAGGGAAATAGAAATACAGTTGGAGGAATAACTGTAAATTTACAAAATACAGGGACGACAACTGTTACTGTAACTAGCAATACAGATGACGCTTTTGATAAAATTAAAAGTTTTGTAGATAAATATAATGAGTCGATTGATATTATACAAGGTAAACTTAATGAGCCAACCCATCGTGGTTTTCCACCTTTAACAGATGAACAAAGAAATGAATTGTCAGAAAGGGAAGCGGAGTTATGGGATGAAAAGGCAAAAAGTGGGCTGTTACGTAGGGATCAAAACTTAGCAAGTACTCTTAATCGAATGCGTTCTGATTTATACACGCCCGTTTCTACTTCAGGGCAATTTAACCAATTAGCACAAATCGGTATTACAACAACGAGTAACTTTCGAGATGGTGGGAAATTAGAAATTGATGAAACGAAACTCCGTGCTGCCTTAGCAGATGATCCTGATTCAGTTCATCAATTACTAAATAATGTCGCTGAAAGTGGTGCAACTAGTCAAGAAAAGTATGAGCAAACTGGTTTAGTTGGTCGATTAAGATCCTCAATTAGTAACTCAATCAGAAATATCGTTTCACGTGCAGGTAACGAAAACCGTACTGAACAACAGTTTACCATTGGTAGAGAAATGGTTAATGTAGATCAGCAAATAGACCGTTATCAAAGACGGTTAGCGGATATAGAAAATCGTTATTGGGCCCAATTTACAGCTATGGAGAAAGCGATGAATCAAGCGAATGCTCAAGGGATGGCCTTTTTGCAACAATTGGGAGGATTCTAAACAGTTGAAAGGATGTTTTAATAGTGATACAAACAGCTAATCAAGCATATCAAAAAAATAAATTTGATACGGCGTCACCGGGTGAATTAACATTAATGCTTTATAACGGTTGTTTAAAGTTTATTAAACTATCAAAAGAAGCAATTAGTAATAATCAAGTAGAAACAAGGAATGTTAATTTGATAAAGGCACAAAATGTTATTCGTGAATTAATGGTGACCTTAAAAGTTGAAACAGAAGTTGGAAAAAACATGTTACAGATGTATGACTATATTTTACATCATTTAACTGAAGCTAATATTAATAATGATATAAAGGCATTAGAAGAAGCGGAGCAATATGTCATTCAATTTCGTGATACATGGAAAGAAGTCATCATGATTAACCGTAAAAGACAACATGGTGGTGGAGGACGTGCTTGATCTATTAAATAAAATTGATCAAGTCAACATGATTCTTTTATCCCATTTAAATCTAGCTCTTCCAAAAGATGAAACGGATTACTATATTCAGCAGTTGGAAAACTTACTTGCAACTCGTGAGGAACTAATAAAAGGTGTAAAAGAAGCTCAAACCGCTGAGGAAAAACATCTTGGAGATAAGATTATTAAGGATAATAAAAAAATAAATCAACTACTAGTTCAGAAAACCCAACAACTGAAGAGAGAAATTAACCTGTTTAATACAAAAAAGAAACATAATCAACGATATGAAAATCCTTATCAAGATACATCAGTGGATGGAATTTTCATTGATAAGAAAAATTAATTCCTTCCCTATCAGCTTGTTAAGGTGGTTGGTCTACATCGATCAAAAAAAGTGGCTATCTTAAATTAATTTTTGGAGTAATCAATTATGGTTACTCTTTTTAATACTTCTCGAGAACAACCTAAACAATACACCCGAAAACCTACAAGCAACTTAATCGTTATTCGTAACTTATCCATCAACTAATTATCATAATAGAACAGTCATTTAATATTACTATTGAGGCTAGTTCGTTACTTGCGTTTTACAATGGAACGTGTAAAAACAGGTGAAAAATTAGATGGACCACTAGAATTTAAAAAAAGTATTGCAAAAAGAATATCCGTTGTGCTAAAATCTATTTATGAAAGCGGTTAAAGTAATGCGACAATCTTTAAAGCAACCTGTATTTGAAGCAGAAGCTGTATATTTAAACATTCATTTGCGAAGGCTTACAAATAAAAGTGAATAATGTATAGTTCTACTTCTTTACGTGTAACTAATTCGATTAGGCATAAGTAGAGAAAGAGGGATGCAAAATGAGCTTATGAAAATAAGTTCATCTGTATCGGAAATCTCTTTTTTTACTATGTCTTTTTCTGTGCCTTATAAGAAAACGCTTACTTTTACTAAAACTTTATAATTAGTTTATCTTTACGTGTAACTGATACGATCAGGCATAAGTGAAGAAAGCTGCAAGGGTACTAGTAATCTAGTTGATCAAGATTACTATACCACATCACCATACTTGCACTTTTTTCTCTTATGTCTGTTTTTTTATTTCACAAATTGGTAAACAAAAACCTAAAAATTTTTGAGAGGAGCATTTATATGTTTAAAAATTTATTTGGAACACTTCAAAAAGTAGGTAAAGCGTTAATGTTACCAGTAGCCCTTCTTCCTGCAGCAGGTATTTTACTTGCATTTGGTAATGCTTTGCAAAACCCGCAGTTAACAGATCGTATGCCGTTCTTAGAGGCAGGATGGATTGTGTTAATTGCTCAAGTTATGGAGCAAGCAGGTGGAATTGTTTTTGGTAACCTCGCTTTATTATTCGCGGTGGGGGTTGCTGTTGGACTAGCTGGTGGTGACGGTGTTGCTGGACTTGCAGCTATCATTGGTTACTTAATCATGAATGTTACAATGGGAACTTATTTAGGAATTACACCAGAGCAACTTGCAGATCCTGCTTTTGCAAATGTATTGGGTATTCCAACAATGCAAACAGGAGTATTTGGTGGTATTATCGTTGGTATTTTAGCTTCTTTTATGTACAAAAAGTATTACAATATCGAATTACCTTCATATTTAGGATTTTTTGCTGGTAAACGTTTCGTTCCGATTATTACGGCGGCATCTGCTGTTGTATTAGGGGTTGCAATGGTTTACATTTGGGGTCCAATTCAAAGTGGATTAAATGCTTTCTCTCACAGTATGATTGACTCAAATTTAACAGTAGCAGCATTCATTTTTGGTATTATTGAACGTGCTTTAATTCCATTTGGTTTACACCATATTTTCTATTCACCATTTTGGTTTGAGTTTGGTCAATATGTAGATGTAGCTGGAAACGTGGCTCGAGGAGATCAACAAATATTCTTTGCACAAATGAGAGATGGCGTGGAATTTACAGCAGGAACGTTCATGACTGGTAAGTTTCCATTTATGATGTTTGGTCTACCTGCAGCAGCACTAGCTATTTATCATTGTGCTAAGCCTGAAAACAAAAAGTATGTAGCAGGTATTATGGGGTCTGCGGCATTAACTTCATTTTTAACAGGTATTACTGAGCCAATCGAGTTTGCGTTTTTATTCGTAGCACCAATTCTATTTGCTATTCACGCAGTGTTTGCAGGTTTTTCATTTATGCTTATGCATATTTTAAATGTTAAAATTGGAATGACATTCTCTGGTGGTATTATTGACTTTTTACTTTTTGGAGTTCTTCCAAACCGTACGGATTGGTGGTTAGTTATTCCTGTAGGTTTAGTTTTCTCAGTTGTTTATTATTTCGGGTTCCGTTTTGCTATTCAAAAGTTTAATTTAAAAACGCCAGGTCGCGAAGATGAAAATGTTGATGCACAAGCAAACGGTGGAAAAGTCGATGAGTTACCGATTAAAGTTTTAGAAGCTATGGGTGGAAAAGAAAACTTAGATCATTTAGATGCTTGTATTACTCGTTTACGTGTTTCTGTAAAAGATATTAAAAAAGTAAATAAAGATGAGTTGAAAAAAATAGGGGCAGCAGGTGTACTTGAAGTAGGAAACAACATTCAAGCTATTTTTGGACCAAGGTCTGAAAATATTAAAGGCCAAATTGAAGATATTATTTCTGGTAGAACGTCGGTTAAACAAGAAGAACAACCAACGAAAGTTGTAAAAAGTACGACAGTAAATGAAACGTATCTTTCACCGATGAAAGGTAAACTTTTACCAATTTCTGAGGTGCCTGATCAAGTATTCTCGCAAAAAATGATGGGTGATGGATTTGCCATCTTACCGAACAGTGGAGATGTAGTAGCTCCTGTTAATGCAAAAGTTGTTAATGTATTCCCTACTAAACATGCGATCGGTTTAGAAACAGAAGGTGGAAAAGAAATTATTATTCATGTGGGAATCGACACAGTAAATTTAAAAGGGCAAGGCTTTGAAGTAGTTGTTAAAGCTGGAGATGTTGTTAAACAAGGTCAATTGTTAATGAAAGTTGACTTAAAATATATCAAAAAACACGCTTCTTCCATTGTTACACCAGTTGTATTTGCGAATCTAGCAGCAGGTGAAACGGTTTCACTGGAAGGAAAAACAATTAAAATCACAAATTAATATTTGTAAAAGGTCTGGTGCTAACGGTACCAGACCTTTTTAAATTTAAACCCTCGTGCCTAGTCACCACCCGAAGATTGTAATATTTTGTCGAAGGTTTTGGAAGGTAGTATTTGTTTAGACATTCTTTTCCTTTGAGATAACAAGTGACGTTTATTACTCCTTCAGACACAATACCACCCAATTTTGCTTTTGTTAGATACAAGCAATATCTCTTGGACGAAGGTTTTGCAATTGCGACGATCAATGAAAAAATCAACAGTTTGAAAGTATACAATGATTTTCTCCGAATGAAAGGCGTCGTAAATGACTCCTCCATATACAAGAAACGTAATCGACTTATGATCGCTGCAGGAAGTGAGCATGTCGTGACTGCCCTGTTAGACAAAGAAGTAGAACTACTGCTGTTCTACCTAGAGGAGCAAAGGAAATTAATCATGAGAAATATAGTGAAGTTCTAAATTTATTCTTGAAAAGGGTCGACTTAGTTGTTATATTAATAATAAGAATATATGTTCTATTTTGGTGAGTGAGAAAGTATAAAATTCCTTACTTGGAAACTGTCTAGCGCAAGCGCCCTATCGACTAGAAAGCTTCCTTCGTCTCGTCTACGATAAGTCGAGAACGAAAGTCTAACGACTTTCGACTCTCCTATATCTCACTCGACTTAGTCCAGCTTATTACGTCGATGAGCAAGGGCGCTTGTGCTTTTCTTATTTTCGTAGCATATTAGTACATGCCTTGCTTTAAACACTCCACATCCACGATTCAGCACTTGAATAACCACCTAATCAACACTTAAGAATACCCCACTCAGCGAGATTTTTGCACTAGTCGTTTTTTTCAAAAATTAAAAATATGTTATAATAATAGAACTAAGGAGAAACGGAAATCATGCAAGAAGAATTACCGATTAATTGGTTGAAACCTAAGAATGATTTTGTGTTTAAGTTATTGTTTGGAAGTGAAGACGAAGGGTCTAATCAACTACTTTTAGCATTTCTAAATGATGTTCTTGATGTACCAGAAGGTCAAAGTCTAGCCAAAGTAGAAATCTTAAATCCCAATCTAAACAAGAAATTTCTTAAAGATAAGGAAGCAATCTTAGATGTCCGAGCAAGAGTGGTAGGATTGGGGTACATTAATGTAGAAATTCAATTAACAAATCAGAAGAACATACACAAACGTTCACTTTTTTATGCTTCAAGATTATACGAGGGACAGCTAGGTGAAAAGGGGAAATATAGAACCTTAACGAAAGTAGTTGCTATTAACCTAATCGATTTTAATTATTTTCAATCTGAAGATTACCGTAGATGTTTTGGTTTAAAAGAAGATGGCACCTTAGAACCGTTTCCAGATGATTTAATGAAGTTACACTTTTTTGAAATGCCTAAGTTTAGAGCATTAGATAAAAATGGGAAGATAGCAACGAATGATCGAATGGCAAAGTGGTTACGCTTTTTAACAAATACCGATGATACGAGGTGGGAAGAAATGGCGAAACAGGATCCGATGTTAGAGCTAAGTGTTGAGAAATTACGACTTGCGAGTATGGACCCAGAAATTCGAATGCAGTATGAGGCTCGTGAGAAAGCCTTAAGGGATATCGAATCGATTCGTGATGATGCTTTGGAAGAAGGGAAGTTAGAAGGGAAATTAGAAGGAAAAGAAGAAGGGAAAGAAGAAGTCGCCCAAACTATGCTTCGAGAAGGTATGGAAATTTCTTTTGTTATTCGTATGACCGGACTTTCAAGGGAAGTTGTAGAGAATCTAGCGTCAAAGCTAAAAAGCTAAAGGTTATCAAGTTGGGAACTATTTCTAGTGCCAGTCACGACCCGATAAAAAGCTGCTGTAAATGTAATAAAAAGGAAAAGTTAGTGGGTTGCTGTCGATTATTTCCCGAAAAATATCGAGAAAAGGAATCTGGTAATTGGTTTACATTTTCAACTAAATTACCTGGATATTTACGGTATGTTATCTACGTTAAATTTGATACACTATTCAAAGGAAATCCCTTGTAGACCTACGTTAGAATAGGAGTGCAAGGGATTTCGTATTTATATTTACACTTTAAAATCATAAGCAGATGGGTGTGAGTTAGTAGTAAAAGTGTGCTCTTGATGATACTCGGTACTTTCATAGATTTCAAATTCAACTTTATACAGTACTCGATCAATTTCCACTAAAACAAACCACGGTTGAAAAACGTTGATTGTCTCATTGTTAAATAGGTATTGAATACCTAATGTGTTTGTGACATACCGTGTCTTATTTTTTGTATATTTTAAGGGAATATCGTAAACAGCTACTGGATGTTTAGGTTCGGACTGAATATACCAGTGATAGCGAACCGTCGTTTCCTCTTTTTGATCAATTTGAACTAAAACCGTTACGGAATGGTTATGTTGTGTAAATCGTTCTATTATTTCAACAGGTTGAAAGTCTTCAGTCGCTCCTTCGCAAAGAACTATAGATTGAACAACATTCTTTGTCCTCATTAGCTACTCATTTGTCCCCATAGAAAGTTTTTGAGTAATGGTGTTTTTGAATATTGAACGATATAGCCAACGTTATCCGCTATTTTTATATGTGTACATGTATGAGAATGAAATGATTGAGAGTTTCCTTGTTTTATTAACCTGTTATTTTGAGAGAGTGTGGATAGAATACCGTTTCTAAGTTGTCCATTATCTACAGAATGTAATTGAATGGTGTGTACATTTCTGTTCGATCTTTTTAGGTGATGTATTTGTCCTTGAAAATCAATTCCTAAATTGGATAGCATTTCTAGATCACATCCCAACTACCATAAAATGGTTTCTATTAAATATAACTATATTACTGTAAAGAAAAGTTGTCAATAAATTGAAACTATTTTAATGCCGAATTTTCAGATAGATTACTGTAAATGTTGTTAAACCAATAAATATTAAGTGTTTTGGGGGATATACCGAAAATGTTTAATATATTATTTTAGGATAATATAAACTTGTCGAATATAACGTTATTCTTTCGAAAAAAGTAGAAGTTTGTATCTGGACTTTGGAATTACCAATCTGATGAAGGGATAAGGGGGCTTGTGAGGCTCTACCTGTCACACCACGAAATACATTTAGGACGGGACTGAGAAGAGGTAACGGTAACCAATGAACTGATTTAAAATGGAATTATTGTTAATTAATATGTCTTTATCAATAAATCATCCCCTTTTTTTACCATTTTAGTAGGCGTTTCCTACCGATACAAGCAGAATCCCGAATAGTTAGAAATATCATTATATTATAGGATATTGTTGAATTTTGGAATTTTCTGCGATAGTATTTTGAATATATTAGAAAATTTTTAAAATCTTCTCAATTGAAAATTAGTGGTTATTTGAGTAGTGGAGGGTAATAGATGGCTAACCTTCATTAGTTAAATTTCATTAGTAGATAAAATTCTTAGAGGGGGGAATGAATGCTTTAAAACGAAGAGGGTGGATGTCGTTAAATTTTAGTTAGTATAGTTATAAATTACTATGAAAGTAGGCCAAATATGAAAAGTATTAAAACAAAACTAGTTGTCTCTTTTTCGATACTAATTTTAATCATATCGATATTAATAGGGGGCATTTCATTATTAAGTGCTAGTAATGCGATTGAGCATGAAGCGGAAGCAGGTTTACTTGCGATTGCAACTGAAGGAGCGCGGTTAACAGAGAGTCGGGTTGAAACTCAAAAACAGGCTTTGCAGTTAATCGCAAATCTTGAAGAAATAGAAAGTATGGATTTGGAAAGGCAACAGCCGGTCCTAGAAAGACAAGTTGCGAGAACTAATTTTCTTGCACTTGCAATTGTTCAACCAGATGGAACGGCCTATTATAGTGACGGTACTACTGTGCAATTGGGAGATCGAGACTATGTGAAAAGGGCATTTAATGGAGAAACAAACGTTTCTGACATAATTGTAAGTCGTGTTACGAATGAGCCCATGCTTATGTATGCAACGCCGATTGAAAGAGATGGAAGTGTAGTCGGGGTGCTAATTGGCCGAAGAGATGGATATGCATTAAGTAACATTACTGATATGATCGGATATGGTGAGCATGGATATGCTTATATGATTAATAGTGATGGAACAACGGTAGCTCATCCAGAAAGAGATAGGGTAGCCAATCTATGGAATCCGAACGATTCTGTAGCGGATGATAAAAGTTTAGAGTCTGTTGCGTCATTATTTACTAGAGCAATTGAGGAAAAAAGAGGGATAAGTCAGTATAATTTTTTAGATCGAGATGTTTATGCTAGTTATGCGCCTGTTGAAGGAACTGATTGGGTACTTGTTGTCACAGCACATCGAGCTGAAGTGCTAGAAGCAATTCCTGGCCTACAAAGAAACATAATGGTAGCAACTCTTATTATTTTATTAGTTAGTATAGTGATTACTAACTTACTAGGATCGTCGATTACGAAACCTATTATTAAAATTATTGGCCACTCTGAGAAAATGGCAGATTTGGATTTAACAGAAGATGTGCCAGAAACACTTCTTAATAAGAAGGACGAGGTTGGTAATTTATCGCAAGCACTGCAGATAATTTCGAATAATTTGAGAGTGATTATTAAGGAGATTAATCATTCATCAGATCAAGTATCTTCAGCATCAGAGGAGTTAACAGCAACCACCTTACAATCAACGACCGCGGCTGAGGAAGTAGCAAAAACAATTAGTGAAATTGCTCTTGGGGCATCAGATCAAGCGCAAAATACTGAAGCAGGTTCTACAAAAGCATATTTATTAGGAGAAACTGTCGCAAAAGAACAAGCCTACGTCAAAGAGCTTAATGAAGCTTCACATAGAGTAAATCAAGTCGTTGAAGAAGGCTTAACTGAAGTTCAAAAATTAACAAACATTGCTATAGAAAGCAGTAAAGCTACAAAAGAAGTCCAAGAAGGTATCATTAAGACAAACGATAGTGCAAAGCGAATTAGTGAAGCGAGTAATGTAATAGCAACAATATCAGAACAGACCAACCTATTAGCATTAAATGCGGCTATCGAGGCTGCCCGTGCAGGTGAGGCTGGAAAAGGATTTTCGGTCGTTGCTGACGAGATTAGAAAACTAGCGGAACAGTCATCAAATTCTACTCAAACGATTGATACGGTTGTCCATGAGCTACAAAATAATTCAAATGCTGCCGTTGAAATCATGGAGAAAGTTTCTTTAATCTTAAAAGAACAAGAAGTTAGTGTGAAACAAACAAGAGAAAAGTATGAAGCGATTAATCAAGCGATGAAAGAAGCGCAAAACGCCGTTGAAAAATTAAATGTTTCTGGTGAAGAAATGGAACAAATGAAAGAAGCGATCATCGATACTTTACAAACGCTTTCAGCTATAGCTGAAGAAAACTCTGCTTCAACACAAGAAGTTTCTGCGACAATGGAAGAACAAACAGCATCATTAGAAGAGATTGCATCTGCGAGTGAAGGACTTTCAGAATTAGCACAAAGGTTACATACAATTATTTTGAAATTTAAAGTATAAAATTTCTATAGGATCGATCGAGTACCGAGTGACTCCATCGATCCTATTTTTTAAAATATATGGTTTTGGAATCCTTCTATGAAGCTGAGTGCTTATTGTTCATGAGATCTTGCATGGCATTTGCAACAAATTCTACATCTGTACCAACAATTACTTGTAAGCTTGTATTCCCTAATTTCATTGTTCCTTTAGCACCATGTTTTTTTAATTTTGCTTCGTTCACTTTTGATAGATCATTGATTTTAAGGCGTAGTCTAGTTGCGCAGTGATCTAAGGTAGCGATATTTTCTTTTCCACCAAGATCTTCTAGAAAATAAAATGCCATTTGATGATATTTATCTCCAGGGATTACTTGTTGGTGATCGTGATTAGAAATATCTTCATCGTCCTCACGTCCAGGAGTTTTTAAATTAAATTTAAGAATGGCAAAATAGAAGATGATAAAATAGATAACTCCGTAACCGATTCCAATTCCTAATAATAGCCAAGGACGTTGTGCAATCCCTAAGTTTAAGAAAAAGTCGATGGCCCCAGCGGAAAAACCAAATCCGTGATGGATATCTAATAAATAGGCAAATGCCATTGAACTGGCTGTTAATAAAGCGTGTATAACAAAAAGGATGGGCGATAGGAACATAAACGTAAACTCAATTGGTTCTGTAACCCCTGTCAAAAAAGAGGTAAAGGCAATACTGATTAATAAACCAGCAACGATTTTTCGTTGAGATTTCTTAGCTGTTAAAATCATGGCAAGTGCTGCAGCTGGTAATCCGAACATCATAACTGGGAAAAATCCTGCCATAAATATTCCGGCAGATGGATCTCCGGCAAAAAATCGATTTAAGTCCCCAGTAACGCCGTTAAACTCACCAAATACAAACCAAACGAGACTATTTAACACATGGTGTAACCCAATGGGAATTAAGATTCGGTTCAAAAATCCGAACACACCTACACCGAGTACCCCTGCATTGATAATCCACTCTCCAAGTGCGTTAATTCCAGCTTGGATAGGCGGCCAAAGGACACTCAAGAGTCCAGCTAATACAATCATTGTAGCTGCTGTTATGATGGGTACAAAGCGTCTTCCGCTGAAAAAACCTAACCATTCAGGTAGTTTTATAGTATGGAAGCGATTGTATAATCCCCCTGCGATCACCCCAGATAAAATCCCACCAAGAATGGCCATGTTAATACTTTCGTCAATGGCTTTTGTGCCTTCTGTTAGAACCAAATAACCGATGGCCCCTGCTAAACCTGCTGCACCGTTATTGTCTTTTGAAAAACCAACAGCAACACCAATCGCAAAAATAAGTGCTAGGTTTGCAAAAATGGCAGAACCTGCGCTTGCGACAAAGGGAATATCAAGTAAATCAGGTTGTCCTAATCTTAGTAATAAGGCAACGGCTGGTAGGACGGCAATTGGTAGCATTAACGCTTTTCCAATTATTTGAAAGAAATTAAGCATGTAGTATTCACTCCTCTTTGATTAGTACGCATGGTAGCGTTCTCTTAAAATAGTAGCACCTAATTATATAGTTGTCTATACCAATTTAAGATAAGGAAAATAAAAATGTACTAAATAAACGATAAAACAGTTGTGTATTAAGAGATTATAGACTTTTTAACATCTTCCCACTAAAATAATCTATGAACTGGTATAGACAACTATCTCTCGCGATGATAGAATGATCTTAAAGTTAAAAGTGAAAGGAGTGGATCATAATGATCAAACATCAACCTTTTATGATCAAAGGCATTCAGATCTATGCTGAAGATTACACATATGAAAAAGGATATATCAAAGTTGTTGACGGATTCATTAAGGAAGTTGGTGATGTGAAAGAACTAAGTTCTATCGATTCACTCAATTTTGACGAAGTCTTCATTCCTGATGGTTGTAGTTTACTTCCGGGAATGATCGATATTCATATCCATGGAGCGGCAGGTACCGATACAATGGATGCGACGTTTGAAGCTATTGAAAAAATGGCAAACGCTTTACCTCATGAAGGAACGACAAGTTTTTTAGCTACTACAATGACACAATCAGAACAAGCTATTGAAGATGCTTTAAAAAATGTAACTAATTATATGAAACAATCAGAGGGAAATGGGCAGGCGGAAGTTCTTGGCATTCATCTTGAAGGTCCTTTTATTAACGAAAAAAGAAACGGTGCGCAACCAGCTGAGTACATTACAGAACCTAGTCTTGACTTATTTAAAAAATGGCAAGAGGTAGCAGAAGGGAATATTAAACTTGTTACATTGGCTCCAGAGAGGCCAGGTGGAATAGACCTAGTTAAGTATTTAAAAGAAACGAATGTTGTCGCTTCAATTGGTCATTCTGATGCAACGTATGAGGAAGTCAATACAGCTATTTTGGCAGGAGCCTCACATGTAACACATCTTTTTAATGGGATGAATTCCTTGCACCATCGAAAACCAGGTGTTCCGGGTGCAGCTTTATTAAGAGATGAGCTATATGTTGAAATCATTGCTGATGGTATTCATGTTTGCCCTGAAATGATGGATCTCGCTTATCGTCTAAAAACAAAAAATAAACTTATTCTTATTACGGATTCAATCCGTGCAAAAGGTTTAACAGAAGGAACATATGAATTAGGTGGTCAACAAGTAACGGTGACTGAAACAGGTGCAACACTTGAGAATGGTACATTAGCAGGAAGTGTAGTAAAAATGAGTGATGCGCTTCAGAATTTTAAAAAGGTTACTTCATGTTCAATGAGAGATCTCATTGATATGACGTCTGTAAACCCAGCCAAACAATTAAACCTTTTTGATCGGAAAGGGAGCATTGCAGAAGGCAAAGACGCTGATTTAGTTGTCATGAATAAAGATTTAGAAGTTGTTTTCACGTATTGCCGAGGGAAATTAGCATATAAAAAAGGAGAGAACAGAACATGAAATTAATAAAAGTGAAAAATTATGAAGATATGAGTGAAAAGGTTGCTGAAATGATCATCGAGAAAATACGTAAAACAAGTAAATTAAATCTAGGATTAGCGACAGGTGGGACACCGAAAGGAACATACAAGAAGTTGGTAGAAGCATACGAAAAAAAGATGATTTCTTTTCAACAGGTTACAACCTTTAATTTAGATGAATATGTTGGACTTGCTCCTAATGATCCTAATAGTTATCATTACTATATGAATAAATCGCTTTTTGATCATGTTGATATTCAACCTTCAAACACAAATATTCCAAATGGGGTTGCAAGGGATTTGATGGAAGAATGTGTTCAATATGATTATTTAATCAAAAAATCAGGTGGTATTGACTTACAAATACTTGGAATAGGTCAAAATGGTCATATTGGATTTAATGAACCTGGTACTTCGTTTGATTCGGGAACTCACATCGTTAAATTAGATGACTCAACCATCAATGCTAATGCTCGTTACTTCAATCGTTTACAAGATGTTCCAACACATGCCATTACGATGGGAATTCAATCGATCCTTCAGAGTAAGGAAATTATCTTAATGGTATCTGGCGAAGAAAAGTCTAATGCGCTTCAAAGGCTATTAAATGGAGAGGTTACGGAGGAATTTCCAGCGTCAGCATTAAAGAACCATCCAAATGTGTACATCATCGCTGATGAGAAAGCTTTGTCTAGCGTTTTTGTAAGTTAAGTGAAAGGGGAAACAAAATGATCGACAAAAACTCACCGTTACCAATTTATCACCAAATTGTGGAGCATATTAAAAGTTTAATTGAAAAAGGTGAATTAAAACCTGGAGATTGTCTTCCTTCAGAGCGTGAATATGCGGAAAGTTATGAAATAAGTAGGATGACGGTGAGACAGGCAGTGAATGAACTTGTTAGTGAAGGACACCTTTATCGGATAAGAGGAAAAGGAACGTTTATTGCAGAAAGAAAAATTGAACAGAAACTTGCGGGTTTAACAAGTTTTACAGAAGATATGTGTGCAAGAGGAATGAAACCAAGCAGTAAGTTGCTTCGTTTTGAAATTGTTCCGGCCCATAATAAGCTAGCAAAACAACTTGGGATAAAAGAGAATGGTCCTGTTTACGATATAGTAAGGATTAGGTTTGCTGACAATGTGCCAATGGCACTAGAAAATACGTATATCCCCGCTAATCTTGTTAAAGGATTAACAGAGGAAATTATTAGTCAATCTTTGTACGCATACATTGAAGAAAAGCTTGATTTAAAAATTAAAGATTCAGATCAAGCCATTGAAGCTTCCGTTGCGGATGAAAAGCAAAGTAAGGCTCTAGAAATAAAAAAAGGATCTCCCATTTTATTCATTCAAAGAAATACATTTTTAACAAATGGAGCTACATTAGAAGTTGTTAAATCAGCTTATAGAGCCGATCGTTATAAGTTTTTAATTAATATGAAACGTTAAAATGAAATAGGCTTTTTGTTGGAGGTCAGATATGATTACACAATATTTCGAAAACATCCATAAGCTATTATATACAGTAGAACAAAATGAAAAGGCAAAATTATATTTGGCAGCAGAAAAAATTGCTACTGGCATTCAAAATGATGGCATTGTCTATTTGTTTGGTTGTGGTCATTCGCATTTACTAACCGAAGAGGTGTTTTATAGAGCGGGTGGCTTAGTACCTATTTCTCCTATATTTGTAGAGGAACTAATGTTACATAAAGGGGCGCTTCGTTCATCAAGCTTAGAGAGAAAAAATGATTACGCCAAGTCTTTTATGAACGAAATAAAAATAAACTCCAATGATGTGATGATAGTCATTTCAACCTCAGGTAGAAATCCGGTTCCAATTGATGTGGCTTTATATGGAAAGGAAAAAGGAGCATTTGTTATCGGGATTTCATCTGAAACCTATTCGAAAAGCCAAAAATCGAAGCATACTACTGGAAAATATTTGTGTGACACCGTTGATCTTCATATAGATAATCATTCAGTGAAAGGCGATGCTCTCGTTACACATCATATGTCTTCCGTAGCTTTTGGTCCTAGTTCTACCGTTATTGGTGCTGCAATTTTAAATTCGATTATGGTCGAAGCGATTAAGGTCATGCTTGAAAATGGTTATGAAGCACCCGTTTTTAAAAGTGGGAATCTTGAGCATGCAGATGAATATAATTTACAATTAATAAAAAAGTATAAAGAGCGAATTTCTTTATTTTAAGAACTTCGTCTTAGGATACAGCCAATAGAAAATACAAGTAAGATAAAACTTAATCAAACGTTTAATTAAAAATAGTACCTTAAAACATGAAGAGCAACTGTCTAATAGGAGTAGACAGTTGCTCTATTTCTATTTCCAAAGTTATCACTTTTTCTATATAGAAGAGCGATCGTAAAGAGGTTTATTGAATGATGAATGTTGACTTTCAATGTGGTGGCACCATTGAATTGAAATTATTTTTAAAAAATTCACTACGTACCCCCTCAAAATGAGGAAAGCTTACGTATAGATAATTGGAAATATAGAAAGGCAAAGCCGTTGAAAGGTGGTGACGCAAAGCGAAAGATTAATTACATATGTCAGCTAAGTGTAAACAAGGAAGCGTCTTTCACTTCTACAAAAAAGAAACGAATGGTCAGATCAGAAATTGAGGTGAAGAAAATGAGAAGTAAAGTAATCTTAGTTTTATTTTTTACTTTACTATTACTAGGGGCTTGTGGGACTGATAGTTCTCAATCAAATCTCGAAAAAAATACCGAACCATATCAAACGGAAGAACTGAATTACTTGTATGAAAGCCAATTATTTATAGTGGCTGATACGCCAGGTTGGACAGTGCATCAGGAAAACACTTCTAATGATAAGGCAAATGTTATGTTTCAAAATGGTAAACTTAGAGCGATAGTGACTGTTGTTTCAAATGAAAAGTCATTAGAAGAAATAAAAAAAGAGTTAAAAGCGTCATTTCGAAATGTTGAGGAGATTGAAGAAACGAACAATTACTTATCGTTCAAATCTAAACGAGAAGAAAGTATTCGTACGGAAATTTACTTACATTCAGGTGATGGACAAACAGGTATATTGATTTTTATGACACCTCTTAATGACTATGAAACAAATCAATCAAAAATAATAGAATTTAAAAATAACGTACAATACTTTTAGTGGAGGATATGTTTAATATGAAAAAAATAATTACTAGTATTACAGTAGGGCTTTTATTAATTGGTGGGAATTCTTATTCGGCTGAAGAGCAAGAGATTATTAAACCGGATTCAGAACTATATGATACATCTCGTTTGATAGAGGAAGCAGAATACGAGTTAACAGAAGATAATGGTGAAAAAGCACTTCTTCAAGATGAATATGCCGATAAGCGTTTGAGTGAAGCTGAAATGGCATTTGATGAAGGTGATGAACAAAAAGCTGAAGAATTAATGGAAGATTATAACGAGCATATGCAAGAGATAGAAGAAAATATCGAAGCGGCAAAAGAAGCTGGAGATGATATTTCAAAAGTAGAAGAAATTGTAGCTGAAAACAGTCAGAAGCGTTTCGAAAATCTTCAAGCGTTATTAGAGCGTGAGGATTTACCAGAAGCTGCAAAGCTAGGAATTAAAAAAGCATTAGAGAATAAGAAAATGGCTCAGCAAAGATTTTCAGAAGCCTTAAAGAAAGCTGAAGCAGCACGAGGTAATGTCAAAGAAAAGCAAGAAGAGCGTACGAAGAATGAAGAAACACGTGTTAACGCTGAAGAAAAGCAAGAGGATAACATAAAGGAAGTAGAAGAACGTGTTAACGCAAAAGAGAAACAAGAAGAGGGTATGAAGAGAGCAGAAGAAGCACGTGTCAACGCAAAAGAAAAACAAGAAGAGGGCATGAAGAAAGCAGAAGAAGCACGTGCTAACGCAAAGGAAAAACGAGAAGAGGGCATGAAAAAAGCAGAAGAAGCTCAAGAAAATGCCCAGAAAATCAATAAAGAAAACAATACAGGAAAAGAAACTTCACAAGTGAACGCACCACAAGCTCAAAGGTAAACAAATATAATAAGCACCAATAATCTCTGTTGTTAAGGAAAAACTGTAGTGCAAAAATCAGAATTTAAAGTAAGGTGTTTAAAAAAGACCTTAACATGGTGAAACTATTTTAAAGTATAAAAATGTCTAGTATGCAACCCATTATTAAAAAATGGGTTGTTATTATTTATCCCACTCTTAAGGGATAGTAAGCCACTACCTCAAAACTTAAGAAAATCGAGAAGTTTAGGTGGGGGATAAACTGCCCCTAAAGGTCCGATATAGAATAACTTTCATCAGTGATAGCTGATGATTAGTTATTCTTATGCCTGTGGTATAAGTTGAACTAACAATCAGTGGGGGATGAAGGAAAACCCCCACTGATTGAAGTTCAGCTTTATCAGTGAATGCTGGAATGAAGGAAAGCCTCCACTGATTGAAGTTCAGCATTAGAATAAATTTTATCATTTATTATTTTCGCCACTAAGGTATTATGGTATGTGGAATCGTCGTAACCAAAGGTAGGTTTATGTCACTCGTTATTAAAAGATATTTACCCTCAAAAAAAATAGAGTACTCTTATTTTTAGGAGAGCTGAAGGGGGAGCTATGGAAGAGTCTCGATTAAAAAAGTCACTTATTGAAATACAAAACGGCAATGAAATAGAACGAAATCGTTTAATTCATCATTATAAACCATATATCATTAACGCTGTTGGTCATTGAAATCGTTTAATTCATCATTATAAACCATATATCATTCACGCTGTTGGTCATGTTTGTAAACGATATATTACGTGTAGTAGTGATGAAGCTAGCATTGACTTAATCGCATTTAACCGTGCTTTGGAGACGTTTGATTGGCAAAAGGGTAGGACGTTTCTAAACTATGTATATCTTCTCATTCAGCGGGATTTAATCGACTATTTTCGAAAAGAAAATCGTGAACACGATTTACTGATCCAATCACTCCCAACTAATGAAGACAACCAACCGCTAGATATTGAGGCGGTTGCTTCGATACAGGTATATAATCAATCTACTTCTTCTACTAATTTAGTAGAAGAAATTTTAGAGTTGGATGAAAGATTATTTAACTTTAACATCTCATTTGAAGAATTAGAATACCACTGCCCGAAACACAAGGATACTCGACTCATGTTAGTTGATTTGGCATCTGAGTTTACAAAATGTCGGGAATTAGTAAATGAACTGTTAGAGAAAAAACAATTTCCGGTGTCAAAATTCACTAAAAAAACAGGTGCTCGACCGAAAACGATTGAGCGACATCGAAAGTATCTCATAACTCTAATCATAATTAAACTGCATCCTGAATGGACTCATCTTTCGTCGTTTGTTCAATTCGAACCAGGGAGTGTGAAATAATGAAAAAAAATTCAATTGAAGGCGTTGTTGTTAAAGTAACGCAAAGTTATTGTGTTCTTCTTTGTGATGATGGAACATTTAAAAATGTTCCAAGAAACAAGAAAGAAGTACCGAAGTTAGGAGAACGATTAACATATGATCAAAAACCTCAATTTACTCTGTTTCAGCTTAAATATATCTCCGCCATGTCAATGGCTGCTATTCTGTTTATAAGTTTAGTAACCTATGGCTTCATTCAGAAAAGCTCTGAACCTTACTACGTTGTTGCAATTGATATCAACCCGAGCATTGAGCTGTATTTAAACAAAGATTTAAAGGTTTTAACACTTTCTCCTTTAAATGAAGATGGAAAAAAGATAGTTGATTTACTTGAAATAGAGGATGCAGATTTATATACAATGACTGAAAAAATTGTCACGGTCTCAAAAAGGTATTTTCATCAACATGATAAAGGATTAATAAGCACTACAATTGTAAATCTAAAAGATTTAACTACAATACATTTTGAAAACAATCTAAAAGAGACGATTGAAAATCAACTTCATAATCATCAGGTTATTGCTGAAGTGAAGGTTTTTAATGAAACAAAGGAATACTATGATCAAGCCCAATATATGAACGTATCTGTAAATAAATACAGGTTGTATGAAACATTAAACGATAAAGGGATAGTAAGTGGTATTAAAGATATAAAGGAGAAGTCCTTATGGCAATTGGAAAATATGTTAGTTGAAGAATCGATTCCAGAAGGCGATGAAAGCTCGATTATAAAGAGTGGGGATACATTGGACACCGATTACGAACACGTAGAACCACTTACACCTCTAAGTCCTAAAAATATGAAAGAAAATATTGAACGAAGTCATGAAAATAAACAATCCCAACAAAAGGGAAGTAGTGACCTACAAAAAAATAGTAAAGTATCGATACCGACTAGTGAAGCAAGCAAGAATGATAATTCCAACGAAAATGTGAAGAGAGAGGTAGAACATCGACCTGCAAACAGGCCTGAAACAAAAGAACCTGGTCAGGATAATAAAGCTACTAAACCATAGATTGAGGGGAAAAAACAAAACGAGAGCAGTTTTCAATTTTTACTGAAGCTGCTCTCGTTTTTGTGTGAGCTCATCGTGCCTGTTGTTTGGTGTTCATTACAAAAACGTATGTTCTTTACACGGTCTTTGAGTTGTGATATCATATATTAACAATAGGAACGTACGTTCTTGTTGTCGGGTTTATCTACATCTTATGGAGTTACTTGAACTATGATAAAATATGAGGTGTATGACGTGTACAATGTTGATTATGATTCACTATGGAAAGATGTAATTGAAGATTTTTTTGAAGAATTTCTCCTTTTCTTCGCCCCTGATCTATTTGAGCAAGTGGATAGGAGAAGAGGCTTTGAGTTTTTAGAACAAGAATTGCGAAAGTTGTACCATGAATCTGAAACTAATAAAAAAATCATGGATAAGCTAGTAAAAGTGTATTTGAAAAATGGTGAGGACAAATGGATCCTTATTCACATTGAAGTACAGGGTACGAATGAAACAGATTTCTCAAAACGGATGTTTCAATACTTTTACCGTGCATTTGACAAATACGATCAACAAATTTATGCAATTGCCCTTTTTACAGATTTTCCGAACGAGAAAGCCCACTCCTTTAGTTATATTTAGGTAGCAGCTCACAAGAACTGATAGGATAACAAAAACACATATTAGTCATGTAAAATATGTGCCCTTGACGTTGAACCTTGCGGGTGTGTGTTTCTTATGTGTAAAGGCAAGTTAAACACAACCACTTACCATTCAAGGTTACACACACCCTCTTCAACGTAAAGGGACCGCATCGCTCACATATTAAACAAAGTGAACGATGCGTTTTGGGTTTATTTAACGTATAAAATATGACGCTGTTTTTGTAGAAACACCTATCATATTGAACTAATTAGCCTATCATTTTAAACCTATATTTAACTTTAGGTGTGGGATGATAGTGAGTTCAAATACGGAGTGCCACTGATAAACCGAAGGTTTGTGGTACTTCAAGTATTTGAAATTTCCTTCCTTTTTTATTGTGTACTCGTTGCAGTTTCGTTTGGTAACTGATACAATAAGTACATGGATGAATATAGAAGAACAAACACAACCGTTTCGTTATTAAACTATCATTTCGTTTTCTGTCCTCGTTATAGAAGGAAGATTTTTCTTCGGGAAGATGTAGAAAATCGTTTTAAAGCATTAGTGCAAGAAGTGTGCGANGAATTAGAGATANAAATTGTAGCTGTTGAATGTGATAAAGACCATACGCACATGTTTCTTAATGCCCTACCTAAACTAAGCCCTTCGGACATTATGGCAAAAATTAAGGGATTCACTTCAAAAAAACTAAGAGACGAATTCCCTCACCTTCGNCATTTGCCGAGTCTTTGGACTCGTTCGTTTTTTGTTTCTACCGCTGGCAATGTTTCGAGTGAAACCATTAAACGATATGTAGAAAATCAAAAGAAAAGGAATTAGAAAGGAGTTGAAACCTATGGCAAGAAAAAGTACACCAACTTATACAATTGAATTCCCTTTGCACATTCCAACTTGGCAACAACACCGTTTGGAAAACAAGTTCAAGATAGCTAGAGTTTTATATAATTCTTGCCTAGGTGAAGCTTTAAAGCGACACAAAGCTGTAAAGTCGGATAAAGAATATCGTAACCTTCTTAAAGAACCTAAGTCTAAAGAACGTGATAGTCAACTTTCAGATATTCGATTAAATTATGGTTTTTCTGAATATGGAATACATAGTTTTGTGAAGTCTATTCAAAGAAAGTTTAAAGGACACATTGGAAGTTTTGAATCACAAAANCTTGCAACTAGAGCATTTCATGCNGTTGAGAAACTCCATTTTGGTCACTCAAAAAAAGTTCACTTTAAAAANAACACTGATGATATTTCAGTTGAGAATAAATCAAATAAAACGGGACTGAGATTTGCGAATGGCAACATTCTTTGGGGTGATAAACCAACAAAAAAGAATACAAAGCCTAAAAATTGGCTNTCTATGCCTATTTCACCGAAACCTAACGATGAATATGCACATTTAGCTTTAATGGATAAGACGAAATACGTTCGTATATTAAAACGTGAAGTACGTGGTAAAGTTCGTTATTTTGTTCAACTCATTCAAGAGGGGTATCCGCCTACAAAAAGAAATCGTAAGATTTCTAACGACGAAACAAAACGTGTAGGCATAGATATTGGTACGTCTACGATTGCGATATGTAGTGAAGAAAAAGTCCGATTTCAAGAACTTGCTCCAGATTGTAAAAATGATGAAAGAGAACTAAAACGTATTCAACGTAAAATGGATAGGTCCAAAAGAAGTACAAATCCTAATAATTTCAATGAAAATGGAACCATTAAAAAAGGTAGACTAACTTGGACGTTCTCTAAGAAGTACAAGGATTTAAGAAAAAAAAGAAAAGAACTTTATCGAAAAATCACTGTTCAAAGAAAAATGGCACACGAAAACTTAACAAATGAAATACTTTCTCTTGGTTCTGATATTCGAGTTGAAACCATGCGGTTTCAATCTCTACAAAAACGAGCGAAAAATACTACACGTAATAAGAAAAATGGCAAAATCAATCGCAAGAAAAGATTTGGCAAATCAATAGCTAATCGCGCACCAGCCATGTTGCTAACAATAATTGACCGAAAACTAGGTTANCAAGGTCGTTCTTTAAAGAAAATAGATACTTATGNAACGAAAGCAAGCCAATTCAATCATATAACAAGAGAATATAGTAAAAAACAACTTTCGGAACGTTGGAATGAATTTGGAGAGTTTCTCATTCAACGTGATTTATATAGTGCTTTTTTAATAGGNAATACAAACGAAACTCTTAATTCAGTTGATGTGCAATTATGCAATACGCAATGGGATAATTTTGTGCAACTACACAATCTTGAGGTTGAGCGTTTAAAAAAATCACCAAGTAAAACTTTGCGATGGTTTGTCGCATAAAACAAACCTGATTGGTCGTGACAACGCCCAATAGAACTCGGAACGATAAGCATATCAAGAGTCTTTCTAGGCTTGTTGAGAGAAGTGCCTTGCGATTGCGCAATACGTCCGTTAATGTTTTAGGAGAAAGTACGTCAGTGCTTTGGTGGAAACTCTTTCCGAAAAGAAAGATAAGGGCACCATTGAGAAGCTTGCAAGTACCCTAGAACCCCACTGCTTTAGCTGTGGGAGTTGTCAGGTTACTGGTTAGAAAAGGTTATTGCCCTCAAGGTGACCTTTGGTATTCTTCAATTCAAATCTTCAATAGAGAAACGCTTTCACATATGTTATTCTATAAGATGAGGTGATAGCATGGCGATTACAATAAAAGATGTAGCTAAACTTGCGGGAGTAGGGATAGGGACTGCATCTCGAGTTATAAATAAATCTGGATATGTTAGAGAAGTAACAGAAAAGAAAGNNCTAGATGCTGTTAAAAAGNNAGGATATGTNCCCAATGAAACTGCGAGAGCATTTGTCTCACAAAATAATAAGATGGTTGCTTTATTTTTGCCTTCCATTCACCATGCCTTTTTCTCAGAGCTTGCATTCTTTATTGAAGATGAACTCGATGAGAACGGTTACAAAATGATGCTGTGTAATTCTGATGGCCATAAGGAAAAAGAGCTAGAATATATTAGTATGCTAAAGCAGAATAAAGTATCAGGCATAATAGGCATTTCCTATAATTCAATAGAAAATGATATAGATGATTCAATGCCCATTGTATTAGTAGACCGACATATTGGAAAAAGTACTCCGTATGTCTCGAGTGATAATTACGGTGGTGGTAAAATGGCATTTCATCTGTTAAGAGATACAGGGTGTCGTAACGTAGCGTTTATCGGTACTTATTCTAATCATTTGTATACGGAAGTAGAAAAAAGAAGAAAAGGCTTTGAGGATGCTGCAAAAGAGAGTGGAGCAAAATATACTATATACATTGAAGAGGATCCTATTAAGGACGAAATTGCATTTTTAAATAAATTTCTATTAAATTATCCCGATATAGATGGGGTTTTTGTTGAGAATGATATCATGGCTTTATTTCTAGTACAACTGGCCCTTGAAAAGAATATTAAAATACCAAAAGACCTTTCTATTATAGGGTATGATGGGATTCAGACATTTTCCCCTTTACGGCCAAGTCTAACATCAATAAGGCAACCAGTTGAATTAATGGGGAGAAGTGTTGTTAAGTTATTATTAAAAAGAATTAATGGGGAAAAGGTATTACCTGTTATACATCCAGTTGAATTTATTAAAGGAGATACAACATTTTAAAAAAAATCGAAAAATTATAAAAGAATGGATTGACAATGGAAGGGCTTTCAAATATACTCTAGTTAATTGATGGAAACATTTCCACAAAGTTTAGGGTGTTTGTTGCCCCTTTAATTTTTTCTCTAGTGTGGAAACATTTCCACTACCAATCAAGGGGGGATATAATTGTGAAAAAAGTATTTGCTTTATTGATGACTGCTGTACTTGCTTTTGGTTTAATGGCTTGCTCTAATTCCGAAAGTAAATCTACTGTTACAAATGGAGATGAAGTAATAGAAATTACAGTATGGGTACATGTTCCTGCAGATGATCCAGAAGGCTTGAATTATGCATTAAGAGTGAAAGAATTTGAAGAAAAGCACGAAAAAGTAAAAGTAACCGTTGAGCATATCGTTAAGACTGGTGAAGGAAGTGGTTATAATGATAGACTTAACGCCGCCATTACAACTGGAAATTTGCCAGATATTATTACATTAGAGAGTGTGCATACAGCTTCTTATGTTGATGCAGAGATCCTTTTATCGCTTGACGAATATCTAGACCATCATGTGATAGATTCGTATTTAGATGCAATCGTTAATGCTGGTAGTGTTGGAGATCATTTATATGCCTTACAATCTTTTGACTTATCTGCACCTGTATTCTACAATGTTGATTTATTTGAAGCTGCAGGCATAGACATTCCAGCAGATGAAAACGGTAATTGGACTTTAGATTTAGCGTGGAGTTATGATGAATTCTTAGAAAATTCGAAGATTCTTAGAGATTATATGGGGGAAGAACCGGTACACATGTTTCCTGATAATAATGGCTGGCAGATGTATGCTCACTCCCCGATTATCTTTTCGAATGATGTTCAATTAGTTGGAGAGAATGGGTTAGATACAGAAGGCTACTTAAATAGTGACAATGCTATAGAAGCCTTTAATTTTATAAATACTCTTTTTAGAGAGGGAATTGTTTCATCTACTGCTAGAGAAAATGCGTTTGCTTTAGAAAAGGCAGCCATTAGTTTTGAAGGACCTTGGATGGTTGGCGTCTTTCCTATTGAATATCCTGACTTAAATTGGTCATTAATGCCATATCCGTATGGGAAAGAAGGACATAACTCAGCACCGCATGGTAGCTGGTATGTAGCAGCAACAAAGAATACAAAGTATCCACAGCTTACTGCGGAATTAGTAGCTCACTTAACAAATAAAGACAGCGCCCTAGCTATGGAAGAAGCTGCAGGATTAATTCCTGGTCATAAAGAATTATTAGACTCATCTGAAACATATGGTGAATACCCAAGAAAATTAATGTTAGATCAACTAGCTCAAACGAAGCATGTTAAACCAAAATCACCAATCTTCCCAGTATTAGAGGACATACTTGGTGATATTGTTGAAGGTCTCGCTTTAGGTACAGATTCTGTTGAAAATTTAGTGAATACTGCTATTGCAAAATCAGAAAGAGAAGCAGTAAGGTTCAAATAAGGTGATTAATAATAGGATGATAGTAAGTATACGAACACTCGTATACTTACTATTCTATTAAGGGGAATTTAATATGAAGAGAGTATGGTATAACATAAAAAAATCTAAAAATCTAAGTTTCTTTTTCAGTACTAAAGTATTGTTTTTACTTCCGGCGTTTATATTAATCGGAATATTTGTCATTTATCCGTTAATTCTTGCGGTTGGTTATTCCTTTACTAATTATTACTTGCTAAAACCAAATGATATATCATTTATTGGAATTGATAACTATAAAGAAATTTTCAAGGACAATTATGCCAAACAAGCTTTCCTAAATTCTACAAAATACGTTATTTATATCGTTCCATTTCAAGTTGCGATTTCTTTATTCTTAGCGTTACTCATTACCAAAAAATCAAAAGCTAACACTTTTTTTCGGACGGCATTTTTTTCGCCTTATATATTATCGATTATCGTTGTTGCTTTATTATGGAAAAACATACTAGATCCAAATGTAGGAATCGTTAATATGTTCTTGGCCAATTTGGGATTTAGTAAGCTAGAGTTTTTTTCAAGTCCTGAATTAGCGCTTCCAACTATCTCTTTCATTATTCTTTGGCAAGGAATTAGCTTCCAGATGTTAATACTGCTAGCAGCTCTTCAAGATATTCCACCTTCTATGTATGAAGCTGCGGATTTAGAAGGAGCAAATGCTTGGCAAAAATTAAAATATATTACTGTTCCAAGTATAAAAGGTCAGCTAGTATTTGTATTACTTGTAGTAACGACAGGTACATTTAAAATTATCATTGAACCTTTAGTTTTAACAAATGGTGGTCCTCAAAACAGTACAACTAGTATTCTATTATACATGTTTGAGCAAGGAACAAGGTATCGCCAAATCGGATACTCAAGTGCAATAACAGTAGTATTTGCATTAATATTAATTGTCATTGCCTTTGCGCAAAGAAAAATGGTGAAGGAGGAATAGAACGTGAAGAAATTTAATGTTATTAACTTTATTAAGTACCTTATATTAATTGGCTTTACGATTCTATTCTTATTTCCAACGGTATGGATGTTCGTTAGCAGTACAAAAACAGTTGCAGAGATAGCCAATGAAATAGGGACAATCAATAGCTTTGTACCAAATTTTAGTAATATCCACCTTTGGTTTGATTCATATAAAGAAATATTTAGTAGGTTTAATTTTTCGGTTCATTTTTTTAACAGTGTTTATTATAGTTTTGTCATTGTGTTTGGAAGTTTATTTGTGAACTCATTAGCTGGGTATGCATTAGCAACCTTTGATATCCCTTTTAAAAAGTATATTACTGGTCTGCTAATCATTTTAATTATCTTTCCATTCCAGTCTGTTTTAATCCAAATATTCATCATTATTAATGAAATGAATCTGACGAATACAGTCTGGGGTTTATCATTGCCTCATATTGGAAGTGCATTTAACATCTATTTATTTATGGTTTTTTTCAAAAAAATTCCAAAAGAGTTACGAGAGTCCGCACATATGGATGGTGCCTCTGAGTGGAAGATCTTCACAAAAATTGCCGTGCCGATATCGAAGCCAATTTTTATGACTATTGGGATATTAGTGTTTGTAGGATCTTGGAATGATTATATATGGCCACTTATGATTTTTACTGAAACTGATAAGTACCCCCTTGCTGTAGCAGTAAACATTATGAATGAAACAAAACCTGTTTATTTAAATCAGGTGATGGCAGGCTTAACTGTGACAACCATTCCAATTTTACTTATCTATATTCTCGGGCAGAAATATATAATGCCACAAGATACTTCATCTGGTATTAAATAAGCAAGGATAGTGAGGTGACTTATGAAACAGATCTACAACCTAAATTTTAGTGAAGGTAAAGGAAGTATAACTAAAGAAAGTATTCGTGGCAATGTATTGGATATTGACTACGTGTTTAATCATGCAAAGTATAAGGGAAATAGTTCGCCAAGTTGGATTAAATCTCCAATTTCAGGGTATGCGCTAGATTTCGACGGGTATTCTACTTATATAAAAGACGAACCTTTAGAAATAAGTGGCTCTTTTACGATCATGGCATTCGTAGCCCCACGTTGCTTTGAGGCGTGCCATGGAGAAGTGGCTACGACAATTATTGATCAATTAGATAAAGAGAATAAAAGAGGTTTTGCTTTAAGTATATACAGGTACGGGGAAGTTCAGTTCGAGTTAGGGGACGGGACCCAGGTACATCGGTTAAGAAGTAATGAACAACTAGCTTTATTTAAGAAATCACTCATTACGGCTACCTTCAATCAAGCAACAAGAAAGGCTTCTATTTATATTAATGCCAATCCTCAAGTGGAAACTTACTCCATCAAAAAGATGCTATCAGCTACTGTACCACTATCGATTGGATTAAACAATGCACCTTTCAAAATTAGTCATGTTTTTACAGCTGGAATGTTTTCTGGATTGATGGATTTTATTCAAGTTTTTGATGAAGCGATGCCATTAGAAGTCATTCAACGGCAGTTTTTATCGGTAGAAACAAAGCTTTCTCTTGATTTAAAAGAGATTGATTTAGATGAAACGAAATTACTGGATGACCCGCACCGCCCTAAATATCATGCAATACCACCACAGCATTGGATGAACGAACCTCATGCACCATTTTACTATAAGGGAAAGTATCACTTGTTTTATCAGAAAAATGCAGTTGGTCCTTATTTCTCTAATTTACACTGGGGGCACTGGACAAGTAATGATTTAGTTTTTTGGAAAAATGAACGAACGGCCTTATTTCCCCAAAAGGGAGAATTATCTCCTTCAGGGGTGTGGTCTGGCTCGGCTGTGATAGGTCCAAATGATGTCCCGTATCTTTTTTATACATTTGCTAATTTTGAAAAGAAACATAACCAAGGCGTAGCGATTGCGGTCCCTACTAATATCAATGATATTAGTTTAGTTGATTGGGAAATGCTTCCGAATGCTGCAATCAAGCAAACTGACAAACAAGGTATTCCCTCTCAATTTAGAGATCCATTTGTTTGGAAAGATGAACAGGAAGAGTTATGGTACTTAATCATTGGCGGTGGAATTGAAGGGAAAGGTCCAACGGCTTGGATTTACACTTCTCATAATTGTGAGGAATGGAATTTTAGAGGTGAGTTTCTGACAGTTGACTCGGATCGTTATCCACATTTAGGAACGAATTGGGAGCTTCCTGTCTTATTACCGGTAAAGGATAACAAGGGAAATTCAAAACATGTTTTTATCTTCATGAGCTATTTTCAGACAAAGTCAGATGACCATGTCGATACGTACTATTTTCTTGGTGAATTTGATAAAAGTAGTTATCAATTTATCCTAGACACAAATGAGCCACAGCTATTGGATTATGGGAAATTTAAGTTTAGTGGACCGAGTGGGTTTGTGGATCCGGTGACAGGGAAATCCATTGTTTTTTCTATCCTTCAAGGAAACCGAAGTGAGCAGGATGAGTTTGATTCTGGTTGGGCACATAATGCAGGACTTCCCATCGAGCTTTATTTAGAAAATGGGGAACTAAGAATGAAACCTCTAGAAAATTTAGTGGGCCTAAGAGATAAGTTGCTAGTAAATGAAACGAAAAAATCCTTACGTGAAATTAATGAAAAGCTTAAAACAATCGATGATAAAATGCTGGAGGTTCTTGTTGAATTCGAAGACACGGAGCAAGTAGTTGGCGTAGAGCTAAAAAAGGATCCTAAGAACCAAGAAAAGACAAGTTTAATTTATTCGAAAGAAAATAGGGAAGTTTCGATAGATCGCCGTCAAAGCAGAATCGGATGGGGAGGAGACATCCAGGGTGGGGTACTTGACCTTGATCATGGCCTTATTGCCCACATATTTATCGATCATTCAGCCATAGAATGTTACTTAAATAACCGCAGAATGGTGACGAGCAGGGCTTATCCTACACTAGAAGACAGTAACGCACTCACTCTCATTGGGGATGAGAACATTCTAATAAAATCAATTAGAGTTTTTAAGCTTAAGTCCATTTGGATATAAAAGTAGAAACGGGTGATCAGAAATGACAGAAATAACGACTAAAATAATCAATACTTATAGGCATAGCTATCATCTAATGCCAGAGTGTGGTTGGATGAATGATCCAAATGGGTTTTCCTATTTTAATGGAGAATATCATTTGTTTTACCAGTATTACCCATATGACTCTATTTGGGGACCGATGCATTGGGGCCATGCGGTTAGTTCAGACTTAATAAATTGGCGTCATAAAAAAATCGCTTTGAAGCCAAGTGAAGAATACGATCGGAATGGAATTTTTTCAGGCTCAGCTATTCAGGTTAGAAACGAGCATTGGCTCTATTACACCGGTCATACCGATTCTCAGCTTGATGTTTTGTATGATGAGAATTTAATAAAGAACACAGCTGCGATTAAGTTAGAATCCGAACCCTATATTAGACAAGTGCAATGTCTTGCAAAATCAGTAGATGGTGTGACCTATACAAAATACGAAAATAATCCAGTAATTTCTACGGAACAAATTCCAATGGGCATAAGGCTTGAGGATTTCAGAGACCCTAAAGTTTGGATACAGGACGAAATGTACTATATGGTAGTAGGAGCAAAAAGTATTGAGGAAATCGGATACGTATTATTTTATACGTCAGTAGATGGAATAAATTGGAGGTATTTAAATCAATTTTCACTTGGTAGAGATTATGGCACCGTGTGGGAATGTCCTGATTTATTTATGCTGGATGGAAAGGACGTCATGCTCTTTTCACCTCAGGAAAAACCTCGTGTTGGCAATAGTTTTGAAAACGTACACTCTACAATGGTCTTGATTGGAAGCTTTAATTACTCTACCGGGGAATTTACAGTAGAGAGCGAGCAGGAATTAGATCAAGGGTTTGATTTCTATGCGCCGCAATCAATCCTAACGAAAGAAGGAAAAAGGGTGGTGATTGCCTGGATGAATATGTGGGATATCAAATACCCGTTGCATGAGTTAGGACATGGATGGAACGGGTCAATGTCGCTCCCAAGAGAGCTTTCTTTGAAGGATGGAAAGCTTATTCAAAAGCCTTATTACAAAATTGAAGCATACCAGCAAAACAAAGTGGAGCTCTCGGACTTTGTGATTTCAGGTAATTATCAAAATAATAGTCTAAATGGGACTACTCAACGGTTTGAGGTTTTATTTGACATGCAAAGTAGCAAAAAATTCACAATGGAGTTTTTTAAAAGTGAAAATGAGAAGCTATCGCTAACCTTTGATAAAAATAGAAATGAAATGATTTTGAATCGAAGAGACTCCGAATATCCTATTGAGAGCTTGAGATCGAAAAACGATTTCATAAGGAGTCAGTCTATTAACCTGTCCAATCAAGTGAAGCTCTCCATATTTTTAGATGTATCCTCGATTGAAGTGTTTGTAAACGATGGAGAATGTGTATTTACCTCTTTGTTTTTCACTAAAGAACTAGGGGAACACGTGCTACTTCATTCTGAAGGTACAACGTATATCAATAAGCTACTGAAATGGGATGTGCTCGCAGGAAAAAGGACGGAAATGTAATATAATAATTTATCCCACTCTTAAGGGGCAGTAAGCCCTCCCACCTCTACGCGTAGCGTAGGTGGGAACTTCCATTCAGGTGGAGTTAGAGACTCCATCTGAATTTCCGATGTTCTAGCGAAGCTAGAACGAGTTCTCTTTCCAGGGTGGACACCGTTCCAAACCTAAATGTAGACGAATAATCAATCTATCCGTCAGTATTTAGTAGAAGCCGCGTGGTGTCAAATACTTTTGGGACACCGCCTTTATGCGCTGCCAAACGCACAAAAGGGCTATCTCATTTGAGTGAGATAGCCCTTTTGTGAGTCTAATTATAAATATCAGCTTCCGTTAAGTATCCATCTTTTATAATCGTTTCCTTTATGTTGTTATTCGTTACCGGAATCGGTTCTAGCAAAATCGATGGTACGTCAATTTTTCCGTTATTAATTGTTTGGTTCGTTTCGATTTCTTCGTTTTTGGCAATTTGAACTGCTATTTTTGCAGCATGTTTTGCAAGGCTCTGAATTGATTTGTAAACAGTCATCGTTTGTGTTCCATCTACAATTCTTTTTACTGCACTTAACTCAGCATCTTGTCCAGACACAGGAACACCTTGTAATCCTGCCTTTGTTAAAGCGGTTATCACACCACCAGCCGTGCCATCATTAGCAGCAATTACTGCATCAATATCATTCAAATTACTGAGAACCTTTTCCATGTTTTCTTGAGCAATACTTGGATTCCACCCTTCGGTAAACTCATCCAATACGATCCGAATGTCTCCCCTATCAATATAGGGTTGGAGGATACTCATAGCTCCTTGCCTAAATAAATGAGCATTATTGTCACTTTCTGCTCCTCCAACGTATGCAAAATTTCCTTTACTAACATGATTAAGAATTTCCTCTACTTGTAGTTTTCCAACTTGCTCATTATCAAATGATATATATAAGTCGACATTTGCATTTCTTATTAGACGATCATATGAGATCACTTTTACACCAGCAAAATGAGCCATTTCGACAATTTTAGCTGAAATTTCAGCATTATGAGGAACGACAACTAACACATCGACTCCTTCTTCAAGCAAAAGCTCTGCTTGCTTGATTTGAACATCGTCGTTTCCGTTAGCGGCAAGTGTCTTTACTCTGGCCCCTAATTGCTTTACTTCTTCTTCAAATATTTCCTTGTCACTATACCATCTTTCTTCTTTTAACGTATCAATGACAAATCCAACATACACATCATCAGCTGAAAGGTGGCTCTCTCCTATCGGTTTGGTAGCTTGTTCCTCAATATTCGAACAGGCGGCATGTATAAAAACTGAAACTAATACTAGAAGCATAAAAATCTGGTTTTTGCCCAACGTTAACACATTATCCCTCCACTTTTTATAAACGGAACTGTTTAATTATTTCATTCATTCGTTCAGACATTTTGGCCAATGTCTCTGCACTCGTTGATATATTTTCAATAGATTTTGTCTGTTCATAGACAGAAGCAGAAATCTCTTCTGAACCTGCAGCAGATTCTTCTGATATAGCAGCTATTTGTTCAACCGATGCGTTAATTTCTTGGCTTGTTTGCTCAAAATGAGCAAGAGTATCCGCGATCTCCTTTACCCCAGTAGCCATATTTGAAACTTTCTCTTTAATGTCAAAGAAATATTGGCCTGAGGCTTCCATTTGCTCTCGTCCTTTGTTCACTTCATGATACCCTTCATTTAATTCTTTTGAGACTTGAGAAGCTTCTGTCGTAATGGAGTATACAATGCCTGTGATATTCTCTACTGAATTTGATACTTCTTCTGCTAATTTCCGTACTTCTTCTGCAACCACAGCAAATCCTTTACCAGCTTCTCCGGCTCTAGCTGCTTCGATTGATGCGTTTAATGATAATAGATTAGTTTGTTCGGCAATGGACTTAATGACATGTACTAGCTCGGTGATTGAATGAGTTTTTGACTCGAGACTATTTACTTTTAGCACAGAAGCTTGGACAAGTTCGTTGACTAGGTTCATTTGAGTAACGGACGTTTTCATTTGCTTATCGCCATTTATTGAAACTTGTAGAACCTCATCTGAAAAGATAACTAAGGCTTCCCCGCTTTGATTTGCCGTAACCAAGCGTTCGTTAAAACGGCTTGTATTTTCCGAGATAATCGAGACTTCGTTAGCCTGGGTTGTTGATCCAGATGCTAATTCTTCCACTGTAACAGCCACTTGTTCACTTCCAAATTTGACGTCAAGAGACGCTTTTGCAACTTTGGCAGACTGTTGATCAACCTCAGAGGCCAAACTTGACACTTCAATAATCATCTCTCTTAATTTTTCACCCATATGATTAATTGAAGAAGATAGTTTCCCTATTTCGTCATTTCCTGTATTCTTTAATTTTTCAAAGTTTAAATTTCCTTCAGCAATCGCATCACTTGTTAAAACGATTTTATTTAAATCATTTTTTATCTTTCTACTAATAAAATAGATAAGGAAAAATGCCAGTAGAATGGAAAGGATTCCAGTCGTAACAAGAATAGTTGTTATATTATGAATGCTTTCCTGGACTCTAAGAATCGAACCAGTATTCGAATTTACAGCTCCGTCCTTTAATAGATTTGCTAGTCCAATGGTATCCGCTTTCAATTGACTCGCATTTTCTTGTAATGCTAAAAAGGTAGCTGTGTTTATTTGCAGAACATTTGGTACGATCTCGGTGAAGAAATATTCATCTAATAGATTGTTGTTTTCAACAATTTCTCCAAGTATCCGAATTTGGTCTTCATTCGTAAGATGTTGACGTAAGTTTTTCGCCGTACGAATGAAATCGATACTATCATCTAAATAGGCGTTTAATTTTTCATCATTTGATGCAACAATATACTCGGGAATGTGTAAATACTTATCTTGGTAAAGAGAAATCAGTTCTGAGGAATGAATCGCAATTTCATTAGTAACCATTGTCTCTTTCATCGTCTTACTAGTTTCTTGTAAAAACCAATATGTAACAAAAATTGTTGCTAAAAAAACTGTAGCAACAATACAGAAAATAGACGCGTATTTTCTTCCTATGTTCATGTTGCTCCATCTAAGTTGTTCAAACAAGTAATGACCCTCCAATATGTAAGATTTATTAACACTAAGAAGTATAACCTAGGCATGCTAGGATGTCACTGCGAAAAATTTTGGGTGTTTTGTCGGAACGTGTAGAACAGAACGGGAAGTCGGTAACATTACATGTTCGTCACTCTTTATTACTGAAGAAAAGGTAAGTGAATACACCTAGTGGCGACAGACTAACTTTTTACGGAATATAAACAGTTTCGTAAAAAGTGTAGAACTCATAACGTATTAACTGTAAAATTATTGTAAATGCATCTGTTGAACGGTACAAACTGAGTTTGTATAAGTTTTCTAGTGATATTAAAGGAGAGGGGAAAAATGGTAACTTTGTTTGATCTAAGAGTGAAACAAGAAGGTAAATTTTATCCCACTCTTAAGGGGCAAGTAAGACCCCCACCTCAAAACTTAAGAAAATCGAGAAGTTTAGGTGGGGGATAAACTGCCCCTAAAGGTCCGATATAGAATAACTTTCATCAGTGATAGCTGATGATTAGTTATTCTTATGCCTGTGGTATAAGTTGAACTAACAATCAGTGGGGGATGAAGGAAAACCCCCACTGATTGAAGTTCAGCTTTATGATGCCATTGAAAATCTTTATGATGAACCTTTGAACGTAGTTAAATTAGGAGATCAAATGATAACTCCGTGTACTGGTTGCTGGACATGTTGGATCAGGACCCCTGGTCAATGTGTAATGAAGGATCAAATGGCTAACTCTTATCTCCACTATGTAAACAGTGATACAGTAATTATAGTTATTGATACAGCCCAAGGGTTTATCAACCATCAAGCAAAAGCTTTTTTGGATAGGGCAATTCCCCACTACCATCCATATATAGAAATTATCGATGGAGAGTGTCATCACGTTGCTAGATATGAGTGCTATCCTGATATGGTATTTTACTTTGATAATAAAGGCTTAATCAATCAAGAAGAACAGGTTATCGAGGATTATTTGTGTCGAACTGTGTACCATTATAAATCTAAAGCCTATCGCATCGTAAAAGATGGCCATCTTCAATTGCGCGCTTTGGAACCAAAGAAGGCTAATAATACGTTTGTGGCATCTGCGGCAGTTCAATCCATGGAAAAACTAGTGATTTATAACGGTTCTCCTAGAAGGAGTGGCAGCAATTCGACACTTATTCTGAAAAAAGTTATTGAAGCCCTTGGTGAAAGGGTTGAAATTCGTGATTTGAAGAAAAGAGATAAATGGGAGGTATGGGCAGAGGATTTTAAAAGTGAGAAAGACGTTATGTTTTTCATGCCCCTATATGTTCATGCCATGCCTTCGCATGTCATGGAGTTTATCGAGAAACTTCAACCTTCGAATGGCAGTATAAGCTTTTTTGTACAATCGGGTTTTCCTGAAAGTAGTCAATCTCATTATCTTGAGGCATATTTTCAACAATTGGCTCTCAGATTAAGAAGAACTTATCTTGGTACAGCTATTAAGGGCGGGGTCGAAGGTTTGCAGATGAGACCAATGAAGGCTCAAGAAAAAATGATTGAACCAATCGTAAAGACCATTGTGAACTTAGTGCTCGAAGGGAACTTCATTCCCAAAAATATTCAACAATTATCCAGACCAGTTCGATTAGATAAGGGTATGAAAATTCTCTATCTGTTATTTACTAAATTTGGCCTAATAAATTATTTTTTCTGGGATCAACAACTTAAAAAAATCAAGCATATGAAAAAAGGTTTGACCGTCCTTACTTATCTTTAACAAAGGAGACCCCATCGGCTTAACTGTGTCAACAGCGAAGAAATAGGCTTGTCTTAAGTAAACTACAAGGACTAAAACAAAGGTAAATGACTAATTACGTTCCCTCAGACTTCGGTTAGAGGGGGTAATTATTTTGGGACCTCAAAACTTAAGAAAATCAAAAAGTTTAGGTGGGGGATTAACTGCCCCTAAAGGTCCGATATAGAATAACTTTCATCTGCGAAAGCTGATGATTAGTTATTCTTATGCCCGTGGTATAAGTTAAACTACCAATCAGTGGGGGATGAAGGAAAACCCCCACTGATTGAAGTTCAGCTTTATGAAGAGTCTTAGAGAAATTTGTTCAACTACAAGAAAAACCGCCGTTATAAATGAACGGCGGTTTTTCTAATACGCTTACTTACTTGTTAATTGAGCTTTCTTAAGGTCAGACGGTTTAAGGTCGAAGCGATCTGCATTCATTACCTTGACCCAAGCATTTATAAAGTCACGCACAAACTTCTCTTTATTATCGTCTTGCGCATAAACCTCTGCAAGAGCACGTAGAATGGAGTTGGAACCGAATACGAGGTCAACTCTTGTTGCTGTACGCACTACTTCCCCTGTATTACGATTACGTCCAACATACGCTCCTTCTACAGGCTTCCACTCTACTCCCATGTCAAGTAAGTTAACAAAGAAATCGTTAGTGAGTGTGCCTACACGATCAGTGAATACACCGTGCTCAGTGCCACCGTAGTTTGTACCTAGAACACGCATACCGCCAATAAGTGCAGTCATTTCTGGTGCAGTAAGGTTTAAGAGTTGTGCCTTGTCTACAAGGAGCTCTTCTGCACTTACACTATACTGCTTCTTCTGATAGTTGCGGAAACCATCAGCGATCGGCTCTAGCACTTCGAAGCTTTCTACCTCCGTTTGCTCTTGCGAGGCATCACCACGTCCAGGAGCAAACGGAACCGTTACATCAAAGCCTCCATTTCGTGCAGCTTTTTCAACTGCGGCACTACCGCCTAGAACAATCAAATCAGCAATGCTGACTTTCTTTTCTAGTTGATTTTGAATGTCTTCTAGTACAGTTAGCACTTTTGTAAGTTGCTGTGGCTGATTCACTTCCCAATCTTTCTGTGGAGCAAGACGGATGCGGGCACCATTAGCGCCGCCACGCATGTCGGAGCCACGGAAGGTACTAGCTGAAGCCCAAGCAGTTGTAACTAACTCGCTAACTGTAAGTCCTGAGTCTAGGATCTTTTCTTTAAGCCCTGCTATTTCTACATCTGTTAATTCATAATCAACTGAAGGTATAGGGTCTTGCCAGATAAGTTCTTCCTTTGGAACTTCTGGACCTAAATATCTTGCACGAGGCCCCATGTCACGGTGCAATAATTTAAACCATGCACGAGCAAAAGCGTCGGCAAACTCTTCTGGATTTTGATGGAAACGACGAGAGATCTTCTCGTATTCTGGATCATAACGTAATGCCATATCCGCGGTGGTCATCATCGTCGGAACACGAACAGATGGATCTTCTACATCGGGTGCAAGGTCCTTCTTATCAGGATTTACAACAAGCCATTGATAGGCACCTGCAGGACTCTTTGTAAGCCACCATTGATATCCAAACAATAGATCAAAGTAACCATTATCCCACTGTGTTGGATTAGCAGTCCAAGCACCTTCAATACCGCTAGTGATGGTGTCACGTCCAATGCCCTTGCCGTGTGTGCTTAACCAACCTAATCCTTGTGTTTCAATAGGAGCAGCTTCTGGGTCTGGACCAACATGAGCTGCATCTCCTGCACCGTGTGCCTTACCAAAAGTATGACCGCCAGCTATTAGTGCAACTGTTTCTTCATCGTTCATTCCCATACGTGCAAAGGTTTCTCGTATGTCGCGGGCACTTGCAAGGGGATCTGGATTACCGTTTGGCCCTTCTGGGTTGACATAGATAAGACCCATCTGAACGGCAGCAAGTGGATTCTCAAGCTCACGGTCACCTTTGTAACGGTTATCACCTAGCCATTCCTTTTCATTACCCCAGTAGATGTCTTCTTCTGGATGCCAAATGTCTTCACGTCCTCCACCAAAACCAAATGTTTTGCCACCCATTGATTCAATAGCAACATTACCTGCTAGAACGAGCAAGTCTGCCCAAGAGATCTTGTTGCCATACTTTTGCTTAATCGGCCAAAGAAGTCTGCGTGCTTTATCAAGGTTGCCGTTGTCAGGCCAACTGTTAAGTGGAGCAAAACGCTGTGCACCAGTTCCACCACCACCACGTCCGTCACCTGTGCGATATGTACCTGCAGAGTGCCAAGCCATTCGGATAAAGAGTGGACCATAATGTCCATAGTCCGCAGGCCACCAATCTTGACTGTCTGTCATTAGGTTGTGAAGATCCTTTTTAAGAGCATCGTAGTCTAACTTTTTAAACTCTTCTGCATAGTCAAATTCTTCTCCCATAGGACTAGACTTTCTGTCATGTTGATGTAGAATATTCAAGTTTAATTGGTTTGGCCACCAGTCTCGATTTGTCGTGCCGCTAGAATTGTTACTAGTAGCACTGCCGTGATTAAACGGACACTTTCCAACGTTAGCATGATCTTTCCCGTCCATATTTTCTCCCCCTCTTTTATGAAAATTAAGTAGTAAACAATTATGTCTCTAAGATATATATGTCTATTATCATTATAATAAACTATTATTTACATTTACAATAAAAGGCTGTAAGAATCATATAATTAAGTAACAAACCATACATAAAAACCTGGAATTTTGAGTTGCGATACAATCCTCATTATAACTAATGACTAATGAGAAGGAATATTAGACAACCGCTTCCCTTAACTCACCTAAAATTACTCAAAGTTGAGCATTTTTAGATAATATTTAAGAGGACATTTTAGGGATGAGTTAGCACTGAATTATAAAGTTAATGTATAGGTAAAAGGCGGTCAGAAAGTGACCGCCTTTTTAGCTTATTCAAGTAACGGAGTGTGTTTCTGTAACAAGCAGAAACGCCTATTATTATATTGTGTAAGTTACTTAAAGGAGCAGTGCTATATATTTATCTGCCCAAAAAAGTGTACTTCATAACGTTTTTCAATCGTCTTACCCCTTCTTCCAATTCCTCTTCGGTTAAATTACCATATCCGAAAATAAGTTTATTATCATGATTTCCTTTAACTAAAGCATGTTTCTCTACTGAAAAGATGTTAACCCCATTCTCCTTGATTTCATCCAGTATTTTTTTTGAAAACTTAAAATTAAATTCTCCAACTAAGTGAATCCCAGTTGAAGCACCATGTATTTTAATTAGGTTCCCAAATTCATTCTTTAGACACGCTATTAAGAAATCTCTCTTTCTTTTATACAATTTCCTCATTTGGATCACATGTTTCTCTAAATGTCCATGTTGTATAAAGTGTGCTAAAATAACCTGCTCAATTGTCGGTGAATGATAGTCTGTATATCTTTTAAGGTTTTTAACTTTCTCAACTAAAGAAATTGGCAAAATTAAATAACCAATTCTCAGGCTAGGCGACAGGATTTTACTGAAAGTACCTATATAAATGACCTGTTCAGGAGATAACCCTTGTAATGAACTTACTGGTTGTCCAGAATACCGAAATTCACTATCATAATCATCTTCGAGGATATAACTATTTGTTCCCTTAGCAAAATCAATAAGTTGAATTCTTCTTTGTATTGGTAATATTCCTCCTAAAGGGAATTGATGAGAAGGAGTGACAAAAATAATACTTTTTCTTCTTTTAGAGGAAAGGCGATCTGTTTGTATTCCAAATTGATCTACTGGAATAGGGATAATTCTAGCCCCTCTTTCAATGAAAATTTCAGGGATTTCTTTAGTTACGGGATCTTCAATTAAAACTTCAGTATTTGAGTTTATTAATAGTTTTGCTAAAAGTGTAAACGCCTGAGTAGCTCCAGAGGTAATGACAATTTGATTAGAATGACATCTAATTCCTCTAGCTCTATAAAGGTATGTAGCAAGGACGTTGCGTAACTGCTCACTTCCTTCAGGCGAATGATAACCGAATAGTGAGGGATTAATATTTTCATAAACGTCTTTCGCTATACTACCCCATTTTTTTCGTGGGAACTTTTCTAAACAAGGAACACCTGAACGAAAGTCAATTAAATTCTTAGGGGTGTTGATAGAGCAAGCAGTTTTATCGTACGTAAGCTGCACGTCACTAGTCTGAAAACTCTCTAGTAATGCTCCTGATTCCACAAAGGTTCCAGCCCCTTGTTTTGAGTTGATAAATCCTTCTGCCATTAATTGGTCATATGCTTCGAGAATGACAGTTCGAGACACATTTAATGTGCCAGCTAATTCACGACTAGATGGAAGTCGGTCACCCTCGCGAAGTTCTCCCAATAAGATTTGATCTCTAATTCCTACATATATTTGTTGATATATTGGTTCCTCTTTATTTATTTCAATCCAAATCATATTTATCACCTAGAGTTTAAAAATTGGTTTAAAAATTATATAAAAATTGGATCTACAACAAACCATTTTTCAGTGCTAATTTTACACTAATATCAGTTTAAATAAAATATTTAAAATGGAGTTGGTTAAATGAATAAGAAGAAAGTATTACCTTACTTCAAAGTTATTGCAGCAATGGTTATTGTAGGAAGTTCAGTTGTAGCAGGAAAAATATTAATTCAAACGATGCCAATATTTTTAGCATCTGAGTTAAGATTTTTAGTAGCATCTCTTATATTAGTACCCTTATTAATTTTCAAAGAGGGGATTCCTTCATTAAATAAAAAAGATATTGTTATTCTCTTTTTCCAATCTCTCACCGGAGTGTTTTTATTTAGTGTCTTTATGTTGTATGGCTTAAAATTTACAACTGCATTGGAAGCAGGAATAATTACTAGCACTTTACCAGCTATGGTTGCTCTCCTAGCTTTTTTTATAATCAAGGAGAAGCTTACAAAAAATAAAATAGTCGGTATCCTAACTGCTATTTTAGGGGTCATAATTCTTAATTTCGCGGGAGTTATGAATGAGATGAGAGTTGGACATTTAGAACTCTTAGGAAATTTACTTATTTTAGGCGCAGTTATTGGAGAAGCATTGTTTATCATTTTAGGCAAATCTTTATCTAAGAAAATAAGTCCTCTAGCAATATCAACAGGTGTATCTATTATGGGCGTATTGCTTTTTTTACCGTTGGCTATGTATGAGGCTATAAATTCTAATTATACTTTTAGGTCCGTTCATGATTGGCTTCTTATCCTTTACTTTGGAATTGTCGTTACTGTTTTGGCTTTTTTATTGATGTATCAAGGGGTGGCAATGTTACCTGCTACAACGGTAGGTATTTTAACAAGTATATTACCACTAAGTACATTTTTATTATCGTTTTTCTTTTTGCAAGAATCATTTTATTTATATCACTTTATAGGCGGTTGCTTTATAATTTTTGCGATTTATTTAACTACAAGAGGAGAAAAGTTACAGGTAAATAAAGATGTTCAAATCAGTTAAACCAAGAATTGCTTGTTAAACTAAAGGGAGCTTGAACGGAATAATAGTTTCTATAGATTAAAGAATTTTAATAGTTAGTTAATAAACAATTCTTACTTTGATCATAAATTGGTCATATTTATCCTGTATATTTTAATTATGTCCAAAGGGACACAATTAAAGAAAGGGGTTTTCAATATGAAAAAGAAAGTTACGTTAGTTCTGTCGAGTATATTATTATCTATAGGTTTATTAGTAGGCTGTTCAGGGGATCCAGGTTTTGAAGAGGACCAATCTTATGATCAAGCACCAAACGAAGGTACAGAAACAAATGAACTAGAAATAGATCTTACTGAAGATGAAGCTCCAATTGATGTAGAAGTCAATATAGATGGGGAAGTTGACGAATTTTTCGATGAAGAACTAGATGAAGAAGAACAAAATTAATATGAATAGATAAAAGAGAAAGGCTGATTTCTCACTATGTATAAAAGTGGGAAATTAGTCTTTTGTTTTATTGTGAAGAAGCTGAATTACCTATAATATCAAAAAAAGTTTAATAGATACATATCACAAATTCCCTTACTATGGTCATAGTTTGTTAATAATTTCATTTTAAAATAAGGATGTAGTAGTTAACAAAAACTGCTTAAGTGTTTTTTTGAACACCATTTTTAAAGAAAGAAAATCTAAAGTAATGTGACAGCAAAAACACTAGAGGTTGAAACTGAAGTAGTTGCTTCTATAAAAATAATTAACGCGCCCCTAGAAGTTATAACTAAAGTGGCAGCTTCTATTCATATAGATGCAAAATATTTTTGGGATTAGAACATAAGCTAAGATTGCACAGTAATATTTTTAAAATTCAAAATTCTTATAGTGCTTTGGAACCCTTTTTTGGGTTCCTTTTTTTGGCCCTCGAAAAAATAAGGGGTTTCCCGTATAGTATTAGGAGGGATAATAGTTACTATTTTTCTTTTAGGAATTTTCTTTTTAAAAGGATTGTATCGGAAAAACTAACAAACTTGTTATTGAAAAAAGGATAAGCTAAGTTTATTTAGAATAAGTATATAATTTTTGAAGTTGGAAAACTGTCTAGCTTCAGCGCCTATCGACTAGAGAGTTTCCTTCACCTCGTCTACGATAAATCGAGAAAGAAAGCCTAACGTCTTTCGACTCTCCTATTTCTGTTCGGTTCAGCTCTTTACGTCGAAAACCAGGGTGCTTGCGCTTTTCTAACGAAATTGGCGAGAGGAGTTGATATCATGCAACAGTATAAAGTGCTAGTAGTTGATGATGATCCCAATGTTCGTGAGATTATTAGAATTTATTTTAAAACACAACAGATAGGTTTAGTTGAAGCCGATGATGCCCTATTGGCGCTCGAATTAGTTGAGAAAGAAATGCCAGATATCATTATTTTAGATGTGATGATGCCTAAAATGGACGGGTTTGAGGTATGTCGTGAAATTCGAAAAAAATATGACATACCGATTATCATGTTAACAGCGAAAACAGAAGAATTTGACCGTGTACTAGGGTTAGAACTTGGTGCAGATGATTATGTTACAAAGCCTTTTAGTCCAAGAGAATTAATTGCTCGCATAAAAGCGATTTTTCGCCGAATGCAGCCTAAGGATCATTCCTATGGGAGTGAAAATGGTATTAACATAAAAACACTTATGTTTGATAACCTTACTATTCATATCGATCGTAGAGAAGTTCTCGTTCATGGTGAAAAAATAACTCTACGTCCCAAAGAATTTGACTTATTAGTGCATTTAGCAAAATCAACTGGTAACGTTTTTACTAGAGAACAACTTTTAGAACAAGTTTGGGGATACGATTTTATTGGAGATATTCGTACGGTAGATGTTCATATTAAGAAGTTGAGACAAAAGTTACTGAGTTTACAAAAGGACTGTATTCAAACAGTTTGGGGCGTCGGGTACAAATTTGAGGTGGAAGCTTAATGTTAGGGATGAACAAAAGTATTTTTCGACGCCTAATTTTAAGCTATATGTTTACTATAGTGGTGGGAATTGGGATTGTTGGAATTCTCATGTTTTACTTTGCTAATAATTATATTTATAGCGCTAAGCAAGAAGAATTACTTAGAAAAGGTAAGACAGTGAATGCTTATATACAAGAAGAAGCTATTATCGATGATGAAAAGCAAAGTAAACTAGAGTTTTTTGACCATTCTTATAATGCTAGAATCTGGGTATTTGATCAAGAAGGAAAAATTATTGCTACATCAACACAGGAAGAAGTATTTATTGGTAAATCTGTAGCATCTTCAATTGTCGAACGTGTACTTCAAGGCGACGATGCTGTTAGTAGATTAGAGTTTGAGGGATTAGTCGAGCCGATGCTTTCTGTCGTTGTTCCTTGGGGGAAGCAAGACCACGTTTATGGTGGCATCATATTACACTCTCCTTTGACAGGGCTATCCGGTTTTATTATGAAAATAAGAGAAATGTTTCTTTGGGCAACTCTCTTTGGAATTCTTTTCTCAACGGTGATGGTTTCTTACCTTTCGTGGACGATTTCCCGTCCCCTACAGCAAATTGATCGTGCTGCTTCAAGAATAGGGATGGGTAATTATGATGAACGTATTCAGATAAAATCGGAAGATGAGATTGGTGATTTGGCTCATACAATCAATAAGATGGCTGAAAAACTAGAAATCATTGAAGTTGAACGGCAAAAACTAGATAATCTTCGCAGTGATTTTTTAGCTAATATCTCACATGAGTTAAGAACACCGTTAACGACAATGCAAGGATTTTTGGAAGCTCTCCAAGATGGTCTCATAGAGGAAGAAGGCAGACAAAGATACTACGATGTGATGTACGATGAAACGATCCATATGAATCGTTTAGTAGATGATCTAATGGATTTAATTAAGCTAGAAAATAAAGAAATTACACTTTCAAAATATCCAATTGATATAAAGTCAATTCTAGAGAAGGAAAAGTTTAAATTTGAAAAAGAAGCTTTAGATAAATATATTGATATAAAATTAAATTTAATAGAACCACTGCCTAAAGCCTATTCAGATCCGGTTCGCCTTGAACAAATCATCAATAATCTATTAAAAAATGCGGTCAAATTTACAGAAGAAGGTGAAATAACTATTTCAGCCCAAGAGGATGGTGAGTATCTTTTACTTTCAGTTCAAGATACCGGGATTGGTATTTCAGATTTAGACCAAGAGTTGATTTGGGAACGATTTTATAAAGTAGATCGAGGAAGATCTAAAAAAAATAAAGGAACAGGACTTGGTTTAGCCATAGTTAAAAAATTAGTAGAATTGCATGAAGGGAAAATTACTGTTCAAAGCGAGATTGGAAAGGGCACGACGTTTAAAATATGGATTCCTTCTGTAGTTGAGGGAGGAACATACTAAAAATATCATTTAATAAGCCGGTGAGAATATATCTCACTGGCCATTTTTACATTATTGAAAAGTTTAGGTGGGGGATTAACTACCCCTATAGTTCCATTGCTCAATCATTTTGTGCATATCTGAACGCATAATGAGCGATCTGCCATAATCTTCTTTGTGATCTAACGGGTTTTGGAAGCTTTCTCCCAAGATTTCTGAAACTCTTCTAATAATTGATCACGATTAAGTTCTTTTCCAACGTACAATTGCATGACAGTTCCGAACTCTTTTTGTACACCGACAGGAAAATTGAACCAGTTAGAATTCAATGTTTTTCCTTCCTTGTAATACCGAATTGTATCATTCGCAAGTGGTCCTAAATTGTTAGCCTCTATATTTTTGAACGCAGGAATAAATTTGAATTGTTCCGTCATAAACGATTTGCCTTGTTCTGAAGAGACCATCCAGTTTAGAAATTTTTTTGCTTCTTTCTTTTTCCTAGGTGTTGTTTGTTTGTTTACAACCCAATAATTCGGTACGTTGACCACCAAGGCATTATTGATAGGTTCGTCATTAATTGGTATTGGAAATATCCCGATATTCATAATTGGCGATAGTTGATCAAGCATAGGCTGAATCCAATTACCTTGTTGAATCATCGCTGCATGTCCCGTGGCAAATAAATTCACTTCCATATTGTAATCTGTTGTTAGCGGATGGGCATTTCCGTATTTTATGGTTACATCCAACAATTTGACTAAATCTTTGAACTTTTGATTGTTATCAATTTTTTCCGTCCCGTCATTTAGGCCCTTTATAAAAGCAGGTGGATCTTCTTGTTGTGCAAAAGCGATATTTAATAGATGGTGACCCAATTTCCACTCTTCATAGTACCCTGTTGCAAAAGGAGTGATTCCTTCTTTTTCTAATTTTTCTGCAACTGCTATTAATTCAGTCAGCGTTTTCGGTAACGTATCAATACCTGCCTTCTCGAATAAATCTTTATTATAAATGATTCCGTACCCTTCCAAGCTAAAAGGCATTCCGTAAATGATCTCATTAAACTTTATTGGTTCTAACACATCTTCATATGCATTTTTAACCCATGATTGGTCAGAAAGGTCCTCTAAATAGTTACTCCATAGTTTGACATTTTCGTAGCCAGTATTCGTGAAAATATCAGGTCCTATGCCAGCAGCAATCTGTGCTTTCAGATCGGCAAGGTCATCGCTAGCTCCGCCTACCGTGTGAATTTGGATTTCTATGTTTGGATTCTCTTTTTCGTAAGCAAGTGCCATTTGTTCGAACTGCTTAGAAATTTCAATTTTTGGATTTCGCACATTCAATATGAGTTTTTGCTCTTCAATTTCCGTTTCTTTTGATCCTGTCTCAGTCTTCGCTTGACAAGCCGAAAGAGATAGGCTTAGTATGCCAACCAAAAAAGTGTATATTATCTCTTTTTTCATCGCTTCACCTCAGCAATTTTCAGATGATAAAAATTAGGTAGAAAGGCGTAGATACTATTTACTGCCGGTTTGTAGTTTTTTCTCACAGTTTCGGTACTCAAAAGGAGTCATCCCAACCACTTTTTTAAATAGTTTAGAAAAGTATTTTTCATCCTGATAGCCGAGCATTAAGGATATAGAGTAAATACTTTCGTCCGTTTCTCTTAACCAATATTTTGCCTTGTCAGTTCTTAGTTTCATGATGTATTTGGACAGGGGCATACCTGTTTCTTTTTTGAACTTTCTTGAGATGTGTTCACGACTCAAGAAGAACCGGTTTGAGAGTTTTTCTAAACTCAATTCTTCCATGTAATACATTTCTACATAGGAAACAATGTTCTGCATACGACGCGCATCATCCAAATCGTTCAAACGGTGTACGGCTCTGAAATTTTGATCTTCCAATGCTTTTTGCAAAGACTGAATGGACTGGGGGATATCTTCCATTGATTTCAATGGGTCACCTCTTATAATACGAACAGGGATATCAAATTGTTGACTGATCCATTCCTCAACCAATAACCATTGACGTTGTTTGGTAATGACTAGACAAAGACTTTGATCGTTCTGTAGCGCAAATGCATTTCCTAATTTCTGAGCAACAAGCTCATCAGCTAGCAACTGAATGTAAGGATCGGAATGGTGCATTTGGTAAAATGAAATGAGTGTAAGATCGTATTCATCTGCTGGGGGAAGACATGAGGTAATTTCGCTCGCATCGAAAAGTTCCCCCATATAAGCTTTCGTAACTACCTGATTCATATGCAACCTTTTAACATCTTCATAAGCACCTGTCTCTTTGTAGAGACGATCCTTCTCTTCATTTGCCCAGGCTTTAACAGCTTCCTCCAATGTTTTATTAAATGGCTCAGCTTCAACCGGTTTTAATAAGTAATCGAAGCTACTACACTGAATTGCTTTTCGCATAAAGGAATAGTCGTCAAATCCTGTGATTACTATTACTTTTCCAGGGTAAGAAATGGTATTTAACCACTCGATTATTTCAATACCACTCATTCCAGGCATTTTCACGTCTGTAAAGATAATCTCAGGGTTTTCCTTTTCTATAATTCTTATTGCCTCTTTTCCATTTCTTGCTTCTAAGATATCGGTAATACCGTTTTTCTTCCACTGTCCTAAATGCCTTATGACATAATGTACATTGAGTTCATCATCTACAATTAGAACCTTCATCCAGCTTTCATCCTCCTTAAAATAGGATATAAGTAGAAAATATTTAGGTGAATAAATATAGTATTCAGATAATATTTCTTATAAATGAAACAGTTTAATCATTAGTTAACTTTGAGTCTAGAGGAATAACGAGTCGAACGAAAAAAACTTGTCCTTGCTTTGTATCCAGTTCTAAACCAGCGTCTTGTCCATAATTTAAAATTAAACGGTCATGAATATTTTTTAGACCAATATGCTCGTGTGAAAATGTTCCTTCATAAGGAGCCGTATAAATATTTTCTCTTAAAGTTTGTAGCTCTGGAACTGTCATACTAGAGCCGTCATTTTCTACTACGAGGTATAAAATTTCTCCTTGTATTTCGCCGTAAATGTTTAAATGTGCATCATAGCAACCTTCTTCATAACAGTGTTTAAAGAAGTTTTCAACGAGCGGCTGAAGGATCATACTTGGAATTGTCATATCAAGTATTGTCTCGTTTAGTTTAATAGAATAGTTTATATTGTTTCCAAAACGCTCCATTTGAAGAGATAAGTAAGTATGGATATTTTCCACTTCGTCTCGAACTAAGACCCATTGATCTGCTCGAATGGAGTATCGCATCATTTTGGATAAGGACGTCACCAATTGGTAAATCTTTGGTGAATTAGATCGTAGGGCAACCGCACCTATAGATTGTAATGCGTTAAACAAGAAGTGAGGGTTAACCTGAGACTTTAGCGCTCTGAATTGATTTTTCCTATTCTCAATTTCTAGTTTATATTCACGTTCAATGTGAAGGTTGATTCGGTTCATCATTTCCTTCATATGTTTTTCTAGATGACCGATTTCATCGTCTCTGTTGTCAACAAAGGGGACATCCGTATTTCCGCCTTCAATTGTTCGTACTTTCTTGCTCAGAAGTTTTATTGGACGTGTAATTCTGTATGAAATAATACCAATCATTAATAATCCTAGAAATCCTACTCCTATTCCGACAAGTATGTTTCTATAAGCGGTCTGCCTGACATCACTAAATAATACCCGACTAGGAGTTATCTTTACTAATTTCCATTGATTTAGTGGTTCTGATAATGTCTTTGATAAGATGATGTCTTCTTTTGTATCATCTTCCATATTCATCCACCGTAATAAATCACCAGAAATGTTGCTACCTATAAGTGATGAATCACTTGCATACATGACAATATCATTTGAATCAATAAGTAATACCGATTCTTCATCGTCTTGAACAAGGCGGTCACATATGCGAGCATATGCATCTAAATCGATATCAATCGTAATGATTCCAAGAAATTCGTTAGATAGCACATCTTCTATTTTATGATGGATAGTCATAACCACTGTGTTGTCGGACTGAGGAACAATCGCAGTATTATTATAATTCTCAATCTGTTTGGGCGGCTCTATCAAATAATTAAAGTTAGAGTGAAAAAGTTTGTTCATCGAATCTTGTGTTAATAAATCTGGTTGAGATTTACGAGCACTGATCATCGCATTATAAACAATAAATGCTTCCTTATTCTTATCAATATAAAAGCGAACTTGACGGATTTCGTTTCGCATCAGATAAAAATTTTCTATGATTTTTTCCATCGAAATTGGGTTGAAATAAATCGAATCTTCAGAACTATTATTTAAAATTCGGAATAAATCAGGATTCCGGTATAAGATATACGGAAGATTGATCATATCATTAAAGTATTGCTCCAGTTCTTCCGACAATTTCTCCATTTGAAGGTGACTGATTTCAAGTTTGTGCCGTTCTACATCATTCTTCGTATATTCATAAATGAAAAGAACAGATAAAAAATACGGTACGATGATAAAGGTAAGAAGCATAAGAAATAAGCGACTTTGGATGCTCTTCATGAAGTTGCTCCTTTCTTTCATGGAGTCCAAAAAAGTTTAAGTATAAAACTTCTATATTAAATCTAATTCTTTTTGATTAAGTACGTCAACATTGAACGGTTTAAGAAAATATAGGGGTAGGACTATCTAGATTCCTTATTGTAGAGACGTTTGGTGACGGTTACCACAATAAATGAAACCGTTTAAATGAATGAGTAAAATGAACCTAAGGTACTACCAGGTAATAGATTGTTACAAATAGTAGTTAAATAGGATTAATTTTTGTAACAATTGATATTTTCACAATAATAATCACCGAAAAGTTTGATTGCCATTTCCCGTAGAAGTTATCGCTCGTTGTACAGTGTTAGTTATCCATCCATACTGACGTGAACCGCTTGCCGTTTTATTTCGTGAGAAACTAGTGAAAGATTTTTCTACAACCTTCATTCATCTTTTGTCAGTTACGTGTCAAATTTAATTAATAGATTTACATATTTACCAATTTTATGTAATATATTTTGTGAAGTTTTGCACAAGGGAGTTTGTAGAGGAGAGTGTATGATGGAAGGCATTATTGAACAGGTAGGGATATTACAAGAACAAATAGGTAGTTTACAAATGTTGAATCACTTTTTGCTAACGTTGTTCATGTTGATACCTATGGTACTTATTTCTAGAACATTTGTAGCAGGGACACGCTATTCTCCAATTTTACTGATTGTTATTTTTGGTTTAGCGATGGGCTTCGTGTTAGAGACAAGTGGGGTTGCTACCCCTGGATTAAGAGAGTTTCCTGTTATTGATTTTATTTCTAGAACAACAAATATAGCGTTAATCGTTACATTTTTTGTTGGTGGACAAGAAATACGGAAAATTTTTGGCAATAAAGAAGACAATAATGTGGAGTTACTTGTCCCGTCAGAAGAAGAGGTTGTATTGGGGACAACTCGAACACAGCTTGTTTTTATAGTACGTTCTTTTTTCTTGTTATTAGGTATTGAAGCTGTTACTAGATTGATTTTAGGATTAAACTCTGAAGACTTAAGTAGATATTACTCTATTTTAGCTTATCTTGGATTAGTTGGTTCTATTATTTTAATAGATAATAAAGCAAAGTATAAAGATAAACATTTGTATATTAAAAAAGGTGTTATAGAGATTGCAATAATTATAGGGATTTCGCTTACCACTTATCATTTAGCAGTTGCGATCCGTGACCTTGTAGCTTTACCACAAATTTTCTTTGCAATGTTAATTGCTACGGCAATTGGGGCTATATTTTACAGCTATAGTTTTGGTCCAACAATTAAAGCACTACTTTTTGCGGGTATACCAGTTGTGTTAGCAGGTAACTTTATGGTTGGTGGTTCTCGTATTAATGAAGCATTTTCGATGGAAAGTGCAAATGCTGTACTTGGTTATGGCTTTTTTGGACAGATTTTTTGGATGTTTGGTGGGATCGCATTGCTGATGATTTTTGCGCGTACTTCAAATGTGCGAAATTTAGCTCCTGGTATGGCTGGCGCGCTTTCACATACTGGATTAACGGGAGCCTGTACAGCGGGAGATTTAGGTGTGAAAGCTGCAAATCGTGCTCCAATGCTTGTTAACATTCCGTTCGCTATGCATATATTTGTATTTTCCATTTTAGCAATCAGTGCTGAACGCGGTTCATTATTTATGTTCCCCTCACTTATATTGATGGGTGTTGGTCTCATCTTATTACTATTAGGTCTAAAGAATTTAAGGGTTTGTACAAATGGTGCTAATGATCGTGATGAGGTAAAAGCATTATTACAGTTTGGATTTGGTTGGCAATTAATTGCCATCTTTGGTGGGTTATTACTTCTAAGCTTTAGTTCAATGTCGCTCGAATTTAGTGCAATGGCTAAAGCCTCTGCCATTTCGCATTTTGGGTTGTTTGCTGCAATCCAAGAAGGAATGTTTGGAGGCGAGGCAGCTGGGTTGATTACCTTTACATTTTCAATGACATTTCTCATTCATCCATTCGTATTCTTTATGTTTGGTAAAGCTATGGAAAGTAATGAAGAAATGCCCAAATTACCAGTTTATATTCTAGCTGTTATTGGTCTTATCGGAGTAGTAGCATCGGTTATATTTTTATAAATAGTAGTAAAAAGCAGTTGTCTTTAAGGGCAGCTGCTTTTTGGTTAAATGGGAAAACACTTATTGCATCATTAACACTTTAAGACTGTCTACGTAAACTCCAATATATCATTTGTTAGAATGGTATGTAGGTACTATAAATATATTTGGAACATATTAATAACTACCACCCATTGCAATATGTCTCCTTACTAAAGTAAAATAAAATGAAACTGATTTCATGTTTATATTAACGTTGGAGTGATAGACAAGTGGCTACTATATTAGATGTTGCAAGATTATCGGGGTTATCGAAAACGACTGTTTCGCGTGTGATAAATAATCATCCGTATGTTTCCGAAGAGAAGAAAAAACAAGTATTGAAGGCAATGAAAGAACTTGGTTATACACCGAATCCTTCTGCAAGAAGGCTAAGAGGCCAGTTAACGACAACTATAGGAGTAATTGTACCTAGAATTGTAAATCCATTTTTTTCGCATTTGGTTAATTCTATAGAACAGGCTGCTTATAAAAAGGGTTACCAAGTGTTGATTTTCCAAAGTTATGAAGATAAGGAAAAAGAGATAGCATTTTTAAACTTGTTAAAAACAAAGCAAGTAGATGGAGTTATTATGACTTCAATTGAAAATGATTGGGAGATAATTGAGTCATATAAAGAATACGGGCCTATTCTGTTATGTAATGATTACGTAAACCAGACGGTTGCTCCTATGATTCGTTTAGATCAATCGAAAGGGGCCTATTTAGGAGTTAAACATTTAATTGATAAAGGTCACCAAAGAATTGCTTATTGTACAGGTGGATTGTTCGATGAAGAGGGTAAAGGTAAAGACCGTAATCATGGTTTTCAAAAAGCAATACATGAAGCTGGAATTAAGATCAATCCGAAATGGATTTTTGTAGATCAGCATACAATTGCAGATGGCAAACAGGTTATGAAACAAATACTAGAAATGGATGATCGGCCAACGGCTATTTTTACCGGAAGTGATGAAGTTGCAGGTGGAATAATCATTGAAGCAAAAGAGCAGGGATTAGCGATACCTCAAGATTTAGCAGTTGTTGGTTTCGATGACCAACCAATTGCAGAGATACTAGATCCTAAATTAACGACGATTCGCCAACCTGTCGATCAGATGGGGGAAAAGTCAATACAAGTAATGCTTGATTTACTAGACAATCCAGAAATGGAAATAAAAAGTTATGAATTGCCGATAGAATTAATTCTTCGACAATCGACTTGATTATAAATCATGATGTTAAGACAAGGAAGTCTGATTGTCTTTATGTTGAAAACTAGGCTTTTGTTTCTAATAATTTAACGAAAGCCTAGTTTTTCTTTTCATGTTTTAGTATGATATTTTCATTTCATTATATTTATATAGTGTAGATAAAAAAATATAAAGAAAGCGTTGACAGAAAACAAAAATGAAAATATAATAAACTTATAATGATTTCGACATATTTTTCACGTAATGTGGAACCGATACCAGATTTGCTGTTGATAATTATTTTGTATGGTATTCAAGAAAAAAACGCTTCTCCTCTTTACTGGCGAATGAACATATCTCTTTACTTTTTTTTAAACAGATATGGGAACGATACCATAAAGGGTACCACAAAGTAACACAGGAGATATTATTTATGAAATGATTTTAAATATATTTTATTAATTAATGGAGGGAATAGCATGGAAAAGAAATGGTGGCAAAAAGAAGTGATTTATCAAATTTACCCGAAAAGCTTTTATGACTCGAACAATGATGGGATAGGAGATATAAGAGGAATTACAGAAAAACTTGATTATTTACAGTCTTTAGGAATTACGATGGTGTGGATTTGTCCTATTTATCAATCTCCAATGGCTGATAATGGGTACGATATCTCAGATTATTATCAATTAAACCCTGAGTTTGGAGATATGAAAGATCTCGACGAATTAATCGCTCGAGCAAAAGAAAAAGGGATTAAGATTGTCCTTGATCTAGTGATAAACCATACATCAGATGAACACCCATGGTTCCAAGATTTATTGAAAAATCCTAAGACTAGTAAATATAGAGAGTATTATATTTTGAAATCTGGTAACAATGGCGAACCACCTACAAATTGGCGCTCTGTTTTCGGTGGTAGCGTATGGGAACCTCTGAAAAATACAGATGAGTACTATTTCCACTCTTTTGATAGTAAACAACCTGATTTAAATTGGGAAAATAGAGAAGTCCGAGAAGAGTTATATAAAATGGTAAACTACTGGTTGGATAAAGGAATTGCTGGATTTCGGGTAGATGCAATAACGTTTATAAAGAAAGATCAAAGTTATGAAAATCTTCCAGCTGACGGAGTCGATGGACTTGTAAAATGTACAAAGAAAGCTCGTAATCAACCGGGGATTGAAAAATTCTTACATGAACTTAAAGATGAAACATTCTCGAAATATAATTGTGTGACGATTGGTGAAGCGCCTGGAGTACCTTATGAACAATACGGCGATTACATTGGGGACAATGGGTATTTTTCAATGATCTTTGATTTTAGATATGCTGATCTTGATGTGGCTTCTGGAAGTGAGTGGTTTAAGCGAGTTGACTGGAATGTATTAGATTTAAAAAAATTAATCTTTACTAGTCAAAAAGAAATCCAAAAAGCGGGTTGGGGAGCGAACTTTTTAGAAAATCATGATCAGAACCGGTCAATAAGTAAATATATAAAAGAAGAAGAGAATCGAAACTTTTACTCTGCAACAATGCTCGGAGCAATGTTTTTTTATCTTAGAGGGACACCTTTTATTTACCAAGGGCAGGAAATTGGAATGACGAACTTTGAACGTAAAAGTATAGAAGAGTTTGATGATATTTCGAGTATTGATCAATACTATCGATCTATGGATGAAGGTTATACTGCAGAAGAAGCACTTCATTTTATCAACTTACGAAGTCGTGATAATTCTAGAACGCCATTTCATTGGAATGCTAAGGAATATGGTGGTTTTTCGGAAGTGAAACCTTGGTTGGGGATGAATGAAAATTACGATACGATCAATGTGGAACAACAAGAGCAGGATCCGAATTCTATCTTAAATTTTTATAAAAAAATTATTCAAGTTAGACAAGCGAGTGAATGCTTAATTTATGGAGAGATTGAGCCAATTCTAGAAGAGCATTCAACGATTATTGCGTATAAACGAAAGTTAAATAATGAAGAAGTCGTTTGCTATTTCAATTTTTCAGCTGAGGGTCAAAAAGTTGAATTAGATCATAGTAATTATGATGTTTTATTAAACAATTACAATGAAGAAAAAGAAACAATATTAGATAAGGAGTGTTTATTAAAACCTTATCAAGCATTAATTCTTAAAAAGAAAGGAGAAAGTTATCATGAGTGAGAATAAATACGAACGTATAGGAAAAGAAATTGTTCAAGTTATTGGTGAAGATAATATTGAATCGTATGTTCATTGTGCAACAAGGTTGCGGTTCTCCGTTAAGAACCGTGAAAAGATTGATGATGAGGCAATTGAAAAAATTGATGAAGTTAAAGGTGTATTTTATAACGCTGGCCAGTATCAAGTCATTTTAGGTGCTGGTATAGTTAATAAGGTTTACACAGCTTTAAGAGGAGGACAACCTGATCAAGAGGATGGTCCTGTGAAAAAGGATTCTTCCTCCTCTAATAAGGAAAAAGGAATTAGAAAAGCGGTACGAACGTTAGCAGATATCTTTATTCCAATTATCCCAATTATTGCTGCGACAGGTCTATTCCTTGGTTTGAAAGGTGTTTTGTTCAGTGATGCGTTCTTAGGCTTAATGGGCATGAGTAATAACGATATTCCTGATTATCTTCAGACGCTTATCTCAGTTTTGACAGACACGGCTTTTGCTTTTTTACCAGCCTTAATATGTTGGTCTGCTTTTAGAAATTTTGGCGGTATGCCGATTATTGGTTTTGTACTTGGTTTAATGCTTGTTTCTCCTGCCTTACCTAATGCGTATGCAGTCGCAGATATTAATAGTGGAGTAGAACCGATAATGGCTTTCGGTTTTATCCCGGTTGTTGGCTATCAAGGAAGTGTATTAACAGCTCTTATTGTTGGTATCCTTGGAGCAAGACTTGAGAAGAAGTTGCGTGCGGTTATGCCAAATGCATTAGATTTAATCTTTACGCCATTCTTTGTTTTATTAACGATGATGATTACTGGATTACTTATTTTAGGACCTTTGTTACATTTTGTAGAAATGGGATTGGTTACGGTTGTAACTCAATTAATTGATTTCCCTCTTGGTATTGGCGGACTGTTAATTGGTTTTATCTATCCATTAGCAGTTATGACGGGGATGCATCATTTATTTATCATGATTGAGACAACGTTGCTAGCTAATACTGGATTTAATCCGCTTATTACGTTATGTGCAATGTATGGATTTGCAAATGCTGGTACTTGTTTGGGAATAACAATAAAAGCAAAAAAGAGTACGGTAAAAGTTACAGGAGCAAGTGCAACTGCTACCCAATTACTTGGTGTTAGTGAACCGGCCTTGTTTGGTGTTGTTATGAGGTATAGTATGAAACCGCTTTATGTTATGATTTCTTGTTCGGCTGTTGGTGGAGCTATTCTCTCTTTATTAAATGTTCAAGCAAATTCATATGGTTTAGCTGTAGTTCTTTCTCCATTAATGTACATTTATGATTGGAGTCAGCTATTTGCTTATCTAGTGGTGTCCGTCATCATATTTGTTGCTGCCTTAATCATTACCTATTTATTTGCTGTTCCTAAAGAAGTCATGGTAGAGGATTAAGAACAGAAAGTAATCAATGTAAGTGTGTAATATGATCTGTTTTAATGTTCTCATTGAAGAAGAAAAGTAGTTGGAAAGATAACATAAAAAGCCATCACTTACTCTATTAGGATAGAAAAAACGCAAAGAACATTACTAGTTCTTTGCGTTTCCTTTTTTATTACGTAATTTTATATTTAAACCCATTAATTCATTCACTTGCGTCCTCATCTATAAAAACTATTCCATTCATAAGAGGGGCTTTTCCTCTAAAAATTAAATCCAGATTAACTATTGAACCCAAGTGAGAGATTGAAAATCTGCGTAAGCTAAAGTTTAAGTTTTGATTTTGGCCATTCGCCTATAAACTCTGGTTCCTTATAATCAAAGTAGTTTCTTAATATTTCGTTTCGATCGTCTAAGAAAAGCTGATCGGCTACCGCTGATATGAGTCGAGGTAAACCATACTTTAAACCGGAAAGTGCAGATGCTGAAATCCCACAACTAACTAATGCAGAATAATTAAAATTAAAAATACCATGTAATAATTTTTCACCGGCATTATCACGACTTGTAAAGGCAAAGCCAGGACTAAGGTAAGGGTGAGCGTCAACTAAAGGGTTGGCTATTTCTTTTGGTGCCATATAGCGATCGCGCCACCTAGTGATATGTTTTTCAATAAGGCTTAACTCTGGTCGTAATGCTGGGTCAGTCAATAGACCGGTACTGATGATTAAGAAATCGAAGGTGAAATGTCCTTGTGGAGTAGTTACCAATGCACCTTCATTTGTAGCTTCAACATTCAGCCATGGAGCACCTAAGTGTAAATGGAAGCCCGGCCAAGAAGAGGAGCGCTGAAAAGTATCATTTGTTGGCGGTTGGTTGTAATGGAAGAAATGAGCGATCGTAGCATATTTTTCTGCATCCGTAAGAGTGTGATAGCGTTCGATAATACCAGAACTTTCGAGCTGGCGTATTGGATTGACCCGTGGTAATTCTTTACGGCGGACAAATATGTGAGCCTCAGAAACGCCTTTAGTTAGTGCGAAATTTGCATTGTCAAAGGCAGACGCTCCCCCACCTAAAATGGCAACCTTCTTGTTCTTGAGTGCTACAAAATCAATATCTTCTGAAGTGTGAGCATAGAGAAAACGTGGTAACTTTTTAGAAATAAAAGCTGGCACATGCCATTCACCACCACCTTGTATACCAGTAGCCATGATTACTTTACGGGTAAGTATGGTGCTTGTTGGGGCTTTGTCTCCTGAAATATGAAGGCGGTGAATATCCTCTGCTGTTGGTTCGAGTAGTTCTACTTTCACCTCATTCATTACCGGTAAGTTTAGTACTTTTCTGTACCAACGCAAATAGTTCATCCAGTCGCCACGTGAGATTTTATCGATTGAATCCCAACCTTTTGATCCAAATTGCGCTTCCCACCATGACCGAAATGTTAATGAAGGAATTCCAAAATCAATGGAAGTCAAATGTTTTGGTGTACGTAATGTTTCCATCCGTGCATAAGTCTCCCAAGGACCTTCAAATCCTTCAGGGTTCTCATCGACAACGATGATGTTTGAAATTCTCTCGCGTAAAAGTCCAAAGGCTGTAGCTAACCCACTTTGCCCCCCACCAATAATCACGACATCATAAACATGCCCTTCAGCGTGTGTGAATGGATGAAGCCAGTCTTTACTTCCGAAGGCAAGATAGGAGAGATCTCTTTTTACTTGCTGATTTAAGGTTTCTATGTTCATTTCATTCATCCCTTTCAACTTTGTCCGTATCGTAATGTTGGATAAAATTCATTTTCAATGAAGTGAATTACGTAATGACTAAAAACGAGCCGTATATACCTAGCTATATCAAGTTTCGAACGGTTCAGTGTAACTTGATATAGCGAGAATAAGAGAACTCGTTCTATCTTCACTAGAACATCGGAAATTCAGATGGAGTCTCAACTCCACCTGGATGGAAGTTCCCATCTACGCTTAGAGGTGGGGGTCTATGACTTAAGTTCAAATCAGTTTGATTAAATAATAAAATTAAGAAAATATTTAGTGGAAATAAAATTTTTACCTTCCTAATACCCTTACAGAAAATGACAAACTTAGTGTCTCTTAATCGAAATTTTCACCAAGATTTTTTACTTCGAATCTTTATAGGTGTTTTAAATGTACACAATTTTCACATTTTACATAACTTGTGTGTTATATTTTCTATCCGATTTTACGAAGAAATGATTTAAATAGTAGAAAATAAAAGTAAGGGAGAAAATTAAAACTCATTAGCCTTAATAAAATCAAATTGAGTTAAGATTTTTTAACACGAAAGGAGAAACGATATGTTTTCGATTCAAGAAGTAAATAATATGAGTCAGGTTGAATTCATGCGGATAATAGGTCCAGTCTTTGAACATTCTCCATGGGTTGCAGAAAATGTGATTAATTTACGTCCTTTCGTTCATTTAGAAGATATGTTTGGAAAAATGGTAGTGGGAGTTACTGAAGCCAGTTATGAAAAACAATTGGCACTTCTAAACGCGCATCCAGATCTAGGAACAAGAATACAATTATCCAAAGATTCAGAGAAAGAACAAATAAATGCTGGGCTAAGTGAATTATCAGAAGAAGAGTATATAGAGTTTTCTTTGCTAAATAAAAAGTATGTTGAAAAATTTGGCTTTCCTTTCATAATGGCCGTTAAAGGACAAAACAAAGAAACGATTAAGGCATGTATGAAGGATAGGATAAACTTTTCCTATGAGGAAGAAATCGAAACGGCACTTATACAAGTTTATAAAATTGTCAAATTTCGTTTGGACGACTTGATTTCAACATAGGATATAAAGCTGATCTTCAATCAGTGGGGGTCTTACTGTCTCTTAAGAGTGGGGTAAACTACTAAAAATGGTTGGAAAAGGGGACTAAAATGAGCTTAACTACACATGTTCTTGATGTAAGTTGCGGCAAGCCAGCAGCTAATATTTTAATAGAGCTATGGCGATTACATTCTACTAATAACCGAACATTAATTGGTACATTTACAACGAATGAAAATGGAAGAGTTGATAAGCCGTTACTTGAAACTGAAAATATGGAAATGGGAACGTATGAGTTGGTATTTCATGTAGGTAACCATTTTAAAAATAGTAAAGAACATAAAGGAGAGCTGTTGTTTTTAGAGACAGTTCCTATCCGTTTTGGAGTTTCGGCAAAGGAGCATTACCATGTTCCATTACTCATTGCTCCAGGTGGGTACAGTACGTATCGAGGAAGCTAGATAAGATGACGGGACACATGTTGACTATAACGATGGTACAGTTGCCCTTGAAGATTCTAACAATAAAGGAAGGTGATTTAGTTTTTTAGGTCCGTCTGGTTGCGGGAAATCTGCTGCACTTCGAATGATAGCAGGCCTAGGAGTTGCCAAAAAGGGGAGATGAAAAATTTATATCACCTCTTAAAGGTGTTATCCGCGAGATAATTGAATTGAATTTGTCTTTGTCTTTCAGGAAGTATTGAGTATATAGAGATCACTCAGTTAGATAGAGTGGGCGCTCAAAGGGTATATTGCCATAGCAAAAGGCTTAACAAGGTAAATTGAGAAAAACTCAGGTTTTTAAAATAGTATTTTTAGATAAAAAGGGTAAACAGTGTATGTAGGGATAAGATATCACTATATCTGTTTACTCTTTTTAGTATATTCAATTAATAGTTACATTTGAGTCAATAATCTTCAAAAAATAGTGGTACAAAATATAAGTTTGTTTATTAATGTCTCCTGTATTTTTGAAGCATAATTTCAACAGGTTAAACTACTTTTCGCGTGAAAGGTGCCATGGTGTTGACTAGGTGATATTCTTGGTGTAAGGTACATTAAAAGGTGCTGATGACCTCCTTTGAAATTAATTGTTTAGCAAACATAATTTTACAATTAATTAGTGGAATTTTCGGAAAATAGATTGACAGGTACCCATAAATCATGGTACAAACATTATAACGTATTTTAATACATAAAAGCATAAAAGTGTTAAAGTTTTTGTGATTTGATATAAACTAATAAATGAATTGTTGGAGGGTGTCTTACCATGAAAAATTGCAAGATTTTAGATTGTACTATTCGTGATGGGGGTTTAATTAATAATTGGGATTTTAGCGTAGAATTTGTTCAAGATTTATATAATGGCCTTAGCGCTGCAGGCGTCGAATATATGGAGATTGGCTACAAAAATTCGGCTAAATTACTTAATGCGACTGAGCCTAATCCATGGAGATTCCTTGACGATAACTTTCTAAAAGAAATTATCCCTGAGAAAAAGTTCACGAAGTTGTCCGCTCTTGTAGATATTGGGCGTGTAGATCCAAATGATGTTTTGCCTCGTGAACAAAGTGTTATAGATATGATCCGAGTAGCGTGTTACATCCGTGAAGTAGATAAAGGTTTAGAGCTTGTACAAATGTTCCATGATATGGGCTATGAAACATCACTTAACATTATGGCTTTATCAAGTGTACCTGAACACCAAATTATTGAAGCGTTTGAATTGGTAAAAGAAAGCCCAGTAGATGTTGTTTATATCGTTGATTCTTTTGGAAGTTTAGATCCGGCAGATATTGAACACCAAGTGAAAAAGTTCAAATCAATGCTACCTAATAAACAGCTCGGAATTCATACACATAATAATATGCAGTTAGCATTCGCTAACACATTAACTGCATTACGTAATGGAGTTTCGTTCGTAGATGCTTCAGTTTATGGAATGGGACGTGCAGCAGGTAACTGTAATACAGAGCTTCTCGTTAGCCATATAAAAAAATCTAGCTATGAGCTTAAACCAGTACTTGGTGTTATTGAAAAGCACATGTTAGAGATGCGCCAAAAGTGGGAGTGGGGTTATATCATTCCTTACATGATCTCAGGGACACTAAATGAACATCCGCGTGTCGCAATGGCGTACCGTGCAAGTGACGAACGTGATCAATTCGTAAATTTCTATGACAAGGTAACATCACCAGAAGCTTCTATAAGTCCTGCATCAAAATAGTCTAGCCAAACACAAATAACTATCGTAAATAATTAATAAAGGACTCTTAGTAAGAGTCCTTTTGTGATTCGACAATGGAGTAAAAGGAGGGAGGGGAAGTTTTATTTAGCTTTCGAATGAATAGTAAGGTTAGCTAAACGTAATTTATCCCACTCTTAAGGGAAGCGGAAGTGAGATCTTCATCTTTAAACTTAAGGAAATTGAAAAGTTAGGTGGAGGGTTAAGGAAACTCCACTGATAGTAATGTCGTCATCACCCTTTTGGTTTGTCTTCACTATGTAGTAGTCTACTACAAAATATGGGAATATTATGTTTATTTTGTTGAATTATAAATGTTTTTGTTGCTAGTTTTAATAATATGTAGTTAAATTGGAAGGGTATTTACAATGAATTCGACATGTAGTTAACCTTGCTATTTGAGTAAAATCGTTAACTAACAGTTATAACTACTAATTTAATGTACAGATATAATGATTCGCGGAGGCTTGAACGGTGAAAAAAAGATTTATATTTATAGGAGTGTTAATTATAACCTTAATGGGCTTCGTTTTGATAAATTTAATAGATGGAAAGCCAAAAGCGATTCTTATATTAAAAGAATTAAATTCATCTTATTGGGAACTTATTGAGGCGGGTGCGGAAAGCGGTTTTCACGATTTTGGTATAGATGGTAAAGTAATCGCACCAGCTAGTGGAACGTTAGAAGGGCAGATTGATTTGTTACAAGAAGTACTAGAAGAAAAACCTGATATATTAATTATTTCACCGATTGCCCCAGATCATATCATTCCCCATTTAGAAGTTTTTGTGAAACAAGGCATACCTGTTATTTTATTAGATACAGACGATCCATGGGAAAATAAAATAACATACGTTGGAACAGATAACATTACTTTAGGGAAAATGGCAGGAGCGTTATTAGCATCGCAATTACAACCAGGTAATGAAGTAGCTATAATTGGAATAGATAATCTTAGTCCGGTTGCGTCTAAACGAATAAATGGTGCAAAAACTTCTTTAGAATTAGCGGCGATTAACGTTGTTGCAGAAACGATTGATGTAAGTTATAAACTGTGGCAAGTACAAAATGCAGTTGTAAAATTAATTAATGAGAACCCTGAAATAAAAGGTATCATTGCTACTAACGATGGTTTGGCATTAGCCGCATATGAAGTTATTAAAGAACTAGGCATAAATATACCGATTATAGGGGCAGATGGAATTAACGAAATGATTGAATTAATAGAAGATGGTTTTTTAACTGGGACTGTAGCGCAAAACCCTTTTGATATGGGTTATTTAAGTGTTGAAACAGCAAGTAGGCTTGCTATGGGAGAAAGTGTAGAAAGAAATATTGATAGTGGTGTTGACATTATTGTTAAAGGAAATGCCGAGCAAAGGCTTAATTTCCAGAATCGGCTTTTAAGACAATAAGATTAGTAATTGAGAGAGTGCCAATATGTTTTGGCCTCTTTTTTTTCAGTATCAGAATTTATAAATTTCTAACTCGGAAACTGTCTAGCGCAAGCAGCCTACGAGCTCGGTCGCTTCAGTCAAGTTTCTGACTTCCATGCCTTCTTGGATTACTTCTTGAAGATGCTCCATGCTACTTTGCTCCTGCGGTTACTCGTCGCACGGAAAACAATTGCTCTTGAGCAAACGGAGTGGCACAGGAGCAGCTGCTCGTGACCAAGGTGCTTGCGCGTTTCTTAGTGCTATTAGAGTAAATATTTGACGTAGATAAAAGTTTAAATTAAGTTTTTCGTATGTAAAATTCGTACAAGTGAAACTGATTATGTGTGTCGTGAGCTAAAAAAAATTTGAATAAACTATTGAAACCGTTACCATGTTCCTTTATAATATGAATAAGCCGATCGAAGTTGGTGTATTAAACTTTAGGTCATTATGGTATTGCTATTTTTTTTAGTAAATATGGTAACGATACCAGTTGGGTTATTGTGTTGAAAATTTTATTTTTTACTACTTTATTAGCTTTTAGAGGAGGGGTTAGTATCTGATGGTTTGAAACCGGTACCACGAAGGGTCAGTTAGTTACTTAAATTCTCAAAATACATTAAAAAAGGAGATTGTCGTTATGAGTAAACAAAAACTATTATTTTGGTTTAGTGCGTTAATATTAAGTGTTTTGTTAGTAGGGTGTGGCAATAATTCGGGAAATGAAAATACAGAAAATGCGAATGTAGATGCCAGAGAACAAATCACCATCAATATATTTCAAGGAAAGGTAGAGTTTAGAGATCAATTTATTGAATTAGCAAAACAGTATGAAGAAGAAAATCCGAATGTCAAAATTAATTTCGCGGCAGTAGGTGGTGGAACTGACTATTTTACATCATTACGGTCTAAATTTTCTTCAGGTGATGAACCAGAGATTTTTAGTCTTGGAGGTCCTTCAGAACTTGTTGATTACAAACAATATCTAGCAGATGTTTCTGATACACAAGCGGCTTCTTTAGCTTTAGAAGGAACATTAGAGGGAATTTCAGATGAAAATGGTGTTTATGGCCTTCCGTTTAATTTAGAAGGATACGGACTTATTTATAATAAACGTGTTTTTGAAGAAGCAGGGGTTAAACCTGATGAAATCCTCACATATGAAGATTTAAAAACAGCTGTACAAACGGTTGACGAGCAAAAAGAGGAATTAGGAATTGATGCTGTTTTTGCTTTAGCTGGTAGTGAACTATGGGTTACGGGAAATCATTTATCCAATGTATTTATTGCTCCTGAATTTGATCATGATGTAACAAAAGCTTTTGAAAGCAATACTTTAACGTTTGAGAAAAGTGAAGAATTACAAAAAATGGTTGACCTTCAAAATGATTATGCTGTCCAACCATCATTAAGTGTCGATTACTCACAACAAGTAGAGCGATATTTTTCGCTAGAAAGAGTAGCGATGATTCAACAAGGAAACTGGATTTTCCCATCGGTGTATCAAATGGACCCTGAATTTGCAGAGAATGGAATTGGTATTCTTCCTATTCCTATGGAAGGTTATGAAGGGCATTTACCTGTTGGTGTACCAAACTATTGGGTTGTGAACAAGAACAAAGATGATGAAGTCGTACAAGCTTCTAAAGATTTCTTAGACTGGTTATATACATCAGAAGTTGGGAAAGAAACGGTCTTGACAGAATTGAATTTCATCCCGGCGTATGAAGGCTTTGATGAGTCTAAAATTGCTGATCCGTTATCAAGAGAAATATATGAGTATTCTACTAAAGGTAATACTGTAGGCTGGGTATTTATGGGTTACCCAAATCCATGGGGAGATATTTTAGGAGCTAACATACAAAAGTATATTGATGGACAAAGCTCATGGGAAGAAGTTGTAGAAAATTCCGTGAATGAGTGGGAGAACATGAGAAGATAACATTTTGGAATTTAAGTTAAACAGCTAACAAAATCTGTTTTGTTGGCTGTTTACATTAACCCCAGTCTTATTATTCAGTTTATTTATTGAGGAGGTACAAAAAAGTGAGAAACCGTGATGTTTCATTCTGGTTGTTTTTAACACCTGTCATATTGAGTTTAAGCTTTGTAGTTATTATTCCATTGTTATTTGGATTGTATTATTCATTCACTGATTGGAACGGTCTTTCTTATAATCAGTTTATTGGATTTGATCATTATGTTCGTTTATTTCAAGATAATCGTTTTATTAACTCAATTTGGTTTACTGTGCGTTTTTCAATCGTAACTGTGGTTTTATTAAATATAATTGGTTTAGGATTAGCATTATTAGTTACTAGGAAATTTAAATCGAGTAGCTTACTTCGTACAGTCTTCTTTATGCCAAATTTAATTGGTGGATTAATATTAGGATTTATATGGCAGTTTATATTCATTAGTGTTTTCTCAGATCTTGGTCATTCCCTAGGTATATCTGGATTAACAGGATGGTTATCGACACCGACGACTGGTTTTTGGGGCCTTGTGATTTTGACATGTTGGCAAATGGGTGGGTATATCATGATTATTTACATTGCTTATCTACAAAATATACCAACAGAATTAATAGAAGCAGCTGAGGTGGATGGTGCTAATTCATATCAACGTTTCTTAAATGTTACGTTCCCGCTTGTGGCACCGGCTTTTACGATTAGTATGTTTTTAACACTTTCGTCTTCGTTTAAAATATATGATCAAAACTTATCATTAACGAACGGTGGTCCGTATAATTCTACAGAAATGATTGCGATGAATATTGTGCATACGGCATTTACAAGTAATCAAATGGCGTACGGTCAGGCAAAAGCAATTATATTTTTTGTTTTTGTAGCAGCAATTGCTATTACTCAAGTCTACTACAATAAGAAACGAGAGGTGGACTTATAATGAAGAAGAAAAAAGGACAATTAATTTGGCTTCAGGTATTTGCAATATTATTAGGTTTACTATGGATTTCTCCATTTTACTTAATGGTCGTCAACGCATTTAAAACTAAACGTGACATTTTTTCAGATGTGCTTGGTTTACCTTCTGAATTTGCATTTGAAAATTTTGTTCAAGCATTTATCGATTTACAATTTGTAAGTTCGTTTTTTAACTCGCTATTCATTACGGTTGTAAGTATTGCGATTATTATTTTCTTTTCATCAATGGGTGGTTACGCATTGGCCAGAAATAAGAGTAAATTAAGTGGCGTCATCTTAATGGTGTTTGTGGCTGCGATGTTAATTCCTTTCCAAGCAGTGATGATTCCGCTTATTTCATTATTTGGACAATTTGATATGCTCAATCGTGTTGGGTTGATTTTTATGTATCTTGGATTCGGTTCGAGTTTAGCTATTTTTCTTTATCATGGGGCAATGACAGCAATCTCTAAAACAATCGATGAAGCAGCAACAATTGACGGAGCGTCAAAATTCCAAACGTTTTGGCACATTATTTTCCCGTTATTAAAGCCGATTTCTGTAACGGTGGGTATATTAAATGTTATTTGGATTTGGAATGACTTCTTATTGCCTTCACTTATTTTAAGTGACGCTGAAGCGACTATTCCTCTTCGTATGTTTATGTTTTTCGGTCAATATACACGTCAATGGCATTTAGCTTTAGCAGGTTTGACGATTGCGATCATACCTGTCATTATTTTTTACTTTGTTGCTCAAAAACAGATTATCAAAGGGGTTTCAGACGGGGCGGTAAAGTAATAGTTTAGGTGGTGGCATAACGATGGAAAAAATGATGAGTGGTTTCTATAACGTGAGTGAGTGGATCGCAAGGTTTGCGGTAGCGAATGTATTATGGTTGATCTTCACTTTTCCTTTTGGGATTGTTGTTGTGAACGTGGTGCTAGTTGACTCGTATTTTTTCAGCTTACCAATTATCGTGTATCTTTCGTTATGTTTTCCATTATTGGTGTTTCCTGCAACTACAGCGTTATTTGCAGTAAGTCGAGATTGGGTAATAGGACAGGATCAAGACAATATTATAAAAAAATATTGGAAATATTATGAAGAAAATTACAAAACAAGTGTAAAAATCGGAGTTGTTCTAACAATCGCGTGGATCGTTACGATAGGAGATATCTATTATTTTCAGAAAAGTGTACCAGTAGTCATGTATTTCTTTGTTGGTTTAGGGTTACTATTATTTGTAGTTTCGATTCATGCATTTTCTGTGATGGCTCACTTCAACATACGAGTGTTAGATGTGATGAAAAAGGCGCTTCTTTTCTCAGTTGTAAAACCGCAGATTAGTTTGTTCCTTATTATTGTTACAGCCATGATTTTATTTGTGAGTGTAAATTATTTGCGTTTTTTACTTTTATTTTTTAGTTTCTCGTTTATTTCCTTCATAGCAACCTCGTTATTTCTAAAAATGTATTCGTTGTTTTCGATAAAAAAGTCATGAGAGATTTAGGAGGAGTTTATAAGTATGAATAAAAAATGGTGGAATAACTCAGTTGTTTATCAGATATATCCAAAAAGTTTTAATGATACGAATCGGGATGGTATTGGGGATTTAAATGGAATTATTGAGAAATTAGACTATTTAAAAGAGTTAGGAATTGATGTCATCTGGTTAAGTCCTGTTTATGAGTCACCAATGGATGATAACGGATATGACATCTCTGATTATGAAAATATTTCAAAGGAATTTGGGACGATGGAAGAGATGGATCGTCTTATTCAGGAAGCCGATGATCGTGGGATAAAAATTATTATGGATTTAGTCATCAATCATTCTTCTGATGAACATCCTTGGTTTATTGAATCAAAGAGCAGTCGAGAGAACCCTAAGCGTGATTGGTATATTTGGCGTGATGGAAATGAGAGTGGGTCTTCTCCGAATAATCTCCGCTCGATTTTTGGTGGTTCTTGCTGGGAGTTTGATGAGGGGACTGGGCAATACTATTTTCATTCCTTTTCTAAAAAACAACCAGATTTAAACTGGGAAAACCCCCACCTGCGAGAAGAGATTTACCGTATGGTTCGTTGGTGGTTGGATAAAGGAATTGGTGGTTTTCGTGTAGATGCCATTACATTTATTAAAAAACCAGAGAAATTTATAGAAGAAGTTTCAGATGGGGTTGATGGATTAAGGGTAGTTAAACCTAATCAACCTGGTGTCGGTAAATTTTTAGCGGAACTTAAAAAACAAACATTTGCGCATTATAATATATTTACCGTAGCCGAGGCTCCGGGGGTTGAGTTAGATCAATTGGCAGAATATAGTGGTGATGAAGGTTACTTTGATATGCTCATACGATTTGACCACGTTGATTTAGATATGGGTGAGGATGGCAAGTGGTACACTAATAACAAGTGGACACTTGTTGATTTTAAAAAAGCAATATCGAAAAATCAGGAAGCGATTAAGGGAAATTATACTACTGCATTGTATTTAGAGAACCATGATCAACCGCGTTCGTTAAATCGTTCTATTCCGAAAGAGGATATAAACGAAAGATCTGCGAAATTGCTTGCTACGTCGTACTTTTTCCTGAAAGGTATGCCGTATATTTATCAAGGTCAAGAAATAGGGATGACAAATATCGAGTATTCAACCATCGAATCATATGATGATATTTCAACAATTGATCAATATAATGCAGCTCTTGAAGCGGGATATTCAAAAGAAAAAGCGATGTCATTTGTTTACAGAAGAAGCCGTGATAATGCTAGAACTCCGATGCAGTGGAGTGATAAAGAAAATGCAGGATTTTCAGAGGTTAGCCCTTGGTTGCAGGTAAATCCAAATTACAAAGAGATTAATGTGAAAAAGGCTTTAGAAAACAAAAATTCACTGTTTTACTATTATCAAAATCTAATTAAGATCCGCAAAAATCCGACCTATGTTGACGTGCTGATGTCTGGTGACTATGAGGAATTGTTTAAAGATCACTTAGAGGTTTTTGTCTATTTACGTCAACTAAATGATCAAAAACTTCTCGTGATCACTAATTTTTCAAATAAAGACGTACATTTAGATTTGAATGAAAAAGCAAAACAGATTGTTATTGGAAACTATGAGGATACACCGATGTTGGATGGAGAGGTAATGGTACGTCCGTATGAATGTATGGTATATGAACTAGATTAATTTTAGCTTGTTGATTTCGGGTATGGAGAGTAAGGGCTAATAATATATTAATAACCCTCGGGAGCGTGTAGATTCATACCCTGAGGGTTTTCTCATTTTGTTTGTGTTTATAAAGGTTAACGTTACCATATGGTAATTAACGTGAAAATTTAAAGTTTTATAGCTATTTATATATGAACTTTTTTTAAAAGTTAAGTAAATTTTGTGGTAACGTTTGACATAGTGGGTGATCCGTAGTAACATTACATACGTAAGCACTTTCAATTAAATGATTTGAAAATGTTTGCGAGTTTTATAGATTATTATTGTTTGAATAATAGATATCGGGTTGATTTTAGAAATTGTAATGCGTGAATAGAAGAATGAAAATCTGGGGGATGAAGATGCTTAATTTTGATCAAAGATTAGAATTTCAAAACAAAAGCAACGATATTTTAACTGTGGGAGAGCTTCTGATTGATATGATTTCTGCAGATTATGATGATGATTTTGATTGTGATACGTTTCATAAGTTTTTTGGAGGATCCCCATCAAATATTGCTATGAATGTAAAGAAATTAGGTATTCATTCTCTTGTTGCTTCTGCAGTAGGAGAAGATGGGTTAGGAAGATTTTTAATTAAGCATTTGAATAACGCTAATATGGATACGAGATGTGTTCAACAAGTTCCATATGCTACAAGTATGGTAGTAGTTTCAAAAAGTAAGAATACTCCTATCCCGATATTTTATCGTGAGGCAGACTATCATTTAGAATATACACCGCAACTTGAAGAGGCACTAATGAACTCGAAGATCGTTCATTTTTCTTGTTGGCCTATATCGAGAATGCCAGTTCGTAACACGATTGAAAAAGTTATTGAAACAGCAAAAGAGAATAATACGTTAATCTGTTTTGATCCAAATTATCACCCGATGATCTGGCAAAAGGGAGAAGACGGTATTGAATATGTTAAATCAGTCATTAGCAAGGTTGACATTGTAAAACCTTCTGAGGATGATGCAGAAAGATTATTTGGAAAAGATACTAATGAAAATCATATAGAGAAGTTTTTAAAACTTGGGGCGAAACTTGTTATTATGACCTTAGGTAAAGATGGTGCTATTGTTTCTAATGGAGTAGAAACAATTAAATTAAACACTTTAGCCACAGAAGTAGTTGATACTACAGGAGCAGGTGACGCATTTTGGTCAGGTTTTTATACTGCAGTAGTAAAAGGATACACGATTAGAGAAGCGTTAAATTTTGGTTTTGCAGTTAGTGCTTATAAGTTGAAATATACAGGTGCAGTTGTCGATTTACCAAAGTTAGAAGAAATTAAAGAAATCTATGGAATATAGGAGGTAATTGAAGATGGCAGTAAAAAATCAAGTACAACTTATCACTTATCCAGATTCAATGGGAGGAGATTTAAAGACACTAAATCAAGTGCTTTTAAATCACTTTTCGGACATTTTTAAAGGTGGTGTGCATATTTTACCACCATTCCCATCTTCAGGGGACAGAGGTTTTGCTCCGTTAACTTATTTAGAAATTGATCCTAAATTTGGTAATTGGGAAGATGTAAGAGAGATAGGCGAAAACTTTGATGTGTTAGTTGACTTAATGGTTAACCATATTTCAAAACAATCTTCTTATTTCCAAGATTTTCTTAAAAAAGGGCGTAAATCAGAATATGCTGATTTATTTCTAACTATAGATAAAATTTGGGAAGATGGAAACCCAGTGAAAGAAGACATTGATAAAATGTTCTTACGTAGACCATTACCTTATTCAACCTTTACTATTGAAGAAACTGGTGAGGAAGAGAAGGTATGGACGACGTTTGGTAAGACGGATCCATCGGAGCAAATTGATTTTGATATAAAATCAGAAAAAGTAAAACAGTTGTTTGTCGACTTCTTTACAAATTTCAAAGAACAAAATGTAAAAATTGTCAGACTAGATGCAGTTGGATATGTGATTAAAAAACTTGGAACAAGCTGCTTCTTCGTTGAGCCAGAAATTTATGAATTTCTTGATTGGATTAAGGAGTTAGCGGATTCGTTAGATATTGAATTACTTCCTGAAGTACATTCTCATTATTCAATCCAATACAAGTTGGCAGATCATGGCTGCTGGATCTATGATTTTATTTTACCGTACAGAATCCTTGATACACTAGTAAATAAGTCGAGCACTGATCTTTGTGAATATCTTAAAGATCGACCTGAAAAGCAGTTTACAATGCTAGATTGTCATGACGGGATTCCTGTTAAACCAGATCTTGATGATCTTATCGATACAAAAGAGGCAAGAAAATTAGTCGATGTATGTTTAGAAAGAGGTTCAAATCTTAGTCTGATTTTATCAGATGAGCATAAGGCTGAGGATGGGTTTGATGTTCATCAAATCAGATGTACGTATTACTCTGTTCTTAATTGTAATGACGATGCATACTTAGCAGCGAGAGCAATTCAATTTTTTGCGCCTGGAGTACCTCAAGTTTATTATGTAGGTCTGCTAGCAGGGGAAAATGACGAAGAAAATATTAAAGAAACTGGTGATGGACGTGAAATCAACCGTCACAACTATACCCTTGAAGAAATCGAACAATCATTAGAAAAAGAAACAGTGCAGAGGCTATTAGAGCTTATTAGATTTAGAAATGAATACGATGCATTTAATGGAGAATTTACAGTTTTAAATTCTGCTAGTGATGAAGTACGACTTTCTTGGGAAAAAGATGATAAGCAATGCACACTGTTCATTGATCTTAATACGAACAAAACAGTCATTGACTATATTGATGAAAATGGTAAAGAAGTTCAATATATTGTTTAATTATTGAAAACAATAGTGATTCAATCAAAAAAACGAGAGACTTGTGCTCTCGTTTTTTTGATTGAATTTTTTAGGATACTTTACTTACGATTACTATTTATCCATATAGTTCTAAGCTTCTGCTGCACCAAATTCAGGGTCTTCATCTTGTCACTAAGATGCTATATCTAGTTACGTTGAATCGTTTGTAACTAGATATGAATTTATCCCACTCTTAAGGGGCAAGTAAGACCCCCACCTCAAAACTTAAGAAAATCAAGTTTAGGTGGGGGATAAACTGCCCCTAAAGGTCCGATAAGTTGAACTTCAATCAGTGGGGGATGAAGGAAAACCTCCACTGATTGAAGTTCAGCTTTATGCGGTTTTGTTTGGGGATGATGGAATTGACTTAAGTTATAGCTTCGATTAGATGGTATTTTAATTAGTGTAAATGAAATAACTCGAGTGTTTTAAAATGGAAAAGGGAGTGTATTTGTGGACTTGAATCCTGGTAATGCTGATAATGTTGATAATGCTCTAGCTTCTGTAATCCGAGTATTTGAAGAAAGTAGAAATGATCAGAATGCTATTCTGATGAAAAGGTATATGAAAAATAAATTTGAATTTTTAGGTATTAAAGCGCCGGAAAGAAGGGAAATTATGCGACCGTTAATGAAGGAAGCTAAGAAATTTCCTAGGGAACAGATGGTTGAATTTGTGAAGAGGCTTTGGGACTTATCGGAGAGGGAATATCAGTATTTTGCATTAGATTATTTAGAAAAAAATATAAAGGTATTAGTGGAAGAAGATATTCAGTTTTTGGAGTATCTTATCAAGACGAAATCTTGGTGGGATACAGTTGATATTCTAGCAAGTAAATGTGTCGGATATCATTTTACTAAGTATCCAAATCTAATTACTGAATATGGAGTAAGGTGGGCTGTATCGGAGAACATATGGTTACGGAGAACAGCTATACTTTTTCAGTTGAAGTACAAAGAAAAAACGGATAAAGAACTATTGTTTCAAATTATTGAAAAGAATGCACATGATGATGAATTCTTTATTCAAAAAGGAATTGGCTGGGCCCTCAGAGAATATTCGAAAACAAATAAGGAAGAAGTTGCTGCTTTTATTAATAGTCACCCTTTATCAAACTTAAGTAAGAGAGAAGGGAAAAAATATCTATAATAAAAACCGCTACTAGTTCATTTTGAACTGTTCATTATATTTTTACTTCAGAGGTCGACTTTATTAGGTTAAATCGGGCTAAAGTTTAAACCCTTTGAACTCGTAGGATTTGTAAAAAATAAAAAAATTCGTGAATGAATTGTACTTAAGCTTTTTTATGACATAATTAACAACAGTGTTTTAGGACTGGTAGGCACTAAAATAACACATGCTATTGCGTAAGGAGTGTGTTTTTTTATGAGTAATCAACCAACTTGGGAAGAAATCGTAAATTTACGAGAAATATTAAAAGAAACAAATGTTCAATACTGGTTGAATGAAAACTTATTTACATTTCCTTGGTGGTTTTTACTTATTACAATGATTTTATTTTGGGTTATATGGTGGATAATCGTAGATAAGTCTAAACTTATGGAAATCTTATTATATGGAATAATGGCCACAGTGATCGTAATATTATTAGATGTTATAGGGGTTTCACTTATGTTATGGGGATATCCGAACATGTTAACTCCTTTAATCCCTCCGATATTTGCAATAGACGTTGGTCATCTACCTGTATTGTATATGGCTCTTTATCAATATTTTCCTTCGTGGAAATCATTCTTAGCGGCTATGATAATAGCAGCTTTCGTTTTTGCATTTATTTTTGAACCCTTTACCGTTTGGTTAGGAATTTACGAATTAAATAATTGGAAATATATTTATTCATTCCCAATTTATATTTTGATCGGGGTATTTTTAAAATGGTTATTAATAAAGGTGAAGTGTTTAGAAAGTTATTCATCGTCACAATAACTATGACTTATTATTTAGAGTGAAAAGTGTATTTTTGGGTTGGCAATGGCCACTAAAAGAGGCTCTACTTTGTGGAAATATAAAAGCAAAGATGGAATATTATGATAAAAAAGAGCTAAAACCGAAATAAAGTGGTCCCTATGTCAAGGACACTTTGAAAAAAAGGCCTTAAATTTTGATAATTAATATCGTATTCTTCCGTTAAGGAGGAGATACGACAAAAGAACCAGTAACTCTTCTGCCTCAGAAAGTTACTGGTTCTTAAATTTTATCCGTGTCTTAGATGTATTTATGAATAGAAGTTTTATAAAGTCTATTGATAGCTTTCAAGTATTTATGTTGGGGGAAGGTGTTCCGTGTTACGTTCAGAGGTATT
>NZ_MLQS01000002.1 GCF_001866055.1 Anaerobacillus alkalidiazotrophicus
CTGATATTCGAGTTGAAACCATGCGGTTTCAATCTCTACAAAAACGAGCGAAAAATACTACACGTAATAAGAAAAATGGCAAAATCAATCGCAAGAAAAGATTTGGCAAATCAATAGCTAATCGCGCACCAGCCATGTTGCTAACAATAATTGACCGAAAACTAGGTTACCAAGGTCGTTCTTTAAAGAAAATAGATACTTATGCAACGAAAGCAAGCCAATTCAATCATATAACAAGAGAATATAGTAAAAAACAACTTTCGGAACGTTGGAATGAATTTGGAGAGTTTCTCATTCAACGTGATTTATATAGTGCTTTTTTAATAGGTAATACAAACGAAACTCTTAATTCAGTTGATGTGCAATTATGCAATACGCAATGGGATAATTTTGTGCAACTACACAATCTTGAGGTTGAGCGTTTAAAAAAATCACCAAGTAAAACTTTGCGATGGTTTGTCGCATAAAACAAACCTGATTGGTCGTGACAACGCCCAATAGAAGTCGGAACGATAAGCATATCAAGAGTCTTTCTAGGCTTGTTGAGAGAAGTGCCTTGCGATTGCGCAATACGTCCGTTAATGTTTTAGGAGAAAGTACGTCAGTGCTTTGGTGGAAACTCTTTCCGAAAAGAAAGATAAGGGCACCATTGAGAAGCTTGCAAGTACCCTAGAACCCCACTGCTTTAGCTGTGGGAGTTGTCAGAGACGAGTATCCAAACTATAAACCACATCAATATACGTATAAATTTTATGAAACAAAAATAAATTACACTTATAAAACGTATAAGCTACTTGACCAACAAGAAAAGGAATTAGCTGCTTCAGACAATCCGTTTGCGATGGCAATTTTAGCTGGAATATATGTGATTCGTTCAAAAAGAGATAACGCAAAAAAGTTTCTCTTCAAACTTAATTTAGTGCGGTTACTTTTATCTAAGAAATGGGAGAAAGAAAAGATTGATATGATTTTCCGTTTCCTAGATGGCATTATTCGCTTGAATGAAGACGAAGCATTACAATTAAAAAAAGAAGTCGATGAAATCATGAAAAAGAAAGGTGATGAGGAAATGGGCTTAACATGGGATAAAACAAACTTAGCGGAAGTTTATTGGAAGAAAGGGAACGAACAAGGGTTAACAGAAGGTCAAAGGAAAAAAGCACTTGAAATGGCTTTGAATTTGTTAAAAGAAGGAGTAGACGCCCAGGTTATTGTACGTGCTTCTGGACTAGATAAGGAAGAAGTCGAGCGTCTAGCAGTTCAATTAAATAATAAATAATGGAAATGAAGCAATTACGTAGAAGAACTGAGCTGTCGGGAAAGAGAACTCGTTCTAGCTTCGCTAGAACATCGGAAATTCAGATGGAGTCTCAACTCCACCTGAATGGAAGTGCCCGCCTACGTCACGCTTAGAGGTGGGGTTAAGTACAAGGTATAAGTGCCGGGAACTTAATCAACGTTTAATTAAAAATAGTTCATCGAGTAACAAAACGAGAGCAGTTTTCAATTGTTACTGAAGCTGCTCTCGTTTTTGTGTGACACACTTAATGAATTATTTTCACAACTACATACTGAGTTGTGCGGATTGTTTTTGGTAATTAAAAACTGTTATAAACCCCCATTTACTTCTTTACTTCAAACGCTCTTCATTATAACGAATTCTAAATCATTCAGTTGGACGGTGATGTTGCCATTTACGTTAATGACGGTCCCGTTTCCAGTGATGACTTCCCAATTCCCTTCAATACCTGGTAGTTGAACATCGATCGTGTCAATACAGTTATTCATCACGACAATAAATCGGTTGTTATCATCAGCTCGTTCATAGACGACGTGCTTTTCGCCTCGACCAGCTTGGAGAAATGTAAACGAACCATCTCGGAAGGCGCGGTTTTCTTTTCGTATCCGGATCATGTTTTTATAAAATTGGAACAGCTCACCGTCTTGTCTTTCTTGATTCCATAACATCGGTTTCCGGCAATCTGGATCGTTTTCTCCGTCCATCCCAAACTCATCGCCATAGTAAATGCAAGGAGTTCCTCTGTAGGTAAGTTGAAAAGCTGCTGCTAGTTTCATTCGTTTTTTGTTACCTTGGCAAATCGTTAAAAGCCTAGCTGTGTCATGAGAATCTAATAAATTAAAAGCTACTTCATTTACTTGTAACGGGTAGGCAAGGAAGATTGCATCAAGCCTGCTCATGAACTGCTCAGCATCGATCGCGTCCTTACAGAAAAATTCTAAAATGGAGTTGGTAGCCGGGTAGTTCATAACGGCATCAAATTGGTCGCCCTCTAACCAAGCTAACGAATTATGCCAAATTTCACCTAATATATATGCGTCAGGGTTTGCCTTTTTAACGACTTGCCGGAACTCGCGCCAAAAATGGTGATCGACTTCGTTTGCGACGTCTAAGCGCCAACCATCAGCGCCAATTTCTTCAATCCAATAACGAGCGACCTCTAATAAATACGCTTTTACTTCAGGATGCGCAGTATTTAATTTTGGCATTTGTCCAGTAAATGCAAATGTATCATAGTTTGGTTTTGGGTCACATGTAACAGGATAATCTCGAATATGGAACCAGTCTTTGTACTTAGATGCCTCTCCGTTGTTAACGACATCTTGGAACGGTCCAAAATAATAACCGGAGTGATTAAACACTGCATCTAGCATTACTTTAATTCCTTTTTCATGGCATTTCGCAACGAGAGTTCGAGCTAGTTCATTATCACCAAAATGTGGATCGACCTTCATATAATCAACGGTGTCATATTTATGATTTGTTTTTGCTTCAAAAATCGGTGTGAAATAAATGGCATTAATTCCAAGCTCGACAAGATAATCAAGATTGTCAATCACCCCTTGTAAGTCGCCCCCAAAGAAATTATCACGATTCGGAGCTCCGTTTTCCCAGCAATCAATGTGTTCAGGATCGTTTGACGTATCACCATTTCCAAATCGTTCAGGAAAAATTTGATAAAAAATAGCGTCTTTCACCCACTGAGGCGGTTTATGCACATCAATGGCATTTAAAAATGGAAATTCAAACAAGCCTGTAGCAAATAGTACAGAAGAATCATCGGATTCTTTTTCAACAAATCCAATTTCATTCATAATCACTCTCTGTTCACCAGAAATAAATTCAAATAAGTAAGCACAGCGTCTACATTCAGGTTGCACAACGGCCTGATAGTAGTCGAATAGCGAATCACTAGCAAACTTTTGCATTTCAACTCTTAAAAAGCTTGTTTCGTGTAAGTTGTACTTGTCACAATGGAGTAAATAAACTTGGTGCATGTCATCACGTTTCGTACGAACGCGAATATGCAATGTTTTATCGTCGTAAGCGTACGCGTAATTTGATTTGGGACGGTGGTAAATTGCTTCTAATAACATGAACAAACCTCCTAAAAATATCGCTCCGGTTTCTATTATGGACGGTTCCATGTACAATCTATAAGCAACCTACAAAAAAAGTCATAATGTATTCGCTTACTCGACAAAATTAGTAGAAAAGAGTGGCAAATCGTCACACCAAAGACCATCACTAATCAAAATGTACCTGCAGGGATAAAAAAACAACCTTTGCTCACGTGAACGATGGTTGTAGTGTTTTATTAATTTATAAGAAAAACTAAGGCTTCCCTCAAATTATATGTAGTCTAATGAATTTCATAAATGATTTTCACTACTAATACAGCTTTATGCTGCTTAGTTTTGGTCATGATAAAATTCATTTTATAAATTGTAAAATGATGAAAGCCCGTTTCCCTTACTTTACCCATCTCTGTGAAGAAAAGTGATATCATCTTCCGGTTTATTGAGTGGAAGGGTAAAGCGAAAAGAGATGGGCGTTTAAGTGAGGATTCAATAAACTAGAAGATGAATAAAGAGGATATGAGGTACTATTGTTTAGTGGAATTTCGTAAGTTTAATAGTAAGATTTCATCACTATTAATATTTTCTAAATGTTGTTTGTCAATTTTTTTATTTAACTCTTCAATCTTGGTTCTTATAGAAATTATCTCCGTTTTTATCCTATTTTGGAATTTGTGAAAGTTCGATATATGAAAATCGTCGTTCATTATTTGTTCACAAAAACTGTCAACTTCTTTACTTTTCATCGACAAATTTTCCCCTTTCTTCTGTATCTCGGAATATATCCATTGATTCTATTGAAGTGCTTGGTTGCTTTTTTCTCTGTAAAAATTCAATGCTATCGACGACTACTTCAGTGACAAACATACGAATTTGGTCTTTGTTTTCGTAACTCCTAGTTTGAATCCTCCCTGAAAGTGCAACTAATGAGCCTTTGTCACAGTAGCTTGCAATATTTTCAGCCGTTTTTCGAAAGGAAACACAAGGGATGAAATCTGCTTCATATGTTCCTTCAGAGTTTTTAAAGTTCCGTTTTACCGCTAAGTGAAAAGAGGTAATTCCTAATCCATCCTTCGAATAATAAAGTTCAGGGTCTTTTGATAATCTTCCTGTTAACAATACTTGGTTCAAATGAACGCCTCCTTTTGGGGAAGTCCCCATCTTTTTATAACTTCGACAAAACATTCTCTTCAACAAATTTCCGATAATGCTTCATTTTAGGGTCTGGAAAGTAATTTAGAATTCGCGACGTAACAATGTGATCATTTGGAACGTGGCTAATAAAAGAGAGATAACTACTCCATCGATAATTTTGTCGGTTTCCCATAAGGTGAATTAATTTACTAGCCTTTAAAAACTCGTTGGCAGAATCAATGAGTGTAAAAGTAGACTCATATTGTTGTGTAAGTTTCTTTATAATGTCTTGGATTGGTACGTGAGTTGTTTCAATTAGAAGGTAAATCTCATTCGGGGTAAGCGAGTAGGCATGAAGGTAAAAAGGATAATGATAACGTACAAGCTCTAGTAATGATAAAAAGTTAATATAATCCTTGTCCCTATTAAATAACTGCCTATTAAAAGAGTCATAGCAAGAGATAGAATAAATAGCTCCAGGAAACCAAATTACGTGTTTTTCACTCATAAAACACTCCGATTTAACAAAATTAATGTTCGACTTAGAAAATGAAATCTTTAAAACAAAGCTTCTCGTCATGTTTTTCAAATGGTAAAATATATTCAGAAAGGTTGTCGAATAAATAGCGATTTTGAAGAGAATTAGCGAAGTCAACCATAGTTTATAAGAATATTTAACCAATTTCAAGTGTTTTTTTAGAAAAAATTGTTAGTGACTAGGACTAAAGGTAAAAAATGGGCGTTACTATCAATATCTTTGAATTGTGGAATACAGTAAATTAAAGTTTGGTGGGGAGTTTATATGGATATGTATGTAGCGATACTTGGAGCAATTTTGCTCGTTATTTTAATTGCGATGTATGCGATCGCAAAAACGTTAAAAGTAGAGAAATTGTTTGGAATGGGTTTTCTCTCATTTTTTATTTTAATAGGATTATTCGTAGGTGGAACTCACTTCTTTCTAGATGTTCCACTCCTGAAAATAGGGGAAACGTCTGCTGAAGCCGAAATCGATGACGAAGCGTTTCCTGCGACTACTCCATTTGCCGTGATTACTGATGAAGAAACTTTATATTTTGAACAGTTTTCAAAGGCAGTATCTACTGCAAAAAAACACGGTACTTCGGTTTATTTTTATGACCAAAACTATGTCGTATGGGAAAAAACGAATTCTTTACCACCAAGGATTTTACAAGTGCCACTTATTTTGCAATTCCCAGATTTACCAAGAGGAGCTGAGGTTACGAGTCTAGCAATGCTTCTAGGCTATGCAGGTGAAAAAGTGAATAAACTTGAGCTTGCTGAGCACATAAAGAAAGACCCAACACCACTTTCAATGGTAGATGATATGATTTTTTATGGTAATCCGAATGATGGATTTGTCGGTAGTATGTATTCCTTAACTGAACCTGGTTACGGTGTATATCACGGACCAATTAAGGAGCTAGCAGAAAACTATTTGCCTAATCAGATCGTTGATATGACAGGGGCAAAATTTGAAGATATTTTGTACCCATTACATGCTGGACGACCGATCTGGGTCATTATTCATACCCAATTTAAAACGTTGCAGGACGAGGAGTTTCAAACATGGAAAACACCATCAGGCGAAATCGAAGTTACCTATTTTCAACACGCTGTTTTACTAACAGGATATGATGGTCAAAACATTTATTATAATGACCCACTATCATTAGAAGTTAATCGTCCGATATCCAAATCGCGTTTTAAGGAAGCTTGGCAACAAATGGGGAGACAAGCAATCAGTTATGTTGATTAAAAAACTTTTCGAGCCTATTTGTCACAAAGTAAGTTTTCCGACAGTGGAGCGCTTACATTTTTGAGGGATAGTGTCGAAAAACGAAGGGAAATGGCGAAATACCGAAGACAAAATAGTTTGACTAGAATTTGACTCGTTGCTATAGTTAAGTTGTGGTTATTAGCCACATGATTTTATTCATGAAGGGAATGTGTAATAATGTTAGGAAAAGTTAAATGGTTTAATGCAGAAAAAGGTTTTGGATTTATCGAGCGCGAAGATGGAGACGATGTTTTTGTTCACTTTTCAGCTATCAATTCTGACGGGTTCAAAACATTAGAAGAAGGACAGGAAGTTGAATTTGAAATCGTTGAAGGAGCTCGCGGACCTCAAGCTGCAAACGTAACAAAGCGCTAGTCCACATTCCCAAATAAGCAAGTTATTTTAAAAAAGTAAAAGTTCGTCTTTTTTATATAGCTTTAATTTTCGGGAGAAGAGAGCCGAAAGCCCTACCTAAATTCAGGTAGGGCTTTTCGTGATGTGTAAGCGCTTTAAAATATAGGGTAGTTGTTTAATAGTCTTTAAGACCTGTAATGTAAGTTGGACTTTGTTCATAAATATAACTAGAGTACTTTGTTTACTTCCAATTTACGGTGAGAGGGTGATTAATATAGAGAAACTTAGCTTTCGTCTTGTCGGGAAAAAGTTAGAAGAAGATGTTTTTTCAAACCTTGATGTCTTGCTGTTAAAAAAAGGTACGATATTAACTGAAATCCACATCACGCTTCTACAAAATCATCATTGTCAGCAAGTGAAAGTTTCTGATGAAGTTTCCTTTCAGTTTCTTTATCAAAAGAACATCGAGCACATTGAACAGCTGTTTTTAGAAATAGAAAACCTACAGGAAATCAACATCAACGATTGGTTTGAACCTGACAAAGCTGTCGTAAGAGAAATTCAAAAAAATGCTTCTATATTAGACAACTTATATGAAAGGAAAACTCAACCATCGCTTTTTCGTCATAGTGCAAATGTAGGCTTACTCGCTTTTTTTCTCGGAAAATTACTTAGGTACTCTTATACAAATAAGCTCCTCCTTTGGAAAATGGGGGTGTTACATGATATCGGGAAGAGGCGATTACCTAGTGAATTGTGGACAAAGCAAGAAGAGGAGTTAACTGAAGCTGAAAAAAAGCAATACAGAAAACATCCTGAATTAGGGTTTGAGATGTTAAAGAAAGTAAGTGGTGTCAATGCTCAAATGCTACATGCAGCCAAGCATCACCATGAACGAATTGATGGCTCCGGCTATCCGAATAGCGTAAGAGTGAAGCATTTACCGATGATGGTACAAATCATCTCTGTTGCAAACCAACTAGACAAGATTTTGACGACTGGTCGTACTAATTTTGAATTGGTCAATCAGCTCGTTGAAGAGACGCGTGAAAATAAGTATAACCCAGCCATTGTTATCCCGTTTGTGGGCCACTTGCTTAGAAAGTATGTTGGGAAACAAGTCGTTTTAAATGATGGTACGAAAGCAGAAGTTGCCTTTATTTTTGATCACGAACCGTCACACCCATTACTATATTTGAAGGAAACAGACACGTTTATTGATTTAAGAAATGACCATAAGAGGAAAATCGTGGAACTAGCATGAAAAATGGTCACCTATAAAACAAATGTAACGCTTCTGTACGATCCGGGTGAATTTGTGCGCGCTTCACTCATTATTTGCGCAGAATTACACAATCTCAACAATACTCCAATTTTCCCCATAAACTAAATCATTACAGCTTCAAACATAGAAAAAATAACATTTTCGTACACTTCACCCGTTTCTGTTAAAAAAAGTGAAGACTATTTCCCCATAAATTAACCGAAACTATGATTGAGCACGAAGGTACTAACTTGTTCACATTTTAAAAATATTTTTACTATTTATAACGTTTAAGAAGGAATATCGCTAGGGTATGTAGAAATATACATGCATAAAGGAAAGGAGGAGTTTATATGAACTTTAACATTCGTGGTGAAAACATTGAAGTAACTCCGGCAATTAGGAATTACGTTGAAAAGAAGGTGGGTAAGTTAGATCGTTACTTTGACGAAACCCCAACTTCACCAGTTCATGTAAACCTGCAGGTTATTAATAACCAGCAAATTATTGAGATTACAATCCCAATGCCGCAATTATTATTAAGAGCTGAGGAAACACATGAAGACATGTATGCAGCAATTGACCTTGTTGTAGAAAAACTTGAAAGTCAAATTCGTAAACATAAAACAAAAGTAAATAAAAAATTCCGCCAAGAAGGCAGTTTGAAATATATGTTCCGCGATGAAATGGAAAATAGCGTGACATTTGAAGAAGAAGATGATCTTGAAATCGTTCGTACGAAACGCTTCTCGTTAAAACCAATGGATACAGAAGAAGCAATTTTACAAATGGATATGCTTGGTCACAATTTCTTTGTATTCTCAAACTCAGTGAATGGCGACACAAACGTAGTTTACCGTCGTAAAGATGGACGCTATGGTCTAATTGAGCCACAATAATATACTTAAATAAAAGAGTGCAGCTGAAGCTGTGCTCTTTTTAAATCTACCAATCCTATCCACGCTCATCCTTGTATCGACAGCACCAAACTGTTAAAATTAAATATGAGTGTAAAAAGTAGGAAGTGTAAGAACAGCAAGGAACTTAGCCGTAGTATATAGGTCTCGTTTAGCAAAATGGACGTTAAGTGCATCGCCAAAATTAGGTGAAGTCGACAAGTCCTTACTTAAACCACGGATTTATAACTTTTTATTGGAGAAAAATAGAACATGAATTGGGAATCGTTTTTACGTTCCCATTAAAAAAGGAGAGCAGTTTATGATAGGTTTTTTGAAAAAAGTGATAGGAGATCCTAGCCAACGCCAACTGAAAAAAATGCAAAAAACAGTTGATGAAATTGAGTCACTTGAAAGTGAGATCAAAAAGCTTTCTGATGACGAGCTACGTCAAAAAACAGAAGAGTTCAAAAAACGAATTCAAGATGGCGAGACATTAGATGCTATTTTACCAGAAGCATTTGCAGTTGTTCGCGAAGGTTCAACTCGCGTCCTGAAAATGCGCCATTATCCAGTTCAGCTTTTAGGTGGAATTGTTCTTCATGAAGGAAATATTTCTGAGATGAAGACTGGGGAAGGGAAAACGCTAGTAGCAACATTACCTGTTTATTTAAATGCGCTAACTCAAAAAGGGGTTCACGTTGTAACGGTCAATGAATACTTAGCTCGTCGTGATGCCGAGACGATGGGTGAGCTATACAAATTTTTAGGCTTAACAGTTGGTTTAAACATCAGTGGATTAACGAAAGACGAAAAGCGTGAAGCATACGCTTGCGACATTACATATGGGACAAACAATGAATTTGGTTTTGATTATCTTCGTGACAATATGGTTACGTATAAAGAACAAATGGTACAACGTACGCTTTACTTTGCATTGGTCGATGAGGTTGATTCAATCTTAGTTGATGAAGCTCGTACACCACTGATTATTTCTGGTTCAGCGGAAAAATCAACAAAACTTTACCAAGTAGCAAACTCATTTGTACGCACGTTGCGTAAGGAAGCTGACTATACATATGATGAAAAAACGAAAAATGTTTTACTGACTGATGAAGGTGTGGAAAAAGCCGAAAAAGCCTTCAACATTGAAAATCTTTTCGATGCTACTCATGTTCAGTTAAATCATCATATTAACCAAGCGTTAAAAGCACATGTTGTCATGCACCGTGATACAGATTACGTTGTTGAAGATGGCGAAGTAGTTATCGTTGACCAGTTTACTGGTCGTTTAATGAAAGGACGCCGTTATTCTGATGGATTACACCAAGCGATTGAAGCAAAAGAAGGTTTAATGATTCAAAGAGAGAGCATGACACTTGCATCGATTACTTTCCAAAACTATTTCCGTATGTATCAAAAGCTAGCCGGAATGACAGGTACAGCTAAAACAGAGGAAGAAGAATTCCGCAATATTTACGGAATGGATGTTATGGTTGTACCAACGAATTTACCAATCCAACGTGACGATCGTCCAGATTTAATTTTTAAAACAATGGAAGCGAAATTTAAAGCAGTTGTAAACGAAATTTCAGAGCTTCACAAAAATGGGCAACCTGTGTTAGTTGGTACGGTAAGCATTGAAACGTCAGAGCTTATTTCTTCTTTATTAAAAAAGAAGGGTGTTCCTCATCATGTTTTAAATGCGAAAAATCATGAAAGAGAAGCGGAAATCATTGAAAATGCTGGTCAAAAAGGTGCAGTAACGATCGCAACAAATATGGCCGGTCGTGGTACGGACATTAAATTAGGTGAAGGTGTCGTTGAAATAGGTGGTCTACACGTATTAGGTACAGAGCGCCATGAATCTCGCCGTATTGATAATCAGCTTCGTGGACGCGCGGGACGTCAAGGAGACCCAGGTTCATCACAATTTTATTTATCAATGGAAGACGAACTTATGCGTCGTTTCGGATCTGATAATATGAAAGCGATGATGGAAAAACTGGGCATGGACGATGATCCAATTGAAAGTAAGCTTGTCAGTCGTGCAGTAGAACAAGCACAAAAACGAGTGGAAGGGAATAACTTTGACGCTCGTAAACAAATTTTACAATATGACGATGTTATGCGTGAGCAGCGTGAAATTATTTATAAGCAGCGTATGGAAGTTCTTGAGTCTGATAACGTTCGTGAAATCGTTGAAAATATGATTAAGTCTGCTGTTGAGCGAAATATACATGCGCAAACGCCAGAAGAAGAAGTTCCAGAAGATTGGGATATCAAAGCAATCGTCGATTATACACGGGGTACTGTTCTTAACGAAGGTGACGTAACTGAAAAAGACTTGAAAGGCAAAGACCCTGAGGAAATGATCGAATTGATCATGGAAAAAGTAAAAGTCGCTTATGATAAAAAAGAACAAGACTTTCAGCCTGAACGTATGAGAGAATTTGAAAAAGTCATTTTACTTCGTTCTGTAGATACGAAATGGATGAACCACATTGACCAAATGGATCAACTTCGTCAAGGGATTCATTTACGTGCCTACGGGCAAAATGATCCGTTGCGTGAATACCGTTTTGAAGGCTTCCAAATGTTTGAGGATATGATCGCCTCTATTGAAGAAGAAGTATCATTATATATCATGAAGGCTCAAATCGAGCAAAATCTAGAACGTAAACAAGTGGCAGAAGGCAAGGCCGTTCATGCCGGTTCAGGGAAAGAGCCAGAGAAAAAGAAACCAATCCGTAAAGCGGCAGCGATCGGACGAAACGAACCATGCGTTTGCGGAAGCGGTAAGAAATATAAACAATGTTGTGGTAGATAATTGGATATGACCCGAGAGCTAAGCTTTAATGCTTGGCTTTCGCTTATTTTAAAATATAGATAAAAAGGTGGATATACATGGAACTTGTAGAAATTAAGCAAGAGCTTTCAATGATGGCTAAACGTTTAGCGGACTTTAGGGGGTCTCTTTGACCTTGAAGTAAAACAAGAGAGAATTGGTGAGCTTGAGGAAAAAATGACAGACCCAAACTTCTGGGATAACCAACAACAAGCTCAAGCGGTTATTAACGAATCGAATGCCTTAAAAGAGCAAGTCGAGAGTTTTCTAGAGCTTCAAGAACATTATGACGATCTTGAAGTTTCGTATCAATTAGTCAAAGAAGAGCCAGATGCTGACCTTGAAAAAGAATTAGAAGAGGGTGTTCGTAGCCTTTCTAACGACTTAAACGAGTTTGAACTAACGTTGTTGTTAAGTGATCCTTACGATAAAAATAATGCTTTGCTTGAATTGCATCCAGGAGCAGGGGGGACAGAATCACAAGACTGGGCATCGATGCTCCTACGAATGTACACTCGTTGGGCGGAAAGAAAAGGGTTTAAAGTAGAGACACTAGATTACTTACCTGGTGATGAAGCAGGGGTGAAAAGTGTGACTCTTTTAATTAAGGGCCATAACGCCTACGGTTATTTAAAAGCTGAAAAAGGTGTACATCGACTCGTGCGGATTTCTCCATTTGATGCATCTGGAAGACGCCATACATCGTTTGTTTCTTGTGAAGTCATGCCAGAACTTGATGATGATATTGAAATCACGATCTCTCCAGACGATTTGAAAGTTGATACGTACCGAGCGAGTGGAGCTGGTGGTCAGCATATCAACACAACCGATTCGGCGATACGGATTACCCACTTACCAACCAATACGGTTGTAACATGCCAAACCGAGCGTTCTCAAATTAAAAACCGCGAACGCGCAATGAAAATGCTTCAAGCGAAACTCTTCCAATTAAAGCTTGATCAGCAAAAAGCTGAACTCGATGAAATTCGCGGCGAACAAAAAGAAATTGGTTGGGGCAGTCAGATTCGATCTTACGTTTTTCACCCATATAGTCTTGTAAAAGACCACCGCACGAATCACGAGGTAGGAAATACGTCATCTGTCATGGACGGAGACCTCGATCCATTTATTGATGCATATTTACGCTCGCAAATATAAAGCTAAGAGTAATGACATGTTGTCATTACTCTATTTGATTCGAAAAGACTGTCACCCCGACAGCTCATTAAAGCGTTACTGTACTCGCGTTTACATATTTCCAGTACTGGTGTTATACTACCAAAGGATTTTAGACTGCATATATCATATTTAGCAAAAGTGGGGAAAGAAAATGAAAACAAATGGTGCAAGAAGAAGAGGGTCATTTAGGCCAACCTGCCCGAAATGGCTAATTGTCTGGGAGTACGCTCATGTTTTATTAGGGTCAGCGATCGTTGCAATCGCATTTAACTTATTTTTATTACCTAACCGAATTGCCTCTGGTGGCGTTAGTGGGATTAGTATCATTGTGTATGATGTCATCGGTATCACACCAGCCTTTACGCAGTGGGCGTTTAATATACCGTTATTTATAGCAGGTGTACTTCTGCTAGGTGGATTTAAATATGGATTGAAAACATTAGTTGGTACAATTTTTCTACCTTTCGTCGTTTTTTTAACGAGAAATTTAGAAGCTGCGACACTCGATCCTTTACTAGGTGCTCTCTTCGGGGGTATCGGTGTCGGCCTAGGACTTGGGATCGTATTCCGTTCAAATTCATCAACAGGTGGAACCGACTTAGCAGCACAAATCGTCCATAAATATACGGGTTTTTCGTTAGGTGCATGTATTTTTATTATTGATGGGTTAATTGTGGCGACATCCGCTGTCGTGTTTAATATCGAGCTAGCGCTTTATGCTTTAATTTCACTTTATATTACAGGGAAAACAATTGATTTAGTTCAATTAGGAGTCGGTTATGCCAAAATCGCTTTAATTATTTCCGAAAAACAAGAACAAGTGCAACAAAGCATTTTGAATGATATTGACCGCGGAGTGACAAAATTAGAAGGGTATGGTGGATACACCAATCATAAACGACCTGTCCTCATGTGCGTCGTAAACCAGGCAGAAGTAACGAAACTAAAGCAACTCGTACAAAAAACAGACCCAAGCGCATTTGTCATTGTTACAAATGCAACAGAAGTATTAGGTGAAGGCTTCAAGAAGTAAGAAAAAAGGAAAGTGTTGCTAATTAAAGTGTGTTTTTATATTATTAATATTAGAAATAGGACATACTTATAAATAGAAATATTTTGTTCATTCGGGGGGGCTTAGATTATGAAGAGACTTTTTTTTGTACTCTTTGGTGCAGCCTTTGTACTAGGTGCATGTGGTGGCGCCGATGAACCAGCACCAGCTCCAGAACAGGAGATTACAGGCGATTTTGATCCAGTTCGAGCTGAAAGTGCGTACCAATTATGTGTAAACTGTCATGGGGCAAACCTACAAGGGGCTCCAGCATATCCGCACCCAATCACAGGTTTGACAAAAGAAGAAGTACTAGCTGCTATCGAAGACGGCCCAGGTGTAATGCCTGGAAACATGGTTAGAGATGAAGAAGCCGAGAACTTAGCATCTTGGATTGCCGCACAAGAATAACTTACTAATAGAAAAATCCCCTTTAGTTGAGGGGATTTTTTCATTTGCACACACTTCACCCAAAATTGTGCGCGCTTACCCTTTTTATGCGCGATTTACTGCGAAATGTGCGCGAATTTCTGAATTTGTGTGCGCTTCACCGAAATTTGTGCGCGGTTATCCCCAAAAAGGCACGCTGGCCCTTTTTTATGCGCGAACCGCACGAGTTTCTGCGCGATTTACTGCGAAATGTGCGCGAATTTCTGAATTTGTGTGCGCTTCACCCCAAATTGTGCGCGCTTACCCTGAATTTATGCACGTTACCCGGATTGTCATAATTCTCCAAAATAATACAAGTTGCCCAAATTTATATTCATTTAAACTCTAAATACATGAAATCAACACTTACCCGAACACTCGAATGACCGAAAAGTACTAAGAAACGTACCTTTTGCCACCTGATTTTTTACAGTTATCCCCACTAAAATTACATTGAAATTTGCATGAAATAAAATTGTAATATTTTTCAGCTTATTTTGTAGATTAATGATGATATAATGGAATACGAGCGTGTACAAAATTGTTTGATCCTGTAGAATGTAAATAGATTGATAGAATTAATGAGAGGAAAATGTCAAATTGTGACTCAAATAGTAACGATTAAAGTTACATTATGACATGTGATTACTAAATTGTATTAGGAAGTGAGAAACGCCATGATCGAAATGAAAGATGTATGGAAGACGTATCCCAACGGAGTCATGGCCATCAATGGGATTGATGTGTCCATTTCCAAAGGGGAATTTGTCTATGTTGTCGGCCCAAGTGGAGCAGGTAAGTCAACTTTTATTAAATTAATGTATCGTGAAGAAAAGCCAACTAAAGGAAATGTTGTTGTTAACGGCTTTAGTTTAGAAACTATTAAAGAAAAAAAAATTCCGTTATTTCGCCGTAATCTCGGGATTGTATTCCAGGATTTTAGGTTATTACCTACATTAACTGTCTATGAAAATGTCGCATTTGCTTTAGAGGTTATTGAGGAAAGTCCAGCTAATATTAAACGAATTGTTATGAACGTGCTTGATATTGTAGGCTTGAAAAATAAAGCACGGTTTCTACCGCATGAACTATCCGGTGGTGAGCAACAACGTGTAGCAATTGCTAGGGCAATCGTGAATACGCCAAGTGTTCTCATAGCTGATGAACCAACAGGAAATCTTGATCCCGATACATCTTGGGGGATCATGGATGTTCTAGAAGAAATTAATAACAGAGGCACAACGGTTGTTATGGCTACACACAATAAAGAAATTGTAAATACGATCCGTAAACGTGTTATTGCAATTGAAGGCGGCCGAATTGTCCGTGACCAAGTAAGGGGGGGATACGGTTATGAAAGGTAGAACTCTCATACGTCATGGGAAAGAGGGCGTTAAAAGCTTAGCGCGTAACGGGTGGATGACATTTGCATCCATTAGTGCAGTAGCAATTATGCTATTAATGGTAGGTGTGTTTCTTTTATTAATTTTAAATTTAAATCATTTTGCAACTTCAGTTGAAGAAGATGTAGAAGTCAGGGTTTTTATTGATTTAACAGCTACAGAAGAGCAGCGAGAAGAGCTACTTCAAGAAATAGAACAGATCCATAACGTTGAAAGTATAACATTTTTACCGAAAGAGGAAGGGTTAGAACAATTTATTGACAGTCTTGGAGAACAAGGAGAAGTTTTTGAAACGCTCCGCGATGAAAATCCTTTGTATGACGTTTTTGTTGTTCGAGCTGTCACGCCTCAATTAACAGAAGAAGTAGCAACAAATCTAGAACCACTACCCTATGTAGTAGAAGTAGGATACGGAAAAGATGTAGTTGATCAATTGTTTAGCTTTACAAGTTTAGCAAGACAAGTCGGTTTCTTCCTAATAGTTGGTTTAATGTTCACAACGATGTTTTTAATTGCTAATACGATTAAAATAACGATAGTTGCGAGAAAAAGAGAGATTAAGATTATGAAGCTAGTCGGTGCGACAAATAGCTTCATCCGTTGGCCATTTTTTGTAGAAGGCTTGCTATTAGGGGTTTTAGGTGCATTGATTCCAATTGGTATTTTAGCCTTTGGTTATTCAAAACTACATGATAGTTTTACCGGAAACCTAGACTTGATGTTTATCGAACTTCTCCCTTCATCACCGCTCGTTTATCAAGTAACCGCAATACTATTAGCGATCGGTGCGTTTATTGGAATTTGGGGAAGTATGATGTCTGTTCGGAAATTTTTAAAAGTGTAATAGATTACTAAAGGTTCAGCCGAGCCGATTAAATAGCTTTTCTTAGTGAAAATGACTTTAATATTTCAGTCTTTAAGACTTGGCTGAACCTTTTTATCCCACTCTTAAGGGGCAGTAAGACCCCCACCTCAATACGTAAGAAAATCGGAAAGTTTAGGTGGGGGATTAACTGCGCTAAAGGTCCGATATAGAATAACTTTCATCAGCGAAAGCTGATGATTAGTTATTCTTATGCCCGTGGTATAAGTTAAACTAACAATCAGTGGGGATGATGGAACCCCCCACTGATTGAAGTTCAGCTTTATATTTTTTTGAAAAACGACTTTATTAATGAATTTCATACTACATATTTTTGCTGCTGAGCTACTTTATTTAATTGACTAAATGGTTGGCATTATGAAATTCACTTGATTTAAAAAATATATTAATAGAAAAGTGAGGGAAACTGGTACGATGAGACGTAGAATTTTTTTAGTGTTTTCTGTTTTTGTGTTAGCAATGGCTAGTTTCTTAACAACGATTGGTTCTGAAAATGTAGAAGCGAATTCAGAACTAAAAAACAAAATTAAATCGATTCAAGATGAGCAAGCGGAAAATAAAGCTGAGGTAGAGAAAAAAGAAAGAGAAATGAAAGAACTTGAACAAAAAATAAAGCAGCTAGAGGATGAGATGCGTGTTATTGATCATCAAACAGCTGAAACGAATCAAAAAATTCGCGAAAAAGATGCTGAACTTAAGGAAACAAAAGAAAGAATTGATATTTTAGTTGAAGAAATTGAAATATTAGAGGAAAGAATTGCAGAACGTGATGAGTTATTGCAAAGTCGTGTACGTTCTATGTATAAAAATGGTGGTTCGGTTAATTATTTGGAAGTTGTTTTAGGTTCTCAAAGTTTCGGTGATTTTATTAATCGTGTTTCAGCGTTAAACACGATTGCTCAGCAGGATCGCAATATTTTAGAAGCGCATCATAATGACAAAATTGCTGTTGAAGAAGCAAAAGAACGAATGGAACAAGAATTAATCAAATTAGAAAAACAGGTAGCTGATCTTGAGCAGTTAAAAGAAACGTTAAATAAACAAAGAAAAGAAAAAGACCGAATAATGGGTCAATTAGAACAGCAAGAAGGTCAAATTCATGCTGAATTAGGTGAACTTGAAGATTCAGCAGGAATTTTAGCAGCACAAGAGAGAGCGATGAAACAAGAGCTAGTTGCGTGGGAAGAGCGTCAAAGACAGTTAGAGGAAGAGAGAAAACGTCAAGAACAAGAGAGAAAACGCCAACAAGAAGAGGCTTCTAGAAATGCTTCGTCAAGCTCGAATTCAAGCTCAAGTTCTAGTTCCAATTCCAATTCAAGTTCACATTCAGCTCCATCTGTGACACAAGAAGGGAATTTTATGCGCCCGACCACTGGTGCGATTACCTCTCCTTATGGACCGCGTTGGGGAAGATTTCACCATGGGATCGATATTGGAAAAGGTGGACGACAAGGGGATGTCCCTGTTGTTGCAGTGGAAGCTGGGACAGTGATTAGGTCTTACTATTCTCCGAGTTATGGGAATACAGTGATGATCTCTCACAATGTGAACGGACAAGTCATTACAACTTTATACGCTCACCTAGAAAATCGGATGGTGTCAGACGGTCAGCGTGTAAGTAAAGGTCAACTTTTAGGGTATATGGGGAATACGGGTCAATCATTCGGACCTCATTTACACTTTGAAGTACACGAAGGACCTTGGAATGGTGCGAAATCTAATTCAGTAGATCCACTTCGCTACATCCCTAGATAGAAAAAATTGATCATTTAACTTGAATCTTTTATAATAGCTTTAGGACAAGCTTCATTGTTGGATACTAGTTTTTTTATACGATGTAACATGATATACTAGACACTCGTGATTTATTAACAATTAAATTCCTTCAACATTCAACATTCTAAAAGAGGATAGCTCGTCATATATTATTGATGATAGAGAGGCATTACATCATTAAGATGTGATGCCTTTTCCGTAAAAAATGAGGTGAAACTATGAATATGAATCGTAACACGCTCGCATTTCTCCTTTGTGTCGCTCTACTATTTGGAGCAGGTGGAACGTTTGCTGCCATGAATATCTTTGGATTTGGGACAAACAAACCTGTGGCAGAGCAAACGTTAGAAAACAGAGATGTCGAAGTAGAAGCTGGTGAACAACTTTCGATGGATGAGGTTGTGGAAAAGTTTACAAAAGCTTTTCAAGTGATTAGTGATGGCTACGTAGAAGAAACTGAAGAGAGCAAGTTATTAGAAGGCGCTATTCAAGGAATGCTAGAAACGTTAGGCGATCCGTATTCTGTTTATATGGATCAGCAAACGGCCAAACAATTTATGGATGCACTTGATTCACATTTTGAAGGGATTGGTGCGGAAGTAAGTATGACTAATGGAGTCGTGACTATCGTTGCACCATTCCGTAATTCTCCAGCCGAAAAAGCCGGATTACGACCGAATGATCAAATTATTATGATTGATGGAGAAGATATTGAAGGATTATCTTTGTACGAAGCTGTTTTGAAAATTCGTGGTGAAAAAGGTACTGTTGTTAATTTAACGATTGAACGACCTGGTACTGCTAACCCATTAGAATTTGCTGTAACAAGAGATACGATTCCAATTGAAACGATACGCTCAGAATTAATAGAACAAAACGGTAAAAAAGTTGGTTACATTGAGATTTTATCGTTCTCTGAAGGGACAGCAAGGAATTTTGAAGAAAAGCTAATTGAATTTGAAAAAGAAGGTATGGATGGTTTAATTATTGATGTCCGTGGAAATCCAGGTGGTTTGTTGCATAGTGTTCAGCAAATCGGTCATCTTCTAGTTCCTAATGGTAAACCAATTGTTCAAATTGAAGACCGTCACGGAAATCGCGATCGCTATTTATCTTCAGCAAAAGAAGAAAAGGATTATCCAATTGTAACGCTTATTAACAATGGTAGTGCATCTGCATCTGAAATTTTAGCAGCGGCGTTAAAAGAAGCGGGTGGCCATGATGTGGTAGGTGAAACGACTTTCGGAAAAGGTTCAGTTCAACAAACGATCGATATGGGCGACGGAAGTGAAATCAAGCTAACGCTATATAAATGGTTGACTGCTGGCGGTAACTATATCAATGAAGTTGGAGTAGACCCTACAGTTGAAATAAAGCAACCAGATTTCTTCTACGTGTCACCACTAAATGTTGATGAAGAGTTAACTTTTGATATGAATAATGAGCAAGTGAAAAATGCGCAAATCATGCTAAGAGGTATCGGCTTTGAGCCAGGCCGAGTCGATGGATACTTCGGTGAACAAACGAAAAATGCAGTGATGGCATTCCAACGTAAAAATGATTTGTCCGTAACAGGAGACATTGATAAAAAGACTGCTGAAGCTCTACAAGAAAATGTTGTACAAGAAATACGTAACAAAGATAATGATCGCCAATTAAATACTGCGATCGAATTAATTTTACAAAGGTAAAAAATCGCAAAGAGGATTACATTTTGGGGGATTGCACTCTTGGTGTAATCCTCTTTTTTGCTGAAGTGATACAATGTTCATGAGAGTAGGGTTATACACAATACGGAAGCTCTGTGGTAACATGCGCTGTGACCACGAGTAAGTGGTGCTAGAGCTAGTCTTGAGTTTCAAAAAAAGTACATGCAAAAAATACATGTATTTTGTAACCAAAAAATGTATAATGAACTTATGTGTATATGAAGCGGCTTTCAATTACGAAATACATAGGGAAGGGTGTTTAAGTTGGATTTTTATGCAGTAGGTATCGAACTATTAAAAGGGATAGGCTTATTTTTTTTACACCCCCTCACTTACATTCTCATTCTCTTTAGCTTATTTTTAGGTTACAAGAGGGTTCAGAGGGAAAGAAAAGATTTTCATACTCGTGTATATGACATCATTGATGATTGGCTAAGTCCACTCTTTCCTAGTTTCATAGCAGCATTGGTTTTGATGCTCGTGGTCGTTGGCCTTGGGATCGTTATCCCTTTAGGTGTCATGTTACTATTTGCTGCAGTTCATTTATTACTTTTATTGACTGGACAAGCCAGGTGGTTATCACCTGCTTATACAGGAAGTTTAACGCTTCTTTTTGCTCTTATTTTTCCTAATTTTAAAACAGGTTCAGCATTAATAAATCAATGGATTTCTGAAATTCATTCGGTTCATTTGCCAAGTATAGCAGTTTTAGTCGGTTTGTTAATGATTACTGAAGCTGTCTTAATTTTATCAAATGGGGCGAACCATACGTCTCCGAAGCTATTCACAAGTAAGCGTGGGAAAACGGTTGGGGGACACGAAGCGCAAAGGGTATGGATCTTACCGGTATTTCTCCTCATTCCAAGTGGTACGATATCGATCGTAGAGTTTTGGCCTATTATACCAACCGATTATTCTCAACTAGGTTTTATGGCGGTCCCTTTTGCAGTTGGCTTTAAACAAGTAGTTTGTAGCACACTGCCTAAAGAGGCAATCTTTAAGTATGGAAGACTAGTATTACTTGTAGGGGTTACCGTTTTGGGTTTAAGTACGTTGAGTATGTTTTACCCAATTTTTATTCCAATCGTAGCTGTTACAGCATTGCTAACGAGAGAGCTGATATCAATCATACAAAAGCTCCGTGAAGACAACAAAACTAATATATATGCTCAACAACAAAATGGTCTTGTCATTCTCGGGGTCATTCCTCAATCCCCAGCGGAAAAAATGGAAGTCAAGGTAGGGGAAGTAGTGACGAAAGTAAACGGAATTCGTGTGGAAACCGCGCAACAATGTTATGAAGCACTGCAACAAAACTCTGCTTTTTGTAAACTTGAAATCATAAATTTAAGCGGGGAGCTTCGTTTTACCCAAACTTCCCTTTATGATGGCGAGCATCACCAAGTAGGTATGCTTTTTGTCAAGCAAGATAACAGTTATTATGAAGAGGCTATTTGATATAGAAAAGCTTACAATTGGAAGGGGCAGAAAGATAGAAAATTGCTCAATTTAATTTTGGCGCTCATTCTACCATTTAGCCCACTCTTAAGGGACAGTAAGACCCCCACTGATTGAAGTTCAGCTTTATCGTGATGTTATTTTTACAAAAGTATCATACAGCAAAGTTGGAGCGCTGTTTGTTACGGTAATGATCTTAATTTTCGGCTTTAGTGGCTTACATCAACCACCATTAATGATTATTATTGGCACTGTTTCTGTCGTAGTAGGATTTGTTTTCTCTTCTCACATCCAAAAGAAAAATCGTAGATCGCAAAAACGTTTGGAGAGATCCAAGCGTTTTTGATTCTAATATAAGAATTTATAAATTTTTACTTATAATTAACGATTTGAAGGGGATCCCAATAAATATATAGATTTGAAATGAATAGTTTTTTTCTGATGCATTTAATATACTTAACCATTCTGTTAATAATTCCAAAACAAAAGTGAAACTGAGAAATGTATCTGAAATCGATCCAAAAAAGTAAAAGCGGGAAAGGTGCTATCTACTTAAACGATCGAGTCCGGACCCCGGTTCACACAATTACTGACTCCGATGTGCTCCCAGAAATTATTCCCCCACGACCAAAATCTTTTTTTGTTTACTTCCATCTAATTCTTAAACCCAAAAATATTAGAGGTTAACATGCAAAAATACTGAAATACTTCAAACTGAAAATTTGTTATTATCTAACAGCTATACATTAATAGTAAACGCGATGGTTATTCTTGAAATAATTAATTCTTTAGATGAGAGTAGGGATCTTTTAAAGAAAAAGGCAGCGATTGACTGTCTCCCAATCATATAAATCCTATAAAGGAGCGATTATGAATAAATATAAAATGTTAGTGCTACTTATAATCATATTTTTTTCTGTCCTCTACATAATTTTTCAGCCATTGAGCGCCCCAAAACCTAGAGTTGTTGTTGTTTTAAAAGAGTTGGAAACAGAGTATTGGAAAACGGTCAAAGTAGGTGCACAAAAGGCGCTCCGTGATTTTAGAATAGATGGAAGAGTGATTTCACCTAAAAACGGTTTCGTAGAAGAGCAAAATAAGATTTTAGAAGAAGTATTTAAAGAAGAACCCGATCTGTTAGTTTTTTCCCCCATACATACCGCTAACCTTCTTAAACTTGAGGAGCTTAACAAAAATAATATTCCTGTAATACTAGTAGACACAGATTATCCTTTGGAAAATAAACGTTCTTTTATTGGTACTAATCACGTTGATTTAGGAAGAAAAGTAGGGTTATTGCTAGCCACAGAACTACAGCCTGGAGACAAAGTTGCTATGATCCATTCGAATGGTGATTGGAGAATAGAAGCAAAACGAACGATAGAAGAAATTGATATAAAAATAACATCCCAAGAATTGCTAATATCAAATGAGCCGAGACTCATTAAACAAACGATGGAACGAATACTACGTAATCATCCTGATATTAAAGGAGTAATTGCTGAAACCGACATTATCGCAGTACATGCGTTTGAGATCATTGAAAATCATGGGTTAAAAATACCGGTTATCGGTGCCCAAGGAAATACCGTTATGATTGAGTTAGTGAAAAAGGATGCAATAAGGAGTACAGTTTCACAAAATCCATATGATATGGGATATGTGAGTATTCAAACTGCCATGAAATTAATAGAGGGAGAAGAGGCTATACGAAACATAAATACGGGCATAGACATTATTACGAAAGATAATGCCGATTTGAGACTAAACTTTTTAGAAAGATTATTACACTAAGCTAGCTAGATTAGTGAAAATCCTCAGCTCTACTCAAAACAACAACAGTCTACCACAATACCATTAATAGGGTGTCTCTAGATGAATATTTCATTTGAGCATCCTCTTTCTCGTTTTAAACAAAAAAGAATATACGTTCGTAAAAATGTTTGAATCCGCCTCAGATGTGTTATAATAATAATTGGAATTATTAAACATGTATTCGTGAAAAGTAGTAATAAAGGAAATTTCATAATATGGAGGGGATTTGTTTGGAACAGTTTCAACTAGTTTCTAAATATCAACCTACAGGGGATCAGCCAACCGCGATCCAAGAATTAGTAAAAGGAATCAACGACGGTAAAAAAATGCAAACACTCCTCGGTGCAACAGGTACCGGAAAGACATTTACCGTTTCAAATCTTATAAAAGAAGTTAACAAACCTACACTAGTAATTGCTCATAACAAAACACTAGCAGGTCAGTTGTACAGTGAGTTCAAACAATTTTTTCCAGAAAACGCTGTTGAATATTTTGTTTCTTACTATGACTACTATCAGCCAGAGGCGTACATCCCACAATCTGATACATATATTGAAAAAGATGCGAGCATTAACGATGAAATTGATAAATTGCGCCACTCAGCAACAAGTTCGTTATTTGAGCGAAAAGACGTCATTATTATTGCTAGTGTTTCGTGTATTTACGGTTTAGGTTCACCAGAAGAATACCGTGATCTTGTCGTTTCGCTTCGTACAGGAATGGAAAAAGATCGCAATGAATTACTACGAGATTTAGTTGATATTCAATATGATCGAAATGACCTCAATTTTACGCGCGGTACGTTTCGCGTTCGTGGCGATGTTGTTGAGATCTTTCCAGCCTCACGTGACGAGCGGTGTATGCGTGTTGAGTTTTTTGGTGATGAAATTGATCGGATTACTGAAGTTGATGCACTCACTGGTGAAGTCCTTGGCGAGAGAAATCATATTGCGATTTTTCCAGCATCCCACTTCGTTACCCGTGAAGAAAAACTGAAAAAAGCGATCGTCCATATCGAAGCAGAACTTGAGGAACGCCTGAGTGAGCTGCATGAAAATGGGAAACTATTAGAAGCGCAACGCCTTGAGCAACGCACTCGTTATGACATTGAAATGATGCAAGAAATGGGATATTGTAACGGAATTGAGAATTACTCAAGACATCTAACGTTCCGTGAACCAGGGGCAACCCCATATACATTACTAGACTTCTTTCCAGAAGACTTCCTCATCGTCGTCGATGAGTCTCACGTGACATTGCCGCAAGTTCGTGGCATGTTTAACGGTGACCAGGCAAGAAAGCAAGTGCTCGTTGATCATGGCTTCCGACTCCCATCGGCAAAAGACAATCGTCCGTTACGATTTGAAGAGTTTGAAAAAAAGATGCACCAAGCGATATTTGTTTCTGCAACACCAGGTCCATATGAATTAGAACATACACCGAAAATGGTCGAGCAAATTATTCGACCGACAGGCTTGTTAGACCCTACAATAGATGTACGACCAATTCACGGACAAATCGATGACCTTATCGGAGAAATCCGTGACCATGCTGAGAAAAATGAACGAGTCCTCGTTACAACATTGACGAAAAAAATGTCTGAAGATTTAACCGATTATTTAAAAGAACTCGGAATAAAAGTCCGTTATTTACATTCTGAAATCAAAACGTTAGAAAGAATTGAGATTATACGTCAATTGCGAATGGGTACGTTTGATGTTTTAATAGGAATTAACTTACTCCGTGAAGGGCTCGATATTCCAGAAGTATCGCTCGTTGCCATTTTAGATGCGGACAAAGAAGGTTTCCTAAGAGCAGAGCGCTCCCTTATCCAAACGATTGGTCGAGCAGCTCGTAATGCTAACGGACATGTCATTATGTATGCAGATAAAGTAACAAAATCTATGGATATTGCGATCAATGAAACAGCAAGACGTCGCACCATTCAAGAAGAATATAACGAAAAACATGGCATCGTACCACAAACGATCCAAAAGGAAATACCAGAAATCATTAAGGCGACAATGGCAGCAGAAGATAGTGAAGAGTACACAGCGCCACCAATCACCAAACTAAGTAAAAAAGATCGAGAACAAGTCATCGCTAGAATGGAAGTAGAAATGAAGGAAGCTGCAAAAGCCCTGAATTTTGAGAGGGCGGCAGAACTTCGAGACTTAATTATGGAGTTAAAAGCAGAAGGTTAATCCTTACGTTACATCTACTCTACTAGAGGCGCGAGGGTCATTCAATTAGGATGATCCCAGCTGCTTCTCGAAGCAAGGCTTACAAAGTTATTAATCAATGAATTAAATTTTTCTTTAGTAGCTCGTCGCGCTTCGACTATAGTTACTAATTTTTATAAAAGCGAAAAGGGTGACATGTATAAATGGCTTTAGAAAATATAGTTGTTAAAGGGGCTCGTTCTCATAATTTAAAAAATATTGATGTGACGATCCCCCGAGACAAGCTCGTCGTCCTAACGGGTTTGTCTGGATCTGGAAAATCGTCCTTAGCGTTTGATACGATATATGCTGAAGGACAACGCCGCTACGTGGAATCCCTGTCTGCGTACGCACGGCAGTTTTTAGGACAAATGGATAAACCGGATGTCGATGCGATTGAAGGGTTATCACCAGCAATTTCTATCGACCAAAAAACGACGAGCCGAAATCCGCGTTCAACAGTTGGAACAGTAACGGAGATCTATGATTATTTACGCCTGTTATTCGCACGGATCGGTCGGCCAGTTTGTCCAAAGCATGATATTGAAATATCATCGCAAACAATTCAACAAATGGTGGATCAAATTATCGCTTTTCCTGAGCGAACAAAAATGCAAATATTAGCTCCCGTCATTTCAGGTCGTAAAGGGGAGCACGTTAAAGCATTAGAAGATATTAAAAAGCAAGGTTTCGTACGTGTTCGCATTGATGGTGAAATGCGTGAAGTATCAGAAGAGATTAAACTAGACAAAAATAAAAAACATAATATAGAAGTCGTGATCGACCGAATTGTCGTTAAACCTGGGATTGAAACAAGACTTGCCGATTCATTAGAAACAGCCCTGAATTTAGCCGATGGTCGCGTGATGATCGATATTATTGATGGGGAAGAACTCCTCTTTAGTCAGCACCATGCATGTCCGCAATGTGGGTTTTCTATCGGTGAACTAGAACCAAGAATGTTTTCTTTTAATAGTCCATTCGGTGCTTGTCCTACTTGTGACGGACTAGGAACAAAACTTGAGGTAGACCTAGAACTCGTTATTCCGGACTGGTCTCGTACGTTACGTGATCACGCCATTGCACCGTGGGAACCAACAAGTTCGCAATATTACCCACAACTACTTGCAAGTGTTTGTGACCATTACGGGATTGATATGGATGTTCCGATTGAAAAAATACCAAAGCATCAGCTCGAAAAAGTGTTAGCAGGTAGTAATGGCGAAGAAATATATTTCAGATATGAAAACGAATTTGGTCATGTAAGAGAAGCGAATGTTGAGTTTGAAGGAGTGCTTCATAATTTAGCCCGTCGCTATAAAGAAACAAGCTCAGACTATATCCGGGAACAAATGGAAGGTTATATGGCACAAAAAGCTTGTCCGACATGTAAAGGAAACCGTTTGAAAAAAGAAAGCTTAGCTGTTCTTATCAACGGAAAGCAAATTGGTGACATTACGGCGCTGTCAATTAAAGAAGCGAAGTTATTCTTTGAAACGCTTGAGCTTACAGAAAAAGAAGAGGCAATCGCGCGCTTAATTTTACGTGAAATTAATGAACGTTTAGGCTTTTTAATGAATGTAGGCTTAGATTATTTAACGTTATCAAGGGCAGCGGGAACGTTATCTGGGGGAGAGGCTCAGCGAATTCGCCTTGCTACGCAAATCGGCTCATCTCTTATGGGGGTTCTCTACATTTTAGATGAACCTTCAATCGGGCTTCACCAAAGAGACAACAATCGTTTAATCGCAACACTTGAGCACATGCGTAATCTTGGAAACACATTGATCGTCGTCGAACATGATGAAGATACGATGATTGCTGCTGATTATATTATTGACATTGGACCAGGTGCAGGTGTTCATGGTGGAATGATTACGGCTGAAGGGACACCAGAAGAAATCATGAATGATGATGCATCACTAACAGGTCAATATTTATCGGGCAAAAAGTTCATTTCTTTACCGGTAGAAAGACGACAAAACGATGGACGTTTTCTCGAAATTAAGGGTGCCGCTGAAAATAACTTGAAAAACGTATCGGTTAAAATTCCTTTAGGTGTTTTTGTGGCGGTTACAGGAGTGTCTGGTTCTGGGAAAAGTACATTAATTAATGATATTTTGTATAAATCTCTGGCACAAAAGCTGCATCGTTCGAAAAACAAACCTGGAAAACATAAATCAATAAGTGGCTTAGAGTTAATTGATAAAGTTATAGATATTGACCAATCACCAATTGGACGAACCCCACGTTCAAATCCAGCAACCTATACGGGGGTTTTTGATGACATTCGTGATGTTTTTGCTATGACGAACGAAGCGAAAGTACGTGGCTATAAAAAAGGGAGATTTTCCTTTAACGTCAAAGGTGGACGCTGTGAAGCATGCCGCGGCGATGGAATCATTAAAATTGAAATGCACTTTTTACCGGATGTCTATGTTCCTTGTGAAGTTTGCCATGGGAAACGCTACAACCGAGAGACATTAGAAATAAAATATAAAGGCAAAACGGTATCAGATATACTAGAAATGACGGTAGAGGATGGATTAGAATTTTTCGCGAACATTCCTAAAATCAAGCGTAAAATTCAAACTTTGTTTGATGTAGGTTTAGGATATATGAGATTAGGTCAACCCGCAACAACCTTATCAGGTGGTGAAGCGCAACGGGTAAAGCTCGCTTCTGAGCTACACCGACGCTCAACAGGAAAAACGATTTATATTTTGGATGAACCAACAACTGGTCTTCATGTTGATGATATTGACCGCCTTCTAAAGGTTCTGCAACGCCTCGTTGAACAAGGAGATACTGTTTTAGTGATCGAGCATAACCTTGATGTCATTAAAACGGTCGATCATATTGTTGACTTAGGTCCAGAAGGTGGCGACAAAGGTGGTACGATTATTGCCATAGGAACACCAGAAGATGTCGCAAATACGGAAAAATCTTATACTGGTCAATATTTAAAACCAATTTTAGAACGAGATCGAGCTAGAATGCAGCAACGCCTAGCAGAAGCAGTCTCAAAATAATCAGGAGGGCTGACATTTCGTCGCCCTTTTTTGGGCGGTCTACAAAAAGTCGACTTTTTCTAAAGAGTTGAGAATATATTAAAGCTTGAAGGATTTCCAAATAAAAAGAAACCTTTTTCTCCATAAAACGTATGAATCAGATAAGGAAGGAAAAGAGGAGGATGGATCATGCAGGAAGAACGCAAAATGATTTTGAAGATGATTGAGGATGGCAAAATTACGGCAGAAGAAGGAATTGCTCTAATGAAAGAGTTAGGGCAAACGGAAAAAAAGGAACCGAAAAAAGAAACGAATGCTTATTTATCAAACAATGTTGACTGGGAAAAAGGTCATGATTATCGAGGGAAATATAACCAACCTTCCTTTACGAATCGGTTTACAGATTTTATAGAGCAAACAGTACAAAAAATAAAAGAGTTTGACCTAGATTTAAATTTCGGTGGTTCCATCGAAATCGACCATATTTTTCATCACCGTGATAGCAATATTTCAAAAGTGGATATTGCTGTTGAAAATGGAAGTGTTCGTTTCGTGCCATGGGATGAAACGGATGTACGTGTGGAATGTAAGGTGAAGGTATACCATGAAAAAGATGTTGAAGCAGCTAGACAGCACTTTTTAAATCAAATTACTTTTCAAGTGATCGATGAAAAAATACGTTTTAAATGTCGCGATAAATCTTTAAAAATAAATGCCACGTTTTATGTGCCGCGTCAATCGTATGATGAAGTTACTTTATATACTTTTAATGGCCAACTTCAAGGAGAAGAGGTCGAGGCACGTGAACTTTCAGCAAAAACAGTAAATGGTCGCATTTCATTTGATAAGTTAGCGAGTACAAAAGTAATTTTAGAAACAGTAAATGGAAGCATTTCTGTTGATAAGCTCGATGCCGAGAGAACCGAGGCAAAAACAGTTCACGGAACGATTAACTTTGTTACGTCTGGCGGTGAAGCAGATGTAGAAACGTTTAATGGTTCAATAAAATATAAGCTAATAGAAAAAGTAAAAGGGAAAGCTTATTTAAAAACAACGACAGGGAGCATCGAACTAACCGTACCTGCTGATATGAAAACAGAAGGTGAATTTAAAACAGTCGTCGGTGGATTTACATGCGATTTACCAAATCTTCAAATACTAGATGAGAAAAAAGATATCGTTAATAAATTTGTTACGTTCATTTCAAACAAAGGTACTGAACCAGTTTTTTATGTGGAAGCAGAGGCAAGAACAGGTTCGATACTTATTCAAAACTAAAGGAGATGCAAGAAAGTGAAAAGGTTATATCGGACTCAGCATGATCGGAAATTAACAGGAGTATGTGGTGGTTTTGGTCAATATTTTACTATTGATCCGACGGTCGTAAGAATTATTTTTGTCGTGCTTATTTTTGCGACAGCATTTTTCCCAATGCTAATTGCCTATGTCATTGCAACGATGCTCATACCAAATGAACAGGATGTACGATAAAAATGAGGTGGCTCATATACCTTTTAGTAAATAGTGTTGTACTAATGGTAGTAGCTGGCTATTTTCAAGGCTTTTATTTAGAAAGTGCATCGGCAGCAATACTCGCGAGTGTACTATTGTCGATTATTAATTTTATTGTCAAACCAATTCTTGTCATACTCACGTTGCCAGTTACATTCCTCACGTTTGGTTTTTTTCTTTTTATCATTAATGCTATTACATTAATGATCACCGCATCTTTGATGGGAGACGCATTTGTTATTTCCAGTTTCGGAATGGCAATTTTAGCATCGATATTTATTAGCGTACTAAACTTGTTGATTAAAAAGTTTATAGTAGAACCAATGCGAAGTAAAAGGTAAACGTTAGAAAAGCTAACTGTCTAGGTAAAAGGCTAGTTAGCTTTTTGTTTTGCTACGCTACCATAGAACAAACGCGCACAACCGTCAATGCGCGTACAAAAATCAGAAACTGCGCATAATCGACAGGGAAACGCGCACAATCGAGAGAAAACCGCACACAAATAGAGGCCCACCGCGCATAACCGGCAATGCGCGCACAAAAATCAGAAACCGCGAATAATCGACAGGGAAACGCGCACAATCGAGAGAAAACCGCGCATAATCGACAGGGAAACGTGCACAATCGAGAGAAAACCGCGCACAAGTAGTTGCCCACTGCGCATAACTGCCAATGCGCGCACAAAAATCAGAAACCGCGTATAATCGACAGGGAAACGCGCACAATCGAGAGAAAACCGCACACAAATAGTGGCCCACCGCGCATAACCGGCAATGCGCGCACAAAAATCGGAAACCGCGCATAATCGACAGGGAACCGCGCACAATCGAGAGAAAACCGCACACAAATAGTGGCCCACCGCGCACAACCGGCAAGAAAGCGCGCATCCCATGTGGTGTGAGCAGCCTAGTTAAAAGTATTTCCAACCAGTTCCAACGCGAAAATCTCCCTAATCTGTCACAAACTACATATTTTATCCAAAAACCCCATACATTCGGATATAATTCTACATTATTAGTTCTTAATTATGTTAAAATGTATAAGTCATGAATTTGATGCGAAAATAAAGGTTATGGAAACAATTGTAATGCACTCTTTGATTCAGAGAATGGAGGACGTTTTTCTTGGCAAAAGTTACAGTACAAAATTTAATTGAAAAATTTAAGCTTGAATTACTAAGTGGAGAAGATGGAATTCATCGTCCCGTAACAACTTCTGATATTTCACGACCTGGTATGGAAATGGCGGGGTATTTCAACTATTACCCAGCAAAACGTATTCAGTTGTTAGGAAAAACTGAATTAACGTTTTTTGAAAGTTTAGCTGATGAGATAAAAACTGAAAGAATGGAAAAGCTTTGTACATATGATACACCTGCAATCATCATTTCTCGTCAATTAGAGGTTCCAGAGCAGCTAATTACTGCCGCTGCTGAAGTTGGTGTTCCTGTTTTACGCTCTAAAATGCCGACATCAAGATTGATTAGTACTTTAACGAATTACTTAGAGAATGAATTAGCACAAATGACAGCTGTTCACGGCGTTCTCATTGATATATACGGACTTGGTGTTCTTATTACAGGATCAAGTGGAGTAGGTAAAAGTGAAACTGCATTAGACCTAGTTCGTCGTGGTCACCGTCTTGTTGCCGATGATTCAGTAGAAATTCGTCAAGAGCATGAAGGTAGTTTAGTCGGAACATCTCCGGAATTGATTCGTCATTTATTAGAAATTCGTGGTCTAGGAATTATTAATGTGATGACATTATTTGGTGCAGGTTCGGTCCGTTTATATACTCCAATTCATTTAATCGTTAACCTTGAACTTTGGGATCAGAAAAAAGCGTATGATCGTCTTGGTCTTGATGAGGAAACGATGAAGATTTTCGATACAAGAATTCCAAAACTAACGGTTCCAGTACGTCCAGGACGTAACTTAGCCGTAATCATTGAAGTAGCCGCTATGAATTACCGCTTAAAAATTATGGGAATCAACGCTGCGCAACAATTTTCAGAGCGATTAACAGGTGTAATAGTAGATGGGGATAAAGAGGAGATTTAAATAAATAGTTACATGACAGGAGTAGTGCTCGTCTTACACACCACCGATAAACGAGCACATTACTCCAAATATATATAAAGGGGGATTTTGTATGCTTTATCAAATTCAACCTTTAAATCCAGTAGCGATAGACTTAGGTTTCACCCAAATTTATTGGTACGGATTGATTATTGGGTTTGGTGCATTTTTAGGTTATATACTAGCAAACCGGGAAGCAATTAGGCGAGGCTTACCTAAAGATTTGTTTGCAGATTTATTGCTTTACGCTATTCCGATAGCAATTTTAACATCAAGGCTTTACTACGTCATTTTTAAATGGGACCATTACTCTCAACACCCTGGAAAGATTTTAGCCATTTGGGAGGGTGGCTTGGCCATTCATGGTGGCTTAATTGGAGCGATTATTACCGGTTATATATTTGCAAAAAAACGAGGGGTTTCGTTTTGGAAGTTAGCCGATATAGCGGCACCAAGCATTTTACTAGGGCAAGCGATTGGACGTTGGGGAAACTTTATGAACCAAGAGGCCCATGGTGGTCCGGTAGATCCTGAATTTTTACAAAGCTTGTTCATTCCACAATTCATCATTAATCAAATGTACATTGATGGGGTATATTATCATCCGACATTTTTATATGAATCTGTTTGGAGTTTAATAGGGGTAGCACTTTTAATTTATGCACGAAGATTGAATTTCCGACGTGGTGAACTATTTTTATCCTATGTCATTTGGTATTCAGTTGGGAGATTTTTTATTGAAGGGATGCGTACAGATAGTTTATACATTATCGGAACATTACGTACAGCTCAAGTTATCTCCATCTTACTCATTGCCGGTGCTGTTGCATTAATTTTTTACCGTAGAAAAACAGGATTATCAACTATTCGCTATTTAGATGAGGAACCTACCGAAAAGAAGAAGAAATCGAAAAAAAAGAAGAAGTAGTTGGGATTAGGGAGTGAGAGATTTTGGATAGTTTGAAAAAGGGGTTATTAGTAGGTTTGCAAACAACGTGGACGTTAGGAAAAATTATTTTTCCGATCACACTGATTGTGACCATGATTAGCTATACGCCACTATTAAATTGGCTTGCTAAAATCCTCTCACCAATCATGGGGTGGATTGGTTTATCAGGGGAAGCAGCTATCCCATTAGTATTGGCGAATGTCCTAAATCTATATGCGGGTATCGGTGCCATTTTAACGCTAGATTTAACCGTGAAAGAAGTATTTATTTTAGCAGTCATGATGTCTTTTTCTCATAATTTATTTGTGGAATCGGCTGTAGCTACTAAAGTAGGAATTCGAATGTCTGTTGTACTTGGTGTTCGAATTGGGTTGGCATTATTTTCAGCAGCGGCCATCCATTTCATTTGGGATGGTGGGCACGAAAAAGCTCAGTATGGTTTCGTTTCTTCCGGACAGACTGACGTCACTGGTTGGGGAGCGATCATTTATCAAGGGTTGGAGAGTGCAACGCTTGGAATTTTTCAATTAGCACTTATCGTTATTCCGATTATGATCGCTATTCAAATAATGAAAGACTTACAATGGTTAAATTGGTTTTCAAAAGCAATGTCTCCATTTACAAAAATGCTGGGCATGAAAGAGAATACATCAACAACATTAGCCGCTGGTTTAGTATTCGGACTAGCATACGGTGCCGGGGTTATGATGCAAGCCGTAAAGGAAGACGGGGTAAAAAAGAAGGATTTATATTTAGCATTTATCTTTCTTGTTGCTTGCCACGCGGTGGTTGAAGATACACTTTTATTTATTCCATTAGGAATTCCAATTTGGCCACTGTTCCTCGTTCGCCTTGTAACAGCCATTATCCTTACAATGCTCGTCGCCTTCGTGTGGAATAGAATGGAGAAAAAAGGTTTTTTGAACAATAAAGAGAAAGAAGTCGTCTGAAAATGGTAGAATGTAGGGTGAACGTTGTTTTGGAGTAAATTCCAAGCAGTAAACATTCTGCATTCTATTTTTTCATAAATAAGATAAGAAAAAGGAGCTATAAAAAATGAAAATTGATACGGTGCTTTTTGATTTAGATGGAACGTTAGTTAATACAAATGAGTTGATTATTGCTTCATTTTTACATACGTTAGATCATTATTACCCAAATGAATATACACGCGAAAAAGTAATTGAGTTTATCGGACCTTCGCTAGATGATACATTTACTCGTCTTAACCCTGATAAAGTAGATGAAATGATTGAGATGTATCGAACGTTTAACCATAAAATGCACGATGAATTAGTGGAAGAATACGGCACAGTAAAAGAAACGGTAAAAGCTCTTCATGAAAAAGGCTATAAGCTAGCAGTTGTAACAACAAAGATTTCAAAAACAGCGATGATGGGCTTGAAGCTAACTGGGCTCGATCAATATTTTTCAGTACTTGTAGGTATGGATCATGTTACTAAAGTAAAGCCAGATCCAGAACCTTTATTAAATGCATTAAACCAATTACAATCGTCACCAGAGCGTGCAATTATGGTTGGTGATAGTCAGTACGATATACTAGGTGGGAAAAATACAGGTACAAAAACAGCAGCTGTTGCCTGGACAATTAAAGGTAAAGAGTTTCTTCAAAGTTACGAACCAGATGTTATGTTAGAAACAATGTCTGATTTGCTAGAGTACTTAGGAGAAGAGTCACTTGGCTAGAAGAACGACTCGCTATCCTGTTCAGGGGGCGAACTCCTTATGGCAAATCTATAAAACCGTTCCCTTTTATAAGGTAATGAAGAACTTTATAATTATTCAAATCTGTCGTTATACACCATTCGTTCCATTAAAAAATTGGTTTTACCGGACGTTTTTAAAAATCAAAATTGGAGACCAAACAGCAGTTGCCTTAATGGTCATGATGGATATTATGTTTCCTGAAAAAATAAGGATCGGGCGAAATAGTGTGATCGGTTATAATACGACCATATTAGCTCACGAATATTTGATAGATGAATACCGCCTCGGTGAAGTGGTCATTGGAGATGAAGTGATGATAGGTGCCAACTCGACGATTTTACCAGGGGTCAAAATTGGTGACAGAGCAACAGTCGCTGCGGGTTCTGTTGTCCACAAAGATGTGCCAGCTGGTGCCTTTGTTGGTGGAAACCCAATGCAAATCATTAGGTTGAAGGATGAAAAGTAGTCATTTGGCTTACTGCTGTACTTTAGTAGTAAGTCAAATGAATATCTTGTAAATTACTTACTTGGAAACTGACTAACTTCAGCACCGAGGCTTTTCTTAGATCTTGGTGCAGAAATCTTAATTCATGTTGGGATTAATACAGTCCAATTAGAAGGAAAGCATTTTACAGCTCATGTAAAACAAGGTGATGAAGTGAAAGTTGGAGATCTCCTTGTTGACTTTGATATCGAAAAAATTAAAGAAGCTGGCTATCGAGTGACGACTCCTGTTATTGTTACAAATACAGCGAACTATTTAGAAGTAATCGAAACAAATCAATGTAGTATTCAAGCGAAAAATGAATTAATGACACTTGTAGTATAAGTTTCGATTAAGAGGCTACCTTATGAAGGCAGCCTCTTATTTAGTTGTCAAGCACCAGTGCTGGTGAGCCGGGTCACATCCCCCTTTTCGGACTAGAGAAGCGGCGTCTGCCAGTAAAGCTTTTACGGACACCAGGGACCTTATTTTGAGAAAAAAATGAAAATTTTAGATTTTGCGGACAGAGAAGCCCCTATTTAGTCTCATAATAGTTATTTCTCAATGTTTTTGAATAAATAAAGGATCTGGTGTCCGCGAAAGGTTAATAAAAGTAATTTTTTCGGAAATAACGGAACCTCAGTCCTAAAAATAAAGTTACCATCGTCTAGTTAACAGAAATTCATTATTCACCCAAACAAGAAGCGATTTCTAGTTACAATCCAATGTTCATAGCTCGGGTTTGTCTTATGAATTTCAATTAATCAAACGTTTAATTAATTACTAGCCTTCAGTGACTTCCGGTAGACAGTTTCCTTCACCTTGACTAGGCGTTATATTAAATAAAACCCGACTCCAAAGATGACATAGGCCGCTAGTAGTATTGCTCCTTCAAACCAATTAGTATCCCTGATTGAGCATAACCAGAAACCGCGCATAAACCGGAGTGAACCGCGCACAAACTGGAGTGAATCGCGCACAACCACACCCACCCCTATCTGATTATCTCCACACCAAAATCCGAAACTTTATCAAAAAAGAAGGGATTATTTAGCAACAAATACGAATTAATATAATGAGTAGGATTTTCACATTGGATTTCATCATTCATTATCCTCGCCACTAATTTCTACCCCTAGTTACAATAACTTATTCGTAACTAATATAGAATTTTGGTAATAGTGAAATTCACTCAAATATTGAGCGTTTCATCTCTGCACAACTAATCATACATATTTTTCTAACAAATTAATCGAATTATCAAACAAAAAGGTTGACGCGTATTTCCAAGGGGTGTAGACTACTTAATAAGACGCTTTACTATATTAGTGATTTAGCAGACTAAAGTAAATTAACTAAAGATAATTAAACCGCATTGAACTTGGTTTACCATAATGTAATCCCGAACCTACTCAATGTGTATTCAATTAATATACAACAACCAAATCGGAACGGAGTGTGAAAGATGTCTAAGCCATTTATGTTTGAAAAGCCAATTGGAATGCGTGATACGCTTCCTCCATTATATGAAACGAAAAATCAAATTCGTGAAAGAATAAAAGGAGAGTTAAAACTTTGGGGCTACCAATCCATTGAAACCCCAACTCTTGAATACTATGATACAGTTGGTGTAGCATCAGCGATTTTAGATCCACAACTCTTTAAACTTCTTGATCAACTAGGAAATACACTTGTGTTACGTCCAGATATGACCGCTCCGATTGCAAGATTAGCGGCATCTAGCTTAAAGGATGTAAGTTTTCCACTTCGACTTACGTACGATGCGAACGTCTTCCGTGCCCAACATAACGAAGGGGGAAGACCGGCTGAATTTGAACAATTAGGGATTGAATTAATTGGTGACGAAACAAGTAGCGCCGATGGAGAAGTGATCGCTCTCATGATAGCGGCCCTGAAACAAGCAGGTCTTAGCCACTTTAAAATTGCGATTGGTCATGTTGGCTATGTCAATGCGCTACTTCTCGATACAGTTGGTAACGAACAACGAGCAGATACGCTTCGCCGCTTTTTATATGAAAAAAATTATGTAGGCTATCGTCAACATGTGAAAAGCTTATCCCTTTCATCAATTGATAAGAGCCGTCTCCTAGAACTTCTTAACCTTCGCGGAGATTTCTCAAAGCTTGAAGATGCGAAAAAACTTTTAACAAACGCAGAAGGCAACAAAGCATTACAAGACTTAGAAAAACTTTGGGATGTTCTTGAAAACTACGGAATTACCGATTTCGTGAAACTAGATTTAAACTTAATTATGCACATGAGCTATTATACAGGCGCCGTTTTTGAAGCTTATAGCGATAACCTCGGAACACCGATTGGAAGTGGTGGACGTTATGATGAGCTACTTAAAAAGTTTAACCGTCCGGCTCCAGCGACAGGCTTTGGCATTCGCCTTGACCTATTAGTTGAAGCGTTAGGAAATACAGCTGAAAAACAAACCGTTACGTGCATCATTCATACAAATGAACGAAGAAAAGATGCAATCGAACTAGCAAAAGAAAAGCGCTCAGAAGGAATTGCTGTTATCCTTCAAGATTTATCAGGAATTAAAGATGTCGATCAATTTTCACAAAATTATGATGACATCATTTATTGCATTGGAAAAAACGGAAAGGGGGACATCTAAATGCTAACAGTTGCGATGCCAAAAGGAAGAATATTTGAAGAAGCAGTTGAACTTCTTCGTAAAGCGGGCTACAACCTTCCACCAGAATTTGAAGATAACCGTCGCTTAATCATTGACGTAGAAGAAGCAGGAATGCGCTTCATTTTAGCAAAACCAATGGATGTTCCTACGTATGTCGAGCACGGGGTTGCAGACATTGGAGTTGCTGGAAAAGATACGATGATTGAAGAAGAACGTGACGTGTACGAAGTCCTCGATCTAAAAATTAGTGAATGCTATATGGCTGTGGCAGCACTTCCGACCTATGAAAAAAATAGAGATATCGCGCCAAAAGTAGCGTCTAAGTATCCCAATCTTGCTGCTAGTTACTTCCGTGAGCAAGGAGAACAAGTCGAAATTATTAAACTGAACGGATCGATTGAACTTGCTCCACTCATTGGTCTTGCCGATCGTATTGTCGATATCGTCTCAACAGGGCAAACATTACGTGCCAACGGATTAGTTGAACTTGAAACGATCGTCCCAATAACATCTCGTCTCATCGTTAACCCTGTAAGTTATCGCATGAAAGATACCGTGATCGATGAAGTTGTTGAACGATTAGCAGCCGTCGTTGAGGGGGAAGAACAGTGAAAATCGAAAAAGTAACAAAAAACGTATCATTAAAACGCAGCATTGACCAAGGCACAGACGAACAACGTCAAGCCGTCGAAGCCATTATTGAAAAAGTAAGAAATGAAGGCGACTCGGCCGTCCGCTTCTTTACGGAAAAATTCGATGGCGCTACACTCTCCACTTTTAAAGTAACAAAGGAGGAGATGGAAGCTGCCTACGCACATATAGATGATGAGGTACTTGCTGCGCTTCGCGAGGCAATAGGTAACATCCACCGCTTTCATGAAAGACAAAAACGTCAATCATGGTTAGCGACAGAAGAAGACGGTACAATCTTAGGCCAAAAAATTACCCCACTTGATTCAGTGGGGGTGTACGTACCAGGCGGAACGGCCGCTTACCCGTCTTCCATCTTAATGAACGTGATCCCAGCTCAAGTGGCAGAAGTGAAAAACATCGTGATGGTTTCACCGCCAGATAAAGATGGAAATCTTCCACCAGGAGTTCTTGTAGCTGCAAATGAACTTGGTGTTGAAAATATTTTTAAAATGGGTGGCGCTCAAGCAGTCGCAGCACTTGCTTACGGAACCGAATCCGTTCCAGCGGTTGATAAAATCACGGGACCAGGAAACATTTATGTGGCACTTGCCAAACGTGCGGTTTACGGACATGTCGATATTGATATGATTGCAGGACCAAGTGAAATCGTCGTTTTAGCAGACGAAAACGCAAATCCGCGTTATATCGCAGCAGATTTACTTTCACAAGCAGAGCACGATGCTCTAGCTTCATCAATTTTAGTCACACCTTCACAAACACTTGCTGAAGCGGTGGCCATCGAGGTTGAGAAGCAATTAGCTGAGTTACCACGAAAAGAGATAGCAAGCCCGTCAATTCGCGATTACGGAGCGATTTATGTCACGAACGATTTAGACGAAGCCGTTGCGGTAGTAAACGAGCTAGCTCCTGAACATTTAGAAGTGTTAACAGAGGAACCAATGCAATTGTTAGGAAAAATTCGTCACGCTGGAGCTATCTTTTTAGGTCCATATAGCTCAGAACCAGTCGGTGACTATTTCGCGGGACCAAATCATGTGTTACCAACGAACGGTACCGCTCGCTTCTCAAGCCCATTAAATGTAGATGACTTTACAAAAAAATCGAGTATCATTTCATATAGCAAAACAGCATTACTTGCTAATGGTAAAAAAATCTCTGCCCTCGCACGCTTAGAAGGGTTAGAAGCACATGCGAGAGCCGTTGATATACGACTTGAAGAAGAAAGCTAAAGTTGCTTAGTAGGAGAACTCGTTCTAGCTCGGTAGAACTTCCATTTAGATGGAGCCTCAACTCCACCTGAATGGAAGGTTCCCACCTACGCTCCGCTTAGAGGTGGGGGTCTATGCCCCTTAAGAACAAATCATTTGATTAATTTTAGAATAGATCAATGGTGGTGGACATTCTTCACGGTTTAACACCACTATTACAGGCAAGACGAATTGGAGGAAGAAAATGAGTAGATCAGCCAGTATCGAACGAAACACAAACGAAACACAAATTCAATTACAGTTGCAAGTAGACGGAGAAGGCAAAGCAAATATTCAAACGCCAGTTCCGTTTTTAAACCATATGCTAGACTTGTGGACAAAGCACGGTTTATTTGACTTAACCGTTAATGCCAATGGTGACGTGGAAATTGACGACCATCATACAACCGAAGATATCGGCATTTGCTTAGGTATGGCTCTGAAAGATGCACTCGGTGATAAAAAAGGAATTAAACGTTATGGAAATGCTTTTGTCCCAATGGATGAAACGTTAGCACAAGTTGTGGTTGATCTAAGCAATCGCCCCCACTTAGAAATCCGAGCGGACTTACCAAGTGATCGTGTCGGTACGTTTGATACCGAGTTAGTTCACGAATTTTTATGGAAATTTGCTCTTGAATCAAGAATGAACCTTCATGTAATCGTTCATTACGGTACGAACACGCACCATATTATTGAAGCTATTTTTAAAGCGTTAGGCCGTGCGTTAGACGAAGCAACAACGGTTGATCCTCGAATCAAAGGTGTGCCTTCAACGAAAGGAATGTTATAAAATGATTGGAATCGTTGACTATGGGATGGGAAACCTTCACAGCGTTAGTAAGGCGTTAGAACGTTTAAACTACGAATATTTTATCTCTGAAAATCAAGACGAATTAAAAACAGCAGATGCCCTCATTTTACCTGGTGTTGGTTCGTTTAAAGATGCGATGGAAATTTTACAAGAACAAAAACTAGACGTTTTTTTAAAAGAGTGGGCAGCTTCCGGAAAGCCGCTGCTAGGAATTTGCTTAGGGATGCAGCTTCTTTTTGAAGAGAGTGAAGAGAATGGGGAAACAAAAGGACTTTCTTTATTAAAAGGACAGGTTCGTCGTTTTAAAGGGATAACCGAAACTGGCGAAAAATATAAGGTGCCTCACATGGGGTGGAATCGCCTCAAGTTTCATCAAAACCACGTATTACTCGAAAACGTCGAACAAGGCCATGTTTACTTCGTTCATTCGTATGTTGTTCAAGACATGGAAGAAGCATCCTTATTAGCTAGCAGTGAGTATGATGGCGTCGTTCCAGCCGTTGTTGGGAAAGACAACGTGTTAGGAACGCAATTTCATCCTGAAAAAAGTAGTTATGTCGGCATGAAACTACTCGAAAATTTTGCAAGTATTGTAACAAAACAGAAGGAGGCGAAAGTTCATGAGTAAATTTACAATCTATCCGGCGATCGATATTCGCGATGGCAACTGTGTTCGCCTCATTCAAGGTGATTATGATCAAGAAACAGTATACGGAAATTCTCCGATTGATATGGCAAAGCGTTTTGCTGATGCAGGTGCTGAGTGGATCCACACCGTTGATTTAGACGGTGCAAAGGCAGGACATCGCGTCAACCATGAACATGTGATTCAGATTGCTAAAGAATTAAATGTGAAAGTGCAAATCGGTGGTGGTATTCGTACACCAGAAGATGTTGCTGCTTATTTGGATAACGGTGTTGACCGTGTTATTTTAGGGAGTTCAGCAATCAAAGACCCTGAATTCGTAAAAGCGATGCTAAAGAAATACGGTGAAAAAATTGCGATTGGTATTGACGCGAGAGATGGCTATGTCGCTACAGAAGGATGGTTAGAAACATCTAAAGTAACGGCTGAAGAGTTAGGAAAAGAATTAGCCGCACATGGAGCAGAAGTCTTTATTTTTACAGATATTTCTCGTGACGGCATGTTATCAGGCCCTAACACAGAAGCGATCGCATCATTAGCACGAGCGACAGGAAAAGAAGTCATCGCTTCTGGCGGGATGAGTAAGCTAGTAGATATTGATGATTTAAAAAAGTATGAGGCAGATGGCATTGGTGGAGCAATTATCGGAAAAGCTCTTTACACAAACCAGTTTACGCTAGCTGAAGCATTAGAAAGAGGTGCTGCGAATGTTAGCTAAACGTATTATACCTTGCTTAGACGTAAAAGAAGGCAGAGTCGTGAAAGGCGTTCAGTTTGTCAATTTACGCGATGCTGGTGACCCAGTAGAGTTAGCCGCGTTTTATGATGAACAAGGAGCAGATGAGCTTGTCTTTTTAGACATTTCAGCATCTCATGAAGGTCGCGAAACGATGGTTGACGTCGTTGAGCAAGTGGCAGGCCAACTTGCCATTCCGTTTACCGTTGGTGGTGGGATTAATTCACTTGCAGATATGAAACGAATTTTGCGAGCAGGCGCTGATAAAGTTTCATTAAATACAGCCGCTGTCCTACGTCCGGAGTTAATTACCGAAGGCTCAGATTTTTTTGGTGCTCAATGTATCGTAGTAGCGATTGACGCAAAATATGATGAAGAGCTAGGATCGTGGCGCGTCTTTACGCACGGTGGCCGAAAGCCTACGGAGTGGGAAGTCGTCGCATGGGCACAAGAAGCCGTTCGCCGCGGCGCTGGTGAAATTCTATTAACAAGTATGGATCAAGATGGAGAAAAGAAAGGCTTTGATCTCCCATTAACGAAAGCGGTAGGTGAAGCAGTCACGGTACCAGTGATTGCATCCGGTGGGGCTGGTTCTAAAGAGTGCTTTGACGAAGTATTTAAAGAAGCAAATGCCGATGCAGCGTTGGCGGCTTCCATTTTTCACTATAAAGAAACATCGGTAGAAGAAGTGAAAGACTATTTAAAAGAAAAGGGAGTTGAGGTTCGCTAATGGTAACCAATGTAAAGTTTGACGAAAAAGGCCTCATCCCAGCGGTTGTTCAAGATGCTACAAGCAAAGAAGTACTAACCGTTGCTTATATGAACGAAGAGTCTCTAGCAAAAACAATTGAAACAAAGGAAACGTGGTTTTATAGCCGTTCACGTCAAGAGTTGTGGCATAAAGGTGCAACATCTGGAAACATCCAGAAAGTCGTTGATATCCGCTTTGACTGTGATCAGGACGCTTTAGTTGTTCTCGTTCAACCAGCAGGTCCAGCTTGTCATACAGGAAGCTATAGTTGTTTTAGTAATTCGCTACTAGGTAAAGAAACTGTAACCGCTGAAGATCGTTTTGCAATCCTCTCTATTTTAGAAGAAACAATTGCTAAACGTGAAGCAGAAATGCCTGAAGGTTCGTACACAACGTATTTATTTGAAAATGGCATTGATAAGATGCTTAAAAAAGTTGGTGAAGAAGCGGGCGAAGTTATTATTGCTGCAAAAAATCGTGACGCAGATGAATTAAAGTGGGAAATCGCTGATCTATTTTTTCACGTCCTCGTTGTGATGCGTGAACAAAAGCTTCCATTAGATGATGTTCTTAACACATTAATGCAAAGACACGGAAAATAATAGAAGTACAAATTCTATTTGTAATGATACTGTAATAAAATTAGGTTGTATGTATTGCTAACAATATGCGATATATACAACTTTTTTAGTGGTATGATTATAAGAGAGTGGGTTAGTTTTAGGTGTTCAAACTGTGTTTCGTGTAGGAGTTTGTATTCTTAAAAAGCCTATTAGTTAAGTAATGTAACACCTTACATATTAGTTTTTACATTTATTTTGACAATTGTATTTTATGATTTACCAGAAGGCTAGAAAAATGGTATACTACGACGAGTAAGAAGAGTAGAAGGAGGTAGAAATGAGTAAACAATTTGAACGTGTTAATGCGATGGGACTAGTAATCTCAAATCTTCAGGATGGGGCTTATTTCTACAGCAAAGGAATTGAAGCGTATCGTGAAAAGAATATTAATAAAGCGAAACGCTATCTTGAGCGAGCAGTTCAGTTAGATGCAAAAGAACCAAGTTTCTTATGTCAATTGGCAGTTGTACATGCTGACTTAGGTAATTATCAACGCTCGAACCTTTATTTAAAAAAGGTTATCGATGAAAATTTAGCTGAAGACTTACCAGAATGTCATTACTTTTTAGCCAATAACTATGCAAATCTTGGCTTATTCGAACACGCAAGAAAAGAAGCACTTTTATATATTGAGAAGGATTCTGAAGGGGATTTTCTAGAAGAGGCCGAGGACTTACTTGAATTTATACAAGACGAAGACGAACTCTTTGCAGAAGCAGAAGATTTTCTCATTCGATATGAATTAGCATCTCATGAACTAAAGAAAGAAAATTATCAAAAAGCGATTGAATATTTTAATGATATTATTAAAGAAGAGCCAAAATATTGGATGGCACATATCAGATTAGCTGAAGCGTATTATAATATGAAAAATACGAAAAAAGCAATCGATATCTTAAAAGCGGTGCTAGCGAAAGAGGATAATATCACAGCTCGTTGTAATCTAATGATATACTATTTTGAAACAGGTCAAAAAGAAAAAGCAAACAAATTATTGCAATTACTTAAAAATGTTTGGAGTTTCGATTACCTACAAGCATATCAAATAGGAGTTTGCTTTGGTAAAGTCGGAGAACACGAATTAGCCTATCAACGTTTAGATCGTTTAGGTAAAAAAGGATTCGGAAATTTCCCGAAATTTGTTTATCAACTAGCCGTAGCGTCTTACTATACAGGTCGTATTCAAAAAGCTACAAAGCTGTGGGAGAAGCTAGCGGCTCTAGGGAATAATGATGCAATCCAACATTTAAACACTTTAGAAGATGGATGCTCTCTTGAACCAACATATTCTTTCAACGCAACTACTGTTGAATAATAGTAGTTGGAATAATCAAATCGCAATAAGTGAAAATTATAGTTGGTACCTAAAATTTTAACGCGTTATTTAATATGCGTGTTTATAAATGGTGCCAACTATTTTTTATTTTATCTAAATAGAATGAAAATTTTTAAGCAAGAAAGTGGACTTATTTTTCCTAATTATTTACGATAGATACGTATAATAGTTTTAATGAAGTAAAGTGAATGTAATAGGGAGTTGAATGTAATGAGTGAAGAAAAAATTTATGATGTAATTATAGCAGGGGCGGGTCCGGCTGGAATGACTGCTGCTGTTTATACATCACGTGCTAACTTATCTACGTTAATGGTTGAAAGAGGTGTGCCAGGGGGACAAATGGCTAACACTGAAGATGTAGAAAACTATCCAGGCTATGAAAGCATTTTAGGGCCAGATTTATCAACTAAAATGTTTGATCACGCTAAGAAATTCGGTGCAGAGTATGCATATGGAGATATTAAAGAAATAAAAGACGGGAAAGAATATAAAACCGTTGTAACTGGTAGTAAAGAATTCAAAGCAAGAGCGGTAATCGTGACAACTGGTGCGAAATATAAAAAATTAGGCGTACCTGGTGAAAGTGAATTAGGTGGTCGTGGTGTATCATATTGTGCAGTATGTGACGGTGCCTTTTTTAAAGGGAAAGAACTTGTTGTCGTAGGTGGCGGAGATTCTGCTGTCGAAGAAGCGGTGTACTTAACGCGCTTTGCAACAAAAGTAACGGTAATACATCGTCGTGACGAGCTTCGGGCTCAAAAAATTCTTCAAGATCGAGCATTCGCAAATGAAAAAATAGAATTTTTATGGAACCATGTTGTTACAAACATCAACGGTGAAGGTAAAGTAGGTAGTGTTACAGTTCGAAATACTCAAGACGATACAGAGCAAGAATATAAAACTGATGGTGTATTTATATACATTGGAATGGAGCCATTAAATGATGCAGTGAAAGACCTAGGCATTACAAATGCAGCTGGCTACATTGAAACAAATGATCAGATGGAAACAAAAGTTCCTGGTATCTTTGCAGCTGGTGACATTCGTGAAAAAACGTTACGTCAAATCGTAACAGCGACAGGCGATGGTAGCATTGCTGCTCAATCTGCGCAGCATTATGTGGAAGAACTTTTAGAAGAACTAGAGGGTTAAATTATAAGAGTGGGTGCAAATTTATTTGATTTTGCACTCTTTTTTTATTCTTTATCCCACTCTTAAGGGGCAGAAAGACCCCAACCTCAAAACGTAAGAAAATCGAGAAGTTTAGGTAGGGGATAAACTGCCCCTAAAGGTCCTATAAGTTGAACTAACAATCAGTGGGGGATGAAGGAAAACCCCCACTGATTAAAGTTCAACTTTATATCTACATGTCTCATATGAGGGTTAATTCGTCATTCCTATCTACTGAAAAAATGACTTCTTTACAAAATGTCATTATTCTTAATAAAACGTTACTCGGTTTTAATTACGCTGTAACAGTTTTGAAATATAATAAGAGTATTATAAAGGTAAGTAATTGACCCCCTTTTTTATATACTTTCTTGTAGCACGAATGAATGCCATTCGTGCTCTTTTTTTTACCCAGAGTGATGAACATGCAGGAGTTAACACAAGACCCATAGTAAAAAGTGTAGTATGATAGATGGTATTGTAAATTATTTTACATAAGAAAATAGCCACTTAGTTATATAAGGAATGTTCTCCATAAAAAAATATAGTATACTGTAAGGTAAGTAGTAAAGGTAATCAAAACTTTATTTCAAGGTAAGAAAGTATAAAATTTCTAACTTGGAAACGGTCTAGCTCCAGGCGCCGATTGCTCGTGACCAAGGCGCTTGCGTTTTTCTTTTATAGAGTGAATATAAGAACGCAAAGATTAAGTAAATGAATTGACTAGTACAGAGGTGTGGACTTTGCAAAGAATAACAAATTGTATCGTAAAAAAGGATCAACAAATATTATTATTGCAAAAGCCGTCTAAAGGCTGGTGGGTTGCTCCTGGTGGAAAAATGGAAAGTGGAGAAACGGTTAAGGAAGCTGTCTCAAGGGAATTACGTGAGGAAACGGGTTTAGAAGTACAAAACCCTGAGATGAAAGGGGTATTTACAATCATTATTAAAGAAAATGATAAAACTATAGATGAATGGATGATGTTTACATTTTTTGCTACTGAGACAAAGGGAGAAATGCTAGCAGAATCTCCTGAAGGCAAGCTACAATGGAAAAATGTAAATGAAGTTTCTTCATTACCTATGGCTCCAGGGGATGTTTTTATCTTTAATCATATTCTTCAATCCGATCAAATCATGTATGGTACATTCCACTACACGAAAGATTTTAAACTTTTATCATATAGATTAGATCCAGCATAAGGTACGGTAGAAGTTGGTTCTAGGTTAAAAAGGGAGGAAGTAATTTGACAGCAAATCAAGATATGCAAGTTGTGATTATTACAGGGATGTCAGGTGCGGGGAAAACAGTTGCTGTACAAAGCTTAGAAGATTTAGGCTTCTTTTGTGTTGATAACCTTCCGCCAGCACTAATTCCTAAGTTTATTGATTTAATAGATAATTCTGGCAACAGAATGAAAAAAGTTGCATTAGTTATTGATCTAAGAGGTCGTGAATTTTTCGACCAGTTGTTTCAAGCGATAGACTATTTAGGAACTGTAGCTGAAGTTAATGTGCAAATTATCTTCTTAGATGCTGAAGATAGTAAACTTGTACAACGCTATAAAGAGACGCGGCGTTCACATCCGTTAGCTCCAAAAGGCCTTCCATTAGAAGGAATTCGAAGTGAGCGTGAAATGCTAGAAGAGTTAAAAGGGCAAGCTCAACAGATCATAGATACAACTGATTTAAAGCCTATTCAACTAAGAGAAAAAATAATTCAACGCTTCTCAGCTTCTGAACAAAACTCCTTCTCAGTAAATGTCATGTCGTTTGGATTTAAATATGGGATGCCAATCGATGCAGATCTTGTGATGGATGTACGCTTCTTGCCAAATCCTCATTACATCGATCATATGCGCCCGAAAACAGGTTTAGATGAAGAGGTTTCAACATATGTCATGAAATGGACTGAAACTCAACAATTTGTTGAGAAACTAGATAGTTTATTAACCTTCATGTTACCACAGTATAAACGAGAAGGAAAAAGTCAGGTTGTAATCGGAATAGGTTGTACAGGTGGGAAACATCGTTCGGTTACATTAGCTGAATATTTTGGAAAGAAATATGCGCAAGACTATACGACGTTTATTACACACCGAGATTCTCAAAAATGGAAGGTAAAATAAAGTGGAAATGACAAATATCGTAGTTATCGGCGGTGGAACAGGTCTTTCTGCAATTTTACGAGGGTTAAAAACATTTCCAGTAGATATTACCGCAATTGTCACTGTAGCTGACGATGGTGGAAGTTCAGGACGTTTACGTAAAGAGTTAGATATCCCACCACCTGGGGATGTACGGAATGTTCTCGTAGCGTTATCTGAAGTGGAACCCCTTGTAGAAGAACTTTTTCAACATCGTTTTCAAAACGGGCATGGACTTTCGGGTCATTCGTTAGGGAACTTGCTTTTAGCAGGGATGACTTCAATTACGGGTGATTTTGCTAAAGGAGTACATGAATTGAGCCGTGTATTAAATGTTCGCGGAAAAGTATTGCCAGCTGCTAATCAGAGCATTGTTCTAAAGGCGGAAATGACTGATGGAAGTATTGTTGTTGGCGAATCAACGATTCCTGAGGTTAAGAAAAAAATTAAGCGAGTGTTTCTAACTCCTGAAAATGTAAAACCGTTACCCGAGACTCTTAAGGCAATACGTAAGGCAGACTTAATTGTTATAGGTCCTGGCAGTCTTTATACAAGTGTACTTCCTAATTTATTGGTACCTGGAATTGCAGATGAAATAAAAAAATCGACTGCCAAAAAGGTGTACATTTGTAATGTAATGACTCAGCCAGGTGAAACCGATGATTACACTGTCAGTGACCATATTGGAGCATTAGTATCTCATGTGGGTTCCGGTATTATTGAAACAGTCATTGCCAATGATCAAGAAATAGATAAGAAACATTTAGAACAATACGAGAAGGAAGGGGCAAAAGAAGTACTCATTGATAGAGAGAAACTTCAGAAGTTGCCTTATCAAGTAGTAACTGATCAACTATTAATATACAAAGATAATTACCTGCGCCATGACGCTATTAGGCTATCGCAAGTATTATTGTCACTATTATAAAATTTGATTTGTTATATTAGATGTTGAAATAAAAGGGAAGTATGGTAAGATGCATACCAATATGTGCTCCTTCTCTAGTAATTACTTAGAGGGAAACAACTCTAAAATATAGATAAAGGGGGGACTATTTTGTCTTCTTTCGCAGCTATGACAAAAAAAGAATTAACACAACTAGATACTGATGGGTGTTGCGCGAAAGCAGAATTAGCTGCCCTTATCCGGATGAATGGTGTTTTATCTTTTAGCAATAAGCAACTAGTTTTAGATATCTCTACTGAAAATGCTGCTATTGCAAGGCGAATATATACATTAATAAAAAAGACGTTTCCGATACATGTAGAGCTTCTCGTCCGAAAAAAAATGAGGTTGAAGAAGAATAATGTTTATTTAGTTAGAATTTCACAACAAGCACAAAAGCTTCTCGAAAACTTAGGGATTATGGAGGAAGGTTATCAATTTATTAGGCAAATTTCATCTGAAATAATAAACGATAATTGTTGTAAACGTGCTTATTTACGAGGTGCCTTTTTAGCTGGTGGTTCAGTAAACCATCCAGAAACTTCTTCCTACCATTTAGAGGTGTTTTCGCTTTATGAAGAGCATAATCAATCCTTGTGTGAATTAGTAAATTCCTACGATTTAAATGCAAAAGTGTTAGAACGGAAAAAAGGCTTCATTGTCTATATTAAAGAAGGTGAAAAGATTACCGAATTTCTAAATGTAATTGGTGCACACCAAGCTTTACTTTTTTTCGAAGATGTAAGGATCATGAAAGACATGAGAAACTCTGTTAATCGTCTTGTTAACTGTGAAACCGCTAACTTAAATAAAACCGTAGGGGCAGCAATGCGTCAGGTAGAAAATATCCGTTTTATCCAAAAGGAAGTAGGTCTTCATATCCTTCCAGAAAAATTAAGGGAAATTGCAGAATTACGAGTTAAACACCAAGATGTAACATTAAAAGAGTTGGGTGAAATGGTTTCTACAGGTAAAGTAAGTAAATCTGGAGTCAACCATCGCCTAAGAAAAATTGATGAATTTGCAAATAAACTTCGTGCGGGTGAAACCCACCACCGTTATTAAACGTAGTATAGAAAAGTACAGAGCACTTGTTCATCGAGGAAGTAAAAAGAGCCTTTGACTCTCAACTTATCGTAAAACGGGTGAAGGATAAGTAAAATCGATACGGAGCAGAGATAGAAATACTGTTCCAAGTCGTAAAAGTTAAGCGCTATTATTAAAACGAATATGAAAAAAAGAATAGGAGGAAAAGAAATGGTAGAAAAAACAGTTGTAGTTAAACTTAAATCTGGACTACAAGCAAGACCTGCAGCGTTATTTGTGCAAGAAGCAAATAAATTTAGTTCTGAAATTTTTATTGAAAAAGAAGGTAGAAAAGTTAATGCCAAAAGTATTATGGGAATTATGAGTTTAGCTGTAGGTTCTGGAAAAGAAATTACTCTTGTCATTGATGGTAAAGACGAAGAAGAAGCGTTGGACGCTTTAATTTCATTTGTTGAAAAAGAAGAGTAGGTATATTAGAGATATAGGATGCATAAAAAGAAGCTAGGTCGAAACCTAGACCGTTCAGTTTTGGGAGAGAAAAAGTGAATTCACAAACTAAATAACGGATAATTTCGCATTCAAATTCCATACAAGTTAACATTGTAATTAGCATACAAAACGCACAGATCTGTGCGTTTTTATCCTGTTTTCTTTTCTTATTGCACTAATGCTCTGCTAACGGACACAGTGGACCTTATTTTACCGATTTGATCAAATAATTAGAGCTATCGGACATGAGGTACGTTATTTCATGAAAATCTGCTATATTTGGTGCTAAATTAAGTAAATAACGAACCTGATGTCCGCTACCCCTTTTAAAATACTCCTTTGTTCACAAATAACGGCTCTCTTGTCCGATAAACACCGCTTTTTATATCCAAATAGAGGTGATGGTAGATACAATTAAAGAAAATAGTAAAGTCATTAAACAGCAATATTCTTAAACACCCCATTAATTTCTTGTTCTATTTTAGTTTCCGAATAATTAGCAACGCTTTTAGCATATGAAATAAAAGAGGAACATAAATCTATGTGTCTTGTCTAAACGATTTGCTAAATCCCTTGCTAATTTTAGTATAAAGCTAAACCAAACATTGATATAACAACAAAAAATAGCGTACCATATCCTATGTGAATTGGACGCTATTTCTATTGCTAGTTGTTATTTTCTCTCCGAAAACTGAACCCGTTAGTCGAAACCTTAGCTTCTTTTTTTATCTTCTAGGAAAGAATAGATTATACTACTTGTGGAACTAAAGGTGTCTAGCTCCAGCGCCTACGAGCTCGGTCACTTCAGTCCTTTTCGCTCGTGACCAAGGCGCTTACGCTTTTCTTTTTATTTCTTTTGAGTGAGTACCTCATCGATTAATCCGTATTCTTTTGCTGCTGGTGCTGTCATAAAGTTATCACGATCTGTATCACGTTGGATAATTTCAATCGGTTGACCAGTACGTTCTGATAGGATTTCGTTTAACTTTTCGCGCATTTCGATAATACGTTTCGCATGGATCGCAATATCAGATGCTTGACCCTGTGTACCCCCTAATGGCTGATGGATCATTACTTCACTGTTTGGTAAGGCAAAACGTTTACCTTTTTCACCAGCGGCTAGTAAAAATGCCCCCATTGAAGCTGCCATCCCGATACAAATTGTTGAAACTTGAGGTTTAATAAACTGCATTGTATCGTAAATTGCCATTCCAGCTGTAATTGAACCACCTGGACTGTTAATGTATAAAGAGATGTCTTTTTCTGGATCTTCTGCAGCTAAGAAGAGTAATTGTGAGACAATTGAATTAGCAACATTGTCATCAATAGCACTTCCTAACATAATAATGCGATCTTTTAGAAGGCGCGAGTAAATGTCATACGCGCGTTCACCACGATTTGTTTGTTCAATAACTGTAGGGATTAAGTTCACGATAATTCCTCCTTTTTTTGTGAAAAAAATTCGATTAATTGATACTTGTGGAAAAACTTCACCTTTCAATGGCGCTTAGTAAACGTTTTGGTATGTATATCATAATATAAAGGTCAGTGAAGGTCAAAGTTTTTGCATCGATATGTTTATATACTTCGATGAAATTTCCATAAGTCCTTCAAGAAACGCCTCTAATCTTTAATACATATTCATCTTTTCCGAAACTATTCAATTTAAAACAAGGAAAGTTTGGTGGTCTTCTAAAAAATAGAGATCCTAGTTAATTTCAGAGTAAGAATTAAAGTCAGTTAAGGTACAAGCCTTTTAGCTGCTATATCGATAAAAAAATTGAAAGAATGAAAGATAGGGTGTTCGAAAAAAAAAATTCCCGAAAAGTCAATAAAATTAAGGTTTATTGGAATTGAGACGAGAAGAGAGTGAATAAAATTAAGATATATCCAGATAAAAATGTTTTTGGTGTATAGCGTGAACTACTCACCATTTAACTTTGACGAAATTTAAAGTGGGAGCTTCTTAGTTCCGTGAAAGAAACCTATTATTTCCCACTTACTGTTGGGCTTTTCCCTTTATCCCACTCTTAAGGGGCAGTAAGACCCCCACCTCAAAACTTAAGAAAGTCAAAAAGTTTAGGTGGAGGATTAACTACCCCTAAAGGTGCGATAAGTTAAACTAACAATCAGTGGGGGATGAAGAAAAACCCCCACTGATTGAAGTTCAGCTTTATACGTTTTAAGAAGGGGTATTCTTTCGGAGAAGTTAAATATTTAGAAAGCACTGAAAACTATTGAATATTATGATAGAGTTCAGAGGAGGATGTATAATGAATATGGGGTTTGGTTTGTATCAACAAAAATCGATGAACCTTGCGATGACTAGCGAACTAAGACAAGCGATTTCCATTTTACAATATTCAACTCAAGAATTATTATCTTTTTTAGAAGAACAACATCTTGATAACCCCCTTCTTGAATTAAAGGTTAAAAGTGTTGTTGATAGTCAAATGGACCAATCGGATAGTCGAAATGAAGCATACGACGATTCGAAGGTCTATGAAGGTGATAGTATATCTCCTTTTGATAATATTAGTAAAAATGATACTAACCTACATGAGTACCTTTTAAGGCAAATTTGTTATCTGCCATTAACCGAAAAAGAAAAGAACTTAGTAAAGTATTTAATCTACTCAATTGATGAAAATGGATACTTATCGATAAAGATAGAAGAAGTCTCAAAGAAATTATCAATTTCATGTGAAGAAATATTGGAAGGTTTGGATATATTACAATCATTAGATCCATGTGGCGTTGGAGCTAGATCTCTTCAAGAATGCCTATTACTGCAATTACAGAACTTAAAGCCTAGAGATAACATTGCAGAAGCAATTGTCCAAAATTATTTGGATTTGTTTGCAGAAAAAAGGTGGAAAGAAATTACTAAAAAATTGTCTATCTCTATGGAAGAAGTTCAGAGGGTCTCCGATCTTTTACAAACATTACAACCAAAGCCTGGTTCTGTTTTCCACGATGAGCCACTTTCATACATTTATCCCGATATTAATGTTGAATTAATAGAAGGAGAGCTAATGGTTATAACGAATGATCGTTTGTTACCCAATATATCGATCAATAGAGAATATTGTCAACTTCTTCAACAAGCAAATGATGAAAAGGCAACTAAATACCTTCACCAAAAGTATCAACAAATATTGTGGTTGTTAAAAAGTATTAATCAACGTCAATCAACACTACTCAAGGTTACAAAAGCAATTGCGAATTATCAAAAAGAGTTTTTTATTTACGGGTATGAGTATTTGAAACCGTTAACGCTAAAAGAAATAGCTGCAGCTGTTAACATGCATGAATCGACGGTGAGTCGAGTAACCACACAAAAATATGTTCAAACGCCTAAAGGGGTATTTGAGTTAAAATTCTTTTTTAGTGCGGGGCTAAATGGTGAAGGTAGACGAAACACCTCATCGCTTTCTGTAAAAGAAGTGATCAAAAAAATAGTCGATAACGAAAACAAACAAGATCCTCTTTCGGACAAAGAAATTGTATCAATTCTAGAAAAAGATTATTCTATTCAAGTTTCTAGAAGGACGGTAAACAAATATCGAGATGAACTAAAGATACCTTCATCAATCAAACGAAAACGGTTTTAGAAAGTGGTTTTGTTCGTCTTATTATAATATCGGAGGAGTTTTATGGAGATTACGTATTATTCAAAGGATAATTGTTCCCTTTGCGATAAAGGGCTGATCATATTAGAAAGGATACAAAGAGATTTTCCATTCACAGTAAAAGTCGTTAATATTTATGAAGATGATGCTTTATTAGAAAAATACCAAATCATGATTCCTGTCGTAGAAATTGAAGGGGTAGAAGTAGATTCTGGAATTTTATCAGAAGAAAGAATACGATTTTTTTTCGAAAATAAAATACACAATATGAATGGATGTTAGATTTCACCAAAAATTCGATTAAAACGCTTACAATTGTGACAATTATTTAATTTATGTAAAAACAAATGAAATACACTTGAATACGTAGGTAATCCTTGTTACACTAATTTTGGTAATAAGGATTATTTTACTTTAATAAGCTTTTCATTGTTTTATTGAAATTTTTTGAAAGTTTAATAGAGTGAAGTTTGGATTACATATTTTTTTAACCCTTATGGGACACAATATGTCTATGAGGGACTTATTATGTCCTTTTACAAAGCATAGACAAAGCAAATAAGGGGAAGGTTATGAGAGTATTATTAGACGTTCAAAAAAAATTATTACCTGATCTTTTGAAAGTTTTATCGTTAAGGTATCGTATTTTAAGGTTTATTAGTTTGATGCAACCTATAGGGAGAAGGAGTTTATCATCAAGCTTAGGAATGTCAGAGCGAGTTTTGCGAAGTGAAGTAACTTTTTTAAAGGAACAAGGCTTAGTCGATATCGCAACGTCCGGTATGACTTTAACTGATGAAGGCAAAGTTTTACTTCTCCAATTAGAAGAAATTATGAAAGACGTTTTTGATTTGAAAAAGGTCGAGGACCAATTAAAGCAAAGTCTTGACCTATCTGAAGTTTTCATTATTCCAGGAGATAGCGACAAAGATCCTTGGGTGAAAAAAGAGATGGGGCGTACAACGGTTCAATTAATCAAAAGATTTTTACAGGGTGAGGAACGAAAGATTGTTGCAATCACTGGTGGAAAAACGATTGCTGCGGTTGCAGAAATGATGACTCCGGACAAGCAAATGAAGGAAACGTTATTTTTGCCAGCTCGTGGTGGGTTAGGTGAACAAGTTGAAAACCAAGCCAATACGATATGTGCTACAATTGCTACAAAAGCAATGGGGCATTATCGCTTACTCCATGTACCTGATCAAATTAGTAAAGAATCGTATAAGTCATTAATGGAAGAACCAAAAATCAAAGAGATATTAGACCAAATTCGTTCAGCTAATTTAGTTGTTCACGGGATTGGAGAAGCAAGGACAATGGCAGAGCGTAGAAGCTCTACAGATGAAGTTTTACATAAACTGAGTGAAAAACATGCAGTCGCAGAAGCTTTTGGTTATTATTTTAACCAAGTCGGGGATATTATCCATAAAGTCACAACCATTGGATTGCAATTAGAGGATATGACGAATTCAAAGTGTGTTGTCGCAGTAGCTGGTGGCTCTTCAAAAGCACAAGCGATACTCGCTTATATGAAACAGAAAAAAAGCAACATTTTGGTTACCGATGAAGGCGCTGCAAAATCACTATTAAAAATCCATTCATAAAATTTATTTTTTTATGGATACTAGAACTTAGGTATTTCATTTAGAATGATAAAAACAAAAGCAAAACTCAAGTTTTTAAACATTCTACACTAAATTGTTATTTAGGGTTTTCCCTTTATATATATAAAGTTTCAGCTATTTTAAGGAGGAATAATAATTATGGCAACTAAAGTAGGAATTAATGGATTTGGACGCATTGGACGTGTAGTATTTCGTGCAGCACTAAACAACCCAAATGTAGAGGTTGTAGCTATCAACGACTTAACAGATGCTAACATGCTTGCTCACCTTCTAAAGTATGATTCTGTTCACGGAACATTAGATGCAACTGTAGAAGCTGATGGTGAAAACTTAGTAGTAGATGGGAAAGTTATCAAGGTAACTGCTGAAAGAGATCCAGCTAAACTTACTTGGGGAGAGCAAGGAGTAGAAGTTGTAGTAGAATCTACTGGTTTCTTCACAAAACGTGCTGACGCTGCAAAACACTTAGAAGCTGGTGCGAAAAAAGTTATCATCTCTGCTCCTGCATCTGATGAAGATATCACAATCGTAATGGGTGTTAACGAAGACAAATATGATGCTGCAAGTCATGATGTTATCTCTAACGCATCTTGTACTACAAACTGTTTAGCACCATTTGCTAAAGTACTTAACGATAAATTTGGATTACGTCGTGGTATGATGACAACTGTTCACTCATACACTAATGACCAACAAATCCTTGACTTACCACATAAAGATTACCGTCGTGCTCGTGCGGCTGCTGAGTCAATCATTCCTACAACAACAGGTGCAGCTAAAGCAGTAGCTCTAGTACTTCCTGAATTAAAAGGTAAATTAAACGGTGGAGCTCTTCGTGTTCCAACTCCAAACGTTTCTTTAGTTGACTTAGTTGCTGAGCTTGACAAAGAAGTAACTGTTGACGAAGTAAATGCAGTTCTTAAAGAAGCTGCTGAAGGTCCATTAAAAGGAATCCTTGGATACTCAGAAGATCCACTAGTATCTCGTGACTACAATGGTAGCCCAGCATCTTCAACTATCGATGCGTTATCTACAATGATCATGGAAGGTAACATGATTAAAGTAATTTCTTGGTATGACAATGAGACTGGTTACTCTAACCGTGTAGTTGACCTTGTAGACTACATCGCTAAAAAAGGTCTTTAATTTCCAAGCAATACCAAAGGAAAAGAATATTTTTTGACGAATATAGTAACAGTGGCAGAGGAGAAGGGAACGAGTTTCTCGCTCCTCTTTCCAATGTTAGGGTAATGAAGATTGAGAATTCTAAATGTTAATCAATTTAGCTTAGCTAATACATAAAACATTTCGACATTCTAGATCATTCGACATTTTATATTTTTCATTTAAGAAGGAGGGTTTCACTTATGAACAAGAAATCAGTTCGTGATATCGATGTAAAAGGAAAACGTGTATTTTGCCGTGTTGACTTCAACGTACCTATGAGCGACAACCAGGTAAATGATGATACACGTATTCGTGCTGCTCTTCCAACAATTCAATTTTTAATGGAAAAAGGAGCAAAAGTAATTTTAGCTAGTCATTTAGGTCGTCCTAAAGGCCAAGTAAACGAAGAAATGCGCTTAACTGCTGTTGCAACTCGCTTAAGTGAATTATTAGGTAAGCCAGTTGTAAAAACAGACGAAGCTTATGGTGAAGCTGTTGAAAACGCAATTTCTGATCTTGCCGAAGGTGACGTTTTACTACTAGAAAACGTTCGTTTCTATCCAGGTGAGGAGAAAAACGATCCTGAATTAGCCAAAGCTTTTGCTAACCTTGCTGACATTTATGTAAATGATGCTTTCGGTGCTGCACACCGTGCTCACGCTTCAACTGAAGGTATTGCTCATCATATTCCAGCAGTATCTGGTTTATTAATGGAAAAAGAATTAGATGTCTTAGGAAAAGCATTATTAGATCCAGACCGTCCGTTTACAGCAATTATCGGTGGATCAAAAGTAAAAGATAAAATCGGTGTAATCGAAAACCTTCTTGAGAAAGTTGATAACTTAATTATCGGTGGTGGTCTAGCATTTACTTTTACAAAAGCTGCTGGACATAACATTGGAAGTTCTCTTCTTGAAGAAGACAAAATTGAATTAGCTAAGTCATTTATGGAAAAAGCAAAGGAAAAAGGCGTAAACTTCTACATGCAAGAAGACGTTGTTGTTGCTGATAAATTTGCAGCTGACGCTACGACTCAAGTTGTTGATGTTGATTCTATTCCTGATGGCTGGATGGGCTTAGATATCGGACCTAAAACAGTAGATACGTACCGTAAAGTAATTGCAGAATCGAAGCTTGTAATTTGGAACGGACCAATGGGAGTATTCGAAATGGAAGCATTTGAAAATGGTACAAAAGCTGTTGCGACAGCATTAGCAGATGCTCAAAATACTTACACAGTTATCGGTGGTGGAGACTCAGCTGCAGCAGTTGAAAAGTTTGATTTAGCTGCAAGTATGGATCACATCTCTACAGGTGGCGGAGCTTCATTAGAATTCATGGAAGGTAAACAACTTCCAGGTGTAGTTGCTTTAAACGATAAGTAAATAGGATTTGTGAAAAAATAGGGTGAAATGAAATGCTTATAATGACTTTCAAAAAACTCTATTGTTTCCATTCAACATTTCTAGATTGAAAAAGAAAGGATGATAACTATGCGTAAACCTATTATTGCAGGGAATTGGAAGATGAATAAAACAATTTCCGAAGCTAAGGCTTTTGTACAAGAAGTAAAAACTTTAGTTCCAGATGCTTCAAAAGTAGATTCTGTTGTTTGTGCTCCTGCGTTATTTTTAGACGCACTAGTAGAAAATACTGCTGGTTCTGATTTGAAAGTGGGCGCTCAAAACATGCACTTTGAAGAAAATGGTGCTTTTACAGGAGAAATCAGCCCAGTTGCGTTAAATGACTTAGGTGTTGCTTATGTCATTATCGGACATTCTGAGCGTCGTGAAATGTTTGCAGAGACTGATGAAACTGTAAACAAAAAGACACACGCTGCTTTCAAACACGGATTAGTACCGATCGTTTGTTGTGGTGAAACTTTAGAAGAGCGTGAAGCTGGAAACACTAACGATATCGTTCGTGTTCAAGTTGAGCAAGGTTTAGCAGGCTTAACTGAAGAGCAAGTTAAAGATGTTGTTATTGCATACGAGCCAATTTGGGCAATCGGAACTGGGAAGTCTTCTTCAGCACAAGATGCTAACGAAACTTGTTCATACATCCGTTCAGTAGTTGCAAACACATTCTCTCAAGATGCTGCTGATGCTGTACGTATTCAATATGGCGGAAGTGTAAAACCAGAAAATATTACTGAATACTTAGGACAAAGTGACATTGATGGTGCTCTAGTTGGTGGAGCAAGTCTTGATCATCAGTCATTCTTAAAACTTTTGGAGGCAGGAAATGAGTAAGAAACCTGTAGCTTTAATTATTTTGGATGGCTTTGCTTTACGCGATGAAACAAAAGGTAATGCTGTTGCACATGCGAAAAAGCCAAACTTTGATCGCTTCTGGAACGAATATCCACATGCACAATTAAAGGCAGCTGGTGAAGCTGTAGGTTTACCGGACGGACAAATGGGTAATTCTGAAGTTGGGCACTTAAATATTGGTGCTGGACGTATTGTGTATCAAAGCTTAACTCGTGTAAACAAGGCAATCCGTGAAGGTGAATTTTTTGAAAATGAAACTTTCTTAAACGCAATTAACCATGCAAATGAAAACAATACAAGTCTTCATATTTATGGTCTTTTGTCTGATGGTGGTATACATAGCCATATTGAACATTTATTTGCTTTGTTAGAACTTGCGAGCAAGAAAAATGTAGAGAAAGTTTATGTTCATGGATTTTTAGATGGACGAGATGTTGGACCTACTAGTGCAGAAGAATATATCGTTGCTCTTGAGGACAAAATGAAACAGTTAGGAACTGGTGAGTTAGCCTCTATTTCAGGACGTTACTATGCGATGGATCGCGACCAACGCTGGGAACGTGTTGAAAAGTCATATAAAGCAATGGTATATGGAGAAGGATTACAATATAAGAGTGCAGTTGAAGCACTACAAGACTCTTATAAAAATGAAATCCATGATGAATTCGTCTTACCTTCTGTAATCACAAAAGAAGACGGATCGCCGGTTGGTACAATTCAAGATAATGATGCAGTTATCTTCTTTAACTTCCGTCCTGACCGTGCAATTCAATTGTCTCAAGTCTTTACAAACAATGATTTCCGTGGTTTTGACCGTGGAGAGAAACATCCAAGAGATTTATACTACGTTTGTTTGACACACTTTAGTGAGACTGTAGATGGTGTTGTTGCGTTTAAACCGACAAACCTTGATAACACGTTAGGTGAAGTTTTATCTCAACAAAATTACAAACAATTACGTATTGCAGAAACTGAAAAGTATCCTCACGTAACGTTCTTCTTTAGTGGTGGACGTGAAGAGAAATTCCCAGGTGAAGAAAGAGTACTAATTGATTCACCAAAAGTTGCAACGTATGACTTGAAACCTGAAATGAGTGCATATGAAGTAACAGATGCATTATTGAATGAGATCGAGGCTGACAAGCACGATGCAATCATTTTAAATTATGCAAACCCTGATATGGTAGGACACTCAGGTATGCTTGAACCTACTGTAAAAGCAATTGAAGTAGTTGATGAGTGTCTTGGTAAAGTTATAGATGCAATTGTTGCTAAAGGTGGATATGCGGTTATTACAGCTGACCACGGTAACGCTGATGAGGTTATCACGTTAGAAGATAAACCGATGACTGCTCACACAACTAACCCAGTTCCAGTTATTGTTACAAAAGCAGGTGCTACTCTTCGTCAAGATGGAATTTTAGCAGACTTGTCACCTACTATTCTTGATTTATTAGGGGCAGATCAACCAGCTGAAATGACTGGAAAATCATTACTTGAAAAATAACCTTTATGAATTAGTAGCTAAGTGCATTTAACTAATGCACCTTATATTCTACAATCAAAAATTATAAAAATGATAAATAAGGAGTGTTTTAATATGTCAACAATTATTTCTGATGTTTATGCTCGTGAAGTACTGGATTCTCGTGGTAATCCAACTGTAGAGGTTGAAGTATATCTTGAAGGTGGCGCAATGGGACGTGCTTTAGTTCCAAGTGGTGCATCTACTGGTGAATATGAAGCTGTTGAGCTTCGCGACGGTGGAGACCGTTATATGGGTAAAGGAGTTCTTAAAGCTGTTGAGAATGTAAATGAAGAGATTGCTCCTGAGCTTGTTGGTTACGATGCTCTTGATCAAGTTGGAATTGACCATTTAATGATCGATTTAGACGGAACTCCAAACAAAAGCAAATTAGGTGCTAACGCTATCTTAGGTGTATCTATGGCTGTTGCTCGTGCTGCTGCTGACGCTTTAGACATTCCTCTTTACGTTTACCTTGGTGGATTTAACGCAAAAACATTACCAACACCAATGATGAACATCATTAACGGTGGTGAGCATGCTGACAACAACGTTGACATCCAAGAATTCATGATCATGCCTGTTGGTGCTGAAAAATTTGCTGATGCTCTTCGTATGGGTGCAGAAATTTTCCACAATTTAAAATCAGTTCTTAGTGCAAAAGGTTTAAATACAGCTGTAGGTGACGAAGGTGGATTTGCTCCAAACCTTGGATCAAATGAAGAAGCTCTTCAAACAATCATCGAAGCAATCGAAAAAGCTGGTTACAAGCCAGGTGAAGAAGTTCTACTTGCTATGGACGTAGCTGCTTCTGAAATGTACGAAGATGGTAAGTACAACATGAAAGGTGAAGGTGTTGTAAAAACATCTGAAGAAATGGTTGAATACTACAGCCAATTATGTGCTAAATACCCAATCGTATCTATCGAAGATGGTCTTGACGAAAATGACTGGGATGGATTTAAGAAATTAACAGAAGCTTTAGGAGATAAAGTTCAATTAGTTGGTGACGACTTATTCGTTACAAACACTGCTAAGCTTTCTGAAGGTATCGAAAAAGGAATTGGTAACTCAATCCTTATCAAAGTTAACCAAATCGGTACATTAACAGAAACTTTCGATGCTATCGAAATGGCGAAACGTGCTGGTTACACAGCAGTTATCTCTCACCGTTCTGGTGAAACAGAAGACAGCACAATTGCTGACATCGCTGTTGCAACAAATGCTGGTCAAATCAAAACTGGTGCTCCATCACGTACAGACCGTGTTGCTAAGTACAATCAATTACTTCGCATTGAAGATGGATTAGACTTCATCGGTCAATACGCTGGTAAAAAAGCATTCTACAACCTTAAAAACGTTTAATATCTTTTCATAGAAAATCCCCCATATTGATGGGGGATTTTTTACTACATAAAAAAGTACACATTAAAAGTTACATTCCTTATCGATTTAGTGGTTTCTCGTTATACGATCTCGCTATTTTGAATTGACTTAAAATGGTTACTAACTTTCGGAGTGACGATTAGAAGGTTTGGGACATAAGTATAACTAATAAAACGATTATAAAAAAAGCAATAATACACTGAGTAATTATTCAAAAATTTACCGAATATTAATTTTTGATTAAATCTACTATATTTTAATGAAAAAATTTGAAAATATGCTAATATGAGGACAAGCTATCTAAACAAAATATTATCTAGAAATCATTGAGAGAGGTGTAAGGTTGTTGAAAGCGCTTATAAGTATGTTAAGAGTGAAAGATTTAAGACAGAAAATATTTTTTACCTTATTAATGCTAGTTGTTTTTAGATTAGGTACATTTATTCCGGTACCTGGTGCTAACCCAGACGTTTTAAAATTTCAAGATCAAATGAATGCGTTTGGTTTTTTAAATACATTTGGTGGCGGAGCACTTGAAAACTTCTCTATCTTTGCAATGGGAATTATGCCATACATTACAGCTTCGATTATTGTTCAATTATTACAAATGGATGTTGTACCTAAATTTGCTGAGTGGGCCAAAGAAGGAGATTCAGGGCGGAAAAAATTAGCACAAGTAACTCGCTATGGTACGATTGTATTAGGTTTTATACAAGCAATCGGAATGTCAATTGGTTTTAATAATCTCATGCCTGGATTAATCCCAAATCCTAGTGTTGGTAAATATTTATTTATTGCCTTAGTTTTAACAGCTGGAACAGCATTTTTACTATGGTTAGGTGAACAAATTACTGCAAAAGGAATTGGTAATGGTATTTCAATTATTATCTTTGCTGGTATTGTTGCCGCATTTCCTAATGCAACTAATCAATTATATGCAACAAGAATTGAAAATGCAGGAGAACAATTATTTTTAGGCATCGTAACAATTTTATTACTTGCTCTATCATTTTTAGCGATTATTGTTGGCATTATTTTTGTTCATCAAGCACTTCGAAAAATTCCAGTTCAATACGCTAAGCGATTAGTGTCTGGAAAGCCTCAAGGTGGAGGCTCGACATATTTACCGTTAAAAGTAAATGGCGCTGGTGTTATTCCAGTTATTTTTGCAATGTCCTTATTTATCTTTCCACCAACTATTGCTGGGTTTATCGGTGATAGCAATGCAGTTGCCAGTTGGATCTCAAGTAATTTTGATTACACGAAGCCGTTTGGTATGGTTGTTTATAGTGCGTTAATCATCGCATTTACGTATTTCTATACATTTATTCAAGTCAATCCAGAAAAGATGGCAGAAAACTTAAAAAAACAAGGTGGCTATGTTCCGGGAATTCGACCAGGGAAAACAACACAAGCATATATTACTAGAATCCTATATCGTCTTACATTTGTTGGGGCAATGTTTTTAACGATTATATCAATCATTCCTGTTTTCTTTACAAAAATTGCTGACTTACCACCTTCTGTACAAATTGGTGGTACGGGATTAATCATTGTTGTTGGTGTTGCTCTTGACACTATGAAACAAATTGATGGACAACTTGTAAAACGATCCTATAAAGGGTTTATCAAAAAAACGTCTTAAAAGATTGAACCTTCCTTTAACTAAAGGAAGGTTCATTTTTCATAATCAGAATTTAAAAATTTCGGCTCTATAATAATTGTTGGGGTATCCAAACAATTAGGTTAGTGGTGATATTCTTCTTTTTTGCTTCATGGGCGTAGCCCATGAAGCAAAAAAGAACACGCAACCTACCAATTCTTTTATACTTGAATTGACGAGAAACAAGTAAAAGATTGGGGTTGCGTGTGAGTGAATTTTATCATAGATTTGCCAGGATTGAAAGATGTGCTCATTAAGAAGGTTGAAGAGGTTGATCATGTCATACG
>NZ_MLQS01000003.1 GCF_001866055.1 Anaerobacillus alkalidiazotrophicus
ATATATCTACGCATTTCACCGCTACACATGGAATTCCACTCTCCTCTTCTGNACTCAAGTCTCCCAGTTTCCAATGACCCTCCNCGGTTGAGCCGNGGGCTTTCACATCAGACTTAAGAGACCGCCTGCGCGCGCTTTACGCCCAATAATTCCGGACAACGCTTGCCACCTACGTATTACCGCGGCTGCTGGCACGTAGTTAGCCGTGGCTTTCTCGTTAGGTACCGTCAAGGTACNGCCCTATTTGAACNGTACTTGTTCTTCCCTAACAACAGAGCTTTACGACCCGAAGGCCTTCATCGCTCACGCGGCGTTGCTCCGTCAGACTTTCGTCCATTGCGGAAGATTCCCTACTGCTGCCTCCCGTAGGAGTCTGGGCCGTGTCTCAGTCCCAGTGTGGCCGATCACCCTCTCAGGTCGGCTACGCATCGTCGCCTTGGTAAGCCGTTACCTTACCAACTAGCTAATGCGCCGCGGGCCCATCCTGTAGTGTTAGGTAAACCCAACTTTTACTTAAGAACCATGAGGTTCCTAAGATTATCCGGTATTAGCTTCGGTTTCCCGAAGTTATCCCAGTCTACAGGGCAGGTTGCCCACGTGTTACTCACCCGTCCGCCGCTAACTCTCATAAAGCAAGCTTTAATTGAGTCCGCTCGACTTGCATGTATTAGGCACGCCGCCAGCGTTCGTCCTGAGCCAGGATCAAACTCTCCATAAAATTGTTTGATAAAGCTCAAAATAAAACATTGACGAGATTATTATAAAATCTCTTTTAATTCGCTTGGCTGTGTGTTCAGTTTTCAAAGAACCATCATTTTTGTTTACGTCGTTGTTTTTAGCGACAAGAATTATCATAACATAATATCTAATTCTACGCAAGTTATTTTTAAAAACTTTTTTTGGAACAACCACATAATCACTTCGCTTTTTAGCGACAAGGAATATATTATCACATCAGGCAGTTCGCTGCAACACCTTTTTTATAAAACATTTAAAAGGTAACTACTATTTCAAACCCAATAAGTTCTGCGCAAACGCCTTTTAAAGTGACGATCTTATCAATTTATCATACAACTATTAAAATAGCAAGTAAAATAACCCATAGCTTATTTTCTTTATACTAATATAGAAAGAAAATTTACCTCTACTCCTAACTTGAAGAATAGTAAACAATTAGTCTCGGCTTCTTCCATTATTATAATTAGGGATAAATCAGTTACCTTTTCAAAGGAAACTGACCACCCGTTTTACAGTAAAATTAATTAAATTCTCATGATATATATTAAGTCAATTCTATAACTTCCCTACACTTCGGGAAATTAGAACAGCCATAAAACTGTTTCCCTTTGTTTTTCCCACTTTTAGCTGTACGGAGTACGAATGGAATATTGCATTTAGGACAATTCGGTACTTCATTTATTTTATCTTCATTTTGTTCTATTTCTTCAAGTTCTTCTTTAATCATTGTTGGAATACTGACTGAATTTGTTTCTAACAAAATGGGCTGTAGCTGCTTGGCTACCTCATTAAGCGTGTAATTTCTTTTGTTTTTAAATCTAACCAAAGTTAATCCTGCTTTTTTATAAACTTGTTCTATAAATTCATCTCTATTAATACGATCCTGTCTAGCATGTGAAGAATCATCTAACTCGATACCACATACAGGTTGCATTGTTTCACTTGAGCACAGTAAAAAATCAACGTGTTTTCGACTTATTTTATTAAAATACTTACTTTGGTTACTTCGATCCTTGTCTGTAACAAAGAAAATATCTTTTAGTGAAACTTTGGGACAGATAATCAAATCTTTAGGAATAACTTGTCCTAAAACTTTATAGAAAGAATGCTCAGAGGGAGATAAGAAATCATCCCTCATCGCATACGGAAAATCCACTTCTTTTAAATTTTTGTTTTCAAATTTAACACCAAATAATTTCAAAATAACTCCTAGACAACCTGGATTATTAGCAGACATTAAAATCTCCCCTTAAATTTTTTTAATTGCTCTTCCTCTCAAAATGAACATGCAACCGATATTCGCATATTTCCCTCGTCCATTCATAAAGAAGCTCCTCATCTTCTTTAACAACATCAAAGCTAAATCCAAAACGGTTATTTTCAAAGGTTACTAACCCTTTAGAACTTCCACTCCATTTTGTCATTGGCATTTTGACGATTAACTTGCTTACCTTTTCTTCATTATAGTCCCAAAGACGTTTCGTTTCTTTATCTGAGAAATCGATTTTTTTACGATATTCGGTTTCAGTTAAGTAGTGATGAAAAAATGGTGCGGTTTCTTCGGGTGTAATTGGTTGATACCAATCACTTACCCCTCTTTGTAACATCGCAAGTAACACAACCATTTTGTAGCTCTTAGCCATCCCTGTTTTTTCTACTTCAATCAACCATGTTTCGTATCGTTTGAACACTTCTTTTTCTCGTTCGCTTAGCTCGTCTGCCCAGTATAAGAAGCCTAGATAGGAATTGAATTCTTGTTTATATTGAATGCTTTCTGACTGCCCTTTTAAATGTATCTCTAAATAGGTGGGTCTTCTGCCTAGCTCTTGTTTTAACGTAAAATAAGCGTCTTTTAATTTTTCTTTTCTAGGTTGAAATTTCCTTGCTATTTCCGCTAACAGGTTAATCACTTCTGTTTCTATATTTAATACACAGTTAGCTGGAACATTTGGTTGAAATTGTTTTGGTTTCTTTGGGTCATTGGAAGTATCAAAGACACTTAGTTTTACATCAGCATTTCGATAGTTTCCAATTAAGTCGATAACTACGCAATAATTTTTCTCTGGATGTAATCGCAAGCCGCGTCCGATTTGCTGGGTAAACACGGTTAACGATTCTGTTGGTCGGACAAACAAAAGTGTATCGACGGATGGAATATCGATACCTTCATTAAATAAGTCGACCGTAAAGATCGCATCAATTTCACCATTATTTAATAGTTCAATGGCGTGTTTCCGGCTGACCTCTACTTGCCTTGAGTGTAGACTAATGGCTTTATAGCCTTTTTGTTGAAAATAATTGGCAAGGTAATCTGCTTGTTTGATTGAGGAGCAGAACACTAGTGTCCGTGATTGCTTGTGCTTTTCCCATGCTTGTACGATATTTTCAGCCATTTCCTCCTTAAGCTGCACTTGCAATAGCTCTTCTTCTGCATATCGATTCCCTAACCATGTAAGTTGTCGGTAGTCGGTATCATCATAGATCCCGTAATAATGAAACGGAGCAAGCCATTGGCGTTGGATCGCTTCTAGAAAATCTAAGCGAAACGCAACGTTCCCATCACAGAGTGCATAAACGTCTTTATTGTCGTTTCGATCGGGTGTCGCTGTAATACCAAGTAAAAACTGAGGCTGAAAATAATCCAATACACGAGAGTAGGAGCGGGCGGCTGCATGATGAAATTCATCGACAATAATCAGATCAAATTCATCTGGAGAAAACATCTCTAAATGCTGTTTCATACTTAAGGTGAAAATCGAGGCAAAAACTACATCTGCTTCTCCCTCTTTTTGTTTTCCATTATAGATTCCATACGTCTTATCGTTCATCACATGTTCGAACGAATGTTTAGCCTGGTGTAAAATTTCCTCGCGATGTGCTATAAAAAGAATGCGTTGAAAGCTCTTGGCAAAAAAGGCAGCTAAATACGTTTTCCCTAATCCGGTTGCCATGACAACGAGCGCACTTTTATAGCCTTCTTCTATCGTTGTTTCGAGTTCTTCTAAGGCGGGAATTTGCGCAAAACGTGGTTTGATTTCCTCTCCATATGTATTGGTAGCTTCTTTAACCATTTCGTTGGCACGCTCTTGTTCTGATGGAAGCATCAGTTCCATTTCTTCTCGTTTTGTCCAAGTACGAACAAGGTTCGGATGTTTTTGATGAAAATGTTCATACTTTTCCTCGTACGTCTTAATGGTCTCGTCATTTACCACAATCGTTTGCTCATGATACATGATTTTTGTAAATTGATCGAGAGCATCCTCGTAAACCCGAGTGCTTTCTGAAAGTGACACATTCCATTCAACACCTGTTGTTAGAGCTGATCTTGATAGGTTTGATGATCCAACGATTAATTGACCGTCATTTTGAAATTGAAACAGATACGCCTTCGGATGAAACGATGTCCCATTGCTTTTCCATAGTCGAATTTCAATATTTTTATGGATGTTGGAGATTGCTTTTAACGCTTCTGGTTGTGTGATAAATAAATAATCGCCCGTACAAATCTTAATGTCTGCTCCACGTTCCGCCGCTTTTCGTAATGGTTCAAAAAGCATTTCACAGCCTGACTTCATGACAAAGGATGTTAGTATACAAATACTTGATGCTTGTTCCATACCACGAATAAGATGTTTAACTAGACTTTCAGTTATTAACTCAGCCCTAGTCATCCTCTACCTCAATTAAAAAGATTTTTTCTTGAAATCCACCCCGTTTTTCGGCTTTTCTCTCACGAATTTTTTCTACTTCATCGATCGACGAACCGTGATAGTCAGCTAGTGCATGGATAATTTCAAGTACATCTGCTAATTCTTCTAGAGCATCCTCATTCGTCGTTGTATTCACGTATTCCTCAAGCTCTTCAAAGCTTTTTTTCTTTAATTCTGCTATGTATTGTTCTTCATTTAAAATGGAAGTTGTATACTTTTTCCCTGCTTTTTCAATGATTTCAGGAATCTTATCTCGCACTAATTTGTTATAGATAGGCATTTGGTTTCTCCTTATTAATAGATTCTCTTTTCTGGTATGACTCCACGAACTCCACCACGAGGATTTTCCATATCCCCTTTGTAACGCGGGATTAAATGAACATGGACATGGAAGATCGTTTGACCTGCCGTTTCCCCACAATTAATACCGATATTATAGCCATCTGGTTGGTATTTTTCTGCCAAAAGGGCTTTTCCATCCTCGAGAAGCTGGTTGATCGCAGCTCTTTCTTCAAGCGTTGTATCAAAGAAGTCGCTGACATGACGTTTCGGGATGATTAGCAAGTGGCCTTTGTTGACTGGGAATATGTCAAAGATTGCAAAGGCTAAATCATTTTCAAATACGATATTTTTTGGGTTGCAAAATGGGCATGGTTTTGTCATTACATAACTCCTTAGGTAAATATCTATACAACAATTGTCTCTTGGAATTATATAACAAAAGTTGGGATAGCAAAAGTGAACTAGAGAGATTTTAATGGGAAGAATTAACCATCTAATAATATGCATACGTTAAGTTTGGTTAGTTTTTGGGGAGTTTGGTATATGTTTAGCATTTCTTTATGAAACTTTAATTCTATCTATTCACTATTTACTACATTTCTACCTAGGTGAAAACCGTCCTCCTGAATACGTTCTAAATTTCGGAGCATAAAATCGGATACAGGCATTGTTTTCTTCAACCCTTTTGGTAAATAGGCCACACATTTTTTGACGGTAACTATAATAATGACAATGCTCACACCTTCTATATGACGTGTCCCTAGCTGTCCATATTTTCACTTCGTTTGAACTTGGTTTTAATGGTGGAGGTTTTGTAGGTTCTTGTACTGGTTTGACCTTTTTTGCCTGTATCTTTTTTCTCTCATATTTTGAAATTACATTCTCATACAGGCGATTTATTTCTACTTTATGTGTGATTATTCCATCGAATAGCTTTGAATTATATCCATAGGATATGACATAATAACCGTCTTTTCTTTTTAACTTTTTCTTTTTTACGGATATAATTTTTCGTAATTCTATGGACAGGTAGTCTTTCTGGAAAAATATTTTTATAAAATCAACCTTTTTACTTTTTCTACTTTCAATTAGATCGGCATTCAATCGAGCTGTAAACTCAATTTCACTACCACTTTTACTTTTCTTCTTTATTTTTATTTGATATATCTGATTGATTTTCTTTCATTCACTTATCCTTATATCGGTTAGATTGACTTGATGAAAGACACCTAATTCGGTCACACGAAAATTCGCTTTTATTTTTGCGTTGCTCATTTAACCTATCTCCTTTCGCTAGGAAAATATCATTAAAATTACAACCTTCCAATTCCCCTTTATCTGCTCAATCACTAATTTTTTCAACTCATTTTCATTAAACTGTACAATGACATTTTCAGCGTGTTCTCGTTTTCTTAAAAACAAATATGGTAAGTACAAACAAATGACTTACTAATATTGTAGGAAAATAAAAAGAATTTATAGTCCGTAAGAATTTAGCATCATTTGCAGCTTTCATACCATTATCAAATAATGCATATTCTTCCGCTCCAATAGTAGCAATATCTAAGACTAAACCAATAGCAAGGAAAACAATTAAGCTATAAATCCAAATAGCATATTTAGATAATAAAAGTTTCATCACAATCTCCTTCTTAGCTTTTCGCCAAAAATTAGGTTGGTTAAATGATTTTTATTTTGACTAACTTATAATTATTTAAATATCTTTTTAACAAACCTCGTTAGCACCATTACAGCAGCGACAGCTTATTAAACTATTGCACCCTTTAATTGAATAAGAATGATATTAACAGTTGGACACCAAAAGCTAAAATAGTAGTTATAATAATATCTAAAATATTATATTTCTTTTTCTTATCCTTATATTTCGAGTCAACGAAGAATCTTATTAAATAAATAGTAGTAAATATAGCAAGTAATTCGAGGAAATTTTAATTCAATAAATCAAAACCGTTATTCCATACTAATAATTTTTTTCCAATCTTCTAAAAAAGTACGGATTTGTTCGTTTGGCATCGCCATTCCAGATATAAATTGTCGAAAAAGATTATAATTCCCACCTATATTTAAAGCAACAATCTCTAAATTTTCATTAAGTAATGCACTGCCACTGCTTCCTACTGACACTTTAGCTGTATGTTCCATCATTGGTTGTTGTATTTTTCCTAATTCATCACCAAAAGGTCTCAGTTTCTTACTGCTTATTTTTCCAATCGTAATAACATTCCTTTCCCCATATGGATTACTCATAGATGCAACAATGTCGCCATACTTAGGGTTTTCATCTGCAAGTGGCAGAACAGTATATTCACTATCAGTTATAAAACTTATTATAGCTAAATCATATTCATCTTTAACCTGTTCGATTGAAACAACAGGAAATTGCTGATAGTATTCAACTTGTCCCTGAAACTCTCCGCCTTTACTTAGGTAGTCTGCAATGTCTATATCGTCATAGCCCATAACAACAAACTGAATGTGATCTACATTATCCATCTCTAAAATTACATGATATGCCGTCAGTGCATAGTAACGATTGCCTTCCTTACCGATTATTACTCCACTTGCGCCTGGTGAAATAGAAACTGACTGCCTATTTTCATCACTGCTATATTCTAAACTAACAATTTTAATATTCGCTGAAAGTGCTTCATTTTCAATTTTTTCTATAAGTCCACTATACATCGTTTGATTAAAAAATAATTTACATTTAATTAAGGGATTAAAAAATAACATACTAAAGACTAGTAACATGAATAGTATTACAAGTATTACAGATTTGGTTCTCATCCTCTCAAAACCTTTCTTTAAGTTTACTTCTTCATTGAAAATAGTATTATTAGCCAAAATAATCACACTAGAATTCGTGCGAAATTGAAATTAACATGTTCCTACTATCACTAGCGTTCTTTACACCTCAATAGGCTTTACATTAATAAAACTAAAGCTCATCTTTAGTGAAATAACTTAATTAAAATACCCTAAATATTAATACAATTAGAAAAGCACAAATTGCTACACCCTCAAATAAAAACTTTTTATTGTCTCTTCTTTTTTCAATAATACTAATAAACTGTAAAGTAATTACAATTAATAAAGCAACCTTAAAAAAGGTCGGATTACTGGTAAAATCTGAAACAATAGTAAAAATAACTGTAATAACAAAAAGTAAGATCGATATTATAACTAAAGCTTTGTTTTTACTCATAGAATTATCCCCTTGTTTTTGAAGTATTCTGCTCTTTCGTCAACAAGGAGAGATACTAATCCTGCTTAGAAAAGTACCTCTCCTTGTTCCACATTCGCAATCGTTAGTTGAATATCGCTTAATGTTTTATTGGACCATAAAAGGGGGTTTTATCAATATCCTTTATAAATTTAATTACTTTAGCTTGATACATTTTATCACGATATTCATAAGTAATGATAATATCTTCAATAAACATAGCAGGTGTTATTTGACCGCTTACTCTAACCATAAGCTTATTGTTAATTACTTCATAATCAATAATGCTCCCAAAACCTATATCATCAAATAAGTTTTCAGGTTTGATTTCAAAAGTGGTTATATCAACTTTGTACTCCTTATCTCCTATACGGATTTCTGCTTCCTCATTTGATAACTTTGTTTTTACGTTCTTTAAAATGATTGCCAAAGGATTATCAACAATCACTTCGTTTACGTTTAGTCGATTATCCAGCGTGTCAAAAACATGAACTTCTTCCCATAACAAACCTGTACCATAGCCTGTTGTCAAGGTAATTATTAGCTCTTCCTTTTTGTCCTTGTTGATGTCTATATAGAAAATTAGTGGAGCGTAAGTAGGGTTTGTTTCGCTATTCCAAAAAGGTCTTGTGTAAATACCACCTTTGAAATCAATTTTAAATCCCCTATATAAACCATTCATTTTCTTTCCGTAAAGAGTTATATTCTCTTTATTGTTCTGACTAACAATGTCATACCCTTCAATCTCTGCACCTGCAATAGTAGGGTAAATTATAAGAAGAAACCCTATTATTAAACGGATATAATTTTTCATAGGCAACACCTCATTTTAATGTTCCCTAATAAGTGTTCTTATGCCCTTATCCTGCTCATTTGTAAATAAATTCAACATAAAAAGCGTTAATCCTTTCTTGAATTAACGCTTTCATCTAAGTGTAATGTTTCACAATGTTTAAAGAACCGTTTTACATATAACTACTTATCTTCTTCGAAAAATATCCATTCATTTTGTAATAACACAACAAGACCTTCTTTATAAAAAGCGTATTGTGTACCTACGTTACCAAAATTACTTTCCCCATTCTGCGTGGGGATTTCTGTGTTTTTTACCGACGAAGTTATTGTTCCTAATATTGCAGAAGCATCAATTTCTACTGGTATTTCATTCCCTGTATCCATATAAATTTTATCATTTACCATAATCATCGGTCGTCTATCGGATAAACCCTCTTCTTTTTCGTTCACGAAACAACCAACAATACCTAACAAATAAAAAATGCATAGAATAAGTACAAAAAACTTCTTCAAATGAACTCATCCCCCATTTCCTTTTTTACATAATTTTTTATTAACCTACTTCAATACTTCAATAAGAAGCCGAACCGTTCCAACGACAACTCCTCAACTATTACTTCTCTTTAGCTTAACAAGTTTCCAAAAAATACAATGAAAGTTAAAAACACTGATAATCCCAATGTAAGAATTATAGTAGTTACGCTTCTCGCCATCCCTTATCCAATCTTGAATACCCGAAAAACCTAATACCCCTAAAACAAAAGTAATCAATGTTATATATAAGACCAGATTTAAAGGGTGAGTGCCCATTAGGGAATAATCTATTGGACCTGAAAAAGAAACGATAAAAAATAGTAAAATGCAAATTATTGATAAGATAAATGACCAAATGTTAATTTTTTTCATAATTTGAGAACTCCTCTATTTTCCTTCGTTTTTTAGATGTAACTTCTTTTACTAAAATGCTGAATACTAAAATGCTGAATACTAAAATAAAAGCTTTACTGCTGTTGTTCCAGTAAAGCATCCGTTAGCTTAATAAGCCAATCTTTTTTATTTACCTACCTATTCGTTCAAGTGTATCTGAATAATTGTCGTCAATAATTAGCATTGGTTCCTTTATAGATTGTAAGATGTCTTCTATGTCAACTAATTCATTATCTTTTTCTTCACTAATGGTTCTAAAAACTGTAATAACGGCTTCCATTTTCTCTTTTTCTTCACTACTTATAGCATACGAATGATTTTCAAGAAACTTATTAGTCATACCAGATATAAATCCATCAACACGAAATAAGCTATATTGTAGTAAATCCCAATCATATGATGCGTCTCCCATATGTATTGTTGAAATAGCAAATAAATAGGAATGAATACTTCTACTTTCTCCGTTAACAATTCTCCAATTGTTGTACAAATCGCTTTTCACGTCACTGTTTTCTTCTTTTTCGATATTTAAATGAACAAACTTCTCCAGCCTGTTAGCCAAATTACTTCCTTTAACAGATATAATTGATAAATTGTCATAATTTCTATCTATACTCTGATTAACATAGTGTTTATACTCTAATTGAACATAAATACTGTAAATAACAAAGACTCCAATTAGCAAAATAAGGAATCTGTTTAAATACTTTTTTAAATTTGCTTTATACATATAATCCCCCATTGGCTATTTTACTTCTTCAATAATCCTGCTCGTTACTTCAACAACAGTAGGAACTGCTAATGCAACAGTTCCTCAACTAGTCGAGTAGAAGAGAACCTCTCTACCTCTCGGTAGATTGCATTCTCTCCCCTCACAGAACCGTGCTTGCGCTATTAACGCACACGGCTCCTCCTAGTTACCATTTACAGAATATAGCTAATCTCTTTTCTTAAGTCATAAATATTAACCTTAACTCTGGCGTAAGGTAATGGATATCTAGTAAGAAAGAGCCTGAATTTATCCCAGGTAAATGACTTCCTTTGACTTCTTCTGTTGAGCCATTTA
>NZ_MLQS01000004.1 GCF_001866055.1 Anaerobacillus alkalidiazotrophicus
CCTCTTCTGCACTCAAGTCTCCCAGTTTCCAATGACCCTCCCCGGTTGAGCCGGGGGCTTTCACATCAGACTTAAGAGACCGCCTGCGCGCGCTTTACGCCCAATAATTCCGGACAACGCTTGCCACCTACGTATTACCGCGGCTGCTGGCACGTAGTTAGCCGTGGCTTTCTCGTTAGGTACCGTCAAGGTACCGCCCTATTNGAACGGTACTTGTTCTTCCCTAACAACAGAGCTTTACGACCCGAAGGCCTTCATCGCTCACGCGGCGTTGCTCCGTCAGACTTTCGTCCATTGCGGAAGATTCCCTACTGCTGCCTCCCGTAGGAGTCTGGGCCGTGTCTCAGTCCCAGTGTGGCCGATCACCCTCTCAGGTCGGCTACGCATCGTCGCCTTGGTAAGCCGTTACCTTACCAACTAGCTAATGCGACGCGGGCCCATCCTGTAGTGTTAGGTAAAACCCAACTTTTACTTTAGAACCATGAGGCTCCAAAGATTATCCGGTATTAGCTTCGGTTTCCCGAAGTTATCCCAGTCTACAGGGCAGGTTGCCCACGTGTTACTCACCCGTCCGCCGCTAACTCTCATAAAGCAAGCTTTAATTGAGTTCGCTCGACTTGCATGTATTAGGCACGCCGCCAGCGTTCGTCCTGAGCCAGGATCAAACTCTCCATAAAAGTGTTTGATAAAGCTCAAAATTTAAATTCATTGACGAGATATTTACTATCTCTTTAATTCGCTTGGCTGTGTGTTCAGTTTTCAAAGAACAAATCCACTTCATTTTTTTCAACAACAAGGATTTCATTATAACAAAAATCCAATTGGTGAGTCAATGTTTTTTTAAAATCATTTAGCGTCGCTCGCAGCGACATATATTAATTTATCATAACTCCAGAAGTAAATCAAGTGCTTTTTAAAAACTTTTTTTTATTTCTCTTCTGTTACTTGCTCAACAGAAATTTATTTTAATGCTTTTCACACTATAAGTCAATATGAATTTTTTCTAAGACTCAATAATACTTTCGTAGAGAATTTACAACTAAATGATGAGAGCTATATAAATAACTAAATCGATTCCACGAGGTAATATTTCACACTAACCTCAATTCAAAAAAAGGATAGCAAATTCTTTTCGTCCAACATCCACACCGACAGATGAGTTAGTTTTAGGCAGTTTTTGAACTTCCACTTCTGCAAATAGATACAAAATATTTGCCACTTGGATTACGTCTAATCGTAGCGTAAAGAATACAGCCTTCTACATCACGACTTTTTGCAAACGTAACTAACCCGAGTTTAGGTAACTTAATCTTGTTACCTACAATAGCGATATTGCCGTTCGTGAGTTTTGTTGTGTAGGACTGAACTTTATTCTTTTTAGACTTAAAGCGTGGTGCTTTATTCTGTTTCTTGAAGAATCTTGAATATGAATCAGCAAGGTTTTTAAGTGAGGATTGAATAGCAATGCTGTCAACTTCTTTTAACCATACTAAGTTAAATCTTAAGGTGAGGTCTTACCGTCCCTTAAGAGAGAGAGAACAAAACCATCCCTAATCTAGTCAACCGAAATTAAAATTAAGTTGACATTCAGTTGTCAGTTTTTTATGATAATTGTAAACTAATACTAACTAGAGGTGAACAATACCGATGAAAAATCAAAAATATCGAGCAATACAGATTACTTACATAGCAATGTTTGCTGCATTAATGGCAATTGGAGCTAACGCAACTTCATTTATTGTGATTGGACCTGTTCCACTAACTCTACAAACCTTTTTCGCTATCCTAGCCGGAGCTCTTTTAGGGTCTCGTCTCGGAAGCATGTCAATGATCGTTTATACTCTTATAGGATTAATTGGCGTTCCAGTATTCTCTCAATTAACAGGTGGCTTTGCAGTTTTATTTAGACCTACATTCGGATTTATACTATCCTACATTATTCTCGCATATGTTACAGGAAAAATCGTAGAAGCAGTAGAAGCAAATGGTAAAAAACCTAAAATAGGTACATTCTTGATCGCATGTTTCGTTGGACTTATTCTTAACTACGTAATCGGAACCACTTATATGTATGCTTCACTCAAATACTTCATTGGAAGTATGGAGGAATTAACTTATTTGGGAGCATGGAAAATGATGACTATTTTCCTTTATAAAGATATTGCAGTTACAATTTTAGCAGCATTACTTTGTCCAAGAATATATAAGGTTGTTAATAAATCAACTAAAAACATCCCAAATTCAGCTGCTTAACTTTCGTATAGCAAACACCAAAGTTAGATTAAATTGAACAATTTATTTTTACTATATTAAAAGACTTATCGCTTCTTTAAAATAATAAGCGATAAGTCTTTTTTACATTTCAATAGATTTTACAGAGAAATGATCCATTAAATAATTTCCATTTTCATAAACAAATGTTAAAGCAAGACTTATATAGTCTTGAGGTGGGTAACCGTAGCGGGCATATTGATGGTATTTTATTTCTCCTTCTTCCTCATTATAAAAATTTACCAATATCGCATCCCCTTGGAGAACAATCTTATCATCAATCCTCTGAACATCTAATTCTTCAAAATTTATCAACCTCAATGCCGGGTTTAAAAACGAGTCTTTCACCGTATTATAATAACTACGATTTGTTGTTTGTGATAAAAAATTATACGTATCACTTAAATATTCTTGATATTCTTGTCTATATACATACATATTTTCATTTTCTTCAAATAAAGTTTCAATAACTAAATCAAATCCGGAATCTGTAACTTTATCATTTAATAAATCAGCAATCTCTTCTTTACTTTGAAATGACCGATTATAGTATTGCTCACCTTTTTGTGTATGATCTTTAAAAAGTTCACTAATAGCAACAACAAGTTCATAATAATCCCTTTTTAACTTGTCCTCATTTATTATAAGTAATTTATTACTAGTTATCGCTAACATTAAAAAGAATATTATGACAGACGCTAATATCACTTTCTTTTCCAAAACAAAACCTCACCTCTTTTTCGTTCTATAGTAATAGACGATTAGTCAAAGTGAAAAGTTTCAAATTTTTATCAAAAATAAAAAAAGATGACCAGAACGTATATAATTTCAAATAATGCATTAACATTAATGAAAGAATAAACTTCTAGTCATCTATATTTATTTTTACAATACCATTGCCGCAATCCAACCAAATACGATTAAAGGTAAATTAAAGTGTAAAAATGTCGGTACACACGTATCCCAAATATGATTGTGTTGACCATCGGCATTTAATCCAGCAGTTGGTCCTAGCGTACTATCAGAAGCTGGAGATCCAGCATCACCTAACGCAGCCGCAGTACCAATTAGTGCTATTGTTGCAAGCGGACTAAAACCTACAGCTAATGATAATGGTACAAATAGGGTCGCGATAATTGGAATAGTGGAGAAAGATGAGCCAATTCCCATTGTGATAAACAAACCAACAATTAGCATAAGCAATGCCGCTAACCCTCTATTATCACCGATAATATTTACTGATTGTTCAACAAGTAAATCAACATGCCCAGTTTCTCTAATTACAGCAGCGAATCCCGAAGCTGTTATCATTACAAAACCGATAAAAGCCATCATCTTCATACCATCAGTTAAAAGGTCTTCCGTTTTCTTCACACTAATTTTCCCACTAAACAGTAAAATTACTAAACCTACTAAAGCACTTAAAATCATAGACTTCGTTTCTAATTGAACAATTAGGGCTCCTACGATTGCTATGATTGAAACGATAATCGCACGTAACGAAACCGCTTCTTCAGTAGCTGCTACTTCATTATTTAGCTTAACATTTTGGTATATTCTAGCTTTTCTATACGTGAAGAATAACGCAATTACTAAGCCAATGGCCATACCTAGTGTTGGTAAAAGGAGAGCTTTTGGAATATCGGTCATACTAATGACCATCCCACTCTCTTCCATGTTTGTTTGAATAATCCCGTGAAATATAAGACCAAAACCAGCAGGTACTAATATATATGGAGCTTTTAAACCAAATGTAATAACACTTGCAATTCCTCTTCTATCAATTTTTAACTCATTTAACACTTGCAACAACGGCGGTATTAAAATAGGGATAAAGGCGATATGAATTGGAATAACATTTTGTGAAAAGCAAGAAATTGTTAAGATAACTAGAATTAAAAGGACTTTCGAGAGACTTTTATTTCTACTTTCTCCTTCTTTCCCAACCTTCTTAACAGCAAAATCGACAAACACTTTCGGAAGACCTGTTTTAGAAATCGCAATAGCAAACCCACCCAATAAAGCATAACTTAATGCCACCGTGGCGCTACCACCTAGTCCACCTGTAAAAACATCCAGAGTTTCGGTAATCGATAGTCCACCGATCAAACCACCTGCTAGAGCTCCTACTAATAAAGCAATAACAACATGCACTCGTAATAAACTTAATAAAAGCATTAAAAAAACAGCAATAATTACAGCATTCATAATTTATTAGTCTCCTTCACTTTACTCTGATAAACTGATAACGTATTAAAATGAAGGTAACATGTAAACTACTAATATGTCAATATACTATTTTAAAAAAGAAAAGATTTAGTGGAGCCTCTAGAAAAGCGCAAGGCGCCTTGATCACGAGCGATAGGCACTGGAGGGCCTTGACAGAAGCCGCTCTTCGGCTTCTTACGTTTACGTGCTTCTGCGTCTGACAGCAATGCTTCGAAGTAGGCTTCCTCGAAGCATTGCTGCATGAAGCTAATCGACGAAGGATCTCAAGCAGTAATTGAAGTCTGTTGCTTGACTGAAGTGACCGAGCTCGTAGGCGCTGAAGCTAGACAGTTTCCAAATAAGGAATTTTCTTGCCTTATTACAAAAACCTAGCTACTATTAGTAGCTAGGTCCTTCCGTATTAATTCTGTGCCGCTTCAATTTCTTCAATTAACAGATTGAGGATTTTTTCCGCATCTTCACCTACATCTTCAATAAAGAAATCACGAACCGGAATTGCCAATTCCCTAAACGCTTCTCTTTCTTCTGGAGTTAACTCAATTACTTCAGTCGGATGAGTATCATTGTTTATGATCGCATCTAATAGTTCATTGTTCATTCTTTCCTGCATTTCATAAGCTACTGGTCTCATTTCTTCCACAGTTTCCAAAATCATGTCTTGGATATCCGTTGGTAACCCGTTAAAGAATTGTGTATTAACTGTTGTCATTGCAACATAAATGTTATGCTCTGAAATCGTCATATAATCTTGAACTTCATGGAATTTGGCATCTTCAATAAAAAAGATTGGGTTTTCCTGTCCTTCCACTACACCTAGTTGTAAACTAGTGTATAACTCGCCCCAACTCATTTCTGTCGGACTCGCTCCGTATGCCTCATACGAGCGTAAAATTAATGGTGATGATTGTGTTCTCATTTTAAAGCCTTGGAAATCTTCTGGTGTACGTAGCTCACTATTTCCAGTCCATTGCATCGCGCCCTCTGTCCAATAAGCTAATGGTGTAATATTAAAGCTTTCATATTTCTCAGTTAAGTGAACATTTAACGCTTCACTCGTATTTAAAATTTGTTGGTTTAACTCCATATCGTCAGTAAATAAAAAGTGAAGGGCAAACAATTGACCTTCTCTTACCATTGTACCAGTAAACCCAGGTGAAATAATCGCAAACTCAACTCCACCACTTTGCAATAAAGTTACCTGACTATCTTCAGACATAACACCATACTCATGAACTTCGATATTAATTCTACCGTCTGATTTTTCTTTTAATATTTCTGCAAACTTTGCCGCATACTCATATTGTACTTGACCTTCATATTCCTCAGTTATAAAATTCCAATCATAAACTTCATCACTTCCAGTAGCCTCTCCCTCTGCTCCATCAACATTACCATCGTTTTGATCTTGTCCTAAATCACCGTTAACATTCGATTCAGTTTCTCCACCACCACACGCTACTAGGATCATTGCTAATACAAGCGTGAAGCAAGTTAATAATAAGCTCTTTTTACGTAAAAACATCAAATACCCCCATAATATTTTTTATTTACTCCAATGAATGAACACTGGCTAGTAACGAAAAGTTATAAAGAATACAATTTCACTACATAATATAACGATAAAATAATGAAATCTCTTCGATCATAATTACTAGTATCGCAACAAAAATGAGCATTAATATGTACGGCGGTGTCCCTTTTATTACATCTAAATAAGAACGATTAAAAACCGCACTTGCTGTAAAGATATCTACTCCAAATGGTGGTGTAGCCGAACCAAGCGCAGCTTGAAACGTGATTACCACACCTAAATGAACCGGATCAACTCCAGCTGCCATTGCAACTGGATAAAAAATCGGCGTCAAAATTAAAATTACGACAATCGGATCAACAAACATGCATCCAATAAAGAAAAAGATTGCTACCATAAATAAGACGAAAAGTGCTGTAGGTTCAGTTGGGAAAACTGCCGAAGTTACTAACTGAGGAATTCTCGCGAATGATATCACCCAAGAGAATGCTTGACCTCCAGCGACTAACACAAAAACTGCTGAAGTAACCAACCCAGTTGATAATGCAATTTTGGGAACTTCTGATATTTTTATCGAACGAAAGATAAGTACTTCTAAAATGAGAGCATATAAAACAGAAATACCCGCAGCCTCTGTTGGTGTAAATATCCCAGAGTAAATTCCACCTACGATAATAAGAGGAAAGCCTAAAGGAAACAACGCACGTTTCGTAAACTGAAAACGCTCTGCCCAGGTTGCCTTTTCAGCTAAAGGGATATTATATCGCCTCGCATGAATATAACTATACACTGCAAAAAACAAAAAGATTAATAAACCAGGACCAATCCCTGCAATAAATAACTCACCAGGAGATGTTCCTGATACTACTGCGTAAACAATCATCCCTATACTTGGAGGTATTAATAACGCAATATCACTAGCGTTAATAATTAATGCTATCGCACTCGAATCTTTATATCCCACCGACAACAAGCGTTGACGCATCGGCTTTCCAATTGCGACAACAGTGGCTTGAGTAGAGCCCGAAATAGAACCGAACAACGTGCATGCTGCAGCTGTTGTAATTGCATAACCACCACGCACGTGACCTATGAAGCTACCAATAAAATCTAGTAACCGTTTCGATGTTTTTCCTGTAGACATAATATCTGCTGCAAAGATAAACAACGGAACCGCTAGTAGAACATACCCACTTACACCCTCCATCATTTGTTGAATCATAAACCACGGATCAATATTAGGAAAGTAGATTAATAGGACAACCAAAGGTGCGGCAATTAACGGTATCATCATTGGAAAGCCTAATAAAAGTAAGACAATCATGATTATTAATAATGTTGCGACCATATTTTTTCCTCTCTATCTATATAATTTGTTTTACAGCTTCACTTTTCTCTTCTACCTGTGTTTTTGGACCTTTGTTATTTTCTTGCTCTGAGAAATCCTTTTTATCCGTACCGATATACACCTCTTCTTCTTTAACATTAATCCACATGTTTCGTAAAAATTGCAGCGCTCCTAACACAAAGCCAATTGGTAAAAACACTGCCATAAAATAAGCCGGGACTTCAAGAGCCGTTGTTACTCGTCCAGTGTCTTTTACCCAAAGAACATACTCAAACGAAAAATAAGCGAGCACTAACAAAACGACTGCTGTAACAAACGATATTGTAATCGCTAGAAATTTCTTTACCATTTTTGGCGCTAGATCAAAAAATGCACTCATTCTTATATGCCTACCTTGTCTAGCTGCATAGCTAATTCCCATAAAGGTTGCAACTATTACTGCGAAATTACTCACTTCTTGAGCGAAAGACCAACTATTTCCCGTTAACGCTCGACTTAAAACATTTCCAATAATCATCACTGAGATCAGTATAATTGCGTAACTTAAAATAAAAGTTTCTACCTTCATTACAAATCTGTCTAACCTTTTTATAAAGTCCAAATGAGAAAGCCCCTCTCTTTTCTTATTAAACATCCCTTTTTACTGGGTTTAATTTTGTGATACTAGGAACTTCACTGTTTTGTAAGTTGTATATCGATCAACACTAACTAACATCAGAAAGATGACAAATCGCGTATATTTATCTTATAGCATAGCGTTTTTCTTATCAAATGCGTTATGTAAGGATTAATATGGATTTTAATTGGTATAATACGGTTACGTTTGATGAAACTAGCGATAGATACAAATACTCCCAACATCTCCCATATACTCCCACATTCTAATAATTCAACAAATTTCAAACTTGAAAATAAAAAAATGACTTGCCAACTATAATACGGCAAGCCATTTTTCCTTTATACTTTCTCAAAAAAACATTGATTTACTTAAGATTAAAAGTTTTTGGCTAATGTACTAAGAGTACGGACCATCGAACCTGTCCCGCCCTTTGGACCAAATTCAGTATCTTTCCTTGCCCATGCAGTTCCTGCGATATCTAAATGAACCCAAGGTGTATTTCCAGCAAACTCACCTATAAACAATCCAGCTGTAATACTACCAGCTTCTCTTCCAGGTGCGTTGTTTAAATCAGCAACATCACTAGTTTTTAGCATTTCTTTATATGGATCAAAATTCGGCAAACGCCACAAATACTCTCCTGCTTCTTTAGCCGCAAGGAAGACATCTTCCATTAATTCTTCATCGTTTGTAACTGCTCCTGTAGTTATACCAGCTAACGCAACTATTACTGCTCCTGTTAACGTGGCTACGTCCACAATATAGTCAGCTCCCAATTGCTTAGCATACGTTACTCCATCTGCTAAAATCAAACGTCCTTCAGCATCAGTATTGCGAACCTCTATCGTTTTGCCACTTAAAGATGTAACCACATCTCCAGGTTTTAGCGCACTACCATTTACCATATTTTCAGTAGATGGAATAACGGCCAACACATTAACTTCTGGCTTTAACATACCGATTGTTTCCATTGCACCGAGTACTGCAGCGGCCCCTCCCATATCCATCTTCATCTCATGCATATTTAACGAAGGTTTAATAGAGACTCCACCAGAATCAAAAGTTAATCCTTTACCAACAAAACTTAATACATTTTCCCACTTTTCTCTTCCACGGTACTTTATCACAATCATTTTAGGTGGTTGGTCTGATCCCTTAGCAACAGCAAGAAGAGCTCCCATACCCATCTTTTCCATTTCATCTTTTTCAAGAACAGAGTACTCCATACCATATCGATCTGCAATTTCTTTTGCCGCACAAGCTAAATGAGTAGGTGTCATATAGTTTGCAGGCGCATTAACAAGAGTCCTTGCTAAATTAGTCCCATTACTAAGAGCATAACCAGTAGCTAGATTTTCTTCTATTATATCTTTGTCTAATTGCGTAAAAACTACTACCTTTTCAAGTTCAGTTCCATCCGATTTGTTTTCTTTATAATGAGGTGTTTGATAGCTGGCAAGGCCAATTGATTCTGAAATCGCTCTGGCAAATACACTCCCTTCCTTTTTGTCTCTCAATAAGGTATCAAATGCCACAGCTACTTCCGTACATTTATCTTTATTAAGTGATTTAGTTAATGCCGCTAATGCCTCACGTAATTTCTCAAAGGTTAATTCTTGTTTTTTTCCGAGACCTACAAAATATATTGTTTTAGTTTCAAGCTTCCCTAACGTATGTATTTTAGTAACCTTTTTTAAATCTGCTAAAATCTGTTTCTCTGCCTGAAGTTCTACAATATACCCATCTAACTTTTTATCTATTTCTTTGACAATACCTTCTGGCTTTTTATCATCAGCAAATACACCAACAACAATTGATCCATACTTTTTTTCGAGTAAATCTCCATTTTTCACTTTATACAACAAACTTCACTCCTTTAACAATTCTGCTACCTATACGTAAGCTTTTTTTCTTAGCATCCCATATTTTTTTTGTTATTTGGGTAAGTATAAGAATATCACTGTTTATTATAACTTTTTCTCATAATTGTTTCGAGTACCTAATATTTTTGGGGATTTTGAAATTTGTTATAATATAAGCAATTTTAGATTTATTAACCTTACTAAATTTAAATTTATTGAGGTAGTTAATGTTCATAATAATGAAAGAAAAGAATTTTTATTTTTCTATAGAAAGTATTGTACATAAACTGTACAATTAAACCTTAAGGCATTCATAAATCTAAGCTCTATAATTTTCACCCTCAATTATTATCAAGAAATGCGCAAGCGCCTTGGTCACGAGCAGCTGCTCCTGTGCCACTCCGTTTGCTCGTCGCAAAGCAGCTTCGAAGTAATCCAAGTAGTAGCTTCACTGGGGCGGCCTTTGACAGAAGCTGCTCTTTGGCTTCCTACGTGCTTTTAGCGTCTTCTAGTATTGCTTCGTAGTAAGCTTCCTCGAAGCAGTGTTTTGTGCGACGAGTAATCGCAGGAGCAGTTGTTTTCCGTGCGACGAGTAATCGCAGGAGCAAAGCTGCATGAAGCTATTCTGAGACGTTATTCAAGTAGTTATTGAAGTCAGTTGCTTGACTGAAGTGACCGAGCTCGTAGGTGCTGAAGCTAGACAGTTTCCAAGTTAGAAATTTATAAATTCTGATTATGTTAAAAAAATGAGTGGATTTCATAATTACCTAAATGGAGCTACATAGGTCTAAATGTTGTTGGAAACTTTCTTCATCCAACAATATTAGGTATCAGAGTAGCGAAAATAAACAATTATGAAATTCATTAAAATACATCTTCTATTATCGATACATTTAATTGATATTATTGAGAAAGGAACTTTTTAAAACTATGGATTTATTCACAAATTTCCCTTTATGGGCTGCATTAATAGCTATCGGATTTGCTCAATTTATTAAAGTACCATTACAATACATTGCAACAAAGAAATTTGATTGGTCATTACTTACTAGCACTGGAGGAATGCCTAGTTCACACTCCGCTGCTGTTACAGCACTTTCAACAGCTATCGCTATAGAAGAAGGACTAGGTTCTCCATTCTTTGCAATTTCTGCAATTTTTGGGGTTATCGTTATGTTTGATGCCTCTGGAGTTCGTCGACATGCAGGTGAACAAGCTACAGTTTTAAATCGTTTGGTTGATGATTTCAACAAACTTGTTAAAGAAGTCAAAACATGGCCTGAAAAGGAAGAACAAGAGAAACGTAAGGAATTAAAAGAACTTTTAGGACATCAACCCATTGAGGTGTTTTTCGGTGGTTTAACAGGGATACTTTTAACATTATTTTTCCATTTCCTTCTATTAGTATAAAGTGCACTTCTCGTTTACAAGAATATCCATATAGTAGCCTTCCGATCTAAAGCAGTAGATGTCAGTTGCTTCGATACAAAAAGCTAGACAGTTTCTAAGTTAGAAATTTATAAAGCTGAACTTCAATCAGTGGGGGTTTTCCTTCATCCCCCACCTAAACTTCTCGATTTTCTTAAGTTTTGAGGTGGGGGTCTTACTTGCCCCTTAAGAGTGGGATAAATTCTGATTATGTTAAAAAATGACAGGAACTAACAATTAGTCCCTGTCATTTTTGTCTAAATATACTAATCAAATGATATGTATACAATTAGCTTCTTTCATTATTCCGCAAAAGAAAGTTGTCTTCTAAATACTTGAACAGCTTCCGCTTCATTTAAACTTTTTAAGTCTTCATCAGTCAACCTACCGTTACCTTTTTCTACTATATATACTTCCACTTCTCTTTTACCCCAATTTTGAAAAACTTCATCAACAGTCTCATAGTAAAGGTCTATTTTGTTACCTTTTATAGCCGACCCTGTATCTGCCACCACTCCATAACCATATCCCGGAATAAATAAAATTGAACCAATCGGAAAGGTTCGAGGGTCAGCGGCTATCGTTGAATATAGATCACGCTTAACTCGAACACCTGAAAACGTGATACCATACGAAGGATGCCCAGGTCTTTTACCAGTTGACTCATATCCAGCAGTATAACCCGTTGCCACAACTTTTTTTGACGGATATTGACTCCAATCAATCGCCTCCTCTAAGGATATTGGTGCAGATTCTACAACTTCATGACTCATTAACCTTTCTTCTCTTTGAAAAAATGGTAAACTTCTAAAGTTCATATTAAATTGCTTTTTACCCGAATCTGTACTTTGTCTTTCTTCATCTAAATTTATAAAAGAATGTCCCTCTAAAATCCACCAATTATTTAATTGTTTTGCACTAACACCTGATATCGATTCAAATGTAGTAAGTAACGCTAAACCAAATAAGAACGTCATTAATACTCGTCTCATTATTATTTTGACGATTTCCATTTATTCCACTCCTCTCAATGAGTAATCTTCTCCAAAAAGGTTTAGAATTATTCATGATAAGGAAAAAAATATGGTAAAATATTCTAAAATTCGATAAAGCTGAACTTCAATCAGTGGGGGTTTTCCTTCATCCCCCACTGATTGTTAGTTATTCTATATCGGACCTTTAGGGGCAGTTAATCCTCCACCTAAACTTTTTGATTTTCTTACGTTTTGAGGTGGGAGTCTTACTGCCCCTTAAGAATGGGATAAATCAAAAAATTCCATACTACACTAGCTCTAATGGCTTGCAAAAAAACTACGAAAATAACTTTCCAAATAACAAAAAAGTACCACTCATGTGCGAGGGTACAGAAGAAAACTCGTTCTAGCTTCGCTAGAACATCGGAAATTCAGATGGAGTCTCAACTCCAACTGAATGGAAGTTCCCACCTACGCTACGCTTAGAGGTGGGGGTCTATGACCATTAAGTTCAAATCAGTTTGATTAAAAGTGAATATAATGAAAAATAATTTAATAAAAAACTTTAAAACGAGTATAGTTAAAAACATCTCCTGGATTAAAATCAATTTTTTGAAAAGATTTAGCAGTCATTTCCTTCAAGTATAAATGAACAGTTTTTGATGTTTTTGGATCTGCTTCAAGTTCCTCACGAGTCATATAAGCTACTTCTTCAATTTCACCTGATTGACCCTTCAACTCACCGCCTATTTCTTCTAATAAAAAAGTAATTAGATTATCACTAATTACATTCTCAAGTACTCCTGTTCTAACACCTACTATATCTTTCACTATTGTTTTTATACCTGTTTCCTCTTCTACTTCCCTAACAGCTGTTTGATCAACTGTTTCACCCTCATCTACAAAACCACCTGGAAAGGACCAAAGCCCTTTAAGTCCACCATATTTCTTCTTTACAACGAGCCACTTTCCTTCTTTAATAACAATACCTGTAGCAGCTAACCAAACATTTCCTCTTTTTTTCAATAAAGCCACTCCTCTTACATCCCTTATTTACTTTTATAATTATCTTAATAAAAATAAAAGACTAACTCAATAGATCGTACATCTCCAGAATCAAGAGATGCAAGGGCTAATAAGCTAGTCACAAAAAATTCACACCACAAATATTTACTTTATATTAAAATATATTTAACTTCCCTTTTTTTACAACTAACGGTAAACCACCAAGGAGGAACAAATAACGGTTGTCTATTACTTTTTTCATTGCGGCCGCTGGTGTACCAAATAACTTTTTAGAACCTACAACACCGATCGCTTCTTTACCACCTAATGAAGCAACTGTACCTTTGATATCTGCCTTAAAAGCTTCTAAATTATTACTACCGTGTACTAAAGCTTTTATGTTTTTAGCAAGTGTTGAAGATTGCTGAATTGCAATTTGTGCAGTTGGTGGAAATGGACGATTTGTTGCTTCATCAATAATGATGGCACAATCACCAATAACGAATACATCTTCAAATCCTGGGACCCTTAATTCAGGTTCAACTTGAATTCTACCGCGCATTGTTTCAAATCCAGATTTTTCTAAAACCGAGCTACCACGTATACCTGTTGTCCAAACTACAGTTTTCGATTTTATTTCTTCTCCTGAAGCTAAAAGAACGCCATCTTTTGTCACTTCTTTAATTGGAGTATTGATTTTAAATTCAACACCACGTTTTTCTAAAATGTTCATTGCATATTCAACTAATTCTGGATCAAAACCAGGTAATGCAGTTGTAGCTGCTTCTATACTAATAATACGTACTTTTTCACGTGCAATATCATATTCTTTACATAGTTCTGGAATTCTTTCTGTTAATTCACCTACGAATTCAATTCCAGTAAAGCCCGCACCAGCAACAATAAATGTTAAATCTTCATCATGTTTAACATCAGATCCATTATAAGAAGCGAACTTATATTCAATGTGTTCACGAATATGACGTACAGAGTTCACACTTCTGATCGCAAATGCATGTTCTTCTACTCCTGGAATACCAAACGTTTCTGGCTCAGAACCTAGACCAATGACTAAATAATCATACTCCATTTCGCCACTTTCTAAAATCACTTTTTTCTCTGCTGTTTTTATCTCAACAACAACGTCTTTTAAAAACTTAATTTTATTAGTATCAATAACACTTTCAATACGCATTCTCGTTCGGTCATGGTGTAAAGTTCCTGCAGCCGGTTCATGTAACCATGTTGTTTGATAGTGATAGTCATGTTTGTTGACTAAAACAATTTCTGCATCATTATAACCAAGTTGCTTCGATAATCTAGAAGCTGTCATCATCCCACCGTAACCTGCACCTAAAATTAAAATTCTTGGTTTTTTGCTCATTTTCCCATCACTCCATTATTTTTATTACGAAATGTTTAGGTAACTTTATTTTTTCCTGTATTCACAAAACATAAGCAAGATGTTTTTACCATGTAGACTTTGTGATTTTTTTCACTTACATCCGCGAAAAAAATGACCCTTTTTCAAAAATTTTAGACTTGAATTAAATCATTTCCGTTGATAAGATTGTGATTATCTTCACTTACTATCGCGAAAAAAAAGATAGTTACCATTTTCACAAAAAATTAATCATTTTTTTATACATTGTCAAAAAAAGTTCACATTTCCTTCTTGGTTCTATCATATGTCCTTTCTAAAAAAAAATCAACTATATTAGTTGATTTTTTTATACTTTTTTATAGTTTTTTATTTTAATATATCCATATAGTACTAATGGTTATTTTTACCTGATATTTTCAACAAAATTATGTTATTCACATGGCTATTCTTTAACGATATACAGGCATAAACAACGTTTGTTTTTTGAATTTTTATAAAATTATATACTATTTTCGTTTTTTTACTTTTCATTATAGTGCTTTACCTTTATAATTATATTGATAGTGATGGGGACATCATTAATATACTTTGGGGGTGCTATTCTTGGCTCAAAATCAAAATGTGTATGACATTACGATTATCGGCGGTGGACCTGTAGGTATTTTCACTGCTTTTTATGCTGGTATGAGACAAGCAAAGGTGAAAATTATTGAGGCCATGCCACAATTAGGGGGACAACTTTCTGCGTTATATCCAGAAAAATACATATATGATATTGCTGGGTTTCCAAAAGTCCGTGCTCAACAGTTAGTCGACAGCTTAAAAGAACAAGCTGAGCAGTTTGATCCAACTGTAGTTTTAGAGCAAACCGTAGAAAAAGTTAACAAAAATGTTGAAAACTTTTTCGAATTAACGACAAATAAAGAAGTCCACTATTCAAAGACAATCATCATTACTGGTGGTGTAGGTGCATTCCAACCGCGTCGAATTGACGTTGAAGGTGCACAGACCTATGAAGACACTAATCTTCACTATTTTGTTAACGATTTAAATATGTTCGCAGGTCAAAAAGTTTTAATTAACGGTGGCGGAGATTCTGCAGTTGATTGGGCACTAATGCTTGAAGAAATTGCTGAAAAAGTAACAATTGTACATCGTCGTAATGAATTTCGTGCTCACGAACATAGTGTTGAACTAATTAAAAAATCAAAAGTAGATATTCGCACACCTTATACAATTACTGGATTATCTGGTGATGATGATAAAATAGAAAAAGTAACGATTAGTGAAGTACGTGGCGACAAAACAGAAACAATAGACGTTGACGCTGTTATTGTTAACTTTGGTTTTATTTCAGCATTAGGACCAATAAAGGATTGGGGTCTTGAAATTGAGAAAAACTGCATCGTTGTTAATTCTAAAATGGAAACAAACATTCCAGGAATTTATGCTGCAGGAGATATCGTTACGTATGATGGTAAAATGAAATTAATTGCTGCTGGCTTTGGAGAAGCGCCAACAGCCGTTAATAGCGCTAAAAACTTTATTGATCCTCATACGGCAAAAGCTCATGCGCACAGTACTAGTTTATTTGCTAAATAAATATAGTTCAATTTTATAATTAAAAAAGGCTAAGTCAATGCTTAGCCTTTTTTTATCGAAAATTATTCACATTTTTTGAAAAAATTTGTCAGATAGGCTCACATTACAAATGACAACACGTTTAATTTCTGTTATTATTTAAAGAATTTTGCAGAAAGTTTGTGTTTCACAAGAAAAGAGCAAGCGCCTTGGTCAAGAGCAGCTGCTCTTGTGCCATTCCGTTTGCTCAAGAGCAAACGGAATGAAGCTAATCAACGAAGGATTTCAAGAGGTACTTGAAATCAGTTGCTTGACTGAAGTGACCGAGCTCGTAGGCTGCTTGCGCTAGACAGTTTCCAAGTAAGGAATTTTTATGCTTTCTTACCTTATTAAAAACGAGGTAGCTCATTAGCTACCTCGTATCTATACTTTTTAGCATTCTTCAGGAGTACCTTCATTATCTTTTGTTTTGAAAGATGAGCCACAACCGCATGTAGCAATTGCGTTAGGATTATCAATAGTGAAGCCGCCACCCATCATATTTTGCTTAAAATCAATATTGACCCCTTCTAACATTGGAGCACTTTCACGATCAACAATGACATCTATTCCATGGTAGTGTAGCTTCATATCTTCTTCCTCTATATTGGTATCAAACCCCATTCCATATGATAGACCACTACAGCCTCCACCTTTTACCCCAACACGAAGATACAACTTTTGCCCTTCTTCTTGTTGTTCAACAAGCATCTCTTGTATTTTTTTTGCAGCTACTTCAGAAATATTTAACATACTTAACCTCCTAACGAAAATAGTGACAATTCTTTTGTGTATCTACCCAGAACATTTTACTTATATTATACCAGTCGTTGTTCATCAAATTAGGTTTATCGGAACTTTGAGTAGTCATCGTAAAGTAATTTTATCTAATTTACAAGGATTTTACAAATAATTAGGATTATATTTTAGGAAAGAATAATTCTGAGTTAATCCACGAAACTTTATTATACCAGAATAACTCTTTTGTTTGGTCATTATTGAATTAACAATTTTCTCTGACTATAAGAAAGTAAAAGTGAACATTTTGTAGCAATAATATTTTACACTTGAAATGTGACAATGATATTATAGACTAGTAGTTTTTTGTATATCATTATCAACTCAACATATAGTTAGTCAATGAAAAAGCTCTATAAATCCAGAACGGAGGAAAACGATGACTACATTATTATTAGATAAAAAAATGCAAGAAATTTGGGAGAAAGTACTGGTTGGTGAGCGACTTTCTATCGAAGACGGGTTACATTTATTTGAAACTCAAGACCTATTAACTGTAGCTCAATTGGCCAATCACGTAAATGAAAAGAAAAATGGAAACAAGGTTTATTTTATTGAGAACATGTACATTAACCCTACTAACGTTTGTGAGGCTACATGTAGTTTTTGTCACTTCAAGCGTAAAGAGGATGAAGAGGGCGCTTATACAATGAGTATGGACGAGCTACTTCATTATGTCGAACATCGTTGGAACGATAATATTCGTGAATTCCATATCGTAGGTGGACATAATGATCAAGTCCCTTTTGATTATTATCTAAATACAATCCGTACGTTAAAGAAACATTACCCTACATGTACTATTAAAGCTTATACCGGTGCTGAAATTGAATTTTTCTCTCGCATTTCAGGTTTATCGATGGAGGATGTGCTAAAAGAACTAATAAAGGCTGGACTTGATACACTACCTGGTGGTGGAGCAGAAATATTAACTGAGCGCTATCGTTTGAAAATGAGTCCCGATAAGGCATCTACAGACCAATGGTTGTATGCCCACGAACTAGCTCATGGGCTTGGTTTAAAAACTCATGCTACTATGCTATATGGCTCTATTGAATCGACAGAAGAACGTTTAATTCATATGGATCGCTTACGTCAACTTCAGGATAAAACAAACGGTTTTATGGTATTTATCCCATTGGCAGTTCAACCTAAAAGTGTTAATGCGAGTATTAAGCGCCGTACTTCTGCCTATGATGACATGCGTACATTAGCCATCAGTCGATTAATGCTTGATAATTTTGATCATATTAAAGCTTACTGGATTAATATCGGTGTTCAGTTAACACAAATGGCGTTGACGTTTGGTTCTAGCGATATCCACGGCACGCTAATTGAAGAACGTATTTCCCATTCGGCTGGTGCAACTACTTCACAAGGAATAACTAGGGACGAGCTAATCCACCTAATTAAGGGTGCTAATAAGAAACCAATCGAACGCGATACGTTTTATAATATCATTAAAGAATATTAGAAAATACTGTAATAAAAAAGGCCAAACTATTGGCCTTTTTTATTTATGTTTGACTGTTCGCTTGTATATCTCTAACCTTATACTCCTATGTATTCACCGACACAAATGGTAGTAGCAGGACCAGTCATGAATACATTGCCTGCTTCTGCCCAGTTAATCGTTAAATCTCCACCCAATAGGTGAACCGTAACCTCTCTTCCTTTAGATGAGTGGTTATTTAAAACAGATGCCACAACCGCTGCACAAGCTCCTGTCCCACAAGCTTGTGTTATCCCAGTTCCCCTCTCCCAAACCCGGAAATGAAGCTCTGTTTCTGATACTACTTCTACAAATTCTACATTTACCCACTCTGGAAATTTCTCATGCTTTTCAATCTTTGGTCCCACAGTTTCTACAGGTGATTGATCAATATCATCTACAAAAATAATGGCATGAGGATTCCCCATAGATACACCTGTAATCGTCAGTGCTTCTTGCTCTAACTGAAATGGTTCGTTTACCACCATTGTTTCTCCCTCTCCAAGCATAGGTAAATCTTTTCTTTGAAGACGAGGTTGTCCCATATCAACCGTCACTAAGTCTACTAAGCCAGCTTCATTAAGGTGAACCTCTGCTTGCACTAGTCCCCCAAGTGTTTCGATTTTAAAAACTTTGTTATCGACAAGCTTATTTTCATAAGCATATTTCGCTACACATCGTAAACCATTGCCACAGTTTTTTGCTTCAGATCCATCATTGTTGAACACTCTCATTTTTACAGGGGCTACTTCTGATGGACAAATTAAAATCATTCCATCAGCCCCAATACCTATGTTTACGTTAGCAACCTCAATAGCAAGACTTTTCAATCGTTCTTCTTCTATTTTTTCTTCAAACATATTTACGTAAATATAACAATTTCCTAATCCGTGCATTTTTGTAAATTTCAACTTAATCCCTCATTTACATTATTTTCTTAATTTGTCAGTTGTCCAAAAGTAATCTTCATCAGCTTCCAAAATAGTCATCTTCTCATGGCAACAAGGCATGATCAAATGAACCTTTATCGATTCTTTAGCTCGATCTAAATCACTTGATTTCATATTCAATAACACATTTTCCGAGAGACAATATGGGCAGTTATGTAGATAAAAATCTTTTCCAGACCGTTCATATGGCCATGTATTTTCAAATGGGATCACCGAATCCCCCCTTTTTTAATAAGTTTATAATATATTGTGTATAAAAAAAAGACGAATATTAGAAAAGCGCAAACAACTCGCTCAAAAGCCTCTGCGTATCCAAGCAGAGACCGAACTCGTAGGATTATACAAGACAGCTTATTATTCTATCCGGTTTTACTTTACAAAAAAACCCACCTTTACGTTCAATTTAGGTAGGGGAATGATTCATCGATTATGACCTTTCTTTCAATAAAGCTGAACTTCAATCAGTGGGGGGTTCCTTCATCCCCCACTGATTGTTAGTTTAACTTATACCACGGGCATAAGAATAACTAATCATCAGCTTTCGCCGATGAAAGATATTCTATATTGGACCTTTAGGGGCAGTTATTCACCCAACTAAACTTTTTGATTTTCTTACGTTTTGAGGTGGGGGTCTTACTGCCCCTAAAGAGTGGGATAAAATTCATTTGAATCATAGCAAGTATGTAACAAAATTAGAAAACCAAGTTCTCATCAATAAAAGTATAGATTTTTTTGACAAGATCTTCGCTTGTTTCTGCTGTTATTACCTCACCGTTTACCAATGCAAATGGACTAGCTGCACATTTTCCACAAAAGCTAAGGCAGCCGTATTCAATTACGTCTAAATCCGGATCTTTTTCTAATACTTCTAATGCTCTCTGAGTACCACTCGCTAAGTTTGTCGCGCAAAATTCAATAATTGGCCTCATTTTCTGTCACCTCTTATTTCATCAATATCGTATATTCACCAAAAATCCTTGTCAAATTCGGTGAGTAGAAACTATTTATGAAAATCTTAATTGTTATTTCAGGATAAATTTTATTATAATATTGCAAAAACATTTTGAATACTCTGGACATGCATGCATTGAATGCATTTTTTTCCTATCAAGTCTTTTAGTTCGGCAATTGTTTGCGGTTCCTCATTTATATGCGTACTAACTGCTTACGCTAGAGACCTTTTCAAACTTCAAAATTTTATCTTCCTCATCTTTTAAAAAAGATAGTTTTTTTGATTTTCCTCTATTTTTCTATAAATATCTGTAAGTTTCGGGCTTCCTTCTGCTACTATTTCATCATTAATACAAACAACTGGGTAAAACAATTCCTCTTCAAGGATAAACTCTGCCATCTTTTTTTCAGTTTCAGTTTGTGTTGTGTAAAGATCAACATATCTATATTGAAAACTATTATTTGGATATTTTCTATTAATGGCTGCTTCTAACCACTCAAACGTTTCTTTGGCAGAAGGTAAATTAAAACAACTCGCACATTTTTTTTCTGATCCATATACTGATATGTTTATCGTCTTTTCCATTCTACTCCTCCTCGTAAAGCATCTCCTTTTTTATGGTATCATATAACTTCTATGAACACATGAGAAATGATTTTTAGCTTTTTTCGACAGAAGACTCCCACCTCAAAAAGTTTAGGGGGATGATAGCCCCTTACTAATTGAAGTTCAGCTTTATTATTCTCTAAAAAATTCACATTTACAAATTCTTAATCAGATTCATGGATTTTTTCGATATTGGATATTATAATTGAAGAAGAACTTTTGAAAGGAGTGATTTTAATGGCTGAAATAAAAGAACAAGTACAAGAAGTTTTAAATAAACTACGTCCATTCTTACAACGTGATGGTGGGGATGTTGAATTAGTTGATATCGAAGACGGAATTGTAAAAGTTCGTCTTACCGGTGCGTGTGGAACTTGCCCAAGTTCTACGATTACTTTAAAGGCTGGTATTGAAAGAGCATTATTAGAAGAAGTACCAGGCGTAAAGGAAATCGAACAAGTATTTTAAATAAAATAAAAAACCAGGAACTACTACTGTAGACCTGGTTTTTTATTTTGGTTCTACGTCAAATGTTGGGGTAGATAGATCTTAGGCTACCGCGCTACGCTTGGTGGCCTTATCATTTTTCGAGGGAATTCCCTCGAAAAATGATAAGGGTTTTATACTAAAGCCTACTATCCGACATGAGACCCTATTCTTTTATACTGATGTGACAATAATATTTTCGCTCGGAACCGATCAAAATTTCTAAAGCCAAAAGCATTTCTTTTTAAGACTTTTGTAGAATTATTTATCCCTTCCCCTTC
>NZ_MLQS01000005.1 GCF_001866055.1 Anaerobacillus alkalidiazotrophicus
AGTTCGGTCCCTATCCGTCGCGGGCGTAGGAAATTTGAGAGGAGCTGTCCTTAGTACGAGAGGACCGGGATGGACATACCGCTGGTGTACCAGTTGTTCCGCCAGGAGCATAGCTGGGTAGCTACGTATGGAAGGGATAAGTGCTGAAAGCATCTAAGCATGAAGCCCCCCTCAAGATGAGATTTCCCTTGGAGTTAATCCAGTAAGACCCCTTAGAGATGATGAGGTTGATAGGTCTCGGGTGGAAGCGCGGTGACGTGTGGAGCTGAGAGATACTAATCGGTCGAGGACTTATCCTAAAATAAGAATTGAATTCACACTCAAGAAACTTATATGTATGTTATCTAGTTTTGAAAGAATGATTTCTTTCAATAAAAATATAAACTGACAAGAATTTAGATAATCTGCTCCTGCGTCTTCTAGTATTGCTTCGAAGAAAGCTTCCTCGTCGCAAATCTGCATGTAGCAAATTCTAAGAAGCATCGCATGATGTGATTGAAGTCAGTAGATTTAGTGACGATAGCGAAGAGGTCACACTCGTTCCCATGCCGAACACGATCGTTAAGCTCTTTTGCGCCGATGGTAGTTAGGGGCTTCCCCTTGTGAGAGTAGGACGTTGCTAGGTAAAATGAAAAACACATTCCGATGGGGTGTGTTTTTTTATGTGCTTTCGGAATTTGAATATTTGCGTTAAGTGGTGCTGCATCTGCGTCTGCTAATATCGCTTAGAAGTAGGCTTCCTCGATGCAAAGCAGCATGTAGTAAATTCAAAAGCAAAAGAAGTAATTCATGAAGTGATTGAAGTTAGTAGCTTCGCCGATGGTAGTTAGGGGCTTCCCCTTGTGAGAGTAGGACGTTGCTAGGTAAAGTAAAGAACACATTCCAATGGGGTGTGTTTTTTTGTGTGTTTTCGGAAATTGAATATTTGCGTTAAGTGGTGCTGCATGTGTGTCTACGATTGGTGCCTGGTGTCACCGACCGAGGCACCTTTATTAATTCTTCCTATTGTGAAACAAGATTCTTCGGGGAGTGACAGGCACGAATCCAATTCGATTCCATTTTGATACGACTAAATGGAATAATTTCTTCATGATGTTGTAGTCGACATGACTATCCTTTTTAGAGAGAGTAGAGTGATTAACCTTTGGAAGTCCATACTGGTCGCCTACATCCGCGCAATCTCGATAACTATTAAGTTCATTCATTGAAGCGTAGAGTAAATAATTAATGAGTGTTAACACATCAATTTTGCGTGCTGTATCCTTGTAGCCGATAGCATACCGAATGATAGTCATTTCTTCTTCTGAAACAATCTTTTGAAACAAATTGTGGAATTTGATATTCTTCTTTATGAGGGCACCTCTTCTTTGTTTGTCAGCAAACATCATTCTACAAGAAAGGTGTCCTTCTTGGTACATTTTTGTTGGATTTTATTGGTTAATCAACACTCATGTTCTAAATCCTTTAAAAATGTCCCCGAGCAAGAACCAACCCGTTGCATTATCTTATTGTAATATTCATACAAACCGTTCTTCCACCAACATTACAACAAACTCCATTATTGTAATAACAGTTTTCTTCTAAACCTAATTCCTTCATTATTACATTTAATCTTTCTGTATTTCCGGTTTGAATTAACGAAACTACTTCATTTGCTAACTGTTGATCGAATGCAATAGCATTCAAAAAATGACTCCAGTTGATAATAGCAAGTCTTAATGCTTCGGCTTCTGTTATTTGTCTAGAATAATTTTGTGTTGGATCGTGTCTTTGAGCTGTTGGTAGATTGTAGTAGTAATTGGGATACATTTGGTTCGGATAATACGGATACCATTGCATATTATTCATGAATAAAACCTCCCACTTTTATTTTGTGTTTATCTACAAATGTCTAGATATAACAATATATGATTAGCTCAAAATGAATGTTAAAGAATAGAAATATTTATTTAGTGTAGTGATGTAATAACCATTCGGAAAATAAAACATCGGCCATTTTTTCTTGATGGTATTTTCTTATGATTTGGCGTACTTTTTCATCTTTATACAAACGAAAGCAAGCTTGACACTGATGTGCATACATGTTTTCCCACTTTATATCAGGGTCATGCTTTGAAGCCCAAGCTAAGATTCTTTCAGGTCCTTCAACCTTAATCCATCTTTTTAAAAAATCAGATTCAGCACTTTGGTCTGCTTCCATTAAAGTCATTTTATCGATATTCCCTAATTGTAATTCAGGAATTTTTCTCATGCCGATCCCACAGCAAGCTGCGATATTTCCATTGGCTAAAAGGGTTGTAGTTGATAAAACACTATCACAACCTTTTACTACAGGGAGATTATCGCGGTTTTTAGTTAATCCATCTGGATAATGGTATGAAGGATTTGTGTCAATCGACATCCAAGGACTTTCAATAATATTTATAATACCGTTTGGATAGGAATAGATGATTTCTTTAAAAGTATGGTGATTTTCGATAAAACTTTTTGTTATGGAACGATCTCGGAATATTTCACACATTATTGTTACTGGAAGACCGTGTTCAACGGCTGCTAACGAAGCATTCATGACATTTTCTAATGGGACGAATCTGGTATGTTGGTCTCCTGTACTAAAATTTATTTCAGTTAGCCCTGCATCTAGCAATCTCTTAACTATTTTTCGTGCTGGGTCCATGGACTTTGCCCAATGTGCATTTGTAACCAAACGTACAGGTAATCCACATTCATTAGCCTTCTTTATTCCTGAAATTAACTCTTTTTTATATAAGGTAGCCTCACCGCCTGTGAATACGATTAACTGATAATCAAGGTTAGCTGCTTGGTTAATTGCTAAATGAACATCCTCTAAAGTAAGACGAACTTTATTATTTGGGCTACTTAGTGTTCCGCAATTTTCACATTGAGCGTTGCATTGGTACGTTAATAAAATGGAAAGAATTTTTTTTACCGGTATAGGACTAAGCATTGCGTCATCCATTTGCATGACCACCTTTAGTATTGAAAACTTTAATCATTAAATTTGAAATTAATTTCAAGTTTTCTCGATCTAACCCCATCCACCAACAAGATTCCTCGGTTCTAGGAAGAGAAGGTGGGGTTCCTGTTACTGGGTGAGGTTGAGTAAATCGAACTGATACTTCTTGAGAAACTCGGAGTGCCACAGGGTGAGAAACCCGAAATGATACAGGTAGAGAGAGTCTAACTGAAACTGGATGGGAAACGCGAACTGAAGTGTCGATGGTTGGAAAAGTAGGGTGCACAATTTTAACGCTAAATGCTACTACTGCTGTAGCAACAGCTGCTGCCGCTGCAACGACTAATATGATTGCAACAGAAACGATACCTTCAGGCGAACCGTTCGGTATTTGTCTACTATTATTTAAATAATGATTATTGAGTAAATACAAATTTAGTTGTTTTCTTGTATTACTTTCAGTAAAGATAGCATTTATGGTATCAGTATATATCTTTTGAGGTTCTAACACTTCATTATTTTTTTGGTATATGACATATAATGGAGAGCTCCGTACATTGTTTAATTTTTCATTTATTCGTTTGGTATATTTATTATTCCAATCTAAAAATGCACGGTCTTGTAACAAGTCAAACATTAATAGGTTTTCAGAACTCACTTTACCTAAATTTATTTCTCCCTCTATTTCTTCATAAAATTCATCTAAAATAACTTTCGAAGGATTATTTAAGTAGTTATTCCGGGTTTCGGCATTATTTAACTTTTTGAATAGTGATGATTCTATTCTGTTGAGCCAATCATAATTAAGGATAAGCGAATCCATTCCACACCTCCAAAAATGTTTTGCTCTGTACAGAGGAATCATATGTGTAGTACGAACTTTTTTAGAACAACAACATTAAAAAGTTCGCCATAGAGGAAAGAGTTGTGTAAGTTATACACATGATGCACCAATGACATTTTAATAATCAAAATTGGGTAACTGTACATTTTTGGAGTACTACATTCGTTTCGTTGATATGAACAAAAACGTTATTTCTGACAATGTGGCGAATGCCAGTGCCTTTAATTACATACAAAACACTCATTTTTAACCTTTTTGTAGGAAATGACGACGAAGTAAATACAGTCTATTTGTAGGAAAATTTATTTTACAGAATAACAATTTATTAAGAAGTTTAGGTGCCGGTAGCTAATAAAAATCACAGAAAAAAGAACATATGTTAACAAGGGCAAAAATAAACATCATCCAATCTAACGGCCATCGATTCTGCACCGGCATTGATTTCTATTCGTAGATCGGTTAATGAGCTCCTGAAGCCATTCATAGGGATCCTATAGGCAAATCGAAAGTATTTGTTTTCGTAAGGAATATTGTCATAAGGTATAATGATCGGTGCTCCAAGATAATTCGAAAAACTAACAACAATTCTCCCATCTGTAAATCCTGTCAATCTAGTTATAAAAAATATTAGTTCGTAATTGCCTTCAGTTGGTCTAGGAACATCTCTTAAATTAATGTATTGCGAGATGCTGGCAGTCCCAAAACGCCTAGCACTCATATAAACATAATATTGACCTGTTCTAGCTCCAATACTAGATTTAATTAAAGAAACATTTCCTGTGTCTCTCCAGGGTAAAAGTACTCCTTGTTCAAAACCTCCATTAGTAAGTGACATTAAATCATCCCCTTTATTCCATTAGACAGGATGTTAAAATAAGGAGCCCTGTCTATAATAAGTAACAAAAATAAGTGTTGGCTTAAGCTTGATCGTCCTACTATTTTTTGCGGGCTTAATAGGTATATAAAGTATATGCAGGGAGGTGTCACAGTGACACGTGGAAACATGTCATATTTCGTCGATTTAATGATAGATTCATATGTTGAAAATTAGTTGAACGGAACAAGTGGAATAAGGAGACAGGAACCTTGTTCCACCCAAAAAGTGCCTGTGCACTTGTCGAATCATAGTTAAAATGTACCTCTTAGTAACCCTCCGTAAGAAAAATTTGGTTAAAGTCTGGGAAAATAAAGCTTCTTATGGGTATAATGTATGAGTGTTATATTCTTAATCGCTTATGTAATGGAAGGAGAAAAGGACCGGTGACAAAAAACGAAATTGATGCTAAAAAGAGTAATATAAACACGATATTTTCTGATTTTTGGTTTGTAGTTCCTGAATATCAAAGGGCTTATGTCTGGGACAATGATCAAGTAAATGAATTATTGGATGATTTATGGTTTGCTTTTGAAAATAAGAAAGACAGTGAGTATTTTTTAGGTTCACTCGTATTAAAAAACCTCAATAATAATAATTTTAATGAATATGAGATATTGGATGGCCAACAACGTTTAACAACTTTATTTTTATTGATGGGTGTCATTCGTGATTCAGTTACAAATAATTTATTAGTTGATTTTTGTTCTAAAAATATATATCAAGAAGAAAATCCGTTTGCGGGTGTACCTGCTAGAAAGCGAATTGTATACAAAATTCGCGGTGAAGTAGACGAATTTATAAATACATATATTAAGATCGCAGATGGTACAAAAAAAGTGACCGAATTAGAAGAGATATCAAAGGAATCAGACCATCTTACCATTAAGAATATGGCGAATTCGATTGTAGTTTTATCGCAATTTTTCGATATGAAAAATGAAGCAGAAATAACAGAATTTGCTCAATTTTTATTTAAGAAAGTCGTCTTTATCTATGTTTCAACGGAAAATCGTGAAGATGCCTTTCGTCTTTTTACGATTTTGAACAATCGAGGATTACCATTAACTAGTTCTGATATTTTAAAGTCTATTAATATTGGTGCAATTGAAGATGAAAACGAAAGTAATTTATATGCTAAATCATGGGAAGAAATGGAAGGTCAGCTCGATGATGAGTTCGATAGGTTTCTTTCATTTGTCAGAACCATTATTGTGAAAGATAAGGCTAGGTCTAATTTATTAGATGAATTTGAAGAGAAAATTTATGGCAAGCACTTGTTAGAAAAAGGGAAACCAACAATTGACTTATTAAAAAAATATAAATTGTATTATGATAAGTTGTTGAATTTTGAGACTAGTGAAATTACCAATGAATACAAAAATTTAATAACTATCATGCTTATTGGTCTTCCTTCAAGAGATTGGATCCCACCACTGTTTTATTATTATGCTAAATACGGAAAAGAACATCTAACTGCGTTTCTTAAACGGCTAGAGAATAAATTTACAGGTGATTGGATTACACAGTTAACACCGACGCAACGTATTGAAAATATGAATAAAATATTAAAACAGATAGAGTCCACTCCTAATCCTGAAGAATTAGTTCGTAATGATGAATTGTTTACGATCGATAAAGAATATCTCCGTCAAATTTTAAGTAGGAATGTATATGGTAGACGTTTTGCTAGGTACATATTACTAAAATACGAATTTTTGATTAGTGATCATACCGTACATTTATCAGATTATAAAACTATAAGTGTAGAGCATATCATGCCACAAAATCCAAAACATGATTCTACATGGGTACAAGTGTTTACGGAAGAAGAAAGAAAAGAATGGGTTCACAAATTAGGTAATTTAACGCTAATAAGTATGAAAAAAAATACACAGCTAAATAACCTTGATTTTGTAGAGAAGAAGAAAAGGTACCTAGAAAAACGAATCGATGTTTTTAGTGGCAGTAAAATCTTTATTCAAACAAGTGATGATTGGAAAATTGATACAATAAAAAATAGACAACTAGAAATGATCGGAAAACTTGTTAATGATGGATATTAATGTGATTGTTAGAGCTCCCTTTTTGAGAGTAGGACGTTACTAGGCGATATAAAAAACACATTCCAATGGGATGTGTTTTTTTGTTAAATGGAAAATCTAGTAGAATTATAGTAGAATATGTAAATATAATAAAATGTTTGTGCAAACATGACTATAGAACTATGACTGATCGATTAATGTTATAAATAAATTTTTATACCTATATCTTAGTTATTTTTAAGAGGTGACAAGAGTGGCTTATTCTGTACCTGAATCGATTCGATCAACAGCAACGGCAGGTGAGCGGTTGTTGTTTTATACTTTAAAGCATTGCCTACCAGACGATTACATTGTCTATTACGAACCGGAAATTCATGGTCGGCATCCTGATTTTGTTATACTTGGCCCAGATTTAGGAATGGTCGTACTTGAGGTGAAAGATTATACAAAAAACACGTTATTCCAACTTAATCAAGATGAGTGGATCATTCGAACGTCTTCTGGAGAGCAGCAATCGGTAAAAAGCCCAATGAAACAAGCGCGGGATTATATGTTTCATATATCAGACGTTTTAAAAAAGGATAAAAACCTCATTCATTTAGAGGGAAAATATAAATTTAATCTTAAGTTCCCGATGGGCTATGGAGTTGTCTTTACACGACTTTATCAGAAAGACTTTATCCAAAATGGGTTATTTAGCATTTTAGATCCTAATTTAGTATTGTCTAGAGATGAAATTGATCCCGAGAAAGAAAGTTTCTCTGAAGAAATATTTATCGAAAAAATCATCAATATGTTTACCGTACCATTTCGTTTGCAGCAAACACTAACTAATGAGGAGATACGATCAATACGATATCATTTATTTCCCGAAGTTCGTATTAGTGCAGAATTTAAGAAGCCTGTACCGTATCAAGACCAGTTATTGTTATCTCTTCATGATATAAAAATTATGGATCTTCACCAAGAAAATCTAGCGAAACAATTGGGAGATAAAAATCGCTTAATACGTGGTGTGGCTGGTAGTGGGAAAACGCTAATTTTAGCTAGTCGTGCGAAACTTCTTTCTAAAGATCATCCTGATTGGAAAATCCTCATCTTATGCTATAACATATCACTTTCACAAAGCATTAAACAAATGATCAACTTTATGCTCCAAGAACCAGATTCGTTATTTGATTTTGATTTTAGTGAAAATCCACAAGGGGTAGCAGGGAACAAAAATAACATTGCCGTTAGAAATTTTCATGAGTGGCTCAAACATGATTTGAAAATCAGAGAAGATCAGCTGCCTACTGTTTTAGGGCAATTGGAAAATAAGGAAGCCATTTTGCCAAAATATGATGCAATTTTAATTGATGAGGGACAAGACTTTCAACCAGAGTGGCTAAAGTTAGTTGGACACCTATTAAACCCAAATACGCAATCGCTGCTGTTAGTTGAAGATCGTGCTCAAATCATTTACCCTCGCAAACGTTCATATGTACAAGATACTGGTTTAAGTTTTCAAGGTCGCTCAAAAATTTTAAATATCAATTATCGTAATACCGCCCAAATTGTAAAATTTGCATGGGATTTTTACCAATGTCATTCTTCCTTACAAAAGAAAGTTGTTGAAAAAACAGTTGAGGGAATAGAAATCATTGCTCCACAATCAACACGTAGGAAAGGGCCAGAACCAGGTATTTTAAAAGCCGAAAATTTTGGGAAAGAAATGCGAATTATCGCAAAACAAATACAAGTACTTCATGAACAAAAAGGAGTACCATATTCCGAAATCCTTATTTTGTATCGGGTAAAAAGAACACATAAAATGAATATCATTGAAACTATTAAACGTGCGTTAGAAAAAAAAGAATTACCTTATAACTGGATTACCGAAAATGAAACGAGTAAACGAAACTTTGACCGTGATGAAGATACAATCAAAATTAGTACCATCGACAGCAGCAAAGGTCTAGATTTTCAAGCAGTTTTCGTCGTCAACCTTGATAACATGCCATTTCCATTAGAAGAAAATAAAGAACGTGAAGTGTCACTTCTTTATATTGCTATGACAAGAGCAAAAGAATATTTATGTGTTTCTTACACTGGTGAGTCTGAATATACTACTTATTTTGAGAAGGTAAAGGAAGAGAGAAAGATGGCTTTAGACGAACGTGTAGAGAAAAAGGGTGGATGAAGTAATGAGTTATAGGAAGTGGGGGAGCGGATATAGTGCTTCTTAATTAGTAACAACTTTGTAATAAAGGAATTGGGAAGATAAGTTATTATCATATCCTAATGGAACCATGGAACTTTTATGACAGAGATGGATCTGCTGTTTATCTTACAACAATATTACATAAAGGAAGCGTAAGGACCGTCCGAAACCAGTGGAAAAGTATTAAACCAAATTTTTCAACTCTATATATAGATCATCCACCCTAAAGTTAACACGATATTTAGTGAATTTAGAGCATCTTCAGTATTTTTCTCAGACTTTTTCAGCAGTCTCGGACCGTCCCCGTGTTTTTCTTGTGAAACAGTCCTGTGAAACAAAATTCTTCGGGGGGGGGGGGACAGGCACGAATCTAAATAGAAGTAATCATGAAATAAAAGTGCATAACGTTATAAAGTCTATTTTAAAAAATATGGATTATGATCAAGGTTCGCCATCCAAACGAACAACCATTTGTTCATATTTACCGTTAAGAGCTCTTTCGTTGTAAAGTGGTCCCTATGTCAAGGACACTTTGAAAAAAAGGCCTTAAATTTTGATAATTAATATCGTATTCTTCCGTTAAGGAGGAGATACGACAAAAGAACCAGTAACTCTTCTGCCTCAGAAAGTTACTGGTTCTTAAATTTTATCCGTGTCTTAGATGTATTTATGAATAGAAGTTTTATAAAGTCTATTGATAGCTTTCAAGTATTTATGTTGGGGGAAGGTGTTCCGTGTTACGTTCAGAGGTATT
>NZ_MLQS01000006.1 GCF_001866055.1 Anaerobacillus alkalidiazotrophicus
GTTCGGTCCCTATCCGTCGCGGGCGTAGGAAATTTGAGAGGAGCTGTCCTTAGTACGAGAGGACCGGGATGGACATACCGCTGGTGTACCAGTTGTTCCGCCAGGAGCATAGCTGGGTAGCTACGTATGGAAGGGATAAGTGCTGAAAGCATCTAAGCATGAAGCCCCCCTCAAGATGAGATTTCCCTTGGAGTTAATCCAGTAAGACCCCTTAGAGATGATGAGGTTGATAGGTCTCGGGTGGAAGCATGGTGACATGTGGAGCTGAGAGATACTAATCGGTCGAGGACTTATCCTAAAAATAAGAATTGAATTCACACTCAAGTAACTTAAATGTATGTTATCTAGTTTTCAGAGAATGATCTCTGAAAGTGAATATAAAGGATGTTTGATTAAGAACGGTCACGTCCTGTGACCAACATCGAACGACTAACATCCTGTTAGCCTAGTGGCGATAGCAAAGAGGTCACACTCGTTCCCATGCCGAACACGATCGTTAAGCTCTTTTGCGCCGATGGTAGTTAGGGGCTTCCCCTTGTGAGAGTAGGACGTTGCTAGGTAATATGAAAACACATTCTAATTGGATGTGTTTTTTTATTAAATTGTTTTGAAAATCTACTTTGTTTTTTAGAATTCTTTTGTAGGAAGCATAATATATAAACCAGTATTGATATGTGTTCAATTTTCATTAAAAGAATGGGACTATCATAATAATTCAACTAATTTATTATAAATCCAAGACGGAAATATAAATATAGTTCATGTAAAATAACAGAAAAACTGGCTATGAGTATACAAGAAAAAGGAGAAAGAAGCTTGGGATACAAAGGGAGATTTTTAGTATGTTCTATTACAATTATAACTACAATTGGTTGGCTGATATATCTATATATTGAGGAAGAATCAACTAATGCTTTTTTTGAAATTTTAATTTTCCTCTTTTTTTTTCTGCCCGTACCTTGGTGGTTAGGAAAGCAGTATGATAAAGCAAATTATTACCTAAAAAAATTAAAACAGAGAAGTGAAGAATTACAACAAAATAAATCAGAATTAGAAAGTCTCTTTAATAATAGTGCATCGTACCTCTGGTCAAATGATTTAACTTGTCAGAAAATTACTGTATCTAAAGGGATTGAGAAAATATATGGTTACAATGCGAAAGAATTTGAAAATGATTATAATCTATGGTTATCGACTATTTATCCTGAAGACAAAGGAAAAGTATCTAGCTATTATAAACAATTGTTTTTAGGTATCCCCTCAAAATGTGAGTGGAGATTTATTCGTAAAGATGGCAAAGTAAGGTGGATAGAATCTTTTGGAACCCCAATATTCGATAAGGAGAAGAATTTGGTAAAGCTGAATGGTGTGGCTTATGACATTACTGAACGAAAACATAGTGAAGAAAAGCTACAACATATGGCGTTCCATGACAATTTAACTGGATTACCGAATCGTCAAATGCTTTATATTTACTTAAAAAAAGCATTAGCTAAGTGTAAACGAAATGATACTATGTTGGCGGTAATGTTTGTTGACTTAAATAAATTCAAAATGATAAATGATACGAAAGGTCATGACTTTGGAGATAAACTGTTAATAGAGGTTAGTGAAAGATTAATAAAAAGTGTGCGAGAATGTGATTTTGTTTCAAGGAAAAGTGGGGATGAATTTATCATTGTATTGGAAGACATAACCGAAGTCCAAGCAAAGATCATTTCAGAACGTATTATAAAAAGTTTCTCATTCCCATTCTTTATAAATGGAGAAGAACAAAATGTTTACGTTAGTATAGGAATAAGTATATACCCTTATGATGGTGACAATATTGACACATTAATTAATAATTCGGATAAAGCAATGTATCTGGCCAAAAGACTCGGTAATAATATCTATCAATATTTTAAATAGATTTAATCAAACTGATTTGAACTTAAGGGTCATAGATCCCTCCTCTAAGCGTAGCGTAGGTGGGACCTTCCATTCAGGTGGAGTTGAGACTCCATCTGAATTTCCGATGTTCTAGCCAAGCTAGACCGAGTTCTCTGTATATAAGTTTTAACTCTTTCTAATAAATAGGTAACCGCTGAAAAGTGGTAAGAGCTTTTTAGGTTTATTTTTTCAATAAAAGTAGTTGAGTAATGATTGCTAATATGGGCAATTCTAACAGGGGACCAATTACTAATGTTAGGGCTATTATTGGTTGCTCGGGAAATGCGGTCATAGCAATTGCTAATGCAATCGGAGAGTTTCTAGCGAGAGTAGTTAAACTCAAACTAGCTCTATCACGATATGGAAAATTCATTAACTTGCCAACTTTCTGGCTTACGATGAAATTTATAGTAAAAAACAATAGTATAGGTATAGTCATCTTTAGCATCAGTGTAAGATTCTCAAGCAAAAACTGTCCTTGTGAAGCAAACATAGCAGTAATTGCTAAACTGAGAAAAATGATTGGCAATACACTTAAATTTGATAAAAGTTTTTCTTTTAGTGGTTCTCTATTTTTTAATAGAACTTTAGTTAGTATGGCTAATAGGAATGGTATTATTAGTATGTATAAAATACTTTCTAAGAGAAATGTAAATTCAATTGACTCGCTTAACCCACCAAAAATTAAGAGGTAGAATGGAAGTAGCACAACTTGTAATAATAAGTTTAGAGGTAAAATTGCTGTTGATAGAGCAAGGTTTCCTTTTGCTATGCCTGTAAATATTAAATACCAGTCAGTACAAGGTGTAACCATTAACATAATAAAACCAATATACAATGCCGGACTATCAGCTAAAAAGAATAACCCTAGTATCCAGGCTAAAATTGGTGTCCACAAAAAATTTAGTGTAACAGCTGCGTATGTAAACCTTATATTTTTAAAAGCTTTTTTTAATTCTTCAATAGGGATTTGTAAAAATGTTACATAAAGCATTGTCACTAGTAAAGGTACAATTAAGGTTTCAACGTTTGTTTGAATAAAATTTAATTGTCCAATAGTAAGCCCGATAATAACAGATAATAAAATGATAAAAGTATATAATTTTTCTATTAATCTCACTTTCACATCACCTAACGATAAAATTTTCTTACTAGATTATTTTACCATATTAAAGACAAGTTATTATAGATTTATTGTTAAAGGAAAGAAAGTTGACACTATTTTATCCAACTATAAATGCTAGTCATATTGGTTACCGTGTAGATTTTTTAGGAAAAGTGGTTGTAACATTAAACGAATAATCAAATTTTTTATACAAAGTTAAAATAGAGAGCTGTAAACCAACAGGACTGCTAATAATATAGGTTCATATGAATGGGAAAAAAGTAAATATTATTCATTATATTTGTAAAAAGGACACTTCATTAATATAAGTGAAAAATGATGAGTAATTTGTTTTTTTAATATAAATATTTTTTCCAATACTCCGAAAATTTCATTTGTGTACTAAAGAATAAATTAATCAAATATTATGTTAGTATAAAACGAATGAAGAAGTGTTTGGATGGCTAAGAGGCTAATTGGGTTCTTTATCTTGTTAGCTTTGTTATCGTCATGTGCAAATGATGTTGAAGAACAGAACTATTACTTATTTGCAGTATCAGAACATTGGAAAGCAGAAATGCATCTCACACTACCGCCTCCTCCGGAACAAACCTTTGAAATTAATATTGATTTTATTTACACAGGTTCAGATAGTAATGGTAAACACAAAGTGGAATATTATCACATATTAGAGTGGTATAAGTCCTGAACCGTATGTAATGTGTAATAGTGAGTATTTACCAACAAAAGAGAAACCATACGGGATTACCTTTTACGATACAAGGGTCATTGGTGGCTATAATATTGGGTAAAAGTGGATGACAGAAGTTACTTGGTTCGTGAACGGAAAGAAGATGGTTGAACAATTAATTTTTGAAGAAAAGGAGTAAATTTATAGCCATTGAGAGTAATTGAAAAACAATATAAAATGTAACTCTATCGGAGAAAGAATTTATTTGTGGTTTCAAAAAGAGGAGGAACTATAATGAAAATATTTTTATTTTTGGTTCATCTTTTATTGATCTTGTCTTTGTTTTCATTAGGCTTTTTGAACTTGTTAATGTTTAAAAATGGTTTTTTAGGGATTTTATCGGTTTTGTCTGGATTGTTAATGATAATCTTACTGGTAAATGCAACGGATGATCGGGAAAACTTTGGGAGGTAAGTGTCTGTTGTATTTTTTCTTCTGTACCAAGTTGAGTTTAACAAATATAACATCCTCCTGACATTCGGACTAATGGGTAGGGTTTTGTGTATAAATAATTATGCTTCTTTTATAAGACGTACTAGTTCTAGTACGTCTTATTTAAAATACCAGCTAGAACCTCCTCGACCCATTTATTCAGTATTTAATTTAAATAGTGTGGTTTAAAAGCGAAACTCTCTTTTTTCCTAAGAAACATGAGTTGAACTTCAAATTGGTTCAGTTCATGATAATATTTAGGTTTAATATGGATCAGATGGATACCTCATATTTTCATCTTTTTTTACAGCCTCTTCAGTTTTTGTTTCTTCATTTGTACCGTTTTTTAAAGGCCTTCTACAACTCTTTTCCCATATTCTTTTATCACAATTTGTAAAAATCTCAATCATTCGCTCTTGTATTTCTTTTCGAGATGTAGACAATGCTCCAACAAGATTAGAGATTAATTCGTCACGTTCCCATTCAGTAAATTTTCTATATGTTTTGCGAGCTTGAACAAAGTTATTTTATGGATGTTTAAAACTGTTGATATAATTACAATCCATTTTTTTATATTTTTCCCCCATAGATTCATTGTTTTTGTTTACTTTGGTAATTATATATGATCAAAATAGACAAGTGAATAACCTTTTGTTATAGATTTGATAATCAAATGTTTACAAAAGTTACTGTTTATAATAAAATTAGTTTGAAAAATGGATACACATAGAAACTGGGGGAGAATACGTGAAATTATTAAGTAGTAAATTTATAACATTATTACTAGTCATTTTTGTCATAACAGCTTGTTCAAGTAATGAGCAAACGGAAGGAACGCCAGAGACTAATGAAGAAATCTCATCATATGTAAATAATGAATTGTTAGTTTCTGTTGAATGGTTAAAGGAAAACGTAAATAGTGAAGGTATACTTATTCTTGATGCGCGAGGGGAAGAGGAATATGCGAAAGGTCATATACCTGGTTCAATGCCTGTTAGCTGGCAGCAGTTTAGTAAAATGGATGGTGGACCTGGAGAAGTGGACTGGGGAGTAGTATTAGATGCTCCACAATTATCTGAAAGATTAAGTACAATTGGAGTATCATCTGATAAAACGATTGTCGTATACGGTAATCCAAATTCCTGGGGGGAAGATGGACGGGTTATTTGGATGCTTCAAACAGCAGGTATTCAAGCGAAAATGTTAAACGGTGGGTGGACAGCCTGGGAAGCAACTGAAGAGGTCTCAAAAGAGAGTACGGTTCCAGAGGCTAGTAACTTCAATGTTGAGGAATTAGACTTAACATATTTTGCTTCTACAGAATGGTTAAGTGAAAACTATGAGAACTTAGTTGTGATTGATACTAGAACCGAAAAGGAATTTAATGGTGCCACTGATTTTGGGGAAGCAAGGGGTGGTCATATTCCTGGAGCAGTCAATTTGCCATTTAAAGAATTATATAATCATGATTCAACGATAAAATCTCAAGTTGACATTGAACAAGTAATGGAAGGTATAGGGATTACTAAAGATGATACGATTGTTACGTATTGTACGGCTGGAATACGCTCAGCACATATGACGTTACTCTTAAACATGGCAGGTTATGAAAATGTAAAAAACTATGATGCTTCGATCTATGAATGGGCGAATAACGATACTCTTCCTCTAGATTAATCAGAGTGTTATGAAAAAAAATATTCAAATAATCATGCTAGGGATAGGGACGTTCGTCTCCTATTCCTTTTTACTAGATCTAGACTTTTTAAGGAAAGCTGTTGCATTATGGTATATGGAAGATAGTAAAGGTATGATAATGCTATTAGTAAGTAAAGGTTCTTCTCAAAGTTATTTAGCATTTTCATTATTGTATATTGAAAGTTTTTTCTTTCCTTTTCACACTTTGTTTATGAATCAAGTAGTGAATGAGTTGTATGGTTTTATTCATGGATCGTTTTATTTTATAGGTATGATGATATTCTGTATTTTTCCTTTCTATTTAATTAGTAGAAATGAACTGAAATTCGAACCGTTAGTTGTTTTTATGTTTAGTTTGTTTTTGTTACCTATCCCTATAGTAGCATTCACATTGGTTTATATTGTGCAAAATAAAGAATTATTAAGGGGGAATTTTTCTGCAAAGAGGTAGAATTAAGGAGCTTCAACTTCCAATTGTAATAATAGGGATTGTAAGTTTAATAGGTTTATATATTTTCTTACCAGATTTAAGGGGAGGAGTGAATGAAGCTGTTAAAAAATTAATAGAAGCTGACATTGAAGCTTTTCGTGACTATTTATTATCGTTTGGAGTTTGGGCACCGGTAGTATCATTCTTCCTAATGATTTTTACGTTAATTGTTGCACCGTTACCAGCATTTGTCGTTACATTTTCAAATGGGTTATTATTTGGAGCATTTTGGGGTGGAGTGTTATCTTGGACTAGTGCAATGGTAGGAGCAGCGATTTGTTTTTTCATCGCGCGAAGTTTAGGGAGACCAGTTGTAGAAAAGCTAGTCAGTAAAACGGCACTTCATTGGACAGATCTCTTCTTTGAACGATATGGTATGCATTCTGTACTAATTGCTAGACTAATACCGGTCGTTTCTTTTGCGTTAATTAGTTATGCTTCTGGCCTAACTGCGATTAGGTTTATCGTGTTTGTTATCGCAACAGGAATTGGACAGCTACCAGCTACCATTCTTTATTCCATCTTAGGAGAAAACGCAAACAAATCGGTGTTAGTTGTATTTTGGGCTTTTGTAGTTGTCATTTGTTTTGGGATAGTAGGGGCAGCTTTAAAGCCTAGGTTTGAGAAAAAGTTTAAAAGAAGTGAAGTAGTAAAATGAATACAGAAGTGAACCAACCTATTACTTTTCCTAAAGTTCATAAACCATTTCTATTCCGTTTGTCGATTTCTTTGATTGTTTGTTCATGGTTAGCGTACAATGTAGAGTGGAGTGAATTAGCCTATCAAATTAAACATTTGAACCTTTTGTATGTTTTGTTGGCGTTGGTTTCAGTTTTATCGTGTATATTGATTAGTTGTTACAAGTGGTATATACTTTGTCGGTTAAACGGGAAAGTTTCTTTTTATCAATGTTTTCGTTGGTATTATATTGGTTTCTTTTTTAATAATTTCCTACCAGGAAGTATCGGTGGAGATGTAAGTAGAGTAGTATATGCAAGTAAATCCTTAGGCTCACAACAAGCAGTTGCTTCAGTTTCTGTAGAAAGACTCTTCGCTGGAATTGCATTAATTGGTATAACGGTAACGGGTGTATTAACAGTAAATATAAGTGCTTCGCTTTTAGGGCAAGTGTTTATTTTTTTCCTTATTTTAAGTTTCATAGTCGTTGCCATTTTTTTGAAACCTTTTGAAAAACTGATGATCCGTCTATTTAAAGGGAAAGTTATTCCTTTTTATCAGGCGATTGATCAATATAAGCACAATCGTTATACGTTATGGCTACTATTATTTTACTCTATTCTTTTTCAAATTTTCTTTGTATTAGTGACGACATTTCTTTTTAAATCAATGGGTGTGTTTGTTCCTTTCATGGCTCAACTAGGTTTTGTGTCAATCATTTCAATTTTGACAATGATCCCTATTTCTATTAATGGAATTGGTATTCGTGAAGGAGCATATGTATATTTATTTGCTTTAGTAGGGATTTCAGAAACGGTATCGATTACTGTATCATTGTTATTTTTTGTATTAGTTTTAATCGGGACATCCATTGGTGGTCTGTTTTGGCTTTTAGAAAAAGAACAGGTAATTCAGAAGGGGTAGTTGACTTGGTGATAAAAAGCTTTATTCATGCTTACTTTCGTATGAAAGCAAAATTTATGATTAAAAAAAATCGTAATAATCAATGTTTTTTTCGAGTGAAAAAACCAATGTACAAATGGACCGTTGCTTTCTTAACGACAGCAGGTGTTCATTTGAAAACTCAAGAAAAGTTTGATGTTGAGGCAGGGGACCATACTGTTCGCAATATTGGCGATGATGCCAAAAAAGATGAGTTAATGATTAGCCACACACATTACGATACAACCGATGCCAATGAAGATATTAATAGTGTATATCCAATTGACATTTTGCATCAGCTAAAAAAAGAAGGCATCATTGGAAATACAGCAAAAACTCATTTTGGAATGATGGGTTATATTCCTAACACTCAGCATTTACTTGATGAATCAATCCCATTTATCATTGAACAGTTAAAGAAAGATCGTGTAAATGTTTTGCTTGCCTCTCCAGGCTGATATATTTGTCATCAATCCGTGGGATTGATCCAAAAGGCAGTTGAAAAAGAAGGAATCGCAACCATATCTATAACTCATTTGCCAGAACTAACGAAAAAAGTTCAACCGCCAAGAGCTTTACATATAAAGTTTCCATTAGGAAGAAGTTTTGGTGCAGCAAATCGAGTTGACTTACAACGCAAAATTGTGATGGATATGCTAAATGGTATTATTGATATGGAAGAAGAGGAGAAGATTAGAAAACTACCATATCGTTGGAGAAGAGATTAATGGTGAAAATCGGAGGAAACAATGAAAAAAATATTAAATCTACTAATGTTAACATTCTTAATCTTTATTACAGCTTGTGGAAATGAAAATGAGGAAATTGAACAGGAAAATGTACTAGACCTTCCTTGGAAAGAGGTCGAACAAATAGCAGCAGGTACGGAAGTTCGAATGTTTATGTGGGGTGGGGACGAAGGAATAAATTCATATATCGATCATTGGGTTGCCCCACGGATAGAAGAAATGTATGGAATTACACTTATTCGTACACCAATGGACATTCAAGAAGTATTACAAAAGCTGTTAACCGAGAGGGAAGTTAACCAACAGTCAGGTACAATTGATATCATTTGGTTGAACGGGGAAAATTTTAAAAATGCAAAAAATAACGAACTGCTTTGGGATTCTTTTAGTTCGTCTTTACCAAATTTCAAAACTTATACTGATGACACACAATATGAATTTGATTTTGGTACAGAGGTAGACGGATTAGAAGCTCCATGGGGAAAAGTCCAATTTGTGTTTAACTATGACGAAGAAAAAGTAGCAAATCCACCAACGAGTTTTTCTGAATTAAAAGAATGGGTAAAGCAAAACCCAGGGAAATTCACATACCCTGAAGCAGAAGATTTTACAGGTAATGCTTTTTTACGTCATTTATTTTATGAATTTAATGATCATAACTTACTTTTTAATGATGAGACAAATCTTGACGATGTAAGTGAAGAGGTTTGGGCTTATTTAAATGATTTGAAACCATATCTTTGGAGAAATGGTGAAACCTATCCACAATCGCTAGCTCAGCTTGACCAGCTTTATAGTCAAGGCGAGGTTTATATGACAATGGGTTATAACGAAGCAAGGGCCGAAAGCTTAATTGAAAGTGGTACATTTCCTTCATCGACAAGAAGCTTTATATTAGATGTAGGTTCTATTGGCAATAGTCACTTTCTTTCTATTCCGTTTAATAGTCCTAATAAAGCTGGTGCGTTAGTCGTTATTAATGAATTATTGTCTCCTGAAGCACAATTAAAGAAAATGGATTCTTCTATGTGGGGAGAAAGCAGTGTTTTAGATTTGAGTAAACTAGATGATGAAATGAAACGACAATTTGAAGAAGTCGATAGGGGTTTATCTGTGCTAGATCCGGAAATTTTACAAGATTCGTTTCTACCTGAACTACCAACCGATTATGTAGATTTTATAAAGGAGAAATGGCTTTTTGAAGTTGTTCAATCACAATAATTTATTTCGCATCAGCGTTTTTCTTTTACCTAGTTTGTCCGTTACAGTATTGTTAACAGGTTATGCACTGATAAAGGCTATCTCGCAAAGTTTACGAGAGAATGGGATTGGGACATATGCTTTTGTATTGGAGAATACAATGTTCCGATCCTCCTTTGTTTTTAGTTTGAAAGTTACTTTTATAGCGACCATCATTTCTTTATTCCTAGGTTTGGTCCTAGCTAAAATGATTTATACTTATTTTGAAAAATCAACCTTAAAATTAATCATCTGGGTACCGATGCTGCTTCCTCATTTTGTTGCGGCTTATCTTGTTCTGATTTTTTTATCCCAAAGTGGTTTAATATCAAGTGGGTTTTATCATCTTGGGATAATTTCTGATCGTCATGAATTCCCCATTTTAGTATTTGATCGTGTTGGAGTAGGGATCATTGTAACGTATGTGTGGAAGTCTGTACCATTTGTAGTTCTTATGCTTTTACCTGTGATATATGAAATTGATCGTAGGTATGTTCAAGTTGTCCGCACTTTAGGTGGTGGGCGATGTGAAGTATTTAGGACGGTGGAGTGGCCTTGGCTTTTCCCTGTTATCATTGAAATTGGGTTAATTTTATTCGCATTTATTATTGCGGCTTTTGAAGTCCCATATTTACTAGGAGTGACTGATCCGAAAATGATATCAGTCCTTGCTTATCAATGGTTTTACACAGGAGATTGGTCATTTCGATCGATGTCAATGGCATTAATGATCCTACTTACTGTTTTTATTCTCGTATGTTCTTTCCTTATTTTTCAAGTTTCAAAAAGAAGTCGTTATACTATGATGAAAGGGAGCTAAATGATGAAAAAACTAATTTATTTTATGCTCTTTTTCATTGTATTTTTATTTCCAATTGTATTCCTTTTTATTCAAAGTGTAGCGGTTCAATGGAGATGGCCGCAAATTTTTCCTGAAATGTTTCATTTTTATTCGTGGGAGATACTTTTTATAGAACCTAGATTAATAGAAGCGTTACAGGTTACCATGTTCATCGGTTTTGTTGTTGTTTTCATTAACTTACTACTTGGAATATTAGCTGGAAAGGGACTTTCTCATCACCAATTTAAAGGGAAATCGATGATTGAAATGATTTTAATGGCACCTATCTTAGTTCCAAGTTTGGCAATTGCATTAGGGTTGCATATGACGTTCATTCGTTTAGGCTTAGCCAATCATTGGGTAGGCGTTGTTTTCGTTCATTTAGTCCCGACACTTCCTTACACGATTAGAATTTTTCGCAGCGGCTATGATCGTTTAGGTAGAAAAATAATTGAGCAAGGGATCACGTTAGGAATTAGTCACTGGAAAATTTTTTGGACGATAGAAATCCCACTTTTAATGCCTTCGATTAGAAGTGCAGTGATGCTTACGTATATTATTTCATTAAGTCAATACGCGTTAACGGCAATTATTGGTGGTGGAAACGTTGTAACGTTGGCACTCGTTTACTATCCCTTTTTTCAAAGCTCAAATCCTGGTGTCATCGCTAGTTTCTCCTTTTTATTTTTTCTATTACCAATCTTGTTTTTTATCATATTTGAAGGTACTGTAAAACTACTTAAGATATTACTAAAGGTAGGGTAAGGAGAGGTATGATACCATTAATTGAATGTCAGAATATAAATAAAAATTTTGAAGAGAAGAAAGTCATAGAAGATATTACTTTTTCATTAAATGAAGGGGAAATACTCTGTATTGTTGGTCCTTCTGGTTGTGGTAAAACAACGCTTTTACGATGTATCGCTGGTCTTGAACATGTGACGAGTGGGAACATTTATCTTGAAGGAAAAAAAATGAATGAAATGAGTGCCCAAGAACGACCGGTTGTCATGATGTTTCAACATCCTTTGTTATTCCCGCATTTAACGATTATAGAAAATACGGTATATGGATTAAAACTAAAAAATATAACAAAGTCTGAACGGATAGCTAAAGGTATGGAAATATTAGAAAATATGGAAATCGGACATTTAAGAGAGGCTTATCCTCATGAAATATCTGGTGGACAGCAACAGCGTGTGGCCCTTGCTAGAGCACTATTGGTCCAGCCGAAGTTATTAGTTCTCGATGAACCATTTAGCAGTTTAGATCCTGATTTACGTAGTTCCCTACGAGGTTGGGTAAAAAAGAAATTGAAAAAATGGAGAACAACGGCGATTTTCGTCACCCATGATAAGGAAGAAGCGATGGTTATAGCCGATCGTATTGCTGTGATGAAGGATGGCTCAATTCAGCAGATTGGTAGTCCAGAAGAACTTTATGAAAGTCCAAACACGGCTTATGTCGCTAATTATTTTTCGGATGGATTTACTGTTGATGAATTATTCGTCCCTTTGAGTAAAGTTCATGTAAGTACGTGTTTAACGACCGTACAAAACAATTTTGATCAATGCTTAGAGGCGAAGGTAGATACAACTTTTTTTAAAGGTGGTCAAAGGTTTATACAAGTTGAATTAGTAGAACTAGGTATAGAGATTACGATTGCTTGCCAAATTTCTGTATCAAAAAATGATATGGTTTTCTTAGGAGTAAATACAGAAGCGATGGTTTCTTTTCGAACTGATTAAAAAAAGGAGAAAGTGATATGTTAGATACACATGCTAGAAAATATGTTGAGCCATTAATAGTGAGAACTGCTAAGCTTTTACTCAAGTACAAGCTTACTGCAAACCAAGTGACAGTTCTGGCCTTCCTTATTGGTTCTCTATCTGGGTTATTTGTTTATGTTGGACAACCAATTTTGGCTGTTATTGTTTTATGGATATCAGGATTTTTAGATGCGGTAGATGGCTCTATGGCTCGTTTAACGAAAACTAGTGAATTTGGGACTGTATTAGATGTAAGTTTTGATCGAATAGTTGAAATAAGTGTCATTATTGGGTTAGCGCTAGCTTTTCCGGAAATTACATTTGCTTTGTTATTGTTAAGTGTGGCAATTATTGTTTCTATGACCATTTTTCTTACTGTTGGAGCAGTTTCTGAAAAAAAAGGAATGAAGTCATTTTATTACCAAGCAGGTGTGGCTGAGCGCACAGAGGGTTTTCTTTTATTTAGTCTAATTATTTTACTTCCGTCCATGATGTATTTTCTAACAATTCTATTTGCTGGTCTAGTTATTTTTACTGCCATACAAAGATTGCTAGAAGCAAAAAAAATATTGAGTTAACGATTTATTTACACTGCTACTTTTATTTATGCAGTGTTTTTTATTGAGATTTAATAGTATTTCAAAGAGCGATACAAAATATGTTTCTTTCATGAAATGGTATTTACTTTTTAGTGGTATTATAATATGTTATAGTAGTTATAAAAATAAATTATAGTTAGAGAGGGAACGAAATGAGTAAAACAAATATTCTTTCGTATTTGTTATTCATGGTATTATTAATTACCTTAATCGCATGCAATGGGGAAAAAGTTGCTAACGAGAACAATGAAGAGAGTATGGCAATAGAAACAGTGAATAATGATTTATCATTATTGACTACTGATCTACTAAAAGAAAAACTTGAAAACCCACAATATGTCATTGTCGATATTCGCTCACAAGCGGAATATAATGGCTGGAAATTAAATGACGAAAATAGAGGTGGCCATATTCAAGGGGCAGTAAACTTTCCGTTGAATTGGACGAAAGAAGTGGATCACCTTGAGGATCTTTTAGTGGAAAACGGGATTACGACTGACAAACATGTTATTGTTTATGATGCTTTAGGAAATGATGTTCATGTGATGTTTGAGGTTTTGTCAAACTTAGGTTATTCAAATGTTTATGGATATGAAGAAGGACTAGTTACTTGGGCAATAGATGAAAATTTACCGATGGAAAGTCTAGCTAATTATGAGAAATTAGTGTATCCAACGTGGGTAAATGAACTAATTAAGGGTAATCGTCCAAATACGTTTGATAATTATGATTATAAAATTTTTGAAGTGGCATGGGGAGCACCGGTTGATTATAATGAAGGTCATATTCCAGGTGCTTATTACTTAGATACAAACGAAATAGAAGAAGAGCCATTATGGAATCGTAAATCTGATCAGGATATTGAACAGATGTTGTTAGATTATGGTATTACCTATGATACGACAGTCATTTTGTATGGAAGAGATAACATGGCTGCGATGCGTGCGGCTTCAATTATGTTATATGCGGGTGTAGAGGATGTACGTATCCTTGATGGTGGATATTTTGCTTGGGAAAAAGCAGGTTTTGAAATCGAAACAGAATCAAATGTACCAACATCTGTTGCGAATTTTGGGGTTGAGGTTCCAGCGCGTCTGGATTTCATAATTGATACTGAGGAAGCAAAAGAATGCCTCATTGATGAAAATGGTAGATTAGTAAGTATTCGTAGCTGGGAAGAACATATTGGAGAAACAAGTGGTTACAGCTATATTAATCCAAAAGGAAGAATTGAAGGATCTGTATGGGGGTATGCGGGTACAGATGCTTATAATATGGAAGATTATCGTAATTTTGATCAGACGATGCGAAATTACCATGAACTTGCTTCAAACTGGGCTGATTTAGGAATTACGGAAGAAAATCAAGTATCATTTTATTGCGGAACAGGATGGAGAGCAAGTGAAGCATTCTTTGCTGCATATTTAATGGGCTGGGAGAATATTTCGGTTTATGATGGTGGTTGGTTTGAGTGGAGTCTTGATGAATCTAATCCAATTGAAGTAGGAGAACCTACAAACTAAGTTCTGTTAGAAGGCTGTCCATATCGAAAATTGGGCAGCCTTTTACATTATGGAAGGAGAGGTTTAGTGAAAAATAATTTTAGATTAGTTAGGGTAATATTTGATGTGGTCTTACCAATGGTGGCTTGGCTATTGGTAATTGGAAGTTTTGTTTTGCAACAATTGGCTGAGACTAGAATGGGGTTGTATCGGGATCTGGTATATAGAAACCAAATCTTGCAATCGACAATACTAAATCCCAAGTGGTTTTGGATCTATATAAGTATTATCGTTTTAGTGGTTGTGCTATGTATTTTTCTTTATATAAAAGGAAAAAATGTAAATTACTTTCGTATTAGATACTTAGTTGCTTTTATTGGTACGAGTATAGGTTTAATTATTTTGTTATATTTTTACCAATCATTTCATTTTCTTACTTTTCCCTTATTGGTTAACTTTATAATGATTCTGTTTGTGGTGCAATTTATTAAATTTGTTATAAATATTCGAGTTAATAAATAATTGCTTATAGGGATTATCTTAACATTAAATACATCTATCCTAATTCTCACCATATTAATAAGGTATTGACATTGTTAATGGTATTAAGTTAATATATAATTGATAATCATTATCAATTATATATTCTTTTTATACATAATTTCTAGTTAGGGGAGAAGACATGTGATTATTATTAACAACACTGTTCAAGTAAAAAAAGGGTTTGCAGATAAACTAATTCAAAGATTTGATCGACCAGGGAATGTTGAAAGTTTTGAAGGATTTTTAGGATTAAAAGTTTTGCAAAAAAGAGGAACAGCAGATTATGACGAAATTGTTATTAACACATTGTGGGAATCAAAAGAAGCTCATGATGCTTGGGCACGTAGTGATGAATTTAAAAAATCACATAGTGGCTCAAGACCGGAGTTTATTATAAACAACAAAATTGAGTTGTATGACGTTGTTGCTAGTAGGGAACCAAAAGTTGAGGTTAATAATTAAAGGCTAAAAGGGATCATGTCGACTAGATATGATCCCTTTTAGCTTAATTATTTATACTAGTAAAATTTTTTAGTAGATTATTAAAAGTAGAATTAGAATGCATTTTACTTTCAACAACATCACATATAGCCGAAATAAAATCGTAAGAATCATTTAAAAAGGGTGTGCGTAAAAATTCTATACCTAGTTCATTAGCTGTTTTTTGACTAAAAACTCCAGCATCAAAATAAACTTCAGCATTTTCAGTTACTGATAAAAGGTCACACATAATGATACTTTGTTTTCCTTCATTAGCAACTTCTTTAATAACGTCTTGAACATCTGGACCAATCCATAATTGTGGCTGTGGTCCAGCGCTACGGTAAGCAATACGCCAGTCAAGAGAAACATTGCGAGCGATAGAAGTAGCTAATTCTTCAAATTGCGTTGTATAAGTTAAATGAGTTTCCGGTTTACCCGGTTGGCTATGAGCAGTAAAAATGACAATACAATCATTCTTTACATCTTTAGATAGCCATGTATGAGCAGTATGTACTCTATTAGTGAAGCAATCTATGATGTTACTATCTAAATGCCAGTTTTTCACGTTTAATACAGGGATATTTATTTGTAAATCAGCTAATTTCTTATCAACTTTTTTCTCGTATAAGCCAACACCAGTTTTCGAGTAAAAAGTTGTTAAAGGGAGAGTAATAATATATTTAACGCCATCAGCAACCATCTGTTCAACAGCATCTTCAACAAAAGGCTCAGAATGTTTACACCCAATATAAACTTTCAATTGTTCATTTGTGTTTTTACTCAAAACTGATTGAATTGCGCTCGCTTGACGTTTCGTTACTGAACCTAGTGGGTCAGCTACTCCTAATTCTATATAGCGCAATTTAGCTTCATGTATCATTTCTTCAGATGGTTCGTGACCATGCATAATGTGAGTAAAGTAACTTGTAAGGCCATCAATTGACTTTGGAGAACCATAATTCATTATTAAAACACCAATCATTTTTATCGCTCCTTTATTAACTGTAGTTATGAAAGATGATGATAATCATTATCAAGTATAATTAATTTTATCAAATCATGACAGTGAAGTATAGTAATTTTAAGAAAAATAAATGTTATGAAAGTGTTGACTTTATGAATTCAATATAGTTAAATACAATTGATAATGATTTTCAATATCGATATACATAATTGGAGGAACATCATAATGAAGAAGCAACTATTCTATTTATTTTTATTTGCAGTTTTATCTATCTTTATTTTAGTAGGTTGTGGTAAACAAGAAACTGACGCTAATGAGGAAGTTTCTGAACCTACTGAAACTGAACAAGAAATACAAGAAGAAGTAATTGAAGAAGAGGAAAGTCATTATCCAATTACTGTTACTGATTCTGCTGGAAGAGAATTAATATTTGAAAGTGCACCACATAGAATTGCAACAGTCATTCCTGGAGATATGGAAATCATTTATGCATTAGGTGGGGAACTTGCTGCTAGACCGCAATCAAGTGGAGAAGTAAGACCACCAGAGGCGGAGTCTTTAGATGTTATTGGTCATCCGCATGATATCAACTTTGAAATATTAGCAAGCCTTGGTGTAGACTTATTTATTGGCCATTCAAGAGTAAATATGAAAGACATTGAAACTCTTGAAGCACTGGGGATTAACGTATTATTATCACATGGCGATAGTTTTGAAGATATTATCGGCTTAATAAACTTGTATGGTCGAATACTAGATAAAGGATCTGAAGCTGAACAATTAATTCATGAGATTGAAAACGAAATAAACGCACTTATAGGAAACCAACCTGAACAACCAATGAAAACGTTAATTTTATTTGGAACAGTAGATGAGACGATGGCTGCATTGCCTCAATCATTAGTAGGAAGTTTATTCGAATTAGTAGGTACTGAAAATGTTGCTAGCGGTCTTCCGAGGTTAGATCGATATCCGACTTATGCTCAGTTGAGCTTAGAAAGGGTATTAGAAGCAAATCCAGATGTAATTTATTTCATGGCTCATGGAGACCCACAAGCAGTGTTAGACAATTTCCAAAGTGAAATGTCAAAAAATCCAGCGTGGAATAATTTAACTGCCGTTAAAAACGATAATTTAATTATTTTACCACATAGTCTTTTCGGTACAAATCCAGGACCGAGAATAGTAGAATCTTTACAATATTTAAGTGAAAGTCTTGAGAGTATTACAATTGAATAAAAAGATTTTCGTAAATTAAATAACAATAACATTAGTAATGAAATAGGGGCTGGGACAAAACCACCTCTTAGATGAAAAAAGCCGGTGAAATTTTACGACGAGTAAAATTTCACCGGCTTTGATTATTTTTAATAAAAATAAGGACCACTTCTGATAAAATAAAGTTACCATACCAAATTTCAACAGAAAGAAGGGTCCTTATGTTTAAAGATTATAACATGAACCAATTAGTTTTGCCTTTAGATTTAGAAGTAAAATTACAAAAAAATGATATTGCCTTCCATGTCCAC
>NZ_MLQS01000007.1 GCF_001866055.1 Anaerobacillus alkalidiazotrophicus
GCTTTACGACCCGAAGGCCTTCATCGCTCACGCGGCGTTGCTCCGTCAGACTTTCGTCCATTGCGGAAGATTCCCTACTGCTGCCTCCCGTAGGAGTCTGGGCCGTGTCTCAGTCCCAGTGTGGCCGATCACCCTCTCAGGTCGGCTACGCATCGTCGCCTTGGTAAGCCGTTACCTTACCAACTAGCTAATGCGACGCGGGCCCATCCTGTAGTGTTAGGTAAACCCAACTTTCACTTTGGAACCATGAGGTTCCAAAAATTATCCGGTATTAGCTTCGGTTTCCCGAAGTTATCCCAGTCTACAGGGCAGGTTGCCCACGTGTTACTCACCCGTCCGCCGCTAACTCTCATAAAGCAAGCTTTAATTGAGTTCGCTCGACTTGCATGTATTAGGCACGCCGCCAGCGTTCGTCCTGAGCCAGGATCAAACTCTCCATATAAGTGTTTGATAAAGCTCAAAATAAAACATTGACGAGATAATGTTATCTCTTTAATTGTCTAGCTTCAGACACCATCAACTCGAGACGCTTCAGTTCATCAAACGAAGTCAAAAACCACGACTTCTTTTTGTTGACCTTCCAGCGCTTGTCGTTGATAAGCGGGTGTCTTCCGCCTTTCATATTCGCTTGGCTGTGTGTTCAGTTTTCAAAGAACAATCATTATGTTTTACGCCGTTGTTTTTCAGCGATAAGAATTATTGTATCACAACATTCAATTCTACGCAAGTTATTTTTAAAAACTTTTTTTATCAAAACAACAAGTCATTCAACTTCGCTTTTTAGCGACAAGGAATATCTTATCACATCAAACAGTTCGACGCAATACCTTTTTTAAAAACGTTTAAAAGGTAACTGCTTTTTAAGACGTAATAAAAAGTTCTGCGCAAACACCTTTTGAAGTGACGGTTTTATTAATCTATCATACAACTATTAAAATAGCAAGTAAAATAAACCATAGCTTATTTTCTTTATATTTAATATAGAAAGAGAAAATTCACCTCTACTCATAACTTGAAGAAGTTTAAGTTTATTCGATTATTATAATTAGGGATAAATCCGTTATCTTTTCAAAGGAAACGGACCAACAGCGAGCAAAGCCGGGGTAGGCGTTCATTTTTGTTCAAACAAAAAAGTAGATACACCTATCCTTTATAGGTTTCTAAAAAATTAATTCTCTCTTTTTGAATGTTGATAACATATCTTGAAATCAACTCATTTTGCTAACTCCTTAATTTAAGCCTCTCAGTAGCCCTCTCACGCATTCTAAGGGCTATCTTATTTTTCTATTTCCGCCAAAAAGTAGAACAGTTTGCCTTGTCCAAAATATTAAACTCAATCATTTTCTCAAGTAGTGGGTAATCAACTGGACCATTCCAAGGGATACGTATCAGCTCTTTTGTGTAGTCATATCCAGCCTTCACAATATCATCCTCTACATGAGTGATCGTCACACTTTCAGGGGCGACAGCTAAATGTTTTTTAGATACACTAAAGCCAATAATAAATGTACCATGATCCGTAAACATCGGTTGTTTCCATTTAATTTCTGTGTTTAAATTTGGATATTTCTTTTTTATCCAAGTTTACACATCTTCCACTCTTTCTCGGTGGAACGGGTCATCAATCCCCGCTAAAAATTCAGAAAAAACTTCCATGTTATTCCCTCCAAAATAAAATTTATGCCGTTTCTTGTTACAGAAACACTAACCCACTAAGTTAACTACCATACGTCACATATTATAGATTATTTATTCTTTAAATGATAACCCTTCTTCTTCTAATGAACTTCTCATTATAGGTAAGGAAGCTGGTCCAATACCATGAATTTTTAATATTTCTTTTTCAGTATACTTCGATAGTTCTTGCAAAGTATCAATTCCTTCATAAATCAGTGCATTTCTTGCAGGTGAACTAAGTTTCGAAAGGAAGCCGCTATGAGGCTTACTCTCTTTATCACAGGTAGGGCAACTTGGACAATCACTACTTTTGTAATACTTATGCCCTTTTTCACAAATCCTTAAACTTTTTTCAACAACCAAAATAATCCCCCCTAACAAATTCTGTATTCAATTTTAACATATTTTATTTTGTATATTTCAGTATATGGGGTGAAACTTTAAACATAAGGAAATTTATATCAGCTACAACGCCTATTGTAAACAGTAATATCATCGTACCAAATGAAGCTATTGATGGAATTCAAAAGGGTTTAATCATAACTCCGCCTCTCATTCACTTGCTTAACTAAAGCTTTCGTTTGTTTAATAAAGTAAATTATTGTTTTGGATTATCTTGAACTTCTTTTCCTTCCTTTTCATAGAACAAAAAAGACGGACATCCCAGATAAAATCCAAAAGGCTAATGTAGCTATAAAGTTATCTACTAAAAACGTAATAATTATTACGTTAATTAGTATCGTTATTGAAGCCAGTATTTTGGCAAACATGTTACTCCCCCTTTTATTACAGGAATACTGTTCATTAGCAGAACAGCGATAGCCTTATTCAGCAATCGCATCCGTTCAACAACAAAATCACTTTTCAATTTCCTTTATTTGAATATCAGAGCAATTTATTACAGATAATAACTCTTCTAAATCCGTTATTTCAAAAGGGCAAACTATACCTTTCACTTCATTTCCGATTGCAATTTTTGCTAATGAAGCCGTTACCATAGCTGTTGTATGATAATCAGAAAAAGTTGATAACGCTAACACTTTTACCATTTCTTTGTTTCCTATTGTTCCCTTTACCTCCACAGTTAGAAAAACAGTTTCACTTTCTTTAGGATTATGTTTTACAACCTTAGAAAGCAATTTATTAAACTTATGTACATATTTCAAGAAGCAAATTTTTCTTAATAAAGATAAAAGTATATTAAAGCCATTTGAGTTCCAAGAAGTCCAATAGCTTATCGGTGCAGTTATTAACTTTTCCTTTATCAACAACTTCTCTGAATGGTCAATTAGTCTTATATCTTGTTCTTTAGAATGATTTAGAAAATACATTTTTCTCTTTTTAGTAAATCCAGAAAGAATTTTATTTTGAAACACAATTGGTTGAGCAATTATATTTAACATATCTAAAATCCCAGACACTCCTGCTCTGGCATTTGTACTTTGTAATAATGCTACATTTATCTCTTTTACTTCTTGAAATTTCGAAATAGCTTTTTTTATCATTAAGCCTGACAATCCTGGAAAAAAGCCTGACATTATTATCGAGCCTACATCATTTTTTTCTGCAATTTGATTTAGCTCAATTACTTTCTCCACAAAGTCATAAAACGGTGTAACATCTATACATAATATTCTATTTTGAATACATGCTTGTTGAATATGTGGAATCCTCTGCTTTAAAACAACTACTACAATATCCAAGTTCTTTATAACTTGTTTTATATTTTCTTCATCATTAACATCTAACAATTCAAAGGCAACTTCACTGTCAAGAGAATTTGCTAACTCATTTCCTCTTTCAGTCTTATAATCTGTAACTATCAAATTTATTTGGTTTTCAAATATCCTTAGAAGTTCATTACAAACCAATTTTCCAAGCACGCCAGAAGCCCCAATAACCATAACTTTCTTCATGATTTTTTAGCCCACTTCCATTAAATCTTTACCTAATTTCAAAATATTTTAATTGGCTTTTAGTTTATATTCTGAAATCTTTGCTTTCGATAGATGAATAAAAATAAAGCTGAACTTCAATAAGTGTGGGTTTTCTTTCATACCCCACTGATTGTTAGTTCAACTTATACCACAGGCATAAGAATAACGATTTTTAATAGGATTTACTTTTTTCTTCGAGTTCTCCCCAAACTATGTACGCTATTCCCGTAATCAAAGTAAATAAACTGAAGATATTTAATGTATAACCAACTTCACTTACCATATCCCCTATTATGCTCCCATTACCTATACCTATGGCAGAACCGAAAATGGCAACACTTAAATATTTTATGGATATTAAAAATGCCGATATTGCTATAAATGTTACACCAGCTCCTCGTTTTGTCATAAAAATCCCCTCCATCTCAAAAATAAAAGTACATTCTTAACAAGAAAAGCGCAAGCGCCTTGGGCACGAGCGATAGGCACTGGAAGGCCTTTGACAGAAGCCGCTCTTTGGCTTCTGAAAAGGCCTGAAGTGACCGAGCTCGTAGGCGCTGAAGCTAGACAGTTTCCAAATTAGAAATTTATAAATTCTGGTTATGTAAAAAAATCTTTCATTAACCTGCTCGTAAAAAGCATTGATTCTTTACTTTATTTAACGTAAGTAACGATATAAAATCAGCCTATTTTCTACCTTTGTTTACTTATTATATTGAGTAAATAATTATAGTTTTCAACGTAAACAACGATAGGACTTTACTTGGAGAAGTGGGTATGATAGGCTCATATGCCTGATGAAACTTTAGCTTCGCCTTTCAAGACAAATCGTACCCATTGAGGCTCCAAGTCAAGTCCTTAAACGCTTATCTGTGGTTACATGTAAACATAGATATAAGGTGCTTTCTATCAATCTTTTTAGGACTAATACTAAATATAAGCCTTCGGTTAGTGAATCAAGGATTATTTATCATTATTAAAATTAGCTAAACTTTCTCCAATCGGTGTAACTATCCCATCCATACTTATAGAATTCTTCTGTTTACGATATTCCTCTAAGTCTTGTTCACTTTTATTGGTAGCCCATTGTTGAAGAGTATCTCGTTCACCTTCGTATGAGTAAAAAGGTACACTAAATCCACATGATGTTTTTACTGTTTCAATCTTTGCATGAATAATTTGTCGAGCACCAGGAAGTATGTCAAAATGTTTAGCCATACCTGCCCATTCTGGTGTGCCAGGTAATATTACACTACCGCTACCATAAAGCCTTAAAATCATAGGAGGTCCTTCAAAAGCTAAGAACATAAAAGTAATTCTACCGTTTTCTTTTAAATGTGCACTTGTTTCATTCCCACTACCAGTTAAATCTAAATAAGCTACGTCATTTGAGGAAAATATTCTTAATACATCATGACCTTTTGGCGAAATATTAACATGACCTTCTGCTGTTAAAGGTGCTGAACCAACAAAAAAAATCCGTTGTTTTCTTATAAATTCTTCGTGTTTTGGAAGTATTGATGAATAAACTGTTCCCATAATAAATTCCTCCTCATCTAAAAAATATAAAATTAAAAGCCTACCATCTCATAAGAGACGATAGGCTTTTACCTTCGCGGTACCACTCTTGTTGATTTGTTATTACACAAATCCACTTTATAACAGATTACGGATGTCAACCGTTAAGACTTACATATCAGTCTTACCACTCATGGGCGAGTTGGGGACTTTATTGACTGCCTTTCACCAATCGACAGCTCTCTACACAATAAACATTCCTTAATACTCCCAATCATTGCGTTTCAATATTTTGAATTTTCTTAATTTTATATTGTGCAATTTGATAAGTCAACTTATATTTTAGTATTTCTTATTAAATTCAGGTTCCATCCTAATTTATTTAATAAAATAAATTACCATTTTACAGTATTTTTACATCACACCATATTTTTTTTAAGGGTTGTCCGTCCAATAAGGCTTGTTCTAATAGTTCTACTGTTGAATCGAAAATCTGTATATTATTTGGTCCTTCAAGATTCAACGTACTTTCTCCGTAAATGTGATTATATATTCTTTTGGAACATAAAACTAACTATCTCATAGCCAACATACTCAACGCAGCGGTCTATATCCCTTTTTAAATCATCAAATGAATAATTAATTTTCTCGATAATCATCTTAGCATATCCTTGTACATCACTATCATTATCATTTTTAAAATTTCTATAAAACTATGTAAGGTTTCACCATCCAATTGATGCGTTAAAAAGTTCCATACACTGTTTGCATTTTGGTTTCTAATATTTTCATTAGGATAATTTGTTAACTTTAACAACTGATTACCTAACCAATCAATATCGAGTTCAAATTGCGAAAAATAATTTATTGCCTTAACTAATTCATCAACATTATCCAGTTCTAAAAGACGTGCAAATGTTTCTTTGGTGTATACAGGCATCTCGTATTCTTCATCTTCTCCAACTCCGTACTCTACCGTGAATAAACTTCTGTTAAGGTGTTCAACTTAAACAGATCATTATCTTTTTTCCAAATACTACTTTTCACAAATTTCACCTCGAATTATTACTACTTGTCCACTGAAAATATTGATAGAGTTATAAATATACATTCCACAAACCTCCCCGTTCGACACAAGGGCAACGATTGCTTGTTCAGCTTAAGCTCCCGTTAATTTAAAAGGAAACGAAAACCTTGTAGTTTCTTAATATGAATATTTGTTGTTTATAGGATAACGACACAACCTATAGATTGTCAACAATTTATTTGTTAATATATAAAAATGTTTCATATTAGAAAACTACGAGGTGGTTAGTCTTGGATATTGGTACTAAAATTCGCGCAATACGAAACCGCAAAAAAGTTACCATTGCACAAATGTGTGAAGGAACTGGACTTTCAAAAGGCTTCATTAGCAACGTTGAAAACAATAATACTTCACCTTCCATTAACACATTAAATACAATAGCTTCATTTCTTGGAGTTCCCCTATCGTACTTACTTTTGGAAAAAAAGCAGCATATGCGAGTAGTTCGCAAAGACACAAGGTCACAATCAACTTTTAATGACCTAAAGATCGAACACCTAACCTCTAAGGGTGGTTTACGAATGATGATTGTAGAATTTCCTCCTGGAGCAACGATAGGGGAGCCACATGCCCACGAGGGTGAAGAATGCCATCTAGTTTTGGAAGGGAAAATCCTAGCTGAACAAGGTGAGGACTCTGTTATTATTGAAGCAGGTGATTCATTTAGCTGGAATGCAAGTGTCCCACACTTTGTAAAAAACGTTGGGGATGAGAAAGCTGTGGTATTAGTCTCCATTTATTCAGATACGGAATTAATGGATGTCTTGTAAAAGATAATATAAATAGGAAATCCAATACAAATTAATCGTACTGGATTTCCTACTTATAAACCTTATTAGACTATTGTTTGAAATCACATCCGTTTCTTATCAGACTCTCGCTTTTTTACAAAGCTAGTTATAATAAAAGACTTTTTTTATACAGTAAGGGTCAAATAAATGAAGCTGCAGGAGAATTGGACCAAATTTGGGATGCGCAAGTTTTGTATCAGAAGCCTTGTCAACTGACTCTGCGTATTTTCAGATTAAACTTCTAATCTCTTTTTCAACATTCTCTTGGTCGTGGTTATTTAGGGTCATTTGTATTTTCCCAGATTTTAGTTTGTTTTTGAAATTTGATTAACAAGTTGAGTCAGTGCTTCGTTGATCGGTGTAACTGGACGATTAAGAACTTTCTCAAGATCTTTGCTTTCAACTTCTAGTGAACCGTTCCTAATACTTTCTTGTATTCCTACTACAATCGGAATTACAAAATCAGGTAAACCTAAGCCTTTCATGATCTCTGCATATTTTTCGTCATTTACTTGATGTACAGGTATTTTTTTCCCCAATACAATACCAAGAGCCGAGGCCAATTCTTCTTGAGTTAAAAGAGGTCCAGAAAGTTCATACACTGTATTTTCGTGACCGTTTCCAACTAGAACTGCTGCTGCTGCATCTGCGTAATCTTGTTGTAGCGCCCAACCTACTTTACCTTCTCCAGCAGAAGTTACCCATGGAGCTCCTGCCACGGCACCTTGAATGCTTCCGATTTCGTTTTCAAAATACCAATTGTTACGCAAGAAAGAGTATGGGATACCCGTCTTAATGATGGCTGCTTCTGTAGCAACATGAGGAGGAGCCATTAAATTTTTGCTTTCTGTTGCATTTGCTAAACTTGTGTAAGCAATAAATTTTACCCCTGCACGTTCAGCTGCTTGCACAGCATTAGAATGTTGCATAATTCTTGTTTCATTGTCACCATCAGCAGAAATAATTAATAAGCGGTCAATCCCTTTAAAAGCAGTATCTAAGCTTTGGGGCTGGTCAAAATCTCCCTGACGAACTTCCACTCCACGAGCGCGAAGTCCTTCTGCTTTCTCTGGATTTCGAACACTTACTGCCAACTCACTTGCTGGTATAGATTTTAATAATGCTTCTACAACCTTTGTACCTAATTTCCCTGTTGCTCCTGTAACTAATATTTTCATTTTTAATTCCTCCTATTGAGTTTATCCTGTAACTAAATTTATTACATGTATTCATCTTAATTACCTGTATCGATTTTGTCAACAGGTTAAATGCTATTTTTTATTTTGTTCGTAATTTGGTATAATACACTTGTAATCAAACAAATTACATGATAAACAGATAAATTAAATAACAGGATTGTTAATAAGGGTGGTGACTTAACATGTCCATCAGCAGTCGATTCGCTGTCGGAATTCATATATTGACACTAATTGAATTAAATAAAGAAGGTGTAACATCTTCGGAATTTTTAGCTTCAAGTGTTAACACGAATCCAGCCGTTATAAGAAAACTAATGGGAATGTTAAAAAAAGCTGGTTTAATTGAAGTGCATCCAGGCATTGCAGGGGCTAAACTTGCAAAGGAATTATCTGATATAACACTGTTCGACGTTTATAAGGCTGTGAATGTTGTACAGGAAAAAGAATTGTTTAGCAAACATGAAAATCCTAACCCAGCTTGTCCTGTAGGTAGGAACATCCAGAATACAATTGAACCATTATTCACAGCAGCTCAATTGGCAATGGAGAAGGTTTTAAGAAATGTTACTATAGAAGATGTTGTGAAGGATATTGCTACTAAAGATAATATTTGTTAGAAAAGGCATTCCAAAAAGAATGTCTTTCTCTTTGTTTTTTAACTAACCTTCCTCGGAGATTTAAGTGAATCTCTTTACAAAATGACTAAAAATAAAGATAATTGTTGCACAGTATAAAGTCTAATAGTACAAAGCTTTATCTTCTGATTCCTTACTAATGTCTTCATAATAGTATTTGTCTGATAAATTCCCAAATATCCTCCAACCTTCTTTTTGTTCTATAAAGCTGAACTTCAATCAGTGGGGGGTTCATTCACCCCCCACTGATGAAAGTTATTCTATATCGGACCATAAGGGGCAGTTTATCCCCCACCTAAACTTCTTGATTTTCTTACGTTTTGAAGTGGGGGTCTTACTGCCCCTTAAGAGTGGATAAAGAAAAGAACATATCAACATTTAATTATATGTTCATACGTGTTGTCTATTTAATTTTCCCCTGGGAAAAGACGTCTAAAATAACAATATCCTTATCAAATCAATATCCCCAATCATCAACACGCCAATTATCAACACGCCAATTATCCGAATTATTATCCCTAACTAATATCCAGTTCCAATCGGAATAAATTGAGTTTGGTTCTAAGCTTCCATCGCCGCCGCGAGAATTCACTTCAAAGTTGGATAACAGAACAATTACATTTTCTTCCGTTATACCGTTTGATGAACCTTTGCCATATTTCAAATAGCCATCAATAAATTCATTTGATTTATTTTCTGAATACCATAAATCTGTAAGCTTACAACCCTTAAAATCCTTAATTTTTTTCTTTACAGCAACGACGGCTTCATTTATTTCCTCCTCAGAAAATTTAATAGATTCTTCAATACTTACTTGAACATTATTGGTTTTACCAAATTGGTTATAAAATACAATTGACCCGAAAACAATTATCAAACAAAGAGAAAATATGGTCTTTTTCATATTACCGCCCTCAATAGTTAAGTTTTAATTTGTTGGAAATGTAATTTCATTAACTAGTTTATTTTAACATCATTTTCCAAATGGAGTTGGAGGAATTTATTTCTTTAAGACAAAAGAAACAGCTGAAAAATATTTAGACATGCACTCTAAAAGATTAGCTAGTTTTGGAATAGCAGATGTAAACGCAAAGGTCTTTGCCATCAATTCTAAACTAACTGAGATTACTAAAGATCTAGTTAGATAATAAAGCTGAACTTCAATCAGTGGGGGTTTTCCTTCATCCCCCACTGATTGTTAGTTCAACTTATCGGACCTTTAGGGGCAGTTTATCCCCCACCTAAACTTCTCGATTTTCTTAAGTTTTGAGGTGGGGGTCTTACTCAATGTCATCAGGCTAAGGATACAAATATTGGAATGTTACTTTCTGCTTCTTTTTTTGTAATGAGCTACTATCAAAGTCCCGTAAAATAATCATTGAAATATAGAGAAATAACTTGACTTTTGAAAAAACGCCTAACAATCGATTTGAATACCTTTCGTTGGTATATCAAATGTGATGGTGGGGATTTTGATATGGAAAATAAGACTTTTTTAGAGGCAGTACGTGTNCAATCAGTGGGGGTTTTCCTTCATCCCCCACTGATTGTTAGTTTAACTTATACCACAGGCATAAGAATAACTAATCATCAGCTATCACTGATGAAAGTTATTCTATATCGGACATTTAGGGGCAGTTAATCCCCCACCTAAACTTTCCGATTTTCTTTCGTTTTGAGGTGGGGGTCTTACTCAATGTCATCAGGCTAAGGATACAAATATTGGAATGTTACTTTCTGCTTCTTTTTTTGTAATGAGCTACTATCAAAGTCCCGTAAAATAATCATTGAAATATAGAGAAATAACTTGACTTTTGAAAAAACGCCTAACAATCGATTTGAATACCTTTCGTTGGTATATCAAATGTGATGGTGGGGATTTTGATATGGAAAATAAGACTTTTTTAGAGGCAGTACGTGTGACAGAACGGCTTTTGAACGATGTAATATTTATGTGTGAGTCACGGATGAAGTCGACCTACTTTACACGTCTTGGAAACAACAAAATGGATTTTTCAAGCCTTATATTATTTTGTTTGAATTTCGTGAAAAAATCGTTTCAACTTGAATTAGATGATTTTCACAAGCTACTAAATCTGCCCGATGTAAGTATATCGAAGCAGGGGTTTTCTGAAGCTCGACAGAAAATATCTCCGAACGCATTTATGAAATTAGTAGACGTTGTGACAGAGTGGTTTTATGAAGATGGCGTCATAAATACGTTTAAAGGGTATAGGCTTTCCGCTATTGATGCCTCTATCTTAGAATTAAATAATTCTGAACGATTAAGAATGGCATTCGGCTTTTGTGAAAATAAAACGAAAAAATTTGCCCGTGCTCTCGCTTCCGGTATATATGATATCGAAAACAAAATCATGATCGCATCAATAATCACTCGGTACAATACTAGTGAGCGAGATGTGGCCATTGAACTGATTGAAAAACTTAAGGAAATGGGTTTGAAAAATGACCTTATCCTCTTTGATCGGGGATATCCCTCTAGACATTTCATCTCATACTTACACAGTAACACCATTAAGTTTTTAATGCGCGTTTCTTCTTCAACATTGAAAGAAATCAATGAGAGCAAGGGTCCAGACCAACGAATTCAGATAAAAGGTGTGGATGGAGAAGTGATTGCTTTACGTGTTCTACGATTCACTTTAGATTCTGGAATTGAAGAAATCCTCGTTACAAATGTAATGCATGAAGACTGGGGTATTCAAGAATTCAAAGAGCTTTATTTTAAAAGGTGGGGAATTGAAGTTAAATACATGGAATTAAAAAGTAGGCTTCAACTTGAAAATTTTACAGGTGACACTGCCATCTCTGTGGAACAGGACTTTTACGCTTCGGTTTATTTAGGCAATATGATGGCGCTTTTGAAACACGAAGCGAATGAANAGATTACAGAGGAAAATGACGGAAAAGACCTAAAACATAAGTATGAAGTAAATACAAATATCCTTGTTGGAAAGTTGAAAAATTCGTTGATTCTTATGTTTCTAGAAAAGCAGCCGGAAAAACGCACCTCTCTCTTCCATCGCATCATGCAAGAAATCGTACGAAATAAGGTGCCTATACGGCCTGGGAGATGTTTTAAGCGTAATATGGGATTGAAGGCAAATAAATATTCACTTAATAGAAAGAGATGTCTGTGAGGATTATCGTTTTAGCTTGAAAGAGTAACGTATAAGCTTTTAATAGAATTGGAGAGCAAGAAAACAAGGACTTGTAAAAAAATGACATACAAGCCCCGGGTATCCTATTGCCTTTTTTCCTAAGTTGATTGATCAACTTTTCTTTAGGCTGTATTATATTTTCCTAATTTAGAGGTTTAGATGTAATTTGTAAGTTATTGGCTCTTTAGCCTGATGACATTGGGGTCTTACTNGAAAGAGATGTCTGTGAGGATTATCGTTTTAGCTTGAAAGAGTAACGTATAAGCTTTTAATAGAATTGGAGAGCAAGAAAACAAGGACTTGTAAAAAAATGACATACAAGCCCCGGGTATCCTATTGCCTTTTTTCCTAAGTTGATTGATCAACTTTTCTTTAGGCTGTATTATATTTTCCTAATTTAGAGGTTTAGATGTAATTTGTAAGTTATTGGCTCTTTAGCCTGATGACATTGGGGTCTTACTGCCCCTTAAGAGTGGGATAAAAATAGTAATCTTTAGATAGATGAAAATGCAAAAGAATAGTCCCTATTACAAAATGCCTCTACTCTTTGGATGAAAAACGAGCCTTAGAATCAATTTCGTAGGTTCGCTTTTTCATTACTAACCACTTTTATAGTAGACTTTTCGTTACTTCTTTTTATTCCTTCCACGAGCACTATTTGCTCCTGAATTAACTGCATTTGCTCCAGACGTTGTCGAATTTGTTTTTGTCTGACCCATTGCTCCAGTTTGACTTGATACGTTGCTATTATTAGTCATAAAAAACCTCCTCCTTTAAAAATAAAATTTTGTCCATAACGTACCTCACTATAATGTGTATTTTTACTAAAATTATTAGTAATTAATCTTCTATGGGGACTAAATTTCAATTTTCCCCGCTTTCATAAGTTATTTTATTAAAAGGTCTAACTATTCCAAAATAACATAGTATATGAACAAACAGATTATAGGAGGAATCTATGTTTAGTCGTTACCCATTTTTGGTGAGACCATATTTAAAGACACTTGATTTAGATCCTGAAAATCAGGAGACACCGATACATTTTATAGATAGTAGTATTGTAAGTAATCATTTATTTTATAGAAGAAATCACTTTTCTTCCCCCAAAATTTCTTATCCTAATTTTTGGTTTTCAATAAACGGTTCCGTTAAAACTCCCCTATTACTTTCATTACACAATTTGAAGAGTTTACCCTCTAAAACAATTAAGGTCGTTCTTGAATGTGCGGGAAATAAACGGAACTTATTTGAACCTAAAGTATATGGAGAACAATGGGAAAAGGGTGCGATTAGTCAAGGATATTGGCGAGGAGTTTCATTACAAACTCTTCTTAAATTAGCTGGATTAAATAAAGAAGCCAAAGAGGTTGTTATTGAAGGACATGATTTCGGAAAAAGAACTGACTTAGATAATGTTTACAGTTACACTAGAAGCTTACCGATAGAAAAAGCTCTTCATCCAGACACTATTATTGCATACGAATATAACAATAAACCAATTAGCCCTTTCTTTTTTTAGAATGGGTCTTTTTTTACAATGTAAGAAATTCCTTACCTGGAAACTGTCTAGCTGCAGGCGCCATCGGCTCGAACACTTCAGATCGTCAATTGCGGTTAAGGAGCAGACCGCTTCTTGCCGACCTTCCAGTGTTTGTCGCCAATAGGTGGGCGCCTTGCTCTTTTCTTGTATAATGTGCCATTGATACGTTAAATTCGTTTCTCTGTTATCTTATCGTAAACCCTTCTGGAATTATCACAACCAACCAAATTACTCCATTTAATGAATGATCTTACTATTATAAAGTTGTTGTAATGAATCAAGGAAAGCTTGGAATGATAATAATGCATGTAAAATAGGAGGTGTAATGATGACAAAACGTAATAATAAAGGTAGTAAAAATCAAAGCTCACCAAGTAGAGGCGGTAAATTAGACACGGAATTTGGTCAAGAGATAGCTAGTGGTGATAATAATAAAGGAACGGAATATAACTCTAAACGAGGTAGCAAATCTCAATTAAAAAACTCAAATAATCATTAATTGTATTAGGAACCAGGTGCTGGTTCCTAATTTATTCAAATGCATATCACTCAAACAAGGAAAAGACTCCCCTTCTACAGACAATCAGAAATATTTATTTCAAAAAAGCGATAACCTTTATACAGTTATCGCTTGATCCGAATACGGAGATTAATTCTTATTTTTCTCTTTTCCCTAAACGGAGTGCCTGCTTCATGCCGTCTTTAAACGAAAACTTACCATACATGAGCACACCACCTTTATAAATACGTGCCGCTAAAATATTAATAAGAATGACACTTATCATAAGAACAGTTAGAATGATTAAGATTTCCCATGTAGGTACCGTGGTCATTCCCATACGAAGGAATAACAATTGTGGAGTAAAGAACGGTATATAAGATAAAACTGTAATGTAGCTCGCATCTGGTACGTTAAGACCGAAAATCGAGACGAAAAATGCAATCATCGCAAGAAAGATAAGCGGTTGTATAGCTTGATTTACTTCTTCTGCTCGACTTACTAGCGCACCGAGCATAGCTGCTACTCCACCGTATAATAAATACCCTAATACGATAAGTAAAAAGGCATAGCCTAATAGTGAAATGTCAATGACGTCACTAAAGAGCGTTCTAAGGTAAGTCGCACCGCTAATAATGTAACCAACATAAGAAGCAACTAAGAGAATTAATAAGTTAACAATTCCAGAAAGTCCGATCCCAATGATTTTACCAAACATTTGTGTTACTGGGTTTACACTTGATACAATTAGTTCCATTACCCTTGACGATTTCTCTGTAGCTACTTCGGTAGCGATCATTGATCCGAATAATATTATGATCATATAAATAGCAAATACTAGTCCGTAAACCATCCAGTAAGATTGCATATGACTTTCCTCAGTTTGTACAGTTCCATTTTCACTAAGAGGTAATTCGCGAAAATTAATCGGATTGTAAATCATCGCTAATTCTTCTTCATTTAAACCTAGTTTATTCGTAACAACGGTTTCCTTTATACGTTGAACATCCATTCTTACTTGCTGGGACAACATAAAGTTAGTACCAGCGCCGAAAAGTTCCGCTTCTAGATTTAGATTGTCTCCAGATAATGCAAGCACATAATCATATTCATTATTTTCTGCGGCTGTTTTTGCCGAATTTAAATCACCATCCCTATAATGTATATAGTTAAATTCCCCTTCCTTAAAAGAAACGAGTAACTCTACAATCTCATTATTTACCGTATCACTAACGATCGCAATAGTAGATTTTTCTTTTTCATCGTCTCCTGAAAAAAGATCTACAATCGTTCCAATATTCATTAATCCAATGACAATGACAGACATAATAATGGTCGACCACATAAATGCTTTCGATTTAAGTCTTTTGGCTGTTGTATGTGTCACCGTTATCCAAAAATTATTCATCTGCATCACCCCCAACCTTATCAATGAAAATATCATGTAACGACGGTTCTTCCATTTCAAACTTACGGACAAAACCTTTTTCCGTAATCTTACGGAAAATATCTTCTGCCACATTTTCGTTTTCCACTTTTACTACTACGCCGTGTTTTGATTTCTCCATTGAATAAACTCCATTGACAGACTCGATAAAATCTAACTCATAGTCGGCACGAATACTAACGCTTTTAATCCCATAGGATCGCTTAATTTCTCTTAAGTTTCCGTGCAAAACTGGCTTCCCACGTTTTAACATAATTAGATCTTCACATAGTTCCTCTACATTACTCATTTGATGGCTTGAAAAAACAATCGTCGTACCTTCTCGTTGAAGATCAAGTACTGCTTTTTTTAGCATATCTGAGTTGACAGGGTCAAGACCGCTAAAAGGCTCATCTAAAATTAGTAGCTCAGGCTTATGTAACACCGCAGCCATAAATTGAATCTTTTGTTGATTTCCTTTTGAAAGCTCCTCTACCTTCTTATTTTCATATTCAGGAACTTGAAATCGCTCAAGCCAATGGCGCATTTCTTTCATTATTTCTGGCTTTGTCATACCTTTTAGCCTCATTAAATAAAGTAATTGTTCCTTAACTGTTAATTTCGGAAATAATCCTCGTTCTTCCGGTAGATACCCCACTAAATGCGTACGTTTATAAGTGATCCGCTCTCCATCCCAAGTGACCGTTCCTTCTGTAGGGTCAAGCAGCCCAAGAATCATTCGAAAAGATGTTGTCTTGCCTGCCCCATTCGCTCCAAGCATTCCAAACATTTCTCCTTTTTCTACTCTAAGAGAGATACCATCAACAGCATAATGATGGTCAAACTTCTTTTTAATACCTTTTATTTCTAATGTCATGTCCTTCTCCTTCCTACTTACCTTAGTAAACTCTGATTCTTCGAAAAATAAAGCAATGTTGTTCAACAAGATATATTTTTCTCATACACTTCTTTTGGTTGCGCCGAAATAGGTTTCCATTGATTAATACGTTTAAAAATAACAAAAGTTTCGAGATTTATAATTTTTTTACCTGAGCATCAGAAAAATGGAATTGGAAGTCCATTAATTCATTATGCAGTGAAAAAGGCAAAAATTTTTTTATTACTGCTCCTGTTACCTTTTAATCAAACTGATTTGTACTTAAGGGTCAGAGACACCCACCTCTAAGCGCAGCGTAGGTGGGAACTTCATTTAGGTGGAGTTGAGACTCCATCTGAATTTCCAATGTTTTAGCGAAGCAAGAACGAGTTCTCTTATACAAACGCGTATTGATTTAGCTGACATACTGAAAAACTTATTGGACACGACAATGTTTTTCAACAAATTGTAATACCTATTATATATGCTACAAGTTAAATTTAGACTTAAGGTAATGATATACACCGTCTTCATCACAAGTATATTCCGTTACATCATTGGCGATTTCTTTAATATGGTCCGGTGCATTTTTCATGGCAACAGCATGCCCAACAAAGTTTAACATTGGTAAATCATTGTCACTATCGCCAATGGCCATAATTTCAGTTTCAGATAAATTAAATCGTTGTAAGATTTGATTTATTCCTGTTGCTTTATTTACGTTTGCTACCATTACTTCTACATTGTGTTTGGAAGATATAGAGGTAGAAAAATCGATCTCTTCCTTTAATAGATCAAGCTCCTGTTTCCATCTATTAATATGTTCTTCCGTTCTAGCAAAGAAATAAAATTTCGAAAACTTAGTTCCTTCAATTCTTTCATTCCAATTAATTTTTTCTTTAATTGCTTGTTTTCGTGAAAGCCACTCATTTATGCCAACGCTTTCTGGTTTCGGCTCTCTTATTTCTGCTTCTACATAATGTTTATCTTTTGTTAACGTAACTCTGGGGTTTTCGTATGGGAAAAGCTCGTAATATACTTTGTTTTCTCTTGCTTTTTCTATAATGGTTTCCACTAATTCAAGAGAAAGAGAATGTTCAAATACTACTTCCTCCCCCACATAACCGGCCATGCCATTTGAAGTAATAAATCCATCTACTTGAAAACCTTCAGGTACTACACTTTCAATTTCACCATAAGCTCTGCCAGTTGCGATAAATACATATATTCCTTGTTCTCGTAAGTCATCGATAATTTCTTTTGTACATATACTTACCTTGTTCAGATGATTTAAGATTGTACCATCCATATCTAAAAAAATAGCTTTTGGATTTTCTGCCACTACTTTCTCCTCCTACTGTATTTAAGTTCCTTTTATTTTATCATACACTAAGAAACAGATGGGCTTGTTTAACTTATTTACGTTTCAATCCAATTAACTTCCTTCACTAAAATGCTTCTTTATTTAGCTTCTTCTAGATACATATACTGGTTGGAAAAGGACGTTGGAAAGTTGGAATATGAAATAAAGCTGAACTTCAATCAGTGGGGGGTTCTTTCATCTCCCACCTAAACTTTTCGATTTACTTACGTTTTGAGGTGGAGGTCTTACTGCCCCTTGAGAGTGGGATAAACTTATCATAGGAAGAACAAACAGAAGATATAAAACAGTTGAATAAAAGCTAGAAAATCTCAATTAGTCATAAGGCATATAATTTCAGAAATTGTTCTAGATTTGCTAGATTAATACAGTTGAATGGTAAGACACTGACAAGCAAACCTATAACTTTATCGATTTCCTAACTTAAAGAAATATTTATTAGTATTGTCCTTCCCTCTGGCTACACCTAAGTATGTAAGGGTTTTTATAAAATAATTCAAAGTAAATCTTAAACTCTCAGTTCATACATATAAAAAATTTACTTTTTTATTAACTAATCATCGGGATTTACATTTTAACTATTTGGGCTTGGAGAAAATTCATCCTGAAAATTTATTTTGTGGAATGAAAAAAAGCTTCAACATAATTAAATGGTACAGGTTTACCGAAATAATAACCTTGCATAAAATGACAACCTATACTACATAAATATTGATACTGTTCAATCTCCTCTACACCTTCTGCCAATACTTTTATTTTCAAACTTTTTGTCATTGCAACTATTGCTCTAGTGATCGCTGCTCTTTTTTTGTGCTGAGTGATATCTTTAATAAACGACTTATCAATCTTTATTAAACTAACAGGAAGCTTTTCAAAATAGCTTAATGACGAAAATCCAGTTCCAAAATCATCAAGAAAAATTTCAATCCCAAGATTATTTAATTCATTTAATTTAGACAAAATTTCCTCACTATTTTTCATAGCCGTACTCTCGGTAATTTCAATTTTTATCAAATCTACATTTACACCAAAATCCTCAATATGTTGTTCTAATTTTGGAACTAAATTATGTTGTTCAAACTGCTTTATCGACATGTTTAATGAAATGTAAAAAGATGGAACCGCTTTTTTTGACCATGTGCTTAAGTGCTCACACACCTCTAAAAATACCCATTCTCCAATCTTAAATATTAAATCGGATTCTTCAGCAATAGGTATAAACTCACCAGGAGAAATTGAACCGAGTTTTTCACTCTTCCACCTTAGTAATGCTTCGAATCCTACTATTTTTTTGTTATATACATTTACGATTGGTTGATATTCAAGATACAATTCATTATTGTCAATTGCTTTTTTAAGATTCTGCTCAATTTTTGCTTTCCTATCTATTTCATTCGCAATTTCGACATTGAAAAATTCAACTCTGTTTTTACCTTTCTTTTTTGCGCTATACATGGCTTGATCCGCACGAAGTACAAGTTCATCTAAATGATTTGTATGTTCGGGGAAAATACTAATGCCAATACTTGCACTTACACTATACTCATTATTCAATAATCTTATTGGTTCAGTTAACTTTTGCTGAATCCTCTCTGCCACCTTGTTTATATGTTCTCTATCAGTAACACCTTTAAACAAAACGACGAATTCATCACCACTGTATCTTGCAACTAAGTTTTCAGACCCAACAACATTGTTTATTCGGTCAGCAACAATTTTTAAGACTTTGTCTCCAGCATTATGTCCAAGGGAGTCATTGAAGAATTTAAAACGGTCTAGATCAATAAACATTAGTACAATTGTATTTTCATGAATATCAGCTTCACCTAATATCAACTCTACTAGTACATTTTCAAAGTTCCTTCGATTAGGTAATTCTGTTAAATAATCATACTCTGCCATAAATCGCAAATTTTCTTTACCATTGTATTTTAGCTTTAAATTTTTTCTTTCATTCTTTTTATCTATTAATTGTTGTTCATCTCTACTATTACTTATTTTTTTCCCCATAATCCCCCCCATTCACGCTAATAATTCAGAGAAAACCCTACTAGCGTAAATATGTATTTTAGGCCCAAATTTTTCCCTTATCATTTCTCTATTTAAATTTTGGTACTTTTAGCTCTGTTTTCATATATTATATAAAAAAGTTAAGGTAACCACAACGAGTTTGTTAAATTTTGGAGCGGAAAGATCATTGTTACCCGACATTATCATTTAGGTATTTCTTTACATATTTGCGACATTTTTCAGTGGTGCTACCTTGGCCCTTGTCCACCAAACAACTGATCATATTGGAGAAGATGGTAGCGTTTGGCATCTTCAGGAGAAAATTCATTTACATCTCTACGACTTGAAAAAACAACGGCCCCTTTTGTTGCAGTTTTATTTAAAAACCTCATTATGGGTGTTTGTGGCTGTGAATATTTTTCTAAAACAAATGCTCCTAGGAAAGATGAACTCATACGTAGGTCGGCATTCTTTTCATCTGAGAAATTATCCCAAATAACAAACGGGACACTATACATCTTTTCATAATCATCCTTTTCCCAAAAACGAGGGTTGGCATCATTTAAATAGCCAGTTATTGTATACCCCTCATAGGCAGCACCTAAATATGGTAAATGATCACCAAAAAACACAATAACCGTTGGATCGTCAATCTTTCTAAAATAGTTGACTAAAAGTTGAAGCGAATCATCTGCATCTTTCACTCCAGTACTATAGTTATTCAATACTTTCGTAATGTCCTCAGGCATATCGGTTACTTGGATCCGATCCTCTGGATAGTGACGCATATTATACGGACCATGATTTTGCATCGTTACGGCAAAAATAAATAAAGGTCCTTCAGAATTTTGATGTTCATTAATGATTTGTTTTGACACTTCCAAATCTGAGATGAAGTTGCGTCGATACTCCGGGTTTTTAAAAGATCGATAACTTTCAAAACGATCAAAGTCAAAAAAAGTGTATACTTCATTACGACGGTAAAACCAATCATGATAGCTATGAATCGCGACTGTTTCATAGCCATGATTTTTTAAAGTCGAAGCGAGAGAAGGGTGCGGATGGTTTACAAATTGAGAATATGCAAGTGAGCCTTGTGGAAGCAAATGAATACTGTTTCCTGTTAACACTTCAAATTCTGTATTCGCTGTACTGCCTCCCAACACTGGCACGATTAGTTCGCCAGATGTATGATTCTTTTGAAGACTACGGAAAAATGGAATAGGGTCCTCGCTAAATGTAAGATTAGGTAATCGTGTCGGATCCCAAAAGGATTCATTCATAACAAAGATAAAATTCGGTCTAATTTCAGTTTCAATTTCTTCTTCTAATTGTGTCGACAACTCATTGAACGTTACATCATAATAGCCATCCGGTGGTTCAATCGTTACTTTTTGCAACGAATGAATAAAACCTACTTGTACCCCTTTTCTTTGATATGCAATCGACTTGTTCCAATCATCATCATGAATTCCCCCGAACTTAAATGGTGAAAACGGCTTCTCGAAAAAAAATATAGAAAATACAACAAGTGGGATGAAACAAAACAGAATTCTAGTTTTAGATTCGAACCTCTTTTTACTAAAAAAAGTGGGAAAACTATAAAAATAAAAACGAGACATCCTAATATTGCTTGCTCTGCACTAGTCATTGAAACAAAAGAACCACCTATGTCAGCAGCTTCTTTTCTTAATACTCCAGCGGTTCGCCCTTCAAATTTAGTTTGATTTTACTTGCAGTAAAAAAAAATAGAAAAACACTAGTCGATATCCATAATGCCAACCTACGTTGTCCAGTCAATGATTGCATGAGATAGACTATTGATAAAATAAATATAAAGTTTAAAAACACAATATATGGATTAGTGATCAGCCATTCGAAAACGTGAATAATATTTGAACGATGCCATACTTCCAAGATGAGTAAGACAAAGAAAATATAGCTAATGAATAAGATTTCTTGTAACATATCCCTCATTTTAATAGTACCCCTTATCACCAAATGATAATAGTAACCAAATTCAATAACATCTCCAAATTTACCTTTAACAGATAATTTATGTACTTTTATCCATCTTATTCATAACTACCTGAGTCCATAGTAGACATATAGGGAGGTTTAGAACTTTTGGACTTTGGTTTTCTGTTTCGGCTGTGGTACGTAACGTTTGGGGCCTGTTTCGGTATCGACTGTGAAATGCAACAAGCGGAGGTATTTTGTGCACGACTCCGGTTGATTTCTGAACGAATATCTTTCTGCTTACGCGTTGCTCATTTTGCGCAAGTATACGCTGGGAGGAAAATGCTACTAAAAATAAGAAAAGACTACTATTCGAAACGAAAGTAGCCTAAATAATTATTAACTATGAACCGCAAATTTTGTGAAGATAGTAAGTAAATTGTTGGAAGATTACGTAGAGGATTTATCCTCCGCATACTCTGGTTTCTCTTTTGGCAGAAAGCTAGCTACTAAAAGTACACAGATCAGTGCAATTACAGCTAATATAATGAACACTGAATGTAGTCCTGTCGCAAGGATTTCAGGAGCTACATCGGTACCATTATTTGTATGACCTCCAATATGTTGATTTAGTACAGCTCCCAGAACAGCAATACCCAACGTTTGTCCTAACGTACGTAAAAATGCATTGGACGAAGCAGCTGTACCGCGAAAGTGCCATTGTACTGAGGATTGAACGATTACAGTAAATACAGTAAACGATAGACCAAAACCAAGTCCAATAATAAACATAATAATGACCAAAATAAAATTTGGGGTCGTACTTGTAATAAAAGCTAACGCACTCGTACCTAGAAAAATTAAAATCACTCCAGAAAGCGAAAGTGGTTTTGTCCCTATCTTTACAATAAAGCGACCACTGAAAAATGCGGCAATTGGCCAGCCGATGGACATCGGAATTAAGGTTAACCCAGATGAAGTCGCAGCTAAAAGAAGTACACCTTGTATCCAAAGTGGTAAGTACGCGGTTAACCCAATTAAAATGGCACCAAGTAGTAATCCACTCAAATTAACAATTAATAAGTGACGATTTTTCAGCAATTGAAATGGTAACATCGGTTCTGATACCTTTAATTGAACAATGATAAATAGGGCTAAAAATACAAATGCGACACTAAACAGTACTATCATTTGAAAATCGTTCCACGCAATTTCATTTCCGCCAGTTAGAAGAGCATATAATAATGCAGTTGTACCAATGATAAATGTGACCGCCCCACCATAATCAATGGAACGTTTACGTTTCTCAATTTTTTCATCTAAGTTTTTCCAGATTAAAAACATTGCGATGAAACCAAATGGAATGTTAATAAAAAATATCCAATGCCACGTGAAATAATCGACAAAGAAACCACCTACTAACGGACCGAAAATACCGGCAATTCCCCAAATTGAACCGATAATTGCTTGAGCTTTTGCCCGTTGCTCATATTTAAAAACATCTCCAACAATTGTGAAAGTCATTGGCATTAGAGCCCCTGCCCCGACCCCTTGTAGAGCACGAAACAGAATTAGTTGTTCCATTGATTGTGAAAAACCACAGAGTGCCGAGCCAAGTAAAAATAAAGTTACTCCAGTGATAAAAATCCTTTTTCTACCATATAAATCAGCGAGTTTTCCAAAAATTGGTGTCATAACTGCATAAGTTAATAAATAAATGGCAAAAACCCAACTGATCAAATCTATTCCACCTAGTTCCCTTGTAATAACTGGCATAGCTGTACTAATAACAGTTACCTCGATCGCAGCTAAGAAGGTGGCAATAATAAGTGCAATTGTAATGTTACGCTGATAACGATTCATAAATCTCCTTTTTTGTGTTTGTTATTTGGATCAAGCCCGACTACCATCGTACTAGTGTAATAATAAACCATTTTAAAAAACTGATTTCACTCTCAACATTAATAATTTACCAGTTGTCTTTAAAAATATCTAATAATTAAGCCTTTGACTTTCAAAACGTTGGAGAACTCGTTCTAGCTTAGCTAGAACATCGGAAATTCAGATGGAGACTCAACTCTAACTGAATGGAAGTTCCCACCTACGCTACGCTTAGAGGTGGTGGTCTATGACCCTGAAGTACGAATAAGTTTGAGTAATAGCTTTAATAAGGTATATAAATATCACTTAATACCCACTGCCATTTATTATTGTCGAAAATTAAAAATTTAGTTCCTTCATTTGATTCATTTTTTACCGAATATACAGTATATACTTTTCCATTAACTTTGTTTTTCACTTTGAAGAATGCTTTATTTTGTTCATTTATTAGGCATAGTTTTTCTTTAATGGAAAAACAGACTAATACGATAATGACAACACCTATCATAATAACAAACTCCATAAAATACCACCTTTTTTGTAAACTTAAGTTTTTACTTGCTATGTATTACTTTTTTACTAATCGCATAATTCCAAAGACTATCATTATTATTGAAGTTGGAAGTGTGTACATTAGATTTATAGGTGTAAGGACCCCTAGAAAAAATGTAATTACACCCAATATAATTAATCCAATTCCCACTTTCATTCCTCCGTTTCTCTACCAATTGATTTTGAACATAAAGTGCAACCATTTTCTTTACTATCATTCAACTCGTTTGTCTATTATTATATCAATCCAATATAGACGAATAACATAAAATATACAATATGCTACAAAAACACCGAAAGCTAGTGACCTACATAGTGGTCGCCACCTACCTTTCAAAAAAAACGAGATGATTATAGTTGCTGTAATAAGACACGCGAAAACTATTAACTGTATCATTTCTATTGGATGCAGCTTCTGCCCGTTCAAATCTTACCAGTTAATACAAAATAAAAAGCAGTTCTGTCTTCAACGATCCTATCCTCCAATACTATTTTTTTAGAAATTCATCTTCTAATTCTTTTTCAATTTGTTCATTAGGTATAGATTCTTCAACTTCTTCTTTAATATCAAGGTTCTTTATTATTAAATTTAACTGATACTTTATCGTTGAAAGACTACTAATGACATAAAAAAGAATTAGTAATGGTAACACAATCGAAATAATAGTAAGAAAAGTCATGATTGTTCTCCTTTTGTTATCTTACATAGTAATTTATGGCTCGTCCAAACAACAATAAAACAACATACGGACACCAGATCCGTTAATTCGAAAAAAAATCTTGATTTTTGATTTTTTCGGACAGAGCTTCCGTTATCCAGTCTTGAAATAGCGATTTTATGATGATTTTGATTAAATAGAGGATCTGATGTCCGTTAAAATATATAAAAACGTTTTTTTCAATAAATAACGGATTCTCTGTCCTAAAGGGCAGCTAGAGTTCAAGTTTCATATCTTTCAAATAAAATTATCCTATTATTTTATGAAACAACCTCTCTTCAGATATCACTTTATTGGATCAATAGTTTTGAGCCGTCCTTTATTCGGAGATCGTTTATTCCAAACAAAACTAATTAAATACTGTTGTTTTTCTTCAACTAAATGAAATTCATTATAAGAAACTCTAACTTTTTTATCATTGAGTACTAAATAATATTTTCTGTCCTCATGCTTCTTTTGTTCGACCTCAAACACTCCTACAGTCGATACTTCAAAAGATTGAGAAACAGTTATAGAAACAACAATGATGATCGATGTAATTACTACTATTGCTTGAACAACTGTTTTTAGATTTGTCTTTTGTCTTCCTCTTTTTCGTAAATAATTAATTAAAAAAAAATGTAAATAAGAAACAACACAGGTACAATAAATTGCGCAAAGAAAAAAGGGACATACATTATTTCATGGAGACCATAATTAATATCTGCAATCGCTTGAATTCTACCAAGCTGTAACCCTATAAAGCTGAACTTCAATCAGTGGGGGTTTTCCTTCATCCCCCACTGATTGTTAGTTCAACTTATCGGACCTTTAGGGGCAGTTTATCCCCCACCTAAACTTCTCGATTTTCTTAAGTTTTGAGGTGGGGGTCTTACTTGCACCTTAAGAGTGGGATAAACGCTGAATAAATAAGTCCTAGCAACCAATACAATGCCTACTTTTGAGCTTTGAAAAATCTCTGAATATCCTTCTCGTCATTTTTATTTACATTCATTTTAATCCAGCTCCCAAATTTTCATAAAGACAAAGGGAATAAGTCCCTTTAATACTCACTCGACCCCAATATTCACAAATAAATTATTTATGATTGTTTCCATGATTAAAACTCTTTCCTAAACCACTCAGATGAAAATATTAAAATACAAAATACTTTCAAACATTAGTTAAGTACCTCATTGGGAACCTCCCAAAGAAAATATTTTTTTGTAAATAGCCTTGTTACTATAATAGTGGTCATTTCATCTTTCTCAAAGATATACCCAGACCCCATTTGTTCTTTAAACTCAAATTCCTTTTCTACCATAAACTCCTTAATGATCTTTTCTTGGGATCCACTACCATTCTTTGATACAAATTTTATCCCTTGTTTAGTATCGGTGACTTGTTCGTAATGACTATTTGAGAACTCTAACTTCATAATAGCTGTCAAAACGGGAGTGGGATTTCCTTCTTGACCCAATGCGCTACCAAACTTAATCCCAATAATCCCTATTAAAAGAATAACGATCACTAAAATAATGACTAATAACCTTTTCAAGTCATTCACCACCTAAACAACATTTTTTTACAAACCATTTCACTCTTTAATGTTATCACTGCGTTACTTTATTATTAGGGATACAAAGACTAGTGTCACTGCCATAAACAAGCGCATTTAACTAGTTCTCCTTTGAAAAGTAATAGATTGTTTTACCACTCTTAAAGGGCAGTAGGACCCCCACTTATTGAAGTTCAGCTTTATAATTTTGTATCACTTTATGAATCTATATAATTTACTAACGAATATTACAAAGAACGACATAAAAAGAAGACGTCCAATAAACCATCCAACTTCTCCGTTTTTCAAGTCCGCAAAGTAACCCCAAATTATTGCTATAACTAACGTAATAAGAAAATAAATTGTTTGTTTATTCATTTTTATCCCCGCTTTCGTTTTATCCAAATTTATTTATGGCGATTTAAAATTCTACCGTAAAGAACCAGGTTCATTTACGTACTGAAACTAGTGGAGTAATTCATAGTCTTTAACTTTGGTTCAGTCTACCCTACTGCTTTTGTTGTAGTTCTCTCATTTTTTTCGATTTATAACAGAATATTTTCCTATCCAAAATATTAGTAACGAAATAAAGATTATGTAAGGCTTTGTAGATTGATTTATTACAAAAAAAGAATTTGATACAATATAAACAAAAAATAAAATAATGAACGCTGCTAATAATTCATAGAATGCTATTTTAATTTTTTTCAAACAAAACCATTCCTTTTTTCAATAAGATAGAGGTTCTTTGCTCCCCTTCCAAAAAACGGTGTAAGTTTAACTAATCACCTGATCTAATTGGTTCTTCTCAACTTACTTGCTTTTTTATCAATTACTTTTATATAATCGTTCTTTCCTTCTATGTACATAGCTATGTTTGTGGGGAATTTCTCAGCTAACGTTTGCTTTAATTGACTATATTTCAAGGCTTCCTCTGGATGTGCAATCATATAATCCCTAAATGCTAAGTGACGGTCAATTTCTCCATTTCCATGTTCAAAAATATGAACGTGATGAGTCCGGTTGTCACCACCCTTACTAAAAAAACGCCTATTTGGAATTCCATATTCACCATGAGATTCATAGCCTAGCTCTTCCATTTCGCTAGTAAACTTATCAACTTTACTAATGTTTGTAACTTCTACCATAATATCAACTATCGGTTTAGCATATATAGTTGGAATAGCAGTACTTCCTATATGATATACATGAATAAGTTCATCTTTAAAAACAGTTTTAAGTTTCTCACTTTCTTCTTGAAACATCTCTATCCATTTCTGTTTATGTGGAAAAACCTTAACTTTACGCATTACATTCACCTCGCTTGAATTAGCAACATTTATTTTATAAATCTAAACTTCAATCAGGGGGTATTTTCCTTCATTCTCCACTGATAAAAGTTATTCTATATCGGACTTTTAGGAATAGTTAAGCCCCCACATAACCTTTTTGATTTTCTTACGTTTTGAGGTGGGCTACTTCCCCTTAAAAGTGGGGGAAAAGTGTAGGTTAAATCGACTTAAGTTTCTCATTATTGTTTTTACATAACCAGAATTTGTAAATTTCTAACTTGGAAACTGTCTAGCTTCAGCGCCTATCGCTCGTGACCAAGGCGCTTGCGCTTTTCTTATCAATATAGCAATTTTTAGGGCGACAATTATTCACGTTAGATTCATTAATTCCAACTCAATATTACCACTAATTCCCTTCTATTTGGGAATATAACAAGAAAAAGGGCCTCCGCTTTATCTGAATTTTATTAGGGTAAAAGACCCCCACCTCTAAGCGTAGCTTAGGTGGGATTTTACAATCAGATGGAGTAGACTCTCCACCTGATTTACTCCTTTTTATAAACATTTTTTATATACGGAACAATAGTCCTATTTTTCATCTCTTTAAATTTGTTTTTTTATGTATAATTTTTCATTTTTTAAAAGATAATATAATTGTCAAGTCATTTTTTTCTTGACAACTCCACAAAAAAACCGCTGACGGGAAAGGCGGTTTTTTTGTGTTACGATTAAATTTTAGAATAGTTGCAATTTGTAAAGGACGACAGTAAATATAAAAACTAATTATTTATTTTTGTTTTCTCGCGCTGCTCTTTTTCTTGCTTTTTTACTTTGAACAACTTCTGAACCAAATTCCGTATCGGCTGCTTTATTCCCCCCAGTATGAGGCTGCTTTCGATTATCATTACGATTAGTCATTATTTTCCTCCTTCTTTCACTCATGTTCCTATAATTCCTTATAATAATTAAAACTTTACTTGCAACTAAGTTTATAATGCATTAGTACTATAGAATTTATTCCTGAAATGAATTAAATACATTTGCTCGGTGGAAATATAACTAAAGTTTATAACAGGTTTATATTGGGATTAGGATTGAATTTCCGTTCAAATAACTCAAATAAATATGCTATTAATCATTTTGCAAAGCTATACGCAATGCTTTTTTCAAGATAAAAAATAGCCCGCTCATATTTGACTGAGCTATTCTATATTGGTAAAACCAATTCCTTGAAAGTTATTTTTGATACAGGTGGAGTGCCCTTTTCCCACTTTAAATAAAATTATTTAAAAACTCTTCAAAGCAGTTTGCTAAAGATTCTACCTGCTGTTTTTCATGACTCCAAAAAACGATTGTTGGCTCCTTTCTTGAAGTTTCATAATTGAAGCAGAAATAATTACCAAAGGGATCATTTGCAAAAGGAATCATATCTTTTGGAAGCTGGTTGACCAACCACTCACTTACATCTTTGACTCCACCTTTTGTTGGATGCACTGTTAAAAAGGTTTTTACGACTCTGTCGTTCCCGTTACTAGTTTTTATTACATTCGGTCTCGGTCTTGCTCCGTTATGCTGTTTTACAAGTTGTTGATATGAAAAAGGTAATGTAACTTTCAAATCATTTTCTAGCTGCTTGAGCACTCGATCTGTCGCTACTGGCTTTTCAAATTTCCATTCTACCTTAACGGGCATTTGAACCACCTCCCCAAATTGATCGTCCACCACTATGTCCTGACTTAGCGTGTAGCTCCTCGTCTACTAACTGCAGCTTGCCCAACTGTTCATGGTGGTGCCACGTATAACCGTCTGGTGTTTCACTCTCATATATTTGCTCGAGCTGCTCTACTGTGAATTGACTTGCCATTCCAGGGTCTTTACTAACAGCATCTACTAATTCACTGTTTGCATAGGAAAAATGACGATAGTCACTACTTTCATACATTTTTGCTGGCAGCTCCACTTCAGCTACAGCATCAAATACAGGAAAAACCCCAATAACCTCATTCTCATTCTCTAACACGACCGTTTGTGCTTCGTAAGGAACTCCTGTTTCTGGGTGTAACTGACCATCTAGATGACTATTATGTGTCAATAAAAAATCGCCATTTTCAGCAGCAGACACGTCATCCCCTTCGATAAGATCAAACACCGTAATAGCTACTGCACCAACTATCACCACTTTACCGACACCTTTTATGCCAGTTAACGCCTTATGATAGTCTTTGTGATATACTCCATTAATGACTGCTGCACTATTTTGTAATGTATAAGCACTTGTTTTATAAACAGCTCCCATTGTTTTCCCAGCCGCAGTAGCAAACTCACCTAATCCTTCATAAAGATCAGCTTTGTTTCTACTTACAAAACCTTGTGTTGTTTTCCAGGTTCCTTGGCCTACTTGTCCTGCAATATTACCACTAAACTTAGTTGCACCATGAAGGTTTTTACCAATTTCATCGACAAAGGGACTCTTAACTTTCTTACCAATATAGCTAACGGGTGTCCCGATAACCTTTCCAGCCAAATCGCCGCCTTTTTCAGTATATGTATGGAAAATGCCTTTTCCGGTTGATGATTTCAAATTCCGGTCCTTTTCATCAAATGTCTGATATAACTTTTTCGCACGTCGCAACGTTTTGTCAGCACCAGATTTCACTTGCTTTTTCAACCATTCCTTTTTATCCATAACGACCCCACCTTACATTTTCATAATGATTGAATGTGAGACAAACCGTGATGTAAGGGATTGCTTTTTTCTTTTGACTACTACCAGATTTTTCGTCTATCACTATATAAGCTAGTAATCTTTTCTTGAAATTAGTCCTTAACCATTGGAAAAAATCCCTTTAAAAACTATTAGCCTCGAGGCTGCTTTTCATTATTGTACGTTATATATGAGCAAAATTTGAACTTCAAATAGTTGAGGTTTTTCCTTCCCCACTTATGGTTAGTTAGAGGGTATCTCAAAAGTGTTTGACACCACGCGAATTCTAATTATTATATATCGAGGCAGTATTATCATCTGACAATTTGGTTGGGACAGTTAATCCCCCACCTAAACTTTCCGATTTTCTTACGTTTTGAGGTGGGAGTCTTACTGACCCTTAAGAGTGGGATAAAAGTAGAATCGTTCACTTTATTTGCTTTATCTTTTCAGTCAATTGTTCAATATCTTCGAATAAAACTTCCAACTGAAGATTTAATTTTTGATCAATTTGGGCGAATGTTAACTCTCTTGTCTCACCATTGCTATAACGGATACTGATCGTTTCTATCGTTTTCTGCTTTGGTTTAGTAGTCTTGCTTTCCAAATATGCCTTTTCGTTTTCAGAAATGATCGTTTCGCTTTCAGTATGAGTAATTACTTTACTTTCACTTTCATCCTTACTATCTTCCGCTCTTATTTCTTCTAGTACAGATGTCTGGCTATGACTATTTGGCTTGTCTTCTAATTGAGAAATTTCCGTGGGTCTATTTGTGTCAGAAGTACTAGGTTCACTAGTCTGAGTATCCGCATTATGAGGTACCGTTTCAGTTTTGTCAGTGGCAGGTCTTACTGCTACTCCTTCACTCGGTTTCCTTTGCGAACTCAAAATCTCTCTTTCATCTAATTCAGTTGATAGACTGGCATGAACTTTTTCACTGTTGTTCCCCTGAATACTAGGTTTTACCTCATCGCTAAACTTACTTTGTTTAGCTATTTGTTCACTTGCTTTACTTTCTTTACTTCCTCTTTCTTCCCTAGCTACTGTTGGTGAATTAGCTACCGCAATCATCCGTTCACTTTTTGTTTTTATCACTTCATGCTCTTCATCTTTTTGCGCTATTTCAGGCATATGGTTATAGTAGGTGATATAACTAACAATACACTGAGAAAAATAGTCTTTGTATTGCCTAAACATGTCATCAATTATAGAAAATATATTTTCTTCGGAGCTACCTTTTAATTCATCAATAACTCTTGGGTCGCGAATATACTGAAATAATTTATTTAATTCATCAAAATTTTCACAATAACCATATCTAATTTCTTGATTTATGGCTGATACAACTCGATAAAGATGTGATTTGTTAGTATATGACACATCTAATTCTTCACGTAAAATGTAATCCACATTTCGTCTGAAACGCTTCGTTGAACCATTTCCAATTTCCAAATGAAAACCACGAGAGTTTTTAATTAATATGTTTAATTCATTTATAAGCTTGTTAGAAACAGATACAAGTTTACTTTTAACCTTTTCTACATCATCAAATCGCTCAACGTCTACAAACTTAATTTTAGGCTTTTGGATTTTCTTTTCGATGTCGTTGTTTGTTGATTTGTTTTCTAGTTTAAGTAATTCATTAATTTCAAAGTGAAAATTACTTGCATACTGGTCAAGCTTTTTTATAGTCAGGTTTATGCCTCGGGGATTTAGTTGCAAGCTTTTTTTTTGCTTGTCTAAATATTTCATCACATTTTGATCTATTCGTTGAAAATCCACTTTATCACCTACATAATCCAAACAATGATACTTTGTTCGTTTTGTTTGGCCCTTTCTAAAAAGAAAATTAAATTTGTGAGAGCAGTTGTTTCACGGATCGTCGATAATGAAACAATGAGTGCCTCTAGTTGTAAGTAGGGAATGAAATTTGAACGTAGCATTCCCTTTATCTCTTCGCTGTTGATGTTTTCGATTTCTGTTTCAACTGCCTCTATTTGTTCAGAGTTTAAAAAACCAAGGATCATTCCAGAATTAGAAAGTTGTTGTTGTATCGCCTTTTTTAACGCTTCTTTCTCGACCAATAAGGCTTGTTTTTGAGTCTTATCCAATGCTCGATTGAATGAATTTCTTGTTAGCTGACTATAAAGATTGATATCCTTCTCTAATTGTTGATAGACAGTTGAACTTACCCCGTAATACGTTTGCCTCATGTTCATTCACCTCTCTTATAACCTTAAGCTATTGGTTAATCCAATACTTACATCTGTTGCAGTCACATCCACTACGTATACGGAACTATTTTTTTCGGCTAATTTCTTTTCAAATTCAGCACGAACATCTGGGTTAATGTCTAAATAGTCCTTTGTCACAACAACTAATGAGTTTCCGTCATGACCTTCTACCTGTTTTAACATATGCCCCATTTCATTACGAATATAATCACTTGATCCACATTTGGCTTCAATAAAGAGATCTTCACCTTTGTTAATCTCTAATTCACCAATTTTTATATCGTCTAATGACCCTCGTAAAATGACGTCGGGTTTCGTTTCGCCCCATTCAACTTGTACAACCTGCTGCTTATCTTCAACCTTATCAAAATGATCTTTTAGTGTATCTTTCAACTGATGTTCGAATACAGTTCCTTTATACCGTTCTAACTGCTCATCAACACGTTGGTAATTCAAATCAGAATTATTGGTTTTGAGGGATTCCTCTTGCCTAGTCAAAACCTGGTCTACATTTTCATTTTTAGCGCGAATTTCATCAATGTAAGTTGGGTCAGAAAACTCACGGGTCTTTTCATTGAGGCCGATATCATCTGACATATAGCGCTCTGCATCATTAGCATTTTGCAATTCTTGCTCTAATGGATTCATATATTCAACTTTGTACTTCCACTGATCTTCAAGAGGTAATTTCTCCATTTCGATATCTTTTTGATCCCACTCTTTTATTTTTTCGATTTTATACACTTCTTGCGTTGACTCTGTCTTTGTCGCAATATTTTTTAAACCTTCCACCATCGCTGAGAATTCAAACAATGTAGTCACCACCTAGCTTTTTTTGATTAATTGACAAAAGAGTGTATTCTTTTCTGTGATGCTCGTATTGCTTTGATAAAAGAGCGAGACAAACTTCAAGGTATTTTTCAATAAAAATCCGCTTGTTTATCTGTTTGTTAATTTTCTTGTTCGTTTTAACTAGCTTAAACAAGGCTTCCTTTACAAACGAAAAGACAAATTCATCTACATTAATCCTCATATCAAAACCATATTCACTTGCATGGCTAATAATCATTTCTTTTGTACGTTGATAGTTATTGTGCAATTGTTGAAGTGGTTCTTGAAGCAATGAAAAATAAAATTTTTCCACTTCCTTGGTAAGCTCAGTATACAGAGACATATTCTGAATAATGATTTCCGTTAAAGGGTGCATCTGCTTTGTATCTAAATGATTGTACGAAACACTTTTTTGCTTTAAATCTTGATCGGACATAAAATGAAAATGTTCTTTACCATGTAAAATTTGTAAATGAGCTGGTGCATTCATACCATCGCTATACAAAAGAGCGGCTCCGTTTGTAAGTTTACTAATAAAATGAATTTTCTCGTTAGGTAAGGCAAGTGAATTTGCAACATATTCAGCATCATCCTTTGAAACAATTCTATGAATGATTTTTGTATTCGTATTTTTCAAAACGTCTGGGGCTAATTTTGTTGGCACCTGATCGACAATAATCATCCCTTCGCCATAGGCACGAATTTCAGATAGTATGTTACTTAAACTTTCGACCGCCTTTCCTTTAATGTTCACATGTTCTTGATTACCATGTTGATTGACATTAGCAAAAATCCGGTGTGCTTCCTCTAAAACGAGCAAATGCTTTAATTCCCCCGTAAATTCTGTTTCCTTTGCCTTTAAATACTCATAAATAAAGATGGAAATAAATCCGATGATCAGTGATTTTTCATCATCATCAGCCACGGCTTCAAGTTCTAAAACAGTTGGATATTGTAAAAGTGTCTTAATATCCATCGTTTCTGAAGTGTTAAGCATAAAGCCTTTTCCACCAGTCATTAAACTTTTTATTCGTGTTAATAGAGCCGCACGAATATTATGCATTTGTTCTTGAGCGTAGCCTAGTTCTTTCGTGTAATCATCAATTTCATAGTAAAGGTCTTCGATGGTAGGAAAATATTTCTCATAATTATAATGATCATTTTGGTATATATTTGCGGAAGTCGTTAAACTCCAACCTTTTTTCATATAAATATTATTTATACATTGTTCTAATATGTTAGGCATGGAGGCATACATCGTAAACGAAGCGTTAAATATCACTTTTAGGTGATCAATATGCTGCTGGATGTTCACATGAGCCGGAAAATAAAACGGGTTAATTCGAAGAGGTGAAACCGCCTCATTTCCCATTGTATATACCCGTAAATTAGGAATTACGTTTTGGAGTGCACGGTATTCCTTTTTCGCTGGTTCAATAATTAAAAAGGGTACGTCAACATTTTTTAATAAATTAAATAGTGTGTTTGTTTTTCCACTACCTGTGATACCAGCCACTAAAACGTGCTTAACAAGCTTGCTTTTGTCGAGATGAAATAACGTAGTCGTTTTCTTTTCTCCGTCATAAAGATTTCCTAATGGAATTCCTTTCGTCGCCGTTATGTTTTGGCTAAATCTTGGAACTTGAGAAAATTCATACCCGTTATACTCTTCCTTTGGAACATCTATGGCATACGATAGTTCATCACCTGTTAAAAACGAGAACTCACGAAATTGCTCATGGAATAAATCCATTGTTTGTCCCAAAGCTTCTTTTTCTAACAATCCGATAGTCGGGTACGTATCCTTTAGCAAAAAAATTTGATATGGCTCTACTGCGTCTTTACAATATGTTGACTTATATACTTCACTAGCACTAGAAACGTCGGCATGATCTTTGGCATAAATGGACACAGACGTTTTCCATAGCCCAGATGAAAGAGATTGTTGCAAACGGGCTACATGTACTTCTAACAGAGCATCTACTTCTAATGCTTGATGATCAGATTTTTCCATGTTTTTTGTTAACGTTTCTGTCGTTCCTTTTGTGTCCGAACTGGAACTCGTTGTTCCTTCACTGGTTGAATTACTTGAATTAACGACTAACAATCCACCACCACTATTGCTTCCATCAGTGTATGTTTGTCCTAAACTTGTAGAAGACGAATCAGAAGTAGCCGTGCTTTCTGAATAACTCTGTTTTAATTCAAGTGAGTTTTTTGTTCGTTGCTCAGTTACGTTTTCTAACTGCCGCAGAATCGTTGATTTATTTATAGGTTTCGCTACGATCTCAAGCATCACATCTTTATCGCGAATAAACCTAACGAACGGTTCGATATAGTTAACATATTTTGTATCATTATAGGCTGGGATTCCAGTAATGATAGCTTGGGCTTTATAGTCAGAAACTACGCTTTTTTCATTTACTTCATGAAAATCTACAGATTGAAAAAATGAACTAAATCTTTCTGCAATAGAGGTACCACTCTTTCGGCTTGTCCCAAGCAAAAATGCCAAGGATCGTTTCTCGCGATTGCTTTTCACTCGAAAAATTAGCGGTGCCGTGGAGTCTGCCAATGACGCAACAAACTGCTTTACACAGTGATTGACAAAGCTTTGAATTTCACCTATTTCGAGCTGATCAGAAATGGCGATTTTCATAATTTGAAAAAATTGATAATCAGATAAGTTACTACTTGAGCGACGTAAGCGCTGCTCTTGCAAAGGAGTCTGAATTCGTTTTAATTGAACTATATCTTCTTGCACAATAAATGCAACCCTCTTCCTATGTTAATATCGGCGGCAGGCTTCCTCTAATTGTTGAATGTATTGCATAAACAGAGCTTGGATGACTGCTTTTCTTTGATGAACGACTGTTTCAAACTTTTCTTTATTCACCTTACCAAACCGTCGGACTGGTTTTTCGATACTCGCTGAAAGTTCCTTTGACGTGCTTACAACTGGCTTTACAGTAGCTGACCGAACCATAGTACCTACTAAAGCAAAAGAAAGAGTAGAAATAACGAAAAGCAAAGGATTAGGGCTTTTTGTGATAAAAAAGCCCACTACTAATCCAACGATTGCTCCTACCCCTGTCCCTGCGTTTAAAGTTCCTTGCCGTTCTTGTTTTCCTTGTTGAACCTGATTAGAAATAGGAGTCATTTCTACATGTAAACACTGTTCCTTTGTTAACTGAAATGGTGAGATACTTAGCTTACGGTGGATACCGTCTAGAGCGGTTATTAAATTTATCTTATTATTAGGCGTTAACGAAGCTTTCTCCACCTCGGTTTTTATTTCTTCTAAAATGGCAATACTATAATTTACAAGCTTACTAGTTTCGACGTTGCATTTTTTTTGTAATGTATCAAAGTCGCTTATCCATGCACTGTCCTTCATTAGCTGATCATACATTTTGTCTAAATAATTATTGATAGACTGGGCTTTCGACGGAAAGTTCATCTTCAATAACCTCCTCCGTTAACCCAACTAACCTTTCTTCGAACCTGTGACTAATTTCCTTCACTCTAGAAGCCTTCATCTGTTTGAGTTCAATAGACGCCCTCTTCTCGTCCTCATTACGATCCATTTCTGATTTTAAATCAACTAACACACTCTCTTTAATTTTCACCACATTCGTAATGATTTTGGATACTTCACCATTTATATCATCCATAATCACATTAGACATAGAGAAAATCGGCTCTGAAATCGCTACATGACTTTCCATAAGTCTATTTTTCATCGTATCTGTTAAGTCATCAACTAAAATATCAAGCTCTCGTTTAAAACGGTATAAGTCAAACTTCTCCTCATAATCTTCAGCACCAAATAATCCTTTTAACCAGTTCCATACACCTTTTTTCTTAACCATTGAGACCGAAGAATCATAAGCGTCTCGAACCTTTTCTTGACAATCTTTGGCAATTGAAACGATGATACTTGAAAATTCACGTTCAATATTATTCATCGTAGAACCAACTAAATTATCAACATTTAAATTTCCAATGCGGTCCATCTTTGAACCTAGGTTTTTAATTTCCGCTTCTTCAAACTTTTCTGTAACAGTATTAAGTTGCTGTTGAATATCACTAATTAATACAGAGATAATCTTTTTTACATTCAAGAATGATTGTCTTACTAACTCTTTTACCTTTAGTACAAGGAAATCCTCTGCTTCTAAAATAACCGTTTCTACAATTTCCTCAGCGTTGTGACGGTTAATAGATTGTTTTGCCTTTGACCACTTCTTAAACATTTCTCGTTCAATATCCTTTGCTGTTCCAACTAATTGATGTTGAATTTCATCAGATATTTCGTCCTCTAAGCTACTATCAGAGATCCCACCTCTAATTCTTCTCATAACGAGACTATTAATATTCGCTAGCGTTTCTACTTTTACAGATTCAATTTCTTCTCGAAGCTGGTCTATTTTCTCGATATAAATCGATTGATCTTCTTCAATCGTAGAATAAATTTCTTTCATTTCGAACTTCAGTTTATTTATTGAATCTGAAAGTATATTACGAATACTAGAAATTACGTCTGTAATTAAGTATTGATTTTTACTTTGAAGGTATTCACCAAGGGATTTTTCCAATTCTCTAATTTTACTAAAGTGAATAATATCCAATGCGTTCTCATCGGTAATTTGTCTTCCTGATATGGTGTATTCAGGATCAATAGGATCAGGAATTTTAATTTTACGATCTTTTTGAATATCTGTAATTTCTAGGTCACCACTACGAAGCTGCTTGCCTCTCATACCAAAATAAGCAGATACTTCATGAATGTTAGGCTTCATAATAATTCCTGAGAGAACTTCTTCTAATTCATGTCTAGCTTTTGCGATATCTTCCGCATCGAACACATCAATTTTGTTAATAACAAAGAAAATGTGGCGACCGTCTTCTTCTAAGCTAGAATTTTTGGCAGAATTAACATAATTACGAATTTTATCTGTGAAATTGGCTTCTCCTACACTATCTGGATCTATCATAAAAATGACCGCATTCACTTGTGGAATAATATTATTTGTAATTGCCTCATGTTTTTCATGGCGAGAAAACAGACCAGGTGTATCAATGATTTCTACATTGTCCTTACATATTTCAAGAGGACAATAAACGACGACTTGACGTATAATCTCCTCATTTTTTTCGTCACGAACGGTAGTAATTTTTTTCAACACCTCTTTACAAGTATCATACGTAAGAGGTGCACCGAAGTCGTCTTTCTCAATAACTTCTACCTTATCATTTTGAATATAACTGATCTCTATTTTAATATGCTCCGAGTAACTAATCTTTGTAATAACTGACGTTTCCGCTCGAATATCCATACTTAATAAATCTTTACCAATAATAGAGTTAATAAAAGTAGATTTCCCGGCACTAAAAGGGGCTACAAGAGCAATTTTAAAATCTCCATTTTTAAGTCGATGAATTTCGTCTGAAAGAATTGAGTTATTAATAATATAGCCGTCAATATCCTCTGAACTTTGTAACTCATTAAAAATATTCACTAAATATTTCTTCGTCTCTGCAAATTTCTCTAGCATCGTCCATCACTCCTATTTGTTGTAATAATTGAATAAAACCTGATTGATCCAAAAGAAGTTGAGAAAGTTCCGTTTTATTCCTCACCTTGTTTATTGGAAAATTTAGTGGATCTACCAAGATGATTTCTGGATCGGCGATGATGTCATCCACTGTTATCTCTCCTTGTAGAAGCTTTATATACTGTTGATAATAAGAAGCTGAAACAAAATAAATAGGATCACTTGTATAGCTTTGTATTTTTGTTTTAATTTCTTTTAATAGTTCATCTCGACTTTGATCAAAGAACATAAAATCATCTACTTTGTTTACAATGATCATTTTTTCACTACCAACTGTACTTGTACAAATTTTTTCTAAGTAACTACTATACTTGTCCCATTCAAGGTCAAAAATGACGAACATACCATCATAATATTTCCCCAGATCGACTTCAGCTATATCGTTTTCCACAAAGTGATTGTTTTCTCCAACGCTTTGTTGGAGAAGGTTGGTAAGAAGACTTTTCCCTGTTCGGTCAGGTCCCACCACAAGCCAATTTTTCTTGGCAACGTCAATTCCTGCATTTCGGATACCAGAGGAAAACTGTTGTACAAGTTCAAAAAGTTGCTCCATTTTACTTAACTCAAGAAGCATAGCAGGATGATCTCCTTGTAATTTCTTCCCCATAATCATGTCGCCGTCCTGAGTAGGTACCATGACCTCACGATTTCGCCGAAGGTCTTCCAACGTAAGTTGCCCTCTTTCAAACTGATGATGCAAAGAAGCGTAATAAGAAGACACTTTAAAGACAGTAGGGTTTTTCATGATATCTTTTATAGAAGCTTTCAACTCAAGTGTCACCTTAATAACATCTTCATCATCTAGGCGATGACAATCATCAATAGCTAAAAAAATCGTTTTACTATTTTTACGGACCTTGAACACTTCTTCTACTGCTTTTTTAAAAAACTTATGACCGATTTGAGTCGGTGTTAAGAGAAAAAAGATCATATCGAAGCTTGGTAACCGTTCAATATCACACTCTGATTCAAGTACCACTTCTTTATAATGTAGCTTCGGTTTAAGTTCCTGAAGCGACTCCAACTGCCTCTTGCTTTCGACAATCCATATGGAGTTCGTTTGAAGCATTGAATTCACCTCTTTCTTGGATAAAGTTCTCTAGTCTTTCTAATTGACTAAAATCAAGTAAAAACTGTGAGTGGTACGACTCGATCTCTCGACCACTAAGAATTTCATCATTTTCAATAACAAAAATACTGCGATTTTTTTGAACTTCATTTAACTCTACCTTGTCATCTCTTAATAATTTTCCATATAGACCAAAATAGCCTGAAATAAAAAATAACTGTTTAGGTGAGTAGCTAGGGTCTAAATCCTTAAGAACGATTTCCATTTCATCCTTGATAACTTCGAGATCATCATTATAAATATCCATCTTAGAAAGCGCAAAGGCATATTTAAGTTTTTTTTGCTTTACCACGGTGAGAAAGTCTTTGATTTGTTCAGAAAAATTTGCTTCACCAATATGAGCTGGATTAATTAAAAAGACAACAAGGTCACACATCTCTAGTGCTTGTAATGCAATCTCATTATGATCGGCATGCCTAGAATTTAAGCCTGGCGCATCAATGATAGTTACACCTGGCAGATGTGACATCTTATAAAAAATTTGTACCTCTGTTGGTAATTCAACACTCCGTACCCCAGTAAGTTCTTTCAGTTTTTCTCGCAATTCAATAGGGCATTCGTAATGATATTGTTCAACTCGCTGGTTTTGATATTTTACTAATAGTACATTTTCATCGGCACAAGTGACTTTCGTAATGATTGCCGTTTCCGCTCGAATATCCATACTTAACAATTTTTCACCAAGCAACCCATTAATGAGAGTTGATTTACCAAAGGAAAATGGACTAATAAATGTTACTTTAAAGTTGCCATCATACATTTCATATTGACTTTGAACAAGCTGTTTCTCACTTTTGGCTGTTTTTTGATAACGGCTTACTATTTTATTAATAACAGGCTGTTGGATATTCACTTCCATATCAATGACCTGTAGAGCCAATTGTTCATCCACAAGCTTAAAATTAAGTTTTGCGTTCCCTCTTTTAAGTAATTCCTCTAAATAGGCGTTAGCGCGTAACCGTACAATTTGATATATTTTTTCATACAATCGTCCCGACAAACGATGTGTTCCAATAATTTGATTTGTCATTACAGTGGCAAGAGCTTTGTAAACATGCTTCTCCATTTCTGCTTCTATTTCATAGTTCTTTCTCGTATGATTGTTTTGATTTACGATTACCTCAACATGTGGTAATTCACCTTTGATTAAAGGTTGAAAATGTGTAAGAGACACTGGCAATTCAATACAAAAGGTATGAACACCATCTTTTTTTACAATATAATGATTCAGTTCATTAAAAAATGCTAGTACACGTTTGTCATTTGTTTCTGTAAAAATATGAAAAATGTATTGAGGAAACAAATCAAGGGATCGTTCTACTTGCTTGCCAATTAATACTCGTTGTTGAAAAAAATAAAAATACGGCGGGAGAACTACTACCCCATTTTCACCGCTAATGGTAATTTTGTTATCGCAAAACGTAACGGTTAATTCCATTCTTTCACCCCTACAGTAAATATCCAATGAACACTAATATAAGTACAAAAACAAACCATTTTTTTTGGCTTTTCAATAGCTGCACAGTTTGTTCGTCCACCTTCGCAGTCAACGCTTGGCTATTTTGATTGTTTTTTTCATTCGTTTTAGTTAGCGCTCGATCTAACTGAGCTAACTTATTGAGAATTTCCAGCTGATTATTCTCAAGAACACTTAAGCGTTTATGTAGAGCCTTGTCATTTTCAATTAAAAATTTATTTTGATCTGCAAAAGATTTTTGCAAACATTTGATGTGTTGATTTTGTTGTTCTTGTATTTTTACAAACGATTTTTGATTTCCCTTGTTAAGCTCACTTGTTGATTTTTCAATAGCAGTAGTTCTGTTACAAATAATCGTAAGTGATTGATTGGTAGATTCTGAGATTTCAGACTTCACATTGTTTTCTAGCTGTTTTATTTCTTTTTGAAGCTCTTTTTTATTTTTTTGTAAACTTTTCGACGTTTCTTCTTGCAATTCTTCTAAGTCTTTGGAGATTTCATTAATGGTTTCTTTTGTATCCTGTACTGCTTCCATTGTTTCATAAATAGATGAATTCATTAATATGTTCGTTTCATGAATTTGACCAAGTGTCTTCTCTGCAACACTACCCATCACTTAACCCCTTTTCATATAAAAAAATAATGGCTACCCCTAATAATAGGAATAGCCATAGGTCTTATTACCTTAAAGAGACGATTGAAACTTCTCGGTAACCCAGCCGTCATAGTCACTCGGACCTTTAGACCTGTGGCTTTGCGTCCCTAACTTTCGGTAGGTTTGCCATTTTCTAAAATTATTACTAAATAATACTATATTTATATATTACCATAGACCTATATGCAAATAAACGATTAAATTGATCCGTTTTTACGATTTTTTAAAACTACCAATCTAATAACAATTTACAGTTTCCAAGTAAGGTATTTTTATGCTTTCTTACATTATCAGAAAAAGACGCTTACTCAATTGAGTAAGTGTCATATTTTATTTATTAATTATTTATCCTTTTAAGTTGTTACTTGGATCCCCATCAGGATTAGAACGCATATAGCCGCCACCGTCTTCAACCGTTCTATTTACTGAAGTATCACCATCGCCATCACGCCAATAGCCAGAAACCTCTGTTCCATTAGCTTTAACATAACCCTCTACATAATGCGGCTCAACAAAATGCGTCCCTGGGTCACCACTAACCAAAGGGTGAGCAGTGTCTGTTGCTAAATCAGCTGCTCCATCGACGCCATCAATTACATCCACAACTCCTACTGCAATAGCTCCTACTGCAACAGTCGTTGCAATTCCTTGAACTCCATGCCTAACTCTTTCTTTATCTCCTTCTTTAATACCAGAGTATACATCCTTACCGTTCACATATGTTTTCTTTGCTGTACCATAAACCCCTTTTCCAGTTCGTATAACAGCATCACCCATATTATTTAGTCCTTGATCGCGTTTATGCGCGTCCTTTTGAAGAACTCCATAAGTAGTATCTATAGCACCATCAACAGCTTGTCCAACTGTATCACCAGCAAACTTTGACGCATAGTAGACTTCATCGCCAATTTTTGAAACAACATCAATCTTGGTCACATCTCCAATAACTTTGATGGGTTTTCCTATTACAAACCCTGCTGCACCACCTAAAAATCTACCAGTTTCTCTTATAAACCCCACAAAAAAACACCACCTTAGTTAAAAATACCTATTTTCTATAAGTATAATATATTACCAAAGTTTTATATATAAAAATATGACTCTATTTGAAAAAATTTCATAATGAAACAATAATGAATATCATCATTCGTTATTCTCACGCTAGCATACTATATTTAGTTACATTTAACTGTTCGTAACTAAATATAGATTTATGTTGCACATTTTTGGTAATCATGATATTCACTCACATAAAACAACAAATTGAATATTAACCGAATATAGTGATTGCTTCATGTATGTTCTCGAAACTTCAATAAGCACGAGGAGAAAGAGGATACTAGGTTCTTTCTTGTATAATGGTTTCATTTATTACAATTTCGGAATTTTCACACGTATACGCAAGTGGCTTATACGTTTTGACCCTAGTTGCTAACCTTTTCCAAACTAAACATTGTTCTTCATAAGATTGTTCTACATCAAGATTGAATTCCCCTTTAAACTTATAAATAACACCACCAAGAGGACTTTTTACACCAGCGAAAACAATTCTTTTATGAATATTGCTATTTATATGGTATTCCATATGCGGTTTGACTTCTAGTGGGTTCGTACTTTTTTCCCGTATTATTAGTTCCAGGCTGATATTAAGTTATCACACCCATCATTTGTATACAGTTTAGGGAACCACAAAGAGGTATCATTAAAGAAAAGCGATCAATTCATATTATAGTTTTCACCGTACAAATTTTCTTCTGTTGTAGTGATGAACATAATGGGGCAATAACCGAAATAAGTATTCGATAGACGAGTACAAGGCGTGGGGTTTTAACAATATATTTCCAGAACCACAAAGTGAGATCTTTACAAATAAAAAAGACATTCGAAAAGAATGTAGAATGTAGGCCCAGTTCTTATGAGGATCATGATTTGGTGTGAAATTTGAACGTCACTAAAAGTACAAAGGACGAAACTCTTACTTCTATTTATTTACAAAAGAAGCAAAAGATCCGTCACCTCGATTTCATTAATTATAGCTTTTTTAAATGCTTTTCTGCTATATCATTTACTTTATCAACACGTCTTTTATATTTTTCAATATCTGATAAGAACTCGGTGTTCATCCAAACTTTCACAATTTCGAGTGCAAGAGCTGAACCAATGATTTTTCCGCCAATACACAACACGTTAGTATTTGAATGAGAACGGGCTAATTCAGCACAAAAAGTATCTTGACATACTGCAGCTGATACACCATAAATTTTATTTGCAATCATTGCACTCCCATATCCTACTCCGTCAATAAATATACCACGATCCACTTTTCCTTCAGCAACTGCTAATGAAGCTGGATAAATAAAATCAGGTAAATCACAGGCTTCTTCATCATACGTACCAAAATCTAAAACCTCATGACCCTCGTTCTGTAAAAGTTCTCTAACTTCTTCTTTTAATGCATAACCTGCATGATCATTTGCCAAAGCAATTTTCATTCTTCAAACCTCCGTTGATCAAGAATAATAGTTACATTCAAGTAGCCCTTTCTACATTAAAGTGTAACCTTCAACTGAATGAAAGACAATTTATTTTTTCTAATCAGCTTATTTTTCTTTACCCGTATCAATATGTTTTTTTGAATCTTATTACATTTCAAAAAAATTAAACATCTAACTCCTATGTATTTCGAAACACCTTTGCATATTTCTTTTGATATTTACCATTTTTCTTCCGTGGTTATTAAATCGAGGGCTTTTTGTTTACATACTAAATTTCTTTGTCTGGTAATGCTAAATCGTTAAAATATCTTAGGATTTGAGTTTCCATTTTCATCAACTCCTATTATCACTTTAACATTTCTTAGGCTCTATTGCTTTCTCGTGTATAAAATCATTTTGATTACTGTTTACACATATATTCGGTTATTTACTTTACCTTACTTCTCACATATTCAAGAATGTAAAAGTTGATGCATGTTAATATAGGAATAAAAAAAGCAAATACAAAAATACCTAAACTTGCAAATAAGCCTTCGATTTCTTTCACATGATATACTTTGTAAAAAATAATGGTTAATGCTACTAATAAAAAAGTATTCATGCAGAATCCTACGAGTACAGCTAACCATTTATTTTCTTTTTTATTAAATATCCGTATAGAAACAAAAGAGGACACTATTAGAGAAATTAATAGAGTAATGTAGACAGTAAAATTCATGAAAATCCCCCAAAAATATAGGATGTTTTATTTTATTTACACATTAACATACATTCACAATCCAATGTTATTCATACTTTACTAATAATCTTATGGCAATGACCTTAACTGAAAAAAGCACCTAAACAGGTGCTTTTCGTACTTACTTAAAATTGCATCGTTGTGATGCAAGTCGCGTCTTCTTCAAAGGTAGAAATCTCAGACTCTACCATTCTTCCTTCATGTTCGATCCTTACGAGGTACGTTCGATCTCGTGGTAACCAAAAATCAATAAAACCATTTTCCAAAGAAGTCATAGTTTTGTCTACAATGATGTTTCCTTCCGAATCCTCAATATAAACGTTAAACTCTTCTTCTACCATTTCTCCTTGACAACCTGTCAAGTTATGATAAGTTCATGGATGTGTTTCTTCGATGTATGGTGCAATAGAAACAAAAAACTCGTCTTCAGGTAATCGATAAATGGTTTCAGTATTATCACTGTTAGTAACAAGAAGTTCACGAGCTGTAATTGAGACTCTCGGACTTTCTAAATTACCTACACTGTAATCATGTACCAATTCTTTAATGTTTTCTACCTCTTGTACCTGCTCTTCAGTTTCATTCTTTCCATCGCCACTGCAACCGATTAGGAAAATAGAAATAAGTCCTATCGTTGCAAAGGTTTTTAGTTTCATGTGATTTCCCCTCCCCTGTACAAAACAATTATAACATTTCCTATTGATTAACTACTACATTGATAGATCATTTCACAATAATTTCAATTATTCACTAGATATAGTAGAAAAAAATATCCTAAATTTTTTGTGGCAAATAACCATATCCTTCTTATTTTTTTTGTTGTGATTATTTAATCTCTCATATTGAAGAAAAAGTAGGTTAGTTAGAGGTAAGTATTAAATAGTCCACTTATAGTAAACAAACTTTAAACTGTTTCCATTCATTTCAAATTCTTCATCACTTGTTGATATATACTTAAATCCGTTTTTATCTAAGACTTTTTGTGAGGCTTTGTTGTTAGTCGTTGTCTTCGCTAAAATCCGTTTAATACCTTGCTTGCTAATAGTGCATAAAAACAGCTTCAATGCTTTATTAGCAACACCTTTTCCAGTATATGCTTTTCCTACTCTATAACCGATATAACCCAAATTACGAGATTTATCAATATCTATTAAGTTCATTCGTCCAATGATTAAACCCTTTTCATTCTTAATTAAATAATAATAGGATTGCCCTTTAGTTTGTTCATCTAGTAAGGCTTCGTGTCGTATTTTAAAGGTTTCAAAATAATAATAATCTTCTCCACGACTTGGTACCATTTTTTCAAAATAACCTCTGTTTTCGAGTTCAAATTCATATAACTTTTTAGCATCAGTTGGTTGTAATTTTTCCAAAGTAATTTCCATAATAGTTACCTCTCGTTATTTCTTTGACTACAGTTTATCCTACCATCCTTCTCCCACTAATTTGGATCTTTAGTTTAACACCACTTCCAAAATGTTTAGATAAAAAAAGAGTTACTATAATTGCATCTCAAAATTTTACTATCACTTTCGTTACTGGAAGAGAACTCGTTCTAGCTTTGCTAGAACATCGAAAATTCAGATGGAGTCTCAACTCCACCTGAATGGAACTCACCTACGCTACGCTTAGAGGTGGGGGCTATGACCCTAATATGAACAAATCAGTTCGATTATCTAAACTATTCAATATCGAATAAAAAGGAATAACTGGCATTACCTTGCTCACATGTAACAAAAATTTCAAAAACAGTTCTCCCTTTATGACTAAAAGTGTCTATTTCATAAATGTGCCTGTAACATCATTATTTTCATCCCAAGTCTTAACCTCGTATCTAATTGGAGTTGTCTCAAAATCTATGGAAATAGCCGAACCAGAAGTTACTTTCAAGGGTTCCTTGTTTTGAACTAAGTTAGGTGGCGCGTCAGAAGATGCTTCAATACCTGTTGTTTTCCCATTTTTACAACAATAAGTCCAGCTATATAGTCCAAGTACACCATTAACTTCCTCTACACCATTAGAGATTGTAACATTAGGTGGATTCTTGTAGATACTTTCTTGCAGTTCTTCATTTTCGTTATTCACTTCATTATAAATATCAGTTTCATTCGTGCAACCACCTATTATTAAAAACAGCAAACTAAAAAGAATTAGTAAAAATTTAATTCTCATTTATTCCCCCATAAAAATAGGATTTTTCCTATTATATTACTACTTAATTAGACGGATTAGATGGACTTAAAGTTTCAGTTTTAGCTCTATTCTTCTCAACTTTTCTGCTCAATACTCAAACACAAGCGTCACCGCTGCTATTGCAGTAACGGTTTCGTTCGTATAAATAAGATAGATATTACTTATTTTTTTCATTATCAATCTTTCTGTTTCTTATAAAACCAAAAATAACCAGTCCAATTAGAAAAAATGATAATAACGTAAAAGAGATTCCGTAACCAATTTCTTGATTAATATAATTTTGATTTGCGAATATCCCCATCGAAATGGAACTCATAATTAAAGATATTAGTATAAATGGGTGAACTTTGGCTTTGTCCAACACATCTCCCCCTTAAAACTTAAAAAATCACTATCTACTATATTTCTAAACATACTCTTCTTGTCTGATAATCCAGTTCAAAACTAAAAAAACGTAGGTAACGTTGCAACAACAGTTCCTCAACAAAAGCTTTTGTTAGTGTAATAACCAGAGGAAAATTCTTTCAACAATTGTACCAGGAGTGTTAAGTGGTGTATTACCAAAAGTTTGATTTTTTACAAGCGAACATTAATAGTAATCAAGTCGCCCAATTTTTCAATACTCCTTCTAATCTTATTTTTCTTTTATTATTTTCATCTTGTAATTTTTGCAATTGATACATAACAAACCCAACGAATAGACCGCCTACTGCAAACCCTAAAATATTCGGTAAATAGGAAGTTATCTCAATGGATTCATCTTTGAAATAATCTGTTATGATTAATAAAGTAGTTGTTAATATGGGAAATATTATTATCCAAGTCAACGCTGTTTTTACAAATTTATTCATAGCATTATCCTTTTCTGATGTTCATTTCTTTTACTTTTCCCCCATTACTAAAACAGGGGTAGCACTTGATATCGCCAAACCTATTAGCATAGAAATTAATCTAATAAGAAAACCAACCGTTATTAATTAAGGGGTCTCTCAAAAATAATTTCAAAATATGAAGCAGAACCATAACCTTTAGTTGCTGGTGCAAATAGTTGGATAAACCTCCATCCCTCTTTTGCATGTTTAGTGATCACAACTTGATAATCTTCTTTTGGTTTACTACTCCATGAACTAAGCTCAATTTTTACAAATTTATATTCATACATATTTTTCCCTCCTGTGTAAAGTAGTTTAGTTATTATACGGATAAAGTTGGATTATCGTTTCAAGATAAAGAAAATATCAATACGAGTTAACAGTTCACATTATTGTTCTACACTTTACCATTAGGCGTTACAATTGACCCTAGTTGTCCTTGCCCTTTTTGTTCGTAAAAGTAAACAAAAAGTAACGTTGCTTTTTTCAGGCTATTGGTTTCAAATGATCATGCTATCATATTCATTTTCCATACTTACAATTTTGGTCATTCTTTTATAAAATGTATCTAAGTAACTTCTTTAATTGACCACTGGCGTTAAAAATCTTTTACTAAAAAAGAAAGGAGTGTTTTCATCTTGACGTTAACGATGGGGATTATAGGATTTGGAAAAAGTACCAACCGGTATCATCTTCCTTACATAACTTTAAGAAAAAACATTCGAGTTAAATCGATCTTCAACTTACGAAGAAAACCAGAATCAGAAAAAAATTATACAGATTTTAATATTCATTTCACAACCGATTTAGACTCATTTTTAAATGATTCAGACATTCAGCTTGTCACGATATGTACACCTGCCTCTACCCATTTTGAATATGCAATGAAATGTTTAGAATACGGCAAAAACGTATTAGTTGAAAAACCTTTTTGTGCCACTGTTGAAGAAGCAAAAAAGTTACTAGAAATTGCTGAAAAGAAAGGCTTAATGATTATGCCTTACCAAAACCGAAGATTTGATGGTGATTTCTTAGCTGTAAAAAAAGTATTAAACGATGGTTACATTGGAGAGCCAATTGAATTAGAATCGCATTTTGACTACTTTCGTCCAGATAACAGTGTCTATCACGGCTCACCAGTGGATGGTACATTTTATGGGTTGGGCGTACACACTATGGATCAAGTAATTTCACTTTTTGGTCGCCCAAAGCATGTTTCTTATGATATACGGTCGATCCGAAATTCAGAAAGCATTGATGATTACTTTGATGTGAGCTTATTTTATGGAAAATTAAAAGCGATTGTAAAAACAAGTCATCTAGTTAAAAAAGAATATCCAAAGTTTATCCTTCATGGCACAAAAGGCAGCTTTATTAAATACGGTATCGATCAACAAGAAAATGATTTAAAACTAGGTATCATGCCAGGTACTGATGACTTTGGAATGGATAGCCCTAACCAATATGGAATTGTCACTTATCAAAATGCAAATGGTGATTGGATTGAAAAACAAATACCAACACCAACTGGTGATTATGGGCGTGTTTATGATGCGTGTTATGAAACGATCATTAATGGGGCGCCAAAATTAGTAAGTAATGACGAAATAATGACGAATATCGAAATTTTAGAAAAAGGGGGTATGCAGCCTAGTCCTAGTACCATATCTCTTGACTAAGTGAGGTCCATACAATCAAAAAAACTTCTTATTCTAATACTGATGATCAACTCTAAATCACTTCATTACTTTAGCAGCCAAATCGATGAAAATTATGTGGTAAGCAACTACCCTAACAAGTGTACTTATATTTTACAAAACATGAACAATTTTTTATTAAATAAAGCTGAACTTCAATCAGTGGGGGTTTTCATTCATCCCGCACTGATTGTTAGTTCAACTTATACCACAGGCATAAAAATAACTCATCATCAGTTTTCACTGATGAAAGTTATTCTATATCAGACCTTTAGGGGAAGTTAATCCCCCACCTAAACTTCTCGATTTTCTTATGTTTTGAGGTGGGGGTCTACTGCCACTTAAGAGTGGGACAATAATAGTCCGCGCCTAATTTCTTAGGTATGGACTATTTTTGTTTTAAATAAAAAAATGTAATCACAGCAACTTCGCACATTTATGTTCTCATTTTGTATCATAACAATTAACTGAACTTAGCTAGTTTTGCTTTTATTTAACTCTATCCATCTAATTCTCTAAAAAAATATGCTGTACCCTGTTGAAGCCTAAATAATTATAATTAATAACTAAAGTGTTAAAGTCTATATCGAAATTTTATCTTTTAATTCAAGTTTAAAGCAAGAGCATAACTACTCTGTTCTAGTAAAAACCCAGAAATAGGAATAAGTTCATCCATTATCCCTCCTTCCTTCACCGTTACTTCATCAATTGCTCCTACTCTCATACTTTTATCAATAAATGGGGTAACTGCAATTTGCTCAACGTTTTCTTCAAGTATGGTACCATCGGTTTTCATTAGATAGACATCTAGAAGAATAGGTTTTCCAACCCCATTCCAACGAAGTGTATAACCCCCTAAATATATTACTTTTTTTCTTCAAATGCCGCTTTTGTAATCCATGTGTGATCTCGTTTAGTAAAATGGCCCTGATTTTGTAAATAAGAAAACCCGATTATTAAAGTGAAAGTGACGATTAACGAAATCATTATTATCCTTTTATTTCTCATTGCTAATATTCCCCCAATAGTTGAAAACTTTTACATGTTCAATATATTACTATCTCTAAGTTATTCTGTTTTTTAGTAATCTCTTACACTTATATTCAAGTTTAATAAAGCGAACTGAAGTTGGTCAAACTTATAATCTTTACTAAAAGTGAACTATTAGTTGTGGTTCATTCACTTCTGCTATTCCTTAAGTTCAAGTCCTTATTTTTTTACTAAAATAATACACAGATCCCTTTTATGAAGAATGTATCGGCTACGTTCCTATTTCTTGTCCGGTATGTTTACCGATTGGGACTCGATAAGTAAGAAATTTTACATTCTCTTGCAAAAAAAATACGCATTGGCTTTATTTTGTCCAATGCATTAAATAAGTTATTTTTGATATATCTTCATGACAGGCTATTTTTCTCTTGTTAAAAATGGTGACTCTTTTATTTTGTTTCTCCTTTCACTTTCCATAACCCGTATAGGTGGGTAACGATGACCTTTCCAATAGCATAGATCGGAATAACTAGGATCATTCCTACAATACCGATAAACCTTCCTGCAACTAACACTAATATCATGACAGTCACTGGATGGATAGACATCCTTCTACCAATCACTTGAGGTTGAACGAACACACTCTCTATTTGTTGGATGACAATGACAATAATCAATACAAACAATGCCATCATTGGGGAATGAAGTAAACCTACCGTGACAGATGGTACCGCACCTATCCAAGGACCAATATATGGTATAACATTTGTAAGCATTCCAATAATCGCTAGGATTAATGCATACTCTAAACCAATAATTGAAAAACCGATGTAGTAAAGAACTCCAATAAACGAACAGACGATTAAAACTCCTTGAATATAACTACTCAATGTTTTATCCATGTTTGTTAATATCGGTCCAACTTCTTGTTGTTTTTCTTTACTAAAAAAATGTAAGAAATAATTAGGGAGTCGCTCCCCTTCCTTTAACAAATAGAACAAAATAAAAGGAACAATAATAAATAATAGTAATGTATTAAAAATTGTCCCTATAAATCCAAAAGTATTAGCAACAAGTTCACCAATGAGTCCACCTACTACAACACCTATTTGTTCAATCTGATCTCTCAAATTAAATACTTCTACCAAACCAAATCGTTGGACGAGTTCATTTTGCTGCAACTCTATCATTAACAATTGTAAATCTGAGATAATTTGAGGCATGCTATTAATTAATTTGAAAAATTGTTTTTGAATTTCTGGTCCGATAAAAGAAATGAAACTAATACCCAATGTAATTAAACCAAGATAGATGAGAATGATTGATAACACTCTGGACATTTTTTTGCTTAACAGGTGAACCAATGGTCTTAATAAGTAAAATAGTATTCCTGCAAGAAGAATAGGAACAAATAATGTTTGAACAAACACAACAACAGGTCGGAATATCCAATCAATAAGAGTCCCTAAATAAATAATTAAAAAAAGCAGAATTACTATTGAACCTATTTTCAGGATCTTTATATACATTTATCATACCACCTTTTTTTCTTATCAAAAATACAAGTAAGTTCATTTTTCACATTTCGTCTAATAGTCAATGATAGAATCTATGTTACTTGTCCAAATCGATTATGTACTCGACAGCGCTGTCCCAAACTTTTTATGATGTAAACTAGTTTACTAAACTTCGATCGCACTCTCTGGCGACAGTAATAACACTTATTGAAATTCAGAATTATGTAAGTTGCAGTATATAGAATTCTAATCTTGAAATCAACCCCAAAAAAACCATTACATCATTATTTAGATAACTTATATCTAATTAGAAACACACCTTACCAACTAGATATAGGGAGCTTGTTTTGATTCTGTTTTCACTTTTCAATTAAGTATTTTTTAAAATATCACTTTCAAATGAAACCTAAACTATAAAATAGGTGACAAGAGTCGTGATATCGATTCTTTGAATTTGATTAGATTAGATCTATTTTGATATCGCTCTAAAGTAAGAACCGAACACACAGTAGAATCTTCCAAAAACATTTGCTTAAGCTGTGTTGCTACCTTCTCATCATATACTGTTGCATTAATTTCAAAATTCAACTCGAAACTTCGATTATCAATATTAGTCGTACCAACCGTAGCCACTTCTTGATCTACTACCATTGTTTTCGCGTGCAAAAAGCCATTTTCATATAATAAAATCTTTGCACCATAAGCTAATAGCTCACCTACATACGACCATGTTGCCCAGTACACAAAAGGATGATCGGGTTTATTCGGAATCATAATACGTACATCGACTCCAGAAAGAAGAGCCATCTTACAAGCATCCATAAAACTAGAATCCGGGACAAAATACGGCGTTTGGATCCACACTTCTTTCTTCGCTGATGAGATTAATTTTATATACATGTTTTTAAGATGTTGAGTTTTTGAACTTGGACCACCTGATATAATTTGAACGATACTATCTGCTTTATATGTTTCTGTTGAAAACGAAAACTTCTTTATGTTACCTGTTTGTTGTTTTGTCGCTTGATTCCAGTCTAAAATAAACCGCCCTTGAATATGTTGAACAGCATCCCCCTTTATCCTCAAATGTGTGTCACGCCAGTAGCCAAATTTTTTATGAAGCCCTAAATATTCATCACCGACATTAAAACCACCTATGTAAGCAATCTTTCCATCGATAATACAAAGTTTCCGGTGATTCCTATTGTTAATACGAAAGTTAATCAACTTAAAAATTGAAGGGAAAAATTCACCTACTTCACCACCATTTGCTATCAGGTCTTTGTAAAAAGATGACGAGATTTTTCTCGAGCCAATCCCATCATATAACACACGAACTTTTATCCCATCCTTTGCTTTCTTTGTAAGTTCATCCCTTAGTTTTTTTCCTAATGAATCTCTGCGTATGATGTAATATTCAATATTTATTTCTTCTTTAGCATTCCTTATATCATCAAACAACGTATTAAATTTATCTTTTCCGTCATTTAATATTTCAATTTCATTATTGGTTGTCATCAATGCATTTGCTGACGTTAGGTTCATCCGAATCGATTCTCTATATTTCGTAATTAATGGCTTTTGTGAAAATTCTTCATCATTTAGCCTTTGAAGCTGCTTATCAACCATCGATTGCAAATATTCTTTTTCTTCAACCGACATCCGATAAAAGTTTTTACGTCGTAATCGTCGACCGAAAAAAATATAGAATAAAAAACCAAGGACCGGTATAAAATAAATCACCATTAACCAAGCCCAAGTAGTACCAATGTCTTTTCTTTCAATAAAAACCAAAATTCCAGCCAAAATAAAATTAATCAATACAATGATTGTAACTAAGTTTGTTGCTATGTCACCAAAATCCATGTACACTTACCCCTATTCCTAGCATTCACTTCTTAAATTATCATACCCCATAGTATATCATGATCGAAAGTCCATAATAAAACGCTACATATAAGTAAATGTAGACCTAGTGATTGAGTAAATACAATTCATCCTATAATTCAATAATAACTGATAATGAACTCCAATGGCTATTGAGATAATGAAATCTAACGAAATAAAAGCACTTAAATTCAAGTGCTTTTATTAATAGTAATTCAATCTTTGATTTTATGTTCATATAAAAAAATTCTTTCCTCGCCTCATTGATCGCTTCATAATTTTTTTAAATTTGCTCTAATTTGGTTGTTCTTATTAATCACTAAGTGCCTATGATAAGCCCTCTTCCTAGTTTCCGTGGAACTAAAAGCTACTCTAACTATCACCATAAACTTTCCACTTACATTAACCGGCAACTTCGTGCACTAATTTAACGATTTTTGGTATGAATTCTCCCACTTCAAGCGCTTTTAAATGGTGAGCAGTTTAACCAGTAAATACTTCATCTTCTGGATATCTAATGTTGGATTTTTTAGGTTTTGCTAATGTAAATGCCAAGGTAAGTGGACCTATCCTTCCAATGAACATCATTAAAATAATAATTTGTTTACCAATTGGAGACAATTCTCCAGTCAACCCCATGGATAAACCAACTGTTCCAAAAGCTGATATTGTTTCAAAAACAACCATAAGGAAAGAAGCATTTTCAGTAATCGTTAAAGTAAATATTGTTAGAAAGATAAATATAAGACTGACAACGATAATGGCAAGTGCTTTTAATATGACATGCGGTTTTATAGTACGATGGAAAACAACAGTTTCATGCTTACCTTTAAGAAAACTTAAAGTCGCCAATATCATTACAATGAAAGTTGTTAACTTAATACCACTTCCTGTAGAACCGCTTCCTGCACCAATAAACATTAACATTAGAAGATAAAAAATTGATGTAGTTGTCATATCACCAATTTCTATTGTATTAAAACCTGCTGTTCTTGGTGTTACAGCTTGAAAATAAGAAGCCCAAATTTTATCCCCTAGGCTTAATTGACCTATAGTTGCTGGATTTGTATATTCCAATGTAAAAACCAGTAGCATAGATACTACATTAATTACTAAAGTACCAATTAACATTAACTTTGTATGAAGGGATAGGGTTCGAAATCTTCTTTTGCTCCAAAGATCTGCTAATACTGTAAACCCAATACCACCTGTAATAAATAAAAAAGTAATAGTCAAATTAACAATTGGGTCTCCAACATAACCTGAAAGGCTATCGCCCCATAACGAAAAACCAGCGTTATTAAATGCTGAAATTGTATGAAATAAACTTGTATACATACCGTAACCTAAACCATATTCAGGAACCCACCGAAGCGAGAGAATAATAAATGCAAGAAACTCAAAAGTAAAGGTAAAGATAAGTAATATTTTTACTAGGCGTACAAGCCCCCCAATTGAAGTTTGATTTAGGGCTTCTTGGATAAGAACTCTCTGATGTAGTCCAATTTTTTTTCCTAATACCATTACTATTAAGACAGCAAATGTCATTAATCCTAGACCACCTAATTGAATTAATATCATAATAACCACTTGCCCGAAAACTGTAAAATCAACACCTGTATCTACAACAACTAAACCTGTGACAGTGATCGCAGAAGTGGCAGTAAATAGTGCGTCTAACCAAGAAATATAAGTGGTTGATGCAATTGGTAATTTTAATAATATAGTTCCTAAAACAATAAATACTAAAAAACTAAACGCTAATGTTTGTGGTGGTGAAAGATATATAACTCGTTTGTTTTTAAACTTAGTAATTATATCCATCATTATAACCTTTCATCTTCAAACTTCTTAATATCATGATTTCCACCTACCATAATCAGAATATCTTTTTCATAAATGATTTCTGTTGGAATAGGAGATATAATTAAATCGTCAGCACGTTTAATACCTAGGATAGTGCAACCAAATTTTGCCCGTACATTTAACTCCGATAATGATTGACTCGATATTTTGGCTGTTGCCATTACTTCAACAATACTGTATTCAGGAGAAAGCTCTATGTAATCAATAATCTTATCAGAAACTAAGTAATGAGCAATTCTTACTCCCATGTCATGTTCTGGATGCACGATTCGATCCGCTCCAATTTTCTCCAACACTTTATGATGGTAATTATTTTGTGCTTTTACCCAAACATTTTTTACTCCTAATTCTTTTAGAACCAATGTACAGAGAATGCTTGATTGAATATTGTCACCAATTGCCACAATTACATATTCAAAATTTCTGATACCAAGAGAGGTTAATGCATTTTCGTCAGTAGCATTTGTTACAACAGCATGGGTCGAAAACCTAACGTAGTCATTAACACGAGCCTCATCACTATCAATTGCCAAAACTTCATGGCCTAAAAGATTCAATTCTTTACAGACACTTCCTCCAAATCTCCCTAACCCAATAACTGCAAATTGTTTCTTCACGCTAAAATACCTCTTTTCTATAAATAACGGATTAAATTTATTATCTACAAAACCAAAAAAGGCCATTACAAAAAGAATGGACCAATAATCATTGTTTTTTTGCTCCCTCCTCTTTAATAACGCTTACGAGGTTAGCTGCCGGGTTAGGGACAAAAGAGTATCCCCCTTACTAATGTAAGATTCACCCCATACAGTCGAGGACTGAAAAAATGGTTCCCCCGCTCAAATTTGATTCAGCGATTTTTTAGGATATTATGATATGTAAATTTACTCCTATAATTAAAAGTTGTCAATAAAAAATATTGATATCAAAAAATACTTAAACAGATTTCTTAAAGTTTACAAAATTATGTGATTGATCATCTTTAACTTTCTTTTTTAAATAAGCGACATCTTCATCATTTAATACTTTCCAAGGCCTAAGTGTAGACGTGATCGCAGCTAAATCTGATTGATTTTCATTATCTAGACAAATTATTTAGTAGAGTTTTTGTTATTTCTAGAGGAACTTCAAGCACATATGATGTAATTGGGTTACCAAAAACAATCGTTTCATTCTCTTCGAGTGCATCGTTATATAAATGAGGATTTTTATACATTAGCACAATCTATTCATCTTGTTGTGCTTTGGAAACAGGAAGAACAATTTCAACCTCATAAAAAGAAGTAAGATAACGCTTTTTTCTCATCGTTGTATGAAAGAAAAGAAAATCACCCGGCTTAACATTTTCACGTAACTTCTTTCCATTTAACTTGAAGTCACCATATGTATACTCAGAAAAATACGGGTCCTCATGTCCTTCATTTCTTCTTGGATCGATATATCCAATTAAGTAACTAGCCATCAGTATCTCTTGTTTCACAAGTTTAGTTTAGAATATATTGAGCAATTGACTTGTATTTATACTAACTTACTGTTGTTCTGTGTAGGGCTACGATGCATTCTTAACAAGTCTAATGTGGGACAATGACTCTATAAACTGTCCCCACTGAATTTAGATCTCCATATAACTAATTTGTTTTACCTTACGCACTATTCACTCTTTAAAATACGGTACGGGAAATTAATTTAGAGAATTGAGCCTATTAATCTCTATACAACATTCACAGAAACGGCTAATGATGGCCCTACTTATCTTGAAATGACTTTTATTTACCGATAATCAAACATAATTATGTAGAGCTACTCCTATCGGGGGGGATCTGCGCGGTAATTCGGAATTGCGCTCGATTGTTTGTCGAATATGCGCGATCACCTCTTGTTTGTGCGCGATTCTCAGAATTTATGCGCGCACCGTTGATTTGCGCACGATCGGGGGTGGGGGCTGCGCGGTAATTCGGAATTGTGCTCGATTGTTTGTCGAATATGCGCGATCACCTCTTGTTTGTGCGCGATTCTCAGAATTTATGCGCGCACCGTTGATTTGCGCACGATCGGGGGTGGGGGCTGCGCGGTAATTCGGAATTGTGCTCGATTGTTTGTCGAATATGCGCCGTCACCTCTTGTTTGTGCGCGATCCTAAGAATTTATGCGCGCACCGTTGATTTGCGCAGGATCGGGGGTGGGGGCTGCGCGGTAATTCGGAATTGTGCTCGATTGTTTGTCGAATGTGCGCGGTCACCTCTTGTTTGTGCGCGATTCTCAGAATTTATGCGCGCACCGTTGATTTGTGCACGATCGGGGGTGGGGGCTGCGCGGTAATTCGGAATTGTGCGCGATTGTTTGTCGAATATGCGCCGTCACCTCTTGTTTGTGCGCGATCCTCAGAATTTATGCGCGACCAGCAAAACACATCAAAATAATCCTTACTAGCAGTATTTTTAACTATTGGTAAGGATTTTCCTTTTTTTATACTATCAGCATAAAATTTTATGGATGATAGTATAAAAAAAGCTAAGGCTTTCGCCATTAAGATTTGGCGATAAGCCTTAGCTTTTTTCTAATCTTCATGTTTGCTAACTTTAGTAACAGAAAAATCAGTAATGACTTTTCGTCACTGTCGACTTAATCTCTCAATTTCAGATTCAACTTTAAATACTCTTTTGTTTAGTACTTCTGTTTTGTCATCAACATGTTCAACAATTTTCTCTGTATAAGATCCTAAGCTATCAATTAAATTCTTCTGTAATTTTTCTTGTCCAACTTCAAGTCTAACTTGTCCCTTTTTTAGTTCTCCGATATCAGACTTTATCTCTTTTAGCTCATTTAACATTTGTTTTAATATTTCTTCCATAACACTTACCTCCGTCCTAAATAATTCACTAAAAAGATTATACCATGGGACAATCTATCCAAAAAGTATAACTATCGAAGAAAATATCAATTACAATGACCTTCGCATGTGGATGGCATTTTCAGCTTAACATCTATCTCATAACATTTTCTCCTTCTCTATTAAAAGAAAAGCGATTTTTTTACATGTCAAAATAATCCTTACTAGCAGTATTTCAACTACTAGTAAGGATTTTCCTTTTTTATACCTAATCATTTTTTATTCTTAACAAACCAAGGATGTATTACCATATGCATGGTACTCAAAACAATATCAATGTTATGGTTTATTATTTCGCGAACGTGGTTAGAACGAACCATATTAAATTATACTTCAATAGTTTTAATTACTTTAGCTGGATTACCTCCAACTACAACATTAACTGGTACATCTTTAGTAACTACTGCACCCGATGCAATGACAACATTGTTGCCTACCGTTACACCAGGGTTTATTATGGCATTTCCACCAATCCATACATTGTTTCCAATTGTAATAGGTTTTGCATATTCTTTACCTGAATTACGTTCAGTAGGATGAAGTGGATGGGTCGCGGTGTAGATTTGTACGCCTGGTGCAAGCATACAATTATCGCCAATTCGCACCTCACATACATCCAATATAGTACAGTCAAAGTTTGCATAAAAGTTTTCTCCTACGTGTGTGTTATACCCATAACAAAACGTATATTTGGCTCCATATACACGTTTTCTCCAGTTGAACCGAGTAATTCATTTAATAATTTCGTCCGCTTTTCCCCTTCAGATTCTAAAGTTTGATTATAGATCCTTACCTTACGTCTTGCTTCCTTCCGTTCCTTTACTAAAACTGGGTCAGCAGGATTATACATTTCTCCAGCAAACATTTTCTCTTTCTCCGTTCTCATTAGGCCATCTTGCTTTTTGGAATTAATAAATTTTATTCATATCATTATTAGAAATAATTTTCATAAAATCCCCTCGTTTACGGTCCACAATAGCTAAAAGCAACAATCTTTTAGAAAAGAGCGTTTCGAAAAAAATTTATTGTAATAATTCAGGATGAAAGTCGTCCTTTTTTTAAGTAAAAAGAGAGATTACTTAGTTGCTAATATCCAATGTCCACTTGTCCTATCCACCAAGCTGAATACCTTCTGCCACGAGAGATTTACGTAGTGTTTGTGTAAATTCAAGTCCTTTTGGTCCATCCCCGTGTACGCAAATCGTATCTGCTTGTATCGAAACCGTTGTCCCGTCGACCGCTTTGACGGTACCTGTTTTCACCATGGAAAGTACTTGGTCGATCGCTTTATCAGTTTCATGAATTAAGGCATTTTCATTTGTTCGCGGCGTCAACGTACCATCTGGCTGATATGTACGATCCGCAAACACCTCATTTGCTATTTTCAAACCTATTTTTGCGCCAGCTTTTGTTAATTCGCTTCCGGAAAGACCATACAAAATTAATGACGGGTCGATATCATACACAGCCTTTGCAATCGCCTCTGCTAGGATAGGATCTTTGGCCGCCATATTATATAGAGCGCCGTGCGGCTTCACATGGTTCAGCCGAACGTTATTACATTTACAAAATCCTTGTAACGCACCTATTTGATATACGACAAAATGATAAATGTCATCTGGTTCTGTTTCAATAACTCTTCTTCCAAAACCGAGTAAGTCAGGAAATCCCGGGTGCGCTCCAATACTTACTCCTTTTTTCTTGGCCATTTGTACAGCCTTAGCCATTACATTATGATCACCGGCATGGTAACCGCAAGCGATATTTGCTGAAGTAATATGTTGTAAAATCAATTCATCTTGCCCAACAACAAATGCACCAAAGCTTTCTCCTAAATCACAGTTAAGATCAATAGACTTCATCTAATCCCTTCCCCTTTCTTCTATATAAAATAATTGTGGAATCATTTGAATTAGTGTACGAACACCTAAGAATGCAGCTTCCAATACTGGTGCTACTACTCCCTTTAAAAAACTAGCTAACTAGACAATTACGAATTGATTTAGTAAAATTAGGGATAAATTTTTTCTTTTTTATTTAAAAATCATTATGAACCTAAAATCTAATTAAAATAAGAATAAACTTTGTATCTTAGGTCAAAGGAGAGTACTACGTGCAAAACAAAAATAAAACAGTCGTTAAGTCAATGAAACTCCTGGATCTTTTTCGAACAAATTGGAAACTGAGTTTAAATGAAATCGTCGAGCTTTCCGGTATACCTAAAACGTCTGTTCATCGGATGTTAGGTTCACTTGAAGATATGGGTTTACTTCATAAAGATCATGAAGGTAAGTATACGCTTGGTATGCTATTTCTTGAATTTGGACAACTAGTTGCCGACAGACTTGATATGAGGCAACTTGCCTACCCAATGATGAAAGAACTCCGTGATGAAATTGGGGAAGCAGTCAATCTAACGATGATTGATAATATGGAAGCCATCTATATTGAAAAACTAGATACGCTCCACCCAGTTCGATTATACACAAAAGTTGGCAGACGCTCTCCGCTTTATGCTGGTGCTTGCTCAAGAATTATCCTCGCTCATTTACCAGAAAGTGAAATAGAGACTTACTTAAAGGAAACCGAACTAAAACCGATCGGTATAGGAACTATTACTGACAAACAGAAACTTCGAACAGTTTTACAACAATCCAAACTAGATGGCTATACGATTAGCTATTCTGAACTTGAGGATCATACATCATCTGTAGCGGCACCGATTTTCGATTACACGAATAAAGTAGTAGGTGGCTTAAGTATAGCTGGTCCAGATGTCCGTTTTCCAAAGGAACATGTGCCACATATCATCGAAAAAGTTAAACGAACAGCAGCTGAAATATCCCAAAAGCTAGGTTATTCTAACCAAAAATAAGAGGATACTTTTTTACTGTACAACCTTTTTTGTGAAGGTTGTTTTTTGTTTTAATGTAAGAAAATTCCTTACTTAGAAACTGTCTAGCGCAAGCAGCCTACGAGCTCGGTCACTTCAGGCAAGCAACTGACTTCAATTACCTCTTGAAATCCTTCGTTGATTAACTTCATGCAGCTTTACTCCTGCGATTACTCGTCGCACAAAACACTGCTTCGAGGAAGCTTACTACGAAGCTAGTACTTGAAGACGCAGAAGCACGTGAGAAGCCAAACAGCGGCTTTGCTCTTGAGCAAGCGGAGTGGCACAGGAGCAGCTGCTCGTGACCAAGGCGCTTGCGCTTATCTCATTAATAACTTAATGAATTTCATAATTGTTTTTTCCGCTACTCTAAAACTAAATGTTGTTGGATGAAGATCGTTTCCAACAACATTTAGACTTATATAGCTCCATTTTGGTAATTATGAAATTCACTCTACTGAATTCTTAAAATTTATCCCACTCTTAAGGGGCAGTAAGATCCCCACCTAAAAAAGTAAAAAAATCAAAAAGTTTAGGTGGGGGATTAACTGCCCCTAAAGGTCCGATATAGAATAACTTTCATCAGTGATAGCTGATGATTAGTTATTCTTATGCCGTGGTATTAGTTAAACTAACAATCAGTGGGGGATGAAGGAACCCCCCACTGATTGAAGTTCAGCTTTATGATGTTTGAGCTCTACGTTAATCTTAAGCAAGACAACAAAGCTATTTTTTATTTATTTTCAAATTCAATCCTGTTTTTAACTCATTTAATTCATTTTCTCTAGATATATACAGTGCTTCTGCTTCCTCTATACTTACCTTTTTAAACCGAATTTTTTTCCCTGGTTTGAGTTGAGCTAAAGTCGGAATATCAACCGATACGACTTGACCTATTCTCGGATAACCACCAGTAGTTTGTCGATCAACAAGCAAAATAATTGGATTTCCATCTGACGGTACTTGAATTGTGCCAAGTGTAACGGCTTCAGACAACATTTCAAAACGATTAATAAGCTGTAAATCTGGTCCCGACAACCGATAGCCCATTCGATCCGATTGAGGGGTAATTGTGAATGTATCATGGTAAAATGCATTTCTACATTCTTCTGTAAAAAGATCCAAATGAGCTCCAGCTATTACTCGTATCGTGTTGATTTCGGTATCTTGTCCCATCCATTCCGTATTCACATTCCAAGATGTTGTAGAAAAATAAGGTTCTGTCAAAGAACAAATCTGTTCTATAGCTTTACTTTGTTCAGTTCGTATTTTTAATGAAACAATGTCTCCCTTTTGTAGCGCTCGTCCTTGGAAACCACCGAGATTTGCTCGAAGGTATGTACTGCAGCTACCCATAACCTCATCTACTGAAAATCCACCAGCAACTGCTAGATAAGCACGACAACCTTTTTTACATGCACCAAAATGAAGAACAGCCCCATTTCTCACTAAAACAGGTTTCCATAAAGGAACTGAAACGTTTTCGATTGAGGGAGATAAATCGCCACCAGTTATCGCAATTAAGCAATCTTGCTCAAATTTTAAAGAAGGACCTGTGACTGTCATTTCTAGGGTAGCTGTCCCTTCGTCATTCCCTACTAATAGATTGGCAATTCGCAATGCATAAGGATCCATCGCACCACTTACAATGACTCCATACTTTTGAAATCCGAACCTACCTAAATCTTGAATGGTTGTTAACAAACCAGATCGAAGTATAACAATGCTCATAGAGGTCCCTCCTTATACTCTTCAAACTCTTTTTGAGAAATAGGGACAAATTTTATGATATCTCCTGCTTGTAATAAAGAAGGTCGATCTTCTTCAGGAAGAAATAGCTGTATTGGTGTACGGCCAATTAATTGCCACCCGCCAGGAGTTGAAATGGGATATACACCCGTTTGATTTCCAGCTATCCCCACAGATCCTTTTGGAATACTTGTTCTCGGGCTTGATCGACGTGGTGTCGCTATTTTTTCAGGCATTCCACCTAAATAAGGAAATCCTGGCGCAAATCCAATCATGTAGACAGGATATTCTCCTTGTGAATGGATGTTAATGACTTCAGCTGAAGTAAGGTTATTTTGTTCGGCTACTAATTGTAAATCCGGACCAAATTCCCCACCGTAACAAACTGGTATTTCTACTACTCTCTTCATGTTGTCACTATCATCATGTGCCTGAATGACAAATTCATTCATCAAAGAGGAAACAATTTCAAAAGCAGATTTTCTATTCTTCAAAACATTATTTCCATTTGCTTCACCTTGAATGACTTGTAGAGGATCGTAGAACAACGTGACACTTGAATAAGCAGGAACCGTTTCGATAAACCCTTGAAATGAATGTTTTTCTATGTATGATACGAGTGCTTTTACTCTTTTATTTATTTTTACATCAATCTTTTTTCCAAACTCAATTACAATAGCCGTTTCACTTAGAGCATATATGTTTATTTTATCCACCGTTTCAGGCATTTCCATTCCCCCAGCAAATACATCGTTCCGTATTTCGGAATTTGAATTCCGTTTATTAAAATTACTTTAATTGCTTGTGCATAAAAATTCAATATTATTGTCAGAAAATATAACAAATATAATTGCGTGAATTTCATAACGCCAACTACTGAGCCACATCAAGCTACATCTAGTTGAGAACGGTTTAACTCAACTAGATGTAGTATCCTAGTGGCGTTTAATCTATATAATGAAATTCATTGAATTACTAAAAATTATATTTACTTCTATTATAGTCTCAACTCCAATTATTGTTCACTAACCTCATCCCTTCATATTAAATTTTTTATTAATTGACGAAAAGGTGTTGATGCAAATGGTATAATTTAGAAGATACTACTTTAAATCCACGTTCATTTAAATAAGGTTTTAAGGTATAAACCACTGTTTTCTTGTAACCATGACATTCATAAGAAACTGATTTCATGGCATGAAGTTCACGTTAATAATCCTGCTTATCAAATATGGAGGTGTTCGAAATGTTAACTAATTCACAACAAACAAAAGTATTAAGCAATACTCAAACAAAGTTACTTCAGGACCTTTTGGAGCAACTAGCGGGGATGAAAGGTGTCAGGCATGCCATTATGGCTGTAGAGAGTAGAGATGGTTCGTTTAGTTGGAGTGGAGCTAAAGGTATTGCGAAGCCTGATGGAATTCCCATAGATATCGATACGCCATTTTGGATTGCAAGTGTGACAAAACTCTACATTGCTACATCCGTCCTCAAACTACACGAAACAGATATGATTTCCATTGATGATTTTGTGATTGATTATCTACCAGAGCATCAACTAAAGGGGGTCCATGTAATCAATGGCGTAGATTATTATGATCAATTAACGATAAGACACCTTCTAAGCCATTCCTCTGGAATTCCAGACTATCTGGAGATAAAAGCCAAAGGTGAGCAAACACTAATCGATAAGGTGCTAAAAGGAAGCGACATGTCCTGGTCTATTGAGGACACGCTTCAGATTGTTCGGAAGGTGAATGCTCCGCTTTTCCCACCACAAACCTTAAGTAATATGAAATACCGGATACGTTATTCAGACACCAACTTTCAAATGCTGATTGCCATCATTGAAACGGTAACGAAAAAATCCATAGAAGACGCGTTTAAGGATATGCTTTTTCAACCATTGAATTTAATAAACACATTTCATCCTGGATCTAAACCACCGGAAGAGGTGGGACCTGTTGCAACGGTTTGGGTTCAAGACACACCATTTGATAACAAGCCACAGGCAATGCGATCTTTTGGCGATCTCAATAGTACAATAAAAGATTTGATTATCTTTATGAGGGCGCTACTCAATGGTAAAGTGTTTGAGAAGCCAGAAACTTTAAATTTAATGCTTGCTGGGTGGCAAACGTTTGGGTTGACCCTTAGCCCATTAGCACCTGGATGGCCTATCCAGTATGGGCTCGGAATGATGCGTTTTAAAATGCCTCGTCTTTTTACGCCGTTCCACCCAATGCCTGAATTAATAGGACATACGGGAGCTGTTGGATCCTGGCTCTTTTATTGTCCAAGACTGGATCTAATTACTGCTGGAACTGTGAGCCAAGTAACAGCGGCGGCTGCCCCTTTTAAAATTATACCTAAGCTTCTTCGGATACTGGAAGATACCTAGACTTAGCTATAGACGACTGTGATAAATTCAATAGTAGTGATGCATCTTTAGATCGTCTCTATGGCTTTTAGGATTAAAGCCTATCAATCTCTGCACTGAGATTGATAGGCTGAAGAATCATAGGAATGAGAAAAAAGTTTGTATCATCATTTTTTTCCTTTTTAACGTGGTGATATAGGTTTTAGTTGGATATTGAAATATACTTTATTTCACCTTAATCTGAAGCCGATAACCTACGTTTGGCTATCAGCTCTGTTAACATAATAAATCAAATAGTGTCTTCGACGAATCCAATTATTTAATAAGTGCCATAAGTATGACAATCGTTATATATACAAAGAAAAACAATCCAGCACCCTTCAAAATTAGGCGACCATAGTATCTTTTCCAGAGTTCATTATTCTTAACTTGGGATTCTGTTGTTACTGGTTGATCTATTACTTTTATTTCAATTGGTGATTTCATCAGCTCGTATAACTCGCGGCAGTTAGAACAACCTTCCAAATGGTCCGCTACAACTTTATTTGTATTTTGTGAGCAGTCACCTTCTATATAAAGTGGCAACAAATCTCTAATTAAGCTACACTTCATATTTATCATCCTCAGTTCTACTAAAATGCATACGAAGTTCAAGTTTTGCTCGGTGTAAATTTGTTTTTACCTTCGAAAGCTTCCACCCCAAAATTTCAGCAATTTCGTCATATGATAATTGTTGGTATTCACGTAAAATCAATACTGTTTGATAATCCTCTTTTAATGAATCAATGGCTGCCAAAAGTAGCGCTTGTTCCGCCTTTTGATCTACGACTTCTTCTGGATTTTTGTATGTTTTTTGTTCTAGTGAGAATATTTTTTCAATCGGGTGATTATGGTATTTGGATTCACGACGATACCAGTTTATGAATGTATGATGAGCGATTGTATAAAGCCATGTTCTTACACTTGAGTTTCCTTTAAAGGAAGCTAACCCATTAAATGCTTTTAAAAAAGTGTCCTGGGCAAGATCTTGAGCTAGCTCTTTTTGTCTTGTTCGTTGTAGTAAATACCTAAATATCTCTTCATAATAAAGGGAATATAAATCCTCTAACGTTCTCCAATTACTCATTTACCACAAGTACCAGATGGACATCCAAATGGCAAGAAAAAAGAAAATACTGTATAACGACATCGTCATAATACGAATGCCCCAAATTTTCTCGCTGTCCTCATGAAGGGATAAATTTCCTTCACTGACCTTTCTGTTTTTTTGACAATCAGCACATGTAGTCTCATGCTCCATCATCCATTGTTTCGTTTCATCTTCAACTTCCTCTTCTCTATACAATTCATACAAATCTTGAAATATTGCACACTCATCTTTTTTATTCATAGAGAGAGACCCACTCTTTCGTTTCAATGTCTACTAAGTAGAGACGATGCTCTGCCTTTTTATACGGCTGGATCACAAGTAACCAAGCCAATCTCATTTCATCATTTTCATCTATTACATGAGTTAACCTCGCTCTTGAGGCATAAGGAATAAAATCTATTGAACTTGCAACAGCCTTATATGCTTCCTTATTTGTGGCAACAGTCACTTTTGTGCTTGGTTGATGACGATAATCGACGTTTTTGGAGTAGGTAAAAAGCGGTTCATCATTTGAATAGCTAAATTCATGGACAAAGGAAAGTTTCTTTTCTTCTGGGCTTCTATCTTTTTCTCTCCACTTCCAAAAGTTAGAAATACCTTCTCGCTCCCAATTATCGATTTGAATGTTTTTACTAGTTAATACTTGGTTTTCTAACTCTTGCAAATGAATTGTTTCATAATTAGCCAGCTCGCCACTAAAATACAAGATTTCTCCCGAACGACCATCCAGATGGATCGTATGTTGATTTACTGTAGTAATATTAATCTCAATCGTCCTGTTACTATACCCATACGTTACATTTTCAACTACGTAGCCAGGTACCTCTTCTCCTAACATTTCGTACCATTGATGCAGGATTAATTCAATGCCTTCAGATGTTATGAAAATATCTTTAAGCGTTTCAACAGGATATAAGTTGTATCGTTCATGAAATTGCATTAGAGATTCCTTTTCCCAAGAAAAAGAAGTGTTCATCCATCCATCTAACACAGAACCATCGGAATACTTAGGTACCATCTCAACATGAACGCGACTTTCTTCTTCCGTTACAGTCGTGTAAATTTGATCATCCTCTATCAATGTTCTCCCCATTTGTTCTAACAATTGCTTTGAAAGAGCAACATATTCCTCAACAGAAAGGGTTTTGCCTTCTGGTTCGGTCTGGCGATGTACATTCATAACAACTCCAGAAACCCCATCAATATCAACCGAATAATTTTTTGACCTTAGCCAATATCGATTATGGAAATCTTGTGTTTCAGGCTGACGGAATGAAAAATGCCCATCTTTTGTAATTTTCGTAGCTAACGTTTTGGCTTCTTCTAATTGCATTAAATTGGTTGTTTCAAAGTAACGTAATCTTAATTCCGCATCAGTGTTAGCAAGGGCCACATCAGCCGCATTATAAAGTGGGTTGCTTAAGGCTAGAAAAAGAATTGCCATCGTTAACTGAAACGGCTGTTTTAACTTTTGGAGTAACAGAAACTTATTTCTTTTAATAAGGTGATACGTCATTAATAATCCTAAGAAAAAAATGAGATTTGACACTTCCATCAAATCCACTATACCAGTAATGTAAAATAATATTAAGCAAATTCCTATGATTAAATAAAATGGAATAATGGTTTCCAAGCGAAACTCCCAGTAGTTTTGGAAAAATAAATACAGACTTGCTCCAATGATAGTAAACATAATGAGAAATCCGATCACATCAGCAAGAATTAATTCCCCTTTAATCGCAAAAAAGAAAAAACTAGTTAGTAACTGTAATGCTGGTAGCGCCATTACGGCAATATCAAAAGTATAAAAGATACCTTGATTCTTTTTTTGCTTTAGAGTAACGATATAGTAAAAACCGACGACAATGATATAGCCAAAAAACAAAAAGTGGAGAAACTGTCGTAAAGACGGTTGCCTATCGTAATAAACAGTCGTAATTTCCGTTATACTAGCTTGATGGAGCATTTCAATAGATAAACCGATTAGCAACACTATGCGTACAGCAAACCCAACATATATAGGCGCTCTTGCATCATCCCAATTCCTTATAAAAAATGTAACTAAACCATAGACTGCTAATGCCGTTAACGTCCACTGAATAATAATTTTGCTAAAATGACTTAATAAAAAAAAGTTCTCAATATGTAAGACAAACCTACTAATGATCTCCATTACTTTACACCCTTCTCTTATTTTCTATGAGCTCACACTATATAGACAATCGCAAAGGAAAAAAGTTTCATAAATCAAAGAATTTCATAATAAAGATTAAACGCCATTAGGATCCTACATCAAGTTGAGTTAAACCGTTCTCAACTTGATGTAGCTTGATGTGGCTATTTTAATGGCATTATGAAATTCACTCAAATCAAGAAAAGCGCAAGCGCCTTGGTCACGAGCAGCTGCTCCTGTGCCACTCCGTTTGCTCGTCGCAAAACAGCTTCGAAGTAATCCAAGTAGTAGCCTTCACTGGGGCGGCCTTTGACAAAAGCAGCTCTTTGGCTTCTTACGTGCTTCTGCGTCTTCAAGTACTGCTTCGTAGTAGCTTCCTCGAAGCAGTGTTTTGTGCGACGAGTAATCGCAGGAGTAAAGCTGCATGAAGTTAATCAACGAAGGATTTCAAGAGGTAATTGAAGTCAGTTGCTTGCCTGAAGTGACCGAGCTCGTAGGCTGCTTGCGCTAGACAGTTTCCAAGTTAGAAATTTATAAATTCTGATTATGTAAAAAAACCTAAAGATGAAAACTTTCAACAGACTTAACTCAACTTTTTACCCATTTTTTTTGAAGGGCTTTTTGTACACAAAAAGCGATAACCATTAGTAAGCTATCGCACCTTTATCTATAAAACTATATTTCAATCAGTGGGGGTTTTTCTTTACTCCCCCACTGATTGTTAGTTTAACTTTTACCACAGGCATAAGAGTTAAATGGTCTATTTTATGTCTTTTTTGTTTCGAAGCAAGTCTACATTTCCACAATTTGTATTTCTACTGTTCTGTGGTTCAAGCAAGAGAACTCGTTCTAGCTTCGCTAGAACATCGAAAACTCAGATGGAGTCTCAACTCCACCTGAATGGAAGTTCCCACCTACGCTACGCTTAGAGGTGGGGGGTCTATGACTCTTAAGTTCAAATCAGTTTGATCAACTTTACAATTTTAACGTCACTATTAAAGATTGTCTGTCAAGATCCCAAATTTCAATTTGTCCATTTTCATAAAACGCAAATGATTTTGTACCGTCTTTTGGAATAGTCGTACTTCCAGGATTGAGTACGATTATTCCGTCTTGTTCTTTCAGTACTTTGACATGCGTATGGCCAGATACAACAACCTGACAACCGAACTCTTTTGCTTTCTGTATTCTCTCTTCTTCCGTCTCTTCATATCCATGTACGAGATAAAATCTATAGTTGTCGAAGGTTATTACCCTCGATTTATAGGAAAGGTCTTGCTCTAATACTGCCTCGTCTACATCCGCATCACAATTTCCACGGACATACATAATATCTGTACGCCCCTTGAGTAATTCGGTTAATTTTTTTGGATTATAAGTTTGCGGAATATCGTTTCGCGGACCATGATAAAGGACATCCCCCAAATGGCAAATTTGATCAGAGTCATTAAGAAGTTTTAGAGCTTGTACTACATTTTCATAACCGCCATGCGTATCACTAATAAATCCCAATTTCATATCAACATTCCCTCCATGCTCGAGATTTTATTTATGTAAACAAGCTTCACGACTGTCTCTTAACCTAGATTGAATACTGATTGAAGCTTGCTGTTATAACAGTGTTCACCTTTTTTCCTCATCTTTACATTAACTAACTATGAAAATTAATTCAATACTTCATTAAAGTTCTCTCAAGGAATACTTATCGTGTGTTGCCTAATATCCCTTCTCTATTGTAACTTTGACCAAAGTTCAACTACAATATCTTTCGTTGGGAAAATTATAAAAAATGAGATCGTGGTGTAAAATAGTTGACGCAAACTGTCAACGTTCTTATCTCCCTCATTGCTATGTAGGGTGATTTTTTGTTTTCAAGATGCCCTTCTGAAAAAAAAAATTCTGATTTCCTGCGCTATTCCTTTTGAGATTCTAGTTACATACTCTACTACTATGACTTGACATTCATTTTGTGTAAAAAAAACCCAAAGTCTTTGGCTGAGACGATGACTTTGGGTGAGCACTTTTTAAATATTTTGTAGCAAAGCGACTTTATCGCTTTAAAGCATCGGGGGTCAGACCCCCAAAAAACTCGGAAACCTTCTTAAAATGCAAAAACATGATTACCAATAATCGTCGATACAGTTCTACTCCTCACCCAAGTATCACCTGTCTTACTTGGATTATAAAAATATAATGAACCATTGGTAGGGTCTTCACCATTCAAGGCTCTTTTTGCGGCATCATAATTAGTGGAATTCGGTTGTGCCATATCTAGTGCCCCATTTCCAGCTGGACTAAACTGATAGTGTCCATGACTTCTTTCAAAAATTACTTCCTTCACATTGTTTGGGAATTGATTACTTTTTACGCGGTTTAAGATTACCGCTCCAACAGCGATTTGTCCGTTTAATGACTCTCCCCTAGCTTCGGCATAAATTATACGTGCAAGCCATTCTAATTCTTCTTGATTTATATTATTTCCTACCTCTGTCGACGGAGCAGTCCTTACTACAGAACTACTAGGAATAGCTAGTACTTGTCCTACTTGTAAAAAATCAGACGTTAATTGATTCGTAATTTTGATTGCTTCAACGGTTGTACCATAAGTATTTGCAATTTTCCATAACGAATCACCAGCTGCTACACGATGTGTTCCTTCAGTTTGTTCCGGCTGTTGAATTGTTGATGAGTTATTATTAGTTGATATGACTAACGTTTGGCCTATTCGTAAGAAATCTGTCGTTAAATTGTTACTGTTTTTAATGGCGTCAACGGTTGTGCCATTTCTTTTAGCTATGTGTGATAACGTGTCACCAGCAACAACAACGTATGTACTATTTTGTATATTTCCAGATGGAATAGTTAATGTTTGACCAACTCTAATTAAGTCTGTTGTTAAATTATTTTGTAGTTTGATTGCATTAACAGTTGTACCAAATCGTTGAGCTATTTCTGAGAGCGTATCTCCAGCCACTACTTGATACGTTGTAGAAATAGTTTGTTGTACATTTGCTGATGCTTCCGCTTTTGTTGTAGGACTAAAAAAACCAATAGTTGTAACTAATAATGCGCCAGCCATAACTTTTATAGCTTTTACTTTTAAATTAGGAAACTGTTTTTTAGTATAACGAACGGCCTCTTCTTCAATAGTTTGTTTATTAGCATGCTGTATGGATCCAAGTTCATCTGCAAACTCCATCATATTTTCATTTAGAAATAAAATGATTTCTATACCATTATTCGTTTTATTTAATCGATAATGAGTAAATGACTGCATATACTTCACTCCTTTGCAGTTAATATCCCCAAGAAAACATTTTTTAGGAATTAAAAGCAAAGGAATTGTATCTTTTTATTCTCCGTACTTATTAGGTACCAGGCGATATTGGTTAATCGTTTACAAATTCATAATAAGTGCGTTAGTGTGCAGTAGCTAAACAGGTTACCGACTTTATTAAATTTCGTTAAAAAACACTAAGGGTTTCCCCTTAGTGTTCGTTTACAGAAGATTCCTCTTCTTCATTATTCGCAAAATCATACCAATCATCTAAAACTTTAGCATCAAGTACTTTCTTTTCAACATAATCAATTTGCTTTTCAGTAAATGAATCATCCCACTTTACATCAAGCTCTTTAGAAAGTTTAATAATAGTTAATAATTCTTGCCATGCCACATATCGCTTATACCAGAAAAATTGCGGATGTTCACTCATATATGGATATAAAGTATCAAATTCAGTATATTTACAATCGATGGTGCGTTCAAACTGGTTCTTAGCTTCTATAACTCTTTCTTGAAAAAATGCCTTAAGATCTACACTACTCATTTCTCTACTTCCCTCCAATATTTGAACTAGTACGTTTTTTTAATAGTATTAATAATCATAGTAACATCATCAAGTTTACCATAAATGCTTTCTTTTTTGCAGTAAAATAACTTGGGAATTTCAAGTAAGGCTTATATCATTCACCAGATTGTTAAAAATATCCATTAACAAACTGATGATTTGTACTATTCTTTGACCAAAAGTCGATTTTCTTTAAAGCGAAAAAGATCACGATAAATAATTTTATCAGAAAAATAAAGTTCCCATGCACCTCGTTCACGATTTGGTTCACAAAGCTCCAAAGGAATTTTTTCACCATTTTTATAATTTAAACAGGTTTCATTTATAAAAATATTTTCTTCAGTGACCACTGTTCCATTCCGCAATACCGCAAACCCCTTTCTGTCTTTTGAGAACAAATCATTACCGAACATCGTATGGTCTCTTTCAGGGATGCCTAACAAATTTAACAATGTTGGCATAACATCAATTTGACCTGAAATTGTATCAAGTACTTCTCCTTTAATTCCTGGGATGTGTATGATAAGAGGTACTCTATTTAATTTTACTTCTTCATATAAATCAATCTCTTTATCTAAAAATCTAGCAAGTTGTTCGTAATGCGTATTGGCAATTCCGTAATGATCACCATACATAACTAGCATTGTATTTTCATAAAGACCTGCTTCTTTAAGCTTTTCAACCAGAACTCTTATCGCTTCATCCGTATATCGAACAGTAGGAAAATATTGATTTAAGATTATACTTTCAGAATCAAAAGGTTCGATCAAATGATCTTCTTCATCTAGGTGAAATGGAAAATGATTCGTTAACGTAATAATTGTACTATAGAACGGCTCATGAAATTTGGTGATATAATTCATCGATTGTTCCACAAAATCTATATCTTTTAAACCCCAACCAACAGAATTTCTAATTGAAATATTATAATCACTAAAAGAAAAGTATTTGTCGTATCCTAGATTCGGATACATAACATCACGATTGTAAAAAGTTTTATCATTGGCATGTAATACTGAATTAAAATACCCATATTGTGACAATGTTTCTGGCAAAGCCTGGTACTCATTTGTATCATGAGTTAAGAATACAGCTCCTCTCCCCAAAGGATATAAAGAGTTATTAATTAAAAATTCCGCATCCGATGTTTTGCCTTGCCCTGTTTGATAATAAAAATTCTCAAAATAAAAGCTATCATCGATCAGTTCGTTTAAAAAAGGGGTAATTTCCTCACCATATAACGTTTCTCCAATAACGAAACTTTCAACTGATTCTAATGATACAACGATCACATTCATATCTTTAGCAATACCAAACATATCAGGGTTAGGGGATACGCGATATTCATTTAGATGTTTTTCAATTCTTGACCAATCATCTTCATTAGAAAAGACAGGTTGTGCATTTGTCTGAGTATGTACAAACATGTCATAAACATAAAAACTATAGAGCCCAATTGTTCTAACAAGCTGATCACGATTAAAAAAATGTGTTTTTTCTAGAACGTTGCCCAGGGAGATCACAATCGTCATAATGATGATTGTAGTAAATACATATCCTTTTGTTTGTTGAAAAAATATTTTTTGAACATTAAAACAATTTGTTTTTTTCATCAATAGATACACAATCAAAATTAAGTCAAAAAAATAAATAATATCGTACCATTTAACTAAAGCAAAAATACTAGTGCTTAAATCCCCCATGTTTGCGCTCATTGAAAGCATTGGCAAAGTTATAATATCTGTAAATTCTCGATAGTAAACAACGTTTGCATATAAAATAATTGTCAACAAACAATGTAAAAATAAATAATATCGATTTTGCCACTTTACATTAAGATATATTCCAAGACCATATGTCATAATTAAAAAGCCTAATGTACTTCCTAGAAAAAATAGGACTTCAAATATTCTGGCAATATGCAGTTGGAATATCAGTGTAGAAACAACAAACGTTTTTAGCCAGGTAATCATAATAAAAAATAAAATAGATCTGTGATTTTTATAAAATGTTTTTATACTGCCCGCTTCTCCCAATAATGACACCCCATATAACTAGTATTAACCTATTTTAATATAATTGAGGTTGTTTTAACAAATAATTGCCATTTTTAAATTGGAGATATTTTTTGTCAAAACTCAATTTTTTTTAAGCGACTATTTTAAGATCTTCCTACTCATAATATACACTAGGAGGATTTTAAAAATGAGATTTTCATTATTACTCGTATTTTTCGTTTTAGCTCAACTAACAAATGTAAATGAAGCTAGTCTTACCTTAACATTAAACGGTGAAACAATCGGAAACGTAAGTAAAAGCGATTTTTTTTCTAATTTAGGAGAACCGGTCATTGATATTGGAAAATCGAATGATTTTATCGAAAAATTAGATAAGCAAATTTATTATCATCCGATAAACGCTTATATTAATAAGGAAGGAAAAATCATTCCAGAACAACTCGGTTACAAACTAGATCAAGAAAAATTTATACAGCTATTTTTTAACTACTTACTAGGTAATTCTCCATCACAAATTGAAATACCTACGATTCCTCTTTATCCAAAAGTAGATAGTGAATTACTAGCTAATATCCGTGTAAAACCAATTGGGCATTTTGTTACATATTTTAATAAAAGAAACAAATCCCGTGCCCATAATATTAACCTTGCAGTTGAAGCAATAAATAACCATGTTGTATTTCCTGGTGAGGTGTTTTCTTTTAATGAAGTTGTTGGAAAACGAACATATGAAAAAGGCTATTTACCAGGACCCGTCATTATTCGCGGGAGGGTATTTCTAGATTTTGGTGGAGGCATCTGTCAAGTATCCTCTACATTATTTAATGCCGTTGATCGTGCTGGGGTTGAAATAGTAGAGCGTTACTCTCATAGTAAGCGTGTACCTTATGTTCCACCCGGGCGTGATGCTACAGTAAGTTGGTATGGTCCTGACTTTTCTTTTAAAAATATTCACAATCAACCTATTTTAATTTGTGCTCATATATATGGAAATATGGTAAGCATAAATATTTACTCTTCTGAAGTCATTAACTACAAATGAATATTTACTGAGCTTAAGAAAATAATTCTTAAGCTCAGTTTTAATCAAACTGATTTGTTCTTAAGGGTCAAAGAACCCCCACCTACTTTCTGAAACTTGGCCTACTTTAAATTTACCTGTAAGAACACCTTGGGCTAATGGGGAGAAGACAACTTGACCGACACCATTTTTTTCACTTACTGGTAAAACTTCTTTTTCAATATTGCGCTTAAACATTTTGTATTGAGGTTAATTCACCACAATACGATCTAATTAATATGCGTCTATCTGCAATCTTAATGTCTTCATCAATTTGCGCTGCACTCCATTCACATACTCCCGCATACAAAACTTTACCTTAACGAATTAAATCATCAATTGCACGTAACGTTTCCTCTAACGGAGTTTCAACGTCATAGCGATGGCAATAAAAAATTAGAGCTTATAACGGAATGTCGGCCTCAAGAAACCTTATATATGTTATTTAAAATAACTGAAACACTGTCCCTGAAATTTTAAAACACAGAAAAAAGAGGTTACAAAGTATAAAGTAACCTCTTTTTTCTGTAATAATTTTTTTTATATCATTACTTTACAAATATCATTTGTAAAGTCAACTGGATCTTCAATTGGTAAGCCTTCAATGAGTAAAGCTTGGTTATACAGTAAGTTTGTAAATAAACTTAGTTTTTCTTTATCATTATTAAATGCAACTTTTAAAGATTGGAAAACCTCATGGTTACTGTTAATTTCTAATACTTTATCAGCTTTAATATTTTGATTATCAGGCATTGCACTTAAGATTTTTTCCATTTCAATCGTTACTTCGCCATCTGTAGATAAACAAACTGGATGAGTTTTTAACCTTTTAGAGATACGAACATCCTTCACTTTATTTGAAAGGATATTTTTCATATACTCAAACAGTTCTTTGTTCTCAAATTGTTCGTTATCTTTTTCTGTTTGAGTATCTTCTTCATCGATACCTAAATCTCCACTAGATACAGATTTAAATTCTTTTTCTTTATAGTTCATCAACATTTTGATTGCAAATTCATCAATATCATCGGTGAAATATAAGATTTCATAACCTTTTTCTGCGACAATCTCTGTTTGTGGTAGCTTTTCAATTCTTTCATTCGATTCACCAGACGCATAATAAATATATTTTTGATCTTCAGGCATTCTTGAAACATACTCATTTAACGTAACAAGTTTCTTCTCTTTTGATGAATAGAACATTAGTAAATCTTTTAAATCTTCTTTGTTTGCTCCAAAGTCATTATAAACCCCGAACTTTAACTGACGACCAAAGGAGTTATAAAACTTTTCATACTTTTCACGTTCATCTTTTAACAAGCTTTGTAATTGACTCTTAATTTTATTCTTAATATTTTTCGCAATAAGCTTTAGTTGGCGATCGTGTTGTAATATCTCTCTTGAAATATTTAAAGATAAATCTTCAGAATCAACCATACCTTTTACAAAGCTAAAGTAGTCTGGTAGTAAATCTGAGCACTTATTCATGATGAGTACTCCATTTGAATATAATTCTAATCCCTTTTCATATTCCTTTGAATAATAGTCGAACGGAATATTTTCTGGAATAAACAAAATCGCATTATATCTAACTGCCCCATCAACATTTAGGTGAAGGTGTGTTAACGGCTTATCATAACCATAATGCTTTTCAGTATAGAAGTTCTCATAATCTTCAGTTGTCAATTCATTTTTGTTTTTTCTCCAAATCGGAACCATACTGTTAATAATTTGCTCTTCTTGGTACTCCTCAAATTCCGTCTCGCTATCTTCTTTTGGTTTACTAGTTGTTACATCCATTTTAATTGGGTATCGAATGAAATCAGAATACTTTTTAATAATCCCTCTTAAACGATACTCTTCAAGATATTCATCAAATGTTTCTTCTTCTGTATTTTCTTTTATTGTAAGCGTGATTTCAGTACCAACAGAATCTTTTTCAACTGGCTCAATTGTATAGCCTTCTGCACCTTCAGATTCCCATTTGTAAGCTTCATTACTGCCAACTGCTTTACTTACAACCGTCACTTTGTCTGCAACCATAAATGCTGAATAAAAACCAACACCGAATTGACCAATAATATCGTGACCATCTTTTGCTTCGTTTTCTTTTTTAAAAGCAAGAGAACCACTTTTAGCAATTATTCCCAGGTTATTCTCGAGATCTTCTTTCGTCATTCCGATCCCTGTATCAGTGATAGATAAAATTCTATTTTCTTTATCAGCTGAAACTTTTATGTAATAATTTTCTTTTTCAAAACTTATCGAATCGTCTGTTAATGCTTTATAGTACATTTTATCAATAGCATCACTCGAGTTAGAAATTAACTCCCGTAGAAAGATTTCTTTTTGAGAATAAATAGAGTTAACCATCATTTCTAATAACCTTTTAGATTCAGCTTTAAATTCTTTTTTTACCATGAAACTTTCTCCCCTTTCAATAGTAACAAAAACGTTTTTTTAGTTAGCACTCAAGCAAACCGAGTGCTAACCCTCTTTTTATTTACCATATATTAAAATTCATGTCAACAAAAATCCATGCATATAATATCTATATTTAAATTGAGGAGAATTGAATTCATAGTTATTCTTCTTTCACTGTAACTTTATAAGCAATTGGTGTTACGTTCATTTTATCGAAAAATTCTTTACCAGAAATTCTATACATGTCGGCCTGTCCTGTTTGTTCATTAAAATTGTATACTCTAACAATTTCCGCGTCTTCTTTGTACACTTCTAAGAACGATTTTTCGTTAGCAGATAAATAAAATGGTGTGTATTTCGGTCCAGTTGTTGTTTTTACTTCGAGAAATTTAGGTTTTCCAGATCGATCGTATGATAAGATATCGTACCCTGCCCCATCTCCTTCTTCTACCGCTACATGAATTACCTTGTCACTGAGTTCAGTAGGTAACCTTTCTTTTTCATATTGAAGAACATACTCTTCGCCCTTTTGCCCTAACACTTTATTTCTAGCATTAATCTCGTCAAAGTCCACTATTTTAGCTCGGAAATTACGTTTTTTTCTTTTTCGTTCTTGAACTTCTTGTGTTTCAACTTCATCGATTTGAGTTTTAGACAATGATTTAGAACGTAAAACACCATTTCTACCCACCTTCTGATATTCACAATACTTTAACAACTCATTGTTTTCTCGATGTGAAACCATATTCCGAACTTTTTGGTCAAATTTAGTGTCTGTTCTATTTTTATTTTTTCCTAAATCATTTCCAGTTGGGTTCATTTCCTCAAATAATGCTTCTTTCAACTCGGTTGTCGTCATAGCCCCTGATTCTTCCAATAGTTTTATTGCAACTGCAATTATTTCTTTTTCACTATAATTACTCATTCGCAAACCACCTTTATCTATGGAAAATTTATTTCTTAAATGAAGAAGTTAAGTGCTCTTAAGGTACTGAGTGATTAGCGTAACAAATACAATGAAAGTAGAACATTAATGTCCTACTTCATAATTTGTAATAATGATATGCTCAACCTTTTTATCATTACGATCCATAAAACTAACACTATATGACTTGTCAAACCCAATAATATTTATTCCTGGTTGGTTATAAAGCTGATAAATGAAATCAGTATTCTTTATTATTACCATAAATTTACTACCGCAACGATTGAGTAAAAAATCAGCAAGCCTTATCTGGTCATCACTTGCAAAAGAATGATTCGCATAAGTGGAAAAGTCACTGTCATATGGTGGATCTAAGAAAATGAAATCATCTTCATGAAGGGGAATTGCTTCAAAAAAATGTTCAAAATCTAAATTGAAAATAGATGCGTTTTGTAAAACATTATGGAGTTCATTAGTCCATAAATACTCAATCTTATTAATAAAAGCTTTGCTATTATAAGAAGCACCACCATACGGAACATTAAAACCACCACTTTGGTTATAACGAAACATTGACGAATAACAAAATTCCCTTAGGTAGAAAAATAGAGCAATGTGCATTTCTCTATTTATTTGATATTGCTCTCTTTGATTATAAAGAAAACGATAATACGTATAAATACTCGCACGGATACTTGCTTCAAAATTTTTCCGATAATCTTCTTCAGGTAAATCCCCTTTTTTCCCTTCATTGTTTTTTGTATTGGTCATTTTAGAGGCAATAGATGTTTTGAGTTCTCTAATTAAACGGTGAGAATTAAGATTAAGGCTATGAGGAACTACACACAAAATATCATCAAAATTTCCTTCAACGAATTCGCTAACTTCTTCCTTTAATTGTTCTTTCGTTACCTGTTCGCTTTTGTAACGTCCATATAAATCTCTTAACACTTCATAATGACGATCAGAGAAGGTTCCGAAATAACACCATAATTCCCAAATATCAAGTAAGTAAGAACGAAATAACTCATTTCTATCCTTAATAAATAAATATAAAGAAATAAGTTCATCTGAAAAGTCATTAACAAAAGCTTGTTGATATCTATCTTTATCTAATGAAAAAAAACAAGCTCCTCCTCCTAAGAAAGGTTCAATATAATTATTTATGCTTCTCGGCATATACTGATGTATTATTTCAAGCTCAGCTGTTTTACCACCTGGCCATTTAACAAACGGCTTTACCAAATCTGTACTCCCCCTGCTAGTAATCTGTGTATCATTATAGCATGAAAAATAGTATATAATACAATTTAATAGCTATTTAGTTGATGATAAAGCTCTTTAATAAAATAAAGGTCAAGAGTACTATTAATTCGAACTCTTGACCTTTTGAATAAATAATAATTTTCAAATTTCATACACCAACCACACTATAAAAAGAAAGAAAAACCAGTATACAAAATAACGGAAATGGATGCTGCAATCAGTGCCGGCTTCAATTTAAATTTTGCATACTCCATGACAGGGATGTCTAATATTTTTGCAATTGTATTTGTATCATCACTAAGTGGCGATGCAAATGCTCCAAATGATCCACTTGCAAATACTGCCCCGATGATTAATGGTAATGATACATCAGCCGTAAGAGACAGCGAAACACCTAAAGGCATTAATATCCCCCATGTACCCCATGCTGATCCTATAAAATAGGATACTAATGCACCAAATACGAATAACATAGGTGTAATAAACATGTCAGGAATCCAATCTGTATAAGCAGTGACAAATTCTGAAAAACCTAAATCATCAGTAACTGATGATAAGCCCCAAACGACTGATAATAACACGATGACAGGCATTAGATCATTTCCACCTTCAATAAAGCTAAGAATTATATCATTTAATTTAAAGCGCTGTAGTAATAACAATGGAATTGTAATAAAAATAGTAATTAAAAGAGCAACAACCATAGCTTGCAACACATCTGCCTGGATAAATGCTTGAAAGAACGTTACGCCTCCTGTGCTTCCATCCCACCAAGTTAAAAATAACGTTAATGTAATAACTAAAATTATCGGAATAACTAGATTCCATGGCTTTGAAGGAAATTCCTTTGATACAGCAGGATGACAGTCATGCCAATCATCTTCCTGTTTGTCATCATCGATATCAATGGGAGCATCTGTATGAGACGGGTGGAAAAAACTTAAGTACACCCCTAAAATAATCATGACGATTGCAAAAAAATTAAACGGAATACTTTGAATGAATAAATCGTATGGATCCAATGTTCCACCCTCATTTTGAATAGAGATGTGAATAATAGAAACCATATATCCAACAAAAGCAGTAGCTACCGGAATTAACACGATTATGGGGGTTGCTGTTGTTTCAATAACAAATCCTAGTTCTTTTGTAGACATTTTTACCTTCTTTAATAGTGCTTTCATAATTGGGGTTATAGTCACGAAACGAAATGTAGGTGCACTAAATGTTCCAATTGTTGATATATATGTTAGAAGCAATGCTTGCTTTTTTGTCGTAATTTTTTCTGCTGCATTTTCCACAAAACCTCTAATTCCTCCACTCGTTTTAATGATTCCGACAAGGCCAGAAAATGCATACAAAAAAACAATGATTTTAATATTGTTGTGATCAACCAATGCTTGTACGACATAAGTTAACATCGTTTGAACTCCACCTAGTAAAGTAGGTGAGATTAAATAAGAGCCTACGATTAACCCTAATAGTAGCCCCGGTAAAACTTCTTTTGTATAAATCGCAATCGGTATAACAACTAAAAACGGGACGATTGACAGCCAATTTACTTCCATTTGAATTCTCCTCACTATAAAGCTCTTTTTCATAGTTTGATTTCGATATATAAAAATATGTAAGAAATATTGCACGCAAACGATATTTAATCAAACTGATTTGTACTTAATGGGCAGACGCCCACCTCTAAGCGTAGCGTAGGTGGGTACTTCCATTCAGGTCGAGTTGAGACTCCATCTGAATTTCCGATGTTTTAGCGAAGCTAGACGAGTTCTCTTTTTTATCTATTCCCTTATAAACGCTAATAATAAATTTACTTTTCTAAAAAAACATCTTGTATTTATTTAAATTACTCGTTAAACTATTCTTCATAGTTAAAATAATTTAAATAGTCAAACAATTTACCGGAGGGAAACGGAACATGGGTACATTTTTATTTGCAATCTTCTTATTAATTATCGGATATCTTTTTTATTCAAAATTTGTTGAAAAGATTTTTGGTATAAATGATAAAACTCCTACCCCTGCTTATTCACAGACAGACGGTTTAGATTATGTTCCAATGAGTTGGTGGAAAGGGAGTTTAATTCAACTATTAAATATAGCAGGTTTAGGGCCGATTTTTGGTGCTGTTATGGGAGCATTGTATGGTCCAATTGCATTTATATGGATTGTTATTGGCTGTATCTTTGCAGGTGCTGTTCATGATTATTTTTCAGGGATGATCTCACTACGCCATAACGGAGAGCAGTATCCAAACATTGTCGGTCGTTATTTAGGAAATACTGTACGCTTTTTTATTAATGTTGTTTCGATTATTTTAATGGTTTTAGTTGCAGCAGCTTTTATTGCAGGTCCTGCTCAATTAATTTCACAATTAACACCACTTAGTTTTATAGCAGCAATCGCACTGATTTTTGGATACTTTTTAATAGCGGCTGTATTACCTGTTAATAAAATTATCGGGAGAATTTATCCTATCTTTGGTGGAATCCTAATTTTTATGGCAATAGCCATTGGGGTAGCTTTACTTTTTACTGATAAGCAAATTCCTAACTTGACTTTAACCAGCTTTCATCCAAACGAATTGCCAATTTGGCCTTTATTAATGGTTACCATTTCTTGTGGAGCTATTTCTGGGTTTCATAGTACCCAAAGTCCAATCATCGCTCGTACACTAAAGAAGGAATCAGACGGTAGAAAAGTGTTTTATGGTGCTATGATTGCTGAAGGTATTATTACCTTAATCTGGGCTGCTGCTGGAATGACTTTTTTCGGAGGTACTCCAGGTTTACAAGAAGCTTTAGCTGCTGGTGGACCATCAGGTGTTGTTAACGAAATCTCAACTTCTTTACTAGGTACATTAGGTGGCATTTTAGCAATTCTAGGTGTCATTATTTTACCAATTACAACAGGGGACACAGCCTTACGCTCTTCAAGGATGATCTTAGCAGAACTTCTAGATAAGTTTCTAACAAATATGAGTGGCAAAGCGAAAGTCTTGCTAGTTACAAGTTTAGTAACTGTTCCAACACTATATTTAGCAACAATTGACTACTCGTTTTTATGGCGTTATGTAGGTTGGACAAACCAAGTGGTCGCAACTGTTATGCTTTGGACAGGTACAATGTACTTATTAAAAAACAGTAAGTTTCACTGGATTTCTGGAATACCAGCTCTATTTATGACAAGTGTCGTATGTACGTACATTTTCTACGCTCCAGAAGGCTTTAGTTTAAGTTATCAAATTTCTTTACGTACTGGCTTAAGTTTAACAGCATTAGTTTTGATTTGGTATGTGAAACAAATCATCGTTCACAAACGTCCACCTTCAAATCATGTAAAATCGAAAGCTTCTTAAAAATTTTCTAACAATAGGTGTTAAGATCTTCTCACCATTGTAAATAAAGCTGAACTTCAATCAGTGGGGGTCTTACTGCCCCTTAAGAGTGAGATAAAGTTTGTACCATACACAAAACAATTATCTAAATAAAATAAAAATAGAGTGCGAAACTAAGCGTTTCGCACTCTATTTTTAAGAGTTCGCTGTACCTTTAGCGATTAATGATAGTTTTCCCGTAATAAACCTCATCCATTTCAAGCTTTAATTGTTTTGTAATTTCTTCTTGTTCTTCTTTGGTCAATTTATCTTTTTTGTATCCGAATAGATAGTTGTTTAAATCAAATTTCTTAAGTTTGCATTTTGTATGAAAGATGTTTTCTTGATAAATGTTTACATCAATCATATCATACAACTCTTTTACTTCTTCTGGTATATAATTTTGGATTGAGTTTATATCATGGTCAATAAACAACTTGTGTCCATTTATATCTCTTGTAAAACCACGAACTCGATAATCCATTGTCATAATATCTGTATCAAATGAATGAATAAGATAATTTAACGCTTTAAGTGGTGATATTTCGCCACATGTTGAAACATCAATATCTGCCCTAAACGTACTAATTCCTTCATAAGGATGATATTCTGGATACGTATGAACCGTAATATGGCTTTTGTCTAGGTGAGCAAGAACAGTTTCTGGAAGAGGACCAGGAGATTCTTTAAAAAATCCTTGTGGTGCATTATTTACCGGACCTTCAGAAACTAAAATTGTAACACTAGCGCCTTGTGGTTCATAATCTTGTTTGGCGATATTTAATACATGAGCACCAATAATACTTGTCACATCTGTTAAAATTTTTGTTAAACGTTCAGCATTGTATTGTTCATCTATATACTCTATGTAAGCTTCTCGCTCTGCTTTTGTTTTTGTATAGCAAATGTCATACATGTTAAAGCTTAATGACTTTGTAAGATTATTAAACCCATGTAATTGAATTCGTTCTTCTCGTGTAAGCATCATTAATTCTCCTTTTAAACACCTTCAATGTTCCGAAAATACATCCCTTAAAAAAGAGATAATGTATCAAAGATACGTTTAGTATTTTTCACACAATTATAAACTACCATAAAGTGAAAATGAAATCTATAAACATTGTACTCTACTTTATTATTTTTTCACTTTTAATATAATAAATGAGTAAGTTTTATCATCATATAAATCAAGCTATATGTTAGTTACGAACGCATTAATTCAACTAGACATAGTATTTTGTTGGTTCAAAAATCTATATTATAAAATTAATATTATTATTTTCTAAAACTTTTCAAATAAAATAACCATTCTTCTATATAAATAGTTATTTTAATTACATTTTTTATTAGAAAAGTTACATTCCTAAAACTACTTTGATCATCGCTCTCTGAATTAATCAATGTGTTGTTTACAATAATCACTAATTATAGATAATTCTTCATCCTCTAATTCAAACTCTAAGAATTTTTCAGTCTCTTTTTCGTATATATCGTACTGGACTATGCGAGACCCTTTTTCATCTTGTGCATAAATTACTTTTACTCGTAAGCCTAATTCTGAAAATAAATCATCTTCTTCCGGCACTTCTACATCTATAAAAAATTCATAACGATCACCACTTAAAATTCCTATTGTATCTTCGACTTTTTCAATCGTATGGCCAATAATATTCATCTTTGTAAACGCCCTTTCTATTTCTAACTATATAGTATACTATACTATACTTCGTAGTATTTCATTTACTCGATTATTTAGCAAACTTTTCTTTTTTAGCTTTATTAAGTTGTTTAAAGATTATTCCGTAAATTTTATACGTTAACAAAATTTTCACTTGAGGTATCATGTAAGATAAACTGCCAAACTCCACCTATTTTTTCAAAATTTATGTATAATTTATAGGACGTGTTACTATTTGTTATTAAAAAGAAGTAATAAAACTACAAATAGTAACTATAGAATGTTTTTACACAACCTACATTTAATTAATATATCTACTATCACAACAAATATTTTTAGCACTATTAGGGGGGAACTATGGGAAACTGGGTTTCAGCAACCGAGAAAAGTAGTTTTTTAAAATGGTTTTTAAAACATTATCAACTCAAACAGAGAGAAGCACGAATGTTTTTAGAATATCTTTTGAAAAAACACCATATTCTTCAAAACTTATCTTTTACAGATAAAATTAAATATAATGAAAAGACGGTTGTTATTTCAAGTATACAGGCAGATGAACCTGGTTTTGTCTATTATTCAACTCGTGGCAAATCAGAAAATGTTTCAGCTGCTCTTAATGATCTAATGAGTAATCCGACTGGTAAGTTGAATATTGTTCTTCACTTTCAGGGGAAGCAATTAAATTATCGTTATTTAAAATTGTTGGAATCAAAAAGTGATAGTTTAAAAACGTATAGACAGTTCGAACAATATTCTAAAGATGCCGATGCATTAATTAATAAAGTGTTGTTAGAACAAGAAATAAAATTTATTAAGTTACTTATTGATGAAGCATTGGACAATAGGGATGAAAAAGAATTTAAAAGATTAATTTTAAAATTACAAGATCTAGAAAATGAATTAGCTTCTAAAAAGAAACCGTAGTAAATTTTCATTTGACTACGGTTTCTTTTTTTATCAATCTGATTTGAACTTAAGAGGCATAGACCCCCACCTCTAAGCATAGCGTAGGTGGGAACTTCCCCATTCAGGTGGAGTTGAGACTCCATCTGAATTTCCGATGTTCTAGCGAAGCTAGAACGAGTTCTCTACTCCTAAATAATAATAGTTTGTACATATCTATGATACTTGTCTCATATTCTTAAAGTATCATCTTCACAGGATAGGGGTTTGGAAAAATGAAGTTATTTTATCGAGGAGTTATACTTTTAGCGATTGCCGCTTTTTTAGGGGAAAGTCTTGAAGTAATAATAAATATTGTGTTAGCAAGAGAGTTGGGAGAAAAAGGGTTGGGTCTTTATATGTCAATCCTACCATCGATTATGCTTATTGCCGTACTAGCTAGCATGGAATTACCTATTTCGATTTCAAAGTTTGTCGCAGAAAAAGACAAACAGTATCACCGAAGTATGCTACGACATGCGCTCGCATTAGCACTACTCATATCATCCCTTATTTTTATCATTGCGATCATGGTTATACCGTACGTTTCTGTCTTTAATCAGTACCACCCTTTTGTTCGTAAACTTATTTTCATTTTAATCCCACTCATGTCTTTTTCGGCAGTTTTTCGAGGGTATTTTATGGGTTCACACCAAATGGGGAAAATTGCATTTTCAAATTTTTTAAGAAGATTTGCTCAATTACTTCTACTCGTATTCATTTACCAGTTATTTCAATTTGATCGCGATTTAGCTTTACTGATTGCCTTATGTACAATAATCGCAAGCGAATTTCTCGTTTTTGCTTATATGGGTACGATGTTTTTTATCGAAATGAAATCAAAAGAGTTTAAAAAGAAATCAAAAATAATGGATGGTAGAACAGTTAGAAAAAGCCTCTTATCTGTTTCACTTCCGATGACTGGTGTAAGACTCTTTCATTCTATCACGTTTGCGATAAAACCTTTTTTAATAAAAGCTGCACTAGTAAACGCAGGTTTAACCGAGGCGTTAGCAACTGCTCAATTTGGTAAGTTAGCCGGGGTTGCTTTTTCAATAGGTTTTTTTCCAACTTTCATCGCCCATTCGTTACTAATCGTGCTCATCCCAACAGTAGCCGAGGCTTACGCAAAAAATGATTATGTTAAATTACAACAGTTATTAGTTAGAGTAATGAAAATAACGATGTTTTACGGTGTTCCATCTGTTTTTATTTTTTACTTTTTTGCCGAACCGTTAACGGGGCTTTTTTTCAAAAATTCTCCAGCAGTTGTTTACTTACAGATTTTAGTTCCATACTTTTTGTTTCACTATTTTGTTATACCGCTTCAAGCCTATCTAATTGGTTTAGGTTTAGCAAAAGATGCTTTAATTCATGCAGTTTGGTCTTCTCTAATTTCATTTGTACTTATGTATTATCTTGGATCAATGGAACATTTACAGATGCACGGTATTATTATAGGTATGAATACAGGGATCGTATTACTAACGTTAATGCACTACGTAACTGTTTGTAATGTTATCGGTATTTCTTTAACAATGCGAGGTCCAGCATTTAATAGAGTATAGCTACTTCAACGGGTAGAAAAACCAATGCTTCCTAAGAGGATAGACAAATTATGTTATAGCCTAAACAATAAAGATAAATAATACAACCTTTACCGATCATTTATCTAGCTAGAAACTGCACTTACTTATTGAGTTGCTAACGTAAAAAGGATTTTTTTCAAGAACAACTGGTATTTCAGATTCAGGAGCATCAGCATAAAGTGTTTTATTTTCCCTAATAATTGTTTCAAAAGTTGGTATATTTTGATTGCTCACTTGTTGGATAAACTCTCTTAAAGCCGAAACCTCAAGCTCCTTGTACTGCTTGAAAAATATACACTTTTCTATCTTAAGAATTTCATAATCCGCTATTCTCGCCACTAAGATACTAAATTTGTCCCACTCTTAAAGACCCCCACCTCAAAACGTAAGAAAATCGGAAAGTTTAGGTGGGGGATGAAGGAAAACCCCCACTGATTGAAGTTCAGCTATATGCGACTTGTTTTTGGTTATTATAAAATTCATTCATCTTCCCCAAAAAAGTAAAACAACTAAGTGGCTTAGTTGTTTTACTTTTTCTAGTTTATTTTTGATATGGAATATTTAATAGTTCTGGAACAGTCACAAACTCATACCCTTGTTGCTGTAGAGTTGGAATAATTTGGCGAAGCGACTCAATTGTATTTGTTCGATCTGCATCCCAATCCCCACCGTCATGCATTAATATAATTGCACCAGGGTGTACGTGGTTTAAAACATTCGCAGCAATTTCTGCTGGTGGCTCCTCTTCCCAATCTAATGAATCAACCGACCATACGATGATCGAATAATTTAATTCAGCTAATTTTTCTACTAGCTCATTATATAAAAATCCATATGGAGCACGAAACAATCGTGTTCTATATCCAAGGATTTCATTTAGTACATCCTCAGTTCTAGTTACTTCTCTCTCAAGAGTATCTAGATCAGCTTCCTTAACTAAATTTGGATGAAAATAAGTATGATTACCAATAATATGGCCTTCTGCAACCATACGCTCGACGATTTCTGGATATGCGACAGCCCTAGATCCCATCACGAAAAATGTGGCTGGTATATTGTATTCCCTTAATACATCTAACACTTGTTCACTGAAACGTGGATCAGGTCCATCATCAAACGTTAGTGCTATTCTGTTTTCTGTTGTCGGACCTTGTAATACAACTGTTTCAGGATATCTTTGTTGAAGAATAATATTAGAAATCGGTTGCTGTCGGTTTCTTTCTGGATTTTCTGCACCACCACTTAATTCAGGAAAATCATCTTCTTTTTGTTTATTACGATCTTTTTTCCACCATAATTGTTGATCCACCTGAGTCGAAACTTCATCATGAGCATAAACGTCAATTAATCCAGAAAATTGAGTTGTTGCTATGGATGTCAATATAAAAAACACCTTGATCCAATTCATTTTCATTTTTTCAGCTCCTTCATTTTCTCAAATACAAAGTTATTCTTTTCAAGATTAGGAAAAGTATGCGAAAAAAATGAATAAAAATGGAACAGGCCTTATCTTAATAATTATCATATCACACCATAAAAAAGCACTTTGCAAGCTATTATGCAAGTGCTTTATAAGCGAATTTGTCTTGCGAGTTTGTAATCTTCAGGAGTATCGATATCAAAAAAACTTGTAGATGACGTTAAGGGAATAAGAATTTTATTACTAATACTATTGATTAATTCTTTCCCACCACAATCCCCTTTCACCAAAGTAAGGTCTAATGATTGGAAATGCCCAAATAGAACAGGGTGCCCAGGCTTTTTGTCAAGAACTGGACGTATAACAAAGGGGTCAGTTGTTTGATTAAGAACAACTAGCGATTTTTGAAAAATTGAAGATACTACGCGACTATCAATGAATGGCTGATCACCTAAAAAAAACATCACTGCCGAGTTGCTATTTGATAAAGAATGAAAAGCAGTAAGAAAAGAAGTACTCAACCCTTGCTCGTAATGAGGATTGTAAATCCACTCAATTCTTGAGTCATCTACCGGTATTGAGCTTGTTATTTTCAATGCTTCATAACCAACGATAACTTGAATTTTATAAAATGGATGTACAAGTATGTTTTCGATGACATGCTGTAATACTGGTATATCATTTAAAGGGAGTAGTTGTTTTAATGTTCCCATTCTACTAGAACAACCCGCAGCTAATATTGTAGCAACGACGTTCATTCAAATCACTTCCCACTTCAATTACTTTCTAGTGCTTTCTAAATTGTTGCTTTTTTTGTTTTTTCATTAAGACGCGTTGCTCATTTCTTACTTTTATTAATTCTGCAACGATACTAACACTAATTTCTTCTGGACCTTCTGCAAAAATATTAACTCCTACTGGAGAATGAACCCATTCAGGAATATAATGAGGAAAAACTAGACGTTCGGTTCGTTGTTTTGGACCTAATATCCCAATATATTTCGGCGGTTTTTTTATAAAATAGTTAACTAATTTTTTATCTTTTATAAAACTATGTGTCATAATTAATACATAACTATTTCTATCAAAATTTTCATTACCAATCAATCGTTCAGGATGTTCACATATGAAAGAATGCGCATCAGGGAAAACTTCTCGGTTACATCGACTACTTCTAGGATCAATGATAATTGGTAAAAAATGATACTGCTTCACTAACTTTACTAAAGGCTCTACATCAGGACCAGCACCAAAAATAAATAATTTGTCGTTTGGCTCATATAATTCAAATATAAATTTTGACTTACCTATCAGTTCGGTAATTATTAATTGATCGTTCCTAAAAAATTCCGTTAATTTTTCAAGTATATGAACTTGAAGTTTGGGTATTTCGCCAATGGTATGCCCCTCTTCAGTTAAAACGAGATGCATCTGTTGACTTACAGGTTCGAGTACCCTAGCACTAGCTACTTTTCTCCCTAGATTTAAATGTTTTAGTATTTGTTTGTTCGTATCATCCCATTGAACTGGTTCTAGATAAACATCAATTTGACCATTACAGCCAGCACCCATCCCCCAATCAAGATCATCTTCAGACCGAAGATCATATGTTACTATCATTGGTTTTCTAGTCACCATTACTTCCTTAGCTTTATAGGATAAGTCTTCTTCTAAACAGCCCGCACTGATCGTTCCAAATTGTTTTTCATTATCAAAAAACAACATCTTTGCTCCTTCATGTCTGTAGGACGAACCTTTGACACGTATAACCGTTGCTTTAATAAATAGTTTTTGCGGATGTTGGCTCAAGATTTCTAACATTTGATATGCTTCTTTCATACACACCCCTCGCTAAGTCTTTACATCTTGTAATGTAAACTTATTCCTTATAATATTCACATATTCTTTCTAAAGAGCGAAGAATTCCACCATAACCTGTACAACGACAGAGATTACCTGATAATCCCACTTTTAAATCATCTACAGTTGGGTTGGGACATTCATTTAATACTCCTTTCAAAGAAATGACCATCCCTGGGGTACAGTAGCCACATTGAAACCCACCTTCTTCAAGGAAAATTTGTTGGATTTGATCCAATCTACCTTCACTAATCCTCTCAATTGTCTCGATTTTTTTTCCTTCACATTGATATGCCATAGTTAAACATGAATTATGTGGTTTTCCATTAACGAGCACCATACACGCCCCACATCTACCGATTCCGCATGAAATTTTTGTTCCTGTTTTATTTAAATCCTTTCTCAAAACATCGATTAAACGTTTAGAAGGATCTACAGAAAGTGAAACCATTTCACCATTAAGTTCGAATATTAAACACTCACTGACCGTCTCATTATTATTCGTTTTTTTGCTTTCTTGCTTCACCTAAATCCCCCCTTTTATCGAAGTATGGTACGTGAAATTTAATTGTTAATTTTTCATACACCAGAATTTATAAAGCTGAACTTCAATCAGTGGGGGTTTTCCTTCATCCTACACTGATTGTTAGTTCAACTTATACCATGGGCATAAGAATAACTAATCATCAGCTTTCGCCGATGAAAGTTATTCTATATCGGACCTTTAGGGGCAGTTTATCCCCCACCTAAACTTCTCGATTTTCTTACGTTTTGAGGTGGGGGTCTTACTTGCCCCTTAAGTGTGGGATAAATTTCTAACTTGGAAACTGTCTAGCTTCAGCGCTTTTCTTGCTGAAAATAGGTTCGAGGAGCGACTCCGGTTTTACTGGTAATTTTGTCAACCATTTCCCTGTAGCTTGATTAATTGCAGCTACAATTGCAGGTGCAAGTGCTACTGTACCAACTTCACCTACACCACGGGGTCCGTACTGATCATCTGGCAACAGTTTTTCGATTGCCTCTACAGATTGGCTAACGGGGACATCAAAAATCGTTGGTATCAAATACGTATCCAGATTTTTCGTCACATACTGGGCGACATCCATGACAGCATCTTCATGTAAAGTAAAACCGAGAGCCATGATCCCACCACCTTCTATTTGACCTAAGTAGCCCATTGGATTCACTACAGGACCAGCTGCTACTACATGATCAATTTTGAAAACGTCTACCATCCCTGTGAGCAAGTTTACTTCTACTTCACAAACGACAGCCGTACAAGTATAAAGGTAATGAGCACCAACAATAGGATCAGGTGTAGTGGGAAAATGGAATTCTCGTGAACATTCATAATGATTTATTTTAGCGAGTTCTTGATAAGTTATTACGCATTTTGATTGGTCAGCCACGTCAATCCAAATCCCTCCAGGTCCGGTTCTTAGTTTTTTCATTTCAATACCAGTTAGATTTGATGCTGCTTCAAATAATGCTTTACAAAATGGTGGCTTTAAATGGTTTAAAGCTTGCCAAACCATGTTCGTAGTTCTTGATGCAGTAGAAGAACCACTTACCGGAACTCGATCTGTATCTCCGATAATAATACTTATATCGTCTTTACTACATTGAAAATGATCTATCAATAATATTTCGATCGTACTAAGTAACCCTTGCCCCATTTCTTCATGACCAAATGCTACTTCAATTTTCCCTTCTTTATTTAATCTAATAGTACCTCCGCCGTGATCAGGGAGACCGTATCCGAGACCAGAACCATGCATCGCCATAGCTGCACCAACCCCACGGCGGGCCCATGGTTTTTTTACGTTAGGTTTCTCAAATCTCTTTTTCCACAAGTCTGATTCTTGTATTTTTCCCCATACATCAGATGCTCCAGTTGTAGGTACAATTCTTTGTCCAAGTGGACCTAAATCATCTTTCTTTCGTAAATTAATAGATCGAAATTCCCATGGATCTAGCTCTACCTTAGCAGCTAGACGGTCTATTTGACCTTCTAAAGCAAAAATTACTTGGTTTCCTCCAAATCCTCGAAACTCACCCGATACACCGTTATTCGTATAAACGGCTTTTCCATCCACTTTTACATTTGGTATTTGATATGGACCGATACAATGTTCGGTTGCAAAGTTTAATACGGGAGCTCCTAACGTTGAATATGCGCCCGTATCAGATAAAATCTTGACTTGATGAGCAATAATTTTCCCTTGTGAATCTGTTCCAGTTTTCATCTTTATTTTCATCGGATGACGCTTTAACCCAGCTTTTACAGATTCCCATCTTGAAAAATGCATTTTTACTGGCATCCCAGTATGAAGTGCCAATAAGGCTCCATACGGTTGGACATTTAACTCATCTTTCCCACCAAATGAACCACCTATTGGACTTGAAATCACACGAATTTTTTCTTCGGGAATGGCTAAAATTCTTGCTAATTGCATACGATCTTTATAGCCATGCTGAGTTGGAGCATATATTTCTATATTTCCTCCATCTGAAGGAACGAATAGGCCCCCTTCCGTCTCTAAATACGTATGCATTTGACGTGGAGTTATATAGGTTTCTTCTACAATAATTGAACAGATTTGGAATGCAGCATCAATATCTCCTCGAAAATATTTCGTTTCATGGAGAATATTACCGTTCTCATGTAGCTTTGGTGCGGTGGGTACAAGTGCGGCTTCTGGAGAACTAAGTACTGGTAATTCTTCGTATTCTACTCTGATCAACTTTAAGGCCTCGGTAGCAATTTCTTCAGTCACTGCGGCAACACAGGCTATCGCATCACCTTCATAGCGAACATGCTTGTCACAAAATACAGGTTGATCGGGTTGTGCAATACCAAATCCGTTTATTCCCGGTATATCAGAGTGTGTAAGAACAGCTTTGACGCCTTCGTAGACGATGGCTTTACTTATGTCTATTGATAAAATCTGAGCATGAGGGATACCACTTCGAAGTACTTTTCCATAGAGGACTTCAGGTAAAGTAAGGTCCGTTAAATAGCGAAGTTTCCCCGTTACTTTTTCTTCTCCATCAGGTCGAATTTTCCATTTCTCTCCTCTATTTTCACTATCCAACCGCATTTTGATCACCACCTTGTTCCACTATATTACACAATTCAGCCGTAATAAGATTTGCTGCAACTGTTTTTTTATATTGGTCAGTCATGAACGCATCAGAAACTACCACATATTCATCGAAAATAGCAGTATGAACCTTTTTCAATAACGACAATGAAAACGGAAAGCCGTTGAGTACTCGTTCGGCCTCAAATAACTTTATCGGTAATGAAGACCCACCTCCAACCGCTAATGTAACAGATTGAAAATTATTCAGGTTATTAATTTTTCCTTTTCCAGCAACAGAAACGATCGCTGGTGTGAACGTCTTCCTTCTTCCTATTTTTTTATGAAAATAGAATGATTTTTTTGAATTTTCTTCGAGAGGAATGTTGATATGAACTAGCAACCTAGTTTCATTCTTATGAGGTTCAAACTGACGGGTGATCAACCATTTTTCTAATAACTCCGACTCAAATAGCTTCCCATCATACCAAGTTAACTCCGCATCATAGATTAATAATGCAGGTAATGTATCGCCTACCGCTGTAAGGATATTTCCACCAATAGTTGCCTGATTACGTATCGATGGTGCGGCAATTTTTTCACATGACATAACTAAAGCTTCTGTATTTTTACGTAAAATTGGATTTTTAATACAATCAGCTATTGTTGTTGACGATCCAATTTTTACAAACTCTTGATTATTTTCAGTTCGTTGCACAATGATTTTCTTCAATTCTTCAAGAGATTCCAGACTAATAATGTCTGAAGGTGAATTAAGCAACCCTGCTTCCCACTGTGTTCGAAGCCAAGTGCCCCCTGAGACAAAACAACTTTGGTCAATTCCAGTTTGGCTATGAATGCTCCAAGCTTCTTGTAAGTTCTTTGGTCTCCATACTTTACATCTCGTTACCATCGAATAGCCTCCTTTATTGTAAAAAATAAAAGTGAAGACCCAGTCTATTTTTAAACTTTAATCAAACTGATTTGTAGTTAAGTCATAGACGCCCACCTCTAAGCGTAGCGTAGGTGGGAACTTCCATTCAGGTGGAGTTGAGACTCCATCTGAATTTCCGATGTTCTAGCGAAGCTAGAACGAGTTCTCTTGAGCAAAAAGTAAGTAACTACTATTAAATATTTGGCATTTTTTTTATCAATCTTTTAATCGATCGATTAGCCCCTTCTAATACATCTTCTTTATTCATAGTTTTCATAATTCTATTTTCCATAACGACCTTTCCATTAATAATTGTCGTCTCAACATCGGCACGTGTCGCAGAATAAACAATTCTTGAAATAGGATTCACATCAAACATAGGATACGTATGAAAATCGTTTAAATTTAAAATGACAAGATCTGCTTTTTTTCCAACTTCGATACTACCAATTTCATTGCCCATCCCTACGGCTTTCGCTCCACCAATCGTAGCCATTTTAAAAACGGTTTGTGCATCCATGGCTGTAGGTCCGTGAAAAGGTTTTTGAATAAGCGCAGCAAGTCTCATTTCATTAAACATATCTAAATTATTATTACACGGGGCACCATCCGCACCTAAACTAACTGAAATATCTTGGTCTAATAAGTTCGGTACATTAGCAATACCAGAAGCTAGCTTTAAATTTGAACCAGGACAATGACTTATATTTACTTTTTTTTCTTTGATGATTCTTTTTTCTTCTTCATCTAACCAGACACAGTGCGCTAAAATTAACCTTTCATTAGCTAGTTCAAGATGGTCTAGGTACGTAACATTCCTCATACCTGTTTCATACTCGACAATTTCAATTTCACCCCGATTTTCTGATGCGTGAGTATGCACATAAACATGATAAAGATTAGATAATCTACTCACTTCTTTTAATAATTCCTCAGAACAAGAGACTACAAATCGTGGTGAAAAAGCGTATTTAATTCGACCTTGATCATACATGTTCCATTTTTCAAGTAAATCAACACTTTTTTGGATTGACTCTATTGTATTTTCTTGTAAATTTTTAGGTACTTCGTTTCCCTTATCCATCATGACCTTACCTGATAATGCACGAATACCACTCGCAGCAATTGCTTGAAAAGCAAAATCTGTGTGATGTACTGTCTCCATATCGACAATCGTCGTCGTCCCACTTTGTATTAACTCACCAATACCTAATAGAGCAGAATAATATATGGACTCTTCATCATGAGCAGCCTCGAGTGGCCATATTTTTTTCTTTAACCAATCTAGTAACTCTAAATCATCTGCTTTTCCTCTAAATAACGTTTGACATAAATGGATATGTGTTTGAACAAATCCTGGGATGATTGTTCTGCCTTTACCATTAATGACTTTATCTGCATGACTGATCGGTAAATTCTCACCTATTTGATTGATTAAATCATCTTCAACATAAATATCCCCAACAAAAATATCGTTTTTTTCATTCATCGTAACGATTTCTATGTTTTTAATTAACAAGTTTGCCATCTATATTCACCTCATTAGTAATACATAGGGCCTAAGGTTATTTGCGAACGTCAAAGAGACCTGACCGCAAAAATAAACCCTTTAGGAATATTTTTCGTAGCCAGGTCTTTTACGGTGCCTTGTAGAAACCCCCAAACCATATTTTTGAGGTTATACGAAATAGTAACGTATTAAACTTATGAGTCAATCATAAATCGAAACTGACATTTAAACTATAAAAATGGTAGAAAATATCTCAAATATAATTCAGTACCAAACGCTTATTGAAACATGCGATGTTTACTGTTATTGGTGACCGTTTCTTTATTACGCTAGCTTCAAAATTTTCCAACTTGGAAAAGAGATATTGAAAAACTCAATCCCTTTTGAGAACCTTTGATTACTATAGCAACATGATACTTAAATTTTTTCTAGAAAAATAGGCGTAACTTTTAATTACTCTTAATAGAATCTAATAGACGCGGCAATAACGTTATGAAACTTCAGTAAATGACGTAACAAAAATAATAACATGAAGGAGTTGATATGATGATTTACCAAAAAATCCAAAGTAATTATAAACCTACGTATGCCAAATCACTTAGAAGCCGTCTATTCAATACGTCTTTCTTGCGCGAGTATGGAAATATTATGACAACGATTATTGACTCAAATGAATTTTGGAATAACTTAAGACAACGTGTTGATTTTCTTGTTTATGCTAATGTTCTTAAATATAGTTCTTTTGATAAAATTAACCCCGAAGAAACCAATATAATAGAAGCTAATTTCTTATTTGAACAGATTGAGAAAGAGATTAAATCACTAAATTTAGATTATGAAGAAATTTTGATCGATGAGCTATTCCGCCAGTTTACTAGATGCATCAATGGGAAGTTCATTTATTCAAACAATGATTATGAGTATTTTTCTGCACCTTATTTTTCAAGTGAAGTCTATGGCAATATCCCAGACCAAGGTACGATATATTTAGACAACCTAACTACCGATTTGTTTGATGAGCCTTTAGAAGATCTTATCAAAGCCATCACAATAAGGATGGAAAAGTAGTCTTTTTAGAGCATGCCTAACACTCACTGACAAAACCTGGTAATTTTTTTACGTTTCCATTGATTGAGAAAGAGCTGACACCCTAATAAGACGTTTCCTTTTGGGTGATCATTCACATATAAAACCTTCAATCAGTACGAGTTTCCGCACTGATTGAAGGTTTAGCAAAAATCTCAGTCGCCATTTATCCGCTATATATAAATTTAATCTCCCACTAACTACTCCCCGGATACGGCTAGTCTTTTAATTTTTAATGATGGAGAACCAATATACCCTCCTGATGGCATACCAAAGTCTAAATCATTAGCAACAGTCTCAATCTCTTCTAACATTGTATAAAAATTTCCAGCGATAGTAATTTGGTTTACAGGCCGTTCAATAACTCCAGCTTTTACAACATACCCATTTGCTGACAATGAGAAGTCACCAGAAATTGCATTTGCTCCTGAATGGAGACCTTGTAAGTCCGTAATCACAATCGCTTCTTTTTCAGATGCTACTAATTGTTCATATGTTTTTTCTCCTGGCTCTATAAACAAATTAGAAGGAGCTATCGTCATTGTTCCTTTATAAGAAGACTTTGCACCATGACCTGTAGGAGGTATTTGATCTTTTGTCGCTGATTTCAAATTGTGTAAATACGTTTTTAAGACACCTTTTTCAACGACTTGTAACCGTTGTGTCGCAACCCCCTCACTATCAAAAGATCGACTCATAAAACCACTCTTTAAAAAAGGATCATCAACAATGGTAACGTATGAGTTTGCTATACTTTTACCTAATTTGTTTGCTAGTTTTGATTTACCTTTATGAACGTTATCCGCTGAAAACGAAGGAGTAAACACTCGTAATAATGCAGCCGCTGCTTTATTTCTTAAAATTATGGGGTAATCTTTACTAGCGATCGAAGTTGCCCCTAGAGTACTTAGTGCTTCTTCAACTACTTCAGTTGCCAGTGCAGTTGCGTCAAACGTTGAAAAATCTCTCGCTAATGTAACCTTAGATGCAGTTTTAATATCCTCTCCATCTTTTACAACGACAGAAATATACGTATACACGACATTCCCTTTTTCGTACTTTTCAAGTCCCTTTGTATTGGCAATCATTTTTTCTGAAGCTACAGATTCTAGTAAGCAATAATTAACACTTGTTACTTTGTCACTTAATGAAAAGCAAATAGTTTCGATTTTTTTCAGCAAGTTTATTTTCTCTTCATTCGTTACTGATGCTAATTTTTCAGAATATAATTCGATTTCTTCGTATTTTTCCGAACCTGAAAAAATGATTTCATTGTCTTCACTATCAATAATTGTTGCATTCTCTTTTGCTTCCTCAAGTAAAAACTGTATCGATTCTTCATCAATTTTTTCCGTATAGGCATAGCCCATTTTCCCCTGATAAATACCGCGAAATGATACACCACCTACATTTGCGATACTAAAACTATCAACGTCACCTTTATAGATTTTTGTACTAAATTTGCCGCCACTTTGATAATACAATTCCATCTCTGAAAAACCATAGTCTTTTCCTTTGGTAAAGAGGCTATTCTTAAAATTTAATATGTCCATCATTATTTCCCCTTTCTCCCACCAACCGTAATCTCACTAACACGGATCATTGGTTGCCCTACATTTACGGGAATTGAACCACTAGATGACCCACACATTCCTTGCCCGTGAGCCAAGTTGTTTCCAACCATATCCACTTTTTGAAGTGTTGTCGGACCATTTCCAATTAATGTTGCACCTCGAACCGGTTCTGCGATTTTCCCATTACGAACGATATATCCTTCATTTATCGCAAAATTGTAATCACCTGTAGCAGGGTTTACGGAACCACCACCCATATACTTCGCGTAAATTCCAAACTCGGTATTCGCAATAATTTCTTCAGGTGTTGATTTTCCAGGTGCAATGAATGTATTGGTCATTCTTGAGGTCGGAGCATATTTATATGATTCTCGTCGACCAGAACCAGTAGATGTTGTTCCCATTCGTCTAGCTCCTAATTTATCAACCAAATAACCTTTTAATATACCATTTTCGATAAGGACATTTTTACGTGTCATTTCACCTTCATCATCTACATTGGCAGAGCCCCATTCATTAGCCAAAGTCCCGTCATCAATATACGTCACAAATTCTGGAGCAACTCGCTCGCCAATTCGATCAGCAAAAACCGAGTTTTTCTTCGCAACCGATGTTGTTTCTAATCCGTGCCCACACGCTTCATGGAAAATAACACCTCCAAACTCGTTATCGATGATTACCGGGAACTTTCCACTTGGACATTCTTTTGCATGGAGCATTGTTACTGCAATTCTAGCAGCCTCTTCACTGTAATGTTTTAAATCAAGTTGTTCTAATAATTCAAATCCTTTATGAGCACCAGGTGAATAAGAACCCGTTTGCATTTGATTCCCTTGAGTTGCTACTGTTTGGATCGCTAAACGAGTACGAATCCTTTCATCTTCGACTAATCGGCCTTCAGAATTTGCGATTTGTACTCGTTGCTGCTCGTCCCGATAGCCAACTGTTACTTGTGAAATATGTTCATGGTAATTTTTTGCAGTTTGATAGATATCTCTCATGACATTTATTTTTTGTAATTTCGGTACTTGCCTTGGTGTATGTACAATTGAATGTTGGTTTGTGAATGAACGACAAGTAAAATTTAATATGACGTCATTTGGTTGTCCTTTCATTGCTTGTGCAGCTTCTCGAGCGACTTTAACTAACTTATCTCTATCGTGTTCATTCGTATAGGCGTAGACACTATTAACCCCTTGAAAAATTCGAATACCAATCCCATAGTCCCTACCAGAGATACACTTTTCAACTTTCCCACCGACTAGTGAAATATTTGTATTACTTTTATCTTCTACAAAAACTTCAGCAAAATCGCCTCCTGTACTTAATGCTGCAGTAATTAAATCTTCAATAATTGATTGATGAAGCATTTTTTCCCCTCCCTAAATTTCATGGTGTTTGATTAGCACCTTAATACAAGAACGTTCTTTTTACCCGTTTCAAAATATAAATTTACTTTCTCGTTCGAAAAAAAACATTCATTGAGGTATGACATCTTATGGATACCTCTACGTTGAATCGAAGCTTCCATTTCAACGTACTTCTAGAATATCTAAAATAATAGATGAAAGAAATAGATTCGACGATAAAGTATCTTTTTTATAATTTAACCCTTTAGCGAAGTAAAACTTAAAGTACAAAAAAGACATGAACAAAACAGTCCATATCTTTTTTGATTACCTCTATCTATTGTGGGCCTTTTCGTACGACTCAAGTATGATTTCCATTGGATGTCTAACTAGTTTATTTGTCACTTGATTTAATTGATTTTTGCACATTCCACATTCTGTAACTGTATAATCACTATCTACTTCGGCAACAGTTTCAGCTAAATCATTTCCTAGTTTCATTGAATATTCATATTTTTCTTCTTTAAACCCAAAGGTTCCACATTGTCCACAACAAGAAGCAGCAAGATCTTGAATTTCGTAGCCAGGAATTAACTCCAAAATATCCATGGTAGGATTACCAATTCCTTGCCCTTTCATATGACAAGGAGCGAAATAAGCTGCCTTCACTTCCGTTGGAGCAAAATCCACATTCAATTCATCTTGGTCATATAGTTGGCGTAAATATTCATTAGCATCATAAATATGCGTTGCTAATTCGTTTGCCTCTTCAGTCCTTAAAAAGGAAGTGTATTCTTTCTTGAAAGCTAGTGTACAACTTGTGCACGTCATGACAATATCATAACCTTGACGAGTATATTCTAGAAGTTTATCTGTATTGTATGTGGCATTTTTCAATCCTTGTTTCATTTGTCCATTCGCAAACATCGGCACTCCACAACATTTTTGCTCTGGTATTGCTACTTCAATATGATTGTACTCCATTACCTTAACAAAAGCTTCGGCTACTTCAGGTGCGTTGTAAGTAGCATAACAACCTACAAAATAAGCTACTTTTCGTTTCGTACTGGATTGTTTCTTATTATATTTTCGATGAAAATGATGAAATTGATAAGTTGGGAACTGGCGGTCGGCATGTATTCCCATTAACATTTGCATCATTTTTCGGATTGGTTTTATCTTCATCGTCACATTTGTCACAGGCGCAAAAGCTGACGCTATTTTTCCTACTAATTCTGCATTTCCTAATACAAAATCACGAAATTTTGTTCCTTGTTGCTCATTATGAATCGCCTTCAAATAAGAGGTAAGTGTTGATATATGAACATTTTCTGGACATGAGATGTCACATGTACCACACAACGTACACAGTTCAATTCGATGATCATCAATGATCTGTTGGTTGTCGGTCAACCTTTTTAGTTCTGGTCCTAAATGTTTTGGTCCTCCAAAGTCTATTGACGCACTAGAAATAGGACAATTTGCGGTACAGACATGACACTTTAAACATTTTTCAAATGTAGCATCGTGAAAGTTTAATTCATGCATGCTGTAATCCCCCATTTTGTTCTATCTTTTGTATTTGTAAGTTTGTAGAGTAACTAGATACGATGGAATAAATTCCACCTGTAATTCCATGAGAGCAAACATTTTTGCCTAAGGCCGCTCCAACTGGGTAAACATTGATTGGTTTCTTGATGAATGCTCCATTATGATCTACAGGAAGTTGTAATGCCGTTTCTTTGATATTTGTCGTTGTTACCTCTAATCCACCACCTAAAGCTCCGCCAGTAGCAAGAACAAAATGGTTTCCTTTTATTTGGGAAAGTCGATGATTTGATCGTACTGATATCTGCGTTAATCTTTCTGCCCGAAGTTTACATCCAATTACTTCAGCATCTAAATAAAAACGTACTCCTAATCTAGTGGCCATCCTTCGTAAAATTTCATCGAAACGTACCGCACTTGCATTAGGTGGCAAACCAGGGGCTTCGGTTATTTCAGCGTGTAATTCCGTTCTAAATTGACCTAACGTCTCTTGCCAATTTTGAATACCAAGCGCAGATGGAAAAATAAACATATCTACCTTAGAAAGTTTACATTCGTTTAACTTTTCCTTTATTTGGTTAATAACGCGTTCACGAACTTCTTTTTGATCTAGTAAACGCGCGGCATCTAACTGCGTCATTGTTCGTTGTGAAGAAGCACCAAGCTTTACCTTCATCGTTTCAACGGTTAACATGGGCCTTGCGGTTAACAAATTCCCTTTCATAAATTGTGGTTGAAAATCGATCATTTCGTGAAAACCAACAACTACTACACAACCACCTTCTATTATTGGAGTAACTGATTTTGGGTATAATGCTGTATACTTCACATGACCACTAGCAGTTACAATAGGAACTGGATTTTCAATTTCTCCTAAATATGGATAAGATCCTTGATCCATTAACGACTTAAAATGGTTGATACCATGTTTGATCATGATTTTATCTTGATTTATAAAATCAAAATATTTTAACCATTCAGCTAAACCTTTCGTAGAACCTGGTAATAAATCCATTAAACCTGTAGATTGTTGATTTTTCCCTGTCCCTTTAGCAACAAGAGCCACCTTTTTGTTTTGTTGTTTGGCATAAATCGCTGACAGTAATCCCGTTAATCCTTGACCTACAACGACCACATCATACATGTTATTCCTCCCCCTTTCGAACACCTAACGAAACATGGTAAATCGTATCCATCATTTGTAATTGCTTACTCGTTTGTCCCGTAGCTACGACTTCCATTCCTTTTTTACGATTGTGAACAGCTTCATTTAACGCCCAATTTGCTTCATCTTGAGTTGCTATCCCCTTTTCAACGGCAAGCGCTGCGACACGATGATTACAAAACGTCCCTTGACAAGGCCCCATACCTAGTCTAGTCCGACGACGAATGTCACTAAGATTAAATCGTCCTTCTGGCATAGCCGCTTTAATTTCTGCCCATGTAATTTGCTCGCACTCACAAACGACAATGCGATCATCACTGTCTGTTTTAAGCGACGTTTCAATCGTTTTGGCATTTACCCCTGCCCAATGCTGAAGTTTCGTTTTTGCAGCTGTTGCAAGATGAATGTCATTAAAAAATTCTTTAGCATCACGATGTGCAACTTGTTCTTCAGCCGTTGTACACGTTGCCGAAATCCCTAATTTCTCGCAAGCCATATCCACCGTTTTTTCTGCCATATGGCGAAAGGTTGTTAATTTACCACCCGTAATCGTAACAAACCCTTCTAACCCATCTCGTTTTTGATGATCTAGTAAAGCGATACCACGTGTTACATTCCTCCCACTAGAATCATGGTCAGCATGATCTTGATACAAAGGTCTACTGCCACAAAAAGCACGGATCATTCTCATCTGTGTAACTTCTGGAACTAAGGCACTACCTTCTTTTAACATTTCAATCATTTCTTCACGCTGCAAAGTAAAATCATTGGGATTATTAACATTTTTTCCAGTTGTTCCAAAAATGGTTACATTATGGGCAGGCACGAATATATCTGCATCACCAGGCAAACGCAGGCGATTAATGACTTGTTTATTTATTCGATGATTTAATACGGTTAACATTCCTTTATTATTGATCAGTTTTAATGGAATTTCTGCAAGTGCACAAACTCTTGCTCCCCATGGCCCTGCAGCATTAATAAATAAATTCGCATAAATGTCCGTTTCTTCACCAGTATATTGATTTCGAATAGTAACACTACAAACTTTATTAGCTGATTTATTAATTGAAATAACCTCACTATAAGTTAAAACGTTGGACCCTCTAGTTACTGCATCAGCACAAACGTCAATCGTTAAAGTAAATGGATCGACTGCCCCATCCGGCACATGAAAAACCGCTTGAACATTTTTATTTAAATAGGGTTCCTGTTGTAATGCTGTTGAAATTGGAATTTCGGTAACTGGTATTCCTACTTTTTCACATGACTTAAGCCACTCACCTACATAGGCATCATCATCCTCCGGTACTTTTGCAAAAATACCACCAGTTGCTTCAATAGATCCAGGAACCGTTTTTTTCAAAATTAAATTTTCACAATAACTTTCTATTGCTGCATCTTCATCGCCTACTGCATAGCGAGCACCTGAGTGCAGTAAACCATGATTTCTCGAAGACGTCCCATGTACCAAGTCCCGTTGCTCTACTAAAATTGCTCTAATCCCACGTAAAGCTAAATCACGAAGCACCCCTGCTCCTGTCACTCCTCCACCAATAACAACTACTTCTGTTTCTAATCTCTGTCTCATCATTGTCCCCTCCCCACTCTATTAGGAAGTAATTGGAAATCACTAAATATACAAAAAGCCATAAAAACCCACAGAGGGATTCCAAAGAAATCCCTGTGAGTTTTTATGGCTGTCTCCAATACTCCGGCCAACTATTATGTTTGATTTAAGATTACCACAATTAGTGTTTGGTCCACTAAATTAATTATGACAAAGTGATGAAACCTTAAGTAAATGATTATTTTATGCCCGTGGTATAAGTTGAACTAACAATCAGTGGGGGATGAAGGAAAACCCCCACTGATTGAAGTTCAGCTTTATCTTTTTATGAATTTCATTATATCCTACACATAGATACTCCTGCACTTAGTTCCATTGAACCGTTCGTTACTAAATATAGATGTTTATCGGTCCTTTTTAGTAATAAAATCTTCCTTATAAAAAGTAAAAGACCGATTATCAAAACGTTAAAAATCGGCAAGGATGGATAATAAAGCTTCTTTGTTATATTACTAATGGAGCTTTACTGTAAAAAAAGGAAGTGAAAAGGTGAATAATCTAAAAATGTCCTTCACACAAATCCGTTCAAATTTTTGGTATATTCCAACTTTATATGGATTTATAGCAGTACTTTTTTCATTTTTTAGCTTATACGTTGATCCATTTTTAATGAATTTTGACAACGCATATGTGCTTATTCCTACAGTATTATTAATTGATATTGATTTAGCAAGAACAATATTAAGTTCAATCTCTGCCTCATTACTTACAATGACTACCATTACATTCTCAACGATTTTAGTAGTATTAACGACATTTTTATCTGAATATTCACCACGAACGATTCAAAATTTCATTACTGATAAAAATACACAAAGGGTTTTGGGAATATTTGTTGGTGGCTTTATTTATTCAATTCTTTTGTTATTGTTTTTAAGAGAAACAGCTTCCGTCACACAGTTCATTGTTCCCTCGTTTGCAGTACTTTTCTCAATTATTTGTTTAATTGTGTTTGTATTTTTTATCCGGCATGTTTCGACTTGGATACAGGTAAGTAATCTCATTCACCATATCACTTTAAACACAATTCAAAAAATCGAGAGTACACTTAGTGCTGCAAGGGAAAATCATAAAGATGCTCCTTGGGAAGATTGGGAAACTGAGGAAATTACCCAAGAAAAACCACAACAAATCAGCTTCACTAACGCTGGTTATATTAAACATATTAATATTGAAGGGTTAGTTGAACAAGCAACGAAAGACGATATTATTATTAAAATCGAGAAAAATATCAGTGAATACGTTGACAATGATACTCCACTTCTTTCTTTATGGGGGACAAAGGAAAAGCTGAATATCGAACAATATAAACAATACTTTTCAATTGGAACTGAAAAGGCCCCTATAGATAATATAGATTTTGGGTTAACGAAGATTGTCGAGATTACGCTGCGAGCTCTATCTTCTGGTATCAATGATCCAAATACTGCTATTAATTGTATTGAAAACCTAGGAAAAATCCTTTCAAAACTTGGTAGTAAACATTTACCGAGATCCTATCACCACGATAAAAACAGAAATTTACGAGTTATCTATGATAAACCAAATTTTAACAACTATTTGTATAAATGCTTTTATCAGATTAGACAATATGGTTTTCAAGATATTTCTGTACTCTCTGCAAGTCTTAAAGCTTTTACACTGATAGCAGAAACAAATTCTGAAGAGATTAAATCTTCCATTTGGGAATTTACAAAGTATGTAATAGAAGGAATTGAAAAAGATAAAATGTTATCGTTGGATCGGAACTATATCAATCAAAAAATAAAACAACTCGCAAAAGTTACTGGGCACATAAAAGACTACAAACCATTATAAAGCTGAACTTCAATCAGTGGGGGTTTTCCTTCATCCCCACTGATTGCTAATAATTCTATATCGGACTTTTGGAGCAGTTAATCCGCCACCTAAACTTTTCGATTTTCTTACGTTTTGAGGTGGGTGTCTTATTGCCCCTTAAGAGCGGGATAAACAATAAGTCTTCTCATCATGTGAGTGGGCTTTTTTGTTTCAGTGATTCATGAAAAAAATAGTTAAGATGATCTTTAGTGTTTTCAAACTTCTTTTCTTAAATTGAACCTTTCTATTAAAATCGACTTAAAACACGTTAAAATCTATCAAGAAAATATAACCCTCTAATTATTTCCCCCAAAAAAAATCACTTTTAATAATAGTCAATACCTTATAATCACTAGACTTAGTGTCTTATTTCTGTTAGATTTTATAATATATATATCGACATATTACGATAGTGTCTTTTAATTTTTGGCACTCCCAAGGCTCGTTTCGCTAGACAGTTTACAAGTTATAAATTTTATAAATTCTTATCTTTTAATATAAACGGGAGGGGAAATATGACATTTATCGTTTCATAATGTATCGATAAATGTCATATTTCATATCATTCAATGAAAATTAGTTACTTAGTTATCATATTACTGTTTCAAATTCTTTTAATTTATCATTTAATTTCATCAATGATTGCATTCAATGATAGTTTAGAAATCTATGGTATACCTGTCCATTTGGTCTTTGTCGTTTTATTAAATTTACTTTCACTTATTATACTAGGAAAGCTCTATAAACGTGAGGAACAAAGAAAGATTCAAAGTACAGAATCTACACATGTCGAACAATTTCGTTCGTTAGTTACTTCTGTACGGTCTGATCGGCATGACATGAACAACCATTTAACGGTCATTTCAGGTTTGTTGAAAATAAAAAACTATGAAGCTGCCAGTAATTACATTAAACAAATGATCGGTGATATTTCTATTAATAATCAAATATTAACAATTAAAAGTCCAATACTTGCGTCTATGTTATTTTCAAAAATGAATAAGTTCCAAAAAGAAGATGTTTTATTTAAACTTACTATTTCGAATGAAGATATAGTTAATCATTTTTCCTCTACAGATTTAATTCGATTACTTAGTAATCTCCTTGATAATGCTTATGATGCAGTACTTGAACTACCGCGAAACGAACGCAAAATCTATTTAGATCTTTACGAGGTCAATCATCAATCTATCATTTCTGTTAAAAATACTAGCGATAAGAAATGTATAGATGAAAACTTTTTTGAAGCTGGCTATTCAACAAAAGGAGAAAATCGTGGATTTGGGTTGTCGATTATCCAGGAAATCACTAAAAAGTATAACGGAACGTTGGTTACTAAATCTACTCATAACCTCATTATGTTTGAACTAGTTTTTGCGAAAGGAGAAAATAAAGGATGATCAGTATCATAAGCCAGCGATTAGCTGAAAAATTATATGATCTTGTAGAAAATAAACATGAGGTGGATTACCTCCGTTACGGCATTGAAATCATCCTCTCAGGTTTCATTAAGCTTATCGTTCTACTCATAACAGCTCTAGTTCTTGGCCTTCTTCAACCAATGATCACTGTTCTTTTCACTTTCGTTCTGTTTCGAACTTTAACTGGTGGATACCACTACTCTACTTATGGTCGTTGTTTAGTTGTCGGACTTCTTATGATGACTGGCATTTCATACTTTTCAGTGAAATTAGCTGTTTTTTTAAATTTTCAGATATTGTTAAGTTTATTGATTATATCTTTTTTACTAGGTTTGATCTTAACTTATAGGTTTGCGCCTTCTAATCACTTCTACAAACAAATTACAGATAGACAAAAACAAAAGCTTAGGAAATATGCCTTTATCGCAATCGTTATTTGGTCATTTTTGATTTGTTATTTACTAACGAATTCCTATTCTTTAGAATTAATCCTTGCTTCAATTTTAGGATTTTTATTTCAAATGAGTACGATCCATCCGTATTCATACTCATTTGTAAATAAAATAGAAAATTTAATCGAAAGGGTGAATTAATCATGAAAAAATCAGCAAAGGTTGTAGTAGGTTTCATCATAACAGCTATTGTTTTTCTAGCTAAAACTGAGATTAGTACTGCATCTAGTAGTATCTTATATCAACCAAAGTTACCAAAAGAAACAAAATAATTATGTAATTAAGGTCCAAAATCTTTGGACCTTTTTTGCATTCTTAAATCGATGTAAACATTAGTTTATCGTCAGATTTTAGTCTCTAGTAATATTTTACTACTATTTCCACCTGTAAAATCTCCTTACCATGAAAAAAATGTCGATTTTTGGCGGGGTATCATGTATACTAACAAAAGTGATTATTTCTACAACATGAGAGGAGTTTTACATGGCTTGGTTTAGTTATTTTTTATTATCAGTTCCAGAAGCATTCTTTATGATTTTAATAGCATTTGCTTTAGTAAATATTGCTATTAAAGAAAATATTAAATCGATGATCATTTTTTCATTTTTATATGGTGGAGTTGCATTTCTATTAAGTACGTATATGCAAACATCATTAAAACCACTGATAACGTTTATTATATTTGGTTTATTAGTAGCTGGTGTTTTTCATATTAAATTAATAAATGGATTTATTATTAGCTTAATTGCATTCTTCTTTTTACACACGTATGAAATTATATTTATCTTGCTTTATGTACAAATTTTCCCTATTACGATTGAACAAATCGTATCAAGCCCATGGCTACGAATTTTAGCAGGTTATTTCGCTGTCCAAATTCCAATATTAATAACAACATTAGTGCTACTTAAATTTAACCTTAAAATCAAATTACCTTTATTAAGATAGATAACTCGTTCTAGCTTCGCTAGAACATCGGAAATTCAGATGGAGTCTCACCTCCACCTGAATGGAAGTTCCCACCTACGCTACGCTTAGAGGTGGGGGCTATGCCCCTTAAGTACAAATCAGTTTGATTAATTTCCCAATTAAACATAGGCAGTTGAAGTCATTCTATTAAAGCCGTTCATTTAATAGAGTGGCTTTCTTAATTTTTAATACAATTACATTTGTAAGCCTACTAGACTTATAATCCTAATTCTGTTAGATTTATAATTAAGTACGTTTCGACAAATTGCGATAATGACTTTTATTTTATAAAGGAGAATATATGGCTATTATATGGTTTTCAAATTCAATAAGCCGTATCTTACGTTAATCAAATGGGTATTATTTTTTTAGTATTCATCATATTGATACAAATATTTCTAGTTTCAAATTTTATCATATCTATTATTGTAATTGGTGAAAGCTTTAAAATAGTAGGAGTACCAATTCAATTAATTATTATTATTTTATTAAATATGCTGTCAATTTTTATTCTTAGTAACATTTATAAGCGTGAAGAAAAACGAAAAATTAAACATACAGAAGCGACTCATTTGGAGCAATTTGGCTCTTTAGTTGCTTCAGTACGTTCTGACCGCCACGACCTTAATAATCACTTGACAGTTATTTCAGGATTATTAAAAATAAAAAGTTATGATGCTGCCTCTAGTTATATTGAGCAAATGATTGGTGACATTCGCATTAATAATCAAGTGTTAACGATAAAAAGTCCTATTCTTGCATCCATTTTATTTGCTAAAATGAATGTATATCAAAGCGAAGAAATTTTATTTGAACTAAATGTGAAAAATGAAGAAATTGTCAAACAAATTTCTTCTACAGATTTAATTCGGTTAATTAGTAATTTACTAGACAATGCCTATGATGCAACCTTGGAACTGCCGTTTAATGAACGTAAAATCTCATTAGATATCTACGAGTTAGATGGTCAGTCAATCATTAATGTGAAAAATACTTGTATCCTTAAAATAATTGATAACACATTTTTTGAGTCGGGTTTTTCAACGAAAGGCGAAAATCGCGGTTTCGGTTTAACGATCATCAAGGAGATAACGAATAAATATAACGGAATATTAGTTACAAATAATAATGATAATTTAGTTTCTTTTGAAATCCGTTTTCCAAATAACGGGAAAAACGTGGCTTAGTTGCTACTATTGCTGTAGAGGTCCCGCTTCACTACGGGGGCCTTTTTCTCACATATGAAACTATACAAGTTTTCGTTTAATACTAAATTAGTAAATAAAGCTGAACTTCAATCAGTGGGGGTTTTCTTTCATCCTCCACTGATTGTTAGTTTAACTTATACCACGGGCATAAGAATAACTTTTATCAGCTTTCGCTGATAAAAGTTATTCTATATCGGACCTTTAGGGGCAGTTAATCCCCCACCTAGGCTTTTCGACTTTCTTAGCTTTAAGGTGGGGCCTTACTGTACCTTAAGAGTGGGATAAATTAAATTATGGCCATTTTTTTGATTTTTATTAAAATTTATGTACATACATCATGAAGGGAGATTCACATGGCTTGGTATAATTTATTTTTATTATCTATTCCAGAAGCATTCATTTTGCTTACACTCGTTTTTATGCTTTTAGGAATTTCGATTAAAGATAAGCTTAAATCTATCCTTATTTTTTCATTTTTATATGGTGGAGTTGCTTTTACCTTAACACTATTTATTAATATTACATTAAAGCCTTTCCTAACGTTTATTGCATTTGCATTATTTGTAGCTGTTATTTTTCGCTTCAAACTAATAAATGGATTTATTATTAGTTTAATCGCATTTGTGTTAATAAATATATTTGAAATAGCATTTATTTTACTTTATTTACAAATATTCTCTATAACCATCGAACAAATTCTAGCTAGCCCATTGCTACGAACATTAATTAGTTATGCCGCTGTACAAATACCAATGCTACTTACAACATTGCTGTTACTTAAATTTAATCTGAAAATTAAGATGCCATTATTAAGATAAAGCTAAATTTCAATCAGTGTAGAGGTTCTTAATCACCACTGCACCGAAACTTTTCGATATTCTTACGTTTTGTGAGGTGGAGTTTTTACTGTCCCTTGAGAGTGGGATAAATATTAGAAACTTAACAACATAAATCGGTTGGTACTAGATACCAACCGATTTATTCCATTTCATCTAAAAAGCTTCTTGTTCTAGTACCATCTCTACGTAAAAATACTTTCGCCTGAACAGTAATTTCGGCCTTTTTAAACTCCTCATCCCAATTTTCCTTTACCTTTTTAAACTTTTGGTAATGCTGCCTTCGTAACGCATCTCCAAAGCCAAAAATATCGATCCCGAATTCTTCTTGGACATGAGTAATTGTATCCTTGATAGTTTTTTCAATTTCTTTTTTCGTTTCTTCCTCCATTAAATCAAATCGAGTTAGATTATCTACCGGAACTACACTTTCGTCTGAAAGTAAATCACCTTCAATCATCAAATCTATGGTAATTTCAGGTCGATTATTTTTATAATCGGTTTTAAGACTAGTATGTGAATTAAAAATCTGTACAGCGAAAAAGTTCCCTTCTGGTGTTGTCGCAGTCAAGGTTGTTTTTTTAATATTATTTCGTGTCCACATATAATCTCGTGTTTGATCCACATTTAAATAGCCCACTAACTTATCTTTGTTAAATAACGATAACCCGTTTAATACAACGATGGCATCAAGATCTGATTTTCTATTATTTTCTACACTATCTCCTTTTTTCGGGTCGCCTTGAACGGTAACAGCTGCAGCAACTGAATGCCTACCTTCTGAAATAATATTATGGGTGAAATCTGTTAAACGAAGCTCGGGATACCCGCCCCATTCCTCTTCCATCGATCTAAATTGTGCATCCATCTTCATTGAAGGTATACGATAAAGTGGATAAGTCGTACCAATAATATCGCTCGCTTTTACTCCTCTTGCAATCACTAAATGAAAGTCGTTACGAAATTCAGCACTTCTCTCAATATATTGTAAAAAAGGCGCTATTCCTTCCCTTGCCAATTCTTCGTCAATCACAACCACTCGAGTATGTGAAAAATTCAACACTCTTGTTAACCCGACGTTCATTTTATCACTTATTTCGGCAATTAAATTTCCTTCAGCCGAAAAAGTAATTGTACCAGTATTTCCTTGTGTGGTCTCACCACCAAATTCTTCAGCATTTATTGCTTCAACAGTTAATAAATATTGATATTTATCACCTTTTTCAATCGCCATTCCTGAGACAAAGCTAACCTCATTTAATTCAGTTCGATCCCAACATCCACATAATCCAAACAATATTACAATGAGCAAAAGTAGACGTACCATCCTCAAGATTTTCCACCATCTTGACTTGAATCTACTGACATTTCTGCTATATTACGATTGTTCAAATAATGGGGACGTTTTTTTAAAGTTTGCATAGGGAAGCGAACAAATACATCCTTTTGATCTTCCATGATAAATGGACCTAAAGGAGCTAAATATGGTATACCAAAAGAACGTAAACTTGCCAAATGCGTGATGACAAGGATGATCCCAACGATCATTCCATATAAACCAAGAGCTGCGGTGAGTATCAGTAATCCAAAGCGCAAAAGCCTTGATGCATTCCCAAACGAATAAATTGGCGACACGAAGCTAGCAATTGCTGTTAGAGCAACGATAATTACTAAGAGGTTAGATACAAGCCCTGCTTCAACAGCTGCTTGACCAATAACCAATGTGCCAACAATGGATACGGCTTGACCGACTGCTCTAGGCATTCGTACACCTGCTTCGCGTAAAATTTCAAATGTGACTTCCATAGTTAAAATTTCAATAACTGCTGGAAATGGTACTCCTTCTCTTTGGGCTTGTATCTTAAAAACTAGAGCTGTGGGAATAAGCTCATGGTGAAACGTTGTTAGTCCGATATAAAGTGACGGTAAAACCCAAGAAAGTGAAAAAGCTAAGTAACGAATCATTCGCACAAAAGAGCTTATAAGGAAACCTTGATAATAATCTTCACTCACTTTAAAAAAATCTGTTATTACTACTGGCATGACCAAAACAAACGGCGTGCCGTCAACGATAACAGCAATTTTCCCCTCAATTAAAGACTGGGCTATTGTATCAGGTCGGTCGGTATGATAAATCGTGGGAAATGGGGTGACCACCTGATCATTGATTAACTCCTCTAAATTTCCCGAATCAAAAATACCATTGATTTTTAAATCTTGAATACGTTTTCGAATTTCCTCAACAATTTCTCCACTTGCAAGATAGTCTAAGTACGTAATACAAACAGATGTTTTAGTATCCTGACCTATGATGATATTCTCACATATTAATTTCGGGTTTTTTATTCTTCTTCTTATTAAGCTTACATTGGTAGTTATAGATTCTGTAAAACTGTCTTTCGGTCCACGAATAATCGTTTGGGTATTTGATTGCTCAATTGCTCTTTGTTCACTTGAAACTGTATTGATAGCTAACCCAGAATTGATACCCGAGATCAAAATGATTGTATATCCTAAAAGGACGTGCCAAATCACGTCATGATCATATTCAAGAATAACAACATCAGCACTAGCAAAGTAATCTTTCTTAAAGGATAGCAACTGTTGATTAGATGAAATAGTGTTTTTTTGTCCCTGTGTATGAGCCAACCTTTCCATAATTTGCTCAGACACTTTGCTTTCATCCACCATACTTTTCAAGTAAAGGATGATTCCTTCTTGACCACCGATATGGATTTGTTTTAATAAAAAGTCAAAGTTTTTATTAAACAAATGGTTATAACGAGCTTCGTTTTTTTGAAGATCAGAAGAAATTTCAGTCCCTTCAACCTCATTACCTAAAAGATCATTTGCCGTTTTCGGTTGATGTATACTCTGTTTTGGTTTTACTTTTAAAATGCTATTAAATAATTTCATTGCTTCGCACCTTCTAACAACTTTTTATTTTTCCTATTCTTTCGTAATACGAGTAAAAGAAGGACAATAGGAATTCCAAATTGAAATGGTAAATGTAGTACATACGGAACGACTTCTAAACCTTCTTCAAAGTGTTCATAAATGTTGTCTGCATTTAAAATTGAAAGAAATGGTATACTCAATGAAATTGGAATCACATAGGTACGATACGAAATCTTAAATATTGACTCTAACCCTTTCAACCCAGCATAAAAGAAAACACTAACCTTAATGATAATCCCAAGCATTAAAATAAATACTACAAGAATATCGACTCGTTCAATAAATTCTAGAACAAAAATCTCTCTTGATGCTGCTAAAAGCGGAAACATCGTACGATTTTTTATCTCTTCTCCAATAGTTACAATTTGAAACAGTTGAGAAAGTACAATAAAAACACCGGCAAAAATGACAGATATTACACTTACTTTTCCTACGTACTTAAAATTACTTACCGAACTCATCAATACCGTAAACACAACAAGTTCACCATACGGAAACGTCATTCTTAATGGATAAATATCCCTAAATAGCGGCGAAAACCCTTCAGCAAGAAATGGTTGTAAATTTTCAAACGAAACTTGACCAGAAAATATTATTAATAAAAACACTAAAAATATAGATGTGATCATAAACGGTGTAAATAACTCGGTGACACGAGCCAAGATTTCTACTCCTTGGAATACGATATACAAAACTACAACCATAAGCGTAATAACAATTATTTCAAGAGGGGTCATCTGCAAAATCGTTATTTTCATCATTTCGCCTAAATCACGAATATTCCGGGTGCATATATAGAAGAAATAATTGACATATGCAAAAATTAATAACTTACCAAAAACTCTCCCACATGTTTCATCAATTATTTCATACAAGTTTTTCTGATTTGATGTTTTAACGAAGAAATAATAAAACAAGACAAATACAGCACCAATAACCATTGCAATCATTTCAGTTAACCAAAAATCTTCTTTCGATTCTGCCCCCCCACCGACAACAACGGTCGTGCCGAGTGTAAAGATGAGAATTAATACAAATAGTTGCCATAATGATATATTTTCTTTTTGTATTTTATACATAAGTTGAACCCTCTCATCCCTTATTCAGACTTAACAAAGAATGTATATGTTGGAATTATGATTAGGTTTTCCCTTCTCTAATAAAATATGTGAAAGAAGAAACATCTCTATTAAACATCACACGCATGATAAACTATTACTTGAGCTAAATTAAACAGCTTGCTGTTTTGATTTTTTTCGTTTCTATTGGATTAATGTTACAATTAGTAATAAATAAAAAAGGGATTCGGATTTAAAAAAACGGTAACAACAACAATCGTTGACCCTAATAGATAGTCATCATTAAAACAAAAAGTTGCCATAGTGAAATTTGTTCTCTGCTACTTATATTCATACATTAACCTTTTTTGGGGATGATTTATTATTCTTTTTTTGTTTATGTAAGCGATAATCTGTCAACACACATATAAATAAACCTAGTATTGCAGGAACGGCAACAATCGTTCTTCTTGTTCCAATATCAAAAGAATATAACGCTAGTAAGCTTTGAATAAAAGGTTCTTTGTAAACTAACATATCTAAAAAGGATAAAAGTAAAATAAGACCTGCGAATACGAGAATATAAATAAATGTAACCATGGTGCTCCCACTCCTGAACATCTTTGAAATTTGTCGATTGACTTATTACCATTTTTTCTTATTTACTCTAAAACTATGCAAAATTTCTTGTCAAAAAAGCTGATACCAAATTACGGTATCAGCTTTTTCTATAATAAAATTTAACTAAACGAAAACGTTGTTAACATTAATTAGTAACAGAGCATTTTATGGTAGTCTGAACTATGACCACTTTTTTAAAATAAATTTACTAAACTGCCTCTTTTTGTGCAGCTTCCTTTTTAGATAGTCGCTGAAGCATATGACCATTAAACGATGCTAATAATTGTTGGATGAGCATAGCTGAAATAACAGGAATAGCAACCGGAGCTGGAAAGAATGTGATTGCAATAACCGCTCCTGCACTAATATTTCTCATTCCAGTGTTAAATGTTAATGCAACCAAATCTTCATATTCCCAACGGAAAATGATTTTTATAACTAACCACCCTATGACATACCCTGTTGAGCATAACATGATGATCGTTGCAATGATACCGGCTAATTTCCAGCTAACATCCGCTAGATGTGGTGCGACTGCTGCACTATTAATTGCAACGACTATACCAAGTCCTATTTTTGTAAAAGGAGCTAATTTAGGACTTAAACTCACCTTTACTTTCCCTTTACTCAATTGATTTAACAACATTCCGAGTAAGGATGGAGCGACAATCATCCAAAACAATCCGTTCAACATTCCCCATTGATTAATGTTCACATTCGAACCAACTAATAATTTTAAACTATAAGTAACAATTAAGGGTGAAAGAATAGTATTAAGCAAAATAATTGAAAGTGTTAATGGGACATTTCCCTTGTAAATATTGACCCAAATAAGACTAATAATACCTGTTGGGATAACAAATGCGATAACAAGCCCTGTAATCGTATGTGGGTCATCATAAAAAAATATCTTGCCAATCCCTAGAGCAATTAGTGGCATGATAACATGAAGGATAAAAAAGCATACGAGAATTGGTTTAGGGTGAAGTAAGACTCGTTTCAAATCAAAAAAATTAGAGTTTAAACTTCCTGAGAAAGTCATGAACGCAAAAATCCATGGAACTAAAAACGTTAACGGTAACAACCAAGCTGTAAGAAGTACACCAATAACTACACCCGTCGGAGTAATCACTGGCATTACCTTTTCTAAAACCTTATTCATTTGTATTAACATGTAGGCAAATCCCCCATTATAAGAAAAGCGCAAGGCGCCCGCCTATCGGCGACAAACACTGGAAGGCCTACTCTAGCGGTCGTTTTTTGGCCGAAAGAGTAGGGCTGAAGTGATCGAGCCGATGGCGCCTGGAGCTAGACAGTTTCTAAGTTAGAAATTTATAAATTATGATTATGTTATAAAAACTATGCTCCATAGTTCTCTATTTATTATTATAACTTTTGGTTCTAGAGGTTGAAGTAATATTTTTAAAACTTTGTCAAAGAGTGAATATCATAATTACAAAAGTGAGCTACACTAATCTACGACTAGTTACTTAGTGTGAAAATAATGTATTATGAAATTTTAGATATTCAAATTTGTTATTATCGAATAATGACAACGCATTACGCTAAGGTTATAATAAATTGTTAGCTTTTATAAGAAATTATAACACGAACCAACTCATTAAAAGAACACGAAGGAGACATAAATGATTGAGGTAAAGACTTCCACGTTATGCAATGGAGAATTCAATAGAGGTATATTTGCAACACAAGATATAAAAAAAGGAACCTTAATCCACGAAGCGCCTGTTATCCCCTATCCTAATGAAGAACATATTTTAATCGAGCATACGGTTCTTAGTGATTATGTATACGAGTATGGGAAAAATCATACTGCAGTTGTTTTAGGATATGGCATGTTATTTAATCACTCTTATGAACCAAATGCAACTTATGATATAAATTTTAAGAACCACACCTTTGAATATTATGCTTATACTGATATAAAAGCTGGCCAAGAAATCTTAATTAACTACAATGGTGAAGTTGATGATTTAGAGCCATTATGGTTTCTTAAAGATAAAAACGAGTAATAACAGATAGCTTAAAGTTGTGCTATACGTAAAATAAAGAAATAAAGCTTAACTTCACATACTGATCGAAAGTTAAGCTTTATTTTTTTAAGGATTTGTTCTTAAGGGTCATAGACCCCCACCTCTAAGCGTAGCGTAGGTGGGAACTCCCATTCAGGTGGAGTTGAGACTCCATCTGAATTTCCGATGTTCTAGCGAAGCTAGAACGAGTTCTCTTCAGTGAACTTTCATAAGTACATAACTGAGTTGAATGTAAACAATTACTAGAAATAGAATGTCATTTCTAAAATTTACTAAATCCAGAATTATCAATTATGTTTGTTTGTTTTTTTCATTTTTGTTTTTTTTGATGTGCTTGGCTTACCGCCTGAACGTGAGCGTGGATTTGTCTCATTTGCATGTTCAACAGCTTGCTCTAGTTCTTTTTTCATTGTGGATCCCCCCTAAAAAATGATAAATAACACTGTATTTATCATTTCCAAATTACTCTGTTTCATTCTTTTGGGTTCTAGACTAAAATTCAACTTTTTCTAAATAAAGTCCACAAGAATCTGCTAATCTTCCTGTTTGTTTTCGTTCTTTTGATGTTAATATTTCCGGAATAGCTGCTTCATGTATTTCACCTAATCCGACCTCTATAAGGGTTCCAACCATTTTTCTAACCATGTTATAAAGGAAACCATTTCCACGCACTCGAATTTCGATGAATCCACTATTTTCATTAATTTCGACATCATAGATTTCACGCACCATAGATTTTTTCTTAGATTTAGCATTTGAAAAAGCAGTAAAATCATGTGAACCAATAAAGTATGTAGAAGCATTTTTCATTTTTACAATGTCGAGTTTAGTATCAACATGCATACTGTATTTGCGCATAAAAGGATGAGAATGTTCTTCATTCCAAATTTTAAATAAATAGGTTTTATCCTTAGCATTATATCGAGAATGAAAACGATCATGCACTAATTCCACATCCGTGATAGTAATGTCCTGTGGTAAATATTTATTTAAATAACTTTTTATCTCTGCTTCTGAAAGATTTTCATTAGTTTTAAAATTCGCAATTTGATCTAATGCATGAACTCCTGCATCTGTTCTTGAGCATCCTATGATTTCAACTTGTTTATCTACCATCTGTGATATTACATTTTCTATTTTTGCTTGTATCGTATTTTCTCCACTTCCGAGCCGCTGCCAACCTTTATAGCGGCCACCATCATATTGAATTGTCATTTTATAGTTGTTCATCTTTTACTCCTTTTTCACTTAGAAAATTAATGTCATTAGTTTTTCCAAATACAATACAAAAATGAAATTAAGGATGACTTAAAAGGGAATAATTTTAACCTTTTAAGACATCCTTCACCTTTTCTTTTAATTACACCATGTAAATGAAACTAAGATACCTCTCAAAATATATGTAACTAAAAGGTATCATATTCAGAATACGAAACCTTTTGGTTACATGTCAAGCTTATGAACATAAAAATCTATTTGAGCTTTTTTCTAGAACAACAGTTCTGAAACCCAAAAAGACAAGCACCACTCCAACTCCAACGGAGAACAACATTCCCACCTATGTAAAAAATGGAAATCCATGTCGTTCATCCTCCCCGCTATACTATAACTAGTTACACCGAACCATACGCAACTAGATATATATCTATGTAGCTCGGTTTTTGTAATAATGACATTCACCCATTTGACGCAGGATTTCATTATAGGTGTGACCATGTTCTTTGGTTTCAAAAGACACTGGTGAGAAAATTACTTTTATTTTAAACATATATGTGTGTCATTGAGGAACGATATAGATAGAATTAAGGAGGGAATAGTGTGTCTTACAAAAAAGATAAAGCCATTGAAGCTTCGGCTTGGATAGTTATGTCACTTATACTTTATAAATTTGTCCCAAGAAATAAATTTCGTGAGGCTCAACTTGCTTTTTTATTTAAACAAGTAATTACTTGGATTTTTGGGTTGATTGTTGTAGAAAATGGAATAATTAAATACCCCCATCGACTTTTTTTTAAAAAGGCAAATAAAGCAAGTTTTACATTCGAATTTTTTATTCTGCCAGCTTTTTGTTCTCTGTTTAATATATATTATCCTGAACAAAAGCATCAAATATATAAAGTATTGCACTATGCTTTCTATACTTCAATAATCGTTATACTTGAAATATATGCTATAAAATCGACAAATTTAATAAAGTATAAGAAATGGACCTGGTATTGGAGTTATATAACCATCATGATTTCTTATTATATATCACGTCTTTATTATCGATGGTTTTTCAGATATAACAATAGTCAACCAATAATGAAGATCTAAGTGAATTAACAGCGAACACAATAAATATTTAAAATCTAAAAAACTGTTGAGCTAAGATAGTTTTTGTTAAATAAAAAAGACCACTTCCTAATTAAATTGTACCCGTTGTAAAGGACATTTTAATTAGGTGTTATCTTTTATTACAAGGTACAAAAAGCGTATGTTCTCCTTTATCTTACTACTCGAATCGCACTAACTTTCTCTTGAATGCGCACGGGCACTCTTGCTTTTTCTTTTAATAATGTGACTAGTAACTCCATTAGATTACTGTTGTAACTCTATTTTTTATAGTTTTTGTAAAGAAATTATTAAATTATTTAATAAGTAATTGCTTATATAATAATCTATTTGTTATGATAGCAATCGTAGAACTTGATAAAGCTACACGCCTATTAAGTACTTACCACTATACTAATGGAAGGTGAAATATGAAAGACAAACACAAAAACAAATTAAAATTATTGTTAGAAATTTTATTTGTTTCCACAAGACTCGGTTTTACATCATTCGGTGGACCAATTGCACACCTCGGTTACTTCCATGATGAGTATATTCGTAGAAGAAAATGGATGGATGAAAAAAGCTATGCAGACTTAGTCGCGTTGTGCCAATTTTTACCTGGCCCTGCAAGTAGTCAAGTTGGAATCGGGATCGGTGTCATGCGTGCTGGAATTTTAGGTGGTATCGTATCATTTATAGGGTTTACGCTTCCATCTGTTATTGCACTCATTGTTTTTGCTTTACTATTAAATAACTATGGATTTACAGATGTAGGTTGGATCCATGGTTTAAAAGTAGTTGCAGTTGTGGTTGTAGCACATGCCATTTTAGGTATGGCCAAAAATTTGACGCCTGATTTACAGAGAAAGTCTATCGCCTTAGGTGCAATGATTTTAACTTTGTTATGGCAAACAGCTATTACACAGATTACTGTTATTCTTTTTGCAGGAGTTGTTGGGTACTTACTGTACAACAAACAACAAATAGATAATCAATCCTCTAAATCAACTTTTCCATTATCTCGTCGCTTGGGATTTATTTGCTTAGGACTTTTCTTTGGATTACTTATCGTGCTCCCTATTATTAGAGAAGCAACAACATTAAACTGGGTAGCGATGTTTGATAGTTTTTATCGTTCTGGTTCACTTGTTTTTGGTGGGGGGCATGTAGTATTACCTTTACTCGAACGTGAATTTGTTCCAACTGGTTGGTTAAGCAAGGAAGAATTTTTAACTGGTTATGGTGCTGCACAAGCTGTTCCAGGTCCATTATTCACTTTCGCTGCATATATAGGTGCAGTAATTAATGGTTGGAAAGGTGGCTTACTAGCCACGGTTGCCATCTTTTTACCTGCATTTCTACTAATCTTAGGAACACTACCTTTTTGGGATACTTTACGACGAAACAGGAAAATAAAAGGGTCTCTTATGGGAGTAAATGCTGCAGTAGTCGGAATTTTAATTGCTGCACTATATCATCCTATTTGGACTAGTTCAATTTTAACCCCCCTTGATTTTGTACTAGCTGCGATTTTATTTTCCATGTTGGTTTATTGGAAGTTACCCCCTTGGATCATCGTGGTAACAGGTGCAATCGGCGGCTTTCTATTTTCTTATCTCTAATGAAAAAACTTGGCTATTTACAACATGCCAAGTTTTTTTCGTAATAACTTAATTATTTGCATTGTGAAAGCTATTTTTCAATTTTTTAGGAAAAGTAATTCTAAATGTAGTGCCTTCACCTATTTTACTTTCGAAATTTATTTTCCCACCATGATCGTTGATAATTTTATATGTAGTGACCATTCCTAAACCGGTACCTTTTTCTTTTGTTGAATAAAAAGGAAGTCCTATATTTTTGGCTAATTCAGGTGAAATACCACATCCTTGATCTATTATCTCGATCATAATATTATCATTGCATAAGTTCACAAGGCTAATCGTTATCCTCCCCTCGTTTGACATAGATTCAATTGCATTTTTAATAAGATTAATAAATACTTGTTTTAATTGATTACTAACGCAACGAATAGGTTCTACATCTTGGTATTCAAAAACGATTTCAATATTTTTCATAAGTGCTTGTGATTGTAACAAAACTACAACATCATTTATGATTTCTTTTAAGTTAGCATATTTTATTTCGATGGACTGAGGTTTTGCTAAAAATAACAATTCACTTGTTATTAACTCAATACGATCCATTTCGGATAACATAATATCAATATGAATAGGGTCTATCCCCTTTTGGCTTCTTATTAATTGTAAGAAACCTTTTAATGTTGTAAGTGGATTTCGAATTTCATGAGCGATTGAGGCTGATAATTGTCCAACTAATGATAGTTTCTCTGACTTTTCTATTCTTTCTTCAGCAATCTTTTGTAAGGTGATGTCTTTTGCAATTTCAAATACCCCAATGATTTCATCATCTACCGTAATTGGAATATTCTTTACCTTCCAATGAATAATTCTACCAGATTTATGTATTATTCTATATTCATATGTCTGAGGAATTCCTTTACTTGCCTTGTAAAAATGCTCTTTAGTTCTTTTTAAATCTTCTTTTACAATTAACGGATTAAACGGTTGATATAATAACTCAGTTTCACTATAACCTGTTAATTTTTCTAACGAATCATTAACTTTTATATATCTGCCATCCAAATCAAATGAACATACCGCATCAGGATTATTATCGAACAACGATTGATAATGTTGTTCTAACCTAATATTTATTTTTTTCGTATCAGAAATATCTAAAAAATAAACCGATAATCCTTCTTTGATAGGATATATCCGAACATTAAACCATTTTTTATATATAGGATGATACATCTCGAAATTGATGGGAAGTCGTTTTTCCATTGCTAAATATAGGTTGGTGTATAAAGGCAAATCAACCAATTCCGGAAATTCAGCCCATATATTTTTTCCAATCAATTCATCCCTTGTCCGATTTACTATTTTCTCCCCTTCATTATTAAGGTAAATAATTTTCCAATTCTCATCCAACACATAGAAACAATCTGTTATTTTATCTAATACATCAAGGATGTCTAATTTATTAATTTCCATTTGCTCCTCCGACAACAATACGTAAATATACATTACAAAAATAATGTTTGCAATCTCTAACCTTTTAAATCTACAAAAGCAGCTAAACTATATGTTAGCATAAATCACTTATAATCTGTTACTGATTTATTATCCAAGAAAAGACTTCTAAATAAACAAACACCCCGATTGCCCACTACATACGGACATTCAAGGTGTTTGTCACAAATCATTTAAATATTAGTTAGCATCAACCGCATCAACATTACTAGTTTTATCAATGATAACATTGATTGCTCCATCACCAGTAACATTCGTTGCTGTGCCAAAGCTGTCTTGTGCCATATACAGAGCGATCATTAAGCCAATTGCCGCTTCACCAAAACCTAACATTGTAGTCAAAACTCCCAAAGCCGCCATAATCGCACCACCAGGTACACCAGGAGCAGCTATCATAATGATACCTAGCATGAAGATTACTGGTAGCATTGCACCAAATGAAGGTTCTGCTAAATCTGGAGTAAGCATCATAACCGCAACTGCACAAAGGACAATTGTGATAACACTCCCCGATAAATGTATTGTTGCACAAAGTGGCACTCCGAAATCGGCTACTTCGTTTTTAACTTTGTTCCTTTTAACCGAACGAAGCGTTACTGGAATTGTCGCTGCACTACTCATCGTTCCGATAGCAGTAAAATAAGCTGGTAACATATTCTTTATTAGCGAGAAAGGATTTTTCCCACTAATCGCTCCTGCAACAGCATACTGAATAATTAACCAAACCCAATGCGTAGCGATAGCAAGAACAAGAACAACGCCAAAAACTTTTAACGTGTCAAATACAGTTCCTACCGCTGCAAGTTCAGCAAAAATACTAGCGATATAAAACGGTAAAAATGGGATGATAATTTTTGAAATAACAAGATCAATAATGTTTTTACCTTCATCAAAACCTACTTTTAATATTTTACTATTAGTTTTTGCCATACCAATTCCAAACAAAAATGCAGTTACTAGAGCAGTAATTACTCCCATTAACGGCGTAATTTCTAACTTAATAAACGGCTCAAAGGATGACCCTTCGGCTATAGCTGCTTGCCCTGTGGAGATGAAAGGAATAAAAATAATCGCTACAAAGAATGCTAACAAACCTGCTATTAATGTTGATAAATAAGCAAAACCAACAGTTTTTCCAACTAGGCTCCCTGATTTTTTCCCTAACCCCGCTACACCACTGGCAATAAAGAATAAAATAATAAATGGTATGATAAATCCAATAAAGCTTCCAAAAATACCCTTTACTGTTACGAAAAGTCGAATAACAAATTCAGGTGATACAAGACCTAAAATAATACCTAATACAATCCCTACTAACAATTTTACTACGAGTTTCATTTACTTCCTCCTCTTGATGATGTTCACTATAAAAACACATTTGTACTTCTATTGTATACACAATTTGCAAAATTGCAAGACTATTTACTTTTTCAGAATAGTAAAAATATTTTAGTCATAAAATTTTTTTATCAAATAAACGATTTTCACAAATGAAAAACACCGAAATGTTATGAAATTTCGGTGTTTTTCATTCAGTCCTCGTTAGTAATATTCCCAACTAATTGCATTTAAGTAATTTATGTTTTATTGCTTTTCAGCTAAATTTTTAATAGCTATTTTGGCTTCTAACGCAAAATCTACGGATGCACAATAAAATTTTTGCCCGTCATTAATCAGTGAAAAGTCTCCAATACTAATTTTAAGGAGAGTGCTCCCTTTTTTGTCTTCTAATTCGTATAAATATGCCAAATCTCCATAATTTGGTTTAACTTCCCAAAAGGAACAGTATAATGCGATTTTTAATCGTTCCCTTTCGTCAGCTTTAATAATTGTTGTAATCGACTGACTACCATCTGGGAGATCCCATACTACCTTGCTTCCAACTTTCATATCTTCATTAGGATAGTTCTCAGGTAGATCATCCCATTGTGCGACATATTTCGGTTTGGTAAGAATTTCCCACACCCTAGCCGGAGTAGCCTCGATGATAATTTCGTCTTGAACAAATAGTTGATCCGCCATCTTTTTTCCTCCTAATCATATTTAGTAACTGTATGCTATTTCTATTGTATCTAAGATAAATAATTTCACAAAACATAACTAGTTGAAAACGCACCAATTACCTAGACTAAGATATTAGTCCAGTAAAAATTTTGATTTTTAGTTTCATGAAAATTTAAAGCATTAACTTAGATTTTTCCCTAGGTTCATTTTACAACAATTTTGTTATTACTAAAATATATATATACTTTCCAACCCACAAAAAACTTGTCACAAAATCTACCAAATAGCCCCTTATTTCAGAGTTAACTTCAGAATATTGTACCACTTGAAATTGGACGCACTTTCACCAACTTATTTATACATGAATAATGACCCGATATATTTCAAAAATTAACAGTGAATCAAAAAAAAATTTGGAGGGAACTAGATGAATTATGACCAAATGAAACAGTTCGTATTATTAACTCAAGATGCTACAGCTCTTGGATGGGAATTTTCAATTGAGGAAGGGAAATTGCAAGCATTTGACGAAAACTTCTCTGAAGATCCTATCACTTTTCAAGATGTCGATCAATTTCTGGAATGGCTTGAAAATCAATTTGATAAAACGATTTATTAACTGAATGAGTGTGGCTTTTCCTTCATCCCCCCACCTCTAAGCGTAGCGTAGGTGGGATTTTCCAATCAGGTGGAGTGAACTCTCCACCTGATTTTCCGATGTTTCAGCTTGCTGAAACGAGTTCATTTACACTTTCACTATTTCATTTTTAATAAATAAACCTTCTAATCCCAAAAGTGTTATTCGGAATTTCCCACCAATCTTTCCCCAAGGTTCTTCCTACTCTGTTTCTTTTTTTAGAAATTTATACCAGTAAATTTGTATGAAAATTACAAACGCGCAGTAGATAAGACCTTAGACATTCGGACTAACTTCTTGGCTTTCAATACAAACCAACTCTTTTCTTTTTTACGCTATGTTTTCCGATTAAAATCATATCACAATAACGACTAGGCAAAAGCCATTTTTTAGAAGTTTCCTTTTTGTTAAATACATGTCATTTTCTTAATTAATAATGAGAGGGTGCTTTACTATTTTCGCATCTTCTGTTAAGGAAACGTGCAACTGGTGATTACTTGTTAAAGATGCATAAAAAATTGTATCTAAGTCTTTGATATTTAACTTATTTAATTCGTTAGTTAACCAATCTTCTGTCACATTTAACTTTGTTAAAACATCTTTATATATTTGTCCCTCTATAATTACTGGATAGGCAATTCCAGGAGACGATTTAATAACCTTCAAATCCTCGATGGTAACAGCCGCTTTAGAATTTTTTTTATGTACGGTTAATTTTCCGTTAGCCTCTATGATACCTAGATCTACATCACTGACATCAAAAATATTATTTTCTCTTAACATAAGTAAAATGTTATCTATTGAATACCGAATTTGGCGAATGTTATCCACAAGAAACTTCCCTTGATAAATAACTGTAGTAGGTTCGAAGGTGATTAATTTCCCGAAGTTACGATTTTTTATTTTCCATTTTGCGACAATGATCTGGAACAATCCGATAATAACCACGGCAACACCAGTGTGTATGTGACTTATATCGGGGTCTGCAAGGTCAGCCCCCACAACAGATCCTAATGTTAGTATGACCAAAAAATCAAATACTGGTAATTGAGCAATTGATCTCTTTCCCATCATCATTGTCATAAATAATAATAAAGGGTAAATTGTTATTATTCTTAATACAAGTATTCCTAATTCCTTTAATAGCTCCATATAAAATCCCTTCTAATTTGAATATGTAATTATTTATTATTTTCCGTTAAATCCTTCACTTAACATTCATAGAATATATTTCCTTTTTTATTAAATTAACACAACTTTAATTTCTCGTTGGCATACTCAAACTTGTATTTACATGGAAGATGTACAAGTTTATATTTAAGGCTATGAAAACGGTTAATAGTTTGATACCTGCAAACAAAACCACATTGCTTGAATAACTACGTTAAGTAAGAAAAAGAAGCGTCAACCGTTAATTCCTATCACTACTTATTGGATAAGTGGCCTTTCAGACAGGCAATATTAGTGATTGAAACAAAAAAAAGAGGCTGGGACATAACTAGCCAAAAATAAAGAAAAAAGGTTCCGATTATTGTATTTGATGATCGGAACCTTTTTTCGATTGGATTATTTTCATGACCATTAGTTCCGTTCGCGTTTATGGCGGTGTACTTTCTTAAGTTCACCGCCATAAACGCGAAGCCTAATTCATTTTCTACTTTCTCTTTGCTCCTCACAGACATTCGAGTGAAACGCAAATTAGCCTTCAAAAATCCGAAGACTGGCTCCA
>NZ_MLQS01000008.1 GCF_001866055.1 Anaerobacillus alkalidiazotrophicus
GGAGCATAGCTGGGTAGCTACGTATGGAAGGGATAAGTGCTGAAAGCATCTAAGCATGAAGCCCCCCTCAAGATGAGATTTCCCTTGGAGTTAATCCAGTAAGACCCCTTAGAGATGATGAGGTTGATAGGTCTCGGGTGGAAGCACGGTGACGTGTGGAGCTGAGAGATACTAATCGGTCGAGGACTTATCCTAAAAATAAGAATTGAATTCACACTCAAGAAACTTATATGTATGTTATCTAGTTTTGAAAGAATGATTTCTTTCAACTAAATATATTATCTAGTGGCGATAGCGAAGAGGTCACACTCGTTCCCATGCCGAACACGATCGTTAAGTTCTTTTGCGCCGATGGTAGTTGGGGTTTTACCCCTGTGAGAGTAGGACGTTGCTAGGTAGAGTAAAGACACATTCCAATTGGAGTGTGTTTTTTTGTGCTCCTGCGTCTACCAGCATCGCTTCGTAGTAGGCTTCCTCGAAGCAAAGCTGCATGTAGCCATTTCAAAGAAGTAACTCATGAAGTGATTGAAGTCAGTAGCATTTCTGCGTCTGCTAGTAACGCTTCGAAGTGTGCTTCCTCGATGCAAAGCAGCATGTAGTAAATTCAAAGAAGTAACTCATGACGTGATTGAAATTAGTAGCTTTTCTGTGTCTACGATTGGTGCCTGGTGACACTGACCGAGGCGCCTTTTTAAATTTTTCCTATTGTGAAACAATATTCTTCGGGGTGTGACACAGGTACGAAACCACTTAACAAAAATAATATGATACACAAAAGAGTAGTAAGTAGATAAAAAAGAATTTATAATAATCTCATAGGTAGGTGAGCGGAATGGAAGATAGAATTCTTGGAATCTTATTAGAACTACAAAAGGATATGAAAGAAGTAAAAAGTGACATTCAAGAAATTAAAGGAACTGTAAACAGAATTGTGGCTTCTCAAACTATAGATGTAATAGGAATGTTGAAAGTGACCAAAAAGAAAACGGATTTTGAAGTTGATTATCTTAATAATAAATTAACCGAAATGGACAAGCGATTGTTTAGCCTTGAAAAGAGAGTTGAAAATTAATTGTTTAAAGCACTGGCGAAAAGTCAGTGCTTATCTTTATGGATGAATAAATTATTAGTAGTACAACGATACTGGTAATAGAATAACCCTTTAAAGAGACGATTGCATTCAGTGATCGTCTTTCTTAGTAGACTCATACTGTGCAGCAAGCAATTAACCAATTATGCATAGATACTAGTAGTTTCATTCTTTTTGTACATAATTCATTATTTTCTGGTATTCTTTTTTATGAAGATCATTAGACTGTGAAGGGTTTCGCTTAAAGTATCAAAGCAGGATAGTTGAATATTATATTTTACGTAGGTGGGAAAAAGAAGGTAAAATTACTTCAACAAGAACTTCCGGAGGGCACAGGAGATACACTACCGAAGATTTATCTAACGTTAATAAAAATAAAGTTAAAAATCCTAAAATGACTATAGGATATTGTAGGGTTTCTTCTTCAGATCAAAAAGATGACTTGAAAAGACAAGTTCAAAATGTTAGTCAATATTGCACTGCTAATGGTTACTCTTTCAAAATTGTTGAAGATTTAGGTAGTGGATTAAATTACAATAAAAAAGGATTGAAAGAGTTGATTGTTTTGATAGAGTCCAATAAAGTTGAACGTATTGTCATAAACTATAAAGATAGGTTATTACGTTTTGGATTCGAAATTTTGGAACAAATATGTGAATTTCACAATGTGGAAATCGAGATCATAAACCACAGCGAAGATAAAACATACGAACAAGAGTTGGTAGAAGACATACTATCTATCATTACTGTTTTTAGTAGTAGGTTGTATGGAAGCAGAAGTAAAAAAACTAAAAAAGTCAAGGAAACTATTGAAAATTTGTGATATTCAACCGAAAAATCAAGTTAATCACTACAAAAGAACAAGAATTACAGCTAGATGGACAATCAAAAATGTGCAATTGGTTATATAATCAATTATTTCAATTAGTAGAAGAAGATTATAAAAACGGTAGACAGGAAAAACTATTANACGGGCGTAATTTAAGGAACAAAGTTCCAAAAATTAAAGCACAATCTCCGTTTTTGTACAAAGTTCATTCATCTCCTTTGAAAAATACAGCCTTACGTTTAAAAGAATCGTATGATAGATTTTTCGATAAAAAATTAGATAACCAAAAACCAAAATTTCGTTCTTGGAAAAAGAANTGGTTTTCTCTTTTTTACGATGAACCGAACAAAGGGTTTAAACTCCTTGATGAAGGTAAATTATCTATTACTTTCGGAAAATTATCTGTTGAAGAACATCAAGAATTAAAGAAAAAAGATAAAAAANTAAAGAAACAATTGTCTACAGTAGTTACTTTAGTAGAANCGTTGGCTCTCNGAGAGAACGAAAAGGTTAAAACACNTCGTATCACTAAAGATATTGGTGGATATTATGCTATATTTACGATTGAAAACTCAAAAGGAATAGAAATGGTTAAGGAAAACTCTTATATCGTTTTTGACCCTAACCACAAGAATTTAGCTGTTGGTATAGATCATAAAGGACGTTCTTACGAGCTTAAAGCGTTATCTTCAACACTAAAGTATTGGGATAAGCGTATCGACCAAATAAAATCAAAACGTGATAAATGCGAACGTTTTGCCCGTTTAGTTACAACACCAAACACACAGTATTGGAAACCAAGCAANCGTTGGAATTATTTGAATCGTGCATTAGAGCGAGCTGAACTCACTCGGCGAGAACAAATTAAGCAAGTGTTATACAGTTATGCTCATTACTTCAGTAAGAAGTACGACCATATTTTGATTGGTGATTATGTACCAACTCCAGACGTTGCAAAGCATGGTTCCATGAAACGTGCCATGTTAAATCAAACACCAATTGGACAGTTTCGTAAAATCCTTGAATGGGTTCAAGAAAAGAATAGAAAATATTATACAAAAGTTGATGAAACAAGCACTACGAAAGCGTGTTGTGTTTGTGGTCATCACGAAAAGAAAGAACCTGATGTACGAGTATTTACGTGTAAAAGTTGTGAAACAACAATGTATCGTGATATGAACAGCGTTGTTAATGCGTTGTTAATATTGGTAAGAAAGAATGAAACGTGCCATGTTAAATCAAACACCAATTGGACAGTTTCGTAAAATCCTTGAATGGGTTCAAGAAAAGAATAGAAAATATTATACAAAAGTTGATGAAACAAGCACTACGAAAGCGTGTTGTGTTTGTGGTCATCACGAAAAGAAAGAACCTGATGTACGAGTATTTACGTGTAAAAGTTGTGAAACAACAATGTATCGTGATATGAACAGCGTTGTTAATATTGGTAAGAAAGAAGGAAAGTTATTGCCACGCTTAGGCTATGTAGGCGTGAAATCCCCTACATATACGGTTTGGTGGGATTGGAAACGACAATCTATTGTCCGTGGAAAATACCGTCAACTGGCTAGTGTAAATGAGTCACTAGGAGAAATTAAAAGAACTCTTCGCCTGAAGAAGAGTTCCTCTTAAATATTATCTAAAAATGCTCAACTTTGAGTAATTTTAGGTGAGTTAAGGGAAGCGGTTTAAATGATAGAAATAGAATAAATTTATGAAGTAATAGTTTCTGGAATGTATTATCTGAATGTATTATGGTTTATCTAATGGAGGTCTTAATTATGAAAGAACACATTATTGAAGTAATTAGACAAATTGAGAAAGATAACGGTGTTAATATATTATTCGCTTGTGAATCTGGCAGTAGAGCTTGGGGGTTCCCTTCTAAAGACAGTGATTATGATGTTCGGTTTATATATATCCATAAACCAAACTGGTATTTATCAATTGATCAAAAAAGAGATGTTATTGAAATACCAACTAGGGATCCTATATCAATTCCGATTCATCCTTTATTAGACCTAAGCGGATGGGAGTTAACAAAGGCACTAAGACTATTTAGAAAATCAAACCCTCCTCTTTTAGAATGGCTTAAATCAAGTATTGTTTATTACCAATCTTATTCAACAATAGATAAAATGAGAGAACTAGATAAAAATATATTTTCACCAACTTCTTGTTTATATCATTATTTGAACATGGCAAAGGGAAATTTCCGTGATTATCTTCAGGGAAATGAAGTTAGGATAAAAAAATACTTTTACGTACTTCGTCCAATATTAGCGGCTAAGTGGATTGAAAAATATAATACTATTCCACCATTGGAATTTCAACCATTATTAGAAGATATATTGCAACCTGGAGAATTAAAAGAGTCTATTTCTACATTATTAAAACGTAAGATAGCAGGTGAAGAGTTAAATCTTGAACCAAGGGTAGATATTATTAACGAATATTTAAACAAGGAAATAGAGCATTTAGAGTCTTATACAAAAAGATTAAAATTAGATATTCCTGATCCGACTATTGAGCTTGATCAGTTATTTAGAAGTACATTAAAAGAAGTTTGGAATGAAGAGTTAACGGAGTTGTTTAACTAAAGGTAGCTTTAATGGAGGAGATAATTACATGAAATTCTTTACTTACATTATTTGTTTCAGGCGTTAGTCCCTTAACCAAAGAGAATTTATTATAGTTCGTAGCTGTACTGTGCATAACTAAGCAAGGGTGGTATATATAATTCCTAATTACAGCGTCACTTTCTAGAATCTCTTTTAAAGCTTGAAATCGTACCGAACGTAAAGTATATAAAAACTTGTGTCCTCAAGAGAACTCATTCTAGTTTCGCTAGAACATCGAAAATTCAGATGGAGTCTCAACTCCACCTGAATGGAAGTTCCCACCTACACTACGCTATGAGGTAGGGGTCTATGACCCTGATATGAACAAATCAGTTTGATTAATTAACTGTTATAAGCACTGACTAAGAAAGTAACGGGTTCAGTTTTGGGAGGGAAAACGTTAATTCACAGGTGAATTATTACATTTAACACTCCAATCCCAAATGAATTAACACTATAATTAGCATTCAAAAAAGCAGAGACAATGAATTTATCATCTATCTGTGCTTTTTAATTATATTTTCTTCCCTTAATGAACTAACGCCCCCTTATCTTGAAGAAGGAGCTCTAATAAAATTAAAAATTGTTTTTGATATTAAAAATGTAAAAAAAGAGAGCGATTGATTCGCTCTCCTAGAATTAAGATTTTATATTATTTAAATTTCCCAAAAGTTCTTTCCAGTTTGAAGGGAAGCCAATAAGAGCGAAGTCTATAGACTCTTCATATTCGGATATAAGAGCATCCAAATCCATTAAAAATCTGTTACCTTCAGTTATATAAATAGCAGAGAATATGTACTGATTACCAAAATGCTTGAAATCATCTCTTATTTTATCTTTCATGATCAAGTAAGTCATTAAAAAACACAGTAACTTATGATGCTTCCAAACGTAACTTACTCTTCAAAGAAAGCATTACCTCCTTGTTGAAGTAACGCTCACCGTTTGTTGAATAAACCTTAATAAAAATAAAAAATTCCTAAAACGATACCAATTAAGATAGCGGCTTTAATCCAAATAGTCTTAGTACTAACTCCAACTTTTCCCTCTAATTGATAGATATAATGGACTATTATAGTCATACCAGCCATAATCAGAAAAAGACCTTTAAGGTTTTCAACTACTTTAAGAAATTCGTAAGTACCAATAAAAACAAGAACTATACCTATTGCACCTAAAACCATATTAAAATATAAATTTCTATTATTACCTTCTTTCAAATTAACACCTCCAGTATTTTACAAACCTGCTTCGTTGAATAACGATTTGGTTACAATTATTTTAACGTTAAATTCCATAATTCCTTATAAAAATTATTTTGTTTTGAAAATAACATAGTAAATTGTACCACTTTTATCATATGAAAAAGAAGGAGGACAAAACCTATGAACTCTCGCCAAAAGGTATGCTAAAACACCTGCTATTTTTAGTGTCGATTCTTACCAAACGTTGTTATAACAACAAAAAATATGCTGTAAAACTATTACGAATTTGTACGGTATTTCTATTGATAATTGATGATTTCCCTCCCAAAACTGAAACCGATACTAAGAAAGTCAATGCTTTTCATTTAGGTACAAAAAAACCAAAAACGGTTGTACGTATTTTGAGTAAAACAGCGACAATAGAAGGGAAAGGTAACAACTAGTTTTGTTTAGAAATCGTCAAACGGAAATACAAAAGGAGATTTTCTGCATATGTTTTACAATTGAGAAAGCTCTTTTCGTAAAGATTGTGGCTTTTTTTAAAGAAGAAATAAAAGTAAAGGGAAAATATTACTTTTTGTAGTATAATTGTCAAAACGGTTGTTCTAAGATTAGGGTAGTCAAGAAACATCTACACAGTATATATTGGAGAGATTGAAAATTATCAGATCGAGCCAAACAATGATATATATGAACAAGCTATAGAAATATACAACGATTTGGAGCAACATTATTAAGATAAAATTACAAGTTCCCATTCATTCGTAGTAAAAACTTAGACATAGGTAGGTGATAGGATGGAAGTGTTAAATGTCAATTTAAAACAAGCGAGTTACTATGATAAGAAGGATGCCATTAAGGATATTACCTTTGTCATTTCTCAAGGAGAGCTTGTTGGTTTGATTGGTCCCAATGGTGCGGGGAAAAGTACCATTATTAAATCCATACTCGGACTCATGGAGGACGTGGACGGGGAAGTGGTGATGGGACAAGAAAGCAAGTTTGCGTATATTCCCGAGCATCCTACTTTTTATGATGAGCTTACGTTATGGGAGCACATTGAACTGGCCAAGGCTGTTAATGGGATTGAAAGGGATAGCTACTATAAGGAGGCCGAAAAATTACTAACTACTTTCCGCTTACAGGATGAAAAGCATCACTATCCTGGCTCCTTTTCAAAAGGAATGCAGCAAAAACTCATGATTATTATTGCCCTCTTAATAAAACCAAAATTATATATTGTGGATGAGCCATTTATTGGTCTAGACCCAAAAGCGATGAAAGATTTTATATCTTTGTTAGAAGAAGAACAGCTTAGGGGAGCAGGAATACTTATGTCTACTCATGTGTTGGATACGGCGGAAAAAATATGTGATCGGTTTCTATTGGTTAATTATGGAAGGTTGATAGCGGCGGGTACCTTGGAGGAGATTCAAGGGAAAAGTGTCTTAGAAGGCTCCTTGATGGATTGCTTTTATGTGTTGATGGAGCGAGACAATGACTAGTGTAAAACAATTATTTTTTCTCCGGTTAAAAAAAGAGTGGGGCTATCAATACGGTGTTTGGAAAACTGCTGTTGACTGGGTAGTATGGCTGTATATTTTAATCCCTGGTTTAGGGATTCTAGGCTATCACTATTATTTACTATGGGAAGGAACAGCCGAATGGATAAGCCAGTTTCCGGTGCAATTTTTCTGGCTTCCTTTGTTCTTATTAAGTCGCATTGGAACGGTACGTCTATTTATAAGGGAGGGAGATTTGCTGTTTTTAAGGCAACGGTCCAACTGGTATTATCCGTTATTACAGCTCGGAGTTTCCTATACACTAGTAAGAAACGCTTTAGTTCTCACTAGTTTCGCTATACTCCTTCTGCCCATTTGGCTTATATACATAGGCGCTAGCAATACGGAAATTATTATTGCGCTATGCTTTGGGTTTCTTTTTCAATTGTTTAGCCAGTTAGGAAGGCAACTGTTGGCATTACGTTATCGAAGGTGGAGATTAACCTTATATAATATGCTATTTTTGATGGTCACTTTTCTATTGTTCCAGATGTTTTTCCTTGGGAATAAAACGATTCAGGCTATTCTTTTCCTAGGTTTTGCTTTCGCCTGTTATTGGTTATTGAGAAAGAGGCTGCATCTTACCTCTACCTTTTTCGAAGATTGTTTACGAGAAAATCATGAGAGGCTAAAGCTCGCCAGTATCTTTATTTCCGCAAGCGGATATAAGTTAGAAAAAAAGCAGCGGAAACGGCCGTGGTTTCTATTTGCAAAATCTACAATACTATTTAAAGAGAGAATTCCTTCAAATTTATTGGCAGAGCTATTTATTAAATTTACCTTAAGAAACAAATCAAAAATATATAGTATCCTGCAAATTACTGGAATAGGGGTGGTTGCGATTTTAATTACTCCCGTTTGGTTGAAGTGGGTGATATTCGTTGTGTGTCTTTTTTCCGTTATCCAGTTTATCAAATGGAGTTGGCGTGATATGAGGACACAATCCTTTTTTAAGCATTTTCCTCTTCAAGACGAGGAAAATCTATTACCAGGATTAAGAAAAGCTATTTTTCTGTTGGGACTTCCAAGTTGTATGATCTTGGGACTAGTAACGGGTTGGGGCGGTGGCTCCTTGCTACTTGGAGGGGTAACTGCCATACTCAGTCCCCTGTTCAGCTATTTCTTCTTTATCAAGGATTCCTTGTTAAACTAATGAATACGAGAAAGCTGAACTAGAACAAATTTTAAATATAGATGAGCAACAGATTTCCTCTTTAATCAAATGATTTGTTCTTAAGGGGCATAGACCCCCACCTCTAAGGGTAGCGTAGGTGGGAACTTCCATTCAGGTGGAGTTGAGACTCCATCTGAATTTTCGATGTTCTAGCGAAGCTAGAACGAGTTTTCTAAAAAAGTAGTTGTTTTAAGTTATTGCAGTCGGGTACGATAACAAAGATAATCTCTTCTTGTGCTTTGTCTAATGAAACTTTAGCTTAAGCTTTTCAAGGCAAATCGTACCCACAGAGGCTATGAGTCGTGTACTTAAACGGTTTTCTGTGGTTGCATATAGACATAGATAAATGGTGCTTTCTATTAACTTTTTTTAAGAACACTTACTCTTTGGAAATAAGGATTGAGGAGAGGAAAATGTTTAATTTTTTTCTTTTAGTTGACAATAGAAAAAAAGTTATTATATAATTATCTCGAATTCAAGATAAATTAGAAGGATGGTTTGTATGGATAATCAGGACAATAAACGATACGAAGAAGATTTGTCTTTAAAGTTATTTATTGTTTTATCACGAGCTTTACAATCATTAAAAAAGCGAGTGGAAGATGACATAAGGTGTTTGGGACTAAATCCTACGGAGTTTGCAGTTCTTGAGTTGATTTATAGTAAAGGTGATCAACCCATACAAAAAATAGGTGAAAAAGTACTCATTGCTAGTAGTAGTATCACTTATGTGGTAGATAAGTTAGAAAGGAAAAATCTATTGGAGAGAAAAGCATGTCCTAAAGATCGCCGTATCACATATGCAGCACTTACAAGAGAAGGAACTGAATTAATGGATGATGTATTTCCTAAACATAGAGCAGCAATTCAAGAAATATGTAGTGGTTTAGATATTAATGAAAAAATGATGTTGATTCAGCAATTAAAAAAGTTAGGGTACCATGCTGGAGGCAGTTAAATTTTTTTAGTATATATCTTGAATTCATAATATATTAATTAGTGATAATGATTTCTAAATTAATTAGAAAGGAAGGTCATAGTAAGTAGAGAGGCTAACAAGAAAAGCGCAAGCGCCTTGGTCACGAGCGATAGGCGCTGAAGCTAGACAGTTTCCAAATTAGAAATTTATAAATTCTGGTGATTATATAAAAAACAGTGAATGGAAGATAGGAGAGAAAACTATGCTAAAAAAAATGGAAAGTAATCATATGGGCTCAAGTAACCTTGGGTGGTTAAGAAGTAAATTTCATTTTTCCTTTGCGGATTATTATAATCCAAATAATATTCAATTCGGCGCCTTACGAGTAATTAATGACGATCTCATAGACCCGAAAACAGGGTTTGATACACATCCTCACCGAGATATGGAGATCATTTCTTATGTAATAGATGGGGAACTAACTCATAGCGATAGCATGGGGAATAAAAATACAATTTCTCGTGGACATATCCAATACATGAGTGCAGGAACGGGTGTGTTTCACAGCGAGCATAATTTAGGAGAAAGTATATTGAGGCTTTTGCAAATCTGGATCTTGCCTGATCAAACCGGACATCAACCTAACTACGGTGATTTCAAATTTAATTGGGAAGACAGAAAGAATCGTTGGTTTCATATGGTTTCAGGTACAGATGGAGATGCCCCTATTAAAATTCATCAGGATGTTAATATGTATTCCATAGAATTGGAGCAGGGCAAAGAGATTCATTTTCCTGTAAAAGAAGGAAGGCAGGCATATTTAGTACAAATAGAAGGAACTTCAACAATAAATGAGATTCAATTATCAGACCAAGATGGAATGGAGATTGTTGAAGAAGAAATTACAGTTAAGGCTGTGGAAACATCGCACATTCTAATTATAGAAATGAAAAAACAAAATTAAAAACTTTCGAGATCATCAGCTTTTAAATCTTCAACATACGACTATATAACAGTTATTGATCCTGTAATCAAAGAAAAGATACAGAAACTAGCGATAAGTTCTTCAGCAGTTGTTACGTTTTCGGAGAAAAAAAACGTTTCTAAAGGCTTCTAAAAATTATTTAGTCATGTACGAGACTGGAAATTCTTAAGCCTGAATAAAAATTTTTTAAAAGATATCTTGAATTAATAATAAATAAAAATATTATATACTGAATTAAGATAAATGAATTTGAATTTTACGTTTATCCCACTCTTAAGGGGCAGGAAGACCCCCACTGAGTGAAGTTCAGCTTAATAAAAATGAAATTGGAGGAGAAACGATTATGTTAAACAAAAATGAAATTGGAGCATTTTTATTACGTGTAGTGTTAGGGGTTGTGTTTTTAGCACATGGTGCGGCGAAGTTCCAAGGTGGTATTGAAAATATAGCCGGTTGGTTTGATAGTATTGGGTTACCCGGAGGCCTTGCATATATTGTAGCAACGATTGAATTAGTTGGAGGAATTGCTTTAATCTTAGGATTTGGAACACGGATTGTTTCTGTATTGTTAGGTCTTATCATGGTAGGAGCAATCTTTAAGGTTAAATTAGCAGCAGGATTTTTTGATGGTTATGCTTATGACCTCGTTTTACTTATCATATCTGTTCATTTAGCACTAAATGGGAGTAAGTTGTATTCTCTCGGTCAATTATTATTAAGAGGTAAAGAAAAATTTTCAGCTTAATTATCTTGAGTTAAAGAAAAATGAGATTGAGATATTTGTTAAGGAAAAAGAACATTGGAAATGATTTATTTTCAATGGAGGTGGTTCTTATTAGGTTAAATTATTGAAAGGAGAAATTAATATGGGATTTTTAGAAAAAATATTTGGAAAAACAAAGGAGTCGAATAAAATGTCAAACGTAAAATTAGCAGTCATTTATTACAGCATGGGTGGAACAAACTATCAATTATCGAAATGGGCTGAAGAAGGCGCGAAAGAAGTTGGTGCAGAAGTAAAAGTATTAAAAATTCCTGAACTTGCTCCTCAATCAGTCATCGATGAAAACGAAGGATGGAAAGCTCATGTTGAAGCAACAAAAGATGTTCCTGAAGTAACATTAGAAGACTTAGAATGGGCAGATGCAATTATTTTCAGTGTTCCAACTAGATTTGGTAATATGCCAGCTCAAATGAAACAATTCTTGGATACAACAGGTGGTCTATGGTTTCATGGAAAGCTGGTAAACAAAGTGGTAAGTGCAATGACCTCAGCACAAAATTCTCATGGCGGTCAAGAAGCAACAATCCTTTCTCTATACACAACGATGCATCATTGGGGCGCGATTGTGGCATCACCTGGTTACACAGATCCTGTTCAATTTACTTCTGGTGGGAATCCGTACGGTGTAAGTGTAACAGTTGGTCAAGACGGAAAAATGATTGAAGACGTAGAAGCAGCTGTAAAACATCAAGCAAAGCGCACAGTTACAGTTGCAGGCTGGGTGAAAAAAGCAAATCAATAAGTTGACTTTATCCCACTCTTAAGGGGCAGTAAGACCCCAATGTCATCAGGCTAAGGATACAAAAATTGGAATGTTACTTTGAGACTGCTGAAAATATTAGTGATTTAAAGTTACAACATTAAAAATAAAAAGATTAGGAAATGTTCAAACCACATTTCCTAATCTTTTTTGTATTTTGGCTCTTTAAAAGTAATTTACTAGGCTATTTCTAACCCATTAATGTAATAATTCGTTTCATATTTACTACGAAGAGTGTTGTTGCACTTTGTATGTGCATACCTAAAAGACCCTGGGAATGACTTTTTTCAAAACCATGGCGATTTTTTATCTCGGCGTTTTTAGCTTCATAAGCGGCAGCCATTAAATATCTCACCACATAATCTCCATTTATTTCATTTATTGTACCAAAAAAAGGAGACAATAAAAGGCTATCTCATTGGAGTGGAGCCTTATAAGGTAAGTTTTCATTTAGGAATGAGCCAATATTTAAAGAAAAAATGGAATTTGATAATAGGCGATGTGAAAAGGACAATAGAAAGGTTAATTACTACCTTTAAATGACGTAAAAGAGTAAGTATTTATATCATAATGCTTACTTTTTTACGTCATTTGTACACCAGCAGCATATGCAGCCTTTAGATTTTCTGGAGTTGTAACATAAGATTGAGAAGGGTAAACTAGGAAGTAATGAATTTGATAATTGTTTATTTTCGCTACTCTGATACTAAATGTTGTTGGATGAAGATTGTTTCCAACAGCATTTAGACTTATGTAGCTCCATTTAGGTAATTATGAAATTCATTCAATAAGAAACAATTATTTATTTTTAAAAAAATACATTGATTACTTATCAAAATAGTAGAAATACAAGATATGACAGATGCAAATTCCGATTTTTCAATAACCTCCTTAGTAAATTCTCCTCTCATTTTGGGATTGGGTTAGTTTGTCGATTCAATAAAAAAACACCGGCTTTTATAAAAGGGATCAGTGTTTCTTCATTTTTAATTATTATTTCCGCAAAATCTTCTCTAGCGCTTTTCCCTTTGCTAACTCATCGATTAGCTTGTCCAAATAGCGAATTTCTTGCATCGTTGGTTCTTCGATGTCTTCCACTCGGACACCGCAGACAACACCTTTGATCAAAGCCCTCGAAGGATTCAGTTGGGGAGATTCCGCAAAGAAGGTCTCAAAGTCTGTCTGTTTTTCCAGTTGTGCTTCTAATTCTTCTTGGCTATACCCTGTCAACCAACGGATGATTTCGTCGACTTCTGTTTTCGTACGTCCTTTTCTCTCCGCCTTCGTAACATAATGGGGATATACACTTGCGAAACACATTGTATAAATCTTATGTTTGGCCATAATACATCATTCCTTAAATGGTTTTCTTTATTATAGTACGAAAAATAGTCGGGTTCAAACGAAGTAACCGTTATTTATTTTTTGATTTTTTCTTTGAATGAATTTGAACTACCCTATTAATTTATTAAAGTATTAGAATAATTGCATTAACACAAACGGAGATCGATAGCATAACAACAGCTAACACTTCTATGTATTAACGAAGCAGAATAATTAAATAAGCAAAATTAAGGATTTATGTTAAAATTAGGATAAAAAAGAGAGGTAATACATGCGAAATACTCTACAATATGAAAAAGCTAAATCTTATATTAAGGTATTATTATTAGTTTTAACGATATTATCAACGAGCTTTGTCATCTGGGCAGGCTTTACTGGTAGAGAGTCTATATTCCCGTTTCTACTAAGCCTAACACTGTTTCTGTCCATTAGTAATTTACAGTTTGATAATGAAAATCCAGAAAGGAAGAAGCTTTATAAGATTTTATTGATTGTGTCATGTCTGTCAGTTGCATTAGCAGTTGCTAACTTAATTGTATGAGGATACGTTAGTTGGAACGGTAAGTCTTATTAATGTTAAAGATAGCGATGTTTGAACATTACATCGTTTTACTTGTTCGACCAAATGGCAGGATTGTTGAAGAAGATGAAATATTGGATTACATTCATTTGTTATAGGAAGTGAAAAAATGATCTATTTTTATTTAATGCTAATACTAGGGGCCTTGTTTATAATATTCGCAGTATTTTCCTTTATTGCTATGTATGTTAATAAAGACTACCCACTTTTAAATGTAGGTAAAAGCCTTGGTATGTTATTAATTGGTGTATTATTTTTAACCGTTACTCTCCCAAGCCTAAAATATGTTGTACTAAAGGAATATGATGTTATCAGTGGGGAATGTGTTATCGAAATAGTATCATCAGGTCGTTCTTCTGAAGCAGTCTTTACAATGCTCGATACAGATAGATTGTTTTACTTCAGAGATATTCCTGCACTTGATGCTTATGGAAAATCTATCCCTTATTATTGTATGGTGACAGCAACAAAAGACCATATGTTTGAAGTTAGTTATAAAATATATGATTCCCAAACACGAAAGTTAATAGTAACAAGTAAATAACCTATGTCTAAGAGAAATGAAATAAACTTTAATTGGAGGAATAAATTAAAAAAGTTTCGTAGGAAATGGCGATATTTTCGTATAGTGAGCTATATAACTACTGGGAACGATTGCTTAAGAATGGCAACCGCTTCTTGTGCGAACGAAGCAGATTAGTAAATTTTTATTTTGTGCTTATTTATAAGTTTCGATATTGAAAAACAAATTGAAAGGTGGGGTATACATGATAAGGCAATATCTTTGGGTTAAATGGGGTGAAATTTTAATTGGTAATTTAATAGTGATTACTATCGTCACGTTAATTGCTTTTTGCGTTGGCAAACTATTAAATATTACAATTAGGTACAACCCTCTAATTCTGGGTGCGATTGGCTCTTGTTTATTTATTGAGTATAAAAACTACAGAAAGTGGTTACGAAATGGTGCAACTTTCTAAGGTTAACAGATATCTAATTTCACTAACGAGTGCGATAGCACAATAAAGGGTATCGCTATTTTCTTTGTTGAGTAACGCGCAGGTTAGTCAAATAAAATATCGGTTGAAATATATCGACAGGAGTGGGAAAATATGGGTTATTTACAAATTAATAAATTTTTTTATTTACCACTTATTATAGGGGAGATAATTGAAAGAAAGTTAGGGAATGGGAAAAGAGGAATGATTGTCTATACATTATTATATCTCCTATTTTCACCCTTCCCTTCAGTTCTATCTAATGGAATTAATTCATGGATACTGAACACACTTCTTCCTCTGATGATTCAAAATTATTTTTTACTTGGTATGCTTTATGTGTTCTTTTTTATTTGGAGGAATAAAAAGTAAAAACTATAAAAAGTTCCTCAAATAGATAGTTTATGAATATGGATTAAATTACAAGATTGAAATACTTGGCGATATTGCACATGTATATAGTCAGTATGAAGCAAAGAGAAATAAGGAAGATATCGAATTAATTAAACACGGCGTTACACTTGTGCAAATGGTTAAAGATTCAAATTTGGAAAATACTATAGTATGATTTGGCAATATTAATTTAGCAAATGTGTTTCGCAGTATTGTCTAGAATCATTGTGATATTTTTGGATAGTACAAGGAAATTTGGCAGAACAGTAGTGAAATATTTATATCTTGATAATTTAGGAGGTTCTATATGAAAAGAAAAGCCATAGTTTTACTTGTATTGGCAATCATCGCTACTTTTCCATTTTTTTTGAACCATAACGATCTAACTAGAACTACTGATCTTGATAAATTAATTAAAGACGTAGAAACAAAAACTGATAAAATGCTAAGTAAATATAAAATTCCTGGGGCTGCAATTTCTGTACTAGAAGATGGCCAAGTTAAATGGATAGGTACGTTCGGTTATGCGGATCTCGATGCTAATAGTAAGGTTGAGCAAAACACAGTGTTTCAAGTTGCCTCGATTTCTAAATCTGTGACAGCACTGGGCGTGATGAAATTGGTTGAAGATGGCCTCATCAATTTAGATGATCCTATTGAGAATTACATAACAAGATGGCAGCTACTTGAAAGTGAATATGACCAAAAAGCGATAACTGTGAGAGGGTTATTAAGTCATACATCAGGGCTATCAGTCGGGGGAGGTTATCCTGGCTATGAGCCAAATAAACAGCTACCTACTTTGGAGCAATCACTTAGTGGGATTGGTGGTGGTTCAAAGCCTGTTGAATTAGAAAATGAAGCGGGAGCGAGGTATAGCTATTCAGGTGGTGGTTATAACTTACTACAAATGATGATTGAAGAAGTAACAGGAAAAGACTTTCATTTATATCTAAATGAAGTCGTCCTTGCACCGTTAGGAATGGAAAACAGTAGCTTCAAATGGGATGGTCATCTCCAGGATAAGACTGCGAAAGCTTATGATGTAAAATTAGAGTTGTTACCAAACTACTTATTTATCGAGAAAGCAGCAGCCGGACTTTATACAACGATAGAAGACATGAATAAGTTTGTCATCGCTGAAATCAATAGCTTTCACGGAACGGGTTTTTTAGAAGCTGACACAGTTCAAGAGATGTTTACCCCCATTTTAGAAGTTAGAGGTTTAGAAGGCTTTATTAATGATGAGACCGCTCTAGGTCATTTTATTAATCACGTAAATAACAGCATCATCGTTACACATGATGGAGGCAACAACGGCTGGAAGGCACATTTTTCGATGGAACCACAGACCGGAAATGGTCTCATTGTTTTAACGAATGGAAATAACGGGACTTATTTTTTAAATGAAATAGTTAGTGCTTGGCATTATACAAACTTTGGGATCGAACGCTCATTTGATCAATTAAGTCATACCGTAAAAGCTACGGCGTATGCTCTCTCATTATTGATTTTTTGCTGGTCATTAAGTGTCATAGTTAACTTAGTTTCTGCTTTCCTTAATAAGGAGTTAAAGATAACTAAGTTTTCAAATAAGAAAGTTCTTGCAGTAAAAGTGATCATGTCAATTGTTTTAGTTAGTGGTTCGTTTCTATTGAGCAAGATCCTTGTACCGATTTTAGGTTTCATTGATCCGTTGATTGGAATATTACTTGTTACATCTGTATTTACTAGAATAATACTAACAGTTGTACTACTTTATATTAAAAAATCTGATAGATTATCAAACGAGAGGGCAAAAAACGTAATATGTTAGGTGTTATGATGACAAACAAAAACGCTTGGTGCTTCCATACCAGAAGATAATGATTCGGAAAGCCAGATTGAACCAATTGCAATTATCACATTTAGGGATGTTACACTACATTGTTTGGACCACCATATGATGAGGCATTCAGTGGTCATCCGTTATATCCAGAGGATTAAAACCCTATTCGTCATTTATAATAGAAAATTCATTTTGGATAAGAAAATTGATTGAAATTAATTCAGTTCATCCCTATTATAACCCTAGCCTTTTCACGGATTTTAAACATTATATATGGTCATTTCACGATTCAATATAGAAAAGGTGGAGTTTTATGAGAACATTTATTATCTTATTAATGTTATTAGCAGTAGTTATCAAGATAATTGCCTTTGTGAAGAAAAAAAAACCTAGATTATTAGTAATAAGCGTCTTAGTAATAGTTATCGGCATTTTTTTTCTGTCTGGATTTCGTTTTACAGCTATTGATACAATACCAGGAAATGTTGAACAAATAAGTTCCTATGATACAGTCTATGGAAAAGCAATCCTATTTGAAGATGTTAATGACAAAACATTTGGCTTAGCTCGTGTAAAACAAAGACTAGGTATAATTTATTATTACGATGGTGGTACGTTTGGTAATGATATAGAAGAAAATAAGCCCTTTGAAGTTACTGGTTATGGCACTGTTTATGAGAAAGAAGGGTTCATAGTTGGTGTTAAAACGGCTGAAAATTCTTCTATAAAGTATATCGTTATTGGTGGGCACTCTGAAAATACACCTCCATCTATTCCCTATGACTTTTCAATGAACACTGTAAAGGAACAACCTGATAATTACCATATTAAAAAGATAATTAACAACTTTGCCTTCTTCGTCCTTGATGGATATTCTGAGGATACTTGGACAATCAGAGGACTTAATGAGGATGGCAATCTAGTTGCTGATAAATTATTTGGTGGAGACATCCGCTTTATTAGTTGGTAAAATCTTAATGTGTCAAATAATAGTTATTATGAACAATTGTCCTTAAATTAACGAAGAGCATTAGTAAAATAACGGGTTGAAATTGATGCAACCCGTTATTTATGTCCGTTGTACTGGAAAATAGAACAAACAGCATTCAAGTGCAGTGCATAATAAATTAAATGTGTAATGGTTTTAAATTAGATTTGTTTTATAATAGGTTGTTTTCGCAAAGATTGTGGTTTTTAAGAAGCAAAGGAAGAAATATTTTTTGTATACTTATTATAAATGGTGTTCAAATAACGAAGAGCTATACTGCGACATGCAGTATAGCTCTTGTCAAAGTATTGAGCAGAAAAGAATCGAAGAACATTAAAGTTTACTTTTTAAATATCCGACTTTTGCAACGTAATATTTTTCAACTGTATTTCCTAAAGAAGCCCCTACAACCCCCAATAGTAGACCACCAAATAATGGACTAATTTGATAAAAAATATGAATACCGAAAAACATCCCTAATAAAAAAACAAAAAACAACCTGTATATTTCGTAATAGTAGTTTTGGGTTCTGGCACTGTTTCATCTAAGGATCTTTATTCATTTACCAATGATTTAATAGCTATCGATTGACAAATTTTCTATTTTAAAATAATTAAAAAGGATAAAAACGGAAATTGCGAAAGCGGTTTGGAAGTAATAGTTTGGAAGATAGAAATATTTTTTGGATTGTAAACCAGTCATCTCTAGCAATAATGTTTTTAAAGGTTCATTAAAGGTTGGTCTTTTAAAATGACTTATAAAACGAGTTCTCTTTATAGTGGGGGGTTATATGAAAAAGGGTCGTTCATTAAGAATAATTTTGGTGTTATTATTTTTATGACGATCAGCTTTACCATGTTGTATCTATTATAATGGTTCTAATAATATCGACGTTTTTAATCACCAAAGAGATAATGAAAGAAGAATTATAGCAGAAGTGATTGATGGACAGATGATTTTTCCACAGATGGGGGGAAACATGGAGTGGAGAGTTACCCGATAGTATTTCTGAGCGGAACGAGAGTGGGATGAAAACCTCATAAATAGAGGAGAGGGAAATGGGACTGGTACACGGGTAACAGAAGTGGAAGGGAAGCGAATGTACTTTACTGATGGTGTTGAAACATGGAGTAAAACCCTTCCAGAGGAAAATAATTAAGATACTATATAAGTAAAGGAATTATTGGAGGGTTTGATGTGAGAATTTTAATGGTGGAAGATGAGAAAAACATGGCTGAAGCGATACAGCAAGTATTAAAAAAGAACAATTATACTGTGGATTTGGCATTCGATGGAGAATATGGACTTGACTGTGGTCTATCAGGTATATACGATACTATTATTCTCGACATCATGCTGCCTAAAATGGATGGTATCAGTATCCTTCAACAGCTGCGGAGTAACAATGTGGCAACCCCTGTTATCTTGCTTACAGCGAAAGGGGAAACGGAAGATAAGGTACGGGGGCTTAACTGTGGTGCTGACGATTACTTAGCAAAGCCGTTTCAAATGGAAGAATTATTGGCTCGACTACGTGCCTTGGGAAGAAGAAAAGGTGAAATACACTTCGATAATATATTACGTTTCAAGGACATTGAGTTTAACCCAAATACGCTTGATCTTAGGTGCAAAGACAGGTCTTTTCGTTTAACCTTGAAAGAGGGGCAATTGTTGGAACTTCTATTGAAACGGAGCGGAATGGTACTTCCAACAACAGCAGTTATTGAGAAACTTTGGGGATTTGAAACAGAGAAAGAGGATAGCCATGTGCAAGTTTATGTGTCGTTTTTAAGGAAAAAACTAACTCAACTAAAATCAATTGTAAAAATAAAAGCGCTACGTGGCGCAGGATATTACCTTACTGTACCAGAGGATGGAAAAAAAGATGTTTAAGAAGCTTCGTAATCGAATGCTATTACTGAATATGACAACCATTTCCGTTGTAATGGTTGCTGCTTTTGGCTTTATTTATTTTATCACCTACATGAATATTCAAACGGAAAACGAGCGTAAGTTAGAATCTGTTCCTAGGTTAGCGGCAAATCCCACTGGGGATACTTTTATGCATCGACGACAGTTTACGAATTCTGATGAAGAAATGTTTATTGTGAGAGTACCAATGGACTTTTCACCATCTTTTACTATTTTAGTCGACCGTAATGGTCAGATGATGGATGTGTTAACTCATTTAGATATGCCACAGGATGTTTATGATGAAATAGCAACCAGAGTTTGGAAAAAACAAAAAGAACAAGGCACCATTAATTTTGAAAATAGAAAATGGCAATATAAAATAACAGCTTTTGAAGGAGGAAGAATCGGATTAACTAATCGTCAAATTCCGGCAAACTTCGAAAACGTCCAATATCAAATCAGGTTTCTGGATATTACCGATTCCAGTAAGACACTGACTCAACTATTTGTTACGTTTGTCATCGTTGGCTTTATTATGCTATTTATTTTGTTTGGTATTAGTTATTATTTTGCCAACCGTTCGATTCGTCCAATAGAAGAAAACTGGGAAAAACAGAAGCAATTTATCACGGATGCTTCTCATGAATTAAAAACACCACTAGCTATTATTAGTGCAAATACAGATGCACTCCTCGCAAATAGGGAGGAAACCGTTGCTAGTCAGGATAAGTGGATCGACTATATCCAAAAGGAAACAAGGAGAATGGGGAAATTACTCAACGATATGTTATACCTTGCTAAAGTGGAGAACACTGGTGAGGAGTCACTGCCTTTTGATTTAAGTAATACGGTGAAAGATGTAATTGCTTCGATGGAAGCAGTGATGTTTGAAAAAGGAATTCATCTTACACACTCGATAGCGTCAGAAATCATTGTTACTGGAGAGGCGGAAAAAATAAAACAAGCTGTTTTAATATTCTTAGATAATGCTGTGAAATATACGAGTGTGCATGGGAAAGTAGATATCGTATTGAAAAAACATAGAAATAATGCGGTCTTCCTTATTCAAAACACCGGCATTGGAATACCAGATGAAAAGTTACCGAGAATTTTTGATCGCTTTTATCGCAGCGATCCATCTAGGTCGAAAGAAACAGGCGGTTATGGTTTAGGACTGGCAATTGCCAAAACAATTATTGAACGCTCCGGTGGTACGATCTATGCGGAGAGTAACGAAAGCCGAACCGTGTTTACCTTTGAATTAAAACTGAAATAATCTCATCCAAATCCTTCGATTCTTAAATAAGATCGGGGGATTTTTTTTCAGGGAGCTGTTTCAACATAAAAAGTTTTCTTTTTCCCTTTCCTTTAAAGGTTCATTAAAGGTTACGCTTTTATACTAATCCATGTACAAGTCAACCAACTATCAAAGGAGAGAACGCTGTATGTATATTTTACAAAATGCGTTACGTAACATTATGCGTAACAAAGGAAGAAATATGTTGATTGGTGCAAGTATATTTGTCATCATCATCGCTACAGTAGTAGCACTTATGATTAACGATACCACTAGTGGAATCATCGACGATTATAAAGAACGGTTTTCCGCTGAAATCGGATTAGTTCCAAATATGGAAAAGATGCGCGAAAAGGCAATGGCAGAACAAAGCTCAGGCGGTCGCGTGAGAGTAGCGCCTCCGGTTATCCCGCCTGAACAGTATGTAGAATTTGGTCAATCTGAATATTTGCAAGAGAGCGTTAATACTTCTTCAGTTAATGTGAATAGTGATGACATTACGGTTGTGGATGAAGAACTCGGCGGCGGAAGAGATAGGGTACGCTTTGGTACTGGCGAAGAGCAAACACTTTTTATGATGAAATTACTTGGAAATAAGTTTGAGGAATTCAGAGAAGGACTACGTGAAATTGCCGAAGGACGTGCGCCTGAAAATGAGAACGAAGCCCTTGTTAGTACGGATCTTGCGGAACTAAATGATTTTTCCATTGGCGACACCATTACGTTTAGCTCAGAGCTTACAGATACAAAGGGTAATATTACGGATATTTATTATGACTTAACGATTGTCGGCACTTATTATGATGCAACTGAGGAATATCCAAATGGAGTCCAACAAAACGCGCTTAATAACCGACGTAACGAAGTCCTAACTTCTTATGAAACAGTAGTAGCAGCCATGCAACCTGGACTACAAGGTATTACTATTAATGCAACATTTTATCTGAAAAATCCTGAAATGCTTGACGCTTTTGCAGAAGAAGTATATGCAAAGGGATTGGACGAAATTTTTGACGTGACGACCGATTCGGAGAGCTATAACAAAATTGTTGGTCCTGTGGAGGGGTTAAAAAGTATCTCCATTACATTTATGGTTATTGTTTTAATTTTTGGAGGAATTATTATTTCACTACTGTCCTCTATTGCCATTCGAGAGCGGAAATACGAGATCGGTGTGCTTCGTGCAATGGGTATGAAAAGGCATAAGGTGGCGCTTGGACTATGGTCTGAATTGCTTCTAATCACATTTCTGTGCCTAGTGCTTGGAATCGGGGTTGGAACGTTAGTTGCCCAACCTGTCACCAATGTCCTGCTTGAACATCAAATTGAAGCGGTAGAAATGGTTTCTTCACCAGCAGGTGGGCCTGGGATGATTGCAAATGGCATGGGAATGATGGGTGGCCAGCCAAGTCCAGATGTGGAGCCCCTAAATAATATAGAAATATCCCTTAGCTTTAATACGATGCTGCAAGTGATTGGCATTGCCCTATTGCTTGCTTCGCTGGCAGGTCTAGTATCGATTAGAAAAATCACGAAATATGAGCCGATCAAAATACTGATGGAAAGAAATTAAGGAGGCCTTAAATATGAGTGTATTACAATTAAAAAATGTAACTTATCAATATGAAGGAACGAAAAAAGTCGTTTTGAAAAACATAAATGTGGAATTTGATAGCGGAAAAGTGTATACGATTGTTGGCAGATCTGGTTCAGGAAAATCGACCATGTTGTCTCTCATTTCAGGACTCGATGAATGTGCGAACGGAGACATTATTTACAATGGTACAAGCCTGAAAAAAATGAACCGTGATGATTATCGTGCAAAAAGCATCGGAGTAATCTTTCAAAGCTTTAATTTACTTACAAATAATACTGCCGTAGAAAATATCGTCCTGTCCATGAATATTAGCGGAATTAAAGATAAAGACAAAAAGGCGACAGCCTATCAGCTTTTGAATAAAGTCGGTATTGATAAGGAAACAGCAGATAGAAAAATATTGAAGCTTTCTGGCGGTGAGCAGCAAAGGGTGGGGATTGCAAGGGCACTATCCAATCATCCGGATGTAATCATCGCGGATGAGCCTACAGGAAACTTGGATCGCGAAACAGAGGAAGAAGTACTGAAAATATTTACATCCCTTGCACACGATGAGGGCAAATGTGTCATTATTGTTACTCATTCGAAGAAAGTAACGTCCATAGCAGATGAGATTTGGGGTATTGATAATAGAAAATTGCTATTAGTCAACTAATCTCTTTCACTTAATTAAGAAAATTAGAAATAAGAGTGTGTTCAAGAAGCCTACCATTTGAGCACACTCTGAAAGCTCTAAAGTTAGAAGCATCCATTCATAGAAAGGGGAAAATAATGGTGAAGAAGCGCATTCCAATAATGAGTCCTATTTTATTAAAGTAAAGAGCAGGTGTGTTGACGAATATAAGAACTTAATACCCTGTTCATACCAATAAAAAAAGCATAAATGGTTAAACGAACGGAAGCGATAGTATAAAGGGCTATGTGTAAGAATGGATTAAAGAAAATAAGCAGGGGGAAGAGTTAAAGAAGGATTTTTTTATTAGCTAATTAAACATGCCTGAAGCCCTGTTTAGTCTACTATATACAGAGTATCAACTTTCCAAATAGTCGTACTAATTATTCGCTAAGATATTCTTGAAATAATCTTATTTTAATTCCTTTTTTTCTTAATAACTGCAATCCCTTTTGAATAAACCTTTAATTCTTCAATTAATTTCTTACGTAACGAATGATCGATTGTAAATTGAACGCCATAAGAATAATGAGTATACATATTTTTAGACCAAATCAATATTCCAGTTACCTTTAAATCCTCTTCATTTAATTTAAACGAAACTTCAATTTCGATATTTTTACCTTTCAGTGGTATATCCAAAGGTATGGTTAATTTTAAACCGCCTTCACTTATATCATAGATTTGAGCTTTTCCACTTTTACTTGTAAAGTCTTTTTTTTCGACTTTTATTATTCGGAAATTACATTCGACAGGTTCTTCAAATTGATATCGAAATGTATCTTCTCTTCTAAATCTCATCAAATTTCTCCTTTTAATATGATTAGAAAATCGAGGCTATTTCGTAATATGAATGAAATAGCCATTTCGCATTATTCTATTTGCTGTTGATTATAAAAACAATAAGTGTTCTTCCCTTTCTTCTTGGCAATATACATAGCTTCATCTGCTTTGTAGATTAAATCATCTACATATTCACTATCAAAAGGAAAGAGGGATATTCCTATACTAGGTGTAACAATAACTTCAGTTGTACCAGACTTGATAGGTTGAGAAAAGTTTTGGATCAAACGTTTTGCGACTAATGAGGATGTTCCGTTATTACTATCATCTAGTATTATGACGAACTCATCTCCACTTAATCTCCCAGCGATATCACCTTCACGAATACTTGATTGAAGTCTATTTGCAACCTCTTTTAATACCTGGTCTCCTGCATGATGGCCCCATTTATCATTAATTTCCTTAAAGCCATCCAAATCCACAAACATGACAGCTCCAGCTTTCCCCTGACGTTTTGAGCGTGATATTGATTTTTGGGTGTATTGTTTAATCAAGAATCTATTTGGAAGTCCTGTTAAATTATCATAATACGCCATACGCTTAATTGTTTCTTCTAGTTTTTTTCGTTTAGTTATATCACGGGCGATAGATAAAATAACATTTTTATCATTTAAGGTTATCAGGCTTGCATTGAATTCAAAATCTATAATTTCCTTATTTTTTGTAATCCATTGACCTTCAAAAACTACATGACCTTTTTCAAAGATTTGTTTCATCCTATCAGGAACTGTATTAATTCTTTCTATCGGTGTAATGTCCAGAGGGGACATTAATCTAAACTCATCCAGACTATATCCTAATTTTTGAATAGCCATATGATTAACATCAATAAACTTAGAAGGTGTTGAATTGCCTGATATATCAAAAAGTACAGTTATATCGCTTGCATTTTCGAATAGCGTTCGATATTTCTTTTCACTTTCATCTAACATTTGCATCGTTTTAAGTAGTTCTTCTTCAGCCTTCTTTCTTTGGCTTATATCTTTGCCAATTGTTAATACTGCATCACACCCTTCAAAGTCAATAGCTATTCCTGTCGCTTCGAGGGTAATAATATTGCCATCAAGTCGAATAATCCGTTGCTCAATATATTTAGGATTTGTCGAATTCGTATTTGATACATCTTGATGTTTGTAAGGATATTGTAAAGCCCTTTGCACGGCTTTAATTACTCGCTCTTTGTCTTCCGGATAAACTACGTCTAGAACCATTTTTCCTATTAATTCGTTTTTCTGATTTGCACCGAATAAGTTGACAGCTGTTTCATTAACATATACAATCTTCCCATCTCTTTGAATAAGAATAGGTTCAGGAAAGAAATCTATTAGTTGGCGATAACGAATTGAATCGTCTCTAATTTTTTTCTCTATTTCTTTAATTTTCGTAATATCGTGTACAACACCAATCAATTTAACTAGCTTTCCAGCGTTATCAAAAATAGGATTACCACGACCTTGTATCCAAATGATTTGGCCATCAGGCCGAATTGCTCGCCACTCATGTATACTTGGTACACCCGATAATAACTTTTGATAATAAATATTAACCTTCTGTCTATCGTCTGGATGAACAATATCTAACCAAAAGTCATAATTTTTTATGTAATCCTCAGTCGTATATCCAAATAATTTTTCAATTCCTTTAGATACAATTATCTTTTTGTTAACTAAATCATTTGCCCATAACAATACTTCTGCATTATCAAAGATTTCTTCTAATTCTGCGCTTTTTTGAGTCAGTTTTTTTTCTTTTTCTTGTAATATTTTTTGGTAGTAACGTACTTTATCATATTGCTTTCCAACCCACAATGAAATTGAAAGCAATATAGGTAATCCAATAAATTCAATTGTGCTGACATATCCATCTTTTGCATAATAATATGCTATATAGATAGAGTTTACTATCAAAACTATCGCGAATGTAACTACCCTTCCTTTATAACCCAATTTTCCACACCATCCCAGTACCAATTGTAAACCTATACATTTTTTCTTAACCATCTATAACCGTCGCACGGTTAACTTAGGGTGTTAGAATTGTTTTAATAAAAAAAGTAGTAGTAAATATATACTACTACTCAAGGTCTGTAATTCAAATTCTATAATATTATTACCTTTATAAATATACAATGGCATTAGTTGAAATGACAAGACAATTTTAATATTCTATTATAAAATGTCAGTTAATTTCTCAAATTCGTCTAATGGGTTATGGGAATCAGAATGTATTTTTGAAAATTCAGGTTTAGCAGCTTCAATTGCTTGAGCTAAGTTAGGATCAAACTGTGTTCCTATACCATTTTCTAACCGTCGAAAAGCCTCTTCGATAGGAAGCTCATTTCGATAGGCTCTCGTAGATGTCATCGCATCGAAAGCATCAGCAACAGCCAATATTCGAGCCTCTGATGGGATCTCTTTTCCTTTTGCTCCCGTTGGATATCCTTTGCCATCCCATCTTTCATGATGATATAATACCCCGCTTTTTAATCCTTCTAACCCATCTACTTTTTCAACCATTTGTGCGCCAAAAGTTGTGTGGGTTTTGATAACTTCATATTCTTTATCTGTTAACTTTGTTGATTTTGTTAATATCTGTTCAGGAATATTGATTTTGCCGATATCATGAAGGAGTCCACTTAACCGTAAATGTTTAAGTCTTTGTTCATCCTGATATTCAGGAAGTTGTTTAGCTAATGCAACAGCGTATTTACTAACTCTTTCACTATGTCCAAATGTGTATTGATCTTTTGCTTCAACTGCAATATTAAAACTTTGGACGACTTGTTCAAGTGTTATTTCCATTGAATGAATAACCGTATTGACTTGTTTATTACGAAGCATGTCTAACTTATTTAATAATAAATAGCTAAATGTTGCTATGATAATATAAAGTAAAATACGGTTTGAAATATCAATATCATCAGCAATATAAGAAGTGTCCATCGGAAAACGAATACTAACAGCAGCCAAACTTAGCAATCCAATTATTGAGTAAGAGATTGACAGGAAACGTTTACCATATAGGCTATTAATAATCGGTATCAGTAGGAAATAACTCCAGGACTCTGAATAGCCTGAACCAAAATACAAACTAATTATTACAAACACCACAAATAATAAGACAACATGTGTCATTATGTGTGGGGGAAATTTTGTGAAACGAAAGAACAAGAACACAGTAAACCACACGGCAGAACAGAGTAATAGTACACTAAGGTCTGCGCGGGAAAAAGGAAGATTAAGCCATTGGAAAATAAAATTCCAACTAATACTTAGCATAATATAGATGAGGGAGATTTTTAAAATTTGATCATTCAAATTCTTGTCGTGTTTCTTAATTAATTTTTGTAATAACTGTTCTTTTTCATTAACGATTTTATTCATGTTGTCTATCATCCTATTTTCTTTTATTTAAAAAACGACTAACCCACAAAAATTTTATCACTATTTTATCTAAATAACTATAATTTAATAAATTAATGTCAAAAAATGCTTTTAATTTACCGATATTTTCCTTTTAATAGAATTGTAGGGAAAATTTTAAAGGAGAGTGTTAAAATGGATATGAAAAAAGAATACTATTTTGGAAGAGTAGAGGGAATTTTACGTAAAGAGGCTATTGCATTGCATCATCAGCGTTATCAAGAAGTAGGATTTTTTAAAAAAAATGAGGATGATCCTTACATAGGCAATTCAACTTATTTTGTTGTACAAACAGCTGATCCGAAGGAAGTTGTAGGGGTTACTAGACTCATTTTTATGACATTAGATGATCTCCCAACAATGAGTCATTTCAATATTTTTGATATTAAAAAATTGAAATTATCACGGTTTGAAAAAAATAAATATGCGGAAATTAGCGCATTTACAAAGATGCCGAAACATGATGTGGGATTAGGGTTAATAAAAACAGTTTTAAATTATTCATTATCTAATGGTCTTACACATTGGATTTGTTGTATTGATGAAAGAGTATATAATTATATGCATCGAATGTTTAAATTTCCATTTGAAGTAATAGGAGAACCGAATGTTTATCTTGGGTCAAAAACGATTCCATGTGTGTTGAATCTATCAGAATGTCTTGCCACATTAAAGGAAAAACGACGTTCTTTATATGACTATCTTGTGAAAAGTGAAGAAAATGTATTGGAGGTAGTAAAATAATGATTAAGGACCAATTTATTCGAAATGTAGGGATTATGACAGAAGAAGAAGTTCAAAAGCTTCATGATACAACGATTGCTATAGCAGGCTGCGGTTGTATTGGTGGTTTTTCTGCTGAATTACTTGCTCGTATGGGAGTTGGTAGATTAATTTTGGCAGACCCTGATGTATTTGATGTTTCAAATATTAATCGACAATGTGCAGCAACACATCATACTGTTGGACAGAGAAAAGTGGAAGCATTAAGAAATCATTTACTTTCTATAAATCCTGACCTAGAAATCGTTTGTTATTTTGATGGGGTTAATAAAAAAAATGCACTATCTTTTGTAGATGGAGCAGATTATGTGATTGATGCTGTTGATTATTTTGCTTTTGCTGAATCTGTCGCTCTCCACCGAGCTGCTCGTCAGAAAAACTTATTTGTGACTACTGCGGTAGCCCTTGGCTTTGGTACTTCTGTTTTGACCTTTTCTCCATTGGGAATAAAGCTTGAAGAATATATTGGTATACCGGAAGATATAGCAATAGATGAATTACAAGGTCAAACATTTCCGCCATCTGGATACAGTCAAAGCCTTCCTGAATACGCAACAGAAGAAAAAATAGCAGCATGGATTAATAATCGTACGATACCAACGATTAGCGTAGGTCAGGCATTAGGACCGGGGGTGCTTGTGTCTCAACTTGTTTTACATTTATTAGGCCGAAAATTCCCACCGATTGTTCCAGAATATTTTCAATTACAATTTGAGTAAAAAAAATTATATCAACTCAGTAATGAATGATTAAAAACAAATTAAATTCCTCTACAATTGAGTGAATTTCATAATTACCTAAATTGAGCCATATCAAACTATATGTAGGTGCGAGTGGATTAACGCATCTACATATAGTCACTTAATAGCATAATATTGAATTATGAAATGCATTAAATTACTAGGAAACTCGTTCTATCGAAGCTACAACGAGTTCTCCCGGACAAGAAAGCCGTTATTTGTGAACAAAGGAGTATTTTAAAAGGGGTAACGGATATCAGGTTCGTTATTTACTTAATTTAGCACCAAATATAGCAGATTTTCATGAAATAACGTACCTCATGTCCGATAGCTCGAATTATTTGATCGAATCGGTAAAATAAGGTTCACTGTGTCCGTTGGCAAAGCATTAGTGCAATAAGAAAAGAAACAGGATAAAAACGCACAGATGTTATATCTGTGCGTTTTGTATATTAATTACAATGTTAACTTATATGGAATTTGAATGCGAAATTCCCCTTTATTTATTCGTTATCTGAAAATGAAGTTGTGTTTATAGATATTTTTCAAGGTTAAAAACGAAAAATGGGATATGTTTGAAAGAGATAGAAATCAGTGAAGATAATTGAGGGTAATTTTACACCCATCCTTTCCCTCATAAATATTTTCTGTAGGTATGGAATTATTATCTAAATAAACGTCACAAGTATTTCAAAATGGTTAATCAAAAAAAGAATTCATATAAACAAAATTCAAAGATTTGGAACAATTCTCGAATAAAGAGGGTTGTTCCTTTTTCCATTTTCGGTCTAATGATGTACTAGACTGAAACTGCTGTGCAGTAAACAATTTAAAACTACTTTTGAATAGATTTTTGTTTGTATGTAGACCAATTTTCCCAACTGAATAATAAAAAGCCAAATGCCATATAAAAGATCTGTTTCGGATCTCGAATAATATCAAAAAAATACCTATACCACTAGGAATAGGTATTAGGAAAAGACAAATGATAGACATCCATTTGAATATTTCGTAATTCTCTTTCTTATGATCATTCATATGATTGTCACTCCAATAATAACAATTTGTAACTATTACCAACTCAGATTATATCATGCAAGCTAATCTTTTGAACACAAATTGCATTTAGCTGCCATTGCAAAAAGGCTAACACTCCTGCCTCTCCACGTAAAGGGTGCGCCCAAGCAACAGAGTTTAAAAGTAATGCAATGGAAGTTGTTCAACAATAGGGCCAAATTGTTGAAGATCTAATAAGTTTTCGTTAATGTATTTGTCATATCTACAAATGGATAAAAATGTTATTCTGTTGATAGGATTATGTTCGTTTGTAAATTGTTTCACTTAAACTAACTGGCAGGATTGTTAAAGAGTGAAATAATAAAAATTAGGAAAAAAGGTGAAAAAATGTTAGATAAAATTAAAGCACTACCTGAAAAGTTGGCATTTGCAATAGGAATATCTTTAATATTATTTAGTCCAATAGTATTATTCTTATTGTCATTTGGTAAATGGACAGCAACTATACAAGCAATTGTTTGGGGTATTATTGCTACATTATTTATACTAAGTGCCGCTGATAAAAGACATTCACATAAAAATCGGAATTCGAATTATGTGAAGTGATGAACTTAAGATAAAGGGTGGCGATTACACAAAAAGCTTTCGTTACTTTAGTTCCAGTAAAGGGGAGTTTAGTTGAATATTTGACTCTCTAATTAAGTTATGGTATCTATATAAAAATCTGTATATAAATAGGGGGAAATCATACTTTTTATTAAATAGTTACTTTTCGGCTAACGATGTTTTAGGAGGTTTGGTTAATTTTATGGACACATTACTTGACATATTATCTTCAATCTTGATATTCATCTATCCATTGTTACTTGTATTAGGTTTTATTTTTTACTTAAAACGGTCAATTAAAAATCTTATCTTACTTGGCTTCCTGTTAATATTTCTTGAAGGTCTCTCATTTTATATGATTAGTAATTGGTCAATATTTGCAATAGGGATAATCGCCATTTCAAAACTAATATTTACTGCTGCATTTTTAATAATAATTATTACATTATTTCATCATTCACCCAACAATGTAAATGATGAAAAGTAGTAAGGAATAAGTAATGGAGTGCGTTTCTCAAGTTATAGTTAAAAAAGTAGGTTTTACAAAAGCAACTTGTGAAAAGGTACACTTAAAGTAACGGGTTAGCGTTACTGGAACAGAAACAGTGACGCTTACTTTGTAACTATTGAGCAGAAGAGTTTAATTACATTTGTTTTATATTTACAAATTAAAGGGGTTTACGATGGAGGGGACAACCTTGATAGAATTCTATGAAAGGTTTAAAGAAATTCAGAAACTTCAATATGAGTTATTTATTGATTATTGGTATGTATATATTGTGATTGTTTTACTTGGATTAGGTATAGTTATTTTATGGGCTATAAAAAAATAGCGATTTACTTTTGCAATTAAGCTAACGGGTGCAATTGTTAAAAATCTTAACGTGATTTGCCTAATTATTTTTTGGAGGTTATTTATGTTTACAGTAGACCAATACATTTCTTCTATTAAAGCTAACCTTGAAAAACATTCAGATGTGTTAGTTGCTAACCTTAAAAATATTTTTACATACAACTTCTTTTCTGAAATAGATTTGTTGGATTTTACCGCATTTATTGAACCTACAAATTTTGAAATCTCAATAAGGATGTTCTCTATGGATAAAGAAGCTAACGAAGTTTTCTATGAAGGTAATGACACAACAGTTCTTGCTGGTAGTGTAGATGTAATTCCTGATATAAAATACTATCAGTTAAATGATAATTTATTGGATGATTTTATTGATAATTTTTACGAAGAAAACTATCCAGCGATATCCGAGTTGGAACAAAAAGCGTTTATTGATTGGTTTAGTGAAAATTGGAAAAAGTCAGGTGGGAATATATTGAATTTACCATCGTTCTTTGTTTTCCACGATGATATTAAATCTTATGATTTAAAAAGTAATCAATGGGTTGATGATGATGATAAATGGTCATAACCTTTGAAGAGTTACACTACATTTTTCACTAACGGTGAACGATTGTTGAAGAAAGGTCAAATAAATCACTTCTTAATTAATTGGGGGAGTTCGGATGGATTATATATGGTTAGCACTGGGAATTGCCATTGCAGGATATTTAATTGGGGATGGATTAAAAAATTTTAATAATCCAAATTCAAAAAATATTTTAGAGTCGTTAGATGAAAGTGATGACCACGAATTAATTAAAGAGAATGAGGTTCATCATTTTATAGGTATTTCTAAGGAAGATGCAAAAAATATGATTAGTGAACACCCAAATATTCCACACATTATAATAAACAATAAGATATATTACCCAAAAGCTAAATTGCGTGAATGGTTAATGAAGATAGGAAGTTGACTCTTTTCTAATAGAGATTAGTAGTTTATTACACTACCATGAAAAAACGCAGTTAACTTTCATTTTCTGTGGTGAAGCTGGGCTTCATGGTAGGCTAACGAATGCTTTTACACAATATAAAAGGAATGATTATCAGTGGAAGAACTGTTTTATTCTTGGTTTAAAGAAAATAAAGAAGAGCTTAGGAAAAAGGGAATTGAAACGGATTTAATATCTGGACCTACTCTAACAGACAATCCATCAATTTTTGCTGACCATTTATCAGTTACAAAGATGGGCAGAGTTACCGTATGGAATTCTGGTGCGATTGATATTGAAATTGTAGACCAACTTACAGGGCAAACAGTATTAAATAAACACCTCGAAATTAGAGAAAAAACTCCCTGTGTTAAGTCCATTTTAGAGGAGTATTTCGATTGTCTTGGAGGATAATCCTTATTGCACTATCGAGTGCAAGAGTTAAACAAAGGGCTATCGTTTTAGAACTAAAAGAGAGGAGAATAAGCTTGAGTAATGGCTTAACTAAAGAGGAACTAATCAAACTTGTTGAGAAGATTTGTAATGTAGAAGGAACAGAGGATGAAATGGATAATATGCTTCGAGTTTTGGAAGAGAATGTCCTTCATCCAGCAGTAAGCGATTTAATATTTTATAACGATGATGAACTTACCCCAAAAGAAATCGTAGAAAAGGCTTTGTCTTATAAGCAACTTACATAAAAATCTTATTTAAGTAAAGAGTGCGATAGCACAACAGTGCTGTCGCTTCTTCAAGTATTGAAGCAGTTTTCTTCAAGAAGAAAGGGTGGGGATAATGAAAAAATTACTTATTATTACGATAGTAACAATGTTAGCATTTACTTTAAGTGCCTGTGGGAACAACAACGTAAAATCAAATACAATAGTAGATGCGGAGTTGACTGACAGAGAAAAAGGAATACTTTCAACTACATCCAATCAATCATTTGTATTTGACTTCAAAATTGAAAGAGAATATAAAGAAGTATCTGTGTGGATTGAGAAATATGAATTTGGTAAATTGGTTGATGAAAAAATAGGACACCTTACGACTGAAGTTATGAATAATGGTTCTATTATTCTTACAATCATTGATTTAGATGTCATTGAAAATCAAACTTTGTTTAATATAGGGATTAACAGTAATGGAGGCACAGGCTCTGTAAGAACCTCTGATATCGTTTCAACAAAAGGTACGGCAGGTAGGTCTATCGTATGGGGAAACATGAGCGAAGAAATGGATGTTACGAACGAGCAGATGGTTTTAGCGAGTATAGGGTATTCATGGGATGAAGGCTCAATGGTTTCATTTTCTTCTGAATTTTATAGAGACATTGAACGTCGTATCAACGAATTAGAAAACCATGAGGTTGTTTATCTACTTAGAAGTAAATTTACGAAATAAGAATGTATGGTTATTCCACTAACTGGTGCGAGTGTTCAATAAAGCAGTCGCATTTTCACTAATGAGCAGTTTAGCAAAACAGTAATTATTAAGAAGGTGGGGGAAAAATTGAAAAAAAACGGTTTCAACTTTTAAAAAAAGTCACTATAATTGTGGTTCTAACTTTATTGATGTTGTATATTTCTCTCGCAATTATCGAAACAAAAAGTATAAGTTTTTCTACAGTAGAAGAAGCCTTCGATAATTTGCTCATTCGAGAAAACTTTGAACGAGATGATATTATTGATAAAGCGATTAGCATTAATGATGATTATGAATTTATTATATTTAGAACGGGAAACCGCTTTGCATTCTCACAATTTGAAGAAGGTTTTTTTGGTTGGAGGTTAGGTTTTTATTCTATTGGGGACAAGTCAAACTGCCTCTTAAAGACTTCAGGTCTTATTAAAGGATGGATACGTGATGATTATGTATTCGAAACGGAAAAAGTCATAGTTAATGATAATGAAGCAATGATTTTAGAACTTGATAAAAATTATCGAGCTTGGGTATTTATTGACACTGAAAACGAACTTCAAACTGATAATCTAAATGTCCGCTTTATAGACAAGAATGGTAATGAAATTAACACCATTAACAATTTTTAAAATAAAGTTTACGGGAGCTTTAGTGGAACAAGTGATTACCACGCTTGTGTCGCTAACAGGGAGAAGCCTTTATTAAGAGAGTGCCACTTTTTAAAACTAATGAGTTGGATTGTGGAACTAGACTAACCGTAAAAATAATCAGCAGTATTCACTTGAGGTAGGAGGTTATACATTGAAACATTTCAATAACAAAGTACTAGGATTTAGTCTTTTGTTATGTACTTTAATAACTATGTTAATTCCAAGTCGATTTATCAGTGATGGCATGGGGAGATATGCGTATGGCTACCCTTTTACCAATATAACAATTTATCAAAGCGAACCTCACAGTGCTTGGTTTGGAACGAACTTTTTCTCTGGTAATGATGGTTTATTAATCAATCCACTGAGTATTGCATTGAATGTAATCGTCATTTACTTGATAACAAACTTTATTGTTAATAAATATAAGAAAAGAAAAGAAATTCATCAGTGAAATCATACTTCTTCAACAAACGAGAGCGATAGTTTACGAGATGTTTCAATAGCAACGCCTACTGTTGTTTAAGTGACGAGCAGAAGAGTTAAAGAAAGGAAATACCATATATAGATTTTAAAACTGGAGGCGTTCAAGTGAGTGAAGATAAAGTAACACCAGAAAGACTAAGAGAAAGGTTAGACAAGAGGAATTAAAAAGAAATCCAGCTAGTAATATGAGTGATGCTTTTAATAGAGCAAACAGTGGTGGTCTTGTGGCTTTAGTTAACAGCTTAGGTTGGAAAGGTACAGGGATACTTATTCTTGTAATCATAATAGATTTTATAATAGCGTCATTTTCTTCAATTAAAGAAAGCTTATCTGGAATAAGGATAAAACACCCTTGTTCCATTAAAGAGCAGAAATGTTGAATAAGTTGTTAAAAAAATATGGAGTTATAGGCATAGCCTTAACATCCATTTATGTTTAAAGTTTATATGGGGGGTTAAATGGAGTATTTATTACACACTATACTTCACTTTTTAGTAGGTGTAAGTATTACTTATATTTTGTTTAACAAAGATTTCTTATCAAAGAAAAAGAGAACTATATTATTTTTGTTTGGAGGATTATCAGCTGTTTCACCAGATGTAACAAAGTTTTTTGGCGATTTATTTGGTCATTCAATTATTTCAGTACCACTGTTTGGATTGTTATTTGCCTTATCTTTCCGAAAACTTATTAAAGATTTTTCATTTTTAAAAACGTGGATAACTTTCTCAACTACAGTTTTAATTGGTCATATTTTTATAGATTATATTGGAAATGGAGTAGCTTTTCTTTATCCATTTAAGAAAAATGAATTTGATTTTCATATAATAAGTAGTATTGATTTAATTATTATAATCACCTTACTTTTAAGTGTTATTATTTGTTTTTTTAATAGAAAAGGTAAAACAGTCATCCTAATTGGTACTATAATTATTTGTTCATATTTTAGTATTTTATCTATTTCTAAAGTACAACTCGAACGTACATTAAAAAGTAAATATGATGTTCAAGAAGTGACATTGTTATTAACCTATCCTAGCAAGTTTGGTTGGTGGGCTTTTCAGATAAGAACTGATGAAGTATGGGTAAATGGATATTCTCCCATTTATAATACAAAAGTTCATATCGAAAGCGAAAGGGAAATAGGTTCTTGATTATATTGTTCAACTAACAGATGCGATAGTTCAGTAGCTGTCGCTGTTGTCGTGGTGCTACCGAAGCAGGTTAGTAAATTTTCATTTATTGATTTTGTATATTTATAAGTTTCGATATTAAAGAATAAATTGAAAGGCGGTGTATAAATGATATTGCAGTATCTTAGGGTTAAATGGGGTGAAATTTTAATTGGTAATTTAATGGCGATTGGTTTTTGTTTATTTTTTCAATTTAAAAACTATAGAAAGTGGTTACGAAATGGTGCAACTTTCTAGGGCTAACAGCTATCTGAAATTTCACTAACGAGATGCGTGTGCGGCCGAGCCTAGGTCGTATCATATAACGGGTGGGATTCCCGTCGAGTAAGAACTAGCCATTCGCTCGTAGCGAGTCTTGGAGGGCTGAAGGTAACTTTAGTCTTTAAGCGTAGACAGTGAGGTGGCGGGCCGAAAGCCAAGCGGTTGAAGGGATTGAGCTCCATAATGTTAGTTATTCGAGAGGGTTGATGCCTTACGCATAGCAGAAAACTACATTCTATCCTTCGTAAAAGGCG
>NZ_MLQS01000009.1 GCF_001866055.1 Anaerobacillus alkalidiazotrophicus
GGAGCATAGCTGGGTAGCTACGTATGGAAGGGATAAGTGCTGAAAGCATCTAAGCATGAAGCCCCCCTCAAGATGAGATTTCCCTTGGAGTTAATCCAGTAAGACCCCTTAGAGATGATGAGGTTGATAGGTCTCGGGTGGAAGCACGGTGACGTGTGGAGCTGAGAGATACTAATCGGTCGAGGACTTATCCTAAAAATAAGAATTGAATTCACACTCAAGAAACTTATATGTATGTTATCTAGTTTTCAGAGAATGATCTCTGAATTAAATAATATCTAGTGGCGATAGCGAAGAGGTCACACTCGTTCCCATGCCGAACACGATCGTTAAGCTCTTTTGCGCCGATGGTAGTTAGGGGCTTCCCCTTGTGAGAGTAGGACGTTGCTAGGTAAAATGAAAAACACATTCCGATGGGATGTGTTTTTTTGTGTGTTAATAACTATTTTATATATTTGTACTGCTGCTTCTGCGTCTACAAGCATCGCTTCCTGGTAGGCTTCCTCGAAGCAAAGCTGCATGTAGATTAGTCAATGGAGTAATAACAAGCTGTGATTGAAGTCAGTAGCTTTTCTGCGTCTGCTAGTATCGCTTTGAAGAAGGCTTCCTCGAAGCAACGCTGCATGCTGCTGAGCACAGAGAAAAAAGGTAACGCAAAGGAGCGATACGTGCCCAAAATTGTTGAGCATAGAGAAAAGCGGTACCGTAAAGCGCAGGGACTGGGAAAATAGTGTATTTAATAAGAGGGAGCGTTCGCCTCCTCTTTTAGATCAACCTGTGCACTTTAACGATTTAACGCGGTGGGGGTCAGACCCCGATTTCATGATGAGTATGGAAAGTTATGAGAAATCTTTGGCGCAGTTAGATTTATACCGAAAGTTAGCTGAAGCAGAAGCACAAATAAAAAACGGGGAGGAACTATTAGATGGGGAAGAAGTCTTTAAAACATTAAAGAAAAAGTATGAGAAACAATAAATGTAAAATTATGGAGAGGGGAAGGTTGCATGAGAAATAAATTCTTTTTGATAGTAATGTTACTTTTAATTGTATTGTCCATGATTGCTTGTTCTGGTGAAAAAACGGCAATCGACGAGGAAGATCTTAATTTAGTAGAAGAAGAACAATCTAATGGTGATATAGAAAATGAAAAAAGCGGAAGAGAAGAACTCGGAGAAGAGGACAAACGTATTGTTGAAGAGGTTGCTGATAATAATGTTGTTGAAATAAATCGAGGTAATCATTCGGGGAATATTTTAATGGGTGGTAATGTTGAATATTCCAATGGTTGGTTATATTTTGCTAATATTTTTGATGACAATCGACTTTATAAAATGACAGTTGAAGGAAATGAAGTAACAAAGCTTACTGAAGAAGCAGTAAGTAATATTCATGTTATTAATAATGAAACGATTTATTATGTTACAACAGAAATGGATTTTGGTAGTTATCGAAGTGGTAATTCTATTCGTCGAATGTCAATTAGCGGTGAGGCTGAAGAAATATTGTTTGAAGGATATGTATCATTGATGCATGTGTACGGTGATGAATTAGTATTTTTACATGGAGAATCTAGTGAATATACAAGTATACATACGCTATCAATGACAGACCAAACTTTAACAGATTGGGAAGTTTGGGGATATGGGTTATCAATGGATAAGGACGAATACATAATAATAGGAGCTGGAGAGATTTATTATGGCTCGTTAGATCAGATCGGTCAATATCATGGACTTGGTTATATTGTTGGTAATGATTATGCACTTTTTCAAGATGGAACAATAATTGCAAGGGATTTAAAAAAATATTCTGATACTACCGAAAAAGACCTTCGATATATTAGTTTAAATGAAATGTATACTGAAAAACCAGTGCAATATTTTAATGCAATTGGAGACGACATTTATTTTTCTGCAGCACTAGCAGGAGTTGATCAGAATACATATTTATATAACTTAAAGGAATATACATTGCTAGATCTTAATGAAGTGTTGTACGAAATTTACACTTTTGAAGATTATGTCGTCGGCTATTATGCTAGACAAGGTGGAGGAGCTTACATAGTCATTGATCGAGAAACTAATGAAGGTAGATCAATCTATCCTTAATTTCGCTGACTGTCACCAAGGAAGCATGGGGACGGTTCCCTTGCTTCCTAAGGAACCGTCCTTTTGTTTCCCTAGTAGGTATTCGTGCGTTTCACCACCTAAGAAAGTATATGTAAATGGAGAACAAGTTAAAACAGTTCATACCGAATCGTATTATTGAACGACACAGGGTACATATATTTGACTTGTTACTATATTGTTTTCAGTTTTTTAGATATAGAATGTGAAGCTATTGTTCTATGAAAGTAGTAGGGCCCTATTTTCGAAATCGTTTGGTTGAATCCTTTATCTCTATCTTCATTTCACCTCTCTCCTTTTCATTAATTTTTTCAATCATCTATACTAATTTCTCGATTTTCCGCTTCGTTTTTTAAAGGGATAATAAATTCACTGTAAAAACGTTCTTTTCGTTTCCCTAAAATGACTTGACGCGCACCCTTTGCAAAAATGCGTTAATTTGGTAGTAATTAATGCTATTGTTTTTTTATTAGTACTCTCGGTTTCACCACGAAATCCGTACCGCAGATTTAAACTTAACAACTTAATTCGAATTTACCCAAAAAGTCCTGCTTTCTCCTGCATTAAATTCCTATTGTTATTTATAGGCGACCGATTATTGATATAATGTATAGTTGTATTACATTACACTCATAGAAAGGTAGACGAAAATGGCAACTTCTCAAATTAATCCCCAACTGATTCATCTACTATTAGATCAGAAAACTATCAATTTGCAAGATCCCCCAACAACGAAAGCGTTACCGGGAAAATATGTAAAGAGTATTCTCAAAAATAAAAAATCACTCAGCCCAATTATAGAGGAAAACTTTCAAATGTTGACTTGTAAAAGCTGTGGCAGAAAAGGAAAATATGATGTCGGGCTAGTAGTTGTGAATATTGATAAGAAAACAAAGACAGAGAATATATCAGATAACATTCAAACGACAGGATATTTTCGATGTAAGCATTGTAATAATGCTGGAGATTGGGAGTTACCGGATAGTCTCCTTATGCAATCTATGATAAGTGCTCTTCCCATAATGGATGGAATTTCAAAAAAAAGTATGATTGGTAAAAACCTCTTATTTGATGGGAGTTGGCATAGATACACAACGGATGCAGAGGAACATTTATTAAATCTATTAAAAGAAAATCCAAAAGATTCATATCTTTGGAATCGACTTGGGAACTTGTATCATAAGGGAAATCGTCCTGAGTTAGCGGTAAGTGTTTTTGAACATTCAATTTTGATTGACCCAGCTCAAGTTGAATCTCAGTTTACATTAGGCGATATGTTAGCACAAATAAGTGATTTGCCAAACGCCGGATACCATTTCCGTCAAATGCTTCTTTGTGCTGAAGGGTACAAAAAGATGCCGGCGGTTAATTTAAGAGAGATGCTAGCAATTGGGCTTCAATTATTATTTATGATGGATGATCATACAAATGGCGAAGTTGCTTTTTTACCCACGTTAGATGAATTAAAAGCATCAGGACGTAAAGATGTCCCAGTAAATTTTTCAGAAATAGATTTGGAAATTTTCCCCGATGAAATAGATTCCTTTTTTCCGATAGCCGAAATGTATATGGGAACTAGAGCTAAAGAAATTCCAATGAGACAGAGAACCTTTAACTTAACGACTACTTCAAAGGATTCGTTAGAACAGAAGAAAAAGAAGGTTAAAAAGAAGAAAAAAAGGAAGTAGAGAAGGGAAACAGGTGGGCAGGTCCCACGTTCAAATTGGGTGGTGCTTTGACTTTAGTAGGGTGTAATCGAACAGTAGAATTAGGAATATACGTTTGCTATAATTACTTAGTAACTACATAACGCAAGGTGGCGGCTGAACTCCCTGAACGAAAGGGGGGAGGCATATGACGACATATCAAGCATTTAGCTTATTTGCGCAATTTAGTTTAGTGTTAATAGCGCTACTTACACTAATTGTAACTATTGTCGTCAATTTAAACAAAAAGAAATAGCCACCCTGCCAGCCAAGTGAGGTGAGCTATTTCAATAAGCGATATCCAACTGGTCAGCCGCTCTTCAAGCGGCATGTAGTTGCATTGCCTGAGCGTTGCTGCGCTCAGGTACTTTTTATTTTACGTCATTTCTAACTAAAGTATACACCATTTTTCGCCGTTTCAGCAAGTCAGGGAAGCATGAGAGAAGCATGGGGACGGTTCTCTTGCTTCCTTAGGAACCGTCCCTTTGCTTTCTACCTAACATAATGAATTTTTTTTAAAAAATAGTGAAAAACAAAATAAATTTATATATGATTAATATAATCCCCATTAATTTCTTCCAAAACCTCTAGAAAGAATTCCAACTAGTTATTTTTAAAGAACTTCAATACTAAGTCAATGACAATCAACCTTCGTTTCCGAGTTTCCTACGTACCTATCGTATCATTTGTTAATGCCTGTACTCTGTGACTATGGGTATGACATTGATCTAATTAACTATCGTACCTTCCTAGATAGACCATTTATATTATTTAATGTGTTGTAGATACAGTAAATGTTACAAATCCATAAAAAGGAGGTGTTTCAAGTGCCTCGTCGCGCAAGAGAAAAAAGTAGAAGTGGAATTTATCACATCATGTGGAGAGGTGCAAATGGTCAAGAAATATTTCACGACAAAGAAGATTGCCTCAAATTTCTTGACATTTTTAGAAAGTATAAACAAAGAGCAGAGATGAAGGTATATGCTTGGTGCCTGATGAATAACCATATCCATTTACTATTAAAAGAAGGCAATGAATCTATTTCTGTTACAATGAAACGTATCGCAGTAAGCTTTGTTGCCAATTACAATTGGAAGTACAAAACAACAGGCCACCTATTTCAGGATCGATTTAAAAGCGAGAATGTCGAAACGGATCAATATTTATTAACCGTCGTTAGATACATCCACCAAAATCCTGTGAAAGCTGGCATCGCCAAACGAGTGGATCAATGGATGTGGAGTAGTTGTCGCGGATATTATGATCATTCGAGTTCTTCATCACAGGACTTTGTTGATTGTGATTTTATTTTAAATAGGTTTTCAGCAGATCTAACAACTGCCATAGTAAAATTCAAAGCATTTAATGAAAGAGTGAATCAAGATCAATGTCTAGAGGTAGATGTTAAAAGAAAGATAACGGATGATGATGCGAGGCAATTAATAAAAGAGTTACTAGGTACAATTGAAATCGCACAAGTAAAGAGTTTACCTAAAATAGAAAGAAACAAAATACTGAGAAAAGTAAAAAGGATTAATGGCTTATCACAACGACAAGCTGCAAGAATACTAGGAATATCTCCTAATTTGGTATTTAAAGCATAGTTGGGGAAGTATCGGGGACGGTTCTTGTGCTTCCTACTATTTATAGTGGTATGAAAGAAGCATGAGAACCGTCCCTTTGCTTTCCTAAAATAAGATTAACAATTATCATATTTGATTAAAGCAAAAACTCCATGATTGCAGATGTAATCATGGAGTTTCTTTCAGCTTTGAGAAGTTGGATTTTATAGAAACTTAAGATATTGAGGAAACGAGTTATTAAGATGAAGTAATGAATTCTTAAAATCAGTCTAAAGGCAAATACATTTACAAGAACAGCTACAAGATCAACATTCTATAAGAGGTTGGCTTATGATTTGATGAGTCGTCCTATTTTTTATATTGTTAACGTAGTACATATGGGTATGGTTGAATTGGTAGTTCTGGTGGACCACCTCGAATAATACAATGCCAATAGCAAGCACCATAGCATAGTGGATTCCCTAGTCCACACTCTTTTTCACAATAATCTCCACATTCTAACCATCTATTAGGATCAGCTTGATTTATTCTTGCTATCACTCGGGGAGTAACATAAGGAATTAAGTTCGATGGAATTGAAGGAACTACCCTTCTAACTTGAGGTGGAATTTGAGACATTAATCGTGGTGAGATTGGTAATAATTGTGGTTCTGTAAGTTGATATTGCTGTAGTTGCCGATAGGTATAGGGAGGATATGGCATCATCGTTTATCCCTCCTTATTTTTTTGAGGTTCGTGTCTAAGTTTTAAACTATTAACTAGATAAAGAACTCATATTTATGTTATATGCGTAACAATAGACGAATGTAATAAATAAAATGCCTAAATTTAATAATCCTTTGGGAACAGGGTAACGGGAATAAGCAGAAGAAGGAGATGGAACAAGGAGTTTAATTCTACTATATATAATGAAAGTAATTTTTTGTTTGCTATTTTAATAGATATATGATAATCTTAAAAAGTTGTCATTTCAAACGTGCATCACGCAGAACTTTTTCTGATAAACTTTTTGAAAAAAGTTGTTGCATTGAATGACTTGTTGTGATAAGATATTCCTTGTCGCTAAAAAGCGAAGTTGAATGACTTGTTGTTTTGATAAAAAGTTTCAAAAAAACAACTTGCGCAGAATTAAATGTTGTGATACACTAGTTCTTGTCGCTGAAAAAACAACGGCGTAAAACAAATGATGGTTCTTTGAAAACTGAACACACAGCCAAGCGAATTAAAAGAGATAGTAAATATCTCGTCAATGTTTTATTTTGAGCTTTATCAAACACTTTTATGGAGAGTTTGATCCTGGCTCAGGACGAACGCTGGCGGCGTGCCTAATACATGCAAGTCGAGCGAATGGATGGGAGCTTGCTCCCTGAAATTAGCGGCGGACGGGTGAGTAACACGTGGGCAACCTGCCCTGTAGACTGGGATAACTTCGGGAAACCGAAGCTAATACCGGATAATCTTTGGAACCTCATGGTTCCAAAGTAAAAGTTGGGTTTACC
>NZ_MLQS01000010.1 GCF_001866055.1 Anaerobacillus alkalidiazotrophicus
CTTCATCGCTCACGCGGCGTTGCTCCGTCAGACTTTCGTCCATTGCGGAAGATTCCCTACTGCTGCCTCCCGTAGGAGTCTGGGCCGTGTCTCAGTCCCAGTGTGGCCGATCACCCTCTCAGGTCGGCTACGCATCGTCGCCTTGGTAAGCCGTTACCTTACCAACTAGCTAATGCGACGCGGGCCCATCCTGTAGTGTTAGGTAAAACCCAACTTTTACTTTAGAACCATGAGGTTCCAAAATTATCGGTATTAGCTTCGGTTTCCCGAAGTTATCCCAGTCTACAGGGCAGGTTGCCCACGTGTTACTCACCCGTCCGCCGCTAATTTCAGGGAGCAAGCTCCCATCCATTCGCTCGACTTGCATGTATTAGGCACGCCGCCAGCGTTCGTCCTGAGCCAGGATCAAACTCTCCATAAAAGTGTTTGATAAAGCTCAAAATTTTAATTCATTGACGAGATATTTACTATCTCTTTAATTCGCTTGGCTGTGTGTTCAGTTTTCAAAGAACAATCAAATCGCCGTTGTTTCAGCGACAAGATTTATTGTATCACACAAATAATCTTTACGCAACACCTTTTTGAAAATTTATTTCCTCTTCAAAAGATGTATTTGACAACAGAATTTAATAATACCAAAGTGACACCAATCATGTCAATACTTATATAAAAAAATTAAATATCTATGCTAGTTTCTATAGAATACTTACTTTATAAAACTAAAATAAAGTTCAAAGAATTCAGGTCTATAATTTCTCTATCACCAGCTTTGCGAAGACAAACAGACTCAAGAGCATCACTAGAAGACGCAGATGCAGCACACTTCACCTGAAATTTAATTCCCGAAAACAAAAAAAAACACATCCCATCGGAATGTGTTTTTCATTTTACCTAGCAACGTCCTACTCTCACAAGGGGAAGCCCCTAACTACCATCGGCGCAAAAGAGCTTAACGATCGTGTTCGGCATGGGAACGAGTGTGACCTCTTCGCTATCGCCACTAGATTATATTCAGAGATCATTCCCTGAAAACTAGATAACATACATATAAGTTTCTTGAGTGTGAATTCAATTCTTATTTTAGGATAAGTCCTCGACCGATTAGTATCTCTCAGCTCCACACGTCACCGTGCTTCCACCCGAGACCTATCAACCTCATCATCTCTAAGGGGTCTTACTGGATTAACTCCAAGGGAAATCTCATCTTGAGGGGGGCTTCATGCTTAGATGCTTTCAGCACTTATCCCTTCCATACGTA
>NZ_MLQS01000011.1 GCF_001866055.1 Anaerobacillus alkalidiazotrophicus
CGTCAGACTTTCGTCCATTGCGGAAGATTCCCTACTGCTGCCTCCCGTAGGAGTCTGGGCCGTGTCTCAGTCCCAGTGTGGCCGATCACCCTCTCAGGTCGGCTACGCATCGTCGCCTTGGTAAGCCGTTACCTTACCAACTAGCTAATGCGACGCGGGCCCATCCTGTAGTGTTAGGTAAACCCAACTTTCACTTTAGAACCATGAGGCTCCAAAGATTATCCGGTATTAGCTTCGGTTTCCCGAAGTTATCCCAGTCTACAGGGCAGGTTGCCCACGTGTTACTCACCCGTCCGCCGCTAATTTCAGGGAGCAAGCTCCCATCCATTCGCTCGACTTGCATGTATTAGGCACGCCGCCAGCGTTCGTCCTGAGCCAGGATCAAACTCTCCATAAAAGTGTTTGATAAAGCTCAAAATAAAACATTGACGAGATATTTACTATCTCTTTTAATTCGCTTGGCTGTGTGTTCAGTTTTCAAAGAACATTCTTCTAATTTCGACGTCACCCGACAGCGACTTAATTAATATATCATATCAACAACTCACTGTCAACAATTATTCAAAAACATTTTTTTGTAACTTTCGTTTAAAGCGACAAGTAATAATATAACATCATTAACCTATATTATCAACAACTTTTTAAAAAAACATTATTGATGAACTCATTATTTTTTCATCACACTATTTTTATAATAATAAAATCGTAAGCGCCACAGCTCTATACATATGGAAAAGGTACTTCTGCGTCTACTAACATCTCTTAAGTAGACTTCCTCCAACCAGCGTTATTTGCGATGAGTAATTAAGAGCAAAATTGCACGGAGCTACTCTAGGTTGTATTTCATGAAGTAAATAAAGCGGTAGCTCGACTGAGTCAAGCAAGAAAAGGATGCACCGAATGAAGATTGTCTTTCACTCCAGCACTACCGTATTCAAGCGAGGAATGCTTTTGGGATAGGGGCTGTAGATAGACAGCTTTCTAAATTCAAAACTTTATACTTTTCTTACAAGAAAAGCGCAAGCGCCTTGGTCACGAGCAGCTGCTCCTGTGCCACTCCGTTTGCGTCGCAAAGCAGCTTCGTAGTAATTCAAGTAGTAGCTTCACTGGGGCGACCTTTGACAGAAGTCGCTCTTTGGCTTCTTGCGTGCTTTCTGCGTCTTCTAGTAACGCTTCGTAGTAAGCTTCCTCGAAGCAGTGTTTTGTGCGACGAGTAACCGCAGGAGCAAAGCTGCATGTAGCTAATCAACGAAAGATTTCAAGAGGTAATTGAAGTCAGAAACCTGACTGAAGTGATCGAGCCGATGGCACCTGGAGCTAGACAGTTTCCAAGTTAGAAAGTTATAAATTCTGATACTGCAAAAAAGAGCAGACCGAAAATCGATCTGCTCTTTTAACACCAACTAGTCTATTTCTCTATGTCTCATTTGTGGGAATAAAAGTACGTCTCTAATTGACGGCGAATTAGTTAACAACATAACTAATCGATCAATACCGATACCTAAACCACCTGTTGGAGGCATTCCATATTCTAATGCTTCGACAAAATCATCATCCATCATATGAGCTTCATCATCACCTTGAGCACGTTCTACTAACTGTGCTTCAAAACGCTCACGTTGATCAATCGGGTCATTTAATTCAGTAAAAGCATTCGCATGCTCCCTAGCAACGATAAACAATTCAAATCGATCAGTAAATCTTTCATCCTCTGGATTTTTCTTAGCTAAAGGTGAAATCGCTACTGGATGACCATAGATAAACGTCGGTTGAATTAATTTTTCTTCAACAAAATGCTCGAAGAACTCATTCACCACATGGCCATATGACATCGTTTCTTTAATAGGAACATTATGCTGCCTAGCAATTTCCCTCGCCTCTTCATCAGACATTTCACGCCAGAAATCTACACCAGTGTATTCTTTAATTGCATCAACCATATGAAGTCTTTTCCATTCTGGCTTCAAATCTACTTCATATTCTCCATATTGAACTGTTGTTGTTCCTAACACTTCTTTTGCTATATGTGCGATTAAGTTTTCTGTTAGTGCCATGATATCCTTGTAATCTGCATACGCTTCATATAATTCAATCATTGTAAATTCCGGATTATGTCGTGTTGAGACACCCTCATTTCTAAACACGCGACCTATTTCATAGACCTTCTCTAGGCCACCAACTATTAACCGTTTCAAATGTAACTCTATTGCAATACGCATATAAAGCTGCATATCAAGAGCATTATGGTGAGTAATAAAAGGTTTAGCTGACGCACCACCAGCGATTGAGTGCATCATCGGCGTCTCAACTTCTAAATAACCTTGATTATCTAAATAATTCCTCATCGATTTAAGAATTTTACTTCTTGTTACAAATGTATTCCTTACTTCCGGATTCATAATTAAGTCTACATATCTCTGACGGTACCTCTGCTCAACATCTTTTAAACCGTGGAATTTATCCGGTAAAGGTCGTAGAGATTTTGTAAGTAACTGAAAATCCTTTACTTTTACAGAAAGCTCTCCTACTTTCGTCTTAAAAGCTACACCTGTAACCCCAACAATATCTCCAATATCAATACTATCAAAGATATCATATTGCTGGTCACCTACAGTATCTTTACGAACATAGATTTGAACTTGTCCAGTTAAATCTTGCAAGTGCGCAAATCCCGCTTTCCCTTTTCCTCTTTTTGTCATAATTCGCCCAGCAATAGTTACTTCCCTATCTTTGGCTTCTAGATCTTCTTTAGAAAGCGATCCGAACTCTAGTTCTAATTGGTTAGCTGTAAAAGTTCTCTCAAACTTTTTCCCAAAAGGATCAATTCCTTCATCAAATAAGCTTTTTAGTTTTTCTCTCCGCACACGTAACTGATCATTTAATTCTAATTCGTTTGCCATTCTTCTCATCTCCTATATTTGTATAAGTTCTCTACCTTACCAAAGTGGTGTATATGTATAATTGCTATTACTCTTTATATCCATTTATCACGAACAGTATAAGGTTCGCAATTAGAAATCGTATCAAAACTGAGGGGTCTCCATTGCTTTTGAGATAATGGTGAACCACTCAAACTATGAAGAAAAACTGCCAGCGTCTAGCTGGCAGTTACTAATCTCAGAGGTATTATAGGTTACATAGCGAAGATTGTCAAATTAACGGACTAATGTTTCTTCACCTTGTCTAGCTTCTATTTCTGCAACAAAACTTTCTAAAACTTCTTTGACTTTCTCTCTTGATTCAAATTGGTTAATTTGATCCTTAACCTTTGACGCCCCGTGCATTCCTTTAACATACCAAGCAATATGCTTTCTCATTTCTCGAACGGCTACCCTTTCACCTTTTAGATCAATTAAACGATCTAAGTGAATCATACAAACGTTTATTTTCTCTCGAGGAGTTGGTTCAGGGGAAAGTTGACCAGTTTCTAAATACTGTACAGTTCTATACAACATCCAAGGATTACCTAGAGCTGCCCGACCAATCATGACACCATCTGCCCCGGTTGTTTCAAGTAGACGCTTTGCTCCTTGTGGGTCTTTGACATCTCCATTTCCAATTACCGGTATATTAACAGCTTCCTTTACTTGTCTAATAATATCCCAATCTGCAGTCCCTTCATACATTTGTACACGTGTTCTACCATGTACAGCAACTGCTTTTCCGCCGGCCCTTTCTACTGCAAGGGCATTATTTACAGCATAAATATGCTCTCCATCCCATCCCATGCGCATTTTAACGGTAACAGGCTTTTGAACAGCATCAACAACGGCTGCTACCATTTCGTAAATCTTATTAGGGTCAAGTAGCCACTTTGCCCCTGCATCACATTTCGTTATTTTAGGTACTGGACACCCCATATTAATATCAATAATATCAGCATTCGTTTGCTGATCTACTACTTTGGCAGCTTCCACTAATGTCTTTTTATCGCCACCAAAAATTTGTAAACTTAATGGTTTTTCTCTTTCATCAACATATAGCATTTGTAGAGATTTCTCATTTTTATATAATATCGCTTTATCACTAACCATTTCAGCACAAACTAAACCGGCACCAAATTCTTTAGCTATTAAACGAAATGCCGGATTACAAACACCAGCCATAGGTGCTAAAACAACAGGATTTTTCATGGTAACATCACCGATTTTCAACATGGATGTCACCTCCAATCTAGATAAATTAATTAATTGAGTTTAAATCTTCTTTGGCAACATTTAAAACAACAGAAATTTGGTTTATTAATTCCTCTGAAGGAACACGGTTCCCTCGCTCAATTTCCCCTAAAACAGAAACTGATACACCTATTTGGTACGCTAGTTGTTCTTGAGTATAGCCTTTCAGCTTTCGGAATGCTCGAATTCTTCTTCCCCAAATGGTTTCTTCCATAAGTAAACACCTTCTTTATCTCTTAGTTCTTCGTAAACTGCATCTATCGATTTCTCAATTGACGGAAAGTAAAGAACTGGATTTACTTCCCTAAGTGGGATAATCACAAAACTTCGTTCAAACATCCTTGGATGAGGAACAATTAATTGTTCCATTTTAATATTTTCTTGATTATATAACAAAATGTCAAGATCTAATGTCCTTGGACCCCAACGTATATTGTATTCCCTGCCAGCATTGTCTTGGATTTTTTGCGTGCGACTTAACAATTGCAAAGGTGAGTAAGATGTCTTTAATTCAATCACCATATTCAAAAAGTTATCTTGATCGGTATAACCAATTGGAGCAGTTTCATAAATTGATGAATATCGAGTAATGGATATATTTACATCCTCTTTCATACTTTTCGCCGCATACTTTAAAAAAGACAATCTATCTCCCATATTTGATCCAATTGATAAATAAACAGTATTTTCGTTAGTCATTTTTACCTCTAGTAATTTCCACAGCTACTGAGTGATAATGACCTGCAATCGGTGGGTTAGGCTTTATTACTTTTACCGTACAACGATCAACGACAGAAAATTGACCAAGTACTTTATCTGCAACTCTGCCGGCTATTGCCTCAATTAATTTGAGAGGTGGGCCCTCCAGAATCTCTTTCACTATCTGGTAGACCTCTGCATAGTTGACCGTATTCACTAAATTATCTGTCAATCCCGCTTCCTTTAAGTCTAACTCTATTGTAAGATCAACAATAAACCTCTGCCCAAGCTTTGTTTCTTCCGGTAGGACACCATGATACCCATAAAACTCCATTTGATTTATATATATTTTGTCCATTTTTTATTCCCTTCCAACTAGAGCGTCCATCATTTTGGCTGTTCTTGATATTTGTAATATGTCATGAACCCGCATCATTTGACACCCTTTCATGATGCCGTAGCAGACAGTTGATTGCGTTCCCTCTAGTCGTTCATCAGCCGGTAAATCTAAAGTTATACCAATGAAAGATTTCCTTGATGTCCCTAATAAAACTGGATATCCTAGTTCTACAATTTTATCTAAATTTTGCATCACTTCAATGTTTTGCTTGTATGTTTTAGCAAAACCAATACCCGGATCTAAGATGATTTGCGCATCTTCAACGCCAACCCGCTTACAAAGAGAAATACTTTCATTTAGGTCATCGATGACCTCTTCAATTAAATTGTTGTAGTCTTTGTTATGTCGGTTATGAGTTAGAACAATGGGTATATTATGATTAGCAGCAACCTGCGCTATACCTGGTTCTTGTTTAGCTCCCCATACGTCATTAATCATTGTTGCCCCAGCTTCAACCGCCTGCCTAGCAACCGATTGCTTATAGGTATCAATAGAGATTGGAACATCTACAACCCTTGAGACAGCTTCAATTATCGGGAGTACACGCTCAAGTTCTTCTTCCTCACCTACTACTTTGGCACCAGGTCGAGTCGATTCCCCACCAATATCGATAATATCGGCACCTTCCTCAACCATTTTTACAGCCCTACTTACCGCCTCATCTAACACAGCATATTTACCACCATCAGAAAAAGAATCTGGTGTTATATTTAGAATACCCATAATAATTGTTTTTTTTGAAACATCTATTTCCTTTGTTCCACATTTTATTATATTCTGCCTAAGCATACGGTCACGTCCTTTCTTCGATCGACCAAAGGCGTTGATATATATGTTTTTGATATAGATCTTGCAATAAGGTTGTCACTTTCTTATCTTTTGTATATTCATGTTTATCAACCATACTAATTGCTACAACTTCTTGTATCGAATTAGTAACAAATACCTCATCTGCCTCTAACAATTCATGGGCCATGTAGTATCCTTCGCGACACGGCATCTTATTATCTTTTAGTATCTGAATAATAAACTGTCTTGTTATTCCATTTAAAATGCCAGTATTCACAGAGGGAGTGAATACTTGTCCATTTTTAACCCAAAAAACATTAGAAACAATCCCTTCCGCTACATAACCGTCTATCGTTAGGAAAATTCCTTCTTGATCACCGTTAGGAACTTCACGTTTCCCAACTATATTGTTTAAATAATGATGTGATTTCAAACGTTCTTTTCCTTCAGGTGTGTTTCTTGGAGTATTTAACAGAACTGCTTGTTTTGTTCTTACTAACTTACCATAAATAGGCTTGATAAAAGCAATTATATTAGGAGAATTGTAAGCTTCAGTACGCAAACCAACAGGCGCCTCACCCGCAGAAACATTAAAGCGAACATATGCATCCTCAAGATCATTTATAGTTAAAAGATGATTAACAATCTCTCGTAAATCCTCTTTCTTTAAATCAAATATAATGTTTAACTCTTTTACACTTCTTTCTAATCGACGAAAATGGTCATCCAATAAAAATGGATGACCATTATAAATACGAAATGTTTCAAATACACCAAGTCCATATAAAAAACCATGGTCAAAAGGAGAAATTCTTACTTTTTCTTGTGAAACGTACTCTCCATTAAAATATATATACATTTTATTTTACCCTCGAATAGGTATTGATGAAATTTCTTAACATTCGTTTGCCATCATTAGTCATGATCGATTCTGGATGAAATTGCACTCCTTCAATCGGCAACTCTTTATGGCGAATGGCCATTATCTCTCCTTCATTTGTTTCAGAAGAAATCTCAAAGCAATCAGGAAGCGTTTCTCTTTTTACAATTAATGAGTGATATCTAGTCGCTGTAAGCGGAGAGGATATACCTTCAAAAATTGTTTTCCCATCATGGAGCATTGCAGAAGTTTTCCCGTGCATTAAACGTTCCGCTCTTACAACATCTCCACCAAACACTTGCGCAATTGATTGATGACCTAAGCAAACTCCAAAAATAGGAATTTTCCCTGCGAAATACTTAATTGCTTCCATGCTAATTCCTGCTTCATTAGGACTACATGGTCCAGGAGAAATCATTAAATAACTAGGATTTAATTGTTCAATTTCCTCGATTGTTATTTTATCATTTCGTCTTACTAATAGCTCTTGACCCATTTCTCCTAAATATTGAACTAGGTTGTACGTAAAAGAATCATAATTATCAATCATTAAAATCATTTTTTCTCCTCCTCAGCTCTTCACTTGACTTTTCTCTTCTTCACTAAGCTCTTTGGCTTTCCATAAAGCCATTGCCTTCTTAAGTGATTCTTTGTATTCAGCTCTAGGGTTAGAATCAATAACAATTCCCGCTCCAGCCTGAACATAAGCATAACCATTTTTGGAAACCATTGTTCGAATAGCTATATTTAATTCCATATTACCATTATAACCTATCCAACCGATAGAACCAGTATAAACCCCTCGACGAACAGGTTCAAGTTCTTCTATTATTTCCATAGTCCGAACTTTAGGTGCACCTGTAATTGTTCCACCTGGAAAAGTCGCTTCCACAACATCATATACATCATATGACGAATCAAGTTTTCCTCTTACATTTGAAACAATATGCATTACATGAGAGTATTTCTCTATTACCATTAACTCATTAACTTCTACTGTACCAAAACGACTTACTCTGCCTAAGTCATTTCTTTCTAAATCAACCAACATCACGTGTTCCGCTTTTTCTTTCTCATTTTCAATCAGAGTTTTAGCTAACTCTTCATCCTCATAAGGATTTTTACCTCTTGATCTTGTCCCAGCAATAGGACGAGTACTAATGTCATCTCCCTGCTTTTTAACTAAAAGTTCTGGTGAACCACTAACTAATTGAAAATGAGGAGCTTGAAGATATGCCATATAAGGAGAGGGATTTATTTCTCTTAACTTATCGTAAATCTCCATCGGATGAGTTTTTAATTTCTTCTCTTGCCGAACAGATAGGTTCACTTGAAACACATCGCCCGCCGCGATATAATTTTGAACTCTTTCTACGGCGTTCTTAAAAGCTTCTTCAGAAAGAGATGTGTTCCAATAGTCCTCTTCTATTGTTGTATCGCCACTAAAATCATAAGTTGGTTCAATTAAAGGTTCAAACCACATTGTTGCAAGCTCGTTTAGTCTTTTTTCTGCTTTAGTCTTCTGACCTTCACTGTAGTGAGTAATAATCCAAAATAAATCTTTTTGGTGATCAAAAATAAAGACATCGTCAAAAATGTAAAAAAATAAATCTTCTGTTTCTAAATCATCTTCACTAAGCTGCGGTAAGCTTTCGATTTGCCTAATTAGATCATAACTTATAAATCCGACTGCCCCACCTTGAAATTCTGGCAAATTACCTATAACGGTTGTTCGGTAACGATTCATCCACTCTTTCATCGCAGTAAGAAGTGGGCCTTTTTTTGTTTCTGTTTGATTATCTATTGTAATTTTTAATTCATCGTTTTTACCAGACAAAATCGCCCAAGGGTCTAACCCGATGATACTATATTTACCACCGCGACCACTTTCAAGAAGGATATGGTTTTTTTTATTCATTGAAAGTTGTCTATATTTATTATACCAATCGAACCCTTTTGCTTTAAACGATTTACCTAATGGCAAACGTTGAATGTTTTCGTTAGTTTCTCGCAAAATAACATTCACACTCCAAATAATACTTTTTATAATTTAGTTTCTCTGACTTGTCCTATTTTTATTTTATCACTAATCTATATAAGACATAAAGAAGTTGATAAATATCATTGAATAATACGAGTTGTTAATTATTTTTATCGCCTATAAAACCATATACAAAAAGCAGCCCAAGGAGGACTGCTTTCAAAAAATTAATCTTCAAATTGATATAATGGTGTACTTAAATATCTTTCACCGTTACTTGGAATAATTGCGACTACTTTTTTACCTTTACCAAGTTTTTTCGCTAATTTTAACGCAGCTGCTATTGCTGCTCCTGAAGAAATTCCACCTAGTACGCCTTCTTCTTTCGCTGCACGACGTGCGTGTTCGAAAGCTTCTTCCGTAGTAATTTGAATAACTTCGTCATAGATCTCAGTATTTAGGATGTCAGGAACAAACCCTGCTCCAATTCCTTGAATTTTATGTGGACCTGGCTTTCCACCTGATAAGACAGGTGAATCAGTAGGTTCAACTGCTGCAATGTGTAAATTAGGGAATTTCTCTTTTAACACTCCACCAGCACCTGTGATTGTTCCCCCTGTACCAATTCCTGAAACAAAACCATCTAATTGGTCACCAACTTGCTCTAATAATTCTTTACCAGTCGTCAAACGGTGAACTTCTGGATTTGCTTCATTTTCAAATTGTTGCGGTATGAAATAACCATTTTCTTTAGCTAATTCAGTAGCTTTACGAATAGCACCACCCATTCCTTCTGGGCCAGGTGTTAAAACTAATTCAGCTCCATATGCACGAAGTAGGTTACGACGCTCTAAACTCATTGTTTCAGGCATAACTAAAATTGTACGGTAACCTTTTGCAGCTGCAACCATTGCTAAACCAATCCCAGTGTTTCCACTAGTTGGTTCGATAATGGTGTCACCTTCTTTTAATCTACCATCTTTTTCTGCTGCTTCAACCATCGCTAGTGCAATACGATCTTTTACACTACTTCCTGGATTCATGTACTCTAACTTCAAGTAAACATCTGCATGATCTTCTGAAACAAGGCGATTTAATTTCACTAAAGGTGTTTGACCAATTAATTCTGTAATTGAATTTGCTACTTTCATAAATAAAATCCTCCTCGACGCTATTATTTTAATACCGAGTAAATTCATTGGTTTAATTACTATTAATTTATCAGAGGATTGTTAAACTGTCAATATATTTCTTTGTAAAAAATTACCCATTTGTAGACTTCGTTTATGAATCGTACCTTTTTCATTTTCAGTGCACCCAAGTAAAGGTTATCTCTTAATTTGAATCTTCTCTTAACTCTTGAAGTTCCGCTTTTGTAAACATATATTTCTCGTTACAGAAATGACATTCTGTTTCGGCTTGGCCATCTTTTTCAATTATATCTGAAAGTTCCTCTTTACCTAGACTAATTAACGCACGCGCAATTCTTTCCTTTGAACAATTACATTTAAAAGTAACATCCATCTTATCAATTATTTTTACATGATCATCACCTAAAAGAGCCAACAGTAATTCTTCAGGGGGCATACCAGCCTCTATTAATTTAGATACAGGCGGTAAGGTGCTAAGCCTTTTTTCAATAAAATCAATAGTTTCATCATCAGCTCCAGGCATCAACTGGATAATAAACCCTCCTGCGGCAAGGATACTCATATCAGGGTTAACTAATACACCTACACCTACAGATGATGGCGTCTGCTCTGAAGAAGCAAAATAATAAGTGAAATCCTCACCTAATTCTCCTGAAATAAGTGGCACACTTCCAGTAAAATGATCCCTCATACCTAAGTCTTTCACAACCGCAAGCAAGCCATCTTTCCCCACAGCACGGGCCACATCTAACTTACCATGCTGATTTAATTCAAAATCAACCTTAGGATTCGCTACATAACCTCTCGTTTCACCTTTAGCATTACTATCAACGATAATAGGTCCGATTGGGCCACCGCCCTCTATTTTAACAGTTAGCTTCTCTTCACCCTTTAACATCGCTCCCATCATTGTTGCCCCAGTCATTGCTCTTCCTAAAGCGGCAGATGCTGTCGGCCACGTTTCATGACGTCTAACTGCTTCTCCGACCATATTAGTCGATTTAATAGCATATGCTCTTACTTTCCCTTCAAAACCAATCGCTTTTACTAAATAATCACTCATATTATTCACCTCATAATAGTACAAAGAGATGGAACAAACCTCATCCTTAGCAGGAGTTGAATTGTCCATCCTCAAATTTTACTCAATATTTTTTTGATAAATTAACTTTAGTCCTTTTAGTGTTAGAAATGGATCGACAACGTCAATCATCGCTGATTCATTGGCAATTAAAGAAGCCAAACCACCTGTTGCTATTACTTGAGGATTGCCTTTTGATTGCTGTTTCATACGATTTACAATTCCCTCAACCTGTCCAACATATCCATATAAAATACCAGCTTGCATTGCACTTACTGTATTTTTACCAACAATATCTTTAGGTTTGACTATTTCAATTCGTGGTAATTTAGAAGCTCTTGTATACAATGCTTCAGTTGAAATACCTATTCCCGGGGCAATAGCTCCACCCATATATTGCTTTTCTTCGTTAATGTAACAGTATGTAGTTGCAGTACCAAAATCAATAACAATTAACGGGCTGCCATAAAGTTCAATAGCTGCTACAGCATTTACAATTCGATCAGCTCCAACCTCTTTAGGGTTATCGTACTTTATATTTAGTCCTGTTTTAATTCCTGGTCCAATAACCTTAGGCGTAACCGAGAAGTATTTTTTACACATTTGCTCTAGTGCATACATAATGGGTGGAACTACAGAAGAAATAATGATTCCGTTAATATCTCTTGTCGTTAACCCTTCGTATGAAAATAATTGTTTTACCATCATTCCATACTCATCTTCTGTTTTATGACGGTCAGTTCCTATACGCCAATGATACTTAAGCGTATCCCCATCATATACCCCTAAAACAATATTCGTATTTCCTACATCTAAAACCAATAACATTTTATCCACCTACTTTTAAGGTTTTTCTATTTGTACCATATAAGTATAATAGTTTAAAAAGAAAAATGAATAACAAAAATGTGTATTTTTAAGAAAAGCACGAGCGCTGCAGCTCTAGACAAAAAAGCATTTTCGCATCTGCGTCTTCTAGCAAAGCCCTGAAGCAGTGGTATGTGCAATGAGTAATCGTTTGCGCTAGACAGCTTTCTAACTTAAAAAATTTTATACTTTATCTTTTAAAAACCTTAGAACTTTCTTCAAAAGAGAACTCGTTCTAGCTTCGCTAGAACATTGGAAATTCAGATGAAGTCTCACTCCACCTGAATGGAAGTTCCCACCTACGCTACGCTTAGAGGTGGGGGCCTATGACCCTTGAGTTCAAATCAGTTTGATTAACTTAGTTTTACTTTCGATATAAAGCCTAGCAAAATGAAAAGTAGAAAAAAGGTGTCTTAGTGTAGACACCTTTTTAATTTTTGTTATTCTTTTTTGTTGCCTTCTTCATTCTTATCTTCTGAGTTGTCAGTTGTTACCTGTTCTCCTTCAGCATTTGATGGAGGAGCTTCATCTTTTTTAGCGTGAATGTTTACTTTCACATCTTCTGCATTCTCAGTTGACCCATTATTATTTGAATGATGCTTCTCTGGTAGCTTTCCATCATTCATCAATGATTTAATTTGTTCGGCATCTAGAGTTTCTACGTCCATTAACGTTTTTGCAATAAGCTCAAGCTTATCTCTATTTTCAGTTAATATCGTACGACAACGCTCATAGGATTCCTTAATAATTCGTTGCATTTCCTGATCAATTTCATAAGCAATCGCATCACTATAATTTTGATCATTATTAATATCTCTACCAAGGAAAACATTGCCGCCCTGAGATGTCCCAAATTGCATTGGACCTAACTTGTCACTCATTCCATACTCTGTAACCATTTTACGAGCTATACCTGTCGCCCGTTGGAAATCATTATGTGCACCAGTACTTACTTCACCAAAGATAACTTCTTCAGCAACACGACCACCTAAAAGCCCAACGATCTTATCTAATAATTCTGGCTTAGTCATAAAGTAACGATCTTCTTTCGGAAGCATTACAGCATAACCACCAGCTTGACCACGTGGGACAATGGTTACTTTATGTACCATATCAGCACTTTCAAGTTTCACTCCAACAACGGTGTGACCAGCTTCGTGATAAGCTACGATGTTTTTCTCTTTTTCAGAAATAACTCTGCTCTTCTTCGCTGGACCAGCAATAACACGATCAATCGCTTCTTCAATATCGTTCATATCAACTTTCTTCTTATTACGACGAGCTGCCACTAAGGCTGCTTCATTAAGTAGATTCTCTAAATCCGCTCCAGAAAAACCAGGTGTACGAGTAGCAATCGTTTTAAGATTGACATCTTCAGCAAGTGGTTTATTTCGAGCATGAACTTTCAATACTTCTTCACGACCTTTAACATCAGGTCGTCCAACTAAAATTTGACGGTCAAAACGTCCCGGACGAAGTAATGCAGGATCTAAAATATCTGCTCTGTTTGTAGCAGCAATAATAATAATACCTTCATTAACTCCGAAACCATCCATTTCAACTAGCAATTGGTTTAGTGTTTGCTCACGCTCGTCGTGCCCTCCACCTAAACCAGCCCCACGTTGACGACCAACTGCATCAATCTCATCAATAAAAATGATACAAGGAGCATTCTTCTTTGCATTCTCAAATAAGTCACGAACTCGAGATGCACCAACACCTACAAACATCTCAACAAAATCTGAGCCACTTATTGAGAAAAATGGAACTCCGGCTTCACCAGCTACCGCTCTAGCAAGTAACGTCTTACCCGTACCCGGTGGTCCAACCAATAGAACACCTTTTGGAATTCTTGCTCCGATAGCTGCAAATCTGCGAGGATCCTTTAAAAATTCTACGACTTCAACGAGCTCTTGCTTCTCTTCATCAGCACCAGCTACATCCTTGAACTTCGCTTTCTTTTTATCGTCATAAAGCTTTGCTTTACTTTTCCCAAAATTCATAACACGGCTCCCGCCACCTTGTGCCTGACTAAGTAGGAAAAAGAATAAAATAAAGATAATCACAAATGGAATGATAGATGTAAAAAACGTTACCCAACCACTTGTTTGTTCGGCCTTTAATACTTCTAACCTTGTATCACCCAGTTTAGCAGTTTCGAGAACTTGTTCAATGGCAATATCAGATATAGGTACGTTTACAATGAAGAATTCATCCTCAGCCATTGTTCTCAATTGACCACGAATTACGTATACATCTCGTTCTGGCTGCATTGTAATGTTGGCAACCTCACGATTTTCTAACCTTGTTTGAAAATCACCATAAGTCATTTCCTCTGTCTCTGTTGGTGGTCCATTAAAAAAGCTTACGATCCCAACAATGACTAAAAAGATTAATAAATAAAAGATTGTATTTCGAAAAATTCGATTCATCCTTTACCTCCTCCCGCTGACAAATAAAGCTTAGATAATATTACCATAAAAGTATAGTTTTTCACAATCAATTACCCTTGATAAACCTCTGGTTTTAATACGCCGATATACGGCAAATTTCGATAACGCTCTGCAAAATCTAGTCCATACCCAACAACGAACTCATCAGGTACTATAAACCCGGCCAAATCAGGTGTTAAATCTACTTTACGACCTTCTGGCTTATCTAACAATGTTACAACCTTAACAGATTTTGCTTTACGATAATGAAACAATTCAACTAAATAGTTTAATGTTAGTCCACTATCGATAATATCTTCAACAATTAGTACGTCTCTTCCTTCTACGGATGTATTTAAATCTTTTATGATTTTAACCTCGCCTGATGAAACCATTTCATTTCCATAACTAGAAACATCCATAAAATCCACCTCTAAGTGGATGTCCATTCTTTTAATAAGGTCGCTCATAAAAGGCATTGCTCCTTTTAATACACCAACCACTAGAGGAAAACTATCACTATATTCTTTAGATAAATTAGCACCTAACTCTCTAACTTTCGTTTGAATTTCCTCTTCGGATATCAATACCTCTTTAATCTCATCTTTCATCATGACTAAAAAATAACCCCCTAAAATAAATGTAAAATAAAAACATTTCACCAAGTTTTCAATGCTGTAGTAGCCTTACGTTGTCTTACCAGTTTACCTTTTGGCCTTCATTAAGAGTAATAAGGATAACCAAATAGCAATGCCTTTATCATTCAACTTAGTATGTAAAATTATATAACCTCAATTACTTTCTTTATAATATACCAAAAGAAATTTCTTTGTCTCGCTAGAAATAGTTGCGATCGTGGACCTCTTTAAACCTGGTACCCAAATAATCTCACCATTACCATCTACCAAAATTGGCCAATCATCTCTTTTCTCTCGTTCAACTTTATTATCAATAAATAGACTTTTCAATTTTTTAGTTCCTTTTAGCCCTTTATATGAGAGACGATCACCCTTTTTACGTGTACGTATCGTTAGAGGAAGGGTTAACTTTTCCAAATCACATACTATGGCATTCCCATTAAGGTTAGCATCAGGGAGAGCTTCAAGCACTTCTCCAATTATATTACCCTTTTTCACTGTAACAATCCCTGGTATCGGGAAATCCAATTGATAACTGGTAGTCTGTGTTATTCGGTTGAAAGTAAACGTGCATTCGTCATAAGATTTCTTTATGATTAATCCTTTTGGAAATTGTATTTGTCCAGAAGGACGAGAATTTTTCAAGAATGATAAAAACTCCTCAATATGTATAGTGGTAATATCTAGCATGTTCGTTTTATAAAGATAATTTAATATTAGTTGAAAGCCTCTTCTTTGTAAAGGGACAGCAATATGATTGAAAGTAGTTATAGAAAGTACTAGCTCCTTGTCCCTTCTGCGAATGATTGCTTTACTGATTTCCTTTTCAGCAAGTTCTTCTAATAATAATTGATCCTCTAACATTAACTCACTTTGCTGTTGAAATCTAAGATGTACTGATGGGTTTTCCTCTTTTAATATAGGTAGTACTTTATTTCTTATCCTATTTCTTAAGTATTTTGATGATAGGTTACTTTGATCAAGACGTGCAGCAAGGTTTTGGGTTTCACAATAAGTATTAATTTCATCTTTACAAACACATAAAAACGGCCTAATAATTTCACCAGTGGAAAACCGTCGTCTTACAGGTATACCAGCTAAACCGGCTCCATATGCACCTCGTACTTGCCTCATGAGAATAGTCTCTACTTGATCATCACCGTGGTGTGCTAAAGCAAGCTTATCTGCAGCATACTTTATCATAATTTCTTGAAAGAAACGGTATCGACACTCCCGTGCAGCGACTTGAGTACTAACATTATGCGTACGTTGATATGATAAAACATCTATATTTGCACCCTCAAAAATAATACCACTTTCAGCACAAAATTGCTGAACGAACATATAATCTAGCTCCGCTTCTTCTTTACGGAGCATGTGGTTTACATGAGCTGCAACTAAGGTGAGGTTATAACTATGCTCCTGTTCTTTTAAGAAATGAAGGAGAGCAATAGAATCTGGGCCCCCAGAAACTCCAACGATAACTGTCTCGCCATTAAGTAGTAGCGAATGTTTCTTTATGAAACGATTAACGATTTGCCTCATAACGGTAACTATTCCCCTTCCCTAATGAAAATACAGATAAGGCAAATACTACGCCTGCTGCTATCGCTCCTGCTTGTAACATCGTCTCAATCCCTAATTGCAAACCACCTAAATAATCCCCTTCAACAAATGCTAACATTGTATAATACGCTCTACTTCCGGGTACTAATGGTATAATCCCCGGAATTGTAAACGCGGTAGCCGGAATCCGAAATTTTTTTGCAAGAAAGTGGGCTAATGTCGCCGCAGTAATAGAAGCAATACTTGTTGCGAATATTGCGGTAACACCATACTCCGGAAGTGTACGAGAAATACCAAAGGCAAGCATCCCAATAAATCCACCTACTAAAAGTGATTTTCTAGGAACACTAAAAATAATTCCAAAGGAAACAGTAGCAAAAAAACAAACAATCAATTCTATTATCATTGTATACACCTAGCTTTTACAGAAATAATGTTATTGCCAAGGCAATACCCGTGGCAATAGATAGGGATGTGATGGTTGCTTCAGCTCCGCGACTAACCCCAGCAACAAGATCTCCACTCATTAAATCTCTTACTGCGTTAGTTAATGGAACTCCAGGGACTAGAGGCATTAACGTTCCAATAATTATTTGATTTAAGTTGGTACCAAGTCCAAAGTAAACGAGACCAATCGCAACTGTTCCACCCATAAAAGCAGCTATAAACTCTGCAAAGAACTTCACCTTTAAATATCTTTCAACCTCGATCAGACATACGCTTGCCGTTATCCCAGCAATAAAAGCAGGAAGGGAATCTTTGATACCACCACCAAATAAATAGGAAAATCCACCCCCTGCAATTCCAGAAGCTATATGTATAAGCCAAATAGGATATGCGAGCCTTGCTCTTGCGATATTTTTAAGCTCTAAATAGGCTTGTTCAGTAGTTAGTTTACCAGTAACAAATTCACGAGAAACTTGATTGACAAGTGATACCTTATTTAAATCATAATTCCTGTCATCAATACGAATCATCTGCATAATGTCGCCTCGTCCATCTTCTTCAAAAGAGAGAAAAATACCTGTTGTTGTAACAAAGCTATGTACATTTTTTAAATTAGCGGCATTAGCCATTCGTTCTAATGTTTCTTCTACCCGATATGTCTCTGCCCCGTACGTAAGCATTATTTCACCCGCAAGCAAACACACGTCCATCATTTGATCAGCCTTGCCCATTCCAATCCTCCCTTATTTAAAGAAAATGTAGAATTGTTATGTAAAGATTAAACATCCTACGCCACTTAAAAACACAATTCTACATCATTTGTCCAAATAAGTATAGGATATATGCTAATAGAAGGAAAGAGGCAAATAAAAATGTTTCGATAAGCCCATTTGATTTTTCTCCTCTTGAATCTTTGTTTGTGGTTGTTGGCTTTTTAGCGTGTTTCGTCGGGGATTGGGTAAAAGATGACTTACTTTTACTAATTGCACTAATAACATCTTTTTTCATTAGCTGCGCATTGCTGTATTTACCCTGTAATCCGTTTAAAAGAACAAAATCATACTGCTTTAAAGTTGGATGCTTTTCAATTTTTTCCTTTAGCTGTTTCAAGCCTTCACCGTTTTTTTCAAAGCGCTTAGGGTAACATATATTGATGATGATCATAGAGACACTAAAAAGATCATACGTAATCTCAGCTCTACGTGTCCCTAATCCCCAGTAACCACGATCAAAAAACTCCGTATACTCCTTAATCGATCGCCCTAATAATGTTGTACCACCTACATCAATCCAACGCACTCGTGCTGGCGGTCCGATAACAATTAAATTATCAGGCTTTAAATCACCAAACACCCAACCAGCTTGATGTAGACGATCTAGATCACCAAGAAGTTGTACAATAAGAATTCCAACCCACTCGCTTCCTTTCCCTTGCATAAAAGGAATAAGTCCTTGTCCCTTTAGATACTCCATGACATAAAAAGGAAAGGTCCCTTCTTGAGTTACCCAGTCATCGACATCGATTAAAGAAGGCCCAAGGATTTGCCCTTGGACCTTGGAAAAATGCTTGAGGACATTTACCTCTGAAGTAATTGCCATACTGTTTAAACCTATTTTCAAAGCGACCAACCCTTTTGGCGACTCTGCTAAGTAAACAGAACCTGTCGCTCCGTTACCAAGCTCTCTTACTATTTTGTAAGGCTGCTTGTGCCATTTCCCTAAAATTTTTGTATCAGGAGATAAATTACATACCTGACTCTTCTTGATACTCATCAGAAATCAGACTCCTTCTACTTTTTCTTGGAAACATGGAGATAGCTTCTTGTAATGCCGGACCTGTAGGTGTAATACCACCTAGAGATAGCTTATGGAATACACCAGTTAGAGACTCAATTTTTGGTGTCCAACCGACTAACTTGTCAACAGCTTTTCGTTTCCCTGGAAATGAATACAATGAAAAATGATTTGTACCAACTCTCGAATTGAGACTAATCGATAGGTCAGTTAGAGCTTCTTGAACCATTACTAGTTTATTTTTCATACTAGCACTAGTATCAACTAATATTAACAGCTCTAAGTCCATTGTTTCCCCTAGTTCATCAACGACTTCCATAACCTGTCCTCTTTTTTCCGGTGGCAGATCTTCTATTTCTTGGTTTTGTCCTAGTATCTGAGTAAGCTCTCTATTAACAACCCCATGAATAGTTTGTGTCATAGCTTTTCTTGTCACCATTTGAACAGTCTTTGCTAACTGCTTTGCATAAACAACTTGACTAATTCCACCACCACTCATAGCTATCGATTTAATTTCTTCTATCCCTTGTTCACTGATTTGGTCATCTTCAACTACACCAATAACATTAACAGTTATTCCTTCCTCTTTAGCCAAGGCCGCAATAGCAATTGGATCTTCCCCTTGATTTGAGCACCCATCGGTTAATAATAGTATTTGCTTTAACGTTCCTTTTCTCATAAGCTATTTCCCCTCCAATTTTATGAATGTTACCATCATTCACTCTTTTAGGAGGGAATATACTTTAATATTCAGAATTTAAGTATTAAATGTTATCTTAACATCTTTAACAACGATTCACCTACCTTCTCACCTTATTCATTCTAAAGTAGCTTTAAAAGCCTACAGTGCTTTCTTCTTTCTATTTAATCCAACTGTCTGATACATAGGTATTGTCGCCCATCTCGGTAAATTTCTTTTCACATTCGCTACAACAACAGTCATATCATCGTCTATTTTATTATCCCCTGTACGAATTACTTGTTCAATTATTAAATCAGCAACTTCTTGTGGTTCTGTTGCTTTAATTTCTTTTATGATACGTTTCATCCAAGCTTCACTATTCTCAACATGCTTTGGACCATCAAAAATTCCATCACTCATCATAATTAACAAATCTCCAGCCTTTAATTGCTCACTGACAACATCAACATCAAATTCATTTATAATTCCCATTGGTAGATTACTAGCTTCTACCATAAAAACTTTATCTCCCCTTTTTATAAAACTAGGCGTAGAGCCGATTTTCAGGAATTTTGCCGAAGCATCTTGCAAATCAATCATCGCTAAATCCAATGTAGAGAAAATTTCATCGGTAGAACGTAAAGATAGAACTGAGTTCACAGACTTAATAGCCACTGTTTCTTCTATGCCAGACTGTAATATATTTTGAAGAAGCTGCAATGTTTCATTACTTTCTAAATGAGCTCTCTCACCATTTCCCATTCCGTCACTTATTGCAACGGCATATTTACCAGCCCCAATCTCCATCGTTGAGTAACTATCACCAGAAATCCACGCACCACCTTTAGCAACTGTCGCAATACCAGTCTCCACAACAAATTGTTTAGCAGAACCAAATGATACATTCGTATAACCGTTAGGGTAGTAGTTTTTATCAGCTTTCTTTACTACAATCGTTTCTTCTAAAATATGGGACAACATCGGAGCAACAATTTTTTCACATTCACCATGTTCATTTGTAGGTACACTAATTTCAATATCTACATTCCCCTCGTCAAGTTGGAATATCTCTACATGTCCAATATCTACCCCTGCATCACGAAGGGCATCAAGTATTTGCTCCTCTTGAATTTGGAGATTTTCCCTTTCTTTTTGTATTTCTTTCGCAAAATCGCCCATTACCTTTGAAACTCCTAAAAGTTGGTCTGCAACAAGTTTTCTACTTTCTAGTAACTGCCTTTTTAATTTTTTTCCTGCATGATACTGATTCAATTCATGTTGAATCACATGAATTACTTTCTCTGCCTTCAAACAATACCTTTCCCAATCAACTTTTAACCGTTTATTTACTTGGTGTTCATTTTCGTAACTAACCATAATTTCTTGCATATGATTATACGTTTTATCAAAATTTTTCGTCCAACACTGCTCCTTTCGAAAACACATTTGGCATGTTTTTTCCGTAACGTTACTTAAAAAGTAATCAACTTCTCGCTCTGGGTCTTCCTCATCAGTATCTACTTGGGCGCTAGAAAAACTGTTTGATAATGTTTGAAATAGGGTTGAGAATTGTTCAACCTTTCCAGCTGTTACATCTCTAAATTTTCGTAAATATTGTTGTTGCTCCTTCCAATATTCTGCAGTACCTGGAATATACTTAGAGATCCTCATAATTAAATTTCGTGGGGTTATTATAAATATAAGTATAGCTACTAGTGATTCCATTACTGTTAATGTGATGGTTCCACTCCCGTCCCCATATAAGCCTATTAATAGTGTTCCAACTAAGAGTCCAATACCAACGCCTATTTTTTTCCCATCTTTTAATAGGCCACCTAACAAGCCTGAGAATGCTAATAAACTCATTTGGTAAAGACTTGCAACACTCGCTAAACTTAAAATTAGCCCTGTTACCACTCCAACTGTTGAACCGATAGCAGCTCCACCGACAAAAGCAAAAATTAACACTAAGTATCTAGCTAAGATATTTTCAGCAGCCATACCGTAAAAAATCCAACCGATCGTACCTGTCATAACTGAAGCAAGTAAAATAATTAAGCAAATGATTTCTTCATTTTTCAAAGAATGTTTGCGCTTTCTCTCCGTAATAATTGGAACACTTTGAATAAAAATCATCGTCAGAATAAAACTTAGACCACCCTCAACAACCGATACTAACCAAACATAATTCGTAATTGTTCCTTCTAAAACATACGCAAGCAACGTTTTAGAAATAAAAATAGCAGCAAAGACTAAAAATGGTAATAACCTTGATTTGTTGTCATATAATCTATTGAATAAGCGATATAAAAATAAAAATGTTAAAATAGAAACAAAAGCATAACCACCATTCATAGGATCAATTGTGATTGCACCGGCTATTAAAGCTAACATAGCAATAGTAGACTTTTCCCGTTTTAATAGAAAGATTGCTGCAAAAAACGGCAAGATAAAAGGTAGCATTTCTGATAAAATGATTGCCCGTCCAAGTAAAAATCCAATAATGAAAATTAAAAATCCCCATTTATAGAAGATAAGTGAAAATAGTTTGCCAAATCGATCCGTCTCACTTTCCTTTAGGTAGTTATCCCCATTCATTGAATTTGACAGTACCGTTCCTCTCATTGGTTCAACTGCTTTCAGTACTTTTCGAAACACTTATATCCACCACCCGTTTTTTTATCGTGTTTCTATTATAAGCAGATCTTTCTTTCAATTTTTGTCAAAACAACAGAGCTTGTCTAAAAAAGTGTTCGACTTGTTTCTAGTAAGCTAGTCAAAAAAACACTCAAAGACCGTACAATAATTTTAGTCTATGTAAAAGCATCTCGAATTGTACTACAAAACCAATTCCAAAAGGCGAAATTTGGAAAAAGGTTTTTCCTTAAGAAAAGCGCAAGGCGGGCACCTTGCGCTAGACAGTTTCCAAATAAGAAATTTTATACTTTCTTACCTTAAAACTAAAACACCCTTCTATCCGAAGGGTGTTTTATTATATATTAAAGATATTTATTATGTTCAATTGTCAAATGCAGCAAGTTAGCCTCGTCTAGCACCTCGACCTCCGCGTTTTGATTCTGTGTTACGCTTTAAAGAAGTAAGTCTTTCCTCACTATCTTTTAAAAAGCGATTCATTTTGTCCTCAAAAGAAAGGGATGGACGAGCTTGGTTATTCCTATTGCCATTATTACGAGATCCATATTGTTTGTTTCCTGGTCTTTCTTGATCACGATCACGTGGCGGCCTTTTTTGAGGTCTTGGTTGCTCTTCTTGTGGACGCTCTTTAGCCTTTCTTATTGAAAGTCCAATTTTACCGTCCTTTTCAACTGCAATAACTTTAACCTCAACTTCATCACCAACTTTTAATATTTCATTGATGTCTTTAACATAATTATCCGCTACCTCACTAATGTGAACAAGCCCAGTAATACCACCTGGCAGCTCAATAAATGCTCCAAAATGGGTGATACCTGTTACCTTCCCTTGTAACTTGCTGCCTACTTCGATTGACATGAAAAAAATGCTCCTCCTTAAAAACATAATTATAATACTATCTAATTATACATGATAAAAAAAACAAGTGTCAATCTGAAGTAATAGTTGGAAGTTTAAAGATAATCTCTCCTGGTTTAGTTAAGAAATAATCTCTTCTAGCAATTTCTGCAATGTACTCAAGACTATTTAAATTTTCGATTTCGTCTATGAGATCTCTCTCCACTAACTGTAACTGAACTAGTTCATTCTCTAGATATTGTTTTTTCTCTATTTTCTGACTAAGAACAGTATGTTGTGATTGTAGAGTTATTACTGTAGCTACCATTACAGTCGCAACAAATAAACCTAAGGCACTAAGGCGACGAACAAGTCCTTTATTACTTATTGACTTCTGCTCTATTTTCTTATCATGCTGTTCAATGTAATGAGAGTTCAGCTCTCTTACATTCCTTTGTTGTGCGCTATTCATCCTCATCACCCTTTTACGACCCTTATTTTAGAAATTTACTCTTTTTTATTAAGCCGTTGTTTTATATAGTTCTTTATTTTGCTTAAAAATCCTAGTTTACTTTTATATTTTTTGATTTTTTCCTTCGGCAAAAGCCTCCAAATTCCTTTACCAATCCAAACGAAAGGTGTATAAATGACTTCCAAAAGGAAAAATATGACTGATATTGTAAAACTTATTACCATCATACACAGCTTGTATAAAAGTTTCAACAACTCTTTCGTAGGATTTATAATAAGCATAAATAAAGCAGCTTTACAAAATTTATAGGTTTTAATAATTGTTGAGATAAGTGCTTCTAAAATCTTTAGATATATACTAAATAAAAGAGCGCGATAGCAAGAATAACCACACAACAGAGCAAGCAAAATATAAAATCTCATTTCTCCTTCATTTACTTGCAATAAAATATAAAATACAAGAAGCCCTTGTAAAACCCAAAACAAACTATCATTAATGACTGTAATCCATTTTTTCCAATTACGACCTCTAATTAAGCGGCTATAGGTGTCGATAGCCATACCTAGCCACCCGCCCATAGCCACCATAATAAGCATGGTTTGAAGTTGAACTGTTAGACTCACTTGAATAACTTCCCAAAGAAGCCTTTAGCCTTATCATTCTGTTGCTGATCTAAATATACAAGGTCGTAAATTTTTCCTTCAATAGAAACAATACCTTGATCTACATCTAGGTTTTTCATGTGAAGATTGTGCCCCCGAATTGCTAAAAACCCTAATTCTGTTTCCATTAAGAACTCTTCGTTATCAAAGCTTTCCACTTGCTTTACTCCTGTAATATCTAAGTGTTTTCTCCCCCGCATAGTAATATTATGTTCCTTCATCTTTCTATCTCTCCCCATTGGAGTGCCAAATTCATACTGATCCATACTAAATTCCTCCTCGTATCCTCTATTTACGCTTATATTTATGTAAACGAGTTAAAGATTAGAACAAGCCTTTTTACAAAGCGGTGTTTTGTAAAAAGTGTAACCTAGAAGCAGGTTTTGCGAGGGCGAGTAATCGCGCATAAGGGCTATCAGAGATGTATTTCATATAGATATTAAAGCAGTTGTATGACTGAAGTGACCGAGCTCGTAGGCTGCTTGTGCTAGACAGTTTCCAAGTTAGAAATTTATAAATTCTGATTATTAGAAAAAGGAGTGACCGAGGTCATCTCCTTTTTCTAAAATTGATTTTCTGTTGTATGAACTGGTTCCTCTTTTAATATCGTGTACATGGTTGCTGCTTCATCTTTTTTAGATGTTTCCTTAATATCATCAATTCTAACAGTTACCATCTTTTGGCCGAAGCGTACTTTTAATTCATCACCAATTTTCACCGTTGAACTTGCCTTTGCAACTTGCCCATTTATCGAAATTCTTCCTTGATCAGAAACCTCTTTTGCTAGAGTTCTACGCTTGATTAAGCGTGACACTTTCAAAAATTTATCTAACCTCATTTTTATCCCCCCAAATTAACTAAATTACAGTTGATTAAAATAACTTTTTGTATGCTAGCAACCAAATTACATCTTTTTCGCGTCTTCCCATATGGCATCTAAATACGCCAAGTCCACTTCAGCAAAGGTTAGCTCACGTTCTTGTAGTGTTTTTTCAATATAAGCAAATCTGTTAAAAAATTTCTCGTTTGTTGAGTGGAGCGCTAACTCAGGATCGATCTGATAATATCGAGCCAAGTTAACAAAGGCAAACAATACGTCACCAAACTCTTTTCTTGCTCTTTCTGAATTATTTTGCTTTGTTTCAATCATAAATTCAGCAATTTCTTCTTGAACCTTCATCCAAATCGGAGCTACTTCATCCCAATCAAAGCCAACTTTTGCAGCCTTTTTTTGGAGATTACTTGCACGAGATAAGGCGGGCATACTTTTAGGAACTCCCGATAAAAACGAATGATCACTTTGGCCACTTGTTTCTTTTTCCTGTCGCTTAATTTCATCCCACTTCTTAATAACTTCGTCTGAATCAGGTAAATTTCCTTCTCCGAAAACATGTGGATGTCTTCTAACCATTTTTTCCGTGAGAGAAGAAATAACATCGTCTACCGTAAACATTCCTTCATCTTCACCAATTTGAGCGTGCAGCATAACCTGCAGCAGAACATCACCTAGTTCTTCTGCTAAATGATCCTCATCCTCTTCATCAATAGCATCAAGAACTTCATATGCTTCTTCTAATAAATATTTTTTCAGAGAGGTATGAGTCTGCTTTTTATCCCAAGGACATCCGTTAGGGCCTCTTAGGTGAGCAATTACTTCTCTTAGTTTATCAAAATCACGATAAAGAATTGTTTCGTCTTTAACCGGTGGTACATAAACAGCTGTTAAGTTATTTAAAGTAGCTACACGATCTAACTCATATAGTGGTACCTTTTTGATCTCTTCTTGGCTACTCCCTGCTGCAGTGACGATCGTAACTTCATATTCATCAGGTAATAGATCCATTAAAGTTAATTTCACTTCACTTGCAATAAATGCATCGTAGACTTGGCAAATAATAATATGGTGCCTTACTTGTATTTCCGCTTTTAAAAGCTCCGTCCCATCAACAATTTGACAGCCTTCAATAGGGTCAATTTGTAAAGCTTGAAACATATTATCTAGAAAGCTTTGACCACCAACAATCTCTAAAGTAATATTGTGTTCCTTTGATTGTTGTACTAGTAACTGTACGGTACTTTCAGCAACAAAAGGGTGACCTGGAACGCCATAAACAATATCTTTTTCCTTTGCTTTTTCTATTAGTTCGGATGTGATTTCTTGATAAACATCTTTAAATTGATCATTATTTTCATATATGTGGTCAAATGATTGATAAGTAAATCCTTCAGCTTCAAGTTGTTCGACAACTGGGTGTTCTTTCGTTCGGAGATACACATTTTCAGATTTCATTAATGTATGGTATATACCTAAAGGCATTTGATTAAGGTCTCCAGCCCCTAAACCTAAAATAATAATTTTCCCCATTACCTTACCCCTTCCAGGTGTATATTAAGTTTATAAGTTAACATTTCTATTGAATTTAACAACATAAGCCTGATGAACATTTTTAATAACAATAACCTAGTTATGTACTATTTTTTGACTGCATAAACGCTGCAAGCTTTCTAATTTTCGGTATATGTTCTAACTCATCTTCTGAAAATAGCTTATTTATTATCATCAATACTAATAATATAAAAACTCCAATGGTTACACTACTTATAGCAATAAAAGCATTACCAATCCGACTATAGACTAAATCACTAAAAATAATAAAACTACTTTGCTTCCATATAAAAGTAACTAACCCCATAACCACTAAAGAAAAAATTGTCTTTATTGCTCTTGGATACTGTATCGCCGGCAAAACATTGATCTTTCGTAACACATAGAAATTTAAACTTGCACAGATAGCACATGAGATTACCGTAGCCATGGCTGCACCCAATGTACCGTGTACAGGAATTAACCAAAGATTAAGTATTAATTTAACGAGTAAACCAACTATTACATGAACAACAGTAACATAAACTTTGTTTAACCCGTGTAAAATAGCTGATGTAGTTAGAAAAACGGATGTAAAAAATATCGCTATGCCCATAGTACCAAGGACAACATAATCTTTATTGTCTTTAAAAAGCATCACGTTAGTAGGATCTATAATGACTGCAAGACCTATTGAGGCCGCTGCACCTATGAGAAAGCTAATACGAAAGGCAAGGCCACTATACTTTTTGACTAAATCTTGTTTTCCCTCTAAATTTACCTTCGCAATAAGCGGTACGATTATTAAAGAGAAAGACGTTGTAATTACTGTACCCATCTGCACAAGAGGTTGTCCACGATCAAAAACTCCTTTAGAGATCTTTGCAACTTCTAAGGCTACCCCATTTTCGAGTAAAATTCTTAATACAGTAATTGAGTCAATAAGTTGAAAAATAATCAATAAAAGACTACTAAGACATACCATAATCCCTTGAATAAAAATGATTTTTACTATGTCCATACTTATTCGTTTATTGTATAGAGGCGGATCAGTTTTTTTATATTTTTGATAATAAAATAAAAGAACAAAAAAACCAATAACCCCTCCAATAATTGAAGCTATTGCCGCCCCAGTTCCTGCAGCATAGGGTCCATAACCATTTATGATAAAAATATAGGTTACAAATAAAATGGCACATACTCGAGAGAATTGTTCACTAACTTGAGAAACAGCTGTTGGCAACATTTCCCCCTGACCTTGAAAAAAACCTCGCAATACAGAAAGAAAAGGGATGATAAAAAAGATAAACGAAACGGCTCTTAAAGGGGTTTCTAAATTTTCATCGCCCATATATTTAGCTAACGTTGGAGTAGTAAAATAAATAAGGATAAAGCCTAAAAAGCTGAATGTTAGTAAGCTCCAAAAAGCACTCTTAATAATTGTATGACGCTCATTTTTTCTTTCTGAAATCAACCTAGAAATAATGATCGGAAATCCATATGTAGATAAAGCAACCGCAACTCCATAGATAGGATAAATTTGTTGATAAACATAAAACCCTACATCTCCAACGATGTTTTGAAATGGTACCCGATAAATCGCACTTAAAATTTTTATCACGACCGCTGCGAGGGACAAATACAATGCACCCTTCCATAGCTTCTTGCCTTTATTCAATTCGCTTTGCATTTTATTCCACCTAAACCTTTCACAAAACTCTTGCTATTATAGCATACAGTTTCAACTCCAAGTATTTCTAATCTTTTATCAAATGAGCGGATTCCATAATTATACTCCCCCCATCACACCAGTCCATATCGAAACATTTCAATTTCACTAAATATAGTCAATGCTCTTCAAACTTGTATGGTGAAACCAGTAGGAAATTTATTGATATTTATTTTGGGTAAATAGAAAAAGAAGGGTCAATAACCCTTCTAAACGGCTCTTATATTAATTACTTTTTTTATTACTTTTATTGCTCCATTTGTCTTGCTAAAAATCCAGCTGCTGTTTCAGACAATTTTTGTTCAACGTCGCCCATTGTTCGATCATTTTTTGATAGCATAACTACAGCACCAATTGGGTCACCATTTGCTACAATAGGGGCAACTACATATGATGTAACCTCTTCGGTAGAATCCCCTACAATGTTATATTCACCCTGGCTTGTTTGAACGATAGACTGTCTGTCATTCATAGCAGTCTCAACAATTTCACCAATACTTTTGTTAGAGTAATCTTTCTTTGAACCGCCCGCAACAGCTATATATGTATCGCGATCAGCTATAAGAACGACATGATTTAAACTTTCAAAAAGCGCTTCCGCATATTCTTTGGCAAAGTCACCTAACTCAGAAATTGGGGAGTACTTCTTTAGGATTACTTCTCCGTCTCTATCGACAAAAATTTCTAATGGATCGCCTTCACGAATTCTTAGCGTTCGGCGTATCTCTTTTGGGATTACTACACGACCTAAATCATCAATTCGACGTACAATTCCAGTAGCTTTCATTTCTGATGATGCCTCACTTTCTTTGTTGTAGTTACTTGATGTTAAGGAATCAATTTCTTTAGCTTAGAACTAAGAAATTAATACTTAATTCTTAGTCTTATTATCCTTCTTTAAGTAAGAACTATTCACCATTTCTTCAATTATTTGCTTAATTGTAGTAACTGGCTTTTACCATTTTTATCACGGCAAGCTTAGTTTTTCTTTTTTAGTGAACATTATTCAAAAAGGCATCGTCAAATGACGAAATAGGTCGTTTACTTACTCTTCTTTTTTCACTGTCCAAATTTTTGTTACTATTTCTTCAATAATCTCCAAATATCGTATTGATGTAAACGATTTTGTCTTAATGTTTATTTTTATTTTTTGTCCAGATGTTCCGACTGAAAACTCACGGCCCATTTTACTTATCATTTCAAAAAGCTTCACTCCATCAATACGTTGACTTTCTTCTTCTGTTAAGACAATGGAACATTGTTGAGGGTCTTCTGTTATCGATTCTACTTGTTCCTTTTGAGCTAGCAATTTGATAGAAGCTATTTTTAATAAATAATTTACTTCTTGTGGGAAATCGCCAAAACGATCGATCATCTCACTTTGAAGATCTTCAATATCTTCTTTTGACTCGATGGACTTAAAACGCTTATACATATCAATCTTTTGCTTTGAATCATTAATGTATGACTCTGGGATATAGGCATCGACGTTTAGATCCAGTTCTACTTGGTTTCGAACAGCTTCTGTTCGATTATCTCCTTTACGTTCCTCGATTGCCTCTTTTAGCATTTGGGAATATAAATCAAAACCTACAGAAGCAATAAAACCATGCTGCTGCGCTCCTAATAAGTTTCCTGCTCCTCGGATAGATAAATCTCGCATGGCAATTTTAAATCCAGATCCTAGCTCGGTAAACTCTTTAATTGCTTGTAACCTTTTTTCTGCAACCTCAGATAAAACTTTATCTTTTTGATACGTGAAATAAGAATAGGCTACGCGATTGGAGCGCCCTACCCGTCCTCTTAACTGATATAGCTGTGACAAGCCCATTTTATCAGCATTATATACAATTAACGTATTAACATTTGGAATGTCTACACCAGTTTCAATGATCGTTGTTGTTACTAAAACATCACTGTTCGCTTCTAGAAAATCAATAATAATAGACTCTAACTCAGTTTCATTCATTTTTCCATGGGCAAATGATACTCTAGCATCCGGCACGAGCATAGCAATTTTATCAGCCATTTGAGCAATATCTTCTACTCTATTATATAGGAAGTATACCTGCCCACCTCTACTTAACTCTCTTTCAATTGCTTCACGTACTAGACCTTCGTTATATTCAACAACATAGGTTTGAACCGGAAAACGGTTTTCTGGTGGAGTTTCAATAACCGATAAGTCACGAACCCCTAACATCGACATATGCAATGTTCTTGGAATCGGTGTGGCTGTCAATGTTAATACATCTACATTCGCTTTTAGTTGCTTAATTTTCTCTTTATGTGTAACACCAAAACGCTGTTCTTCATCAATAATTAGCAACCCTAAATCCTTATAAATAACATCTTTAGATAAGAGACGGTGTGTTCCAACCACAATATCTACCGCACCTGACTTCAACCCTTTAAGGGTCTCATTTTGCTCTTTTCTTGTTCTAAAACGGCTCAACAGGCCAATATTAATTGGATGGTCACTAAAACGCTCACGGATCGTCTCATAATGCTGTTGCGCTAAAATAGTTGTTGGAACTAAGAATGCAACCTGCTTTCCATCCATTATTGCTTTAAACGCAGCACGAATTGCTACTTCTGTTTTCCCATACCCAACATCACCACAAAGTAGGCGATCCATTGGCCGTTGTTTTTCCATATCTTCTTTTATTTCCTGAATACAACGAAGCTGATCTTCGGTTTCTTCATACGGGAAAGATCCTTCAAATTCTCTTTGTTCGAGACTATCTTTTGAGAACGCATAGCCGACACTAGCCTCTCTTTCTGCATAAAGCTTAATTAAGTCATCAGCAATATCCTCAACTGAAGATTGAACTTTTTTCTTAACTTTTTTCCAATCAGTGCCGCCTAAAGCGTAAATCTTAGGATCTTTATCCTCTTGACCAACATATTTTTGAACTTGATCAATTTGTTCAACTGGAACATATAACTTGTCATTCCCTGCATACGTAATATGGAGGTAGTCTTTATGAATTCCATTAATCTCTAAGGTTTGAATACCTAGATACTTTCCGATCCCATGATTAATATGAACAACCAAGTCTCCAACTTTTAACTCAGAATAATTTTTAATTCTTTCGGCATTTGAAAGCTTTTGTTTTCTTTTTGGTCGTTTTGTTTTTTTCGTAAATATCTCTTCTTCTGTTATCACAATTAGCTTTTGTAGAGGCAACTCAAAGCCACCTGTTAATTGGCCCACAGTAATTTGACATGAACCACCAACAAGTTCAGAAGAACTTTCTAATAAGTTTGCACCAATCTTATAATCTTCCAAAATATCTTCCATTCGCTTAGCGCGCTCTAGATCAACTGAAGTAATCACAATTTTGTACTCTGCTTTTAACCATCGATCTACTTCGCTTTTTAAAAGGTTTAATTGACCATGGAAGTTTTGCATTGTTTTACAGTTGAAATTAACTATATTTTTTGGACTCGTATGAGGAACGTGCCGTAAGAAAAGTGAAAAATAAACAAATGGAACGTTTGTCTGTTGAATCATTTCATCCAAATTTTTTGACATCGTAAGTTCAGAAATAATAGCACCTTGACTTAATAATGTTGTTTGCCATTCGGCTTCTTCTTTTTCAAGATTGATACCCATTTCTTGTACACGACTAATTTCATCTATGAAAACGACACCATTTTCTGGCAAATAATCAATAAGGGTCGTTACTTTGTCATAGTACAGAGACATGTATTTGTACATACCTTCAAATGAACTTTTTCTATTTAATAGCTCGACTTCGTAATTTATTTGATCTACTAATGCTTCTTTAACTTTTGCATTTTTTACTTTTGTTAATGTAGTAGATAAACCTTCCTTTAATCTTTTCGCTCCTAACTCATAGTTTTTGTCTTCTAAAATAACTTCTTGAGCTGGTCCTATATTTATATGGTTTAACTGTTTTTGAGATCTTTGAGAATCAACGTCAAAAAATCGAATCGAATCTACTTCTGTATCAAATAATTCAATTCTTAAAGGCATTTCTTCTGTTAAAGGATAAATATCAATGATCCCGCCACGTAAACTAAACTGCCCCGGACTAGAAACCATATCAGATCTTTGGAAACCAGCTTGCACTAATTTTTTTAGTGTTTGCTCAACATTAATCTCATCGCCCACTTTAAATACTATTTGAGACTGTTCCCAAATATCTTTAGGTGGTAACAAACGTCTTAAGCCAGAAATTGGCGCAATTACAATTCCTGTTGATTGTTGTTTGCTTAAGAAATTTAAAACTTCTATTCGTTGCCCTCTCATTTCTGGACTAGCAACAGCAATTTCAGACGAGATTAACTCGTTAACAGGATATAGATAAACTAGCTCCTCTCCCACAAGACTAACTAAATCATCATATAACTTTTGTGCTTGAAATAGATTATTGGTAATTATTAATTGTGGTCGCTTCGATTGTTCAAATATGGAAGCTAGCAATAAAGTTCTTGCTGAGCCTGTTAGCCCTGATATCATCTGTTCAGTCAACTGAGCTTCAATACCATCTAAAACTGCTCTTACATCATCATCTTGTAAAAAAAACTTTTTCAAACCGAACAAAGCCTTTGCCTCCCCCTTTATATACATAGTAGCTCTCTATCTTTTAAAAATGTTTTTTTCAACTTCCGCTCACATATTCAATGACTTGTCTTAACCAAAGCGAAAATGCTTTGGTAGGCACCAAAGCTAAGCGTCTCGTACAAAATATTAACTTACCTGAATTATTGAATAAACGTTTGATTTTCGTGAAAATGTGGATTTCGCTCTAATGCTTCCTGGCAGTCTTCACAAATCGTATCAACGTGAATATCTCCTGTTTCATCATATTTGATCATTTCAGTTCTCTCAGATTGATCTAACTGATGAAATCCTAATTTTTGAGCTTCTATTTGCTTTTGTTCTATTTTCCCTACAGAAATCCCACAATGGCGACACTGATAATGGATAGTCATAAATATTCCTCCCTAATCATAACATTTTTCTCTCGTCTTTAGTATGTAAAAGTCTCTTTTCACTCTTCTTAGTAAGGTGAGGAGAATCACTTTGACTAAAAACCACACAAAGTAAAAGACATGAAAAATTCTTATTATAGTATGAACGATAGGGAGGTATTCTATGCAGTTATTAATTAAAACTATTCATCACATTCAGGAAGTCTTTACTTAACCAACTTTCACAAGCATTCGCTGCATGTTGAACAGATTCATGAACATCTTGCTTTTCGGATGGGGGGAAAGTACTAAGGACATAATTAGCCACCGCAATTCCAGGTTCAGGCCTTCCAATACCAACTCTAATCCTTTTAAAATTTTCGGTTCCTAAATGGGCTAGCATTGATTTTATACCATTATGTCCACCATGACCACCTTTTTGCCGTAGGCGTATTTTTCCTGGTGGTAGATCTAAATCATCATAAACAACTAGTACATTATCGATTTCAATTTTATAAAAATCGATTAAAGGTCGAACTGCTTCACCTGATAAATTCATATAGGTAAGCGGTTTTAATAAAAATACCTTTTCACCACCAATGGTCTCATAGCCAAATAAACCTTTCCACTTTTCTTGATTCAAGGTAATGTTTAGGTTTTTGGCACACTGGTCTATCACATGGAACCCAACATTATGTCTAGTATCCTCATACTTTTTTCCTGGGTTACCAAGTCCAACAATTAACTTCACCTATATTTCCTCGCTTTCCTTCACTAACACATGAATATCTTTCTTCCCTACATTCGCTAAAACTTTATGAATCCCTTTAATGAATTTCATCATTCATTATTTTCACTACTTAAGATACTATATCTAGTTTCGTTGAAATATCGGTAACTAGATATAGGTTTATGTAGCTCATTTTTTGTAATGATGAAATTCACTCAATTAAATAAAAAGGCATAACCAAACGGCTATACCTTACAAATTTTATTCTTCTTGCGCTGAATTTTCAGCTTCAGCTTGGACTTCTTCTTTATCAGCTTTTTCTTGCTGTTCGTCTGGCTCATTTGCTAATGTTGGTGCTAAGATTGACATGATCCCTTCTTCTGGCTCATTGTTAATTTCATATTTATTACTAGCTGGTAAATCCCTAACTTGCAGGGAGTCCCCAATCATCATATGAGAGATATCAACTTCAATTGCTTCAGGTATATCAGCTGGTAGCGAGCGAATAGAAACTTCATAAAGAGTTTGCTGAATGATACCACCATCTGCAATTCCTGCTGCTTCACCAACTAAATGAACCGGTACATTAGCATCCATCTTTTCCTTCATGTTAACTTTATAAAAATCAACATGGATAAGATCACCTTTTAAGTCATCGACTTGAATATCATTAGCGATTACTTCGTGAGTCCCACTATCTGTTGCCAAAAAGATAATCCCATTTTTACCAGTAACCTTTATTGTTTTTAAAAAGTCTATCCCATTCACAAAAACCGCTTCACTAGGGAGGTCTTTCCCATAAACAACTGCAGGGACATTTCCTTCTTTTCGAAGTGCCCTTAACTCAGATCCTTTTAGTTCATCTCGATTACTAGCTTTCAACATAGTTCCCATTGTTTTTTCACCTCATAATTTTTCATTACTTTATATGGTGTACCCATTACCGAGGCTTTTTAACCAATAATTACTATGAAAAATTTCATAATCAAAATTATTGTACATTTGAAGTTCCCTAAAAGGCTGAACTTTAAGCTACATCTAGTCAAGAACCATGCCACTCGACTAAATGTAGCTTCTAAAAGCAATAACTATAGTAAATGTTATTTAGTAAACTATTTTGTTCATTGAATGATGAATTTAATCAAAAAGTACACTTACAGATCTTTCTTCATGAACATGAATAATCGCTTTTGCTAATAACGGAGCAACAGACAACGGCCTAATCTTATCAATTAATTTATCTTCACTTAATGGAATTGAGTTTGTAACAACTAACTCTTTAATTTTTGAGTTTGCAATTCTTTCAATCGCCGGACCAGAAAGAACTGGGTGTGTACAACATGCATAAACTTCTTTCGCTCCGCTCTCTACTAATGCATTTGCTGCTAGAGTAATTGTCCCAGCAGTATCAATGATGTCATCAATAATAATAGCTGTTTTACCCTCAATATTGCCGACAATGTTCATAACTTCTGATACATTTGGCTTTGGACGACGCTTGTCGATGATTGCAATCGGAGCCTTTAGTCGATCGGCCATTTTTCTTGCTCGAACTACACCACCATGGTCTGGTGATACGATTACGATGTCATCAAGTTGCTTTTCTTTAAAGTAATCCGAAAGAAGAGGCACAGCTTGTAGTTGATCAACTGGAATATCGAAAAAGCCTTGAATTTGCGTAGCATGTAGATCTAATGTAATAACACGAGTTGCACCTGCTGTTTCCAGTAAGTTGGCAACTAGTTTAGCTGTGATCGGCTCACGAGCTCTTGCTTTACGGTCTTGACGTGCATAACCATAATAAGGTAATACAACATTTATCGTTTTTGCCGATGCACGTTTTAATGCATCGATCATGATTAATAATTCCATAATATGTTCATTAGCAGGTGCTGAAGTCGATTGAATAACGAAAGTATCACAACCTCGAATACTTTCTTCAATGTTAATTTGGACTTCACCGTCACTAAATCTTGCTACTGAGCTTTTTGATATTGGAACACCAATCTTTTCTGCAATTTGTTCTGCTAGAATTGGATTTGAATTTAACGTTAATACTTTTAAACTTGGATCATCATATTTGACCATTATCGGACTTACCCCCATGAATAATTACTTATTTTTTTCCTAACTTCTTGGCATAATCAGGTTTGTTTGTTTGTCTTTCTCGCGCAACAGCTAATGCATCTCCTGGCACATCATGAGTAATTGTAGAACCTGCTGCCACATATGCGTTAACACCAATTGTCACCGGTGCTATTAAATTTGAGTTACAACCAATGAATGCTCCATCTTCAACTTTTGTTAAATGTTTATTAATTCCATCATAATTAACAGTAATAGATCCGCACCCTAAATTAACATCATTGCCTATGTCGGCATCACCAATGTAACTCAAGTGAGACGCTTTACTCGCTTTACCAAATTTAGATTTCTTAACCTCTACAAAATTCCCTATTTTCACTTCATCACCAATTTGTGATTCAGGTCTAATATGTGCGAAAGGACCGATAGTAACATGATTTCCAATTTCACTATTAGATACAACCGATTGTTTAATAAAAGTTTGGTTACCTATCGAACTATCATTTAGTTCTGTATTAGGTCCAATTTGGCAATCTTCACCTACAATTGTTTTTCCTTTTACCATTGTCCCAGGAAGAATAATAGTATCCCTCCCTATAGTAACATCAGCCTCGATATACGTATTTTGAGGGTCAATGAGTGTAACGCCATTTCTCATATGCATTTCATTAATGCGCTTTTTCATGATTTCTTCTGCATTTGATAACGCAACACGATCATTAACTCCTAATGTTTCATCAAAGCTGCTCGTTTGGTATGCCGCAATTAATTGATTCTTTTTTTGTAAAATTTCAATAACATCTGGTAAATAATACTCACCTTGTGCATTATTGTTTCCTACTAATTTTAACACCTCAAAAAGTGCCTTATTATCAAAACAGTAAGTTCCTGTATTAATTTCAGTTATCAAAAGTTCTTCTTCTGACGCATCTTTTTGTTCGACAATTTTCTTCACTACCCCACACTGATCTCGTACTATTCTCCCGTAACCAGTAGGGTTATTAGCTTCTGCTGTAAGGATAGTAGCTTTTGCTCCAAGTTCTTCATGGTAATTTAGTAACTCTTCCATCGTCTCTTTCGTAATGAGAGGTGTATCACCGCAGAGTACCATAGTAACTCCATCTTTATCCTTTAACAAAGACTCCGATTGCATAACTGCATGACCCGTTCCTAACTGTTCTTCTTGTAATACGTACGTTACTCCGTTACCTAATTGTTCTTTTACTTTTTCGGCACCATGTCCAACAACAACAACAGTTTCTTCAACCCCAATTTGGGAAACTTGATCAACTACATGCTGTACCATAGGTTTACCGCAAACAGAATGAAGAACTTTATAAAGTCGGGATTTCATTCTAGTCCCTTGACCAGCGGCTAAGATTACCGCAAAACGATTGTTCATATCTATCCTCCAACGGTTCTTTTTTTCCATTACGAATATATCTTAAAACGGTTGTCTTTTCAAGCTAACATTAACATTTCGTTAAAAACGTTTTTAGAATATGTGTACATTTACTTATTAGATTTTGATTTATTACTAAAAATATACATTTTATATAGAATAAGGACAAACGATTTTACAGGAATTTACAAATCCTATTCGCGCGTCTTAGATTTATATACCACCGAAAAATTTGTGCAAATAAGAAAAGCGCAAGCGCCTTGGTCACGAGCGAAAGGCACTGGAAGGCCTTTGACAGAAGCCGCTCTTTGGCTTCCGAAAAGGACTGAAGTGACCGAGCTCGTAGGCGCTGAAGCTAGACAGTTTCCAAGTTAGAAACTTATAAATTCTGATACTGTAAGAAAAGCGCAAGCGCCCTTGCTCATCGACGTAATAAGCTGGACTGAGTCGAGTGAGATATAGGAGAGTCGAAAGTCGTTAGACTTTCGTTCTCGACTTATCGTAGACGAGACGAAGGAAGCTTTCTAGTCGATAGGGCGCTGTAGCTAGACAGTTTCTAAGTTAAAAACTTTATACTTTCTTACCTTGAAAAAAAAATGACTAAGGATTTTATAAATCCTTAGTCATTTCGGTTTTTGTTGTTATGAAGCACCTGCTTCTTCATATTCAACTTGTTCTATATCTCCAGCTTTTTCATATTCAGCTAATACTGCTGATTGAATTTTTTCTCTCGTTTGAGAGGAAATTGGATGTGCGATGTCTCTAAATTCGCCATCTGGAGTTCTTTTGCTTGGCATTGCTACAAACATACCATTATTTCCGTCAATCACTCGGATGTCATGGACAACAAATTCATGATCGATCGTAATGGATGCTATTGCACGCATTCGCCCTTCCGTATTAACACGGCGTAGTCTCACGTCTGTTACTTCCACTTCTGCCACCACCTTTTTCCAGTTAAGTAAGTCTTTTAATAAATTCAACACGTAATCTTCATTTCCTTCTTAAAAAAACGAAAAATTTTAAAAATAAACTTAGTTTCTTTGATTTTTAAGCAACGTTCACAAAATTTCCAAATCCAATAAACATATGTGCCTACTTATTAACAAGAAAAGCGCAAGCGCCTTGGTCACGAGCAGCTGCTCCTGTGCCACTCCGTTTGCTCAAGAGCAAAGCCGCTTCGTAGTAATCCAAGTAGTAGCTTCACTGGGGCGGCCTTTGACAGAAGCCGCTCTTTGGCTTCCTACGTGCTTCTGCGTCTTCTAGCATAGCTTTGGAGTAGGCTTCCTCGAAGCAAAGTAGCATGGAGCATATTCAAGAAGTAATCCAAGAAGACATTGAAGTCAGTAACTTGACTGAAGTGACCGAGTTCGTAGGCTGCTTGCGCTAGACAGTTTCCAAGTTAGAAATTTATAAATTCTGGTTATACAAAAAAGCTAATATTAGGGTAGTGGTTATTTATCAAATATACCATCCAAAATATTAGCCATTTCGTTTTTATCATTCTCTTAATACTAGAAATTGCTAAAAGCAAGCTTACTTAACTAAAGCAATTACCTCTATTTCAATTAATACATCTTTCGGTAATCTGGCTACCTCAACACAAGATCTAGCTGGTTTATGGTTCGAAAAGTATTTTTCGTACACTTCATTAATTAAAGGAAAATCGTTCATATCTTTAATAAAAACTGTAGTTTTTACAACTGTTTCAGATGTTGCACCAGCTTCCTTTAACACAGCATCGATATTTTTTAGCACTTGCTCCGTTTGCTCTTGAACATTTCCCTCAACCAATTCGCCATTAGGCTTTAGCGGTATTTGACCCGAACTATAAAACAAATTATTAACAACTACTCCTTGTGAATAAGGACCAATAGCAGCTGGAGCTGCAGACGTTTGTACAATCTTCATTACTCATTCTCCTTCATTTGTTTTAGTTTTTCAAAGAAGTTTCCAAATTCTACTTTCACTAATTTATCTTTAGTATTAACTTCTGACAGTTTGGTCATTGAGATATATTGATCAACAAGCCTTTCCTCTTGATGATTAGCCTCAACTAATACACCAGTACCAACAACATTTGACTGGAATTCATCTACAAGATTTATCATCCCTCGTACCGTGCCACCAGCTTTCATAAAGTCATCGATTATTAAAACATTTGAACCTTCTTTAAGGCTTCGTTTAGCTAAAGACATTGTCTGAATCCTCTTTGACGATCCAGATACATAATTAATACTAACAAGAGAGCCCTCTGTAATACGATGTTCATGTCTAACAATACAAACAGGAACGTTTAAATAAGTAGCTACTGCATACGCTAAAGGTATTCCCTTAGTGGCCATTGTCATAATTACATCGACTTTCTTATTTGCAAACATAGTGGCAAAATATCGACCAATTTCATTCATAAGCTTTGGATTTCCTATGATGTCCATCATGTATAAATAACCACCTGGCAATACCCGATTAGGGTCCTCTAACTTTTGACACAAATCTTCGAGAAATACCACTATTTCATCATTACTAGCTGTAGGGATATACTTTACTCCTCCACTAGCACCCGCTACTGTTAATAACAGACCAATCTCTTGATCTTCAAACATTTCTTTAATAATTGTTAAATCTTCACTTATAGACGATTTTGCCGACTCATATCGATCTGCAAAATAAGTTAACGGTATTAACTGATGTGGATTATGTATTAAGTAATTGGTCATGTCTACTAAACGGCCACTTCGACGAAACTTCTTCATAACTACCTCCAAAACCCGAATATTTAACAGTAATACTACACTTTTGTACGGATTTTATCAATAGTAACGTTCTCCCAGTAATCGTACAGCGTATACGTCATTACAAAAACCCCTTAAACCATTATAAATGCGCGCGGCTCTCGATTCGTGCTTGACGAGGGCAAAAACAGTTGGACCACTCCCACTCATTAATACACCATCAGCGCCAAAGCGGATCATCTGCTCTTTAATTCGTTGCACCTCTGGATAGAGTTTAAACGTTACCGACTCTAGTACGTTTCCTAATTGTTTACAAATCTTTTCATAGTCACTGCTGTTAATTGCTGATATCATCTCATTTATATCAGGGTGTTCAATCTGATCTACCTTTAAGTTCCGATATATTTCTGCAGTAGATACACCGATAGGAGGTTTCGCTAATATTATCCAACAAGGAGGTGGGGGGGTAATATGTTCAATCCTTTCACCTCTACCTGTTGCTAATGCCGTGCCACCATAAACGCAGAAAGAAACATCTGAACCGATGTGTGCCCCTAGAGTTGCTAATTCATCAATACTTAAATGTAAACTCCAAAGTTTGTTTAAACCTCGTAGAGTAGCAGCTGCATCACTACTACCACCTGCAAGTCCAGCTGAAACCGGAATGTTTTTCTTAATTGAAATATGTACCCCTTTATTAATTTGATAGCGGTCCTTTAATAACTGAGCTGCTTGATAAGCTAAGTTTCTACTATCATTTGGGACAAAACCCTCAGAAACATCAACGATAATACGATTCTCTTCTAATAAAGTTAATTCAATACGATCTGCTAAGTCAACTGTCGTCATGATCATCTCAACTTCATGGAAACCGTCTTCCCTTTTATGGAGAACATCAAGAGATAAGTTAATTTTCGCAGGAGCTTTTATAGATATCTTCATCTTAAATCACCTTCTACTGTTCCATATGCTTAGGTTATTTTATCATTTGTTGCCTCTACAAACCACAAAATTCATGTAAATCATGACAAAATTTTCTAGCGCTTACTGCTATTAGATTTTATCAGCATTACCTAGTAGAAAGAAGTATATAACCTTTGAATTGTGATTCAATTTATATTTCTCTTAAACGTCCATTAGAAAAGACAAGCTTTACAGCTCTAGTTCGTAAAAAGAAATTATGCCACTGTGTTTTCTAGTAATGCTCTGAAGTAGGCTTCCTTTCATGTAGTAATTGAGGTCAGTAGCTTGACTGGGGCGAGCAAACTTTAAAGTCGATAGAACGTTGGAGCTAGACAGCTTCCTAACTTCGAAATTTTATACTAAACTTTCAAAAAAACCGAGCACTTTGGTTACCCACTACAGTTTTTAAAATAGATACTCATGCTTCCTTAGGCGAAAAATCTTGTTCACATCTTATAGCAGTAAAAAACTGGCTCATTTAAGGGGCATCCCCTTACGAGCCAGTTATCGTAACAAAACTAGTTATTGCTATTGCCTTTTATTAGCAAGCTGTTGTTCAGCAATTTCCACGGCGCGCTTGACCATATTTCCAGCATCACGCGAACGTATTCCGCCCCATCCTTCTTTTTGGACAACATCGTAAAACCCAAGCTCTTTAGCTAGTTCTTCTTTAAATTGCTGAGACATAACTCCTCGCCTTCTGGCCATAAAAACAACTCCTTTTTTGTAGACATGTTACGACATTAATAGTATAACCTGCTGATAACTAATTTTATCAAAACAAAAAGAGGTATACTCACATGTCTAAATTTGGCACCTCCATTAAAAAGTATTTTTAATAAATACTTTCCTAGGGAGAAGTCAAACCTCATATGAGCATACCTCTTTTCCAACTAATAACTATTCAACCTCTACAGCTGTAGGGCTTTCATCCTCACACACAGTTAATTGTACGGTCTCTGTTAAAACGTCTGTATAGCTGTAAGACACTCTTTCGAAGGCGTTTTGCTCTTCATCTAGCTTAATAATAAATACAGACGGGTATGTTTCTTCAAGTAAACCAGAACGTTCAACAGTCTTTCTGCGGCCACCATTCGCTTTTATTGTAATCCTCTTTCCAATATTAGCGTCTAACGTTCGCTTAATATCAACTAACGTTTTTCCCATTATTGAAACCACCTCACTTATCTAAAGTGTAACATAATCGAGCAATAATGTCAAATAAAATTAAAATTATAGCAAGGAAACAAATCGATTGTCAATACTATTTTTTCAACTTTTTTTGACTAAATATCACAAATTTTAGTATGGCCTAGATTTTTTATATTATGTAAATGAATTTTTATTCATTCAAGTTGCGGTGACGAAATGTACAATTACTAACATGACTAGCAGATAATCTACCAAAGCGAGCCCCAATATCCATCAAGGTTTGATACAATTAGCATCAAAAAAGATTTACTACTTAAGGGAGTAGTTCGCAATGACGATAATAAATGATCCTTTCAAAGGTACTTTTGGAAATTTAGAAAATTTAGTAGATAAAATCACTGAAGTGCTAGGTTGCCCGGTTACGATTGAGGATGCCAACCACCGCCTTTTAGCTTATAGCTTACATGATGATCGAACGGATCCTGTGAGAATCTCTACGATTATAGGTCGACGAGTTCCCGAAAAAGTTATTAATAATTTATGGAAAGATGGAGTGATCCCTAGATTAAATCAAAGTGATGAACCTCTTCGAATTCCTAGTGTGTCAGATATGGGATTTAGTGAGCGAGTCGCCATTTCTATTAGCCAAAAAGGTGAAGTACTAGGGTATATTTGGGTACTAGAAAATGATAACTGGTTATCTGAGGAGCAGTTATCTTTATTAAAGTTAGCTGCTCAGACTGCAAAAAATCAGCTACTACAGCTCCAAGTTCGAAAAAAGAAAAAGGAGGAAGGGTACCAAGAGTTTTTTTGGCAACTTCTTACTGGACACATCAAATCACATAATGAGATTAAAAGAAAGCTTGAACAATTAAGTATTATCCCGTCCTTTCCAATAGCGATCCTTGTTTTTCAATTCAATGAAGAAATTAATCCAAAAAATGAAAAACATATCACGTACATGATCACCACAACACAACAAGTAAAAATTCCTTTACACGTAATTGACCGAAATGAATTAATTTTATTAGTAACACCACTCACAGCTAAAGACCTTCAAGAAAGTATTGATAAATTTATTACTAATTTTATATCGCATATGGAAAAGCGATATAAAATTCAACATATTAAAGGCAGCTGCGGAAATATATATGATAACTATGAAAAAGTGGAGGCAAGCTACCAAGAAGCTCTAACGGTGTTACGATTAAAAAATAAGTTCCCTGCGGAAATTGGAGAAATCCACAACTATCATCAGCTTGGAATTTTCCGCTATCTAGACGTCATCCTTGAAAAAAATAGGCTTGATAAGTATAAGAACCCTGTACTTATTCAACTTTTAGAGTACGATAAAGTAAACAAAACCCAATTTCTCGAAACACTTGAAGTGTTCTTAAATAAAGATAGTAATATACATGAAGCAGCCAAGGAGCTTCACGTCCATGCCAATACATTAAATTATCGATTAAAAAGAATTTCAGAAATTTGTGGAGTTGATTTTAAAAATCAAAACGAAAAATTGACTTTGTACGTCGATATTAAAATAAATAAACTATTAAAAGAAGAGCATTTGTAGAATTTCACAAATGCTCTTTCTTTCTTTCTCATTTCTAAACAAAGAAAAAATTAAAATTTAAAATTATACTTTGCTTATCAAATAAATTGATTGTTACTAAAGGGAGGATTTTATCATGTTAATAGGGATTCCTAAAGAAATTAAAAATAATGAAAATCGTGTTGCGATTACTCCAGCTGGTGTAGACACATTGATTAAAGCAGGTCATGAAGTGATTATTGAAACGTCAGCTGGAATTGGAAGCAATTTCACTAATGAAGATTATATCCAAGCCGGGGCAAAAATCGTTGATACTGCAGCTGATGCTTGGTCTGCAGAAATTGTAATGAAGGTAAAAGAGCCATTAGCTTCTGAATATGGCTACTTCCGTGAAGGCTTAATCCTTTTCACATATTTACACTTAGCAGCAGAGCCTGAACTTGCTAAAGCGCTAACTGAAAAAGGTGTAACAGCGATCGCTTATGAAACAGTTGAAGTAAATCGTACATTACCACTTCTTACACCAATGAGTGAGGTTGCAGGACGTATGTCTACCCAAATTGGTGCTCAATTTTTACAAAAATCAAATGCCGGAAAAGGAATTTTACTTGCAGGTGTACCAGGAGTAAACCGTGGTAAAGTAACTATCATCGGTGGTGGCGTTGTTGGAACGAACGCTGCAAAAATGGCTGTTGGACTTGGTGCGGATGTAACAATTATTGACTTAAGCCCAGAGCGCCTTCGTCAATTAGATGACATTTTCGGAAATAGCATTAAAACATTAATGTCAAATCCTTTAAATATTGCTCAAGCTGTTGCCGAGTCTGATTTAGTAATTGGCGCTGTATTAATCCCTGGTGCAAAAGCTCCTCGACTAGTTACAGAAGAAATGGTTAAGACGATGACTCCAGGTTCAGTTATTGTCGACGTTGCGATTGATCAAGGTGGTATCTTCGAAACAATTGACCATATTACAACGCACGATAACCCAACATACGATAGACACGGTGTTGTTCACTATGCTGTTGCTAACATGCCTGGAGCAGTTCCAAGAACGTCAACAATTGCTTTAACAAACGTAACAGTTCCTTATGCACTTCAAATTGCTAACAAAGGTGTTGTGAAGGCAGTTACTGACAACCACGCCCTAAAACTTGGTGTCAACGTTGCTGCTGGACACATTACGTATGAAGCTGTTGCTAGAGACTTAGGTTATGAATACCTAAGTGTTGATCAAGCATTAGAAAAAGTTGTTGAAACAGTTTAATTAGTAACACACTGGCGCTAGCACCAACTAAGATGTTTTTACTTTCATTATCATTCTTAACGTAAAATAAAGCCAAGCGATAGCTTGGCTTTGATAAAAAGTGTGTTCGTCAAAATACTTACTTCCCGATTTTTCTGTCGTTATTAATGTCTTCATCACTTTTAGTTGGCATCCCTCTTCGTAAAAGCCCTCTCGTTTCAATACCACCTAAACCTTTTTCTCCGGTTAGTGTATTTCTTAACAATTCCCAGACACTTACACTATCCATAAACGACGTTAAACTAACTTTCGCTGCAATGTATACTGGATCTAAGGCATGAATGTTTATTCGATCAGGAGAACTCGCAAAATTAGCCCCAGCTCTTATTAAAGTTTCAAAGTAAGATTGACAAGCGCCTGCAAAAATAACCAAATGATCAATATGCGGTTCAAATTTTCTAGCTTCTCTTACAGCTTCTGCGAAATATTTCGTATTTCTATAAGCTTTCATTTCATTTTGATCACCTTTACTACGCATGTAAGCGTCATGACCAGTAACCACAAGGATATCCGGTCGGACCATTTCTAATAAAGAGGTAATTTGTAAAGGGATCTCTCTTTCTTCCATATGAACACCATAAATAGGGACACCTAGTTTCTCATACAAATCTGTACACTTATTCAAATAAACAGGATCTCCATCAATGTGCAAAATCCTTCCAGGAAGTTCAAAATAGGAACTATTTGATCGATATCCACCCGTCATCACATATTCGCTCTTTTGCCTTAGCAAACGACTATCTTGTCTAAATAACCGATAGCAACTTTCTTGTTTCTTCTTTTCTTCTTCATTTCTCAATTTTCTATCTTGTTCATTGACTAAAACTAAGTCATTTATTGGAGCGTCTGCAATGAGTCTCATTTCTTCGCCTACAATTGTGACAGTTTTGTCATTATCTATTTGATAAATACGGAATAATATATCATAATCATATGATTTTCTCAAAACAAAATCGCCGACTTTGAATTTCATAGCACACCTCCTCATCTACAGCCTATGAGAGAAGGTGTAAAACAGTGCGGACACTAAGTACTAATTAAAAAAATTTTTAAGTTATCTGAGTGAATTTCATAATGTCAATATATTAGCCACATCAAGCTACATCTAGTTGAGAACGATTTAACTCAACTAGATAAGTGGCGTTGAATCTGTATTATGAAATTCATTGTATTTCACGGTTAGTATTTTTTACGATTTTAATCATAAAAACTGGTCTCCATCAAAGTATAAAAGCACTTGAGATTTGTCCAAAATTCGCAACAGTTAAAAAAAGCATCGATAAAAAAACGTACAAAGTCTGTACGTTTTTTGCTGGTTATCTAAATTCTTGTTTTTCATCACTGAAACATTATCGAATATTTACAACTTTTATATTTCCATGTCTGCGAGGGCATTTGCTAACAACGCAAACTCTTCCATACTTAACGTTTCTCCTCTTCTGGTAGGGTCAATATCACACTCTAGCAAAACTTTTTCTAGTTTTTCTCTTTCATTTTTTGTATATAAATTGTTAGTAAGGTTATTCATTAACGTTTTGCGACGTTGGGCAAAACTTGCACGAATAAGTTTAAAGAAAAATCCCTCATCTTTAAGCTTCACTGGGGGTTCAGTTCTTAATGTAAGTTTTAATACAGCCGAATCAACATTAGGTTGAGGTACAAATACTGTTTTAGGAACAATCATCTCTGTTCGTGCCTCTGCATAGTATTGTGCAGCAATTGATAATGAACCATAATCTTTTGTTCCTGGTTTTGCAGCAATCCTCTCAGCAACTTCTTTTTGTATCATTACAACAATCCCACGAATTGGCAACTTTTCTTCAAGAAGCTTTAACAGAATAGGTGTTGTCACGTAATACGGTAGATTAGCTACAACCATTAAATCTTGATTTTCTTTAAAGTTCTCACGTATAACTTTATGTATATCAGCCTCTAACACGTCGGAATGAACCACCGTAACGTGAGGGTACGCAGAAAGCGTTTCTTTTAAAATCGGTAATAATCGTTGATCGATTTCAAAAGCAACTACCTTTTCACATCTTTTCGCTATTTGCTCTGTTAAAGCTCCGATACCAGGGCCAATTTCTATTGCTCCTGATTCATTGTTAAGATCTGCACAATCAACAATATTATTTAATATGTTAGTATCAATTAAAAAATTTTGACCAAGACTCTTCTTAAAAGTAAACCCATACTTTTTTAAAATATCCTTCGTTCTATTGGGTGTCGCTATATCCTTACTCATTTTCTTCCTCCTTTAACACTTTACGAATTGCTTCTGAAAATTCATCTTTTGTTATTTTAAACATAAGTAGTCGTTTATAAAGCTGTTTTCCATTAGTAAAACCAATTTTTAAAAGATCGCCTAGCCGTTCTCTTCGTTTTCTAGCATTTTTCCCACCGATTAACCCAAAGGCCATTAAATCATCTGAACTAATTTGTTCTCTCCATTCATCCGACTCTTGTTGAGCATCCTTCAGCGCTAACCTAATTGCATCAGCTGTAGCATTTTCCACACCAAGATTATTGCCCTTTTTTGAAATTGCTTCTTTTTTAGGCAAAAATGCATGTTTACAACCAGGAACCTGCTGACTGATTATTTTTCTAATTCTTTCACCTGGATAGTCAGGGTCTGTTAGCACAATAACGCCTCTACGGTCCTTTGCAAGCTTAATTTGCTCAATAACCTTCTTACCTATGGCGGAACCACTTGTTTCGATTGTATCGGCATCTACGGCGTTTTTTACGGCAACAGTATCATCCTTACCTTCGACGACGATAATTTCTTTTATTTTCATATAGCCTCCATTTACCCATTTACTTAATAAGTGAATTTCATAACGCAATAATCGAGTCACATAAAGCTATAAAACTCCATTACAAAATCATTAATGCATCACTTTAAAACACTTCAAAAAATTTTCGTGATTTTTCTCTTATTAGTGAAACTAATTCATAGTATATAGCGTCTATATATACGATACAAGAAAGGCCATAAAGAAAGAGGATGACTTATAGTCACCCCCTAATTAGAAATCTAATTATTTACTACTCTTACTTGTACGTTTCGACGACCCCAATTTATGGCAGAGTTTTGGCTAGGCATAAAAATATCAATTTTCCGCCCAACTATAGCACCACCTGTGTCCGCCGCTTTATATCGACCTAATAACCTTCCGTTATGTTTTATTTCAACAACTGACCCTAACGGAATTACATTCGGATCAACAGCAACTACGTTACTATTAGGATTCGCTTTTAGGTTTACCCCTGTACTAGTAATTCCTGAACAACCGGCACAATTGGCAGTATACGCTGTCGACTGAAATGTAACCCAGTCTCCTTGTGACCCACTACTCGTACTAGTAGGACTGCTACTACGAGAAACAGATTGTGTCACTTGTTTTGTTCCGACAGCTACAATTCGATCACGACTATCTTGAATTGTTTCAGTTTTTATCAACTCTCGCGAAACTTCTTTTCCATTTTCGATAATAACTTCATAATGTTTTGCAACTTTTCCTTTTTGACCACTTTGAACTTCACGCTCATTTCCTCTTGTAATCGAGTTGTCATTTCTCGTTACAGTGGCAAAGTTTATTGCTTCTTCCACAACATCGGTGACCTTTTCTACTCTGATGACATTGATTTCGGTATTAGCTTTTACAATTTCTTCTTGCTCTGGCTCTACTCTATCAAGCTCTCCTAGAATGACCTGTTCTGCTTCTAAAAAATCAGCGACAGTTGTCGAAGTCGTCCATACTTCTATTTCCTCACCGTCACTATTTAGCGTGACAGTAAAAGCGGACTCATAATTAATTTGCATATCTTCAACAAGAGCTTTTTCTAGACTTGGCTCTACCCTATCATGACTGCCAATGTCTATATTTAATTCGTTAAACAAATCTTTTACCGTACTCGATGTGGTCCATATCGGTGTTTTTTCACCATTGTTTGTAAAATGGACTAGCACTGCAGGAATCCAAACAACATTGACATCGTTGGTTAACTCAGTCTCTAACGACGGTTCAATGTAATCATGTTCTCCTACTAAAATTTCATTTTCCAACATTAGTTCATCTACAGTTTTGGCATGAGTTTTCAGGGATCTTTCTTCCCCGTCTATTACTAGAGTAACCGTGTTTTTCGTAAACTCGTGTACCGAGAAACTAATAACACCAACTAGTAATATCATACTAACGATGGACATGATTAACCCTTTTCCAGATGTAGCAACGGAAAAAAGTTTTTTCATGCTTGCTGTCATGTTAAAAACTCCCCTCTCTACGGACCGAATTATATAGAGTTACAACAGTATTGTCAATGGCAATAAATCCCTCCCTTAATTGTCATATGTTGAATTATCCATAAAAAAAGAAAAAAAAGGAACAAAAACCTTTCGACAAGACTAGCATATGTGCGGTCTCCTTCGTGTAGAACAAAAAAGAAGCTAGGTTTTGATAGACATGATTACGCATAAATTGACTAAATTCGATATCACTTTATGGAAAAAACTCTCTTTGCATTTTCATTTGTCTTTTCGATAACTTCTTCATAAGTTATTTCTTTTAGTTCAGCAATTGCCTGTGCTACTAATGTAACATAGCTTGGTTCATTTCTTTTTCCTCTAAAAGGGTGTGGAGCTAAATAAGGACAATCCGTTTCAATTAATAAACGATCTAGGGGAATTTCCTTGGCTACTTCTTTCGGTCGTTTAGCATTCTTAAACGTAACAGGACCACCAAAGGAAATATAAAAATTCATATCAAGGCACTGTTTGGCAATTTCTAAACTACTACCAAAGCAATGCATAATACCCCCAACTTCATTAGCGTTCTCTTCTTTTAAAATTTTTACAATGTCTTCATGCGCATCCCTATTATGAATGATAATAGGAAGCCTCACTTTTTTTGCAAGATGAATTTGCTTACGAAATACTTCCTGTTGTATTTCTTTAGGAGATTTATCCCAATAATAATCGAGACCCATTTCCCCTAATGCAACAACTTTCGGATGACTTGCTAATTCTTCAAACCAAATTAAATGGTCATCTGTCATATCAATAGCATCGACTGGATGCCAACCAACTGCCGCATAAATAAATTCATACTTTTCAGCAATTTCAAGCGCCCCCTTGATTGTCTTTTCATCAAAGCCGACAACAACAATGTTGGATACACCTTGCTTTTGCGCCCTCTCAATTACTTCTTCAACATCTTCCTCAAACTGATCCGCATTTAAATGAGCATGCGTGTCGAATAACATCGATAAAAACCCCCACTTAATTATTAAAAACTGAAAATGTAGAATGTCGAATATTTCAGTTATACATAGAGTATAGACCGGTAATTCGACATTCTACATTCTAAAAACTTTATTTACTTAACTTGTGAACCATTTGGTAGTGATTGTTCTATTGTCGCTAATGTTAATTTTCCACCGTGGGAAGCTGCTAAAATCATCCCCTGTGATAATTCTCCTCTGAGCTTAATCGGCTTTAAATTTGTCACACAAATCACTTTCTTCCCAACTAGCTCCTCAGGCTTATAATATTCGGCTATCCCTGAAACAACTTGACGTTGTTCATAACCTAGATCTAATTGAATTTTCAAAAGCTTATTTGCCTTTTTTACTGGCTCTGCTTTTAAAACTTGGGCAACTCTTAAATCAACCTTGAAGAAATCATCAATTGTAATTTCATCAACCTCAGGTGCTTCTACTTGAGGCTCCTCAACTACAGGCTTTTGCGAAGGTCCTTCCATCATTTCAACGATTTTAGCGACTTCTTCAGCAACATCTAACCTAGGAAAGATCGGTTCTGCTTTCGCCACTTTCACCCCTGAATGAAGTACACCAAATTCATTCATACTATCCCATTTCGTTTGATCTTCAGTAATAGATAATTGATCCCAAATTTTCTTTGGAGTAGTTGTCATAAATGGCTGTATTAATATAGAAGTATGACGCAATGCTTCGGCTAAATGGTAAAGAACAGACCCTAATTCTTTACGATTTTCTTCTGATTTTGCCAATACCCACGGCTGTGTTTCATCAATATATTTATTAGTTCTGCTAACAAGCTGCCAAATCGCTGATAATGCTACGGAAAACTCCATATCTTCCATTGCTTCTTCGACTTTAACTTTTGTTTCTTCAACAAGTTGTACAAGACTTGCATCAAATTCAGTAGTATCTTTCACGTATTCTGGAATTTCTCCATCAAAATATTTATGGACCATTGCTATCGTACGATTTAGTAGGTTTCCTAAATCATTTGCTAAATCAAAGTTTACTCTTTCGACAAAACTCTCAGGAGTAAAAACCCCATCAGAACCGAAAGGAACTTCACGAAGTAAGTAGTAACGTAATGCATCTAAACCGTAGCGGTCAATCAATGGTACTGGATCAACGACATTACCCTTGGATTTCGACATTTTTCCATCCTTCATTAAGAGCCATCCGTGACCAAAAACTTTTTTCGGCAAAGGTAGATCTAAAGCCATCAACATAATTGGCCAATATATTGTATGGAATCGAACAATTTCTTTACCTACTAAATGAACATCTGCCGGCCAATATTTTTCATACTTCTCTTGATTTTCAGATCCATACCCTAAAGCTGTAATGTAGTTTGATAAAGCATCAATCCATACATAAACAACATGTTCTGGATCATTCGGAACTTTTATTCCCCACTCAAATGACGTTCGAGAAACAGCAAGATCTTCTAATCCTGGTTTAATGAAATTATTAATCATTTCGTTCTTTCTTGATTCTGGTTGGATAAATTGAGGATTTTCCTCGTAATATTTTAATAACCTATCTGCATATTTACTCATTTTAAAGAAATAAGATTTTTCTCTTACTTTTTCAACAGGTCGGTTACAATCCGGACAGTTACCTTCCTTTAATTGCCTTTCTGTGTAAAAAGACTCACAAGGGGTACAGTATAACCCTTCATATTCATCTAAATAGATATCCCCTTGTTTCACTAACTGATCAAAAATTTGTTGAACAATCTTTTTATGCCTAGATTCAGTTGTACGAATAAAATCATCGTAAGAGATATCAAGCTTTTCCCATAAATCTTGAATACCATTAACAATCGTATCAACGAACTGTTGAGGACTAACACCCTTCTCCTCAGCTTTTCGTTCAATTTTTTGTCCATGTTCATCAGTTCCAGTTAAAAACATAACGTCATAGCCACGTAAACGTTTATACCTTGCCATAGCATCACCCGCAACTGTTGTATAAGCATGACCAATATGCAACTTATCACTCGGGTAATAAATTGGTGTTGTAAGATAGAATGTTTTCTTCGACATTATTTGATTTACCTCCTAAAAAAATATAAAAAACCCCCGCCCTTATAAAGGGACGAGAGTTAGTTTTCTCACGTGTTACCACCCAATTTCCCTTGCTTCTTACGAAAACAAGGCTCAAAAAGTTACTACTTAAGAAAAGTTCCAAATCGTTATTCTCACATAAAAATTTCTTTAACGACTAGCTACAATAGTAACTATACTTTAATAACGCCAAGTATGCGTTGTCCCCTTATTGATTAACAACTCGAAGACAAATCCTCCAAGACCATTTTCAAAAGTTCATCCTATACCAGTTTTCAGCTCCCCTGGCTCTCTGCATCGACTAAGAACTCAGTGCTCGCATGGATATGTTAGCGAAAGCATAGGTTCTTTAAGTTTCCAAATAGGACTTCCTTTTTACTTATCTTTTCAATGGAAGCGTATGAATTTTTTGGGTTATCTTTACGTTTTAAAAATACTACAGTTCCCCTGGCAAAAATATACCTAAACAACTGTACCATTGTCAAGTTTACCCAAAAAAAACAATGAAAAAACCTGCCTGCATAAAACAGGTTTGTTGAAAATGTCGAACGCATATCATCGATAGTAGTATTTTGTCGAAATAACAATTGGTGATTCCTTAAAGATCATCAAAATAATGTAAAAAACATATTCGTATTTGCTTTCAAAAATTTACTTTTAAACCAAAAGTTTTTTGGATAAAATATTGTTAAACCAATACTTTACCATTAGTCGAGATTAAAAAAATCTACAAAACTTGTAAAAATTTGAATAAATTAATTGACTTCTTTTGGAAACACTGGTATTCTTAGTTTACAGAGAAAAATGTCGAATTTTGAAGAATTAGACGATAAATAAAGGATAATTTTTTTTGGGAGGTAAATTTATGAAATCTACAGGAATTGTTCGTAAAGTTGATGAGTTAGGTCGTGTGGTTATTCCAATCGAACTTCGCCGTACACTTGATATTGCAGAAAAAGATGCTTTAGAAATCTATGTTGACAGCGATAGAATTATTTTAAAGAAATATAAACCAAATATGACTTGCCAAGTAACTGGTGAAGTTAACGATGAGAATCTATCACTTGCTGGTGGAAAAATTATCTTAAGTCCAAATGGCGCAAAGGAAATTATTGCAGAGCTTCAGAACTACGTTGCTAATACAACTAAATAGTTATTAGCGAAAGCGCTTTATATTTGATTATATCATAATACTTTTGGATAGTAAGTAATTGTTTTAACCAGATCGAAGAAATAGCACTTATATCAGTAAAAAATATAGGGCGATTAATCATCACCACGTCAGTGGATCAAACGACATATACCAAAAAGGCTGACAATTGTCAGCCTTTTTTTCTTTGAAAAATCTTCTATCTTATTTATGATATAATTGATAAACTTCTCTCTTTTGTAATCCGCGATCTTTTGCAACTTGCTTTATTGCTTCTTTTGAAGAAAGCTTTAATGCAATATAATGATCAATATGTTGAATAATAGTAAGCTCCGACCACCACTCATTTTCATTATATTCTTCAACAGAACCTTCAACAACTAAACAGTATTCTCCTCTTGGATCCTCCTGTTCATAAAATTCAATGACTTCACTTATTTGACCTCGAAGAAATTCCTCGAATTTTTTTGTAAGCTCGCGACACACTGATATCTTCCTATCACCAAGTTGGTCCAATAGTATTTGTAACGTTTCTTTCAAACGGTGGGGAGATTCATAAAAGATAATCGGATTTTTTACTGTTGTAATTTCCTCAAGCTGTTTCTTTTTCTCTTTTTTTTGTCTATGTAAAAAACCATAAAAGAAAAAACGTTCTGTTGGTAGTCCTGAGGCTACTAGTGCTGGCAATGCCGCATTTGCACCTGGTAATGGTATTACTGCTATTTCTTCTTCTATACAACTGACAACTAGCTCGTAACCAGGGTCAGAAATTGCCGGCATCCCTGCATCACTAACTAACGCCACTTTTTTTCCTGTTTTTATTTCTTCTAATAATTTATTCCCACTCGTTTCCTTATTGTGCTCATGGTAACTAACTAATTTTGTTGGAATTTCAAAGTGGTTACATAATTTTTTTGTTTGTCTTGTATCCTCCGCGGCTATTACATCGACTTCCTTTAAAATAGTCAATGCCCGGTACGTTATATCTTCTAAATTTCCAATAGGCGTAGGAACTAAATATAGTGCACCTTCTTCAATATTACGGAAACTCTGTTGAATCCTCATTATTCATGCAGCCCTCCTTTTTAATTAAACGTTCCTTTTTTTGCCTCGTTAATTTCTTTATCGAATATTCAGCTTGTAACGCTTCTTCTTTCGTTTCGAACCCTTTTTCATAAACAAGGCTTAAAGGAGTTCTTCCACGTGTGTATTTTGCACCTTTTCCTTGTAAGTGCTTTTTTAAGCGAGCTTGAACATCATTTGAATAACCAGTGTAATATGTACCATCTCCACACTCTAATATATATACGAAATGCTTCAAGCCGTTCTCCCCCAGCTTATTTACTTTTATTAACCGAAGTATATCTCCTTAAAATGCTCTGTATATGTACCTTCATTATTATAAACAAGGATGGGCTCTAATATCTTTACTCCTGAATTACCATTCTTTATTCCTTCAATAAGTAAAATATTTGCTTCTTTTTCTTTTTTGGGATGGATAAACTGAATACGTTTTGGTTCGATTTGATATTTTTGCATCAAAGAAATGATATCTATTAAACGTTCTGGCCGATGAACGAGTGCTACTTTTCCTTTTTGTTTTACAAGATCACTACTTATCCGAATAACATCTTCTAGGCTACAATATATTTCGTGTCTAGCAATAGCAAAGTGTTTATTTTCATTCCACTCTTTTTCAGTAACTGTTTTAAAATATGGTGGATTACAAGTTACTACATCAAAATGGCCTTTTTCAAGTTTAGGTACCACACTTTTAATATCCTCATGAAAAAAATGTACTTGTTCTTCTAAGTTATTTAGCTTAACATTTCGCAAAGCCATATCGTATAGGCGATCTTGAATTTCAATTCCTACAATTTTTGCTTTAGATCTTTCGCTTATTAGTAATGGAATAACTCCATTACCACTACACAAATCAACAACTTTTCCTTTTTGAATCGGTAAATAGCAAAATTTTGCGAGTAGGACTGCATCCATAGAAAAGGAAAATACAGTGGGACTTTGAATAATTTTTAATTTTTGGTTTGGTAAGTAATCTATACGTTCATCATGCTCTATTTTAACCATAATAGGATCCTCTCATTTATAACTCCTTTAGCTTGTAGACGGTAAAAAAGCTAATTTTCTAACAGTCGACATGTCTTTACGTCTAGATTATACTTTATTTTTAATATGAGAAAAAGCTAGTAAATTTGACAATAGTTTCTACCCACAAAAAAAGAGACAGACTTTAAAGTCCACCTCTATGCACATTACTTTTTATTTAAGAACGACAAACAGAAGAGACAGTCTCCTTCTTTACGAATACTTCCGTAATGAAGATTACAAATGTGAAATCCTTCTTGATAAAGTCGAGCTAGATTATCATATCCTTCACCTATATCGACCTTTTCATTTTTTTCTTTTACTTCTTTTAGTTGCTTTTTTGGTTTCTGTTCCGTTTTTACTTCAATCCGAGAACGTAGATGGTCGTTTTCAATCTTAAGATGCTGATTTTCCTCTAATAGGAGTGCTAAATGTTCTTTCAACTCCCCTAGTTCACGGTAAAGGCCACCTATCTTTTCTTCCATAAGACTTACTCGCGAAAAGACCTCTTTTTTATCCACGTTAGCTTTACACCTCAATATTTGTGGTATGAGTAGTTATTGCTCCATTATTCATCAGCTCGTCGATTGTATATTCCATAATTCGCTCATCAACCAGCTCAACTTGCACCAATTGTTCCAAAATATTTAGACCAATGACCCGACCTTTTCCATGGACAGTTTGGATTGTTTTACCGATATCCGGAAGTTCTTGCTTAGCATTTTCATAGTTGTCATTTTCATACTTTAAACAACACATTAATCTGCCACAAAGACCTGATATTTTTGTTGGATTTAAAGACAAACTTTGATCTTTAGCCATCTTAATTGACACCGGTTCAAAATCACCTAGAAAAGATGAACAACATAAAACCCTTCCACAAGGACCAATTCCACCTAGCATCTTTGCTTCATCACGTACACCAATTTGTCTAAGTTCAATTCTTGTCCTAAATATTGCTGCTAAGTCTTTAACAAGCTCTCTAAAGTCTATACGACCGTCTGCTGTGAAATAGAATAATACCTTATTGCGATCAAATGTATATTCAACATCGACTAACTTCATATCTAAAGTATGCTCTTCGATTTTCTCTAAGCATACTGTAAAAGCTTCTTTAGCCGCTACTTTATTTTCTTCTACTGTAGTTTTATCTTTTTCATTTGCGATACGAACTACTTTTTTAAGAGGGAAAACTACATCTTGATCGTCAACAATTTTCTTACCAATGACGACTTTTCCGTACTCAATGCCTCTAGCAGTTTCAACGATTACTAGCTCACCTTTTTGTACGTCTATATCTTCAGGGGAGAAATAATATATTTTTCCCGCTTTTTTAAATCTGACACCTACTACTTGATGCACTATACACTATCCCTCCTGTAACCTCATCATTAATTGTTCCATCAGTAGTTGAGGATTTACATTTGCACTTAGACGTCTCTTCGCTTCTAAAATAGCAGCCATTTGCTGGCTAACTTTTCGCTGGGAGCTATTTAAAGCTTGTCGTTCTAATTTATCGGTATGATCAACAAATATGAGTTGATCTTCAGTTGCTATTAAGGTACGTAATACATCCCGATACCAAAGTAATAGTAGATCTAACCCTAAATTTAATTGGTTTTTCTCCTTAAAGTGGGGAAACCAATTTTCTTGTAAAGTGAGCAAAACCTGATGCGGTCTTGCAGACACTTCTTCTACTAATTGTATCATTATGGATCGAGCTTGTACAATCCAATCATCATGGTAAAGCTGGTAAGCTTCCTCAATATCATTTGTTAGCTGACCTAAAAGCCTTGTAATTGGCCTTGTAACACCATTTTTTTCAAGGGTTTCCATTAATTTTAATGGTGTTAGTGGTGTAAAGGAGAGGATTTGTGTTCTCGATAAAATTGTGCTTAAGATTCGATGTACTTCTGTTGTTGTTAATACAGCAATTGATTGTCCATCTGGTTCTTCAAGAAATTTCAATAAACCATTAGCCGCACTTATCGTCATTTTTTCGGCATCTTCAATAATATAAAACTTACGAATAGATTCCATCCCGCGGTAAGAAAATTCTTTTTTCAAGTTACGTATTTGGTCTATTTTTATTGTTTGTCCATCTGGTTGTATGATATGAACATCAGGGTGATTTCCTGATTCGATTCGTTTACAATCAGAACATGTCCCACAAGCTTCTACACCTTCTTTTTCATCACAAAAAAATGTTTTTGCTAATTGAAGAGCTACCTTTCTTTTACCAGTCCCTTTTGCTCCTTCAAATAAATAGGCGTGAGCAAGGCGTTGTTTTCGAATACTATTTGTAATAATTTTCACGATTTTTTCTTGTGTTTCTTTTAATTCATTCCAAGTCATTGTTTACCACACCTAAAATTTTTCAAACTGATCTACTGGCAGTACAAAAACAGTAGCACCACCAACTTTTACATTCACTGGATAAGGAATATATGTATCAGCATTTCCACCCATTGGAGAAACTGGAGCTACTAATTGGTCTCGATTTTTGCAACTATCTTTAATAATTTCTAACACATCTTCGACGCGTTCATCTTCTGTACCAATAATAAAGGTAGTATTTCCTGCTTTTAAGAAACCACCAGTACTAGCAAGCTTTGTCGCTTTAAAATTTGCAGCGACTAAGGAACTGGCTAGGTTGCTACTATCTTTGTCTTGAATAACTGCAACAACAAGTTTCATTATTCAAACCTCCTTAAGAAAGCTACCTTTGATATTATAAAAATCACATGTAAATCAAAAGCTTATATTATTTCTCCCTATTATAACAGAACTTCTCTTTAGACGACCATTATAGAAAATTTGTTAAGATAATATACGATTTTTAATAGGAAAAATCCTTCAAAGTGGTCGATTTTTTTGAGTTCTCTTCATAAATTTCAAAATATAGACCTTACTTTTCGTACTAGTTTTCATAATACAGCTTAACATAAGCGGTTAAATTCATGAAACTACTAAGTATACCATCCTTTATATTTGAATGAATGTCATAATTACTAAAAGCGCGGCACGTAACTAGATTTAGTTCCTTAGTAAAAAAATAATGTATAAGAAATTCATTATCTTAGTAACTCTTTAATATATCGAAGTTATTCATTCATTTCCAAAAAATTTTCTACGATTCTTTTTGTTTCAGCTACGACTTCTTCTAAAGTCTTGTCTGCATTAACCAAGACTATTCTTTCAGGATACATCCTCAATAATTTTAAGTAACCTTCACGAACTTCATAATGAAACTCTATATTCTCTTGATCTAAACGGTTAATTTCTCGACTTGTATTATTTGCTATCCTTGCTAACCCCTTTTCTGGTTCAATATCAAAATAAATGGTTAGTTTTGGCATACAATTTTCAATGGCAAAAGAGTTTATCGCATAAACTTCCTCTAAACCAATACCTCTAGCCATTCCTTGATAAACTAAGCTACTATCTAAGAACCGGTCACACAGAACAATTTTACCTGCCCTCAACTCAGGTATAACCCTTTCTACGAGATGTTGCCTTCTAGCAGCAGCATACAATAATGCTTCAGTTCTGCCATCCATTGCAGTATTCCTTGTATCTAGTATAATTTCACGAATATTTTCAGCTATATCTATTCCACCTGGTTCTCTAGTAGTAATAAATTGGTAACCTTTTTGATCAAAGTAGGTAGATAGTTCTTGAATTACAGAAGTCTTCCCAGCCCCTTCGCCGCCTTCAAAAGTAATAAATTTTTCAGTCATCATATGTCTCCTCACTTTATGGTTTTTTTAAAACTTTAACTCCTACCTTATGTATGTCTTCTCCTTGAAGATAAGCCCCTACTTTTTTTAGTTCATACAGGTACTTAATATGCTCCATTTCAATTTGTTCTCCAGTTACTAACAGAGGTACCCCTGGAGGATATGGCGTAATTTCCTCAGAAATAATTCGCCCTACTGACTTTGTTAAAGGTACAACTTCTTCCTCTATTTCTTCGATATCTTCATACGAAAGGGCTAAGCTTGTGCACTTTTTTTCAAATAAACGGTGAGTTACTGTTGAACGCTCTATAACACCATAATCTTTTAATTTATATTTTATTATTTCTCCTATTCTGCGAAGATTTATTGTATTCAGTAAAGGCATGACCATTAATATATTATTTCGATCTGCTAATTCAGTATAAATTCCTTCTTCTTCTAGAAGTTGTTGTAATTCATAACCACTAAGTTTGCAGCATGATTGTATCGTCACCTTTAAAGGATCAATCTTATATAACTTATTTTTAATAACTTTTAACTGCGGAATTTTATTAATATCATCTTTAAAAGTTTTTATATCAAAGATTGTCTTTTCTATATCTTTTTCTGATATAGATGCTAGGAAGTGCCTAGCTAAGTCAAGAGAGGCCATCAAGGGGTAAGATGGACTACTCGATTGTAACAATTGTAAATAATAAGTAAGTTTCTTTAAACTTATGAGAGAGCTATTATAATGTAAATACGAACACATTGTCATTGCTGGTAATGTTTTATGAGCTGACTGAACAACAATGTCTGCTCCATATTCAAGAGCTGATTTCGGAAAAAAATTAGAAGGATGACTGAAATGAGCCCCGTGTGCCTCATCAACTAATACCACCATCTTATGTTTATGTGCTTCCTTAATAATACTTTCTAATGACATTGAATATCCATAGTAGTTTGGATTAGTAATGATCAATGCTTTTGCATATGGGTATTTATTAATTGTATCTAAGACAAAAGCCTCTTCCAAATTTGCAGGTATTTGAGCAATTTCGTCAAATTCAGGCTGTAAAAAAATAGGATGAACTTTTGCTAATCTTAGCCCATTTAAAATTGATTTATGACTGTTTCTTTGAACAAGAACTGTCTCACCCGCTTTACATGTTGCCATAATCATTGCTAAATTCCCTACAGTTGAACCACCTACAAGAAAAAAACATTGTTTTGATCGATACCAATCTGCAGCTAAATTCTCGGCTTGTTTGATTACTCCTGTAGGATTGTGTAAGTCATCTAAGCCAGTTAGTTCTGTTACATCTATTGATAATAAATGACGGTATAATTCTGCACCATATTCTGAAAATACTGCACCATTTTTATGTCCAGGGACGTGAAAAGAATGTGGCTCACGTTTTCTATGTGCTAATAGAGCTTCGAAAAGAGGTATCCTTTTTTGATCCATACGTATTCAATTCCTTTTATATAGTAATGTTTAATTATCACTTCACCTATTATAACGAATTTCTGACTTTAATGATAAAAATCATTGTTACATTAATGAAGACATACACAATATGGTGATTTCATGCATATAATTAAAAGAGTTACTATTTTAAAAAAAATCAGAATTTTTTATGTATAGTTTACCTTTCATTGGAAATGATTGGACTATGGAGGTGAACACAAATAATGAAAGAAAAACAATGCGTAGAAAAGTGTTCCGTATGTGAACAAAATAATGAGAATGGAATTCATATTTGTGATATTTATATTTGTGAAAACTGTGAACGTGAAATTGTAAATTCTGATGTAAGTGACGAATTTTACAGGTACTACTTACAAAAATTAAAAAAATTAAAGCACTCATTGTTAAATATCTCTTAGAAGGCTCTTACTCAAAGGGTCTATTTTTTTTGATATTTTTCAGAATGACACTAACAGCGATTACTAGTTGATAATTAAACAAAAGCATGGATCTATTTAGCTGATATTAAATTAGTTCAAGCACATTTCAGGGACTTACGTTACCATTTTTATCCTACTTCATTAAATTCAGTAACGTACGTACCTTTATTTATATAAACATTTCCTTATTAAATATATGTTCTACTAATGCTATTTCCCTAAGTTAAAATTAAAGCTTGTTATGCAGCAGCCTTGCATTGGCCTTCATGAATTATTTCTTTAGCATATGCATCCTGCAGCTTTGCATCGAGGAAGCCTACTACGAAGCGATGCTTGTAGACGCAGAAAAACTACAGACTTCAATTACTTCATGAATTACTTCTCTGAATTTACTACATGCTGCTTTGCATCGAGGAACCCTACTTCAAAGCGATACTAGAAGACGCAGAAAAGCTACTGACTTCAATCACAGCTTGTTATTACTCCATTGACTAATCTACATGCAGCTTTGCTTCGAGGAAGCCTACCACGAAGCGATGCTTGTAGACGCAGAAAAGCTACTAATTTCAATCACTTCATGAGTTGCTTCTTTGAATTTACTACGTGCTGCTTTGCATCGAGGAAACTTACTTCAAAGCGATACTAGCAGACGCAGATGCAGCACCACTTAACGCAAATACTCAATTTCCGAAAACACAAAAAAACACATCCCATCGGAATGTGTTTTTCATTTTACCTAGCAACGTCCTACTCTCACAAGGGGAAGCCCCTAACTACCATCGGCGCAAAAGAGCTTAACGATCGTGTTCGGCATGGGAACGAGTGTGACCTCTTCGCTATCGCCACTAGATATTATTTAATTCAGAGATCATTCTCTGAAAACTAGATAACATACATATAAGTTTCTTGAGTGTGAATTCAATTCTTATTTTAGGATAAGTCCTCGACCGATTAGTATCTCTCAGCTCCACACGTCACCGTGCTTCCACCCGAGACCTATCAACCTCATCATCTCTAAGGGGTCTTACTGGATTAACTCCAAGGGAAATCTCATCTTGAGGGGGGCTTCATGCTTAGATGCTTTCAGCACTTATCCCTTCCATACGTAGCTACCCAGCTATGCTCCTGGCGGAACAACTGGTACACCAGCGGTATGTCCATCCCGGTCCTCTCGTACTAAGGACAGCTCCTCTCAAATTTCCTACGCCCGCGACGGATAGGGACGCTATGCTCCTGGCGGAACAACTGGTACACCAGCGGTATGTCCATCCCGGTCCTCTCGTACTAAGGACAGCTCCTCTCAAATTTCCTACGCCCGCGACGGATAGGGACC
>NZ_MLQS01000012.1 GCF_001866055.1 Anaerobacillus alkalidiazotrophicus
TGGGCCGTGTCTCAGTCCCAGTGTGGCCGATCACCCTCTCAGGTCGGCTACGCATCGTCGCCTTGGTAAGCCGTTACCTTACCAACTAGCTAATGCGACGCGGGCCCATCCTGTAGTGTTAGGTAAAACCCAACTTTTACTTTAGAACCATGAGGCTCCAAAGATTATCCGGTATTAGCTTCGGTTTCCCGAAGTTATCCCAGTCTACAGGGCAGGTTGCCCACGTGTTACTCACCCGTCCGCCGCTAATTTCAGGGAGCAAGCTCCCATCCATTCGCTCGACTTGCATGTATTAGGCACGCCGCCAGCGTTCGTCCTGAGCCAGGATCAAACTCTCCATAAAAGTGTTTGATAAAGCTCAAAATTTAAATTCATTGACGAGATATTTACTATCTCTTTAATTCGCTTGGCTGTGTGTTCAGTTTTCAAAGAACAATACTTTCGTCTTTAAAATGACAAGAACTTAACTATATCACTATAATATTTCTTTGTCAATCTTTTTTCGCCTGACTTTACTAAATGTACAATCAAACGCGACATGTATTATGATACCACTCAGATAATCAGTTGTCAACAACTTTTTTTGTCAATCTTTGACGAAAAATGGATTTCTGAATGACGTTTTTATAATATACCATGACTCCACAAACTATGCAAGTATTTATTAATATTTTTTATAATAAAAGTACAAATGTCTTAATCATCGACTTTAAATGTAGTTGCACTTCTTCTAGTAGCGGTCTGAAAGCGACTTCGCAGGAGCAATTGTTTTCCGTGCGACGAGTAATCGCAGGAGCAATTGTTTTCCGTGCGACGAGTAATCGCAGGAGCAAAGCCGCACGAAGCTATTCAGAGATGTATTTCATGAAGTAATTGAAGTCAGTAGCTTGACTGAAGTGACCGAGCTCGTAGGCTGCTTGCGCTAGACAGTTTCCAAGTTAGAAATTTATAAATTCTTACCTTTAAAAAAAGACCACGAGTTCTTGACTCGGGCCTTCTATAAAATTAGATGATCAATCGCGACCAAAACCACTAAACCTGGAATACCTAAAAAGCCTGACACTGATGCTGTGACTAAGTTAATTGGTATCTGATAGTCGAAAACTGAACCAAAAGCATTTAAAAAGAATAAAAACAATGCACCAATAATTACTTTAATCATTCCTTGTCCAATAAAACGTAACGGTTTAATTGGCGCACCTAATATAAGTAATAAAAAAACCATACCACTTAATAAAGCTACAATAATAATTGGATCCACAATCTTCCCCTCCTAAACTTTGTGACAAGCTTCTCTACTATCATCCTATTCTGAACTATAAAAAAAAGAACATAGGAAATCTTTAATAAGATTTTCCTATGTTTGTTTTCTATACCTTGCTTCTTTTAATAAAAATAAATATTTGGCTTCAGTTAATTTAAGGCTAAACAATACTTCCCCAGACGGGTCCAAACTCTTTTTCACTAATTCAGTTTGATTAACAAGATTTACTTTTAACTCTTCAATACGAGACACTAAACGCTGATCTTCAAGCTTTCTTATTTTCCCTTTCCTCTTAAAAAGCCGCATCTCATTACCCCTTTTTATTATAGTTCTCTTCTGCCCTCTATTGCTTTTGAAAGTGTAACTTCATCAGCATATTCCAAGTCACCACCAACTGGAAGACCGTGGGCAATTCTAGTCACTTTAATTCCCGTCGGTTTCACTAGACGAGATATATACATAGCAGTTGCCTCACCCTCAATATTAGGATTTGTAGCTAGGATAATTTCTTGAATCGTATCATCTTGAAGCCTCTTTAATAGCTCTGGAATTTTAACATCCTCTGGACCAATTCCTTCCATTGGAGATATTGCACCTTGTAGAATATGATATAACCCTCGATATTCCTTCATTTTTTCCATCGCAATAACATCCTTGGCATCTTGTACAACACAAATAATTGATTTATCTCTTCTTGCATCTTCACAAATATAGCAAGGATCAGTATCAGTAATGTTATGGCAAACAGAGCAATAAGTAAGATTCCTTTTAGCATTAACTAAAGCTTTTGCAAAATCTAAAACATCATCTTCTTTCATATCTAATACAAAAAAAGCCAGTCGGGTCGCCGTTTTCGGACCAATTCCTGGCAATCTCATAAATCCTTCAATTAATTTCGATATCGGTTCAGGATATTGCACGTGTTTTCCTCCTAATAGAAAAGCGCAAGCGCCTTGATTATGAGCGATAGGTATGAACCCCCTCTGACAGAGGTCATTTCTCGGCTCCCCAGTACTTCCGCGTCTGCAAGCACCGCTTCGTAGTAGGTTGCCTCAAAGCGAAGTATATATAGTTTCTCAAAGTAGTATCATTAACTAAAAATCAGTAACTTGAGTAAATAAGGGCACTGAAAGCTTAACAAAAAAGCACACAGCACCCTTACTCAACTACAACCATTAGTTTAGAATAAACCTGGCATATTCATACCTTTTGTAAATTTACCCATGTCTTGATTAATTAAATCATCAACTTTATTTAATGCTTCATTTGTTGCAGCTAAAATCAAATCTTGTAACATTTCAATATCATCTGGATCAACAACTTCTTCTGAAATGATTACTTCAAGAATTTTCTTTTCCCCAGAAGCGATGACTTTTACCATTCCACCACCAGCAGTTGCTTCTACCGTTTTTTCTTTAAGTTCTTCTTGAGCCTTAGCCATTTGTTTTTGTAACTTTTGCATTTGTTTCATCATATTTCCCATGTTTTTCATCACTTTTTCCTCGCTTTCATTAATCAATTATTTCAATTAACTCTGAACCTACTAATTTCATAGCTTCCTCAACAATCGGATCACCATCAGAAGTTGGATCTGCATCACCACGTTGTTCTCTAACAAAATCTTCTTTTATTCCTTCCCATTGATTCGTTAATATGGTCAAAAATTTAAGTTGATCTGAAAAAACGTTAACTAATATTTGTTCTATCATCTGACGGAATTTCGTATCAACCATATCTCTATGCATTTCATTTTGAAAAGCAAGTAAGATCATATTTTTAGAAGCTGCAACTGGTTTGCTATCAGACAACCAAGCATGAGCTGGTACACTTTGCTTCTTAACTAATTCCATTATCTGTCCCCAACTACTAGTTATACGCTGCAAATCTTGTTTTGAAGCTTGTTTAAGCATTTCTTTTATTTGATTTGAACTAACACTACTCCTAGCACCGCCTCTGAATTGACCTTGATTTTTCTTTGGTTTTTCTTGCGACTGGTTGGAGTGCGTTTGAGGTAGAGTATGAATATTCGCTAATTGTTTTTCTAAAAACTCAACTTTTTTCACTAATAGTTGGTAGTCTTCACCTTTTGCTTCATTTACCTCAATTTGAGTATTACAAATCTTCACAATTGCAACTTCAATAAAAATTTTAGGGTGACTCGACCACTTCATATCTTGAAGGATTTCATTTAAAATTTGAATGGTTTGATAAATCCAACTCGTAGAAGTTTTTTCACTAATATTAAGGAACTGATCATCTACCGACACTCTTTCAAGCACATCACTAAGCTGAGGTGCGGTTTTATGCAATAACATATCTCGATAAAAGAAGATAAAATCTTCAATAAACCGAGTTGGATCTTTTCCAGCAGATACAAGTTTATCAACAGAATTTAATGCTTTTACTACATCAGCTGTAACTAGAGCGTCTGCCACTTCCATCAAAAGTCCTTGAGAAACCGCGCCCGTTATTGTAAGTATATCCTCCAACAAAACTTCTTCATCACAATAAGAGATCGCTTGGTCCAATAAACTCAATGCATCCCTCATACCACCTTCAGATACTCTAGCGATCATCGACAAGGCATCTTGATTAACGTTAGTGTCATAATGACTTAAAATAAATTGCATTCGATTAATCATAGATTCACTTGTGATTCTTTTAAAATCAAATCGCTGACACCTAGAAATGATTGTTAAAGGAATTTTATGTGGCTCTGTTGTAGCTAAAATAAATATAACGTGTTTCGGAGGTTCTTCTAACGTTTTTAACAGAGCATTAAATGCTCCGGTAGATAACATGTGGACTTCATCAATAATATATACCTTATAACGAATACCACTACTTGGAGCAAACTTAACTTTGTCTCGAATATCTCTAATCTCGTCTACTCCATTATTTGATGCAGCATCAATTTCAATAACATCAACAATAGAACCGTCTGAGATACCAATACAAGCTTCACATTCATTACAAGGTTCATCAACAGGTGCACATTGACAATTAACCGCTTTAGCGATAATTTTAGCAGCACTAGTTTTCCCTGTTCCCCTAGGTCCTGTAAAAAGATACGCATGCGATAATTTCTCTTGAATGAGTGCATTTTTTATTGTTTTGGTAATATGCTCTTGACCAACTACATCACTAAGTTGCTTCGGACGCCACACTCGATATAATGCTTGATAGCTCATTTGTTCACCTCCCGGGGAACTTCACTAGTAAATATTATACCTTTTCAATTGATAGATTTCAAAGTGTATATAATGTCGATTAAAACACTTTCGTGATAATTAGAATTATGTTTGATTTAAACTTCATAATACGGTAACTTTCTTCTTCGCTTTTAAAATTCTCAAGATGTAAGGAAGCGATATAATGAAATATACACAACATAAAAACAGTTGTGATTTTAATGTTTTCCATAAATAAAGTTTTGCCCTCAGCGTAATCATTAACTTGAAGACAATAAAAGGAGCAATTCTCGTGTGAGAACTGCTCCTTTATAAATTTACTGCCGTGCACCTTCCTTTGATCAAGTTACCCCAGGCGTTACCTAAGCAGTTAGCTCGATTCAGGCGACTCTACGGCACACAGAAGGGGCCACTTACTGCTGCTTCCTTCCGGACCTGACAGGGTTCATGGGTTTCCGTTGCGTAGAACCCAAATGTCAACACCACTTACTTAGGGCAGACCCCACGATAACAAGACCTAGGGAAGGGATTCCGTCTCGCTATAGCGGATTGCGAGTACAGGGCACCGCTACCTCCCCACCTAGCACGACAAATTTATAAACTTTTTTATACGCCATTTGTTTGACGCATAATTTAGTATAGACGTTTTCATAAAAAAAAGCAAGTGAACAAGTAGACTTGTTTTAGGAAAGATAGTTAAATTGAGGAAAAATATATATTTTAAAGCTTTTACATAATACGTTCAATTTGACCTTTCTTCGTACAGAATAAGCTTCTTACTTATTTTTTATTTTCTTTTCCTTAACTTTCTAAAAAAGTTAGTCAACCTTTGACCACATTCTTGTTCTAATACACCTTTTTCAACCACACACTGATGATTAAAACGTTCCTCATTTAAAAGATTAAAAATCGTTCCTGCACAACCACCTTTTGGGTCACTCGCACCATAAACAACCCGCTCAACTCTTGATTGAACAATAGCCCCAGCACACATTGGACAAGGCTCTAATGTTACATATAAAGTACAACCCGTTAAACGCCATGTACCCAACACTCGACAAGCTTCATCTATCGCTAATAACTCTGCATGAGCAATAGCCCTCTGGTCAATCTCACGTCTATTGTAACCAGTGGCAATAATCATTCCATCTTTAACTACCACAGCACCAATTGGTACCTCATCTATATCTTCAGCTTGTTGAGCAACCTCAAGCGCCTTCCTCATAAAAAATATATCTTCGTCTGCAAACACTTCTTGGCCTCCACTTCATGATCATACTTCCAATGCTATACCTTCATACCATAATGAAAATGCATAATGTTAATTTCATTAAACAACTATCAACTTTATTTGACATTACTCGTTTATAAATGCTGAGTATGACTTATTTAGAAAAAACTCTTTTATTAGTATAAACAAAAAGAGACCGTAACGGTCCCTTTTTAAATTATAAATTACCTTAAGCCTTGTAATTCCCTTAGTTTAACACCTAAAAAGTCTCGGTTTACCCCTCCAATGAAATGTTCAACAATGATACCTTCTTCGTTAATCATAATTGTCTCAGGTTGTCCAAGTGCACCAAAACGTCTCGATACATGATTGTTAAAGTCAAGAATGTACGTTTTGTTTGAATTTTTTTCTTCAACATACCTTTTTACAGTGTTTAAAGGCTCTCCTTTAACAACGATAAATAAGTTCATCTCATCCTTAAATTCTTCGTTAAACTTTTCAAGTTCAGGTGCTTCAGCAACACAGGAAACACACCATGTAGCGAAGAAGTTTAAAATAACAATTTCACCACGGTAATCAGAAAGTCGATGGGTATTACCGTCTAAATCTTGTAATTCGAAATCGTATGCCTCTTCACCAATACCTACAGTATTACCAACTGATCGTAAACCTAAGACCATGGTGGCTAGCATCGCAATAACAAAAACTAAAACGATCATCTGTACTACTTTTGTTTTTTTCATTAACAAACCACCGCCTTGTTCACTTGAGGTTGTAAAACAATCACTTTTTTTCTAACTCTTGTAGAAATTTCAGTTGCTTTGCAATATCACTCTGACGTTTACCAAGAGTAAAAATATATCCTGCTAACAATAACCAAATAACTGAATAAGCCGCAAATAAGTATGCCATATCAAATATCCCCCTTTAACCAAGCATCTTTTCTTGCATACGTTCTTTTATACGATCTGCATGAATTTTAAGTTTTTCAATATAGACTCCTTTTTGTAAGAGCACAAAATATAACACTGTCATTGTGAAGACTGAGAAAATAAGAGCAAATAGCATTGATGGTTCAATTCCACCGCCGACCTCATTCGCTCCTTCACCAAAAACTACAGGATGAAGTCTCGAATTCCACCACCGAATTGACATAAATACAATTGGTACATTAATAACGCTTATGATACCAAACACGGAAGCAAGACGGGCTTTCTTTTCCCAAGGACCTTCCATTTTTCTAATCATAATGTAAGCAATATACATAAAAAACATGATTAAAGTAGTCGTCAGTCTTGGCTCCCAACTCCACCAAGCGTTCCAAGAAGACCGTCCCCATATTGGACCAGTTGTTAAGACAATAGCTGTATAGACAACCCCAATTTCTGCAGAGACACCTGCGTATAAATCAAATATTCTGTTTCGTTTAATTAGATACAGAATACTAAACAAAGCTACAACGAAAAAGGAGAAGAAAGCAACCCAAGCAGAGGCTACATGGAAATAAAATATTTTCTGTACGACACCCATCACAGCTTCAACAGGAGTCCAAACAAATGCTAAATATAAGGCCACAACCATCATCGGAATAGAAATATAAAACAAAATTTTATACGAAAGGGTTTCTTTTGGGATATCAGTTAAGTCCCCACTTTTACTATTCATACCCTTTTACACCTCCAACACGTATTCAAAAAGAATTAAACATAATACAAAAAAGAGTAAATTATAAACTCCCATTAACTGCATCCAAGAAATTGCACTTGATAGTTGCTCTATATCTATTAATAGAATTCTTGTCGCTTGAACAGCCGCTATAATAAGCGGACTTACAATAGGAAACAGTAAAATCGGTAAAAGCATTTCACTGCTTCTAGAATTAGCTGCTAGCCCAGCTAAAAATGTGCCTACACTAATAAACCCAAATGTACCTAAAAAAACTACTCCTACAAACAAAGCTAAGTTCCCAACAAAGCGGAAATCAAATAATAAAAATAATACCGGAATTGAAATAAGTTGAACTAACAATACGAAAACAAAATTAGCTAAAACTTTTCCTAAGTAAATACTAGAAGGATCAGTTGGTGAAACAATCATTCCGTAAAGATTGTCGTTTTTTGTTTCAGACAAAAAGGAACGATTTAAACCTAGAATAGCTGCAAAAATAGTAATAACCCAAATCAGTCCAGGAATGATGGCACGAACAGCATTATTTGATGGATCAAAAGCAAAACTGAAGGTTACAATAACAAGCCCAGAAAATATGAGCATTGTTGAGACCACTTGCTTTGTTTTCCATTCAGAATAAAGATCTTTCCCAGCAATAATGAAAGCTGCTCTGAATAAATTGTTCATAAACTTGCCACCTGTTCCATATATTTTTCCGTAATGGCATCAAGATTTTTTTCGATATTTTGTAAATCATCAACTACTTTACCATTCTTTATAATGACGAATCGATCACAAGTTTCTAGCGCTTGCCCAAAATCATGTGTGACCATTATAATCGTCGCACCTTCCTGTTTCATACGCAAAATAACTTTATTTAATAGCTGAATAGCTTGTTGATCTAAGCCTGTGTGTGGTTCATCAAACAATAAAATCTCAGGATCGTGAATGATCGCTCGGGCGATAGCAATTCTTTGAATCATCCCACGTGAAAACGATCTGACTGGATCATGCATGAAAAAACTAAGGCCTACTTCATCGATTAATTGTTTCGCACGGTTTTCTACATCTTGCACACCATAAAGCTTTCCAAAAAACTTCAAGTTTTCTAGTGGAGATAAATGATCATATAGAAAACTATTATGTGCTAAGAAACCTATTTTCCTTTTACTATCATAAGAGCCTTTCTTTAAGTCTAGTCCGGCAATCTTCACTTCTCCAGAACTAGCCTTTACTAATCCACCTAAAATCTTGAGAACGGTGCTTTTACCGGCTCCGTTTGGCCCAAGTATTGCAACAGTCTCCCCTTTTTCTATTGAGAGATTAATACCACGAAGAATCATCTTGTCTCCGATTGTTTTAATGAGTCCTTTTGTTTCAATCATGGTCTTAACTCCTTTTTAGTCCATAAACTGTTGCAGCTGTACTTTCACTTTTACAAGGTGCTCACGGTATGCTTTCGATTTGTTTTCATAATCTGCATCAGAAAGGTTACCTGTTTTTTTCATTTCTTCTAACTCTAGCAATTTATTCATGATAACTTTTTGTTTAACAACTAGATCATGAAACTGTTTTTCATCAGTATTTGCTTCAAGCTTCTCTTCTGACGCCCTATTTTTCAATTGAAAATAGACAAACCAGCCTACGCCTGCACAAATAATCATTACAATAATTGCAGTAAATAGATGAGCATCAAAATTTCTAAACGGCGAATCATACCACATTCTTAAATGTCCTGGATTATGAAACGCCGGGGAAGAACGTGTAACTGCTGAGGTCAAAATTAGTTCGACCATCATTCTTCCCTTCTTTCTTTACGAAGTTTCGCCAACTCTTCTTCAATTTCAGCCTCAATATCCTTTACTAAGTTGTCATTTTGATTGATTGTTACCTTCGTTTTTTCACGATTTTCTTTTGAGATATATTCAGCAGCTAACTTTTCATATTCAACCTTCAACCTAGTATAGTCTTCATCGGACAACTTTTGCATATGATAATCCATTTCTAACTCATTTAGAGTAGCGTAGATATTTTTTAGCGAAATATCATCCATATCATCTACAATCGTTACTGCTTCCATTTCAACTTTCGGTCTTAACAGAGGACTAATTACTAAATATAAACAGAATGCCGTAATCAATAAAGCAACTATATAAGCCATGAGTTTTCACATCCTAGTAATACTTTTTACGTTCTTCATCAATAATTGATTTGACAATTTCATCTTCAACATCTTCTTCTTTTGTTTTTTCAGATCGGGCTAATTTTTGGTTTATAATTATTTTTTTAAAACCTATAAATAATGCGAAACTAGCCACTCCTAGTACAAAGAAAGGCGTTATCCATGCAGTTAAACTAAAACCACTTTTCTCAGGGACTATTAATCCTTCCTCACCATACATACTGTAGTAATAATCTAGGATTTCTTGTTCTGTTTTTCCCTCATTTAACAACTCTGCTATATCTTCATAATAGCGTTGTTTTGTTGCGCATGTTGCCAAGTCATGATTTTCATGACCTTGCATCGAAAACTTTCCCGCAATCTCTTTCACTTCTGAAGAGTTTATATTAAATAACTCTCCAGAAGCTATCCCAACTATATTTGAACTAAGAAAAATTATTAACAATAAAATTGTTTTTAAAATTGTTTTCATCACCTAACACCTAATAATACTTTTTCCGTTCTTCATCAATGATTGATTTGACAATTTCATCTTCCGCTTCATCGATATCATTAGTTTCAGAACTCATATTTTCAGAACCGCTATTTACTTTAATCCATTTTCTAATTACATAGAATAAACCAGTTCCAGCGGTACCAAGTACAAAAAATGGCAATATCCATGCAGCAAGACTGAACCCTCGCTTTTCTGGAGCTGTTAAGATTTCTTCTCCATACATACTTACGTAGTAGTCCTTTATTTCATCTTTATTAAGTCCATCATCCATCATTTCTTTCATTTCTTGTTTAAATGCATCATTTAAACCACAACCTTGCATATTACATTCGAAATGGTCTTGACCACAACCACACATACACATAAATTGACTAGCAACTTCTTTAAACTCTTGTGATTTAAAGTCATATTGGTCTTCGGCAGAAACAGGCAATGCAACGATTGACAACAGGAGCACCAAAACAAAAAAGACTTTTTTCATTACGACACCTTCCTATTTGGACCTTTATATCTCGGTGTAATGTTTCCATATTTCCCACCCCAGATTGCAAAGATTGATCCTAGAACTAATACATAGCTACCGATCCAAACCCAACGAACTAACGGATTTACCTTAACAACAAAAGTTGCTCTTTCATCACTTTCCCAAGCACTTAAAACTACATATAAATCTTCACGAAGGCTTCCTAATACCGCCACATTTGTTGAAGGTTCTTCCCAATTCCCGTAAAAAATTCGTTCAGGCTGGACAAAACCAATTTCTTTACCATCTCTTTGTACACGAATATTAGCAAATACTACATCATTAAGTCCTTCCGAACGTTGTGCAATATATTCATAAGTTAATACGTAGTTTTCAATTTCGATCGTTCCACCTTTTGGAATAGTTTTCATCGTTTCACTATCAAAGTTTGAACCAACAATTCCGATTGCCATAAGAGCAATACCAAAGTGTACGATATACCCACCGTAACGTCGGCGATTTTTAACCATTAACCAATATAAAGCTACTGGAACCGATTCTTTTGTTACTTTTCTTCTTGCCTTCACTCCACGGTAAAATTCTAATATATGTGTTAGTATCATAAACGAAATAATACCATAGGAGATGATCGGGTAAGCGGCTCTCATTCCTAAGCCTGCTAACAAACCAACAATAACTAAGCTAATAATCGCCGGAATTAAGAAGTTATCTCGTAAATTTTTAGTCGTTGAGCGTTGCCAAGCAATTAAAGGACAAACAGCCATGACAAAAATTAACGCTAGTAAAATCGGTGACATAACTGTGTTAAAAAACGGAATCCCTACCGTTACCTTGTAGCCCCTTACTGCCTCAGATACTAACGGGAAAATCGTTCCCCAAAATACTGCAAAGGTACCACCAACTAAAATTAAATTATTAACTAGGAAACTACTTTCTTTTGATAAAAACGATTCAAACTGACCACTATCTTGTTTCAATAAATGATATCTACTCATTAAAATATATAAAGAGAATATAACTGCTAACGCCATGAAGATTAAGAAATACGCACCTAAATTTGAATCACCAAAGGCATGTACTGAAGTTAGCACCCCACTCCTTACTAAAAACGTTCCAAAGAGGGTTAACGCATAAGAAAGAATAATTAAACTAATGTTCCAGATTTTCAACATACCTTTTCGTTCTTGGATCATGACAGAATGTAAGTATGCAGTTACTGTTAACCATGGCATAAATGAGGCATTTTCTACTGGGTCCCAAGCCCAATAACCGCCCCAACCTAATTCCATGTATGCCCAATAACCACCAATTACGTTTCCTAATGTTAAGAACATCCATGCAACGATAGTCCAACGTCGAGTCATACGAAGCCAAAAGGCATCGATATTTTTAATAATTAATGCAGCAATTGCAAAAGCAAAAGGTACTGCTAAACCAACATAACCTAGATATAAGGTAACCGGGTGAAGAAGCATTCCAGGGTCTTGTAGCATCGGATTTAATCCACGGCCTTCAGCTGGAACAAAGTCTAGCAATACAAATGGTTTCGTTACAAAACTTAATATAAGATAGAAGAAAATTGTATTAGCCAGCATAATTGAACAAACATAAGGAGTTAATGGGTTGTTTTTCATTTTCTTTGAATATGCAACCATGAAAGTATACATCGTTAAGAAAAATGTCCAAAGTAGTAAAGATCCTGAATTCCCAGCCCATAAAGCTGCCAATTTATAAACAAGAGGTAGATCTGTACTTGTGTAAGATGCAACATACTCAAACTGTAGTTGACTAGTTCCTAAAGCAATAAATAATATTGCCATGGAAATAGTTGATAAAATAAAAACTGCTAACGTAGCAGATTTCCCGCTATCTACCAATCTTTGATCTTGTTTATAAATTCCTAAAATAAAGATTATAAATGCATAAACTGATAGAGCTAACGCCAAATAAATTGATAAATTTCCGATTATATGCACGATGTTCACCTTCTTTGTTATTAGATCACTAAGATAAAGTGGGCCTTTCACAGTCAAATACCCGTAAGGCCCATGTTACCAACAGCGCTTTCTTTCATCTGAATTTTTTAGGGTAAAAGCCCCCCACCTCTAAGTGTAGCGTAGGTGGGATTTTCCAATCAGGTGGAGTAGACTCTCCACCTGATTTTCCGATGTTTCAGCTTGCTGAAACGAGTTCACTTCTTAGTCTTGTTCTAGAAGTTTTTTGTGAAACTCTGAATCATAATTAGAAGGATCTTCTCCTTCATACTTAGAAGGGCACTTAGTTTGAACTCGCTCAGCTTTAAATGGCTCTCCCGGTTCGATATAACCTCCTAATATAACAATAACACCTTCAGAAAAATTATCAGGTCTTGGTCGGTCGTGGAATACAGATAATACATTCCCTTCTTGGTCTACGATATCAAAACGCAACTCTATTTCATCTGCTCTCCAATCAATAGAGTCTTCAATTAAAAAACCTTCTGTCGTGATATAACGATCTTGGTATTTCTCTGGATTTGTAATTGCTTCGAAAAGAGGTATCTCAGTACCACTAGCTCCAGGAGTTGCTGCAATTAATAAAATTAAGATAGACAAAATTATAGTAGAGCCACCTAGTAAAACTTTTGTATTTTTTTTCATATTAAATCCTCCCCCTTAATCTAATTTTGACCTTTTCTCCTTATACGTTCTTTCATCTATTTGCCCATCAGCTAATAATTTTCTAAGCTTTTTTATTTCTTCATCTTTATTAACAATCTTTTTCGGCGTGTCTTTAATCTCTTTAGTTTGAGTTTGTGGCATATTCTTTTTGCGAATAATAATAAAGATAAATGCTGCTATTATTAGGATCATTAATATTATCATGACAATATTTTCAGCATTCATAAAGGATTCATTACCTTGATTTTGTATAGGTGCTTGTTGGTTAAGACCTGCGTGTGTTTCATCACTAGGCATCGTAAAGTCATTAAATGCTTCGACTGTAGTTACGATACTATCCTTCTTATAAGAAACATTAAAATCAAGAATCTCACCTTGTTTTATTTCGTTATACTCAAAAACTTGTATTTCTACTCCAAATGATTGTGTTATTAAATCTGCTTCTTTATTAATTTGAAAATTTTCTGCTTGAAAAGGGGCGTAAAATGTCAAATTCAAATATTGAATATCAGAGTCTGGAATATATTCATATTGAAAATTTCGTTCAACCTCTCCTTCGATAGGGGCACTGAAATATTCCAAAACGAAATAGTACTCATCATTAGGTTGGATAGGATTCGATGGAGTCCATGAAAAATATTGTTCGTCAAAGTTGACTGTATATTCTTCTTGTGTAGGTTGAGTATCTGTTTGATCTTTGAATTGAGCTACAAAACCTTCTTTAAAAAGTGGTAAATGAGTAGGTACACTAATTATAATTTCGCCATTAAAAACACTATCAGAATGATTGGTAAACGTCCCATGGTAACCTACTAGTAAGGAAGGAATAGTATAATCCCAGTCTTCTGGATTAATAAACTCTGGCATTACTTTTATTTCTAACTCTGTTAAAGAAATTTCAGACTCACTATATACCGTATTTACCGGTAATATGACTTTTACTAAGAGGATCAATGCCAATAAAGCAAAACCTCTAAATTTCTTTCTCATTATATTTCTCCCCTTTTATATAGCTATGTCTCTTTTTAAAATTCTCCTAGTTTGACTTTATAATGTAATACTTTTAATAACTGTGAAAAATGTCACAGGATAGAGTGAAATAACTGTGACTGATTTATGTGATAATATGTGATTTCCCAATATTAAACAACAACTAATGAAAACCATTAAAAATGATGGTTAAAACTAACAAAATCCATTATTGCCAAAAATAAAGAAAAAAACACCACAAAACATTTGCGGTGTTTTTACATATTCTTTTAATATTGTGCTGGGAACCATTCATTTATTGCACGTTTGTGTTTTTCAAAATGATCTTCTTCATCATAGATAGCTTGCATCGTTACTTCAATTTGACGTTTCAACTCTTCAATATCTTCACCTAATTTTGCTAATTCCTCAGTAGCCATAACAATTGCTGCTTGAGATTCAATTGAAGAAATTCTAAACGCATCTATTGATCCATCCGGGTTATGAAAACCATAAGAATTCTCAGCAGCTATAAAATCCCAATACCACTGCGCTTTTCTAACATGTTGCTGTGCTTCTTCAATTTTTTCTTCTGATACTCCTGCAGTGATCATGCGGTTTACATAGTAATGGGAAATTGTATTTAGCTCCTGAGCCTCTAGTAATGCAACTTTATGACGTCCTTGAATATCTTTAACACGATCCTCTAACTGTGTTGGTGTTTTATCACCGTGGCATGTGCGGCAAGATTCCTCAATAGTTTCTAAAGGTGACCCCCAACGGTGAGAAGAGATTTTCTTTTTACCATCGACACGTTGGTAAGGCATATGGCAGTCTGAACATGAAACACCAGCTGTAGCATGTGGGCCATAGCTTGATAACTCAAATTCAGGGTGCTGAGCTTTTAGTGAAGGAGTTCCAGAAATTTGGTGTATCCAATCGTAATCAAAACCTTGCTCTTTAGCAATTGTTTCTTTATATTCATATATATTTTCAACTCGTAAACCTAAATCCCATGGGAATGTTACTTTATTCTTTTCTGGTTCAAAATAATATTCGACATGACATTGTGCACAAACATATGAACGCATATCATTTTGAGTTGATTGTGATAAATCTACTCCCATTCTTTCCATTGCATTTGTGAAAGATGGACGAGTAACTCTTAGTTCCATCGTAACAGGATCATGACAATCTGAACAACCAATTGAAATATGTCCCCATTCTCCTAATTCTTCACTTACTCCAGGAGCTCCAAGCTCAGTAATACGCGGAAGAATTTCATTGTTAAAGTTGGCTGCCCAATACCCATCTCCAAATTCTTCATCACTAAGTAGATGTGGTACTACAGATGATTTACAAGTTAAGCATGAACCACCTGTCTTATCTGTAACTCGTCTAATATTAATTTGGTCTTCTAAAGCATATGTGTGACCTCGTGTTTTATTATACTCAATTGCAAATCCATACCCACTCCATAAAGCAGGTAGATAAGGTTCGATAGAAGGATCACTCTTAGGAATAACGTCCTTTTGATTGATCATATTTTCCATATAACTTTCCCACTGTAATGGGAATTGGTCCTTAAATGCTATGTTCAAAAATTCATTTTTGTCTAAACCTGTATCCATAGGTTCATTTTCTTTTGCTTCAGAGCTATTACACGCAACTAAAGCTATGAGAAGCAAAGAATAAAACGCTAGCAACAGGAACGATCTTTTACTGAAGTTCCCCATTTATATCATCCCTTCCAACTATTTTTTACTTATTAAATTCAAAATTACCTGGTTCAAACCACTCATCAGGTCGGAAATCACCACTCATATGTGGTACTTGACGGTGGCAATCAATACATGAGCCTTTAGCATCATGTGAAATATTTTGTAACCCTGGTTCATGACAACTAATACAGTTTTTCTCAATAATTTCTCTAGATTTAGCAGTGGCATAAATGACATCTGGTATTTTACTAGCACCAATTGTTGTCATATACCCATGACTTACTGCACTAATTCCTTTGAACGTATACTTTGCGATTTTACTATCTGTAGGTGCGTGACAATCGTTACAGTTAAGAGCAGCATGATTAGAGTTATTAAATGTTGTTATTGTTCTTTCATAAACGTGACAACTAGCACAAAACTCTGGAGTATCAGTAGCATTGATCGCCCCCTCTGTTACAGCAAGCCCTACTATACCAATAAACACACCGACTAATGTAAACAATAGTAGTTTTTTGTTCAGTTTTTCTAGTAGTTTTTTCACGTTCTCCCCCCTCCCAAAAGCATCTTTAGTAAATTTATAGGTTAACTAGGTATTATTTAAGCGGTATATTACCTAAAATTAGTACCTAACAATCCCTTGGTATGTAAACCTAATCAACATTAAAATCATAATTTCACACAAAATTATATAATCTACTATTAGATTACGTTCAAACCTTTGACACCACTGTGAGAAATATCACTCATCTTTGTGAACTTTTTTTGAACAAACTTAACAAAAAAATCCCTTAACCTTTATATATGAAATATTCCCATCTCCTAGTCATATCGCTTTAAAGCTTATTATCAAAGGATATAGAGTTTTTGTTGAAAAATTTATATCTTTCAACTTTTGAAATGTTTACAAATAACAGGCATATTGAACGACTTTTAACAGGATCAAAAATGCCACAACTGTGACCATCATCACATTTTATTGTGACAAATTGATGAACAACTAAATTAAAAAATAAAAAACCCCTTCCAAAGTGATGAACTTTGAAAGGAGTTGCTAAAATTATAAATTAGTTATCACGGACATTTGGGAACCAATCATTAATTGCTTGCTTATGTTTTTCATGGGATACCGTTTCATTGATAACATTTTGCTTTGTTATTTCAATTTGACGCTCTAATTCTTCAATATCTTCTCCAATTGCCATTAATGCTCTTGTAGCAACTAAAATAGCTTCTTGAGATTTATCAATCGATCTTGCAAAGGAAGCCATCGCTCCATCCGGATTGTGGAATCCATATGAATTTTCAGCAGCTGGCATATCCCAGAACCATTGTCCTTCACGTACTAACGATTGTGCTTCTTTAATCTTTTCTTCATCAACACCACGAGTAATCATACGGTTTACATAGTAGTGAGCAGTAGCTCCTATATCTTGTGCCCTTAATAATTGTACTTTATGGCGATCTTGAATATCTTCAACTCGGGTTTCTAAATAAGTTGCTGATTTATCACCATGACAAGTACGACAAGATTCTTCAATTGTTACTAACGGTGAACCCCAACGGTGAGAAGAAATCTTCTTTTTGCCGTCAACTCGTTGATATGGCATATGACAATCTGCACACGATACTGTTTGGTGAGGACCGTAGCTCCATAGTTCGTACTCAGGATGTTGAGCTTTTAAAATTGGTGTATTTGAAATGGTAGAAACATACTCACCTTTGAAACCACCTTCTCTTGAAGCTTGGTACTCTGAGTATTCCCATTGATCTTCAAATGTTAACCCATAACCCCAAGGGAATGTTGTTTGTAAGTCGTTTAGTGGATCGAAATAATATTCAACATGACATTGGGCACAAACTAGAGAACGCATATCATGCTGTGTTGCATTTTCATAATCAAACCCTAATCTATCTAATGCGTCAGTTAATTGTGGAAGCGAAATACGTAATTCCATAGTTACAGGATCATGGCATGTGGCACATCCAACAGATGCATGGCCCCACTCAGCAACATTTCCTTTACCATCAGTCATCATACCTTTATCATCGCCTGCGAATTCTTCTAACCATGGTAGTGCTTCATCATGATAGTTAAGTTTATATGCACGTTCAGGACCAAACTCCTCAATCATTGCAGGGAAGACAGTTGTTTTACATGACATACATGCAGAAACTGCATTCGGATTACCAGTAATACGTCTTACATTCATTTGATCTTCAAATGCATACGTATGGCCACGAGTTAAATTATATTCAACCGCAAAACCAAAACCATTCCAAACAATCGGTAACAATGGTTCGATTGAAGGATCGTTCTTTGGTAATACCTCCTTTTCATTCTCCATATTCTTCATGTAACTTTCCCAGTGTAATGGAAACTTATCTTTAAAAGCAAGGTTATTCCATTCGTTTGGATCTAGTCCAGTGTTCATCGGTTCTTCCTCTTGCGCTTTAGACCCTGAACACCCCACTAATACAAGCATTAAGAAGGCAGATATTATTAGTAACAAAAGCGATTTTTTGTTAGTGCTATGCATTATTTTCATCCCTTTCTATTAGTTAGTTGGTTCTGCAAATTTAAATTGTCCAGGCTCAAACCATTCAGTCGGTCTAAAGTCACCTTTATTATGCGGTACTTGACGGTGACAATCGATACAGCTATCATATGCACCACTGTGGTCTACATTTTGTAACCCTGGTTCATGACAACTAATACAATTGTTATTAATAACCTCTTGTGAATCGGCTGTGGCATGTAATACATCAGGAATTTTGCTAGCTCCGAGAGTATTCATGTACATATGACCTACCCCTGCTTTTGCTTTAAAGGCCATTTTAGCTGTAAAACTATCACGTGGTGCATGACAATCATTACAAGTTAATGCAGCATGATTGGAATTTGCAAAAGTTTCAAATGCCGTCCCCATAATGTGACAGCTAGAACAGAACTCACCAGTATCCGTCGCTTTCATCGTTCCAGCAGTCCCTGCAAAAAGAACAACACCTGCAAAAATACCAATCAAAGTAAATAATAAAACTTTCTTATCTAGTTTTCTCAGCATATCTCTCACCTGTCTCTCTCCCCTTTCTTAAGTAAGTACTATTGATTAAACACCTAATAACGGAGCTTAATACCGAAACTAAAATCATGTATAAAAGCAAAAATGATTGTTTTTTCTCTATACCTTTATCATACTTTCATACAATTTCCCACAATGTGATGAAAATCACTTTTTTTGTGACGTAGTTGTGAACTATAGTGATCCAAAACGAAAAAGTAGAAATTCTCATTTATTTAGAGAAATCTCTACTTTTAGTAAGAGTTGATTAACTTTAAATTAACACCTAATTAGATAAAGCAAATTTAAACTATGTATGAATGTGTAACGAGAGGAAAAATGCCTTATTAACGAACTATAATTTGTTAAAATCAGAAGGAGGATGAATAGTGTAGGAATTTCAGAAATACGCTAACCTAAAGAATCGTTAAGCTGCTGTCTATTCGCTAAAACTTCATGTAAAATTTTATAACTTTAAGATTTATTTTAAAAAAGAAGCTGAGTCTATAAGAATGCATTAGCATTCATTATAGTTCAGCTTCTTTTACAATTATTATTGCTTAATTGTTACATTACCTAATTGGAACATTCCATTTGGATGTTGCCAGAAACCTTGAACATTCTCACTAACACCTACAAGATACTGTTGGTGGTGTGTATAAAGCATTGGAGCTTCTTCTACAAGAATTTCTTGAGCCTGTGTGTAGAGTTCATGACGCACTTCTGGATCAGATTCTTGACGCGCCGCATCTAAAATCTCATCTAGTTCGTCATTTGCAATAAATGAACGGTTACCAGCCTCACCATGATTATTAGAATGGAATAATGCATACATACCATAGTCAGCGTCAGCTGTAACAGTTACCCAACCAAGGATAAACATATCATGTTCACCACTAGCTGTGCCCGCTAAATATGCACCCCACTCCATAACTTCAATTTCTACGTCAACACCAATCTCTTTTAATTGAGACTGTACAAATTCTGCAGTATCCATACGAGCAGGGTTGTCATTCGTCCAAATCGTTGTTTTAAAACCATCTTCATAACCAGCTTCTGCTAAAAGTTCTTTAGCTTTTTCAACATCGTAGCTAATTGGAGAAACATTTTCATTAAAACCAAATACATTTGGTGCTAATGGCCCAACAGCAGGTGTACCAAACCCATCTAAAAGACCATCAATAATAATATCTTTATTAACTGCCATTGAAATAGCTTGACGAACTCTTACATCGTCAAATGGTGCTTTTTGTAAGTTAAATCCAATATAAGCTAAACTTAAGCTATCTGTTTTTTCTACGAATGAATCCGGGTTAGCATCAATACGGCTTACGTCAGTTGAACGAACTTGCTCAATAATATGTGAATTACCCGTTTCTAATTCAGCAATACGAGTTTGATCTTCTGGAACTACTTTAAATGTTACAGTGTCAATTTTCGCTTGCTCTCCCCAGTAGTTTTCATTTTTAGCTAACTTAACATATTGACCAGGTACCCATTCTTCATAAACAAATTGACCAGTACCAACTGGATTCTCATTAACTACACTTCCTGGATCTTTCCCTTCAGCCATAGCCGCATAATCAGCTTCAATTGACTCAAGGCTAATGATCCCACCACCAGTATGCGCTAAGTGAGATGGTAGTGGAGCAAATGGAAACTCGGTAGTAAATTGTACTGTAAACTCATCTACAACTGTTACATCAGTAATCATATCAAATAGGAAAGAACGCGGTGAAGCAACCTCAGGATCAAGAACACGATCAAAGTTTGCTTTTACAACTTCAGCGTTAAAATCTGAGTCATCATGGAACTTAACTCCTTCACGAAGCTTAAACTCCCAAACAGTATCTTCAACTAAATCCCACTCCGTAGCAAGTGCAGGATGAAGCTCACCATTTGCATCCTGGAGTAATAGTGAATCGTAAATATTTGTTGCTACATTACTTGAAGGTGAATCATTTGACCCATGAGGATCTAATGAAACAGCATCAGATGGAAGAGCAATAACTAAATCGCCACCTTCAACAACCTCAACTTCTTCATCAGCTGGTGCTGCGTCGTCTTGAGCGCCACATGCAGCGATTACAAAAGATAACAGTAAAGCAATTGTAATCATAAAAAATTTGTTCTTTGAAAACATTTTGAAACCCCCTGATTTTTGTTTGTTTGTATATTCAAAATACTATTCTCAAAAACTAAAATGAATATAACTTAATTTTCTTAAAAAAGCAAATATAATATTATCAATAGCTAAAATAATTATTTTCTTCTTATTATAATATCGATTATAAACGCAACAAAATTAGTGTTTTTAGAAATTTCAGCAAGTACAAAATAGTTATAATAATTAGTAAATTATAGGTACCTTTCAAACACAAAAGTAATTTCAGTATAGTATTTTTTAACGTTGTAATATAACAAATAAGTGCTATAATTATTTCTTGTGTAGATTTGATGCAAATTATGTCGAATATTTAAAATTTAGAGAGGGTGAAGTATTCTATGATTGAACAAACAGAAAAGAATTCAGTTATGCAGAACTCTCCATCTAATCCTAGATTGGAAAGCTGGAAAACTTTTTTAAGAAATTAAGAAAAAACAGGGCTGCTATGGTTGGTGGAATTCTAATATTACTTTTTATAATAATAGCTCTTATTGGTCCATTCTTTGTCCCTTATGACGGAACCGAACAAAATCATATGAACAAACTATCAACTCCTTCAGCCGAGCATTGGTTTGGTACGGATCACCATGGTAGGGATATCTTTAGTCGAATTATCCACGGTATGTCAATTACGTTATTTATTGGTTTCTCTTCAGTAGCAATTGGAACCGTTGTCGGAGTGTTCCTTGGTTTAATTTCCGGTTACTACGGCAAAAGAATTGACGCTGTTATTATGAGAACAATGGACGTATTGCTTGCTTTCCCAGGAATACTTTTAGCATTAGCAATAGTAAGTGTACTTGGTGGGAGTTTAACTAATGTTATTATTGCCGTTGGTATATTTGCTATACCATCTTTTGCGAGGATTGTACGTGGTTCAACATTATCAGTGAAAAAACTAGAGTATATCGATGCAGTAAAAGCACTTGGTGCAAGTGATGTTAGGATTATTTTCAAGCATATCCTCCCTAATGTTTTATCACCTATTATCGTTCAATCTAGTTTATATATGGCTTCAGCGATTTTAACTGCAAGTGGTTTATCATTTTTAGGAATGGGTGCACAACCACCAACACCTGAGTGGGGTGCAATGTTAAGTGCTGGACGAAGTTATTTGTTTGACGCACCGCACGTTGCCTTATTCCCTGGTCTTGCAATTGTTATCGTTGTATTAGCATTTAATATATTTGGCGATGGCTTAAGAGACGCACTAGATCCGAAAATGAAAAACTAGAAGAGAGGTGCACTAAAATTGTTTACATTTATTATTAGACGGATTATTCAAACGATTCCTGTACTCATTGGTGTTACTGTTCTTGTATTTATGCTTATGCACCTCATTCCTGGTGACCCTGCACAAATCATCGCAGGAGAGAGTGCTTCAGAACAGCAAGTTGAACAAATGAGAGAAAGATTAGGATTAAATGATCCATTACCGGTTCAATATTTTAAATATATAGGAAATGCAGTACAAGGTGATTTAGGAAGCTCTGTAAGAAACGGTCGTCCTGTAATGGATGAAATTAAAGGGCGTTTTTGGATCACTGTAGAACTTGCCGTATATAGTACGATTTTAAGTATTTTTATTGGTTTATTTGCTGGAATTATCTCAGCAACAAGACATTATACTTTCACAGATGTCTCAATTATGATTGTAGCTTTATTTGGTCTATCAATGCCAAACTTCTGGCTTGGGCTTATGTTAATACAATGGTTTTCTATCGGTAATATCAGTTGGATCCCATTTGATACAAGTTGGTTCGCTCCATCTGGATGGGGATCATGGCAACAAAATGTTCTTCCTGTCATTACTTTGGGAACTGGTGGTGCAGCAATTATTGCTCGTATGACCCGTTCAAGCATGCTTGAAGTTATTGGACAAGACTATATTCGAACTGCTAGAGCAAAAGGTGTGAAAGAACCTGTAATTATTTACCGTCATGCTCTAAAAAATGCTTTAATTCCTGTTGTTACTATCGTTGGTTTACAATTTGGTTCTTTACTTGGTGGTACAGTATTAACAGAAACAGTATTTTCTATTAATGGTATGGGACGACTTATTATCGATGCAATCCGTGCACGTGACTTCCCAGTTGTACAGGGTGCTGTTTTAATAATTTCTTTACTTTTCGTACTAGTTAACTTAATTGTCGATATTTCATATCGTTACTTGAATAAACGTGTTGACTTAGATTAAAAACAACCTAAACAAAGGGTGTGAGTTACTATGAGTAATAATGAAACAATTATTGAAGTTCGTGATTTACGGACTTCGTTTTATACAGATGCTGGAGAAGTTAAAGCTGTAAACGGTGTGAACTTCTCTGTTCCAAAAGGAAAAACTTTAGGTATCGTAGGCGAATCTGGTTCAGGAAAAAGTATTACATCACTTTCGATCCTTCGTCTTATTCAAAACCCTGGTAAAATTGTAGGTGGAGAAATCCTTTTTAAAGGAGAGAACCTATTAAATTTAACTGAAGCCCAAATGCGTAAAATACGTGGCAATAAAATCTCAATGATTTTCCAAGAACCAATGACTTCTTTAAATCCTGTATATACTGTTGGTGATCAAATTGCAGAATCTTTTCGAATTCACCAAGGTCTTAGTAAGAAAGAAGCATTAAAAAAAGCAGTTGAAATGTTGAAATTTGTTGGAATACCTTCACCAGAGCAACGAGTCAAGCAATATCCTTATGAATTATCTGGTGGTATGAGACAGCGCGTTATGATAGCTATTGCCCTAGCTTGTAATCCAGAACTATTAATTGCTGACGAGCCTACTACAGCACTAGATGTAACGATTCAGGCTCAAATCTTAGAATTAATGAAGAAGCTTCAAAATGAATTAGGTATGTCTATCATAATGATTACACATGATTTAGGTGTTGTTGCTGAAACATGCGATTATGTTGCGGTTATGTATGCTGGTAAAGTAGTTGAATACGCAGATGTGAAGTCCCTTTTCCATTCACCTACTCATCCTTATACAATTGGTTTATTAAATTCACTACCACGTCACGATGTAGATGTTGAAGGTGAATTAGAAGTTATTAAAGGGTCAGTACCAAGTCCTACAAATATGCCTGAAGGGTGCCGATTTGCGCCACGTTGTCCGCATGCGAGTGCTATTTGCGAAGCAAAATTACCTGAACTAAAAAAGCTAGATTCAGATAACGAAGTGCGTTGTTGGATCTATTCAAATGAATGGGATGGTAATCAGGAGGTGAAAAAAGAGTATGAAAAAAGAGCTCTTAAAAGTAACTGATTTAAAACAGCATTTTCCAATTAAAGGTGGTTTACTAGGTCGAACAGTAAATCATGTTAAAGCTGTAGATGGAGTCAATTTTACAGTATATGAAGGTGAAACAGTTAGTATCGTTGGTGAATCTGGCTGTGGTAAATCAACAACTGGCCGTGCAATTTTAAGACTTGAAGAACCTACATCTGGACAAGTTGAGTTTGACGGTATAAATCTATTAACATTAAGTAAAAATGAAATGCGCAAAAAGCGTAAAGATTTACAAATCATTTTCCAGGATCCTTATGCTTCAATTAACCCACGCCAAACAGTTAGACAAGTACTAGAAGAAGCTATGGAGATTCAAAATATAGCTCCAAAAAGTGAACGGACTGAAAGAATTTTAGAGTTAATGGAAACTGTAGGCCTTGGTTCACACCAAATTGATCGTTTTCCTCACGAGTTTAGTGGTGGACAAAGACAGCGTATTGGTATTGCTCGAGCATTATCAGTAGACCCAAAGTTAATTATTTGTGATGAGGCTGTATCAGCTCTTGATGTATCCATTCAGGCTCAAGTAATAAACTTATTAAAAAGACTTCAAAAAGAATTTAAATTAACTTATTTATTTATTTCACATGATCTTGGGGTTGTTCGTCACATTTCTGATCGTATTATTGTTATGTATCTTGGTAAAATTGTTGAAATCGCCGATAAGAAATCACTTTTTACTAACCCAAAGCATCCTTATACTAGAGCTTTATTATCAGCAATTCCAGTTCCAGACCCTGATAATAAAAGTGAAAGAATTATATTAGAAGGTGACGTACCATCTCCAATTAACCCACCTACTGGCTGTCGTTTCCACACTCGTTGCCCTTTTGCAACAGATAAATGTAAACAAGAAGAGCCAGTATTGAGAACAACTGATGAAATGTCAGATGAACACCAAGCTGCATGTCATTACATCGAAGAATTTACATCATAATATGAAACATTCAAACCTTGAGATATGTCAGTGTCTCAAGGTTTTATTTACAGTATCAGAATTTATAAATTTCTAAATTGGAAACTGTCTAGCGCTAGCAGCCTTTCGCTCGTGACCAAGGCGCTTGCGCTTTCCTTGTCTAAATTAAATTAATGTCAATTGTATGGTGCTAGTATTGCTCGCTCATTTTGCTAAAACGTGCAGAAATGTGTCATATTTCGCATAAAAGATGTGGGGTAGGTATATTATATCGTAACGATCAGAAGCTCATATCAGGCGCATACAATGTCTTTCGGCCGAAAAAATAACTTACATTCATGCAGAAGGAAAGTTTGTATACCTTGTTCCTATTTCACAATACATGTACATAAGCTAACTAATAAAGGCATAGGGAGTTAAGCTTCCCTACGCCATTATCGTAATTTTTAATACTTCTTAGTGTAAAACTTGTTATAAAAACAAGTTTCTAGCGATGTATCGTCAAACAACATCATTATTTTAGTACTGTTGCTCCACCCATATAAGGAACTAGTACTTCTGGAATAACTACTGTTCCATCTTCTTGCTGGTAATTCTCTAAAATTGCTGCAACGGTACGTCCTACAGCTAACCCAGATCCATTTAATGTGTGTACAAATTCCGTCTTTCCTTTTGCTTCTCTACGGAAACGGATATTTGCTCGTCTTGCTTGGAAGTCCTCAAAATTACTACAAGAAGAGATTTCACGATAAGTTTCTTGGCTTGGAATCCAAACTTCAATATCATACTTCTTAGCAGCCGTAAATCCTAAATCTCCTGTACACATACTCATTACACGGTATGGAAGTTTTAATAGCTGAAGTACTTTCTCAGCATGACTTGTTAGTATTTCTAACTGTTCATATGACTCTTCTGGCTTTACAAACCTAACTAGCTCTACTTTATTAAATTGGTGCTGACGTATTAAACCTCTAGTATCTCTACCGGCTGAACCTGCCTCTGAACGAAAACAAGCACTAAAAGCAGTGTATGAAATAGGAAGTGTATCTCCATCAATAATTTCATCACGGTGCATATTTGTTACTGGTACTTCAGCAGTAGGAACTAAGAAATAATCTTCTTCACGAATTTTAAAAGCATCCTCTTCAAATTTAGGAAGTTGACCAGTACCTGTCATACTTGTACGATTAACTAAGTACGGTGGAAGAACTTCTTCATATCCATGCTCGTCTTGGTGTAAATCCATCATAAAATTGATAAGAGCCCTTTCTAACCTAGCACCTTTACCTTTATAAAATACAAAACGGCTTCCTGTTACTTTTGATGCTCTTTCAAAGTCTAAAATATTTAAATTTGTTGCAAGGTCCCAGTGAGCTTTTACCTCATGAGTAAAGCTTGGTACTCCCCCCCAACTTCTAACTTCAACATTATCATCCTCAGTTAAGCCTACAGGAACACTTTCATGGGGAATATTAGGTATTGTAAGCAAAATAGCTTCTAACTCTTCTTCTACCTTTCGAAGATCCTCATCTAGCTCTTTCACTTTATCTGATACTTCCTTCATTTCTTTAATTAGATGATCAGCATCTTGTTTTTCTCTCTTTAATTTTGCTACTTCTTGAGAAACAGAGTTTCTTCTACTTTTTAACTGTTCTCCTTCCCCAATAATTTCTCTCCTTTTAACATCTAACTCTCCAAAACGATCTAAGTCAGCAATTTTCTCTCCACGATTTTCTAATTTCTTTTTTACTTCGTCAAAGTTTGCTCTTAATATTTTTACATCTAACATAAAGATCCCTCCTAAATATTAAAAAAGTTTATGTACTTGAGTGAATTTCATAATTACAAAAACCGAGCTACAATATATCTAGTTACAGATCACGTAACTAGATATATTATCTTAGCGGCGATAATGATGGATTATGAAATTTTTAACATATAAAAAACTCCCATCCCTTAAAAAAGGGACGAGAGTTAACCCGCGTTGCCACCCTAGTTGTTAAGGACATTATCCTTAACCTCTTAGCATCTTATTAACGGAAGATGAACCGGAACTTATCTAATAGAAGAAAAATCTTCGTTCAATAATCTACTCTGGGATGGATTCACAAAAGTACTACATCGATTCTCACCAACCATCGACTCTCTGATCGTAGCTACAAATGTTACTATTTCCCTTCTCAGCATTTAATATATAGATCTATTTTTACCAAAGCTTAAACGTTTAAACATTTATTCTTTGTCTCTTTAACAATCTCTACAAAATATTGATGGAAACGAGCGTCTTCAGTTAGTTCTGGATGGAATGAACAAGCTAAAAACTGATCTTGTCTTACAGCGACAATTTCACCATTGTATTTAGAAAGTATTTCCACATCTTCTCCAACTGACTTAATAAGAGGCGCACGAATAAAAACGGCCATAATATCATCAGCAATACCTTTGACCATTAATTCAGCTTCAAAACTTTCCCTTTGTCTCCCGAAAGCATTTCGTTCAACTTCCATATCAATAATTTCTAAATGCCCTTCACTTTGTCCAATTAATTGCTTAGCCATTAATATTAAGCCGGCACAAGTTCCAAATACCGGTTTTTCGGATTTAGCAAATTGTTTTAACGGCTCAAAAAAGTCATATTTATCAATAAGACGTCGCATCGTCGTACTTTCTCCACCAGGTAAAACTAACCCATCTAATTCTTCAAGTTGTTCTACCTTTTTGACAACTACAACTTCCACACCAGGGGCTTGCAGTAACTTTACGTGTTCACGAACGGCGCCTTGTAGAGCTAGTACTCCTATTTTAACCATTGTTAATGCTCCCTTTCTTGAAAAGCGTAAGTACCTTGTTGAAACACAATAGACATTTATTCTGAAGCCACAAGCTTTAGAATATGACTATTGTGTTTCAAGCTTAGGCACTAAAGCTAGACACCTTTCCGAATTCTATGTTTAATGGTAAATGTTACCAACCACGTTCTTGCATACGCTCAGAAGGGTGTAAACTTGAAATTTCAATTCCCTTCATCGCTGTACCAAGACCTTTTGATAACTTAGCAATCAATTCATAATCTTCATAATGTGTTGTTGCTTCTACGATAGCACGTGCAAACTTCTCAGGGTTGTCCGATTTGAAGATACCTGAACCAACAAATACCCCATCTGCACCTAACTGCATCATTAATGCAGCGTCTGCTGGAGTTGCTACTCCACCAGCTGCAAAGTTAACTACCGGCAACTTACCATTTTCTTTGATTTGAAGTAAGATTTCAAATGGAGCACCAGTATTTTTAGCTTCTGTCATTAGCTCATCTGTAGACATAGTTAAAATTTTACGAATTTGAGACTGCATCATACGCATATGTCTTACAGCTTCAACAATATTACCTGTACCAGGCTCACCTTTTGTACGGATCATAGAAGCTCCTTCACCAATACGTCTAGCAGCTTCCCCAATATCACGAGCACCACAAACAAATGGCACTGTAAAATCACGCTTATAAAGATGATATACTTCATCTGCAGGAGTTAAAACTTCACTTTCGTCAATGTAGTCTACTCCCATAGATTCTAATATTTTTGCTTCTACAATGTGACCAATACGGCATTTAGCCATTACTGGAATTGAGACAGCATTCATAACTTCTTCAACAATTGTTGGATCTGCCATACGAGCGACGCCGCCCGCTGCACGAATATCTGAAGGCACTCTTTCAAGAGCCATTACCGCTACTGCACCAGCTTCTTCAGCGATTTTTGCTTGCTCAGCGTTAACAACATCCATGATAACGCCACCTTTTTGCATTTCAGCCATACCACGCTTTACGCGATCTGTACCTGTTTGAACCATATGTAATTCCTCCTAACAAAATATACAATCTTGATAATCTCTATTGCTTTACTATACATATTGTACTTTATTTTACCAAAGTATGAAAGAAATACAACACTGTAGTCTATGCAATTTAAATTATTTTAACACTAATCCAACTTTTTTAAAATTAATAATTGTGAATATTAAGTTTATAGTTAGTTTATGATAACGCTTTGTAGTATAAAAGTTGCTACAAAGCGTTATATATTAATATTAAGAAAAGATCCCTTTTACTCCATCTGCTACACTTGTCCAAATACCTGAAAAGAAGCCACCAATTGATCTCATGGTTAGAGAAAACCAGCCTGCCTTTTCTACTGTATCATTAGCAAGTAAAGGAACTCTTTCTTTAGTATATCCATCTTCAGTCAAATATGAAAAAGTATTTTCACCTTTATATTCATATGATAGCCAACCAATTACTTGACCTTTTTCAATCGGAGCAATGACATTACCATCTTCATCAAGTAATTTACTATCTAATTCAAAATAAGGAGTATAAAGTTCCTCTTCTCCACGTCTAATTAAAAAGCTTAAAGGTTCGACTGCTGAAACCATTAACTCTTTTTCTTTACCTTTTACAACCGGAACTTCTAATGGCTCTTGCATATTTAATTTATCAAAGTTATTAAATCCATAATCCATTAGTTTTGCTGTTTCTATAAATCTCATATCGATACTTTCTGCCCCCATAACGACAGAAATAAATCGAGTTCCATTTCTTTCGGCAGTACCTGTAAATGTATATTTAGCTAAAACAGTGTATCCAGTTTTTAATCCATCTAATCCTTCATAAAAGTTTGGCAAACCAGGAAGCATGTCATTCCAGTTTTTCATACATGTCCAATCTTCTTTACACTGCATCCATGTTTTGTCCGTTACGATATCACCTTGGAAATTTTTCATTGGTATTTTCGACGTTTCTAATAGTTCAGGAAAATCGTTAACCAAATGATACGCTAACCTTGCAGTGTCTCTTGCAGACATTCTATTTTCATCTTCTGAAGTTGTACCTTCTGCACGATTTTCTGCAGTATACATTCGATTCGGTAACCCAGTTGAATTTACAAAATTAAATTTTTCTAAATTAAGCTCTTCAGCTTTATCATTCATTAATCGAACAAAGTTTGTATAACTACCACCTAATAACTCTGCAAGTGCTATTGTAGCAGCATTAGCAGATTCAATAGCTACAGCTTCGTACAAGTCTTTCACAGTATAAGAACTATCAACTTCTAAATATACGTTCGAACCAGCCTCATCATGGGAGAGCCTTGCAACCCATGGACTGATCGGTACATGTTGATCCCATCTAAGTCTTTGTTCACTAATAGCTTCTAGAATTAAGTACTCAGTCATCATCTTACTCATACTTGCAATACCTAATTCAACATCTGCATTTTTTTCATACAAAACCTTACCAGTTTTACCCTCTACTAAAATTGCTGAGTTTACTCCTACATCAAAGTTAGCTAGTATTGTTTTCGGTGAAAAAGATAAGCTTGTTATAAAAAATAGAATAACAAAAGAAAATGCTATAACCTTTTTATAATATTTCTCCATCATTAATGACTCCTCTCCAACTTCACATAAACGTAATTTTAACATAACTAGCATAAAAAAAATAGACAGGTGGTGTGCCTGTCTATTGGAAATTTTTTTAATTTTATAGTGAGTAGTTAGGTGCTTCTTTTGTAATTTGTACATCGTGAGGATGGCTTTCCTTTAAGCCCGCGTTTGTAATACGAATAAATTGTCCGTTTTCTCTTAAATCCTCTAATGTAGGAGTTCCGCAATATCCCATACCCGCACGAATACCACCTACTAATTGGTGAATTGTATCGTTTAATGGTCCTTTATAAGGAACTCGTCCTTCAATTCCCTCTGGTACAAGCTTTTGGTTATTTTCTTGGAAATAACGATCTTTACTTCCTTTTTCCATTGCACCTAATGATCCCATGCCGCGGTAAACTTTAAATTGTCTACCTTGGTAGATTTCACGATCGCCTGGGCTTTCAGATACACCTGCAAGTAAGCTTCCAAGCATAACAGCATGTCCACCAGCTGCAAGGGCCTTAACGATGTCTCCAGAGTATTTTAAACCACCATCAGCTATAATAGGTACCCCATGTTTCTTAGCTTCCGTTGCACAGTCGTAAACTGCTGTAATTTGTGGAACACCAATTCCCGCAATAATACGTGTTGTACAAATAGAACCAGGTCCAATCCCTACTTTTACTATATTAGCACCAGCTTCAATTAAATCTTTGGTAGCCTCTGCAGTGGCCACGTTGCCTGCAATAATATTAAGGTCAGGGTAAGCATTTCTAACTTCTCTGACTTTTTCTAAAACCCCTCTTGAATGACCGTGAGCAGTGTCAATAACAATAACATCAACTCCTGCTTCAACTAATGCTTCAACTCTTTCCATTGTGTCAATGGTGACACCAACTGCGGCACCAACTATTAGTCTTCCTTGTAAATCTTTAGCGGAGTTAGGGAACTGGATAACTTTTTCAATATCTTTAATTGTTATTAACCCTTTAAGTACACCTTCGTCATCAACTAGTGGTAATTTCTCAATTTTGTGTTTTTGAAGAATTTTTTCTGCTTCTCTTAAAGTTGTCCCTACAGGGGCTGTTACTAGTTGTTCTTTTGTCATAACTGTATCAATCGTAATTGAGTAATCTTCAATGAAGCGCAAATCTCGATTCGTAAGAATACCTACTAACTTCATTTCATCGTTTACAATAGGAACGCCTGAAATTCGGTATTTGGCCATGAGATGTTCTGCATCAAATACTTGATGTTCTGGAGTTAAAGAAAAAGGGTTTGTAATTACTCCACTTTCTGATCTTTTAACTCGGTCAACCTCTTCTGCTTGAGCTTCAATGGACATATTTTTGTGAATAATTCCTAGTCCACCTTCTCTTGCAATAGCGATAGCCATTTTAGCCTCTGTTACTGTATCCATACCTGCACTTATTACTGGTATATTTAAGTGTAAAGATTTTGAAAGACTTGTCTTTACAGAAACATCTTTCGGAAGTACTTCTGATTTTGCTGGTATTAGTAATACATCATCAAACGTTAAACCTTCTTTAGCAAACTTATTTTCCCACATCCAAATTTCATCCTCCTGCTAATTTCACTAAAATATTATTAGTAGCTTATCAATTGGATAAACTACTGTCAAGAACAGATTATATATCTCACTAATCTAACATTTCAAAAGAGGTTTTTTATATGAATATTTCTAGCCCTTGGAGTTACTTTCGCTCTTTTTATTCGGCTAATCATACGCAACAATATCTAAAAAAAAGCTATCAAAATTTCCCTGACGCAGATAAGCTAGCTTTTCAAAATTGTTACACACTGATTTACTACATACAGCACGGGAAAAAATATTATGACCAATCCATTACTGCACCGTATGAATTACAACCAGTGTTACTGTTTTATGGCATGATTCAATTAATGAAAGCTTTAATTTTAACTGTTGACCCAAAATACCCAGAAACGACACAAGTTCTTGCGCATGGTGTGACAACTAGAAAAAGAAAAAAAAGCCAATATGAATTTTTAATGGATGAGGTAAAGATTCAGAAAAACGGACTATTTTCTCATTTTTCTGACAAATTGTTTCATATGAAACAATTGGAAAGTGAAAAATTTAATATGAATGATCTGATGAAGCAAATTTCAGAACTTCACCCAATTTTTAAAAATATAACAAAAGAAAAAATATCTTTACCATTAACTAATGTTAAAGATATCGACAATACTTTTTCTATAAGCAACGAAGTACTTGATATTCTTCATTTAACTGCAGATGGATTTAACCATTATTTAAACGAACATACTCCATTAAAGGTAGTCGATTTACATGAAGTAAAAGACAAGATATATATAAAAACAAAAAACAAACTAAACACAATTACCTGTTCACCTATTCAATTTAATCATTATAACCAAAAATATTACCTACCTATAAAACGAAAACTAAATTGTAACATTCCAGAAGTTCTAGTTCATTATTTAATTTTATACAACTTAAGCATGATTTGTAGGTATGAAACCGAATGGTGGGGCGAGTTGTTTCATACATACTCTTCTAATGACTTACCTTTTATCACTGAATTTTTAGATGTAACAAAACATAAGGTTCCCTATTATCTCTCTTTAATGTTTCAAAGGCATAACTAAGAGTTTTAGTTGTTTTACCCTGGGATTGCACTTCTTTTGCAATGACCCGCTTTACACCATGTAAGATAGCAGCTGAGGTATTCACTCAACCTGTTCAACTTAACAAGACAGGTTACCCTTGCTATACTCTCTTGAGCATGTAGCTTGGATTTTGTTATCATTTCCGACTTTACTGTGCTCTTGTCGGGAACATATATCATTATCTTGCACTACTGCTTTTCTCTTACTGTATTCAGTTCGCGCACGTATTGAGGACATTCGTTACCTTTATCGTAAACATAGTTGAGTGTTTAAGGAGGGACAAAATTGGTTTCCTTCTGATAGAAGTCCAAAACTTCCCAGGTTATGTGCAGGTCCAGTTTTTTTCTGCTACGTTTTAGCTTGTTTGTGTTCGGTACTGGAATTTATTCGCTAATATCTCTAGGTTGTACGCGGTGTACTCAAATTTATTCAAGACCTAACTTCTTTTTTGCCTGGGCTTACATACTTTGTACCACTTTACTATCACTGCATTGAGTTTGGTAACGTATGTCTCTGTGCTTGTATAAATACTTAGCGATAAAATATATATTTTACTATTGCTATTTTCTCTAATTAAAATGAAAATTCTTTTGCAGCAACTATGCATCCCCTTGATGAATTACCCCTTTCGAGCAACCGTCCTGCAGCCTTACTCCTGCGATTACTCGTCGCACGAAAAACTATTTCTAGCTCACTTTAAAGCAGTACTAGAAAACAAAGATCCAACACCACTTAACTAAAAATTTAGGTTCTGAAAACACAAAGAACACATCCCATTGGAATGTGTTCTTTATTTTTCCTAGCAACGTCCTACTCTCACAAGGGGAAGCCCCTAACTACCATCGGCGAAGCTACTAACTTCAATCACTTCATGAATTACGTCTTTAAATTTACTACGTGCAACTTTGCGACGAGGAAGCTCGCTTCGAAGCTAGACTAGTAGACGCAGAAAAGCTACTAATTTCAATTACTTCATGAATTACTTCTCTGAATTTACTACATGCTGCTTTGCATCGAGGAAGCCTTCATCGGAGCGATACTAGCAGACGCAGATGCAGCACCACTTAACGCAAATATTCGATTTCCGAAAACACAAAAAAATACATCCCATTGGAATGTATTTTTCATTTTACCTAGCAACGTCCTACTCTCACAAGGGGAAGCCCCTAACTACCATCGGCGCTGAAGAGCTTAACGATCGTGTTCGGCATGGGAACGAGTGTGACCTCTTCGCTATCGCCACTAGATATTATTTAATTCAGAGATCATTCTCTGAAAACTAGATAACATACATATAAGTTTCTTGAGTGTGAATTCAATTCTTATTTTAGGATAAGTCCTCGACCGATTAGTATCTCTCAGCTCCACACGTCACCGTGCTTCCACCCGAGACCTATCAACCTCATCATCTCTAAGGGGTCTTACTGGATTAACTCCAAGGGAAATCTCATCTTGAGGGGGGCTTCATGCTTAGATGCTTTCAGCACTTATCCCTTCCATACGTA
>NZ_MLQS01000013.1 GCF_001866055.1 Anaerobacillus alkalidiazotrophicus
TGGGCCGTGTCTCAGTCCCAGTGTGGCCGATCACCCTCTCAGGTCGGCTACGCATCGTCGCCTTGGTAAGCCGTTACCTTACCAACTAGCTAATGCGACGCGGGCCCATCCTGTAGTGTTAGGTAAAACCCAACTTTTACTTCGGAACCATGAGGCTCCAAAGATTATCCGGTATTAGCTTCGGTTTCCCGAAGTTATCCCAGTCTACAGGGCAGGTTGCCCACGTGTTACTCACCCGTCCGCCGCTAATTTCAGGGAGCAAGCTCCCATCCATTCGCTCGACTTGCATGTATTAGGCACGCCGCCAGCGTTCGTCCTGAGCCAGGATCAAACTCTCCATAAAAGTGTTTGATAAAGCTCAAAATTTAAATTCATTGACGAGATATTTACTATCTCTTTAATTCGCTTGGCTGTGTGTTCAGTTTTCAAAGAACAATCTTAAAGTTTGTTTCGGACAAAAGCGTTATACCAATATAATTCTTTTGTAACCAACTCATTAACTTTACCATAACCCTTGTTGTTATGTCAATACTTTTTAGAAAATATTTTGGTGGAGCCTAGCGGGGTCGAACCGCTGACCTCCTGCGTGCAAGGCAGGCGCTCTCCCAGCTGAGCTAAGGCCCCTAAATGGTCGGGAAGACAGGATTTGAACCTGCGACCCCCTGGTCCCAAACCAGGTGCTCTACCAAGCTGAGCCACTTCCCGTTTATATATATTAATTTAATTTTCAAATAATAATATGGCGCGCCCTGAGAGATTCGAACTCCCGACCTTTTGATTCGTAGTCAAACACTCTATCCAGCTGAGCTAAGGGCGCTTAATAGCCACTTATTAATTTAAACCAACAGTCTAAAGTATGTTCCTGTAGCAATACGTATATTCGTCATAAAGCTATATAAGGAAAACTCAATATTGTTGATTTGGTACCGAGGGCCGGACTTGAACCGGCACGATAGTCACCTACCGCAGGATTTTAAGTCCTGTGTGTCTGCCAATTCCACCACCCCGGCATAGCAGACTATAATATTGGAGCGGAAGACGAGATTCGAACTCGCGACCCCCACCTTGGCAAGGTGGTGTTCTACCACTGAACTACTCCCGCAAATTTTAGTGGTGCGGGTGAAGGGACTCGAACCCCCACGTCAAAGACACTAGATCCTAAGTCTAGCGCGTCTGCCAATTCCGCCACACCCGCATATAAATTTGTAAAAATGGTGAGCCATGAAGGATTCGAACCTTCGACCCTCTGATTAAAAGTCAGATGCTCTACCAACTGAGCTAATGGCTCTTGATACTGAATTTAGATAAATATAAGGTTAACTTTGCCACATTTCCGCTACATTGCATACTCAATGTAGTTGCAGTGGTGCCGGCCAGAGGACTTGAACCCCCAACCTACTGATTACAAGTCAGTTGCTCTACCAATTGAGCTAGGCCGGCATCTTAATGGTGGAGGATGACGGGATCGAACCGCCGACCCCCTGCTTGTAAGGCAGGTGCTCTCCCAGCTGAGCTAATCCTCCGAAATACCTAGCAACGTCCTACTCTCACAAGGGGAAGCCCCTAACTACCATCGGCGCAAAAGAGCTTAACGATCGTGTTCGGCATGGGAACGAGTGTGACCTCTTCGCTATCGCCACTAGATAATATATTTAGTTGAAAGAAATCATTCTTTCAAAACTAGATAACATACATTTAAGATTCTTGAGTGTGAATTCAACTCTTATTTTAGGATAAGTCCTCGACCGATTAGTATCTCTCAGCTCCACACGTCACCGTGCTTCCACCCGAGACCTATCAACCTCATCATCTCTAAGGGGTCTTACTGGATTAACTCCAAGGGAAATCTCATCTTGAGGGGGGCTTCATGCTTAGATGCTTTCAGCACTTATCCCTTCCATACGTAGCTACCCAGCTATGCTCCTGGCGGAACAACTGGTACACCAGCGGTATGTCCATCCCGGTCCTCT
>NZ_MLQS01000014.1 GCF_001866055.1 Anaerobacillus alkalidiazotrophicus
TAAATGGCTCAACAGAAGAAACAGAAGAAGTCAAAGGAAGTCATTTACCTGGGATAAATTCAGGCTCTTTCTTACTAGATATCCATTACCTTACGCCAGAGTTAAGGTTAATATTTATGACTTAAGAAAAGAGATTAGCTATATTCTGTAAATGGTAACTAGGAGGAGCCGTGTGCGTTAATAGCGCAAGCACGGTTCTGTGAGGGGAGAGAATGCAATCTACCGAGAGGTAGAGAGGTTCTCTTCTACTCGACTAAAACAGAAAATAGAGAACGTAAAGGGTTAAATGTAGATGTCGAATGACTTAGGTCCCAAGACTATTTTTTTATACTTCTAAAATCGTCCTGTATTTTTAATAATATTATATTTTTCACCATCCTTGCTCGTAAAAATTATTAGAATATGAGAATAGGACTTATTAAAAAGGATAAGTGGGACGGAGCTATCAACGGGACTAACTATGGTCCCGTTATGTTTTTCTATTCCTAAAAAGTAATACTTGTAAATAGCACTCCATGTTAATGCCAGCATTTCTTTCGTTTCCTCCCCCGTTAATTTTGGTAGTGGTTGTTGATAATACTTGTATAATTCTGTTAAAGGTACTGAATAATAATTAGATAGAGGGATATTGAAATATTCAATTAATTCTTGCCAAGTATACTCTAAGTTTTGCTGAATAATAGTATCTAATATTCGTTTTCCTTCTATTTCAGAAGGTGTTGTTGGTGTTTTGAAATATTCTATAGGACTTAAAGGCGAATCTAAAATATAAAGTTCATCATAACTCATCGATTGTATACTTTTTATTACATCATTTGGATAATGAGTCTGTCCATAATGAAAAGTAACGGCTTCGAAATGCCCACTATCTTCTCCATTAATTTTTTGTTTTTGTTGGAGTATATGACTATTTTCCTTCACTACTGACATCGTTTCTTTTAGCCACCCATCCTCAAATAACAGTGAAATATCTTGACTTAGATACGTTTTATCGGCAATTTCAGAGGAGGTTTGCCATTCGATAGTATACTCATCTTCGTCATCTTGTTCCATTAATTTTAATGTTGTAGAAACCTTTGAAAATTGTTTCTTTTGATCAATAGGAGAATTAACAATTGCTTCTTTACTTAAATCATTTGTATTATTTGTTGAATGAAAAAAATTTGAAGTACTAAATATAATGCCAATGATAATAAAGATGACCACTAGATATTTCAATTTAATCCCTCCTTGGACAGCCTATTTTACTTTATGATGTTTAATGAACAATTATGAAAAAAATATAGTTTATCCCACTCTTAAGGGGCAAGTAAGACCCCCACCTCAAAACTTAAGAAAATCGAGAAGTTTAGGTGGGGGATAAACTGCCCCTAAAGGTCCGATATAGAATAACTTTCATCGGTGAAAGCTGATGATTAGTTATTCTTATGCCCGTGGTATAAGTTGAACTAACAATCAGTGGGGGATGAAGGAAAACCCCCACTGATTGAAGTTCAGCTTTATTGAATTAAATCGAATCATACTAATTTGGGACCCATAAAATTAAGTGAATGGAAATGGTATTTTTAGTGAAAAATGTAATTGAAGTGGAGGGGCAAATTGTGAAAAATGAACAAATTCAACATCCTGCATCTAAAAACATTGAACATAATAACGCCTATCTAACGAGAGAGTTAGGAATTGATAAGAGTTTTGATCTTATTAAACTAGATTTAGAGTACGGCGGAAGAAAAATGACATTTTTCCTTGTTGATGGCTTTGCTAAAGATGAGGCACTTACTCAAATTCAAAGAGAATTAATGGTATTAAATGAAGAGGATCTTACCAGTGATATTTTACATACCTTAATAAAATCTAAAATTCCTTATGTAGAAATTGAAACTGAAAAGGACCTGAATAAAGTAGTTGACCAAGTACTTGCAGGGCCAGCAGCGCTTGTTGTTGATGGAATTAATGAAGTTATTATTATTGATACACGAACGTATCCAGTCAGAGGTCCTGAGGAGCCTGATACTGAACAAGTTATACGGGGAGCTAAAGATGGCTTTGTAGAAACACTGGTATTAAATGTTTCGTTAGCTAGAAGGCGAGTGAGAGATCGAACGTTAAGAAATGAATATATGACGGTAGGGAGAAGGTCAAAAACAGATTTGTGTGTTTCGTATATAGAGGATATAGCTGACCCTATTGTCGTTACTGAAGTTAAAAAAGCCTTAGAAAAAATTGATACAGATGGATTGCCAATGGGAGATAAAACGATAGAAGAATATTTATATGGACAACACTATAATCCATATCCGTTCGTTCGGTATACAGAACGTCCTGATGTAGCAGCAGCGCACCTATTTGAAGGTCATGTCATTATTTTTGTTGATGGTTCGCCAAGTGTGATTATTACACCAACAACATTTTGGCACCATTTACAGCACGCAGAGGAATATCGTCAAAAACCAATTATAGGTATTGCTCTTAGACTTGTTCGCTTTTCAGCCGTATGGTCATCAATATTTCTTTTACCATTATGGCTGTTATTAGCACAAAATCAAGCGTTACTTCCAGAAGGTATGGAATATATTGGACCAAATGAAACAGGAACGGTGCCATTATTAGCTCAATTCATAATTGCTGAAATTGGGATTGAAATGTTAAGGATGGCTGCTATTCATACTCCAGCTGCTTTAGCTACTGCCTTAGGGTTAGTTGCAGCGCTCCTAATTGGAGAAGTTGCAATAAATGTTGGGTTATTTTCTACGGAAGTTGTCCTTTATTTAGCAGTGGCTGCTGTAGGATCTTTTGCAACTCCAAGTTATGAAATGAGTTTAGCAAATCGTTTAATACGTGTGGGGCTTCTAATTGCTACAGGATTGTTTCAGGTTTTCGGTTATGTAATATCAGTAACCTTATTAGTTATACTACTAACATCGATGAAAGTTTATGCTACTCCTTATTTCTGGCCGTTTATACCGTTTTCTGTACGAAGTTTTCGGGATGTTATCTTTAGATCTCCAATACCTTTAAAAAGGCAACGGCCTAAAGCGATTCACCCTATAGATGAAGATAGATAAAACTGTCTCGAACATAAATCCAAAAAAGGGATGGAACACACCTCATCCCTTTTTTGGATTTAATTAATCAAATGATTTGTTCTTAAGGGTTATAGACCCCCACCTCTAAGCGTAGCGTAGGTGGGAACTTCCATTCAGGTGGAGTTGAGACTCCATCTGAATTTTCGATGTTCTAGCGAAGCTAGAACGAGTTCTCAATCTTTTTTGAAAATTTCATCTTCAATAAAAAAATTATTGTTTTTATCGTTGTCGTAGTTTATTGCTGTACTGCTAGCTAAGACAAGCCCGATAGGTGTATCATGTCCATCACTAACAACAGTAAAAGGCACATTTGATTTTGTAGCTTCTTTTATATATTTAGAATAAAGGGTGTAAGATAATTCACCGTTAACGTACATGTGGATATCTTTTTTCGATTGCAGTATTTTTTTGGCCTCTGGGTAGATCCCTTTATGTATCACTTGCTTATTTGTCAATGCCAAATAAATCCGTTCACTAATGGTTGATAAAAACAGTGCTCTTTCTTCAGGTAGAGTTTCTGGAGTACCATAAATTCCTTGCATTAAGACTTGGTGTAATTTATTCTTTTCCATAATAAACCTTCTTTCACTAAAGTTAAATTAGTATAGTTTAAGTTTCTTGTCCTTAATATTGTCTTTGATACATAAACTAATACAAGCAATCAATATGGGGTGAGTTTACGTGATCATATTATCATCTATTTTAACAGTATTTTGTGTAGGCTTGTCAACTGGTGGTTTACTTGTGTCAAGAAGGATAGATCCTCATCAAACATTATTTGTCGTTGTTGGGATCGTTTTTTTTCTTAGTTCATTAGTAGGTATGTTTATTGGCAGTAAAATTTCTAGTTTCATTAGTCAATCAGCGATCAGTATTTTATTTGGAATTTTCTGTTTAGGAATGATTGGCTTTTTAGTTTGGAAGTATGACCCAGCTTTCGGATATATTAAACAAGAACCAGTTATATTAAGTACTTTTGTTGTTTTCTTTTTTATACTAGGCGTAGAACTTGCAAAACTGGAATTATCTATATTGGTCTCTTTCATTTTCTCACTTATTTTTGTTTCTGGGACGTTTCTAGGTTTTATGTTTATATACCAAATTTTATATCGGCAAAGAAATCCACAGTTTTTTATTTTATTACCACTTATTCCTCTTCTTTTCATCGGTCTTTTTAAATTGATATAATACAGTTAGCGAGTGAATTTCTTAATTAACAAAAACGAACTGCCTAAATTTCTAGGCCATACGAACGGTTAAACGTAACTGCCTAGTGTGTCTTAGTGACGAAAATAATGAATTATGTATGATGAAATTTAAAGATAAAATAGGAGATGAAAAATGAATTCAATCTATGACTTAAGAAAGTTTTTACAAAATTATGGTGTTTTTATTTATACAGGTGATCGAGAGGGAGATCTTGATTTATTTGAAATGGAATTAAAACAATTATATGAATGGAACATGATTGATGCACTGACATTACAAAAAGGATTAATAATATTAAAGAAGGAATTAACGAACCATAAAAGAGCAGACAAGAGTAGTTTGACTAAGTGTGAGTAACAATAAAAAAGGTGATTCTTTATGCGCTTATTAAAAATTGAAAATTTGTGGAAAAAGAAAGGCCATCACTTTCAATTAAGAGATATTTCCATTGAATGTAACGAAAGAGAGTGGATCCTTTTTACAGGGCCAGTTGGAGAGGGCAAGGAGACATTAAAAGATATTCTTGTTGGCTTTGATGAGGACTGGGAAGGTTCGATTCAAATAAATGGTCAAGAAATAAAAGGTACATTAGAATACAATGATAATATATCATTCATTCATAAACATTTTTTTGATTTAGAACAGGATACTACAATTTTTAATTTTTTATCATCTCCTTTAAAGTTAAAAGAATTAACGGAAAACAAAATTTCAGAGATAATTCTTGAAACAATCAAATTATTTCCTTTTAAGGTACAATTACGTAAGTTAATAAATGATCTCTCGCTTGAAGAAAAAGTCGTGGTTTCATTCATATATGCAATGATCATTCAGCCTAAACTATTGATTATAGATGAGCCATTTTATGAATTACCTAATAGTAAAAGACAAATTATTTCTTCCGTTATAAGATTGATTTCAAAAACATGGAAAGGGGCACCTGTTTTTATTTTTAGTAGTTATGTAAAAGAATGGTTACCTATTTGTGATCGAATTACGTTAATTCATAATAAAACAATTCTTCAAACCGGAACAATAAAAGAAATGTTAGAAAAACCTCAACATATTTTTGTTACAAAATATATGGCAGAGAACGAGATTACATTTATTAAAGGCATAATAAAAGGAAGTCAATTCCAGACGAAAGGTCTTACCTTCATAATCCCTTTACAATATTTGCAAAAGCATCAATACTTTGAAGGACAAGAGCTTCAAATTGGAGTACCGGCAAAAAACTTTCAAATAGTTGATAAACTCCCTTCAAGTAAAGATGGGGTATCGTTTCTGGCCCCAGTTCATATCATAAAAAAAATGAATGGATACTACAAAATTTATTCGAATATTGGGGGACAGCTTGTAGTTGCACAAATAAAACATGATATTAAAATTGAGGAAGGTAGTGAAATTTATCTCTTTTTCCCTTTTAAATCGATGATTTTTTTTGATGGGAAAACAGAAACAATACTAAAACAAAGAGGTTGATTTCTATGAGTTAACAGTGGTTGGTTGTGTCGATACTGGTAGCCCAATTAATAAATTGTTTCCGTTTCGGTAGCATATCCAATTTAGCAAATGCTACTAACACGATTAAGATTGTATTGGGCGCTGAAGTTTCTAAAGCTGAAGATTTATTAATCAATAAGTGTATTTTCATTGCTTGTGAACCCGAAGAGGAAAATATTTACGATTATCACTATAGGTATTTGGTGCAGTAGTTACGGTGGTGTTTGGTTGATTAAACAAATACTGAATTCCTTGTAGTTGTTAATGCCAGAATTTCTTATTGAAGTTCTGGTTTTTTGCTTGTAAAGAATTAATGTATAATAAATCCGTAGAAGATTGGGGTTAAATTATCAATTAGGTATTTATTGAGAATTTCGTCATTACCTAAATGGAGCTACATAAGTTTAAATGTTGTTGGAAACGATCTTCATCCAATAGCATTTAGTTAAGTATCAGAGTAGGGAAAATAAACAATTATGAAATTCATTAATTATAGATACAATCAAGTTACTTTTTATTTGTTAAGAGCGAAAATAAATGGGATAATTAATCTAATCATTAGATGAGGGGAGGGGTTCTATGCTTAAGGTTATTTTTTTTATTATAGCTATTTTTTTAATGGTTAGTTGTGTTCAAGCAGACAAACCTTTTCTTATTCGTGATGTGAGTATGCATTCCAACAATTTAGTTGAAAAAAATGGGGTACCTCTAGTACTGAGAAACAATGAACTCTTGCATACTATTGATACAAATATATATAGCTTTGCCACAGTAAATGAATGGTTTGATCACGAGTCGATTTTATATTTAACCGATGAAAATGGGGTTTCTTATCTAAATAAATTTCATCTTTTTTCAGGTGAGGATGAACTGTTTTTTCAAATTAATGAACCGATATTACAAGTTGATGCCAATCCAGACTTTTCTGTTTTTGCAATTGAAGTAACATCATTAGACAGGGAAAAACATCTCTATTTTGTTAATAGGAAAGGTACAATTATTCACAAACTAAATAATGTTGGAGAAGAGTTTCAAATATATTGGAATCCATATAGAAATCATGAGTTGATTATTGCTGCTTTGCAGTCGGATTATTCCGTAAAGTTAAAGGAAATTAACCTAGTAGATAAAAGTATTGTTGATTTTAATTTTGAATATTCGTATGTTCAATGGATTAACGAGAGTGAATTAGCATTTTTAAAGTGGGATCTTTTATCGCCAAGTTTTTATGCGCCACTATATACGTATAATTTAGAGACTGAGAAAAAAGTGAAAAAAGTTGATGATATTATAGCGTTTTTTTCCTATTATAATCATTTATTAACTATAACCTTAGATGATATTGATAAAGAATATTCACAATACACATTTTATGATATGGAAACAAACAAAAAGCTTACACAATTTCAGGTACCCGTTTTAAACACATACTCAGAACAATGGTGGATTCCGAATCATGCTTTTGATAAAGAAAGTAAAACTTTTTATCTTTTAAAGCCTAGTAATGGTGGAGATTTATTTAGTTATTCAGAAGGTTTCTCATTAGTATCTATTCAGGTTGAAACAGGTAAAGAAATAACAATAGTTAACATTGATGAAAACTACCCGTTAAAACTATCACCAGATGGTCGTAGAATTTTATTTGGTTATCAGCTAGAGGAAATAATTGACCTAAAGAAAAGGAAAAATAATAGATTAATATATTGGTAGGCAAAACAATTGAAATTAGAGTGTTTTCTGTCATAATAATACTATTAGATAGTGTTTAATTTACTTAATTAAATAAGCGAAGACTAGGGGTGCCTTATGGCTGAGAAAAAGGTTGGACTTTTACCCTTGTACCTGATCTGGGTTGTGCCAGCGTAGGAAAGTCGTTGATTCTAACTGCTATGTAGCCGTAATCCGTCTTTCTTTAATGGATTACGGCTTAATTAATTTTAATTTTAAATGGAGGAATACGGATGAAAGATTTTCGGCTATACGCCATCACTGGAGAAGAATTTCATAAAGGGAAAAGTTTAGTTGAGGTAATGGAAGCAGCAATTATTGGTGGTGTTGATATTATTCAATTACGTGATAAAAAAAGCAGTAAAAAGGATGTACTTCATAAAGCCTTGTTACTAAAAGACTTAACGAAAAAATATAATATCCCTTTAATTATTAATGATCATATAGACGTTGCAATAGCAGTCGATGCAGATGGTATTCATTTAGGCCAGGATGATTTGCCCTTACAAATGGCAAGAAAGATTGTTGGAAAAGAGAAAATAATTGGTATATCGACACATGAAATAGAAGAGGCAAGGGAAGCTCAATTACAAGGTGCTGATTATATTGGTGTAGGCCCAATTTTTGCAACAAAAAGTAAAGAGGATGTTGTCGATCCTGTTACAACTAAATATATTGAAGAGGTAAAAAAGGAGATATCGATACCTTTTGTTGCCATTGGGGGTATAAAGCTTCATAATGTTGATCAAGTTTTGAACGCTGGAGCTACAAGAATTTGTGCAATAAGTGAAATTGTTGGAAGCGCTGATATAACAAAGACGTGTCAATTATTCATTGAAAAGATAAATGAAAGGGTGTCTACTAGATGAACGTGATTATTAATGGTGAAAAAAGAGAGCTACAGCTTGAAACCTTAAAAGACGTAATTGAACATTTTCACTTAGATGAAAATTTAGTTGTAACTGAAGTTAACGGAGAAATTGTTGATTGTGAAGAGCGAGCAAACACGTTACTTCAAGAAGGCATGAGAATTGAAATTGTTCAATTTGTTGGTGGTGGTTGATTACTAACGCTTATTAATATTAATTTAGAAAGGTAGATGGAAAAATGAACATTGGAAAAGCATTAACAATCGCTGGATCTGATTGTGGTGGTGGTGCAGGAATTCAAGCGGATCTAAAAACCTTTCAAGAAAGAGACGTTTTTGGAATGAGTGTTATTACGGTATTAACTGCACAAAATACACTAGGAGTAAATGGAGTTTTTCCTCAAACATTAGAAGCGATTGAAGCGCAATTAGATGCAATTTATAGTGACATAGGAACAGATGCAGTGAAAACAGGAATGTTATTCTCAGAAGAGATCATTAGCCTTGTAGCAGATAAATTATTACAATATGAGGTACAAAATATTGTTGTCGACCCGGTTATGATTGCAAAGGGTGGTGCCCCTCTTCTACAGAAGCAAGCAATGAATGCTTTAAAAACACGTTTGCTTCCGCTAGCAACTGTAGTAACCCCGAATATCCCTGAGGCTTGTGAAATACTTGGTCTATCTACTATTGAAACTCTAAAGGAAATGGAAGAAGCAGCATTAGAAATACAAAAAATAGGACCTAAATACGTTGTTTTAAAAGGGGGGCACTTAGAAGGCTCCAATAAGGCAATTGATATCCTTTTCGACGGAGAAAACTATCATTATTTTGAAACGAAAAGGATCGATACGATTCATACACATGGGACAGGCTGTACATTTGCTGCAGCAATAACTGCAGAGTTGGCTAAAAATCATTCAATTGAAGAAGCGGTGAATGTAGCAAAGAAATTTATTCAAGCTGCAATTGAAGACTCATTATGTATAGGAAGTGGCATTGGACCTACAAAGCACAGTGCCTACAGAAAAAGGGAAATATAAAAAATATAACAGACGGGATATACATAAGGTGAAACTTTTGTGTATCCCTTTTTAAAATGGTTTATCATCATCTATTTAGTAGGTATACTGTAATTAATGTACAACAATATTAGGATGGTGCGGAACTATGAACGGAAATTACGAGTTACAAGTAAAGAATGTAACCACTCCTAGGGTTTCAGATATTTCTTTTAACGCTTCACTAGGAAACATTATATCCATTATTGGTCCTTCTGGTGCTGGGAAAAGTAGTCTGTTATTATTGTTAAATCGTTTGATTGATCCAATAAAAGGAGAGATAATTTATCGTAATAAAGTATTAACAATGTACCCGATAATTGAAATAAGAAGAAAAATTGGCTTAGTATTTCAAACTTCTTCTCTTTTTGAAGGTACAGTAGAAGATAATTTGAAATATGGTCCTAGCCTTATAGGTAGATGGAATAAAAAAAGGGGACCAGAGTTACTAGAAAAAGTGCAACTCTCTAAAGAATATTTAGGACGAGATGTTGAGCAATTATCTGGTGGACAACAGCAAAGAGTAGCTTTAGCTAGAACGTTAGCAAATGATCCAGAGATACTATTGTTAGATGAAGTGACGAGTGCATTAGATTTACAGAGTGTGGACCTAATCGAGCAGCTATTAGTTTCACTTTCTAAAGAAAAAAAAACAATAATTATGGTGACTCATAATATAAGTCAAGCGGAGCGAATTAGTGATAAAGTAATCTTTATGAAAAATGGCACAATTATTGAACAGGGAAAAACTGAAGAACTGATTAATAACCCTAAAACAGAAGAATTACAACAGTTTTTAAAGGAGTAATTAAATGGCACCGACAATTTCAAATACAGCTATGTTGTTTTTAATAATATTTGTTTTAATTCCAGTTTCATTATCCTATATGTATTCGCTTGGTTTAGGAAAATCAATTACTTGGGCTTCGGTACGTGGAGTTATTCAATTATTACTTATCGGTTATATCCTTACATATCTATTTGAACTTCCTCCAAGCATCGGGATTTCTTTCATGTTATTTGTAATGATTTCGATTGCTTCATTTCATGCAAGCAAAAAAGGTGAGGGCATAACTAATGTCCGGATTATGATATTTTTAATAATTTTAGGTGTTGAGTTACTAATATTATCCATGTGGTTGGGATTTGGGATGATCTCTTTTACATCAGAACAAGTAATCCCTATGAGTGGTATGGTAATTGGTAATAGCATGGTAGCCATTGGTCTTGCTTTAGAACGAATGAAAAATGAATTTCGTGAAGGGAAAGGAAAAATAGTTGCAGCTCTTTCTCTTGGAGCCAAACCCCAACAAGCTACAAAAATAATTGTACGTAAAATCGTTCGAGCTGCAATGATTCCAAATGTAGATGGTTTAAAAACAGTTGGGCTTGTCCAGTTACCAGGAATGATGACGGGCCTTATTTTAGGTGGTGTAGCTCCAATTGATGCTATTCGTTACCAAATTGTTATTTCATTAAGTATTTTTATATGTGTGTCCATTAGTGCTATGTTAGTTACAATGCTGCTGTACCGTTATTTTTTTAATGAAAATATGCAATTAATAGACATGTAGACATAATAGTATCTTTGTAATGTTTAAATATAAGGGGTGTGGCTTTAAGGTGATTAAGGGAGTTTCGTATGAAAATGGAATTATCTTTATTGGTAAGCGTCACATATCTTGTGCCTACAATGATAATGGCATTATCAGAGACTGGATAAAACCATTAAATCATCATTCTATGGTGCAAGTAGCAAAGCAAGTGACTTTTTCTATGCCACTTTGGTTTAAAGTATTAACAATGATATATTTTACACTTATTTTCCTTCCTAAATTCTTTTCTATTTTCGGTGTTTACTTTTTATGGAATGGCTTACCGTTTTACTTCTCCTTTTATTATATGTTTGGAACTCATTTTATTTTTCCAAAGAGTTTACGAAAATATCATGGTGCTGAACATAAAGTGTTTAGTTACCGAGGTCTTAAGACAATGGCAAATAAAAAGGAGATTAAAGAAGCTGAGATCACAAATCGTTATTGTTCAACTAATCTTGTTGTTATATATTTTGGTATGGCTATCGTTTGTACAATTATACTATCTTTTTCATTTCCTTTAGCTAAGGCTGTTCAATGGGCTTCTTATGGTTCGTTATTATTGACTCCTACTATTAACTATATGTTAAATTGGAAAGGGATTAAGTTGCTCAAGTTCATTGTGTTAAAGCTTTCTTATTTTTTACAAAAGAACGTAACGACAACAGATCCAGAGGAGTTTCATATCAAAACTGCGATCAGGTCTTATCGTAGATTAGCACTAAGGGAGTTTCCTAATCAATTATTTGAAAAATCTAGACATAAAAAGGAGGAAAAGAAATTGGCAATTGTAGATATAACAATTATTCCTATTGGAACGAATGAACCGAGTGTTAGCCAATATGTCGCTGAAATTCATCAGTTACTAGAAACGTATAACGATAAGGTAAAGTATCAGCTCACACCTATGAGTACAATTATTGAAGGAGAACTCTCCGTCTTGTTCGAAGTTATCCAAGCGTTACATGAAGTTCCTTTTTCAAAAGGAGTCCAAAGAGTTGCGACAAACATTAGAATTGATGATCGAAGAGATAAACAATTAATCATGTCTGAGAAAATACGTAGCGTAGAGGGGAAATTAAATAAATCTTAACTTCATTAAGAAAAGCGCAAGGTGCCCGACTATCGGCGACAAACACTGGAAGACCTGCTCGTAGCGGTCGGGCTTTTGACCGAAAGAGAAGGTCTTCCAGTGATCGAGCCGATGGCGCCTGGAGCTAGACAGTTTCCAAGTTAGAAATTTATAAATTCTGATTATATTAAAAAGCGTCTTACAGCCCTTTAAGAATGTAGGAAAAGTTGAAGGTAATGAAATATAACTTTAGCGGGTGACTAAATTTAATGGGCCAGCCTATTAGTTAAGGTATATTTATAATTGTTACAAAAACCGAGTTATATAAATCTATATCTAGTTACGATCGGTTCGTCATAACTAGATATAGTATCTTGTAGCGAGTATGATGGGTTATGAAATTCATAAAATTAAATAATTATAAGTAAAATATCACGTTTATTTTGTATGCTTCGGCAATTCCTTCAATTAATTCTTGATGATAACGTTCAACAAAATAAATCGTTCTAATTTGTTCATTTTCAGAAGCAATTAGATGCTCATCCATCTGTTCTAGTGCATGTTGCAAGGCTTTTTCATTATTACCAGAAATGGTGAAGGGAATAACTAAATCCTTATATAAATAGAAATCCCCTTTTTGAGAAGTAAAGCCAAAATCAATAAAAATGTTTTTCATTTCTGGTTCCTTTAATTTATATAATACAAATGCATCTTCAAAAACATCATAATAAGTCAATAAATCTTTTAATAAGATTTGATCTTCAGGTGATGAAACTATAAACCCAAATTCGTTGTAATCGATGCTTTTTTCAAAAATGAAATTCTTTATTTTTTCATGTTTCGTTAGTAATTGTTCAGTTTCTAAGGATGTCTCCAATACTGTTAATGTATTCATAATTCCTCCTCTCTTCACACTTTGATAGGGCGTTAATTTAAGTGTAAAATAAAATATATTAAAAATGCAAAGGAGTTGTTTTAAATGGAGTGGAAACAAATTCCATTGGGACCGTTACAAACAAATGCGTATGTTTTATATAATGAAAACAAGGAAGCGATAATATTCGATCCAGGTGGAGAAGGTACGAAATTAAACACTTTACTTGAGGCAGAAGGTTTATCGCCAAAAGCAATTTTGTTAACACATGCTCATTTTGATCATATTGGAGCAGTAGATGATGTTCGTGACTTTTGGAAAATCCCGGTCTATATACATAAGAAGGAAAAAGATTGGCTAACAGACAGTAAAAAAAATGGATCGACTTTATTTTTAGGTGGGAGTAACGCAGTAAAGGTTAATGCGGCAGATTTTCTTATTAAAGAGGAGGGAAGGCTTGAAATTGGTTCGTTTAGTTTTGAAGTATTTGAAACACCAGGCCATTCACCTGGAAGTGTATCGTATTACCTAAAGGAGATAGAGATTGTTTTTTCAGGGGATGTTCTATTTGCTGGTGGAATAGGAAGAACAGATCTTCCAGGTGGAAGTTATGATGTATTAATGGATAGTATTAATAATAAATTAATGGAACTACCAGAACAAACTACAGTAGCTTCTGGACATGGACCACTTACGAGAATAGGAATTGAAATGAATTCAAATCCATATATAAGTGGAAGATAAAAGGTAAACAAAGTTATATAAGAAAAAAGGAGGATGACGATACGTCATCCTCAAATGGGGAGTTAATCTTAGTTATCATAAATGAACTTTTGAGGGGAGGGGGAACTCCCGAAGATCATTGCTAACTTACAACCTTATTATATAACCGCATTAACACCATGTCAATAGTGTTAATTATAAAAAGAGGGAAGGAGAGTTAGTTTTGATAGATAAGTTAATAGATAAAATTATACAGAATGAAAATTGTATGATTAATTACGCTGATTACATGAGTTTTGTTTTGTATGATCCGGTAATAGGATATTATATGAAAGATAATAAAAAATTGGGCAGAGAAGGAGATTTTTATACTAGTAGTGGTGTACATGCAGTTTTTGGTAAGGCTTTTGCCCACTTTTTTTTAGATATTATTCAAAAGGAAAAGCTTCCGGCAGTAATATGTGAATTTGGTGGTGGGGATGGACGTTTTGCCAAAGCAGTCTTAGATGAATGGCAACGAATAGCACCAATTGGTATGCTAGATCTAAAATATTCCATAATAGAAACGAGCCCTTTTCATCGTCAAGAACAAAAAAAACTACTTTCAGACAAAGTATTTTTTAAACAGTTTGATAGTTTAGAGACATTTAGGAAAAGTAATCCGAATATTTTTGAGGGCATTATTTTTTCGAATGAATTACTAGACGCTTTTCCAGTACATGTTATTGAGAAACAAAATGGTAACATTTATGAAGTTTTCGTGTCAGTAAATGAAGAAAGAAAACAGCTGACTGAAATAAAAAAACTATGTACCAATGATCATGTATTGTTGTGGATTGAGAAATATGGACCAAAATTAAAAGATGGACAAAGAATCGAAGTTCCTTTGTATATGAACGAATGGATAAATGATATATATCAGTTTCTTAGTAAAGGATTACTAGTTACGATTGATTATGGCTTTACAAGAGACGAATGGATGCTTCCACAAAGGAAAAAAGGGAGTCTTAGAGGTTATTCTAAGCATCAACTTGTAGATAATCCACTTTTGTATCCAGCAGAAATGGATTTAACGTCTCACATACATTTAGATGCTTTTAATGATGTAGCAATAGAAGTTGGCTTCGACAAAATCATAGATGTTAGGCAAAATCGCTTTTTATTAATGATAGGGATGTTAAAATTTTCACAGGAAAATTATGACCCTAATCCTTTTTCTGAAAAAAGTAAACAAAATCGTGCAATACAAACACTAATAAATGATAATGGGATAAGTTCCGCATTTCATGTATTTCTTCATGGAAAAAAACTTTCTGCAATAAATTCATATCGCTTTTTAAATGATAATCCTTACGATATATAACGACTAAAGAAAATGACCTCATTTTGAATAACTTTCATCAGGGAAAGCTGATGATTAGTTATTCTTATGACGTGGTATAAGTTGAACTAACAATCAGTGGGGAATGAAGGAAAACCCCCACTGACTGAAGTTCAGCTTTATATGTACGTCGGTCTGAGAGTACATTATACTAGACATAAGTATAAGAGAACTCGTTCTAGCTTCGCTAGAACATCGAAAATTCAGATGGAGTCTCAACTCCACCTGAATGGAAGTTCCCACCTACGCTACGCTTAGAGGTGGGGGTCTATGCCCCTTAAGAACAAATCAGTTCGATTAAGGCAATACTAGTGTCTTATATGAACAAAAACTGTAATCTATACCCTCTGACATAAAACTTTCTTTATTTAAATCGATTTCCCCAAAAAAGTAATCAAAAAATCCATGAATTAATGCTTGATGCATTTTACAGATAGGTGCACGATCTGGAACTAATTCTTTAAAAGTACAGTTATAAATTCTAAAGTTGACTTCATGTGTTTCTTCATTATAATGCATTTCTGGATTTAAACCTTGTTGCAAGGCGACTGTCTTAATATGATTTAACTTTTCTTTGTTTTCTAAATCGCTCAAACTTAGATCTAGTGCTTGTAAATACGTTCTCGCCGACTCATATCCATATTTACGACCTGTTTCTGTTAAAGCTTTTTCACCAATAGAACCTAAACTTAAAAGTGTATCGATTGCGATTTCAGATAATTTTTGATAATCTCTATATGGAAATTGTAGGCTTACTACTTCATCTGAAAGTCTATAAAATCGACTAGGACGACCACCTTTACCTGTTTTTTTTGTTTCTGAAATTAACATATTAACATCTTCTAATTTGGTCAAATGAAGCCGCGCAACATTCGCATGAATTTCAAATGCATCTGCTATTTCTTGAACTGTTACATCTCGATGCTGTTTCGTAACATATTGATATATTGAAAAGCGTGTAGGATCTGAAAGTACGCCAGTAATTTTTAGAGTTTGATGCTCCATTTTTTTCACTCCCTATGACATTCTAAATTAATTATAATACAGTATAAAATATAAATAAATGTATTTTCAATTTAATTATGTGGTTAAAGGTGGAAATGTTCGGAATTTGTACATTTTTAGACAAAAACTCCGTTGACTCTTTATTTTTATAGCAATTCAAATATTCATTTTAAGAAAATTTCATAAGAATAGCGCAAGCGCCTTGGTCACGGCGATAGGCGCTGAAGCTAGACAGTTTCAAAGTTAGAAATTTATAAATTAAATAAAAAAGACTCTAATTAACTAATTAGAGTCAATACATTATTCTACACTTGAGGCGCAGTTAGATAAGCTTTAATAATATAAGGTACTTATGATGGCTGGGATGGCAGGATTCGAACCTACGCATGACGGAGTCAAAGTCCGTTGCCTTACCGCTTGGCGACATCCCATTGAAGTAACATTAATTATTATAATAATAATCCTCAAAAATATACAAGAGAAAGTGTTATTTTAAGTCATCTAAAAATAATAAAAGGAAGTGATACTATTGTCAGCAATTGAATTGAAAAGTAATGCTATTATCTTAAGGGCGATACAAATCAATGCATCAGATATTCATATTATACCGGCGAAAAATTATTCACATGTTCAAATGAGGGTAGATCATCGATTATTAAATGTTGAAAGAATTAAAACCACTGAGGCAGAAAAACTTATCTCACATTATAAATTTCGTTCGAAAATGGACATTGGAGAAAAGAGGAGACCACAAAACGGATCATTATGTATGTCGATTAATCAACAGCAAACAAACCTTCGAATATCTACCCTCCCAACATTACCCCATGAAAGTTTAGCCATACGCATTCTACCACAAAACAAAATCGAAATTCCTTTAGAAAACCTAGCCTTATTCAAAAGCCAAACAAATAAAATAAGAGCTTTACTCAAAAAAGCACATGGCTTATTACTATTCTCGGGTCCAACAGGATCTGGAAAGACAACAACTATTTATTCCTTATTAAATGACAGTTTAATTAAAAATAAGAGGATAATATCGATAGAAGATCCAATTGAGAAGAGGATAGATGGTCTTATTCAAGTCGAAATAAATGAAAAGGCTGGATTAAATTATCAAGAAGTACTAAAAGCGACACTTCGGCATGATCCAGACATTATTGTGATAAGCGAAATAAGAGATACTCAAACAGCTAAAATGGCTGTTCGAGCAGCTATGACTGGTCATCTAGTCATTAGTACCATCCATGCAAATAATTGTATTGGATGTATTTCAAGACTTAGAGAATTTGGGATTGCTGAATATGATATCAAAGAAACAGTAATAGGATTAGTTTCGCAACGGCTATTAGAATTGAAGTGTCCTATTTGTCGGGGGAATTGTTCTTTATTATGCCAAATAAATCGTAAAAAAAGAAGGCTTGCAGTTTATGAAATAATAGCTGGAAAACCATTAGAAGAATTTTTTTGCGACTCTAGTAAAAGATTTGTATATGAAAGTTTGGAGAAAGTGATAAATAAAGGAATTGCTTTAGGGTATGTTTACGAAACTGAATTTGATAGGTGGTTAACTAGATGAGGAAAAAAAATTGGAATAATGATGAAAAGGCTGATTTCCTTATAAGAATCGGTGGTCTTCTCGATCAAGGATATACGATTTCAGAAACTTTGGAGTTGTTTCTGAAATATGACAAAGAAAAATTAAAACCTATGATGTATCAATTGTTAGAGGAGCTTAAAAATGGTAGATCTTTTAGTGATGCATTGTTGGTTTTAGAAATTCCTGAACATATCATAAGTTTCGTACACTTTGCAGAAAACTACGGAAATTTATCAAGTGGTCTACAAGAGGGAGGGAACCTATTAAGAAAAACAGATGAAAATAAACGGAAGCTTCAAAAACTGTTTAAGTACCCTATATTCTTGTTATGGATATTAATTATTTTCTTCGTTATAATATACAAGTTTTTATTTCCTCAATTTGCTTTACTTTTTTCCACACTTAATATTTCACTACCATTAATAACTCGATTGTTTATGTTTACTCTTGAAAATACCCCAACTTTCTTTTTGCTATTTCTTATAATAATGAGCACGTGTTCAATTTATTTTGTTGCTTTCTTTAATAAAAAATCAGTTTTTGAAAAAGCAAGGTTTATTGCAAAGTTACCTTTGATAGGTAACTTTTATAAAATGATTTCAACATACTTCTTCACAACAAACTTAAGTTATTTAATTAAAAACGGAATGTCAATTTATGACGCATTAAATTTATTTAAAGATCAAAAAAAACTAGGCTACATTAGTATAGTTGCAACAGCTATTATATCGAAACTTGAAAAAGGCCAAACATTGCACCAGGCACTGTTAAGTGAACCCCTTTTCTTAAAGGGGTTGGCGTTTATCGTTGATCATGGACAATCTAGTGGCAGGCTTGATAGTGAATTGAATTATTATGGTAGGTGGGTATTGTTAGATTTTGAGGAAAAATTAAAGAGAATTTTCATGATTATTCAACCAACATTGTTTGTATTTATTGGCTTAATCATACTATTTATGTTTACCTCAATTATGTTACCTATATATACGTTAATGAAAGACTTCTAATGAAAAAAACAAGAGTTAGATGTCGTTGCAATTATATAAAACATTAAGCTTATCACTTGTATCTAGTTATGATATTACTAATTTTATAAAATAACTTCTTAATTAACATTATATTGACATTGATAATCGTTATCATTTATAATATTGATAACGAAATACATACTAGAAAGGAGTGGCAATATGAAATCATTACTAGTTGTGGGAGCGGATCATCTTGGAACAATTCCTCAAAAGTTAGGTGAATTAGGTTTTTCAGAAGTTATTCATTTGAATGGAAGGAAAGTACAAATGGTAAAACGAGAAATACCAGAAAATATCGATTCAATTTTAGTTTTAACAGACTATATTAATCATAATCTAGCAAAAACATTAAAGAAAAAAGCTCAAGATCAATCTGTACCTGTATATTACGCAAAAAGATCTTGGTGTTCAATTTATCAAGCTTTATCCAAATGTGAACGATTATGTCCTGATCATGTTAAATGTAAACAAGGTGTTAAACACTAATTTACCATAATATAAAAAGGTAATACAACTGAGCGAATTTCATTATTCATCCATTAAAACTATATCTGGTTGTAAACGCGAAAAATCAATTAGGTATAGTATCATTGTGGCGTGATATCTGCACTATGTAATTTTTATCCCATTCTTCAAGGGGCAGTAAGACCTCTACCTCAAAACGTAAGAAAAACTTTCATCAGTGGTGATGAACGAAAACTCGCACTGATTGAAGTTCGCTTTATACACGGTTGTTATTTACCTTTTTTCTCTTTATTCACTTTCGAAAAAAAGAAAAAATTGCAATTTTTTTTTATACAAATGAAGGAATTTTGTTGGAGGATGTCAAATATGTTATTTGTAGGATTCTTATGATGAAACATTCATCTTAAGAACTATTGCCTCAATGGTCTCTCTTCATGAAACGTACACAAAATTATTGAGAAAGAGGTGAATATTTAAATACCCCCATTGCCCCCCTTTTTTTAAACCGCTTATTTCTTTTTTTCAGTAGAAGAGTCTCTAGTTATTAAATAATTAAGAGGTGTCTTATGAAAATCAGAAAATATTATTTGAATGAACGTGCTTTTACTCTTATTGAAATGATGATCGTATTAATGATTATCTCAATTCTCCTTCTCATTGCCATTCCAAATATGTCTAAAAATAGCTCAATAGCTCAAGAAAGAGGTTGCGAAGCGACGATTGATTTATTACAAGCACAAGTAGGTGCCTATTTTATTGAAAATGGTGAGTTGCCATCAAGTTTAGGGGTTTTAAAATCTGAAGGTTATGTAACCACAATTGATTGTCCAGATGGAACTGAATTAATTTTGAATGGACAAGGGGTAGTAGCGAAAGTCAATGAGTAAAGTTAATATCTTTCAGAATGATCGTGGTTTTACCTTACTTGAGATGACAATCGTTTTAATGATCGTTGCAGTCGTTACATCTATATCTGTAGGTAATTTTAGAGGAGCGCAAGAGGCTATCAATCGAAATGAATTTATTTTTCAACTAAAACAAGATCTCCATTATGCACAGCAAAAAGCTATTAGTCATTCTGCAACGACAACCGTTATTTTTCTTAATAGTGGGAAGGAGTATGTAGTTCGACAATCTGGAGAAATAATATTAAGAAGAAAATTCCATGATAATATTACATTTGTTCCAATAACACTGACCTTAAGTGATATCGCCTTTCTTCCAGATGGAAATGCTAGAAAATCAGGAACATTATTAATTAGAATTGGTGACTATAGCTATAGACTTGTTTTACTTTTAGGGAGGGGAAGGTTTTACATTGAACAACTGTAAAGGATTCTCTTTGATTGAAGTTATGACATCGCTGATGATACTTTCAATAATGACTATTATTATTCTCCCTACATTAGCTACGGTTTATCAGGAACGTTCGTCCATCCAACAAGAGCAACGAGCAATTATCATACTTGAAAAGGTAATTACTGAATGGATTTATGAAGGGAAAATAGTTCATGAAATGCAAATTGCAGAAATGAATACAATATTCACTATTTTCTCCGAAGCTAAAGGGAAGAAGGAATTAATTGTATGCATTAGTTGGAATGCTGCAAATAATCGACATTATGAAAGGTGTGAGAGTGGTAAGAAATGAACCAACCAAATGGTTTTACATCTATTGAAGTTTTAATTGCTTTCTTCATTTTCCTCGTAATTGCTTCAATACTTCCTCAATTTTTTAGAATAATAACATTTGAGCCGAAACTTTTGCATCGGATGGAAACATCAACTTTTTTTCAGCAGCTTACATTTGATGTACATCAAGCTGCTACTATTCTGGTTGATAAAAATATCCTTTACTTACAAAAAAGTAATGATGAAACGGTCACATATGCTTATCATCAGCAAAGAATTAGAAGGCAAGTTAATAATAAAGGTCAAGAAATTGTTATGCAAAATGTAGTTGATGTGAATTTTGTCCAATGGAGTAATGGTATTGATATAACGGTTACAGATATCTTTAATAATACTCATAATAGGCGAGTGACTCATTTGTTACCTTTAGAGAGAATGTATGTTGAACAATGAAAAAGGATTTATTATGCCTGTTACACTAATAATCATTTTGATAGTTTGTAGTTTTGTTACCTTTCAAATGAACCAATATGTAATTGAAAAGAATTATTTTTTTGAAGCTAGTGAAATGTATACAGCTGAACGCCTTTTGCAAATGGCAATTGTCGATGTTGAACAACATCTAGTTAATCAACATGAGAACCACCTGTCAGGAAAATTCCATTATGAAAATGGAGAAGTAATATTTGTTATTAATAAAGAAGTAGATGATGTTTTTTCTATTACTTTAACAAGTAAAACTTTAAATCAGAGATCTAGAAAAATAATGTATTACTATTACTCAGATGTCGGGACTGTTTTACCTTGGTTGAAAGAGAAATGAAGTGGTAATTAAAATAGATCTATAATGGGGCTTATGGGGAGTAAAAACCATATCTACAAGTAGGCCATCTGTTTTAGTAAAGATAACTTATTTTATTAGCATAAAGAAGTTTGATTTTGGTCATACTATTAATAAAAAAATGGTGAAGCTAAATGAAAACAAACGATTATATTAAATATGTGACACAACAATTTGTGAGTTATGTAGATACGTCAAGTGAAGAAAGAAAAGCTCAAAAAGTAGAAAGGAAAGCTAATAAATTACCGTTTACTTATCGATGGTTTGGATTAATTCCCTTTGCAATTATTCAAGCTTTCAACGTAAATAGAAAGAAAAGTAAATAAAACAATTATGTTAGATGACTACGCTTTACCGCTCCCGTCTAGGGAGGAAGTCGATAGTCATCTTTTTACGTTTATTATTCCACTCGACTCTTAAGGTACTGTAATATTCCCACCTCAAAGCTATGGTAGAAGACAATAGAGGTAGATGAGAAGTTCGTATGCGCTTTTGTGAAAGTAATATATTTTCATGCTGGTTTGTGCGTGTTAAACGCATCGATGTTTTCTTACTTATTCTTTAAGTAAAACAGTCCGCCATTAATGATATGAACGTTTATTTTTGGTTCATATTGATCTTTTAGGGCTTCTATTTCTAAATGGTAGCTTTCTGGCTTTTCTTCTGTTTCTTCATAGAATGTCTCCAAAAGTCTTAAGTCTTGTTGCCAACGATTATAAGCATCTTCTGCCCATTGATGGTCGTCTTCAGCTATAAGTGAACGTATGACATTTTCTAGTCTTAATAAACCGCTTTTTGGTGTTATTAAAGGAGATAGGGTAAAACAAAAGTCAGGAATTTTCGGAGTTACCGTTTTCCTTAATAACATGTTATGAAATTCATGTATTATTTCCCCTGTTATTAAGTTTAATCCTAATGAAATGATCATATCCTTCTTACGATCACATTGATACGAAATCTTTGTATTAATGCAAAGCCAAGGATGGAGCGCACTAGATTGGAACGTGTCGTCCTTAGGTATATGTTCATATAGTCGGATATAGGTTCCTAATTGCTTCAAGGATTGTAAAATTTGGTGAAGTCTAGGAGAACCGAAATGGATTTGTTCTCCTTTTTTTTCTTCGCTACACTGATTAGGGTTGGTAATTAGTGACATTTGCATGGGGTTAGGTGTCCCCCCGGTCTTTTCTAAATAATGCCAATAAAATGGTCGATTCATTAGCAATTTGTCTAGGTCGACGGAGAGTTGAACATGAAGATAGCCACTACAGTTTTCAAGAATGGTACTTTCATTAGCCGTAAAATAACGTTCTAATATATTATGAATTTCCTGCTGCTGCATCGTTTACTACACCTTCTTCATTTAACTTAATTAGTTCACTTAAGTGATTCATTTTTACACGAATTTCACCCTCGCTTTGTGATTGAACTAGGATATCTGTTATATGTTCTTCAATGTTATTTAATTCTAGTCTAGATAAGATATCGTCTAGTTCACCAATCACGCGTTCAAATAGGCGAATTTTATCGTAAAGTAAAGATAATATATGTTGTTCAACTGTATTTTCTGTTGAGAAGTTATAAATATGAACATCCTTTTGTTGACCTAAACGGTGAATACGTCCTATTCTTTGCTCTATTCTCATTGGGTTCCAAGGAAGATCGTAATTGATGATATGATGACAAAACTGTAAATTTATTCCTTCCCCACCTGCTTCTGTGGCAATAAGTACTTGTGCATGGTTGCGGAATAATTCTTTCATCCAATCTTTTTTGCTTCGTTTAAACCCACCACGAAAAGGTACACTCTTAATCCCGTGTTGGTTTAAAAACCATTGTAAGTATAATTGAGTAGCTCGATATTCCGTAAAAATAATGACCTTATCGTTTATTTTTTGGATTAGTTTTAGTGCTTGTTCAGCTTTTGAGTTTGTCTTAACTTCTTCAATTTTCTTAAAGATATATTTTATTTTTTCTGTCATATTAGGTGTAGCATTGAGTTTTTTGACCATATTTTTTAATGTTAAAAAAGCGGCCTCTCTACTACTACACACTTCTCTTTGTAATGTAATAAGGGAGAAAGGGCTTTTTATAATAGAATCATTAGAGGTAAAATCTTTTAAAGAAGAAATGGCATCATACAACTCTTGTTCTTCTTTAGTAAATGAGATTGTAACTGTTTCTACAATTCGTTTGGTCCACTCGATGCCAGTGTCATCTCGACGGTTTCGTACCATGACCTTGTTGATGAGTTCCCGCAGCTTTTCATCATTTTTAGGTGAACGATGATTTGACCGGAAATCTTTGTCGAAGCTATCTTCATCGCCTAAATGTCCAGGTTTTAATAAGGATACAAGGTTGAATATTTCTTCAAGTTTGTTTTGAACAGGTGTAGCTGTTAAAAGTAAACAAAATTTCTTCTTCAAACTTTGAATGAACTCATAGTTTTTTGTTTTTTTATTTTTAAGTTTATGAGCCTCATCTATTATAATGATGTCGTAATTTTGTTTTAATACAATGTCTCGGTGAGGATTTCTCTTGGCCGTATCTATTGAAGCAACAACGACATCACATTGTTCCCAGACGTACGTTTTACGCTGAGGCGTTGCAGGGATATAAAATTTTTGATTCAATTCTTGAGCCCATTGTGATACAAGAGAAGCTGGAACTAAAATTAATGCTTTTTTTACCAAGCCTCGAATCATATATTCTTTTAGGATTAAGCCAGCCTCAATTGTTTTGCCTAACCCTACCTCATCTGCTAATATTGCTTTTCCGTTCATTTCCTCAATTACTTTTTTAGCTACATCTAGTTGGTGAGGGAATATCGTTAAATTAGGTAAATGGTTAGGTGCCATTAATCCTGAAAACTCTTTAATTGATAGGTGATTTTCAGCTTCAATTGCCAGTTTATATAACTCCCAGTTTGACCAAGGTCCGTCATCTTCTACCCTTTTAAGCAATCCTTCCTTCCATGAAGAATCAAAATTAATCGTAATATTCATGGATATGCGGCTCCTTTCTTCTACACTTAGAAAAGTAAATCTCAGCTTTAATGAATAAATTTATTAATGAGTGGATTTCATAATGCCAATAACTTAGCCACATCAAGCCACATCTAGTTGAGAACGGTTTAACTCAACTAGATGTAGTATCCAAGTGGCGTTTAATCTATATTATGAAATTCATTGAATATAAACTAAAATTTTAATAAGTTTGAAACTCAAAAATGACTATAATAAAAACGTAATACTCTCACAGCTATTATTTACCCACTGTGTGAAAATAATGATTGCCATTGAAACTTAGATAATGTTAGGATAAGAGTAAGGGAGTTTTCATTGTTTTCATATTGTTTAGTATTGACAAACTAGGGAGAAAACATGAGTAATAGTACAACAATTTCATAGGAGCGGATGAGATCAAGGGGAGAGACTGCAAAGGTTTATGAGTTATTAATTAATAAACCGAAACTTAGCTTTGATGCAGCGCCGAAGGAGCAAGCGTTTTATCGTGAATCTCTCAGGCAAAAAGACTCTTGTTTGACGCAACTCTGGAGAGTGTCATTAATGACCACCCACGAGGAAAATTCTAATTAATTTAGAATAAACTTTCTGGTTTAAGGACAGAGAAATACATCACTATGTATTTCTCTGTCCTTTTTTGTATAATCAGAATTTATAAGTTTCTAACTCGGAAACTGTCTAGCTTCAGCGCCTACGAGCTCGGTCACTTCAGTCAAGTTTCTGACTTCAATGACTACATGAATAACGTCTCTGAATAGCTTCATGCAGCTTTGCTTCGAGGAAGCCTACTTCGAAGCATTGCTGTAAGACGCAGAAGCACGCGGAAGCCAAAGAGCGGCTTCTGTCAAAGGCCGCCCCAGTGAAGCTACTACTTGGATTACTACAAAGCAGCTTTGCGACGAGCGAACGGAGTGGCACAGGAGCAGCTGCTCGTGACCAAGGCGCTTGCGCTTTTCTTGTACTTTAAGTTTAACTTCGCTTAAGGATTAAAGTACAAAAAACTAAGGCTTTCGCTATAGAACTTATTTGGGCGTTGGGGCGAAGAGTGAGTAAAGGTAGTATGTAGGGATTATAAAATTTAGAAGTAATGGAGGGATTTGGTGAGTGATTTTAAACGTACACCACTTTTTGAAATATACAAAGAGTATGGTGGCAAAACAATTGATTTTGGTGGTTGGGAACTTCCGGTTCAATTTAGTAGCATTAAAGAAGAGCATGAGGCCGTTAGAGAACGAGCTGGTCTTTTTGACGTTTCACATATGGGAGAGTTTTTAATTACAGGAATTGGTGCAGAAAATTTCTTGCAAAAGTTAGTAACGAATGATGTTTCGAAATTGAAAGTTGAAGCAGCTCAATATACGGCTATGTGCTATAAAGATGGTGGTACTGTAGATGACCTAATTATCTACAAAAGAGATGAGAATGAATTTTTGGTTGTTGTAAATGCATCAAATATAGAAAAAGATTTTCAGTGGATGGAACAGCAATTATTGCCGGGTGTAGAGTTGAAAAATGTTTCTAAACAAGTTTCTCAATTAGCGCTGCAGGGCCCTTTGGCAGAGAAAGTTCTTCAAAAGCTAACGAAAACAAATTTAGCTGAAATCACTTTTTTTACATTTCGAGATGAGATTGATTTACAAGGGGTAAAAGCTTTAGTTTCGAGAACGGGTTATACTGGCGAAGACGGGTTTGAAATTTATTGTAATAATAAAGATGTAGTTTTCCTTTGGAGAGAATTATTAGAAGTAGGGAAAGACGAAGGGCTAATGCCTTGTGGCCTTGGAGCACGAGATACTTTACGTTTTGAAGCAAGACTACCTTTATACGGTCAAGAGTTAACAAAAGATATTACACCTATTGAGGCTGGAATTGGCTTTGCTGTAAAAGTTGATAAGGAAATAGAGTTTATTGGGAAAAAGATTCTGAAACTCCAAAAAGAAAAAGGTCTGCAAAAGCGGATCGTAGGTATTGAAATGATTGAAAAAGGAATACCAAGAACAGGCTATGAAGTATTTGTTGGTGAGGAGAAGGTTGGTTTTGTAACTAGTGGGACTCATTCACCAACTCTTAAGAAAAATATTGGATTGGCATTAGTTGATATTGAATTTGCACCTTTAAATACTTTAGTTGAAGTTCAAATTAGGAAAAAACGATTAAAAGCAAAAGTTGTCAGTACACCATTTTATAAACGGTCGTGAGTAGGCCTTACACATTTCTAATAAGGGGGAAGTAAATTGAAATTTCGTTATTTGCCAATCACTGAGCAAGATAAGAAAGAAATGATGGAAACGATAGGGGTTATGTCCATCGATGAATTGTTTGCAGATATTCCTGAAAAAATTCGTTTAAAAGGGGAAATGAATTTAAAGGATGCACTTTCAGAGCCAGACACCGTTAAAGAGTTAGTGAGAATGGCAAGTAAAAATGCTGACAGTAAGAACTACACATCTTTTTTGGGAGCCGGGGTTTATGAACATTACATCCCTTCTGTTGTGGATCATGTAATTTCAAGATCTGAGTTTTATACAGCTTACACACCTTATCAACCTGAAATTTCACAAGGGGAATTGCAAGCAATTTTTGAATACCAAACAATGATTAGTGAACTAACTGGAATGGATTTAGCTAACTCTTCAATGTACGATGGGCCAACTGCATTAGCAGAAGCTGCAATGATGAGCGCTGGTCAGACGAAGAAAAAGACCATTCTTGTTTCAAAAACAGTTCATCCTGAGGCAAGAGATGTACTAATAACTAATGCAAAAGGCCAAAACTTAACAGTGCTAGAGATTGAAATGCAAGACGGTATAACGAGTTTAATAGATTTAAAAGAAAAATATAATGATGAAACGGCTTGTGTTATTGTTCAATATCCGAACTTTTTAGGTAATATTGAAAACTTAGCTGAAATTGAAGAAATAGCTCATTCAGGTAAAGGACTTTTTGTTGTATCAAGTAATCCTTTGGCTTTAGGAGCATTGAAACCACCAGGGAAATTTGGCGCTGATATTGTAGTAGGAGATGCTCAACCATTTGGAATTCCTGCTCAATTTGGTGGTCCTCACTGTGGCTTTTTTGCTACAACATCAAAGCTTATGCGAAAAGTACCAGGGAGATTAGTAGGACAAACAACCGATGATAAAGGTCAGCGAGGTTTTGTTTTAACATTACAAGCACGTGAACAACATATTCGTCGCGATAAAGCTACTTCCAATATTTGCTCAAACCAAGCTCTTAATGCATTAGCAGCTTCTGTTGCTATGAGTGCTTTAGGTAAAGTTGGGATAAAGGAAATGGCATTACAAAACATTCAGAAGGCAAATTATGCGAAGCAAACCTTTATTAATAATGGTTTTACAATTGGTTTCCCTAATAGGGCAATTTTCAATGAGTTTATTATAAAACTTACTAAACCTGTTAAAGAAGTAAATGAACTGTTATTCAAACAAGGAATTATCGGTGGCTATGATTTAGGAAAAGATTACCCTGAATTAGATGGGTATATGCTTATTGCAGTTACAGAGCTAAGAACAAAAGCAGAAATTGATAATCTTGTTTCTGAATTGGGGGGAGTAAAAGAATGAGAAATCAACCATTAATTTTTGAGCAAAGTAAAGTCGGAAGAATAAGCTATAGTTTACCTATCTTAGATATTCCAGAACAAGAGTTAACCGATATACTCCCACTACAATTTATTAGAGATGAGGAACCAGAATTACCAGAAGTATCTGAACTTCAGCTTATTCGTCATTATACGGCTCTTTCAAAGAGAAATCATGGTGTAGATTCTGGATTTTACCCGTTAGGTTCTTGTACGATGAAATATAATCCAAAAATTAATGAAGATATTGCCAGATTAACTGGCTTTTCGCATATCCATCCGCTCCAAGATGAAAATACAGTTCAAGGTGCCCTAGAATTACTATATGATCTCCAAGTTTCATTAGCAGAAATTACTGGGATGGATGAGGTAACTTTACAACCAGCAGCAGGTGCTCACGGTGAATGGACAGGATTAATGCTGATTCGTGCATTTCATGAAAAGAATGGGGATTTTCATCGTACGAAAGTAATTGTACCTGATTCAGCACATGGTACGAATCCTGCATCGGCAACAGTTGCTGGCTTCGAAACAATAACTGTACGTTCTAACAATAAAGGGGTAGTAGACTTAGAGCATTTACGTGAGGTAGTAGGAGAAGATACAGCTGCATTAATGTTAACAAACCCAAATACATTAGGTTTATTTGAAGAAAATATTATTGAGATGGCAGAGATCATTCATAATGCAGGTGGTAAACTTTATTATGATGGTGCGAATTCAAATGCCATATTAGGAATTGCTCGACCAGGTGATATGGGCTTTGATGTAGTTCATCTAAATCTTCATAAAACATTTACTGGGCCCCATGGTGGTGGTGGACCCGGCTCAGGACCAGTGGGAGTGAAAAATGAGTTAATACCATTTTTACCTAAACCGGTCATCGCAAAAGATGGAGAACGCTATTATTTTGATTATGATCGTCCGGAAACTATTGGACGTGTAAAACCTTATTACGGCAATTTTGGAATTAATGTACGTGCATACACGTATATTCGCACAATGGGGCCAGAAGGATTGCGTAAAGTATCTGAAGATGCCGTTTTAAATGCTAACTATATGTTTAGACGCCTACAACCATATTTCGATGCACCTTATACTCAGCATTGTAAACATGAGTTTGTGCTTTCTGGTAAACTCCAAAAGAAATTAGGGGTAAGAACATTAGATATTGCTAAACGTCTACTAGACTTTGGTTATCATCCACCAACCATATATTTTCCATTAAATGTGGAAGAGTGTTTAATGATCGAACCAACAGAGACAGAATCGAAAGAAACGTTGGATGAATTTATTGAAGTAATGATACAAATAGCAAAAGAAGTAGAAGAAAACCCTGAAATTGTTCAAGAAGCTCCACACCATACGGTTATTGGGCGTCTTGATGAAACAACTGCCGCCAGAAAACCAGTACTAAAATATCAAAATAGTTGAAATGAAAAATGAAGGGGACTCCTTGGAGTCACCCTTCTATTTTTTGACTTTTCCTGACCATTTACGAAAGCCACCTTTTAAATGACTTAAATCTTCACAACTACGCTTCTTTTTTAAAAATTCAGCAGCACGCATACTTCTTGTACCATTCTGACAATATAGGTATACGGGCTTGTCTGGTCTAATTTCATTAGACCTTTGACGTAATTGTGATAATGGGATGTTTCTTGCTCCTAAGATATGACCAGTTTCAAACTCGTTTTGCTCCCTAACATCAATTAATTGAGCTTTTCTATAACCTTGACGAAATTCTTCCTCATTTAGGTCCGTTAAGTATTTTGGTTTGATAAACCTTCTTACAATAAAATATACTAAAACGGCAGTCATAATTGCTAAAATCCAATTCATCTTTTGTGACAGCACCTTTCTAAAAAATTTTTGAAATTTGTTCTAGTAGGAATGTAATCTTAAATAACAACTTAGAACCTTTATTTATATATTAATATATTATCAAATATAAATTAATCCATTCGTTTAATCAAGAAGGAATACAAATAAAGCTGAACTTCAATCAGTGGGGGGGTTCTTTCATCCCCCACTGATTGTTAGTTCAACTTATACCACAGGCATAAGAATAACTAATCATCAGCTTCACTGATGAAAGTTATACTATATCGGACCTTAAGGGGCAGTTAATCCCCCACCTAAATTTCTCGATTTTCTTACGTTTTGAGGTGGGGGTCTTACTGCACCTTAAGAGTGGGATAAAGATGTTTGACAGTCGTTACATATATACTATAGATTAATGATAATAATTCAAGAATAGAAAGAGGAATATCATGAGAGAAACATGGAATTTTATTAATTCAGGTAAGTGTTCACCAGCCTATAATATGGCTTTAGATGAGGCGTTGTTAGAATGGCATAGTAAAGGTAAGATAAGGCCAACCATTCGTTTTTATGGTTGGGAACCAGCTACATTATCTATTGGTTATTTCCAAAAAGTTGAAAAAGAAATTAATTTGGAAGCGGTAAAAAAGTATGAATTGGGTTTTGTTAGGCGGCCAACAGGCGGAAGAGGTGTGCTACATGATAAGGAACTTACATATAGTGTTATTGTTTCAGAGAATCATCCGAAGATGCCAAAGGGAGTTACCGAATCTTATAGAATTATTTCAGAAGGCGTCTTAGAAGGATTTAAACAATTGGGACTTGATGCTTATTTTGCCATTCCAAAAACAAAGGAGGACCAGGAAAATTTGAAAAATCCACGTTCAGCAGTTTGCTTTGATGCACCATCCTGGTATGAACTCGTTGTAGAAGGTAGAAAAGTAGCAGGAAGTGCTCAAACTAGGCAAAAAAATGTCATTTTACAGCATGGGTCTATTATATTAGAACTCGATGAAACTAAACTTTTTGATTTATTTAAATTTCCAAATGAGCGAGTCCGAGATCGTTTATTAAAAGGTTTTAGTCAAAAAGCGGTTCCTATTAATGAGTTAATTAAAAATAAGGTTACAATTTATGATGCAGAGGTTGCTTTCAAAAGAGGCTTTGAAAAAGGGTTGCAAATTGATTTAGTGCCTTATCAACTATCTGAAGAGCAAGAAACATACGTACATGAACTAGCTGTAAAACGGTATGCAAATGATGAGTGGAATTTCCGAAGGTAATACGAAATTCAAATCATACAAAAGGAAGCCTAAAACTCAGAAGGCTTCCTTTTATATGATTACTTACAATGTATTTCTACATATTTATTAAACGACTGTTGTAAAGTTTTTGTAATCTCACCTATTTGAAAAGTAGCATCAACATCACCAATTGTCTTTCTTATTGGGGTTATTTCTTGTGTAGTACTAGTAATAAAAGCTTCGTCTGCACCTTTTAGCTGTTGTAAAGAAATAGCTTCTTCTATTACCTGGATATTGTTTTTACGAGCGAGCTGTATTACAAGTTGTCTTGTAATACCATTTAATATCAAGTTTGATGCAGGATGGGTATATAATGTTCTGTTTTTTACAATAAAGATGTTTGACGAGGAGCCCTCAGTGATATTACCGTTACGATGCATAACTCCTTCTTGACATTGTTTATCAAAGGCATTTCTTTTTATCATTGTATTGCCTAATAAATTAATTGTTTTAATATCACAACGTAACCAACGAATATCTTCTGTTACAAAAACATGTATCCCCTTTTGTTTTGGTTTTTCTGGGAATTTCATTTCTCTACTAAAACCTGTAATTATGCCGTTTGAATCACGTTCATAAAGGTGAGATCGGGGTGAAACACCTCTAGTCATTTGTACATAAATAATCCCATTGTCGATTTTATTCGCATTCTTTAATTGATGTAATAGTTTTTCTAACTCATTTTTGTCGTAAGGAAGTTTTATTTCTAATTTTCTTGCACTATCTTCAAATCGATCTAAGTGCTCGTCTAGTGTAAAAAGTTTACTGTTATAGATGGGAATTACTTCATATATTCCATCACCGAAGTTATACCCACGGTCTTCCATATCAATTTTTACATTCTTTCGTTCCGTAATTTGATCGTTAAGTAGAACATAGCTCATCTTTTTTCATTCCTCCAGTATATTACAATTCTACATATATTAATGGGTTTATGTATAAGTAAGTATAGATAAAATTTATTTATGTTTCTATTGAAAATATTTTTTTGTGGATTAAATTTAACAAATGCTTTTATTATCAGCACTTATAAGACATTTTTCTAATGCAAATAAGAAAAATGTCCATATTTATTATTTTTTAAGGGATTTTGTTAGAATTTCTACATTTTTCTTTTATATTTATTCTCTTTTAAAGTTGACAAAAATAAAATTTTTCCGATTGATAACAATATATAGTATTTTGGTGTTATATTTGAACACTATATATTGAATAGTTGTTATTTCTATGGTAAGCTTAGACAAGCTATCATGAGAAATGTTTTGGTATCAAATACCAAAAATGGTAAAAAAACTCACGTATATTTTTTACATCATGAAAATGTATATTATTTAATAAAAGGGGAGAATGCGTGTGGCGATGACAATGTCAAAAGTGATGCGAATTAATGTGGAGAGTCTTAACGAGGATATTAAACAATTTCCGCAAGTTCATCCAATCACATCGGACATGAGACTCAGTAAAAAAGGCGTATCACGTCTCGTAATGTTAGATCGTTATACCTTTAAAGATACGGAGAAAAAAACGTTAAAAGAAGGAGATTTTGTCGTCTTAACAGTAAAACAAGATCCGAAATTTCCTGCTCGGGGATATGGCTTTATTCAAAACATTGACTGGGATAAAAGTGAAGCAAGTATTTTAGTTGACGAGGAATTTCAAGGAGTTTTAGATAATCCGGAAGAAATCGCTACTGGAATTGTAACGAGAGCTCTTGATTCGATTGAAAAGCCCTTAGAAATATTCTATGAACAAATTGCCATGCGTAATGCAACTGGACTTGCTTCGGTAGAAACCTCAGTGGAACGTAAGCAATCGTCTTTTCAAGAGTTTTATGAAGAACTAGTGAATCTCAATTTTATTCCAGCGGGAAGAGTACTATATGGTGCTGGGTCAGGCACAGACGTTACTTATTTCAATTGCTATGTTATGCCTTTCGTAAAAGACTCTAGAGGTGGAATATCAGAACACCGTACTCAAGTGATGGAAATTATGAGCCGGGGTGGTGGCGTTGGAACGAACGGTTCAACTTTAAGGCCGAGAAATACACTTGCTAGAGGAGTTAATGGTAAGTCTTCTGGGTCAGTGTCTTGGTTAGATGATATTGCTAAACTCACACATTTAGTGGAACAAGGTGGCTCGCGTCGTGGCGCTCAAATGATCATGCTTGCAGATTGGCATCCCGATATTTTAGAGTTCATCATTTCTAAAATGCAAAACCCAAAAATATTAAGATTTTTGTTAGAAAATACGAATGATTCTCAAATTAAGCAACTTGTTAAGGATAAGCTCAAATTTACGCCTTTATCTGAAGTTGAAAAAGCAATGTATCAAGGAATTTTGAATTACCAAGCAATACCAGGCTTCGGTGGGTTTGATGAAAGTGTCTTTAAAGAAGCTGAAGAAAAGCTTAGCTTAGGTGGAACTTATAGTGTGAATAACCCTGAATTTTTAACAGGTGCAAATATCTCAATATGTTTAACACAAGAATTTATGAGAGCAGTAGAACACGATGAGGATTATCCACTACGTTTTCCTGATGTTGAAAATTATTCACCAGAAGAAATGGAAGCATATAATCGCGATTGGAATAAGTATGGGGATGTTCGTGAGTGGGAAGCGCTAGGTTTCAATGTTAGGACATATCGTATGATTAAGGCACGTGAATTATGGAAGCTAGTAAATATTTGTGCAACATACTCAGCTGAGCCAGGGATTTTCTTTATTGATAATGCTAATGATATGACTAATGCAGTAGCATATGGTCAAAAAGTTGTAGCAACAAATCCTTGTGGAGAACAACCCCTTGCGCCATATAGTGTTTGTAACTTGGCTGCGATAAATTTAGCTGAAATGGCAAACAAAGAAACAAAGCAGGTTGATTTTGAAAAATTAAAACGTACGGTTAGTGTTGGTGTAAGAATGCAGGATAATGTTATTGACGCAACTCCGTACTTCTTAGATGCTAATACAAAAATGGCAAAGGGAGAGAGACGTGTAGGTTTAGGGGTAATGGGTTTACATGACTTATTAATCTATACTGAAACTGTTTATGGATCCAAAAAAGGTAATCAGTTAATTGATCAAATTTTCGAAACAATTGCTACGACTGCTTACCGAACAAGCATCGAGCTTGCAAAAGAAAAAGGTAGCTTCCCGTTTTTACTTGGAGAAAGCGATGGCGAAACACAATTACTACGTGAAAAATTTATTAATAGTGGTTATATGAGAAAAATGCCTGAAGATATCCGTCAAGATATTCTGAAATATGGCATTAGAAATTCGCACTTATTAACTGTTGCCCCTACTGGAAGTACAGGAACGATGGTAGGAGTTAGCACAGGACTTGAGCCTTACTACTCATTCTCTTATTATCGTAGTGGCCGTTTAGGTAAGTTTATTGAAGTAAAAGCAGGAATTGTAGAAGAATATTATAACGCTAATCCAGATGCTGATCCTAATCAATTACCTGAATGGTTTATCTCAACAATGGATTTATCTCCAGAGGCTCATGCGGACGTTCAATGCATTATTCAACGTTGGGTAGATAGTTCATTATCTAAAACTGTTAATGCTCCGCGAGGATATACAGTTGATCAAGTTCAAGCTGTATATGAACGTTTATACCGAGGTGGTGCTAAAGGTGGCACTGTTTACGTAGACGGTAGTCGTGATGCTCAAGTACTTTCTTTAACTGCAGAAGAAAATAAATTAGAGGATATTAATGTTGAGGAGAAAAAGACAGCGAAGCAACAAGTGGTTCTTCTTGATACAATTGCTGATCTACGGTCTACATCAGTAACAATTGGGTCAGAAGTTGGAAACACTTGCCCAGTTTGCCGTACAGGTACAGTTGAGGATATAGGCGGATGTAATACATGCACAAATTGTAATGCTCAATTAAAGTGTGGACTATAAATTTATATGGAGGGAGAGAACATTATGTATGTTCTCTCTTTTCCATTTTCGGTAGCTAATACACAAAAATAATATAATAAATCTGCACACCTTAATAAAGAATAAAGATACAATAAAATAAGGTGGTAAATAAAAATGGAGCCTTTTATACCTCAACTCGTTTATATAGAACCAAAAGCATTGGATTATCCACTAGGACTTGAGTTAAAAGAAAAGTTTGAAAAAATGGGGTTAGAAATTAGGGAAACAACTTCACACAATCAAGTCAGAAATATTCCAGGAGAAAATGAAAACCAAAAATACCGAAATGCAAAATCAACACTTGTTGTGGGTGTGAGGAAGACATTGAAGTTTGACACCTCAAAGCCATCTGCAGAATATGCTATTCCGCTTGCTACTGGGTGTATGGGCCACTGTCACTACTGTTATTTACAAACGACAATGGGTGATAAGCCATATATTCGTACTTATGTTAATTTGGAAGAGATATTTGAAGCTACAATAAATTATATTAAGGAAAGAGAACCAGAAATTACTCGTTTTGAAGCGGCATGTACCTCTGATATTGTAGGCATTGATCATTTAACTCATTCTTTGAAAAAGGCTATTGAATTTTTTGGTCAAACAGATTTAGGGAGACTTAGGTTTGTAACAAAATATCATCATGTAGATCATCTTTTAGATGTAATGCACAACGGAAATTCTCGGTTTCGTTTTAGTTTAAATTCTAATTATGTAATTAAAAATTTTGAACCTGGTACATCCTCGTTTGATAAACGTATTGAAGCAGCAGGAAAAGTTGCAAAGGCTCATTATCCTTTAGGTTTTATTTTAGCGCCACTATATAGACATGAAGGGTGGCAAGAAGGTTATTTAGAGCTATTTGAGAAACTTGAAGCTACTCTACCTTTATATGCAACTAAAGACTTAACATTTGAACTAATCCAGCACCGCTTTACGCAAACAGCAAAAAGAACTATTTTAAAACGTTACCCAAAATCAAAGCTTGAAATGAATGAAGAGGAAAGAAAATATAAATGGGGAAAATACGGTAGAGGGAAATATGTATATAAGAATGAAGAATCTGATGAATTAAAAGGTACGATAGAAGGATATATTCAAAAATTCTTTCCCAACGCAAAAATAGAGTATTATACATGAAGCGTTTTTAACTGTTTTAGATGAGTTGTCCATCAAATTTGAATGTAGTATAATCTTAAGCATGTAAAAAGATAGTATGGATGGCTGGAGAGGAAATCGGAGGGGACACGATGCCAACACCAAGTATGGAAGATTATTTAGAAAGAATTTATTTATTAATAGAAGATAAAGGATATGCTAGGGTTTCTGACATTGCAGAAGCTTTAGATGTACATCCTTCCTCTGTTACAAAGATGGTTCAAAAGTTAGATCAAACGGAGTACGTTATATATGAAAAGTATCGTGGTTTTGTATTAACTCCGAAAGGTAAGAAGGTCGGAAAGCGACTCGTATACCGTCATGATTTGCTTGAGGAATTTATGAGGATAATTGGAGTAAGTAATGAAAATATTTATCAAGATGTAGAAGGTATTGAGCACCATTTAAGCTGGGATGCAATTGATCGAATAGGCGATCTCGTACAATACTTTGAAGAGGATAAAAATCGAGTTGAAATACTCAGGAAAGTTCAGAAAAAAAACGAGACTGAAAACAACAAAATTAATTAATGACCAGTTAAGAAAAAATCGAACTCTTAAAAAAGAGCTCGATTTTTTTTCTTACTTTTCTTTCCTTCAATTACTGTTAAATTTACTTCAGTTCGCTTTTTAACTAGCGGACGGGAAATTTTTTTTGTATCTTTCTTGTTCTTATGAGGAGCAACTTTACTCCCATTGGAAGTTTTGAAATTCATTCTCTTTGGTTGAGGTTGATGTGAGCCATAATTAGTACTATTACTATGTTTATGTGCTAAAAATTTCTTTACTAAAAAGAAGATAATACTTGCGAATACAACCATAAATAACAACTGACTAAATAGTTCTACAGGATCTTTATATAGTCTGTGGAACAAGCCAACAATTGATAAACCTAAAACACATAAAATAAGTGGATGAAAAGAATAACGAGTCATATGCTCACCTCCTAAAATTCTTGAAATGTTTTAACACATTAACTGATTTATACTTCCTAACTTCCCTCATAATAGTCCCCACCTAATGCTAACGTTTATTGTTGTACTTTATACTCTATGCTCTGTTTTATTATAGTGGAACATGACTTAAAGATGGGAAAAACTAGGAATAATATAATTAGGAAGAAAATAGATGAAAGTTAAAAATGCTTAAGAAATTAATATTATATTTAATTAAATATATTCTACGTGTAAAACATTTTTCCTCTAAAATTACTTTCTACTATATATAATATTCCCAGACTTATAATGTTTTACACTCTTTTCCTAAAAATTCTAATTGCAATAGTTTAAAGAATTACGGTCATACTATACTTTGAGGTGATTAAAAAAATGGAAAACTTAGAGCAAAACAAACGGGAACAGCCAATGAGTTTTAACGGAACTGTGGCATCAATTGGATTTTTTGGTGGATTAATCTGGAGTCTAGTAGGATACTTTGCTTTCTTTTTTAATTTTATTCGAGTAGGTCCAGCTTTAGTATTAATGCCTTTTGCATTAGGAGATTGGAAAAATGGTTACATAGGACAGTTAGTAGGAATAGCATTAATATCGGTCATATCAATTCCTATCTCATTTTTGTATAGGTATATTTTAGCTAGTTTTAATAGTATATGGCCAGGTATTGGTTTTGGTTTCGTCTTATGGTTCATTGTTTTTTATTTCTTGAATCCAATTTTACCTGGGTTAAAACCATTAGTTGATTTAGATCTTAATACAATTATAACAGGAATATGCTTGTATGTGTTATATGGTGTTTTTATAGGATATTCCATCTCATATGAGTATAGTGAAAGGCTTAAATAACAAGGTGGTTACCTATTCAAATGATAATAGCTTGTGATAGAATGTCCATTAGGGACATTCTATTCGTTTTAAAATTCATAATTAAGAAAAATTAACAAAATTATGTGGGTATTAGTTAATTACATATAGCTTTAGCTAATGAATTCTATAATGCAAAAAGGAGGATGGATAGTGGGAAGATTAACTAAACTGAGAGAAAGACTAAAAAAAAATGAAATTGAAGGAATATTAATTGCTAGTAATTACAACAGGCGTTACATAACTGGGTTTACTGGAACCGCTGGTGTGGCACTAATAACTGAAACAGAAGCTAAATTTATTACAGATTTTCGTTACGTGGAACAAGCATCAGAACAAGCTGTTGACTTTGAAATAGTACAACACAAAGCTTTATTAGTTGATGAATTGGCAACACAAATTAAAAATATGGGGATTGAAAAGTTAGGTTTTGAAAAATGCCACGTTTCTTTTGCTCAGTACGAGGAGTATAAAGAGAGGTTTAAAAATGTTACATTAGTTCCTACTAGTGGAATTATTGAAAATTTACGCTTGATTAAAGATGAACAAGAGATTAAGATACTAAAAGAAGCAGCAAAAATTGCTGATGCAGCTTTTGATCATATAATTAAATACATAAAACCAGGTTTAACAGAGTTAGATGTATCAAATGAGTTAGAATTTTTTATGAGGAAACAAGGAGCAGAATCCTCCTCGTTTGATATTATTGTAGCTTCAGGTCTAAGATCTGCATTACCACATGGAGTAGCAAGTTCTAAATTGATACAAACAGGGGAGCTTGTAACTTTAGATTTTGGTGCATACTATAAAGGGTACTGTTCAGATATTACCCGTACAGTAGCAGTTGGAAAACTTTCGAGTGAGTTAGAAAAAATATATTATACGGTTTTAGAAGCTCAGCTAAAAGGAATGAAAGAAATAAAAGCTGGATTAACAGGAAAAGAAGCTGATGATATAACAAGGGACTTTATTTCTCAAAAAGGTTATGGTGAATATTTTGGGCACTCAACTGGACATGGTCTTGGTATGGAAGTTCATGAAGGACCAGGCCTTTCTAAGAAATCTGAAACAGTACTTCAACCAGGTATGGTTGTCACTGTAGAACCTGGTATCTATATTTCAGGGGTTGGTGGGACGCGTATTGAAGATGATACTGTAATAACTGAAGATGGTAATAATACATTAACATTTTCTACAAAGGAACTACTAATATTAGGCGATTAATAAATTTACATATAAGGATTAATTAGGAGGAAAAGCAATGATTTCAGTTAATGATTTTAAAACAGGATTGACGATAGAAGTAGATGGGGGGCTTTGGCAAGTAGTAGAGTTTCAGCATGTTAAACCAGGGAAAGGGGCTGCTTTCGTACGCTCAAAGCTTCGCAACCTTCGAACAGGGGCTATTCAAGAAAAAACTTTCCGTGCTGGTGAAAAGGTTTCAAAAGCACATATTGAAAATCGTCGCATGGCGTATTTATATGCTAGTGGTGATACACACACATTTATGGATAATGAGTCATATGAGCAATTAGAATTATCGTCGGCTCAGCTTGAGTATGAATTAAAGTTCTTAAAAGAAAACATGGTAGTTCAAGTAATGACATTCCAAGGAGAAACTTTAGGGGTTGAATTACCAAATACAGTTGAATTAAAGGTAACTGAAACCGAGCCGGGAATAAAAGGTGATACTGCTTCAGGTGGTACAAAACCAGCTACTTTAGAAACTGGATTAACAGTACAAGTACCGTTTTTTATCAATGAAGGTGATGTTCTTATTATTGATACACGTAATGCAGCGTATATGTCAAGAGCCTAAACCAAAGTTTGGTTTTTCACAATGAATTATTTCAATAAGTTATTAAGCATCTATTTACATTTTGTAGATAGATGCTTTTTTCTGTTCTAAATTATTGTTTCAGACATAAGGTTGTACTACATGCTAAACAGTCTTATAAATAAGTCTATTTATTAGAGGTGGAAATATATATGAAAAATTGGATGGCGGCAATTGAAACTGCAGTTTTGGGAATGGTTATTTTAAGAATAATATCGGGCCTTATAGAAATAACCGCTGCATCTATTATGTTGAAATTTAATACGGTTGACAAGGCATTAATGGTTAACGCCGCATTAGCAATAGTAGGACCAATAATATTAATTTCGACAATGAGTATTGGACTGATTGGTTTAGCTGACAAGCTATCTTACTCTAAGTTACTTCTCGTTGGTCTTGGGGTGTTATTAATCCTAATAGGACTACGTAGATAAAATCTATTGTTATGAAAATAGTCATATTATGGTCAAGTATGCATACATTTTCAGTAGTAAGGCTAGTACTACACAAACGACAATTGGAAGGTGGGTAAAAGATTGAAGGAGATTTTAGCGGTTCTACCGGAGAAGATCAAGGAGTTAGTTGTTTCGCTACCTTTACCTACAAGAGAAAACGTTGAGGAGATCCGTATCCGTGTCCACCGACCACTTGAAATTGTGATTGATGGGAAAGCGATCTTTCCTAAATATAATGCTTGTCCATATCCTGTTTCTCCTAGTGACGCCATTCATTTATTAAACCAGTTAAGCGATTATTCTCTATATGCCTTAGAAGAAGAATTAAAAAGAGGTTATATTACCATCCGGGGGGGGCACAGAGTTGGATTGGCAGGAAAGGTGATTACAGAAAAAGGACAAGTGAAGGCCATTCGGGATATAAGCTCTTTTAATATTAGAGTTGCTAGACAAAAGCTTGGAGTGGCAGAACCTTTAGTTCAATATTTATACAGCAGTGAAGAATGGAATAACACTTTAATTATTGGACCACCACAAACAGGTAAAACAACATTGTTAAGAGATTTGGCAAGAATAATTAGTGAAGGTAAGGGGGTAATTCCATCTATGAAAATTGGTATTGTAGATGAGCGTTCAGAGATAGCTGGATCCGTTAAAGGAATACCCCAACACTCTCTTGGAAATCGAGTTGATGTGTTAGATGCCTGCCCTAAAGCTGAGGGAATGATGATGTTAATTCGATCAATGAGTCCTCAAGTGTTGGTAGTAGATGAAATTGGTAGACAAGAAGATAGTGAAGCTATTATGGAAGCTATTCATTCAGGAGTGAAAATTATAACCACAGTACATGGGAGGACGTTAGAAGATGTTATTGACCGCCCATCATTAAAAACGTTAATGAATATGCACGTTTTTAAAAGAGTGATTGAATTATCTAGAAGCGTTCAACCTGGGAGAATCAATCGGATTCGAAATGAGTATGGAAAAGATGTGGTGAGGTTGCATTGAAAATACTTGGAGCTATATTAATCATTGTTGCAACGACATGGGTTGGATTTGAATTTGCTAGAAGGTTAAGTGACCGCCCAAGACAATTAAGGCAATTAAAAGTTGCCCTACAATCATTGGAATCAGAGATTATGTATGGACTAACACCATTATCAGAAGCGAGTAAGCATATAGCTAAACAGATGCCGAAACCTATTTCATACTTTTTTCAAAGTTTTGCTGAGAGATTAAATAAGGGTGAAGTTAGTGTTCATAAGGCATGGGAAGAAAGTTTAAATGATACGTGGCACATGACTGCTTTATGTAAAGGGGAATTAGAAGTTATGAGTCAATTTGGAGCAACATTAGGACAACACGATAGAGAACATCAGCAAAAACAAATTCGATTAACATTAAGCCATTTAGAAAGGGAAGAAGGGGACGCAATTGAAGCGCAAAATCGTTATGAAAAGATGTTAAAAAGTCTTGGGTTTTTGACTGGACTATTAATTGTCATATTAATGATGTAGGGGTACAGCTAAGGAGGAGATTACATGGGCTATGATGTTAATACAATATTTCAAATCGCAGGTATCGGTATTGTTGTGGCAATGATTCATACAGTATTGAAACAGATGGGAAAGGAAGATTGGGCTCATTGGGTGACATTAATCGGGTTTGTTGTCGTCCTTTATATGGTTGCAACAATTGTTGATAATTTATTTCAAAAAATAAAAGGAGTATTCCTGTTTCAATAGGGAGGTGTTTTGCCATTGAGATTATTCAAATAGTTGGGTTAGGATTAATCACAACATTTTTAGCTTTGGTAGTAAAGGAACAAAAGCCAATTTTCGCATTCCTATTAACGGTATTTGTAGGGATCTTAATCTTTATTTTTCTTATAGACCAAATATATCTCATTGTTTCAATGCTTCAAAAAATCGCCATTAACGCAAATATAAATATGGTTTATGTACAAACAATTTTAAAAATCATTGGCATCGCCTACATTGCAGAGTTTGGGGCACAAATTGCAAAAGATGCTGGTCAAGGGGCTATAGCATCAAAAATCGAATTGGCAGGAAAAGTATTTATATTAGTAATGGCTATTCCTATCATTACTGCAATTATAGAAACTGTGATTGGTTTATTACCGTACTAAGGTGGATAGGGGTTTTCAACATGAAAAAAATATTCGTACTACTAATTTTTATTTTCTTTCTTGTACCTACTGTAGCAATGGCTGAACCACCACCAAAAGAAAATCTAGTCGAACAACAGCTTTCTCAATTAGGAATCGAAGAAATTAGAGAATATTGGGAAGAAATTGTAAATGAATATGGGGGTTTCCTACCAGAAAACCAAAAAGGTTCATTTATGGAATTTGTTCGCGGTGAAAAAGAGTTTTCTCTAAAAGAGTGGTTATTTGGTTTTGTCCGATATTTTTTTCACGAAATAATTGTGAATGGGAAATTATTAGGAACTTTAATTCTATTAACAGTTTTTAGTATGATTCTTCAAACGCTACAAACTGCCTTTGAAAAGAATACAGTAAGTAAGGTCGCGAATGCGATCGTTTATATGGTATTAATGATTATTGCCATAAATAGCTTTTATGTTGCCATTACTTATGCTCAAACGGCGATTTCTTTGATGATAAATTTTATGATAGCCCTACTTCCTTTGCTTTTAGCCTTACTCGCTTCGATTGGTAGTATTACGTCAGTTGCTTTATTTCATCCTTTGATTATTTTTTTAGTTAATACAAGTGGACTATTAATTCAACACTTTGTTTTACCTTTACTTTTTTTATCAGCGTTATTGAGCCTTGTTAGTACTTTGACTGATCATTACAAGGTAACGAAGCTTGCCAATTTACTTCGAAACATTAGTGTAGGGACACTTGGAATATTTCTAACAATATTTTTAGGAGTCATTTCCGTACAAGGGGCAGTCACGGCAGTAGCAGATGGTATAACGATACGAACAGCAAAGTTTGTTACAGGTAATTTCGTACCAGTGGTAGGAAGAGTGTTTACTGATGCTGCAGATACAGTCATGGGGGCATCAATTCTTTTAAAAAATACGATTGGAATAGTAGGACTGGCTATTCTTTTATTAATCAGTGCTTTTCCAGCAATTAAAGTGTTAGCATTAGCCCTTATTTTTAATCTAGCTGCGGCAGTCTTGCAACCGCTAGGAGGTGGAGCGATCATTAATAGTCTTTCTATTATCGGTAAAGCAGTTATTTTTATTTTCGCTGCACTAGCAACAGTTTGTTTAATGTTTTTCCTAGCAATAACGATAATGGTCGCTGCGGGGAATTTATCATTAATGATGCGATAGAGTAACTTCAAAACAAAAGCATACTACGTATTATGTGTAAATTAAAAGGAGGGAGACGATGCAATTTTTAACAGAATGGATTAGTAATATTATCTTATTAATACTTTTAGCAACGATTTTAGAACTCCTCCTACCCAATTCAAGTTTACAACGTTATGTAAAGATGGTTGTTGGACTTTTGTTATTAGTAATCATTTTAAATCCTCTTTTTACAATTTTTACAAGAGAAGCTGATAGCTGGGTTTCTTCAATAGGGATTTCAAGTCAATTTAATGAAAAAAATTTAGAAATTTCAATTGAAAATAAGAAAAAAGAAATAGAATCGGCACAACTTGCATATATTTCAGAACAGGTGGCTGTCCAATTAAAGAGACAAGTAGAAGAGGAGATGATTGACAAGTTTGAAAAAGAAATAAAATCAATAAGTGTTAACTTAACTAATTTTTTGGATGAAGAAGATTACTTAAATAGTGTTGCAGAAGTTCTTGTGGAGCTTAAAGCAGTAAACGGTGATCAAATCTTGGAGGAAAAGGGCAGTATTGAAGTTGTTTCACTAGTGGCGATTGATACGTCGAAACAATTAGTAACTTCTGAAAAAGGTGAAACAAACAAGCAAGAAATTATAAATTATTTAGGTACTCAATGGCCAATACCGCTAGAAAAAATTGAGGTTGTTATGGAAGGAGGGAGTTGAAATAAATGACAGACAAAAACGATAACAAGGAGTCATGGCTAAGTAAGATAATTCCCACTAACAAAGATGATAAGAAAAAACGAAGCAGTCCAATTCAATATGTAGCCATCCTTCTGTGTGTTGGTCTGGCTTTAATGATTTTTAGTAACTTTACAAAGACCAGTAACATCCAAGAAAGTATCCCAGTATTTAATGAAGAATTAAATAAATCAAGTGATGATGTTGCTGTATTTTCTAATAAAAATTCTAGTGATGAACCACTCACGATGCAAGACTATGAATCTACTTATGAGAAACAACTTCGCGAGGCATTAGAACAGGTTGTTGGTATTTCAGATGTTACAGTTATGATTAACCTAGCAGAAACTGAAAATAAAGTTTTTGAAAGAAACACAAGCACTAAACAACAACATACAGATGAGACTGATCGTGAAGGTGGAAAACGAAAAGTCGAGGATATTACAAAAGATGATGAAGTAGTCATTATTCGAAGTGGTGATAGGGAAGAACCGCTTGTAGCTAAAACAGAAAAACCAACAATTAGAGGTGTATTAGTTGTAGCTAGAGGTGTTGAAAATATTCAAGTAAAGACCTGGGTAGTAGAAGCAGTGAGTAGAGTGCTAGACGTACCTTCTCATCGTGTCTCTGTATTACCTAAGAAATCTAAGGGGGAATAATAATGGTATTAAAAAGACAAACAGTTTGGTTATTAACAATGTTAAGTTTAATTATTGTATTATCGGTGTATTATATTACTGCACCACCTCAAAATGAGCAATTAGCTTATTTAGGTGAGAATGGTGAGGCTGTTGAAGAGAGTGAGACAGATTCTTCTTTTGTAGAATTTGAAGAAGTAACAGAAGCAACGATGGATGGTTTATTTGATGAAGAAATTCTTACTGGTTTTACAAATGATGAAGCATTTAATTCAATTCGCTTAGAAAGACAAATGTTGAGAGATCGATTAAGTGAAGATTATACGGCTGTTATTGCATCATCTGATGCTTCGGCAGATCTCCAAAGTCAAGCGTGGGATAATATAGAAAGCTTACGAGTATTAGCTCAAAAAGAAGAAATGCTAGAAACGCTAATTAAAACTAAGGGTTATGAAGATGTATTAGTGATTGCAGAAGACAATGAAGTGAAAATTATTGTAAAAGCTGACGAGTTATCGAGTGAAGAAGGTATAAAAATTATGCACATGGCAAGAGAGCAATTAAACATTAAGGATGTAGCTGTAGCATTTCAACCAAATAATTAATAAATAAAAGGATTGATCTATAGATCAATCCTTTTATTTATTTGAGTTAAAGGTTCAGTAACAGCTTGCTCTTAACTTTAAGGTGAACAAATAAATATAAATGATAATATAGAATAATTTTGTTAAAACTATCTGAAAAGGATGCATTTCTATTTTTTTAATGATATAATACGACCTTGTTATAGAAAGGCAAATTAAAGCTTTTTATATGGGATAGCCTACATATGTTTAATACGTTTGAGGATAAAATAATAAAACCTATGGCTTCGCTTTGGGTTAGATGAAAGAGTAAAATTATTGAAATAAGGGAGAGATCATTATGCAGTGGACTGATTTAACAGAAGGAGCAAAGGCAGTTTTAGAACAAACGAGGAATATGAAAAATGATCAAATTCAAATTGTAGAATTTGAAGTTGGTTTTGAACAAGAGATTGAAACATCAGATAATGAAGCTTATCGTGTTTCAATTAAAGAAGAAGATTATCAGTCACTCAAGAGGTATACAAAGGAAAATGAGTATGGTGATAAATTCCACATGGCACGTAATAAAAATATTGTTAAGATTATATTGTTAGAAAATGGAAAGATCCCTGATAATCTTTCAGAATTTCCTGTCTTTAAGCAATATAAAAATGATAATAATATCGTAGTTGAAGAATAATATTTGTAAAGTTGGTGGCTCAAAATAAAAAGAGTCACCTTTTTTGTACCTTAATCAGAATTTATAAATTTCTAACTTGGAAACTGTCTAGCTTCAGCGCCCTATCGACTAGAAAGCTTCCTTCGTCTCGTCTACGATAAGTCGAGAACGAAAGTCTAACGACTTTCGACTCTCCTATATCTCACTCGACTCAGTCCAGCATATTACGTCGATGAGCAAGGGCGCTTGCGCTTTTCTTGTGAAGGAGAATAAAATTCTCTATTATTAATTGTAAAAAGATTGAATAATACGTAATAAACTAGTGAACCAATAGCTGCTCTTAGTAAATTTTTTATTTAGTATTTTTGAAAAAAAAACTTTTAAATTAGGAAATTTTAATGTAGCATTAAATTAGTACTTAGTCATAAGACAAAGGCAGAAGATTTTCTTACAATATTCAGAAAAACTAAGGCTTTGCAGTTAAGGATAGGTGAAAAAACAAGTTTTTCTAAAATGATTTAGAAACTTCATTTTTTAGAGTTGGAATGTGTCTAGCTTCAGCTCCTACCGCTCTAGGTTACTTCGCCACATTACATAAAGCAAAAGAGTAGGCTTCATGAAAAGTAGGGGGTTCTGGTGCTTGTCGCGGGATCAAGGTACTTGCGCTTTTCTTACTAACCTTGATTTGAGTATAAAACAATGCTAAAAAAGAAATGATGGAAAATAATGAGGAGTGAATAATCATGTTAAATATTCAAGATATTCGTGAATTAATAAAAGCAATTGATCAATCCAGTATAGAAGAGTTTAAGTACGAGCAAGAAGGAACAAAAATAGTTTTAAGAAAAGAGCGTGAACACGCTATTGGACAAGTAACACAGCCAATTATTCAACAAGTACCTTCAGCAACTATAACTGAAACACCAGCAGTAGTACAGCAACATACGGAACTTGAAAAAGATGTTAAGCAAGAAGTGCAAGTAACTAATAGTCATTTACATAAAATTACATCTCCAATGGTTGGGACGTTTTATTCTGCACCATCACCTGATTCTCCGAGTTATGCTAAAGTTGGAGATAAAATAAAGCCAGATACTGTTGTTTGTATCGTTGAAGCGATGAAGTTAATGAATGAAATTGAAGCAGAGGTAAAGGGAGAAATTGTAGAAGTCCTTGTTGAAAATGGACAACTTGTAGAGTATGGTCAAGAGCTATTTTTAGTGAAACCTGAATAGGAGAGATTGCTAGATGATAAAAAAACTATTAGTAGCAAACCGAGGAGAAATTGCAGTTCGTATTATTCGCGCTTGTCGTGAGATGGGGATAGAAACAGTTAGTGTTTTCTCTGAAGCGGATAAAGATTCTTTGCACGTGAGATTAGCTGATGAGGCTTATTGTATTGGTCCAACACCATCTTCAAAAAGCTATTTAAATTTCACCAATATAATGAGTGTAGCAACCTTAACTGGGGTTGATGCAATTCATCCAGGGTATGGATTTTTAGCAGAAAACGCTGATTTTGCAGAAATATGTGCAGCATGTAATATTACTTTTGTTGGACCGAGCCCGGAAGCAATTAGTAAAATGGGGACGAAGGATGTTGCGCGTGACACGATGAAACAAGCTGGTGTTCCAATTGTACCAGGCTCAAATGGAATTATTAAAGATATTGAAGAAGCTATACGAATTGCAAGTCAGATTTCTTATCCTGTCATCATAAAAGCAACTGCTGGCGGTGGCGGAAAAGGAATTCGTGTTGCTAGAAATGAAGAGGAATTAGTAAAAGGTGTTACGATTACACAACAAGAAGCTCAAACAGCATTTGGTAACCCGGGAGTTTATCTAGAAAAATATATTGAAGATTTCCGTCATGTTGAAATTCAAGTTTTAGCTGATAATTATGGAAATGTTGTTCATTTAGGCGAAAGGGATTGCAGTATTCAAAGACGACTGCAAAAACTACTAGAGGAAACTCCTTCACCTGCTATTTCTGAAGTAAAACGAAAAGAAATGGGAGATGCAGCAGTTGCAGCAGCACTAGCTGTTAATTATTCAGGTGCAGGTACAGTTGAATTTATTTATGACCATAATACAGGCCAATTTTATTTTATGGAAATGAATACAAGAATCCAAGTAGAGCATCCGGTAACAGAAATGGTTACTGGTATTGATTTAATTCAGCAACAATTATTAGTTGCTCAAGGAGACAAGTTGCAAATTTCTCAAGAAGATATAACTTTTAGTGGTTGGTCGATAGAGTGTCGAATTAATGCAGAAAATCCAGATAAAAATTTCATGCCTTCTCCTGGTAAAATTACTATGTATTTGCCACCTGGTGGGCTAGGAGTTAGAGTAGATTCAGCTGCATATCCAGGTTATACTATACCGCCTTACTATGATTCAATGATCGCTAAAGTAATAACATATGGCGTGACAAGAGAAGAAGCAATCGCAAAAATGAAACGGGCGCTAAGTGAATTTGTAATCGAGGGTATTGATACTACAATCCCATTTCACCTTCGACTCCTTGAAAATGAGACATTTGTAAGTGGTCATTTCAATACTAAGTTTCTTGAGATACATGATTTATCTCAAAAGTAAACATTGGTAATACTTGAATTTATTACGCAATTATCCATTTAGGAGGCTAATAATATGACAGATAAAAACCATGTAATAGATATGGACGAACAGCATACGGGGTTAGGGAAAGTTGAAATTTCTCCTGAAGTAATTGAAGTTGTAACAAGTATTGCGGCTGCAGAAGTAGAAGGTGTTGCAACAATGAGGGGGAATTTTGCTACAGGAGTAGTAGAGAAACTAGGAAGAAAAAGCCATGGGAAAGGTGTAAAAGTAGACCTTGGGGAAGATGGGATATCAGTTGATGTTTACGTGATAATGAACTATGGTGTATCTATTCCAGAAGTAGCAAAGAAAATACAAGAAAATATATATCAAACGTTAAAAACAATGACTGCCATTGATTTAACTGCTGTAAATGTTCATGTGGTCGGTGTTCAACTTGAACATCAACAAGTGGATCAAGAGGCTAAACAAGATTAAGAAGTACTGAGGATGACTCAAGGCGCTTACTTTCTCCAATTAATAAGGAAGTAAGTATGTCCACGAGTCATCTTTTTGTACTTTTCTAAAATGAATTAGGTCATACCATGCTTTTAAAATTTTATGTTATTGTAGATAAAAATAATGTGTTATTTTAATACTAATAACTAATTGTATTCTGTATTGAAAAACAAGATTATGATATGATCATGTTTAGGAAAATGGTATTGTATTTAAAAGGAGAAATTACGTATGAAAAGAAGGCTTGCGAGAGTAAAAGCAGTTCAGTCCCTTTTTCAAGTTGATATGAGTGGAACTGATAAAAATGAAGCAATAAGCAACGTATTAGAGGATAATGAAAAAAAAGATGAGTTTTTAGAACGATTAGTTACTGGCACGTTAGATCATTTAGAAACAATTGATAAACTTTTTAGTGAACACCTCCAAAATTGGAAAATAGATAGAGTTGGTAATGTTGATCGTGCAGTCATTCGTATGGGTATTTTTGAGATGATGTTTATTGATGAAATTCCTATAAATGTTTCATTGAATGAAGCAATTGACGTTGCGAAAAGTTTTGGTGGCGAAGAATCAGGACGTTTTGTAAATGGTGTTCTGTCCAAAGTTGCAGAAACGTTAAAAACAGGAGTTTAAAATAAAGGGATTCTTCAATCTAAATTTAATGAATTAGAAAATCACACAATTAATAAAAAAGGTAAGGGGTAAAGAAATATGTCAGCATTAATAATTAGTGGGAAAGAATTAGCAAAAGAAAAAAGGGAAAGTATGAAAAAAGAAGTTGAACTTCTTGGGAAAGAAGAGTTACAACCTGGACTAGCAGTTATATTAGTAGGAGAAGACCCAGCTAGTCAATCCTATGTGAAAGCAAAACAAAAAGCTTGTGAGGAAATTGGAATTTATTCCGTTCTTTACAAACTAGAAGATAATGTTACAGAAACCGAATTGTTAAATCAAATTGAGGCTTTGAATAATGACCCTAAAATACATGGTATACTCGTACAATTACCGTTGCCTGCTCATATTTCGGAAAAGGCTGTAATTGAAAGTATTTGTCCGAACAAAGATGTTGACGGGTTTCATCCAATTAGTGTCGGGAAAATGATGATTGGTGAAGATACGTTTTTACCATGTACACCATTTGGAATTGTAGAAATGATTAAATCAAAGGGAATTACCATTGAAGGTAAGCATGTTGTTGTAATTGGCAGAAGTAATATTGTAGGAAAGCCAGTGGGACAATTACTTCTTAATGAAAATGCAACCGTTACTTATTGTCATTCACGTACGAAAGATATGAAAAATATTACAAAACAAGCAGATATTTTGATTGTTGCTGTCGGTAAGGCTAACTTTATTGATGCGAGTTTCATGAAGCAAGGATGTATAGTTATCGATGTAGGAGTTAACCGTTTAGAAAGCGGGAAACTTTGTGGAGATGTCGTTTTCGAGGATGCGAAAGAAGTTGCATCTTATATTACTCCTGTACCAGGTGGTGTAGGTCCAATGACAATTACTATGCTTCTCTTTAATACAATACAATCTGCCAAAAAATCAATCGTAACAGTTAAGTAAGGAGATGTCTTAATGTCAAATGATCAAATATTTACGATTACATCCTTAACAAAATATATCAAGCGAACATTTGACAATGATGAAGTGCTAAAAAATATTTGGGTAAAAGGTGAACTTTCAAATTTTAAAAAGCACAGCCGAGGCCATATGTACTTCACGATTAAAGACACACAATCACGAATCCAAGCAGTTATGTTTGCTGGGAATAACCGGTTTTTGAAATTTATTCCTGAAGATGGTATGAAAGTTCTTATTCGGGGCTATGTATCAGTCTATGAAGCAAATGGTCAATATCAAATGTATGTTAATGAAATGCAGCCTGACGGTGTTGGTAATCTTTACCTTGCTTTTGAGCAACTTAAAAAGAAGCTAGAAATAGCTGGATATTTCGATGAAAAGTACAAAAAGAAAATACCAAGCTTACCTACAAAAATTGGTGTAATCACCTCACCTACTGGTGCTGCTATTAGAGATATTATTACAACTCTAAAAAGGCGCTTCCCTATTGCCAGTATTACTTTATTTCCTGTTCTGGTTCAAGGGGGGGAAGCGCCAGCTTCAATTGCAAAAGCTATTCAAAAAGCTAATAATTTAGGTGACTTAGATGTTCTTATCGTTGGGCGCGGTGGAGGCTCAATTGAAGAGTTATGGGCCTTTAATGAAGAAATCGTTGCAGAAGCAATATTTGAGTCAAATATTCCTGTTATTTCAGCGGTCGGTCATGAAACTGATGTTACGATAGCTGACTTTATTGCTGACCTTAGAGCAGCTACACCTACTGCAGCAGCTGAACTTGCTGTTCCTAACACGGATGATCTTTTGGAAAAAGTAACACAAAGGAAAATTAGATTTCTAAGAGCTATTGTAAAAAGGATTGAAACAGAACGAAGAAAACTTACAAACCTTCAGAAATCTTATGCATTTCGTTATCCAGAGCAACTTATAAAACAGAAAGAACAACAACTAGATCGTCAAATAGAAGATCTACAAAGAAGCATGATGTATATTATTGAGAGAAAAAGAAGCGCTCTGGCCCATTTACAAAAAGATGTTGTTAGAAATCATCCGCATGCAATGGTTCTAAAAGTAAGAGAACAATTACTTAAAAATGAAACACTTTTGCAACAAAGTTTAATTGGGATTCAAAAAGAAAAAGAGTTTTCCTTTAAACAACTTTTGACCAAATTAGAATCATTGAGTCCATTAAAAGTAATGACACGTGGATATAGCTTAGCTTACACAAAAGAAGATAAGTTAATTAAAAGTGTGACTGATGTATCTAAAGGCGAAGAATTAACAATAAAGTTAAAAGATGGATCAGTTTATTGTCAAGTTGAGAACATTAAAGAAGTGTGAGGTGAATACATTGAGTGAAAAAAAAGATATATCCTTTGAGGAAGCGATGGAGAAACTTGAAGAAGTTGTTGGGAAACTTGAACAAGGTGATGTTCCACTTGAGGAAGCCATCTCTATGTTTCAAGAAGGAATGACACTCTCAAAATTTTGCCATGATAAACTAAAAAATGTTGAAAAAAGTATGGATCGAATTTTACGTGAGGATGGAGAGTTAGAATTTACGACATTTCAGGAGGAGTAACTAGTGACAAGTGTAAATTTATCGTCGTTCATTGAAGAAAAAAAAGCACATTTAGAAACTAAGCTTCCTGAATATGTTCTGCGATTAGATGCGCCTTGCCAGTTAAAAGATGCAATGCTTTATTCACTAAAGGCTGGTGGGAAACGTCTCAGACCTTTGTTATTATTTGCAACATTGGAAGGGTTTGGGCAAAACTATAAATCTAGTCTGCCGGTAGCTTGTGCTCTTGAAATGATTCACACATATTCATTAATCCATGACGATCTTCCAGCAATGGATGATGATGATTTTCGGCGAGGGAAGCCAACAAATCATAAGGTTTATGGTGAAGCGACAGCTATTCTTGCAGGTGATGCGCTACTTACCTATGCCTTTCAGATCATTTCAACTATGGATCAAATAGCCCCAACGCAAAAGTTAAGCTTAATAACGGAACTTGCTAAAGCATCAGGACCAGAAGGTATGGTTGGTGGCCAAATAGCAGACATGGATGGTGAAAATAAAGGTTTATCGTTAGATCAGCTAGAGTACATTCACCTACATAAAACGGGTGACCTTTTAGGTTTTTCCATTATTGCTGGAGCGATATTATCAAATGCAAAAAAACAAGACATAAAAAACCTTAGGGAATTTGCGAAACATTTAGGATTAGCATTTCAAATTAAAGACGATATTTTAGATATAGAGGGAAAAGAAGAAGACCTTGGCAAGCCTGTCGGAAGTGATATTACAAATGAAAAGAGCACGTATCCAAAGCTATTAGGTTTAGTTGGTGCAAAGAAAAAATTAGCTAATCATATTTCAGCTGCAAAAGAATATCTTTATAGTGTCAACATGAAATATGAAAAATTAGAACTAATTGTTGATTATATTGTAAATCGTGACCATTAAACTATAATTTTTAGCTTAATTTTTTAAAGAAGTATTATGGTAGCCTTAAGGTTTTGCTTTGCCAAGTTTTCTATATTGTTGATTTTGTTTGTACCATGCTATAATTGTTTAAAGTAAGTGGTGCAGTATTCTAGTCGGTCCTCCATTTTCGAAGGCGGGCCTAAAAATCCGCTAAAGGGCACATCGATGAAGTTCCTAGTTTTGGCTTGAGGCGCCCAGCCTTGGGTCATTGCTGGGAGTAAAGGGAGTAGGGCGATCCACAATGGCATGTGGGCGTTGACCCTCCTTCCGCGGAGGCCTTAATTCGTGGAATTCTCTTGGGAATGATAATTTTACGAATTACGGTATGAACCTGCATAGCAAGTTTCCCCTTGTTTGCAGCGTAGCCTGCCTTGAGTGGAGTAGAGGGGATTATGGATACTAAATTGTATACACTGTATTATATTATTAGTGATCCACATGAAATCTGCTCTGCAAAAGAGGATAGAGAATGTGTAGGGGCTGTTGAGGAAAACTCCTAGACTGTTCGCAAGACATTTAAAGGGGATTATAGTGCGTTCTAAGTGGTAATCTAGTCTAGCGTTTGGTGACAGCGCTAAGGTGGATTTAAAGGGAAACCGCCAATGTGGCGACACGTCGGTATCTACTTGGGAAAACCTACTGGACCTAAGACGCAGTCTTTACTCTTTAAATGACCACTTACAAATACATAAAACTCACTTTAAAGAATTATAGATTGTTAAAAAAATATGCTCTTCTTTTTTTAAAAAAGGTAAGAATTTATAAATTTCTAACTTGGAAACTGTCTAGCTCCAGGCGCCATCGGCTCGACCACTTCAGCCCTTCTCTTTCGGTCAAAAAAACGACCGAAACGAGTAGGTCTTCCAGTGTTTGTCGCCGATAGGTGGGCGCCTTGCGCTTTTCTTATATTAAATGAAAGATTGGTGTGTACTAAACTTTTATGAATAAAATTAAAGCTTCTTTAAATTGGACTTTAGCGATCGCCGTTATCACTCTTGTGTTAGCGGCTATTTTTTCCATTGTATCAACCTTTTTTTTAAGTGGTGTTACTTGGGGAGTAGGAATGTTCATTGTATTTCTGATTGTACTAGTAGGTATTATTTTTGATACAATAGGAGTTGCGGCTACTGCCGCTGAAGAATCTCCTTTTCATGCGATGGCAGCCGAACGTATTTTAGGTGCAAAGGAAGCGGTATTAATTACAAGAAATGCCGACCGCTTTGCAAACTTTTGTAATGATGTTATTGGTGATATTGCTGGAATAATAAGCGGTACAGCAGCTGCTTTTGTAGTTTTGCAATTAGCCAACTCATTAGGTCAAGGTGAAAATACTAGTTATCAATTTTGGATTTCTGTTTTTTTCACTAGTATTGTGGCAAGCCTTACAGTTGGTGGTAAATCATTAGGAAAAACAATTGCCCTAGAGTTCGCAACTCCAATTATTTTCCAAGTAGGTAGATTATTTTATTTATTACAGGTAAAATTGAAAATAAATATTTTAAATAATGGCAAGAACAAAGATAAGAAAAAAAAGAAAACCAAAAGAAAGTGAGGGTTTTTCTTGGATATAAAATCAATAGATGAACCAAAATTTCTTAAAAATTACAGTTTAAAACAACTTGAAACGCTAGCTGAGGATGTACGAGGTTTTCTGGTGGAAAAGCTTTCGGTTACAGGGGGACATTTGGGTCCTAATCTAGGGGTAGTAGAGTTAACACTTGCATTACACAAAGAATTTAATAGCCCAACTGATAAAATAATTTGGGATGTTGGACATCAAGCTTATGTTCATAAGATTTTAACTGGACGAGCAAATCGCTTTGATGAACTCCGCCAGTATAAAGGGCTTTGTGGGTTTCCGAAACGATCTGAAAGTGAACATGACGTCTGGGAAACAGGTCATAGCTCAACATCTCTATCTGCTGCAATGGGGATGGCTGTTGCAAGGGACTTAAAAGGTACAAATGAAAATATTATTGCAGTAATTGGTGACGGTGCTTTAACTGGTGGAATGGCGCTAGAAGCCCTTAACCATATTGGGCACGAACAAAAAGATCTGATTGTTGTATTAAATGATAACGAGATGTCTATTGCTCCAAATGTTGGGGCTCTGCATAATGTATTAGGAAGGCTTCGTACCGCTGGGAAATATCAAAAAGCAAAAGATGAGTTAGAACAATTACTGAAAAAAATTCCTACATTTGGTGGGAAAATTGCTGCAACAGCAGAACGACTTAAAGATAGCTTAAAATATTTATTTGTATCAGGAATGTTCTTTGAAGAAATGGGTTTTACGTATTTAGGACCAGTAAACGGTCATGATCTTGAAGATCTCCTTGAAAACATAAAATATGCCAAAAAAACAAAGGGACCAGTTCTTATACATGTATTGACAAAAAAAGGTAAAGGTTATGGACCGGCAGAAAATGATGCTTTGGGAACATGGCATGGATTAGGCCCCTATAAAATTGAATCTGGAGAAGTTGTAAAAAAGCCTGGGCCTCCTAGTTATAGTGCTGTATTTGCTAATACTTTAGTGAAAACAGCTAAAAATGATAATAGGGTTGTTGCAATTACTGCAGCAATGCCTGGTGGAACGAGGTTAGATATATTTGCAAAAGAATTTCCTGATCGTATGATTGATGTTGGTATTGCTGAGCAACATGCTACTACGATGGCAGGTGGTTTGGCTACCCAAGGGTTAAAGCCAGTATTCGCTGTATATTCAACATTCTTACAAAGAGGATATGACCAAGTTGTACATGATATTTGTCGTCAAAATTTAAATGTCTTTTTTGCAATTGATCGCGCTGGTTTGGTGGGAGCTGATGGTGAAACTCATCAAGGTGTATTTGATATCTCGTTTTTAAGGCATATTCCAAACATGACAATTTTATCTGCTAAAGATGAAAATGAATTACAACACTTAGTGTATACAGCAGTTCAATATAATGACGGACCTATTGCTGTTCGTTATCCACGTGGTAACGGCTACGGTATAAAAATGGATGAGGTATTAAAAGAGATACCAATTGGAAAATGGGAAGTCCTTAGAGAAGGTTCAGATATTACAATTTTAACATTTGGAACTACAATTCCTATGGCTGAGGAAGCGGCTGAATTATTAGCGAAGGAAGGTATATCTGTAAAAGTAATTAATGCTAGATCAATTAAACCGGTGGATTCAGATATGTTGTTAGATCTAGCAAAAAGAAAATGTCCGATTTTAACGATTGAAGAAGCGACACTGCAAGGTGGATTTGGAAGTGCGATAATTGAATTTTTCCATGATAACGACTGTCATGGTTTGATTGTTGACAGAATGGGAATACCTGATCGATTTATAGAACATGGGAGTGTGTCTGAATTAATGGAAGAAATCGGGTTAACAACAAAAGGTGTAATAAATAAGGTTAAACATATGCTCCCTAGAAAACAGCAGAGGGCATAACGATGGGAAAAAAAGAAAGAATTGATGTTCTCTTAGTTGAAAAAGGCTTATTGGAGACGAGGGAAAAAGCAAAGAGATCTGTAATGGCTGGTCTGGTCTTTTGTAATAACGAAAGAATTGATAAACCGGGTGCAAAGATTGATGTTGAATCAGAGTTAACTGTTAAAGGCAACCTCATACCGTATGTTAGTAGAGGTGGTTTAAAGCTTGAAAAAGCAATAAATGAATTTCAATTTGATTTAAATGATAAAATTGTTTTAGATATAGGATCATCAACAGGTGGTTTTACAGATTGTGCACTACAAAATGGAGCGAAACTCGTCTACGCTGTAGATGTTGGGTATAACCAGCTAGCATGGAAATTAAGACAAGATGATCGAGTTGTTGTAATGGAAAGGACAAACTTCCGTTATGTAACTCAGGATACATTTTCAAAAGGGTTACCGGATTTTGCAACCATTGATGTTTCTTTTATTTCTTTAAGATTAATTTTACCTACATTAACGACGGTATTAAACGAAGATAGTCATGTCTCTGCTTTAGTAAAACCTCAATTTGAAGCAGGTCGTGATGAAGTTGGAAAAAAGGGAATTGTCAGAGATGAACGAGTTCATAAACAAGTATTGGAAGAGACTATTAACTTCTCTTTAAATACTGGTTATGATGCACTAGGTCTTTCTTATTCGCCGATTAAGGGTGGTGAAGGAAATATAGAATTCTTGTTGCACCTTTATTGGAGTGGTAAAAAAGAACAAGGGGAAAATAAAATTCCTTCTATTGACGATATTGTCATATCAGCACATAAAAAGTTGAAAGAATAAAACATGAAAGGGTATACTGCATTAGTCAGTATATTCTTTTTTGCATTATACAATATTTTCATTTTATGCCCGTTCTCTTGGGCATGCAGATACGCACGGTTCCTCCTATTCTGATCGATTACTCTTCCGTTGTGCTCCATTCTCTGTTTATTTGTGCGTTCATGCAGTAGTGCACAATCGATTCTCCTAAACTGTTCCTAAACAGTGCTTGAATGAACAGCCTACCGATAATTGGTAAGAATTAATTTACACTCTTAAGGGGCAAGCAAGGCCCCCACCTCAAAACTTAAGAAAATCGAGAAGTTTAGGTGGGGGATAAACTGCCCCTAAAGGTCCGATATAGAATAACTTTCATCAGTGAAAGCTGGTGATTAGTTATTCTTATGCCCGTGGTATAAGTTGAACTAACAATCCGTGGGGGGTGAAAGAAAACCCCCACGGATTGAAGTTTAGCTTTATACAATGTTTTCCTAGATTATTTCATTGTATAATGTATAAAAATAAGTTAATATACAATTAGTTAATATATAGAATAAGGCTAAATAAATGGTTTACACTTTTTGGAGGAGATGTAATGAATAAAGGGCAACGTCATATTAAAATTCGAGAAATTATTGCTAATAATGAAATTGAAACTCAGGATGATTTAGTGGACAATCTAAAAAATGCTGGTTATAACGTTACACAGGCTACTGTTTCAAGAGATATTAAAGAATTGCACCTTGTAAAAGTACCGATGTTAGATGGTAGATATAAATACAGCTTGCCAGCAGACCAACGGTTTAATCCTTTACAAAAACTAAAGCGTTCGTTAATGGACTGCTTTGTGAGTATAGATCAAACTAATAATTTGATCGTGATGAAAACTTTACCAGGTAATGCTAATGCTGTAGGGGCTTTAATTGATAATTTGGATTGGAATGAAATTTTAGGAACAATTTGTGGTGACGATACAATCTTGATTATTTGTCGAACAAATGAAGACTGCCCTGTACTTGTTAAGCGTTTTTTAGAAATGCTCTAGGGTGAGATGTAACCAAGGAAGTGAATGATGTGTTAATTGAGCTATCGATTAAAAATTTTGCCATTATTGAAGATTTAACAATACCTTTTGAAAAAGGTCTTACTGTATTAACTGGTGAGACAGGTGCTGGGAAGTCAATAATTATTGATGCCATTAGTTTACTTGTCGGGGGAAGAGGATCTTCAGAATTTGTACGTCATGGAGCAAATCGTTCGGAAATTCAGGGTCTATTTTTTATTGAAGATCAAACTCATTATATATACAGTAAGGCACAGCAGTTAGGGATTGAAATAAATGAGGATCAAATGGTTATATTACAAAGAGATATAACAGCTCAAGGTAAAACCATTTGTAGGATTAATGGTAAGTTGGTAACTCTCGCAATTTTGCGTGAAATTGGACAAACATTGGTTGATATTCATGGCCAACATGAACATCAACATTTAATGCAAGTCGATCGTCATCTATCATTACTTGATCAATTTGCAGATGAAAAAATAAATAATGCCATTATGGAATATAAAGAAATTTATAAAACCTTTGTCTCGTTAACTAACCAAGTGAAGCAATTTTCCGAAAACGAACAACAGCTAGCTCATCGTTTGGACTTACTACAATATCAACTTAATGAAATTGAAAAAGCAAACTTGACTCCTGGTGAAGACAATACGCTTTATGAAGAGCGGTTGAAACTTTCTAATGGTGAAAAGCTTTATAAAATGATTTTTGATAGTTACCATAGTTTATATGGTGATGGGAAAGGTTTAGATTGGGTAATGCTCGCCATGAATAATGTTGAGGAAGCGGCTTCAATTGATAAGGAATTAACTTCACTCAAAGAAACGGTTGATAATTGTTATTATTTATTAGAAGAAGCATCTTATTCATTAAGAGATTATTATGAGTCAATTGAATTTGATCCTAATCGATTAAATTTTATTGAGTCTAGACTTAATGAAATATTGCAGCTAAAACGTAAATATGGGGAAAGTGTATCAGAAATATTAGAATATGCTTCTAAAATTGAAGAAGAAATTGACTCTCTGCTCCATAGAGAGGAGAAAATTGAAAAACTTGAAAGTCAATTAGAGAGTATTATTCAAGATCTTTTTATTGAGGCTAAAAATTTGACGCAATTAAGAAGAGAAGCAGCAATTGACCTCACTGAACAAATATCTCGTCAATTAAAAGACCTGTATATGGAAAAAACAAAGTTTCACATACAATTTACGGATAGGACAGCCACTGATAAGGATCCAATGATAGATGGGAAAAATATCTATTTTAATGAGGACGGGATAGATAAGATTGAATTTTTACTATCTACGAATCCTGGAGAACCATTAAAGCCTTTAGCAAAAATTGCTTCAGGAGGAGAAATTTCGCGTATAATGCTAGCATTAAAATCAATTTTTTCTACCCAGCATGGTGTAACTTCACTCATTTTTGATGAGGTTGATACTGGGGTTAGCGGGCGTGTAGCCCAGGCAATAGCTGAAAAAATCTATAATGTTTCAACAAAGTCACAAGTACTATGTATTACTCACTTACCACAAGTTGCTGCTATGGCAAATACGCATTTATATATATCTAAAGAACAATCAGATGATAAAACAGTGACAAAAGTTGCTTCCTTGCAAGAAAAGGAACAAATTGAGGAAGTTGCACGAATGTTATCTGGAGTTAAAACAACCGACTTAACAAGAGAAAATGCTAAAGAACTTTTAAGTCAAGCTAATAAAAAGAAATTTATCTTGAAAAGCTAACCAATTAAGGTTAGCTTTTTTTATTGTTTGTTAGTTATAAATGTAGTGTTAAGAGGTAACATTAATATTACAGCCAATCATGGAGGTGTAGGTTAGGAGCGAGGAGAGTGAAGGGAAAAAATGGTGGAAAAAAGAAAGATTATAGGTGTAATTCTCCTTGTTTTCGTTATAAGTATCGGATTTTACAAACCGATCCAAAAATACGTCAGTATCCCAAAGGAGTTGGTACTTATTGAAGGCCAACAAGAGGATTTGCAAAAAGCGTTTCCTGTATTTAATCTTTCCTCACAAAGTGATTTTGTAAAAGTAAATGAGGATACATTTACAGTAGAAGGTGCTAAGCAAGGTGATGCTAACGTGACAGTTACAGTGGGAGGGGCTCCTGTAAAAAATGTCAATGTAAAAGTATTAAAAGATATAAGGGTAATTCCGGGTGGACAATCAATAGGTGTCAAGTTAAATACATTAGGAGTGTTAGTCGTTGGTCACCATTTAGTTGACAGTAAAGATGGTGAAAAGTCTCCAGGAGAAATTGCTGAAATTGAAGTAGGCGATATTATTACTAAAATTAACGGCAAGAAAATAGAAAATATGACACAAGTAACTCCGTTTGTTCAAGAAGCTGGTGAAAAGAAAGAACCATTAAAGTTAGAGATAATGCGTGAAAACGAAATACTAAAAAAAGAACTTACTCCAATAAAGGCTAAAGGAGAAAGCTCATATCGGCTTGGTTTATACATTAGAGATTCAGCAGCTGGTGTAGGAACACTTACTTTCTTTCACCCAAATACCAATAAATATGGGGCATTAGGCCATGTAATTTCTGACATGGATACCCAAAAACCAATTATTGTAAACGATGGGCAAATTGTTAGTTCATTAGTTACATCAATTGAAAAAGGTAGTAATGGTGATCCAGGAGAAAAGCTAGCACGCTTTACTAATGACAGAAAAGTATTAGGGACCATTACGAAGAATAGTCCATTTGGAATATTTGGCGAATTACATGATCCAATAAAAAATAATGTTTTAGATCAAGCGATGCCAATAACGTTATCGCATCAAGTAAAAGAAGGGCCAGCGCAGATTTTAACTGTTGTAGAAGGTGAAGAAGTTAGAAAATTTGATATAGAAATTGTGAGTTCAGTTCCACAAAAATTTCCTGCAACTAAAGGTATGGTAATCAAAGTAACGGATCCAGAACTTTTAGAAGCGACAGGTGGGATCATTCAAGGAATGAGTGGTAGTCCTATTATTCAGGATGGTAAGGTAGTTGGAGCAGTAACACATGTGTTTGTTAATGATCCAACTAGTGGTTATGCTTGCCATGTTGAGTGGATGCTGCAAGAAGCAGGAATTGACATTTATAATAACGAAAAGGCAAAGGCGAGTTGAATCCAACTCGATCTAAGCCTTTTTTTTGTGGGAAAATGACTGAACCACCCTTAATATATAATAATTGTAATTTTTATTCCATTATTGCTGAATAACATGGTATTATATACGTAAGTAGTAAAGAATTTTCGACAAATCAGCATTTTGATTATTGTCAAGTATCGAATAAGGTCGAAAAGGTAAGAAAAACAGAGATTTTTCTATAAAAAATGAGAATTTTAATATTTTTTTCAAAATTTAAAGGTATTTTTACCTTGGTGTCGAAATGGTTGAGTGGATGATAACAAAGAATAAACTTATATATCAGGGAGGAACAATCAGTGCAAATAATAAAAGTTTGTATTGCGGATGATAATCGTGAGTTGGTCGGTTTACTTGAAGAATATATTTCAAGCCAAAGTGACATGGAAGTAGCAGGTGTGGCATATAATGGACAAGAATGTTTAACGTTAGTACAACAAGAACAACCGGATGTGCTTATTCTAGATATAATAATGCCGCATCTTGATGGATTAGCTGTGTTAGAAAGATTAAGTCAACAAGGTTTAGCTAAGAAACCAAACATAATAATGTTAACTGCTTTTGGTCAGGAGGACGTAACTAAGAAAGCGGTAGAATTAGGGGCTTCTTACTATATTCTAAAACCATTTGATATGGATACTTTAATTAATAAAGTGAAAGAGGTTTGCGGTAGTGGTCAACCGATCTTACCACAAAAAAACTCTTCTTCATTCAATGTTGCTAGAAAGGAACCTAAACAATTTAATTTAGATGCTAGTATAACTAGTATTATTCATGAAATTGGTGTTCCGGCACATATCAAAGGTTATATGTACCTTCGTGAAGCGATTACAATGGTTTATAATGACATAGAATTATTAGGTTCTATAACAAAAGTACTTTATCCAGATATAGCGAAAAAATTTAATACTACTTCTAGTCGAGTTGAACGTGCCATTCGTCATGCAATTGAGGTTGCGTGGAGCCGTGGTAATATAGAGTCTATATCTAATTTGTTTGGCTATACTGTAAGTCATACAAAAGCAAAACCTACCAACTCCGAGTTTATCGCAATGGTTGCGGATAAATTAAGAATTGAGCATAAAGTGAGCTGATATAAAAAAGTATTATTTGCGACAGGTTCCGTAAATAATACTTTTTTTGTTCAAAGGTAAGAAAGAATAAAATTTCTAACTTGGCAACTGTCTAGCGCAAGCGCCCTATCGACTAGAAAGCTTCCTTCGTCTCGTCTACGATAAGTCGAGAACGAAAGTCTAACGACTTTCGACTCAGTCCAGCTTATTACGTCTAGAGCTGCGGCGCTTGCGCTTTTCTTATTAAAGCACAACTATTATATTTGAGCTCCGAACCTTTTTGAAAGAACGAATGTTTAATATAAGTAATAATAATTATTGTTTTTTCATTTGCTATTGTTCTTTTTATTTATGTGAAAATTAAGTAAATTCTGTATTAGACAATTATATAACAGGTAAATGATAGATATATAACAGTAAGAGAATTTTAGGGAATATCCTCCAATAAAAATTATGAAAAAAAATTATAAAACAGTAATATTTCACGTTTTTGTCATATACATTTGAATGAAAACAGTATATAATATAACTAACGAACACGGTAATACAGCAACTGGACCTTCAGTGGAACAGGATATGGGGGGCCTGTATTAACCGGTTGTCTACTACAAAGAAGTTTTAGTTATCTAACTTTTTTTTTAGATGAGAATGTGAAAAAAATCACAACACTTTAAAAAAAGTTTTTGAACAGAGAGGGAGATGGAAATGGAAGCTATGAAAGAAAAATTGGAAGCTTGGAAAGGTTTTAACGTTGGCGAGTGGACAGAAAAAATTGATGTAAGAGATTTCATTAACAAAAACTGGGATCCTTATGCTGGTGATGATACTTTTTTAGTTGGACCAACTAAAACGACAAAAGAGCTTTGGGATCAAGTATTAGAATTAATGAAAAAAGAGCGTGAAAATGGGGGAGTACTAGATGTAGATACATCAACAATCTCTACAATTACTGCTCATGCTCCTGGATACATTGATAAAGATAAAGAAACAATTGTAGGTTTACAAACAGATGCTCCTTTAAAACGTTCGATTCAACCAACTGGTGGAATTCGTATGATGGTTTCAGGTTGTGAGGCATATGGTTTTAAATTAGATCCTGAAATCGAAAAAATTTATACAGACTATCGTAAAACACACAATCAAGGTGTATTTGATGCTTATACAAGTGAAATGTTAGCGGCTCGTAAATCGGGGATCATTACTGGTCTTCCAGATGCATACGGACGCGGTAGAATTATTGGTGACTATCGTCGTGTAGCACTTTACGGTATTGATTTTTTAGTTGAAGATAAAAAAGCAGTGAAGAAAAGCTTCGAAAAAGGTGCGATGACTGCAGATACTATTCGTGATCGTGAAGAAGTTTCTGAACAAATTCGTTCACTTCAAGAATTAAAACAAATGGCAGCATCTTACGGTTTCGATATTTCAAAGCCTGCTACAACTGCTAAAGAAGCATTCCAATGGGTATATTTTGGTTACTTAGCTGCTATCAAAGAGCAAAATGGAGCAGCAATGAGTTTAGGTCGTGTATCTACTTTCTTAGATATTTATATTGAAAGAGATTTAAAAGCTGGAATTTTAACTGAAGAGGAAGCACAAGAAATTGTTGATCATTTTGTTATGAAACTTCGTTTAGTAAAATTCTTAAGAACGCCTGACTATGATGAGTTATTTAGTGGAGATCCTACTTGGGTTACAGAATCTTTAGGTGGTATGTCTACAGATGGACGCCCGTTAGTAACGAAAAACTCATTCCGTTTCTTATATACCTTAGTAAACTTAGGACCAGCGCCTGAACCAAACTTAACTGTACTTTGGTCAACAGGGTTACCTGAAGGGTTTAAAAATTTCTGTTCAAAAATGTCAATTATGACAAGTTCTATCCAGTACGAAAATGATGACATTATGAGACCAGAATATGGTGATGACTACGGTATTGCCTGCTGCGTATCTCCAATGCGTATCGGGAAGCAAATGCAATTCTTTGGTGCTCGTGCAAACTTAGCAAAAGCTTTACTCTATACAATTAATGGTGGAGTGGATGAAAAGTCAAAAGCCCAAGTTGGACCGAAATTTGAACCAATTACTTCAGAGTATCTTGAGTATGATGAGTTAGTTGAAAAGTTTGATAAAGTCCAAGATTGGTTAGCAGAGCTTTATATTAATTCATTAAACGTTATTCACTATATGCATGACAAATATAGCTATGAAAGAATTGAAATGGCTCTTCATGACCAAAATATTTTACGTACAATGGCTTGCGGTATCGCTGGATTATCAGTAGTAGCTGATGCTCTAAGTGCAGTAAAACATGCAAAAGTTAAAGTGATCCGTGATGAGGATGGAATTGCAGTAGATTATGAAATCGAAGGCGATTTCCCTAAATACGGTAATAACGATCCACTTGTTGATGACATTGCTACTAATACTGTGAAAAACTTTATGGAAAAATTACGTCAGCACCAAACTTACCGTGGTGCATTACAAACTCAATCAGTTTTAACAATTACTTCTAACGTAGTTTATGGTAAGAAAACTGGTAATACACCAGACGGAAGAAAAGCTGGTGAGCCATTCGCACCAGGTGCAAATCCAATGCACGGTCGTGATCAAAAAGGTGCATTAGCATCGTTAAACTCTGTGGCAAAAATTCCTTTCGAACATTGTCAAGATGGAATTTCATGCACATTCTCAATTGTACCGAAAGCTCTTGGTAAAGATGAAGAATCTAGAGTTAAAAATTTATCAGCAATACTAGACGGTTATGCATCACAAACAGGCCATCACATTAATGTTAACGTGTTTGATCGTGAGCAATTATTAGATGCTATGGAGCATCCTGAGAAATACCCTCAGTTAACTATTCGTGTGTCCGGCTATGCTGTAAACTTTATTAAATTAACGAGAGAACAGCAAATTGATGTTATTAACCGTACTTTCCACGAAAGTATGTGATCTAAATGATAGGAAGAATCCATTCAGTTGAATCTTGCGGAACTGTTGACGGACCTGGTTTACGTTTCATTGTATTTCTCCAAGGTTGCAGTTTACGTTGTGCATATTGTCATAACCCTGATACATGGAAGCTTAGTGGTGGGATTGAAAAGAGTGTTGACGAGTTATTAGAAGAGGCTAAAGGGTATTTACCGTTTATGAAAGCATCCAACGGTGGTGTTACTTTAAGTGGTGGGGAACCTTTAATGCAACCTGACTTTGTTTTAGAATTTTTTAAAAAATGCAAAGAAGCAGGTATTCATACAACTTTAGATACTTCTGGTTCCGTTAAACCTAAAAATATTGATGATATTCTTAAAGTGACAGATCTTGTACTCCTTGATATTAAGCATATTAAAGAGGAAAAACATAAAGAAATAACAGGTTTGTCGAATAAGAATACGCTAGAATTTGCAAAGCTTCTTGATCAAAAGGGTATTCCAGTTTGGATTAGACACGTTCTTGTTCCTGGTTTGTCTAATGATGACAAAGATTTAAGTGAATTAGGTGACTTCTTAGGAACTCTTTCAAATATTGAAAAGGTTGATATACTACCTTATCATAAGATGGGAGAGTATAAATGGGAGCAGCTTGGGTTAACAAATACTCTTGTAAATGTCATGCCACCAAAGCAAGCTGACGTTGATAAAGCATACAACTTGTTAACGAAATCGAATAAAGTAGTATCAGTTTAAATTATGAGAAAGAGCATAGCCTGAATGGCTATGCTCTTTCTCATGTTAATTTACTTTATTTACTAAATATCATACCGGGGTTGAGCCATTAAGATATTATATCTAGTTGGATTACTTTCAACTAGATATAGTGTATGTGTAACTTGAGTAGAGAGTAGATAAAATTCCCTCATATTTAAAAGTTATAAATAATAGTAACAATAGGATGAAAAAACAGAAAATGAGCAATACTAATAATGGAAAATTTTATAAGTAGAATAGTATCTTTAATGGAGTGGAATGAATGTTTCCTTTTGAGAAGATTAAAGGCCTTGCGTATCAAGATGAAAAAACAAAACGGTTAGTGAAAAGGTTAAAAAGAAATAGTATTGCTGTTATTGATCACCAAGATATTGATGTTACTGCTGCACAAATGCTAATTGATTGTGGGGTTAAAGCAGTAGTAAATTTAAGCAATTCAATGACTGGAATTTTTATGCATGATGGTGTTGAGGTTTTACTAAATGCAAAAATACCAGTATTTGACGTTATGGAAGGCTCATTAGATATTAGTGTTGAAGGAAGGTTTTTATTAATTAAAGAAAATTGTTTATTTGTGGATAGTAATGGAACTTGGGAAGAAATATGCACGTTAAAGCTATATAATTCCTTAATTGTTAAATCGTTGAAAGAAAAAGCGAATTTACTTTTTCCAGAGCAATTTAAAGCTTTTGTTGGTAATTCCTTATACTATGGAGAGAAGGAGCTAGACGTTTTTGTTCGGGAGGTAAAAAAATTACCTATATTAAGACAGTTATTTAATAAAGAAGTTTTGGTTGTTGCTAGAGGTTCAAATTACGAAAGGGATTTAAAAGTACTAAAACCTATTTTAAAAAGAAAAAAGCTTATTACAATTGCGGTAGATGGTGGAGCAGATGGCTTACTCAAAAATGGTATAAAACCTGATTATATCATTGGTGATATGGACTCTGTTTCTGAAAAAGCATTGAAAAGTGGTGCCGTACTAATTGTACATACTTATTGTGATGGAAGAGCACCTGGAGAAGCACGAGTTAGATTGTTACAAATACCTTATGAAAAATTGACGTTTATAGGTACAAGTGAGGATATAGCAATTATTTTTGCGCATTGTTCTGGTGCAAATAAGATTTATACTCTTGGTACAAGAGTGGGAATGAATGAGTTTCTTGAAAAAGGTAGGATAGGTATGGGGTCTAGTCTTTTAACAAGAATGAAAGTTGGACATGCACTTGTAGAATTAAAAGGAATTCATACTTTACTAGAAACTAAAGAAGATAAAACATTAAATCGTGTGATGTTGCTTCCTGCCTTTTTAGTATTAGTTATGCTCAGTATTAGTCAAAGGTTTGAGTTGTTTTTATCATTAGTTTTTCAGTGGTGGAGCGGGAGGTAAATTATATGAACAAAGTCCATTTCATGCATCTGTTTACAATTTGTGTGTATTTAGTAATTGGCATTTCTATCGGACTGGCATTTGATAAAGATTGGTTAAAAGAAGAACAAATGACATATGTCCAGCAATTGAAAAATGAAAATGCACTTCTTCAAGAAGAAAAGGAGGCTTGGGTTAATTATGTAGAAGATGAAATTAATCAAATTAAAATTTTTGCTAAGGCAGATAAAGAGAATTTGCAAGATTTAATGAACGTTTTTTCAAATATAGGTATAAAATTAGAAGAATTACCAGAAACCATGGGAATTTATCAGCAAAATGGAATTATAGTATCGTTAGGTGAAGAACTTGAAGAAACATATGGGTTACCTCATCTATCACTTGAAAAAATACCTAATCATGAGACTGATTTAACAATTATGTATTTATCTTTATTGCGCCTTAAAGAGGAGTTATCTAATGAAATCGTTAACTAGTGTTGTAGTACCGGCTTATAACGAAGAAGATTTGATAAAAATAACGTTAGCGACATTGAAGCGCTGTTCTTGGGTAGATCAGTTAATAGTTGTAGATGATGGTAGTACCGATAGAACAGCTTTAATTGCTAAGAATTATTGTGATCAAGTAATTAGTTTTAAACAAAATAAAGGAAAGGCATGTGCGTTAAAAGAAGGGTGGAAAGCTTCGTTAAACGATGTTGTTATATCTCTAGATGCAGATTTAGGAATAACAGCACGGGAAGGAGAGAAACTCGTAGAAAAACTTTTGTCTTCTAAACTTGATTGTGTTATTGCCCGGCTACCGCTACAGCAAAAAAGTGGATTTGGAATGATGAAACATCGTGCACAAAAACTGATTTTTTCACAAACTGGTAGATGGTTTAATGCCCCTTTATCAGGTCAAAGGGCTATAAGGAAAAGTTGGCTTCCGTTATTGTTAGATAAAAGCTATGTAGGATATGGAGTAGAAATGGCAATGACCATTGATTTATTAAAAGCAGGGGCTGAGGTTGAAGAGGTTGAGGTTAACTTTTGTCATAGAGCTACTGGTAAAGATGTTCGAGGTTTTATTCATCGTGGTAAACAGTGGATTGATATGGAAAAAACCTTAAGGAAAATGAGATGACATGGTGATTGCAATTATTATAAACTTTATAATTTTGTTTGTTACAGCTAGGCTATTTGTCAAATTAGGTTGGACAGTTGTTAATTATAAAGGGGACAAAGTACCTTATAATATTGGATTGTGTGTTTTCATTTCATTGTTTTTACTTTTAGTCCTAAAGCAAAGCATTTCTTTGCTTGCTTTAATATATTTAGCAACTCTTTGGTTGACGGGGTTTATTGATGATTGTTTTGGGACAAAGTACCCAAAAGGATTGAAAGGTCATATTAGTTTATTTATTAGAAAAGGAAAAATGTCAACGGGGTTATTAAAGTTAGTTGGTACCATTATCATTTCGTTTATTTTTGCGACTTTTATAGATGATAGGACTATTTTAGAGAAAATAATAATATTTTTACTATTGATTATGACGCCGCACGTTATGAATTTATTTGATACTCGACCATTACGAGTATGGAAAGTTATTTTTATACATTTATTTATTTTTCTACCAGCGTTATTCAGATTGTCAGTATCTACTCAAGTTTCAGTTCTGCTTATTTTGTCCTCCTTCCTATATTATGAAGGAACTAAGAGGGGTATGTTAGGTGATAATGGTGCCACTCTATTAGGTGGGGGAATTAGTTTAGGGGCAATATACCATTTATCTTTTTTTTTACAATGTATCCTAGTACTTGCTTATATTTCTATTATACTAATTACTGAAAGAATTTCATTAACTGAGTGGATTGAGAGTAATCCGATCTTGAGTAGGATAGATCGATGGGGTGTGTCTTAACAAAGGAAGCGCTAAAATATAGGTGTCTTCCTTTTTTCATATGTCAAGAGTTTCTTTATTACATTGAGGTTAATAATTTCATTAATTTTTCAAACTATATCTATTTGATAACGCAACGACCAAGTAGATCTAGTGCCTTATACACTTAAAATTTCTATTGTGAAATTCATTAATTTCTAAAAAGTGTTTCATTTTTGTTTGTTATTAACTACATAGTGTATAGTAACTAGTGAGAACTATTATTTGTGATAGGGGAAGAATTGAATTAAATGACATGCGACGAAATGAATGGTATGGTAAAACTTAGGAAGTACAAAATAAAATTGTGAACAAAAATTTATTTTATCTTATCGATAAAGGGAATTTATTTATAGGTCATGAATTATGTAAGGTAGGTTTGTAATTGGATATTTATTGTTAGAATGGAGGATTTTTTTTGGTTTTAGATTCATTTATGCAAGAGGCAACAGGGGATCCATCGAAAGTAGTTGCTGTAGCATCGGCTGACAATGAAGAAGTAATAGAAGCAGTTGTCAAAGCTCTCAAAAGTAAGTTAGCAACCTTTTTACTATACGGACAGAAAGAAAAGATTAACTCGTTTCTTTCTGGTAAAAAATTAGATTCTACATATATGAATAATATTCAAGTTGTCGATGCCGAAAGTGTGGACGATGCGGCAAAATTTGCTGTTCAAGCAGTCAATGAAGGTAAGGCTGATATATTGATGAAAGGGATGGTTTCGACCTCTGTGATATTAAAAGAAGTCTTAAATAAAGATTATGGTTTACGGAATGGGAGATTACTTTCTCACATTGCGGTTTTTCAGATCGATAATTTTGAAAGACTAATTTTTGTTACAGATGCTGCGATGAATATAGTACCAGACATACAGCAAAAGGTTGAGATCATCAACAACTCTGTTCGTTTTGTAAGGAAATTGGGTATAGATAACCCAAAGGTCGCTGTTATTTCAGCGGTTGAAACAGTTAATCCTAATATGTCTGCAACTGTAGACGGTGCTTTACTTTCAAAAATGAATACAAGAGGACAAATAAAAAACTGTATAGTTGATGGACCGTTAGCTTTAGATAATGCGATCTCGTTACAAGCGGCAAAACTGAAAGGTATAGAGGGGGAAGTTGCTGGTAAGGCTGACATCATCATGGTTCCAAGTGTTGATGTTGGCAATGTGCTATACAAGTCATTAGTATACTTTTCAAAGGCAAAGGTTGGTGCTGTTATTTTAGGAGCTAAAGTTCCAATCGTGTTAACATCTAGATCAGATTCTACGGAAAGCAAGTTATATTCACTAGCCTTGGCAGTTCGTTCCGTTAGGTAGGAAATTATCGACTTAGTTTTGATAAAGTTAAACGTAGATCATTTTAATGTTAGAAAAGTATCTAGCTCAAAGTCTCAAGCCACAACAAAAAGCTTTCCTCGCCTCGTCTACCACAAGTCGAGATACTAATTTACATAAAATTCAAGTAATTAACAGTACAACAGGGAAAGAAGTTCAAGCATATAGTAGCTTATTTTATTTTTTTACAATAGTATGAATTCCATAATTATCAAAATTTAGCCAAATAAATCTCTTGATGGGGATAATGAATTATGAAATCCATTAAATTTTAGGGAATAAATTGTTTTGGAGGTAGTTTATGTGTTAAAAGAATATCGAATTTTAGCTATAAATCCAGGTTCTACCTCTACCAAAATAGCAGTTTATATTAATGATTGTTGTATTTTTGAAAAGAACATAAGACATGATACAACTTTGTTAAGTTCATTTAACAAAACTATCGATCAATTTTTATTCCGTAAAGAGATTATTTTAGAAACGATAGAAAAAGAAAAGTTTGATCTGTCACAATTAAATGCTGTTATAGGGAGAGGTGGATTGCTCCGGCCGATTGAAAGTGGGACATATGAAGTTAACGAAGAAATGTTAAATGATCTACGTTTAGGTTATTCAGGAGAACATGCTTCAAACTTAGGTGGGATTTTAGCATATGAGATAGCTTCACTGTTTAACATTCCATCATATATTGTTGATCCAGTTGTTGTCGATGAAATGGATAGAATTGCTAAGGTATCAGGATTTTCTCTTTTTGAAAGAAAAAGCATTTTTCATGCCTTAAATCAAAAGGCTGTAGCAAAAAGGGTCGCCAAAGATTTAAATAAAGATTATAAAGACCTTAATTTATTAGTTGCCCATATGGGTGGTGGAATTACCGTAGGAGTTCATAAAGGTGGACGAGTAATTGATGTGAATAATGGTTTGAATGGAGAAGGTCCATTTTCTCCGGAGCGGTCCGGAACGATACCTGCAGGTGATTTAGTTTCTTTGTGTTTTTCTGGACAATATACGGAAAATGAGATGATGAAGAAAATTGTTGGGCAAGGTGGTCTAGTTGGGTACTTGGGTACAAATGATGCCACACAAGTAGAAAGTATGATACAAGCTGGTAATAAAAGAGCAAAACTAGTTTTTGAAGCTATGAGTTATCAAGTAGCAAAAGAAATTGGTGCTGCTAGTGCTGTTTTAAAAGGTGAAGTTGATTATATTGTATTAACAGGTGGTTTAGCATTTAGTAGGAAATTCGTAAAAGACATATCCAATCGTGTTAGTTGGATTGCGAACGTTATTGTTCAACCAGGCGAAAATGAAATGCGGGCATTAGTAGAAGGTGGATTAAGAATTCTTCGTGGAGAGGAATTGGTAAAAGTTTACCCTACTGAAACATTAATACGAAGAAAAAAGGAGAGGTAGAAAAAGTGGCGAAAGAGTATGATTTAGTAATATTAGGAGCAGGTACAGGTGGTTATGTGGCAGCTATTAAAGCATCTCAATTAGGATTGAGAGTTGCTGTTGTAGAAAAAGGAAAACTAGGTGGTACTTGTCTTCACCATGGATGTATACCTAGTAAGGCACTCCTTAGAAGTGCAGAAGTATATTCAACTATGAAACATTCTGAAGATTTCGGAGTTACAGCTAAAGATATCACACTACATTTTGATAAAGTTCAACAAAGAAAGGAAAAAATTATTGATAATCTTTATAAAGGTGTCCAACACCTAATGAAAAAAGGAAAAATTGATGTATATGAAGGTATAGGGCGTATTTTAGGTCCATCAATTTTTTCGCCGACACCAGGTACAATTTCAGTGGAGATGAATGACGGTAAAGAAAATGAAATGCTTATTCCTAAAAATGTAATAATAGCTACTGGATCGAGACCTAAGTCTATGCCTGGAGTTGAAATCGATGGTAAGTATGTACTTTCAAGTAATGAGGCGTTACAAATGGATGAGCTTCCTAAATCAATGATCATTGTTGGAGGCGGTGTTATTGGAGTTGAATGGGCTTCAATGTTAAATGATTTCGGAGTTCAAGTTGTCATTCTTGAGTATTCTGATCGAATATTACCGACAGAGGACCACGAAATTTCAAAGGAAGCAGCACGAGCATTAAAGAAGAAAGGCGTAAAAATAGTTACAGGAGCAAAGGTGCTTTTTGAAACGATCGAAAAAAGTGATATTATTTCCGTACAAGCACAGCGCAATGGGGAAACAAAATTGTTTACAGCTGAAAAGTTACTTGTTTCTGTTGGTAGACAGGCAAACATTGAAGGAATAGGAATAGAAAACACTGATATAGTGATAGAAAAGGGTGTTATTAAAACAAACGAATTTTATCAAACAAAAGAATCCCACATATATGCTATTGGAGATGTCATTGGTGGTTTGCAATTAGCTCATGTAGCATCACATGAAGGTATTATAGCAGTAGAGCATATAGCAAACCAAAACCCTTCAGTTATTGATTATGATCTTATAGCAAAGTGTGTATATAGTTCACCTGAAGTTGCAAGTATTGGCTTAACAGAAAACGAAGCTAAAGATAAAGGGTATAAAGTGAAAACCGGAAAGTTTTTATTTAAAGCAATTGGAAAAGCGTTGGTCTTTGGAAAAACTGATGGTTTCGTAAAACTTGTAGTTGATGATAGTACAGAAGATTTATTAGGAGTTCATATGATTGGGCCCCATGTCACAGACATGATTTCAGAAGCTAGTTTGGCTAAAGTATTAGATGCCACTCATTGGGAAGTTGCAAATACTATACATCCCCATCCGACTCTCTCAGAAGCAATCGGTGAAGCGGCCTTAGCTGTTGATGGTAAAGCCATACATGGATAAATAATATGAATTTTAGGTGGTATTTCTTAAATTCAATAATAAGGGGGGCTTATAATGACAGAAAACCGCCACACTCAATTGGGGTTAACAGACACTGATGTAATTGAAATATATGAAAAGATGTTATTAGCAAGAAAAATAGATGAAAGAATGTGGTTGTTAAACCGTGCAGGAAAAATCCCGTTCGTTGTTTCTTGTCAAGGACAGGAAGCTGCTCAAGTTGGGGCAGCTTTTGCCTTAAATAAGGAAAAAGATTACATATTACCTTATTATCGAGACATGGGAGTCGTATTGATTTTTGGCATGACTGCTCGTGATCTTATGTTATCGGCTTTTGCTAAAGCTGAAGATCCTAATTCAGGTGGAAGACAGATGCCAGGGCATTTTGGTCAAAAGAAGAATCGAATTGTAACTGGATCTTCACCAGTTACAACACAAGTTCCTCATGCGGTCGGTATAGCTTTAGCGGGAAAAATGCAGCAGAAAGACTTTGTAACATTTACAACATTTGGGGAGGGTTCTTCAAATCAAGGAGATTTTCATGAAGGGGCAAACTTTGCTGCTGTTCATAAACTACCAGTTATATTAATGTGTGAAAATAATAAGTACGCTATCTCGGTTCCGATTCATAAACAGTTAGCATGTGAAAAGGTGTCTGATCGTGCAATTGGTTATGGAATGCCAGGAGTAACTGTAGACGGCAATGATCCTTTGGAAGTTTATAAGGCTGTAAAAGAAGCAGCTGATCGTGGTAGAAGAGGAGAAGGGCCAACTTTGATTGAAGCAGTAACATATCGCCTAACACCTCATTCAAGTGATGATGATGACCTGGTTTATCGCTCTAGAGAAGAGGTTGAAGAAGCAAAAAAGAAAGATGCAATCATCACTTTTAAACTTTATTTGAAAAAGTTAAATATATTAACAGATGAAAAAGAAGTAGAACTTAATGAACGTATTACCAATCTGGTAAATGATGCAACTGAGTATGCTGAAAATGCACCTTATGCACTTGCTGAAGACGCACTGAAATACGTTTATGCTGAGGAGGAATAATCAATGCCTATCATATCTTATATCGATGCCGTTACACTAGCCATAAAAGAGGAAATGGAACGAGATGATAAGGTTTTTGTTCTTGGTGAAGATGTTGGTGCTCGAGGTGGAGTTTTTAGAGCGACAAATGGGCTTTACGAGCAGTTTGGTGAGCAAAGAGTAATTGATACACCACTAGCAGAATCTGCTATCGTTGGTGTAGGTATAGGTGCTGCGATGTACGGGATGAGACCAATAGCAGAGATACAATTTGCTGATTTTATTATGCCTGCAGTAAATCAAATCGTTTCTGAAGCAGCGAAAATTCGTTATCGTTCTAATAATGATTGGAGTTGTCCACTTGTTATTAGAGCTCCTTATGGCGGAGGTGTTCATGGGGCGCTATATCATTCTCAATCTGTAGAGGCAATGTTTAGTGGCATACCTGGGCTAAAAATTGTAATGCCATCTACACCGTATGATGTAAAAGGTTTGCTGAAATCGGCTATTCGTGATAATGACCCAGTATTATTTTTTGAACATAAACGTGCATATCGATTAATAAAAGGTGAAGTGCCAAGTGAAGATTATACTCTCCCAATCGGAAAAGCTGATGTTAAGCGAAATGGTGATGATCTTACTGTCATTACATATGGATTAGCTGTTCACTTTTCTTTACAAGCTGCTGAAAGATTAGCTAAAGATGGAATATCAGTTCATATCATAGATTTAAGAACTGTTTATCCTTTAGATAAAGAAGCGATCATAGAAGCTGCTAGTAAGACAGGGAAAGTTCTTCTTGTTACAGAAGATAATAAAGAAGGTAGTGTTATGAGTGAAGTAGCGGCAATTATTGCTGAGGACTGCTTATTTGATTTAGATGCACCAATCAAGCGTTTAGCTGGACCAGATGTGCCAGCTATGCCATATGCACCTACTATGGAAAAGTTTTTTATGATTAATCCTGAAAAAATCGAAAAAGCAATGCGTGATTTAGCAGAGTTTTAATGAGGGAGGTATACAAAGTGATCTCAGAAATAAAAATGCCTCAGCTAGGTGAGAGTGTAACGGAAGGTACAATTAGTAAATGGCTTGTGAAAAAAGGAGATAAAGTTAACAAGTATGATCCTTTAGCTGAAGTGATGACTGATAAAGTAAATGCAGAAATTCCTTCCACTTTTTCAGGAACGATTAAAGAGCTAATTGCAAAAGAAGACGAGACAATTGAAGTCGGTGGTGTAATTTGTACAATAGAGGGAGATAAAGTAGTAGAAACTATTTCAAAAACTACTTCTATAGATAAAAAAACGAATTTAGATCGTACTAATACTAGTGAAAAGAGACGTTACTCCCCAGCTGTTCTTCGCCTTGCTAGTGAGCATAATATTGATTTGCTATCGGTAACGGGTACAGGCCGTGGAGGGCGGATAACTAGAAAAGATATTCAAACAATAATAGAAAATGGGGATTTATCCCATGTAGAAATAACTGAACCAGTACAAGAAAAAATAACAAGTAATGAAATAAATGATGAAAAATTGGATATACAGCCATGGGCAACTACCGTGGTAGGTGATATAGAAATCCCAGTTACAGGTGTTCGTAAAGCTATTGCAGCAAATATGGTGAAAAGTAAAAATGAGGCACCGCATGCATGGACAATGGTAGAAGTGGATGTAACTAACCTCGTTAATTTTCGCAATGAAATTAAAGAATCTTTTAAACAAAAGGAAGGGTATAATTTAACATATTTACCATTCTTTATAAAAGTAGTGGTAGAAGCGTTAAAGGAATTTCCTCAATTAAACTCACTATGGGGCGGAGATAAAATTATTCAAAAGAAAGATGTTAATATCGCGATAGCAGTTGCTACTGATGATGCTCTATATGTACCTGTTATTAAACATGCTGATGAAAAGTCAATAAAAGGACTAGCTGGGGAGATAAATGCACTTGCAAGTAAGGTTAGAAATAAAGCAGTTACGAGCAATGATATGCAAGGTGGAACGTTTACGATTAATAATACAGGTTCGTTCGGTTCAATACTTTCAGCTCCCATTATCAATCATCCCCAGGCTGCGATATTATCTATCGAAGCCATCGTTAAACGACCAGTTATTTTGCATAATGATGCCATTGCTATTAGACATATGGTCAATTTATGTTTATCGCTAGATCATCGCGTTTTAGATGGTTTGATATGTGGACGGTTTTTAGCCAGGGTAAAAGAAAAGTTAGAAAAATTATCAAAGGAAAATATAAAGGTATATTAACAATCAATATTGTTTAATCTAACGTGAACTAGTCCGTTTTTCAACTAGATAGTTTGATTTATCTCACTCTTAAGGGGCAGTAAGACCCCTGATTCAAAACTAAAGAAAATCGAAAAGTTTAGGTTGGGGATTAACTACCTCTAAAGATCCGATATAGAATAACTAATCATCAGTGAAAGCTGATGATAGTTATTCTTAGGCTTGTGGTATAAGTCAAACTAACAATCAGTGGAGGATGAAGGAACCCCGACTAAAGTTTGGCTATAAAAACACTCAGTTGTGTTGTACTAGAAAAATTTTCTAGCATGACGCAACTTTTTTGTTAAGAAAACTATGATGGTAAAATAAAAACTTTATTTACATGGTTTATATAGATATGGGAAAGATAGTAACTGTTAGATTTGTAAAGAAGAAAGGAATGTTTTGAATGAAATGTCGAAAGAAGTTACTCCTTTTATTAATGATAACATCCATACTAGTTTCATTTACATCATTACCTATTGTTAATGCAAATGAAGACGTAAACGAAGAAGCTAGTTCGCAAGTAGGGAAAATAGGATTTGAACAACGAGTGATCCGAGCGCATTTTAATTTTTATTATCAGCTTCTAGCAGAAAAGTATGCTCCAAAGCATGTAAAAGTATGGAATAATGTTATGCAGGATAGAGATGCTCTGATTAAAAAGTTCAAAGAATTAAAGAAAGATGGAATAGAACTAGATAATTTTTACGATGAGACATGGTTGAAAGAACATAACGAAATTCAACACCAGTTTTTAGAGGCAGTTGAAAAAAGGGATGATGAAATCCTTAAAGTAATTGTTCCACAAATTATAGATCACCAAAAGCAGCTTAATTCTATTCTAAAGAAACGATTGAAAGAGCTTAAATAGGTATTTAATGGAGACAAAGAATTTGTCTCCATTGTTTTTTTTATAAAATAAGTTCTATTTTGGAGAATGAAAGTATAAATAAAACTATAGGCTTTGCAATGAAGCTATAGTTTTATAAAATGAGGGTTTAAGTTTTACAAATCGTAACATTTACGATATAATCCTTTTGTTAATAAAACGTAATCGTTACGAAAGGGGATCGACATGAAAATTAAATCAAGCTTATTTGCAATTATGTTAGTGTTGTCTACATTTTTGGTAGCCTGCGGTGCAAATCAAGAGCAACCTGAAGAAAGTGCAGAAGAAAATATAGAAGTTGTAGGAGAGGTTTTACAAGTCTACACAACAATTTTTCCACTTATGGATTTTGCCGAAAAAATTGGAGGAGAGTTTGTAGAGGTAAAAAGTATAGTTCCAGTTGGTGCAGATGCTCATACGTTTGAACCTACTGCCAAAACAATGGTTGATGTATCAAACGCAGATTTATATATATATAATGGAGCAGGTATTGAAGGGTTTGCTGATGCAGCAGCAGAAGTTTTAAAAACTGGAAGTGTCAAAATTTTAAGAGCGGTAGATGGAATCGACCTTATTGATTTTGATCACGACCACGATCATAATCACGAAGAAGAAGATCACAGCCATGACCACGGCCATGGTCACGAAGAAGAAGATCATAGCCATGACCACGACCATGGTCACGAAGAAGAAGATCACAGCCACGACCACGACCATGGTCACGAAGAAGAAGATCACAGTCACGACCATGATCAAAGTCATGAAGAAGAAGATCACGGTCATTCGCATGGCGAAGAGGATCCGCATGTATGGTTAGATCCAATACGTTCTATCCAATTAGCTGAAAATATTAAAAATGCACTAGTTGAATTAATGCCTGAAGCAGCTGATGAATTTGAAAGTAACTTTAAAATTTTAACAGAACAATTTGAAACATTAGATCAAAAGTTTAAAGCCATGCTAACAGAAATATCAAAAGATACTATTATTGTATCTCATGCTGGTTATGGTTACTGGACTGATCGTTACGGTATAAGGCAAATTGGGGTTTCTGGTATTTCACCTACGAATGAACCTTCTATCCGTCAAGTACAAGATGTCATTGAATATGCTGAGGAAAATAATATAGGTTTTATTTTATTTGAACAAAATATACCAACTAACATCGCTGAAGCTGTTCGTTCCCAAGTAGGGGCAGAAGCTTTATGGATTCATAATTTAGAAGCACTAGTACAAGAAGATGTAGATAACAATGAAGACTACTTTAGTCTTATGGAGAGGAACATTGAAGTACTAAAAACAGCTTTACAATAATATAGAAAAGCTCATCGTTTTGATGAGCTTTTCTCATATAATCAGAATTTATAAATTTCTAACTTGGAAACTGTCTAACTTTTGCTGTGTTGAGGTCGGTCCTATTCCATACTTCTGGTATGTAGAAAATAAAATAGTTAATATTAATAATGCTTTTTATTTTGTAAAATGAGGTAAGAAGTGTACAATATAAACATAGTGTTAATATTCTAAAAGAGGTGAGACTTTTGCAATTTAGTTTTTATAATGATGTTATTATTGGTGCAAGAAAAGAAATGGTTGATGCCGGTTATACTGAATTGAAGACTCCTGAAGAGGTAGATGAAATTTTAGGAAAAGAGGGAACTTCGTTAGTTTACATTAATTCCGTTTGTGGGTGTGCTGGTGGTATTGCTAGACCATCTGCTGCTTATATGGCTAATTACGAGAAGAAACCTAATCATTTTGTTACTGTGTTTGCGGGTCAAGATAAAGAAGCAACGGAAAGAGCAAGAACTTATTTTAAAGGGTATGCACCGTCTTCACCATCATTTGCAATTATAAAAAATGGGGAAGTTAAAGCAATGGTTGAAAGACATGAAATTGAAGGTCATGAGCCAGTTGAAGTAGTACAGAAGCTTGAAAAATATTTTGATGAATTTTTATAATTAAGTAAAAGGCTTTCACAATAAAATGTGAAGGCCTTTTACTTAATTATAAAACCAGAATTAATAAATTTCTAACGTAGAAACTGTCTAGCTTCAGCGCCTACGAGCTCGGTCACTTCAGTCAAGCAACGGACTTCAATTACTGCTTGAGATCCTTCGTCGATTAGCTTCATGCAGCTTTGCTTCGAGGAAGTTTGCTACGAAGCTATGCTAGAAGACGCAGAAGCACGTAAACGTAAGAAGCCAAAGAGCAGCTTTGCTCTTGAGCAAACGGAGTGGCACAGGAGCAGCTGCTCGTGACCAAGGCGCTTGCGCTTTTCTTGAGAAAAGCTTTAATATTATAGTTATAAGACTATAAAAATAATTCGATTCTATCAATAAGTACTTGAAGTGGTGATTTTGTAATGCTATAATCTTTTCTTATAATAATGTAGATTCATGGAGTTAGTTAGCGATCTACTCTTAAAAAGGAGAGTGCAGCATGATGCAAGAATTATATGAAAAAATTCATTTATATTTGAATATGAATGAGGAAATTTCTTTTGATGAATTTGATGAATTTTATAAGAAAGTAATTAAATACTATAGCGAAAATGTAGAAAGTTTTACTGAAGAAGATATTTGGAAAGGTTTATTTATTGTTGAGAATGTTATGTCGAATGCAGAAAGCCGATCCAAAGAAGTGAAAGGTGCAAAGCAAAAAAAGTATAAAAAGATTGCAGAGCGTTCTTCGTTATGGGCACAAAATTTTGCTGGAAAATTATACAGTAAAGGATACACAGAAGAACAATTAAACGAGCGTTTTGAACGTATGTTTGACGATTATGAAAAAAAAGAAGCATAAAATGGCGGAATGGGAGTATTTCTCATTCCACCTGTTTTTCTTGTTGACATTTCTGAAAAGGGATGTTATATTTATTTAGCGTCACAATAAGCGCCTATAGTGAAATGGATATCACACGAGATTTCGGCTCTCGGATTCTGGGTTCGAATCCTGGTGGGCGCGCCATATACATATAATCAAAAACTTTAGGAGAACTCCTAAAGTTTTTTGTTTATCCCACTCTTAAGGGGCAGTAAGACCCCCACTGATTGAAGTTCAGCTTTATACAGCAGTTACATTATAAGTGTTATTAATTACTACTATAATAAATGAATGACAACTACAGATTTGAAGCCATTAAGAGACTATATCTAGTTTAGGAGTCCGAACTAAAATATGGTGCGACTGGATTAATGAGATTATAAAATTCATTCATTAATGAAAAAAATATTAAAATTAACACATACTAACTACAACAAAAAAGTTAAATGTAATAAAAGACTGTTGACATTTTTTTAGAGCGTGTTATTATACAAAAGGGTGAATAATCATTAATAAAAAGTAATAAATTTTTTTAGAAAAATATGGGGGTATAGAAAAAATGAAAAAGATATTATCATTTGCATTGAGTTGTGTATTGTCCATCGGAGTATTAGCTGCATGTGGTGGTCAGGCTGATGAAGAGAAAGTAACGTTAGTAATGGGTACTTCAGCAGATTATCCACCTTACGAATTTATCGATACTGCTGTAAGTGATGAAATCATAGGCTTTGACATTGATATTGCGAACTATATTGCTGATCAGTTAGGTTTTGAATTAGAAATACAAGATATGGATTTTAACGGATTAGTTCCGGCACTTACAAACAATCGTATTGATTTTGTATTAGCAGGAATGACTCCTACTCCAGAACGACTTGAAAACGTGGATTTTTCTGATATTTACTATGTAGCAGAACAAACAATCGTATTTAATGCTGAAAAAGGTTATACAAGCTTAGAGGATTTAGAGGGTAAAAAGCTTGGCGTTCAATTAGGTTCTATTCAAGTAGAATTGGCTAATGAGATTGCTGAAGAAATTGGTGGGATAGAAATATTAGAACGTAATCGAATTACTGACTTAATTCAAGAAATAAAGACTGGTCGAATTGACGCTGCCATTATTGAAGATACTGTTGGTAAAGGGCATATTGAAGCAAACCCTGAGTTAACTTCATTTGTAATTGTTGAGGAAAATGAAGCTGGTTCAGCAATTGCGTTTCCAAAAGGAAGCGAATTAAAGGATGAGTTTAATAAAGTTTTACAAGAAATGGTTGATAATGGTGAAATGGATAGACTAATCATGAAATGGTTTTATGGTGAAGAGTAAAGAAATTTTTAAATAAGAGAGGAATGAGACAGGCATGAATTTGGATTTCTCCCAAATCGTGCCTTCTATCCCTTATATAATAAAAGGGATATGGGTCACGTTACAAATTGTAAGTGTATCGCTTATATTTGGATTTATAATAGGGACTATTTTATCAATTATGAAAATTGGTAAATTTGCACCTCTTAGATGGATAGCAGATGCTTATACATCAGTTTTTCGTGGGACGCCGTTAATTTTGCAATTATTTTTAATCTACTTTGCTACCCCACAGGTTATAGGATATGATATTTCTGCCTTTCAGGCGGCAGTTTTAACTTTCGGTTTAAATTCAGCTGCGTACGTTTCTGAAATCATTCGTGCGGGTATTCAAGCAGTGGATAAAGGGCAAAAAGAAGCAGCTCAAGCATTAGGTGTTCCATACACGCCAATGCTTTTAAATATCATTTTGCCTCAAGCAATAAAAAATATTTTGCCAGCATTAGTGAATGAATTTATCACATTAACGAAAGAATCTGCAATTATCTCAACTATTGGGGTACTAGACATTATGAGGAGAGCTCAAATTGTCCAAGCTAATCTCTATAGACCTTTTGAACCGTTAATATTTGCTGCATTAATATACTATATTATGGTCATGGCACTTACACTGTTAGGTAGACTTCTAGAGAGGAGGTTAAGCCGCAGTGATTAAAGTAAACAATCTCTATAAGTCATTTGGTCAACTAGACGTTTTGAAGAATATCAGTACTGAAATTTCAAAGGGAGATGTCGTAGCTGTTATTGGTCCATCAGGGAGTGGAAAATCAACGTTCCTGCGTTGTTTAAATTTACTTGAAGTACCATCAGCGGGGCAAATTTGGATAGATGATCAAGAAATTACCGATCCAAAGACGAATATCATGAAGGTTCGTCAGAAAATTGGAATGGTGTTTCAGCATTTTCATCTTTTTCCGCATATGAGTACGCTAGAAAATATTACGTATGCACCTATGAAAGTTAAAGGGGTGGATTCTGCAACTGCTAAACAAAATGCGATTGACCTTTTACGAAAAGTTGGATTAGAGGAAAAAGCAAATGAATTTCCTTCAAGGTTATCCGGGGGTCAAAAACAAAGGGTGGCAATTGCACGAGCACTGGCAATGGAGCCAGAAGTAATGCTATTTGATGAACCAACCTCTGCGTTGGATCCTGAAATGGTAAAAGAGGTTTTGGACGTAATGAAATCCTTAGCTCTTAGTGGTATGACAATGGCTATTGTTACTCATGAAATGGGTTTTGCTAGAGAAGTGGCTGATAGGGTTTTCTTCTTAGAGGGTGGTAAGTTACTAGAAGATACGCCACCTGAACAATTTTTCTCGAATCCACAAACCGAAAGAGCAAAAGAGTTTTTAAATAAAATATTATAATTCAAGGAGTGACTTAGTCATTCCTTTTTTATTTTATTTAAATTTCGTGTAAAATAGGAATTATTACATAGAATGGAAGGAATTTTTATGTTTAAAATTGGTTACAGGACGTTAAAAACAGCTATTGGTGCTGCTGCAGCGATCGCTATTGCTCAATGGTTAGACTTAATTTTTTACGCTTCAGCAGGAATTATTACAATATTATGTGTTCAGAAAACTAAACGTAGCTCTCTTCAAATATCTTGGCAACGGTTTTTGGCATGTGCTATCGGAATGGCTTTTGCAGTTATTATATTTGAAATCTTAGGTTATAATCCGGTGTCAGTTGCTTTATTGCTTATCATATTTATCCCAACTGTCGTATTTTTAAAAGCCCATGAAGGTATAGCGACTAGCTCTGTTATCATCTTTCATCTATATATATTTGGGGAAATAACAGTTCCTATTGTACTTAATGAGCTTGCTCTAATTACTATAGGTATTGGAATTGCCTTATTAATGAATGTTTACATTCCAAGTGTTGAAGGTGAACTTGAAAAAATTCAAAGAGAAATTGAGGAGAATTATAAAAAGATTTTCCAACAATTTACTGTTTATTTAAAAGATGGAGATAGTAATTGGGATGGACGAGAGATTACCGAAACCGCAAAATTATTAAAAAGAGGAAAAGATATAGCTTTACAAAATGTTGAAAATCACTTATTACGGTACGATGATCAGTATTATCATTATTTTAGTATGAGAGAAAAACAATTTGATGTAATTGAACGAATGTTGCCATTGATTTCTTCATTAGATCATACAGTGGTACAAGGGAAGAAAATTGCTGATTATTTAAGAGAATTAAGTGAAAATGTAAAACCAGGATTTGGCCCAGTCGATTATTTAGAACGCTTATATGAACTTCAAGATGAATTAAAAGAAATGGAGTTACCAAAGGATCGTGAAGAATTTGAGATTAGATCAGCATTATTTTCTTTCGTTAAAGAGATTGAGCAGTATTTAATAATAAAAAGGCATTTTCGTAATGAAGGAAGTAAATAAAACATATTCTTCCCTTATTAAACAAATACTAAGGTTAAAAACTCCGGGGGTAGAAATTATGTTTATGAAGCTTCTGGTTGTATGTATGATGGTAATCTCACCGATTTGGCCATTGGGTAAAAATCCATTAATTGGAGATCCGTATATTATTGTAAATAAGTCCACGAATGAGATGGCATTCATTGCTGATGGTCAGGTGGTAAAGGTGTATGAAGTAGCTACTGGTAGTTTAGCAACATTAACTCCAGAGGGTGAATATAATATTGTGGTAAAAGCCATTAATCCATATTATCGCAAGAAGGATATTGCTGGTGGTTCAAAAGAAAATCCTTTAGGCACCAGATGGATAGGATTTGATGCAGAACAAACTGACGGACGTATATACGGCATACATGGGACTAATGATTCTTCAACAATCGGTGGGTATATAACAGGTGGGTGTGTTCGTATGTATAACGAGGATGTTGAAGAACTGTTTACAAAAGTGCCACTTGGGACAAAAGTGTTTATTACAAAAGCCAGTACAGATTTTAATTCTATAGCAATAGAAAAAGGTGTTATTAGTGAATAGGGCTAAATCATAATTATAGAAGAAAGAGCTCAAATAAATTGATTGTAAAAATATAGAATATAAAAAAGGCTGATTTCTATCAGCCTTTTTTACTTCAATTTTTAGAAAAGGGCAGCTGCTCCAGTAAATAAAGTTCCTAGAAGCATAGTTGCAATCATAATATATAATACAATTTTACGATATTTTCGGGGCATATTAATAACCTCCCAAATAAGTTCTCAATATTATTTTACTTTGAATACAGAAATAATACAAGCCTCCCACCAAAAACGTAGCGGATACTCGGTGTAACAAACAAAATTTCTAATCATCCTGCTCTTCGTTGGCGTAAGAACTTGAAATGGTGATACTTAGTTTTAAAGGAAGCTAGGACAAACACTTAAGTTGAGCTTTGTTTGTTTTGTTATAAGTTGGATACGTTTTTATAAAATAGTGTTAATTTACCGATGGTATTTTCAATGATACAATATTTTTATAAACAGATATGAATATGGAGGCATTTATTAATGATAAATAAAGACCGTTTAATTGCTGAATTTTTAGAATTGGTAAAAGTGGATTCAGAGACGAAATTTGAAAGACAAATTGCTGATGTATTAAAAGAAAAATTTTCTTCACTAGGAGTAGAAGTGATTGAGGATGATACGACTGAAAAATCAGGGCATGGTGCTGGAAATTTAATTTGTACATTAAAAGGAAATCAAGATGGTATTGATCCGATATATTTTACAGCACATATGGATACGGTTGTTCCTGGAAATGGTGTAAATCCAATTATAGAGAATGGTTACATAAAAACAGACGGTACGACAATTTTAGGTGCAGATGATAAAGCTGGACTTGCTGCTATGTTAGAGGCAATAAAGGTTTTAAAAGAGAATAATATGAGTCATGGAAACATTCAATTTATCATTACAGTCGGTGAAGAGTCTGGCTTGAAAGGTTCTAAAGAATTAGATCCAAGCTTGATAAAGGCAAAGTTTGGATACGCATTAGATAGTGATGGTAAGGTGGGTAACATTATTATTGCAGCACCAACACAAGCGAAGGTTCAAGCCACAATCTTAGGTAAGACTGCACATGCTGGTGTTGCGCCTGAAAAAGGCGTATCAGCGATTACTATTGCTGCAAAATCGATTGCCAAAATGCCACTAGGACGTATTGATCATGAAACAACCGCAAATATTGGTCGTTTTGAGGGTGGAAGTCAAACAAATATTGTGTGCGATCGAGTTCATATATTAGCAGAGGCACGCTCTCTCGTACCAGAAAAAATGACTGCGCAAGTCAAAAAAATGAAAGAAGCATTTGAAACAGTTGCTACTGAAATGGGTGGACAAGCAGAAGTAGAAATTGATGTTATGTATCCGGGTTTTAAGTTCGGTGAAGGTGACCATGTTGTAGAGGTGGCAAAAAAAGCAATTAAGGGGATTAATCGAGAAGCCAAATTACAAACAAGCGGTGGTGGTAGTGATGCAAATGTTATTGCTGGGTTTGGGATTCCAACGGTTAATCTAGCTGTAGGATATGAAGATATTCACACTACGAATGAAAAGATGCCTATTGAAGAATTAGCAAAAACTGCAGAACTAGTCGTGGCTATTATTAATGAGGTAGCTAACAACAACTAACTATTCACTTACCGATTAAAAAGTTTACCTATGGTTCTAAAGTGGGGTAAATTTTTTAGTCGGTTTTTTTCGCTTAAGTAGATATATGGATGTATACATGTGTAGTAAAAACGTTGTTTTTTTACAAAAATTTACTAAAATACTACCATTTTTTGGTTTTGTTATGGTAAAATATATAAAAATTGGAAGTTTAATAGATGATGGAAAGAGGAACATGAATGAAGACTACAAAGAATTTACATTCTATATTAAATTTATTGCGAGGAACTTCAAAGGTTGTTGAGGAGGATTGGCAAAAAGTAGCGCACTTAGCTGGTCTAACACAAGCAGAACAACACACTTTGTGGATTATATATTTCGAAGAGCGTGCATCGATAACCAAAATTGCAAACTATGGGTTGTGGGATCGTTCAACTGTTATGCAGGTCGTAAAAAGACTGAAAGAAAAAGGATTAGTAACTATTGAAAAAGATGAGAAAGATTTAAGGGTTACATATGTAATATTAACGGAAGAAGGGAGAAAGCGACAACTAGCCACGACAAAAGAAGACTATAGTTTGTTTAATTACCTAAATCAATTACGTATTGAAAATGAAGAAGCTTTTAATCAGTTTATAAAAATTTTAGTGAAAATAAATCAACAGTATCATGGTGAAGAATATGTACAATGGGTAGAAAAAACAGCAAAAATTTATGAAGATCAATTTTAACGTCAATTCGTAAGTTTACATCTATTTTAATTTGAATAGCTGTAATATAAAAATAAACAGGCGTGGATACGAACTATTCAGGGGGTTACTTTGATGAATGTTCGTTTTTGGGCTTGCTTTTTTTTTGCTCGTTATGTAAGATAGTAAAGGTTGAAAAAGTGATGTAAGATTTTTTTACTATTGTATAGATTTAAAGATAAATAGATTTGGTTTAGAGATTTAGGAGGACATAATTTATGAAACATTATGATGTAATTGTCGTTGGGGCAGGACCCGCAGGAATTTTCACGGCTTATGAGCTATTAGAGCAAAAAAAGGATTTAAATGTTTTATTTCTAGATAAAGGACACTCCATTTATAATAGACGATGTCCAATTAATGAAAAGAAGATTGAAAAGTGTCCACCACCAAAAGGAAGAAAAGATTTTGCTGGATGTTTACCAGCATGCTCAATTACTGCAGGTTTTGGTGGGGCTGGTGCTTATTCTGATGGTAAGTTTAATATCACAACAGCTTTTGGAGGCTGGATGCAAGATTATTTACCTCCTTCAGAAGTACTTGAATTAATTAAATATGTTGACTCTATCAATTTAAAGCATGGCGCTCCTGAGGAAAGTACAGATCCAACAACATCAGCTGTTAGGGAAATTGAACGTAAAGCAATGGGTGCTGGACTAAAGTTATTACGGGCACAAGTAAGACATTTAGGTACAGAGAAAAACTTAGAAATATTAACGAGTATATATGAATACCTAAAAGATAAAGTCGAAATGAGATTCCGTACTGAGGTAGAAGATATTCTTACAGAAGAGACGAACAATGGTTTTAAAATTTCAGGGATAGTTCTTAAAAATGGAGAAGAGATCGGTGCAGATCAAGTAGTTATTGTTCCAGGTCGTGATGGTTCAGAGTGGTTAGGAAACCTTTTAAGAAAGCGCGACTACAAAATGATAAATAATCAGGTGGATATTGGAGTCCGTGTAGAAACTTCCGATGTAATCATGGAAGAAATTAACCACCATTTATATGAAGCGAAATTTATTTTTAATACATCAGTTGGAACTCAAGTTCGTACGTTTTGCTCGAATCCTTCGGGCCATGTAGTTGTAGAGAATCATAGTGGAATAATGACAGCAAACGGGCATGCATACAAAGACCCAAAACTTGGTAGTGAAAATACAAACTTTGCTCTACTCGTTTCACATACATTTACGGAGCCTTTTGATGAGCCAATTTCATTTGCAAAGGAAGTTTCGAAACGAGCTAACGATTTATCCGATGGGTCTGTAATTGTTCAAAAGTATGGAGATATACTAAAAGGAAGAAGATCTACGGCGAAACGTGTGAAAGAAGGATTTTTAGAGCCAACGTTAAAGGAAGCAGTTCCAGGCGACTTAGGTCTTGTATTGCCGTATAATACAATGAAAAGTCTAATAGAAATGATGGAAGCTCTCGATCACGTAACTCCAGGTATTGCTTCGGAACATACATTATTCTATGGAGTAGAAGCTAAATTTTATTCAGCTAGACCAGTACTAACAAAAGAATTTGAAACACAAATTTCAGGGTTATATGCTGGTGGAGATGGTGGTGGTGTTACACGCGGACTAGCTCAAGCAGGGGCAAATGGAGTTCATATTGCCCGAGCAATAATCAAGAAGCGCGCAGAACGACTAATTCCTGTTTGGAATTAATTTAATAGAATCAATAAATCTCATTATTCTCGCCCCTAAGTTGCTATAGCTAGTTACGTTTAACCGTTCGTATCTAGCAAAAGGTTTAAGCGACTCAGTTTTGGGGATTTTGAAATTCACTCAGTATATTAAGCTTCGTGAAATGAATTTTCGCGAAGCTTTCGTATTTGTTTTTAATGCAATGTAGCAATATACTAAAGGATGAAGTGATATGTCTACACTCGAAATGTTAAATTTGAAGTAAGGTGTGGGAGAATGAAGGAATTTTATCCGAAAGACGGAAAAGTGATTTTGCACGTTGATATGAATAGTTTTTATGCATCGGTAGAAGTAGCTTTTGATCCTACTTTAAAAGGAAAACCATTAGCCATTGCGGGTAATGCGAAAGAAAGACGCGGTATTATCGTAACCAGTAGCTATGAGGCAAGAGCTAAAGGTGTTAAGACAACAATGCCAATTTGGGAAGCGCTGAAACATTGTCCATCTTTAATTGTAATGGAACCAAATTTTGAACGCTATCGTAAAGCATCATTACAAATTTTTCAAGTTCTTAAAGAATATACTCCATTAGTTGAACCTGTTTCAATAGATGAAGGATATATGGATATATCAAGTTGTTACCATTTAGGTACGCCACTACATATTGCACATACGATCCAAACTCGATTGTTGAATGAACTAAGTCTGCCATGTAGTATCGGTATTGCTCCTAATAAGTTTTTAGCAAAAATGGCTAGTGATATGAAAAAGCCTTTAGGTGTGACGGTAATTAGAAAAAGGCAAATTGGAGAAGCGTTATGGCCATTAAAGGTGGGAGAAATGCATGGTATCGGTAAAAAAACAGCGGATAAATTAACAGAAATTGGAATTTTAACAATTGGTGATTTAGCTAAGGCAGATGTAAACACGTTAATAAAATGCTTGGGGATTAACGGAAAAAAACTATTTGAGCGAGCAAACGGTATTGATAACCGCCCTGTTGATCCTGATTCTGTTTATGATTTTAAAAGTATTGGAAATTCTACTACTCTTCCTGTTGATACTACTAATTTGGATAAAATTAAGCTAGTACTTACGAATTTATCGGATTCTGTTGCTAGAAGAATGGGTAGAAAAGAAGTCTGTGCTGAAACGATTCAAATAGCAATACGTTATTCTGATCGTAAGACTGTGACAAGAAGCAAAACAGTTATTAATCCGATAGAGAATCAATCTGATATATTCAGAATTGCTTTACAACTTTTTATGAAACATTGGGATCGAGAGTCTATTCGTCTACTTGGTGTCGCGGCGCACCAATTAATAGAGAAAAAATATGCATATAAACAACTGGACCTATTTAATTTTGAAGAAGATGTGAAAAAATATAAATTAACGAAAACAGTAGATGAGTTACGAAATCGTTTTGGGGAAGAATCGCTCCTTAAAGGTTCACAACTTTCAATGTTGAAGGAAGATAGAATAACTGATAGGAAAAAGAGAGGAACTAGTTTAGAAAAGGATTTCTTTTATGAAAATCGTGATAATAAAATAGATTCTTAATTAAAAAAGGGAGAATGTTCTTTATTTAACAGAACATTGCCTTTTTTTGTATCTAAACAAAAAAATGTAATAAACCGATAAAAGGGATAGATAGCATGGACGTGGGAGAGTGAAACAATAAATGCATATTAATAGTCAGACAATTTCAAATCAATTAAAAACCCATGATAATACCCCTGAATTTCGCCAAGGTGAAATTCATCGTGCGACAGTAAAAGAAAGAAGTTCACAAAATGAGGCGATTCTTCAAATTAGAGGAAGGGACGTACCTGTAAAATTTGAAGGAAATGTACCAAGTAATGAGCGAATTATGATCCAGGTATCTGGTCAATCAGACCAATATGTTCAAGTGAGGGCAATCGCTGATAGTTCTAAAACAAATAGTTCTGCTACTCATTCAGATACAGTAAATATAAACCATGCATTACGTAGCCTAGGAGTTTCAAATCCTTCCCCTGAACTTAGGCAAGCGACACAAATCATTCTAGATAAAGGAGTCGCATTAAATCGAGAATCAGTACAAGAATTACGTACCTTTGTTGAAAAAGAAAAAGGTACATTAGAACAACGGTTAAATACAGTTCAAGCCGTTGCAAATAAACGGTTAGAAGTGACGATAAATCATTTAAGACCAGTTCATGAAGCTTTACATGGTCGACCGTTAAATGAAGTTTTAACAAATATTGTAAAAGAAATCGACCCTAATTTTAATCTTCGTAGAGAACAGACATCAATGGAAAGGCAAGTGAGTGATCAAGTCCGAGATGTTCGAGAACAAGTGCAACGAGAGCCGAATGTCCAACGAGCCGTAGAGCAAGTCCGAAATGAAGTGGTAAATAACCCGCGAGTAGATAGAGAAATTGCACGACAAGTAGACCGTGCGGTAGAAGAATCCCGGATGATGCACCAAAGTGGAAGAGAAGCAGTAGGTCGTGCCCAGTTAGTCCAAGCGTTACAAACAGCCGAACGAGAGATTGTGCGAACAGAAGCAAGGCAAGTAGAAGGTCGAGTACCAGAAAGTCGTCCGGCTGTAGAAAGACAAGTGAGTGAACAAGTACGCGAGGTTAGAGAACAAGTTCAACGAGAGCCGAATGTCCAACGATCGGTAGAACAAGTTCGAAGCGAAGTGGTAAATCATCCGCGAATAGATCGAGAAGTTGCACGCCAAGTGGAACGAACGGTGGAGGAATCTCGTGTGTTGCACCAGAGCGGTCGAGAAGTAGCAGCCCGAGAACGCCTGATTCAAGCGTTACAAACAGCAGAACGAGAGATTGTGCGAACAGAAGCAAGACAAGTAGAAGCCCGAGTGCCAGAAGGTCGTCCGGCTGTAGAAAGACCAGTGAGCGAGCAAGTACGAGAGGTTAGAGAACAAGTTCAACGCGAGCCGAATGTCCAACGAGCCGTAGAGCAAGTTCGAAATGAAGTGGTAAATAACCCGAGGATAGACCGAGAAGTAGCACGACAAGTAGAACGAGCGGTAGAAGAATCCCGGATCATGCACCAAAAGGGAAGACGATCAGCAGGTCGTGCTCAGTTAGTCCAAGCGTTACAAACAGCCGAACGAGAGATTGTGCGAACAGAAGCAAGGCAAGTAGAAGGTCGAGTACCAGAAAGTAGTCCGGCTGTAGAAAGGCAAGTGAGTGAACAAGTACGCGAGGTTAGAGAACAAGTTCAACGCGAGCCGAATGTCCAACGCTCTATTGATCAGGTCAGAAATGAGGTTGCCAATCACCCTCGTTTAAACCACGATCTAGTTCCACAGTTGGAAAAAATTTTAAATGAAGCCCAAAGTTTAAATAGAAATGGTCACGAATCAATAGCTAAAAATCACCTTGTTCAATCACTAGTAAACATAGAGAAAATGCTAAAGAATAATCACCAAACTATGGAAACGCAGCTAAGCTCAGTAGGTAAACGGGATTCTATAAACCAGGTTGAGTTAGTAAACCAAATGAAATCAACTATTCAGAAGGAGGGAGATTTCCAAAAGGTTATTTCTCAACTGCAAAATGATGTTGAAAAAGCTTTATTTGAGCATCCGATAAAAAAACAGATAATAAACTCTTTGGAAGATGCTACAAAATTAAATGAACAAGGTCGTGAATTAGCAGCAAGACAACAATTAATGCAAACTTTTACAACTGTTGAGCAGCAAGTAGCCAATACGGATCAAACAATTCAACTTGAAGCACAACAATACACAATGAATGATAATTTCCAATCTCAGCAACTAAGTAGTAAAAATATGATTGTTCAAACAATTACAGAAAAGTTAGCCCAAGCTCAAGTGGATTTTAAATCATTACAAAGAGAAATTGCAAGGAATTTGGATAATATTCAACGACTGACAGAGGCATTTAAAAGCCAATCGATTAAACAAGTAAAACCATTACTTGAAACGACGATAAAAAAGCTAGATAATACTATTTTAAAAAGTGAAATGATGCTTCTAACAGACATGAAAACAGAAAAGAGACTTATGCAAGCAAGCAGTCAGCTAGCAGAAGCAAAAAAGCTACTTACCAAAGGTAATTATCAAGAAGCTAACAAAATTGTTCAAGAAGTAAAAACAATGGTCGAAAAATTAGAATTTAAACCATCTGAAACAAAAGTGAAACATTTTATTACGAGAGAAGAACAAAACATTCAAAATCGGCCTCCTTCGCAACAAATCATACAACAATTCGATGAAATGACAAGACGAACTGCTGCTACGCAAGATTTTTCAGCACGTCAAGCCTTTGAGTTAGTACGAGGATTAGGCTTAAACAGAGACAATGAAGTAGCTCAAATGCTTGCATCAGGAAGAGAAGGTGATTCAGAACCAAATCAAAATATGAAAACCGCTCTTATGCAATTAATGAAAATGGAAGAGGAACAAGGTAGAGTTTCTCAACAAACAAATCAAGCTTTAGCTAATATTACCGGTCAGCAGTTGCTAAGTAAATCTGATTCAAATAGTAATTTACAGAGTATGTTTTTTAGTCTTCCTTTCTTACTTGAAGATGAAGTTGAAAACTTACAAGTATTTGTAAACTCTAGAAATGAAGGTCAACAAGTAGATTGGGAGAATTGTAATCTTTACTTTTTAATAGAAACTAGAAAATTAGGTGAAGTTGGAATTTTAGTTACTACAACGGACCGCAATCTTTCCTTAACTATTAAAAATGATCAACCTTTCTTTAAAGAGAGAATCGAACCATTGGCTGCATTGTGTAAGGAGAATTTAAAAGATGTTGGTTACAATATTACGAGTATTAACTTCACAAAATTAAATGCAACACCTTCTTCTAATAATGGGCAAGAAAAGGGTCGAGATGAACAGGAAAATATGACGCCGACGTTTACTGAGAAAGGGTTTGATTTTAAAATATGATGATCTCTAAGCATTTCAATCAAAAACAAAGAAGAATGGTTACCGGTCCAACAGCGGCTGTTATTCGTTATGATGAAAATTCAGATAAAGGACCTCAGGTTGTTGCTCAAGGAAAAGGTCATGTTGCTAATCAAATTATTGAGTTAGCAAAGAAAAATAATATCCATATGCAAGAAGATCCTATGCTTGTTGAAAGTCTATTGGATATGGATTTAGGTGATAATATTCCACCACAACTTTATGCAGTTATGGCAGAAATTTTACTTTTAATTGAACAAATGGAGAAAAACTATTAAACTTTGACAAATTTCGTCCGATAGTATGGATAGGTGAATGAAATATAGGGTTGGGAGGGTCATTCGTGACACTTATATCAAAAGAAGCACTTCATAAGAAGTCTCCACAAGAGATTACAACGCTTTTATATGAAGCATGTATAACTAACCTTGAAGAAGCTAAATTAGCTATTCAAGATAAAAATTTTATTTTAGCAAATGAGAAACTCCAAAAATCAAACGATATACTAGAACGTCTTGGTGCGGGGTTAAACTATGAAGCTGGGATAATCGCAGATCAGTTAGATGCGGTTTATAACTATATGGCTGATTGTTTAATAAAAGCAAACCTCAATAAAGATGTTACTATAATAGACGAAGTATTAAAACTATTAATTGAAATTTCATCAGCATGGCGTAAATCTTTAGTAGAAAATAAAAATGTTTTTCCGAAAGCAGCTAAACAAAAAGCAAATGCATATGAGCAACATTCTATCTATGGAGATTAAATAATAAAAGGGAGCTATTAATATGAAAATTAATAACAATATTCAAGCGTTAAACGCATACCGTAACTTAAGTTCAAATCAATTTAATACTTCAAAAAACCTAGAGAAGCTTTCTTCAGGATTAAGAATTAACCGTGCAGCAGATGACGCTGCTGGTCTTGCAATCTCTGAAAAAATGCGTTCACAAATCCGAGGTTTAAAACAAGCCGAAAGAAACGCACTTGATGGTGTATCATTAATTCAAACGGCAGAAGGGGCAATGCAAGAAGTACATTCCATGCTACAGAGGATGCGAGAATTGGCTGTACAGGCAGCGAATGATACCTATGAGACTGAAGATAGAACTGCTATTAAGGCTGAAATGGACCAGTTAATTGATGAAATTGATGCAATTTCTGATAAAACAGAGTTTAACAAAAAGAAATTATTAGATGGTACTTATACAACTAATGGTCTAGAATTTCAGATTGGTCCTAATACCAATCAAAAGGTAACTCTTACAATTGCTAAAATGGATACTGCAGCTACAGGTTTAGATATCGCAAAGGCGAATATTACTGTAAATTCACATGCCAATGCGGTAAGTTCTATTACTCGTATTGATGCAGCAATTACAAAAGTGTCGCAAAACCGTTCTAACTTAGGTGCTATTCAAAATCGTTTAGAACATACAATTAACAATCTACAAACGACTCATGAAAACTTAACAGCTTCTGAATCTCGTATTCGTGATGCTGATATGGCACTTGAAATGACGGAATTTACTCGTAATAACATTATTAACCAAGCAGCAACTGCGATGCTTGCGCAAGCGAACCAATTACCACAAGGTGTACTTCAGTTATTACAATAATTATTTTACTACCTAGAATAAGCTCTTCTTAAAAGAGGTAAGATCCTTATGGTCTTACCTCTTTTTAAAGGTTATTTCCTTAACCGTATTTGCTAATGAAATTATGATATAATCAATAATAATCTAAAGCTAAAGTGGTGAAATGTATGGACGTACAAAGAGTTGGACGTGCTAGTTTAAATAAAGCAGAAGCAAAAAAGACAGGACCTCAAGCCAGTGTCTCTTTCTCGGAATTAATGCAAAAGGGGCGTGATGAACAGGCCTATGCAAAATTGAATAAATTAATGGAAAAAATCGACGATCAAGGGAAAGTATTAGCTGAAAGTCGGACAGTTGATGAATTGCGCAAATACAAGGCTCTCGTTAAGGAGTTTATGGAAGATGCCGTGAACCTGGGACTAAGTCTTGAAGAAAAAAGAGGCTTTAATAGACGTGGACGTACAAAGATTTATAAGATTGTAAAAGAGGTTGATCGGAAACTTCTTGATTTAACGGATGCTGTCTTAAAAAAAGAAAAAAAAGGTTTAGAAATTCTAGATATGGTTGGGGAAATCAAGGGGCTAATTGTAAATATATATGCTTAAAACACTATAATGAGAGGGGACTGCGTCGAACAAAGCAATCCCCTTTCTTACTCTTCTGTTGGCTCGTAAGGTTCAATTTCCTTAAAAATACATGTTTTTGTGACGTCAATTTTTGGGCGGAAATTTTCAAATGCAGCTATTGGATGTACGTCTAACATATTTAATGAATATAATATTTCCTTGTCTACTTTAAGACTATAAATATATTGATCATCAACATGTCCGGTTGCTTTATTTTGAATTTGTGTATAGCCAGAAATGATGATTGTTTCACAAGTTGGTAGTAGTGAAAATACATAAGAGCATAAATATAGTGCAGTCCCACCAATCATAATTGCATAATGTTCACGCATTTCCCTTTGAGATTTTTTTTGTACTTTTAGTTTTCCAGACTTTAATATGGATGCTTTTGTTAATGGAATTTCTTCCATGGTTGGTAAATCAACATCAATGCAAGCGGTGATACTAGATAATATATCAAATGAAACATTGGTATCGAGAGGGAAATCTAGTTCTGCTAGAAAAATTTCAAGCCAAAGCTTCATGTTATTAGCATCACCATTAATAACTTTTTCTACTTGTGATAAACGGTGAATTTTTTCTTCTTCATATTCTTCTTTTGCTTGGTTATACTGCTTCATTTCAATATTAAATTGAGCAGAAGCCTCTATTTGAATTTTTCCCAGAAATTTTTTGCGATTTGTTGGTATAATTAAGCTTAACTTCTCAAGAAAATTTAAATTTTCTTCAAATTCAGCCTTTAATTCTTCAAAAATTTCTTCTTGGTTTGGTAGTAGTACGTGTAAGGAGATAGTTTCTATTGCTAAATCTCTTAGTTGTTCGGGAGAGCGTTTTGGTAGGATTTCTTTATGAAGTTGTAGTAATTTTGTCGTCTGCTCATTGATTTCTTGTTCTTTCTGTTCATAAAGTTTTTGAATATCATCGCGAAATTCCCGTTTAATTTCCTGTTCAATAGTTGCAGGAACTCTCTGATCATCTTCGTCAACAAAAACTAAGGAATAGGATTGTTTGTCATATTTTAAAGAGACTGTTTTAGGCATGTTTTTTACGTCTGTTTGATACCAAGTGTTTGAGGGACGTCCAGTTGATTTGTTTAACTTTGTGCGATAAGACAATCCACTACCTGGAATTCCTACATTACCATATAATCCACGGCGTCCAACCGTCACAGAAGCCCCTTTCCTACCAATTGAGGTACTTACACCTCGTTTACTAATATTTAAACGTAATCCCGGTGCTACTTTTACTCGTTTTTGAAATCGAAAACTCATGCAAAACACTCCTATAATACGTTATATACTTACTATCGTACTAAAAATTCACATAATATTAAAGGGAGTTTTCACAAATTATTCAAAAATATTATTTCGCTCGTTTATATGATAAATAAAAAAGGCTAAAATTTATTAATAGCCTTTTCTAAGATGGTAAGAAAGTATAATTCCTTACTTGGAAAATGTCTAGCTACAGCGCCTTGCGCTTTTCTTGTTTTATGAAGATATATATTTAGTTAATACGTATTATTGTTGTCTATTACCAACCCCGCTCATACGGTTTAGGAGTATCAATAGTTATATCCAATTCTTTTGCAAAAATTCTAGGTAGGTATGGATCACGTAAAAGTGGTCTGGCGATAAAAATTAGGTCTGCCCGCTCATTTTTTAGAATTTCCTCTGCTTTTCTTCCAGCATGTGCTAATTGAATTCCTATTTTTCCACCAAGCTCATGGACATGGTCAACTATACGTTTTAAACCTTCAATATGGGTATCGTCCCAAATTCCAAGATCTTGTTCAGAAATTCTCCCTTGTGGAGTTACAGCCGTTGCTTCAATAATAATTAGCCCTACTTGTCCGATAGCTCGACTACCATAGTGAGTATTAATAGAATTATGAAATTACCTCTAATAAATTCCTGTCTTTAAATATATAAAAAAGAAGGCTTAATCGCCTTCAAAAAATTTTTGTAGATTAATCTAAAGATTTTCTTTGAAATAACTCTTGATTTAAATAAACAAGTAAAGAGCGTCTCGTTAAAATCCCTTTAAGAGAGTCGTTAGAGTCTGTCATACAAATAAATGGATTGTTTATCGAGAGAGCAAGTGCCTTTGCAAATGTGTCTTTCATTTCCATAGTGGCTATTTTTAATTCCATAACGTCAGATACTTTAAAGTCATGGAGGCGGTCTAGTTCAATTCGCTCTAGCCCAAGAATGGAATCTAAAATGAGTGCTTTACTAATAACGCCGTTAAGTTTTGAATCTTTGTCTAATACAGGAATGGCGGTGTAACCAGATTTAACTAGGACTAATAGTGCATGCTCTAAGCTATTGTTTAAATGAACATGTGCTACTTTTTCGATAGGAATGATTAAACTCTTTATAGTTTCATCCAAAAACGTACAATTTTTTAAATCTTCTCTTTTCATAAGTTATCACGATCTTTTCGTCTAGAATTGTTAGAGTGTTGTATTTTTACTAAAAAAGTAGGCACGCACTCTAAGTCTATACTAGAAGTGAATAAAATTTTTGTCAACCTTAATTTGGAAGCGTATTCTTCGTGGTTTTCGGAAATTAAAATAGTAACTCATATTTTTACTAAGGTTTGGGCATACTACTAAAAAACTATTTAGTGGAGTGACTAACATGCATACAAAGAATACTGTGAAATATGTTTGTGAAAAGTATCCCTCAGGTAATACTTATTATTTTAAACAAGAAATTATTACTCATGACTGTTGGGATAACCTAGACTCGTTAGCATGGTCAGCGCCGAGGCCAATCTCTAAAGCTACATACTTGAAGCAAAAAAAAGCAGGGTATAAAACTGAAATGAAATTTATTAATAAATTACCAGCAAAAGTTTATCAGCTTAAAAATAAAAGCCCTCATCAAGGGCAGTGTTTAGTATATGGAGAGAAGTGATTTAATTTTAATTTAGAAAATAAGCCATGTATATTTCGTCTTGGAATTGATTGTTAATACATAATTGATCATTTTAATCCCCTCAATAACAAATCCATATTTTTTATATAACTTTTTTCGCAATTACATTCTCGAAAAAAACAGTTAAGACAACTTTATGAACTTTGTGCTGTTTTGCCTACTCCAAAGTGTATTCCATTTACTATCAATACCTTTTCCTTGACCTTCGTTTGAAAGCCATGTTCGAAAAACAGCAACATGTCGTTTCATTTCTAAGTCTCCACGAATAGACGTGCTATGCCAATAACGTCACGTTCTAATTAATGACGATATCCATATTTTCATATTTATCCCACTCTTAAGGGGTAGTAAGACCCCAACCTCAAAACATAAGAAAATCGAGAAGTTTAGGTGGGGGATTAACTGCCCCTAAAGGTCCGATATAGAATAACTAACAATCAGTGGGGATGAAGGAAAACCCCCACTGATTGAAGTTCAGCTTTATACATTTCATTAATAAAATCTATTTCTGCGTTTGTTGTTCTAACTGTTTCTTTTTGAATAAACTTCCCTTCAGAGACGATCTCTTTAGCCTTGGCAATAATGTTTGCTGCATCTGAAATTCTGCAGGGCGAATTAATACGTTTAAATTATTTTTAGTTTTAAAGGATGAAGTAATTCAGTAGCTATTTTCATTTCATTTATTTACTCTTGCCAAAAGTAATCTGGTTTTTTTTCTATTTTAGTTTCTAAAAGGTGAGAGGCAGGAACAATTTTTATATTATCACTGACATTTTTTATAGCTTCCTTTACACCTTTTACTGTTGCGTCGCCTTTAATACCAACATGGCCGATACCGATTGCTTGACCATTTTTTTCTGCAACTTTAATTAGTTTTTGCATTTGTTTATACACATGTCCGCTAGAAGAACGGGTATCATCTAAAAAAATATCACGTCTTGCCCATGGAACGCCTAGTTCCTCAGCGAGTTGTGGAATTACTGATTTAGGATTCGTACCACTGTCAATAAAATATAAATGATGTTCTTTTGCTGTCTCCATAATTATACGCATGATGTTTTCATCTTCTACAATTAATGAACCCATATGGTTATTTATCCCTTTAGCATGGGGAACACTTTCTATTGCTTCAACGACACGATTTTTCACTTCTTCTAAAGAAAGGTCTTTCGTAATCGGTTTTGGTCCTAGCCATGAAGCCTTACCCTTTTTGGGTTGGAGCGGTAGATGGATCATTACTTCTAAGCCTAAATCGTGTGCTAACTCCGCTTGTAGCTTTGATTGGTCTAAAAAAGGCATGATTGCTACTGTAATAGGAATTTCTGAGTCGAAAAAATCTTTTACTCCTTTAACATTTCCGCCAAAATCATCAATAATAATCGCTACTTTCACTTCCTCACTAATATTTTCAGCAAAAGTGGTTGTTATTGGAAAAAACATTGAATATGTAATAAGAAGCAGTATTGCAATTTTTTTTAAGTTCATAATTTCGCCCCCGTTAATATTTCTCTTAAATAATTTAACCAATTCCAATCTTTTTTATTGTAAAAATAGTAAAAGCGATCTAAAGTTAGATCGCTTTTACGTTCAGCCTATTCTTAAATGTAGGATTAAGTAATAAAACTTTCAATCAGTGCAGGACGAGGAAAACCCCACTGATTGAAAGTTTTATTTTCTTAAGTTAAATGCAGCATTTAATTGACCACGAAGCATTCTTTCTCGAAGTTCTTCTTGTCGAAGTTTCTTTTGTTCCATTTTTCTTATTTCAAATGTTTGTAAACCATCCTCCATCTTATTTGCAATATCTACCAATCGCTCCACGTCTGTAAAGGAAAACTTACGAGTTCCGCCTTTTGAACGATCTGGAAAAATTAACTTCCGCTCCTCGTAGTAGCGAATTTGTCTTTCTGATAAACCCGTTAATTCACTCACTACCCCAATTGTTATCACTTTTTTATCTTTATAGGACGACAAGTTTACCAACTCCTGTCTGTTACTTTTTATGATAAGTTTACTATAGCATTATTTACAGATTATTTTTAAAATTTGTTAGATAATCTATCAAAGAAACGTTTGTTCGTGTTAGGGTTTCTCGAAATATTTCAACACTTATGTTAATTTGGCTACCACTATTTTTGTGAATACTGTTGCTTCAAAGTGTGTCTAGTGATAAAATTTAAAATTATTAATTAATTTCATGGTCCTGAAAAAATTACAATTAGAGGTGAATACGTAATTATGAAGGTTTGTAAGTTTGGTGGAACATCTTTAGCTAGTGCAGAACAAATGAAAAAAGTGGCAAACATTGTTAGAGCAGATATAGAAAGGAAAATTGTTGTTGTTTCAGCACCAGGAAAACGTTTTAAAGAAGATACTAAGGTTACTGATTTATTAATTTCATTAGCCGATACGGTCTTAACAAATGGTGATGTAGAAGAAGCTTTACGCCTAGTTGTTAGTCGATATGAACAAATCGCTAACGAATTAAATTTACCACAGCAAGTTGTTACGATCATTAAGGATGATCTACAATCTAGAATTCAAGCGAAAGAAGAAGGAGACAAAGAGTTTGTAGACTTAATGAAAGCAAGTGGGGAAGACAATTGCGCTAAACTATTTGCATCATATTTACAGTCATTAGGTGTTGATGCACATTATGTTGATCCTAAAGAAGCTGGATTATTAGTAAGTAAAGAGTATGGTAATGCGCAAGTCTTACCAGAAGCTTATGATAATTTAATGGAACTAAGAAACAAGGAAGGTATTTTAGTATTCCCTGGCTTTTTTGGTTATACTCACGAGGGAACTCTTGTAACATTTCCAAGAGGTGGGTCTGACATCACGGGATCTATTGTTGCAGCTGGGGTTAAAGCTGAGCTATATGAAAACTTTACTGATGTTGATTCAGTTTATGCAGCTAATCCTAATGTAGTAAAGAATCCTGTTGAAATTAAAGAATTAACGTATCGTGAAATGCGTGAACTTTCATATGCTGGTTTTTCAGTGTTTCATGATGAAGCATTAATACCAGCATTTAAAAAAGGTATACCAGTGTGTATTAAAAATACAAATAATCCTTCCGCTAAAGGAACGATGATCGTTAGTGAGCGTAATTATATGGTTAATCCAGTTGTAGGTATTGCAAGTGATTCTGGATTTAGCACAATTTATGTTCGTAAATATTTAATGAACCGTGAAGTTGGGTTTGGTCGACATCTGTTACAAATTTTAGAAGATGAAGGACTCTCATATGAACATATGCCATCTGGTATTGATGATACGTCCATTATACTTAGAGGCTCTCAACTGACACCAGAAATCGAAGAAAGAATTGTTAAAAGAATTGAGACTGAGCTACATGTTGATGATGTTCATGTAGAGCATGATTTCGCTATGGTAATGATAGTTGGTGAAGGTATGAGAAAAATGGTGGGTCTAACATCTAAAGCTACAACAGGTTTAGCTAGAGCAGGCGTAAATATTCATATGATTAACCAAGGATCTTCTGAAGTCAGTCTTGTATTCGGAGTAAAGTCGGTCGACGCAGATAAAGCTGTTAGTGAATTATATCTTGACTTCTTTTCAGACGTAAAAAGTCCAGTTCTTTAAAGAACTGGTTTTTTTACTTCAATTTAAAAATAGAATAAATTAGTGATAACGACCTCGAATTACAACCTACTGAGATTTTCCTTTTTCATTGGATAAATTTATTATTAACTGTTTTAACTCTCTTACTTCATTTTTTAATTCTGCTATTTGATCTGGTTCTTCCTCAGTATTAGCAGAGTCAGCTTTTTCCACATTACTTACAATGACACCGATAAATAAGTTGAAAATTACGAAAGTACCAATGAGTACGAAGGAGACAAAATAAATCCACGACCAAGGTAATTCATTGAAAATCGGCCACATGACTCCACTTGCCCATGACTCAAGAGTGACAACTTGAAATAATGTTAGTAAGGAAAGTTGAAGAGAACCAAAATATTCCGGTGCAACATCTGCAAAAAGCATCGTTCCAGTTACGGCAAAAATATAAAAGATAATGCTCATTAACAGCATAATATTCCCAAGTGCCGGTATTGTTAATAATAATGCGTCCACTAATTTTCGAAGGGAAGGTACTACAGAAATGGCCCTGAACACTCGAAGTACACGTAAAATGCGTAATACAGTAATAAAGTGAGCACCAACAAAAATGTGTCCAGCTGCTACAATGATAAAATCAAACCAATTCCAACTGCTTCTGAAAAAATGACTAAGCTTTTTTTCTGCCATGATTCTTAATATGATTTCAAATGTAAAAATCCAAAGCAATACTTTATCTATCGTATTAAAAAGTACTTTATTAGATTTATAAATTGAAGGATATGTCTCCAAGCCAACAATAACCGCATTAATCATAATTAATGTGAGGATTGCTCCTGTGAAATATTTATGGTTTACAAGATTGCTAATTTTTTGTTGTATATTGGGTTGTTTTTGTTCATTTGTCATCAGTTGTGACATCTTTTTCCTCCAATCTTGATGAAAGTTGAAGCACCACTTTTTATTCTACTAAATTTTATTGGTAGATGGAATAATTTTTGAGAGTTTTACAGATTTTCTAGCTGTTGTCATTAAATCTCAATTTAGAAAGTTATCTCGTCGTTGTTCATCAAGGAGCAGAGAAACGTTATATTTAAGCAAAATAAAAAGCGGAAGAGCATTTAGGGTGGATGATAGGAAAAAGCTGCAAGTTTGTATACAAAAAAAGCTGAGTTAACCTCAGCTCTTTTTTATAACCAGAATTTATAAATTTCTAACTTAGGAACTGTCTATCTCCAGGCGCCTTACACTTTTCTAGATATTATTAATATTAAGAATAAAGTTTCCCAAGTTCTGTTGAACGTTCAACAGCTCTCTTAATACATTCTACCATTGCATCTTGAATTTGGTAGCTCTCCAAAGCTTTAAAGCCTGCTTCTGTAGTGCCGCCTGGACTCATTACTTGTTGATAAAGAGTTTTGGAAGGGAGATCTGTTGCTTTTATTCTTTCTGCTGTACCGATAAGTACTTGTGCAATAAGGTGCTTAGCTAAATCTTTATCTAATCCGACTTCACTTGCTCCTTTTTCCATCGCTTCAATTATATAATAAATATAAGCTGGACCTGACCCTGATAAACCAGTTATGGCATCCTGTTTTTCTTCTTCAACAACAACAACTTCACCGATCGCTTCAAATAATTTTTCTGCCACAGTTAGATGTTCACGGGTAGCAAATTCTCCGGAAGAAATGGCAGTTATAGAGGCACCAATAGCTGCAGAAGTATTTGGCATCGTCCTAATTATTGGAGCGTTGTGATCAATAAGTTTAGAAATATATGTTGTTGACACTCCAGCTAATACCGAGATGAACAATTGATTCTTTGATGTGTACGACTTTATATTTTCAATAGTTTCTGCGATATCTTTTGGTTTAATAGCAAAAATAATGATATCCATATTTGGAATTACTTCTTTAGAATTTTTAAACGTTTGTACTTGATAGTTTTCTTCTAAAAAGTTTAATCTTTCCGTGTTTTGTTTATTTGTTACGTAAATTTGTTCTGGTCGTAATAATTTTTTTGCTACAATACCAGAAATCATCGCTTCAGCCATACTACCGGCACCGATAAAGGCAATCTTTTTATCTGTTAACATCTGATCTCTCTCCTTCGTCTTTACCTCTTTACCATTCTGCTTTTCTTTATGAACGTATTTGTCCATTACCTAAGATGATATATTTTGAAGATGTTAAAGTGTCTAGTCCCATTGGGCCTCTTGCATGGAGCTTTTGTGTACTAATACCAATTTCAGCGCCAAAACCGAATTCAAATCCATCTGTAAAGCGAGTTGAAGCATTATGGTAAAGTGCAGCAGCATCTACGAACGTGAAAAATTTATCAACGTTACTTTGTGTTTCTGAAATAACAGCTTCTGTATGTTTAGAACCATATTGATTAATATGATTAATTGCTTCATCAACATTATTAACTATTTTTACAGCTAGCGTTAGATTTAGAAACTCTGTAGCCCAATCTTCCTTGGTAGCAGCGTTCACGCGGTTATCGAGTTGCATTGCTATATCATCACCACGTAATTCAACACCTTTACTTACTAGAGCATCAACTAGAATTGTAAAATGTTGATTTGCCCATTTTTCATGAACAATTATAGTTTCACAAGCGTTACAAACAGATGGACGTTGTGTTTTGGCGTTCACTACAATGTCGATCCCCATACTTTTTTCTGCTGTTTCATCAATATACACGTGACAGTTTCCTACACCTGTTTCTATAACGGGCACAGTAGCTTTTTCTATAACGGTTTGAATAAGGTTTGCCCCCCCACGAGGAATAAGGACGTCTAAGTATTCATTTAGTTTAAACATTTTTTCTGCCGTTTCTCTGCTTGTATCTTCTATCAGTTGAACGGCTTCCTTAGGGATAGAGCTTTTCTCTAAGCCTTTATGGATGACAGTAACTAAAGCTTTATTTGAGTTTATAGCTGAAGAGCTTCCACGTAGTAAAACGGCATTACCTGTTTTTAAACAAAGGCTAGCAGCATCCACTGTTACATTTGGCCTTGCTTCATAAATCATTCCGATAACTCCTAAAGGTACGCGAATTTTTTTAAGGAATAAGCCATTTGGGCGCTCAGTTTCAAAGGTGGTTTCCCCAACAGGATCGTGTAAATCAGTTAGTTGTTCTAAAGCGTTAGCCATATCTGTAATTCTTGCTTCTGTTAAACGAAGCCGGTCTATCAAGCCATCTGAAAGCCCATTTGCTTTTCCTACCTCGATGTCTTTATTGTTTTCTTGTAAAATATAATCCATTTCAGTCACTAATGCTTGACTAATAAATTTTAGTGCTCTGTTTTTCTCTGCTGTTGAAGCGGCACCTAGTAATCCAGTTAATTCGTTTGCTTTTTTTGCTTTAAGTAATAGTTCACTCATCATATTCACTCCTCTAAAATGTAATCCAATGGTCTCGATGTATAGCTTCAGTGTATGGGCAATTTATTTTCTCTTTGGCTTCTTTGCTAGCTTTACCTTTAATGGCACGTAGATCTTCAGAAGAATAATTCACTTGGCCTTTTCCGATGGATTTACCACGACTAGTGATTACTTCTACGACATCACCTTTTTGAAATGTCCCTGAAACTTCTTTAATTCCAATTGGTAATAAACTCTTTCCTTTTGTTAATATTGCATTAGCGGCTCCATCGTCGATAACAATGTTTCCATTAGTATTAGAATGAAGGGCAATCCACTGCTTTTTATTTTTTACTACTTTTTTATTTGCGGTGCCGATATATGTTCCGTCACCTTTCCCTTTTAATATGTCTATCAGCTTTTCTTCATTAACTCCTGTCCCGATAAAGACAGTAACGCCTAATGAAGTCGCTGTTTTTGCAGCTTCAACTTTTGATTTCATACCACCAGTTCCAAGTTTTGAGCCTGTAGCTTTAGCTTCACTTAATAGTTCATCGTTAATGGTAGGAAGGTAATGATATTTCTTTGCATTAGGATTTTTCCGTGGGTCCTCATCGTACAGACCGTTAATATCAGTTAAAATGATTAAGCAATCCGCATGAACAAGTCCTGCTACTAAAGCAGACAACATGTCATTATCTCCAAACGTAAGCTCTTCAACAGAGGTTGAGTCATTTTCGTTTATGATAGGTACTACACCACGGCTAATAAGTTCTGTTAATACAGCATAAGCATTACTGTGCTGTTCTTTGCTCAAAAAGTCATTTCGAGTTAAAAGGAGCTGGGCCACAACGATTTCATGATGACCGAATGCTTCCTCGTAGCCTTGCATAAGTAAGCCTTGCCCAACTGCTGCAGCAGCTTGTTTTCCGGCAATTGTTACAGGCCTTGTAGGATATCCTAACTTTGTAAACCCGGCAGCAACGGCTCCAGATGAGATCAAAATGACGTCATGTCCCTGTTTTTTAAGATTAGCTAAGGCGTTGGCATGTTCAACAAGTTTTTCTTTAGAAAGTCCACCTTGGACGTTAGTTAATGAACTACTGCCAATTTTTACTACAACTCTTTGCTTACTCATAATAACCCCTCTTTTATTGAAAAATGATCTAGGGGAACCCCCCTGTATAAAAATAAAAAACCTTCCATCCTTATAACAAGGACGGAAAGTTTATCCGCGGTACCACCTTAATTGACATCAAATGATGTCCTCTTAGCACCTTTAACGTTGGTGTGACGGTTAGGGATTAACCTAACAGCTCTAGGGTAGGTTCAATAAGTTTTTTCACGATGGAATCTTTCAGCCGCTGAATTCCACTCTCTTTCGTTAAAACGTTATTTACTAGTCCCTTTCAACACTTATATCATTAAATTAGTTTTTTTAATTATCTGACATTTAGCAGTTTAATGTCAATACTTTTTTTTTCTTTATGAATATGAATTATAATAGACATTGATGACAAAGTAAAGAGGGGAAAATGATGGCAAGCTTTATGCTTAAAAACGCAGTTATATATGGAGAAGAAAAGACCTATGAAAATGGATTTGTTGTGGTAGAAGAGGGAGAAATTTCATCAATATGTCATTGTCATGAAAAATTAACTCTTGTTAAAGATGTTATACAACTACCTAATGACTGGAGAGTAGTTCCTGGGTTTATCGACCTTCATATTCATGGTACAAATGGGTGTGATGTAATGGATGAGATGAGTTATTGCCTTGAGACGATGTGTAAATAATTACCTCAAGAAGCACTAGCATATAAAAGTAAAGAATTCAATACTTACGTAAATAGAAAACTAGAGGTGAATAAATTGGCTAAAAATTTACATGATAAAATAGTTGTAATAACAGGTGCATCAAGTGGTATAGGATTAAATTTAGCGATGGATGTAGCAAAACGAGGAGCGGTACCTGTTTTAATTGCTCGTTCTACGGAAAAATTAGAGGCTGCTAGTAAGGAAATTTATCAACATACGGGGATTGAACCCTCGTATTATACACTTGATGTAAGCCAAAATGATGCGATAAAAAAGACTTTCGCTCAAGTAGTAGAAAAGCATAAGAAAATTGATGTACTAATTAACAATGCGGGATATGCTGTTTTTGACAAATTTATAGATGCAAAATTAGACGATATAAAGGGGATGTTCGATGTTAATGTATTTGGGGTAATTGCTTGTACCCAAGCAGTTCTTCCATCAATGCTTGAAAGAAATGAAGGCCATATCATTAATGTTGCATCAATTGCAGGTAAATTAGCAACACCAAAGTCGAGTGTTTATTCCGCTACTAAGCATGCAGTTTTAGCTATTACAAATAGTGTACGAATGGAATTAAAGGATACCAATATTTTTGTAAGTGCTGTTAATCCTGGCCCCATTAAAACAGCTTTCTTTGACCGAGCTGATGCAACAGGAAATTACACGAAAAATGTTGAAAAGCTTATGTTGGAAGCATCTTTTGTTTCCGAGAAAATTATTCAATTAATAGAAAGGCCTAAACGGGAAATTCATTTACCTGGTTGGATGGGATTAGCAACAAGATTTTATCAGGTTTTTCCTGGGTTAGTTGAAAGAGTTGCTGGAAAAAAACTAAATCAGAAGTAATAGCTTTTCTTGTGCAATATTTTCTGTAGCTGTAGCTCTGTGGGTTGAACGAATTTGTCGTTCAGTCCATTTTTTTCAAATTGAAACAGAACGTATATTCGCTTATAATATGAAGTATAATAAGAAAGAATGTACGTTCTGTTTGTGGTGTCAATGTAGAAAGGGGTGATTATTGTGGAAACGGAGATAGATTATAACGTCTACCCGAAACGTACGATCTTTTGTATTGATATGAAAAGCTTTTATGCTAGTTGTTCAGCTATTGAACTTGGATTAGACCCACTAACAAGCTATTTAGCGGTTGTTGGTGATACACAGAGAGATGGGAGTATTGTTTTAGCAGCAACTCCCCGTCTAAAGTCAGAGTTTGGGATTAAAACAGGAAGTCGTCTTTTTGACATTCCAAATGATCCTCAAATTCAAATTGTAAATGCACAAATGTTAATGTACTTAAAGATTTCCACCAAGTTAACGAAATTTTTTAATCGTTATGTGCCTCTTGAAGCAATTCATACGTATAGCGTTGATGAAAGTTTTCTTGATGTGAATGGAACAGAACGTTTGTGGGGTGGAAAGCTAGCTTTAGCAAAGCGAATTCAAGAAGATATGTTAACAGAATTCGGATTAACTTGTTCTATTGGTATTGGGCCAAATATGCTTCTTGCAAAAGTTTGCCTTGATCTAGAAGCAAAAAAAAAGGGAATAGCTGAGTGGACATATGATGAGGTCAAAAAGAAACTTTGGAACGTTTCTCCTTTACGTGAGATGTGGGGAATTGGTTCACGAATGGAAAAACGCTTAAACAGATTAGGAATTTTTTCTGTTGGTCAACTAGCAAATACACCATTAAAGTTACTTGAAAAGAAATTCGGTATTATGGGGAATCAACTTTATTATCATGCTCATGGTGTTGATTTTTCTCTAATAGGTGCTCCTATTTTGGATGGACAAGTTAGCTTTGGAAAAGGTCAGATTTTACTTCGAGACTATAAGGATATTGAGGAAGTAAAATGTGTGATTTTAGAGATGTGTGAAGAAGTTGCTAGGCGTGCAAGAACAGCTAAAAAAGCAGGCAGAACGGTCAACTTGTGCATCGGCTATAGTAAAACTGAGTTAGAGGGTGGGTTTAATAGCTCGTTTACACTTCAAGATCCTACAAATATTACACTTGAACTGTATAAAGTATGTTTAAAGATATTTTCTAAACATTATAATGGGCAAATTGTAAGGAGTATTTCCATTACTCTTTCTAATATAGTAGAAGATGATCAAATTCAACTTAATTTATTAGAACCAAATAAGCCACGTCAAAGGGATTTAGGATATGTAATGGACTTTATTAGGGAAAAATATGGTTCAGATAAGCTACTTCGAGCTGTTTCTTACACAAAAGCGGGAACAACTAAACATCGAAGTAAACTTGTCGGTGGACATAAAGCGTAAGAGGTGAGACCGATAATTAAGGATCGTGGTAATATCAAATGGACATCAATGATGCTTCCTGAGCATGTAACAATGCTTAGGGAGTTAAAAGAAAGTAGTAACTATAAATATAAGCCAGTTTTAGATGAGCAACAATTAGAGGAACTCAATGAAACAATTTGTTACGCAATAGATACGAAAACACCAGTGAGGATCACCTATTTTAGAGATTATGATTTCAAAAATGTTATTGGAGTTATTCGGCATTTTGATATTGCTTTGCAATCTATACGCATAGTAAATGAAGAAAATTTCTATTTAAAATTAGCAATAAAAGACATTATTAATGCAAAAATTATAGAGTAAGTTTTTCTTCATTTTTGTTCAAAAAACTTTAATATATTTCAGCGATTAATCATCGCAAATATTCGAAAAAAATGTTATAGTAATGGTGCAAAAAATTAAATTTAAAACTAAGAATGGGAAGTGAAGACGTGATCGTTCAAGATTTAGTCGAAACAAAAGAGTATTTCACTGAGGAAACCAAAGACGAATTTTTCGTTATTTATGAAAAGTTTGAAAACAGTGATTGTAACTGCGAGGGTGATATGTTAGAAGAAAAAGAATGTGATGATGAGGAAATTGTCCAAATTTTTCATGGCAACCCTAAGTGCAGTGGTTCTTTGCGAAATATTAAGAGCTATCGCGTTGGGCAAGAGTTCGGAACAGTTGAAGAAATTCTTGCGAAAATTAAAGAAGAGCATAGAGAAATTTTTAAGTAATAGTATAAAAGGACGTAATCCGTTTCCTAATTATATATAGTTCGTTTTCACAAATCCTCTCATAGTAAAATGAGGGGATTTCCTTTTGGTCTAGAGTTAAAAAGCGAGTCTAGCTGTCGCAGGTGCACAAGAAGAATAGTAAAAGATTAATTGTTGTTATTAATTTTTTACATAAAAAAATAGAAAAGCTATAATAGGTCTATATTATTTTTAGGCGTAGACCGTTGCTAATAGTTGTTAAGCTTCAATTATACATATTTAAAGGAAGGGGAACGTAAATGATTAAAGTACTATTCGTTTGCTTAGGAAATATATGCCGTTCACCGATGGCAGAAGCAATTTTTAGACAGAAGGTTAAAGAAGTTGGATTGGAAAAAGAAATCATTATAGATTCTGCGGGAACTGGAGATTGGCATATTGGAAAAAGACCTCATGAAGGTACGTTACAAATATTAAAAGAAAACAATATTGACTCATCCAATATAACAGCGAGACAAGTAACGATGAAAGATTTAAGTGATTTTGATTATATAATAGCAATGGATGCACAAAACTTAGGAAATTTAACGAGGATGAGAGGTAGAGATTTTTCAGGTGAAATACAGAGATTATTGGATTACATTCCAAAATCAAAGGTAGTAGATGTGCCCGATCCTTATTTTACAGGGAATTTTCAAGAAGTTTATAACCTAATAGAAGAAGCTTGTACTAAACTTCTTGCATACATTCAGGAAAAAGAACAACTTTAATTAAACAAAGAAGGCATCTGCTAAATAATTTAGTAGATGCCTTCTTTGTTTAGGACTCTTGTAATTCTTGAACATGCACAGTCATTTCTTGATCAGGGTTTTCTCTAGGGTAAACTCGCGCAGTGCCTTCTTGTGAATTAACATTTTGAATCCATATAGAAGCGCCGTTATGTTTAACTTCAATATCTTTAGATGATTCTAAAATCTGTTGAGCACGGTTTGCATTCATATACCAGTTGTCCTCCTTAATGAAAGTCTAACCATAATATTTCATCAATAGAAAGAAACTATTCATTTAGTAAAAAAATAATGTGAGAATACATGCCAATTGAATTGAATGAAGAACGATTAGGCACATAAGTGAATATGTTGTTGTATGGGTCAGAGTGGCCAAAGATTATACAACATTCCCTAGGAGGAGTTGAAATAGATGTGCGGTATTACTGGTTGGGTTGATTGGAACAATGATTTACGAAATGAAGTAAAAACTGTTGGGAAAATGGCCAAAACATTAAGTCAGCGCGGACCAGATGATTCCAGAGTCTGGAGTTCATTACATGCGGCTTTTGGTCATACACGACTGGTTGTTGTTGACCCTGAAGGTGGAAAACAACCAATGACAAAGTCAGCAAAATCTAAGGCTTGTACAATGGCTTACAACGGTGAGCTTTATAATACAGAAGATATTCGAAAAGAACTGCTAGCGCGTGGGCATTCCTTTAAATCTCATTCAGATACAGAGGTTTTACTTACTTCCTTTATTGAGTGGGGAGAAGCGTGTGTTGATTATTTAAATGGTATTTATGCGTTTGCGATTTGGGATGAAAAAAAGGAAGAACTTTTTATTGCTCGTGATCGTTTAGGGGTAAAACCTTTATTTTATCAGGAATTAAATGGAGCATTACTATTTGGTTCCGAATTAAAAGCAATTTTAGCACACCCTAATGTTAAGTCAGAAGTGACAAGGGAAGGATTAGCGGAAGTGTTTGGCTTAGGTCCTTCAAGAACACCGGGGCACGGTGTGTTTCATAATATGAAGGAATTACGTCCAGGTCATGTATTAAAATATAATAAAAATGGATTAAAAATTCAAAGATACTGGAACGTAAAGAGTGAAGTCCATGAAGAAAATGTAGAACAAACTGCAGAAAAAATTAATTGGCTATTAAAAGATACTGTAGAAAGGCAGTTGGTAGCTGACGTGCCTGTAAGTACGTTTCTTTCAGGTGGAGTTGATTCTAGTGCCTTAACAGCATTTGCGGCAAACTATTTTGAGAATGAGGGAAGAGGACCACTTCATACGTACTCCATTGATTATATAGATAATGATAAATATTTTAAAGTAAATGATTTTCAGCCAAACGCAGATGGCCCTTGGATAAAAGAAGTATCTGAATTTTTAGGGACGAAACATCATTCGTGTATAATAACAAATGAAGATTTGGCAGGTTATTTAAAAGAAGCCGTTTACGTTCGCGATTTACCAGGTATGGCTGACATTGATTCATCTTTACTTTGGTTTTGTGAAAAAATCAAAAAAGATGTAACTGTAGGCCTTTCCGGAGAGTGTGCTGATGAAATTTTTGGTGGTTACCCATGGTTTCATCGCGAGGATTTGATGAATCGTGAAAGCTTTCCTTGGATGCATTCCACACTAGAGCGTGAGGCACTATTAACAGAAGAGTGGCGAGAAAAACTTCAGCTGAAAGATTATGTTATGAACCGTTATACAGATACTGTTGCTGAAACCCCTCGCCTAGATGGAGAAAGTAATGAGGATGCGAGGAGGAGAGAACTGTTTTATTTAAACATGGTATGGTTTATGACGACGCTACTTGATCGAAAAGACAGAATGAGTATGGGGGCGAGTCTTGAAGTACGAGTACCTTTTGCTGATCATCGATTAGTAGAGTACGTGTGGAATATTCCTTGGAAAATGAAAAACCTAGAAGGTAGAGAAAAAGGTATTTTACGTAAGGCTCTAGAAGGAGTGTTGCCAAATAGTGTGCTTTATAGAAAAAAGAGTCCATACCCTAAAACTCATAACCCTTTTTACACAAAAGTGGTAAAGAAATGGTTACAAGAAATTGTTGATGATCCCAAATCGCCACTACTTCAGTTTGTAAACGAAAAAAAAGTAAGAGATATTATTGATACAAATGGAGCTGCATTTAAGAAACCATGGTTCGGGCAACTCATGACAGGACCACAACTTATTGCCCACTTAGCGCAAATTGATACGTGGCTTAGAAAATATAAAGTCCAGATAAAAGAATAAAAAGTCAGCTAGTGAAGCAGAAACTTCACTAGCTGTTTTTACTTCTCCATGCCTATCGAGTATCTTTCAAATAGAGAAACGCGAAAAATTTACTACATAATGTAAAATACAGTTTAGACAAAATGCATTTTTTTCGATAAAATAGTGGCTATCGACATAAAATTTAATCATTAAGGAGTAGAGAAATGGAAAAAGTACTTATTTTCGGTCATAAAAACCCAGATACAGACACAATTTGTTCAGCAATTGCTTACGCAGATTTAAAAGTAAAATTAGGATTGGATGCTGAGCCAGTACGTTTAGGAGATGTTAATGACGAAACTCAATTTGCGTTGGACTATTTTAAAGCAGAAGCACCACGTTTAGTTAAAACTGTTGCAAATGAAGTTAATCAGGTAATTTTAGTAGATCATAATGAATTTCAACAAAGTGTAGAGGATATTGAAAAAGTTCGTGTGTTAGAAGTTATTGACCATCACCGTATCGCTAACTTTCAAACAAGTGACCCATTATATTATCGTGCAGAGCCAGTTGGTTGTACGGCAACTATTTTAAATAAAATTTATAAAGAGAAAGGTATTAAGATTGAAAAAGAAATTGCAGGGTTGATGTTATCAGCCATTATCTCTGACTCTTTATTATTTAAGTCTCCAACATGTACTGACGAAGATGTACAAGCAGCGCATGAATTAGCAGAACTTGCAGGGGTGGATGCTAATTCATATGGTTTAGAAATGATAAAAGCAGGAGCGAATTTAAGTGACAAGACTGTAGCTCAATTAATTTCACTTGATGCTAAAGAATTTCAAATGGGTAACTACAAGGTTGAAATTGCTCAAGTAAATGCTGTTGATACAAATGATGTACTAGTTCGTCAAGAGGAACTAGAAGCAACACTAAACGCAGAAATTGAGAAGAAAAACTTAGATTTATTTGTATTGGTTGTTACTGATATATTAAATAGTAATTCAGTGGCATTAGCTTTAGGAAATAAAACAAATGCAGTGGAAGAAGCTTATAATGTTACATTAACTAATAACACTGCTCTTCTTGAAGGCGTTGTTTCTCGTAAAAAGCAAATTGTACCTGTGTTAACGGATATTCTCAGTAAAGCATAATGTCAATTTGTCTAGTCTTACTTTGCTTTATTTCCTTATGTATTCTTTTATACAGGATGTTATCAAAACTACATAAGAGTGAGGTAAATGATAAAAATAAAACAACAACCGCTAGCTGGTTGTTGTTTTATTTCATAATCAGAATTTATAAATTTATAACTTGGAAACTGTCTAGCGCAAGCAGCCTACGAGCTCGGTCACTTCAGTCAAGCAACTGACTTCAATTACCTCTTGAAAGCCTTCGTTGATTAACTTCATACAGCTTTGCTCCTACGATTACTCGTCGCACAAAACACTGCTTCGAGGAAGCTTACTACGAAGCGGTACTTGAAGACGCAGAAGCACGTAAGAAGCCAAATAGCGGCTTCTGTCAAAGGCCTTCGGAGTGCCTGTCGCTCGTGACCAAGGCGCTTGCGCTTTTCTTGTTATCATTTACTTTTAACGCTTTATTAAGTTGAATGGTTTGCTTAATTTTTTTGGATTGCTGAAAGATTTCCTTTTTAGTAACTATGTTTTTGTCTAATTTTATTTGGTCGATAAACTTTATTAGTAAATGTGCTGTATTAATGGCATCATCGATCCCTCTATGAGCTTTTCCTATAGGGGCAATTTCAGCTATACTTAAAGCGTTTTTTAAACCTAATTGACTATTATTGTCAGTTGTAATGATTTTTCCTATTTGCTTTTGAATGTCATTATAATTTTTAAACCAATCTAGTTTAATTTTATTACGAATGCATTGATTGATGATATGTGACTTATCATCTTTACCCCAGGAGCATAGGTAGTAATTGTCCCCTACCCATTGAGTAAATTGTTGCATACCATTTTTGAAAGGTATTGCTTTATCAAGATCTTCTTTTTTCATCTTAATAAATTTTCGGGTGCTTTTTGAAACGTAACCGCTTTTAGGTGATATGTAAACTTGGAACTGATCAACAATCTTTTTGGAATTTAAGTCAATTTTACAAGCTCCGATCTCAACAATTTCGCTAAGTTGACCTTTCCTAAATCGTTTAACTAATTCTAGGTCATAAACTATTACATTCAATGTAAATCTCCCCTTCAACTGATGTTTATGTATGATTACTTTTCCCGAGTTTCATGACAAAATTATAACTGTTTTGCTGATTTTATTCTAAGACGTTTTCAGTTAGTTTATCTCTTTTTAATATGTTGAATTAAAATTAACATATCTAAGAGGTATTTTAAATATATGGATAAGAAAAAGTGCGTGGCATTTTCAGTATATTTAATAAAAGAGAGCAATTTCTCAAGTCTCCAAAGCTACTGACTTCAATTACTGCATGAAATGCATTCTAGAGTAGCTACATGCATTTTTCATCTTGCGGCTACTCGTCTCACAAAACACTACTTCGAAGAAATTTACTATGAAGCAAAGTTAGTAGACACAGAAGCATTTTTTTCTTTTTGAGTTATGACCAAGTTGTTGCGCTTTTCTATAAGCAGAAAAAACACATTCAATTTTGAATGTGTTTTAAAAAATACGGTTTTAGTAATTATGAAATTAACTTAGTTAAATGTAATAGTGAATAAAGCGAAATTATTTAATGCATTTAAAAATACGATAAGTTAACCTATCTTTAAATTTCTCCATTATATGAACATGACTTTCTAAGATAGTAAACAATGTTGGGTCAATGTAAGGTGAAGGGTCATTTTCTTCTGAGGCAATGTGTTGATAATGTACATTCTCTTCATGTTCCACACTAACAGTTGAAAAACCTACATTGGTAAAGTGATTCGTCCATTCCTTTTCAGTTAGTATTTTCTGTATACCGTAAACGTTTTGTATTTCAGCTTTTTCAAATAGATTTAAGTCTTTAGTAGTGGTCATTTCAATGGAAATAAGTTTTGCATTAGGTTTCAACACACGATAAAGCTCAGGTAATGATAGATCGATACTTGTAAACACAAGAACAGACTCGGCGAGTATAAGATCGAAATTATCGTCCTTAAAAGGGAGTGCTTCAGCATTCGCTTTAAGTAGATTAATTTGTAATTTTTTATTATTAAAGCGTTTTTTGGCTTTTTCAACCATAGTTGAATGGGCATCAAGGGAGGTAACATTACATTTGTAGTTTTTGGCTAGAAAAGCAGATGATTGTCCTGTACCACAACCGATATCAAGAACATGCATTTCTTTATTAATGTTTTCCTTTGAAAGAATAGTTTTCGATAAATTTAATCCACCAGGGTGTGCACTACTAATACCGAGCTCGGCTAACAAATCAGTATAATTTAATTTCCTCATTTGAATAATATCACCTTTCATTCGTTTGTTGTTAACTTATGCAAAAGGGATAAGAAATGTTAGGGTAACTTAAAAAAGTAAACTCGTAGTAACAAGCTTAGTGGATTTGAAAAAATTTAGTTATTCAAAACAATGAGCGGAATCTAATCTCCTACTAAGGTTGAATAAAGTCGTTTTGCGATAGGTTGATCATCAACAACATTTTTCAAAGCGGGTTGGGAAACCTAGTGATATCGCGAAAGCTTGCTTTTTTAACGGCGGAGGACAATGATTTCATAACAGGTTCTAATATTGTCATTGATGTTGGTATGACAAGAAAAATGATCTATGAAGAATAAGGAATAGATTGTAGATTATGAAACCGTTTTTTTGCTCTGTAATACTAAAGAAAGCAGTTTGTTTATAATGAAAGATTTTGATAATCTTTCATTGACAGTAATAGGAAGTGGAGGAGTAAAATTGAAATTAATTGCAACTGATATGGATGGAACTCTTGTTGATCATATGCGCGAGCTTCCTGGAGAAAATGCAAAGGCAATTCTAGCGGCTCAAGAAGGTGGAATACTAGTAGTTGTTGCAACAGGTAGAGATTATACGGAGGCAATCAAACCATTAAAAGAAGCAGGAATTCGTTGTCCGATTATTTGTGTAAATGGAGCGGAAATTCGTTCTGAGGAAGGAGAAATTATTGATAGTACGCCTTTGTCAACTAAACAATTTAGGGAAATCGAAACTATACTAGGTTCACTAGATATTTATTATGAAATTTACACGACGAAAGGTGCATTTACAAAAGACCGTAAACAAGCGTTACAAGTTGTTATCGACGTGATCGAAAGTACAGGCTTTGATGCAAGTGAAAAAGAGGCTCTACAAATTGCAGAACGTAGATTTCAACAAGGTGAAATAACTTATGTAGAAAGTTTTGATAACCTTGTAGAAGACCAAAATGTCGAAATTCTTAAAGTTTTAGCATTTACAAAAGATGAAAAAGCAAGATTAGATGGGAAAAATAAATTAGAAAATCCTTTTTACGAATTATCTATTAGTTCTTCTGCAAGTGATAATCTTGAAATATCAAGTCGAAATGCACAAAAAGGAATTGCCTTGAAGATGTTTGCGGAAAACAAGGGTATATCCATGGAGGAAGTAATGGCAATTGGTGATAACTTTAATGATGTTTCAATGCTAAAAGCAGCAGGAATAAGTGTTGCCATGGGAAATGCTGAACCTGAGATTAAAGACATTTGTAGTTATATTACAAAAACTAATGATGAGAATGGTGTTGCCTTTGCGATAAATAAATTTTTAAAAGAAACGGTAGGGAAATAAAAAAAAACGGATTCTGCTCATCGCATTAGCAATGGACAGAATCCGTTTTTTATTTCATTATTAAGCTGCTTTTTTTTCTGACTTTAAATCTTGTCCATTGACATTTGTATGCTTTTTAAAAGCATACATTGAAAAGAAAATTCCAATAAGGATATAACCGAACATATAATCAAAAGCCGCATTTAATGCAAGTGAAGGAGCATGAATTAATCCAACATAAGAAAGCGCAGCACCAATGAAAGAAAATATAGAAGCTTTTTTAAAGTTGTTGTCTATAATGAATACAGTAATCGCACCAAGGATAATTCCTGAGAACATAGCACCTTGTCCTAATGGTACGATGGCACTTGAAAAATTAGCAACTGCTTCTCCCGCAGAATTATTAAAGCGTGTCATAATAAAGTTTGCTAAATAAGGCAGCATTGCTAAGACGACAGCCGGATAATATTTTGTGTCATTCGTTTGAAAAGCAGTAGATACCATAGAAACACCAACAAACACTAATATAGGAGCAACTACTGAGATGGGAATGATTGCTGATAGAGCTGCAATTACCCCGAACATAGCTGCAAATCCGAAAACAATTGCATTTAGAATACTATAGCCACGTCCAGCTCCCATCCATTTTGAACCAATAGATGCGATATAAACTGTAGTTGGGAACATCCCACCAAACAATGCACCGATTACAGTACCAGCACCATCGACAGCTTGACACTCCCGAACGTCATAGCTGTCACCTTCAGCAGCCATTGCTTCAACGTTGTTCATAGTTTCTACTGCATTGTAAATTGTGATTGGTAAAATAACAGCAAGTAAAGCAATCATTGTCCCAAATAATAAACCAATTCCTTCAAATGCAGCAAACGTAGGTAATAAAGGATAAAAACCAAAGTTAGAAAGACCTTCTGATATTTTAGATGATTCTGTATAACCTAGAGAAAATGCTAATACAGTACCGATAACAATGGCAAATAATGATGCTGGGATTTTGAATGGCAACGCTACTTTCCCTATAATACCGACTAAAATAACTGCTAAAACAAATAAACCAATAACAGGCATTTCAAACGTTCTAAATAACATTTCACCAGCGATGAAAGTTAAAGCAACCCCTGCTAGAGCCCCGAGCATTGCTGCACGAGGAATGTTATTTCTCACCCAAGTTCCAGTAAAGCTAATTATAATTTCAATAAATCCACTAATTAAACAAGCTGCAAGAGCAATTTTCCAAGCTAATTCAGGATCACCAGTTAAAGCATTTGCAGGTGCTAAAACCCCGAATAAAAAGACAAACATAACGGGTGTGCTTATACCGTACGAAAGAGCTGTTACATTTGTACGCCCTTCTTTTTGAGCTAAGCGTTTGGCTGAAAAAGCATAGTATAAGTTTCCGACAATTACTGCAACTGCAGCACCAGGTATAACTTTACCAAAGACAATACTTGTAGGAAAACCCATTCCAAGCATTGTAACAGCGATAATTACAAAGTTTGCTAAGTTATTTTGAAATAGTGCAAAGAAAGCATCAGTGTCCTCTTTTTTATACCAAGGATATTGAATTTGATTTGTTGACATTTATTTCTCTCCTTAAAATAGGGTTTAATATTTAATAGAATGATTACTTATTTGCGACCATTTCTTCTATAAAGCCGACTTTCTTATTTTTGAGTGAAGAAATTCGAGCAAGAGATTCTACATGAAATCCAGCCTGTTCTAATTTATCACGTCCAGGTTGAAAGGATTTTTCAATGACAATCCCTATACCTACTACAGTTGCATTAGCTTGCTTTACCAATGAAGTAAGTCCTAATGCAGCTTCACCGTTTGCTAAAAAATCATCAATGATTAGAACCTTGTCACCTTCAACAATAAAATCTTTTGAAACAGTTATTTCGTTTGTTTCATCTTTTGTATAAGAATAAACTTTTGCAGTTAATAAATTTGAACTTAATGTTAATGATTTTTTCTTTCTGGAAAAAATGACAGGAACCCCAAGTTCTAAAGCAGTAGTTAGAGACGGAGCAATACCAGATGATTCTAATGTTAATATTTTTGTAATTTCTTGATTTTTAAACCTTTCAGCAAATTCTTTCCCGATCTCTAAAGTTAGTGCCGGATCAATTTGATGGTTTAAAAATGAATCTACTTTTAACACACCGTCAGAAATAACAACTCCTTTTTCTGAAATGGCTTGTTTTAACCTGTTCATAAATGAAATCCTCCCAATATCAAAAAATAGAAAAAAGCTCGAAATTCTACCGATACCCACAGACAAACTATGAGTGAAAGGTAGAATTTCGAGCTAAATCACCGAAAATTTATAACTATGCTAAAATATAAAAAAATAGCTATAGCTATCCCAATCACTCGTAGTCGAATTATTTAAGGTAATCCGGTAGAAACTTGCAGGCCATATCCCTGCTATTATACGAGAAATATTTAATTACTTCGTGATTATAGCACAAGTTCTTTTATTAGAATAGTACTTTTTCCGAACGTTTTTAATATTAATCGAATTAAATATTCGCATAAATAACAATTAAAGATAGTTTTTCTAAATTTTTACTTATTCTTCGCGCGTATTTTATCTAATATTTCTTTTTTATCATCATCGGTAAAAAATTTAAGCTTGTGTAACAGTTCTGTATAATTGATAAGGCGTTGAAATGGAAATTTTGCTCCCTTATTCATTAATTTGTACACCTCTTTCTGTAAGGCAAAACTTTTGTTTATAATAAACATAATATGATTTGTGTTTTCGTATTGACATCTATAATTGTAAATAGTAAATTTAAAATAATTAGTTTTTTAATAGAGTGAATGTCATAATTACCTAAATGGCGTTACATAAAATTAATGTTGTGGGAAATGCTCTTCATCCAAGAACATTTAGTATTATAATGAAATTCATTAAATAATCTTAGTAAATTTAAATATAGTAGGATTGTTACTGTTTGCAGGCAAAACCTAAATATGCAAAGGAAAAAAATGCCTTTGTGAATTTAGGTTTTTTCTTTTTATATTAACATTTGATAGAGAGGGCGATATTATGTTAAAAAAATTATTTGGTTTAGGAAAAAGTAAAGGTGTAAAAATAGAAAGTGAGAAAATATTTGCTCCATTAACGGGAAAATTATTAAACATTGAGGAAGTTCCTGATCCAACCTTTGCTCAAAAAATGATGGGTGATGGTATTGCAATTGAACCAACAGAGGGGTTAGTAACGTCACCAGTAGAAGGGGAAATTATCCAAGTGTTTCCGACAAAGCATGCAATTGGGATAAAATCTTTAGGTGGTTTAGAAATATTAATTCACATCGGTTTAGAAACAGTTTCAATGAAGGGAGAAGGGTTTACAACTTTTATTAAAGAAGGAGATAAGGTAAAGGTTGGTGATCGCTTAGTTGAGTTTTCTTTAGACTTGGTAAAAGAGAAAGCTTCAAGTATCATTACTCCAATTGTTATTACAAATGGTGAAAGAGTAAATGAATTAACAAAAGAAAACATTACTACAGTAACCGCTAGTAAGACAGAAGTAATTGAGGTAAAATTAAATTAATAAAAAGGTTTAGATGATAAAACGATTTTCTAGTTAGCCAATGAGTTAAAAGGAGAATCATGCAATGAAAATAAAAAAAATTCTGAATAACAATGCTGTAATTGTTCAAGAAGGTACCATTGAAAAAATTGTGATAGGTCCTGGAGTTGCTTTTCAAAAGAAAAAAAATGATATTATTTCTAAAAATAACGTAGAAAAAGTGTTTGTGATGGAAGACAATGATGATTATGAAAAGTTTCAAGAAATATTGTGTACACTTCCAATAGAACATATAAAAATAGCTGAAGAAGTCATTAGTTATGCAGAAGGAGCACTAATGACTCCTTTAAATGATCATATTCATGTAGCATTAACAGATCATCTTTCTTTTGCCTTTGAGAGGCTTAAACAAGGATTTGTAATAAAAAATAAATTACTTCAAGAAATTAAAGCGTTATATCCAGAAGAGTTTGAAGTTGGTTTATGGGCAAAAAAAACAATAAATGAACGTTTGAATATTGAGATACCTGATGATGAAGTCGGTTATATAGCGCTACACATACATACTGCTAAAATGAATCGTAAAAGTCTTAAACCTTCCTTAGATGTAACTAGCTTTGTTAATGATGTTATTGGTTTAATAGAATCCGAATTCAATATTTCGATTCATGGAAAATCAATTGCATATCAACGGTTGTTAACTCATTTACGTTTTGCATTTCAAAGAATTCAGGAAAAAGAACCATTTCATGATATAGACGAAGAGATGCTTGAAGTGATTAAGAAAAAACATAAAAAAGCTTTTAATACAGCTGAAAAAATAGGCAATTTAATTAAGGAAGTATATCAGTTTGATTTACCGATATCTGAACAAGCGTACATTGCATTACACATACAGCGACTTTCAGAAAAATAATGATCAGAAGAGGGCGAACCCTCTTCTTTTTCTATATATTCATTATTTATCCCACTCTTAAGGGGCAAGTAAGACCCCACCTCAAAACTTAAGAAAATCGAGAAGTTTAGGTGGGGGATAAACTGCCCCTAAAGGTCCGATATAGAATAACTTTCATCAGTGAAGCTGATGATTAGTTATTCTTATGCCCGTGGTATAAGTTGAACTAACAATCAGTGGGGGATGAAGGAAAACCCCACTGATTGAAGTTCAGCTTTATGTGGCTCTTTTTAAATAATAATGAATTCACGTATTTACTATAGAAGACTTTAATATATTTTTGTGAATAGTCATTTTCTTTTTTATAATAAGTGAAGTTTTCTATATTTTTTATTTTTTCAGAAAATATATAGAAATAATAAAAAAGCTATGATATACTTTTATGCATTATTAGGAAGAAATCTAACAATGAAAATCATTAAAGACACGGAAATATGACTTTTAAAACTTAAGATAAACTAAAGACTTCAACAAATTAAAGTGAGTACTAATAATTGTTATTAAGGAAATAGTTGTTATTTGGAAAAGTCTTATTTTTAATTATTTTGAATTGGAGGAATTAGCTTGAGAGAACAAGTTTTTCTCTATGATACAACTTTACGCGATGGAACTCAGGGTGAAGGCATAAGCTTATCTGTAGATGACAAAATAAAGATTGTAAAAAAGTTGGATGAAATTGGAGTTCATTATATAGAAGGCGGTTGGCCGGGAAGTAACCCAAAAGATATGGAATTTTTTCAAAAAGTCCAAGATCTTCAACTTAGTCATTCTAAAATAACAGCTTTTGGAAGCACACGAAGGATAGGTGTTAAAGCAAAAGAAGATGAAAATCTTCAGAAGTTAATTGAAAGTGGTGTTAAAGTAGTTGCAATTTTTGGTAAAACGTGGGATTTCCAAGTGATTGAGGCTCTAAAAACAACATTAGAAGAAAATCTTGATATGATTAGGGACTCTGTAGCTTATTTAAAAGAAAATGGTCTTGAAGTTATTTTTGATGCTGAACACTTTTTTGATGGATATAAACAAAATAAAGAGTACGCTCTCAAAGCTATTAAGGTAGCTGAAGAAGCAGGAGCTGACTGTATAGCACTTTGTGATACAAACGGTGGAACTCTTCCCCATGAAATATATAAAATTGTTAAAACTATATGTACTAAAATAAATATACAGATAGGGATTCATTGTCATAATGATGGTGAAGTAGCCGTTGCAAATTCCCTATCTGCAGTTCAAGCGGGTGCTAGACACGTTCAAGGAACGATTAATGGTTATGGAGAACGATGTGGGAATGCAAATTTAATTTCTGTTATCCCAAATTTACAGGTAAAACTTAATTACGAGTGTGTAAAGAAAGAAAACTTAAGTAACTTAACTTCTATATCAAAATATGTTCATGAAGTTGCTAACCAGGCTGCACCAAGTAATCAGCCATTTGTTGGGAAAAGTGCTTTCGCACATAAAGGTGGAATGCATGTTAGCGCTGTTTTAAAGCATCCTGAAACGTATGAACATATTAAGCCTGAACTAATAGGGAATAGTAGGCGTGTTCTCGTTTCTGAACTTTCAGGGCAAAGTAACTTAATGTTTAAAGCTAAAGAGTGGAACTATTCGATTGATAAAAAAGATCCTAATTCTAAATTGCTCCTTGAAAAAATTAAAGAAAAAGAGCATGAAGGCTATCAATACGAAGCTGCTGAGGCTTCATTTGAACTTTTAGTGAAAAAGAGTTTTAGTGAATGGAAAGAATACTTTTTATTAGATTATTATAAGATCTTTGTTGAAAAAAATGGAGAAGATATTTTTTCTACAGAAGCTGTAGTCAAGCTTTGTGTGCATGATGAAATGGTATTAACAGCTGCAGAGGGGAACGGCCCTGTCAATGCGCTTGACCATGCTCTTCGTAAAGGTCTAGAACAATTTTATCCAATTATTAAAAATATGTATTTATCTGACTATAAAGTTCGAGTTCTTGATGAAACAGAAGCAACAGCCTCAAAGGTTCGAGTTTTAATTGAATCTTCTGATGGAACAGAGAAATGGAGTACTATAGGTGTATCTGGAAATATAATAAAAGCTAGTTGGCTAGCTTTAGTAGACAGTGTTCAATATTATCTAATGAAAAATGATAATTTAATAAAGGTAGTATCCAATAAGAAAGAAGAACAATTTATTGGGTTAAACAATCATTAATATAAACAACATTGAATTTTTCAGAATTGATTGATAATATGAAGTTAGTTTATTAGATGAAGGGATGAGAAGAGATGAGTAAAGTTGAGACGGTAAAAGTTGAGAAGAGTGAAAAGGGATATTTTGGTGAATTTGGTGGAAGCTTTGTTCCTCCACAACTTCAGCCAGTATTAGATCGTTTAGAAGAAGCCTTTGAAGCATACAAAGATGAACCAGAATTTAATAAAGAATATCTTTATTATATGAAAGAATATGTTGGTAGAGAAAACCCGCTAACTTTTGCTCAGCGTTTAACTCAAAAATTAGGTGGAGCAAAGATTTATTTAAAACGTGAGGATTTAAATCATACAGGTGCTCATAAGATTAATAATGTCATTGGGCAGATTCTTCTTGCCAAGAGGATGGGAGCACATCGCATTATTGCCGAAACTGGAGCGGGGCAACATGGTGTAGCAACAGCAACTGCATGCGCAATGCTTGGTATGGAATGTATCATTTATATGGGCGCAGAAGACACAAGAAGGCAAGCTCTAAACGTCTTTCGTATGGAACTTTTAGGAGCAAAAGTCGTTGCAGTTCATAAAGGTCAAGGTCGACTAAAAGATGCCGTTGATGAGGCATTAAATGATTTGATTGAAAATTATGAGAATACGTTTTATTTATTAGGTTCGGCTGTTGGTCCACATCCTTACCCATCTATTGTTAGACATTTCCAAGCTATAATTAGTAAAGAGTCAAAACGTCAAATTTTAGAAAAAGAAGGTAGACTACCAGATATGGTTGTAGCATGTGCTGGTGGTGGTAGCAATGCCATTGGTGCATTCAGTGAATATATTCCGGAAAAATCAGTTCGGTTAGTTGGTGTAGAACCTAAGGAAGCAGCGAGTTTAACGAAGGGTACACCTGGTGTTTTACACGGTTTCAAATGTTTAGTTCTGCAAGATGAAGAAGGTAATCCGTTACCTACACATTCTATTTCTGCAGGCCTTGATTACCCAGGTATCGGTCCTGAACATAGTCACTTAAAAGTAAGTGGTCGTGCCGAATATTATGCGGTATCAAAAGAGGAAGTGTTAGAAGCTTTTCAGGAGTTAGCGCGTACTGAGGGAATTATCCCAGCTTTAGAAAGTGCTCACGCTATTGCATATGTAATTAAGATTGCTCCAAAGCTTAAGGAAGACCAAATTATAATCGTGAATATTTCAGGTCGTGGTGATAAAGACGTTAATGAAGTTGCGTTACTGCTACAAGACCAGTAGAATAGCAAGAAAAGCGCAAGCGCCTTGGTCACGAGCTCCAGGCGCTTTGCGTAATTCATTTTATCCATAGGTTTTCATCGGAAACTTGGGTAAACATAAGGTGAATCTGGTTCATCTATGATAGTTATTTCCCTTAACATAATGACAGGTAGTTCATATCCATGATACTCAGTTTTATTAATAGTTCCTCTTACTCTTACCCATGTATCATTTGGATAAAGGTAAGCTTCTTCGGTTTCGACTAACGTACCATACACCCCGGCATCAGCAGTACAACATGTCATAGAAAATCTAGCTACTACAAGTTGATTATCTTCAAAATCTTGTTCTCTGAACACAAACCCCATAATTTCTAATTCTTTTCCAATGAAGTTTTCTAAATGCAAATCAAGTAAAGTCATAACATCTAAATAATTTTTATCAGTAACTTTTATAACCGTCTCACCATGTAAATCAGTTAATAAGTTATCATAGTACTCATTGAACCATTCTTCGTCGTAAAAATCCTCGATTTGGTAATGCTCAATTTCATCAATTGTTTCATAATCTTCTATACTTGCTAGATAACCTTCAGGATCATTTAGAAATTGATCAGTTCTAGGTGTACTAGATTGACCGTCTTCAATGTTTGTTGTTGGATTGGCTAAGTTAATACCTGATCCATAAATAATGCCCCTATTTGCTGCGACAGAGCTGTTTAATGCTTGGTCTGGAATCGTAAACCCCATCAATAGTGGTAAAATAAAAATAGAATAAACAAGTAATCTTACCCAACGTGGTCCGGATATTTGATGGTCTAACCCACAATCACAATCAATTTCTTCTTCTGATTTTCCTCTTTTTGTACTTCTAAAAATTTGAATAATTCCTAAAAGGAAAAACACAACAAGAGAAAAATAAATAAAAGGCATCATTTTAGGTGCAATATAGTACTTCATATTGTCAGTGATAATGTATCCTAAAATTAGTAGGGCAAAACCGAAGAGGATAATTCCTCGAATATACGCATGAAACCCCAAATCACCTTTGTCGTTCATTGGCTTTTAGCCCCTCTCTATAAGAATATTATAAAATAAAAAAGTGTAATAATAATACTGATCCGAAAACAAATACAGTTACAGTAGTTATAAATGCCAAAACAAATTTAATTTTGAAGAATGCTAGAAGCATAATCGTATTTTTTAAATCTATCATCGGTCCATAAACTAGGAAGGCAATAATGGAACTAGTCGTAAAGTTATTGGAAAAGGATGCTGCAACGAAGGCATCTGCTTCAGAGCATAAAGATAATACGTATGCAAAAGCCATCATAACAAATGTTGACGAATATTCATTTGAACCTAGTGCTTGTAAAATACTTCTATCTAAAAACGTTTGAAATAGAGCTGCGATAAAGGCTCCAGCAATTAAATATTTTCCCATCATAAAAAATTCATCGGCAGCGTGATACATTGTTTGTTTAATGCGATTAGTTTTTTTCGTTGGTGTAATAACATTTGAAACTTGTTTACCTAGTAATTCTTCTTTACTCCATTTTAATTGGTCATTATTTTTTCTGAATAAAAAGTAAATAACTGCTCCAATAATGATAGCGAGAATGAAAGCTAATCCCATCCTGGAATATAATACACTTGGATTATTTCGAAATGCATAATAAGTTGAAGCAAATACTACAGGATTTAGGATAGGAGCCCCTACTAGGAATACGACACCAACATGTAGTGGCATTCCTTTTTTTATTAGCCTTCTTACAACAGGAACAATTGCACACTCGCATATTGGAAAAATTGCACCGAGAACAGCCGCAGGAAAAAGTGCTGCTATTGCATTTTTAGGTAGATATTTTTGGATAGTATCCTCAGAGACATATATTTGAATTAATGCAGAAACAAATACCCCTAACAAAATAAATGGAAAAGCCTCAATTATAATACTAATAAAAATAGTATTTACATTTACTAGACTATCTGGCAAGGTAGTCGTATCTTTAATTCTCTCAATGTTAAAAAATAAGAGTAAAAACACTAGTAATAAAGCTACACCGAGTAAATCTTTTACTAGGGCTGTCATAGACTCTTTAACGTTCATAATGATGTACTCCTTAGTTAATAAATTATGTAAGAGAGCTATATCAATAAAACTCAAACATTTTACATTCGTTTTAATAGTTTACCATAAAACAATAAGTACATGACAAACCTTTTTATTCCTATAGTTAATAGAGGATGGTAGTTAAATAGTAATCATTCCTATTTGAGTTTTTTGCCTTCGTATGCTAAGTTAAAGTTAACTTTTATTTACGGAGGAGACTATGAAGAAAAGAGTTCCTACTTATATTATCACAGGGTTTCTTGGTAGTGGTAAAACAACAGTTTTACAGCATTTACTTAATTATTGTAGAGAAAATAAATTAAAACCTGCTATTGTTATTAATGAAATAGGGGAAACAAATGTTGAGGAACATTTGTTTAAGGATGATCACGTATTAGAAATGCTTAACGGATGTATTTGTTGTTCGATACAAAGTGACTTTACTAAGGAATTACACACTTTTATTACTAGTTTAAGTGATAATGCTGTACCTGATATTATTTTAATAGAGGGGACAGGTATAGCTAATCCGATAGAAATAGTAGATGCCCTTACAGATCCGCTGTTAATAGATAAGATTGATTTGTTTTCGGTAATTAATGTAATAGATGGAAGTAAGTATTTGGAGTACCAAAGTATTTTTTCTAGCACGAGAGAAGTGCGTAGTATATTAAAATCACAAATTTCTATAAGTTCATTTATTATTTTAAATAAAATGGATTTAATAAATCATAAGTATACTGATAAGACTAGAAGAAAAGTAGAAGAACTTAAAAAAGGGAACACACCAGTTATAGAAACTAGCTATGGAGAAGTGAATATTCAAGAAATGTTGGAAAAACGGGTTCAAATTCATCGATCTCATGATAAAATGAATCTTCTAAGTTCAAGAAAATGCGGTTGTAATCATAATCACACTTGTGATCAACATGCAAAAGTTCACCATAACCATTCATTTCAAGCTATTAAAATTGATATAAACCGACCGATTGATCGGATCGATTTTGAAAAGTGGTTAAAAAAATTACCGAAAACAATGGTTCGAGGAAAAGGTATTGTAAATTTAACAGAAACTGCGGGGCTATTTCAGTTCCAATATTCATCTAATCAGTTGAATATGATGAGAGTAAAAGAAGATTTAAATACAGAACCTTGCTTGATATTAATTGGAGTAGATCTTGATAGCAAGGCTATTGAAAAATCCTTTTACGAAAAATTCATTAAAAAAGAGAGGCTGACGTAAAAGTTAGCCTCTCTTCCTTTAGGTTATTAAATATCGATAATTGTTGTAGCATCAAGGAAAAAGTAAACAAAAATTGCAGCAGCAAAACAGTAGATAGCAAAATAAATTAGTTTACTTCTTTTTAAGAAATCAATCAGCCAAACAATTCCTATCCAAGAAAAGATAAAAGTAGTAATGAATGAGACAATTAAAGCAGGTGTGCCAATTGCGGCAAATATTTCACTACTAACATCACCTACTGCTAGTACAGTGGATCCTAAAATGACTGGAATAACAAGTAAAAATGAATAACGTACAGCTGTATCTCGTTCTAGACCTACTAAAAGCGCAGTGATTAATGTGGCACCTGAACGAGAAATTCCAGGTAATACAGCCAATGTTTGCCCTAACCCTACGACAATGGCATCAAAAAAGTTCATATCTTTTTCAGTACGTGCTCCGTACTGGTGAACTCTTTCTATGAAAATTAATCCTAATCCAGTAACGATTAAAGCACCTGCTATATAAGGTGGAGTTTTCATTGAATCTCCTACAAAATCTTTTAGAAGCATACCTAAAACCCCAGTGATTACTGTTGCTATAAGAATATAAATTCCAAAGAAAAATTGAATTCGATTTTTCTTTGATCTTGTCTTAAAATAGCTAAAGAAGCCGATAATAACCTCGATTAAATCTTTTCTGAAGTAAATCATAACTGCAAACACTGATGCGATGTGTAAATAAATTTCAAATGTTAAACCAGGAAATGGTGTTCCTAAAATAAGTTGGGTAATAACAATATGAGCTGTACTAGATATCGGCAAAAACTCTGTTAAGCCTTGTACAATTCCAAAAATGATAGCTTCAATGATAGACATAAGTGTCTCCTTCCAATTAATTAGTAACAAAATAACTGTTACTAATTCTAGCAAATGTGATAGATTTTATAAAGAGAAAATTTAATAGTAAAGTATAAAGATAATATTATTACATATCTTTGAAACTCATTAAAACTTTCATTATACTTTCGTTTAAAAAGAAATTAGAAAAGAGTGGTGTTATGAAAAAAATACAAATACTGACCTTTCTTGCTATTGGATGTGGGGGAGCTATAGGGACCGTGTTTCGCTACACAATTAACATTCAAACTGTATCACTACTATTTCCATTAGGCACATTATTAGAGAATTTAGTTGGTAGCTTGTTATTAGGATTTTTAACTGGATGGATTGTAAATATGAAATTAAGCGATATTGTAAAAACAGGTTTGGGTGTAGGTTTTTGCGGTGGGTTTACAACAATGTCTACTTTAGCTGCAGATATATATAGCCTATTTATTCACTCTTCACCATTTTTAGTGATCTTATATATGGGTACCTCAATTTTTGGTGGGGTAGCACTTGCATTTTTAGGATTTATTCTTGGGGAACATATAAGTTTGTACTATAGAAACACTAAAAAAGAAGGTGAAATGTAATGAACTCAACATTAGTAATGCTAGGTGGTGCTGTTGGAGCTATGCTCCGTTATGCGCTAGGATTAATTTTAATGAAAAGATTTCCTCATCCACCTATTCCGATCGCAATGTTATTTGTAAACATTATTGGTTCAGTTGGTCTTGGGTTATTTTTAGGAGTTCTTTTTTCAAAAAGTGTTAACCCTGATATTTATGAAGAACCGCTATTTTTATTAGTAGGCCTCGGTTTTTTTGGTGCCTTTACTACTTTTTCTACATTTAGTGTAGAAAGTATGCAATTGTTAAGAGATGGAAAAATAAAAAAAGCATGTATTTATGTATTCTTTTCTATATCGTTATCTATAGCGTTTTTTGCTATTGGTTTTTGGTTCACTTTAAGTTTTATTTAACTTTTGGAGGAATTGATTAGACTACTATTTAAGGAGGAACGTTCGTGTCAAAAAATCGTATTGTTAGTTTTTCTATAGCACTAGTTGCTTTTGTATTTATTGTATATGTATTTGTTGAAAATCTATCTGACGGTGGGTTTCAGTTCACAAGTGGTGGGAGAGAGCAAGTTAATGATATAAATCAAATGAAGACGTCATCTATCCCAAATGGCGAAATTGGTTTGCAACAAGGAATGTATGCACCAGATTTCACATTACCTGTATGGGGAACAGATGAGGAAAAGTCATTATCATCATTTCATGGGCAAATCGTTGTACTAAACCTATGGGCTTCTTGGTGTCCACCTTGTCGAGATGAGATGCCTGACTTGATTAAGTTGTCTGAAGAATATAAAGATCAGGGCGTTCAAGTGCTAGGGATGAATATGGCGACATTCGAGAGTAGTGAAGAGGTCATTAAACAATTTATTGAAGAATACAATATCTCATTTCCTAACTTTTTAGATCAACCAATTGATACGTCCAATCAAAGGGGTGTAATAGAAACCTTATATCAAGTGAGATCTATTCCTGTCACTTACATTTTAGATGAAGAGGGCCGAATTGTTATTCCGATAAGAGGAAAGGTGAATTATGAGATGCTAGAGTCAGAATTGAAAAAGATTCTTGATTAATGTGGGGCTGGGACAAAACCACCTCTTAGATGAAAAAAGCCGGTGAAATTTTACGACGAGTAAAATTTCACCGGCTTTGATTATTTTTAATAAAAATAAGGACCACTTCTGATAAAATAAAGTTACCATACCAAATTTCAACAGAAAGAAGGGTCCTTATGTTTAAAGATTATAACATGAACCAATTAGTTTTGCCTTTAGATTTAGAAGTAAAATTACAAAAAAATGATATTGCCTTCCAT
>NZ_MLQS01000015.1 GCF_001866055.1 Anaerobacillus alkalidiazotrophicus
ACGTATGGAAGGGATAAGTGCTGAAAGCATCTAAGCATGAAGCCCCCCCTCAAGATGAGATTTCCCTTGGAGTTAATCCAGTAAGACCCCTTAGAGATGATGAGGTTGATAGGTCTCGGGTGGAAGCACGGTGACGTGTGGAGCTGAGAGATACTAATCGGTCGAGGACTTATCCTAAAATAAGAATTGAATTCACACTCAAGAAACTTATATGTATGTTATCTAGTTTTCAGGGAATGATCTCTGAATAATATTAACTGACAAGAACTTAGATAATCTGCTCCTGCGTCTTCTAGTATTGCTTCGAAGAAAGCTTCCTCGTCGCAAATCTGCATGTAGCAAATTCTAAGAAGCATCACATGATGTAATTGAAGTCAGTAGATTTAGTAACGATAGCGAAGAGGTCACACTCGTTCCCATGCCGAACACGATCGTTAAGCTCTTTTGCGCCGATGGTAGTTGGGGTTTTACCCCTGTGAGAGTAGGACGTTGCTAGGTAGAGTAAAGACACATTCCAATTGGAGTGTGTCTTTTTTGTGTGTTAATAAGTCAGTGGGGAGCGAGGGGACGGACCTATTGCTTCCAAATCAGTTACCATTCTGTAATAAACGAAATGGAAGACCCGTCCCCATGCTTCAAATTAAGGAAGTATGTTTCAACGGAATGATATCTGCTATACCATTCTTCACGGATGAGGTGGATATCGCTAGCTTTTATACATTCTACTAATCGGCCTTCATTCATCGTTCCGATTACAGGCTGCATGTTCGGAGCAGCAGCCATGCAATTGCAATTGTTGTATTTGATACCTCATATTTTGCAGCAACTTCATCAATTTTTTTGTTCAATTTCGGGAACTTTTCGTTTCCGGGGGATCCCACATCAAAAAAGCCATACTGGAAATCATCGTTGTTTTTGTAATACATAATTGAAGCTGTAGCAACGATCGGTTGTTTTATGTATTTCCTTAAAAGGTTCATCTGCATCGTATTCTGCTTGGAAACTCCGAAATGTCTTACTTTTCCTGAGCTTTCGAGAATATCGTAGGCTTCTGCAACTCTTTAGGCTTCATTAGTGTGTCCGGACGATGAAGAAGGAATACATCCAAATAATCTGTTAATTATCTCGTTGAAGTAGATCTTGATATTAGGAATTAACGTTACAATCAAAGGAAGTACAACGAGTGAAGTGGGCGACAAAAGAAGAAATCTTAACGATGATCGACCAAGAAATATTTATACTATACCATAAGAGTTTGATAGAATTATTACTTGATATGATAAAATACATGGGTGTCATAAAAGACGTGTTACATTGTTAACCATGGGTTAGGGTCCCCGCTTTTTTAAATTGTTAGTGTATTGGGGGACAGGCACTGTTTCAAGGCACTTTCACACTACAAAGTTTCTACCGGAATAATATCTGAAATGAGCGGAGAATTTATTGAAAAAAGACAATACAAGTCAGTAACCCCATTTTGTAGTTTGCAATTTCGAATGACAAAGCCTTCATACTCTTGACGAATAAGGCTGTTACGAAATTTTTCATTGGCTTCCTCCATATTTAAAAGGATAACCTCATCTTTCCAGGTAGGGTTTCTTTTTCTGGCATGAAAATATTCACAATATTTGTCACGATCATTCATAAACAAATCATACGAATCCACGGTATTAGAATCATATATCTTAAGGTTTGGTTCATCAATAAATACTTTGTAAATAAAGCCAGTTACCGGCTTATCAACTTGAATGACCTTAGGTTCTCCATCTTCCCAAAATTCCGTTTCTGACTTTTGAAAAACTGTCTCCTTTCCTATTGCATAGGGTTTCGCAAAATGAATATCAGATGTAAGCCAAAATCCAATTGTACCAATAACGTTATTGACGTTTTGAACCTTTACTTCACTGATAAAATCTTCAATTTTATTCATAGTACCAAAATAAGCGATCATTTTCATACCTCCCATTTTTTAGATTGCCCAATTCTGAGTTTATCACTTATGGATAAGTTTATTAAAAAATGTCAGAAACACTTCGGCTGTGAAACTATTTTTGTGAAACAAGTAATATGGGGAGTGACAGTCACCACTTGCTAAAGAAAACAAAGAACACTATTTTGCATTGCAAGGTAGTGTTCTTTAATGGTAAACTATATGGTATTACAAGGTAGCTTATTTTTTGGCTTTCTCTTAAATATAATGTAATGCAAGGTAGGTGAAGGAATGTCCATACGAAGCCAATTATTAAAAGGTATCCTTGAGGGCTGCATTCTTGCGATTATTGAACGAAAAAGCGTGTATGGCTACGAGTTATCGATGTTATTACACAATTATGGCATTGAAGTTAGTGAAGGTTCTATTTATCCGATCTTATTACGCCTGCAAAAAGAAATGCTAATAAGAGGAGAGGTGAAAAAATCTCAAAGCGGTCCGAATCGTAAATATTATTCTTTAACAGATAGTGGCGCTCGTGCACTAAATGAGTTTCAAATACACTGGTTAGATATGAAAGTATCCGTTGATCAGCTATTAGATATGGGGGATAAAAATTGAACATTCATGAGTTGGTCGAATTAAATAATCAAAAACGAAAACTGCTAACTAAAGAGAAACGAAAATACTATGAAAATATGCTCGTTTATATAAGACTGTCATATAGAATATCGGATTTAGAGACAGAAGAGACTTTATCGGAATTGTTAGACCATTTATTAGATGCACAAGGAGAAGGAAAGACTGCAGAAGAAGTGTTTGGAAAAAATCCCAAAAAGTACGCAGACGAAATCATTGGAGAACTTCCTAAAACGGTGACAAAGGAGCGAACGTTACTTATTGGTTGGGGAATCTTATTTTTTTTAGCAATGGGTATGATTCTCTCTGGAATAGTAGATCTCGCAAGTCATTATTTTTTTACAGATGATGGACTTATGAAAGAATTTTACCTAGGCTCAGCTTTGTTGAAAACCGCGATCTCGATTCCGGTAGCATTTATTCTACTTTATTCAATCATCCTTTATTTACGTTGGTCTTGCTTCAAAAAGATAAATAAAATTGCCGAATTTTTTATCTTTTGGTTGTATGGTGCTTTCTCGGTAGGGTTATTTGTTATCTTTTACCTTTTCATTCCTTCAATCGGACCTGAGTTAGAAATTTCAGTCTTTATCGTGATCATGAGCGGGATTGTCTTGTTTATTTTAGGCACTTTAATAAAGAGAAAGGTCGAAAAGGGTAAACGTTAATAAACATTAGTTATTAAAATAGCTTGTTTAATGAACGCGTACTGTAATTTGTAATGAGTCTGTTGTGAAAAGTGTTCACATAAAGTAACAAATGCAATCCTTCTAGAAGCAGGGATTGCTCTTTTGCTACGAAGATTTTATGTACCTTAAGGAAACAATGTCTTTACGATATAGTGGTGAAAACACATGTGGTAAAGATCTAAATAACTTAGAACAATACAATAAGAAAACCATAATTCCTGTGGTATTTATATTGAATTTGGTTGGTATACCTTAATTGATAAACTAGGGGAAATGTGAGGTAGAGAATATTTATTAACTTGTAAAAGGAGTGTGTTAATTATGGTTGGAGTAGAAATTAATATGGTTGTAAAAGATTGCTTAAAAGCATTGGAACTATACGAGAAAAATTTGATATCGAGCGTGTGGAGGTTTCAAATTTTCTTCGTGGGGAAAATGAGGGAGTTTTTATCCTATATGGCGTTCACTTTCATATGTTAGATGAAAACCAAAAATTCCATTTGATCGCACCAAATCCTGACGACTAGGCGTCTTGGAGATTGGATGGATAAGTTTAATGGAGTACCCACTAAATATCTAGACAACTAAAGGTATAACTTAACTATTAATCTACTGGTTCAAATTCTTACAACAGAATAATAAAATGGCTACAAAGGAAAGAGTAAAAGGTATGTTGTTAGGTGCTTGTCAAAAATCGAATCACATTACGGTGAAATATTTACGTGAGGTCTAAAATAATGAAAAAAGCCATATCAACGACATGACTTTCAAAATTAATTAGATTGGAAATAATGTCCTGTACGCCTATAAATTCCATCTAGTTTCCAATCCCTGTAAAATCTAACGTAAGTAAATTCTCTTGTGAATTGACCTGTTTCTTTATTTGTTCTAACTTTTACTGTACTTTTCCAAGGTAAAGATAAAACCTCTACTTCACCTTCTTTTATATCTTCTAAATGAGGTAAAATGTCTAACATTGTGCTTGGTGTAATTGAATTGTAAATTAAGGTTTCAGTAGGGTTATCACTTTTCAATAAATCATTAATTAGTTGATTATGTGTGTCGTAAACTTTTTTATTACTTTCGTTTATACCAGTAACTATAAAAGAAAAACTTAAAATAGTCATAATTCCAATAATAATACGTTGTTTTCCATCAAGGAATACATAAGATTTTTTTGACGTTTTTTCACTGTTCTCATTTTTCAATAAGTAATAAATTGACACAAAACAAATTGGATATACCATAAGAAATTGCCAAAACATCATATACCAAAAATCATTACTTATATCAATGGACATTTTGATTAAAGTGAAATCTAAAAACAACATAACTGTACAAAACTTGCCTAATCCACTTGAATAAACAAAATTTTTCCTGTTATTAATAAGGACACGAACCACAATCAATGGCAACATTACTAAAAATGTTAATGAAATGTCACTAAAAATTGATACCAAATTTCCACCTCCTTTTAATTAAAATAGCTTCCGTCTTTTTTACTTCAATAACTCAACATTTATCCCACTCTTAAGGGGCAAGTAAGACCCCCACCTCAAAACTTAAGAAAATCGAGAAGTTTAGGTGGGGGATAAACTGCCCCTAAAGGTCCGATATAGAATAACTTTCATCAGTGGGGATGAAGGAAAACCCCCACTGATTGAAGTTCAGCTTTATCTACTCGCACAAAAATGATACATCTGTTTTTCATGACAGTTAAACAAACACCATAATAATTATACAACAAAAAGTAAATTTCCCCTTCCGGTATTTGCTATTTCAAAAACCACAAACTTTACGAAGAGAGCCTTGGTATATTACTTTCTTTAGCTAAACAAGGAGATGAGAGGAAGGTTGGAATTTTAAAAGGTTGAATAATAAATTTCGTTCAAATTCGACAAGTGAAAGGTGTTTACAATTTATAGTTCGACATACACCAGGCACCTGTCGATTAAATTGAAACAAAAAAGAAGCCCCCAACCCAGTTTTAGGGTTCAAAGGCTTTCGTGATTTGCTAGCTACCATTTACGTTGTGTTTTTAACCCGAAAGAAGTAGCGCCACGTTTTTATCGTGTGTTTTCCGAATGTTAGGATAAGGACAGCGAAGATGAACATGGTGAATCCTTGGGTTGGTCTCGATTCACTAGGTTGATAGAAGAACCAATTTGTTAACATATAACTATATAATAAAATGATTGGTATAAATAAGAGTGAATAAGAAGTGGCGATGCGGCGAGCAGCCTTGATACTTGTTATTTTGTCTGTGTATATTCTAGGTTTTACTTCAGCTACTTCGTATTCTTTTGACCATATTGTCCATTTTTGCAAAGTTGAGCTGGAGGAGTATACGTGCTTCCAACCATTTTCTTTATGCATATTGAAGGAACTTTCTTTGGCGATGTTTTGGTACTCGGTGCAATAGCTTATGTTTCGTTTTTGTTCTCGGATAAAGTAAAAGATTGTTCCTGGTCTAGCGACACGGTAAAGGTTATAGCCTTGCGATTCCATCTTTTCGAGCCATTCTTCCAATTTGTCGGGTGCTATCATCCAGTTTAATTTCCATTTCCTCACGATTTTTCCTGCTCGTATTAACTCTTTTTCTTTTTGTTTCGTAATTTGTTTTGAGGTATCTGGCATCGGCATATATGCAAAGGATTCGTCAATGAGTTGTTTGTTCGTTTTCTTAATTTTGATGAGAGAATAGATCATAGCGATTACAAACAGTGTACTGAGCGCCGTTATCGTATAAGTGATGATCCAGTATGGGCTTTCCACAACGATGATCTCGGTACCTGAAAGAAGTGCTGTAAGAAAGATTCCAAGGGGAATGAGCGATACCCCAATGAAGTATGTGAGAAGACCACAATAGACGTAAAAGATTGTTCGGTTACGTTTTATAATGTTTTCGCGAACTGATGTAGTTTTGATTTGACTGGTTGGCTTTTCGTTCGCGATGATCGACCATTTTTTCTTTTGAAAAACTTGGTGCCATCCGTCTTCGATCCGGGCATTTGGTAAATTAGTAGATTGGTTTGGGCCATAGTTGATTTCATATGTGATTTTTTTCGGTTGGTCTTCTTTAAAGTAGAAAGTACGTGTATGGCGGTTTAGTTGATGGAAATGGAAACCTTGTTCAGCCATATTTGTGAGCCATTGCTCTGTTTTTTTAACATCAAAGCTCCAAAATGGTCTAAATGCTTTCTTAATCATTTAAGCCCTCCTCGTATTTTATGGCGTTTGCATGAAGTTCTTTCAGCCGTTCAATTTCAGCAGTGAGCAGTTGCTGGCCGACCAACGTTCGTTCGTAGACAGTTTTGCGTTCCTCATCGGCGTAAACAGTGATAATGCCGTCTTTTTGCATTTTAGAAAGTGTACCGTAAACCGTACCAGAACCGAGACGGAGTCGTTCCTTTGTGATTTCTTCAACATGCTTTACGATTCCGTAGCCGTGGCGGGGTTTGTTTAAGGAGAGGAGAATGTAAAACGCCGTTTCCGTCATTGGTACGTATTTTTTAATGACTTTTTGAAGGTTCAATGCTTCGTCCCCCTTTGTTGTGTAGGTGGTGTATCAATAGCCAATTTTAGTTACTATCATTATCTATATATGTCGCATTTAAATGTGTCATGATGTGACATAGTTAGTAGCGTTACTATATCATGGTGTGACATATATTTCAATAGGAGGATTTGTCGTTTTGTTAGTGGCCAGAGGGACGTTCTTCCACCGGTTAGGACTTAACTGTGCTAATGGAGCATTATAGTTTAAGAAACTTTTTATAAAGGTTATTCGTATAGGTAGATAGAAAGAGAGTTTTTTGGAGGGGGATTATTAATGTTGTGGGATAAACCTAAATGTATTTTATGTGAAAATGAAATTAAAGAGGATGACGTTGTTTTTGTTAAAATGCTATTGTGCTAAAAGCTACCGATAGTAAAATTTCAAGTTGCAATGTTGCAGCTCTTTCGCGTACTTAAAGTAACGTGTTGCATGAAATCCCTAAACTTTTTTGAGAGTTATTTAAAATACTAGAAACAAGGATGTGAGTTAGTAGTGAAATATTTACCGTACTTTCTGTCTATATTGGGATTTTTCTTAACTATTATTCTTTATGCTTTATTAGGTAGATATATAAATATTGATTGGTTTATTCTTTCTTATTATGGTAACGCATCGGCTGATGGCGCTAGATTTACAGCGGAGATTGCATGGTTTCCATTATTATTAGCCATTTTGGCTGGCTATTATGGTTGGAAATTAGGTAAAAGAAAACGGTCTTAATCAACATGTGAATTTGTCTACTTACAGTAACGAAGGCTTAGCTAAATAAAGGGTATCTTACTACTGGAAAAAGAAGATAACCACCAGTGATGTTGGTTATTAAGATTTTTCATATGGATTACCATATTGATAATAACTTTTACCACTCAGTAGCACCTTAAATCAATCATCTGTATATGAATTTATTTTTGAAGACCGTTTACAGGTGGTCAGGCGATTTGGGAAGTAAAAGTAGACTAGAAAAATATGAAAATGGGGTCATTCGCCACTAAAAGGTTAAGCTGAAGGATGCTTTACTTAATTAAGAAGTAGAGCTCTTTTTATAATAAAAAGTGGAAAATAATGTTAATCGTTAAATTGATAATCATGTTATTCAAGTAAAAGGCAGTTTAGTGACATAAGCCATTTGGAAGGCGGGGGAATTTTGAAGAAGGTATTTATCTTAGTTTTTATCCCACTCTTAAGGGGCAAGTAAGACCCCCACCTCAAAACTTAAGAAAATCGAGAAGTTTAGGTGGGGGATAAACTGCCCCTAAAGGTCCGATAAGTTGAACTAACAATCAGTGGGGGATGAAGGAAAACCCCCACTGATTGAAGTTCAGCTTTATAAGTATTTTTTTAATTGGTACGCTAGCTTACATAACTACAACATATTATTTCAATCCGATAACTTTTAAAAAAGACGACGTTACTTATTTAGAGTGGAGCTGGTATAAAAAGCCTCTAACTCTAGAATATTTAGTTTTGGAAGGTGATGATTGGAAGGTTAAATATATTGATGATGAAAATGAAATCAAATTTGTTTTTGACGAATTGAAAAAGAGTCCAATTATTTATAACTTTGAAATTGAATATAAGTCTGAAATAAGAGAGGTTATAGTTAGAAGTGGAGATGGGGGAATTTTGTTGCGAGTGAGGCAAGAATGGGCTGGAGATAAGTTTATATTAAAACATAATATGACTTATTTAGAATTAACAGATGATTTAATTGAACTTTTTGATAATCGATTCTTACAAGCTGAATAAGATTTTGATAACTAAATTTTAAAAGAAAGTATTTACTCTTAAACAAACGAAGGCTTAGTTGAGGAGCTGTTGCAATGGAAGTTCCTATTGTTGTTAAAGTACAAGGATAGTTTACAAGTAAGGTGCCGTTTTTTAGGTGAATTTAGAATGAATATATAACTCTTCAATAAGATAGAGGTGATTGAAATAGAAAAGTTAGTATTACAAAAGTACTTTGATTATTCATCAAATTTGAATTTGATAAGTGGTCAAATAACAAAAGAAGGTACATTAATTTTAATTGAGAGTGATTTACAGGAATTAGATTTTTTTCACCGTCCTGTACCAAAAAGAAATTGGACAATCCAAATTATTAAAAGTGATAGTGTAGAAACAGTAGAGCTCAAGAATGTTCCTCTTTTACCGACAGGAGTGGATTTGTTTTCAGATGGTACTTTACTTATCGTACAAGGTAGATGCTTAAAAGATGGTAAGTATATTGAACGAAATGCAAGAAGGTATAATCCCAATGGGCAACTAATTGAAGCCTTTACACTCGGAGATGGCATTGAACATGTACAAATTGATGACAATGATACTATTTGGGTGAGTTATTTTGATGAAGGTGTATTTGGTAATTTTGGTTGGGAACAGCCAATGGGTAGTGAAGGACTTGTAGCTTACAACATAAATGGGCATAAGTTGTGGGGGGCAGGTAGTTTTGGAATTGTTGATTGTTATGCCTTGAATGTTGCAAGTTCTAAGGAAGTATATTTTTATTACTATGCTGATTCTTTTCTTGTTCAACTTAATGAGATGAAAGAGACTATTCGCTATCGAATAGAAGGAGATACAATTAACCAATTTATATTCGATAAAACGAGCTTAATTGGTCAAGTAGATATGAATACAATAATGCGTTTTCGAAAAAATAATCGAACAATTACTCCAAAGGAGAAACTACAATTAATAGATGAAAACGGTAAACCTATTATCGGTCCCGTATTTATGCGTGGAACTTTTCTATATGCCTATGGTAAAGATGGAATATATATAAAGAGATTGTAATTAATGTACTTAAAGTAACGAAAACGTTAGTGAAAAACAAGAGTTGCAATTGCAACTCATTTTTTATACCCACAAACTGGAAAAGGATGTTAAGCTAAAGAGGAGATTTCTGCAATAAGCGAAAAGAATATTCATATGGGGATAGAAATGTTTTCGGTTGTAGTTGGTACTTTAAACGTAGTTTTGGTAATTGTTAAACTAATAATAGCCTTTAAAAGTAAAGATAAGTTTTTATCAAGGGTTCATTCTATGTATAGCTTAATGTTCATTTCGTACAGTGTTGCTGCCTTCAACCAAAACTTTTTATTTTGGGTTCCTGGTTTAATTATTGGTCTATTAGCTGTTTTTCTTAGTCGAAAAAACGAAGATTGAAGTAGATTTCTACTTCAATAAACGGAGTACTTGAATCGGAGAACACTAGATTTCAACACACAATTGGTTAATCAAATGGAGGAAAAATGAAAAATAAGAACTTAATTTTAAATATAATAGGGCTAATGTTTTTTGTATTGTTTATTTTAGGCATATTGTTATCAGGTCGTAGTCCTATGCTGATGATAATGGGGTTGACTGGTTCAGTTGGAATCTTCTACTTTATTTTCCGTATCGTTTCTAAAACACTTTAAGTCATTAAGGGGTATTGGTTTTTTATTGAGTTTGTGCTTACTAATAGTTTGAATTTTAAAGAAATAAATAAAAAGGAGGAGTGTACATGTTAGCTCAATATCTTTGGGTTAAATGGGTTGAAATTATATTCATGAATTCTATAATTATGGTCTTTGTCATGTTAGTTTTTTTTAGCATTGAAAAACTTTTAAATATTACATTTAGCTACGGTCTTTTATTTATATGTGGAATTTTCCCTTTAATATTTGCTGAAATTTTTAAATATAAAAAGTGGTTACGAAACGGTGGAACTTTCTAGGACTAAAAAACATTTTATTTAACTAAAGAGTTGCTTTAGCTGAACAAGCAACCGCTGCCCTTTTGTCACTAACGGGGATTTGGTTTAAGGTGGAGGAGGTATTTTTATGAAAGGACTAACTACGTACGGGAAAATATGCGTTATATCGAGTGTGATATTTTTTGTCTTTGGCATAACATTATTGGTGAACGGTATTATCACTGGACAATATATGAGCTTAACGATAGCTTTCTTGGGTTTAGGTTTTGTATTTGCTGGAAACCTTTACTTATTCAAAGATTTTTCTTTTAGAAAAAAAGAAGATGAAGAGGATTCGATTGGGTAATTTCTAGAAAAATATATAATTTATGAAATAATGTACTTAAACAAACGGTAGCATTACTTTATGAGCCTGTTGTGAGGCCAGTTCTTACTGTTGTTGAGTAACGAAGTAGGATATGTAACGGGATAAATTATAATTTTATAATTAGGTGGGAAGTAAAGAGAGGTATCTATATGTTAATTCTCCGTTATGGAGTTACTGGATTCGGTCCTGCACCATCGGTAAGCAAGACGGAATTCAGAGATAGATGTTATTCAATGTTTCATAAAAAAATATTCAAGTTTATCGGTGGGGAAACTGGAAAGAGTTTTTATGAATGCATTATTAAAGATAAGGATGACAAATTTCATATTTTATTAAATGCTCAATACCCTTTTTTGGCATTTACGGCGCACCGTAAATTAGATATCCTCTATTTACCCTTTATTGAAATTCCTGAAATAGCCAAACCACTTAGTCAATATTATGAAATCTTAAGCCCTGCTCAGTTGAATGAACCTTTCATATACACTAAAAAAGGGAGAAAGATTCGAGTGAAAAATAAAAACAAGTTGCACCATGAAGAATTACAACAAATTGCCTATTGGGAGTCTGAAACAGTTGGAGAAGTAGTATTTAATTTCTATGATTAATTTTTAACAAACGGGAGTGATTGCGGAACAGTACTGTAGCTTTTCAACTCATTGGAGTAAATTATCATAATAGAAAGTAGGGGAAAACGATTGGAAGTAACAAGAATTAGAAATGAACTATCAGTAAAAGGAAAAAATGGAATTGGATTTTTATTTTCTGCTGTTGTGATTTGGTCAATCATTACCATAATATTTCTGCAACCAATAGAAATACATCAAAAAAACATATACATGTTATTTTCAACAGGTTTAATGTTTCCATTATCCGTTGGAATTTCTTCATTAATTCGGTCTGATTGGAGACTTAAAAATAATCCATTAGGTGATTTAGGTTTATATTTAAATCTGGCTCAGTTTATATATTTTCCTATCCTTTTTTGGGGTATAATAAAAAGTCCAAATGAAGCTATCATATTCTTCGCAATAATAACTGGGGCACATTTTTTCCCTTACGGTTGGTTTTATAATGCTAAACCCTTTTATGTAATGGCACCAATAATTACAGTTATCATTATATTTCTGGGGATATATTTGAACGGAGAAGATTTGTGGTTAATCCCATTTTCTATGATAATACTTATTTTGTTTTTAATTTTATGGCTCATCTTAGACTACAGGAGGAAATCTTAAAAGAATTAAGTTTTGAACGAACGGGTAGCGATAGCGGAACAGAGCTCTCGCTTTTTCAACTATTGAAGTAGGGAGGTTCTATAAATGGAATGGGTAAGAAAGATTACACCAATACAAGGATTAGTAATGATAGGAACGATTGCAGTTATGGTTGGCTCAATCTTAATAGCCTCGCAATCATATTTTAGTTATTTAGAAGTGACAGAAGCGGCTAATGGTTGTTATGACATAGGTGGTGTTCCAATTATTGAAAAATCTGGACCAGGAATGACTAACTTTCACTGCAATATGGAATAACTTATTCAAGTAAAGTAGTAGCTTAGCAAGAACTACTTATCAAGGTGGACGAACTTTGCTAAATATATTTAAAATTATATTGTCAATATCAATTGTCACATTTGGGGGCTTTATGTGTTGTTTTTATTAGGAGTTATTTCATTAGTTTTAGGGTTAATTGAATTAAATAAAGACAGAAAAGACATTTTGGGGTTATTTCTATAAATTGGAGCAAATAAGTAATCAAGAGGATTACCAGTTGGCAGGTAAGAGGCGTATTAAGTAACTCTTCTTCAAATTGCTTGTTAAACAAATGGGAGCTATTCTTCAAGAAGGAAAATAGCTTTTTTATTGAGGTAACGAGAGTTGAATAAGGTATCATCGTTATTATTACAAATACTAAATTAAGAATGGTTCTTACTCGTATTTGGTGAAGTTTAAAATGTTCATTTTTGTGGTATAGTATAAAAATTTCATATGGGAGAGGTGGACATATGTTAGATACTATTCTTAATTTAGATGATAATGTCGAGGTAATACATTATTCTAAACAAAATGAACAATGGGATATTATTCTAAAGCTTATAACTAAAGCTACTTCTTGTCCGTCTTGCAATTGTGTTTCCACCCGCATACATAGTAAATATACTCGTAGAATTCAGGATCTCCCTATGAACAACTTAATGGTTTGTTTTACTATTCAATTAAATAAGTGGTATTGCGATAATTCAGTTTGTCAAACAAAAATTTTTACAGAACGACTTTCTTGGTTAGAATCCTATCGTCGTCGTACGAAGAGGTGTGAGGATGTCCTTAGAAAAATTGCTTTTTCTACAAGCTGTCTACAAGCTGAAAAAATCAGTTATGAATTAAAAGTTCCCGCTAGTAATGACACGTTATTACGTATAATAAAAAATACATTCCAATGGGATGTATTTTTTGTTTTCGGGAATTAAATTTCAGGTGAAGTGTGCTGCATCTGCGTCTTCTAGTATCGCTTTGAAGTAGGGTTCCTCGTCGCAAAGCTGCACGAAGCGAATTCAAGGAAATAGAACTAATGTGAACTACTCACCACTTAGCTAACGCTTGAAGAGGGAGACTTCTTGGCTAAACTCAGTTAAAATAATATAATATTTAAGTTGATCGTTTTAACGATTGGAGGAATAAAAATGAAAGTTGGTTTGGTTCGGCATTTTGAAGTTGAAAGAGGATATCCGAGTAAAATGGTTACTTCAGCTGAATTAATGAATTGGGTAGAGGAATATGATGCTTCAGATGTCATTGAAACAAACGTTGATTTATTTGATATTGAATGGAAGCGTTGTTTTGCAAGTGATTTACCACGAGCGAAAAAGACAGCCGAAAAAATCTATGGTGGGAATATCACCTATTTACAAGAATTAAGAGAAGTAAGGTTAGCACCATTTGTTGAATGGAAATGGAAACAGCCACTTTTTCTCCACCTCCTAATGATTAGAGGAGCATGGTATTTTAATCATAACTCACAGCCAGATAGTAAAAGAATCGTACTTAACCGTATTCAGAATGCATTAGATAACATAGTGAACTACCCACCACTTAGCACCCTTACGAGTTGCTTGAAGTGGGGGCTTCTTGGGTAATCATCACTTTTGGTAGCTGACGAAATTGACCAAGCTAACCCTCTTGTTCCAAGAGTTTATCCCACTCTTAAGGGGCAAGTAAGACCCCCACCTCAAAACTTAAGAAAATCGAGAAGTTTAGGTGGGGGATAAACTGCCCCTAAAGGTCCGATAAGTTGAACTAACAATCAGTGGGGGATGAAGGAAAACCCCCACTGATTGAAGTTCAGCTTTATATCTACATTAGGCAGTTGGGCTAACAAACGCATGCCTTCTTTTTTGATATTCAGTGCGGAGTTGTAGTCTCTATTGAGAGTTAGTCCACAAGTACATTGATAGGTACGTTCTGATAAGGTTATCTCTCTTACTGAACCACAACTCGAACAAGTCTTTGTAGATGGAAACCATTTGTCTATTTTGACAAGCTGTTTACCTTGTTCTTTTAGTTTGTACTGTAAGAAAGAAGTGAATATTCCCCACCCATTATCAGCAACGCTCTTTCCAAATTTGAGTGCTTGTGCTAGACCTTTCATATCAAGGTCTTCTATCACAATAGCGTCATAGTTAGACACTAATTCTTTTGATTTATGATGAAGGAAATTCTTACGTTGATTTGCGACTTTCTCTTGAATTTTAGCCACTCGAATACGTTGTTTATTCCAATTCGAAGAGCCTTTCTTTTTTCGAGAAAGTTTTCGTTGTTCGATTGCTAATTTATCAAGCATTTGACGATAGAAACGTGGGTAATTGGCTTTCTTACCTGTTTCACTATCGACAAATAGACCATCCATTACAAAGTCTAATCCTACAACGTTTTTAATTTCTTTGTCTTTTACCTCTTTTTCATATTCAGTCAGAATAGAGATATAGTATCTGCCTGATGAAGTCATAGAAATGGTACAAGATTTGATTTTATGGTCAGAAGGAATCTGTCGATGTCGCTTTATTTTCACCATTTTTAATTTAGGTAATTTGATATGACCATCCATCAACTCAATATTTCCGTTTACGAGATTCGTTGTGTAACTTTGTTTGTGACGTTTGCTTTTGAATTTTGGAAATTTAGCATTTCCTTTGAAAAAGGCCTTGTAAGCCTTATCTAAGTTCAATTGCGCGTTTGCTAATGCTAAAGAGTCTACCTCTTTTAACCACTCAACCTCTTTTTTATATTTAGCAGGGGTTGGATGTTTAGCCTTTTTCAGTGCTTCCTTATCTTCTTTCAGAGTTTCATAGGTTTCTTTTCGTTCAGCTAACATTTTGTTATAGACAAAACGAACACAACCGAAAGTTTTGTGGATGAGTAAGGCTTGTTTATCAGTCGGGTACAAACGGAACATATAAGCTTTATTGTGTTTTGTCATATCAAATCACCTCCTTTGACAAGAATGTATGTTCTTATTATATCATGAAGAGACCGTTTTGGGCTAACGCCCAACCGAAATTCATCTCCCCCCTTACCGTTGGGCTTCGTCCTTCACACGCTTGAAGAGGGAGACGTCTTTCGGGACAACGTTAAAATCAAATGAGGATGTCCTAATCGTTGGACACGGCGGAATTATGTTATTTATGAGAAAAGAGTTGCTTAAGCGAGGATTTCGTGGTCCGAGTTTTCGCAGACCGTTAAATGGTAAGCTTTATTTATTTAAAAAATGCAATATAGATTAATAGTATTCCGTTGGTTTTTCTTTCTGCAGGGAATCTTTCTGCTTGAAAAATTTTCAATTAAAGAAATTAGGTGGCTACTAAATAAGGGTAGTCGCCTTTTCCATTATTTAGGTAAAATTCCATTTGCCTTTTCCTGTAAATTCATGTATATTATCTATAAGCAGGTATTATATATTATTCAATACTGAAAAACAGGTGATACTATGAATATTCAATTTAAAAAAGGGGCGTTAACGCTTTGTGTTTTAGTATTAGCTACAAATAAAGACCTTTATGGATATGAGTTAGCCAATAACATTTCTGAGAAATTTGCAATATCTGAGGGGTCTGTCTATCCGATCTTAAGAAGGCTTACAAGTGAGGGTTATTTTACTACTTATTTACGAGAATCACAGGAGGGACCGCCACGTAAATATTACAAAATAACGAATCAAGGTAAAGAATATATGCTTGAACTTTTAAAAGAGTGGCGCGAGTTTTCTCATGGTGTTGAAATGATTATTAAGGAGGCATTAGAAAGTGAGTAAAAATCAATTTTTAAATGAGCTTGAAAGTTTGCTTAAAGAGATTCCTGAGTCAGAACGACAAGATATTTTGAGAGATTATGAAGAACATTTTCAAATTGGACTTGAAAGTGGGAAGGATGAAGCTGAAATCGTGGCTTCTTTAGGGAATCCAAAAATAATCGCAAAAGAATTAAGGGCAGATTTTCATATATCAAACGCAAAAGAAAATAAATCAATTGGTAATATTTCAAGAGCAACATATTCGATAATTGGTTTAGGTTTTTTTAATTTGGTGTTTGTGCTCGGGCCATTTTTAGGACTTATTGGAGTTATGATCGGTTTATATACAATCCCTATTGCACTTGTAGCTTCACCTATATTACTCGTTATTTTTAATGGATTTCCTGCAAATTTTGTTGAGATCCTACAAATGATCTTTTTAACGCTGACAATGCTTGGCTTAGCTACATTAATAACAATAGGTCTAATTTATTTAACGCAAGGTGTTTATTTCCTTATTTTGAAATATCTTAAATTTAACTTAGCGATTGTAAGGGGGAAGTAAGGGTGAATCATGTATTAATGAAAAGAATTGCATTGATTGGAGTTATCGTTTTTATAGTAGGTTTCCTAGGTTCTATGCTCGGTTCTATCATTTTAGGTTTTAGTTCATTAGGTTCTACGCAATTTAATTTCTTTGGCTCAAGTAGCGAGAGTGCATCGACAAATGAAATTGTAAATACTGACTTGGCTGAAGAAGTCGATATAAATATTGATTTAGGAGTAGGGCAAGTGTTCGTTACGAGTGGCACAAACCATTTACTTGAAGGAGACTTTATTTTTGATGCTGAAACGGGTAGACCAGAAGTTGACTATCATGAAAATGACAGTTTGGGAGTTTTAAATATTTCACAGGCACCTCGGAATAAAATTTTGAATATTGGTTTTAACACAACAGCCAATCATGATGAATGGAATATTAAGTTGAATGAACATATTCCAATGAATCTGCAATTGAAAACAGGTGTCGGTGAATCGGAATTAAATCTTAGCGAATTAAATTTAACTAAATTGGATATAGAAACAGGTGTAGGAGAAACGAGAATTGACTTAAAAGGCGAATGGCACAGTAGTTTTGATATGAAAATCCAAACTGGTGTTGGTGAAACGGTGATTGATTTAAACGGAGCTTGGCACGATCACTTTGACCTCGAAATTAAAACAGGAGTCGGAGACACAACAGTGATTATTCCTAGAGATTTAGGTGTAAAGCTTCAAGTTTCAAAGGGGATTGGAAGTTTATCGGTTGATGGTTTCTATAAAAATGGGAATGAATATGTTAATGCTGCATATGAAACAGCAGACGAAACCATGAATATCAACCTAAGGATGGGAATTGGAGAAGTGACCATTTTAAGTGAAAATTAAATAGTTATCTAGCATGTCCGAAAGTTATACTTTATCGGACCTTAAGGGGCAGTTAATCCCCCACCAAAACTTTTGATTTTCTTACGTTTTGAGGTGGGGGTCTTACTGCCCCTTAAGAGTGGAATAAAAAAATGTTGATGCTAATGAAAAAACAAATTTAGTAGTTAAATATTTTTTGGTCTTTGGATGGTGACAGACTACCTAATTATGATTATGATAGAACTATATTGATAGAATTCTGAAAGAAGTGATTGGATGCTTTCGGTTAGACAACAGAAAATGCTTATTCACCTATTAGAGAAAGGTGATTATGTCAAATTAGCTGATTTTCAACATCAGTTTGATATTTCGATGAGGACTGTACGCCATGACTTACTATTTTTGGAGGATTGGTTACAGCAACAACATATCACACTTGAAAGAAATCGAAAGCTTGGTGTTTTCATTCATGTCGATGAAAAAGAGCGTTATTCATTAGTGGCTCAATTGCAAAAGCGACCAAATTTTGTCGATGCCAAAGAACGAACGAAGCTCATGTTGAAACAGCTTTTAGAAGGATCAAAAGTTGCCTCGGAACAGTTTCTTTCTGAATTTCAAATTAGTAAAAATACCTTTTTGTTAGATGTTCAATCGGTAAGAGAGTGGCTAGTCGCGCACAAGCTAGAACTTATTCGCGAACAAGGGTTGATGTATATTCAAGGAAAAGAGAGCGATGTAAGAAGAGCGTATTTAGAACTTCTTCGTGAAAATTTCACAGAGGATAAAATCTTGCAACTCATCTTAGGCCGTAGTGAGTCAAATCTGATTGGTATGTCCAATGGAGATTGGTTTAAGCTAGAGGAAATTGATACGTTAAATGATGTTGTGTTACAACTTGAAAAAGAACTTCAAATTGAATTTTCTGATTCGAGTTACTCAGCTTTAATTCTACATCTCTTAATGGCAGTTGAAAGGTTACGAGCAAACCATCTGATTAAAATGGATCAAGATCTTTTGGATGAATTGAAAGCGTCATCAGAATTTCGGTTGATCCAAAAAATCATTTCTAGTCAATTAACTGATTTTGAAATTATCATCCCAGAAGAAGAAATTGGTTATATTACTCAGCATGTTCTAGGAGCACAAAGGGGACAAGACGAATCTCAAGAAGATAAGATGTATGTTGATATGGCTGAGAAAATTGTTACGAAAGTTGAAGAGAGATTAAATCTTCCCATCATGGATCGAGGTAAGGTCATTGAGGGATTAGCCATACATTTAAAGCCGGCATTTTATCGATATAAATATAATTTGCAATGTGAAAACCCATTGTTAGATCAAATGGAGATCATGTATGGATCGTTATTAACCGTTATTGAAGAAATTGTTCAATCGCTATTTGAACCGTTATCGCTTTATTTTAATCGACATGAACTTAGTTATATCGCGCTTCACGTTTGTAGCGGTCTAGATCAAAGAGTTCTTCCATATAAAACAAAGGTGGCCATTGTTTGTAGTTCTGGATTAGGGACTTCTGCCATTTTACAACGAAAAATGACAGCGTTATATCCTCAAGTAACCGTCGTAAAAAAATATTCGTACAAAGAACTATTTAACACAAAGGTAATTGAAGCAGAATTACTGATTTCGACGATTGATATTCAGTTTCCACTATCCATACCTGTCATCAATGTTTCACCATTATTAACAAGTGCTGATCAAAGAAAGTTACTATCCTTCATTGGTGAGCCACAAAAAGTTGAGCAAGAAGAAGGAAAGTTATTACAACTAGTCAATGAAGTGCTTCAAATTATGGAAAAGCATTCGACGATTCATCAGCAGCACGAGCTAATGACGGACTTATTTTCCTATTTTCAAGGTCAAGCAAAATCGGAAATGAACAAGCATCTATCTGATTTTTTACCTGTTCATTCAATCCATCTGCAAGAAAGAGAAACGGATTGGATCAAAGTAATCGAGATGAGTAACGCATTGTTAATGAAGAGTGGCTGTACGAATAAAGCATATGAAGTTAGTCTCATTGAAATGGCGAACCAATCCAATCACCACTTCATCATTACGGAAGGCGTTGCTTTTCCTCATGCAGCGCCAGAAAATGGGGTGTTTGAAACCGGGTTTAGTTTAATAACGTTGAAGGAACCGATTCGTTTTGGTGCTAGAAAAGAGAAGGTTTGGCTTATTTTAACCATGGCTGCAACGGATCAACATCAGCATTTAAAGGCTCTTGCCACGATTTTGGAAGCGTTAAATGATCAAGAGTTTATGGAGTTATTACGTTATGGTTCAGATCCCAAGGAAATCTGGCAGCAATTACGGAAGAAGGAGGCACAGTCTCAATGAAAAGAATAGCCATCGTTTGTTCAAGTGGACTAGGTACAAGCTTAATGCTCAGGATACATTTAGAGCATATTTTAAAAGAGTGGAACATTCAAGCAAACGTAATGAACATTGACAAAAGCTCCATCACTTCTGAATTTGTAGAATTAATTATAGGTGCTAAGCAAATTGTCGACTCTATTGAAATGAATCGCGACATGGAGTTAATAGGACTAGAAGATATTGTTGATAAACAATATTTACGTTCACGTTTAGAGCATAGTACGACAATCCAACAATGGCTTCAGTTAAAATGAGAGGATACAACTGATGAACTTAACACAACTTTTAAACAAAGGGTTATTAGGTGAGCCAGCGTTTTTACTAGGGATGATTGCTTTTATCGGCTTATTGTTACAGCGATCATCTATAGAAAAAATGATAAATGGAACAATCAAAACGATGCTCGGTTATATTTTAATTCAAATTGGTGGGATGGCTGCGGGAACAGCATTGTCAAATTTATCTGCGATGATTCAACGTGGATTTCAAATTATCGGTATTATCCCGCACAATGAAACGGTCGTTGCATTAGCGCAAATTAATTATGGCCATGAAATTGCTTGGATCATGTTAATTGGGATGGTTTTGCATTTATGTATCGCTAGGTTTACACCGATAAAATATATTTTTTTAACGGGACATCATATTCTTTATATGGCTTCCATGTTAGCTAGTTTGTTAGTTGTGACAGCTTTAAGTGGATGGCAAGTTTATATTTTAGGTGGGTTATTTCTTGCTTTATCCATGTCGCTAGGTCCAGCCATCGCTCAACCTTATGTAAAAAAAGTAGTTGGACACAATCAAGTAGCGATCGGTCATTTCAATAGTGTCGGGTACGTACTAGCTGGCTTGGTTGCTCAACTAACAAAGTCAAAAGAGGTAAAAGAAGAGCCGAAAAAATTACAACGCGTACAATCATTTTTTCAAGATCATATGGTTGTTGTTGCGGTCTTTACGTTTTTTTTATTTTTCATTTCAAGTCTATTTGTTTCTCCAGAAGGGATCAGTGAAATGTTTTCTGAGCGACATTTTATTGTCGTTTCATTTATTCAATCGATTTGGTTTACAGGAGGAGTTTACATCATTTTGGCTGGCGTACGTATGCTTGTATCAGAGATCATTCCCGCTTTCCAAGGAATTGCCCAACGAGTCGTACCTAAGTCGATCCCAGCTTTAGATTGCCCGATTTTATTTCCTTATTCACCAATAGCAGCGATGATTGGTTTTTTACTTAGCTTTTTTGGTGGTTTTGTGGCCATGGCTGCGCTTCTTTTTTATCAGTACACGACAATTATTCCGGGGGTAATTCCTCACTTTTTCTCAGGAGGCGCTGCGGGTGTGATTGCTTATAAAGTGGGTGGTAGAAGAGGGCTTGTCGTCGCTTCGTTTGTCCACGGCTTCGTGATTACCCTTTTACCAGTGATGCTCGTTCCGCTTTTATCAGGACTAGGCTATATTCGAGCGACATTTGCAGATTCTGATTTCTCGGTTATCGGTATTTTGTTACATAAGTTGATCGAATTTCTATTCGCCTAATATTTACCATACATTATCCAGAGCCTTTTTAGGGCTCTATTTTTTTGCCATTTGAAGTGGCAAATAGTTGGACTGTCACTATGTAAGCGGATACATTAACATGGAGTTATAAATATTAAAGGGGGTAATAAGTTGAAAAAGAAACTTTATTTAGCGTTGATTTTGTTCATGGTGATATCCTTAGTTGTCGCATGTAGTTCTTCAGGGACTGGCGGTTCAGCTGGAAAGTTAACGGTTTATATAGGCTTCCAAGAGGACCATGCAGTTGAAGCGATGAAACAGTTTACTGAAGATACTGGAATTGAAGTTGATATGATCCGTATGTCTGCAGGTGAGATTTTGGCAAAAATTCGTGCAGAGAAAGATAATCCCCAAGCCGATATTTGGTATGGCGGTCCAGCAGATACGTTTGTAGCAGCTGTAGATGAAGGGTTATTACAACCATATCACTCTCCGGTGGCAGACAAGATCGATGCTCGTTTCAAAGATGCTGATGGATACTGGACTGGTATTTATGTAGGGGCACTAGGGTTTGCGACAAATAAAGATTTCTTAGAAAACCATGGCTTAGAAGCACCAACTACATGGGAAGATTTATTACACCCAGCTTATCAAAATGAAATTATTATGGCACACCCAGGTTCTTCAGGTACAGCGTATACGATTCTTTATACAGTATTAAAAGTATTTGGTGGGGAAGATGAAGGCTTTGACTACTTACACAAGCTACATCCACAAGTTCAGCAATACACGACAAGTGGTTCAGCGCCAGGTCGTATGGTTGGAATGGGTGAAGCTGGAGCTGGTTTATTATTTGCCCACGATATTATTAAGTATCAAGAAGAAGGCTTTGATAGTTTAGTATTAACCATTCCGGAAGATGGAACAGGTTATGAAACTGGGGCTGTTGCCATTATTGAAGGTGCTCCACAATCTGAATTAGCAGAGAAATTTATTGATTGGTCGTTAGATACAAGTGCGCAAGAAGTAGGGCAACGAACTGGAAGCTACCAAAACTTAACGAATCCTGATGCGAAAGAGCCTGAGAAAGCAGTAAAGCTTGAAAATATTAATACCATTAATTATGACCCAATTGAAGCAGGTAGCGAACGCTCTCGTTTAATTGATAAGTGGGATCGAGAAGTAAACAAATAAGAAGTTCGACTGAGCTGCGGAGCATTCTTCACAGCTCAGCCCATTATTAATCTAGTTTTGAGGGGCCATAGTTTAAGCTTTGATAGAAAGGAGTCGAGTCAATGGGTAGTCTGAAACCGATTCAGGAATTTAAACGATTAGCTAGAGAACCAATTTTATTGATTTGTATTTTGTTAGTAATGACTTCTCTATTCGTTTTTATTGTTTATCCATTATTCCAAATTGGTAAAGCTAGTTTTTTTAGTGTGAGTGGCGATTTTTCGATTGATGCGTATATACGAATATTGTCTGGTGGGCAGTTATTAACAGCTTTAACGAACTCATTAGTACTTGCTTTAATTGTTTCTACGATTTCTACGGTTATCGCCTACATTTTTGCTTATACATTTGCTTATATTGATGTTCCGTTTAAGAAGTTGTTTAATGGGATTGCCATTTTACCGGTTATTTCACCGCCGTTTGTTATTGCGTTATCGGCTATTTTATTATTCGGTCGTCAAGGTTTTATTACCAGTCAGCTTTTTGGGATGCAAAATGCGAATATTTACGGGCTAAATGGTCTCATACTCGTTCAAACATTAACCTACTTCCCAATCGCCTTCCTTGTATTATCAGGGCTACTAAGATCGATTAGTCCTGCCTTAGAGGAAGCGAGTCAAAATATGGGGGCAAGTAAATTAAAAACATTTATAAGTGTTACGTTACCGTTATCGACTCCTGGTATTGCGAACGCGTATTTACTCGTTTTTATTCAATCGTTAGCCGATTTTGGAAATCCGATGACAATTGGGGGGAACTATACAACAGTTGCCCGTGAAATTTATTTACAGGCTGTTGGAAGTTACGATATGCAAGCAGGGGCATCATTGGCGATGTTACTCCTTACGATTACGATGATTGTCTATGCTATCCAAAAGTTTTGGGTTGGTAAACGAAGCTATGTAACGGTAACAGGTAAACCAACGAGTGGTCGAAAGATGATTGATAAAGGTTGGTTTAGAAATACAATGTTTGTAACTTGTTTCAGTTTATCCATCACGGTTATTTTATTTTACATTTTGGTTCCGATTGGTTCGTTTATTAAACTATGGGGAATTAATAATAGTTTTACACTTGATCATTATAAATACGTGTTTAGTTTGGGGCAAAAGGCGATGTTTGATACGTTTACTCTATCATTAATCGCAACGCCAATTGCTGGTTTACTAGGAATGATTATTGCTTTTTTAATTGTACGGAAAAAGTTTATCGGTAAAAAAACGATGGAGCTCGTAAGTATGTTATCGATCGCCATTCCTGGTACGGTCCTTGGTATTGCTTATATTTTATCGTTTAACAAAGCGCCGCTAGCGTTAACAGGAACAGCTCTTATCATTATCGCTGCATTCATTGTTCGCGCTATTCCAGTCGGGATCCGTTCAGGTATTGCCTCATTACAACAAATTGATCCATCGATTGAAGAAGCTGCGACTAATTTAGGAGCCAATCAGTCGCAAACGTTCTTTGGTATCGTATTACCATTAATCAAGCCAGCATTTTTTAGTGGTCTAGTTTATAGCTTTGTAAAAAGTATGACAGCGATGAGTGCCGTAATCTTTTTAATCTCAGCAAGATATAACTTAATTACAGCATCGATTTTATCACAGGTTGAATCAGGGAGGATTGGTGTTGCTAGTGCATATTGTACGATCTTAATTGTGATCATGATTATCTCATTACTGATTTTAAATGGATTGTTAAAGTTCTTTGGTGGAGTGGAATATGACAAAAAGCCAAAAATACCAAAGCAAAAACCAGCAGATCAGTCGCTAGGCATGTAAAAAGGAGGGCATATACGATGAGCACAAAATCAGTAACGCTAAAAAGTGTAACCAAAACGTTTATAGACGACCAAAATAAATTTGTTCATGCCGTATCAGATGTGAATTTAGTCATCAAACAAGGAGAGTTCGCCACATTATTAGGCCCTTCAGGGTGTGGAAAAACAACAACCTTACGAATGGTAGCTGGATTTGAGGAAATTTCAACTGGAGATATTTTCTTTGGTGAGGAAAATGTGAATAAGATTTCCCCGAACAAACGGGATTGTACAATGGTATTCCAATCGTATGCGTTGTTCCCACATATGACAGTTTTTGAAAATGTGGCATACGGCTTAAAGATTAAGAAACTACCAAAAGAAGAAATTGAACGAAAGGTCGATGACATTTTTGCGATTATGAACTTAACTGAACATAAGACGCGAATGCCTAGTCAGTTATCAGGTGGGCAGCAGCAGCGGGTAGCGTTAGCAAGGGCACTCGTGATGGAACCAGGTGTATTATTGTTTGATGAACCACTCTCGAACTTAGATGCGAAATTAAGGCTACTAATGAGAGATGAAATCCGCCGCTTACAAAAACGATTAGGGATTACAGCGATTTATGTGACCCATGACCAAAGTGAAGCCATGAGTATGAGTGATAAGGTCATTGTGATGAACAAAGGAAAAATCGAACAAATCGGTACCCCGCAAGAGATTTATCAACGACCGAAGACGAAATTTGTCGCAGATTTTATTGGGACAGCTAATTTTATTAATGGTAAAATTTCTAAAGTGACAGAGGACGAATTATTTATTCAAACAGAGGATTCAGTATTGAAAGCGATCCGACATGGAGATTTTTCTGTTGATGATGCAATACAGATGGTTGTTAGACCGGAAGCGATTCATCTCTTAGAGGAAGAAAGCGGAGAAATTAAGGGGAAAGTTGTCAAAAGTGTGTTCATGGGACAAACCCAAGACTATGAAGTAGAGTACAATGGTGTGAACCTGCAAGTAACGGTTCACAACCCAATGGGAGAAAGAATCTATCAAGTAGGAGAAATCGTCTCACTCCATTTCCCAAGAGAGTCGTTGCACGTTATTTAGTGGTGCCTGTCACCACCCGAGTTTTGTCGAAGCGCTAGACAGGGAGGTGTAGTTGGTAAAAATGAAGAAGCTTTTGATGATCTTAATGATGATCCCTACATTTCTCATACTTATTAGCTGTGGGCAGAAAGAAAAAGGGACATTAACGGTTTATGTAGGGTTATATGAGGATCATGCCATTCGAGCCATCGAAGCCTTTGAAAAGGAAACAGGGATTAAAGTGTCCCACGTTCGGATGTCTAACGGTGAAATCTTAGCAAAAATCCGCGCCGAAAAAGACGCTCCTAAGGCCAGTGTTTGGTTTGGGGGTCCGAGTGATACATTTGTTCAAGCGAAAATGGAAGGATTACTTCAACCGTATTTTTCAGCCAATGAGCATTTCATTCCTGAAATTTATAAGGATGAAGAAGGCTATTGGACGGGAATCTATGTCGGCTCGATTGCATTAGTGTCAAATCGTGCTTGGCTTCAAGAAGTAGGTTTACATGCACCAAATTCGTGGCAGGATTTATTAAAGCCTCAATATAAAGGAATGGTTTCCATGGCGGACCCTAGATCTTCAGGGACTGCCTATACCGTATTAGCCACACTTGTTCAATTAATGGGTGAAGAAGAAGCGTTTCGTTATTTGGAACAATTGGATCAAAATGTCCGTACTTATACGACTTCAGGAAGTGTTCCAGGCCGTAGTGTTGGGATGGGTGAATCGGGTGTAGCTATTATGTTTGCCCATGATGCGCTTAAATTTTTTAAAGAAGGCTTCCGTGATCTGATCATCACCTTCCCTAAAGAAGGAACAGGTTATGAGATCGGTGCAGTCGGGATGGTTAATGGTGCGCCAAATGAAGAGGAAGCAAAAATCTTTATTGACTGGTCCTTAACGAAACAAGCCCAAGAATTAGGAAAACAAATGGGAAATTATCAGCTGCTTACAAACGAGACAGCAATTTCTCCTGAAGAAGCTTTTTATCTTACAGAAATAAATACGATTGTTTATGATCAGCAATGGGCTGGAGAAAGTCGATCTCGCCTAATTGAGCGATGGTATGAGCTTGTTAATTAGGTATTAGAGGACACCTTTCTTTTATAAAAGTGTGATTCGTTTTAAAAGCAGTTTCTAAATATGGAGACTGCTTTTTGGTTTTTGAACTTTAAAAGCGCTACCGCAGTCTAGGGTGTCTGACACCGTTCGTGGACAAATATACAATTTGTCCACGGGCGGCGGACACCCATTCAAGTAGTTTTACTGAAGATTTTAATTAACAAGGAAAGGGAAGTGAGATCGTGAAGCAACCCATTTTTTTAGAACCAGTTTTCAAAGAGCGAATTTGGGGCGGAGATCGATTACACAGACTGTTTGGATATCATATTCCATCAGAACAAACCGGTGAATGTTGGGCTATTTCAGCGCATTCGAATGGAGAAAGTATCGTCAAATCAGGAAGATTCGAAGGTAAATCATTATCGTATTTATGGGAACATCATCAAGAGTTATTCGGAAATCGAACTGAAGCTAAGTTTCCGTTATTGACGAAGATTCTTGATGCAAAAAATGATTTATCGGTACAAGTTCATCCTGACGATCATTACGCTTCTAAAGTTGAGAACGGTGAGCCAGGGAAAACAGAATGTTGGTATGTGATTGATTGTGAACCAGGAGCGGAAATTATTATTGGACATCAGGCTAAAACGAAACAAAAATTTGTGGAAATGATCGAAACTGGTCAATGGAACAAATTACTTAGTCGTCTCAAAGTTCAAAAAGGTGACTTCTTCTATGTACCAAGTGGCACGATCCATGCGATTGGAGCAGGTGTACTAATTTTAGAAACACAACAAAGTTCAGATATAACTTACCGTGTATATGACTATGATCGAGTAGACCCTGATGGCCGCACACGTAAACTGCACCTTGATAAAGCAATTGAGGTATCAAACATTCCACATCCAGATAACGCCACAGCACCACTGGTGAACGTATATGAAGGAGCATCAATAGTAACATTCGTACGAGCGAATTATTTCTCCGTATATAAGTGGGAGATCCAAACTAGTTTATCATATGAAGTAACAGAAGACTTCCTAATTTGTAGCGTGATTGAAGGTTGTGGTGAACTGAAAACGGGAGCAGGAACCTATCCATTTCAAAAAGGTGATCACTTTTTACTATCTAACCAAATAGGTAGAGTTGAAGTAGAAGGAAAAATCACCGTGATTGTGTCACATCCTTAATTATGGTGATATTGGAGAAGAAATGTTAGATAAGCAAACGTTATTTTGGAAAGGCGATGAGGATTAGTATAAGAAGAGTAACCGAAGGGCCAGGCAGCATCGCCTGGCCCTACTAAATGTTATTGTTCTAAGTGATTAATTTCAATCATTTTACTTCTTTTTCTAGCTTTACTTCTTTTTGGCCAGCCGAAAACATCATCAAAGATGAGGTATACAGCTGGGATGAGGATTAATGTGATCATCGTTGCAAAAAGTAAACCAGAGATGACAACAGTAGCCATAGGTGCTTGGAATGCACTAGAACCACCAGTTGCTAATGCTAATGGAAGCATTCCTGCTGCTGTTGTAAGTGTTGTTAGGAAAATTGGACGCATTCGATTTTTTCCTGCTTGAATAAGTGCTTCACCAATAGCGATTTCTTGTTGTCGTAATTGCTTTGTACGATCAATTAAGAGAATGGCATTGTTTAAGACAATTCCAATCAGCATAACAACTCCCATCCCTGACATGACGCTAAACTCAACTTGTGTAATCACAACACCAAGGATGACACCAACAATTGTCAGGGGAATGATCGACATAATGACAAATGGATGGCTAAGGCTATTAAATTGAACAGCCATAACAACATATACTAAAAAAAGCGCGATAAAAAAGATAAGGATTAAATCTTGAAAAACTTCGTCTTGTTCAGATAAATCGCCTCCAGTAGTGATGCTAAGTCCAGAACGATCTATATCATTTAACATTGCTTGCACTTCGCGATTAATCGATCCTAAATCTCCACCATCATAATTTGCACGAACAGTGATAATTCGCTCGCCGTTATCATGGTAAATTTCAATTGGAGATTCAATGGTTTCAAAAGAAACAAAATCTGAAAGTTTTTTAATGCCTTCAAATGTCTGAATTTCAATTTTTTCTAAGTCTTTTGTTGTGGTAATATCATGGTCTGTTGTCAGCATGATCGGTAAGTTTTTTCCATCTAGAAACATTTGTCCGATCGGTTGCTTTGCTGTTGCTAGCTGCAGCTGATTACGTATTTGTGATGGGACTAACCCAGCATCTTCAATTTTTTCTTCATCAATAACCAATTTTAGCTCTGCTTGCATATGTTCCATTGAATGACCGATTTCAAACAAGTCATCCATTTTGGTCAAGCCTTCGATGATTTCTTCGACTTTTTCTTGCATTAATTCAAGGTCTTGCCCCTTAACTTTAATTTGAACAGGAGATGCATCTGCCCCAAACATCGCTAACATGGACGTGTCTTTGATTGGATATTCTTCTTGCAGCTCTTCTAATAATTCTCTAATGTTTTCATTAACTTTTTCTTGTGATAGCGTTGCTGTTTCTTCAGGGGTCATGTTAACAAAACTATAGAGCAAATCATTTGTCATAGTAATGGCGATATAGTCCTTAATATCATCCATATCTTTTAAGCCTTCGTGTAATGCGTTGGAAATTGCTTTATGATCTTCAGGAGTTACACCTTTTTCTAAAGTTAAGATAAACTCTGCTTGTCGTTGATAAATGTCAGGTAATAAATTGAATTTGATTGCTTGACTTCCAACGATAATTGAGCCGACAAACATAAGGAAAAATCCGAAAACAACTACCCAACGTCGCCATTTTTTCTTTGTGATCCAAGCGATCAGCTTTCCGTAAAGACGAATAATTTTTGCTTCTTTTTTTTCTTGAGATGCTTTTACTTTGACAAAAGCATGAGCAAGAACCGGAATAATTGTAAACGATACGAGAACCGAGCTAACGAGTGTAACGATAATAACAACCGCAAGTAGCATCATAAAATCGCCTATTTCTCCACCCATGATACCGATTGGCAGGAAAACAACAACAGTTGTTAACATCGATGCAATAACAGCTGTTGATACTTCTTTCGTTCCATCAATGACAGCCTCTAATCGAGGTTTCCCTTCCTGTAGCTTACGATAAATGGCTTCGAGAATAACGATGGCTGCATCGACCATCATTCCAATTCCTAAACCAAGAGCGATCAGTGAGAACATATTGATTGAATACTCTAAGAAAAACATGGTTGTAAACGTAAGCAAGATTGACAATGGGATGGCAATTCCAATGACAAGCATCGCTCTAAAATTCCGTAAGAAGAGCAGTACGACTAAAAGAGCAAGTAGTCCCCCAATCAGAACATTCCTTTTTACGTCATCTATCGAATTTTGTATAAATTGACCACCAGACATTAGTTCTTCAAACTGAAAGCCATTTACTAAACCTTCCTCATAGATTTTATCCACTTCAGCTCTGACGGCATCAGATAACGATACAGCAGTTGCTGAGCCTGAACGAGCAATTTGAACCGATAAATAGTTAGGATCACCATTTTTCCAACTCCCAGAGGATGTTTCAGGTGAATCAATCTTGACATTTGCGATATCTTTTAACTTAATTATCCCCGTTTGCGTAGGAATAGGCAGATATTTTATTGTATCTATTGAAGAGATTTGGGTATCCCATCTTACTGTGACAATATCTGAACCATGCTCAAATTCGCCAACAGAAATACGTTTGTCTTCTTCATTTAGAAAATACATAATTTGTTGTGGATCAACACGATGTTCCTCTAATTTATCTTGGATGAGCTCTAAAACAACTTCTTCTTGAACGTTACCAAAAATTAAAACTTCACCAACCTCTGGCAAAGATTCAAGACGTGGTTTAACGATCTCCTCAGCAAAAGCGGCCATTTCAGTCATTTCACCGCCGTAGATATCTAAGAAATGCTCATAGGGAGAGCCCATTCCCATTTGAAATACATAGCTATCTTCAATAAATGGAAGCTCTGACTTCATACTATTTACGATCGCTTCTACATCCTGAAATCCTTTATCTCCAGCACCACTTTCAAATACGATTGTGATATTTGAGTAACCGATAGCTGAAGTAGAAGTATACGAATCAATCTCATTAATGGAAGAAAGCCGTTGCTCTATAGGAGTCGTAATCAGGTCTTCTACATCAATGGCAGGTACTTCACCTGCATAAATATTAACCACTGCCATATCGAACGTTATATCTGGCATAAGTTCAACATCTAGTTTATTAATCGAAAATGCACCGACTAAAACTATAAAAATACTAAAAAGTCCAATGATTAGTTTGCGTCCAACTAAAAACTTTAACCAATTCATAAAATTAAAACCTCCAAACCATAAATTTTTACACTTCTAAATATTACCATTAGTAATGGTGTGCTGTCACTACTTGGAATTTGTCGGGAACAAGGGGACAGGATTATCGTTCCAGCAAACTTTTGCTGTCAGAGCACATGGGCTTAAGTTGAAGATAAAACAATTTTTTAAAAGGCTGTTTGTTGCTATTAGTATAAAAAAGGGATTTATTACCGTTTTATGGTATTGTTAGATGAAGATTTCGTCTTCAACGAAGCAAAGAGTTTAATAAAGAAAAAGAAATTTAAATAAAGAATTGGAGTGGGAGTTTTGAAAATAGTTCTTAAAATGATAATAATTTTTAGCTTAATAATTATTACAGCTTGTAGTAGTGTAAATAAGAATAGTGTTAATGAATTCCGGCTTATACCAAGTGAAACTGATACCATTGCTATTTTTGTAGGTGGGGTTGACGAAAGCGGTGTATCAACTGATGATACAAATCTGATTGTAGAAGAAAAACATAAAATAAGTCAGGTAATAGACCGGTGTTGTAATTACCTGGTATAAAAATAATAATCAGATAAAAAGAATTGGAGAAAATGTTGAACTAAGTTGGAAGTAACAACAAAAACTAAAAGTTCAGTGTGTTATTTTAAGTGTTTTTTTAGATTAAGTAACGTCAAGTTTAAGGGGAGAAAATATATATGAAAAGGGTATTTATGATAGTTACTTTAAATACAACTATCTTATTTTTGATAACATTTATTTATCTAAAGTTTAATGGTTATGATGTTTTTACGGCTGTGGAAAACCCAAGCAAGAAGATTTTAATAAGGCATTATTTTATGAGTGTATCTATAATTTTTTTACTGTTTACAAGTTTTACTCTCTCTTTTCTGATTATAACGAGACAGAAAACTAAGAATCAATAAATAGAAAGTGCTGCCATCTTGGAAGCCCTCTGAAGCTAACCGTGTGGATTGCGGAGAATAAGATAGGAGAAATCTACCCTACGGTATGCACCTGCTAGGCTCAAAAACGTTAGACTACAAAACGCTTGGACAAACTTAAAAATCTTATTCAAGTAACGGAGACCAATACTTCAAGAAGCAGCCAGGGCTGTTATGGTGCTAACGGGGAGGCTTGTGGAAGGAATTAGTGAAACTATAATTAGATTTTTAGAATATAAGGAGATATTTAATGCGAAGAGAGTATTATTATGTAAAGCTTAACAAGTATAATTTGGGAGAGATGTTAGGATGAAAAATCAAATTTTTAAAATTATGCTTGTTTTCTTATTTATATTTATTTTTTTACATAATACAGTGTATGCTAACTCCTCATGGCAATGGCTCACTTCAAGTCCAGGGGAATGGTTGCTACTTGCTATTATATTAACCTTATTTATTGAAATATTGGTGATTTTACTACTTGGGAAAATAAATAGTAGTGTTTCTATAAAAATAAAAATAGCAATCCTTATTACAGTTGCAAATATTGCATCTTTTATATTCCCATATATCTTTAGGGCAATTGATTTCCTTGGCGTCTCTGGTGGTTGGTCAAATGCTTGGTATGATGCATTTAATGCTGGACCGTTTTATATCGTTTTAACTGGTTATTTGTTTTTAACTTTAGTAATAGAAATACCTATAATTTATTTATACGTGAAAAAACATACAAAAAACAAAGTTGTGCTTTTGGCAGCAATTGTTTCTGCTAATGTATTTACAACCTTAATTGTAGCTGTAATCGAAAGAATGATGTTTTACGGTCATTGGTAAAAATATCGACATGAATTTACTTTTTAATGAAGAAAAAAGTTTGTGAAAAATGCACCTAAACAAACGGAAAACGTTAGCTTAGTCTAGCTTCAGCGCCTACGAGCTCGGTCACTTCAGGCCTTTTCGGAAGCCAAAGAGCGGCTTCTGTCAAAGGCCTTTCAGTGCCTATCGCTCGTGACCAAGGCGCTTGCGCTTTTCTTACAATAAAGGCATTAATTGTTCAGAAAGGCTGATGGATTTTTATTTGTAAAATTATTTTAAGGGGGGGGTTAATTTTGTATGGAAATGATGTGAAGGAACAGTATAATTTAATGTCACATTTCTATAATGTTTTATATGCGGAGGTTGGTGCTAAGTTCTATGAAGATGAATTTATAAATCAGTATAAAGATATATTAAATGAACTACCTAGAAATTCAAAAGTATTAGATAGTTCATGTGGAAATGGAGTTAAAGCAACAGCCTTAAAAAGAAAAGATATAGAGGTCGTTGGAACAGATATTAGTGAAGAAATGATAAGGTTGACAGAAGAATATGCTAAGAATAATAATTTGACATTTCCTACAAAACAATTATCTTGGCAGGAATTACCTTTTAATTTTACAGAAGAGTTTGATGTTGTATTTTGCTGCGGTAATTCAATTAGTCATAGTTTAAGTCTAACTGAGATGTTAACTAATATAAAATCGTTATATAAAGTAGCTAAAAAAGGTGGGAAAATAATAATTGACACTAGAAACTGGGATAAAGTGCTAAATGCAAATTTAAGGTTTAATACAAGTAATATAATTGAGTACAATGATAAAAGGTATATGTTTACATATATTTGGAACCTAAATGGATTTAATAAAATTAGTAATGTAGAAATTTTATTTATTGAAATTATAGATGGTAAAGAAACCAAATGTAAACCTTTAAAACTAGATTTCATGCCATTTACCCATGATGAATTTATGCTTATTTTGAAAGAATGTGGATTGAAAGTACTTAAAGATAATTTTCATATAGAATCCGACAATTATTCAGTAATATTAGAAAAATAGATTGTGTTTTATGGTTATATTAAGTTTCTATAAATTGGATAATTCTTATTAAAGTAAAGAATGCGATAGCTGAATAAAGGTTATCGCCTTTTTCTTGTCGAAGTAATGAGCAATTTAGTTAAACAGGCGAATAGTGCATTTTTAAAATGATGTATAGATAATGGAGGTGTTCATATGAAGCTACTACTAATTATAGCAGCAGCCTATGCGATTATTTTCGGATTGACCGCTTATATAGACGTGATGGTTCAGATTAGTATTGCTATGTATTCAGCTGGGCATGACTTGGGAACTTTTCTAAAAGACTTTTTCAACTAAAGGGAGCGGTAGTGGAGGAGCTGTCGGTGCACCGGTTCCTCTTATTGAAGTATTGAGCAGAATTGTTAAATAAAAATTATATTGATTCGAGATAAGCTAAAAGGAAAATATAAAAGAACCATGGAATTGTTAATTGGTAACTAAATAAATATTTGGGGTGCTTTAAATATGAAATTGGAAAATAAGAAAGATACTTTAACAGTAAGTTGTTCGTACCTTCCTAACTCTACATTCCAAAGATGTGATCTGACTGGAATGAAAATGAACGATGTCAATTTGAAAGGGATGGAAATCAAAGATGCTAATTTGAGCGAACTCGTAATTGATGGTGCACAAATTGGAGGAGCCTATATAAAGAATATTGGTTTGCCACCAGAAGGGCATCCTTTATATGATCCTAATAATATTGTACAAAGTCCATTAAAATTTGAGAATTGTGATTTGAATAATAGCAAAATTACTAATTGTAATTTATCCAATATGGAGATTGATGGTTGTAATATTACTGGAATGAAAATAAATGGAATATCTATTGAAGATTTACTTAAGGAATATAATTCCAAATAAACAGCATGACAGTTTGCACATTTCTATTGTTCAGCTAAAGGAGAGCATTAGTAAAAATAGGAGAAGATATATGTTTGAAATTATTGCATGGATTAATATGATATATCAGCTAATAATGTTAATCTTTTTGATAGGTATTATCTATATTATCGTTTCGGTTTTTAGAAAGAGGAATGAAAATAATAAGCGGATAAAAAGAATTGAAGAAAAGGTTGACAATTTAATAGAAAATAATAACAAAAATTAAAGAGAATCCAGTTTATTAAACGGGTGCGATCGTTTAATAAACGCTATTGCTGTTCGGCTAACGAACAGGTTAACACAATAAGAAAAATGAATAAATATAAACAAAACAGGGTTGATTTTATGAAATTAAAAGAATTTATAGCTTTTCTAAATAAGTTAGAGGGAAATAGTATTTTTTATAAACTAAATAAAGTTAGAAATGAAGCTATTATGGTAGAGGTCACTGTCCCAGGACAACGATGTGAAATTGAATTTTTGGAAGATGGTACAGTAGATATTGAAAAATTTATTAGAGATAAAGATATGTATGGTGTGAATGAATTAGAGACTCTTTTTAAAGAATTTAGTGATTGAATCTTCTTGAAGTAATGGGAGCAATAGTTGAGGATCTGTCGTTGCAACGGTTCAGCTTCTTATTAAAGTACTGAAGCAGTTTTATCCCACTCTTAAGGGGCAAGTAAGACCCCCACTTCAAAACGTAAGAAAATCGAGAAGTTTAGGTGGGTGATAAACTGCCCCTAAAGGTCCGATATAGAATAACTTTCATCGGCGAAAGCTGATGATTAGTTATTCTTATGCCTGTGGTATAAGTTGAACTAACAATCAGTGGGGGATGAAGGAAACCCCCCACTGATTGAAGTTCAGCTTTATAATATAACGATTAAAACTGATAATTATTTAATTTAATTAAGAGAGGAGGATAATTTTGAATATCAAAAATTCAGAAAAAGTCGTAAATGGTAAAATCATAGCCTCTTTTGTTTTTGGAATTTTAACTATTATAGGGCTGGTTTTTTTCGAGGAAGGGACACTTCTTAGTATAGTTGGTATAATGCTTGGTGTAATTGGCTTGAAAGAAACAAAGCAGTATGAACATAAAGGAAGTAAATTAGCGTTAGTTAGCATTGGTTTTAATTTGATAGGTTTTATAGGTTCCGTGAGTTTAATCGTATTGTCTTAAAATCATTTCTAATAGTTGAAAAATTTAACTGATGGAAAGCGTTACTGGGACAACAGCAGTGACCCTTTTGACTAAAAAAGTAGGATACCTTTATAACAAAAATCGGTATCTTTGTTATGTTATTCCACTCTTAAGGGGCAAGTAAGGCCCCACCTCAAAACGTAAGAAAATCGAGAAGTTTAGGTGGGGGATAAACTGCTCCTAAAGGTCCGATATAGAATAACTTTCATCAGTGAAGCTGATGATTAGTTATTCTTATGCCTGTGGTATAAGTTGAACTAACAATCAGTGGGGGATGAAGGAACCCCCCCACTGATTGAAGTTCAGCTTTATATGATTTTTTCAAAATTATTTCTTCGTACAAGGAAATAAGCAATCAAGTAAACGACATTTAAAATAAGAAAAGAGTAAAAATAGTTCCACTTAATTAGATGGTAAATTCCAATTAAATTAAGAAAAGGCAACACTATATAAGATACTACAGCAGAGTAAATAGCCGATTTTAAATACGGATTAACATTTGGCTTAATTTGTAAAATGGTCATAATCGATATTGGCATTAAAGCTATGCTCCATGGGAAATAGTTAGAAGCAATAGGAAAAATTTCATAGTGGTAATGGAATAAGCCAAGAGAAACACCAATTAAGTCAAGAAATGAGGAAAAAATCACAACAAAAAAACCCGAGAATAACAATCTATTTGTACTATCCTTTTTTCTGAATTTTACCCAAAAAATAATTGAAATAAATAGTAATAATAATCCAAACCACCACTGCCAAGAAAAAAGGGAATGATCCAACCAGATTTGGAGTTTTTCATTCATTAATTGGTCTTGCTTATAAAAAAAATCCTCAACAATTTGATTTTTATTCATAAAAACACCCTTTACCAAATCATTTATTGCTTTTTAGTTTTTACTTAATAAACAATTTTTATTAATAAATTTAATATGGCATGATTTATGTCGTAGTTCGATGACACATGTAATTAAAAATTTATCTAAGGCGGTCAGCTAATGGTGGTCGTCTTTCTTATTTGACTTACACTGTTTAGCAAAAAGATTTTAAAAAGGACGAAATTAAATAACGAATCGTCCTTACTTAACAATAGGATGGCGAAAGTTTAAAAATAGTATCCGAGCTTCAGTTATAGAGAAAAAAGAATCTTTCAATGACCTATTAAATTAAGACTTATTTATAAGTTTATTGCTTTTTATGAAGGGTGCGGATATTAAGGCTTTAATAGTCTTTAAAGCTACATCTCCGTAGCCTCTAATTTTTACCATTGTGGCAATATCGCCTGAAAAATCATTTAATTTCCCCATAAACATTCGATATTTTGTCTCAGCCTGTTCTTCTGTTGACTTAATACTGCGCAACAAACTATTAGGAATAAACTATGTTTATTAATTCGAAAGCATAAACTCAAATAAGGATTTCCAAATTTACTTGTTTGAAAAAGTCATTTCCAAAACAAAGAACGACAATTCGTGATTTTTTTTATGGATTTCAAATTGTTCAAGAAAAGGCATTAGTAAAGAAAAAGATATCGTTAAACTAGTGAGTGTTAAGTATAGAGAGCTTTAGTATAGGAGCAGTCTATAGGGCAGATCTTACTGTTATAGAAGTAACAAGCATTTTGAAGAATAAAAAAGGTTGTTTAAAGAATAATAATTAAAAAACTAATTAAAAATTATACTTGTAAGGGGTTCTTATGATTAGTAAAAGAAAAGTTTTATCATTTTGTATCTTAGTTTTACCTTGGTTAACTACTCCATTGATAGGAAAAAATACTTTTGTTCGCTTTCTTCCAGTTGCAACTTTTATTGGTTATATTTTTAGCTTTTTAAGTGAAATAGCTGATAGACGTAAGTGGTGGAAAGTAAAGAATGCTCTTTTTCCAAATTATCGTTTAGATTTCTCTTACCTTTTAGGATTATATTTCATAACAACTATTTGGGTGTTTAAATTAACATACGGTAACTTTTTAAAGTACTTATCATTAAATATTGTAATAGATTATCTACTTTCATTCCCTACCGTAAAATTTTTCACTAAAGTAGGAGTATTCGAATTTAAGAAAATGCGACCTAAACATTTTTGCATATTGTCAGTTTTAATAGCAATCGTTATTTATTTTTATCAACAATTAGTTGAACGAATTATTGTAAAAGAGGTAAATAAGTATTAGAAGAATTTTCATTAAAAATATAATCAATCATAATGGATAGAATAGTCCTTGTTTAACTAATGGATACTCCCTTCAGTTGAACATATAGTTGTTTTTTATTACATGATCTTTCCTGCGTACAACGATACTATTCAACAACCGTAATTGGCTTGTGGAAGAAAAATAATTAAATGTAAAGGTAAGCACTACTACATCCTTACTTATGTCTGCAACTACTGCTCAAGTCATGTGGAGCCTGTAGCGATCCTTTAAAATAAAGAATTGATAAAATGAGCTCAAATTGGGCTCATTTTTGAATTTGTAAAATAATTTATCATGTATACACAAATAGGCTAGATTCTTTAACGTAGTATTTGAATAGAAATACAAAAACGTCCAGATCACCTCCCGTCATTTTAGAATAAATTATTTCCATTTATTACATATTACACTAGAAATTACGTGATATAATGTCTTTAAATCAACGGATTAAGTAATTTGTCCTAGTACATCAGACGGCGAGTCGACAACACCGTTGGTAGCGACTCGGGCCTGCCTGCTGTTTTCTTAGTTACAGACAATTTAGAGACTTTGGGAAAGGGGGGGCGACAATTTCGAAAAATGATCTGTAGCTTTAATAAAAACTTAAAGGTGAATAAGTGAGGGAGAGAGAAAATGGGGAGATTAAGAAGAGTGTTGTGCACTTTTTTAATTGTGAGTTTTTTATTACATCCTAGTATGAATTTCGCTTTAGCTTCCACGATAAAACTAGATGCCGCTGATGTAGAGGAGTTTTTGGACATCGTTATTGGTGAGCGAAGGGATGAGTTTAACATACCAAACGTAACCGTTTCGGTTGTATCGGGTGGAGAGATCATTTTTGCAAAAGGCTATGGGTACGCAGATTATGAAAATAACAATCTTGTTGATCCAGAAAAGACTCTTTTTAGAATTGGATCCACATCCAAGCTGTTCACTTGGACAGCCGTTATGCAACTTGTCGAAGCAGGAAAGCTAGATTTAGATACTGATATTAACGAATACTTAGATTTTGAACTTCCTGATACGATTGAATATAAACGTGGAAAATCTATTGCTGAGCCGATTACAATTAAGCATCTTATGAGTCATTCACCAGGATTTGAGGATTATATGACGAACGTTTTTTCTCTTTATGAGGATAGCTTAATTCCTCTTGCTCAATATGTACGTGAAAAAAGGCCTACAAGGGTTTTCGTACCTGGTGAAGTTACAGCCTACTCGAATTACGGAACTGCCCTAGCAGGCTATATCGTCGAGGTTGTTTCAGGGGTGCCGTTTGCTCAATATGTTGAGGAAAATATTTATCAACCACTCGGCATGGAATTTAGTACGTTTCGTCAGCCACTACCTAGTGAATTGGCTGACCATATGTCCAAGTCTTACCGCTCTGTGAATGGGGAATTTGTAGAAGCCAAGTTTGAGTTTGTTCCAGAGCCAGCAGGAAGCATGAGTAGTAGTGCAATAGATATGGCTAAGTTTATGTTGGCATATCTTCAAAAGGGGCAATATGAAGGAGTTAGTATTTTAAAAGAAGACACTGTTCAAAAAATGTTTACTGAGCAATTTTCTCAGCATCCACGTTTAGATGGTATGGCTTATGGATTTATTAAAGCGACCTTTAATGGCAGAGATATATTCCATCATCCAGGAGGAATGATGCTTTATGACACAAGTTTTTATTTGATCCCTGATGAGGAAGTAGGTTTCTTCATTTCCCATAGTGGTGGGAATTATCTTGTAAACTTAGAAATATTTCAAGAATTTATGAATCGTTATTTTCCTTCAGAAGCTGAAGAAATAGTCGCGCCTGTTCCTACGGCAAACATGGATCAAAGGTCTTCGGAATATGTTTGAGAGTATTACCAAAATAGGCGTTCGTTCACTACAGTTGATGCGTTTTTAAGTTTAATGATCGGGGTAATTCGCGTTGATGTAGATAATGAAGGGTATTTGTTAGTAAATCATTTAGGGGAGAAGAATAGATTCGTCGAAGTAGAGCCAGGAGTTTATTATAATTTGAGAGAAGAACGAAGCAATGATTATGGCGGCGACTTCAGAACGATTGTCTTTGGAACTGATTCGATGGGGAGAACGATGCTTATGACGGATGGGCCGATGAGTTATTCAAAAGCCGCATGGTATGAAACGAGCGGGTTCACCTTTTTAATGCTGATTTCTTCATTGTTGTTCATCATTGGTAGTTTACTATATTGGGGGATTAAGGCCGTTGTTGGTAAAATACGTGGGAAAAATGAGTTAGAAGTACGAAAAGGTGCGAGATGGGCAAAGAGAGTAGCAGTATTACTTGGTGTTCTTACCCTTACTTTTTTAGTCTCATTTCTTGCGGGGAGTAAACCAGATCCTGTATACGGTTTACCGGCAGCGGCATATACTTCACCTTCTGCCTTGAGTGTGTGGTTAGATTTAATCGTGTCATATGGGATCGTTTTAGTGACATTACCAGTATTAGCTTTTTCAGTCGTTTCTTGGATTAAGGGATACTGGAAGCTTGCTGGGAGAGTTCATTATACTTTCTTCGCCATGTTTGGCGCAGTTTTATCGTGGATATTTTACTTTTGGAATGTCATTTAAAAAACGAGAAGGACGTTGCTAGGTTGAAATAAAAAACACATTCCAATGGTAGACCGTTCAGTTTTGGGAGAGAAAAAGTTAATTCACAAGCTAAATAACGGAGAATTTCACATTCAAATTCCATACAAAACGCACAGAGATGTGCGTTTTTATCCTGTTTTCTTTTCTTATTGCACTAATGCTTTGCTAACGGACACAGTGGAACCTTATTTTACCGATTTGATCAAATAATTCGAGTTATCGGACATGAGGTACGTTATTTCATGAAAATCTGCTATATTTGGTGCTAAATTAAGTAAATAACGAACCTTTTGGTTTAGCTGATTAGGGCTTATGCGATGGTACATGAAAATATGAATAATTGAATATAAATATTTCGGACGGAGGCTTGCAAAATGAATCAAGTGAAACGACTGACTACCAGTGTACCAGGAAACTTTTATGTTACTTCAGCGTGCATCAATTACGATCAATGCCGTCAAATTGCACCTCATACTTTTTCTGAAGTTGCGAATTTATCAAATGATTTGTTCTTAAGGGGCATAGACCCCACCTCTAAGCTTAGCGTAGGTGGGAACTTCCATTCAGGTGGAGTTGAGACTCCATCTGAATTTTCGATGTTCAGCGAAGATAGAACGAGTTCTCTCGAAAGTATAAACTCAAATAAGGATTTATCCATTAACTTGTTTGAAAAAATTATTTCCATTTTTATGAAAACTACGAACGACAGTTAATACTTTTTTGATATTATTGTGTTATGAAGATTCAAGAGATTGTGAAGACATTCACTTAAACTGAACGAAGCAGGATTGTGGAAGAAGGGTTTCAAAACAAAATTTATTCTTTTGACCAATTAATTGGTAATTTGTGTTAGGGTAAGTAAGTATCACTTATTCAGATAAAGGAGAGGCTTATGCCAAAAAGGAAAATTGCTATTACTATTGGTTCAATGTTTTTAATTATAATGCTAATATTGGTAGGATTTTTTGGGTATAGATTTACAGCCTTGAGTGCTGCTAAAAGTAATACTTTTGTATCAAATAGTTCTGTATTAATAGAAGAGTGGGATACTGGTTCTTCTAGTCTTTTTTTATTTAAAGACGATAAAGAGGAAACATACCGAATAGCGTTGTCTGAAAAATTAGGGTTTTTATACAGAAGTAGGGCTTCAACATATGTACCTTACAGTGATGATGATATAAAGACGATGGGAGGTATGAGTTATCGGACTGGTAATGAGGAGTTTACATTATTGGTAATCGAGTCAAATGTTAATGAAGTGGCTTATATCGAAGCGGGAAGAGAACTAGAACGAGAAAAACAAAAAATCAATCAAGGGGAACGTATTTCTTTTTTGTTTCCGTATAACAAACAAATTGACCATCTAAATGCCTTAGCACTCAATGAAGATGGTGAAGAACTTTATTACTATGGTTATCCTGAAAATAAAAATCATATAGACCTTAACGAAGATTTAAGATGGCATAAAATTGAACAATCAAATTCTAAGTGATTTGTGATGGTGTACACTTAAACTAAAGAGAGCATTAGTGTTACAGTTATGATGATTTCTGCTGTAAGTGAGCAGCAGTTTTCTGGAAGAAATATTTTTGGAAACTAGAGAAATATAAGTGAGAAAAAGTGTTCAAATTAATAAATTGATGATTAAAGTTTAACTTTGAAATAGGGGTCCCGAAAGAATGTGAAATGTTTGTTGTGGTTTTTAGTACAATTGGTTTTAGCCACTACTATTCTATTGTTTGCCGCTTTGGCAAGTTGGTATGAAGGTAGTGCTATTTTAGATAACTCATGGGAATGGAATTATTCAACACCATTTTCTCAATTATTTCATGTAGAAATACAAAATACAAATCAAATATCACAACTTGACCACTTTGTATACGCAGCGAAGTTTCAACCGACTTTTCCACTTATTATGATGATAAGTGGATTGTATTTATTACTTCTTATCGGTTACCAGTTATTTAAAAGTCATAAAAGACGATTTGTTTATTTATTATCTATTTTAGCGGGCACCTTGTTTATACTTAGCTATTCAGTTCGTAATTCTCCGACAACAGGTGGGCAGATTTTCTTCTATTTCGGATTATTAAGCGGCATTTTATGCATCACGGGAGTTGTTATTATTTACTTTATTTTTAAGCGTAGTGCAAAAGAATTAATAGGTTAAAATTTTGAATTAACGTTGTATAGAAAGGAATAGCGATGAGATGTCGTATTGGTACCCCAGATATTTCACAATTGAAGCGATAGTGCTGTTACTATACGAATGTTACGGTGTTCTAAGAGCAATTAAATTATGTATTTCCGATTATTGATAATTTTAAGGAGAATATCATATGATTGACCAACAATTTTTTCACCTGTATGCAACTTTACTACTTGTTCTATTTGTAGTTTATGACCTTATTCGTAACAGGAGTAAAGAACGATCATTACTAAAAAGATTTGTATTTTATAGCTTCATTTATTACATGATTAATGTAATAAATGAAGCTATTTCCAATTCCAATGATGATTATGCCTTTTCCAGTTTCAGTTCAATTAGTTCCTTTCCATTTTTTGTGAGATTCCCTTAACAGTGGCTATATTGGAAGGGCATATATAGAAAATTTCATATTACTACTGCCTCTAGGGCTGTATTTACCATTATTATTTGAACGTTTGCGAAACCTTAAATTAACAATTTTTATAGCATTTTTTACAAGCGCTTCGATAGAAAGTATTCAATTAATTAAAGGGTTAACCATCGGATCAATTAGAACTTTTAATGTTGATGACATTATATTAAACACGTCTGGAGCTATATTAGGCTATTTTATTTTTAAAATAATTATTACTCTTTTAAAGAAATTTAATAATAAATCAATTTTAAACAAATTTGATTTGTAGGTATAGGATTCTTCTTCTTCTTCTTTAGCTAACGAAAGCTTATGTTGAATAAGTAATTACGAAAAAACAACAGATCAATTTGCTACGTAGTACAACGATACTGTGCATTAAAACAGCATCATTTATTTGTGCTGACTTTGTGAAGAGGTGTACTTAGAGTAACGGAAAGCTTTAGTGGAATAAGTCTTGTAAGCTATCCAACCTACCTTCAAAATTCTGGAACAATCTAATAAGAGGTTGTTCCTTTTTCCATTTGTGGTCTGGATTACAAATGGTTATAAATAATCTCTTATTTTTTTCAAACCAGATGAAGGTTAGCTTCGTCTAAAATATGAGGAGGTGGTACTAGATGAATGAATTAAAGCAATTGGCGGTGACAGATGAAATTATGCTAGATGAGAGAGAACAGATAATTGATCAATTAATGCATGAATATAGCGATGGTATCCTACATCTCGTATATACATATGTAAAAAACCGAGCAACAGCAGAAGATCTAACTCAAGAGATATTTATAAAGTGTTATGAAAAATTAAATCAGTTTAATCAGCAAGCAACAATAAAAACTTGGGTATACCGTATTGCTAGTAATCATTGTAAGGACTACTTAAGAAGCTGGCATTATCGCAAAATAACGCTTAGCGATAAAATTTTGGATTATATACCTTCTAAATCAAAACAGGTTGAAGAGGAGATTATCACGAAAAGTGAAGAAAACAGCTTAACTAATGCTGTAATGAATTTACCTCTAAAGTACAGAGAAGTAGTATTTCTGCATTATTATGAAGAACTGTCTATAGCAGAAATAAGCAAGATTACTACAGTTAATATAAATACAATAAAAACTAGATTAAAGCGTGCGAAAGAATTATTAAAAGACAAGATGATAGAGGAGGTTTAGGAGATGAATAATTCATTTACTAATCTGAAGAGTGCGATGAAAAAATCAATTTTTAAGGATTTTTCTTTTTCAAATGAGAGAAAAAATGCAGTGAAAGAAGTCATTCGTTGGAATCAATCTCAACCACAATTTCATTCTTGGAAGGTAGAAACCATTATAGCTATATTAGAAACTATTCAACATGAACCAAAGGACGGCTACAATATTTCCACTCAACTTTTTCAAAAAAATGAACTAGTTTTTCAAAACAATGAAGGGGGACTTTATACACTTCTACATCTACTAGAAAATAAAGAAATTCTTACTTCAAAGTGGTTAAATGAAAAGAAATATTATTCCTTAAATTCCAAAGGGGAAAAATACTTAGCTGCTTATAAACAAGATAACTTAAATCAACATTTATCCCTGAACCACTTAATAGAGGAGGCGTCCTTATGAGTTCTCCCAAATTTGAAGAATTTTTAAGTAAAGTTACTTCTAAAGTAAAATCTAAGGAAGCCCATAATATGATAAAAAAAGAGCTTACCAATCATCTACAAGAGTTAAGTCAATCTTTCCAAAAGAGGGAATCTTCTAAAGAACATGCAGAGGAAAAGGCAATACAAGAAATGGGGAATCCATTTACCCTTGGAGAGAATTTAAACCGGCTTCATAAGCCAAAAATGGATTGGATTCTTATTGTTTTATTTGTTATTCTTGCAGGTGTTGGTTTTTTACCGTTAATAGGTGGAGTTCCGCAAATTTCAGCACCTAGTTCCTATTTTATGGGACGACAAGCAATTTGGTTCTCCCTTGCTGTTCTCGTAATCATTGGCTTTCTTTTCTTTGATTACCGGAAATTAAAGAACGGGTGGATGTATTTCTATGCTAGCGGCTTATTGATCCATTTATATCTCCATCTATTTGGCTATATCTCCAATGGAGTAAAAAAGTGGATTTCATTTTCAGGACTTATGGTCGATGGAACCGCGATCAGCTTATTTTTATTTTTTCTTGCTTGGGCTGGTATTTTTAACAAAATTAATGAGTTTCATAGTTGGAAAAAACAAGGTTTACTTTTTGTTTTATTTTGGACTCCTATCTTGCTCTATATGATGGTGCCATACTTTATGTTTAGTATCATTTACTTTTTCTGTTTACTTGGGATGTTTGCTTTCGCTCGAGCCCATAAGAAATTAGCTATAAATCTAGCCGTAACAAATATAGTGGCTGGTATCATTTTAATGATTACCATCATGACCTCACGCCAAAGTTATTTGTTTACTAGATTATATGCTTTTTTAAATCCAGATGCCGAACCAAATGGAGCAGGATATATTTATATTGTGGTTAGGAATGTCCTTTCAGAAGCAGGATGGTTCGGTAACGGACTTTACAACAATTTGAATTTTCAATTGCTACCAGAAGCCCATACAGATTTTGCTTTCCCCTTCCTCGTCTATTCTCTTGGTTGGGCATTCGGAATTGTCCTTTGTTTGATCCTATTGATATTTATTTCAAGAATCTCAAAACATGCTTTTAAAACAAAGGACCTTTATGGGAGATTAATAGTAATTGGTGGTGCTATATTATTTGCCGTTCCTACTACATGGAACATCTTGATGGGTTTTGGAATCGTGCCGATAATGGAAGTTTCCCTACCGTTTATTAGTTATGGAGGAAGTATGCTTCTCTTTTACGCTGCTATTTTAGGACTCATTTTAAATGTTTATCGAAGAAAGGATATTGTAGAATCCACGATACCAGATTTTTAGTAACTTTTCATAAATAATAAGTTATAAAGGAAAGTAGTAATATTTTTTATAAGTTCTAAAATAGATATTAAATTTAAAGTAATTTATCTAAATCGTTGATAGAACAGGCAATAACTAAATAAAACTTATCGCCTTTCCCTTATTGAGTATCGGGAGCAATAGCGGAACAGGACTATCACTACTTCAAATATTGGAGCAGTTTATTTAAATAGAGGAGAGGAAAATCTTGGAAATCGTCGAATTAACTAGCTAAGATATTTCTGGGGGCGTTATTATGATTGAGATTATTGATGTTAACTCATCAAATGTTGAAACGTATGGATTTTTTTGTCTAAGGAGCAAACCAAAGTCTGAAGGATATAAAAAGAAAATAAAATGGCTAAAACACAGATTTAATGATGGTTTAAAACTTAAGATAATTCAAGACAATGGAAGCCAAAAGGATTTATAGAGTATATCCCTGGAGAATACACTTGGAGGGCAAAAAACGCTAAAAACTATTTGGTTGTGCATTGCTTATGGATTGTTGGTCAAAACAAAGGAAAAGGGTTTGGAAGTGCACTGTTGGAGGAATTAAAAAAGATGTAAAAAAACTGGACTTAGCAGGTATTGTTTTGGTAGCAAGCGATTTTATAAATATTTGGAGGACTAGACATGGGATTGAGGATAAAAGGACAATCGAAACGAAGTAAGATGGGGAGAATCATACTTAGTATTACAGCAATAATAACTCTCATTAGCATTGTTGTTTTAGCAGCAATTCCACCACTTATTATGGGTGGGATGATTAACCAATCTGTTCAGTTTGATACAGTCTATAAGTCTAGCGACTATGGTATAGAGGCGACGGAACTAAGTCTAATGACAGAAGATGGTTACCAAATATCAGCGTTTGAAGTTGAAGTGCAGAGTCCCAAAGCCGTCATTATTTTTATTTCTGGTATACATAATCCATCAGTTACAGCCTTTTTTGGACACGCTAAAATGTTAAGTGAAAATGGATATGCCTCAATACTTTATGACATGCGCGCGCATGGGAAGAGCGAAGGTGATGTAATCAGCTTAGGTCATTTAGAAACTTTGGATACCCAAGCTGTCGTAAACTATATTGGTTCAAAGGAAAAATATAGTGAACTTCCAATCATAATTTTTGGTCTATCTATGGGTGGAGCTGTTGCAATTAATTCAATTGGTCAAATTCCTGAATTATCAGGGGTAATTAGCATATCTGCCTATTCATCTTGGGAAGACGTTTTTATTGAAAATATGGTTTCAGCAGGAGCACCGAAAATGTTAACTATTATTCAAAAACCTTTTGTAAAGCTGTATACCGTTAAGAAATTTGGATTAAAAACAGCAAATATTTATCCTGAAAAGCAAATAAAAAATTTAGGTAACAGACCTGCTTTAATTATGCATTCAACTGAGGATTCACAGATACACTTTTCCAATTTTGAACGAATAATAGCTCAAGCTCCTAGTCATGTAGAAACTTGGACACGGCAAGGTGATTATCATTTTTTTACCACGGATTTCTTACAACCTGAAAATGATAAAGAATATGCTCAACGCGTGTTGATGTTCCTTAATAACCATTTCGATGATTGACTTTGAATAGATAGTAATTTTATTTCTCATTGCACATAAATTGAATGAATAATTTTTTTTATAAAATTCAATAAACATATTTTTATATTTAATCATTAGGATTTAGATTTAGTAATGTAGTAATCCACATCTGGAGCAGGGAGCAGGTTGTAGAAATAAACGTCTCTTTTCTTCTTCAACAAACGGATGCAATAGTTGTGCGAAATGTTTCTACCCCAAATTGAGAATGGTCACATTACTCAGGTAAAAGGTAGACAATTCCCTTCGGGGAGTTGAAGGGTTATATCGAAGAGTCAAATGATTGAGTAACGTCTTGAAGGGCTCTCTCTCAGTCGAATAGCATTGAATTTAGTAAGAATGATAATGTTATAAGCTCGGCAAGAAGGCGTGAGAATTTACCGTAACAGTTTAAGCTGACGAAAGCCTACCCGCGGGGGTGGTGTAAATCATGGTGCTTGAGTTGAATGAATATGGTGAGAATGCTAACTAATCTAAGAAGAAGGATTAAGCTGACGAACTTCTGAATGTACGGGTCTAAACGCTTAATACATAGAAATGTGTATATCACCAAATTGTGAGGTTAGCAGTGGATGAGTAAGATTAGCTATTATGAAAATCCATGATATGTTATAGGCATATGAACGGCTAACAGGCTTACAGGAAGCACCTAAGTTTATTCTATAATAGATATAATTCAACGTTGTAAGCTGATAACGTGGAGGGCTTCCTCCCAGAGAAGCGTTAATAAGGAAAGCAATAATGAGATTAGTTATTGTATAACTTGTTTTAATATCAGTGAAAGTGGTGGCATAGTACCGATGAAGCGTCTAATCCACGTGAAGGGATAGCCACTAGACTAATAAGTTTTATTAAATCATGTAAGACAGTTCTTTATCGGATAATAAGGTTCTTGTAAGACTAATAGAGGTTCACCACCCAAGGGTGGCACCGACTTATTAAAACGGAAGAATCTGAGATACAGTTTTTCTTAAATTGTATCTATGAGTTAATTAAATGGATTAGTTGGAACGCCGTATGAGGTGAAAGTCTCATGTACGGTGTGAACGAGGGGAAAAGGGAGCGATAACTTCAAACCCTTACCTATTCGTATAAAGATGTTCAAGGAGTTGTCGATGCGGAAATTCCTACCGCCATTGAAGTAAAGAGCAGAAGAGTTGAAGAAGGATAGGTTAAAATTATTTTATAATAAGTTTTCATTTAATGTTGTAAAGGAGTGGGTTTTATATGGAAGTAATGGTTATCATGGTTGGTGGATTTATTAGTTCAGTTTGTTTAGTAATTATAACGATGAAGAATAAAAAGAAATAAATCTATAATTAGCTATCATTTATTTGTACATCTCTCTCCAGTGAACACTACGGCTATTGAACTAAAGAGAGCATTTAGTAAAGTCGTTTTTAATTAATATTTAGGAGTGTAGTAAAATGCCAATAATAACAGTCAAAATTGCTAAGGGTAGAACGCTTGAACAAAAACAAGAATTTGTTCAAGCCATAACCAATGAAGCGGTAAAAACACTTAATGTAAAAAAAGAATGGATAACTGTATTATTTGATGAATATGAAAGAGATAATTGGGCTACTGATGGTCAATTACACTCTATCAAATTTGGTGAGGGTTTTGGTAAACAAGGAACAGAATAAAAATTCCTTATTAAAGTAACGGATGCAATCCTTTAAGAAGCAGGGATTGCTCTTTTGCTTATTCAAGGGCAGGTTAGTACAAGAACACCTTTAATTATTTTATGATTTGTTGTAATATATTGAATGAGTAGAAATAATAATCTTCATTTATGAACTGGAAAATTGTAGATAGGGTTCCGCTATTTATATAGGGCTGTGACCGAGGTCTACATCTTTTACAAAATGTAAAAGGCACCTATTGACATAAAAGGTCCGAGGGGGAAGGTTCAGCGTATTTGTTATGCGTTGAAACCTTTCTTTTCGGACCTTTTTATTTTAAAAGGAGGTTAATCGTATGGAAAGAATTGACGAATTAAAAGCTGGTGTTGCTATAATTATTTTGAATGAGGAGAATCAAATTTTATTACAGAAAAGAGCAGATGTAGGACTATGGGGTATTCCTTCGGGACATGTAGAAATAGGGGAAACAGTTTCTGAAACAGCCATAAGGGAGGTAAAAGAGGAAACCAATTTAGATATTAAAATTAAAAAGTTAATTGGTGTTTATTCTGACCCTAATTCACAAGTGTTTGTTTATCCAAGTGGTAAAGTAGTACATTTTATAACAACTTGTTTTCTTGCTGAAATTACAGGTGGAGAACTTAGATGTAATTCGGATGAATCACTTGAAATTAAATTTTTTGAAATACAAAACCTACCTCATGATTTACTGAAAATGCATCCTCGATGGTTAAAAGATGCTCTTGCAAATAGAGAAATGGCATTTATTCGTTAAAGTGATATCCTTATTCAGTAACGGGAGCATTTCATAGGTGTTGCGTGGTATATCCGCCCACTTTATAAGTGATTTCACCGAGTATTTTAACCTTAGTTCATAGACTACTTTCGCTTTGTTTTGTTTAGTGTCCGTTACCCCTTTTAAAATACTCCTTTGTTCACAAATAACGGTTTTCGTGTCCGGGAGAACTCGTTCTAGCTTCGCTAGAACATCGAAAATTCAGATGGAGTATCAACTCCACCTGAATCGAAGTTCCCACCTACGCTATGCTTAGAGGTGGGGGGCTATGACTCTTAAGTACAAATCAGTTTGATTGTTATTTTCTCTCCGAAATTGAACCCGCTATTCCAATGGGATGTATTTTTTGTGTTTCCGGAAATTGAATATTTGCGTTAAGTGGTACTGTCTTCTGTTGTGAAACAGTCCCGTGAAACAAAATTCTTCGGGGAGTGACTAGGCACGAAACGATTAATTTTGACTCAAGCCAAAAAAGTATAATTAAAGAAAGTTATTTTGCTAGTGTTATATTACTTGTCACCGCGCAAAAACGTTGTTGTAGACCCACACGATATTCGTCTGATAGGATAAAAAAGCATAAAAAATAGAGAGAATATTATTATTTTGTGGTGGTGTACATAATGGATAATCGTTTTAAACAAGCAGAGGTTGCAACGTGGATCGGAATAGTTGTAAATGGATTGTTAGCAATAATGAAAGGATTTATCCCACACTTAAGGGGCAAGTAAGACCCCCACCTCAAAACGTAAGAAAATCGAGAAGTTTAGGTGGGGGATAAACTGCCCCTAAAGGTCCGATATAGAATAACTTTCATCAGCGAAAGCTGATGATTAGTTATTCTTATGCCCGTGGTATAAGTTGAACTAACAATCAGTGGGGGATGAAGGAAAACCCCCACTGATTGAAGTTCAGCTTTATCGGTTGGTTGTCGGGAAGTCGGGCTCTACTATCAGATGCCGCTCACTCAGCATCTGATGTGGTAGGCTCGATTGCCGTTCTTGCAGGATTACGAACAGCAAAAAAGCCGCCAGATGAAGATCATCCATACGGTCATGGAAAAGCGGAGAATATTGCGACGATCATAGTCGCTATTCTATTAATTGTAGTTGGTGTAGAAATAGCGATTTCTTCATTGAAAGTATTTTTTGGTGAAATGCCTACTGCTCCAAAAGGGATAGCGTTAGGTGCTATTATTATTTCTATACTTGTAAAAGAGTTGCTATTTCAATATAAATACCGTCTTGCCAAAAAATAAATAGTTCAGCGTTACTTGCAGAAGCATGGCACCATCGTTCAGATGCATTATCATCAATTGCAGCTTTTGTAGGTGTTCTTGGTGCGATCTTAGGTCAACAGTTTAACTATCCTATATTCATTTATTTAGATCCATTAGCAGGCTTGGTCTTATCATTAATGGTTATTAAAGTAGGATTTTCACTGGCAAAGGAATCAAGTCTCATTATGTTGGAACAAGTTCTTGACGCTGAAAAAACCAAACCTTTCATTAGAACGGTTACGAATATCCATGGTGTGAAAAGAGTTGATGAATTGTTGGCCAGAACCCATGGTCACTATATTGTCATCGATATTAAAGTGAGTGTAGACCCGAATATTAGTGTAGAAGAGGGGCATTTAATTTCAAAGAAAGTAAAACAGGGGCTACTGACTAACCATAGGGATATAAAAAAAGTATTTGTTCACATTAACCCGTATCGGTTAGATGGCAATTATAACAATGTAGGAATTAAGTTAAAATATAAATAATGAGCATTAGTTTGTTGTACTCTTAAGGAGTTGTGTTAAAGAAGAAATGTTATAAGTTATAGGAAAAGTCTCCCGAAATAAAACAATTTTTGGGAGACTTTTATTTTCAATAACTTTTACCCTAATTTAAAAATAATCGAAAGTTGAGCGATAATAGGTAAAATAGGCAGTTCATTATTGAGAATACGAGTGGACAAACTTATATTGATTATGTTGATGAACATATTATTCAAGCTCTTGGACTTCAATACACATCTCTAGCAGGTGAAATTGATACTAATGGAAATTTATCTTTTTTCGGGTTTTCAATAATGCGAACAGAACCTTATATTCAGTACGATCTCCCAGCTGGTTTTATCACGGCTACCCCTGAAAGTAAAATACCGAATTACAGTAGGCTTTTTCAGTATATTGCTTGTTCCCTTCATTATATTATTTGCAGTCCATGGTCTAACCACTTTAGCAATAACGTCAATTATTATATGTTTAGGGTTGTTGTTGTTTGCTTCGTTAATGCTTTTAAAACAATAGAATCGCAATCAAGTACAGTCTATGGATTTGATCCAACATGGTTGATCATTGCCGCTGCTTGCCACAGCAAATTTTCATAGTGTCGAGTAGAGCATTGGTACAAGTGTAAGTACAGATAAAGGGGTCAGACCCCTTTTTTAATCATTACATTTGTAACTACTCGATTTATACATCCACCATATATGATAATACTATCAAGAGACACAAGGAGGAGAAAATATGGCAATTGTGCATATGAAAAATATAGTGAAGCGTTACGGCTCACATTTAGCATTAGATCATGTCGATTTAGATATAGGAGAAGGAGAAATCCTTGGTCTATTAGGACCAAATGGGGCAGGTAAAACAACGTTAATTCATGCTTTAGCCGGAATAGTAGGCTTCGATTCTGGAGAAATAAATGTATTTGGTAAAGAGCAGCAAACGAATTTAATGGATATTAAACGGCAAATTGGCCTCGTCACACAGGAAATTACTGTGTTTACGGACTTAAGTGCGCAAGAAAACCTAGAGTTTTTCGGGGGCATTTATGGTCTTAAGGGGGAAAAATTAAAAGAGCGAATAGATGAAACGTTAGCGTTTGTTGGGCTCACGGAGCATGCCAATAAGCTTCCTACGAAATTTTCCGGCGGGATGCAAAGAAGGCTTAATATCGCCTGTGCCCTTGTGCATCAACCAAAATTTCTGATCATGGATGAACCAACCGTAGGGATTGATCCTCAATCCCGTAATCATATTTTAGAAACGATTCGCCAATTAAACGAGCAAGGCACCACCATCCTGTACACGACTCACTACATGGAAGAAGTTCAAAATCTTGCAACGCGCGTTGTGATTATGGATAAAGGACATGTCATTGCGGATGGAACTATCCCAGAGTTAGTCCACAAAATTCAGCATGAAGAAAAAATAAAACTGGAAGTAGAGGAGCCTTCGGATATGCTCTTAGAAAAGCTTCGGAAGCTAGAAGGAGTCAAACAAGTATCCCTGCATGGGAAGGAAATACACATTATTTCTCAAGTTGGCGCAGGTAATCTCGATCGTGCCCTTTCCATCGCCAAGGACTTTGGCGAGATTCGGTCCGTATCCGCAGAAAAACCAACCTTGGAGGATGTATTTTTAACTTTAACAGGTAAACGCCTCCGCGATAGGGAGGAGGAATAAACGATGGTCATACGCTCAAGTTATTTTATGTTTCGCAGACTATTTCGTAATTATATCGGCATGTCGATTTTGTTACTGTTACCTATCGCTTTAATCACCGTACTAGGCCTGATAGCCGACGATGCCATAAGTGACCCATTGGGTATACCTATGAAAGATCAAGTAGCGGTGACGATGATGCTTAGTTTCCTTTTGTTCGGTGGATTTTTTACGATGGAATATGTCAAGGAAGATCTCCTTTCTTCCATGAAGTGGAGAATGTATTCCTTGCCTTATCCGTCCCATAAACACGCCTATTCTATTTTAATTTCCTGTACGCTTTTTAATGTATTGCAGAGCTTTCTCATCGTCCTATACACACTTTTTGTTTATGACGTTAACTGGGGGAACTTAGGATTTGTTCTCTTCATTCTAATAACAGTCGCAACAGTAGTGCAATTTGTGTTTATTAACTTCGTATTAGGAGTGAAAAATTATAAAACAGCAGAGCGTTTAGGAACAGGATTTGGCCTGGCCTGCCTTATGGTTTCTGAAGTGTGGTTTCCTCTCCCGGAAGGGGCCTTTTTCCAGTTTCTATCTACGTACAGCAACCCATTTGCCCTTGGGCAAAATATGATTTTTGCCACAATCACAGGTGAATATATCGACAAAGCCATTATCAGTTTCGTCATTTTACTAGTATCGGCTATCGTTTTGGTAATTTCGGGAGCCTATTTCGGAAGGCGGAAACTCGCATGACCGTATGTCAATTTGTCTTCAAACGTTTTTTTCGTAAAAAATCAAATAGTATCTTTTTACTCGTTCTCCCCATTGGAGCTATCTTTCTTCCGATGGGAGAATGGCCTCCTATACCGCTTGGATTTCACTATTATGGCATCATCATCATGTTCATCGCTTCACGTCTTTCGGCAATCATCATGGAGGACCGGGCCAACAAGACACTTTTACGGCTCAGTGTAGCGCCAATCACCCATTTTCAGTACTTGTTGCAAAACTTATTGGCTTACACGGTCATTTTGACTGCTGTCAATCTAGTGTTTATCATTTTAGGGGTGATTGTTCATGGAGAAAGTGTACCATCTCCAAGCTTACTTTTTATTATTTATACCGTTTATTCCATTACTTCCTTAGGGTTTTCTTTAGCATGGTATGCAACATTCCGAAACAAGGAGGCCGCCTTTAGTATTTTAGGAGGCATTATCATCCTCATGGCGATGCTAGGTGGTGTCTTGTGGCCTGTGGAAATAATGCCTGAGTCCCTGCAGCGAGCAGTGATGCTACTACCAACATATTGGATAGCAGAGGCAACAGTCCTCCTATCATATGAGGCACCAACAGAGGAGCTCGCCATCCCATTAGTAGTAATGTTCCTTTTCTGTATCGCGTTCCTCTTATTGGGGAGCAGGAGAAGACTTACGTAGGTTAGTGATAATAAAGGTGGAGAAATTGGTTAACTATTCTAGTTATTTTGGTATGATAGAGGTATGAATTTAAGGGCGTGTGTATATGAGTAACAAATGGGAAAAATGGACTCCAAAATTGGCAATTACGATATGGCGTATATTCGGATTACTTTTACTTAGCTTGTTGTGGCTACAAGTTGACGGCAACAAAGGAGGAGTTATCCTTCTGCTATTTCTTGCCATCCTGTCATTGGCTCGTTGGCGGCTTCCACTGCCGGGATGGACTGTCCTTATAGATCAGACAGTCTGCTTGATTTCCATTATTTATTTTCCGTTTGCGGTCTTTGCATTGGCATTCCCTGTGTTTGAAAGCATGCTTAAGAGGCAGCCTTGGTTTGCTTTACCAGCGTTTATTTTTGCTGTTATTTATCCTGAAACATCTATCCTTTTAGTTGTCGTTTTCATTCAAGCAGGATTGTCTGGGGCGATCCTTGGCGGGTGGTATCAGGACAAAAAAAGATATCAGACGGAATCCGATCGACAAAGGCGCGATCACTACGAATTGGAAAATCTAAAAGAAGAACTTCTTATCGCTAATGCGCAAGGGACACGTATGGCAGAGTTGGCAGAAAGAAACCGAATCGCGCAACAACTCCATGATGATGTCGGGCATGAACTCACGGCATCTGTTCTTGCCTTTCAAGCCTTTGAAGAGCTTTGGAGTGGAAATGATCCAGAAGCAAAAGAGATGTTTGCCCAAGCACAGCACCGTCTTTCTAAAAGTGTGGTGTATTTAAGAGACACCGTCCATAATTTAAAACCAGTAAAGGAGCTGGGAATTGAAGGATTGCATGAGATTAGTGAGCAATTCACCCTGTGTCCAGTGACCTTTAACGTGTATGGTGATACATCTAACGTGCCTGCTCATTTATGGAGTATTCTTTATCCTGTGTTAAAAGAGTCGTTAACGAATATTATTCGTCATACACAACCAACAAAGGTAGAAATTTCTTTAGATATTAGTCCTCATATTCTGAGGTTATCCGTTTATAACGATGGAGTTGCTAAGGAGAAAAACGGACAAAGAGCGGGGGTCGGTTTAAGAAATCTTCGTCATCGAGCAAGGGCAGTCGGAGGCAGTATATCCACGGATCACTCTGACGGATTTTTATTAATCTGTGTCCTACCTTTAGAAAAAGCACAACAAGGAGGCATTTACGATGAAGATCTTAATCGTAGACGATGATGTTTTAGTTTGCAAAAGCTTGAAAGTTCTTCTCTCCCGTGAAAATGACATGGAAGTCATTGGTACAGCCACTAATGGTGCGGAAGCCATTAATGTTTGTCGTACGGAAATGCCGAACATTGTATTAATGGACATCCAAATGCCGGTTATGGATGGCATTCAAGCAACGAGACAAATCAAGAAAGAATGGCCACAAGTTCATGTCATGATGTTAACTACCTTTAAGGATGAGAAAAATATTCGCCTCGCCATTCAAGCAGGAGCCGAGGGCTATTTAATTAAATCAACCAAGGTATCCAGTATGGCCCAGAAACTGCGAACACTCGTGTCCGGATCCAGCGTCTTAGATGCAGATGTGCTAAAACAACTTACCCACCCTACAGAGAGGAAAGAGCTGGAGCAATTAACCCCACGGGAAAAAGATATTGCAGAATTAGTAGCACAGGGTCTCTCCAACCGGGAAATAGCAGAACAACTCTATATCAGCGAAGGGACTGTTCGTAACACCCTTTCCGTCATTTTAGAAAAACTACAGCTTCGGGATCGAACGCAGTTAGCTATCTATTATTTGAAAAAAGTATAGTCCGAATGTTGGTAAGGGGGATTGGCAATGGAGATCTATAGTTCTCCATTGCTGGTACTAGCTGTATTCTTCTATTTTTTTAAATATGAATCGAAAATAAAAAAATTAGAAAAACGAGTAAAAGATTTGGAAAACAGAGTACACAAAGAGTAGTAATTAAATATTTATCCCACTCTTAAGGGGCAGTGAGACCCCCACCTCAAAACGTAAGAAATTCGAGAAGTTTAGGTGGGGGANTAACTGCCCCTAAAGGTCCGATATAGAATAACTTTCATCAGTGAAAGCTGATGAAAGTTATTCTTATGCCTGTGGTATAAGTTACACTAACAATCAGTGGGGGATGAAGGAAAACCCCCACTGATTGAAGTTCAGCTTTATTAGTGGAAGCAAACGATCAAAATCAGTTTATCTTACTGAAGAAGGAATAAAAGAAGCTCAAAAATTAGTCAAGAAATACTTAGGACAAAACGAAAAGTAACAACTTTGATCTTCAACTAACAAAGCAGAATAGTGCAACAGTAAATATCCAGGGTAATATAGGTAATAATTATTCATAATACCAATTTATGAAGAAGGGGATTATGGATGAAAAAAGTAATATTTTTACCATTAATGATATTTTTATTGTTGAACTTAGCTACTATATTTGCTAATGCTGAAGTAGAAAAACTCGATAAAGATTTAATCAAAGTTATCAATGAGTTTATACCTTCTGCTTCACAATTAGTGAGTCCTGAAGAACCTAAATCAACTAAACCATATCAATTTTATGACTTTAACCAAGATGGACAAGAAGAGATTATTATTACTTATGAAATAAAGGCAAAAGAACAACCTAATCCTTCACAATACGGCGTAATAGTATTAAGTAAAGAAAATGAAAGATGGGAAAAGGTTTTGGAGACCCAAACTCAGGGTGTAGGATTAGACTTTTCAGGTGTTGCTGATATTACTGGTGATGGTACTAAAGAGTATTTCTTTGGTGTAACAATAGGTGCTTCAGCAGGAAATAAACTAGAGATTTTTAAATGGAATAATAATTATTTAGAGAGGATAGCAGAAGTTCCGTATCATATGATGGAAATGATAAGTAATAAAAAAGTTGGAATAGCTGTCTGGCAAAGGTACATAGCAGATACCTATTTTGTAGATGTTCTAAAATGGAATGGTTCAAAATTAGTTCTTGATGAAGAACTTTATTCTAGTTACTATCCTGTAATTGAAAAGTTTTACAACGATAAAATATCAAAAATGGATGCATGGTTTTATTGGTATACCCTTGCAGATGCTCAAGTAAAGGCAAATTTATATGATAAAGCTAGGGATTCTATTCAGAAAGGGACTGAATTAGCTGAGCAATTATCGTTCCCTGATGTAGTAGAAAACTTTAATCAACTAAAAGTCAAATTGGAAAATAAAGAGAAATCTAATAAAAGTAACGCAATGCATTAGTTCAACAGCAGGAACAGTCAAAGAAAGATTGTTTCTGTTAGTTTTCTTCAACTCTTGAGCAGGTTTCAGTAAAATAAGGTATAGTATATTTGTTGAATAGATTCTCTTTAAAAACAAGAAAAGTAGGTGAACAAAGTGGGAAAATATCAATTGGATGCCAAAGGTCAGGTAGCTGTGACAAAGTTTCATGAAAAACGGACGCCTGCCAAATTTGATAAAAAGCAGCACCTTGAAAAAATACGTGCGGAGTATTTGAAAAAGAAGCAAAAACAAACAGATAAATAATATGAATGAATACATAGGAAGACTAAAATCTCCCTATGTTTTTCTTATTCAAAGTCCTTTTTTCAATTGATGATAGATTTTATCTCCAATATAATTAAAAGTAAACTAAATATTTGAGGTACAACAATGAAAATCTACGTAACTATGAAAAGTGTTAGTAGAAGGAAAGATTATTTGAACAGAAAAGAGTTCGTTTTAAAGAGTACACCCCAATCATTACGACAATTAATTACGGAAATTATTGCCTTAAATGTCGAGCAATTGAATGAAAAGAAGTTGGAAAAGCCGTTTCTGCATTTTTTAACAAATGAAGAGATTGTCATACAAAGCTCCACAGGAAAGGTCGGCTTTGACACAAAATATAATGAAAATAAAAGTGACGAACAAGAAGCGGTTAATACGGCTATTCAAGCTTTTCGAGACGGCCTATTCAAAGTATTTTTAAATGAAAAAGAACAAGAAGCATTAGATATTCCTCTTCTACTTCAAGATGGAGATGAGGTCGTTTTTATTAGACTTACAATGTTAACAGGACGAATGTGGTGATAAGGGGAGCTAATTATGATGGATGAGCAGAAACATAGGGCCTACTATAAGGAACTGAAAGTGAAAGCGAATGATTTTACAGAAGGTGAAAAGAAAGCCATTTTAAAATTGTTAAAAATAGCAAAGTCGTCCTATTACTTTGATGAACAAGATACGAAAAGTGTAGAGAGGATGTTACATGAATTAACCGAGGGTGAAGAAAATACACTAGATTTGCTAAAACTGATTGTTCGTAACCTTCTTGGTGAATATCCAGGGGACGTCTTTGATTATATCATTCATCATAAGCGTGAGTATTCCTATAGCACGGGCTTTTATCGACGCCCGTTTCGTACTGCCGATTGGAAGCAACATACGAGTGGGCTTATTTGGAAAGCAGCTTGTCTAATTGACTTATATAAAGACCCGTTTTCGCTGATCGATTATTTAACTACACCAAATTATCCATATGATAATGAAGTAATCAAAGACATTATTGCATATGAAATTGATCATCAAAATGAGGAAGTCTTAACAGCATTAAAGGAAATTATTTATGGAGAGAATAATACAGCACTTCTTAATAGGACAATGATTTCTGGAATGTTTTTGTGCCATCAAGAGGAAGTCTATAAAGTGGCTGGGGATCTACTAATTGCAGCTAGACTTCAAGAGGGTTTACGACAAAGTATCGTTGAAAGTATGGATGAAGGAACTCTTTTGTCCCTAATATATATGTTAAAGATTGTGCTAAAAGAAGAGCTAATTCGATATAGTTCTGTTGTAAGAGCGTTAGATGTTTGGACAGGGCTAACTCTAGAAGCGGTGAATACAAGAGTTGCCAAACAATTAATTGATTATGCGTATCAATGTTTAATTGACGAACAACTTCGTAACAAATGGATCACAAGTAATGATGTTAATAAGTTATACATGAGTTTATGGGCGACTGCGGTGATTGACGAACAAGATGTTGCAGTCAACATTCGAAAGCTAATGGACTCGGGTGAAACCTACCAAAAGATTATAGCTCAATCGTTTTTAAATCAAAGTCAAAATGATGAACTGCGGTTTTCGATTGCGTGTGATTACCTAGAGCAAACAAATCTTGAGTTACAGTATTATGTTTATACAAACTATGTTTATGATTTTTCAAATAGCTATGCTTACGGAACAGGAAATCGGCGCTTCTTAATTGAAAGAAACCCTGCTCTAGAAGATAAAAAAGAGCGGGTTCGCCAGGAGACTGCTGAAAAAGTCTCACTATCACCTTCGTGAAAAAAGGAAGAGGAAACTCTTCCTTTTTTCGTATGCATTATTTAGTTAATAAAGTAAAAATGGTATCATAGAGGTAGAAAATATGTAGAAGATTGGTGAAACTATGCTACCTAAAAAAGAATTTTTACTCAGTTCATACAGTGGACTTTATGATATATTGATTCCCAAAGATCATTTCTTGAGGAAGTTTAATAACTTAGTTGATTTTGAATTTATCTATGACGAGTTAAAAGATATGTATAATGAGGCATTTGGCGCTACAGCCAAATGCCCTATTATGATGTTTAAATTATTACTACTCAAAGTGATGTACCCAATGTCTGATCGTGATCTGATTGAGAGAGCAACGTTTGATATGTCATTTAAATACTTTTTAGATGTAGCACCTGAAGATAAAATTGTTCATCCAACAAGCTTAACGAAGTTTAGAAAACTACGATTAAAAGACGCTTCATTATTAGACGTACTTATCAAAAAGACGGTTGAAATAGCCCTAAAAGAAGGTCTCATTAAGTCTAACCAAATCATTGTAGATTCCACTCATACGAACAGTATGTTTAACTCTAAATCACCCATTGAAATTTTGATTGAACAGTCAAAACAACTAAGAAAGAGCGTTTATAAACAGGACGAGACCTATAAAGAGAAAATGCCTGCTAAGCCGAGTACGAATGATTTATTAGACCATATCAACTACTGTAATCAATTAATAGATATCATTAAAAATGATGCAAAATTATACATTAAAGAAGACGTAAAATTAAAAGCTCACTTGCTAGAAGAGGTTGTAAATGATGATATCGAACACGTAAACTCAACAGTGGAAAAGGATGCAAAAGTTGGACATAAGAGTTCAGACTCATCATTTTTTGGATACAAAACCCACATAGCGACGGTTCCAGAGCGTATTGTGACATCAGCGGTCGTTACGACAGGTGATCAACATGACGGGAAACAAGCAAAAGAGTTAATTGAGAAATCGGTTGAAAACGGAATTGAAGTGAAGGCATTCATTGGCGACGGGGCTTACTCTGAGAAAGATATGATTGAATATGCAAAAGAGAAAGAATTTAAGTTAGTATCGAAATTAAGCAAGACAGTTTCAGAGGGCAATAAAAGGGCATCAGGGGAATTTCATTACAATAAGGATGCCGGGCGATATGTATGTAATGCTGGGCATATGGCGATTAAGAAAGCCTTACACGGAAAGAAAAAACACGCTACTGAAGGAACTGTGTTACGAGAAACCCATTACTTTGATATAGAGAAATGTAAGGGATGTACACTTAGAGAAGGCTGTTATAAAGAAGGAGCAGCAAGTAAAACCTATACCGTAACTTTGAAGAAGGATAAAATTCATGAAGAACACCAACTCTATCAAGAAACAGATGAGTTCAAGGAGTTAGCGAAAAACAGGTATATGATCGAGGCTAAAAACGCAGAGCTCAAGAATCGCCATGGTTTTGAAAAAAGTCATTCCCATGGTCTCTTAGGTATGCAAATACAAAGTGCAACAACCATCTTCGTAGTAAATATGAAACGAATTATTACATTAATAGGTTAGAAATAACCTATAATTTACTCTTAAAGACCCAAAAACGAAAAAAAGATTAGGAAATGTGACTTGAACATTTCCTAATCTTTTTATTTTTAATGTTGTAACTTTAAATCACTAATATTTTCAGCAGTCTCGTTCGCCAGTTTTCCATTTTTAAAGAAGCGATAATGAAGGTAGGAAAGAAAGAGATAACCATTTCATCAAATGCCTTCGATGATGTATCGATTACGTATTCATCAGACCTAATTGCAAATAAATTATTGTATCTTACTGCCTATGATTTAGATGAAGAGTGGATTGCTCAATTATTTATGTTTAAAGATGTTGTTAGCACCGAGATAAGAGGGATGTTACTTGAGTATTTTTGCCATGATTTTTCAAATATTGAGCAGAGGAAGTTTATTTTTGAAAGTTTAGCAGATAAAAGTATTGCCAATCGTGAATTTGCCTTAAATAAGTTGATGAAGGTTGAGTTATTGCCAACTGAAGTACAAAAAATTGAATCAGTTTTAAAGTTAAAAACAAGTTCAATTAGGCGAAGTGCCATCCAAATTTTACTTAAGCAAAGTGACGAGGTTTTGGATGAAACAGTTGAACGGTTACTTACAAGTAAAAGTGAGCCACAAAGACTAGCTGTTCTTGAAATGATAACTGAATTAAAAGGTGATTTGAATCGAACGAAGCAATATGAACGATATAAAGAAAAACTGACATTCATTTCAAAACCGACTGAAAAAGAAAAGCTACAGTTAGCAAAGCTTACAGAAACGAAGATGTATAGCTTTAAAAATGGTTTAGGCTTATTTGAACCGAAAGATCATTTTCATATTTTAACTGAGATTGAACCGTTATATGACTATACAGTAAAAAAAATTTTTACAGCATCATCAGAGAAAATTAAGCAATTCTTGATAGGTTTATCAGACATCATTCACCAACATCGTCATTATCAGTATCAAGCCGAATATTATGACGGGTATAAAGAAACATTGATTCTTGGCTCCCAGTTACAGCCGTTGTATGTAGATGGAAAGAATAAAGGATTAGATAATTACCCCCTGCCTCAGGTGTGGCGTGATTATATAAATGAAAGCAATATTGAAGTAAGTGACCTTCTCGAATTGAACTATTATTTTGAGCTAGAACATTTATTTTACAACTTTAATCTATTAAAACATTATCATTCGTCAAACGACCAACGAAAGATCTATTTGAATGAATTATTTCCAGTTGAACATATAGAAAAAATGGTGAGATGGCTAAAAGAATTGACGTACTACTCACAAATTAGTCAACTAGCATCAGCATTTCTCGTAGAATATGATCGGACGAAGATTTTCCCTGTTGTTAATAAAGTTCTAAATACGATGATACATCAAATTCCAGTAGATGAGATTAAGGGACAAAAGCGGTTCCTTGAATTTCTAACTGCACCATGGCTTGATTGGTCTGCTACGATGGCCCATGATGATCAGTCTTTTAAGGACTATTTTCTTCTTAAATACAATCTATATGTCACTCACAATTTTAAAAGGTATCACTTAAGTTTGGAAGAAGTAGCTCGAGCGTTTCAAATGAATTTAATTGATGAGCATGAAGTCTATAAAGAGTTATTGATTAGAGAAGAAAGTAAACACCATCTTTATCGGGCTACCAGTAAGCACGATGACATCGTTTCAAAATATCCAACAATTGTACCATTTAGGGAGAAGATTCTTTTAAGGATTTTAGAGATTGAGCTAAAACGTGGAGATTTGCCAACCGAAGTGACGAATCTAGCGATGCAAATTCAATATTTTGAGGGCATTGACTATTTTATGAAAATTTTACTAGCCTTAGACAAAGAAGTATTTGTTCGTGGTTATATCTATTGCTATGGGGATGGCATTGCAAAAAAAGAAGTGTTGAGTCACCTGTTAAAGGTTTGTTATCCAAAGGCTGGGGATGATGAAGTAGTATTAAAGGAATTATTAGAGAATAAAAAGCTAACCGAAAAACGTCTCCTTGAATCAGCGATGTATGCCCCTCAATGGATTGAGATTGTTTCAAAGCTACTAGGTTGGAAGGGATTAAGAAGAGCTGCGTGGTATTTCCACGCTCATATCAATGAAACGTTCTCGGCAGAAAAGGAGACGATCGTTGCCCATTACTCACCTATTTCGCCGGAAGACTTTAATGATGGGGCTTTTGATATCGAATGGTTTAAGCAGTCATACAATGAGTTGGGGGAAGAACGCTTTGCAATTCTTTATGATTGTGCGAAATACATTTCAGCAGGAGCAAACCATCGTAGATCACAGCTTTTTGCAGATGCGATACTTGGAAAGTTAGATCTTGAAACGATCAAAAATTCAATAGTTGAAAAGAGAAATAAAAATCATCTCTTATGCTATAGCCTAATACCGGTTGATCATACAAATAAAAAGGATGTGTTATTCCGTTACGAGTTTTTACGAGAAAGTAAGACATTTGGAGCTCAGCGTCGAGCAACTGAAGCGAAAGTTGTCATGATTGCTTTAGCCAATTTAGCTCGAAATGCAGGTTACAAGGATGTTATTAGACTCACATGGGATATGGAAGCTCAGAAAATGAACGATGTTCTTCAATATTTACAATTAAAGCAACTTGATGAAGAGCTTTCTGTTCAATTGACGATTGAGGAACAAGGAAAAGCTGATATTAAAATTCTCAAAAATGGCAAAGCTCTAAAGTCGATTCCGGCAAAGTATAAGAAACATGACTATATCGTTACTCTTAAAGAAGTTAAAACTGAATTAAGAAATCAATATATAAGAGCAAAAGAAGAGCTTGAGCGTTCTATGGAGATGGGAAATGTATTTACATTGAAGGAGTTAGAAACAATAACTCAAAATCCAGTAGTTGCTCCAATTATTTCTGCTTTGATTTTCAAGGTTGGTGAACATTTGGGCTTCTTCGTAGATGGTGCATTGGTTAGTTCGAGTGAAGAACGATTTGAGATCAATAAAAACGATGTCATCGTCATTGCCCATCCGCTAGATTTATACCATAGCGGACAATGGAGTAACTATCAACGAAAGCTGTTTGATCTTAAACTAAAGCAACCGTTTAAACAGGTTTTTAGAGAATTGTATCTCCCGAATGAAGATGAGCTTGCATTAGGAACAATTTCGCACCGTTACGCTGGCCATCAGATTCAACCAAGAAAGACAGTTGCCCTTTTGAAAAATCGATTGTGGACTGTAAGTTATGAAGAAGGTTTGCAAAAGGTTTATTACAAAGAAAATATTATTGCAAAGATATTTGCTATGGCCGATTGGTTGTCGCCGGCTGATGTGGAAGCACCAACGATTGAAGCTGTTCAATTTTTTGATCGTCAAACTTACAAAAGTGTAGATATTACAAACGTACCGAAGCTGATTTTTTCAGAAATTATGAGGGATATCGATTTGGTAGTAAGTATTGCACATGTTGGTGGTGTTGATCCAGAAGCCAGTTTAACAACAGTTGAGATGAGAAAGGCAATTGTTAGAGAAGCAGTACGATTAATGAAGTTTGAAAATGTGAAACTAGAAGGTAAATTTGCACAAATTTCTGGAGATCTAGGTGAATATAGTGTCCATTTAGGTAGTGGTATGGTTTATAAACAAGCCTTTGGAGCGCTCTATATCATACCGGTTCATTCACAGCATCGTGGAAAAATCTTTTTACCTTTTATAGATGATGATCCTAAAACAGCTGAAATCCTTTCTAAAATCGTTATGTTTGCGGAAGATAAAAAAATTAAAGATCCAAGTATATTAAAGCAAATAAAATAATCTAGCCATACTTTGAGAACCTTAAAATGATTGTGATGATGAAGATGCAATATCTACATTCCACTGGAAGTTAAGCGGCTACATCCGGTCAACTCTCCAATACAATCGCCACAGTACACTCTAGAACGCCTACAAAAACATCAAAGACGAACGCTTCCGTCCACTTATATTCTTAAAGAAAAAGGCGATGTCTACCGCGCCTTGAAGAGTTTCTTTAGGAAGGAAGAGGAGATTAGTTTGAAAGAATAATACAGAAATGAGGATTTAGGATGGGGATTTTTTTCAAGAAGATGTCTAAAAAGGAAACTGAGAATTGGGAAAAAGGGTGTGTTTTGGGGTTTTACGTCTTCTTAATAGTTTTATTTATAAATCAAATATATTACTACTTTTATGAAAGTTATCTGTTTCCCACCTCTGCTATTCTTTGGATTGGGTTGGTATCTTCTTTTACTTGGTCTTCTATTTTAAATATAAAGTGTAAAAGGAAGGAATGTTAGGACGTCAACGTTCAGTGATGCTAGACTAGTTTATTAAGCTAAAGGGTGCAAATGCTGAATAAGAAATTACGAAAAAACAACAGATCAATTTACTGCACAGCAACGATACTGTTTAAAAATTCCAGAGACGATCACTTTTATAAAGTGATCGTCTTTCGTACTTGACGGATACTGTGCAACAAGTTTCTTCATTTTTAGGTCACTTTGTGAAAGAATGTATTTAAATAAGGTTTCGTTTATTTATCCCACTCTTAAGGGGCAAGTAAGACCCCCACCTCAAAACTTAAGAAAATCTAGAAGTTTAGGTGGGGGATAAACTGCCCCTAAAGGTCCGATAAGTTGAACTAACAATCAGTGGGGGATGAAGGAAAACCCCCACTGATTGAAGTTCAGCTTTATAAGGACATCCCACTCTCCTTAAAATGAACGAAAGATTATAATGAAATTAAAAATTAATCCTACAAAATGGTGCATAAAATGTCGGATGACTAGAGTAAACTCCTGCTATTCTATTGATGAAAGGAGGTCATATTAATGGATTTGCTTAAGGACATGAATATTGCGATGAAGTATATCGAAGAAAACCTTACTAATGAAATAGACTTCAAGGTGGTAGCAAGGTTAGCTCATTGTTCTGAATATCATTTTAAAAGAATGTTTTCTTTTCTTGCAGGAGTTACGCTATCAGAGTATATACGCCGTAGACGACTTAGTTTGGCAGCATTTGAGCTTCAAAATAGGAACGTAAAAGTAATCGATGTTGCGATGAAATATGGATACAATTCACCGGACTCCTTTACTAGAGCTTTTCTCAATTTACATGGTGTAACACCATCAGAAGCAAGAAACAATGGTCAGCAATTAAAAGCATATCCACTCATGACCTTCCAATTATCAATTAGAGGAGGAAATGAAATGAACTACCGAATCGAACAAAAAGAAGCATTTAACATCGTTGGTATTATGAAACGAGTTCCAATTGTTTTTGAAGGAGAAAATCCGGAAATAGCTGCGATGTGGCAATCCTTGACTATGGAAAAAATAGAGCAATTACAAAAACTCTCAAATGTTGACCCAAAAGGAATGATACAAGCATCTACAAACTTTTCAGAAGGACGTATGGAAGGAAAAGGAGAGCTGGACCAGTATATAGGAGTGGCGACTACACGAGAGAACCCTGAAAACTTTTTAAAACTTGAAGTTCCCGCTTTAACATGGGCGATATTTGAATCAACAGGACCATTTCCAAACACCCTCCAGGAAACTTGGGGAAGGATCTATTCTGAGTGGTTCCCATCTTCCAACTATCAAGTAACAGAAGGACCTGAAATCTTGTCGATTAAAAGTAAAGATTTATCTTCACCATCAGTAAAATGTGAAATTTGGATTCCAGTTTTGAAAAAGTAGAATAAAAATTTGAAATAAAAATGAGCTGTTTCGGCAGCTCATTTTTATTTATCTATTCTTAGAAAAACGATCTTTTGCTGGTAGTACAACGATACTGTTGAAAAATTCCCTATCTAAGACGATTACGTTTCAACTTACCGTCTTTCATATTCGACTAAAAACTGCGCAACAAATAACTCCGTATATGAAAGAATGTGCTTTGAAGCGAAGTTTTTTTATCGGGTGGATTTTCAACAATCGAGCTAGTTAAATAATAGTTTAAGTTCAAATCATTTATAGGTATTTATTAAATAGCAAAACAAAATTTATGGAAATTTTGTTTTGCTATTCTATTTTAATCAATTAGTCCCCACCAATATAACTCGTATACTATATAAAAATTGTTGCTCAAAATCCAGACTCATTTCATATTGGTCTCAAAGATTCTTTTAAGTCATGACTTTATAGATGTTAATGATTAATCGTTTATTACAGCCTTTCCTTGTTCACGTAACTTTTTTAAAGATGTAAGCATATGATTTATTTCTTCATCGGAATGTCTTTCCCATGAACTTAATTCAGCTATTATTTTCAAAGGAGATTTAGACCTATAAGAACGTGTTGGGTTTCCAGGAAATTTTTTGTCAGTTAAGTTCGGATCATTTTCAAAAGCACCTAATGGTTCTACAATGTAAATTCTTTCCTTAGATTTAGATGTTGCTAATTCAGCACCCCATTTAGCAGCATCTAATGTTGCAGTGAAATATATATAATTAGATTTTTTGTCTTGGTAATTTGATAAGTGTTGCGGTTCTAAAAGATCTCCAATTTTTAGTTCTGCTTTAGTACCATGAAAGAAAGGACCATTATCTAAGACATCTTTTTTGTTATTCATACTCATACACCTCTTATAATTTTAGATTTGTATAAAACAGTATAGGACAGGAACTTTAGAAAGGGTAGTCTATAAATAATTTATTATTAGTAGTATAATGTAGGTAGAGAGAATGATGTCGGACGACAGTTAGCTATTATTCACGTTTTAATTAGCAATCAACGTTTATGGTTAATGGGGGTTTTATGGACTGACATATGGTTTTATATTTAAAAAATAATATTAAACAATTGGGTGCGTTTATCTCATAACGCGTTTTTTTTATTTATGGCGTTAATGTTGAATAAATAAGCACTATGAAAAACAACAGATCTATTTATTGCGTACAAATATACTATTCAATAGAAAATGATATTTAGCGCGATTGCGGAAGACCAAAGCCTAATTCCACAGTAAAGATAAGGAGGATTAGGCTTTTTCACTGAGATCATGTGAAAAAAATTTTCATATTAATCTAGAAATTTTTTATACAAATATCTATGATTTTGGGACAAAAAAACACCGACTTTTATAAATGGAATCGGTGATTCTTCATTTTAAATTAAATTATTTCCGCAAAATCTTCTCTAGCGCTTTTGCCTTTGCTAACTCATCGATCAACTTGTCCAAATAGTGAATTTCTTGCATCGTTGGTTCTTCGATGTCTTCCACTCGGACACCGCAGACAACACCTTTGATCAAAGCCGTCGAAGGATTCAGTTGGGGAGCTTCCGCAAAGAAGATCTCAAAGTCTGTCTGTTTTTCCAGTTGTGCTTCTAATTCTTCCTGGCTATACCCTGTCAACCAACGGATGATTTCGTCGACCTCTGTTTTCGTACGTCCTTTTCTCTCCGTCTTCGTAATATAATGGGGATAGACACTTGCGAAACTCATTATATAGATCTTATGTTTAGTTATGATACATCATCATTTATATGGTTTTCTTTATTATAGTACGAAAAAAAATCGGGTTCAAACGAAGTAACCGTCCAGCCCTGACCAAGGATTAAGGATTGTTACTTTTTTCTACAGTAATTAAGTTATTTTTTGGTCACCGCTCTTCTAGCGGATGTAGTTGCCTGACCGGACGTTGGCGCGTTCGGTCATTTTTCATTCTGTTTTATATTACTTTAATTATACTAGATATTAAAATGGTAAATCAAATTTTTTTGTAGGACATTAATAAATCGAAGCATGTGGATGTGCAGTTTTGAAAAGATACCATTCTCGTTGGCAAGAAGCTCTGCATGTGTACCATCTTCAGCGATTCCTTCTTCGTTTAAAAAGGATATTAAATTTGGTAAAGAAAATTTTTAAGGAATTTTCTATTATTAGTTTAACTATTCTTTTTATCTTTTTTTTATGGAGGTGAGCGCAAAATGAAAGGAACATTGCCACCATTTTTAGTATTACTTGCTGCAATACTTTGGGGAACTACAGGTACAACTCAGGCACTTGCGCCAGAAACAGCACACCCGATTGCGATTGGGGCTACTCGCTTAGCGGTAGGAGGTTTGTTTTTATTATTAATGGTTCTTGTAATAGGGAAATTTAACCTCAAAGGTTGGTCGATCAAGACAACGCTAATAGCATCTTTATGTATGGCTTTGTATCAGCCTTATTTTTCTCGGCAGTTTCAATTACGGGAGTGGCTATTGGGACAGTAGTTGCAATTGGGACCGCACCTATCTTCTCAGGTCTCACAGAATGGATATATTTAAAAATTCGTCCATCTAAAGTTTGGTGGTATTCTACTTTCCTATCAATATTAGGGTGTCTAATGCTCTTTATTAATAAAAAATCAGTTTTTGTAGACCCTGTTGGAATAGTAATGGCTTTTGGGGCTGGGCTATCCTTTGTTAGTTACGCCCTTATAAGTAGATCATTGGTTGAAAAACATTCGTCATTATCAGTAGTAGCAGTCGTTTTTACTCTAAGCGCAATCTTTTTATCTCCGTTTTTATTTATTTTTGATATGTCTTGGATCATGAGTTTTCAAGGTGTAGGTGTAAGTCTTCAACTAGGGATTATGGCAACTGGGATAGCCTATTTGCTTTTTGCTAAAGGTCTTACCCATATCTCTTCATCAACTGCGGTTACACTTTCGTAAGCAGAACCCTTAACCGCAGCATTATTAGGAGTATTTTTATTAGGTGAAAACTTAACGATAAATTCTTGGTTCGGAATGACCCTCTTAATACTGGGAATTGGAATATTATTATGGTCGCCCCAAAAATCGATTAGCAAAAAGGAACCTAGGATTGTTCAGTAGTGTGACATTAAAATTAAAATTAGAAGGTTGGATAGAGATGTACGGATTCCAAGAGATTAAGATAAATGGAATTATTATTGATATTTGTCGTTTAGCACCTGTAGCAATCATGGGAGAAGATGACAGATAAAAAAAAATTCGTATTGAAACAAATGAAGTGGTGGGTGGAGCATATGGTACTTTACTTGATCGTGCAAATCGATTAGTTTTTAATGAGAAATTTCAAAGAATTGCAGAACAATTGAAACAATCGTTAAAAGAGTTTGATTATGTACTATTAGAAATTGAAAAATTAAATTAATCTCTGTCATTTCAAACGAAAATCCCAACAATCTATCGGAAACCTAATCAGTATATAGTGCTGGATGCAATTTTTTATTGGGAGGTTTCAGAGTGGGTTGTTGACTTAGAAATCAAACTTAAAGATTGAATCAAATTAATAATGCTTTTTCGAATATATTGAGTAAGACGGTGTTCAACAAACGAGTGCGTAAATGGATAACATTTTATTTACTTGATAATTACTATTACATAGAGGTGAATAAAATGGCTATAATTTTTGTGGGCTTATGGGGAGTCATAACAATACCAATTGCGTTATCTGTAGTTTTTTCAATAATTAAACCAGTTGTTATGGCAGATAATACTGGCATAAGTGCAATTATTATTGTAGTGGTAGTTGCTCTTTTAGATGGATACATTGGGATTAAAATTTTTGAAAAGAAAATTGAACCTTGGTTGCTTAAACGAAAGAAAAAAAGAAATTTTCCATAATTCAGCTAACGGATGTTTTAACACAAGAGGAACGCAAGATTTAAGATGGCGTTCCTTTCTTTTTCTTTTTTGGGAAATAAAGTAAAATGACGGAATCTTATGATAAAATTGCATTATAATTGTTCTTCAATTAAAGAAGCAGGTTAGCGGAATAAGAGACATAATTATCATAGCTTTAGTCGTAGACAAATTGATAAAGGAGAAATCCCATCTTATGTTTTGTTTTTTTTATAAAGCAAAATTAAAAAATGATGATTTAAAAAGCATTGCAAAATTAATGTATGAGGATGTATCAAGTGATTCTTGGGATAAAGAAAACCTTACTAAAAGAAATTTAGACTTTACTATTGAAAGTATTCGTTATATTGATATGTATACAAGTAGATTAATGAGTACGGAATTTGGTACTGAACTGTTAAGTTATCATTTTGATAATTTAGTGGTACGTATAGGTGCCTATATTGGCGAGGTTATCAAAAATAATATTAAGAAAGACTTTTACTGGTATGAGTCTGATTCTGTACGCAATTATTCGCCAAATCTTGATGGAGTGTTTAGTAATAACAAAACAAAGAGTGTTCTTTATTCTAAAAAGAGGGATGTAGTGATATTACCTTTGAATGTGGTATCGCAATTTTTAAAAGGGAACTCCCCATACAGTAATTTTCTTACTTACGTAGAAGAAACGATTAAGCAAAACACTTAATAAAAATGGTATCTCATTTTTATTGCAATAATTTTATTAATGTTACTAAACTAACGAGAGAGCATTAGCACAGTAATTAATGTTGTAGTTATAGAAGGAGTGACAAACTATTAAAAAATATGTGTTGTTTTGGATATGGGTATCATTATGGATATCATTTTTCGTTATAATAATTGCAATTATAGTAAATTTTAATAAAAATTCTCAGAATTCAAGTGAAATAGTAAGTTTTAGTAGAAATGCTAAAACTGCAAGTGAAGTACAAGGAACAGAAGCTCATGCCCCAATAATATCTGTTGGGGAAACAACAATTGCAACAGAAATTCAAACAATCTGTTGGAGTGTCAATAGTTGTATGAATATTATATTAGGTAGTGGATACAACATCATTGAAACAGAGCCGAAGAATTATGTAGTTAATTCAGATGAATCGCTAAGAATTGAATTTAATGATTATCCTTTGCCAAACACAATAAATTTAAAAATAGAAGAATTACCAAACTATCATGAGCAGTTTACTTATATCGGTCGGGATAATTCTCCGTTATTCAATTATTTTCTTATGCATCAAAGCAAACCTAGTTATATAGAGTTACCAAACGAACCAGGGACGTATACTTATAATATGCTTGTTTATTGGTTTGGCGATAAGGCAACCACTCAAGGAATGGCAAACTACCGATTTAGTATTACAGTTGAATGATATAATATCTCCAATATATATTGTGAAAAAAGGTACTTACGATATTCGCGTTTTTCGACAGGACCCCACATATGCATTGTTAAATGATGTAAACGATGGAGCAGCCTGTTTATTATAAATAGCTCTTGACCTTAGAGTACACTCCAATGATAGTGTTTTCTTAGGAGGGATTTAATCATGCAAATTAAAGAGTTTGCTTCAAAGTATAAGTTAAAAAAAGATGCAGTCCGTTATTATGAAAAAGAAGGTTTGATAGAACCTACACGACTAGCTAATGGTTATCGAATTTATGATGAAACATGCGAGAAAAGTATTAAATATATTCTTGTTCTCAAACAGCTAGGTTTTTCATTGCAAGAAATTCAAGCGCTATTAAACTTGGAAAAAAGACCACCTTCTAGTGAGTGTAATGCGATGTCCGTAACATTATTTAAAAACAAAGTCTCTTACCTTGAGAGTAAAATCGATTTTTACACAACAGCCATTAAATCATTACAAATAGTCCATGATTTAATGGAGCATGAAAAATATGTTGAGAATAAAGATAAGGTCTACTCTTTAGTCGAGGAAATGTACCGAAAAATAGAAGAAGGTGATGAACATAATGTCACTTCGTAAAGTGATTTATTTTGAGAATGTGATCGGATTTATTCTCTGTTTGTTACTTTACCTACACTTAGATTTTTCGTTGCTTTTATTTTTATTACTATTACTAACGCCAGATATAACGATGATTGGCTATCTTTTCGATAAAAAAATTGGTTCTTATGTTTATAATGCAGGTCATAGTTTCATTATTCCAGCTGTACTGTTCATAGTAGCGTTTCATAATGAATTTTCTACCTTGCTAATGATCGCTATCATTTGGGCGGCTCACATTTTCATGGACCGTTCCTTAGGATTTGGATTAAAGTATAAGTATAACTTTAAAGAAACACACTTGCAAAAAATTTAATAACCCATTAGTGCTAGTCTAAGGTGAATGAGGTAATTTTAGTCAATTATTCATTTTGAACAAATGAAGCATTACTGAAATAGCTACGGTAATGATTTTTTCTATTTCAAAGAATTTCAAATTAAAAGTTAGTGAAGAAGTTCACTTAAAGTAACGGAGGCGTATCTGTAATAAGCAGATACGCATATTTAATTGGTTAAGTGCCAAAGATTGAATAAATTATAAAAATGTTAAATTATAGGTTGACGATTGGAAGTATTGAATATAAGATGTGTAAAATTTGAAAATGTAAATTTAAATAGGGGGAAAAGTGATGAAAACTATTGGGCTTATAGGTGGAATGAGTTGGGAGTCTTCAGTAGAGTATTACCGAATAATTAACCAAAAGGTAAAAGAAAAATTAGGTGGATTACATTCAGCGAAGTGTCTGTTGTATAGTGTTGACTTTGACGAGATTGAACGCTATCAAGCTGAGGGTGATTGGGAAAGTGCGGGTAAAGCATTAGGGGAAGTTGCATCATCTTTAGAAACAGCAGGTGCAGAATTCATAGTAATTTGTACAAATACGATGCATAAAGTAATTGATTATGTAGAGGCGAGGATAAGCATTCCTGTATTACATATTGCTGATGCAACAGCGAATCAAATCCAAAGTTCCAATATAAAAACAGTTGGCTTACTTGGGACTAAATATACAATGGAGCAAGATTTTTATAAATCTCGAATTCAATCAAATGGAATTAACGTGTTAATTCCAGATAAAGAAGAACGAAATAATGTCAATAAAGTTATTTATGAAGAGTTGTGTTTAGGACAAATTGAACAAGCATCTAAAGATTATTATAAAACTGTTATTCAACATTTAGTGGATGAAGGAGCCGAAGGAATCATTTTGGGTTGTACAGAAATCGGATTATTAGTTAAATCAGAAGATTCAGAAGTTCCATTGTTTGATACAACAGTTATTCATGCAATTGAAGCAGTAAATACTGCTCTAAAAAAATGATGCTTTTAGAAGGAAGTTCTATGCAATAAGGCTTATTAAAGTAACGATTGCGTGTGCGGCCGAGCCTAGGTCGTATCATATAACGGGTGGGATTCCCGTCGAGTAAGAACTAGCCATTCGCTCGTAGCGAGTCTTGGAGGGCTGAAGGTAACTTTAGTCTTTAAGCGTAGACAGTGAGGTGGCGGGCCGAAAGCCAAGCGGTTGAAGGGATTGAGCTCCATAATGTTAGTTATTCGAGAGGGTTGATGCCTTACGCATAGCAGAAAACTACATTCTATCCTTCGTAAAAGGCGAGA
>NZ_MLQS01000016.1 GCF_001866055.1 Anaerobacillus alkalidiazotrophicus
TTGGAAGGGATAAATAATTCTACAAAAGTCTTAAAAAGAAATGCTTTTGGCTTTAGAAATTTTGATCGGTTCCGAGCGAAAATATTATTGTCACATCAGTATAAAAGAATAGGGTCTCATGTCGGATAGTAGGCTTTAGTATAAAACCCTTATCATTTTTCGAGGGAATTCCCTCGAAAAATGATAAGGCCACCAAGCGTAGCGCGGTAGCCTAAGATCTATCTACCCCAACATTTGACGTAGAACCTAAATTTCTGAAGGTGGAAAGCTTTCTAAATTCAAAGCCCATTGACTAGAAAGTTAACCTCACCTCCATAACGATAAGTGGAGAACGAAAGTCTAATGCCTATATCCTTTTCTCGTCCATCACTCAACTCAGTCAAGTAACTGACTTCAGGAAGCTACATTAGAAGAAGCAAAACAACAAATATTTTTACGTCTAGAGCTGTGGCGCTTGTGCTTTTCTTGCATAATCAGAATTTATAAATTTCTAACTTGGAAACTGTCTAGCGCAAGCAGCCTACGAGCTCGGTCACTTCAGTCAAGCTACTGACTTCAATAACTACATGAATAACGTCTCTGAATAGCTTCATGCAGCTTTGCTTCGAGGAAGCTTACTACGAAGCAATACTAGAAGACGCAGAAAGCACGTAGGAAGCCAAAGAGCGGCTTCTGTCAAAGGCCTTCCAGTGCCTATCGCTCGTGACCAAGGTGCTTGCGCTTTTCTAATTATTCCTCTGGTCTTGGACCGGGCTCTAAGTGTGAGTTTGATTTCGTCATGATAGGCTTAATAGTTGCGTCGCCGTTAACTCTAATTTGACATGATAAACGAATATTTTTCTGTGTGTGTCCTTTCTTCGCTAATGATTGTTTTTCAATATCTGAAATGTCTCCAAAAGCCCCTTCGAAAACTTCTACACGACAGGTCGTGCACCTTCCCTTACCACCACAGCGGTGTAAAATATCAACCTTATGATCAACTAGTTGATTTGAAAGCTTTTTTCCATCTTCGCCGTCAAAAGTATGGTAGTCAATAACAGTAATTTTAGCCATGAAAATTCCACCCTTCAAAAAAATTATACAACTGATTATCTTAATAATATTCTTCTGAGGAATGGGAAATGCGCTTAATTTATATTTCCTGGGTAAGCGCAAAAACAGCGTGATTTCAAGCTTTTTCGCCATTTTATTAAGCTGCAGTCAGATTATCTACTGTAGAATTTTGAAGGAGATTAAAGAAATGTCAAAGTAGGAAAAGAAAACAATAAAAATTTCCTGTTGTCAAAAGGGGTCTTCGTAAATAAAATAAATGATGGATAAAAAATATTTATTTGGAGAGATTGCTATGGTTTTATATATATTAATAATGTTTTTCGTCATGATCGGAGTTACTTTCTTTGTTATGAGTGGAATTTAACTATAAAATAGGTGATTATACTAGTACATGTTTGCGTGGTGGAACATAGGTTGATATTGAACCTATAAAAAAAGGAGGAAATAATATGTTCTATCCAAGACCACCTGTAGGACATCAACAAATGTTACCACCTCGCATTCACCCGACACAACATTATGTACAACACAAATGCTGCGAATATATTGTGCCAGAGGTGCACCCAAGTCATACAACTGTTATAAACAAACATCTTTATAAGCACTATCATAACTTCCCACACACTGTATCATCTATGGATCAGGTCGCTAACCAGCATTTCGTTTGCCCTCCAGGCCCACCAGTAGCGCCGGGAACGCCAGTTCCAGGACCGATTGGAGCGCCAGGAGTAGCACCTGTACCTCGTCGTCGTTTCTTTTAATTCATATTCGGTAGTAATTTCTGTGAAGGGTATGGCATAATTTTTTTGCCTACCCTTTTATTTCACGTTAGAATGCATAACTTTGTTAATGGACATAAGTAATTGATAAATAGTTCTTACGCTCTATAGAGTTAGTGAAAGCCCCGCCATAAATTTATCCCACTTTTAAGGGGCAGTAAGTTAAACTAAACAATCAGTGGGGGATGAAAGAATCTCCCACTGATTGAGGTCTGCTATATAAAACGTTTAGTTTTGGGGACAGAAAACCCTCACGGTGGAGTGAGTTTATAAATATATAATGAAAATTAATTAAACGTTTGATTAATTTTTTTAGAGGTGCTTACAATGGTCAAAGTATTAGCGGTTACAGGATATAAAGCTCACGAATTAGGAGTATTTGATGAGAAACATAAAGGAATTACTTACATAAAAAAGGTTTTAGAAAAACGTTTGGTTTCGTTTATTGAAGATGGATTAGAATGGGTTATCATTTCTGGGCAACTAGGGGTCGAGTTATGGTGTGGAGAAGTTGTTATTAATCTGAAAAAACAGTACCCAAATATTAAACTCGCGGTGTTAACCCCTTACTATAATCAAGAGGAAAACTGGAATGATGCTAGGAAAGAACAGTATCAAAATGTTTTACAAAGAGCTGATTATGTCGATAGTATTACAAAGAGGAATTATGAAAACCCAAGTCAATTAAAATTAAAAAATCAATTTATTGTCGAAAAAAGTGATGCACTTTTAGTCATATTTGATGATGACAAACCAGGTTCGCCAAGTTATTATATTACTTATGCAAAAGCTCGTAGTGAAAAGTCAAATTATGAAATTTTCTATATCTTTCCAGATGAAATAGAATTGGCGTACCAAGATGATTTAGAACAATGGTAAAAAACATAATTGACAATTTAAGAATGTTTTGAAAAAATAAATAGTATGTTTCGAATTGAATTCACTTTTAAGGTAGAGGTGACTAAACATGGTTGAAAAGACAATTGCACAACTAAGTCCTAAAGAAATTTTAGAAAAAGAATTTAAAACTAGCATAAAGGGCTATAATCAAGATGAAGTTGATAAATTTTTAGACACAGTAATTAAAGATTATGAGCAATTTCAAAAAAGAATCGAATTACTTGAAAACGAAAATGCAAAATTTAAAAAAGAAGCTGAAAAAAATCCTGAACAACAAACACGTCAAGGTGTAACTCAAGGAAATACAAATTATGATATTTTAAAAAGGTTATCTAATTTAGAGAAACACGTGTTTGGAAATAAGCTCTTTGATTAAGGGGTTTTAGAAATTGATTGAAGTTTATATTGACGGTGCTAGTACTGGCAATCCTGGTGATGCAGGGGCAGGAGTTTTTATTAAAGTGAATGGCAATGTAGAACAATATTCTTTTCCCTTGGGAAAAATGACAAGTCATGAAGCTGAATTTTGGGCATTACTTAAAGCACTAGAAATATGTACTCGGAAAAACTATACCGTTGTCTCTTTTCGCACTGACTCAAAGATTGTTGAAGATTCTGTGGAAAAGCGCTTTGCAAAACGTGAACCACATGCAACCCTAATAAAAAAAGCGTTACATTACATAGATTCGTTTGATTTATTTTTTATTAAATGGATTCCAAGTAAGAATAATGCTGTTGCAGACCAATTAGCGAAAAAAGCGATACAAAAAAACAGGGAATAACTACCTGTTGAATTATCTTGTTTAACAAGGTATAATTAATTTTGTCGTCAAGACGACAGCCATTAGGCGTTCAGGTAATTGCTGCATCATTTGATGTTGAGGAAAGTCCATGCTCGCACGGTCTGCGATGACCGTAGTGTTCGTGCCTAGCGAAGTCATAAGCTAGGGTAGTCTGGTTACGACTGGACTAACGGCAGGGAACGCACCTAAGTCTTATAGATATGGTGTTACTACCTTGAAAGTGCCACAGTGACGGAGTCTGCTCGGAAACGAGGAGAGTGGAACGCGGTAAACCCCACGAGCGAGAAACCCAAATTTGGTAGGGGAACCTTCTCGAAAAGGAATTGAACTATTGAGAAGGACAAAAAGTACAAGCTTTTTGTAGATAGATGATTACCGCCGGAGTACGAGGTTAATAGCCGTTTGTAGTACAAAGGAACAGAACATGGCTTATCGAACGCTTATAGCTAAATAATTATTCAAATGTAAACTCTACACTGATTGTGTAGGGTTTTTTATTTTTCTTTTCTTTAACTTTGAATATTAAAGGAATTAAATAGCAAAATATAACCAACTGCAAATTAGGAGTGTTTTATATGTTTCAATGGTTGAAAAAGAAATTAAAATGGATGATACATAAGCAGTATTCAAATGGACAAACTCAGCCAAACGATAATTCTACTTCCAAAAGTGAATCTGTTGCTCAAACTCAAACAAAGCCAGTTTATAAAAATGTTTATAAAAATGCTGAAGAGATGAAAAGAATTTTAGGAGAAAACGAAGGGGTCTTTAATCGCACATTTACTATTGGTAAGCAGAATGGAAAATTTGCCTATATATTTGCAGTATCCGGAATGGTAGATACTAAAGTTATCAATGAGAATATTTTATCGCCATTAATGAATCTAGAATTACCGAATAGTCCTTCAGAAACAGTTCAGTTTTTAAAATATTTGAAAGAATCTGTTTTGACAATTTCTGAAGTTGAGTTTGAAGAAAATCTTTTATTAATTCCACAGATTATTTTTACTGGTAAAGTAATATTGTTTATCGATGCTGAGGATAAAGCATTAGTTATTGATGCTCAAGCAATGGATGTGCGAGGGATTGAGCAATCGGTAAACGAATCTGTTTTAAGGGGGGCACGTGATGCTTTTAACGAAGATATTGGTACAAATTTATCATTAGTTAGAAGAAGAATACGAGACCCTAAACTGCATTGTGAACCGATGATTATTGGCAAACAAACGCATACGAAGGTAGTCATAACGTATATTGACGGAATCGTAAATAAAGATATTTTGAATGAAGTAAAAAAAAGAATAAATAATATCCAAATCGATTCGGTACTAGAATCTGGAGTAATAGAACAATTGATAGAGGATGCTCCCTACTCACTCTTTCCTACGATAGGTAATGTAGAAAAGCCAGATACTGTTGCCGCGGAATTATTAGAAGGCAGAGTAGCTATATTTGTTGATGGAACACCCTTTGTATTAACTGTACCCCACCTTTTAGTTAATCATTTTCAAGTTGCTGAAGATTATTATTCACGGCCCATTTATTCGAATTTCGTTCGGTTACTTAGAATTTTAAGCTTTTTTATCTCAGTTATGTTACCTGGTGTTTTTGTTGCATTTCAGTATTATCATTCAATCTTAATACCGTTCGATTTATTAATAACACTTGCAAAGGAACGAGCAGAAGTACCGTTTCAGCTGATTGTTGAAACGATCGGAATGCTGATTGTTTTTGAAATTATTAAGGAATCAGGGTTGAGGATGCCAAAACCAATTGGTCAAGCTGTAAGTATTGTTGGTGCACTTATTCTCGGTGAGGCTGCTGTACAAGCTGGATTAGTCGGAATTCCAGTAGTGGTAACGATTGCAATCGTCGGGATTGCTTCGTTTCCGGTAAGCACACTAGGTGAAGCAATTAGTATTTTACGCATCTTGTTTGTATTCGCCGGAGCGGCATTGGGGTTATTTGGAATCCTAATTCTTGGGATGGTGGTTGTTAGTCATTTAGCATCATTACGTTCTTTTGGTGTCCCATATAGTGCACCACTATTTCCAATTAAGGTAGGTGATTTAAAGGACTCGATTATTCGTTTTCCTCTTTCATTATTAGTTCGTCGTCCATTAACATTTAAGACAGAAAATCAAATGAACCAAACGTTAGGAGGGGATTCAGGTGAAGGGCAACGCGGAAAAGAGTAATAGATATTACAAAAATATACTTTTCTACTTAACTCTCCTTTTAACGTTCCCTATTGTAAATGGATGTTATGGTATTACAGAATTAGATGATCGTGTCATTGTCTCATTAGTCGGTTTAGATCAACTTCAGAATGGAAATGTAGAAGTAACAATGGGGTTAATTGATACACGATTAATCGAACTACAGGAAGCAGAAAGCCTACATGTTTATACGTTTGAAGGTGAGACAATTTTTGATGCTGTCAGATTGGCAATCCTAGAGATAGGAAAACAACCAATGTGGCCATATATTAAAGCTGTAGTATTTGGACCCTCTTTTAAAGAAAACGATGTTAAACCATATTTAGATTTTTTTAATCGAAATAATGAAGTTCAACCGAATCACTTTATTGTTTTCTCAGATAAACCAGCACGGGAAATTGTTGAAATTCGTTCAGATTTATCTAATATCCCTGCCGTTACTGTCGAGCAACAAATAGAACATCAAGCATTAGTATCGTATTCACCTGAAGTAAGACTACATTATTTTACGGAAATGATGTTTTCGGAAGGTCAAGTAGGTTATGCATCAATTATCAAACGTGAGGAGGAGGAAAATGTTCATAAAATTGAAGGGACTGCTCTCATTAAAGGGGGGAAATGGATTGGTACCCTAAATCGAATGGAAACTAGGGGCGCATTATGGGTTCAAGGGGCTGTAAAAGGCGGAATTACGATCGTTCCATTCAAAAATGGGAAACTTTCACTTGAAATTGTCGAAGAAACCGGTAGTGCAATTACACCAATTTTAAAAGATAATAAATTATCTGTTAAGGTAGATATTCAAACGATCTGTTCCTTAGGTGAAATGATGGCTCTAATAGAAAATGATCATGGAGAATTGATAGAAGAAATAAACCGATCTGCTGAACAAGAAATTGTAAAGGAAATTGAAGCATCGCTTAAAAAAACGCAAGAGCTAGGAACAGATATTTATGGAATTAACAGGGTCGTTCATAGGGAGTTTCCAAACTATTGGAAGGAAAATAAAGAAAGTTGGCCTGAAATTTTTTCAGATCTCCCGATTGAAATTAACGTAACTGTCGAAATGAAAAAAATGGGGTTATTTAATAATTTTTAATGATAAAAATTTAGCTATTTTTTCGAGCGTTTAATAAACTAACGATTCACTAATACTTGAACTATAAAATCATTTTTTCTAAGGAGAAACTATGAAGAAGACAGAAAATACTCCAATTGCTACAAGGCAAGTGTTTTTTATTTCAACCTCGTTACTAGTTATCATTGGGCATTTTTTTTTAATCAGATTATACTTAGAATGGTCAGGTAGAGATGCTTGGATCGGCATGATTATAGGATTTTTGCTAGGTTTCATTATTTTTCTAGCGATGGCGAAGTTAAATGAAAAACTTTATGGGAATACAATTGTTGAACATTTTATTAGCTGGTGTGGTCCTTGGTTTGGTCGAGTTCTGACGATACCTATTATTTTTTATTATTTTATCTTAGCATTAATCACTCTATATGGACTTAGTCAATTTATTAATTCGGTTTTTTTAAGTGATCATCCTTTATGGTTAATATCAATTGTTTTTTCATTAGCTGTCTTCTATATGGTACATCAAGGTATCGAAGTAATTGCAAGAGTTGCGGAATGGATTATCATTATAAATATTCTTTCAGGTTTATCGATATCATTTTTATTAAGAGATAAAAAAGATTATTCGCAATTACTACCAATTTTAGAGGATGGTTTTATCCCTATCATTCCAGTAATTGTATTTACAATAGCCGTTTTTGGTGAGATGCTCGTTTTACTTATGGTAAATGTTCGTAAAGAAAGTAAGAAATCAATTTCTTATATGAAAGTGTATATTATTTTATTTATTGCAAACTTAATCATATTTCCTTCAACTGCTTCAGGGCCAGTCGCTATCTTTGGTGAGGAACAGGCCAAACAACTTACATATCCAGTTGAGAGTATGGTTCGCTTAATTAGTGTCGGGTTTATTGAGAGATTTGATATATATGGTCTATCTATTATGTCTGTTTCTGCTTTTTTAAGATTGGCTTTACTTCACTACGGAACAAGTCTTGCCATAGCACAGTGGTTTAACTTGAAAGATTATCGTTATGTAAACTGGTTATTAGGTGGTTTGCTTTTCTATGCATCGATACGTACGTTTGATCACATCGTTGATTTCTATAATTTCCTAAGTGATTATTATTTTTACGGGGTTATTTCAGTTATTTTTATCTTATTGCTAACTCTTGCAATTACAATTTTTCCAAAGCTTACAAATTCACAAGACTTTAAAGGATAACTACCCAAATAACAGAAGCAAAGAGAGTACAAAGATAAAAATTTATCCTTGAGAGCTTTAGGGATAACTTTTTTATACTATCAAAGTATAAAATTTTTTGGATGAAGTATAAGCTAAGGCTTTCGTGAAATAGAATTTGGCAATAAGTTTTGATGCTGGCGCTAAAAGAAACAATGGAATCGGAAATAAACCATTCTTAACGTTAAATAGCTAAGCTAATTCTAATCCTATTATTTCGACGCCCCCCTTTTTGAAATAATTATTAAAAAAAAATCCATATAATTTTCACAAAATTGCCACCTTCTACCCCTACTATTTCACCGTTTTCCCTATTACAATGGTATTAAAGTGATGAACATCACATTTTATGAAAAATGTCGCTGGTCATTACTAAATAACAACAAACAGTTTCATTAAAAAATACAAAAAGTTATGAAACTAAACCATTAAGATGGTGTGGAGGGGGAAACTAAAATGTTTGAAATGTTAGATGTATTATTACTTTCAAGATTGCAGTTTATGTTTACTGTTATCGTTCATTACTTTTTTGTTCCATTAACAATAGGGCTCGCTTTCTTAATAGCCTGTATGGAATTTAAGTTTTGGAAGACGAAAAATCCATTATACGATAAAATGGCTCGTTTTTGGACGAAACTTTTTCTTGTTAATTTCGGAGTAGGTTTAGCAACTGGGATTACGATGGAGTTTCAGTTTGGAATGAATTGGGCTGGGTATTCTCGCTTTGTCGGAGATATATTTGGAGCGCCACTTGCTGCTGAAGGGGTTTTTGCATTTTTCTTAGAATCTACGTTTATTGGATTACTCGTTTTCGGTCGAGATAAGATTTCTAGAGGTATGCGTTTATTTGCAGCAATTATGGTATCTTTAGGAACAACTCTTTCATCATTTTGGATTATTGCTGCTAATTCATGGCAGCATACACCAGCAGGATTTATTATTAACGAAGAGATGAATCGTGCAGAGATGGTGAGTTTTGTTGAGGCTGTTTTTAATCCTTCTACAATGGTCAGGTTTTTCCATGTCATTTTTGGGGCATACATATTAACAGGATTTTTTGTAATAGCGATTAGTGCTTATTATCTGTTAAAAAAGAAAAACATCCCACTAGCAAAAAAGTCAATGAAATACGGAGTAGTATTCGGATTAATATTTTCAATCTTACAAGCATATTCTGGGCACTCTCACTCAGTTCTAGTCTCACAGACTCAACCTGAGAAACTTGCAGCTTATGAAGCTCACTGGGAAACTGAGGAGAACGCATCATTACTCCTTTTTGCAATACCAGACTATGAAAATGAAACAAATAAGTTTGAGATCGGAATTCCAGGACTATTAAGTTATTTAACTTATGGCGATCGTACTACACCTGTTTTAGGTTTGAAAGAATTTCCAGAGGATGAGCGTCCGCCTGTTTTAGGAAACTTTATTTCTTTTCGTGTGATGATCGGTTTAGGCCTTGTCTTTATTTTCTGGACTGTGTACTTAGCATTCCAGATGAGAAGAGGGAAGCTTTATGAAAATCATTTTGCACTAAAAACATCACTGTTATTACTACCTACTCCTTATATTGCAAACACTGCTGGTTGGATTGTTGCTGAATGGGGTAGACAGCCTTGGATTGTATATGGAGTTCTTAGGACAGCTGACGGTGTATCACAGTTATCAGCATTAGAATTAGTAATCTCATTAGTATTTTTCATTGGTATTTATTCATTTTTGATGTATTTAATGGTTTATCTAATGGTTAAAGAAGTGAAGAAGTTTGACATGGATACAGCGTTTACTGATAAGAAAACGGGCACAGATAAGGAGGTTATAGCATAATGGATTTAAATATTATTTGGTTTATTCTATTAGGAGTATTAATTGTAGGTTATGCAATATTAGACGGCTTTGATTTAGGTATAGGCACGTTGTTTTACACATTAGGTAAAACGAAAGAAGAGAAGAAAACGTTAATTAATTCCATTGGACCTGTTTGGGATGGCAATGAAGTTTGGTTATTAACAGCTGGTGGTGCACTTTTTGCAGCATTTCCTTTCGTTTATGCAACGGTATTTAGTGGCTTTTACTTAGCGATGTTACTCGTTTTGTTCGGCTTAATTTTTAGAGCAATAGCTGTAGAATATTATTTTAAAACAGAAGATGACCCAAAGATGCAAAAATTAATGGGGAAATTATTTTTCATTGGAAGTCTTCTCCCAGCTCTTTTATTTGGAGTGGCAATGGGAAATATTGTTGTAGGAATTCCAATGGATAGTATGCAAAACTATTCCGGAAACTTTTTTCAACTACTTAACCCTTATTCCCTTTTATTAGGGATCGTTGGACTCGTTGGCTTTTTGTTACAAGGGTCGAGCTATACGATTTTAAAAACAGAAGGCGTTATTCAACAACGAGCCATTCGTTTAACGAAATTATTTAGCATCCTGATTATTGGGCTTTGGATTGTTGGAACGTTAACAGCTCAAATTTATGCACCACACATGTATACGAACTACTTTAACCAACCGGTATTGTTTTTGATACCAGCGGCTACGGTTGCATGTTTAATTGCGATCCCAATGTTAATAAAGATAGGTCATTACGGTAAGTTATTTTTTGCAACATCTTTGGTCATAGCAACAAAGATTGCGACGTTGGCAGGTGGAATGTTCCCAAATTTAGTGTTTTCTTCAAATATTGCTTCGAATTTAACGATTTATAATGCCTCTTCAACGGAGTTAACGTTAAAAGTAATGTTTATTATTGCTCTTATCGGGATGCCACTCGTGTTATTATATACGATTTATGTTTATTACGTATTTCGTGGGAAAGCGACGTCCGAGCGTCACGGGTATTAAACAATGATGAATAAACGTTTAAATGAGGAGGCAAAAGTCAAGGGAAAGATTTTTGCCTTTCTCCTTGTCTTTGCGATAATAGGTGGCGCTTTAGCAATTAGTCAAGCGCTTTTAATTGCAACTATAGTTGATCAAGTATTCTTAAAAGAAAAGGGGCTAAGCGATGTTAGACTTTTGCTTTTCATCCTGCTCCTAGTCTTCTTGAGTCGTAGTTTACTTTCTTATATATCAACTGGATTCGGTGTAAAGGTTGCAACTTTTGTAAAAACAAATATTAGAAAGAAGCTAATGAATAAACTTGCTAGATCAGAAGCAAGCCATTTGTATAAAGAAAAAACAGGTAAGCGTGTTAGTGTACTAACAGACGCAGTAGACCAATTAGATGCTTATTATACAAGTTTTTTACCACAAGTTATTCAAGCTGGCGTGATTCCACTAATGATTTTAGTAGCTGTTTTCACGAAAAATATTTATTCTGGGCTTATTATGCTTATAACAGCTCCATTAATCCCATTTTTTATGATTATTATTGGAAGTATGACAGAAAAGAAATCCCGTGAACAAATGGACAGTATGCTAAAGTTCTCTGGGCATTTCTTAGATGTTCTTCAAGGCCTTCCGATCTTAAAAGTTTTCGGACAAAGCCAAAAGCAACGCAATGAAATTGTAACAATGAGTAATCAGTTTCGTGATACAACAATGGAAGTATTAAAAATAGCATTTATTTCGTCATTAATGCTTGAAGTATTAGCGACAATAGCTACAGCTATGATTGCAGTTGAAGTTGGAATGCGCCTTCTGTTTGGCTACATTACATTTCATACAGCTTTTTTTGTGTTACTATTGGCACCAGAACTTTATATGCCACTTAAAAATTTAGGTTCTAGTTTTCATTCAGGGAAAAATAGTATTGCAGCCGCACAGACTATCTGGGAAGTATTAGACGAAGAACAAAACAGCCCGGTTTGGGGCGAAAAAAGACTAGAAAATACAAATCGTCTATCAGTGAATGTTGAAAATGTTTCGTTTCAGTATACCGAAGAAATAGCTACTTTAAAGAATATTAATGTATCAATTGAAGCTGGTCAAAGAGTAGCATTTGTAGGTAGAAGTGGGTCAGGGAAAACAACTCTATTAAAAATCATCCTAGGGATGCTACCACCTTCAGAAGGAAATGTCAGTGTTAATGGGATGCCACTAACTGAGGTTGACGAAGAAGAGTGGCTTTGTCATATCGCATATGTGTCACAAGAACCTTATCTGTTTTCAGGAACTATACTAGAAAATATTCGAATGGGTAATGAAAAGGCAGATGAAGATCAAGTTTTCATGGCGGCTAAAGAAGCTGGTGTTGACAGATTTGTAAATGAACTTCCAAATGGGTATGATACTCATCTTGGTGAAGCTGGACTTGGTCTTTCAGGTGGAGAAAAACAACGGGTAGCATTGGCAAGAGCATTTTTGAAAGACGCAAAAATGGTGCTATTAGATGAACCTACAGCAGGATTAGATCTTGAAACTGAGTATTATTTAAAAAATGCAATTGATAAGCTATGTAAAAAAGCAACGGTTATCACGGTTGCTCACCGCTTACAAACGATCATCGCTGCAGATAAAATCGTGCTTTTTTCAAATGGTGAAGTTGTTGCAATGGGCACTCACGAGCAACTTCATACGGAAAATGAACTATATAATAAACTAGTTTCTGTCTATCGAGGTGAAGATAAGTGAAAGAACTTTTTACATTAACAAAAGTCATGCTATCAGAAAAAAAGGCGATTTTACTTGCTATATTACTTGGGTTTCTAGCAGCTATTTCATCGGTAGGACTACTAGGTACTGGAGGGTATTTAATTTCTCAATCAGCTCTTCACCCACCTCTTTATACATTAACGTTAACAATCCTGTTTGTACGTTTTTTTGGTCTTTCAAGAGCTGCAAGTCGGTATGCAGAACGCTATTTTTCTCATAAAGCAACGTTTTCTATTTTAGGAAAATTAAGAGTTTATTTTTACGATAAAATTGAACCACTGGCACCTGCTTTATTTTCTTCCTATCGAAGTGGTGATTTACTTTCAAGAGTAGTTGCGGATGTAGAACGACTTCAATATTTCTTTTTACGAGTGTTTTACCCTCCGTTAGTCATGATTGTTGTATTTATTACGACTGGAATTGTCATTTATACTTTTTCTATATTTATGGCATTCGTATTACTATTTGGTTTAGTAATTGTAGGTTTTGTGATTCCTTTTATTTTTACGTATTTAACTGAAAACATCGGTTATCATTTACGCCAAAAACGTTCTTTAATCTCAGTTCAAATAACAGAGTTTTTATTTGGATTTACTGACTTACGAACAAACCGACGCCTAAAGGATAAACAAAGTGATATTGCCAGGACATCTAAGGAGTTAATTGAGGAGCAAGAAAAAGATGGAATGTTAGCTGCTAAAGGTGAAAGTATTAGCTTGTCGGCAGCTTTTGTAATAGCTTGGGTTATGTTAGTAGTAGGAGTTACCTTCGTTGAGTCAGGGGTGTTAAATGGTGTTTTTCTAGCCATGCTAGTGCTTATGACCCTAACCGTTTTTGAGGTTGCAACACCGATGGCGGTTATTCCAGGTCACCTTGAGGAAAGTAGGGTAGCTGCTCGTAGACTATTTCAATTAACAAAACATCAAACGGATGTAGAGGAAGATTTCTCTTCTACTGAAGTTCCTACAACACCTGTAAAAATTACTTTTTCCGATGTCGCTTTTTCATATCCAAATGCAGAGCGGCTCGCATTGAATAAAATAACGTTTGAACTGGAAGCCAAAGAGAAAATTGCAATTGTAGGTGCTAGCGGCTCTGGAAAAAGTAGTGTACTTAATTTACTATTAAAGTTTTATAAAAAATTTGATGGAGATATATCGTTAGGAAATTTTCAATTGAAAAATATTTCTGAAGAAGATGCCCGTCGCTTTTTTGGGGTTGTTGCTCAAGAAAATCATTTTTTTAACGATACTGTTCGTGGAAATTTATTAGTAGCAAAGCCCGATGCATCAGACGAAGAACTACAATTTGTTTTAAATGAAATGTCTTTACACCATTTACAATTAGACACAGTCTTAAGTGAAAGAGGCTTTTCTATTTCCGGTGGAGAACGACAACGATTAGCCATTGCTAGAATGGTATTAAAGGATGCTCCGATTTTATTAATGGATGAACCGACTACTGGACTAGATTCGATAACTGAACAGGAAGTTCTATCTTTTTTATGGCCGAAAGTTGAAGGTAAATCAGTAATATATATTACTCATCGACTAGTAGGACTTGAAAAAATGGATAAAATTATCGTATTTGATAAAAGTAAGATTGTAGAAGAAGGTACTTACGAACAATTAATGAAAGTGAAAGGTTATTTTTATCAATTAAAGCAGCTAGAAAAAGAAAAAATCGGTTAAAAGCCGACGGATAACAAGGTCTTTGTTCATTCTAATTTAAAATGATGAGGAAAGTTCTTGTTAGTTATGATATATTCTTTTTATTAATTATTTACGAGAGAGGAAAGATTATGGGAAAAGTTAAGTTAATCGCAACCGCTGCTATGGGACTTGAGGCTCTAGTAGCTAGAGAAGTAAAAGATTTAGGGTATGAAAATGTTAAAGTCGATAATGGGAAAATCATTTTTGAAGCTGATGAAAAAGCGATTTGTCGGACAAACTTGTGGTTAAGGACAGCTGATAGAGTCAAGTTAGTTGTTGGTGAGTTTAAGGCAACTACTTTTGATGAACTTTTTGAAAAAACAAAAGCATTACCATGGGGGAATTTTATACCTGAGAACGGAGAGTTCCCGGTCATTGGAAAATCTGTTAAATCGACTCTATTTAGTGTATCTGACTGTCAAGCAATTGTTAAAAAGGCGGTTGTTGAGAGTTTGAAAAAAACGTATAAACGTGCTTGGTTTGATGAGGACGGTCCCTTATTTCGGATAGAGGTTGCGTTATTAAAAGATATTGCTACAATAACAATTGATACAAGTGGTAGTGGATTACATAAACGTGGTTATCGTTATTTACATAGTGAAGCACCTTTAAAGGAAACAATGGCTGCAGCAATGATTATGCTTACCAATTGGCATCCAGACCGTCCATTTGCCGATCCGTTTTGTGGATCGGGTACACTTGCGATTGAAGCAGCTATGATTGGTCAAAATATTGCTCCTGGATTTAATCGTGATTTTGCCTCCCAAAAATGGGAGTGGGTTGGAAAAGCTAACTGGGATCAAGCGATGGAAGAAGTAGAAGATTTGGCAAAATATGATCAACCATTACAAATTTTTGGTAGCGATATTGACCATAAAATGGTTGAGCTTTCTATTAATAATGCACAAGAAGCAGGCTTTGGAGATCTTCTTCATTTCAAACAAATGCAAGTGAAAGACTTTACTACAAAGCTAGAGTATGGTTGTATCGTAGGGAATCCACCGTATGGAGAACGAATCGGTGAAATTAAGGAAGTAGAACAAATGTACCGTGATATGGGGAAAGCTTTTGAAAAGCTAGATACGTGGTCAGTGTACATGCTTACATCAAACGAAGGGTTTGAAGAGTTATACGGTAAAAAAGCATCAAAAAAACGGAAACTATACAATGGTAATATCAAAACTGATTATTACCAATACTTTGGCCCAAGACCACCGAGGAATAATTAACTGCGACTATAAGTATTTTAACTATTTGATTTGTTAACAGAAGACGGCGCTTTTATTAAGAGATAGGAGTATAAAATTTCTGACTTGGAAACTGTCTAGCGCAAGCAGCCTACGAGCTCGGTCACTTCAGTCAAGCTACTGACTTCAATAACTGCATGAATTATGTCTTCTAGCGTAGCTTCATGAAGCTACGCTAGAAGACACAGAAGCACGCATGGGAAGGTATGCTATGGATAAGAATAAGATGTTCAACAGGTACGGATATGGGACAGACCATGTATATTATGAAGAATTTGGAGGGAGCAATGATCGTTCGCATTGTTTTGTTGGATATGTTAAGTGTAAATTAGTAAATACTCAACGTGGACCATTGCTCATACCCGATTTGATTTTTTTAGATCAAAAAAATAAATATTTTAAATGGATCCAACCATTAACTTTTTTTCCTAGTGAACTATCCTTGTCCAAACAAAACATTCAATGTTCAATTACGTTGGATATCTCTTGTAAAAAAACGATTGAAATAAAGTTCACTAATAAAGATTTTATTAAGTTTTTTAAAGACCATTCGGAATTTTATCAATGTGAAATCTACGGTCCAGAAAACCTTCTAGATTATGTAACAGGAATAGGCTATTTTGTTAATAAACTTGATCCATATTTACGTCTATACCATCACACTTCAGCAGAAGCTAAAAAAAGTATTTTAAAACACGGTTATTTTGATGATAGTAAAGGGAATTTTGCAGGTACTAAAGAATTAGAGAAAATAGGCTACTTGTATTTAACGTGCTTAGATACAATTATAAATGAAGCTGATTTAAATCAAATTGCTATGTCTAAAAAAAAATTTATTCTATTACAATCCGATGATAAAATAAATAAAAGAAAGTTACACGTACTTTATAGGCAAACGAAGCAATTAGAAGAAACAATTGTTATACAGGTAAGTGTAGAGGCGATTTCTCCTCACCACATACATCGGCATTTAGACGATGGTGTATTTTATTCAATCTGCACACCTTTTATCTTTCGGGTTGGTGTAAGACCAGGGACCGGTATTGGGTTTCGAGAAAAGCGGCTTATTAACAAAAATATACGGACTGCTGATTATATCGTTGTGGGAGATGGCACTTCGGCAGAAGGATTAGTTGCTCCATATGACGAAGAAAATACTGATTATATTTATAAGATTGAAAAAATAAAGGAAGCTGGTTACTCAAATTCTTTAGTTTATTTAATTGAGTATTAGTATAGTCATACCTTTAGGTAAAGATGAATAAAATTTTATTAATATGTATAACCTATCTAAGAAAAATGTAAAGGGTGGGATGGTATATATGTCAGAACCGTTCAATGATATAAGACAAGTAGAAATGGCTATTAAAGCTGCACAACGAATGGTTGGTCAAGCAACGATGAGTATGGATGAGGATCAACTGAAGGCCGCAACTAATGCACTAAATCAAGCAAAAAAGCAATATAAAAATGCTTTCGCCCATGCAACTGGTGTAGATGATGAATTCTTTGAATTTTCTTCTGAACTCATTGAAAGGCTTGATCATCAATTAACAGAAGCTAAAGACGAATAATATATTTCGAGGTGTGTCTAACTAAATGACACACCTCCTTTTAATTTAGTAAGAATTTGTACAATTTTATTGACAAATAATAAATGATAAACATATGATGAAGTTTGGTGATTATGTCCGAAGTTACATTGAATTAGTAAGAAACAATTATTTTAAGCAGGGGGAAATTATGCAATCGTTTGAAAAATTACCTTTTACATATGATCGAAAAAAGTCATTTATTGAACAGTTAGGCGATTGGGTAGGGGACGTATTTTATGATATTTTACCTGAAGCAGGCTTTGAAATACGAGATGAACAAATTTTTATGGCTTATCAACTTGAACGTTCCTTTGCTGAAAAAAAGGTAATCTTTGCAGAAGCTGGGGTAGGAACTGGTAAGACAATAGCCTATTTACTTTATGCAATTTGTTACGCAAGATACGTAGGGAAACCAGCAATCATAGCCTGTGCTGATGAAGCACTTATCGAACAACTTGTTAAACCAGAAGGTGATATTGCAAAAATATCTAAAGTATTAAATTTAAACATTGATGTACGATTGGCAAAAGCTCAAAGTCAATATCTTTGTGTACAAAAGTTAGAAAAACTGAGAGATGCAGATGAAAATCCTGATGTTTATGGTGATGTCTATCAGTCGGTTCCTTCTTTTGTGTATAACAATGTACCAATGCAAGAATTTCATTTTTACGGTGATCGTAAAACGTACTCAAAACTGGATAATGAAACTTGGGGAAAAATAAACTGGGATGCTTTCCAAGATTGTTCTGTTTGTGAGAAACGTCATCGTTGTGGCATGACATTAACAAGAGAACATTATCGAAAAGCGACAGACCTAATTGTTTGTTCTCAAGATTTTTATATGGAACACATTTGGACACAAGATTCGAGAAAAAGAAAAGGGCAATTACCATTTTTACCTGAGGCTAGTAGTATTGTTTTTGATGAAGGGCATTTATTGGAAATTGCTGCTCAAAAAGCACTAGCTTACTATATTCGTCATGACCTTTTAGAAGAAATATTGGAGCGTCTATTAGAGAATGATGTTCGTGAAGAGGTTGCTGTTTATATAGATGAAATTATTTCGCAAAGTTTGCATTTGTTTACAATCATTAATAAAAATAGTAGTCATGTAAAAGGTTCTGATCGACATGATCTTGAAATCACTTCTCAAGTGATCAATGAAATTAAGGAATTTAGACGTCTTCTAACAGCACTAGAAGATGCCTTAGTATTTGAGAGTGAGTTATACACTATTGAGGATTACCAATTAAAAATTGTTGAAGAACATATAGAGATGCTTCAATATGCATTATCTCTTTTAGAGGAAAAAACAAATGTAGTTACTTGGGTTACAAAAGAAGAGGGAGTGACAACGTTAGTTATCATGCCTAATTTAGTAGAAGATGTTCTACGAGAAAAGGTATTTTCAAAAAAACTCCCAATGGTTTTTTCCTCTGCAACTTTATCAACAAATGGTAATTTTCATTATATAGCTGGAAGTCTTGGGATTAAGGATTATTTGTCTTTCACAGTTGAATCACCGTTTGATTACAAAAATCATTTGAAAGTTTTTATTCCTAATATTGAACATACCCAAAAAGTTAACTCAGTAATTGAAGTTATTGAAAAGTCAGAGGGAAGAGCACTATTATTGTTTAATACCGAAGACGAATTACTAGCATTTAAGGAAATTGCTAAAACTGATGAGCGGTTAGAAAATTATCAGTTTTTATTCGAAGGTGATCAAGAGTTAAGTAGTCTCGTTCATATATTTCAAAACCTTGAGAATACGTGTCTTTGTGCAATACATTTATGGGAAGGCTTAGATGTTCCTGGCCGGTCACTTTCAAGTGTAATTATTTGGTCATTACCGTTTCCGCCTAACGACCCTGTATTTAATGGTAAGCGTAAGAATGTCAAAAATCCATATAATGATGTTGATCTTCCGTACATGTTACTTCGGTTACGACAAGGTATTGGACGTTTAATTCGAACAAGCACCGACGAAGGAATAGTAGCTATTGTTGATCATCGTTTATCACAAGATAAGGATATGTTAGAAGTGGTGAAGTCTACTTTTCCTATTGAAGTAGAGGTTAATTCAACTTTAGATAATTAACTATATTCCAATAGTTACAAATGTGCATTCCTATGATATACTACTATTAAACATGTAAGATTAATAAGGGATAACTGTGCTGCTACTTTTGGAATTGAGTAGTAGCACTTCTTTATAAATTTTAATAAGTTTTATAGTTTATTATTTTTATCACTATGACTCAGATAACATATTTGTTTTTAACTACATTAGTTTGGTGTCGCAGGATTAATGGAATTGTGAGATTGACATAAATAAAACGCCCTTGTAACTTAATTTATTACGAAGGAGAAGGGGGACAAATTAATGGCAAATAAGCGTTTTTATGATCAGTTAGGACGCCCACTTCGTGATTTGAGAATATCAGTAACTGATCGTTGCAATTTTCGATGTAGTTATTGTATGCCTTCAGAAATCTTTGATAAAGATTTTATGTTTTTACCGAGAAATGAAGTTCTTTCATTTGAGGAAATTACAAAACTTGCTACATTATTTGTAGAAGGTGCTGGCATTGAGAAAATACGAATTACAGGTGGAGAGCCGTTAGTTCGAAAAGATCTTGTCAAGTTAATTCGTATGCTTTCTAAGATTGAAGGTATTAAAGATATTGCAATGACGACAAATGGTGCACTATTAAAAAAACATGCTTTAGAACTTAAGGATGCTGGCTTGCAGCGTGTCACGATTAGTTTAGATAGTCTAAACGATGAACGTTTTCGTAAGATTAATGGACGAAACGTTGGTGTAGATCAAATTCTTGAAGGGATTGAGGCTGCCAAGAATGTAGGTCTTCAAGTTAAGATTAATATGGTTGTCCAGCGAGGCTTAAATCACGAGGATATTGTTCCGATGGTTCGTTATTTTAAAGATACAGATATTATTTTACGTTTTATTGAATTCATGGATGTTGGTAACTCAAACGGATGGAAATTAGACCAAGTCGTTTCAAAAAAAGAGATTTTTGATCGTATTAATAAAGAGTTTCCAATTGAACCTATTAAACCGAATTATGAAGGGGAAGTTGCGACTAGATTCGGTTTTAAGGATAATGATAATGAAATTGGTATTATTTCTTCTGTTACTGATGCTTTTTGTTCAAACTGTCAAAGAGCTAGACTTTCTGCAGACGGTAAACTAGTTACTTGCTTGTTTGCTTCAGAGGGCCATGATTTGAGAGATCTCTTACGTTCAGGTGCTAGTGATGATCAATTACTGGAACGGATTGCTAGTATATGGACTGCTAGAACTGATCGGTATTCTGAAGAGCGTCTGCTTCATACGGATAAAAAACAAATTCGTAAAATTGAAATGTCACATATTGGTGGATAAAAAAATGAAACCCGAGTTTATAAACTCGGGTTTTTAGTATTTTAAATATATTGAAATTGTATTGACGTTTAGCTGTTGTTGGTAACCAAGGCACATGTACTTTTCTTGTATAATCAGAATTTATAAATTTCTAACTTGGAAACTGTCTAGCTCTAGAAGCCATCGGCTCGAACACTTCAGATCGGCAACTGCGGTCAAAGAGCAGACCACTTCTTGCCGACCTTCCAGTGTTTGTCGCCAATAGGCGGGCGCCTTGCGCTTTTCTGTTATTAATTTGAGTTTGGATTTTCTACATCTCTCAAGTTTGGATTATCAAAAGTTACATAATTAAGATCTTCGTCAAAATCGATTACCATACCATTTAAATACCAAAAATCTTCTTCCTCAACGAAAAATCTTATCCCGCTTTTACTTTTAATAAATGACTTTTTGGAAGGTTCATCCTTTGTTACACCGACTGAAAATCCGCCAGAACCGCAACCACCTACACGAACATATAACCTTAACGCATCACCTGCTACTAGATCCATTTCTTTTTTATATAATTCTACAGCTTTTTCACTAATTCTCATTTCCATTTTAACTGTCCTCCTCACTACTTATCCGTTTTCTTTATATCATATTAACTATTTTTTTCAAAATGATATGTTTGTAAAAAGTTTTTTAATGAAAATAGTTTAATTTGTATAAAATATTTAGGATATAGAAGGAATGGAAAAATAAGTATCGAATTTAACATACTGCAAGTGAAGAAAGGAAGTGGAATAATGGTAAGAAATATATCTGAAATTGAAAAATCATTTATTAATTATGTAAAGAAGATGTCAAGTTATAATGAAGCTATTTCCTTAATGTATTGGGATTTACGTACAGGTGCACCTAAAAAAGGCGTAGAACAACGCTCAGAAACAATAGGTACCCTATCAACGGATGTTTTTAATATGAGTGTATCAGAGGAAATGGGAGAATATTTACAAGCATTATCTAATCCTGAGGTCAAAGGGGAAATTTCAAATATAACCAAAAAATTGGTAGAAGAGTGTAAGAGGGATTATGAAAAAAACAAGAAGATCCCACCTGAAGAGTATAAAGAGTTTGTGATACTAACATCAAAAGCAGAAACTATATGGGAAGAAGCGAAGGAAAAAGCTGATTTTAATAGCTTTGCTCCGTATTTGGAAAAAATAGTAGCTTATTTAAGAAAATATGTTGAACGAATTGGCTATGAAGGAAACAAATATAATGCACTTTTAGATGACTATGAGCCTGGGATTACTGTTGAAGTATTAGACCGTGTATTTGGTGAGTTAAGGGAAAAGCTAGTTCCCTTGGTTAAAGCTGTTACTGAATCTCCCAAGCAGCCTCATACTGATTTTTTGTTTGAGCACTTTCCTAAAGAAAAACAACAAGGTTTTAGTTCTGAGTTATTAAGGCAGTTACAATACGATTTTGAAGCGGGGCGTTTAGACACGACGGTTCATCCATTTGCAATTGCGATTAATCGTAATGATGTTCGTGTAACAACCAAATATGATGAAAAGGATTTTCGGACGGCCATTTTCGGTACAATTCATGAATGTGGCCATGCACTATATGAGCAGAATATTTCAGAAGACTTAATTGGTACACCTCTTTGTGATGGTACATCAATGGGAATTCACGAATCTCAATCATTGTTTTGTGAAAATTTTGTAGGACGTAATTTTTCTTTTTGGAAGAAGAATTATCAATTGCTTAAAGAATATAGTGGTGAACAATTTGAGGATGTCAGCCTAGAAGATTATTACAAAGCAATTAATGTAGCTGGTCCATCACTTATCCGTATTGAAGCAGATGAAATGACTTATTCACTTCATATTATTTTACGATATGAAATAGAAAAAGCTCTTATTAATGGTGAAATTGAAGTGAAAGATCTGCCAGAAATCTGGAATGATAAAATGGAAGAATACTTAGGAATTCGCCCATCACACGATGGTGAAGGTGTTCTTCAAGATGTGCACTGGGCTGGTGGGAGCTTCGGTTATTTTCCATCGTACGCATTAGGTTATATTTATGCAGCTCAAATGAAAAATGAAATGGATAAGGATATAACAAACTTTGATCAATTACTTGACGAAGGAAATTTTACACCGATTAAACAATGGTTGATAACCAATATTCACCAGTATGGTAAGATGAAACAGCCTTTAGAAATTATTAAAGATATAACTGGTGAAGGCTTAGAGCCAAAATATTTAATTTCATACTTAGAAAAGAAGTATAAGGAAGTCTACGAATTATAATGTGTAAAAAGGGAGCAGTAGCATTAATTTGTGCCTGCTTCTTTTTTTATTTAATCATAATTTATAAATTTCTAACTTGGAAACTGTCTAGCGCAAGCAAATACTCAAAATTAAACAAGAAAAAACAGTGGAAAATGTGTTTGAATTTGAATTTGAAGTGAAATTCGATAATGGAGAGAAGATAAAAAAATACGTAATTATAGTGGATTTTTATTAGGCGGACCCTAGTTCCGTTATTCCTGTCAAAATAAGAGATTTAAGATCTATGCGGACTCACATTCCGTTATTTAGTACTAAAACTAGTGATTTCTTGTAATTTAAGTTAAATAAGGGATTCTCTGTCCGAAAGGTATAATAAATTGGGTGAATTACTAGAAATAGCGGATTCTCTGTCCTCTACATAATTGATTTTACTATTTTAGAACATAAGCACGAGCACGCTCCTTGTCGCTTGCTATACATAATATTTGTAATTTAACTAGTTTGTGTAGGATACGTCGAGTGTGCCGATCACTTATCATTAAATGATTAGCAACCTCGAGTGGAGTAATTGGACGTAGCAATCGTCTTGCAAATCTCACAACCTCTGATTCAAGCCAAGATAAATTTAAAGGAATATCAGTTGAGAGGAATTTGCCTATAAATGCAAGTCTAAGCTGTTGACATTGTTTTGGCTTATCTTACTATATTCTACAATTTATATAGTCACATATTTTGTACTTCTAGATAAACTGTATTAAGAATATTAATTAAATAAAGGGATTGTTCAAAAAAACCGTTACAAAGGAGTATGGCATGAATAACGACCTATTATTTTATAATACTTCAACAGCAGAAATGACATTTGATGAAGTTTTTGATCGCTTACTTCAGTTTATTAAACGAGACCCAACTGCAACGTATCGTTTAGCGGTTGGAACCGACTCGCAAGTTCATCAACATGGGACAAAGTTTATAACTACGATCCATCTTCACCGTGTTGGAAGAGGGGCATGGGGATGTCTAAAAAAGGTTATGGTACCACGAAGAATTGCATCTTTAAAAGAGAAGATTTACTTAGAAACGATGTATAGTCAAGAGGTTGCATCGAAATTTACAGAAGAACATATCTCAACAATGGTTGATCTCTTAATTCCATATAGTGATGAGGGAGCTGATTTCATTTTTGAAATTCATTTAGATATAGGTAAAAGAGGTAAGACAAAGTATTTCATTGAAGAAATGACTGAACAAATATGGGCACTCGGAGTTCAACCAAAGATAAAACCAAACTCCTATGCAGCATCATCTTATGCAAATAAATACACGAAGTAATTTCTACTCTTACTCCTCCAACAAAAATACAACCTCTTGAAAACCCCAAGATAGCCCCCATTAATGTATGTAAATATCCTATAATTTTTTTCTGAATTTCTTAGTACACTTTAAGACAGAGATTCCTCTATTTTTGGAAAAGGACGTTTTTTTACAATTTGTAGACAATAGATCCTTTATTTAATCAAATTCATTAAATAATTTCAATTTCAGGACAGAATAACGAATTGTCTGTCCGAAATAATCCGAAAATTATGTTTTTATTTAAAATAAGGGATCTGGTGTCCACTTAATATAACAGCACAATTTGTTTGTAAATGCACCTCTTTGCACCAATAAGTTAAAATAAAATAATTTTCATTTTAACCTACATATACAAACATTGTCACTAATAGTTTGATCAACAGAAGAAAGTAACACTTTATTTTCATACCAAATTTGTAATTTTTTTAACGAGTTTTTCTTTAATTTCGGATGGTCCATTTTTCGGGTATTGGGCTTTAATTTCAATATTTAAGTGCAAATCTACGAAAGTGTTCAAATGCTTCTTCCACAGTGGGAATTGTTATCCTTTGGCCTCTATAAGGTTACATTCCATTCTCATCGGAAAAATCGTATCCTGCATCTAATTGATTTAATTCATCAAGAGTAAACGTATCAATGGCTCGTGTACCGTTTGTGGTTCTATCTACAATGCAACTCCCATTGATTGAAGTTCAGCTTTATAGAATATCGGCATTATAAAATTTCACGTACCGTATTTGATATATAAATCATAAATTAATTAACTAGAAGTAATCAATAACACAAAAAAATCAACACTTTCTAATGAAGAACGTTTGTAAAAATTTAGTATACTTTATTTTTGTCCAATAATTGGATAAAATACATGTAGAAGAATTTAGAAAGAAATAATTGAAGAGGTGAAGAATTTGTCTATTATTAATCCTGAGAGAAGCGAAATAAAAAAAGTTTTAGAAGAGAATAAAAGAATTGCGGTTGTTGGTTTATCGAATAATCCAGAACGTACATCTTACATGGTTGCTCAGGCTATGCAAAATGCTGGATATGAGATTATTCCAGTAAATCCAGTTATTACAGAAGCGTTAGGAGTAAAAGCTGTCCCAACTTTAAAAGATATTGAAGGTCCCGTTGATATTGTTAATGTATTTAGAAAAAGTGAGTTTCTGCCAGAAATAGCTAGAGAAACTGTAGAAATTAATGCAAAAGTATTTTGGGCCCAATTAGGGGTCATCAATGATAAAGCGTATAATTATTTAAAAGATCATAATATGACTGTTATAATGGATCGTTGTATTAAGGTAGAGCATGCAATGACGAAATAAATTCAAATTGTGTAATTGAGTTTTTTGAATTGTTCGAAAACGCTATCAAAACCCTTAATCTTATTAACTTTCGTTAAAATTACATAAGTATGTTTTGTAGAAAAAACCTCTTATTTTTTGTAAAAATATAGGGTTTTTTTTGTGTTTTATCGTAAATCAAGCTTGAAAAATAAGGATTTAAACGCTATTGTAAATAAGGACAGGAGCTAAACGGAATTTAATACTAGTGAAAAAGACGTCTTGAAAGAAACGCTTGTTCGTATTATATTTATTCTACAAGAAACTGCAATTTTATAATAACGTAATGTATTTACGCGCCATTTAACTTTAATCGTGTTTAAAAAACGTAAGTAAGTTTACGCTAAATAGTGATGAAAGTATAAGGATTTAGAAATTAACATGATATTTTGACGGAATAACATGTTTCAAATATTACATGGAGTTTATGAAGGGAGTCTATCTTCTTGGCAACTAAAGCAAAATTTGATTATAACGATGATGCCATTCAAGTATTAGAAGGACTTGAGGCTGTAAGAAAAAGACCAGGGATGTACATTGGTAGTACAGACTCTAGGGGATTACATCATCTAGTTTATGAGATCGTTGATAACGCTGTTGATGAGGCGTTAGCTGGATTTGGTAATGAAATCAAGGTAACGATCCATAAAGACAATAGTATAAGTGTTGAAGATGAAGGGCGAGGTATGCCTACTGGAATGCATAAAATGGGTAAACCTACACCAGAAATCATCTTAACTGTTCTCCACGCTGGAGGAAAGTTTGGTCAAGGTGGTTATTCTACGAGTGGTGGATTACATGGGGTTGGTGCATCGGTTGTAAATGCTCTTTCTGAATGGCTTGAAGTAACGATAAAACGAGATGGTTTTATTTTTAAGCAGCGCTTTGAAAACGGTGGTAAACCTGTTACTACTCTTGAAAAAAAAGGAACAACTAAAAAGACAGGTACTACCATTCACTTTAAACCTGATCCTACTATTTTTAGTACGACCACTTACAATTTCGAAACATTAACGGAACGTTTGCGTGAAGCTGCTTTTCTATTAAAAGGTTTGAAGATTCAATTAAAAGATACAAGAACTGGTAAAGAAGGTCAACAAGAAACGTTTCATTACGAAAGTGGAATTGAAGCCTTTGTTGAATACTTAAATGAAGATAAAGAAACACTTCATCCTGTTACCTTTTTTCAAGGGAAAAACCAAAACATTGAGGTTGAATTTTCGTTCCAATTTAACGATGGGTATACAGAAAATGTCCTCTCTTTCGTAAACAACGTACGTACGAAAGATGGGGGAACTCATGAGCTAGGTGCCAAAACTGCTATGACGAGAATTATTAACGAATATGCTCGTAAGACGGCTCTATTAAAAGAAAAAGATAAAAACCTAGATGGTTCAGACATAAGAGAAGGCTTCACAGCGATTGTTTCTGTACGAGTACCAGAGGAAAAACTACAGTTTGAAGGTCAAACGAAAGGGAAACTTGGAACTCCAGAGGGTCGTTCAGCTGTTGACGCAGTTGTTAGTGAACAACTTTCCTTTTTTCTTGAGGAAAATCCGGATATTAGTTCACTGTTAATCAAAAAGTCGATAAAAGCTGCTCAAGCAAGAGAAGCAGCTAGAAAAGCTAGGGAAGATGCTCGTAGTGGAAAGAAATCGAAACGAAAAGAAAGTTTATTAAGCGGTAAGCTTACTCCTGCTCAATCGAAAAACCCTAGTCGTAATGAACTTTATCTCGTTGAGGGAGATTCAGCAGGTGGATCAGCCAAACAAGGCCGTGATCGGAAATTCCAAGCTGTATTGCCTCTTCGTGGTAAAGTGATAAATACGGAAAAAGCAAAACTTGCTGATATTATGAAGAACGAAGAAATTCGGACGATCATTTATGCTATTGGTGCTGATGTAGGTTCTGATTTTAACGTTGATGATATAAATTACGATAAAATTATTATTATGACCGATGCCGATACAGATGGTGCCCATATTCAAGTGCTTTTACTTACATTTTTCTACCGATATATGCGCCCGCTTATCGAAGCAGGCAAGGTTTATATCGCTCTGCCGCCTTTGTATAAAGTTAGTAAAGGATCAGGAAAAAAAGAAGTAGTTGAATATGCATGGGACGAAAATGGTTTGAAGGATGCCATGAAAAAAGTCGGTAAAGGCTACACAATCCAACGATATAAAGGTTTAGGTGAGATGGATGCCACTCAGCTTTGGGAAACGACGATGGATCCAGAAACTAGAACATTAATACGTGTTAAGATTGAAGACGTTGCTAGAGCTGAACGTCGAGTTTCAACATTAATGGGGGATAAGGTTGAACCCCGCCGTAAATGGATTGAAACAAATGTTGCCTTTGGTTTAGATGAAGAGACGAACATCCTAGAAAATGAAAATCTAATCTTAACCGAGGAGGAATAAATATGTTGATTGGAGATAAGTATTTAGACCTTCCCTTAGAAGACGTTATTGGGGATCGGTTTGGTCGTTATAGTAAGTACATCATACAAGAACGGGCACTTCCGGACGCTAGAGATGGCTTGAAACCTGTTCAAAGAAGAATTTTATATGCTATGCATAGAGAAGGGAATACGGCTGAAAAACCGTTTAGAAAATCTGCAAAAACGGTTGGTAATGTTATAGGTAACTATCATCCTCATGGAGATTCATCAGTATATGATGCGATGATCCGGATGAGTCAAGACTGGAAAGTACGGTACGGCCTAGTTCAAATGCATGGTAATAACGGTTCAATTGATGGTGACCCCCCAGCAGCAATGCGTTATACAGAGGCAAGGCTATCTGCAATATCGTCTGAGATGCTAAGGGATATTGAAAAAGATACAGTTGATTTTATACCTAACTTCGATGATTCAGAAGAAGAGCCTGTTGTTTTGCCGGCAATGTTTCCTAATTTACTTGTGAATGGGTCAACGGGAATATCTGCAGGATATGCAACAGATATTCCACCTCATCAACTTGGTGAGGTCATTGATGCAGCTATTTTACAAATGGAGAATCCTAGCTGTTCTTTAGATGAACTTATGGAAATAATTAAGGGCCCTGACTTTCCAACTGGCGGAATTATTCAAGGTGTTGATGGAATTCGTAACGCCTATAAGACCGGCAAAGGAAAAGTAGTCGTTCGCAGTAAGGCTGAAATTGAGTCAGTTCGTGGTGGAAAACAACAAATAATCATTACTGAAATTCCTTATGAAATTGTTAAAGCAAATCTTGTAAAAAAAATGGATGAAATCCGCTTTGATAAAAAAGTAGACGGTATTGCCGAAGTTCGTGATGATACAGATCGTACAGGATTACGAATAGTTATTGAGTTAAAAAAGGATGCTGATGCAGAAGGCATTTTAAATTATTTATATAAAAATACAGACCTACAAGTAACCTATAACTTTAATATGGTAGCAATCTTTAATAAACGCCCATGTTTGTTAGGTTTGAAACAATTATTACAAGCATACGTTAACCATCAAAAAGAAGTGGTTACTAGACGTTCAACGTTTGAGTTAAGAAGAGCAGAGGAACGTCAACATGTAGTTGAAGGATTAATCCGTGCTATTTCGATTTTAGATGAAGTGATTGAAACGATCCGAGCTTCTAAAGATAAGCGGAACTCAAAAGATAATTTGATAGATAAGTTTCAATTCACAGAAGCTCAAGCTGAGGCAATTGTTACATTACAGTTGTATCGTCTAACGAATACTGATGTAACTACTTTACAAAAAGAAAGTAATGAATTAGAAAAGAAAATTACTGAACTAACAGCAATCTTAAAAAGCGAGAAAAAACTTATTTCTGTAATAAAGAAGGACCTACTTACTATTAAGAAAACCTTCAACGATGAACGTCGTACAGTAATTGAGAAGGAAATCGAAGAAATCAAGATTAACCTTGAAGTCTTAGTCCCAGCAGAAGATGTCATTGTAACAGTAACAAAAGAAGGGTATGTTAAGCGGACAAGCGTACGTTCGTTTGCAGCCTCGAATGGTGACCCTACCGGAATGAAAGAGGGAGATCGGGTTATTGGTCAACTTGAGACAAATACAACAGACACGTTATTAATTTTTACCGCTAATGGAAATTATCTATATATTCCAGTCCATCAACTACCTGATATACGTTGGAAAGATCTAGGACAGCACGTAGCCAATATTGTTCCTCTAGAACGTGGTGATGAAATCCTTAAGGCATTTTCAATTAACGAGTTTTCAGAGGATAAATATCTAGTTTTCTTTACGAAAAATGGTATGGCAAAACGTACACCACTTTCAGAATATCAAGCACAACGTTACTCTAAACCGTTGATGGCATTAAAGCTTAAGGATGACGATATTGTTGTTAATGTTGATCTCACTAATGGAAATCAAGACGTGTTTATTGCAACTAATTTCGGGTATGGCTTATGGTTTACTGAAGAAGAAATAAGTATTGTTGGGCAAAGAGCTTCCGGAGTTAAAGGTATTAACTTAAAGCCAGGTGATTACGTAATTAGTGGCTTAATGTTTAATCAAGAAGAAAAGACACAATTATTTGTAATAACCCACCGTGGAGCTACTAAAAAGATGAACTTAACAGAATTTGATAAAACAAGTCGTGCAAAACGTGGATTAATCATGTTAAGAGAATTAAAAAATAATCCTCACCGTTTACTAGCCTTAATGAAAGTAAATAATGAATCTATTACCCATATTAAAACAGTAAAAGGTGCTGAAGAAACATTGGAAGTTGTCCAAATTAAACCGAGTGATCGTTATAGTAACGGTTCCTTTGTTATTGATACAGCAAAAGATGGTGAAATTATCGACTTTTGGGTAGAAAAACGAGAAGAAGAGTAATTACACTTTGAATATTGGACAACTTAGCAGAGTTTAACTGGTAAGCGGTTTTAATTATAGGTATGAGCACGAACGACCTTTGATAAAAGTTCGCATTGGTATTCCAATTGAGAAACCAATGCGAATTTTTAGTTAAAGGAGAATCTCAACCCGATTTATCAAAGTTACTGCTTACCATATTATTTCATTTTGGCTCTATAATAATTGTTGGGGTATCCAAACAATTAGGTTAGTGGTGATATTCTTCTTTTTTGCTTCATGGGCGTAGCCCATGAAGCAAAAAAGAACACGCAACCTACCAATTCTTTTATACTTGAATTGACGAGAAACAAGTAAAAGATTGGGGTTGCGTGTGAGTGAATTTTATCATAGATTTGCCAGGATTGAAAGATGTGCTCATTAAGAAGGTTGAAGAGGTTGATCATGTCATACGATTTTT